>CAVVRE010000001.1:0-1010949 GCA_963750465.1 uncultured Acidimicrobiaceae bacterium
TACGGTACGGGACTGGTTGAGTGACGTCCTCGC
Source organism: uncultured Acidimicrobiaceae bacterium (assembly GCA_963750465.1). GTDB lineage: Bacteria > Actinomycetota > Acidimicrobiia > Acidimicrobiales > Palsa-688 > Fen-671. The sequence goes on from CAVVRE010000001.1 coordinate 34, forward strand.
TGGCTTCGAGGTCACGCAGAGGTCGGGGCCAATAGGCACTTTCGAGCACCCAAAGGGAGAGTGATTACCCGAAGGACCTCAGCTAGGTCCGCACCATGCGTTACCCGCCCCACTGCTCCAGCCAAAAAGGCGGCCCTTGTGACGAGAAAACCTGGGCTGGCGCGATCAAAGCCATCTCATTTATGGCAAGAGCCTTAGTCATCGCCCTCGAACGCGCTGCCGGTGAGTGCTCGAAGGCCATTTGATACCGGTGTCGAAAAGAGCGGTTCTCATCTCCGATTGCCCCTAGAGCAGCCACCCATTCCTGTGGGCCGGGTTTGCATGGCGGCACCGGGCTCGAGCTCGATCTGAGGACCCGCGTCGCAAGCATGCTCTCGGACTTCAACGACGAACGGGCCGAGGTGCTCCCAGAGCTGAACGCGGCTGCGATGAGGGGGGCAACGGCCATGGCAGTATCGATGAGCGTCGAGGAAAGTACGCTCGTGATTGATCGGGTTCCGGTGAGCAGCCGATTTGATCACCACCACGTCCAGGTCCGTACACGACTGTCGACGCAATGGTACCGACCGGTCGTAGACGCGAGGCGGGACGACATGGTGAGCTGGCCGTACTAGACCCGAAATGCTTAGAGTCTCTTGATCGAAAAACCCCAGGTTAGGCGGCGGCTCCTGGGCGACGATATGCGCAGCCGGCTAGGGCACTGAACACCCTATAGATGCTGTTCGTCGCGCCCGACGCGCGAGATCGAAATGACGGCCGTGACCCTGTGACCCAGCGTGGCGATCAACCATTGAGGTCCCGTCGAGGTACTGGCAAACGCGAGGGTTTTCGTCTGGCTGGCGCCGACGACAGAATCTAGGCCCTACCCAAGCCCTGACTTTGGGGTGCTCGCGGTGGGACGTTCGACCCTATAAAGCGGCTACCCCCATGGCGCATCATGACTACAAGACCAAACAGTCGCAACGAAAGGAAAACTCAAATGCGCAGGAAATCATTCGACGTGATAGTGGGGGTCGGCGGCTTGCTGCTGACCGTGGCGCTGGTGGCTGCCGGCGCCTTGTTGTTTTGGGGTTACAGCTTCGCCAACTCGAGCGTCTCCAGCCAGCTGTCGGCCCAGAGGATCACCTTCCCGGCTGCCACCGCCTTCGCCCAGGCCAAGCCGGGCACCGAGATCACCCCGGGGATGATCCCCTACCTGGAGAAGTACGCCGGCCAGCAGATGACCACGGGCGCCCAGGCCCAGGCCTACGCCAACCACTTCATCGCCGTCCACCTCCAGCAGATCGGCAAAGGCCAGACCTACTCGGAACTGAGCGGGGCGGCCATGGCCCTGCCCAAGGGGAGCGCCGCCTTTACCACAGCCGAGGCCACACGTACAGACGGTGTTCCAGGGCACCACCCTGCGCAGCATGCTGCTCAACGCCTACGGCTGGTGGCAGATGGGCCAGATCGCCCTCATAGCGTCCATCGTGAGCTTCGTCTTGGCCGGCGTGACTTTGCTCCTGTCGGGCCTCGGGCTCTGGCACTCCCGCCGGGTCCCGGCCGAGGAGGAGATCCCGAACTTCGGCCCGCCACCGCGCACCCCGAAGCTGGCCGCCAGCCCCTCATAGACCGGCCAATAGGCCAGTACGGCCCCTGCGCACCGGAGCCCCGGTCTGGGAACAACCCAGCCGGGGCACCGGCGCGTCTGGGCAGGACCGCAGCGGGGAAGGACGTTGCGCTCGGGCCATTGACGAAGCCCAGACGTTGGAGTCATTGAAGCAACGAGTGGTTCGGGCGTGTAGTGGTCACCGCGGAGGTGTCGTCCCGAGACATTCCTCGCCAATTTCGTGCCTCACGGCCATATTTATAACCGGCTCGGCGGTGATGCTCGCCCGGCAGCGCCTCAGTCATGTGATCTTCGAAGCGGGCCATATCGACCCAGCGTCCCATAAAGGCTGGGGGACGGAGTGGTAACCGGCGAGGGTACCGCCCTTCCTGACTCCCCGCGGGCCCGCTTGCCTTGGCCGCCCCGAAGCTACCGCGTCAAATCCTGGCCCCCGGCCGTAATGAGCACTGGACCTCTATGCGCGACTCGAGTCTCATCGAGCGCAGGGCTCCAGCGCCGACTCAATCCTTACTTGCCACTGGCCAACCTAGGCAAATAGGCGAGCGGAAAAGAGGCATTAGGCCCTAACAAGCCCGGCAGGCACCATCTTAGGTTATCGTATGACCAATACCGCGAACGGCTACGACAAAGAGCTAAATGGGTGGCAGCTTGAACGGCCAGCCTCGAGACCAGAAGGGTGCCGTCAACGCTTGGGACTCCGATGACCCGGGAGGTCGTGGCAGCCGTCGACCTGAACGGTCCCGGCCGCTACCTGCACTGGTCGGTGTTCACCGTCTCGCTGGCAAACCTGGTCCTGATCGCGGTGATGGTGCTGATATTTGCCGCCGCTTTGCTCCTGCCCTTCCCGGGCCGGTCCGGCGGCGATGAGGAGTCTCAGGGCCCGTTAATCGACGACCCTGTCACCAGTGGCGCAGAGGTCGCCGCCGGAGCGAGGAGCCCGTACCCAAGTACCGCCATCAGTGAGGCGGACCAGACGTGGACGGGTGCGGTGCGCCGCGCCGGCCTGCGAACTTTGCCGCCGGGCAAGCTCCTACCTGGTCGTCAGCCCGCCTACGTGGCGTCGTGGATTTACGTCTTCGGCGTGGCCAGCCTGGCCGCCCTGGTCGCTCGCCATTGGGTCCGGCTTCGCCATCGCCCTCGGCGGCCCGGACTGGTGGCACACCAACCCGGTCGGCCACTTCTTCAACAGCCTGCACCTGTGGTCGGTGGAGATGTTCATGGCCTTCATCGTCATCCACTTATGGGGCAAGTTCTGGATGGCGGCGTGGAGGGGACGGCGAGCCCTGACCTGGATGACCGGCGTGGTCGCGTTCGTGGCCTCGGTCATAGAGTGCTTCACCGGCTATGTGTCCCAGCAGAACTTCGACTCCCAGTGGATATCGACGAGCGGGAAGGACGCCATAAACACCACCGGGCTGGGCGGCTTCTTCAACCTCTTGAACTTCGGCCAGATGCTGCTGTGGCACGTCGTCCTCCTCCCCGTCGTGCTCGTCGCCGTGGTCGGGGCGCACGTGTTGCTCGTGAGGGTACGGGGGGTGTCCCACCCGCTCCCGGTCCCCCGGCCCGGGGCCGGGCCGCCCGCCGCCAGGCGGCGGTGGCCGACGGCGCCGACTGGACCGGCCCCACCCGCGTCTACGACATCGTAAAAGAAGCGGTCATAGCCACGGGCATCGTCACCGTCCTGGTCTTTATCTTGGCCGCCGTTCTGTCGTCTCCGGACGTGCCGGCGGTGAGCCTGGCCACGTGGGGGAGGTTGGCCCCGGCGGATTTCATGGGCACCGCCGTCAGCGAGCTGAACGGGACGAGCGAGACGGCCATGTACGGCCCGCCGTACAACAACGGCACCGCCAGCGTCCAGGGCATCGGGATCTCGTGGCAGCAACTGGCCGGGGTCAGGATACCCATCGACACGGCCACTGACTTCGTCCTCGACCCCTTGGGCCATGAGGCGCCGACAGACCCGGCCCTGGCCCGTGCCCTGGGCACTTACCTGGCGGCGCCCCCCGACACCCGCTCGGCATGGGAGGACGCTTACCTGAAGGCCCTGGACCATGTGAGGTTCCTCAACGGGGCACCGGTGGTCCCGGCCGCCGATGACGGGCCGGTCCCCGTGATGATCGCCACCGAGCTGTCCCTGGCCCGCAGCGGGGCGCTAGACGCCAACCTGATCGCCAACCAGGCCTTCTACGGCACGAACTTCACCAAACCTCTGCTGTTCCTGGAAGACGGCGAGTACTTCGCCCAACAAGCCACGGCCCAACACCTCACCGGCAGCCAGTGGGGCGTCATGAACGAGACGGGCAGCTACCCGGGCCAGCCGTGGCTGTGGCTTTATACCCTCTGGTACCAGGTACCCGGCTTTGACAATTCCGCCAATGTCGACCTCATCGCCATTTACCTGACCGGAGCGGCGACCATCCTGCTCCTGGCCCTGCCATTTGTTCCCGGCTTGCGTGATATCCCCGAGATTGTCCCGCTCCACCGTGTGGTTTGGCGGAACTGGAACAGCCGGAAGAACCGCTAGGAGGCGGGCGGCTTCAAATATGATTGCTGCACCCGACGGCCAAACTCTCGACCAGGGGGCCGAGCCAATGGGTCATCCGCCCGTGGTGATGGTGAACAACGACGACAGGGCGGAGGGTGTGCGTTACGAGGTGCTGGCGCGCAGGACGGAGAAGAAACCCAGCGTTGATGGTCCTCGTTGGTCTTGGCCATGGAGCACCTACCTTCGGGCGCGAGAATCCGGCGCGCGAGGGTATATGGCTCAGAGGAAAAGCCTTTGTTGCTAGGGCCCTTCCATACAGGTGGTCAAGCCCAGCGCCTCAGTTGAGTCTCCAGCTCGCGGAGCAGCGCGGTCATGGTCGCTGACGCGACCTTGGACAGGCCCGCTCGGTCCATCGTCGCCCCCAGCCTGCCGAGCGGCGGCTCATAGCGACCTATGACCGACAACTGCGACATGGCGGGGCTAAGCGCCCCGAGCTCCAGGTTGGCATCAAGTGCCGGGAACAGCGCTCCCGCAGGACCAGTCACCTCCCAACGGAGCGGTATGACGAGGCGCTCACCAAACCGGCGGCTGGGCAAGAGCTTCACCATGACCAGCGTCGATGGCCGGCGGGCGCCTCGGGGCCCTACCGGCATCACGAAAACCAATCCATCTTCGACGGCGCGGCGAGACTCAGCCACTAAACCCCCATCAGCCAAAGCACGGTCAAGTGCTTGTTTGGCGACCTCATATGCGAGCGCGATGGGAAGCTCGGCTTCAACGAACACATCACTTACTTAGCCCCACCTTTCGGCGCTCCGCTAGGGGACAAAGTCCCAATGGCGGCGCGGTTAAGCTTCGGCTTGAGAATCCTTATCGTCGGGGGTGCTTCCTATTGCGGCGACGGACGCGCACCACGCGACAACGCCCGCCCCCCTAATCAAGGGAAGCGGGCGGTGTTCGTCGGTTGTCGGGCGCCTCAAGAGGTGAAGGAGACCCTCGTAAGGCTTAAGAAGCCTCGGTTTTTGCGACTAGACCCCATTGCCGCAGGTCAATTGTCGTCGGCCCATTCTGAGGTTCGGCTGCGGCAACACGTGGTCGCCGCGCTCCCATCCCCAAGAGGCGCTCGGGACAGACCAGACTAAGCAGCTGCAACACCACCTCCTTCGGCTTGTACAACCTAGTTAACACACAACTCCCAATCCTGCTCAAGCGGTAGGGCCAAAGGTCATTTCGACGTCATAATGATTGTTAAATGGGTCATAAGGACGCGAGCGAGAAGGATTACCGTGCCACTCACTGGCAGGCGTTCCCAGCGTACCCGGCACGAGTCGCGCCGATCGCCGTGAAGGCGCTCGCAAACAGCGGTCCGGCAATGGCGCCGCAGAGCAGCTGAGCAGTGCGCCCCTGCGGTGCATTTGCGGCTTTGGGCACGAGGCGAAGGCTGCTGACGGGTAGGGAGCGGCCAAAGGAGGTCGCCACGTCCGGGCCATGAACCCGAAGGTGGCAGCGTGCGTCCTCGATCGCTGAAGCAGTTTTGTCACAGCCGAACATCGGCGAACCGTGAGCGACGCGACGTGTTCGAGCATCGTGTGGAGTGCGGCTTCGAGGGGGGCGGTATCGCGGTGAACCTGGGTGAGGAGGAGCCCTAAATGGATGGCGGCGAACAGGCCGGTGGCCAGTCGGTCGGGGTCAGCGGGTCGTTGGAGGTCACCGCGCTGGTGCGTGGCCCGTAGACCATCGCGGATCGAAGCTTCCCACTGGTCGAAGCTGTGGGCGAAGTCGATGCGGCGGTCGGGGTAGGCCTCAGCGAGCTCGCCGGCGAGAGTGGCAAGGAGCAGCCGCCCTTGGACTCGCCTTGACGTTGCAACTCGACGAGGAGCCCGCACCAGGTGCGTAGGGCGTCGAGGCTGGATTAGGGATCGTACGGGGAGCAGCCGACTCTCGCGCGCCCGAACTGCCTGTGGCTACCGGGTCGATCGACACGCTCCCAGCACGGTGACGGAGCTTCCTAGGCCGTCCTCTGCGGTTCAGTGCACAACGTGCGCAATGACCCCGGCCGACTCGAGGCCGTCGAGGACAAGCTGGATGCCGATTGCGGCGATGAGGAAGCCGAAGACCTTCTCGGTGACCAGCATGCGGCCTTCGTCCAGCTTGGCGCCGACCTGGTTCGCCCAGCGGAACACCACTACGTCGATCAACAAGACGACCCCGAGGATGCCGACCGCCACGGCGAAAACAGTGAGCGACTCCAGCTCGGCCGAGATCGTCACCAGGCCGACGATGCCGACCGGGTTGAGCAGGTAAGGCACGGCTAGGGGGAACTGAGCGAGCTCCAACGGCGTTTTCCCCTCCGGTTGGTGACCGTGGCCACCGTCCTGCCCGAGCACCATCGCCACTGCCAGGATGAACAAGATCACGCCACCGGCGATCGACAATGCCCCCACGGTGAAGTGGAGAAGGGCTCGCAGCAGCTCGCCGAGGGCCATGAGCACCAGGGCTACCGTCGCCGCCGTGACCAGCATCCTGCGCACCACGAGCCGCTTGGCCGCCGGGTCCAGCGGGGCGGTGACCTCCAGGAACGGGACCAGCGCGAGCTTGGGGCCGACGCCGATCAGCAGCACCAAGAAGGTGTCGATCACACCGGCAGCCGTGATCGAGGTCTGCGCCATCTACCAAGTGTGCCGGAAGCCCGGTCCGGGGCTCATCTTGGCAGGTCGGGGCCCGCTGGCCGAGGGGCCTCGAAGCACGCCGAGGCCCGGGGGGGACATTGAGGCCGGGGCTCCCTTGTGGTACTACGAGGCGGCCTGGGCAACTGTCGGCGTCTGCGCCCCGGACGGTAGTGTCGGCCCCGTGGGAGCCAGGCCCGCCGGGGCGGAGCGTGGGGCCGGCACCGTCCTCCTCACGCTGGCCGCCGGGCAGTTCCTCATGGCGCTCGACAGCTCGGTGATGAACGTGTCCATCGCCACCGTGGCCAGCGACCTCGGCACCACCGTCACCGGGGTACAGACGGCCATCACCCTCTACACGCTGGTGATGGCCATGTTCATGATCACCGGCGGCAAGATCGGGGGCATGATCGGCCGCCGCCGCGCCTTCTCTATCGGCTGTGTCATATACGGCTGCGGCTCAGTAACGACAGCAGTGGCCCCTAACGTCGGCGTCTTGATCTTCGGGTGGTCGTTCCTCGAGGGCATGGGCGCCGTACTGATCCTGCCCGCCATCGTCGCCTTGGTCGCTTCCAACTTCGCCCCGTCGGAACGGCCCCGGGCCTTCGGCCTGGTGATGTCGGCGGGAGCGATAGCGGTGGCGGCCGGGCCGCTGATCGGCGGCTTGGTCACCACTTACCTCTCATGGCGATGGGTCTTCGTGGGGGAGGTCCTGGTCGTGGCCGCCATACTCGTGCTGGCCCGCAGGGTGGCGGACGCCCCGCCCGCTCACCGTCCCCACCTCGACCTGGTCGGCACTGTGCTCTCCGCTGCCGGCCTGGGCCTGTTCGTTTTCGGGGTGCTCCGCTCGAGTGCCTGGGGATGGGTGCAGGCCAAGCCGGGGGCGCCCTCGTTGTTCGGGGTCTCGGCCACGGTGTGGCTGGTGCTGGCCGGGGGGACCGTGATGTACGGCTTCCTGGCCTGGGAGCGTCACCAGGTGGCGCGGGGGGCCGAGCCGTTGGTGGACCCGGCCATGCTCGACAACCGCCAGCTGCGGGGTGGGCTCACGATCTTCTTCTTCCAATACCTCCTCCAGGGGGGGCTTTTCTTTGTCGTGCCCCTGTTCCTTTCGGTGGCGCTCGGGCTGACGGCCCTGCAGACGGGGGTCCGGTTGCTGCCGTTGTCGGCCACGCTGTTGCTCGCTGCCGCCGGTGTCCCCAGGTTTTGGCCAAAGGCATCGCCCCGGCGCGTCACGCAGGCTGGCCTCCTGGCCCTTCTGGGCGGGATCGTCTCGCTGCTGGCCGCCCTCGACGCCGGCGCCGGCCCAGAGATAACCACCTGGCCGATGCTCCTGGCCGGTCTCGGCATCGGCGCTCTCGCTTCACAGCTGGGCGCCGTCACCGTGTCTTCGGTCCCCGACGAGCAAAGCAGCGAGGTGGGCGGGCTCCAGAACACCTTCACCAACCTCGGCGCGTCGCTCGGCACGGCCCTGGCCGGTTCAGTGCTCATTGCCAGCCTGACGACGGCCTTCCTGAGCGGCATTGCGCAGAACCCGGCCGTGCCGAAGGAGGTCACGACGCAGGCGACAACGCAGTTAGCAGCGGGCGCCCCGTTCATGTCCGACGATCAGCTCCAACTCGCCCTCGATAAAGCCAACGTGCCGCCCGAGACGTCGGCCGCCATCGTGGACGAGAACTCCAAGGCACGGATCGAGTCGCTGCGCGCCGCGCTGGCCGTGCTGGCCTTCCTCGCCGTCCTGTCGCTGTTCTTCACTCGGCGCATCCCCATGGAACAGCCAAGCGACATACCGACGACGGCAACTGCGCTGGCTGAAGCGGAAGACGACTGAGGTCATTTGAGGACGGGCGCGTAAAGAGCACCTCGTTATTACCTCGTGACCGCGGTATGGATCCCCAATACCCATCGACGGGTCGGGATCGCAACACTGCCCGCCAATTCGCTCCGAAACTCGCTACAGAGTGCGCGCCCCTATCGAGATCGAAGGCGTCGACATTATTAGGGGGAGGGGACGGAGAAAACCCTTGTCGTGAGCTAGTCCGGTCATCTCTCTGGTGGCGCAGCGATCAGCGCCTCTGGCGCCGTGGAGCCTCGTCTCCTGGGGTGGCCAACTCGCCAAGTCGATTCCCTTCTCGGGCGGTTTGAGCGCCGCTCAGGAGATGGGTGTTGACGTACCTGGAGAACTCTCGATTGCGCACGCAGGACGGGCCCGCTACCTATTTTCTGCTTGAGCGGCTCGGCACCATCGGTTGGCACCCTCTGCCGAGTAGTCGCCGTCTACCGCAACAACCGCCGTACTGCCGGCCGGGGCCTAAGGCTCGTAGGGCCTGCGGCCGGTCTCAGGTACTCTTCTCCGGTGGGCCAGCGGGCGACGTGCTGGTCGTGCGTCGTAGGGTCGTAACCGACCCGGGCCACGTCGAAGATGTCGATCGCGAAGAGGGTGAACTGGCCGACGACGGGTTGCCAGCCCAGCTCGGCGCTCACCCTGGCGGTGTAGCGCTCCTGCACCTCAGCGTCGTGGACAACGCGGGCCGTACCGCGTAACTTGACCTCGACGCCGGGCTCGGGGCCGGTGACTGTGCTGTTGATGGACGCGCGGGTCGCGCCTCAGGTCGGGTGCCTTCGTTGACGTCGTCATCATCGAAAGCCACAGCTCGCCGTCCATGACCAAGGGCTCGACACCGCTATGCGGGCCGAGCCGTCCCGCCTTGTGGTGCCGACCAGCAGTACCGCCGGGCCGCGGGCCGTCTGCATCTGCAACGAGTGCGTGGGACCTCTGCAACGACATTTTCGGTCAACTGGAGCCGCAGCCGCCGGAGACCTTCCGTTGGGCCGACCTCGTGGACCAGTAGCCTGCCCTGGGGGCGGTCGCCGCGGAAAGGCCACTGAAGCCGGGGGACCATCCTTCACACGCGTTCGTTCGCCTTGTCGCAAAACGAGCACCGTGGCCCTTCGCTATCGGCCTGCCTATCGTTGCCCATGCCGTCGAGGGTAGGGCAGGCACGGGCCCACGGCCGGCGGCCGTTGGCACCGCGCCGAGGGTGCTGCGACGGCTGCCGTTGGTCGTGCCGGATTGGCCCGCTCGTCCCGCGGCGTTGCCAGCGATTGAGAATGGTCGCCGCTCGCCACCAAACCGGAGCTGGGATTGAAACCCAGGGACCACCTCGTGCCGGCTACAAGCCGTCGCCTCCTGGACCCAGACGAGGCCGGCCGATCGGTTTCTGGGAAATACGGTTTAGCCCCGGCGTGCGGCTCGGGGCTCGTAAAGGCGGGCGGCCGACTGTCCCCGGTGAGTGGGCTGATAGTGCTGGTCACGCCGCTGGTAGCCATAGCTCGGGGCCGACGATGAGGCCCCCGGGGGGAGGGGAGTAACCCTTCAAGTCCCCCCTCCGACAACACATGAAATGACATGAAACGCATCCTATCGAGTCCCAGTCGGGGAAGAGCGTTTCCGGGGGACAAGAGGATGATCCCGGTAACGGGCGGGCGCTGTTCATGGAAACCGCCGATGCGGGGAAAACGTGGGTGACGCAGTGACGTGGACCTGGACCGCCCGAGAAATAGGCAGGAACTGGCGCGGCTCAGCTTCGGACAAGCCTCGATACCACGCCTTTTCGAGCACCGCCCAGCTCTACCTGTGGCCGTCGGGGCGACGGGCCGGGCCAGCTCGCACACCTTGGCCATGAAGGCGTCGTCCGGGTCGGCTTCGCTTGATCCACGGCCAAGGCCCGACTCGGTGGTCGCTCCCATGTAACGGCGGACGGTCTTGCGGTCCAAAGCCAGACGCTCGAGCGCAGCGCAGCCCCTCACCACGGGCCACAGGCGCAGATCATGCGGCGTGCCGGATTATGCGGCGTGAGTGCTCTGGGGTGATGTTCGTGGCTGACCACGAGCGGTCTTGACCGGCTCGGAGTCCGCATAATGTTCATCGGGTTTGGTCGGAAGCTTCTCTCGGATCGTCCAACGAAACGAGGAGGCAGTGATGAACGACCCGTCTCGGGTTCGAGTAAGTGGCCCGTTGGTCCCATATGCACCGGGTTTCGCGCCAAGATTTGAGCCCAGCCGAGTGGTGTATGTACGAGCCGGTGACCCCCACGGCCTGACAAGCCAAGGGTCCACCACTCGACGACCACCGCACGAACCTCAAGGAAGTTGCGACAACCGAGAGGAGAGGTGCGGTGGCTTTAGACAGCTTGGACGCGCTCGAGTGGCATACGCAGCCGCCCGAGGCCCTGCACTACTCAGTCGCCGCCGTTCGCGTTCGAGTCCCAGAAACGCGAACCAGCGCAGACCCCCGGGAGTGCGAATCCGACACCGCTATGCCGACCGTCGTGTTGCCTTGACCTCGCTCCTCTTCTCCTCTGACGCCGGAGATGCAGCGCTCTGACGGGCCACGATCAACGTGCCTCCAACCGCTTCGAGCAGTCGGAGCAGCGTCGGCAGAGATGGGGTGACTTGGCCGGACTCGATTCGAGAAAGGTCAGCCTGGTCGACCCCGGCACGTTTCGCCGCCTGACGTTGGGAGAGGTTCGCAGCTTGTCGCAACTCGGCGAGCCGGGCCGTGACCTGATGGGCTTCGTGCACCGCCCCGAAAGCCTCGTACTGGTGACGGCCATTCTCGCTGAGGTCACCGAACAGCTCGTTTCGGATGTCGTCGTGACGGACGGTAGGCACGGCACTCCTCGGGGTTGTGTCTAGACCACCCAAGAGTGATGGCCTTTACCCCATCACTATACACAGGATCGGCACGTCAGTCAGCGCCTGCGCGAAGTCCGCTTCGCCGGGGCCTGCTCTGCCTGCCAGTCGGCCAGGAGTTTCCGAGCGGTTCGGATGGCTCTCGGCTGGGCCTTCGGGTCTGCTCCCTTGTCGAGGCCTGACAGGAGCAGGACGATCTTGTCACCGTAGAAGGTGCAGAACACTCGGAGCAGGATCCCCTCGGCTGTCAGTTCAGTCAGCTCAGGGCGGGTGGAGGGATCCGCCCCGAAGACCTGGGCCAACTCGGCGGGGTTATGGTCGACGCGCAGTTCGAAGAGACCCTGGCCGAGGGGCTTCACATAGCCGGAATGAGCAATGTCCTTGCCCATCGGTAACAGGGCGAAGTCCACGAACGCCAGCCACGCCGCCCGCTTGGGCTCGGGGAGCCGGCGGACCCACTCCAGCACCGGCGAGCTTCCCGAGGCCGTGACGTAGTACTCGACGGTCCACTTCGATGGCCTCTTCGCAGACGGAACTGCTCCAGATCGGCGGGCTGCCACGACCAATCAGGGTTGCACACCAGTGTGTCCGGACTGGGGACAATCACGCGCTCGGCGGACGGCCAGCGATGAACTTCCTGTCGAGACGGTTCGGGTGAATCCGATGCCTTTGAGGGCGCTGAGGCGGCGTTGGTGCATTCGCCGGAGGAGTGGGTGGAGGCTGTCGTGGTAGTCGTGGACCTCGACGCTGGTCTTCCCGGGAAAGGCTCGGGTGACCCTGCCGACGTACTGGACGACCCGGCTCCGACCGGAGATCGGGAAGGTCAGGAACAGGGTGTCCAGTTCGGGGAGGTCGAAGCCTTCGCCGAGGTAGGCGCCGGTGGCCAGCAGCAGAATTGGGACGTCACCCTCTCGGAGTCCTTCGAGGATCGCCTTATGCAGCTTCTTGCCGGTCCCGCCTTTCAGTACGGCGGGCTCGAGCTTGTGACGCGAGCTCAGTTCGCCTCGGAGGGCTTCAAGGTGCTCGGTACGGTCGGTGAATACGAGCACGTTTCGGCCTCGTCGGTGCGCGTCAGCGACGTCGACGCAGATGCCGCGGGTTCGTTCCTCATCAGCTGCTACCCGTCCGAGGACTGTCTGCACAGCGGCATCTTCTGGCGTGTCAGGGTCGGTCAAGGTTTCGTGCACGACGAGGTCCCGACGGACAAGGACTGTCGCCCGAAGCGTCCTCGTTCATGGTGTGGCGAACGGGCCCGAGCTGCATGTGGAGGATACCTTCGAGCCCGTCGCGGCGGCGAGGAGTGGCAGTCAATCCCACCCAGCGCTTGTTGGCCGCCAGGCGCACGCAGCGCTCGAATGTTACTGCCGGCAGGTGATGACACTCGTCAACGACTACGAGGCCGTAGCCATCGAAAACCTCAGCGGCATCGTCGCGACGGGCCAGAGTCTGGAGGGTCATCAAATCGACGATTCCGCTGCGCCGAGTCCGCCCGGCGCCAAGCTGGCCGATCTCACGTCTGGTGAGGCCGAGCAGGTCGGTCAGTCGTTGGCGCCATTGTTCGGCGAGGGGTTTGGTGTGCACCAGCACGAGGGTTGGCGTGGAGAGCCGCTCGATGAGGGCGCAGGCCATGACCGTCTTGCCCGCTCCGGTCGGCGCGACGAGCACGCCGAGCTCATGGCGGGCCAACTTCGCGACGGCTTCATCCTGGGCCGCGCTGAGCTGGCCGCTGAAGGTGAACGACCTTGTCGGTGCGCTAGGACGCTGGTCGTCAACTTCGAGCTTGCTGCCGGCGGACTCCACAATCTTGGCGGCTTCGTCGAGCAGCCCTCGGGGCAGGTGGAGCCGGTCGAGATCTTCGGTGTAGCAGCGGACCATCCTCGGCGTGTTCCAGGTCGAGAGCCGTAGCTGCTCGCGCTGGTGGAATTCTGGGTTATGAACCGAAGCGAGGTGCTTGAACGAGGCCACGAGATCCGGGGGCAGGCCTATCCTGTCGATGGTCAGCATCGCTTCGAGCGTGGCCGTGACCACTGGAGGCGGAGGCGGCCCGCTCCGTTTGGCGCCTGTTATGAAGGCGGCTCCGGCTGACCCGGGACCGGCAGCGACGCGAAGGGTGTCGCCGATGCTTCTGGCCTCAGCAGCAGGTAGCCGTCGGATAGAGGCCAGGAACGCCCACTGGTCGGGCCAGGGCTCACGGGTTGTCGGGTCGAGAAAGACGGCATTGCCTTGCTTCCGGGACCGTCCCTGGAGCGGGAGGGCAATGAGGTTGCCGAATCCCTTCTGCGGCACGAAGTCCTGGGAGGGGAAGAGCCTGTCGTAGCTAGTGAGGTCAACTTCCACGCGAACGGCCATGGTCTCGCGCAACAGCCCGGTCCCGAGCCGCCGAGCCACCGCTGCCTCAACCGGCTCCTCCAAGAAGATCCACACGTGCGCCCCGTTGCCCGACCGCGACCGCTCAAGACAGGCAGGGACGCCGGCGCCGTCGCACACTTCGAGAAAGGCCAGGGCGTCCAGGAGCCAAGAGCCTTTGTCGAAGTCGCAGGCCAGAAAGTGGCAGCGGTCCCCGTCGATCAGCGGGTACACCCCGGCGACGATGCGGCCCGAGAGGTGCTCGTCGATGACCGTGTCATCTATCGGCGCGTAGTGGCGCGACGCCTGGTCCCGAGACCAGCGCCCGCCCGCGGTTACGGGTGACCAACCGGACTTCTTCGTAGACGGGTTCTCCCACCGCTGTGCATACACGTCCGCCCGTCCGGCAAAAAACGATCGGAAGAGGCGGATCTTCTCCTCCCGCGAAGAGCTCGCGTCGACTCGAACCGGAGGCTCCTCCGCTGGGAGAAATAGCCTCGGTGCCCGCTGCGACCGGTGCGCTGCGGAAGTGATCGCATCGGCTCCAGCCGAACGGAGCCGTTCGTTCTCCGCTTCGAGCCGGGCGATCTCAGCTCTCGCCGCAACTAGTTCGGTTCGAACGCGTTCCAGCTCGCCAGCCGCATCGTCACAGGCCGACCTTGAGCTGCCTCCGACTCGAGACGTGCTGCCCACCATCTCTACCGTGACCCGCTCAGGAGCTCACTCCTCCGGCCACGCCCACCCCTCAGGCGGCCGAGCGGGGAACGTCTTGAGCCCCAGCCAGCCCCGGAACGCCGCATGCAACCACGCCGCGACCGTACCGGACTCAAAACGGACATCGACCAGCGATACGACCCCAGTCGGCCCGCTCGGCTGACAACAACGGGCAACCACACCTCGTCGCTCGTCCCCCTCAAGGTCGAACGCCAAGACCTCAACATCGACGTCCAGGATCTTGGCCGCGCAAGGCAGCGAGACCTCCTCCTCGAAGACGGTATAGAACGCCGTCAACTGCTCTTCGGCCCCATACGCATCGACCGTGATGGAATCCACCAGCTCACGCAACGACTGGCCTGCCATGGGGACCAAGCTACGCGTGGCGTGCCAGCCCTGTCGCTATTGCGCCAGCAATTGAGCCGGCGAGGCAACCCAGCGGCTACCTGTGCTCACTTGTGCCAGCGGAAAATTACAGCCTTGCAATTCGGGCAGGCGTAGGCTTCGGACATGGTCAGGACAGCCAGGGTCTGCATCTTCTGTGGCCAGCCAGCCGGGAGGGAGACCACGGCGATGGTCCTGGAGCACACTGCTCGGAGTGGCCAACGTTTCACGGAGATGGATCGACGTACGGTGATGCGGGACAGGCGACCGCCGGTGCATATTCTCGTGACCGCCGGTGCTATCGAAGGCAACGCAGGCCCCCTCCAGTTCGCCCTCGCTCATGATCACGCCGAAGGGGTCGTTGCCACTGTGAGCTACTACACCCTTTCAGGTCGGTCCCCTACTACTCCAAAAGGTCCGGCCAGAGCGGGCAGAGCTCGGCAAGGGCATCCTCAAGCCTCTTCCGACCATCGGGCGGATCGAGATACCGCTGTACTCACCGGTCGAGCACTTCTATTGGCCCCCAACGGTGTCGCAAACCGCCGAATCCTTCCGTTCGTTCACTCTCCGGGAGGGGTGGCTCCAAGTCGATGGCCCGGTAAGCGTGGAAGCCGTAAACGCCTTGACACATCCACGTGTTGCCTCCTGAGATCCTGACGAGTCGTCTACTCGAATGCACCGAAAATGTGCCGGGGTGGATGTCAGGCGCTTGCCGTCCATGTATGGGCAGACTTTCCGCGGTGAGCTCGCACTTCCCACGGCCAGGAACTTCTTCGAGGACCGGCGCGTGCAAGGTCGAATAGCTCGACCCAGCTGCGGCCGGTGAATCGGGTGACGTCGGCGAGCGGCACGATTTCTTGATCGAGCTTCCTCGCTGGCGAATCTCCGATACGCGCGATCCGACACTTCTCAACAGAGGCGCGCGAGACGAATCGCGCCCCGCTGCTGTCGTCTCGGGATCGCCGTCGAGCTCTCCCCGCTTTGCCATCATGCAGACGGTGCTTACCGCCAGGTTCAGTTGCCGCGCTGCGACAGTAAGTTTCATCGAGCGCTCGTGCAGCGCCCGGACGCGAGCATGCTCGACGCGCAAGAGTCTCGCCGCCTCGAGAGGAACCTCGGATTGTCGGTTCGTTGGATGCCGTTTGAGCTCGAGGCCGAGTTGGCGGGAGGTTCGGTAGTGCTCGTGATAACGGACGCCGAGTTCTTCGGCCAGGTCGGGTAAGAGAATCCGGTCACTCAGTCGGTCGCGCAGCAACCAGACCTCCAGAAGGCGCGCCCACCAAGTGCCCTCTCGCGTCGCCGTTTTGGACGATCACCCCAGCCGACCTCGTCATCCGGTCTCGTTTGGCGGAGGTTCTCATTCATCACGTCGACCTCGATATGGGCTATGAACCATCCTCCTGGCCCGTCCAGTTCACCAGTGATTTTCTGGACGGCATCGTGGAGGGCCGTGCCCGGGGGCCCGCCGAACCCACGGTGGACCTGGTGGCAACCGACTCGGGCAGGTGCTGGCACGTGGGGAGGGGCCAGCCCACCAACACCCTCCTGGCCACGCAGGCTCAGTTGCTCGCCTGGTTCACGGGACGCTCCGACGGGTCGGACATTAGCCGTGAGTCGGACCATCCGCTCCCAGTCTTGCGAATGTGGGCAATCTAGACTCTGCGGGGCCGGCAACAGCCTGGACCCGGATGCGCATACCACCCGTTGCACCGTTGCGCCGGTCTCGAGAAGCGTCAAAAAGTTCGGCTATCGGTCCGGCGTGGCGCCGGTCGGGCTGTTGGAGGAATCCTTGTGGTCGCGCCCGGGATTTACGCCGAACGTCAGACTCATCGGACATCAGAACCCCACGGGGATTGCACTTCAGATAACGGAGGGACACGTCCCGCCCGTTTTTTCGTTGCTAGAGCAATTGACGTTGACAATAGCGCCGCCTATGTCAACCACGCCCACCTCTTCGACCACTACGACTACGGCGTCAACGGGGAACCCCGTGAGCGGTGGCGGCGGTGGGATCGGTCTGGCCCTACCTCCGCCGGCGACAGCGACCACCACCCCCGCCCCCACCACGCCGCCTACTAGGTCGACCACAGTTCCTTTCCCTCCCGGGACGCCATCTGGCATCTTCGGGGCGCCCGTCACGGCAACGGTAGGGGCGAGAGGGGTCCCTGACCAGCGGGGCGGGCAAGGCCAGCGCCGACGTCACCGTCCCTCCAGGAGCTTTGCCTAATGGGACAACCGTCGGCCTTTTCTCCATCAAAAACCCCGCACAGCTTCTCGGGAAGTTTTCCGCCGGCCAGTCGTAACTGATCTCTTTCGCCGTGGCATGGCTGGCGCCTAATGGCATATCGCCTACCGCCACGAGCCCGATCACGTTGACCATCACAGACCCGTCAATCCAGGCTGGCGACATTATCTATTCCCTTACCGTGAACGGCATAAAGACTGCGGGTATCGCGACGGCTAATGGCAAGGTGGCCATCACATTCGAGAACGACCCACACTACCTGGTCGCGAACGTCCCGCAATTGTCAAGTGGCAGCGAAGAGGGTCGTGACGCCTTCCGCGGTTGAGGTCAAGGTGGCGTGCAGTCCGAGCATTAGGTGCGTCGGTGCCGGCAGCTTGACGGCCGTGGAGGGTAAAGGAAAGTCGGCCCGCAACGTCAGCGTGGCTGAAGACCGCTTTACTATCCCCGCCGGGAAGTCGGAGACGGTCTTGTTCGGGAAACCGCACACGCCGGCTCCGTCCTGAGCACACATTCGCCAAAGGCGATTGTCGGAGAGCTGACCATAACCCTCGCCGGCGGGAAGAAGACAACGCACCGGGTGGTGTTGGCTCGCTACCATGTAGCGCCGTCGCCCGCCAGGTCGATGGGATCGCCTATCCCGTTGACCAGTGTGGCGGCGGTGATGATCGCGGGTGGCGCCCGATGGGTCAATAGCGTCGGCGTGGCCTGGGCGCGGCGGTTCGAACCGGGCGCCCGGGTTTCATGTTGGCGGTAAGACTCGCCTCCCAGCACGACCTCGTTAGGCGGCCGACTTCAACCGGTCGATGACGGACTGGGCCAAGAGGGCGTCTGATATCTGGCCGAGCCACTCGACTTTTCCGGTGAGCCGGCTGATAGTGCTGGTCACGCTGCTGGTAGCCATAGCTCGGGACCGACGATGAACCGCCCGGGGGAGGGGAGTAACCCTTCAAGTCCCCCCTCCGACACATCAAATGACATGAAAGTTGCCTTCTCGACCGGTCCGTGGTATCCTTTGCGGCCTGATGCTTTACGTGAGGGATTCGATGGTGGCCAAGAGCTAGAGAACGGGGTCTTTGTCAGGGAGTCCCAATGTCGTCTTGGCCAAGAGCGAGCCGTCGTGTAACGCAACGAGCCACAGTTAGTGTTTAGACCGGGGTTATTCGCAGCCTCGTTCATCCTTTCCGCACCATTACCCCGAATGCTCAAAACGCAGAGTGCAGTATCAGTTCTGAGGTCGTTATGGGGCGGGTATTATGTGCTTTCTCTAAATTGATCACTAAATGCAGAACGCCGATTATTTGTGCCTCGCGATTGCTGCCACTGGTGTCGTTATGTTGTCGGAATCCAAGCCTTATGCCGCGCTCGGTTCCGACAGGGAGGCGAGAAAGCTCAACAGGTGGTGCCAGGCGTCAGCTCGGTGGTCTAGACCGATGAACTGGCGCGCCGGTTCGCCGGTTTGACGCGTGCCGATACGATCAATGTCGGTGATGATCACCCGCGGCCCATGACCCCGCCGCGGTGGGGCGGCGCCGGCCAAGTCCGCGGGTCCGAGAATCGCCAGCTCGTCTCCAGCGTCGGGATATTGCAGCACGACATCGCGGTGCGGGCCGTGACGCTGCCGGCGCCGAGAAATGGCGTCCGCCATGGCCGCTGGCGGCCAGACCCTGTCCAGCCCGCCGCCGACCAGCAACAGCCGTCCGGGAATGTCCTCGACCGGTATGTAAGCCTCGGCGCGGCGAATTCGGGCCGAAGGAGCCGACGTAGCGTAGCGGCGTCACCTCCCAAGGTCCACGCCGGCTTACCCGGAGGCCAGCCACACAGCACGACGTTTCCCGGTAACGAGAGCAACAACAGCGACAACGCGCTAGTCGACGGCGGTCAGCAAGGCGGCCTCGCTACCCCGCCACGAAGATGATCTTCGCTACCTAAAAACTGACGCACGGCCAATGAACGATGCCCTGGGCCGGGACTGTCAGACCCCGTTGTTAGGCTCCCCACAATGCGCGAACTCATTGACGCCCTGGTCCGGTCCGCCGAACGAGAGGGCATGGAACTCTACGGAGTGCACATCTACCGCCGCGGTGCCGAGCCGGTCGAACGCAGGCTCCGCTCGGACGACCGAGTCGACGTGCGGTCGGTCTCGAAGACCTTTACGTCCGTAGCCCTTGGCATCGCCGAAGCCGAAGGCCGCCTCGCCCTGGACGACCCCGCCCTCAAGTACTACCCCGAGCTAGCCGGCTCTGCCGCGCCCGGCCTGGACCAGGTCACGCTCCGGCACTTGCTCATGATGACGTCCGGCAGCCCGCACTCCTGGTGCGACGGCGACCCCGTCGTGGTCCCGGACCTGGCCGCTGACTTCTTCGCGACCCCGCTGGCGCACGAGCCCGGCACGTATTTCAGGTACACCGGCATCGGCCCGTACGTAGCGGCCCGCGCCCTGCGCGCCGCGACCGGCGCCAACGTCCGCGACTACCTGCTTCCCCGCCTCTTCACCCCGCTGGCCATCCACAACCCCCAGTGGCACACCTGCCCCCTCGGCCACCCGGTAGCGGAGAGCGCTCTCTACCTGAGGACGTGCGAACTGGCCCGCTTCGGCCGCCTCCTGCTAGACGAGGGCCGCCACGAAGGCCGCCAGCTGGTCCCCGCCGAATACTGCGCACGAATCGCGACAGAAACCGTCCCGACCGTGAAGGACCCGACATACGAAGGCTTCCGCCTCTCGGACAGCTACGGCCTCGGCGTCTGGTGCACCCCCGGGGAAAAGACGTACAAAATGGCAGGCCTCTACGGCCAGCTCTGCATAATCTCCCCGGATAAGGAAGCGGTGGTAACCGTGACCGCCCACGTGGAAGGGGGCTCCCCGCGAACCTCGATAACAGCCCTAATAGACGAAGAGATCGTAGCCCACCTCTAAACGCCAGCGTTTCTCCGATGCAGCCCTAGGGCATCGTTCATTCTCGTTAGTTGAGATTCAAGATTGCCGATGACCTTGCTGGTTGCGGGCGGCCCAGGGGCGCCCGGCGACGGTGCTGGTGAAGCCTGGCTTACCGGCCGAAGCTGATGCCGTACGTCACGCTGCCCGCCAGTCGAGTCGGCGCAGTCCAGAGACGCATGGCGCGCGGCCCCTCAGGCTGAAACACCGAGGCCTTCCTTGTAAAAGTGACTCACCCCGAACGAGCGCCCCTAACACCAGCCTCGGCGGGACTTAGACCCACCCGGATCGACGGTTTAGCGCTCGCCAAGAACGCAGTCCCTGCCGCACATATTGACATCTCCCAAAATGCCTCCTCGAGCTCCTGTTCAGGCCTCGAAACCCACTCGGCCAGCACGGGAACGCCAAGGAATTCCTCCGAGTTGGCCAAGGGTGCCGAGGCAACAGGGCAGCCATCCCGGCACCGCGTAACCCGATCAATGGAGGGCTCCGCCTCAACGGGATCGAGGTGGTGCCCCCTCGTAAGCTGCTCACGTGGAAAGCCGCAGTGCCGAGCGCGTCAGGCTTAGGGCCGAGCGCGACAAGCTGAAGGCAGTAGACCCCGAGGGCCTGGGCGACGCCTGGGCCACCCGCGGTTGTCGTTCACCATGGTCCCTCCGGTGGATGATCGTGCTTCCGGCGAGCGGTTGGCATCCGGCGCGGGCAGCGCACACCTTGGCCTGATTGTCGCCGCACTCATGACCCCGTTGTCCGGGAGTATGCGTTGTAGGCGGAATTCGAGGGGATGTAAGGGGGCCGGTACTTCCCACACGCCTGGTTTGCCGCCTCGAACTGCGGCGAACCCTGATCGATTCCGAATGAGGCGGGGTCGGGAATGCGGCCGCTGCTGTCGGGGTCGGGGAAGTTCGAGACGCTGTGCGAGCGCATGCAGCGGGAGAACTGCAGCGCCTGCGCCGCCTCATTGCGCTGCTGCGCGACGGACGGGGTCGGGAGCAAGTGCTGGCAGGTGCGGCTGGCCGCTTGGTAGCGGGAGGTGCTGTTCGCAAGTTGGGCCAGGGTGACCTTGTCGAACTGTCCGCCGCTGTCGGGGTCGGGGAAGTTCGAGACGCCGTGCGCGCGCATGCAGTGGGCGAAGGCGAGTGCCTTTTGGGACGTCGTCGGCTGAGAGCTGGTCGACCCTCCCGCATTCGATCTGCTGCCAGAACCGCTGGAGGATGGGCTGGAGCCGCACGCCGCGGCCAGCAGGACCAGGGCGGTCGCGGCGATGACAGTGGCAGTGGTTCGCACCCGCGGCAGCCGTGGCCGGCATCTGACGCGGATAAGGGCGTTCAACACGGTTCCCGCCCGCGTGTTCTGTTAGGTCCCATGGGAGCGTTCTACGCCGCGGCACATAACAGGAGCCCAACAGGGTGGGGCTCGCCGAACGCTTCTCAAGGACGAAAGTCCTGGTCGGAATGACGGAGGCGCCTGTACCCTACGCACGAGGCCCGTCGAGCAGCGTTTCGATGGTGGCGGGGCGCTCGCGCAATTGCACGTCGCCGGCCGTTCGGCAGATGCCGCGGAAGCGAGGATCGACATGACAACGATCGGATGGCCTGACTCGAAGCGAGAGCACCCCGATACTTCGCTCACGCTCAAGGTCGAGCGCTCGAGGGCACTACAAGGCATTGACGTCATGGGTGGGTACGGCTAACCGAACCAGAAAGACGGGTGCCGCCGTCATCGATAACCGAGCTGTCATGGACGACTCTGAAAATATGAACTTATCGACCACTCCCATCGACGTCAGAGGCAGCGCCTCTCGACCTGGCTTGCCATCGGCTCTTCGAGGATGGCTATTGGTCTATGTGATCGGTCTGGTCATGCAGGCCCTGCACGGGCTCGGGCTGACGGTGGGCGCCATCGTGATCTTCGCCGACCCCGCCCGAGCAGGCCTCACCTCGTTTATGCCGCTTGGAGGATTGTTGTTCTATGTTGTCACGAACATCGTCCTGGCCGTCTACACCGCCATCGTGATCGCACTAATGATCCGACGGCGCAAAGCACCGTCCCAGTCTCGGCTCTTCGGAGCCGACGACCGCCGATGGGTCACGGCCCGTCTCCCGCCGCGACAGTTACATGCTTACGTCCGGCGAACCAAGTCAGACAACTTCGTGACCGCTACGCATTAGCAGTTTCGTGGCCTGTTATGGACGACGCAGCCGCTGTTCCCGCCGGGAGCGCGCTCTATTACTTGGGGGCTCAGAGATGACCCGTTCTTTGAACCGCCTGCGCCCCAAGATGCACCAGTGAAGTACCCGGAACTTGAGGAACGGGCCGAGTTCCGCGATGTCCAACGTCACCGCTTCGAGATCCCGAGGCTCCACACGACCGATTCCTACGTCGGGTGGCTCAAGACCGACTCCCTCGTCTTGGCCTTGGACCCCCCCTTACGGCAATGGTTCCTGGACGACATTCGAAACCTCATTGACACGAAGTGCGCCGGACGGGTGTCCCGGAACTTCGTCTACGAGGTCATCGCCGCTGTACGGGCAAGAGCCGGGAACAGAGTATTTGGCCGTGGGTTACGAGGCACCGTGCCTAGGCACTCGTATCCGGGGACGGTGGATTCCCGTGAACAGCAAAACCGGCCCTTGCCAACCCGACATAATGTTGTGCTTGTGGCTGACTGCCGCGACGCGTTACGTGCTGACTTATAAGGCAGATTTGTCGCGTTGCACGCTCCCGTGCCGTCGCTTATGGGCGCGTTTCCCCTTGCAACTTAATGGTTTCAGGGTGCCCACGATAGGTCCTTATGTCGCTCATATCTTGGGCAGCGCGTCCTGAAGTCCCCGATTCGCGGCCCGTGAGGAGGTGTGACGTCCATTTGCCCTTGAGCGGCCGTTTATGCGGCTGTTGCCTCCCGACCACTGTCAGAGTAACGTCTTTGAACTTTCTGGTCAGAGCTCGCTCGAAGCCAGCCCGGAACGTTTTGAGGGGAAGACATGAGAATCCGACTGGTGGTCGCGACGGTTGTAGTGACGGTGGGGGTGCTAGGCATGTCGGCCCTCCACGCATCCGCCAGCGGGCCGCTGAGCCTAAGTGCGCCCGCTTCGGCGGTCCTGGGCTCGGGTGCCCCCGGCACCACGATCACCGCCGCCCTCGGGCCGGTAACGGTTACGGATGACCGGGCGTTAGCGTCCGCGAGCTGGACGGTGACGGCGGCTGAGACCGATTTTTCCAACGGTCTGCAGACCATCCCGGCCACCGACGCCTCATACATAGCTGGCACGATCACGACGACCGGGACGATCACAGTCACCCCGACGAACGTGACGCTCGCTAATACAGCCCAGACCGTCGTTACCGGTACAGCCGGAGTAGGGAACAACACGGCAAGTTGGGACCCGACCGTGGCGGTGACCGTCCCTGCCGCCGCTGTAGCAGGCACCTACACGGGGACGCTGACACAGGCGATTACCGGCACGACCTCGACGGCGTCGGTCACAGTCACCTTCACCGTCACCTCGGGAGCGCTCACCCTGAGTACGCCCGTCTCGGCCAACCTGGGCTCGGGTGCGCCGGGCACCACGATCAGCGCCCAAATCGGGCCGGTCAGCGCTACGGATGACCGGGCGCTACTTTCCGCAAGTTGGACCGTGACGGCCGCTGAGACCGATTTTGCCAACGGTACGCAGACAATCCCGGCCACCGACGCCTCGTACGCACCCGGGACGATCACGACGACGGGGGTGATCACCGTCACCCCGACGAGCGTGACGCTGGCCAACTCGGCCCAGACCGTCGTTACCGGTACTGACGGAGTCGGAGACAACACCGCAACCTGGGACCCGACGGTAGCGGTGACCGTACCCGCCACCGCTGCGGCAGGTACTTACACGGGGACGCTCACGCATTCGATTGACCCGTCGGTGACTATCACCTTTACGGTCGTCCCGGCCACCCCGTCCATCACCACGAGCCAGCAGCCGGCGACGGCGGCGGTGGGCTCCTCGATCGCGGACCAAGCCACCGTGACCGGCGATAACCCGACCGGGACGGCCACCTTCAACCTCTACAACAACCCGAACGGGACCGGCACGCCGCTGTTCACCGACACAGAGAACCTCGTCGGCGGGGTCGCTACTAGCGCCGGCTTCACTCCAACGGCGACCGGGACCGTTTACTGGGTCGCCACCTACAACGGCGACATCAACAACAACCCAGTGACGAGCGGCCTCGCCGGCGAGCCGGTAACCGTCACTCCCGCGGCAGTCGCCCGCCTGGCGGTGAGCGCGCCCCCCAGCGTCACCGCCGGCACGCCCTTTAGCGTGACGGTCAGCGCCGTGGACGCGTTCAACAACGTCGCCACCACCTACCGCGGGACGGTGCACTTCACCACCACAGATACCGGCTCGGGCGTGGTGCTGCCGGCGGACTACACCTTCACCGCCGGCGACAACGGCACCCACACCTTCAGTGGCGTCGCCTTGGCCACGGCCGGATCCCAGACCGTGACCGCTACCGATACCACCACCAACTCGGTCAACGGCACTTCGGGGACGATCACCTTGTCCCCGGCCACTCCGTCCATCACCACGAGCCCGCAGCCGGCGAAGGCGACGGTGGGCTCCTCGATGGCGGACCGAGCCACCGTGACCGGCGACAACCCGACCGGGACGGTCACGTTCAACCTGTACAACAACCCGAACGGGACCGGCACGCCGCTGTTCACCGACACAGAGAACCTCGTCGGCGGTGTCGCTACGAGCGCCGGCTACACGCCCATGGCTATCGGGACCGTCTACTGGGTCGCCACCTACAACGGCGACAGCAACAACAACCCGGTGACGAGCGGCCCCGCCCTCGAGCCGGTGGTGGTCACCGCCGTCATAGTCCCCCCGTCGATCGCCAAGACCTTCGACCCGGCCTCGGTCCAGATCGACGGGACGAGCACGCTTACGTTCACCATCACCAACCCGAACGGGGGGACGGCGCTGACCGGGGTGGCGTTCACTGACACGTTGCCTAGCGGCTTGGTCGTCTCGACCCCCAACGGGCTTACCGACAGCTGCGGCGGGACGGCCAACGCCGGCGCTGGAGGGGGGACCATCTCGCTCACCGGAGCCTCGGTCGCCGCCAGCGCCACCTGCACCGTGGTGGTCAACGTCACCGGGAACAGCGCGGGCACCTTCACCAACACCAGCGGGGCGGTCAGCTCGGCTAACGGCGGTACGGGAAACACGGGCACCGCGGTCCTGACGGTCGCCGCCCCGGTGCCCCCCGGCCCGGGCCCGACGACGACAACTACAACAGCGCCGGCACCGCTGCCGCCCTTCCCCCACGCCAACGGGAGCTACCCCAATGGGGGGATAGTGACCTTCGCCGGTGCCCACTACGTATTCGCCGGGGGCCGCGCCTTTGCCGCATCGGCCAGACAACTAGCGGCCGTGCAAAAGGTGGACCCCGCCCAAGTGCTGGCCGCCCCAGCGGGGGCCTCGGCCCCGACGACGGTGGCCCCCCGCTCTGGCGTGACCGTGTCCACCCGGGAGGTGGACGGCAACACCACCATCTACGTCGTCGGCACTGACGGCGAGCTGCACCCCTTCGCCACCCCCGGCCAGTACCTCCACGACGGCTATGACCCAGCCATGGTCATCACAGTGCCGAACCTGGGCGGGCTCACCGTGGGGTCGAACGCTGCCGCCGGGCTGACGGCCCTGGCGACTAGGGCCGACGGCGCGATCGTCAATTCGGCCGGCACGTTCTTCACCTTCGCCGGGGGCAAGGCGTTCGGCATCCCGACACCGGCTACCCTCATGCAGGTCCGGAAGACCAACTCAGCCGCGGAGCTTCAGGGCTCCGTGACCTCGGCCGACACCGGCGCCCCCATCGCCAATGGCGTCGTGCTCAGCGCGGCCGGCCCCGTTTATATTAGCTACTCGGGTGACCTGTACCCCTTCAAGACCATGGCTCAGTTGGCCAACTCAGGTTACGGCGGCACCCCGGCCGTCCCGGCACCCCACACCGGCGGCCTGACAATTGTTTTCCCCTATTCAGGCTCTTAGCGCTAGCGCCCGCCCCCCTAGACGTGCAGATAGATGAGGCAGAGGGTCAAGGGCGATAAGGAGCAGTCATCAGCTCGAAGAGGTGCTTATCGGGATCGTCGAAGTAGACCCCACGGCCGCCGTAGCGGTGATTGATCTGCCCGGGTTGGCTTCGACCCGGGTCGGCATAGGTGGGTACGTGGCCGTCCAGGAGCCGGCGGTGAGCGGCATCAAAGGTGGAGTCGTCGACCAGGAAGGCGATATGCATCGGTCGGATCTCGGTGGCGTCGTCGTAGTCGTCGAGCCCGTGACAGCTGTGGCTGCCTGGCAACGTGTCAGTGCGGGACTGCTGACGAGCTTTCAACAGCGCCTGTCAGGTCGGCGGTGTCTGATCGTGCTGGTCACGCCGCTGGTAGCCATGGCTCGGGGCCGACAATGAACCCTCCGGGGGGAGGGGAGTAACCCTTCAAGTCCCTCCTCCGACACATGAAATGACATGAAAGTTGTCTTCTCGATCGGTCGGTGGCACCCTCTGCGGCCTGATGCTTTACGTGAGGGATTCGATCGCGGCGAAGAGCTAGACAACGGGGCCCGTGTCAGGAAGTCCCAACCTCGTCGAGGCCAACAGCGAGCCGTCATGTAACGCAACCAGCCACCGATAGCGTTTAGACCGGGTTATTCGCAGCCCCGTTCATCATTTCCGCACCATTACCCCGCACGCTCAAAAATGGAGAGTGCACCGTCGGTTCTCAGTTCGTTATGGGCGGGTATTATGTGACTTCTATAAATTGGTCGATAAATCCCTGCCGAGTCGGTGCGGACTGAACACCTCGCCGGGGAGGCACACGTCTGTCGTTCTGGCGCGGCCCCGCGGTCAATCGCGGTCTGGCCACAGGGGATCGGGGATGGTCTTGCCGCGCGTTTCGGATGGTGCGACTTGGCGCGTGAGTCGCTTCATCTTCTTAAGGGGCTGAGACTTTGAATCTTCTTGATCGAGCGTCGAAGCGATCTGATCGTGTTGGGTGACCAGCAGGAGCCGGCCGCGGGGACGGGTGCCGTGTCGGCCTGCGAAGGGACGGAATGCTCAACCCCGGCCTGCACGGCCATCCAGAGCCGGTCGGCGGATGTCATCGGCGATAGTGGTGCCCGCGAGTCAGGGACGCCTTGACCGCCTCGTGCGTCGAGCTGGGACGGTGAACCCGGCTACACACCGTCGTAGAGCCGACGAACGACAGAGCGAGCGATAACAGGCCGTTGCTCACGGCTGCGGTAGGGGAAGAGTCATGCGCCAAGGCGCGATCTCGGACGACCCGCCGAAGTCGCGCCACATCGGGCGGCAAGAAGATCGACGCGCGATCGTGGCGGATCAGCGGCGCGGGCCCGCCGGGACATCTCAGTCCAAAGCGCCCCAGCGCAGGTGAGCGGGGCAAGCCCGCATCCGGACGGGCCAGGTTTCAACCGGCGTTGCTTTCCGGTTGTGATGGCTTGTTGAGCTAATTGTGATGGTCCTGTGAGGGCCCCTTTAGATGGGCGCGGGGGATCTGTAGCCTGTGGCCGTGGCGCTGTACTGAGCACGTCGACTGACCGAAAATCCTCATCTGCTGTTTCACGGGGGTCTGCAACGTGGAATACCTGCACCAAGCTGACCTGGGCCTTTGGGCCGAGATTGTCAGCGTTTCTGCCGCCGGGGTCGTCCTGGGTCTGAGCGGCGAGGTGGACATCTCCAACCAGGAAGAGCTTGACGCAGCCCTTACGGCCATGATGGCCACCGAGGCCCGTAATGCCCTCATCGACGCCTCCGGCTGCACGTTCATATCTCTCCAGGGCTACGCCGCCATCGGCCGGTGCAGCTCGGGCCTCGACAGCCTCACCCTTCGCACTTGCCTCGGCGTTGCTAGAAGGGCCTTGCGCTTGCTCGGGTTCGACGGCGTAGCCTGCGTCCCCGTCGGCGGCCCTATTTGCCTCGCGTCAAAAAGCGTGGTGATGGGCCCCGAAACCCAGACGGGGGTAATGGCCCACCCCGTATCGGCCCAAGCCGTGGGCTAAGTAGCAGAAGGGCTCGGACATGGGGCCGCACGTGGAGGGGGCCATCTCCGTTGTGGTTGGCGAGGTCCCTGGCCGCGCCGGCCTCACGGCCGAGCCCTACAGGCGGCCTTGGGCACCTTGACCATGGTGCCATCCGCATGAGGGGTGCCTCAAATAAGCCTACCCAGGTGGGAACCGGAAAGCCCTTTGCTCCGCACGGTTTTCTGCGAGCATCTCAAGTCAGGAGGACACCGTCGGCGGAGGCGCGTCAGAATCGCTTTCAGGAGCCCGAGAACCCGTGACCAGTCGAACGAGACCAATTTACAAAAGGACGGGCCGACGTCTTTGCCCAGTACAGATTTGGCAACTATGCGCGTCCGATAAAGCCCGATCTGTCGCCGGAACCCGTTCATATCGAGATGGTTACCGGAAATCCCGCAACCATCGACGGATGTCCCATAACTCCGGCCCGTAATCGTGGCGGCCGGGCGCCCCGAACGCCGGATATCAGCCGTCAGTATTGAATGTCGAGGGAGTAACGGAGCGCCTGGTCGAGCCTGATCCGGCTGTTGAGATCGAGATGACCTACGGGTTCTTGGTCGAGCAACGTTACCGGAATGGTGATCAGGTTGTCGCAACTGATGACGCTTTGATCGGGAAGGCCCTCGGCGGGCCGAGTTCAACTTCTGAGCGGATCCCTCGGATCGTTCGGGTGATCGGCGCGCAGGTGATGGCGGTGAGGACCGCGATAGCGGCGTCACGGGTGAGGACGCATACGGGCCGCCGGCCGGCTGGTGGCCCGAGGTCGGCCCAGATGATGTCGCCGCGCTCTACCACTCAGGGGCGGTAAGTGACGCGAGCCGCGAGGCAGCGGCGACAATGGCCGGATCTTGTGGTAGCCGCCGGTAGGCGTCCTGCAATGCCCGGTCAGCGTCGGCACGCTCCGCGGCTTCGAGGACCGCCGCCGCGCCGCGGCGGAGCAGGTCCGAGCGGTTGGTTCCCTGCTGCTCGGCGAGTCGGTCTAAGCGGTCAACGAGGTCGTCATCGAGCTGGACGAGCACTTCCCTTCGTCCCATCGTCATATGCTACACCATATGGTAGTCGGTTGGGACGGCAGCGATCGGATCGACACGAGCTTGGCTGGGTTCCTCACCAGGATGGACGCGCCATGACCACCGTCACTACACCAGCGAGTTGCGGACCGCGGTCGTGCACGATGCGGCCGCACCTGGCAGCTATTGCGTTCCTGGCCCGGTACAGCGGACGGAAGCTCGACGCCTACCGCCACGGCTTCCACGCCCTGTTCGAATGGTCCCTCCAACAGGTCGGCCCGTGCTCGAAGCGGCACGGGCCGATCTGGAAATGTACGGGGCATCCATGGAGGAACGTGGACTCGCGGCTTCCACAATCGACCGGCGGCTATCAACCGCGTGCGGCTTCTACCGCTTCGCTCACGTCGGGCCGCTTCCCCGCCCAATACGCGCGTCGCCCCAAGGTCAACCCTTGCGAGCGGCGCGGCCTCCACCATGGAGAGCTGGGCTGGTTCCTCTTCACCGCCGAGTGCTTTGACCGCCCATGCAGCTCCGCCGGCGCTGTTGGGGTTGAACGGCCCCGGGCCAGCGAGGCCTGCGAGTCCAACATTGAAGAAATGGCCATCGAGCGGGGTCACCGGGTGCTGCGGGTCGTCGGCAAGGGCCACCAACCGGCCCTCATCCCTCTCGTACCCCGCACCGTCCGAACGATCGACCTCGCCGTCGGAGAACGAACTCAAGGCCCGGTTCTGGTTCGTCATAACGGCCAGCGCCTCGATCGGTGTACGGCCGTCCGGTGGGCAAACCAGCCTTCCGGCGGCGCAGGGTGGTCCCAGGCCGGCAGGGGCGTGGCCTCAATTGTCGCCGCAAACTAATTGGCGATACGGGTGCTCGTCGGCGGGGTTGCCTATCATAGCGTCGCGATGAGAGAGTCCAGCTTGGCGTAGCCCTCGTCGACGCCGGTCTGCATCCCGCTCGCCAGCCACTGGTAGCGGCCCTCGAAGCTGTCGACGAGCGACTGGGCGTGCAGGCGGGTGCGGCCGTCGCCGAGATCTTCGAACCTCAGCGTCTCAAGGGCGACGCCTTCGGGCTGACCGTCCAGCTGGGACAATGTGATACCCATCCTGCAACAGAAGGGTTACACCGTCGATGCGCCCGAACCCGTTGCTGGGACTAAAATGAGATTGGCATGCCTGACCATTTATTCGAAGACCATCTCGCGGCTGATCGTCCTCGTAGGCCCTTCTTATGGGGAGGGCGTCATCACAAACGCCGCCGCTGGGCAATCCGAACGTTAAGGTCCTCGATTACGTCGACGCCTTCGATCCCGCCGCTGGCGAGACTGCCTTAGAAATGGGGCGGTCATTCGGTGTGCGGGCTGGCGACCACGAACTGCAGATATTCCCTGCATATATCGACCGCGGCAACGGTGGGTAGCGTTACCTGAGCCCTGGGCTGGGGCACGGGCCGACCGCAAGGCAAGAGACCGATGCTGGAGGGGGAAGAATGGCAATCCCAGAATTTGCGAGAGGCATCAACCCACTTTTCCGAGAAGAGGACCGTAACGGGGTGACCGGCCGGTTCGACCTTTGGTCGTACCAGGACGTCCGGGACAACGCGTCAGCCATCCTCGCCGTCCTACGGGCGGGAGAAATGCCCTGCGATTGGCAGTGGCGCTCAGAAGATATAGGTCTATTCGAGCACTGGGGTTTCTGGTGGGTTAGCCGAGTGAGGCTCGGCACGCCTCCCGACCACGACCTAAAGCGCCCATGAGCGGCGACACGTTGGTGGCGCGTCTGGCCATCGAATGGCAGCCATCCACCAACGAACTCCCGCACACGTCCGTGGGTGGTGGTGCTAGGCCTTGGGGCTACCGAACTCGCCGTGGAGCTCCATATGGCCAATGACGCGGTCATCGGTGAAGACGGGATGCCGCGCTGCCCGTGGGCCGGTGCTAACGATAGTGCGCTTGCCCGCTACCACGACGAGGTCTGGGGGACGCGTACATACGAAGAGCCGGCTATGTTCGAGGCGCTGACCTTGGGGGTATTCGAGGTCGGGCTTAGCTGGTCGATCGTGTTCGGCAAGCGGGAGGGGTTCCGGAGGGCGTTCCACGGCTTCGAAAGCGCAAGGATCGCCGAGATGACGGCTGGGGATGTAGACCGGCTGCTGCAGGACCCGTCAATAATCCGTAACCGGGCCAAGATCGAGGCCACCATCGACAACGCCCGAGTGATGAGATCGGCCTCGCCCAGCCTTGTCGAGCTCGCGCAGTCCTACGTGACCACCCGCGCGAGAGCACCGCGGACTGGGGCCGACGTCCCCAAGTCGACGCCGCAGGCGGAGGCCTTGGCCAAACAGTTGAAGTCCCAGGGCTACCGCTTCGTCGGGCCAACGAGTGTGTACGCCTTTATGCAGAACGTCGGCGTGGTCAACGACCACATCCATGGGTGCTTCCGAGCGACCGACTACGCCCCGCGTTCAACGAAGACCAGCCGCCGGTGAGGACGGGCGACGATCCTGCGGTCGGCGGTTTCACTTTTCGCGATCACCGAGTAGATCTCGAGGTACCGGCCGCACGCTGCTAGCCACGCTCCGAACAACGAAGAGCCGGCGATCCCTTGCGGGCGGGTGGCCGACTTCTTCGCTCAGCCTGACCCGAAGCCCGAGGCCTAAGCCTACGTTCATGGTCGCTCGACTCCCTTCCGTAGTGGGTTATGTCTACCGTCGTCGACGCGATCGGCGGCACGAGCGAGGAAGCCCGCCGCATCGGGCTCGAACGCGTCATCCAGGCCGACGCGGACAAGAAGGAGTACAAGATTGGCACCGTCGGGAGCACAGGCATACCGGTACTTACCGCTGATCAGATGCGCGAGGGTCGAGCGGGCGACGCTTGATGACAAGCACATCGACCTGATCCAAATAATGGAGAACGGGCCAATCAGCAACCGGCTCCGGTTCTCGCCCACGACACTCCGAACGGGCTTGGTACCACCACTGGATTC
Organism: uncultured Acidimicrobiaceae bacterium; assembly: GCA_963750465.1. Lineage (GTDB taxonomy): Bacteria > Actinomycetota > Acidimicrobiia > Acidimicrobiales > Palsa-688 > Fen-671. Next base: position 32,194 of record CAVVRE010000001.1, read on the forward strand.
GCCGGCACACCCCACGTTCGAGGCACGGCCACCTAACGGAGGTGCTGCCCAAGGTCGGGCCGATCGGTTCGCCTGCGGGTAGGTGAGCTCTACCTGGCGGACACTTCTGTTCCGGCGGGCGTCTGGGAGCGACTGGGGCTCATCCCGCCGCAACTATTTCATGAGGACGTCGTGATCCGCCTGGGCTGATCAGTTTGCGCTGCCGGGCCGAGTGTTCAACATCGGTGCAGACTTCCGACGCGTCTTGCTCAGCCGTAGGTCCCGGTCACGAGGCGTTACCATCATCGTGGTAGGTCCGAAAGGACCACTTAACCAGCCGATGTGCCCAGGCCACCCGATCTAGCCATGAGACGCAACGTGGTTTGGGCGGGCAACTGCTAGAGACGACTTCTTGGGACCAGCGCACGCCTGGCAGGACTCGACCTCGTCCCGGCGGCCGGCGTCCCACTCCTCGTCGGTGAATTGCTGGATTGGGGCTGAAGTCGGACCTCGCCGGGTTCGAGGCGGATCTCGTAGGAGCAGGAGCGGCCCCCCGACAGGAGGTGGGAGACCCGTTCCACCGACGCCCCGGGCAGGACCGAGCGGATGAACTCCAGCTCGGTGGCACACGCCGAGCCGTGCTGTCGGGCAACGTCGAGAATGGCGCAGTTGAGCTCGGCTATGCGCCAGAAGCCGTCGGACACCTTCTCGGCGCGGGCCAGGTAGCCGTCCTCGTCGAGGATGGCGGCGAGCTCGGTGACGGCGGCGTCGAAGCCAAGGCCGCCCAGGCGGGCCTCGGCCCGGACCCGGCGCTGCTCAGCCCGCCGGTTAAAGGCGTCCCGGACCAACCCCGGGTCCGCCTCGTCGATGAAGCCCAGGAGCTGGTTAGCGAGCTGGCCGTAGCGTTTGGGGAAGAAGGTCTCGGCCGCCGGCGTCAGACAGTACCAGCGACGTGGGCGGCCCCGCCCGGACCGCTCGTCACGATGAGCCACCAGCCCTTCCTGCTGGAGGGGGGCGAGCTGCTGGCGCACGGCCGCCACGGTCAAACCCAGCTCGGCGGCCAAACCCTCAGCCGTCGCCTCTCCACTGGTCTTCATGGCGCAGAGCAGGCTCGACCGGGGCCGGCTCATGCCCGTCAGGGCCACTCCTTGGCCGGCACTTTCGGACGGCGCCAGCTCGACCGGCTCCGACGGGCGGGGCGGGGCGGGGGCATCGGTCACGGCATCACCAGGTGGCTGTCGCCGAACTCGTGCCACAGGTAACGGTACTGCAGCGCCTCAGCGTAGGAAGCAGCCACCAGGTCCCGTCCGGCCACCGCCTGGAGGAGGGCCAGGTGGGAGGCGCCGGGCTCGTGCCAGCCGGTTATGAGCCCGTCGACAGCCCGGAGAGGCCGGGAGGCGTCCACCACCACCTCTGTCCACCCCTCGCCGGGATGAACGGTGCCTCTCGGGTCCGCCACCGTCTCCAGGGCGCGCACCGCGGTGGTGCCCACGGCGATGACCCGATGGCCGGACCGGCGAGCCTGGTTGATGACGGCGGCGCTGGTGGGGGGCACCCGGTACCACTCCGGTGCGGGCGGCTCGTGGGCCTCCAGGGACGAGACCCCGCAGTGAAGCACGAACGGGGCGAACACGACGCCCCGACTGACCAAGTGGGTGGTCACCTCGGCGCTGAACGGCCGGGCCGCGCTGGGCATTTCGGCGCTGCCCGGCAGCTGGGCGAACACCGTCTGATAGGTGTCGATCGGCCACGGGCGGCTCACGTACGGGTAACGGATCGGGTAGCCGTGGCGGGCCAGATAGGCGAGCACGGGTTCGGGCAGTTCTAGGGAGGCGACCCAGAGCCGGCCGGGGGCGAGCCCCCCGGCGGCTGATATACGCAACTCCGCCCGACCGCCCGCCGGCAGGTAGACGACCGTTCCCGTTTCGGCGTCCAGCCAGGGCCGGGTCTGGTAACCCTCGTCGGCCGGGTCGAGATGGCGGTGGCGCAGCTCCACCACCCAGAGCCCGCCGGGGAGGCGACCCGAAAGCTGGAGGGCGGCGGGCCCACCCACCGTTGTCGCCGGGAGGCTGGCCGGCAGGGTGGCCGAGGTGTTGACGACCACCACGTCACCGGGATCCAGAAGGGCGGGCAGATCGGCGAAATAACGGTGCTCGAGACCGAGAGTTGCCTTGTGGGCGACCAGCAGCCGGACCCCGTCGCGCCGCAACCCGCGCGCTTCGGGTGGGGATCCGGCTTCCAGGTCGGGGGGCAGCTCCAACGTTTCGAGACCGGGCAACGTAGCGAGGGTGGCCATCACGCCACCTCCGCCAGCCGTAGCCGCCCAGACGGGCGCTTGGAGGCGATAAGGGCCAGAAAGGCGGGCACCACCGTTTCGGGCTCGGGACGGTCCGAGATGTCCTCCCCGGGGAAGGCGTCCTGATGCATGCGGGTGCGCAGATCACCGGGATCGACGGTCCACACTGCCCAGCCCGGCTCCTCGGCGGCGAGAACCGCCCCCAGGCGGTCGAGGGCGGCCTTGGACGCCCCGTAGCCGCCCCATCCGGCGTAGGCCTCGACCGAGGCGTCGGAAGTGACGTTCACGACCCTGGGCCGGGAGGAGCGCCTGAGGGACGGAGCGGCGGCCTGGACCAGGGCCAGGGGGGCCACGGCGTTGGTGGCGAACACTTCCTGCAGGCGCTCAGGCGGCAGGTCGGTGAGCGAGGGGAGGGGCGAGGGGCCGAGAGTGCTGGCGTTGTTGACCAGCAAGTCGAGGGGTTGCTCCCCCAGGGCCTCGACCAGCGCCCGACGGTGAGCCGGGTCGTTGACGTCGCCGGCCAGGGCGGTGACCGTCCCGCCGAGACCCTCCAGTTCGGCGGCCCTCTTTTCCAGCGCCTCGGCGTCCCGGGCGTCTATGACCACCGACCACCCCTCGTTGACCAGAGCCCGGGCCAGGGCGGCCCCGAGGCCTCTGGATGCCCCCGTAATTATCGCAACAGGCATTGGGTTTCCTCCCCGTCTGTCCTTTTAGATAGTAGTACCTTTCTAAATGATTACGGAAGCCAAATCATTCCCGGCAGCCGAACGCCTATCCGCGCGTCGAGGCGTGCCAGGCAGGCTGTCCGGGACCCCGAGGACCCCAGTCGGCAACCAGTCACCCAAGCTGGCGTCCGCCTACCAGCCCCCGCCGATTGGAACGAGGCGAGCCGTAACCAGCTCACCAGGCTTTTCCCGTTTCACCGGATGGGATAGGGGGTCGGTTTAGTGAAACATCCTCGGCCTCATCGACAGCAGAGCGGGCAGAAAGGGCGGCCCAGGCGATGTCTTTGAGCACGGCACCCGAGTAGAGCCGTGTACCTCGAAGGCCGAGGCTTTACGGGCCCCGGGGGCAGCTGTCCAGCAACGGATTTGTACATCTCTTCGACCTTGTACCTGAGCTGCTCAACGGCGTACCAAGCGTAACGATCATCCATAAACGCATTGCTACCGAGCTCGCTCCGCCGGAACCGACCGGGATCGCGTTGCTTCCCATCTGCCGCCGCCTTGAAGGCGACTTCATCGGATATTGCGGACTGATCATCGGCCGCTCCTCCCTCGACGAACCAGAGATCGCCTAACGAGCTGTTTCAACGAGCACACGGACGCGGCTATGCAACTGAGGCGGCCAGGGCAGTGCTCAAGGCCGCGATCGCAACTGGGCGGACCCGGCTCTGGTCGAACGTGATGATGCCACCACAAAAGCGGACGGCCAATCGCCACAGTGGCCCATGTCGCTCGGGACGACTGACCCGCTTGGTTGTGTGGGCTATCTCTCCGCCTGCGGTCGCACCAACGACATGGAGAGCAGCGTTACTTCGCCGCTGCCGAACTCGTCGAGGCTCTCTACCGGGACTTGGCCGACAATTCGGTCGGCAAGGTCATAGAGACCGTTCTCCGTGCCGACGCCGTCATCGTCGACGAGGCCGGTTTCGCGCCTCAGCTACCCCTTCGCGTGGTCGACGAACGGCAGCCCGGATCTAGCTGATACCGACGAGATCGTGACCGTCAGCAGCTTGATCAAAGGAAAGAAGGCGATTTGCACGGTCACGGCCTACAACCCGGCAGGCAGCACCACAGTTTCGAGCCCTCCTTTCCTCGTCCACCGACCGCCCGTGACCGCCTCGCCAAGCGTTGGCGCAACGCCCGGCTCGTCCAGCTCCCCGGCCACGCGTCTTAGCTCAACCAGGCGGAAAAGCTTGTCCCCAGGTCCAGAGGGGTGGACAATAACAGCCTCTAGATGGAACGAGTCAGCTCGCTAGTGTGTCCGCTTCGAGTGCAGGCATCGCGTAGTCGAGTCAGACCGGCATCCGTGATGCGGACGTCGATACCCCGTCCGTCGTAAGGTGGCTATCGGCTCGGGAGCGACCGGGGTAACCCGAACCATTGGAGCACGCTGTTTTCGAAGCGCGTCATGGCGCAGATCCGGTCGCCAGTGAGGGTCAGGACGAACAAGCCCGTCCCGTGACGGACGCCACTAGGGGCGCGCACGTACACTCCGAACGCCGGTTGACCGTTGGCTCGGGTGGCCACGAGGTCGGAGGTCCGGCCCGAGCCGAAGATGCTGGCGCAGAAACGGGCCACGGCGTCTCGGCCCTCGTACTCGAACGGCAGCGGTGGCATCGACATGAAGACGTCGTCTGTAAGGAGGGCCACCAGCGCGTCGAGATCGGCTGACTCCCACGCCCGGACGAAGTCCGCCACGATGGCATCCTCGGCCGCTGAGCCGGGCGCGGGAGGCGCTTCGCGGCCTCCGGCCGTCTGCTCTATACGCTGCAGGCTGGCGCGTGCCCGTTTGAGGGCGCTGTTGGCCGATTCGACGGTCGAGCCCAGCATCTCGGCCACCTCGGTGGCGTTGAACCCGAGGACGTCGCGCAGGACGAGGACAGCGAGCTGACGCGGCGGCAGGACCTGGAGGGCGGTCACAAACGCCAGAGAGATCGACTCGCTTTGCTCATATCGGGCTTCGGGGCCAAGCGGCACGTCAAGGGCACCCTCGAGGACGGCATCGGGGTACGGCTCGAGCCACACGACTTCGCCGAGACGCGTCGGCTCGGGCGGTTCAACCCCGGGCACGTCCCACTCCTTGGCCGGTCGTCGGCTGGCCGAGCGACGCGCGTCGAGACAACGGTTGGTGGCGACCCGGTAGAGCCAGGTGCGGAGCGAGGCGCGTCCCTCGAACCGTCCAAGACCTTGCCAGGCAGCAAGCAGCGTCTCCTGGAAGACGTCCTCGGCATCCTGGAGGGACCCCAACATCCGGTAGCAGTGGACCTGCAGCTCTCGGCCGTACGGTTCGGTCAGCTCTCGGAACGCCTCGCCGTCCCCGGCTCGCGCCCGCGAAATCAAATCGGCAGCTACCTCGCTCACCCTCGCGCCTCCTTCCTGGGCATTCTCGTGCGCCCACCCCTATATAGGCGCCGAGCAAGGGGCGAACTGGGCGCTCGGTGAGCGCCCAATTTCTCGATGTGGCGGCGCCTGCATAGGAGACGGTGACAACACCGACCAAAGGAGACCGAAATGGGAAAGATTGTCGTCACTACCAATATCTCGCTCGATGGGGTCGCCCAGGACCCGACCGGTGAGGAGGGCTTCAAGCTCGGGGGCTGGTTTTACCAGTTTGGGGGCCAGGACCTCGAACAGTGGGCCAAGGTCGAGACTGAAGAGGCGATGGGCGCCGAGGCCATGTTGCTGGGGCGCAAGAGCGACGAGTGGTTCGCCACGCGCTGGAGGGGTCGGACGGACGAGTGGGCGAACAAGCTGAACAGCCTGCCCAAGTTCGTTGTGTCCTCCACGCTGAAGGAGCCCAAGTGGTCCAACGCGACCGTGCTCAGCGGTGACGTTGTCAACGAGATCTCCCAGCTGAAGCGGGAGATCGACGGTGAAATCCTTGTCTACGCCAGCTATCAGCTCGTGCGCACACTGATCGAGCACGACCTCGTCGACGAGTTCCGGCTCGTCGTGTTCCCGGTAGTGCTCGGGGCCGGCAAGCGCCTCTTCGGTGAGACCACAGACAAGACCCCTCTGCGCCTCGTCGGCACCCAGACCATCGGTGAAGGCCTGCCGTTGCTCACCTATGAGGTAGTCCGAGCCGCCTAGCTGCGGCCGGCCGAGGCGACGCTCCTCGAGGCTAAGAGGTCGATTTCTCGCTTCTAGGGAGGAGCCGGAACTCATCGCGATGCGTCGAAACCGCCGAAGTGGCTTCGACGCATCGCGGGCCCGGTCCGGCCCGAAATCGTCGCGGTGGCCTAGCGGAACACTCGGCGCTTATCAAGACCAACCACCAAGAACAACCACCAAGAACAACCAGAGGAGATCACAGTGACCACGGTCAATTCACAACCACACAAAACTAAGGTCCCGTCGACGAGCCAGGTGAGGACAGTGCTGCTCACCGCCATTGCCTATTTCATGGTGACTCTCGACGCGCTCGTCGTCGTGACGGCGCTGCCGTCCATTCACAAGAGTTTTGGCGGTGGCATCGCCACGCTGCAGTGGACGGTGAGCGCGTACACAATTACGTTCGGCGCCGGCATCCTTACCGCGTCTGCGCTCGGTGACCGGCTCGGTCGCCGCCGTGTCTACGTAGCCGGCCTTGCTCTGTTCACGGCCGCCTCGGCCGCCTGTGCGCTCGCGCCCGATGCGAATGTCCTTATCGCGTTCCGCGCCATTCAGGGGCTCGGGGCCGCCATCGTGATGCCCCTGAGCCTCACGATCTTGACCACCGCCTTCCCAGCCGAGAAGCGCGGCGCCGTTGTCGGCATCTGGGGCGGCATCGCCGGGCTGGCTGTGGCGACGGGGCCGCTCATCGGCGGCGGCATCACGCAGGGCCTCAACTGGCATTGGATCTTCTGGGTCAACGTCCCGATCGGGGTCGCCGCGACGCTGGGCGCCTCCCTCCGGCTGCCGGAGAGCTATGGCCCGCGGGCACGGCTCGACGTCCCCGGACTCGTTCTGGTGTCGAGCGGCGTCGCCATCCTCATCTGGGGCCTGGTCGAGGGCGGTCAGAATGGCTGGGGCACGTCCAGGAACTTGACCGGGTTATTCGTAGGCGCGGCGATGCTCGCCGGCTTCGTTTGGTGGGAGGGTCGGGCACGCGAGCCGATGCTCCCGCTCGGCCTGTTCAGCCGGCTCTCTTTTAGCTCCGCCGTGACGACGCAGTTCTTCATGGCCGCGGCGATCTTCTCGGCCGCCTTCCTCACAAGTCAGTTCTTCCAGTTCGCCCTGGGAAACTCTCCACTTGAAACCGGCCTGCACTTCTTGCCATGGACGGCGACACCGCTCGTGATCGCCCCGATCGCGGGGACGCTCTCGGACCGCCTCGGTGCCCGGGCGCTCATTGTGCCGGGACTGGTGATGCAAGCGTTCGGCTTCGGGTGGATGGTCCACGTGGCGGCGACATCCGCCCATTACACGAGCTTCGTCGTCCCCTTCGTCATTGCTGGCGTCGGCATATCGATGGCGCTACCCAGCGTCACCGCCGGCGGGCTCAACTCGGTGCCAGCGGACCTCTTGGGAAAGGCGGCGGGCACCCTCAATACGATGCAGCAGTTCGGCGCCGTCTTCGGCATCGCCGTGGTCACCGCAGTGTTCAATGCGCACGGCAGCCTCGCCACCTCGGCGACCGTGACGAGCGGGTACCGACCGGCCCTGGCCGTGTCAGCCGGCGCCTCGGTCCTCGGCGCATTGGTTGCCGTGGGCATACGGCGGGCCCGGGCAGGTGGCGCCGACCAGGCAGTTGAGGTCGACCAGGAGGACAAAGTTAACCGGGGGTTGGCCCCGGTCGGCGGCAGGTGAGTACGTCGCATGGTCGAACCGCGGCTAGCGGGTTCGGATTCGCGTTCGGAGGCGACCTGCGGCAGAGGGCACTGAGTACGACAGGGTCCCGGGGCAGACCTTGGTCATGCTCGTCGAGGAGCAGCCCCTGTCAGGGCTCGGTCACCGTGCCGCCTCGGCGCTGGACGTCTTGGCTTTGGTAAGCGAGACAAGGGCGATATCGACCACGGGATTATCGGGCGCCCGGTTTGTGCCTGATTGTCTCGAACCTGTTGCAAGTGCCCTTGCAGTAAGCCAGTTCTTGCCATGTGGACCTACCCATGACGCCGCGGAGAGGGGTCAGTGCCGGGAGAGCCGACGCCGGGCCGGCGGACGGGTTGGACCTGTCGGGCACGGTTTTCAACGGGCAGCGTTCTCAAAGTGTGGCCTTCGTGGTTCTCCGCATGGACGCGGGCGACGACCTGACGTTCGCCATCTCCGTCGACGGCCGGGGCCGAGAGTCGTGGCGATGGGGTTGCCGCCTCACGAGTTGTTGGACCAAAGATGCAGCTGGTCGTAGGGTCGCAGAAGTGGAGGAAGCGCTGGGGTGCCAGCCTGCAGCCAAGCGCGATTGCACGAGGAGGGCGACATGGCGGAAGTGACGGACTGGCGGCGGCTGGGCGAAGAGCTGACCGGGGCACTGCACCTGGCGACGCCTCCGATCGGCATCACCTTCAGCGCCCAGCGTCCCCCCGGCGTCGCGAGCTTCGATGCCCCGATGAGCGAGCCCGCAGAAGACGGACGGACTGGACGCGTCGCGGCGGGCTGTGTTTTTTGGCCGGGGAGCAGAGGCCACGTTCTCGACCGTCGCGGAGGACCACGGCAACTGCAGCGTCGGCAGGGTGACGCACGGTCTCGCGACGCTCACCGATGTCGAGCACAACGGCGATGTCGCCGCGCTCCTCGGCTCGGGTTGGGTCAGCCTCGAAGCTGTCGCTCGGATACCTGTCATCACCGAGCGGCCAGGCGCGATCACTTACGGGCCGCTGAGCGAGACACCCGGCAACGTCGATCCCGATGTCGTCCTGCTGCGGCTGAACGGCCGCCAGCTCATGGTGCTCTCCGACGCCATCGCCGGGTTACGGATCGAGGGCAAGCCGCAATGCCAAATCGTGGCCCGGGCCAAGCAGGATAAGGTCGCCGCGGCCAGCGTCGGGTGCGCCCTCTCCCGGGCGCGGACGGGCATGACCCCGGACGAGCTGACCTGCGCCATCCCGGCCGGTAACCTCGCCGCCGTCGTCGCCACCGTCAAAGCGACGGCGGAGACCGACGCGGTCGTGGCCCGCTATGCCGCCCAGGATGCTCGCCGCTTCTCCTGAGAGCGGCTGAAGGCCTCGTTTGCGCAGACCGCCTGCACACGGGAAGAGCCATGTGTTTGAACCTGATGGTCGCACCTCTGGCCGAGCGTCCCGCTCGGAGTTATGACTCGATGAAGATGCACTCGCCGGGGCACTCCTGGGCTGCTTCGGCGACGGCGTCCTCGAGCCCGTTGGCCACGACGGCCACGCCGGCCGCTCCTCCTGGTTCGCTCTTCACGTCGTCGCCCTCTTTCACGTAGGCAAGACCGTCGTCGAGCAGCGTGAAGACGGCGGGTGCGATCTCCTCGCAGAGCCCGTCACCCGTACACAAGTCTTGGTCGACCCAGACCTTCATGACGCTCTCTCTTCTCCTGGTTCGCTATCGGGTTGCCCGGACGCCTATCGCAGCACGCGTAGGCCGGGGGGCATGACCTCGGTAGGCACGTAGGGCCCGGGGCCGTTGAGCTGAACTCGCTTACTTTTTGGCCGGTTCGTAGTACGGGTTGGTCCCCGATGCGTGATCGGTCACGTCCACGATGCGGACGATCTCAGGCACCGATTGCTTGATCGCCACTTCGATGCCCTGGCTGAGGGTAACCGCGGCCATCCCGCAGCCGGCGCAACCCCCGCTCAGGCGCAGGTAAGCAGCCCCGTCCTCCACGGCGACGAGGTCGGCGCGGCCTCCATGAGCGGCGATGGACGGGTTGACCTGGGCGTCGAGCACCTGGATGACCCGCTGGGCCACGTCCCCGCTCAGGTCCGGCGGAGGACCGGCCATGGCCGGGCTGGCCTGGGGGCGGTTCGGGTTGCGGATGTTCATCCCGCTGCCCATGAGGCTCTCGTTGAGGTCCAGCACCGAGCCGACCATGTTCGGGGCGCTGGCGCCCGGCACCACGATGGTCAGCCCTTCCTGAACCCCGGTCCAAGCATCAGGACTGGCGTCGCTGGCCGCCTGGAAGTACATGTCGTAGGTGTAGGCGCCGGCAATGGTCCCGCTGACCTCGACCCATAGTGCCAGGGACTGAGCAGTGCCCTCATCGGCGCGCAGCTTCAGCACCTTGGCCAAAGCCCTGTCCGTGAGGGTCAGGACCGGTGTCTCGGTGGGACCGTCGCCAGTCATTTTGTGCCTGTCACATCCCTGTCGTTCGCGGCCATCCTAGGGTTGTGCCCCGCATTCTCCTCCTGCTGCCGACGGAGACTTACCGCGCCAAGGATTTCCAGGCCGCCGTCGAACGTCTCGGCATCGACGTTGTCGTGGGTTCCGAGAGGCGACAGGCCATGGCCGATGCCATCGGCGACCGGGCCATCGTCGTACCCCTGAGTAAGGCCGACGCGGCGGTCGAGGTCATCGCCGCCTTTCATGACCGACTGTGCCTCAACGCCGTGCTGGCCGTCGACGACCAGGGCCTCGTCCTAGCTGCGGCCGCCTCGGCCCGCTGGGGCTGCCTCACAACCCGCTCGACGCCGTGGCCGCCACCCGCGACAAGGCCGCCATACGCGCCCGTCTGGCCGCACGTGCGGTGGCACAGCCCCGCTACCGGGTCGTCCCCGTGGGCCACCGTGTGCCGGCCGCCGCGTCCCGGATCGGTTACCCGTGCGTGGTCAAACCGGTATCGCGTTCAGGGAGCCAAGGGGTCATCCGGGTAGATGACGACGTCCAGGCCGTGGCCGCCGCCAAGCGCGTCCGGGCCATCGTCGGGCCCGTTGAGCCAGTCCTGGTCGAGGCCTTCGTGGCCGGGGCCGAAGTCGCCGTCGAGGGCCTCTTGGTGGCTGGGTCGCTCGAAGTGTTGGCCATCTTCGACAAGCCCGACCCGCTCAACGGCCCGTTCTTCGAAGAGACGATCTATGTCACGCCCTCTCGTCAGCCGGCGCTGGTCCAGGCCGCGCTGGCCGCCACGGTGGCGGCGGCGGCCGCCTCACTGGGGTTGCGAGAAGGCCCGGTCCACGCCGAGCTGCGCGTCGGGGCCCATAGTCGGCCCGTGGTCATCGAGGTGGCGGCCCGTTCGATCGGCGGCCTGTGCTCCCGGGCGTTGCGTTTCGGGGCCGGGGTAAGCCTCGAAGAGGTCATCGTGCGCCACGCCCTAGGCGCCGGGCTCGACGGTCTGCGCCGGGAGGCCCAGGCCTCGGGGGTAATGATGCTTCCCATCCGGGCCACCGGGGTGCTCGAGAAGGTGTCCGGTCAGGCCGAGGCCCTGGCCGTCGACGGGGTGGCCGGCCTTGAGATCAGCATCCCGGCCGGTCGAGCCGTGGTCCCCCTGCCCGAGGGTGACCGTTACCTGGGGTTCGTCTTCGCCCGAGGCCCGACGCCGGCAGAAGTCGAGCTTGCCCTGCGCCGGGCCGAGGCGGCCCTTGACGTCGTCGTCCGTCCGCCTACCGGTAGCGGTACAGGTAGGCGGGCAGGATGCGCCGCGCCGCTGCCGTAGGCTCGGCCGATGAGGGTCCTGGTGGTGTCGACCTACGAGCTGGGCCACCAACCGTTGTCCGTGGCGACCACTACCGCCGCCCTGCTCGCCGCCGGCCACCAGGTGCGTTGTGCCGACCTGGCCGTGGCCACCCTCTCGGCCGACGACGTCGACTGGGCCGAGCGAGTCGCCCTGTCGGTGCCGATGCACACGGCCATGCGCCTGGCCCTCCAGGTAGCCGCCACCGTGCGAGCCCGGCGCCCCGGCCTGGCCCTGTGCTTCTTCGGCCTGTACGCCGGGATGGCCAGGGGGCTGACGTTGAGCTCGCCAGCCGACGCCATCGTGGCCGGCGAGTTCGAGCCCGGGGTCGTGGCTTGGGCCGGCGCAGGCGACCCCGGACCGATCGTCCAACTCGGCCGTTTTGAGGCCCGGGTCCCCGACCGGCGGCTGCTCCCCGAGCTGGGCCGCTACACCCAGCTGGCCGTGGCCGGCGAGCTACGACCCGTCGGTTCGGTGGCCGCCAGCCGAGGCTGCTCGCACCGCTGTCGGCACTGCCCCGTCCCGGTCGTCTACGACGGGCGGGCCCGTCCGGTGGCCGAGGACATCGTTTTGGCCGACGTCGACCAGTTAGTGGCCGCCGGGGCCCGGCATATCAGTTTCGCCGACCCCGACTTCCTCAACGCGCCGCACCATGCCCGTCGGGTCCTGGCCGGGTTGCGTGACCGCCATCCGGCCCTGACCTTCGACGCCACTATCAAGGTCGAGCACCTCCTGCGCTACCCTCAGGTGCTCGCCGAGCTGGCCGAGTCCGGCTGTGCGTTCGTGGTCAGCGCCTTCGAGTCGGTCAGTGACCCCATCCTCGGCCTTCTGGACAAAGGCCACACGGTGGCCGACATGTCCGAGGCGGTGATCGCCCTACGCTCGCACGGTATCGAGATCCGCCCGTCGTGGTTGCCTTTTACGCCGTGGACGATGGTGGACGACCTCGTTGGCCTGATCGACTTCGTGGCGGCCTACGACCTCGTCGCCAACGTCGACCCGGTCCAGTACAGCGTGCGGCTCCTCGTGCCCGATGGTTCGCTGCTGTTGGCCGAGCCGGCCATGACGGCCCACCTGGGAAGCTTCGACCCGGCGCGGCTGGGTTGGACATGGGCCCATCCTGACCCCGTCGTCGACTATCTCCAGATGGAGGTGGCCGCCCTGGTCGAGTCGCAAGTCGGCGAGGACCCGGAGCGGACCTTTGACCAGGTCGACGGGCTGGTCCGTTCGTACGCGCCCGAGGCACCGGCGCGCCCCGCTCGGGGAGCCGCTTCCGTGGGTCCTCGTGGGCAGCGAGCCCGGCTCACCGAGCCGTGGTTCTGCTGCTCCGAACCGACCGCGGCCCAACTGGCCCCGCTGGCGCCGTTCGTCTGAGGCATCGTCTGTTGTCGGGGTGCGGTTAAGCGGCGAGCTGCGCTTCGTGGCGTTACACAGTGGGCAAGGGCTGATAGCCGGCGCAATCGAACAGGGCGAGTACCCGATATCGCTCGGCGTTATCGAGCGCTCGAGTGGTGCCGAAGTGACCTTTGGGCGATCAACCGGACGGACGCACGGAAAGGAACGGAATGACCCTCATCGTCGTCAAGCGCGGCGTGCTCGATCTGGCCGTCAGCAGGCACCGCGCCGAGCGCTGCTTCCCTAGGGCCGACGGTCGTTCTTGAGTTGTTCGGCGGCGCTATCGCGGGGGTTGTCTTGAGCGGGTACTCCAGGGGTTGGGGGTGGGGCTGGCGGGAGCGATCTCCTGAGCGCTGCGCGCGGGACGCGGCGTTGAGTTAGGCGACTTTAGAGTGTTGGCGTGGACGTGCTGCTTGAGCGCGAGGGTGAGTTGGCGGCGGTAGATGAGCTGCTGGAGCGTGGCGGTGCGGTCCTTATTGAGGGTAGGGCGGGTATCGGCAAGACCGCACTTTTGGAGGCGGCGTGCCGGCGTGCGGCCGGCGTAGGTCGCGAGGTCTTGCGCGCGAGGGGCTCGGAGCTCGAGGCGGGCTTCGCGTTCGGGGTGGTGCGCCAGTTGTTCGAGCGGCTTTTGGCGAGTGTTGACGACGACGATCGGCAGGCGTTGCTGGCTGGGTCGGCTCGCGCTGTGCGAGCTTTGCTGTTGGGAGAGCCAGTAGACAGGGCGGCGTACGACACGTCGTTTGCGGTGTTGCATGGGCTCTACTGGCTCACTATCAACCTCTCGGACCGCGGTCCGCTGCTGATCGCCGTCGACGACGCGCACTGGGCCGACGAACCCTCGCAGCGCTGGTTGGCTTATCTCGCCCCGCGGCTTGAGGGGGCCGCGGTGGCGGTGCTGGTCGCGCTGCGCCCAGCCCAGCCGGCGTTGGTGGGCGCCTGGCTTGAGGCGCTGCTGGTCGAGGCGTGGGCGGTAGTACGTCCGCAGCTGTTGAGCGAGAGCGCGGTGGCCGCGATCGTTCGGGCCGCGCTGGGCCCGCGGCAAGCGCTGAGCTGTGTGGAGCGGTGTGGGGGGCGAGCGGCGGTAATCCTCTCTACCTGGCCGAGCTGCTGCGAGGGGCCCGCTTGGAGGACGGGCCGTTGGCCGAGCTCGATCCGGCCGAGCTGGTGGCTGGCGGGCGTGAGGGGGTGGCCCGGCGGGTGCTGGTCGGGGTGCGGGGGCTGGATCCGGGCGCGCTGAGCCTAGGCGCAGGCCCTGGCGGTGCTCGGGGACGGCTGCCAGCTGCGGCACGCGGCGGCGATCGCCGGCGTGGAGGTGTCCGAGGCGATCTCGCTGGTGGCGGCCTTGGTTCGTCTGGAGGTGTTGGCATCCGACGATCCTCCGTGTTTTATTCATCCGGTTGTCCGCGACGCGGTCGAGGGCTCATTGGCAAGCGACGCCCGCGACGCGTTGCACCGCTCCGCTGCTCGACTGCTGGACGGCGAGGGGGTCCCGCCTGGTCAGGTGGCGGCGCATCTGGTGGGGGTGCGGCCGGTGGGCGATGGCTGGGTGGTGGACCGCTTGCGGGCGGCGGCGGCAGAGGCGATGCGCAGCGGCGCGCCGGGCGCAGCGGCCGGGCTATTGCGACGTGCCCTCTCGGAGCCGCCCCGGGGCGACCAGCGGGTGGTGGTTCTTCGCGAGGCGGCCCGGGCGGAAGCAAGCGCCGGGCGCGAGGCGGCGTGCGTGCTGTTGGAGGAGGCGATACGCCTGGTTTCGGATCCGCGAGAGCGGGCCGAGATCGCCCTGGAGGTCGCGGAAGCGTACTCGGCGTTGTTCCGGTGGGTGGAAGCCGTGGATGTGATCGACCGGGCGCGGGCGGAACTCGACGACGCCGACGAGGAACTGGCGGCCCGGCTGGAGGGCGAGCTGGTGGTCTGCGCTGTTCACGACGCCCGCCGGGCGTCCCGGGTGGCGCCGGTGCTTGAGCGGCTGTCTTCCCGGTCGCTGTCGGCCAGCGCGGGGGAGGCGCTGGCGGTCGCCCGCGGGATGTCGATGCTGCTGGCGGGTCGACCCGCCGACGAGGCCGCGGCTCCCCTGGAGGCGGCGCTATCACAGGCGGCGCCGGGCGCCGAGAACTGGGACACCCGGGCCGCGCTGTTGTGGAGTCTGGTGACTGCCGAGCGCTTCGACTCGGTGGAGATGGCGCTGGGTCCTATGGTCGCCGAGGTCGAACGCTCCGGGAGCGCACGCGGATTCGTTGCCGTCTACAGCACGCTGGGCCTGCTCAAGCTGCGCCTGGGAGCGCTGCCGGAGGCGGATTCGGCAGCACGGGTTGCCCTGCGGGTGTTGCAGGAGGGCGATTTTGCGCCCGGGCTGGCATTCGCGGCGACGGTGCTGGCCGATGTGGCGGTCGAAGCCGGCGAGCTCGACGAGGCGGAAGGGCTGATCGGGCTTCTTCCCCAGGAAGGCTGGCCGGCTGGTGTTGGGACGGTCTTGATCCCTGCCGCCCGGGGGCGGCTACGGCTGGCCCAAGGAAGGGCGGCCGAGGCTCTGATGGACTTCAAGACGTGCGCGAGGATGTTCAGCGCCGACGTGTGGGGCACGGAGATGCGTGACGTGGGCTACCTGCACGCCCGCGCCGGCGCGGCCCAAGCGCTGCTGCGGCTCGGTGAGCGCGATGCCGCGGACCAGATGGCGCAAACGGAGCTGGCCGACGTGCGCGTATTCGCCGCCCCGCGGGCGTTGGGAGTCGCATCGCGCGTTGCCGGACTCGCACAAGGGGGCGAGCCCGGCATCGAGCTGCTCTACGAATCGGTTGTTAGCCTCAGGGGTTCCCGAGCGCGGCTCGAGCTTGCCTATTCGCTGACCGAGCTTGGGGCGGCGCTGCGCCGCGCTGGTCGGCGCGCCGCTGCCAGTGAGCCGCTCGCCGAGGCGCTCGAGCTCGCCGTGCGCTGCGGCGCTCGCCGCCTGGCCGTCCGGGCCCGCGAGGAGCTCAAGGCCACCGGGGCGCGCCCCCGGCGCCAGTGGCGCACCGGTGTGGAGGCCCTCTCCCCTGGCGAGCTGCGGGTCACGTCACTGGCGGCCGAGGGCCGCACCAACCGCGAGATCGCCCACGAGCTGTACGTGACACTGAAAACGGTGGAAGGCCACCTCTCCCGCGCGTACACCAAGCTCGGGATACAGGGTCGCGCCGAGCTTCCGGGAGTGCTTGGACAAGAAAAGACGAGTCCTTGGACAAGAAAAGACAAGGGTGGCAACCCCCTAGCGAACGGCCCGCCGCCCGAGCGACCCTTCGAGTAGTAGGTCACCGATCAAAGGAGCTTTACATGACCAGGACCACGCGAGAGGCGTTCGAGCGAGGAACCGACACCTTCAACACTCACGACATCGACGGGTTCGCCGAGGTGCTCGCAGACGACGTCGTCTTCGTGGCGCCAGGCGGGATGCGCGGCCGAGGAAAGGCGGGATGCGTGGAGTTCTACGGCGGCTGGTTTCAGGCCTTCCCTGACGCGCACGTCGAGGTCCACGACGTGCATTTCATCGAGGACATCGCCGTCGAGGAAGGCACCTTCACCGGGACCCACCACGGCGTCCTGCACACCCCCACCGGCGACATCCCACCAACCGGGCGCGCCGTCAACCTCGATTTCATCCACGTGCTGCGCTTCCGCGCCGGCAAGCACGCCTCGTTCAACCTGGTGTTCGACCGGCTACTGATGTGCGAGCAGCTCGGCCTCATCCCCGCGCCCGCTACGGCGATAGTGAATCGCTAACAAAAGCAGGTCTCATGACCTCGGACGGAAAGTGCACGCTGCTCGCGCCGGGCGTGGGGTGAGCGAGGGATGTGACTATGGCTGAGATGACTGCCGTTCAAGCACGAATATCCCGATCACCTGCCACCGATCCGGGCGTACCCATATTTATCGGCCAAGGCGACCAAGACCCGCAGATGCCACCGCAAGTCTCCGCCCAAGTCGATGCCCGCTACTGCCGCCTCGGTGGTTTTGGTCCGGCCGGCAGCGTGGGTGACCTGCTTGGGTACGTGAAGGTCTCGACTAGTGACCAGCGGCTGGGCCCGCAGCTCGATGCCTTGAAGGGAACGGGTTGCCAGCGAGCGTGGTCCGATACCGCCTCGGGATCGCTTACCGAGCGGCCGAAGCTGCCGGAGCCTCCGAGCACGAGCCGCCTGACGACCACCTGGAACTCTCTGCCGGGGAGGGCTCAGAAGGACCCAGTTCCGGCCCGGCCCCGTCCGACCAGGTAGCGTTGCGGGCCTTAGCCAGCGCCTGGGTTTCTTTGGGTGAGACATCGGAGACCATGTCGGGAGCGGCTCGACGGCACGGCGTCAGGACCGGAAAGCTCAAGCGATTATTGCAGGACAATGGTGAAGACGTCGAAGTTCGAGCCGAAGGTGACCTTGACGGTGCCTCGTGCGCCGCCGAAACTGCCGGTGCCACCAGCGACGGAGAACGTCGCGTTTTGGGGCACTCCTGACTTGGTCGTGATGATGCCGTCGGCACTGATACTGCCGTGCGGCAACACCCCCGTTACAGCACAGCTTTCCATCGTGCTGTTGTAAGGCGAGCCTTTGGCTTGACCGTCTGGCGACACTCGGGCGTAGGTGCAAGTCCCGACGGCGTAACCGATCACCGGGTACCCACCGCCTGCCTTCTTGGTGGTCGTCAATTGGTCGTTGATGACCGACACATCGCCTACGGAGACGACGCCCCGCTTGGTGCCTGGGGCAGGGACAAGCGTGCCGGCGCCTTGGTTGATGTCGAACGCGTACACCACGGTCGTCTTGGTTGAGCTCGACGCCGGAGCGGTGGTTGACGCGGAGCTCGCAGACGAAGTGGCAAGGACGACGAGCAGGGCGGCGCTCGTCACCAGGGCGCCAAGCCATGCGGTGTGGCAATGCCCTCTCGGGCCGGGTTTGAGCAATACTTTCTCCTCAGTCAAGTAATTGTGTGCGGGACCTCGGTCGGGGAGCCACGATGGTTGCTTTTTTCACAACGGCCGGTCTCCTGGTTACTGTCCCCGCGTGGAGCCACAGGGTCTTGTGCTACAGGCGCTCGAGGGCTACGAAAAGGCCAATGCACAGGAAGCGAGGTGGCCGTAGGGCGCGGGTCCGCCGCGTAGGGGGCGCAGCTGTTCATGAGAGGTTTCGGTGCTGGGGTTGGCGGGGGGACGAGGGCCGCGGTGCACCCCGGGGCAAGAATGCCGATACGGCCCGCAGCCCAAGCAAGACAGCGCCGCGCCCCAGGGCCGGGCCCTCATGATCTCCCGTCCTCGTGGAAGAGCGCGCGACTACGCTCTTTCACCGGGTCGTCGATGACTGTTACGCCCTCGGTTTTGACTTCCGTGCGCCGCTCGGTGGTGAAGAAGCGGACCTGACCGCCGAGTTCCCTATCGACCCTCCGCCTCCTCGGCCACCACCGAGGTGAGCCTGAGCGGCGACCAGCCGGCCGGGGCAGGGCCGCCGAGCTAAGGACGGCCAAGACGCCAGCACGGAGAACCTGGCTATGCTGCATGAGCAACCCCCTAGAGAGGGATGACGGGCACGACGTTACCAGACGCCGCCACCGCCACGATCCTCCCCAGATGCATGAGAATTCGTGTGGGCGACGTGCGGCGCAACCAGGAAGTACCGGCCGCAACCTTCGGCAACGGTAGCTAAGCCCTCGCGAATCGCCGCCCGCGAAGCCGCGGAGTATGGCCTCGTGTGTCGTGCAGACGACGCCGGTCAGATGGTTCTGAGATGCAGAGTGCGTCATGCCAAACGCCGATCGAAAATTGACCTTTCCCCGTGATAAAGGGACAGTCTGTACTCGGCGGGGACACGTCGGAGTAGTCGGCGTTCGATAAGGCGCCAGCCCCATCGCGCAGGACGCGGAGGTAATGCCACCAGGCATCATCGCCGCACTCGCGGGAGCCATGCCCCTCCCTGACCACTGGGCCCGGGACCCGATCCGTGGACCATCCCCCCTAGTAGCACGGCGCAGGCAACCAGGCTGAGACGGGATAGCGTCCACCCACTCGTCCGGCCATTAGAGCGCGGCTCTCACCTTACGCGTCAGGTCTGGACCAATTGACGCGCCCTGGCGGAAATGCTTTTGGAGTTGTACCTTGACGCGCGGACCGTGCTAGCTGACAATAGGTAAATGCGGGTCCTTGGGTCCTTTTGGGGGCCTGCACGCTAGTAGCTAGCCACAGGAGGAACCCCAATGTCACAACCGGAGCCCTGTGGTCCGGAGGACTGGCCCAGCGCTGCGTGGCGCGTGGCCCTGGTGGACGAGATGCCGGACTACCAAATGCGCTATTTCGAAGGCTGGTTGGAGTGGTTCGCCGCCCGTAACCGGGTAAATGAGCGCCTCTACGAGGCGAAGGTCGCCGAGCCGGAACAGCTGCAGCAGCGCTAACCAGCCGACCCGGCGTCTCAACGGCGCCCGAGCTCTTTGGGGATGCCGGTGGTGGCGAGGACCCCCGGCGCGGGTAGCTGCGTGAGCACCGGTCTGTTACTCAGGTCTATAGCTGGGCGCTCGGGTGCCACCCCAAAGTGGAGTGCCCAAGAGCGTCGTCACTCCGCGCCTGTAAGAGGCTTGTGTAACCACCAAGTGATCGCACCGGTAGCAGGTGAGCCGCACCGGCGGATGGCGCACCGCGCTGAGGCGCTCTGGCACGGACATTGGCGCAGCCATGCGCCCTTCGTACCACTCGAAGCGCCCGTGTTGGCTAGGTGACAATAGTGCGAGCGGGGGGGCATCTGTCGGGCATGCTGCCTGGTGCGAGCAATCCTTCCCTGCGTGTGCGACGGCCACAAAGAGGTGCGGCCTCGTCGGGAAATTGGCTCGGCTGGTTGCCGGCCTTGGTCGGGACCGCCGTGGTGGCAATCGTGTTCGGGGCAAGCCCGGGGGACGCGAGATCCGCTGCTGGCCAAAACTAGCCCCATTCGTCCTGGTCGCTCGGCTCCTGCTCATCGCGCTAGTGGCCGGCGACGACGATGGTCTTTTGCCGGAGCCGCCCACCGGCTTGCCCGTACCTCACGTAGCGGCGGGGCGCTATTCGCTTGAGCGGTTGTGATTACCGGCTTTGTCACGGCGGTCCTGAACCTCGACCCGTCGGTCGCGTCTACTTGTATATGCCGGAAGGAGTCGTGAGCAAGTCGAGCCCCCGCTCCTCTACGTGTGCACGCCGGGCCGGGCGCCCCTACGATCGTCATTGCCATCCCTTCTCTCGCAATATGTCAACGGGTGGCACGCGCTGTGCCTTTTGTGTGGCGCCGGTGTGATCGCCCTGTTGGCGGAGGGCGGTCCGCCGCACCCGAGTACGGCTTGTGCCAGTGAAGCCCTGGGACCGGCTGGCTGATCGTTACAGAGACAGGCTGACCGTCACAGCTGCAGCAGCACTAGCGAGGCGGCCCGGGTACAAACGCTCACGAGCTGAGCGGACGCTCGCCGAACGACGTCAGGCTGGGATTGGCGCTCGTTCCCTGGGTGGATACCGGTTGGGGGGCTGCAGCACCTCGAGCCGAGTTGCATGCCTTGGTCAGCCTGGCTGCCTAACTAGAGGCATGACTGCCTGGGCGTTGTCCGACAAGCGCGGGACCAAGTCACGTCGTGGTCGGCGATCGGCGGTCATTTAGGCGCCGGCGAATCAAGAAGCTGCTTCGTACAAATAAGGGCTGCTATCGCGAAGTGTCGCCTGGACCGGTTGTTCTCTCGGTTGCGTCCTATTTTGGAATGCTGATGAGCCCGCTCGGGCCTTGTGTTTGCCCCAGGCAGCCATAATAGGCTCTTTGGGTAACCCGTGCAGGCTCGGTTGCCCCAACGGGAAGGTCCGGACGTCCAAACTGTTGGCCGTCGGCACCTAGGTCGTAGGTCGGGGCCGATCTACCGTCCGGTGGCAGGAGTGCGCGATGATCAGTCAACGGGCAGTGAAGATCAGCCCGGCGTCCACGGGCCAGAACGCCGACACTGTTGACCTAATAGGTAGCTGCGATATGTGCGCGCCAGATTCCAATTCGAGCTCGGCCGCAGACTCTCGCTGCAGATTGTCGGGCTGAAGACCGGGAGAGGGTCGGATGACAAGTTCAGACTTTGATCACGATCCGAAGGCCAATGTCAATGAACATCGAGCTCAGTTCGCTGAGCCGTCATCGCCGGTTGACGATAAGAGTCCTGGAGCAACGGCCCCTCTTGACTCACTTCGCTCTCGGACCACGGCTCAGCTAGGAGGCCCCGCGAATCTTCTCCGTCTCCAAAGAGCTGTTGGCAATGCGGCAACAACGGCGCTAATTAGAGGGCTGTGCGGCTCGTCTTCGCAGCCAACAACAACGAGTGAGCCGTCATTGCAGCGCTCGAGTTCCTTCGGGCTGTTTGGGGCGACTGAGCCTAATGGCGTCGAAGCTGGAGAGAGAGGCAAGCCTACCTCGGCGGTGGTTCAACGCGATGCAATTTTCAACGCGGTTGTAGGCTCTCAACCTCCTGGGTCAACGCCTGCTCCGACACCCGATCAGCTGAGGAAGCTCAATATCGACGTCGGCGCAGAATTACGCCGCCTAGCGGGGGACTCAGTCACAAGGGCCGCAATCGAGTTTCAGATGGCGTGCGCCGACGTGAAAGCGGAAATCGAAAAGAATGTTAAGCAACAGGCCGAAATGGCGGCGCTAATGATTGACATCATAGCCGGCTTTGCGGCACCTGCCTTCGCGGGGGCAATGGCGTCCTCTTTCGCCGGCAACGCGGTACTACGCCAAGACCTTGCTGCCGCAGCAAAACGTGCTGGCTCGCAGGATCCTGACATAGCCTGGACTGCGACTTGGGAGGCTTCGAATCTGGAAGACAAGATGAAGGATATGGGGATCTCTGTGGAGCCGGGCTTCCTTGAGAGGGTGAGCGGGGATAACTTGAAGGCCACTTTTACGGGTGCTGCCAAGTCGGCGTCGACCGTAATTAAGAATTCGGGACCGACCCTATCGACGGTCCAGAAGGAAAAGCTATGTGACCAAATGGGCGTGCTCGCCGTGCAGGCTGCTCAGGATCTTGATCGTTCCCTTAGCGGTTTACAGGAATCTGAGATCGCTGCCTTGCTCGTTAGCTTTGACGCCCGGTCAGCCAATAAGACGGCTTATGCCGATTCTATTCGACGCTACTTTGCCGAAGTCCTATCCATCGGCGGTACGGTCGGAGGAACCGAGTCCGGCTCGGGGAAGATCAAGTTGGTTAAAGATGAATGCGTGGGGCGGACCGCGCCTGGCAACGGTGGACCAAGGGACCGATATCGTCCTTGGCCTAGTCCCAGTGTCCTCCACCCGCTTTGTGAGTTGGGTGTCGCCAGCAATGGAGCAATCCGCTCTAGATCGGGCTGGAATGACCATAGACCAAGTTCCCGAAGTGAACTCCGACAATGTCAGCGGAAAGAGCCCACCAGCGCCCGCTGACAGCCGGATCATCCCGCCTCCAGGTGCCCCGGCGGCAGCTGCGCCGTCACCCTAAAGCCTCTGGCTCCCAAGAGGCACTGAGCGCGATGGCCCCACCCTAGCCTCCTCGCCACCGGGACCCGTCGTGTCTACCCTACGCCGAGGTCAGCTTTCCTCGGCAGACAGCGACGGGTAGAAGTAGCGCTCTGTACGTGGCCAATAAGCGAGGTTTAGGCAGCACACCCAATGTAGGTGGGCGCTCGACCTCCTATCGCGCGTGTACGCGGCTCGTGTCACGGCTTGCTTTAGTCATCCTTTCGGGAAAGCCTGTGCGTCGGTATCGCGCCGGCGAGCTCTCCTTCCGCTATTTGCGGCAACCGCGTTGTCCGCAGGGCTCCTGACCACCGTGCCTTCGGCGATCGCATCGCCGTCGCCCGGAATGTGGCGTGAGGTGCAAGCTTCATCCGGCCCGGCAGCGGTGGTGTGGATCGTGTCCGTGAACCAGTCACCCTCGAAGTCCATGGCCACCTTCCCCCCGGGCGAACAGCGTTACGTCCTGGTTAGTGGGAGCGGTGCCGTTGGCGCCGTACTCACTGGCCGGGGCGGCAACGTGCCATTTGTTCTCGAGGTTGACTAGGAACTGCATCGCGGCGATCCCGGCGGGAGTGTCGAACGTGACTGAGTTCGGGTAGCCGTTATATGAACCAGATCTCGCTCAAGAACACGAACGCGCCCTTCCCGTCCGCGGTCCTGATCGCGTGTGCTTCGTGATATCGGTCGAGAAAGCCGCTCAGCGGAAGCTAAGCTTTGTGCACCTCCCGACTGACCATCTCGGGTTAGCCGGAGCTTTAGCTGGTCTCCGCGATGACGGCGGCCAGCAACCCGGCGAAGTCCTCTGCGCAGGGCCCGCATGCGGCCAGGTGGGCCGCGATCCCCGGGTACCGTTCGGCCGCCGCCGCAGGGTCGGCCGCCACTAGCTCGACGTATACGTGGAGCAGGTCCATAGCCTGCTCACAGCCCACGTCCTGAGGGTCAGTGAGCAGGAACCGGTCGAGCTTTTCGGGACCGTTCACTTTTACCTCGAACCTCCGGTGCCTAGATGGCCTTTAGCCACGAGCGCAGAGCGCAACTTACGTCGGGCGTCGAAGACGGTCTTGTAGAGGGCGTTGCGGTTGGAGCCCAGCTTGGCCACCAGGGCGTCGAGAGGGACCCCGTGGACGAAAATGGCGACGAACACCTCGCGCTGATGGTCCGTCAGATCCTCGTCCACAGCCCGGTGCAGGGCGTCGAGCAGCTCCCGCCACTCGGGCTCCCGGGCGGGGTCCAGGCCGAAGCGGTCCGCCAGCCGGTCCCAGTCCTCGGTGCCCAGGGCCACCGTGGCATGGCGCCAGAAGTGGCGCCCGATCTTGGTCGACACCTCGAAGATCACGAACTTGTAGGCCCAGGTCGTGAACCTGCTCTCGCCCCGGAACTGGCCGACTTTGTTAGTGATGGCCATCAGGGCGTCGGCCGCGGCCTGATGGGCCAGGTCATCGAGCTCTGCTCCAGTCACCCGCAGGTCGCCGCGGCGCCGGCCTTCGCTGCGTGCGATCCGCAGCAGCACCTCGTGGAGCCGAGCCGCCGCCGCTTCACGCTCGGCCGGGGTGCCCGTCAGCGAACGCACCCACTCGGCAGACTCAGGGTCCAACGCCCGACCGGGGAGGGTAGGGACCCCCCCACCTACTGTCGCGTCCGCTATGGCCACAAAAGCGATCTTACGGGCCCGGCGACGTAAGCGGTCCGTAGCCCCCGCCAGCCCTTCGAGTAGGCACTCTGACGAGCCACGGCGCTTTGGTGGTGGCGCCAACAAAATGACGGCATGGGAGCGTCACTGACGACTGCAGCCGTACCGAGACTGCGAGCCGCGGGCACCGTCCGCTTCGACAGGGACGCAATAGACGCTTAATTCGAATGGGTAAGAGAGGGGGCCAGCCTGACGCTTACCTCTGAAACGGCCTCGAGGCCTATCACGAGAACATCCGCAAGGAGCCCAACTATGACCATGACTACGATCGCCGAGCGGGTCGCCGCCATGACCGCCGCCAGGCGCGAGCAACCGCCGAACGAACTCATGGACATTTTTGCCCGCGAGCAGTCCGAGCTGGCGGCACGAAGCGTTCCCGACGCTAACGTCCCGGTCGGCTCTGTGCTGCCAGACGTTGACTTGGTCGATGCACACGGAGCCACGACGACTCTGTACGCGGCTACCCGTGCCCGGCCGGCGGTTGTGGTGTTCTACCGGGGCGCCTGGTGCCCTTACTGCAACATCACGCTGAGCCATTACCAGGCCCGGCTGCACGCGACGCTGGTCCAGCGAGGGATCGAGCTTATTGCGATCAGCCCCCAAACGCCCGATGGGTCGTTGAGCATGCAGGAGAAAAACGAACTGGCATTCACCGTGCTCTCCGACCCTGGGAATATGCTGGCCCGTCACCTGGGCATCCTGACCGCGCCGTCACCTGAGGTCAGGGCGGCACAGCTCCAGCTCGGCCTGGACCTTGTTTCCGTCAACGCCGACAGCAGTACCGCTCTGCCGATGCCGACCACGATCATCCTCGACGGCGGCCACGTCCTCCAGTGGATTGACGTTCACCCCGACTACACGACCCGTTCCGAAGCCGAAGATATCGTGGCCGCGCTCGACGCTACAGCTCTATAGACCGACAAGGAGGAGCATCTGATGACTGTGAAACTCGCACTACTCGCTTTGCTCGAAGCCAAACCAGAAAAGGGAGGCGAGCTGGCGGCGTTCCTCGAGGGCGCCCTTTCGATCGCGGCCGCCGAGGAAGGTACCGTGACCTGGTACGCCTTCAAGATCAGCGACACGAGCTACGGCATTTTCGACACCTTTGAATCCGAGGAGGCCCGTCACGCCCACCTCAACGGCGAGATCCCGCGTGCACTCGTACAGGTTGGTGCGGACTTGCTGGCCCGAGAGCCCGACATCCGCACTGTTGACGTCATCGCGGTAAAATAGCCAGTTCCCACGTGTCGCTAGGCTCACCAGCCACGACGGACACGACGGAAACCGGGGGCTACTCGATGATCGAGCCACCTTCGGAGGCTTACCCCAGAAACTCTGGCCCAAGAAGCCTTTCGGCGGGACTGAGAACTGCGCGTTATAGTGCGCCGGGGTGAAGCCCACCCTCGGCAGCCAGCTCACCCTGTCCGCTATTTACGAACACGACCCTTTTATCACCGACCGGGAGGCCCAGAGCTCGACAGGGCGCCATCTCCGGCTCTACCCCGAGGGGCGACTGGTCGCGGTCGACGACCGGGAGCTATTGGTACGAGCCGCCACGCCGTCTACAAAGTAACGTAAGACGCTCGCCCCGAAGTTGCGAGCTGCGCTTATGGCCGACGGCGTCCTCGCCCCAGACAGGTAAGTGGCACTTACCGGTCATGTGACGATCGATTTTCCCACCGTGGTCGGTAAGAGCTGCACCGGCCTGACCTCACCATGGGTGACCCGCCTGGCAGTCGGCTGCGCCTGGTCGCGCACCTCGTGAAAGGGGACGTCCATGACTGAAGTCCAGATCTGTACGGGCTCGAGCGTCACTTGTCGACCTTTGGGCGACCTCGACCTCGTCAGTGCTGTATCACTGCGCCATCTCATCGGTGAGGTTCTCGGTCCCGGGCTCGAAGTTGTCACCGGTCTTCAAAACATCAGTCTTATCGATGCCGTGGGTCTAAGCGCTCTGGTCGGCTCGGTTCGCCGGGTGCGGGCGGTTGGTGGGAGAGCACGGATGTGCAACACCCAGCCACGAGTGCAGTCCCTCTTCAGGCTCGTCGGGGTCGACCGGCTCCTTACGCCGTCCTTGCTGGCGCCACGTAACGCCGCCGTGTCATCGTTGTGAAAGGCGCTCCAGCATGTGGGCGAAGAAGTTTGCGATCGTTGTTCGAGCCCCGACGTAGGTTTCGTCCCGAAGTCGTCACGAACTGTATCTCGGCAATGAAAGTTTGAGGCCACGGTAAAGCCGGGCCCGCATTTGTCCCAGCCGCCCTTTTCACCTTCTCAAGGTGCTGAAAGACGAGCGAGCCACAGGACGTCAGGAACGGCCTGACAATTCCCTGCCCCCTCAGAGCTCACGACTTTTACCTCCTGCCCCAGCCCACCAAGGACGTTCTCATAAATAGCTCGGCGCCTGCAACTTTGCTCGGCCTACAAGGTTCGCTCGGACAGCACGTTGGGTAAATCGCCCGCCCCAGTTATTTCTGCTCGAAGGACGTAAGAACCAAATCGCCGCCGACGCGTATTCGCAAACAGGGTAAACAGCAAGGCGGCGTTTGCCGCAAACTAGCGCCGGCTTCGCCGGAAGAAGGATAGACAGTAGATGCTCGGCTGCCTCCGCAACACGGTGCTATCGCCGGTGTTCCGCGGTCGCCAGCGCATAGCGGCCTTGGTCGAGGAGGACATAAACCGTGACGTGTCCTGAAGAGCGCCTGGTCGCCTTCCTCGCCGGTGAGCTCTCCTCTGAAGAGGAGCGGCGCTTCCACGAGCACCTCCTCGGCTGTGAGCGGTGCTGGCGAGCGGTCCAGGCCGACCGCGCCGGCCGGCACGCGCTTGAGCAATTGAGCCAGCCCGCGCCGGCCGGGCTCCAGGGCCGAGTCGTCCTCACGCGCATTTACAACAGAAGACAATAAGTAAGATCCCCGGGCTCCGGGATGCTCACGCAACGTGCCTGTCGGAACTGAGACGCAAAAGACAGATACGCCAGTTTTTAAGATCTAAAGCTTCTCAGGCGCGCAGATCCGCTCGGATACCGGCAACAAGGGACATTATTACCAACCCGCGGTCATCGATCAACGGGTTGGTGCGGAACGACGTAATCAGTATGTTCAAAACCTGCGCCATCTTTACGTGTTTGCTTTGAGCAATATGTGGTCCTACCTGCGAATTCCAAATGGAGGTATGAAAATGTTCAGTAATATGGTCACTAAACGGGTCAAGCCCTTGGTGCTGGGTGCAGCAGTTAGTGCCCTCGCCGTTACGGGGACGGCGACAGCCGCCGCCGCGGCAGGGGCAGCCGTCGACTTCCCGGCGGGGCATGCCGCCGCGGACGGGCTCGGACAGCTAAGCGGCTTCCTGTCGCCCTCCAACTTTACCGAGGGCAGCCTGATCGACATCAATCTCAGTGATGAGTCGGCGCGTCTCCCGATCTACCCAGGGACGGCGCCGAACCCCTCGACAGGCAAGCAAGAGACGGTTTGGTACATCTTGCTCGACGCTTCCGATAGCGGCCTGGCGGCCGACTTGGGCGTCAACTTTGCGCCCAAACTGGCCAATGTCGGGATCGGTTGCCCCGCCTGCGTACAAACTGTTACGGAAGCGAACCCGACCCCGACTGCCAACCCCTTCGGCCCGGCGGTCATCCACTTCGCTGGTGCACCGGACTTCAGCCCGACGCGTATCGCCGTCCCCGGGCCGACCGGCTTCCCGCTCAAGAACTTCCAGCCCGGGTCCGACGTGCCCCCCGGGGACAAGTACAGCCCGTTCATCCGTATAGGGGGCTCCGACGTGATCTATAACGCCCCTATCATCGCTGCCGGCAACGGCCCGTACGACGTGACGACTCACACCAATACTGAAGACCGGGTGCTCGGCATCCACATCGGAGGGCCATCGCAACCTGGCCGGTTCAGTGAGT
Organism: uncultured Acidimicrobiaceae bacterium; assembly: GCA_963750465.1. Lineage (GTDB taxonomy): Bacteria > Actinomycetota > Acidimicrobiia > Acidimicrobiales > Palsa-688 > Fen-671. Next base: position 60,216 of record CAVVRE010000001.1, read on the forward strand.
CTTGGGTGGACATGTTGTTCGTCAAAGGGTTCGACAGCGGTGAACCGATCGTCTATTTGAGCACCGACGCAGGTCAGCCGCTCACAGCAGTGCTGGAGCGTTCGACGTACGTGCCAGCGCTCAACGACGCGTCCTTCAACGGTGGCGATGACTTCTTGGGGTCGGCCCGTGAGCGCCTGTTCGGCTTCATCAACGGCCAGACGGGGGTCAATAACCCCCAGGCCCAGGGCTTCCAGCACCTTGCTCTTGATGGCGGGGTGGCCGACAACGCGTCCGCCAGCAACACCAGCTTTATCAATGCGCTCCGCTACGGCGGGGACCTACTCAACGTGTTCGGAGACTTCCCCACCCTCAGCTCGTCTCGCCATGCGGACGCTTACAGCCCCTTATGGGACGCTCAACTCGGTTTGTGGACGCCCAAGGCCATCAAGCTCGGGCTGGACAAACGGCAGATCGACGAGAACACTGTGCTCAATCTGGCTGCCGACCGGCCAGACTTGCTGACGGGCGTGAACCCGGCAACGGGGGCACCCTCACCTTACGGCTCGGTCGGCGTCGACATCAACTGTGCCGTTCTCGGTTACACGGCAACAGCTCCACGCACGGCGCTCCAGCCGAGCGCCCCGGGGTCGCAGTTCCCCCCGAGGTAATACAGACGGCGCTGGACGGGCCCCTCAACTAAAGAAAGCCCTCCGCTCAAGCGGTTACGAGGAGAGCCAATGAGACCCGCGGCCACCAAGGTCCGCGGGTTTCACGGCGCTGGTCCGTTCCTTGAGGTGATTTGGCGGGACCGCAACGGCTGAGCGCGCCCTGACCGGCCATTGACTGCCCAAACAGCGGGACATCCGGTGCGCTCTAAACGGGGTCCTGTGTTCGCCACGATGGATGGCCCGAGGTGGCGTCCGTTGTGACACCGAGGACTTTGTGGCGGTGAGGAAGGAGAAAACAAATGACGAAAGTGAGAGCTCGGGTGGGCGCAAGGCTCCTCGCAGTCGGGTGCGGCGGCGCTGTCGTTGGTGGCTTTATGCCGATTTCCTCGACGTCAGGTTCAGCAATTCTCGCCCCGTCCCCGTTACTTAGTACGGAGCCAGTGCCATCCTGCGGTGCTCGCCGGAAGCGGGAGGTTCCTGGCCAACTTCACCACGGTCTGCCAGGTGGCCTCGACCCGACCCGCCGACGGTGACCTCGGCCCACACGGGATAAACGGTGGTTCCGGCCAGGGTTGGCCGTCTCGTGGCAGGTGACGTACTGATCTCGAACTCCAACAACCGCAACAACTCACCAGGTACCGGCGCGACGATCGTATAGATCTCATCTAAGACCGGCGGCCTGAGGCTTTTCGCGAACGTCGCTGTCCAGACGCACGCCCCCGTCGGGCCGACCGCTGCCTTCGCCGTCTTCCACGATGGTTACGTCATCGTGGGGAGCCTTCCGAGGACTGAGGCGACGGCCGAGACCTCAACCGCCGGGGCGCTTTATATCGTCAACAGCCGCGGCAGGCACGTGCAGACGATCAGCGAGGACGACATCAGCGGCCCGTGGGACATGGCGTCGTGCGACGGAGGGCACTTCGGCGTTCTGTTCTTCACCAACCTCATGCCCGGCGCGGGCGCCTCCGTCGGCAAGGTTGTGCACTACGGGGACGTCGTACGGCTGGTCCTTGACCTGGTGACCTCGCCTCCGACGGTGGTACAGCACGTGGCCATCGCGGTGTGATGGGCTGTGGCGCCACCGTACATGGAGGACACTCGGAGGCGGGACAATGGGCGCGCATAGTTCTGCGCCCGGATCGTGAGCATAACTAGAGCCGATCCGTCGCGCTCGCTACGTCAACCTAATCAACGTGGTTCTGCACTGAAATTCCGTCTCCAGGGGGCTCAGTTGTCACCCCGCTTATAGAGGAGAGCGGCCGGCTGTTGCCGCGTCCCGACGGATCTGGCGACGCAGGCTTGAAGCTATTACGCGAGTCAGACCGCGCCTGTCCCGCCTGCCGCCTTAGCTGCTGGTCAGGGGGCTCCGCCTGCGCCCGATGGCTCGAGCATGAACTGCGGCGCGTGCATCACGACCGGTGTGCGTAGATCGCCCAGCCAGGGCACGATCTATGCCCATAACACTCGCCGCCGATAATACCGAACCTCGTTATGGAGGCCGACCTTCAGTTGGACCTTGACAGCCTACCTACTAGTAGGTAGAGTAACAAAGGGAAAGGAACGACCTATCCCGTCATCAATAAGTCATCAATTAAGGGAGTCATTCATGGCCCAGCCCAAGCGCGTACTCATGCCCATGTCCTCGCATGCCGACATGGGCGGCAGCGGTATCAAGACCGGCTCATGGTTCGAAGAGGTCGCCACCCCTTACTACGAGTTCCTGGACGCCGGCTTCCAGGTCGTCTTCGCTTCTCCGAATGGCGGGGCGGCACCGATCGACCATCTGAGCATGCAATCGCCCTTCACGACCGCCAACACCGACCGGTTCCTCGATGACCCGACAGGGATGCGGGCGATCGCCGAGACGGCCAGCCTGCACCGCGTTGATGGCGGTGTGTTCGACGCCCTGTTCTTTCCCGGAGGGTACGGGCTCCTGTGGGATCTCGCCAGCGACTCGGACACGATTCGCCTGGTCGAGCGCTTCGTTGCACACGGAAAGCCGGTGGCGATGGTCTGCCATGCGCCCGGCATCCTGCGTGACGCCAAGGCCCCGAACGGCGAACCGCTTGTGAAGGGGCGACGCGTGACGGGTTTCACGAACGCCGAGGATGATGAGCTCGACCTGTCGCGCCACCTGCTGTTCTCGTTAGAGGATGAGCTCAAGGCGAAGGGAGCAGCGTACGAGTCCAGCGAAGTCAACTGGGAGGCCAACGTCGTTGAGAGCGGCCCTCTGCTCACGGGCCAGAACCCCGCCAGCGCCCCACCTCTCGCCCAGGCGCTGACCAAGCGATTGGCTCACGCCGCCGCCGCCGCCGGCAACGCTGGCGCGGCGCCCATAACGCGGGCGGGCTGACCGGAACCGTGATCCAGAGTCCTTCGCCCGGCCCGCCATACGCGGCGGGCCGGTGCCATCCCGGCGCGACATGACGGGGTCCGAGATTGTCGCGCTGGACCCGCTGACGTTGCTCGTTGTGGTCGACAACGAGACCGACATCTTGTCGAGCGTCGATCCAGGGGTGCCGAAGCTCAGCGAGGTGGCTCATCTGCTCGAGCGAGCGCCGATCGCACTCTCTCACGGTAGGCATCACGGCCAGGTGGTATTCGACCAGCTGTGCTGGGCTTGTCACCGGCTGTCGGTCCTCGTCGCCGCCTTAGGCGGCGCCGAGACGCGCCGGCGCTGTTCGATGTGGGCCCCGACGGCCATCTGTGGCTGAGCAACGCCGAGCGCCTCGAATGGACCTCGCGGCGGTCGAGGTCGTGTTCGTCTTTCGTTGGCACTTCGAACACAGCAGTGGGCCTCCCTTTTGGCGGGTGCGCCCTGTCCGCCTCTCGAGGGACGCCGGATCATCCTGCAGACGGTGACTGGGCCGGTGGCCGGTCGTACCTTCTTCCTAACGCCACGAATGTGCAGTCGACGATAGGTCCTAACGCCGAGCACGAAAAGGAGAGTAATCACCATGGCCGACATGGCCATTTTCCTCGAACCCCAAACCCAGGCCGGCGCCGGCACAGATGCCTCGCCCCAGAACGCTTACGATAGCCAGGCGGAAAGCCGTGAAGTTCGCGTCCCGCCGCCGGGGCCGCCCCAGTCCAGGGCCGGGTCACCCCCAATCTCTTTGGCGTCAGCTTGGCCTCGCCGGCCTGGCTGGGGCCTGGAGTGCCGCTTATCACCTCGCGCAGGCGCCCGCTTGGCCAGCGGATGTCTTGTGGTGCGTCGCCGCCGTCACGTGGCTGGCCACGCTGGTCCCTTACGTTGTCAACGCCCTGCGGGCCCATCGGGTACGGGCGGACCTCGAGGACAGTACTCTCGGCCCGTTCGTCGCCTTGGCCCCCATAGTCGCCGTCCTCCTGGGCGTCTCCCTGGCCGAGCACGCCAGGGCCGTGGGTGTCGGGGTGTTCGTTACCGCCCTCGCGTGCACGGTGCTGGTGGCGGCTTGGCTCATGAGCCAGTGGATCCTGTCGGAAACAGTGCTGGGACAGTGGCACCCCGGCTACTTCATTCCCAGCGTCGCAGGTGGCTTCCTGGCGTCGAACGGCGCGGCTGCCCTCGGCTATCCACCATTGGCCAAGTTGATGTTCGGCTACGCCCTGATCAGCTATGCCGTGCTCGCACCGATCGTGTTCAGCCGTCTCTTTACCCAGCGACAGCTTCCCACTCCGCTTTTGCCCACAATGGCGATCGCGGGGGCTCCCCCGTGCGTGGCGGCCAACACCTGGTTCGAGATCAACCATGGCCGTCCAGACACCATCGCTTCCTTACTCACCGGTTATGCCATCCTCATGCTGCTGGTCCAGCTACGTCTGGTCCCCGCCTACCTCCGGGTCCCGTTCGGCCCGCCGTGGTGGGCATTTTCGTTCTCCTACGCCGCCGCGTTCGTGTTGGCTATACGCTGGTTGGCTGCCGAGCGAGCCCCTGACCAACAGTCTTGGACGTACGCCGTGCTTACCGGTGTGACCCTGTTCATTGGCGCCCTGGCGATCAGCACCATAGCTGCTCTGCTGCGGGGCGACTTCCTGCCCCGTCCCGCAAATCGGGCAAGAGCATTTTAGTCGGCCCGAAAACAACTGAAAATAGCCCGTTCCGGCCATCTTCGATGGCCCAATTAAGCGAAGCCTGGGTGCGGCGTGCTCGACTCCTTGAGTGGCCACGGTCGAACGGGCAATTGCCGTCAGACGTTCAAAGCATCGATGGCCGGTAGATCCAAGAGGTTTGGTACGGTTCCGGCCGCCGCCGAAACCGGGACAACTGGCACTTCCTCATAAGGGACCGCCAATGTAGCCAGTTGAGGGTCGGCATTTTGACCTTTGGGCCTCCGCGGGGCTGGGCTCGCCGCCACGAATTGACGGTTGACTGGATAATTGCGCTCGCCTTTTGGGGCTTGGCCTCTTGAGCGTTCGCGTCGACTAAGAGATCGGGTCAGGCCCGGCCTCACAACTTTCGGTTTGCGACCCGGTGTAGCACTTGTAACGCTGCTCACCCTTCCCGTGGGTTTCGTCCGGTGCATCCCGCCTCTTCCGATGGTGTGTGTAACCCTCGTCGTCACCGGCTACACCGCGTTGGGGGGTAAGCCAGGATTTGCGAGCGTCCTCATCGGCGCGGCATGACCCTCTCTGCAGGGGAAGATCATGCTCTTCCCAACCGAACCCACCCTGGCGGAGCCTTACCGCCAGGTGCCGCGCTGTGCACCTCCACGATCCGCATGCGCTGCTAGGCGGCCTACTCTGTGGGATCATGGCCGCTGTCGCGTTAGCGGCACCCGGTCGGTACGCGCCGAGCGTGGTCGGGACTCGCTATGACCTGCGCGCGACGGCGGTTGGATAAGGCCATCGATAAGCACCCGAGCGATACTCCTGAACCGGGCGGTGCTGCCGTCCGTCCGCGACACAAGAAGCGCCCCCTCCAGACCGGCGAGGAACGCGTCGGCGAGGCGCCGTGCCTCAGTATGCGGCCGCCGCTCGCCGCTCAGCGTGCGCGCTAGCCATTCGCGCTGTTCATCGAAGAACCCGCGCACCTCCTCCTGGATACCGGCGGGCAGCGTCGCGTATTCGGCGGCCAGCATCCCGCACAGGCACATGCGACCATGCTGCGAGACCTGTCGGGCGTAGAGATCGGCGTATCGCTCCAACCGAAAGACGGCGTCGTCGGTCTTCAACTCAATCTCATTCAGGGCTTCGGCGAACCGTTGGCGGTAACGGCGCGCAACCTCCTCACCCAGGTCGCTCTTGGCGGGGAAGTGGTGGTGAATGCTTGCCTTTCGAATTCCGACAGCGTCAGCGATATCGGCGTAGGAAAAACTGTTGTACCCGCCCGCCTGGACGACGGCCGTGGCTGCCTCCACGATCTGGTCCACGGTAGCGGGGTACGCGCACATAAAAACCAATCTACCAGAAGGTAGGCCAGGTCATTGCACAAAGAGACGACCAGTGGCAGCGGGTCAACGCCCCAATATACTTCTTGGCGTACAGGGTCAAATCCACCAGCAAGTTGTGCTGCACGAGGGCCGACTCCCCCTTTTAGGCGGACCGCGGTCACCTCCTCGAGAAGGCTGGCGACCCAGCTGCTGCGCTCGAGGCGTACCGGGCCGCAGGCCTAGCGGCGACAAACCTCCAGCAGCAGCGCTAGCTCAATCTACAAGTCGCTCGCCTGCAAGGCTCCTTGGCCATCCGACAGTGACTTCGAAGACAACGCCGACTCTAAGGGAGAGTGCTGGCTCCAGATCCTCGATCGAATAGGGACCGATCTTCGTCAGAAGGCATAACCGCCCCCCTGCGCAAAAGCAGTTCTCAGCTCACGCCGCGAGTTCCTCGACCATCGGGTTGCCAAAGGCTGTGAGAGCAGAGTATTTCTTACGGGGTTGTCCTTTTTGTCGCCTACAAGTCACAGGCAGTGCCGAATTAGACGGTTACCGGCGCGTGTGAATCAGAAACCCGCAGGATCTAGGCGCTCATAGCGAGACCGATGACCATGCATTAGACCATCTGTGCATCAAACGCCGTCCCGTCTGAAGGAGCCGGCAAGGCGCCGGCCGGCGAGGCGGCCGTGTGAACACACCAAACTAGTTCACGCCTCGGGCGGCCCCGAATGCCCCGTATAACGGCACTCACCGGGCGCGCCATAATGACGCCCATTTTCTCGATGGCGGTGCCCAAAATCGCAGCCGCTACTGCTCCACCCAGAGGAACGTGAGCGAGGCGGCCAGCCGATCCGAACGGCGGCTTAGCGCTCTGGCGATCCCTGGCAGGTTGGCACCCGTAACTCCTTGCTTTGTGAGCCAATGACCAATGCCGCGTCCTTAACAGTCAGCCCATCCTCATAGTTGTCTCCGCGCCGCAGGTGCCGCAGACGACTGCCAAGTTGAGCCCCTCTCCCAGGAGGCTCACAAGTCAGTTGACTGTCACAGTCCGGGCAACGGACCAGAGCTAGCCGTTGCGAGGCCAGTACTTGGGGCCGGCCGTAGGTTTCCTCCATACACCGGTGCTGGTCTGCTATGGGGGAGGCGGACCGACAGCCTGCGCTCCTCCGGGGACTCCCGTTCATTGACCGTCTGCAGCCCCCAGGTCCCGGCCGCCGCCTGGTACTGCGTCCCGTAGGTCTGGTACCCGAGTTCTTTCAGCTGTACTCGGTCGGTGAGGTACGCCAGGTGGCTGGCCTGGCCTCCGGCTAAGGCAGTGGAAAGCAGGTCCAAGCACCGGCGCCGAAAGATCGGGTCTCGTTCGGCATGCTGGGCGAGGAGCCAGGCGCACGAGCCCCTCGTCGCCGACCAGGTTCTGCCTGGGCCAGCGGCGGTCGTCGGGCACTCCCGCGAGCCAGCGCCTATTGTCGAGGTCGACTTTGACCATGTCCACGCATCCTCTTCACCGTTGGTCAGGGTCCGGCAGGACCGACTGGTCGCGTTGGACCCGGCGCAACATCTCACGTCGTAGTTCCGCCAGAGCGGCAGCAACTTCATCGGCCACGTACTCGAAATGCCGCTCGTGCAGCGCGCCCGGTGAGACCTGTGACTCCCGGGGAATACAAGTGCGGGACCGCTCACGATGATTTCAACAGCAGTTGTCGGGTCTGCAGTAGGGGGCCTGAGGGTGCTGGTCACGCCGCTGGTAGCCACAGCTCGGGGCCGACGATGAATGCCCCGGGGGGAGGGGAGTAACTATTCAAGTCCCCCCTCCGACACACGCAGAGTGCAGTACTAGTTCTGAGGTCGTTACGGGCCGGGTATTATGTGCTTTCTCTAAATTGATCCTAAATGCAGAACGATCGTAACCTCGTTGGCGAGGTCTGCAGGTCTGACCAGGGCGCAAGATGGAGCGTTCTGTTCGAGGAACCTGCTTGTGGGCCACGAGCCACTGGGTGGCTGTTTGAGCGCCGCTCACTGGCTGCGGCGGCGGCAAAGGCGTCTACGGCTTCATAGACGTCAACGACGTCGACGCGGGCGGTTCAGACAGTGAGGCGATGCAGGCAGTGAGCAGGCGCCGCATCTGGTCTTGTTCGCTGAGGTCCAGATTGGCCAGCATGTCTTGCTCGACGCGGCGAACCGCGGCGCTGGCCACCTTCAGCTGGCGGCGCCCGCGGGCGGTCAGCTCGGTCGGCAGGGCAGGCCGACGGGTGCCTGTGCCGGGCGGACAACGAGCCCTTGGTGTTCGAGGGCCTGCAGGAGCACATTCATCGACTGCCGGGTGACGAAGGCGCCGCGGGCAAGCTCGGAGTTGGACAGGCCCGGTCGCTGGGCAAGTAGCTCCAGGCAGGCGTAGTGGGTGATCGTCACCCCAAGCGGCCTCAGCACGGCCTCGAGGGCAGAGTGCAGGGCGCTCGCGGCCGCCTTCAGCATGTACCCCAGCGAGGTGTCCAGCTCGATTCCGGGCTCGCCTTGACTCATGTCAGTAGTCTGACATATATTGTGGTGTGTCAGACTACTGACATACAATGAGGAGGCAGGAACCATGGCCGTCACCGGGCCCGACTTCATTTCACTGCAGGTGCGCGACCTGGAGCGTTCCGCCGCCTTCTACGAGCAGTACCTGGGGCTGAAGCGGTCCGACGCAGGACCGCCGCACGCCGTCGTGTTCGACACCAAGCCGATCGCGTTCGCCGTCCGCGACGTTGTCGCGGGAGTCGACCTGGACGCGATAGCACAGCCGGGGCAGGGAATGGCGCTGTGGCTGCACGCCCCCGACGCGCAGGACATCCACGACGCCCTCGCCGCCGCCGGCACGACGATCATCTCAGCGCCCGCAGACGGGCCGTTCGGCCGCACTTTCACGTTCGCCGACCCCGACGGCTACCAGGTGACCCTCCACGACCGCGGCTGAGCCGGGCGTCAGGGTCTTCGGCGCCCCCCAACTCCACGGCGCACGTCGAGCGCATAAGTAGCTAATCGGCACACCGTGGCGAAAAGGTGTGCGCAGCGACCTGACCTGCGCCGCACCTTCATTGGTCATAGCCCTGTTGGCTTTCGCTGGTTCATTCCCTTCGGCCCCGCCGCGTTGGTCCTCCACGGGTGACGGCTCTAAGCCCGCGGAGGACGTCGCCGCGTCGCCCTTTTTAGAGGTTGGTGGCACGTTCGAGGTGATCGGGGTAGCGGGCGCCCTGGACGGTGACCGAGGCAGTGGCGCTTTCGATGTCGTCCAGGTCGCGGGCCGAGAGCTCGAGGTCGGCAGCGGCGATGTTCTCTTCGAGACGGTGCAGTTTGCGGGTCCCCGGTATGGGTACTATCCAGGGTTCTTGCGCCAGCAACCACGCCAGTGCGACCTGCCCGGGGGTGGCGCCGTTGCGTGCGGCGATCACGCTGACCCGCTCGACCAGGGCGTGGTTGGCCTGACGGGCGTGCTCGCTGAAGCGGGGGATGGTGGTGCGGATGTCGTTGGCGGCGAACGTCGTGGTCTGGTCGATCGTGCCCGTCAAGAACCCTTTGCCGAGCGGGCTGTAGGGGACGAAGCCGATGGCGAGCTCTTCGCAGGTGGCTAGCACCTCTTCTTCGGGCCGCCGCCACCAAAGCGAGTACTCGCTTTGGACCGCAGTGACGGGCTGGACGGCGTGCGCCCTTCGGACCGTGGCGGCGGCGGCCTCGGACATGCCGAAGTTCCGGACCTTGCCGTCGGCGACGAGGTCGGCGACCGCTCCCGCGATCTCCTCGATGGGCACGGCGGGGTTGACCCGGTGCAGGTAGTACAGGTCGAGGGTTTCGACGCCGAGGCGACGGAGCGAGCCTTCGGCGGCCGAGCGGACCTGGTCTGGCCTACTGATCTGGCCCTGGGGCCTGCCATCAGCGTCGAAGAGCATGTTGAACTTGGTGGCTATGACCACCTGGCCGCGGTAAGGCGCCAGCGCCTCGCCGACGAGTTCCTCGTTGGCCCAGGGGCCATAGGCCTCGGCCGTGTCGAAGAAGGTGACGCCCCGCTCGACGGCCGTGCGGATAAGCGCCACCGCCTCCTCATGGGTGCCTGAGGGGCCGTAGCTCTGACTGAAGCCCATACAGCCGAGGCCAATGACGGAGACTTCGGGGCCAAGTGGCCCAAGGGCCCTGGTATCCATGGCGTTCCTTTCTGTGGGAGTCGAATTCCCGCTTTACTGTTCGGGTTCGCCCCGGTAGGCCGCGTCGCTGACGTGCTCTCCCCAGGCGGGGTCGCCTTCGCTGACGGCCAGATGGGTCATGAAGTGGTCGGGGGCGGCGCCGTGCCAGTGCCGTTCCCCGGCGGGCGCGAAGACGGCCTCGCCGGCCCGGAGGGCGACGACGGGCTCGCCAAAGGATTGGGCCCGTCCTTCACCCTCGGTGACGTAGAGGGTCTGGGCAATTGAGTGGCTGTGCCACGCGGTGCGCGCTCCGGGGCTGAAGCGCACGAAAGCGATGCTCAGAGGTGAACCGCTGTGCCCCTGGGCGACGGTGTCGATCCATACGTCGTCGGTGAACCACTCTGACGGGCCTTTGGCGGTGGGGATCTTGCGATGGTGGTCCATAAAGCTGTCCTCCTTTTTCTTGGTCAGGGCCACAGGAGCACCTTGATGGCCCGCCGCTCGTCCATCGCCCGGTAGCCCTCGGCGGCCTGGTCGAGCGGTAGTTGGAGGTCGAAGACTTTGCCGGGGTCGATGCGGCGCTCGCATATGAGCTTGACCAGTTCGGGCAGGAAGCGCCGGACGGGGGCGGGGCCGCCGTGGAGGTGGACGCCGGAGAAGAACAGTTCCTGGCCGGGTAGTTCGACCCCGTGGGAGACGCCGACGTAGCCAACGTGGCCACCGGGCCGGGTGGAGCGGATGGCCTGCATCATCGACTCCTGGGTGCCGACGGCCTCGACGACACTGTGCGCCCCGTAGCCGCCGGTCAGGTCTTTTATCTTGGCCACGCCGTCGTCGCCGCGTTCGGTGACGATGTCGGTGGCGCCGAAGTCCAGGGCCAGCTTCTGTCGCGGTTCGTGGCGGCTCATGGCGATGACCCGCTCGGCGCCTAGGTGGCGGGCAGCCAGGACGGCGAGCAGCCCGACGGCCCCGTCGCCGACCACCGCGACCGTCTTGCCCGGGCCGGCCACGGCGGCTACGGCCCCAAACCAGCCGGTACCGAGCACGTCCGAGGCGGCCAGCAGGGAGGGGACCAGCTCGAGAGCGGGCATCTCGGGGGCGGCCACCAGGGTGCCGTCGGCCATTGGGACCCGGGCCAGCTCGGCCTGGGTGCCTTGCACGCCCATAGGTTGGCCGTGGACGCAGCGGGACTGGTAGCCGGCCCGGCATATCTCGCAGGTGTTGTCGGAGGCGAAGAACGAACCGACCACAAAGTCACCGACCTTGATGGTGGTTACCTCGTCGCCGGCCTGCTCGACGACACCCACGTACTCGTGCCCCATGGGGGTGGGGTCCGTCACCTCGTCGGTGCCCCGCCAGGGCCACAGGTCCGACCCGCAGATGCAGGTGGCGGACAGGCGGATGATGGCGTCGGTGGGGGCGATGAGCTTCGGGTCGGGGCGGTCGACGACCTCCACCTCGCCTGGGGCGTGCATTATGACGCCACGCATCACAGTCCTCCTTTACTTCGTTTCGTCGTCGCTAGCCGGGGCGCCGGGGGCGGCCAAGTCATGTACTCAGGAAACCAAGCCCTGGGCCATCGAGGAAGGCCCTGCTGAGAGGTGTACCCGCAGGGCACCCCTCAGTCGGGCCGTCACCTTTACCCTTGAGGTGTGGACAACCGTGAAGAGGTCCGTGAGTATCTCCTGTCTCGCCGGGCCAAGGTCACGCCCGACCAAGCCGGCCTGCCCGTCGGTGGTGCTCGCCGGGTGGCCGGCCTACGCCGCAGCGAGGTGGCCGCCCTGGCTGGGATGAGCGTCGAGTACTACGCCAAGCTGGAGCGGGGTGCGCTGGCCGGCGCGTCGGCCGGGGTGCTCGAGTCCCTCGCCCGCGCCCTGCAGCTCGACGATGCCGAGCGTGCCCACCTTTTCGACCTGGCCCGGGCGGCGGACGGGACGAGCGTCCTTGGCCGCCCCCGGCGGCGCTCGGCCCGGTCGTGGACGGTGCGTCCCAGCCTCCAGTGGGCTCTCGACGCAGTGACCGCCGGCCCGGCCTTCGTACGCAACGGCCGGCTGGACTTGCTGGCCGCCAACCCTCTCGCGAAAGCCTTCTTCGACGAGGTCTACGCTGATCCGCAGGGCCCGCCGAACCTGGCCCGCTTTGCCTTCCTGGACTCGGCGTCTCGGCGGTTCTACCCAGACTGGGAGCAGATCGCTGATATCACCGTGGCCATCTTGCGCACCGAAGCGGGCCGCGACCCCCACGACAAGGAGTTGCACGACCTCATCGGGGAACTGTCCACCCGTAGCGACGAGTTCCGCACCCGCTGGGCTGCGCACAACGTCCGCCACCACGGTAGCGGCGCCAAAAACTACCATCATCGCCTCGTCGGCGACCTCACCCTCGCCTATGAGAGCTTGGACATGGCGGCCGAGCCGGGCCTCACCCTTACCATTTACTCAGCCGAGCCCGGGTCGCCGTCCCAGGAACGCCTCCGCCTGCTCGCGTCCTGGTCCGCGTCCGAAGAGCCCGAGCAAGGCCAAAAGCAATCCGCCCGAGACCAGCTAACTACGCCGGTCCCAGGCAACTAGACCGGCGCCCTCGACCGGACACGGCCGGCACCGCGTGCCCGGGCACCTCGCCACCCAGTCGATGAGACCAACGCTGCCTTCGTCGTGATGTCGCTGGGACGAAAGGACACTTCGAGCTCGAGAGGTGGCTATGGCGTACGCCCAGGTTGGTGACATCAAGCTCCACTACGAGGTGCTCGGGGACGGGCCGCCGATCGTACTTATCCCGGGTCTCGACTCCTCGTTCTTGAGTTAGGCGTGAGCCACATGCACGATATCGAGTTCGTCTTCGCGGCGCAGTGCGGGGCTCTTTCTGCCGTGCACGGTCGTCTAAGCCTCCGGACGGCCCAAGATCTCAGCTACCTACATCTCGTGTCTGCGCCAACAGCGCGCGAGCCTTTCTTCGGTTGTCCGGGCTGGGGAGCGCACAACGCGTACGCCGAAGGTTGGCCCATCTGGCCGAGCCAGGAGCGAAGTACGACGGACATTGACGCTGCCTCATTTGAATGCCTGGACACCATAATGCGCGCCCAGATTATTGAGGCATTGCCGGAGTATCCCGTCCCCACCTTCTCACAGTGGAGCTAACCAGCTCAGTGCCAATGCCGTGGTCGCCAATATTTGCTCCTCGCCAAGGGAGGCTTCCACCTGTTCTTGACGCCACCTCGGATGACCAGTTCGGGGCCGATACTCGCCGGACTTTCTCGGGCCTGTCAACGTTGTCCGCGCATACCAACAGCTTGCTCGCCACCGGCCACCCGAAGGTCAAGGTACTTGTCGGGGGCTACCGGCTCGCATCAGCGATCGCGGCAGCAGGCGTGGTGGCCGCCGGTCTGACAGCGATGGCTTCCTCTGGTCAACTACGGCCCGATGCAGACATCGCTTGGCTCGCTCCTCGGCGAGGTCCGCAACGACATCACGAGCCGCGTTATCCTCCGCATGGCCCACGGCATCGCGGTCGCCTCACACGGCACTCCTGACGCGCGAGAACGCATGCTGACGATCATGTTCGATGGGCTGCGCCAGCCAAATCAAAAGACGCGCTAAGCGAGACGGCATGTGACACGACGCATGCACCGGCTCGCAGGATGACATTTGAAGTCTGCCCCGTAGGTGTCTCTGGCAGTCCTCGGGCACTTCTGATGGACGACGATCTTGGTCAGAAGTCGCCGAATGTCGCGACGGCGTCGACGAGCTCGGCGCCGGCCTCGCGCAGGCAAGTGGCCAGGTCGTCACTATCGGGGTTGTCGACCCACCGGTTAAAGCCAGTTCGAAAGATCGCGACTCCGACGTCCGCGAGCAGCGTGGCGCTCGCCAGCTCGCAGCCTCTCCGAACCATCTCGGCCGCGAGTGCGTCGGCGACGTCGGCGAACTTGGTCCGTCCCCGCTCCTGCAACTCAGGGCTGCGAGCGATGAGCTCGCGGCGCTGCACGGCGTGCAAGGCGACCTCGGCGCCCAGCACCGCGCCGACGTCGGCGAGCGCCGTGAGCAACGCTTCAAACGGGGTGAGCTCCGGGTCGACCCGGTTGAGCGCCTCGGCCAGCAGCCCCGGCAGCCGCTCGGAGCCGGCAAAGAGCACGTCGCGCTTGTCGGTGAAGTAGCGGGAGAACGTCCGCCGCGTCAATCCGGCGCGATCGGCGATCTGGGCAACGGTGACGTTCTCGTACCCGAGCTCGAGGAAGAGCTCGATCGCGGCGGTCCGCAGTCGTTCTTCTGCTTGCGCATCCCACCGAGCCATACGCTCAGCGTACAATGATGTCCCAGTGAGCCATGGCTCGTGCTACTGTTGATGTCTCACTGAGACATCAACAGCCTGGAGGCACTCATGGCCCTGGATGGTCAAAAGATCGTTGTTATCGGAGGCAGTTCTGGCATGGGTCTGGCGACGGCGCGTGCAGCGGCGCTAGACGGCGCCGAGGTCACCATCGCCTCAAGCCGACAGGAACGGGTCGACGCGGCGCTGGGCGAACTGCCGGATGGCTGTGTGGGCAGAGCCCTCGACGTCCGAGACGAGACGCAGGTCGCCGCCTTGTTCGAGCGCGTCGGCGAGTTCGATCACCTGGCGTTCACCGCCGGCGACGCATTCACGCCGCGTCCACTTGTCGACCTCAGCCTCAGCGACGCGCAGGCGATCCTCGACGTTCGCTTCTGGGGCGCGGTCGCCGTCATCAAGCACGCAGCGCCCCGGATCAGGCCCGGAGGATCAATCGGGTTGACCACCGGAACCGTCGGCCAGCGACCGGTCCCCGGCGCAGCGCTCGCCGCCGCCGGCGCGGGAGCGGCCGAGGGCCTCGTCCGGGGACTGGCGGTCGAACTCGCCCCCGTCCGCGTCAACGCGGTCAGGGCCGGCGCTTTTCGCACGCCGCTCTGGGACGGCGTCCCCGAGGCCCAGCGCGAGGCGCTTTTTGCCCGCTTGGCCCAGGGCACCTTAACCGGAACGGTCGGCGAGCCGGAGCAAATAGCCGCCGCACACCTCTATCTCATGCAGAACCAGTACGTCACCGGAACGGTGCAAACAGTCGACGGCGGTCTGCTACTCGCCGGGAACTAAAACCAGCTGGCCCCGACGGGCGGGCGGCGTGTTAACGGTCCGGTGGTGTTCGCATAGTGCGACTCAAGACCGCGTTGCCGGACTCGAACCCGAAGGTGAACCGGGAACCCGGGAGTTTCTCGGGACAGCGAAAATGTCAGGCTGACATTGAGTAGTGCAACGCTTGGGCGGCTGCACAGGGCAGAGCTCGTGACCAGCGGTTTCGTCGCATTTCAAGCCCGTGGGTGCGTGATGTGCCGGCACCCCTGCAACCGTTGATAGCTGCGACCACTCGCTTCGAACTCGACGAACGGGCGGGAGTCTCTGCCGTCGGTGCTGTCCGTGCGGCGGGGAGCCGAGGTCCCTCGCATGCCCCAAGAAGCCGTTAGGTCCTGTCCCCGAAGTCCGACCTGGAACCGTCTCGGAACGGTCTCCTCGAAGCCGGGCGGTTGCGGGCGCTCGCAGCGTAAGGAACACGCAACACTTGCCCTGTGGCTAGGCAACGCCTGGACCCCCGTGACGTTTCGATAGTTCGTAGCCTGCCTGCCGCCCGTTTTGCCCAAAGCCACCAGCAAAAGCCCATAGCCTCAACGAAGCAAGAGATGGTGGCAGGGGAGGGTTACCACTTGCTCCTCCCCGTACTCGCGGTCGCGCTAGGGCAGCGTGACGGTGCCAGACCCGTAGATGGCACTATAACCACCACCAGGGCCGATGGGGTTCGCGCTCTGGTTGCACGTTCCATTTGCGGTCTTGGCCGCCGTGCCCGCAAATGTGAAGGTCAGCTCGACGGTCCCCGAGATACCGACATATGCACCGGTGCCGCGCACGAACTGGACAGGGCCTTTCCCCGAGAAAACACTAGAGCAATTGGACTTGTTGAAGACAGTCGGAGTGGCGTTGGGGTTGTTGGCCGCCTTGTTGAACTGCTTGAGGTTGACCAGGATCCAACCTTTGCTCAGCTCCAAGAAGCGGTAGTCCGCGTTGGGGTTTGACCCATGTACGATATGACCGACAGAGTTGGCTGGGACCGCGAGGCCGGCGTCTCCTATGGCCCCCGTGAGGTTAACCGGGGTAGCGAAGTTGCCTGGGGTGACCCAAACCTGGACGGTCCCATGAACGGGCGCGAGGGTGGCAGCCGACGCTACCGTTGCAGGGACGGTAACGGCGCACATCGCCGTCGCGAGGGTTAGGGCGCTCGCCAAGTGCCTTTTCGTTAGCTTCATGTGTTTCCCCTCCGGAGAGCTGGGTTTGACGGAGCTTAATTCCATGCACGTGGGCTCCCTCCGCGGGAGCGCCATTAGGCCGGTCTTGAACCGGAACCAGAAACGCGCAGTTACCGACAGTGGCACCTCTGCCACGACTTCAGATTCCCACCATTCAGGTGTGGCTTAGCATGGACCAAAACTGCTACCAGGCATGGTGTTCGGCTGGGCGTCCCGACCGGGACAACTGGGCCCCGAAGCGACGAGCGTGGCTCGACGGGCGAGGGCGATAGCCGTCCGAAAGGGCGACGTCAACTGAGGAACGAACGCGTCCCGATTAAGGAAGGGCCTTATCGAAGACCAGACGCCCGGGTACGGGACACGGTGATAGGCATGAAAGACAGCATCGTTTCCAGGGACCCTCGGTTGTTCAACCCAAGGGGGGAGTTCATCACAGCGAGGATGGTAGAGAAATCCGCCGACGGGCGGCGCTCCCGGGCGGCTCGAACCAAGGCCTGGGGCCGCTCAGGACGGCGACATCTGGCCATGCTTAATGACGGGGAACGCTCCCAAGCCGTCGATGGTGTCGGCTACTGTCCTCGCGGTACGGGCCCAGCTCCGTCGTGATCCGCGCGGCGACCCGCTCCAAGTCCAAAAGCAAATCCGCGTCGTTTTCCATAAGTAAAAGGGCGGCCGTCGTGTGCGGACAACGAGCGAGTACCGTTGCGCGCTCTCTCCGCCCCTTCCAACGACTTCGCAGACGAGCTTACTGGACATCAATCGCTTGGACGGGGCGCAGAGTAGAAATTGCCCGAACTCCTTTCCGCACCATTACCCCGAACACTCAAAACGCAGAGTTCAGTATCAGTTCTGAGGTTGTTATGGGGCGGGTATTATGTGCATTCTCTAAATTGATCACTAAATGCAGAACGATGCCGAATCGGCACTATCGCCTGCCGGCTAAAGGACTACGGGCAGCGCTGCTCAGATCACCCGTTATCGGGCGGCATCCGAGTAGGCCCGATATGGCAGTTTCGTCATTTGCCCACCGCTTCCGTGACCACGGCTCACTCGCCAGAGGACCCTGAATCGCGCGCCGTGCCGCAGTGTAGCGCTCGTGCTCGACGATGAGCACCCGCACGTTCTCGTCATGCTACGCGCCGGCACATATCGTCGGCGTATCGAAAACCAAATACGTTCTGGCAACATCACGCTGCCTTGACTGGAGGTATGACCTATAGCGGACCAGACGAGTAGCGGTTGGCGTTCCCCGGGATACCAAGGACAACTGCTACATGAGGCGGTACCGGAGTGTGACACACCTTTGGACCGACCCCTCGAGGGCCGGGTTGTGCCGCAAGAAGGACTGATGCGCCCGTCGACGCTGTGGGCAGTTGCGGCCGTCGCCTTGGGAGTGACCGTGGCCGCCTGCTCGGGCGGATCGAAATCACCGACGGTCCCTACCGCCGGTTCGCAGCCGGCCACGACCGCCGCCCCTTCGGGAGGATCAGGTTCGTCGGGGCAGGCTCCGCTCGCCGAAGCTGAGGCCTACTCGCAGTGCATGCGCAGCCACGGCGTCCCGAACTTCCCCGACCCGGTGCTGACCCCCAGCGGGGGCTACGGGTACAGGACCACCGGGATCGACCCGCACTCGGCGGCGTTCCAAGGGGCGCTACAGGCGTGTAAGGCCCTCCCCTCACCGTGGCAGTCCACCGGCCAGCAGCTCTCGCCCGCCCAACAGCAGGCGTGGTTGAGCTGGGCCAAGTGCATCCGCGCCCACGGGGTGCCGAACTTCCCCGACCCGACCTTTTCGGGCCGCGCAGTGCAGATCTCCGGTCGGGTCGAGCTCGCCGCAGTTGCAGTCGGCGATGGACGCCTGCAAGTCGCAGATGCCGTCCACTGGTGGCCTTGGCGGGTGACCGACAGTGTTGCCGCAGAGGGCTCACGCCCCGCCGAGGCCTATCCTTCGGGTGACGGGTGCCCGGGGGCGTCAGGGTGAGGGTCTTGGTCGTTGAGGACTGCCAGCCTGTCGCCGACCTGGTGGCCGAGGGCCTCTCGGACCAGGGCATCGCCGCCGATGTGGCCTACGACGGAGTTGAGGCCGCCGGCAAGCTGGGGGTGAACAGCTACGACGTGGTCGTGTTGGACCGCAGCCTGCCGGGTGTCCCGGGCGACACCTTATGCCGGATGATCAGCGGCTCCGACGGGCACGCCATGGTGCTCATGCTGAGCAATGCTGCCTCGCCAGAGGAGCGGGTGGACGGGCTCGGCCTGGGCGCCGACGACTACCTGGTGAAGCCGTTCCATCTCCCCGAGCTCGTCATGAGGGTGCGAGCCCTGGCCCGGCGCCGGCCACGCGCCATGCCGAGGGTCCTTCGCGCCGGTGGGGTGGAGCTCGACTGCTTGTCCCGCCTCGCCCGGCGCGAGGGCCGTCTGCTCGCGCTTTCAGCGAAGGAGCTGGCCGTGCTGGAGGCGCTCATGGCCGCCTCGCCCGGCTACCTAAGCGCCGAGCAGCTCCTGGAGAAGGCCTGGGACGAGAACGCCGACCCTTTCACAAAGACGGTGACGGTCACCATCGGCAGGCTCCGGCGCAAGCTGGGAGAGCCCCAAGTGATAGAAACGACCGTTGGGGTGGGGTACCGGCTCGTCGGGTCTCAAATTGACGAATGCCCAGTGCCAAGCCAACATCGGGTCGCCGGCGGAGGCATCCCGCGTGCCGCTGTCGTTCGTGGGCCGGCGGTCCCGCCAAAGTCCGGTGCGCAGACCACGAGTGACCTCACGGATGGTCGAAGCCTGCGGCCGGCATAACCAGAACGCACCTTGGTCCCAAAGGCCTTGACTATTCCTCTCGGGGCCGTGCGGTGGGTCCTCTCGGGGCCGTGCGGTGGTTCCCTGCTCGTCAGCTGCCAGTGTGCGGTGGCGCGGCGGGTAGTCGCACCGTGACGCAGAGCCCCCCGGCGGGGCGGGGGGTGAGGGTGAGGGCCCCGTCGTGTGCTTGGGTGATGCTTTTGACGATTGCCAGGCCGAGGCCGGCACCTGCCTGGTCGGTGCGGACGCGTTCGGTGCCTCGAACAAACGGCTCGACAAGCCTTGGGACCAACTGTGGGGCGAGCTTCTCGCCGGTGTTCTCGACAGTGAGCGCCACAGTTTTAGGGTGAACGCTGGTCGTGACCCAGACGGCGCCCTGTGCAGGCAGGTTGTGGACGATCGCGTTGTGCACGAGGTTCGTCGTCAGCTGCAACAGGAGCGCCTCTGAGCCCGACGGTCGGGGTCATGTCGCCGGAGGTATCGATGGTGACGCCATGCTTTTCTGCGAGGGGAAGGAGCGTTTCGGTGGCTTCTTCGGCTACGAGCGACAGGTCGACGTGTACTGGGGTGAAGGACCGCTGGTCGGCCCGGCTGAGCAAGAGCAATGCTTCGGTGAGGTCGATCGCCCGGGTGTTGACGACATCGAGGCGCTCGACAAGCTCGCCGGTGTCGCTGTTCAGGTCATTGCGGGCCACGTCGAGAAGTGCCTGGGTGATCGCCAGCGGGGTGCGCAGTTCGTGGGAGGCGTTGGCGGCGAACCTCTGCTGTTGGGCGATGTTGGCTTCGAGCCGGGCGAGCATGGTGTCGAAGGCGTCGGCGAGCTCGCGGAACTCGTGTTTGCGGCCCTGCAGCCGGATCCGGTGGGAGAGCGACCCGGTCGCGGCGATGCGGGTGGCGTCTGTGATGCGAGCCAGGGGGGCCAGCATCCGGCCGGCGAGGAGCCACCCTCCCAGCAAACCGAACACCAGCAGGAACGCCAACACTGCGGCTGCCCTCGGTGCGAAAACGTGCAGGAGGTTGGACCGGATCGGAAAAACACCATGAACGATGGGGGTGCTGATGAGCGCACGCTCGGGGACGTAACGCAGGAGGAACACCCACACGGCGGCGAGCAGCAAGGCGCCCGCGAGCATGAGGAACCCCGCGTAGCTGAGGGTCAGCCTGAGGCGAACGCTCAGACCAGGGGCTCTATCCACGATCTCCTCCCATGGCCGGTGCCTGCTTCAAGGCTGATGCAGTAGCCGACGCCGGCCACGGTGGCGATGACCCAGGGTTCTCCGAGCCGTTTGCGCAGTCCCGAGACGGTGATGCGGACGGCATTGGTGAACGGGTCGGCGTTCTCATCCCACGCCCGTCCCAGTAGCTCCTCGGCGCTGACAACACCGCCCTCGGCAGCTACGAGGACTTCGAGCACTGCGAACTGCTTCCGGGTCAGCGCGACGAAGCGGCCGTCGCGGTAGACCTCTCGGCGGAACGGGTCCAGGCGCAGGCCCGCGATCTCCCGCACGGGTGGCCTGTTGTGGGCGCGCCGGCGGTCGAGCGCTCTGAGCCGGAGCACGAGCTCCCGGAGCTCGAACGGCTTCGTGAGGTAGTCGTCCGCGCCTAGCTCGAACCCGGAGGCTTTGTCGTCGAGCCGGTCGGCAGCGGTGAGCATGAGGATAGGAATGGCGCTACCGGAGGCGACGATATATTTGGCGATCTCGTCGCCGGAGGGCCCGGGGATGTCGCGGTCGAGCACGGCAATGTCGTACGCGTTGATGCTCAGCAGTCCCAGAGCGGCGTCACCGTCACCGGCGATGTCTGCGGCGATCGCTTCCAGGCGTAGGCCATCGCGGATGGCATCGGCCATGTAGGGCTCGTCCTCGACGATCAGCACACGCACACTCCCGTGATGCTACGCGCCGGCACATATCGCCGGCGTATCGAAAACCACATACGTGCTGGCAAGACGAGGCTGGCTTGACTGGCGGCCAGGCCGACCTCGTAACGGTCCTGCACACGTTGCATCAGGTCCTCAATTACAAGGGGACCTGACTCTCCCTGGCGGCGGTCGCCATCCTGCCGCCGCCAGGCCCTCTCTTCGCCCGTTGCGCAGGCCGGGGTTCCTTCACACTCAACATGTGAGCTCCCGTGGGGAGCTACCTCAGCCGCACGGTGCTCGGGCGAGCTCCGTTTACCCTCACGGTGGACGGGGCTGGACGGTAAACCGCCGGCCCGGCGAGACCCAACACCCTTCTTTTACTTTGCCAATTTCCCGGCCTGCGGCGACGGCGAGGGCTCCTTCATGACCCATGCGTTGGGGGTTCAAGTCTCGCCGCCCCAACCAACCGGGGCGTAGCTCAACAGGCAGAGCAATGGGAACTCGCCTTCGCTCCCTCGGTACCCAGGCCGGACCTTCCCACGGTCAGCTGCGCACCACGGGCTTACGTTGGCCGCCACGAACATGGTTAGCGAGGACAACTTCTACGAGCGCGCAGGCGACCGCGACGCCAGGTCTGTGGACCTTGTGCACCGGATGACAGCGTCCAACCCGGCGTTCATCGCTGGCACGGCCCCCGATGGCGGGCCGGATCGGCCTCGCCCAGTACCTGCGCGAGACGATGCTTATGCGCTCGGCCGCCACTGTGATGGCGGCAGGGTACGGGGCGGCGGGCGGTTGTGGTGGCCGCTCGGTAGTTGGGATCGCCAGCCTTACACTTCCCGCTCGTTCACAACCATTTCGGTCTGGAAAGCGCCTCCGGGCTAGCGCGGCCACGTGAACTAGCTGACCCGACCTGGCCCCAAAACGAACGTGTCGAGACCTGCGGTTGACAATCTAAACTTTGCTTCTCGCTTGGAAGGCGGAGCGGCACAAAGTGGTTGGTGTTGCGGTTGACATGACGGGCGAACGCCGCCCTAGCGGAGGACGTCTCGACCATGCCAGAGGAATTGCCCCAAGACATCGGGAAGCTGCTCCGGTACCTGCGTGAGCGCCATGCGCTTACGCAAGAAGAGGTCGTAGCCAAAGCCCCTGGAGGCCTGTCCGTCGAGACCCTGAGGAGGATCGAGCGGGGCCGTACCTGGCCCCGCCGTCATAGCCTCGACCAGGTCATGGCTGCCCTCGGCTTGGACGCAGCCGAACGCGAGGCCGTGGGGACCGCATGGCTGCGGCGGGGGTCGCAGCCCGAGACGAGCGTGGTCCCGTTGCCGCCGGGCCGGCAGGCCCCCGGGGCGGCACCTCTGGTTGGCCTCCTGATCGGCCGTGAGGAAGCGGAAGCGAATGTGGCTCGGCTGCTCACCCAGGGGGCGATGCCGCTGGTCACGCTGACCGGGCCGGGCGGAGTGGGTAAGACCAGTCTGGGCCTACGAGTGTCCGAACGGGTGGCGGGCAGCTACGGGGACGGCGTAATTTTCGTCGACCTGGCCCCGTTGACGATGGCCGAGCTGGTCCCGGCATACATCGCTCAAGCTCTGGGGGTAAGCGAACAGGGCACGAGGCCCCTCGCGGACACTGTGGTCGACTACCTCTCCAGCCGCCATTTGCTGCTGTTCCTGGACAACTTTGAGCAGGTGCTCGACGCGGCGGAGGTCGTCGCGAAGTTGTGTGCCGCCTGCCCGGCTCTGCAGGTGCTGGTCACCAGCCGAATAGCGCTGCGGTTGCGGGCCGAGCAGGTCTACCCGGTACCACCCCTGCCCGGTCCTGCGGCTGGAGAGGCACTCGGCCCCGACGCTCTGGCGCGCGTCCCATCGGTGGATTTGTTCGTCCAGCGAGCGCGTTTGCGGAGCCCCGACTTCGTCATTACCGACGCCAACGCGGCGGCGGTGGCCGACCTGTGCCAGCAGCTGGACGGGCTCCCGCTCGCCATCGAGTTGGCCGCCGCCCGGTTGCCTGTCCTGAGCCCGCCCGCCCTCTTGGCCCGCCTGAAGGCGTCGTTGGGGGTGTTGGGCGAGGGCCCCGGGACGCGCCGGCCCGCCAGCGCACCATGCGCGACGTCATCGCGTGGAGCTATGACCTCCTGAATGAGGAACATAAGGCCCTGTTCCGACGCCTGGCCGTGTTTGCCGGGCGGTGCACGCTCACAGCGGCGAGGGCGTCGTTCGCGCCCGGCCCGAGGGCCGACTGCTCTGAGACCATTGGCACCTCCCCTTCGCCCTACCTGGACTTGCTCAACGGCTTGAGTGCGCTCGTCGAGTCCCAGTTGCTGGAAGTGGTGGAATCGGAGGGCCCTGCCGGGCCGAAAGCCTTTCTGGTGAGCTGGGCGCAGCGCCGGACGGCCTCTGGGACGAGGAGGCGCTCTCTCTTTCCGGACCAGGCACCACCAGCGACCTAGGGGCCTGGGGTAGGGCAGACATCTGTTTCCGCCAGCTGGAGACGGTCCGCGCCTATGCCTTGGAACAGCTGGAAGCCAGTGCCGAGGGACCCGAGGTCCACCACCGCCACGCTCTGTACTACCTTTCGCAGGCTTGTGCGGCCAACCGGGCTTTGGGGACATCGGAAGAGCAGGCGTGGCTCGCCGTCCTGGACGCCGAGCATCCGAACTTGCGGGAGGGGTTGGGCTGGGCGCGCGACAGTGGGCAGGTGGCGCTAGGGCTCGAGATCTCGGCGGCGCTGTGGAGGTTTTGGCTGCGCCGAGGCCATCTCAGCGAGGGCAGGCGTTGGCTAGGGCTGCTCCTGGGCGCCCCGGGCGCGGAGCTGGCGCCTCTCGATGTGTGGGCCGAAGCGCTCACCGGCGCGGCGTGGCTGGCGAGTGGCCAGGACGATTTCGGTCCGGCCGAAGCCCTTTTCGAAGAGGCTCTGCCGCTTTACCATACGCTCGGCCAGCGCGGCCGGGTAGCCGGGGTAACGGGGTACCGGGCTCTAATGGCTCGGGACAGGGGTCGTTACGACGACGCTCTCGCCCTTGCCGAGGAGGCTTTGGAGCTGGCCCGGAAGTCGGAGGACCTGGCCGTAATGGCCTCGGCCACCTTCCGTCTCGGGTTGGTTAGGCAGGAACGCGGCGAGCTCGAGGAGGCGGAAACCGCCTACGCGGAAGCCCTGGAGCGGCGGCGTGCCCTCGGCGATCGGGAAGGGGCGGCCTATGCGTTGCTGGCCCTTGGGGCTGTCTCGCGCGAAAAAGGCGACATCGTCATGCTGGAGGCTTACTGCTCGCAGAGCCTGGACATGAGCCGGGAGACCGGGAATACCTGGGCGATCGGTTATTCGCTCAACAGCCTCGGCCTGTCTGCTGCGGCACGGGGTGACCCCGAGCGGGCACAGCAATTATTGGGCGCGGCGCTAGAGCTGTTCCGCGCCCACGGGGTACGGGTCGGCGTCGTGGAGGCCCTGCTCTTCTCCGCCCAAGTAGAGGCCGACCGCGGCCACGCCGGCGCTGCCCTCCCGCTGTTGCAAGAGAGCCTGCGGCGAGCTTGGCCGGCCGGCCCCTACCATTTGGTGGCGGCGGCCCTGGAGGAGGTGGCCAGCGTGATGATGGCCGAGGGGCAGGCCCGCAAGTCGGTCGTCTTGTCCGCCGCGGCGTTGGCCTGGCGGGAACGGATGGGTGCACCGGTGCCTCCGTACCGCTGGGCCAACCTCGACGCGACGGTGGCCGCGGCGCAGTACGCGTTAGGGGAGGAGGCATTCGCCACGGCATGGAAAGAGGGCCAGGAGCTGGCCCCGGACAAGGCAGTCCTCGTTGCCATCGCGCCCGTGACCACCTAGGGCGATGCTCAGGGATGGCGCGGCACGGGCCGGCGAGGATTCCCTCGCCGGCCCGTGCCAGTGCCGCATAGCGCCCGACCCGGGGTTTCCCGGGAGCGTCTACCTGCCGCAGAGCGTGGCCACGACGGTCCCGGTACCCGGGTCGTCGGGGTTGGGCTGATAACCCGGGTTGGTCTTGACGATCACTACCTTGGCGATGTTGCCCGAGATCGTGTTGCCCGATTGGGTCACTTTGCTCGGCACCACGACCGCCATGTAGGCGGGCACGCTGGCCGGCGGTGCCGCGCCGCCGGTGGCCAGTTCAGTAAAGCTCCCGCCGCAGGCCGGGTCGGTGACCGTAGCGGAGCCGTTGTGGAAGGTCTGGGTTAAGCCCTTGAAGCTAGCCGGTGCCGACCCGCCCGAGAGAGAGTTCAACTTGGCCCACTGGCTGCCCCACCAGGTGAGCGTCGTAGTGGGCGTAGCGCTCTGCACGGTCTTGTCGCCCAGGGCGAACCCGCCCCCAGCTGGCAAGTAGCTGAACACCAGCACGTGCTGGCTGGTATCCGAGGAGGAGGCATAAAAGGTGTCCCCGCGGAAGGTGGCCGAGACGGGCTGGTTGCCAAGCGCCTGGTTGACGTTGGCGATCTGACAGCTCACCAAGCCGTCGGCCTGGGCCAGGCCCTGGCAGCTCTGCATACTGCTGCCGCTGCCCAGCGTCAAGGTGACCGGCTGGCCGTCGGGTATGGGGGGTGCTCCGCCGCTCTCCTCGAGCACAGCGCTCAGGGTCGCCGGGCGGCTGGTAGCGACTAGGGAGGGACCGGTGAAGTTCACCGTCGAAGCGGCCTTGGTTACCGTGATGGTCATTTGCTGCGACGTGCTGGCCACGCCGGCGCTGGCCGTAATGGTGGCCGTGTAGGAGCCGGGAGCGGCGGTGGCGGGGCCTGCCACCGTCGCGCTGCCATCGCCGTTATCGCTGAGCGCCAGCCCGGAGGGCAAGCCAGTGGCCGACAGCGTGATGGCGTTACCCTGGGGGTCGGTGGCCGAGACCGGGAACGTGAGGGTCCCGTGGTACGGCACGCTGGAGTCGGCCGGGTCGGTGGGCAGCGTCAGGCTGGGTGGGACATCTTGCACGCCGAAGACGACCCCGCTGAGCTGGGTGAGGCTGGGCTTCGTGGTGGGGCCGAGCGTGAAGGTCACGCAGCCGGTGCTGGCGTCGTAGGTCTGGCCGGTCAGTTCGGCCCACTGGCCGGTCGTGTCGTCGTAGTAGTACACCACGCTGCCGCCGGCCAAGTTGCAGTCCGTCACCCGCATGCTGCTGAAGACGCTGGAGGCGGGCACGGACACGTTGAAGTAGGCGTTGGTGACCGTTGGCGGGCTGCTCGCTTCCGGGTCGGCGCTGTACTGGGCCACGGCCACCGTGCCGCTCCCACTGGCGGCGGCACTGAGGCTGGCCGCCGTGCCGGCCCCGCTCCCCCCGACCGAAGCCGTGGCGCTGCCAGTATCGCTCTGGCTGGTGGCAACGTTAGCCGCGGCGACGCCGCTCTGGGCCGGGACGACGTAGACGAACTGCGGAAGGGACGTCCCGCCGCCGGGCGCCGGGTTGACAACAGTGACCGCGTCTACCGTGGCGCCGGAGGTGTCGCTGGCCGGGAGCTGCGCCGTCAACGAGGCCACTGGCGTCGCCACCGTGGGCGCAACGTACGTCGTGGTCAGGGGAGCCCCGTTCCAATCCAGGGTGGAGAAGGGGCCGAAGCCGGCGCCGGTGACCGTTATCGTGGGGCTGCTGCCGATTGGCGTCGACGTCGGGGTGAGGCGGCCCACGGTGGGAACCGGGTTGGTTACCGTCTCCACTATCGTGCGGCTGACTGTCGCCCCGCTCTGGTCGGTCACCGTGACTGTGGCGTAGTAGGTCCCCGCGCTGGCATAGGTGTGCGAGTCCGAGAGCGCGACCTGGGTGTTAGTTGGGTTGGCTGTCAGGGCGAGAGGCGTCTGGTCGTTGAACAGGCCCTTGACCGTGCCGGGGACCGCAGAGCCCGGGTAGCATTCGCCGCCTCCAGGGAGGACGACGAGGCCGCAGAACGCGGTGTCCTCGCTGCTAGCGTCCCCCCAGTCCACGTACACGTCGTCGACGTCCTGGGTGCCGGTGTGGCTGACCACGCCTGCAAGGTCAGTGGTGGCGCCGACTGGCACCGTACGGGCGTTGCATTGGGCGGCCGGGCAGTCTGGGCTCAGAGCCAGGGTGGGAGGCACATCGCCCACCGTGACGTTGAAGGAGTCCACCGCCTGCTCCCCGTTTGCGTCGGTCGCAGTCAGGAGCACGGCATAGGTGCCGCTGGTGGGGAAGGTGTAGTCCGTCCCGCCACTGCTGGTGATGGGCGTGGTGTAGTCGGGCGCCCCTACGTTTGTTTGAAGGCAACCCACATTGCACACGGTCTGCTGGAACTGCCACGTGTATGTGATGGGCGAGCTGACCTGCCCCTGCGCATCGAAAGCATCCAGGGGCCCGAACGTGTTGGGGGAGAAGTCCACCGGGCTGCCCTCGACCGCCGGCCCCCACGTCGGGGAGCCCGTGGGGTTATCGCCCGATACCGTCCCAACGGAGGTCCCAGACCCAGGGGGCTGCACACTGGCCGAGTAGTCTTTGCCGTCGCTGCCCACGTAGTCGATAGAGGGGCTAACCGAGCACAAACCATCGGTGTAGCAGGTCGAGGTGTTGATCGTCTGGCCGCTGCCGGCCGTGAGGTTGTAGCCGAGGAACTGATAGCCGGCGCTCGCGCTCCCCACCAGCCAGGCGACCTGCTCGTTGCCGGCCCAGTCGGTATAAGTGATGCTCAGGCTTTGCGTCGACTCGTTCGTGACAAACCAGTTCCCGCTCAGCCGGGTCGTGCTCGTCGTCCCCGCCGCAGCGTTCTGCCAGGTGATCGAAGATGCCGTGCTGGTGAGCGTGCCGCCCTTCTCCTGCACGACAAACTGGGGGTCGGTGGCGGAAGCCGGAGGGATCGGGGTGGGGTTGAGGCAGGGTGGGTACGAACCTGCGCTAAAGAACCCACCAACGACGGTCACGCCCGCCGGGATGCCCGCCGAATTGTCACACGTCTGGTCCGTGGGCGTGGGCAAAGTGGCGCCGACGAAAAGCTCGTAGAGTGTTGCCTCCCCGTCCGTCTCGCCCTGCAGCGTGGCCGGGTCGGGCGGCGTCTCGGCGCTCGTTATGAGCGTCGCGAGCTTGCCCGGCAGGGCAGCCGCCGTGAACACGTTGATGCCCTCCATGATGGCGGCTTCAATGGCCGCGATCACAATTGTGACAACGAGGATGTCGGTGGCTGCGCCGAGTACATCGAAGGCCTCCGCCGCATCAGCTGCGTCGGCGACTTCGGAGAGTTCGTTTGCTTCCTCGGTGTCGGTGAGGTTGCTGACAGTGCTCGATGGCGATGAAGAAGAAGAGGTGGGTTTTAGCAGGCTGGTGTCGAGGTTGTCCAGCCCCGCTGAGCGGGCCGCCACTTTGGCCGCCTGGAGGCCGAGCGCCTGCGCGGAGACTAACGATGCCACGATAAGACCGAAGGTTGCCCCGGTGCCATACGTGGCGGCAGCCGAGAAGTTCGCCCCGGTGTCCAGCAAGGAGTAGTTGGCGTCGTCCTCCCCCCATTTGGTGAACTGTTGGTAGGTGGGGGTGACAGGGACGTAGCCGATCGGGGGGGGCTGGCCGTAGCAGGTCGCGTCGCTGGTCGGCTCCTTGTAGTCGGTGCCATCCGGCGCCGGCGACTGGTACACGCAGTACCCGCTGGCCGTCTGGATGGTAAACGGGCTGTACGAGACCGGATAGCCGGGCGTGGAAAAAAACGCCTCCAGGGCGCTCTCGCTCGGGTTGGTGTTCAGTAGCGCCTGGTACATGCTCTCGTCCAGGCCCGCCCATTTAACGTACTCGTAACCGGCGTCCTCGGCCGCGGTCACGGCTTGGCGTCCCTCTACCGCCTGCACCCAGTCGACCACGTTCTGCTCGTCCGCCGTGCACGTCGTGCTGCAGTCGGTGATGGCCTGCTCGATAAGCGTAAACAGCTCGGCCTCGGCGTCGGAGCGCCCCCAGCTCAGTACCGCGTTGCCATCGTCGAGGGATAGGCTGTGAGCGGCGATGACGTTTTGCACGGCCTGGGATTCGAACAACTGCAGCGAGTCGGCCTGGGCCGGGGTGGCGGCGTAGAGGCCCGACAGCGTCAGGAGGTCGGGAGGCAGGCAGCCCGGGCTGAACGATGCTCCCAGGACGAGGTCACAGCCCGGATTGGTAATGCCAGTGCCAGCAGTACCAGTAGTGTCCGCGCCGGCTGGCTGCGCCGCAGTGGTGAGCGACGACAACACCACGCTTGTTATGAGGACCAGGGATAGCAAGAGGCGGCACCGGGCTTTACCTGCACGAAGTACCGGGTACCCCGAGGACCATTTCATGACTGATGCCCCCTTTCTCTCCGGTCGGCCACGGCTGGACATAACGCACGTAATTTTCTGGGTTTCACGTTTGGCACTTCCTTTCGTACCGGTGGCGTTTGTTGAGCAGAGAGCTGGTTGGGGCTCGACCGGCCGCTGGCAAGGGCTGAGGGTCATGGCCTTCGGGCCTCAGGGGTCCAGGTGCGGGCAATCATCAGTGTCAACCCGGAGCCCGGTGACGACCAGGACAAACGTCAAATATTGGGGTCAATGTCCGGTGAAGGACCGGTAACGGGGTCAATGCCCGGTGTGCTGGCAGTGCCTTTTCTGGTCTCTCGCCTGGCGACCGCCCGCCGTTAGTATTCCTTTGAACGAGGGGCGCTTTCTCAAAGCTGGTGAGCGGTGGCGATGCAGGACGAAAGCCAGCCCACGTTGGGTCACCTGCTGCGGGCGTGGCGCGACCGGCGGGGGCTGACACAGGAAGAGCTGGCGGCCCGGGTCCCTAGCGGCCTGACGGTCGAGACCGTGAGGAGGATCGAGCGCGGGCGAACGTGGCCCCGGCGCCGCACCCTCGAGCAATTGGTCGAGGCCCTGGGACTGGACGCTGCGGCACGCGACGCCGTCGTGTCCGCCTGGCTGCAGCCGGCTACCGCGCTCAGCCGGGACGGGGTCGGGGCTCAGTACCCTCCGGGACGACGCTCGCCGCCTTGGAACGGCCCCGGCGCCCGCTGGTCGGCCGGGAACAAGCCGAGGCGACGATCGTACAGCTGCTTCAGGACCAGGCGACGCGGCTCGTCACCCTTACCGGGCCCGGCGGGGTGGGAAAGACCAGCCTCGCCCTACAGGTGGCGGGCTCGGTCGCCGACGGGTACGCCGACGGGGTGGTCTTCGTCGACCTTTCTCCCCTCCGGGACGCCGACCTCCTGCCTGCGTACATCGCTCAGGCTTTGGCTTTGACGGAGGAGGGCACCAGACCGCTCCTAGCTACCGTCGTCGACCATCTCCGTGACCGGCGCCTCCTGCTCCTGCTCGACAACTTCGAGCAGGTGATCGACGCGGCAGGGGTTGTGGCCGAGCTGTGCACGTCGTGCCCGAGGCTGCAAGCCTTGGTAACCAGTCGTATGGCGCTGCGGTTGCGGCAAGAGCAGGTCTACCCAGTAGCGCCCCTCCCGTTCCCGGGCTCAGGGGAAGTGCTCGGGCTCGAGGACCTCGGCCGTGTCCCGTCCATCGCACTGTTCGTCCAGCAAGCGCGGACCAGCCGCGCGGGCTTCGAACTCACGCCGGCAAACGCCGGGGTGGTGTCCACCCTCTGCGCCCACCTGGACGGCTTACCTCTCGCGATCGAGCTTGCCGCGGCACGAGTGGGCGTCCTCCCCCCGTCTGCCTTGTTGGCGGCTATGGGCGCCTCGCTCAGCGTGCTGACGCAGGGCCCGCGGGACCTGCCGGCCCGCCAACGGACCATGCGCGACGTCATCGCATGGAGCTATGGCCTCTTGGCCGAGGACAGACAACTTATTTTTCGGTGCCTTTCCGTGTTCTCCGGCCCCTGGACACTGGTTGCTGCGGGGTACGTGTGCGATGCTCACGAGGGCAGGGACAGTAACAAAGGGAGCGGGCTGCTGAGCCCCGACCTGCTCGATGCCCTGGATGCCCTCGTCGATGCACAACTGCTCCAGGTCGTGGAGCCACACATGGATTATGAGGCCGGGCCGCCCGACGATGAAATCGGGCCGCCTCGGGGGGCCTTTCTCGGGCCACAGCAGGGCGACGCCATCCCGGGCCCGGGCGCGGCCACCCGTCTGCCTGGTTCCGCTTGCTGGAGACGGTCCGTGCCTTTTCTCTCGAGCAACTTAGGGCTTGCGGGGAGTCTGCCTCGGCCCATCGGCGCCACGCGCTCTATTACCTTTCTCTCGCCGAAGAGGCCAGAGAAATGTTTTCCGGGCCCGCCCAAGGGGCGTGGCTGGAACGGCTGGAGCGGGAGCAGGACAACCTGCGGGCGGTCCTGGGCTGGGCACGTGACAGCGGCGATGTCACCCTTGGCCTCCAGCTCGGGGGCGCCCTTTGGCCTTTTTGGCAACGGCAGACGTACCTGAGTGAGGGGCGACGGTGGCTGGAGGATTTCCTCGCCCTTGACGTAGCTCGGTCGGCGCCGCCAGCTGTGCGAGCAGAAGCGTTGACCGGGGCGCTCTGGCTCGCGCACGACCAGGACGACACGGCGCTGGCCGAAACGCGGTGGGAAGAAGCCTTGGGGCTCTACCGCCAGCTCGGGCAAACCGACCGGGTCGCCGGCGTCCTGGCGCATAGGGCCTTGATGGCGCGAGCGCACGGACGATATGACGAGGCACTCACGCTCGCCCAGGAGAGCCTGACGCTGGCCCGTCGAGCAGGGGACGATGCCGCGACTGCTTACGCCTCGTTCCGGCTCGGCCTGATCGCGCGTGAACGGGGAGAGTTCTCCCTGGCGGAGGAGGCGTACAACGAATGCCTGGTGTGCTACAAGGCACTTGGCGATGCCACCGGGATGGCCCTTGCACTCCTGGGGCTGGGCGACATCGCTCGCGACCTGGCCGACGTCGACATGGTCGAGGCCTACTGTTCGGAGAGCCTGTCCCGATGCCGGGCTCTCGGCCGGCCCTTCGGGGTCGGGTTCTCACTCAACAACCTCGGCCTGGCCGCGGCTATGCGGGGCGACCTGGCCCGAGCAGGGGAGCTTACCGGCGAGGCTCTGGACCTGTTCCGCACCCACGGGATCAAAGGCGGGTTGCTCGAGCTCCTAGTCACGTCGGGACAAGTGGCGTGCGAGAGTGGCCAGTACGGCCGGGCCAAGCAGCTGTTGCGGGAAGCCCTGGCAAAAGGATGGCCGGGCGGCCCCTACTGGAAAGTGGCCACCACACTGGAAGAACTGGCGCGGGTGATGGTTGTCGAGGGCGAAGCAGCCACAGCTGCCCTGATCACTGTGGCTGCGCAAGCGTGGCGGGTACGAATGGGGGTGCCCGTGCCGCCCTACCGCCAGGCGACGGTCGATGCCGTCCTGGCATCGGCCCAAGACGCACTCGGTCACGACGCTTTCGAAAAAAGCCGTAAGGGGTGGGAAGAGGTGCTACCCGAGGGGGCAGTGAGTTTGGCTCTGCGCATTACCGACGATTAGCTGGCGCAGAACCGGCCCCGGCGTTCGATGAACGTTGAGTCTCAGGCTGCGGTGCCGTCATCCGCCACTTCGGCCTGTCTCAGTACCTAAAAGCATGCCAGCCACTATGAATTGCCATGCTTCGGCCCAAGCATCTCGGACCGGCGGGGTAAAGGCGTCGCCAAGCCCCTGTTCGAGAGTCCAAATCAAGGCGTCGCCCACAATTTCGAAGTGGGCTGGCTGCACGCCCTAGCCGACGTGGCGA
Source organism: uncultured Acidimicrobiaceae bacterium (assembly GCA_963750465.1). Lineage (GTDB taxonomy): Bacteria > Actinomycetota > Acidimicrobiia > Acidimicrobiales > Palsa-688 > Fen-671. The sequence continues at coordinate 92,927 of CAVVRE010000001.1, forward strand.
GCACCGAGCCTAACCAGGAAGGGGGCCAGGTTGTCAGGACGGTCGAGCCCATTGACGACCGCTTTCACAGCGGCCATAGTCCGCTTGGCTTGAGGTCGGATGTCTTCGCCGAAGAGCGCCCGCGCCTCAGGCGCCAGCGCGAAGATCCGCCCGTAGAACATCTCTCCCGCCGTGTCAGCAATTGGTAGCACTTGCTCGAACGATGAACGAGCCCATCTCAGACGGCTACGGGCGCTCCGACTTAGGCCAACTTCGCTTGATCTACAGCACAAATCCAGCGCTCATATTTCTGCGAGCGCGCCGTTCTGTGCCCGCGCCGGGCGATAGCAGTGTTGCCGCCTCGATTTCCGAGATCGGCGCTTCGGGCGCGCAGCCGTCGATTGATGCATCAGCCGACGACGAGTACATATCGCCGTGCCTACGGAGCTTCGGGGCGCGGCCAGGCTCTCGCGAGGTGGCTGGTCCCGCGGCAAGGCCCATCAGTATTTGTCGAGCAGTTGACGGATCCAATCGCTCGATGCGGCGGCCGCGACGGTCTTGCCCTTTGCGTCGAGATCGGTACCGCTCGCACCGTGTCCTAGTAGCAACACGATGATCCGGTGCTGTTCCTCCTTGGCCGGTTCCGAGCCAGAGTTGCTTTTGCCCGTATTTTGGACAGCCAGGTGCAGGGGGGTCGAACCGCTCTTATTCATGAGCAGCGGATCGGCACCCCTGTCGATGAGGGCGCTGACCGCGGCCGAGCTTCGGGTCCTCACGGCTCGATGCAGCGGCGCAACACCGCTCTTGTCGATCGCGTCCGGGTCGGCGCCAGCATCGATGAGGTATGAGATCGTCTCGCGCTGGGCATTCGAATCCAATAAGTCCGCGCCCGGGTGTCCATCTGCGGCGTAGTGGAGCGGTTCGGCTCCCCTTCGGTTGCGGGCGCGAACCGCGGCGCCTTGTGCGACGAGCGTCTCGGCGAGTCCTGGGTGATGGGCGGCGGCGGCGACATGCAGTGCCGTGTCGCCCGCGAAGACGTAGTGACGAATCGGGATAAGGAAGTAGGGGCGGGGATCCTGGCGGCTCGCTCCGACCCGGAGCGAGTGGGTGGCCAAGCCAGGTGTTTGATCAAGCATTCGCGTGACCCCGACGTCGTCACGGGAGGCGATCGCAGCGAAGAGCGCAAGCAGCGCACCGTCGTCGAACTCGTCGGGTCCCCGACCTGACTTCGTCACGGATACAGATTGCCCGATCCGCGGCTTACCGCGGGGCACGCCCTGCGAGTGGCAACCGAGCGCCGATCGACGGAGATGCGCTCACAGGCAAGAGCTCGGACCCGCGACAGAAGGTGCGTAGGCGAGCCCCGATGGCGCTGGCGAGGACTTCGGGACCCGGTCCGCTGGAGACCTTCGCGACAAGAGGGGCGTGGCAGGTGGTAGTCAGTGCGGCCCGTGTCCCGGCACAGCGCTCATAGGTCCCGTCGGTTCCACGGACTTGCATGTTTTGCTGGCGGTTTGGAACGCAGGCGAGGTGTCGTCGAACCTACTGCTGTCGAACGCGCCCTGAGCGTTCGGGTCGGGGAAACCCGGGAGCCCGTGTGAGCGCATGCAACCCGCCCACTTCACCTCTGTGGCGATCTTTTGGCCGGGCACCGGCCGGGCCTGCCCCTGGCCGGGCAAAAGCGGCCGGCACTCCTGGTCGGCAGCCTTGAACGTCGCGTTGTTGGGGGCCAGGTCGCTGCCCGGGCCGCCATTGATTTGGAACCCGAAACCGCCGCCTGGGCTGGGGGTGGGGTCAGGGAAGTCCGGGACGCCGTGGTGGCGCATGCAGTGCGCATAGGCGACCGCCTGCCTCATCACGTTGCTTGACGAGTTTGTCGACTCAGACCTTTGGTTGCCCGTGCTCGACCCAGGACCGGCGACACCAGGGCCGCTCGAGCCGTCACAGCCGGCGGCGAGTACCGCGAGCCCCAGCGCCGCCCCTATTGCCGCCGTCCACTTGACCAGGAGCGACCGTCGCCGACCCCTCCCGCGCGGTCGTTGCCCGTCGCTGTCTTCGTGGTTGGACGCGCTCGTCATCTCTTCGCTCCTTGCGTTTGGGGACCGTCCCCTGGTAGTCGTAACCCGGAGCGCCTCACGCGGGCCTAAGCGAGGCTGTTATCCCGCTGTTAGCCGAGCTGAGGTATCTTCAGGCTCCCCACCAGTCACAGACCGATCGCCAAGCGGCCTGGCCGATCGGTCAGCTATGGAGGCCCGGAACATGCGGAAACACGCTGCCCCCACCTGCGAACCACTCCTGGGGCGACCCAAGCTCCGTGCGCCTGGTCGTCGATCGCTCAGTGAGCGCCGGCCAAAGGGCGGCTGGCTCCGATGACGGAAGAAGCCCCTACTCGCCCGGGGCGTGCCGGCGCCAGCTCCTGGCCCCACCTACTACGACGCACGATCCGGGTGCGTCTCGCCCTTCTGTTCTTTGCGGTCTTCCTCGCTTCAGGGGCGGCCCTCTTAGCCGTCACCTTCGAGGTCTGGCAGGGTACAACCGGCAACCTGACAGCAACGGCAACACCCGTACCCACTGGGGGCAACCCTGCAAGCGGCATCGTCGAGCACAGCTCCGACCGGCACCAGCTCCTGGTCGCCTCGGGCACCGCCCTGGCGATCATGGCGGGGGCCTCGCTCGTCCTCGGTTGGTTGGTGGCTGGGCGGTTCCTGCGGCCGCTGCGCACGATGACGGCAACCACGAAGGAGATATCCGCCAGCAACCTGCGCGAGCGCCTGAACCTCGCTGGCCCCGACGACGAGATAAAGGAGCTGGCGGACACCTTCGACGAACTGCTCGACCGGCTCGAGCGCTCGTTCGCATTCGAGCGTCGGTTCATCGCCAACGCCTCTCACGAGCTGCGCACGCCCCTTGCCGGGATGCGAACCTCACTCGACGTGGCCATGGCCAAACCGGGGCCAGTGCCCTCACAGTTCCGTACGCTCGCCGAGCGGTTGCGCCGCGAGCTCGACCACGCCGACCGGATGCTGGAGAGCTTCCTCGCTCTGGCTCACACGCAGTACGGCCCGCTCGCCGATCAGGCGACCGTGTCGCTCAGTGAGCTCGCCCGCCTGGCGATCGAGCGGCGCGCCGGCTCCATCACGGCAATGGGACTGGACGTCGAGCAGCGCCACGACCCGGACGCGTGGGTCACCGGCAGCGCGATGCTGCTCTCCCGCCTGGTCGACAACGTGGTCGACAACGCCGTCGGCCACAACCGGCCGGGCGGTTGGGCCGCGTCATTACCGCCGTCAAGGACAAGCGCGCGTGCTTCATCGTCGAGAACGGCGGACCAATCCTGGACCCAGACGATGTCAAGGAGATCACCCAGCCGTTCCGGCGCATCGGTGCCGAACGGACCGGGTCGGACAAGGGCGCTGGCCTGGGGTTGGCGATCGTCTCCTCGGTCCTCGAGGTCCACGGTGGTACGCTCCACCTCGCTGCGCTCAGCGACGGTGGGCTGCGTGTCGCGATCACCCTGCCCCTCTCGGTCAGGCGGGTTGCGGGAGCGCCAGCGTGAAAGTCCTCGTCGTCGAAGACTCCCACACCCTGGCCGACGCCCTCGTCGAAGGGCTGCAAGACGAAGGGATGGCCGTCGACGTCGCCTACGACGGCCTAGAGGCCGCGACGAAGCTCGACCTCAATGCATACGACGTGGTCGTCCTCGACCGCGACCTCCCCGGGGTGCACGGCGACATCATCTGCCGCATGATCACCGAGCAGGAGAACCCCGCCATGGTGCTCATGCTCACCGCGTCCGGTGCGCCGGCGCAGCGCGTCAGCGGCCTAAACCTCGGGGCCGACGACTACCTCGCAAAGCCGTTCCATTTCCCCGAGCTCGTGCTCCGCGTTCGCGCTCTCGCCCGGCGCCGGCCAGCCGCCCAGGCCAGAGTCTTCCGGGCGGCCGGGATCGAGCTCGACCCATTGCACCACACCGCCACTCGCGATGGGCGACGGCTGGACCTGTCGGCGAAGGAGTTCGCGGTACTCGAAGCCCTGATCCGCGCCCAGCACGCTGTCCTTAGCGCCGAAGACCTCCTGGCCCAGGTATGGGACGATAACGCCGACCCGTTCACCAACACCGTCACCGTCACGATGAGCCGCCTGCGGCGCAAACTTGGCGAACCGCCTGCGATCGAAACCATTACCAATGTGGGGTACTGCATCACAGAAAAACCAATGTGGGGTACTACATCACAGAACCCTCGTGAACGCTGTGGGCCTGATCGGCCGCGGCACAAGCCGGAATGTCACTCTCAAGATCGGTGACAAAGGTGGACGACGAACGGTCTCAAGCGAGAGCGGCTTTCGCTCACCCCGAGTATCTGTTATGCGCGCTTGAAAAACGAAAGCCACTCAATAGCCAGCCGACCATATCAGACGGCTCTCGCGTCCTCGATTCGTTGTCGTCAGAAGCACGGATTGCTCACGTCTACGCTTCAGCCATGAGAGTCCGGCAGCACGCTGCGCTTCTGTTGAGGAGCAATGTCCTCGACCCAGACGAAATCACCCAGCGGATGGCTCTCGTACCCGACGAAGTCAAGGCCATGGGTTCACTGCACCCCGGCCCACCTGCGCGTCCCGCAGCTCACATCTGGCGCTTGCGCTCTGGCATCGCCGATGACCACCGGGTCGATGACCACTTTGAGGCGTTACTAACAAAGCTCGTCGGCAGCGCAGAGCGCGTCCGCGCCCTTATCGAGGGCGCAGAGGTCGGAGGCGAGTTCGTCATTGGGCGGTACTTCGAGCCCGGGCCAGAGGAGGAACGAATCGTAGAGCCAGGACGACAAATTGGCGATTTCGAGCGGCTGCGGGGCAGCACCCCTTGTTTGACTTCGTCTCACGCCCGGACTGGTCGCCTACGCTGCGCTCGCCGGGCCAGATCGCGCCGATTAGGCCCTTCCCCGACACTCTTGAGTTTCGATTTTGGAACCTACATAATTCCCAATTATGGCGTGCCGAGGGAAAACAAAAGTGTCGCATTGGGAACGTCGGGCTCGTAACTCGATAGTCGGACGGTTACGAATCGCCCCTCGCACCATTGAAACGCTGGTCGGCACGTCTCGCGCATAAGGGCACACGCGTCTGATCAGCGATTCGCGTTGGGGCCGAGGTAGAAGATCGGGTTCTCGGGGCGCGGCCATTCGGCCCGGCCGTTCAAGATGGCACCGGGTACAGCAGCGGACAGACATCCGGGTCGGCGTAGTCGGGGTCACCTGCAGGATTGCGCCGCACCAGTTCGTCGTTGGCGTGGTGATATCCCCGTTCCAGGTAGCGGTTCGTGCTTGGCTGGAAGTGGGTCACGAACGACCGCCTAGGCGCCGCGCCCCGGTTTGCCCCGCTCCCATGAACCGTCTTGCAATGGTGAAAACTGACCTGCCCCCGCTTCAGTACGATCGGGACGAGCTTGGCACCGCGGTCGGCAACGACTTCGTCGATGATGGAGAACGGCGCGTGAGCCCAGTCGATGGCGAGTTCGTCGCTCCAAAGTTGACTCCCGTCGACCACGCACATGGCACCGTCACGTTCGCTCACATCGCCGAACGGGATCCAGGCGGTCAGCATCTCCTCGCTGGAACAGGTCTTCCAATAGTAGCGGTCAGTGTGCCACTTCACGTCTGCGACGTTGCTCCCCGTATCGATCGGCTTGTAGAGCAGCTGGTCGTGCCAGAGGCGAAGCTCGTCCGCGCCGCAGAGCCGAGCGGCACACGCTGCGATCATCGGGTATCTGGCCAGTCGAAGTAGCTCATCCACCCGTAGGGACGTGTAATCGTTCTTCCGCATCGTATCTCCGTACGAAGGGCGCCATCCCCAGTGGCTGTACGTTCCGAGTGGAATGTCGTCAAGATTGGTGCGGCGGTCCCAGTCGAGGACGTAGTCGACGTCTTCGGCATACACCCGGCGCATCCCATGCTCGGCCGCCTCTAGCACCTCGTCGGGCACGAGGCTCGGTGCGACCCAGTAGCCGTGCTCCCGGTAGAACTCCACGTCGGTGTCCGTTACCGGTACGGACGCGACCTCACTGCCTTTGCTGGTCGTCATCTTCGTCCTCCTGGAAAGGGCGCGGCCTCGGAGCGGCGCGATGCGAGAAACGGTGAGGTCGCGAGCTCGCTTCCAGCCATCGCAATCATGGAATGAGTAGTCCCAACCCGGAAGGTATCACGAACGGGGTTGGCAGGTGTCCACGCCCCTAGTTCTTCTTAGTGTTCAGGTCTCTGGATTTTGTGACAAGCTTTAGGCTGCACGCCCAAGTCGGGCGTTGGTTATGTACTCGTCTACGAGGCGTGAGACCGCTGCGACGCGGCGCAGCTCGGTCGGTGCTGGGGGTTGGTTGGCCGCCAGTAGTGGGCGGAGCAGGCGAGCGTGCAGCTTGGTGTAGAAAACGGCGACTCGTTGCCCCTCAGCCGTCAGGGCATAAGAGTTCGTGCCGGCTTGCCGTTCGATGATGCCGTGCAGGCGCAGGCGGCGCAGGTCGTAGCTCATCTGTGAGGAGCTGTAGTCCTTGCCGAGGAGCCCGGCCACCTGCCAGCGAACGCTCTTGTTGGTGTAGCCGGTGACGGCGGGGACCACGCGGCAGAGCGAGCCGGCCAGGGCCATGGCGGGTTGAGGCGGTCACCAACACGGCGGCTTGGCAAGACATGACTTGCGTCGATGGCCGGCGGCCGCCGCGGGGCCTCACCGGCATCACGAAAACCAGTCCATCTTCGACCGCCCGGCGAGACTCAGCCACCAAACCCCCATCAGCCAGAGCTTCGGCAAGGGCTGGGCGTGGCCAACATCCCATCGGGCTGCGTATGTCCGGAACGTCTTTACCGTGATATCAGAGACCTTCATTTCGCTCCTTCAGCCCCGCACGGGGAGTTGAGTGCGTCTTACAAGTAGCCGGCGGTTCGGCAGTCGTCGAGCAGTTCGAGGATGCCAAGCACCTCCAGCAGCTCATCAACCTCAGCGGATAGCCGGTCGTCGAGGGGGCGGTGCGGCCGTCGGAGGTGCGTCGTCCTGAGGACACCGCGACGGACCAAAACGTGTTTTTGTACATAGAGGAATGTCTCCATGCCACGGTTGCAGAGGGTCATCAACGGCAGCACGCGGGAGAAGATGCGGAACGCCTCCCGGCGCTCTCCAGCCGCGTGCAGCGACTCGGCGGCGCGAAAAATCTCGGGGTATGCCGGGCCCGGCATGGTCCCCACCGCGCCCCGCTCGAGCTCGTGCAGGTAGTCGAGACCTCCCGACCCGCCGATGATGACCCCAGGCGCACCAGATAGCGCCTCGACGATCCGCGACATAGTCGGCGCAGGACCGGGAGGCTCGACCTTGACGGCCGCAACTCTCGGCACTTCGAGAAGAAGGCGGGCGAGGAACCGGGGAGACATCTGAACGCCCGTGTTCTGTGGCGCGTCCTGTACGACGAGCGGGAGGCCGCCGCCTGCGGCCACCGCCGCAACCGTCTCGAACAGCTCGTCTTCTCCTACGCCCTCGAGGCCGCTCGGGCGGACCATGGAGAGCTGCGCTCCTGCTCTGCGGACGCGCCGAACGGCTTCGACGCCGCCGGCCACGCTTGTCATCGCGGCATTCCCGACGATGCCGAGACGACCGCACGCCGACGCCACAGCACGCGCCATGGTTTGCTCCAGCTCTTCGTCTGCCAGGCGGGGTGACTCACTGCCGAACCCAAAGCCCGCCCAGCCGACCCCCGCATCGATCAGGAACTCGATCTGTGCATCCAACTGGGCCAAGTCGACCGAGCCATCATCGGCGAAGGGGGTCACGAGGATCGGGATCACGCTCCGTAGAGGTGGGAACGCAGTCGCGTCCAGTGTGGCTCGCTCGCCGCTCGCCGTATCTTCACTCATGTTGGCATTCATGTTGCCAGTCCCCGAGGCAGCGATCACGTGTCGAAAGTTTTATTCGAAGACGCCCCACCGCGCACGCGATCGAGGAACACGGCTGTGATAACAAGATACCGAAGGGCTGCGGCAGTTCAAGTCTCGGGCGACACTTACACATATGTGAACTCTGGCTCGCCTCCTCTCTCCTCAGCGGACAGGTAACGTGGCCATTGCACGCTGGAATCGCGGCGGAGCCGTCGCGCGAGCAAGGGCATCTCGTTCACCACGAAGGGGAGACCGTTGGATTTCACGCAGCGGGTCAGCATCGGACAGCACGAGCTGCCGATGACGAGGGTGGGCTTCGGTTGCGCCCCCATCGGCAACTTGTCCGTGGTCGTGAGCGACGAGGCCGCCCGGGCTGCCCTGGAGGCCGCATGGGACGTCGGGATCCGGTACTTCGATACCTCACCGTGGTACGGCATCGGCCTGTCCGAGCGCCGCCTAGGCGCCTTCCTGCGGGACAAGCCCCGAGGCGACTTCGTGATCTCGACCAAGGTCGGCCGGATCCTCCGCCCGTGGACGACGCCGCAGTACGGGCGCCGCAACCGCGGGCCCTGGACCAGCCCCCCGGACTTCGAGGTCCAGTTCGACTACTCCTACGATGGCGTCGTGCGGGCCTGGGAGGACAGCCTGCAGCGGCTCGGGCTGGCGCGCGTCGACCTGCTGCTCATCCACGACCTCGATCGCGGGCACTTCCCCCACGGCTCCGATTATGACGCGCACCTCGCTCAGCTGATCACCGGTGGGTACCAGGCGCTCAGGGACCTGCGTGCCGACGGCAAGATCAAGGCCATCGGCTGCGGCGTGAACAAGCCGGGGCAGATCCCGCAGTTCCTCGATCTATTCGACCTCGACTTCTTTCTCGTCGCCGGGCCCTACACTCTGCTCGAGCAGACGACGCTCGACAGCGAACTCGAGCGCTGCACGCAGTCCGGGGTGAGTTTGGTAATCGGTGCAGCATTCCGCTACGGGATCCTCGCCACCGGGACGAAGGCCGACACCGGTGCTGGCCCGGTCGTTCTGGGCGAGGACGAGCTAACCCGGGTGAAGCAGATCGAGCGGGTCTGCGAGGAACTCGGGGTCCCGCTGCCGGCCGTCGCAATTCAGTTCCCGCACGCTCATCCCGCCGTCCGGTCGGTCCTCTTTGGCGCTCTCGACGAGGAACAGGTCCGTCAGATCATCGAGTACCTGAAGCGCCCCGTGCCCGGCGAACTGTGGCAACGGCTGCGAGCCGAGGGGCTACTCGCGGCGAACGCCCCGGTGCCGTCCGGTGCTTGAGGGGTTGCTGCGGAGGCGCGTCGTCCGGTCAGACTTCGTTGACGACGAGCGCTGCTGAGGTGCAGCCTGATCAGACGGCCCGGGCCGTACCGAACGTGCTGTGGAACAACGGGCTCGGGGGAACGGAAACTTCCTTGACGTCGCCGTTCGAATGCCAGCACTGGTCGAGCATGCGCGGCCAGTCGTCTGGCCAGAAGAAGTCCCACCGGCTGCGGTAGCGCAGGCCAACCGACAACCCGAGGCCACCACGCCGGTCATGTTGACGGCTTCGGCTATCGCCCAATGACGTCCAACGTAAACTCTTCGATCGGAAGGGAGCCCGGTGGTGCCGCTAAGGGCACGATGGGCAAGGTCGTGCGCGGGTCAGTAAAAGCGGTCAGTTCGGCAGTGCCGCGTGGCTTTGCCCCAGTACAGATTTTAGCCGTAGCGTCGGTGACGACCTCTACGACGGAGGGTGCAACGTCACCAACGTTGTCCTGGCCCCGAGCCGTGCCGCGCGCAACGCAGCAATCACCCCGGCGGGCCCCGCTCCGATTACTGCAACGTCCAGTGACGTGGGTGAAGATCCAGCGATGGGCTTACGATAGTCGCGGGGGCACGGCACCCGAGCAGGCGGCCTGTTGTTTTGGCCCTCAGATTGGAAGCGTTAGCGTCAACGTCGGTCGCGTCGGTCCTCGCGTCGGTCTTGGCGACGGTTGACGCCGTGGGCGACGACGGCGGCGGTGCCTACGACTGCTGCGGTGCGGGCGACGGGGGCGCCGATGACGCCTCGCCGGGCCGCGCGTACGGGTCGGAGTGGCATGTCAGTCTCCTTTTTCGTCGGCCTCGAGTGAGGCCAGGATGGCCTGGATTGGGATGCGTCCGCTGGCGATGAGCTGGCCGCCGGAGCGTCGGGCCGCTGTGGCGAACGGAGCGGCCCAGCTGTTCTCCCAGACGAGAACGCCGGCCGTTGTTCCTGGTTCCATGGCCGCGGCGAGATTGGTGATGTCCTCTGCAGCGAGGAGCTCGGCGAGCTGGGCTTCTGCCGTTCGGAGATCGTCGAGTTGTTCAAGGTCCTCTATTTCCAAAGCTTCGATGGCCCCGTCGGCGTCCTTCGCCAGGATGACGAGGTCGAGTAGACGGATGGTCCCCGAGTCCACCAGCTTGGCCAGTTCTGCGGCCATCTCGCCAGTGAAATGGGAGGCACCCGGTGGGAACTCGACGACCAGGTAGTCCACTGGACCTAGTTCATTAATATCGACGTCAGCCATTGCTATCCTTCCTTGTCGCGCTTGTGCTCGAACTCCGCTGGGCGGGCGCACATCACAGCCGTCTTTGGGCATCTGACGGTGACGCAACCCAATTTCGTTTTGTAGCTGGGCCCATGCCAGGCGCTGGTGGCTTCGTACTGTCCGATTACACTGCCGCGCTCCAATCGGCCTGATCAGCCAGCGCCCGGCGATGGTCGGGGTGATCAACCCGGTCCGTCAGGCGGTCATTACCTCGATGATCTTCGACGAGACCTTCATGCCCCCCTCCGGAATAGCGGCGCGTACCTCCAGGATCCCGTTGTGGTAGCTGGCTTTGATGTCCTCGTCGCTGACGCCCTCGGGCATAGCAAAGTCGCGGGCAAACGAGCCGTACCGGAACTCACTTCGGTAGCCGGGCTTCTCGGTCGTCTCGGGGTCTTCGTGGCGTTCGGCCCGGATGTGCAACGTATCGCGGGTGAGGCTCACTTCGACATCGGTGGTCGGGTCGATACCGGGAAGCTCCGCTTGGATTACGAGCTGACCGGCGTCCTGGAACTCTTCGACTCGCATCCAGGCGCTGTGCTCACGGTCCCAGTCGACCTCCGCGGCGGCCATTTCCGCGGCGACCTTGTCGGCTTCGGCGATGTCTTCGTCGCTCACGGTGTGCACCTCCGTTTGCCCGCCCAGCTCGGTGAGCTTCCCGGACACCTCCGCCGCCTGACCACCGGCCACGAGGACACCGACAGCCGCCTTGCCGTTGGCCAGCTCAGCGGTCAGCCGGTCGCGGTCGTTCCCCCCAAGGCCGAGGTTCTTGTGATGGAGGGCACCGAGGACGCCGCCGGCGACGGCCCCGGCCAGCAGGCTCGGTGGGACGAAGACGGCCAGGATAACGCCGATCCCGGCGCCCTTACCGACGCTACGCCGACCGAGCTTGTGGGTCTTGACCTTGCCCTTCTTGTCGAGGACGAGGACGCCGATGGCGTTCAGCTTGATGTCGCCGTCCGCCTTGTCCCAGGACTTCAGGGACGTGACCGCCGCATCGGCGGCCGCCTCGTCTGGGAAGATCGCCAGTACAACCTGCTTGTCGCTCATTTGCGTGGCTCCTAGCCAAAAGCGGCTTCCGCCGCATCTGCCCCCTGGGATAGGGGCAACACCTATGGTAATGCCTTCCCCGGGGGCGGGGCCGACCCACCCTCTTGCGGGTGGACTTGGGATGACCTGCGAGCTAGGGCGAGCGTAGCCAGCTCCGCCTGACGGGCCCCCCTCGACGCGCAGGAGCCCCCGACTTATTACCCGGGACCTCGCCCGACATTGTGCGGGTGCATCATCTATGTACGGGGATTCGGTTATGTCGCTCGGATTCGAAAACCCGTTTGTTCAGGCCAGGAAGCCGATATCGCCGACTATTCGCTCGCTTGCTTACGGCTCGATCGACTCCTCAGGAGCGCCGATTAGCGCTATGTGCGGCTAGATGTCGAGAAGACTCCCCGTTTGCTGCCGATGAGATGGTCGCCGTCGAGATCGACCGACCGCTCGCGACCGCGGGGGTGAGGACCCGGAGCCAGCGACGAGCGATCACCGCGAGGACCGTGTTCGGCCTGGTGTGAACGTCAGCCACAGGTGGTCGGTGTCGTCGCGCCTCGCCGTGGGCGGTTGGCGCCGGACGGGGAGCAGACCGAGTTCCCACACATCGGGCCACTCTCCACCGAGATGTGCCCGGCGGGCGTGCACCGCTGATCCACCAGGACGGGGCGTCGATCTGCTTTCCGCACTTGTCGTTGGCCCGTAGGAAGAACGGGCTGTTCGGGTCGGTGCCGTTGAAGTTCATTTCGCTCCCGGCGCCAGGGTCGGGGTAGTTCGGGACGCCGTTGGCCCGCATGCACTGGGAGTACCTTAGCAACGCATCCTGGTCCGGGGGCGTGAGGTCAGTCGCACCGGCGCGCAAGTCGGCGGAGGCGGTGGCGAGGTACCCGTTGCACGGGGCGGTGCCGTTGCACGGGGCGGTGCCGTTGTGAACTGCGTTTGACAGCGACGCAGCAGCAGAGCCCGGGATGAAGATGTTGATCCCACCGTGCGCATCGATCGTGGGGTCGGGCTGGTTCGGATCGCCGTGGCTGCGCATGCAGGTCGCCCACATCACGAGCGATTGGGCCGCGTCGCTCTTCGGTACTCTGCTCGCGATTTACCCCGTATCGCAGGACCGCCCAGCGCCGTCAAGTGACCGGGGGAGACAAGGCCGACGGCCTGCGCCAAGGGCAATGGCAACGGTCGTCAAGCTAATAGGCGGGGAACGGTAACACACTCAGCCCGTCTACTCGGCGTCAAGGCGCCGTCATAAGCAAGTCGGTGACGTCGGGTTATTTTGACCAGGCTCCTAGGTACGTGGCTCCAGTTCGCGGAGGTAAAAATGCGAGATGCCACTGAGGTCATCTCGAAATCGAAAGAGATGGCTAACGGCGCTGGCTTCGTTTAGTGGCACCAACCCAAAGGTTGCTGGACACGCCTTTACGGCAGCCGTCATAGCCGACGTCCAGGGCCGTGAACCGGCCGCCGGGAGCCTCTCACCGGCCGGGCTCATGGCTTCTCGACGTCGTATGTGTGCTTGCAGAATGGGCAAGTCACTCGGAGGGCACCATTGGCCTCAACAAGAAGTGCGTGGACCGTCGTTTCCGGTTTCGGGTACTTTGTCTGGGTGGTCCAATCGGAGAACGGGAACGAATCGCCGGCAAAGTCGAGATCGACGTTGATGCCGGCAATTTCTCCTGAGCCTCGCTGGATCGCCTCGGTCGGCGCCGGGTCACCAGCGATGCCGATCCACCACTTATAGGTAGCTTGGGGTGGGCCACCCAAAACGAAGCCGCCGGCGTAGCAAATGTCGGCTTGGCCCAGGCTCCGCAGCGTCGCCATAAACGACGCCGTGTACGGTCCCGTTTCCGGGAACCCGCGCATGGATTCTTCCGTGTCGAGCACTCCGGCGCCGTTCATCGCTCGCGCCTGATAGGCAGCGACAAAGGTCCTGGCATCAGTGGCGGGGTCGGTCGAACTGATGCGCCCGTTGACCGTAGCTGGGACATAGATCGGGAGCGGCAGCATATTGGCAGCCCGAAGCACCTCGGTGCCGGCGACACTCCAGTCGTGGGTAGCGCCTGGCCCCCGGAGGTACAGTCCCCAGAACTGGATGCCCTGTTTCTGGGCCGCTTGTACCTGCGCTTGGGTGGGCTCATCAGCTGAGTCGACGCCGTTCTTGGTCATCGGTTGACCACCTCTTTTCGTCCGGTTTGACGATGGTGAGCACGAGGCTTGATAGGCGACAGTTATACCCATATCCTTCAGGAACTCGACCGGTAGGCGGCCCTGGCGACCGCCGGTCAGTTCCCGCCAGCGAAACAACAGCCCCGCCGCAGTGGTCGGGGTCGCTCGATAAGGCGCCACATCGGCCGTCTCAGTCAGCCCTGCCCGTCGGCTGCTACCCCGTCCTCGGCGCCGCCCCTCCTGCTTGGTTGGTGAGCACCCGACCTCGGCTGTTCGCTTCCCGTTCGGTAGGGACGTTCATCACTCCTGGACCATATAGTTCCTGGACGAGGGAGCAGTCGGAATCCGGTTCTAGCACCATCCGTCGCGCGCGATACGCGCGCTTGCTGTGTGAACCGCTCCGCAAACCGCCAGTCGTCTTGCGTCAGCGCTTCGAATCGTGCGTCCACGGCGTCGATGGCAGCCGTCCCTTCGTGATCTCCGTGGCTCGCCCATGACGACATGTGAACGCGGGATCGCGTGAGGCCGCCTGTTCTCCACTTCAATCCCAGACCCAGCAGCTAGAACAAGTTGTCGGTCCGTCCGATGAATTGGTGGTCTTGAGTGAATGCTGGGACGGCGCCGCGTGTGTCGCTAAGGGCGACCGTGAGGTTGTGCATCTGACGGATAAGAGCTATTGATAGTTTTCTCGACGACAAATGGGGACCGAATTTCCTGGAGAATTAAAGGACCACCGGGTGGCGCGGTGGACAGCGCGCACAAGCGATCGAGTCGCGCCGGGCCGCAATGATGACCAGGACCTAGCGTAAGACAGGAGTTATATCACCTGAGCAGGGCACCGTCCCGAGCCAATGCCAAGCTGCACTCGAGAAGCAGGGCGTGGACGAAGGCTTGGGGTAGGTTGCCTCGGAGTTGACGCTGTGCGACGTCGAACTCCTCGGCTAAGAGCCCGGGTGGGCCGCATGCGCTTCGCGCCCGTTCGAACAAGCCACGTGCCGCAAGATGCTCGCCCTGCTGCTGCTTGGCCAGCGCGAGAAGAAAGCTGCACAGGAGAAAGGCGCCTTCGGCTTGGCCGACTGGCCGGTCGTCCTGGCGGAAGCGGTAGACGTACTCACCCTGGACGAGCTCAGCTTCCACCGCCCTGGTCGTTGCAACACTGCGGGGGTCAGAAGCTGGCAAGGCGCTTCGGACCGCGGGCAACAGGAGCGCCGCGTCAATTCGAGAGTCGGTCGGAGAGCGCTGCCATCGGCCATCTGAGTGAAGGCAGTCCGACGAGACATCGGCGAGAATCGCGTCCGCCAAGGCGCTCCAGTGGCGAGACTGCTTGCTCGGCGCTTGGGCCGCCGCCGCTCGCAATCCCGACACACAGGTCAGCCGGGAGTGTGCCCAGTGTTGGTTGTCGATCTCCCAGATGCCGGCGTCGGCATCGCCCCAACGGGCTTCAATGGCGGCAGCTGCGGCTTCAACCGCCTTCCAGTGCCCCGTGTCGAGGTGGCCAAGAGACGCTGCTGCGGCAAACAGTTCGAGGGCCTCT
Organism: uncultured Acidimicrobiaceae bacterium; assembly: GCA_963750465.1. Classification (GTDB taxonomy): domain Bacteria; phylum Actinomycetota; class Acidimicrobiia; order Acidimicrobiales; family Palsa-688; genus Fen-671. The sequence goes on from CAVVRE010000001.1 coordinate 108,124, forward strand.
CCGAAAGCGTCGAGCTGGAACTGCCGGTTGACCCAATTGCCCACCTTGTCCGCACCACCTGGGTAGCCGCCGAGATGACCCAGAGAGCGCTCGTCCGGGACAGCGTCGCCGCGGACCGTGTAGGCCGGTTTGAGCTCCGGGCCGTCGGCGAGGACGCGCTCGGAGACGAAACGGAGTGCAGAGCCAAGCAACGGGAAATTCGCATGGGCAGCTGCGGCTATTCCCGCATAGCACTGGTCTCGGATCCAGGCGTAGCGGTAGTCGTAGTTACGTCCCTCGAGTGCCCGCTCGGGCAGGCTCATGGTCGCGGCCGCAACCATCCCGCCGTCCCGACTCGTCAACCCCATGAGGATGGCCACGGCGTGCTCCGCGTCTCGGCGGCCAAGCACCTCCTCGCCAAGACGGGGGACAGCCTCTTGCCAGCTCTCTTCTGTGGCGTGCCAGAGCGAGTCGGGTGAGAAGTGGTTGTTATGGATCTCGCCATGGCTGAGCTCCAGCACAAGGTCGTGCGTCTCTCCCGCTGCCAACTCGAGGTCCAGCACCAGCGGCCCAGCACCGGCTCGGCGCGCGCTCTCCGCGCCGGACCAGCGGAACGAAACGGGCCCGGACCGCCCGGTCCACGTACCCCGTTCGTTTCGGTGGGACCCGCTCATCGCCGAGAGCCCGAAATCAGCGCGCAGGTCGAGCACGGCGCGGATACGGGCCGTCCCTGCGAGGCACTGGGCTCGCCGGAGGACCACCGCAGTGCGGGGCTCAGACGGCAATGCCAAAGCCTCACGGCTCTCGACGATCCCAGTCGCGGTCACCCAGCGGCTGTTCCAGATCAGCGACCGTTCGTCGTAGTAGCCGCCCCATGTATACCGTTCGAGCGGGGTGATGGCGTACATTCCGCCGCCGCCGATCAGAGATGAAAACACGGCGTCGGAATCCCAAGCCGGCATACACAGCCACGCCAGGTCACCGCGCGGACCGACGAGCGCGCCGCGCTCACCGTCAGCAAGAAGGGCATAGTCGCGCAGCGTATGTGGGGGGAAGTTCGCAGAAATGTCCATGGTGCCGTTCTTGATCCTAGAGGTCCAGCTGTTCAGGGGCCCATTTCGACCTGGCTCTGTAACCCGAAATCCGCGACAGGGCTCCCACCTCCGCTGCGGGACCCTGAGATCCGTCGTCACTTTTTCGCATGCGCGCCGACGGACTTCGGCCCAGCTCGCAGGCGTCCGTCCAGAAACAGGTAACCGCTGGCGGCAATGACTAAACCCACAAGCGGCCGCTATGTGTCGAATTCGGCATCCGGGCGGGGCTGCGGTCCCGTAAGGATCTGGTGCGCGACAACTCGGCGTTTACATCGACGTGGCGTTAGCGGTACCCCGCCTACTCACCTGGCTGGACCACCCTGTTCGCCTTGGCGGACCGCCTCCTGGCCAGCGGTAGGGCGAACCACAGCCCGGCGAAAGTGGCCGCGGTGAGGGCGCCGATTATGGGCACGGCGGCGCCCTTGTACACGACGCTCAGGACCAGCCACACTGCAGTCGAAATGGCGCACCCGACGGTCCCAATGCCAAGCAGGGCGAGCACGTTGGCGGCCCGGAGCAGTCGCTCTTTCTGGTGCTGACGGAACACCATGCGGTGGTAGGCGACCGGCGCAGACAGGAAAGCGGTCGATAGTGCGGACAGTAGGAGGCTAGCGACGTAGAGCGCCCGTTGCTCGCCGTCGAGGTGCGAGAACCGGGCCGCGAAAGGTAGGGACAGCAAGAACCCGAAAAGCACCTGGACACCGAGCCCGGCGACCCGCAACTCCTGGATGAGGTCGGTCAGGTTGCGGTCGGCACGCTCCTCCTCGGTCTCGTGCCTACCGGGATCATCGGGGGCGTCCGGCATATTGCTGACCTACCCCGGATCGCGCTAGCCAACCGAGCCGGGACCGGGCGGCAAGGCCCGTACCTCTCGCCCGGCCGGCCCAGCGCCTGAACGGCTGCCCCGACGGCGCGAGGGACTGGACGACCGCCGGTGTTCCCCGGCGAGCGAGGCCAGGCCCCAGGGCAATACGGCGACGAGCCCCCGGGCTGCCACCGCTCAGCTCCAGGAAGGCCGCGTTCTTTACGCGAGGCAGTCCCATCTCCTAATAGCTGGACCCCACGAAGACACACGCGGCGACTGCCATTTCAGCGATAGGAGTGTGCGGCGGGTTGTGGTGCTGGGGCGTCGTATACGTGGCGGGTCAAATGAGCGGTCCGTGGGTAAGTAGACGCTCATGAAGACGAGAGTGCTTGACAAAGGTCCACCGCGGGTGGTCCTCGTTGTCTGTGCCAGCGAGGACGAATGGATGTCAGAGTTCAGCCAGTGGGCCGACGAAACCGGCTTGGGTGCTTCGATGTTCTCTGGGATCGGCGGTTTCAGTTTGGCCACGCTGGGCTATTTCGACGTTGGCACCAAGGAGTACGTGGACATCCCCGTCGAAAGTCAGGTTGAAGTCCTGGCCCTAACCGGCGATGTAACTGTGCAAGACGAGCACCGGCTGGTCCACGCCCATGTCATTTGCGGGCGACGAGACGGCTCCGTAATCGGGGGACATCTCCAGCGCGGCGTCGTCAACCCGACGCTGGAAGTGACGGTCACGGAAACGCCCGAGTTCCTGAAACGCCGGTTCGATACGACGGCCGGGCTAGCTCTGATCGATCTGTAGAGCCATGGACACCGAGCGACGTGCGTAACGGAACGATCGGTCAAAAGGAGTTCGTTGCTGGCCGCCGTGCGCCGCGTGAGCACCCCTCGGGTCGCTCCTGGTGAGCATGGCTCAACCCAGGTCCAGAATCAACGGCAGGGCCCCCAAGTTGCTCGGATACGCCACGGATGCGCTCATGGGCATGGCGGCGATCGCTCTGTTCGCCAGCGCCAGCGTAAGTCTTTGAACTGACCCGCTCCTAGTCTTACCCGACAAGAGATCGCTCTTTTTTGTACGAGTCCAGTCACCAGCACTTGTATAAATGCAGTCCTATGGAAATGATCCGAGATTGTCTCCACCGACCCCTGACTTGTAGTCGTCATCTCGGTCGACTGAGCGCCCAGTGAAGGAGGCGCCGTATGTGAAGTGCTCAGTCTCAGCGTGCGTGGTGACCGTCCCCTGGGTCGTTAGAAGCCCGCGGCATTTCCTTCACAGCAGGCCTCAAATGTCCTCGGGTGGTATCGGTTACTTGACCTCGTCGCCGAGCAGGCTGGCGGGGTCAGCTCGGAACAGTTCGTTGTGGCCTTCCGCGATCGCGGCGGTGGATGTGCCGGAGCGGAATCTCCAGGAGGCCTATCGGCGTATTACCCCTACAGCAACTGCCGAGCCCACACCAAATTCCAAACCGTCCGGTTCGACCATGGAACCTAATGGGCGTGGATCTCTGTGGGGTCGAATCGTGAATATGAGGTGAGCCGAGATGACGGTTGAGAAAGTCAATGACGGGGAAGCTCAGGCTAAAGAATATCCCTACCCGGTGCCGCTTAGCGCTCTTCGCGATGATCGTGCCCGTATCGAACGCATCTTGGACCGTCTCGAGATCACTGAGGATCTCCCCGAACGAGCCGATCTCGCAAGTGAGCTCGTCCGAGCGGCGTCTCGACATGAGGATGTTATAGAACGTGCATTGCTGCCCGATCTGTTGGGTCGTAGTGACGAAAGCGCGCTAGAGCGGCTAGCCACCGAACGAGACGAACTCCGTGACGCTATGGACTATATCCACCGCCGCACCCAGCACATGACTCCTCGCAATGCGCACACAGGGGATGCCCAGGGCCTAGAAGATGCGATCTTTGATGTAACCGAGAGGTTGCGGGTCATATTGAGCGATGAAGACACTGACGTGGTCGCGCTCGTTGATGGCCTAGATCCTCCAGCACAAGAAGCCCTAAAGAAAGGAGTAGAAAAGGCGTCTCACAACGCTGCGGAACGACCAAAACCCGCCCGGACCCCTCTGGGGAGAATGGCAAGCAATATTGCTACAAAGCTCGATCACGTCGTCGAAGACGCTTCCACGCCTGATCACCCCGGAGCGAAGACCATCGACGGTTGGGGGCTTTCACACCGCAGCAAGGGCCTCATGGCGTATCGCTCAGGGCCGGCCGCGACCGTCGACGATGGTGACGACGGCGGTAAGCGGTGAACGCAACAGGTCTCGATGGCTCTCGGGGACGTCGCTGATGATGTTGGGCACGGGGGGCTCCTTCGTGGTCGGCGCCGCTCGGTCGGACGGGCGGGTGGTGCGTATCATCGAGAGCAGTATCGATTAGCCGGCGCAACCAGTGGAATACTCTTCTTCAGCCTCCGTCCTAAGGTCAGGCGACGCTGCTGTGCGTTGGGAAGCGCGCCCCGGCCGATTTTGGCAATGGATTGCCGACGTAAGTGGTGAAGTTTGTGCGAAGGCACGCAACGGTCCGATTGCGCCCCGTCGTGCCGAAGCCGCCCTCCTCGCTGACTGGTCTTAGAAGCCCACCGGGAGCTCGCCGCTAGGTCGCGGCGGATAAGCTTTCCTGGGGCACTAATTGTGCGATCCGTTCGCCCGGCTGGAATTCGCCCCGGCCACAGACTGACATGAACCGCCCCCTGCGACGGAACCTTTCGCAGGGGCGGCCTCTCCAGGGCATTTCGGCAGTCCCGCCCCGTGTGGGACTAATAGTCCCGGGGAGCTTTCACTAAGCGTCGATGGTGATTCGAGGTCCCGCCTCCGGCCAGACTTGCCGGGCTCCGGAATCCGCTATGACAGCAGCCGTGACGGCTCGCCATTACGGCTGTACTCGGACCGGACGACTCTGTTCGAAGTGGACGGTGTTCATATCACAGCGGGCCAGGTCGATTACCGCCAGCTCAGATCTCGATCTCGGTTCCCATGACGATGGTGCGCTTGGGGGGGAGGGCGAAAGTGTGACCAGGGTTGGCGGCGTTGCGGGCGAGTAGTAAGAAGAGGTGCTTCCGCCACATCGCCATGCCGTGGCTGCGCCCCAGGGCCAGGGTGGCGCGGGAGAGGAAGTAGGTGGCGTTGTCGAGGTCGACGTCGGCGAGCGCCGGCTCGCTATCGGCGCCGTGCGCGAGGGCGGTGGGGATATCGGGCCGGTCGAAGAAGCCGTAGCGCAGGTCGAGGTGCACGATGCCGTCCGCGGCGGGACCTATGTTCGTGGCCCGAAGCTGGTCCTCGGGGGCCACGTGGGCCAGCCGGCTGGCCCCAGCGGAGACGATGATGACGTGTTCGTGGAGGATGTTGTTCCGCTCGACGTTGGCGCGCAGCGCCAGAGGGACGGTTTCATCCGAAGGGTGCGGGAAGATCGCCGAGCCCGGCACTCGCAGAACGTCCCGGCTGGCAAGGTCGGCGAGCAAGTCGTCCAGGGAGCCTTCCGCCTCAACGAGTCGGGTCACGACGCGTTGCCGTCCGTGGCGCCAGGTGGTCATAACGGTGAACACTGCGACGGCGACCCCGAGGGGGACCCACCCGCCGTCGACGACCTTCACTATGTTGCCGGCGAAGAACGCAACTTCGAGGCCACCGAAGATGGCCGCCATCAAGACGAGCCGCCAGGTTGGCCAGTGCCACTTCACCCGGGCCAGCACGACCAGCATGCAGGTGGTGATCAGAAAGGTGCCGGTGACGGCGATCCCATAGGCACTGGCCAGCCGGGAAGAGCTCCGGAAGGTCAAGACGAGGCCGAGGACGCCGGCGAAGAGGGCCCAGTTCACAGCCGGCATATAGATTTGTCCGGCCTCGCGACGCGAGGTATGCCGGACCTCCATGGGCGGGAGGAACCCCAGCTGTACGGCTTGCTTGGTCATCGAGTAGGAACCCGAGATCACTGCCTGCGAGGCGATGATGGTGGCGGCCGTGGCGAGGACCACTGAGGGAAGGCGTGCCCATTGCGGCATCAATAAGAAGAACGGGTTGGTCTTGTCGGCCGGGTCGTGCAACAAGAGGGCGGCTTGGCCCAGGTAGTTGAGCGTCAAGGCCGGGAACACCAGTACGAACCAGGCGAGACGGATCGGGGCCTTCCCGAAGTGCCCCACGTCGGCGTAGAGGGCCTCGGCTCCGGTGACGGCAAGTACTACGGCGCCCAGGGATACGAACGCCAGGTCGGGATGACCACCAATGAAGGCGAAGGCGTAGGTGGGAGATAGTGCCGCTAACACCCCTGGATCAAGCGAGATGCCCCGGGCGCCGGCGACCGCGATGACGACGAACCAGCACACCATCACCGGGCCGAACAGCGACCCGATGCGCTGGGTGCCCCGGGCCTGGACCACGAACAGCGCGGCCAAGATGACGGCCGACAGCGGCACGACCAGACTGGCCAAGCCCGGATCTGGCAGCTCGAGGCCTTGAACCGCGGAGAGCACGGAGATGGCCGGCGTGATCACCGAGTCGCCGTAGAACAGACAGGCCCCGACCAAGCCGATGACGGCGATAACTCCTGCCGCCCGGGTCCGGGGCCAAGTTCGCGGCGCACCAATGCGGCAAGGGCCAGCACACCGCCCTCGCCGTTGTTGTCGGCCCGCAGGACGACGGTGACGTATTTGACCGACACGATGACGATGAGTGACCAGACCACAATCGAGATGACCCCGAGCACGTCGCCCGTAGTGGGCCCGATCCGGCCGCCGTCTATAGAAAAGACCGTCTGAACGGCGTAGAGCGGGCTGGTGCCGATGTCGCCGTAGACCACCCCCAAGGCCCCCAAAACCAGCGCGGCGATCCCTGCGGTCGCTGCAGGCGACCGGCTGCGCCGACCCCGACGCCCTGCATCCCGCGACGGTTCGTTTTCGTTGTGCCCGCTTTCGGAGACCCCAGGCTCCTCCTCCTCACCCGACGGGCTTGCCACCGTGTCGGGCGCCTCCTCCTCTGCGGTCGTGTCGTCCGGGCGCCCGCCCGCGGTCGACCGCTCTGTCGCCGCGCCCGGCTCGGTGGCGTCCCCGCGTTGTTGGCCGGATCGCACCGCACCTGTCTAGTACGACCGAGGTGAAACACGACGGAGGCTCCCACGCCGACCAGCGATCGGGCGATGCACTGGTCGTGCGACAGCGGCGACCTGATCGGCCACGCGAGGCTGATCGAGCTGAGTCGGCTCCTCGGCGAGGCTGGCCGGTCCAAAGGCGGCCCTCAAGCGGGCCGGTACGAAGGTCAACGGCACTCTCAAAAGTGACGGCATTCGGGCTCACGTGAAAGGCAAGACGTCTCCGGGGTATAGCTGGGAGGTGCCCGAAGCCCTCGATGACCAGTTCCGCCTGCGCCGCCAGCGCATCCAACGCCAGCTCGCCCGGTCAGGCCGACGCCGATGGCAGCTCGGCCGGGTGAGCGGGCCTGACACTGGCGAATCTGTTCCGGGGGGCCGCCCGCACCGGCGGTGGAGCAGCCGCCAGCTTCACCGGCTCGGCGGCCTGGCCTCGCACGCCTGGGCCGGTGTCATTGTGGCCCTGGTCGCTCTAGCGTGGGTCCTGGACGGCGCCCTCACCGGCTTCCCGTCACACTGGCTGGCCGTCCTCCAGTCGGTCACCGCCTTAGTCACGGTGGTCATGCTCTTTGTCATCCAGCACCTCCAAGCCCGCGACCGGACCGTCACGCAACGAAAGCTGGACGAGATCCTCCGCTCGCTGCCCGACGCCGACAACCGGGTAATCGCCGTCGAAGAAGCCCCCGACGATGAACTCGAGACCCTAACCGACCTCAACCGCCGTGACCGGCTCGGCTAGTGCCGCGTTAGGCAACGTCCGGCCTACCCCATGCGAACCGGCGACCTGCGTGAGATGCGAGAGATACGGCTTCGCCAGGACGGTGAAGTCCTCGAGCTTCTGCTGAAGCTCGAGGAGGTCGGCGCCCCTCAGGAAATAACACCTTTTCGCGAACGCGGGTTCATTACTATCTGGCCTTCGTGGGAAAAAGTTCGTGGTTCAGTGGGGGATTACGGCTCGATCTCGTAGGCCAGCATGACAGGTTGCGCCCGGTCGTAAGCATCGAGTTCCGCTAGCGTTTGGTTCGAGCGTGATATGGAATCGGCTAAGAGCCGTTTGGTTCCCTGGCTACATAACGAATGTCCTCAGGCGACATGACAGTTCGAACGAGGTCTCCCTTCCGAGCGGTCACGGTCGTGCGGCCATCGGCCTCCCGATGCCTGCTAAGGGTTACTCCAAGTTCGTCGGCCAACGCCTGCAATTCCTGGTAAACGTTTTCGTCCATCGCGTCTACTCCTCTCAAGGGACGTTCGACCCAGCAATCACCAAACCGCAGTTTCTTAGCCAATCGTAGGGAACGAGGGCCACCTACATCTTCGCGTCGGACAGAATTTGGCTTGTACTACAAGACAGAACCAGTGCGCATGTCATTGAGACCGAGACGACGGCTCGAGCCGTTGTGCAAGCCAGCGGGCGTCGTTGACTGCGAACCCAGAATCGTCGTTGTTGAAGTAGGCGTACACGTCGACGCCTTGGGCGAGCCAGAAGGTAAGGCGTTCAGCCATCCAGAACAGGCGCTGTTCGCCGTACTGGCCTTGATAGGGGTGCTCGAGAGCGTTCGGACCGTGAAACCGGACGTAAGTCCAGTCGCCCGTCAGCTCCCAGGGGTGGTCGGCCACAAGGTCATGGACGCACAGGGCCGCGCCGTGACGGCGCAGCACTTCGTAAATGTCGTCGTGCAGCCATGACGGCTCTCGCAGTTCGACGGCCCAACGGCGGCCCGAGGGGGTGATGCTCAGGAACTCGTCGAGCCGGGCGGCGTTGCGGTGCCACTTCGGCGGGAGTTGCACGAGGGTCGGCCCGGCAGCGGCTCCTAGGCGGTCGAGGCGGTCAAGGTGGTTCGGCAGCCAGGATTCGGCGTCGGACAGTTTCATGCGGTGCGACCCGAACGAGCCCAGCTTGAGCGAGTACACGAACCCGGGCGGAGCTTGGGCGGCCCAACCTTCGACGGCGCTCGTGGTTGGCAGTCGGTAGAAGGTGTTGTTGACCTCTACGGTGTTGAACAGGGCGGCATAGTGCTGGAACCATAGGCGCGCGGGCAGGCCGTCGGGGTAGACCGGGCCTCGCCAGTCTTTGTACACCCAACCGGAGCACCCGACCCGGGCTTTACCGGAGCGCACATGACTCTGGCTCACCTGGCCAGGTTAGGGGGGCCTCGCTGTGCAACCGGGTCAAGTCCATATGCGGCTCGCGCCCAGAAGGCGGGCTACCGCTTTTGTGGACTCCGCTCCGTCGAATAGCTGGTCAGGCGCGGGATGTGCCCGGCCCTGGGGACTGCCTCGGAACCTCCGACCAGTGCGCGGCCAAGGGCCCGAGGCTTAGATGGCTATCGTAGGGGGAGGCGCCGCGCCTGCAACGCGGCGCCTTTGGCCTCGTGTGATCGGGCAAACTCTTTCGATCGCCAGACCGAGTACCGATCCCAGACTGAACCGCCTGCGGCGGCGGGCTAACCTTCGGGGCGACGCACGTCCAGGTCGAATTAACCAGGCCGGTCCGGTTGAACTTGGGGAGGGGGGGTAAATCCACCGGGTGCCGCTCGTAGGGACGGCCAAACAGAGCGGAAGTGGGCGAATGGTGGACTCATCAGGGTCAGGGGTACGGCGGTTTAAGCCACCCACAGCAACAGGGGTGCCGGCGGAGGCCGTATCGCCCACGTGGGCACAGGGGGGTGAGACGCTGACCACGGCGACGGGAGTGCCCGTGGACGACACGGACAACAGCTTGCGGGTAGGTGCGCGCGGGCCGACGCTCCTGGATGATTTTCATCTGCGCGAGAAGATCATGCATTTCGATCACGAGCGGATCCCCGAGCGGGTCGTCCATGCGCGTGGTGCCGCGGCGCACGGGGTGTTCCGGCTGACGACGACGATCGAGGACTTGACGTGCGCTCGGGTGCTGTGCGACACGACGTCCGTGACCCAGATGTTCGTGCGGTTCTCCACGGTGGCGGGATCCCGGGGTTCGGCGGACACCGCCCGCGACGTCCGGGGCTTCGCGGCCCGGTTCTACACCTCGGAGGGCAACTGGGATCTGGTCGGCAACAACATCCCGGTGTTTTTCATACAGGACGGCATCAAGTTCCCGGACCTCATCCACGCCGCCAAGCCGGAACCGGACCGCGAAATCCCCCAGGCGCAGACGGCGCACGACACGTTCTGGGACTTCGCCTCACTCGCTCCCGAATCCACGCACATGTTGATGTGGATCATGTCCGACCGAGCTATTCCCCGGTCATTTCGGACGATGGAGGGCTTCGGGGTACACACCTTCCGCCTGGTGAACGCCGAAGGTGCCACGACGTTGGTGAAGTTCCACTGGAAACCGGTGGCCGGCAAGGCGTCGCTGGTGTGGGAAGAGGCCCAAAAGCTAGCCGGGGTCGACCCTGATTTTCATCGGCGGGACCTGTGGGAAGCGATCGGCGCCGGGGCGTTCCCGGAATGGGACCTCGGCATCCAGGTGTTCCCCGACAGCGACGAGCAGACCTTCGAAGGCATCGACCTCTTGGACCCGACCAAACTGGTGCCCGAGGAGCTTGCCCCGGTGCGGCTCATCGGCCGGATGACCCTGAACCGCAACCCGGTCAACTATTTCGCCGAGACCGAACAGGTGGCCTTCTGCACAGCCCATGTGCCTCGGGGGATCGACTTCACCGACGACCCCCTCCTCCAAGCCCGGAACTTCTCCTACCTCGACACCCAGCTGACCCGCCTCGGCGGGCCGAACTTCGATCAACTCCCCATCAACCGCCCTCGTTCGCCGGCCAACACCACTCATCGCGACGGGTTCGGCCAACAAGCCGTCGTCGAGGGCATCGCCCCGTACAACCCGAACTCGCTCGGGCGGGGTTGCCCGTTCCCGGCCGGCACCGCCGGCTACGTGTTCGCCCCCCGGGTGGTGACCGGCCCAAGGGTGCGGGCCCGGGCGCAGTCCTTCTCGGACCACTACAGCCAGGCCACCATGTTCTGGGAGAGCATGAGCCCGGTCGAACAGGACCATATCGTGGGAGCGTTCTCTTTTGAGCTCGGCAAGTGCCGGCACGAAGAAGTCAAGGACCGGATGTTGGCGAACCTGGCCAACGTGTCGTCTGCGCTTGTCGAGCGCGTTGCTGCCAACCTCGGCAAACCCGCCCCTCGGGGTGGCCCGACCGGCGAGGTGATCGTATCGGCGTCGCTGTCGCTGGTCCCCGTCGAGCCGGCACCGATCGCCGGGCGGGTGGTCGGTTTGTACGCCGCTGACGGTGTCGACAGCGTCGGGTTGGCCAGCGTCCGCAAACCTCTTGAAAGAGCGGGGGCCGTGGTGGTAGTCATCGCTCCCCACGGCGGGACCATCATCGGCGACGAGGGGCCGGTCCCGGTGACCAAGAGCGCCTTGACCACCCAGTCCGTCGAGTACGACGCCCTCGTCGTCGCTGGCGGCGATGGGGCCAGCACACTGGCCCAAGACCCGTATGTCGCGCTCAACCTGACCGAGGCTTACCGTCATTCCAAGACCATCGCCGCCTGGGGCGCCGGGCGACAAGTCCTCGATGCCGCCGGCATAGCAGCTGCCAGCCCAGGAGTGATCACCGCCGGCGCCCCGGGACGGGCGTTCACGATGGCCTTGGTCGAAGCGGTCGGTTGGCACCGGCACTGGGACCGGGCTCCCATCGGTCCACCGTTGTAGCCCAGGGGTCTCCCATATGCGACGTTCGCTCACGGCGGCATTCACCGCCTGGTAAGGAGCCTCCGCTGGCCGATGGTGGGTAGATACTCAGCGGTAGGGAAACAAAAGTAGGTGCGATGAGCGCCCGCACGGCGCGCCAGTGACCGTCCGAATGGAGGAGACGACTATGACACCGAAGACCTTGGACGACGTACGCGAGCTCGCCCAGCAGCTACGGGTCGACTCGATCCGTTGCAGCACCTCGGCAGGATCGGGGCACCCCACCTCGAGCATGTCGGCCGCTGACCTGATGGCGGTCCTGATGACGCGGCACTTCCACTATGACTGGGAGCGCCCCGATGACGCCACCAACGACCACCTGATCTTCTCGAAGGGCCATGCCTCACCTTTGCTTTACTCGATGTTCAAGGCGGCGGGCGTCGTCCCGGACGGCGAACTAGTGAACCAGTACCGGCGTTTCGGGTCACGCCTGGAAGGCCACCCGACCCCGGTCTTGCCGTGGGTCGACGTGGCTACTGGGTCGCTTGGCCAGGGACTGCCGGATGGCGTCGGGGTCGCTATGGCCGGCCGCTACCTCGACGAGCTGCCATTCCGGGTCTGGGTGCTTTGCGGTGACAGCGAGCTGGCTGAGGGGTCCGTTTGGGAGGCATTCGACAAGGCGTCCTATTACCACCTGGACAACTTGACCGTCATCGTGGACGTGAACCGCCTCGGCCAACGTGGGCCCACCGAACTGGGCTGGGATGTCGACGCCTACGCCCGGCGTGTCGAGGGGTTCGGTTGCCGGGCCATGCCGATCGACGGCCACGACCTCGGCGAAATCGAAAAGGCCTTCGCGGATGCGGCCGAGGCCGATCGGCCCACTGTGGTCCTGGCCCGCACCCGCAAAGGCCGGGGGTTTAGCGAGGTGGAAGACGCCGAGGGCTGGCACGGGCGGCCTTTGCCGGCCGAGATGGCGGAGAGGGCCATCATCGAACTGGGCGGCGAACGTCACCTCACTGTGCACGGGCCGCTGCCTAAAGAGGGGTCTGTGCAAGACCGTCCCAGCGGGGAGGTGAAGTTGCCCCACTACGAACTCGGTGCCAAAGTCGCCACCCGGTTGGCCTTTGGGCAGTCCTTGGCCGCAGTCGGCGCCCGCTCCAACGTCGTCGTCCTTGACGGCGAAGTAGGGAACTCCACGCACACTGAGGAGTTCGCCAAGGTGTACCCCGAGCGCTACTTCGAGATGTTCATCGCCGAACAGCAGCTGGTGGCCACCGCGGTCGGTATGTCTGTGCGCAAATACGTGCCCTTCGCCGCCACGTTCGCAGCCTTCTTTTCGCGCGCTTATGACTTCGTCCGGATGGCGGCCATCTCCCAAGCGGACATCCGTCTGTGCGGCTCCCATGCAGGGGTCGAGATCGGCGCTGACGGCCCGTCGCAAATGGGGCTGGAAGACATCGCCATGATGCGGGCCGTCCACGGCTCCACTGTTTTGTACCCGAGCGACGCCACCAGTGCGGCGTACCTCGTGCAGGAGATGGCGGATCGTGCCGGCGTTGTCTATATGCGCACCACCCGGGGCGCGTACCCGGTGCTGTACCCACCCGAGGACGCCTTTCCCGTCGGAGGGTCGAAGATTGTCCGCTCCAGCCCGGACGATCAGGTGACCTTGATCGGCGCCGGCGTGACGTTGCACAACTGCCTGGACGCCGCCGACCAGCTTGGCGGCGACGGTATTCGAGCCCGTGTCATCGATTTGTACTCGCTGAAGCCGATAGACACCGCCACGCTTTTGGCCGCGGCCGAGGCCACGAGCGACCGGCTAGTCGTCGTCGAGGACCACTACCCCGAGGGGGGTGTCGGCAGCGCCGTGCTCGAGGCCCTCAATGACGCGGGTCACCCGGTTCGTGTCGTCCACCTGGCCGTGCGCGATATACCGGGATCCGGGACGGGCGAAGAGCTCATGGAGGCGGCGGGGATCTCCGCTGGTCGTGTGGTCGCGGCCGTGCGTGAGCTCTTGGGCTGACGACATCCCCGCGCCCTTTCTGATCAGTACAAGCTTGGCGACATCGAGGCTCTTCCTCGGCGTGGTAAAGCCAGTTATGGGTGTGTACGTCGTGTCATGGTGCGAAGGTTCTTATTCTGCGGATTTTCTGGTGCTTGTTCTGTACTAGTGCGACCCTAAGAGCCCAAGAGAAGTGGGAAGAAGTAAGGGGCGAACAAACCAGCGGGTGGCCCGGCTGAAGGTGGGCGGCGGTCGTGGCCCGGGACCCAGTCATAGCCCAGGTACCCGAAGCTCCGGGTTGCCCCCCTCGTTGACCGAGCTCAGCATATTGGCCGTGACCGCTCTGGGGTCACGGGCTCCGGCTGGGGACCGCCGCGCACTCCCGTATTCAGTCCGTCGAGAGCAGCGATCGGGTCCGCGTGAGCTCGAAATCGAATACGCCGAAGGTGGCCGCGATTCGTGCAGTTCACAGACTGCTGAACGTCCTTCTTGGAGGTGCCAGCGCAGCATCACCTGGGCCGGCGTCTTGCCGTGCTCGGCGGCGACATGGGCGATGACCGGGTCGTCGAAGATGCTGCGCCCGTTCCCTCGGTAGCTGGTGATCCCGCATGGCCGGTCGGACCAGATGGCCTCAGCGGGGTCAACGAGCTCCGCCTGCCTCGAGCGTATCAGGTCACTCCCACTAGAGCCCAGGGCGTCCCGCCTGCGCGTTGAGCGTAGAGCTATTGCAAAATCGGCCCCTCCTGGGCGAGCGAAACCCCCGCCGCTAGCTCAACACAGGAGGAGGAGCCATACGATCGAGGACATTCCGCGGAGAAGGGCAGAAGGCGACCCAGAGCAAAAGCAATGAGGCGCGAGCGGGGAAGAATTAGGGGCGTGGCGCAGAAGAACCTGACTCCGCGCCAAGGAAGAGTGATAGCTCAGAGTGCTATCGGTCTCTAGCTTCCGGGTACCACGACTCGGACGAGACGCAGCATCCCGAGCTGGGTGTGATCCCGACCGTCCTGGGTGTTCATGAAGCAGGCCTCGACGTAGGTACACCGCCAAGAAAAGCGATCTGCTCAGCGAGGATCTGGGCATGCTGCAATTCCTGGCCAAGGTGCACCTTTAACTCGTCGACGGTGCTCAGGTACTCCGGCCCGGTGATGGTCGCCGTGTGCTACACATATTGCACTACCGACTGGAACTCGCTCTGAAAGTCCTCGTTCAGAGACTCGATGAAACGGTCACGGTCCATGTCTTCCCTCCATCGGCGGCCGACGAGACCGCAGGCCCAGTGGCATTAGGCAGCCTATCGCCCACACCCTGGGCGATGTCGCCCAGATTTGGCCTTGGCATCGGCCGCGGAGCCTCTCAGAGGAGTCCCGGCCTTCAGACAGCTTGTCGCTGCCACGGGCTTTTACGTGGGGCTTTCACCGATGGCTTGGATAATTCCCCGATCTCGTGCCTAGTTTTGCTCTACGGGCGAAAGCGCCGGCGACACCCGGCTGTTTTCTGCACTTCCACCGCTGCTGCTGGCCGCCGTGGCGACAATTAGCCGGAGAACTCGCGGGTTCTCGCGTCCTCGATCCCCAACTCGGTCGGGAGGTCGGGGACGGTTGGGTGGCCGCTCAGGTCCCCTTGGAGACGTCCACGCGCCCTCCACTACGGCTGATTTCCCTACCGTTCCTCGTTAGAGGGCGTTCTCGGCCGAGCGGCTCGGGGGCGCCGATGTACCTTCGGTGCCGCGCGGACCGATTGGCGGGTGAGAAAGCTCTCGTCTGTCAACGCTCGGCCGGCGGCCTGGCTCCGGCTTGTCACACCGAGCTTCCGGAACACCGCTTTGAGATGAGTGCGGACCGTGTTGTCGCTCACGAACAGTGCCTCGGCAATGGCGCGGTTCGAGAGCCCGGACGCCACCAGGGCCAAAACCTCGCTTTCACGGGCACTTAGGCCCCAGCTTGACCCGGGCCATTGTCCCTGGACCCCGGGCCGAAAACCTCCAGTTTCGACAACCTGGCCTTGGGCGACAGCCTCGAGGGAGTCGACCAGCTCCTCAGCAGAAAGGGCCTTGGCAATTAGGCCCCGAGCGCCCGCGTTGTAGGCCGCCGCCCGACTGGTCTCGGTGAGGCTCCAGGTGTAGATCGCTACCGCTGCCACTCGCTCGTCCTCCACCAACGAGCGGACGCGATGGAGGCCTAGGCCTGGCTGCCCGTAGCTATCGAACAAGGCCACGTCCACGGCGTGCTCAGGGTCCTGGTCTACGTCTAGCTCAACCACGTCGACCCGGGTGCGGTGAGGGGCAAGCATGGCGCTAAGGCCGGCCACGATGAGCTCGTAGTCGTTAACGATCGCCACCCGGAGCGGTGAGGCGCTGGGTTTTCCCAGAACTCTGTTACCGTTGCCGCGGGCTTTAGGCACCTCTTGTTCGGTACCCATATCGTCGGGTTTAATATCGAGCTGCCCAGGCCGGAAATCACTCAAATGGGTGAGGCCTCACCCCAACCGGTGCTTTAACCTCTCTTGACGTGAGCACTCGCGTCGCCCGTCCCACCGTGGTCGACGTACCCGCTGCAGCTGCAGGGCCGTGGCTCCCCCAAGGGACCGTGTGAGTGCCGGTGGGCCGGACGGTTCACGGAGACCGGGTCTACATCTACGCCATCACTGATCTGGGCTCGGACCGGTTCGATTTGTCCGCTCGAGCTGGCCTTCAAGGTAGCGGGCTTCCACCGTCCGTGTGCATCGGAGAACGAAGAGGGCTTGAGAGTCTCTAACCGGACGCGGACGGTGCTTGGAGGGTGAACCACACGGTCTTCCCAAGAACGAGGGGCGTCACGCCCCAGGAGGCGGAAAGGGCGTCGACAAGCGGCAAGCCGCGACCGCCGTCACCGATCTGGCGGTGCCGCTCCACCACCAGCACACTGTCCCCCAGGTCGGTCACAGCCACGCGCAAGATGCTCTCTGACCGACTCACGACCACTATGGCCGGGGAGTGGGCGTGGACGACAGCGTTGGCCACTAGCTCGCTCGTAAGAAGCGCGGCCACATCGACCACGTCGCTGTTAGCCCAACCCAGGCACGACCGTCGCACAAAGCGGCGCGCTTTCGCGGCACTGGACGGCTCAGGAGGAAAAATCGCTGCCGGCTCGATATCGCCCGCCGATCACAAAGCCTGTGTTCCCAACAATCATCGTGATAGGTACCTTCCCTCCATCGCCGCGTTCGTACCGGGCCTCTCCGCAGCCAGGCGCGGAGCTGGGGACGGGCCAAATGAGCGAACCCCCGCAGGCACGTCACAGGGAGAAACGCCCTACCCTGAGGGGTTACAGGTCGGACAGTATTACGCGCAGCGCATCATTGCCCAGGCCGATCGCGGTTGTAGCTCAGAGGAGTGGGCATATCGTTGAGATAGCCAGACCAAGGCGACGGCTCTCGATTACCGCTCGTCTCGCCATCGTCCAGGAAGTGGCTACACGCCTTGCCGATAGCCACGGGGTCGCCGAGGTGGTGGGATCCATCCGCTCGTCCCTGGACGTCGGCCTCGGCGCTGGGGCCCTGGTCGTCAATGTCGTCAGTGGCAATGGCCTGGCGACGCTGTACAACTCTGGGACCTCGGAGCGCACCCACGACCACCTCCAGGGGTTTGTGCCCTTTGACGATGGGCCGGCCAAAGCTGTCCTAGCCAGCGGCGAACCGATTTACTGGTCGACGCTGGCTGAGCGCGACCGTGATTACCCCAACTACGCGGGCTTCCCGAGCTCGTGCCAGTCCTGGGCCATCCTCCCGCTCACTGTCCATGGTATGACCTTCGGGGTGCTCTCGGTGGGTTGGGCCGACCCGCGGCGATTTGGGAAAGAGGACTCGGCGCTTCTGCTTGTCATCGCCCACCAGTGTGCCATTGCAGTGGACAGGGCGCGCCTGGAAGAGGTCGAACGAAGCGAGCGGGAGACCCTCGAGCTAATGAGCGAAGGCACTCGCGTCATGGTGAGCGAGCTCGACCCTGCCAGCGTCGTGCGTAAGCTTGTGCTCCTTGCCGTCCCACGCCTGGCGCCGTGGTGCGCTGTATATGTCGCCGAACGGACGACCTTGCGGAGAGTGGCGATCGAGATCGCCGAGGACGCCGACTTGGCCGAGGAGCTGCGCGGCCTTGAGGCCGTTGGCGTCGGCTCTGACCACCCACTCAGCCTTTGCTACCGAACAGGCAAAGCCCAAGTCGTACGACGGGTAACCGAAAACGAGATCCACGAGGTCTACGGCGAGGCGCTCAGCGACCGGGTCCTGGCCACGCAGGTCGATTGGACCGCCCTCGTCGTGCCCATCAAGGCGGGCGGTCAAGTCATCGGGGTCATGAGCCTCGTCTCCAACAAATGGGGCGGAGCGCCGCCCTCTGAGGCCTGGCACTCGGCGGAAGGGCTCGCCGGTCGCGCCGGCGTGGCCCTCGGGAACGCCCGCCGTTACGACCTCGAGCGCTCTACCGCCACCCTCCTCAGCGAAGCGGTCCTGCCTCGTGAGCTCCCAGATATCTCCGGCTATGAAGTCGCAAGCCGGTACATCCCCGCCGAGGGGAGGGTCGCCGGCGACTGGTTCGACGTCGCCCGGTTACCCTCCGGTAGCTTCCTGGTGGGCATTGGTGACGTCGGTGGTCACGGGATCAGTGCTGCGTCGTTGATGGCGCAGCTGCGCAACGCCGCCCGCGGACTGGCCATCGCCGGTAGCGGGCCCGGGGACATCATCCGCGGGCTGGATGGGCTGGCGCTGATGGACGACGCGCACGGCTTCGCAACTGCCCTCTATGCGTCGCTGGACCCCGATGAGGGAAGCTTCTTGTGGTCGTCGGCTGGCCACATCCCGCCGCTCATCTTCGGCTCAGGGCTCGCGTCCTGGCTCAGCTACGCCCAGCACCCTCCTCTCGGGGTCCAGATGGTCAGCAAACCCCGAGTAAATCGCCATCAAATTGTGCCGGCCGAGGGGCTCGTCCTCATTACTGACGGAGTAGTCGAACGGCGCGGAGCCGATATCGGCGATGGGCTCGAACAGCTCAGTACGTTGGTCGCGGGGCACGCCGCCGCCAGTGCTCAATTTCTCGCCGATGCGATCGTGGCCGAGTTCTGTGTTGCGCCGTACGACGACTGCTGCATCGTGGTGCTTCGCCACGTGTGAGGCGTTGCCATGCCAGAACGACGCGAAGCAGCCCGGTAGCTGCTGGCGGTTTGGCGGGTTTAGTGGGATCACATTTGGGCTGTACGGTAACGAGTGGCCTGATCTGAACCTATTTGGCGGACGACAAATCCACTCTCTCAGAGGAGACGATGGGCCAACTCAGCCAACAAGAGCAACCGCCAGTGCTGAGCGCGAGATGCGGGCCGGAGGTTTGTGGCAAATCCAAGGAAAGGAATACGGGGGGGGTTTCAGTAGGACCGCACTTGGATACGCCCATCGACCTCACGGACTTCGTAAGTGGCTTGAGGGCTAGCGGCCGGCCCGCGCCGAACGGCCCCGTCGACAATAGAGAAAACACTTCCGTGAGCGGGGCAACTGACACAATCGCCGTCGAGTTTCCCGTCAGCCAAGCCCCAGCCCGCGTGGGAACAGCGGTCAGCCAAAACGTAGGGATGCCCGCCGACCCGGACGAGCATGATCGGGAAGTCCTCGGTTGTAGCGCGCACCAACACGCCTTCGGGCGCGTCCAAACTGGCGGCAACGTCCTGCCAGTCCTCCAACCGAGGTTGGAAAGCGGTGTGGTCTACACCGACGCCCAACACATACGACAGATGCCCTCCGACGTAACCACTAACTGCCAGCATGCCGAAGCCCAGCAAGGCCCAAAGCCGGCCCTTGCCCCTGCGGTGCCGGCGAAACGATAACCAATAACAAAATAGGGCTGCACTATTGCCCATGGCGTGAACAAGGCCGATGCGACGGCCATCTTCGTAGACGTCGACCCAGTCGTTGAGCCCGGCGGCCGCTGTCGGCAGCGCGGCCGTGATCCCGAGACCGAGTAGGCGTCGAGCGGCCGCCCGATGACCAGGCGCCACGAAATCGATCGCGGTGGCACTACCCAGAGCGCCAATAGCAACATCCGTGAGCACCGGGTGCAGCCGATGGCGGAGCCAGACCCCGCTCAGGGCGTTCTTTACCGTCGTTGAATCAAAAAGGGGACGGAAAATGCGGTCAACCGCGTCGGCGTACGCGTCCAGCTGCTTCGCTCGTCCCACCTTATGCAATTGCTGCTCTACGGGCTCCATCGGCCTTCTCCTCAGGACAGACTGGGCGCCGCCTCGGCTCAACGAGAGACTCGACGCTACGTTTTAGGTCCGCTACCCACACGAAGCGGGACGTAAACACCTAGTAGTTATGGAAACAATCCCATGCCACAGGGCTATTTGTCGGCGCGGCGGGTTTTTCGCCATGCATAGATGGGTATGTGAGTGGGCACGTAGCGCTCGGGCGGGTGGTTCAGGACTGGTCCCGGCGGGCATAAACAGCGGTGGACGCCACAAGGGCCCCACAAGGAGGTAAGAACGGCGAATGACCCGAACATCCGCCCGGCCGGACTGGATGGCGGGGTGGGCCAGCTTGCTTGACTTCTCTCCCCCCGAACCCTTACCGGGCCTTCGTACCGCCGAAACGGTGACCGCCGAATTGCGCCAGCTTCACCAGCGGGGCGAGCTCGATCTGCCGTTACCAGGCAGTGGACAGACCGCGGCGCGGTGGGCGAGTTTGGCGCGGCTTGGACGACGGGATTTGTGCCTCGCTCGCGTGGCGGAAGGCCACACCGATGCCGTGGCGATCCTCGCCGAGGCCGGCCGTGCCCCGGTGCCAACGGCCCTGTACGGCGTGTGGGCCTCTCGCTCGGGGGGGACGGGGGCAACGGTCCGGAGCCAGGACCAGAAATGGTACCTCGATGGCGATATTCGGTTTTGTTCAGGTGCCGGGTACCTAGACCGAGCTTTGGTAGCCGCGATGCCCGTTGACCGCGAGGGATCTTTGCTCCTGGAGGTAGACCTAACGGATCCTCGTGTCCAACCCGATCTAGACAGCTGGCCCGCCCTCGGTATGGACGCCTCCGCCAGCTTGGTCGTGACCTTCCATGATTTGGCCATGAGCGAGCGGACCATGGTTGGCCCGGTTGGTTTCTACACGGGCCGTTGTGGGTTCTCTCTGGGCGGCGCGGGCGTGGCCGCTGTCTGGCTAGGGGGCGCTGCTGGTGCCCTCGACGCCGCCCTCACTGCGGTGACCCCCGGACCAGGCGCAGACCCTCATCGGCTGGCCCACCTGGGTGCACTACATGCCCAGCTGGCCAGCACCGATGCGCTTTTGGCAGCGGCGGCTGAAATCATAGATTCCGCACCGGCGGGGGACCACGACCTCCTGGTGGCGACGTGCCGCTCGTCGGCGGAGAAAACCGCCCGTGAAGTTGTTGACGTAATACCTCGCATTGTCGGGCCGGGGCCCCTCTGCAGCGACCGCCGCCTCGCCCAGCATCTGGCCGACTTGCAAGTCTATATACGACAGCACCACGCTGAGGCGGACCTCGCCGCCCTTGGGTCCGCTTTCTTGGCCTCTCGTGTGCAACCCTCATGAGCGTTGCTGACGGGAGCGGATTTGTCGACCAAGCAGGTGGGACGGCCATGGTGCGGCATGATGACCCGATTGGGCCGGAGGATGATGGGGCCGCCGTGAACGGTCCGGAGATAACGGCTCCTGAGGCGTGGGACCTGGTAGGCCGAGACATGGTGTCCTTCGTCGTCAACCGCGGCCGGGTCGTCGTCATCTCTGCTCACCCCGACGACGAGACCCTGGCTATTGGAGGCCTGCTTCAGTCTCTCCACCGCGCCGGCGCCCGTCTCGAAATGGTGATCGCCACTGACGGCGAGGCTGCGTTCCCGTCCCTCGGCCCCGACCAGCGAGCGGCCCTAGGCCGGTGCCGGCGGGCGGAGATGACGGAGGCGCTCCGCCAACTGGGGCTCAACGATGTACCAATTACCTGGCTGGGTTTTCCCGACTCGGCCCTCCGCGAAGACGATCTGTCTGAGGCGCTCAGGCCGGTCATTGCCACGGCCGATATGTGCCTGGCGCCCTGGCCCGAAGATCCGCACCCTGACCATCGGGCCGCGGGCGTCGCCGCCCGCGCTGCGGCCGGGCCGGGACTGAGGTCTGGGGTTACCCGATCTGGACGTGGGCCTGGGAAAACCCTGGCACGGTGTCGTTGCCTTGGAGCCGGGCCGCCCGGCACCGCCTGGACGAGGGCGAACGGCGACGCAAGGATGCGGCCATCTCGTCGTTCCCCTCTCAGCTGGGCCCCGGCCCTTTGGGGGAGCCGCCTATTGTCGTACCCGCCGCCTGCGCCCATTTCAATACCGGAGTTGAGGTACTGTTCAGGGTGCCGCCTGTGGGCACCACGCCATTGGTTCGTTTTGCCAATCTTTACGCGGCCAACCCCGACCCCTGGGGCACTGCCACTCGAGAATATGAAAGCCGCAAGCGCGATGTCGCCTTGGCGTGCCTGCCACGGCCCCGTTACCGGCGCGCCCTGGACGTCGGCTGCGGCACCGGCCAATTGACGGCAAAGTTGGCCGGCCGCTGCGACGAGGTGGTGGCTTTCGACGGCGTGACGGAGGCGGTGGCCGCCACCCGAGCGGCCACGGTTGGGCTGGAAAACGTTCGCGTCGAACTGGCGCGCCTGCCGGACCAGATCCCGGGCGGCCCCTTCGACCTCATCGTCTTTAGTGAAGTCCTGTATTACTTGGACAGCGCCGACATGGAGGTGGTTCTTGCCACCATAAAAAAACGGTTGTACCCAAGAGCGGACATTTTGGCGGTCGACTGGCGCCCAGCGACTCATGACGCCCCCCGTGATGCCCAAAGCGCCCACGCTCAGCTATTGGCCCATGCCGATGGCGAAGTGCTCGTTGAGCATTGCGAGCCCGAATTCCTTCTCCATGTCTTGAGGTGGGCGTGATCACTGCTGTGGGCGTGGTCGTGCCTGCTCACAATGAGGCGCGCCGCGTGGGTGCGTGCCTGGACAGCATCAAGGTGGCTCTGGCGGCGCTGCCCTCTCATGTGGAGAGCGCAATATGGGTAATCGTCGACCGGTCTACTGACGGTACGCTTCGAATTGTCGAGACGTCGCTCGCCGGTCGGCCATCCTCAGGCTCGGAACGCCGACGCCGAGCGCGCCCCCTTGGCTGGCTCCGGCATCGAGGATCTCAGGCAGTATTGCAGCTGCTCCGGTCGCACCCGGCGGCACAGACCTGGCTTCTCCATACCGACGCCGACAGTGAGGTGCCGAATGACTGGGCTCTGCGCCATGTGCGCCTCGCTGACGACGGGGCGCATGCCGTGGCCGGAATTGTCCGCCTGGACGATCTGGGCCACCTCCACCCCACGACCGTGCGCAGGTACTCGGTACTGATGAAATCACAGCGGGAAGGCGTGGCCCTCGCTCAAGTCTATGGTGCCAACCTCGGCGTCCGAGCCGACGCTTACAAGGCCGTGGGTGGCTTTAAGGCTCGCGGCACAGGTGAAGACGTAGACTTGGTCAGGCGCCTTGGGTCTTCTAACTTCCGAGTAGTCCATGACCTGGATGTTTGGGTGTCGACCTCTGCTCGGCTTGAGGGCCGCGCGCATGGTGGCCTCGCCGATCTGCTTGGACAATTGCAGAAGGAGGCCGTTATGCAGGACTATGGGTGAGCCTTTGGAACGAGGTAGCGCGGGCTTGCCGCCGGGTGTAGGGGCGTTGCCCTGGCGGTCAGGAGTAGGATACCCGGCTTGCGCGACGAGTTCGTTCGCTGACGCGGTGCCGTTTATTGCACCGGCTGAGCAACCATGCAGACGGGGAATTCAGCCACCTAGAACAGGCCCTGTTCGAGAGCGTTCGGCCGTGAAACCGGACATAAGTCCAATAGCTCAGGATGCCGGTCCGTCTGCGAACGGACCGCCTTTTGTTGTTTCACCCTTGCACGCGTCTCCCGTCCAGCCGCGGACGCCGCGACCAGGCTCAAAAAACGGGGTAGCCGACGCAGTATCCGGGTAGGACAAGTCGCGTGAACCGGGCCAAAAGTATACTAAAGCAGTTTGACGAGTACCAGCAGAGCCACGCATGGCTGGGCTTTCCTTATGCCGTAGCCAAGAAGTACGGCGACGATCAAGCTGGGAACCAGGCGGCCCTAATCACCTACTACGGCTTCTTGTCACTGTTCCCGTTATTGCTGGTCGCAGCTACTGTCCTCGGTATCGTACTGGCCCACAGCCCGAGCCTTCAGCACCAGATCCTCAACTCGGCATTAGCGAACTTCCCTGTGCTCGGTACCCAGTTGCACCACAACGTCCACTCCCTCAACGGCACCGGCCTGGGCCTGGCGCTCGGCCTGGCCGGCACGCTCTATGGCGCCCGAGGCGTCGCCTCGGCGGCGCAGAACGCGTTCAACCATTCGTGGCAAGTCCCTAAGGCGGACCGGCCCGGGTTCCCGATCAACACACTCCGCAGCCTTGGGCTTATTGTGGCCGTCGGTGGGGGCGTTGTAATCACTACAGCTTTATCGGGCCTCGGCGCCGGCAGCGGGGTAGGGGTCGCTGTCCGTGTCGGTGCGTTATTCGTCTCGTTCCTCTTGAACATTGGGCTCTTCTGGTTAGCGTTCAGACTGGGTACGGCGAAATGCGTCGCGGGCCGCGATTTCATAATTGCCTCGATCGTGGCGGCCGTTTCCTGGCAGGCGCTCCAGGCTGCCGGCACCTTCTTGGTCGCCCACGAGTTGAAGAACGCCAGCGAAGTGTATGGGACGTTCGCGTTCGTGATCGGGCTCCTCTGGTGGATATTCATGCAGGCCCAGTTCACCCTGTACGCTTTGGAAATCGACGTCGTCAGGGTACGCAAGCTGTGGCCGCGCGGTCTCGTACAGCCCCCTCTGACGAAGGCAGACGAGCGCGCTTATCAGATCTACGCCGAAGAGGAAAAGCGGCGCGAGCCTCAGGAGGTTGACGTCCGCCCGAACGAGCCTGTACAAACAGAGGCACCGGAAGGAGCCCCCGCTCAAAACGCCAGATCGGGCGCGTGACGGCACGGACCGGCGGCCAAGAAGCCCGGCCGCCGGTCCGTCAAAGGATGGGGCGACCTCCGGTCACGGCTACTCGGGCCCCTGATATATAACTACCCTCATCAGAGGCGAGCAGTACAAATATGGGGGCAACCTCAACCGGCTGGCCTGGCCGCCGGAGGGGCGTGTTGTGGCCGAAGTTTTCGACCTTTGCCGCGGGCATTGTCGACGGGATGAGGGGGGTCCAGATCGGTCCTGGCGCAACGCTGTTAAACCTGATGCCGCGCTCTCCCAGAAGCTGCGCCGCCGCGGCCGCAAAGTTGGCGATGGCCGCCTTGGTCACGTCATACGGCAGCAGCGTCGGGGTCGGGCTATCGGAATTGACCGAACTGGTGGCGATGACAGACGAACCGGGCTTGAGGTGCGGGAGGGCCGCCTTGGTCAGATGGAAAAGAGCTGAGATATTGGTCGCTAACGTATAGTCCCACTCTTCGTCCGAGATCTCCTCGATCGTCTCATGCGTCATCTGGAAGGCCGCGTTAGAAACCAGGACATCCAGCCCCCCTAGTTCGTCGACCGTTCTGCTCACCACGTCGCGGCATTGATGCGGCTCACTCAGGTCGGCGGCGAAGAGCACGGCGTGCTGTCCGGCGTCCTTGACCCACTTAGCTGTGTCAGCGGCATCGTCGTGCTCGTTGAGGTAAGAGATGGCGACGTCGGCGCCCTCGCGGCCAAAGGCGATGGCCACCGCCTTACCGATGCCACTGTCGGCGCCAGTTATCAGAGCGCGTTTGCCGGCCAAGCGGCCGCAGCCGCGATAGCTCTGCTCACCATGGTCAGCTTGAGGGGTCATCGCCGACTCGGCCCCCGGAGGACGCTGTTGCTGCTTCGGCTGGTTCGTCTGCGCGGTTTGGTCCATCTGCCCTCCTGAGCTGGTTGCGGGGCGGCGGGCCCAAAGACAATTCAAAATAAGCCCGCCGTTAACGCTGTTACCCGTGGTTTCTTCCGGGTAAACCAGTCAGACGCTGACTCGCCTGCATACACCACAACTAGTTGCATCTCCAGCCTGGAATTGTTGCCGAAGATTACGGTCTCTGGTAACCCGGGGACACCGTAAGCACATGCTGGATTACGCGAAGGCGTCAGTTCGCAACGTCCACGGGAGTCATTGCCTGGCACAAAGGGCAGCGGCGAGCTATCAATGCCGGATTTGATATCGGGCGAATTCCTGTCGAGATTGGGCCGCAATCGATAAAATCGGTAGGACCAGAAGGTCCCGTATGACTGCCAGAGAAAAACCGGACCAGCGAAAATTGTTCCCGATACGCCCAGGGGGTTGTCACCGCCCGCACGGTCGACGCCGCCGGTCGTACCGCAAGGCCCCTCCCGGGCGTCGCGTTTCGGGATCGATCAGTGGACGAGGGGCCGGTGTTGCGATGCCGGCATCATCTACCGACAGCTGGCGAACACGCTGACGGCTGAGACGGAACCGCTCCAGTGTCCCAACTATGCAGAGATCTGCCTACCGGGCCGTGGTGCCTTGGCGAGTCCCATTCACCTCCAGCACCATCCGGGACGACATCACCGGCGCGCCGCCCTCGCCCGCTCACCGAGGGCCTCGAGCACGGCCGAGTCGAAGTCCGTCGGCTCGAACGGCACCACCTGACGGATGCTGTCATCACGCACGACAACCTCGTTAGTCATCGAGTCGACCAGCGACCGTCCGGTTTGCACGTCGACGTCTGTGACCAACGACAGCCAGAGGGAAGACAGCGACGGTGACAGCAGAGGCACGGGCACGATCAGCGTCTTGCGCCCCTCCACCGCGGCCACCCGGCGCAGCATCTCGACATAGGCGAGGACGTCCGGGCCGCCGATATCGAAGACGCGCCCGGCTGTCTCGGGCACTTGCAGGACGCCGACCAGATATCGGATGACGTCCGCCACAGCAACCGGCTGCGTCCTCGTCCGGACCCACCGTGGCACGATCATCGCCGGCAGGTGCTCCACCAGCTGCCGGGTCATCTCCCAGGGAGATCCCGCCGTGCCCGATGATGATCCCGGCCCGCAACGTCGTCACCGGCACACCCGCCACGGCCAGCAGAGCCTCCGCCCGACGTCGACTGCGCAGGTGCGCCGACAGGTCGTCTTCGTCGGCGCCCAGTCCCCCGAGATAGACGATGCGGCCCACACCCTCCTGCGCCGCAGCTTGACCAAAGGCTCCTGCCGCGGCTGCATCTTTCGCCTCGAAGTCGGCGCTGGCCAACGAATGCACCAGGTAGTAGGCCGCGCCGCAGTGCCGCAGTGCGGCTCGAAGCGAGGGCGTATCGGAAGCGTCGGCCCCCACCGCCTCTCCCGCGCCGCGGTACTCCCGGGGCCGCCGGGTCATCGCTCGGACCTCGAAACCGGCGTCGACCAACGCCGGGCACAACCGCCGGCCCACGAACCCCGAAGCTCCGGCGACCAGTACGGGGGCGCTCATCCCCCCAGTCTGCCGTCCCAAGAAACGCGAGTAGGGCGCCGGGCAGCCTCCAGTCGTCCGTTCCGATCTTTCTTAGAGGCCGCGTCGGGTCAGGTTGCTCGCATGAGGACTATGGACCGGTCGTCGTTACGAGGCTTGCTGCCGGTCATAGCGAATAGTGCGTCAGAGATGTCGCTGAGGGCCCGGTGTTGGTGCTCGACTGCGGTGGCGCGCAGCCGGTTGAGGCCGTCGTCGAGTGTTTCGCCTTTGGCCTCGATGACGCCATCGGTGTAGAGGACAACCAGGTCTCCCGGCTCTAGGGTCAGTGCGTGTTGACTGTCGATGCCGTCGAGCCCGGTGCTTATCGGGGGCCCCGCTAATGGTCCGTACCTACCGTTCCCGCGCCGGACCAGTAGCAGTGGGGGGTGACCGGCGGAGGCACTGTGCAGGGTCTTGGACAAGGGGTCGAAGACGCAGGCTTGGACCGTTAGGAAGTCTGCTCGGGTACCGAACGACGCCGCCGTCACGAGAGACCGCAAACGCGCCAGTGCCTCAACCGGGGAGTGCCCTTCGTGAAGGTACGCGATCAGGGCGTGCCGGACGGAACTGGCGCTGATCAACGCTTCGATCCCGTGGCCGGCCGCGTCGCCGATGACAACGGCCGCTGTCCCGTCGTCACGGGATACGGCGTCGTACCAATCGCCGCCGCCGTTACCGCCATCGGCGGCTTGATAGCGGACGTACATCTCGAGCCCCTCCACTCGAGGTAGTCGGGTCGGGTTGGCCAGGTTGGCGAGCTCAACGAACTGACGGACCCGATGAACGGCGGCAGCCACCGGCCCCGCCAAGCTCGACAGCGTCTTCACGTCGGCAGGTGAAAAGTGCCCAGGCTTAAAGCTGGTCGCATGTAACACACCAATGGCGCGGTCGCGCTCGACGAGGGGGACGCCTACGTAAGAGTGAAAGCCGCTGCGGCGAAGCTCGGGGCTGAAAACCTCCACATCATCGAGTTCGTCGACGATCATCGGTTCCTTCGTCGCCAGGACGGTGCCGGACACACCGGCTCCGGCGGCTATCCGGACACGCCTCGTCATCTCCCGCGTCCCACCCATAAGCCGACCTGGCTATGAGGATCTGGCCGCGGCCGTCGGTCACCAGCAACGACGCGGCGTCAGCGTTAAGCGACTTAGCCACCATGGACAGAACGTCTCGCAGGAGATCGTCGAGCTCGCGAATCGAGATCGTGCTGTGCGCAGAGGCACGGAACGACTCGAACCATTTTAAGCGCGCATCAATGATGGCCCCTACCCCGTTCCCGGGCGTAATTGTGGCTAGCTCGTCGTCCAGCGAGCTCAGCCGGTCGACCGGGGTCGACTCACCCAGGATCGCAACCACCTTGCCGTCGACAACAATGGGGGCGTTTTGAGCGTAAATCTCAATGGCCGATCCGTCCTTACGGCGTACCAGGAAGCGCCCGTGCCAGCCCATCGAGGAGGCGATAGCCAGGTCCGCCATGATCCCCGAGGCAGTCTCAGAAAGCTCGGTTGGGACCAATAGCTTCAAGGCCGACAGGCCCAGGGCATCTTCTCGGGTCCAACCGTAGAGACGCTCCGCTCCGTGGTTCCAGCCCGCGATCCGACCCTGCACATCGGTCACGATGACAGCAGGCACCTCGCCAACGCCCTCGCCTGCTAGTGAGCGTCCCCCGATGTCGTGAGTACGCAAGGCCACGCGGACCTCCGGGTCGGCGACGCACCGAACCGTCTTTTTGACCCGATACGCGCTAGACGTTACTAGGTCCTCGACCGAGCCGCCGCTGCGCCGCACCTGAACCATCCGTGGCCCCGAGCCAGTCTTCCTCCCTCTGGTTGGGCCGAGGCCACCCAGGACACTTGATCCGTGAAGTGGCCGACAACATGACGGGCTAACGGGCCAGGCGCTGACGGCCGCGTTCGAAGAGGTCGACGACCAAGAGGACGAGCGCCTGTACCACAGCACCGGTTGGCCCGGGAACTGCGGATCGAGTCCGTCGGCCTGTCGCCGTCCCTCCCGCCGCCCGAGGAAAAAGGACGTAAAGACGCCGGCGCGACCCGCACGCGACCGTCGCCCACGTGCTCGTCACGGCGGGTTCGGCCATATCGCAAGCGTCGCGTCTTGTCGGGCGCGACCGAGACTGGATCGCACCCTCCTCGTCATTATCTTGGCCCGTGCCCAGCCGCCAGCAGGCACAGATGGGCCAATGCTGGCTCCGGGCCGACTTCACCGCCTATCTCTTTCACGTTCAATGGTGGTATGCAAGCGGGCACCGATTACCTCGCGGCACCGTGAACGTCGTTTGGCGGCCGAATAGAAAAGGGGGATCAGGCGACGCGGATGGTTGCGACTGTCTTCGGATGAACCAGGCACCCTGTGGCTGGCATCGCGAAGCTGACAGTTGCGCCTCCCCTTGACGAGGACCGTTGCTCCGGCCGAGCCGAGGAACGAGACTTGAGCAAGGTCCAAGAACACCGACCGAGCGCCAATCCACAAGGGCATCTTGAACGGCAGTCACGTCTTTGAACGGCAGTCAACAGTTCGGGAGCGGTCTCGATGTCGATCTCCCCACTCACCCGATCAGGATAAAGCCATCTGTACTTGAAAGCCGCCAACGCCCATAGTTGTAAAAGCCAACGGTGCGGTAATCCCGCGTTAGGCATTGGTACCTTAAAAGGTGCCCCCGCCCAGCGGTTGAACGCTGACGCCCCCAACCTCCGGTCTGAGGAGGACGGCGGTCGCAGACACGCCCAGTCGTGAAGGAGATCAGACGACACCACGACGGAGAGATCACCTTCGGTAACCGACATTTCCGGTACGCACCCAGGTTTGGGTTTAACCCCACGCCGGTATAACTCGACAGTGGTTATCATGCTCGTGCTGCTACTAGTACTGCTGCTTGCTGGGCTAGGGTTCGCTTTGCACTTCCTTTGGATCTTGGCGTTGTTCTTCTTCGTTTTTTGGCTGGCCGGAGTGGCGTTGGGCCGAGGCGAGAGCGCGGGGAACCACCGCTTTTATAGGTGGTAAGCCTGAAGTGCACAGCAGTCCTCCTAACAATTAAAGGAACTCGGCGGGTTTTTCCCTTGCCACCCCTTTTTTCTGTCTGCTGTTCGAAGGCTTTGGGCCTGCTATCCATATTCTCTGGATTGTCGCCGTCCCTTCCTTCTTTGTCTGGCTGACCGGGTTTGTGTTCGGCTCGCGGGGAGTGCAGGCGGGCACCGGTCCGACCGGTGTGAGGCCTACGAGCTTGAGCCTGCAGCGCCCGCGCTTCGCTCCGGGCTGTCCCGCTGGGCCTGCCCGCCGCCCGTTCGCAGCGCGCGTCGGGGCCGTATGGAGATGGCTCGGAATGACCGCCAAGACCGACCGCCTCGGCTCAGTGACTTGGTGTACCCAGACCGCCCCGGCCGTCGTTTCGAGATGGCCCACAAAGCTCGCAAGCGTAGCCAAGGGTAGGTCGGGCACCTTCGGCGGCCGCTGGTGAGCGCTCCGAGCGACCTGCTTTTGGTCGAGCGGGCGTCGGGGGGAGACGTCCGGGCGTTCGAGGTCCTGGTGAGGCGCTATCAGCTCCCCATAATCAGGTTGTGCGTCGGGATGTTGGGGGACCGGCACGCCGCTGAGGACGCCGCTCAGGACGTTTTCTTTTCGGCGTGGCGGTCGATGGGCCGGTTCCGGGGGGACGCCCAATTCTCGACCTGGCTGTACCGGGTCGCCACCAACCAGTGTTTGCGGGACATCCGTCGACGGCCGACGCAGACTGCGCAGCTGCCCGAGGACCTGGCCGCCGCCGAAGGGTCCCCTCAGGGGGAGCTCGAGGCAGCCGAGGGGTACGCTGCC
Source organism: uncultured Acidimicrobiaceae bacterium (assembly GCA_963750465.1). GTDB lineage: Bacteria > Actinomycetota > Acidimicrobiia > Acidimicrobiales > Palsa-688 > Fen-671. The sequence continues at coordinate 139,086 of CAVVRE010000001.1, forward strand.
ATCAGTGCCGCAATGGGCCGGCTGTCGGCGGAGCAACGTGCCGCGCTTCTGCTGCGCGAGGTCGAGGGCCTATCCTACGATCAGATCGCCGAGGTACTCGGGGTGAGCGTGGCCGCAGTCAAGAGTCGTATATACCGGGCTCGTACTGACCTTGCTCGCGACTTGGGCAATCGTGACCCGGAGGGCCAATGACGACGACCCGGTGGGAGGCTCCGCCGTGCGGTGCCAATCCCGAGCAGCTGGTCGAGTACGCGGCGGAAGGGGCGGAGGCCCCGGCTGGCTCCCATGAAGCAGCGTGTGCGTACTGCCAGGCGGCGCTAAGGGAGTTCGCCGAGCTATGGCTCCCCGTGCGGCAGTGGTCGGGACGGGACATAAGGGTCCCCCGTCGGTTCGTGGCCACGGTCATGTCCCGGGTCCGGCGGATCGTGGAGTCACCGCGCCATGCGGTCAGCGCCTCTGGCCGGGGGGTGACGATGGTGACGTCGTGGGCCCTGGGGCTCGTGGCCGCCACCGCGACCGAAGACACCCCCGGAGTGACGGCGATCACCAGTCGCCCAGCAGGTCTAGGCCGCCACGCAGTGGTACGCTGCGGCGCCGACGGCGTGGACATCAGCGAGGTCGAAGAAGGGGCAATCTCGGTGACCCTGACCGTCACCGCCCGGCCTGTGCCAAGCCTGGCCGACCTAGCCGGTACTGTCCGCCACAACGTGATGGCGGCCATCGCCGACCACACCCAATTGAACGTCGCTGCGGTCGACGTAAACATCGACGACCTCGAGGTGCCTCCGCGGTAGTCGTCCCCGGGCCGGGTACCGCGACCGGACGTAATCGTTACGCACATTGGCCGATGAGCCCCGTCCTGGGCCGACCGCCCGTCACGGGCGGCCTAACGGCGGCGGCTGTCGACCGGCGGTGGCGCTAACGCGCTGCTATCGGCGGTCACGTAGGCGTGGCTGATAACGCGCCGGGCAGGACAGCTTCGCAACCCGCGGTTCAGTAAAGGTGACGTCGGGGCTGTTTGCGGCGGTAGACCAGCGCGCGCAGCGAGCCTATGAGGTCCCGGTGCTGACAGAACACGACCGTCCCGGTTTGCGGGCGCGCCACCGACTTGGCCTGGGCCAGGAGCTGGTCGCGGGCGGCAATGAGGGCGGCGACCTCGGTGCCGGGGTCGCCGTGGCCGGGACCGGCTATATCGGGGTGGATGGCGCGCACCTGGCGGGCGAACGCGGCTCGGACCGTGTCGGCGCTGGCGTTGGGTGGCACCCCGAGCCGAGTGGTGGCATCCATGACCCTATGATCATGGCACGCCCGGGGCGTCGAGCGGCCGTTGAAGAGGGCCGGACCGGCGTTTGCGGGCCTTCCCCAAGGGCCGACGATGCGTCCGCCTGGCCCGGTCCCGAGCGGAGCCTGAACTTTTCTTCGGCCGGTGCGCGACTTTTGGGCCTACGTCGGCATCTAAGACAGTGGCCGTCGAGTAGTCGGCGTCAAAAAGTGGCGGTGCGGCCCGGCGGTAGGTCAAGGAGCGTCAGTGTCTCGTTCGCAGTTCGCGTTCATCGTCGGGGTGTTGTTGGTGTGGTTCGCCTGGGCCGCTGGTTGGGTAGTCCTGGCCGGCATTGCCGCCGGGCTGATCGGCTGGGGCATAGTCCGGGTCTTGGAGGGCGATGTGGACCTGGGCGAGATCGGCGCACGGTTCAGGTCGACTTCCGGCCGCCCGCCGCGCTGACCCACAGGGCCCAAAACAACGCGTCTGCGCCCATCCCTATCCGTAACCCCCCGACTTCAACCCCTTAAGGAGGCACCACCATGCCCGAAACGCCAAACCCAGACCCAACCTCAACTATCCCGCCAACCTTGCTTGCCGGTTCATCCGGTTCATCCGGTTCGTCTTCGGGCAAGGCCCCGTCACGCAACATAGAACGGAGCCCCAGCTCCGGCGGAGCGGCGCTCAAGACCGAGCACGGTACGACCTCGATCTCGTCGTCGGTGGTGGCCAAGATCGCGGCGCTGGCCACCCAGGAGATCCCCGGGGTCCAGGCCTTGGGGAAAACCTTGTCGCGGACGTTCGGGTCGATCCGCTCCAAGGTGCCAGGCGCCTCGGCGGCGACCGCTCAGGGGGTATCGGTCGAGGTCGGGGAGCGCCAGGCGGCCGTCGATATCGACATTGTCTGTTACTACGGCCAGTCCATCGTGGAGACCGCCGATGCCATCCGCCAGAACGTGATCGAGCGGATCGAGGGCATGACTGGTCTGGAGGTCGTCGAGGTCAACATCAACATCGACGACCTGCACATCGACGACGACGGCACTGACGGCGAGTCGCGCGTCGAGTGAGCGGCACCACCCCGCCGCCCACCACTAACCCTGGCCCAGGGCCGAGACCGCCCGTCGACCCCGGCCGGCGCGGCCGGCTGGCGCTGGCTGTCGCCGCCGCCGTCGACTCGGTCAGCGGGGTACGGCGCACGGGCGGGCCAGGTGTCGAGGTGGCCACCCAATACCCGGGCGGCCGGGCCCTGGGGGTCCGGCTCGGGGCCGACGAGGTGACCGTGCACATTGTCGCCGAGCGGCTCCCGCTCGACGCGGTGGCCGACGCCGTGCGCGTTGCGGCCCGTTCGGCTCTGGCCGCCCACGGTGACCGCCGGGCGGTGGCCGTGAGCGTCGATGACCTCGACGTGTCGTTTTTACCCCGCAGCAGTACCCGCTGATGCGGGTGTTCAACCGGCTCTTCTTGTTGGTCCTGGGCGTGGGGCTGGCGGCGGCCGGGGTGGTGGTGGTCATCGAGGCCGTCTGGGCCTGGACCGGCTCAGGGTTCGCCGGGGCCTTCGTCCCCCAATGGCTCGCCACCTTCAAGACCACACCGTGGTCGGCGCCCATCGTGATCGCCATCAGCGCCACCGTGGCCGCCGCCGGCCTCGTCCTGTTACTGGTCGAGCTCCGCCCCCAGCGCAAACGCCACGCTGTATTTGCGACCGACAGGGGGGACTGGTTATTACTGCGCCGGTCCACCGAAGGCCACCTGCAACGCCGCTTGACCACCCAGGTCCCGACCGACGTGGTCAAGGTGCGCCTGACCCCCCGGTCCCAGCGGTGGCGGCTCAAGGTCAGGGCGCGGGCGGCTTCGGCCACGAGACCGGTCCTGCAGAGCGCGGCCCGAGATGAGCTCGAGCGGCTGCACGCCCCCGCCTCGTCGACGGTCACGGTCGCGACGACCGGCCCCAGGAGGGTGACATGAGCGACCGGCGCGACCGCTTAATCGCGGCGGTAGTGGGGTTGTTGTTATTGGTCGGCGGTGGCCTGGCGGCCTGCCTCGGTGCCGGCGTGTTCGGCACGGCCCGCTCGGACCGGTACGTGTTCGACCCGACGGTGGCCCGGTGGTGGGACGAGGGCGGTTGGGAGTCGTTCGCAGTGGTCACCGCCATCGGTGTCGTCGCCGTGGCCCTCGGCGCCTCCTTGGCCGTGGCCCAGCTGCAGCGCAACGACGGCCGCCAGCGCACACCGACGGTCACCTTCCCGCCCAGTGACGGCGCCCGAGGCGAGACCACGCTGCGCTCGGCCGCCTTGAGCCACAACCTCGAAACCGACCTGGAGGCCATTTCCGGCGTGCACGACGCCAGGGTCGGCCTGTTCGGCCGGTACCCCACGATAGAGATGAGGGCCGTGCTCGCCGTCGGCGACAGCATCGACCTCGATAACCTGCCCGCCCAAGTCGACGCGGCCTTGGCCCGCATGCAGGCCACGACCGGGGCCCGGCCCGACCCGGTGCAGATCACCGTTCGCTTCAAGAGTGCCGGCCGAGAACGCCAGCTCCAATAGGCCCGGCCCGGCCAGTCCGCACATTCGGCAAGATGATGAGCCGGTCATCTGCCACTAACCCCCCAAGGAGGGACCAGCTATGGCAACAACCGACAAAGCAAAGAACACCGTCCAAAAGGCGAAGGGAAAGGCAAAGGAGGCCGCCGGCGAGGCCAGCGGCAACAAGGACCTGCGTAACAAGGGTAAGGCTGATCAAACCAAAGCTAACCTCAAGCAAGCCGGTGAGAAGGTCAAGGACGCTGTGAAAAACTGACGCGCCAGCTCACATCATTATCTGCTCTGATCACCCCAGAAAGGCATCCACATGCGTAACGCCTGGAAAGGCCTCGTCGTCGGCGCCCTAACCGGTGCGGCCGTTGGTATGGCCATCGACCTGGTCGACGCCACCTCTCGTACTGCCCAACGCGGAGCGGCCAAAGCAGCCGACGCGCTGAGCGGCCATTCCTCCGATCGGCCCAGACAGGCGGCGCGCATCCGCAACGCTTGGAAAGGCCTCGTCGTCGGCGCCCTAACCGGCGCGGTCGCTGGCATTGCCATGGACTTGGTGGACGCCACCGCTCGCACTGCCCAACGCGGCGCGGCCAAAGCAGCCGACGCGCTGAGCGGCCATCTCCCCGACGCCATCGACAAGACCAAAGAAGTTGCCACCAGAGCAACCCACGTCGTCGCCGACAAGGCTCCCGACGTCGTCGGCGCCGTAACCGACACGGCCGTTGGTATGGCCATCGACCTGGTCGACGCCACCTCTCGCACTGCCCAACGCGGCGCGGCCAAAGCAGCCGACGCGCTGAGCGGCCATCTCCCCGACGCCATCGACAAGACCAAAGAAGTTGCCACCAGAGCAACCCACGTCGTCGCCGACAAGGGTCCCGACGTGGCCGACTCAGTCATAAGTACGGCCAGAGCGGCACTTGACTCCACCCGCGACTGGGCGTCCGCGCACAGTTCCAACTGAGTTCACCGTCCCACGAATGAATGGCAGAGCGCCTCGAATCGGTGCGCATCGCCAGTCCGGTACTATCACAAGTCGGAAACTCCGGCTATGTCGCTGGTTAGATCCAAAATCCCAAAGGCGAACGGAGTCTTTCCGTTTTAGACGACGAGATGGGAGTATCGGGCGGCGGCCTGGAGCACGTCCCGGGCGCTGGTGTGATACAGGCCGACGCCTCTGGAGGGAAGACATGGATCGTGACCGTTTTAGTATTTGCCCTAAAAGGCGTCTACTCCATGGACCCGTTTATGGGGCCCTGCCCGGCGGTTAGTCGGTCGCCTCCGAGGTGGCCGAACGGGGCTCCTTTTCTCCGGGCCACGCACCGGTAGCGCGTTGGAACCCGACCGCCCCGCCCCGGTCGACGGCCGCCGTCACGAGCCCGAAAATGGCGCCCCGAAGGGCGGCGGCTGCTAGGACCTCGCGCCAGCTGCGACCGGCTTGCGTTGGTGTAGGCGGCTCGTCCCGATGGCTCACAAGCCTCCACACCCGCTGAAAAATAGCGCTCGCCACCAGTCCCCCGAGCACGCTCATAATCAGCCCGAGGGGCTTGTAGATCAGCTTTGTCATTGCTGGCCTCGATTGCGCCTTAAGCGACGGGCCAACACGATAACCGCCACGGCCGCTAACCCGAGAAATAGGGCCAGCCTCTGGTGACGTCCCGACTCCGTGGAGGGGTGAGCGGCTGACTTAGCCCACTCGGCGGCCGACGAGACCGCAGGCCCGGTGGCATTGGACAGACTATTGCCCACACCCTGGGAGAAGTCGCCCAGTTTGTCTTTGGCGTCGGCCGCCGAGCCTTTGAGCGCGTCCCGGCTCTCGGACAGCTTGTCGGCGGCACGGGCCTTTACGTCGACCTTTTCACCAATGGCTTGTATGGTCTCCCCCACCTCATATCTAGTCTGCTCTATGGCTTCGCGGATTTCACTTGCGTCTTCAGCCATGCGACGTCCTCCTTGGTGCTTTTCACGGATTCCTCGGGGACCGGCGGCGCAGCGTGCTGCACGGCGGTCTTGCCCATCACACCAAGCACGGCGGCCACCGCCAGCAGGGCGACGGCCACTATCAAAGCCGCCAGCCAGACTGGGACCACCAGGGACAGCGCCGCGATGGCGCAGGCGGCTAAGCAGCCCAACGCCAGTAGGACCAGGGCAACGGCGCCCCCGAGCAAGCCGGCCCCGGCCCCGAGGCGCTTACCCTTGGTGGCGACCTCAGCCTTGGCCAACTCCATCTCCTCGTGAAGGAGCGCGGTTAGCTGCTGAGACAAGTCCCTCAGCAGGTCGGCCAGCGACTTGTCCTCAATATCCTCCCTGACGGTGAGGGTTACGTCTCGAGCAGCCGGCATTTGGTCTGGGGGGCCGATACCGCTCAGTATCTCAGCGTTAGTGATTGCCCCTCCGTCTTGTGCTGTCGTCACGGAACTGCGCCCATTTCCAATTCGTCCCTCACCAACGGCTCCGTCGGAAAAAGAGCCACAAGACAGCGACAATAATAACTATCCACAATAGGGGATGGACCACCAGGCCCAGCACTGCGGCTATGACCACGATCACCACGGCGATGAGAATGTCGAGTAACACGGTTGTTTCAGTACCCGACCATAGAGCGGGCCAAACCTTGAGAAGACGAAGGCGCCCAACCGTTTTGAAGTGGCGAGCCAGGGCGGCCGTCCACGCTCATACTGTCCTAGAGATTTCAATGTTAATTACGTCCCGAAGCGTAAGACTAGGTATGCGTGGTAACGACCGACGCCTGCCCCGCCTAGATAGGGCGGATTTGCCGGAGGGTCGTCCAGGCGGGAAGCGAGTGTGGGCCAGGGTATCGGTATCGCAAGGACAGTAACTCGAGATGCTGTGTCGTACACCCTGCGTTGCGCTCAAGAGTTAGCTTCGTCTGGCTGGTCGCTGGTGTCGCGGCTGTTCTGTTCAACGCCCACGGCCCAGGAGCGAGTGGCCTGCTAGCAATGGGGCGGCGCATCCGTTGTTCGGTCCGCGGCAGCATAACCACCGCGTGAGAAATGGTGCCGCGGTGGTCGCTGGAGTTCTATGACTCGACGGTCTCCCGTGGTGCTCGGCACGGGATCTGAGCACTTAGGCGATTAGCCCCGCCGTCGATCGTTAAGAGGTACAGCTTGTTTACCTCTGGCGGGTTAGCGGTGAGGTTACAAAGACCAGCCCACCCTTAGGGGACCATGTTGTCGCGTTCCTGAACTACCCGCTCCTCTCCGCCGTCCGGAAGGGGCCGCACGCTCGAGCGGTACGTCGACTGCCTGAAGGAGGCCATTCCGAAGAGGACCGCCCCGATAACGCACGACACGATGCCTACGACCAAAAGGATTACACCAATCGTGTTGATGTTCACGCCGCTTGTAGTCGCAGTCACCGCGAAGTCCAGGATGGCGCCGATCACCACTAGCACGATCCCCAGTCCGATCAGTCCAGTACCGGTTCCTTTTTGCATTTGTAGACCTCAGTTTGGCTAGGGGGCGCCACGCCTCGCCCTTTCGGTGGTGGAATATTTACCCACGCCGGCGTGTCCGCAAACGTCGTACCCGACCGCCCGAATTGTCGGCTGAACCAAAAGTCGATGAAATCGGCGAAGAGGCGCAAATTTCGACCAGTTGCTCAGGGCAACAGGCTTCGTGCGTGCTTCGCTCTTTCGTGTCGCCACTACTTTCTGAGATTATTCAGCCCACGGCACTCTTTCGTCAGAGCGGTCCGACCGTCTTGGGCTCCGGGCTGGATGTGGTGGTGCAAATTGTGCAGCGTGACCAGGCAACCTTTGAGTATTTACTTAATGACTCTCTAGGCGGGCTCCCCAAGTGGTTGTCAACGACTCGCCCGGCTCGAGGCGGGTCAGTCCGTTCCCGGTTTGGAAGGCGTTCGGAGGGCAGGTCATCGGCTCGGTCCCGAGCCCCACGCGCCGGCGTGGGGGGCTCAGGGTATCGCCGGTGTAGATCTCGATGATCGGGTAGTGCCGGTCGACCCATATCTCAGCCCGGGTGCCATCGGGGGCAGTGAGCCGCGCCCATGCTCGTCCGTCTTGGTCACGGTCCAGGTCGGTGAAGGGTGTGTCGAGTTTCTGGTGGCCGAGGCGCCTGCCGGCCCGGAAGTCGAACTCGGTCCCTTCGACCGCCGCCGTGCCGGTTGGGAGTTGACGTTCGTTGGCCGTGACGATCCGGGTCGAGGCGCGGAGCTCGAGGATGCAGTCGTCGATCTGGCCGGGCCCCGGTGACAAGTAGGGGTGCTGGCCGGCCCCATACGGGCAGGCCTGGTCGCCGACGTTGACGGCGGTCGTGGAAACCACGAGACCATCGTCAGCGAATTCGTAGGTTACCCGGATGTCCAGGGTGAACGGGTAGCCGGCGAGGGGGTGGAGCCGGGTGCCCATGACCACTCGACTGGTGTCGTGTTCCACGGCGCGCCAAGGTCGCCAGCTGAGGAAACCGTGGATGGCGTTGTGTCTCTCCGGTTCGTTGAGCGCCACGGCGTAGTCGGTGCCGTCGAACCGGTAGACGCCGTCGGCGAGGCGGTTGGGCCAAGGGATGAGCGGCGCGCCGTGTTCACCATCGCACAAGGCGTCGATGGGGTAGGGGTCGAGAACGGGCCTGTCGCCAACGGCGTACTCCCGGACGCCCCCGCCGACCTCGACGATGGTCGCCCGTTGATCGCCGTACCGGATCTCGAACTGTTCTCCCGACGGCGGTGCCCGCAAAGCGCTTTGCGTCTCGCTATTTGCCAGCAGGCGACATGGCGGCGCCTGAGATCATTCGTTCGGCCAGCCGAGAGGCGAGGGCCATGATGGTCAAAGCCGGGTTGGCCGCGCCTTGGGTGGGGCAGACGCTGCCGTCGCTGATGAACAGGTTGGGGACGCCCCAGATGCGCTGGTTGGCGTCGACCACGCTGTTGTCGGGGGAAGTGCCCATCCGGGCGCCGCCCACCAGGTGGGCGTAGCGGTGAATGGTGAGCACGTCCTGTGCCCCGGCGGCCTGCAGGATGTCTGTTATCACCCTGGTCGAGTAGGCGATGTTGGCCTTGTCGTTGTCGGCGAGGCTGTAGTCGAAGCGCGCCACCGGCAGGCCGCGGGCATCCTTTTCTTCGGCCAGGGTGACCCGGTTGCCCGGTTGGGGTAGCAGCTCGTTGAGTACCCCGATGCAGGACCAGTGGTTGTAGTCGCGCATGTACTCGCGCAGCGCTCGTCCCCAGTGCCCGTCGGCCAGGACGTGCTCGGCCCAGCCGATGGGCAGGGGCGACACGGTTTGGATGGAGAAGCCGCGGGCGAAGCCCCGCCCAGGATCGGTCTCGTAGAAGTCTTCGGAGGACACTTCCGGCGGTGGGGCTTTGTACATACGCAGCTCGTCAGGGAAGCGCCCCGCACTCTGGGAGGCACCCTGCACCATGACGTACCGGCCCACCTGGTCCTCGTCGTTGGCCACCCCGTGCGGGAACCGCCCCGAGGTGGAGTTGAGCAGCAGCCGGGGGGTTTCTATGGAGTACCCGGCCACGGCTACCACTTTTGCCCGCTGTCGGCGCTCGAGGGTCTCGCCCTCCCGGACATAAGTGACCCCGGTGGCCCGCCCGTTGGCCTGGTCGATGTCTACCTGGGCGACCATGCAATTGGCTCGGATCTCGACGCCGTGGGCTAGGGCATCGGGCAAGTGGGTGACATAGGGGCTGGCCTTGGCGTTGACCTTGCAGCCTTGCAGGCAGTACCCCCGGTAGATGCAGTGCGGGCGGTTGCCAAACGTGCCGTTGACGATGCCGACCGGCCCCACCCGCATCTTGACCCCCATGCGGTGAGCACCGCGCCACAGCACCGAAGCGGCCTCGGAGACCGGATGGGGCGAGAACGGGTAACGGTGCGGGTGTCCCCACGGCCAGTCCTGGCCGGCCACCGGGAGCTCTCGTTCTACGGTCTCATAGTGAGCCCGGATGTCCTCGTAGCTGATCGGCCAGTCCACCCCGACGCCGTCTAGCGTTTGGGTCCGCATGTCCGATGGGTGGAAGCGGGGGCAGTACCCGGCGTAATGGACCATTGACCCGCCCACCCCCCGCCCGGAGTTGTTCTTGCCCATCTCGATGGGGTCGGCGCCGCCGATGATCCGCTTCTCAGTCCAGTACAGGTGATGGGAGCCGGCTTCGTCGGATACCCAGTCCTCGTCGGGGTGCCAGAACGGGCCGGCCTCGATGACCACGACCCTCCACGCGGCCCGGGCCAGGCGCTGAGCCAGTACCGACCCGCCCGCCCCGGCGCCGACGATGCAGATGTCGACCTCGTCGCTGTCGTCGTAAAGGGCCATGGTGCCCTCACCTGGCAGATCGCGGCGGTGCACGTCGAGCAGGAAGCGGGAGTCGTTGTCGGCGGGCCCGACCGACCCCTTCAACCAGCGTAAGGTCATGGCCTCATCTCCTGTCGGGGGGACAAAGGACAAGGTGGGGGCCTGGACCGGCGGGCCCGATGGCGCTCACTGACCGAGCTTCGGGGCGGTCCGGGCGGGATCCTCGTCAGTGGCCCCAGACCGCTCGAAGGGTTCCCTGGTGCTGGTGGGCCCGAGCCGCATGTAACCCCGGGGGTAGGCGGGGCCGCCGAAGCCGATCTCGTTCCAGGCCCAGGGGTGGGAGTAAAACGCAGCCAGGACCATGCGCATGCACACCGACCACGCCCGTTTGCAATTGAGCTTGTCCCAGGCGCCGCCCGAGAGCTGGCCCTGCGCCAGTAGACCCACTATGGCTTCCTGGGCCTCCACCTCGGCGGAGGCGAAGGCCGGTTGTCCATAACAGTTCTGAGCCACCTCGTCCAGGCCGGCCAGGACCAGCCGCCACGTGTCGCGGTCGTCGGGCATATCGGCGTACTGGTAGCCGTCGAGGAGCCCGGCGGCCAGTTTCTCGTCGATCATCTCCACGACCGGGACCCTCGGCTCGCCATCCTGGGCCACGCACACGTCACAGAAGGCCCGGGCCGTCGGAGTTTCGCCAGGGGAGAAGAACCGCAGTGGGCCTGCTACGTGGAGCCTGGCGTTGACTACCTTGGCCGTAGCGGCGTCCCAGGTGCCGGCGGCGTCGAACACGTCGTAGTCGGGGTAGCGGCCGACCATCTGGGGGGTGGTCCCCCGGCGTTGTCGGGGCAGCCAAGACGGGTGCGGCGGTTGTCTCGCGGCCCGCAGGTTCGGAAGGTGGTCGGGCTTCGATAGGTCGCGGGCCACTAGTCCTCCCGGCGCAGCAGGGCCGCCAGGATCCCCATGCCGCCGACCAGGGTCATCAACCCGGGGGCAAAAATGGGCGGCCCCATAGGAAGGTTGTAAGCGGCCAGGCCCCACCCGCCCGGTTTGCGGGCCACGCCCCGGGCGTGGAAGTACTCACCCAGCAAGCCATTGGCGGTGTAGACCAGGGCGGTGGCCGGGAGCACGGTCTTGGCCCATTTCTTGGAGAAAACCCCGGCCACCCCGGCCACCATCACCGGAGGGGTAACGATGATCGGGCTCCACATCCACTTGTTGCCGAAACTGGCCTTGTAGTGCTCGAGGAAGACTTCAGCTGTGGTGACCGCCGCCGCCAATGCGGTCAGGCCGGCCAGGGCGCGCTCAAAGCGGCCGTGGGCCACGTCGGCGACGGCCCGGTCGATCAAGTGGGTGAGCTCACCGATGCTCTCACCGTGGGTCTTGGACGTTGGGGCCACGGTCAGCCTCGCTCTGGATGGATGAGCCCGTGGACCGCCTCGCGCACACCTTCAGCCGCCCCAGCGACGCCCGCCCGGGGGGCGGCGGCCACCGAGGTCGTCAAGGCCTTGGCCTGTTCGAAGGTGATGTGCGGGGGCAGGGGGGGCTCGTCGGGGGTGGTCAATGCGTCGACGATCACCGGCCGGTCGGCGGCGAAGGCTTGGGCGAAAGCTTCTTCGATCTGGTCCGAGCTGGTCACCTTGATCCCCTTCAGGCCGATCAGGTCGGCCCAGGCGGCGTAAGAAAGATAGGGGATGGCCTGAGAGGCCTCGAAGCGGGGGTCGCCCTCCATGGCCCGCTGTTCCCAGGTGACCTGGTTGAGATCCTCGTTATTGAGCACCAGGACCACGTAGCGAGGGTCGGCCCAGGTCTTGTAGTACTTGGCGGCGGTGAGCATCTCGGCCATACCCCCCATCTGCATGGCCCCGTCACCGACCATGGCCACCGACACCCGGTCAGGAAAGGCGAACTTGGCCGCGATCCCGTAGGGCACACCTGGGACCATGGTGGCCAGGTTCCCTGATAGCGACGCCTTCATGCCCCTTCGGATGCGGATGTGGCGGGCGTACCAGTCCGCCGCGGTACCCGAGTCCGACGACAAGATGGCCTGGTCGGGCAGATGGCGGGACAGCACGGAGAACAACCCCTGGGGCCGTATGCGGCCGTCGAGGTCCGAGGGCTGACCGAGGTCGTCCATCTCCGCCCACCACTGCTTTACATTGCCGACGATCGTGTCTTGCCAAGAGCGGTCCGATTTTCGTTGCAGCAACGGGAGCAGTTCGGCCAAAGTGTCTTTGGCGTCACCGACCAACGCCAGGTCCATGGGGTAGCGGATCGACAGCATCCGGGCGGACAGGTCGATCTGGACCGCCTTCGCTTGGCCCGTGGTGGGCAAGAACTCCGAGTACGGGAACGAGGAACCGACCATTAACAACGTGTCTGCGCCTTGCATCATGTTCCACGACGGCTTGGTACCGAGTAGCCCGATGCTGCCCGTGCAATAGGGGACGTCATCGGGCACCGCCGCCTTGCCCAGCAGCGCTTTGGCCACCCCGGCCCCTAAGGCGTCGGCCACGGCCAGGACCTCGTCAGTGGCGTGCATGGCCCCGGCCCCGACCAACATGGCCACCTTCTCTCCGCCGTTCAATATGTCGGCCGCCTGGTGGAGCTGGTCGGCCGAGGGGACGACTCGGGGTTTCCACCAGCCGACGCCGGTGTGGACCGTGTGGGTGGCCTTGGGCTGCTCTTCGACCGCCTCCATATCTTGTACGTCGGCCGGCACGATGACACAGGTCACGGTGCGCTCGGCCTGGGCGATCCGGATCGCCCGGTCGACAATGTGACGGACCGAAGACGGCGTATTGACCTGCTGGCAATACGATGACGCCACGTCGGAGTACAGCTGCATGAGGTTGACCTCTTGCTGGAAGTCGCCCCCCAATGCCCGCACGAAGGTCTGGCCCACGACGGCCACCACCGGCTGGTGGTCCAACTTGGCGTCGTAGAGCCCATTGAGCAGGTGGATGGCGCCCGGCCCCGACGTGGCCATGCACACCCCGACCTGCCCCGTGAACTTGGCGTGCCCACAAGCCATGAACGACGCCATCTCCTCATGTCGGGTCTGCACGAACCGCAGGTCGTCCCGGTGGCGGCGCAACGCGCCCAGGATGCCGTTGATGCCGTCGCCAGGAAAGCCGTAAACGGTGTTGACCCCCCAGGCCACCAGCCGCTCGCACAGGTTGTCAGCTGCAGTTGCCTTGGCCATTCATTCCTCCTAGTTGATCTCGAAGTTGCTTGGTGGGCCCGGCGCCGGTGTCAACGGGCCCGGAACTGCTCTGCATCCGCCTCACGGAGAGACATGCCGTGCCCGTGCCTGTCGATGGCAGGGACCAGCTGACCGCCTTGGGGGCTCAGGGCCCCATCGAAGAGCATCGTCTCGATGCGGTGATGATCGTGGAAGTACTCCAGGTGGCGCAGGTTGGGTACCGCGGTGGCCACGTGAGCGTGCAGGTTGGGGGCGCAGTGACCAGAAACCTGGAGATTGTGGGCCTCGGCTACCGCCGCCGCTCGCAACCAGACCGTATAGCCGCCGCAGCGGGTGACGTCGACCTGCAGGCAGTCGACTGCTCCGGCGCCCGCCATCTTGGCGAAGTAACCAAGGCTGTACCCGTACTCGCCGGCGGCCACATCGGCCCCACACCCATCACGGACCTCCCTCAACCCATCGAGGTCATCGGAGGACACCGGCTCTTCTAGCCAGACGACGTTGTGCTCTTCATAGAACTGCTGGCCCATCCGCACCGCCTGTTTGCGGGTGTACCCACCATTGGCATCCACGTACAGCTCCACGTCCTTGCCGACGACCTCCCGTGCCAATGCCACCCGGGCCAAGTCCCGCCCGGGATCACCGCCCCAGGACTCGCCGACCTTGATCTTGACCCTGGGGACACCCCAGCCATTGGTCCATTGCTCGAGCTGGGCCCGGGTGGTGGCGTCGTCGTAGGTAGTGAAGCCACCACTGCCGTAGATCGGCGCACCAGGGCGGACCTGGCCAAAAAGGGCGGCCAAGGGCACGTCGAGGAGGCGGGCCTTCAAATCCCACGCCGCGATGTCGACCGCGGAGATGGCGCAGGCCACCAAGCCGGGGCGGCCCAGGTTCCGGCACGCCCGGGCCATCCGCTCGTTCATCCCCGGTACATCGAAGGGGACAGAGCCCACACAGATGTCCGCCAGCTTGTGGCTGACGACTGTGGCACTGCCTGCCCCGGCGTAGGTCCAGCCGAGCCCAGAATGGCCCCCGGCCCGGATCTCCACTACTACCGCCGTCGTCGAGGACCACCCTAGAGTGCCGTCGGCCTCGGGCTGATCGGTCGGAACCTCGTACACCCGGACTTCGACCGCCTCCACAGCGGGACATTGCTGGACCAGGCAAGACCCCACGCTTAACCAAGCCGCTGGTTGTCGTCGCGGGCCAGCCTTTTGACCCGAGAGGTGGCGACCGCCGCGCGATGGAAGGTGCGGGCTGCCCTGGGCACGGACCTGCGAAACCTCGGGCTCATGAAGCCGCCCGCCTGGTTGCCAACGGCCCATGTCCCCCTGGGCGCTGCCGGCCTTGACGAGCCCGTTCATCCGAAGTGTCTGGGTTCACTAGCGTCCTCATGTCTTCCCCGCCTGACCCGGCGGGCAAACAATGCCCTCGCCTAAAAGCCTTTTCGTAGGCAGCCGGGCGCGTGGAGTGGCCGGGAAGCCGATTTGGGCCCAGTAACTGGATGGCGAGCACGGCCTGGTGGGAGTTGAAGAAACTTTTTCTGGCCTGGATCTTCCCCACCCGTTCGTCGACCAGGCTGTTGCGTTACGCCGAGCGCGCTCTTATTCCGTGCTTTTTCTGAAGCGCCTAACGGCCAGCGAGGCAAGCCGAGTTCCCTCGCGCATCACCCATGTCTCGTCAAGCCGTTCAAGGAACGCGAGCAGAGGATCCGGAGGTCCAGTACACAGGAGGCCGGGTTTACTCCGGCAGGCTTCGGGTAAGTCTACTGCGGCACCCCGGTACTTCAGGAGCGCCGAGCACTGTAAAACGTTCCGGGGGACGCAGCCAACGGGCCTGTTCAAAGAGTAGTGGCCACGCCAAGTCGAGTTTATGGACGGGACGGGGGAGGATGCCCGGCCTGTCGGCGTTGAGGCGCCCTCCATAAACTGGAGGCCCGTTGGGCTACGTGAGTTAGGGATTGCGGGCGGCGTCGGCTGGGTAAGCAAGATGACATTCCAGGCGTATGTGCTCGCCTTTATTAGCCAGAGAGGAGCCATGAGTACTACGACAATTATTGTGGTCATTGTTGCAATTATCATTGTGGCGGTGTTATTTGGTGCCGCAATGATGGCCGAGCAAAATCGCCGCCGCCGCCGTCTGCGGACGCGCTTCGGACCGGAGTATGACCGTACGGTTAATGCGGCCGCTAGCCCCAAAGAAGCTGAACAGGAGCTCACGGGACGACTGGACCGACGTGACAGGCTCGTTATCCAGCCTCTAAGCGCCGCCCAACGCGACCGTTACCAACAGGACTGGCGCCAGGTACAAGGGGTCTTTGTGGACGAGCCCACCACGGCGTTAGGCCAAGCCGATGCTTTGGTCACACACGTGATGGCCGATCGCGGCTACCCCATGGAAGACTTCGACCAACAAGCAGAGCTGGTCTCTGTCGACCACCCTGGAGTCGTGGAAAACTATCGGCGCGCGCACGGGGTCTACGTGGCCAGGGAGTCTAGAGCGGTAGGCGTTGAGGACATGCGCCAGGCATTCGTCTCCTACCGTGCCCTATTTTCTGAGCTCGTAGACAGTGACCAGGCCACCGTCGACACTCGGTAGGGCCGCGTCGTCTATAAGTCAACATTTCCCGAATCAAACGGAGGAAAAGAGAAAATGTCTCAAATAGACCAACCTCAAAGAGCTGTTCAAAGCGCGGGCGTTAGTAGCAGCGGGCAAGTGGAGGACCCCCGTCCAGGTTACGGGTATTCGTCCGAGCCCCCCGCTGGGAGCACGGCCCAAACCGCGCAGCCCACCACTCTAGCCGGTACCACCACAAATGGTGGGCAGCCTGGTCCGGCCCAACCTGGCCTGGGGCCGAAGGGCAACGGTGGGCCCGATAACCCGGGCGCCGTGGCCAGCTCCGCGTTGTTGCCCAACGCTGAGCCTTTCCGGCGCCGTTGGGAGTCCGTGCAGGTGGGGTTCGTCGATAACCCCGTTCAAGCCGTCGACGATGCCGAGGCCCTTGTGGCTTCCGTTATGGACGAGCTGGTCTCCGGTTTCCGTGCCCAGCGTGAGCGCCTGGAGGCGTACCGCTCAAATGGGAACGAGACGTCGACCGACGAGCTCCGGGACGCCTTCCGCCGCTATAGGGATTTCTTCGAGCGGCTGTTGCAGGTCTGACCTCAGGTGCGCCGTCGCTTGCACGCCGGCGGCGTTTCTTTAGGGCCGGTGCTCGGCCACGTTTGTCGACCTCGTGACACACGGCCCCGAGCACGGGCGGCCCTGCCCATTGAAGGCGCGGGTCACGCCCGCCGAGGGGTCAGTGCCGGTGCCCCTACGGGGACGGCTTAGCAGTTTCCAAAAGCAGGCGGTACCTCTCGACTTTACTCTGCCATCTTCGTCTCCGATACACGAACAGGCTTCTAGCGCCCGAGGCGCGGCTCCACGGCCGGCGCACCCGGTGCGCCCAAGCTGAGACTCGCCGGCGTCGAGAGCCCTTTGCGCCACATCCGCCCTTTGAGGCTCACTTCGAAGGCCGTTCGCTTTTTGGCGTCCTCGGTTGGTTCTTTCCCCATACACCCATACCCAGGGGGCCAAGGTTGTGAATCGCCGTCGTGGTAGAGATAAGGGTGCGAACGTTATCCCTGGCAGGTTGCCGGAGGTCGGATTTACTCGGCAGTAAGGTCTAAGGAAGGGGTATGACACCATTGTGATCGCAAGCGACTGGTTCCTCGAGCCGTTCGAGCGAGGGAACCCTGCGAGTCTGCTCGATAGTCGACATCCGGACGGCCGGGCATGGACATCGGGGAACCATGTGCGGGCCCTCATCCACGGGGCCACCTACTTCGCTGCCCTCAAAGCGTCGGTCCAACAAATGCGCCGAGGGGACCTTCTCATATTCACCGACTGGCGCGGGGACCCCGACCAAAGCCTCGACGGCGAAGGCACCGAAGTCGGCGCCCTTTTGTGCAATGCGGCCACGGCGGGGGTGCTGGTAAGGGGACTTGTGTGGCGGTCCCACCTCGACACATTGCAGTTTTCTGAGGAGGAGAACCGCCATTTGGGCGAGGAAGCTTAATGCCAACGGGGGCATATGCCTCCTGGACATGAGGGTGCGGCCGGGTGGTTCGCATCACCAAAAGTTTGTCGTGCTGCGCCATGCCGGGCGACCCGAACTGGACACTGCATTCGTCGGCGGGATCGACTTGTGCCACGGCCGGCGCGACGACGCCGTTCACGCCGGTGACAACCAGTGTCAGCAAATGGCGGCGGTCTACGGCAACCGGCCGCCCTGGCACGACGTTCAACTGCAAGTGCGTGGGCCCGTGGTCGGGGATATCGAGACCGTGTTCCGGGAGCGTTGGGAGGACCCGGCGCTGTTGTCTCGTAACCCCTTTCACCTGATCCGTGACCAAAGCGTGCGAGTGAGCCCGGAGCGGCGGAAGCTGCCGAACCAGTTAGCAGACCCGCCCCCGTGCGGGGCTCACGCCGTTCAATTGTTGCGGACCTATCCTGTTCGGCGCCCAGGCTACCCGTTCGCGCCCGCCGGCGAGCGCAGTGTGGCGCGCGGGATTGTCAAGGCGCTGGGCCGGGCCCGTCGCCTCATCTATATTGAAGACCAATACCTTTGGGCCCGGAGGTAGCGGCTCAATTCTCTGCTGCGCTCGAGGCACAGCCGGGTCTGCTGCTCATAGCCGTCCTTCCCTTGTACCCGGACCAGGACGGTCGGTTCTCCAGGGTCCCGAACCTGGTGGGTCGCTACGAGGCCCTCAGGATGCTTCAGCGGGCCGGTCGTGGCCGCGTCGCCATATACGGTTTGGAGAACCTCGAGGGTACCCCTGTATACGTCCATGCCAAGGTGCGGGTCATCGACGATGAGTGGGCCACCGTGGGCTCGGACAACATCAACCGCAGGTCCTGGACTCACGATTCCGAGTTGTCATGTGCCGTCGTGGACCACCCCGTTGTGCACAGCGATGAGCCCCGCGGACGGGGCTTCTGTCTGGCCCTCCGACTGGCACTCGCGTGCGAACATCTCGACCGTTCTGAAAACGACGACGTCGACCTCGAAGACCCGGCGATCGCATTCGCCGCGTTCCGCTCAGCGGCGGCCGATTTGGACGACTGGCACGCCCATGGTCAGCAAGGACGGCGGCCCCCAGGGCGGCTGCGTTCCAACTCGTCACCTGACCTATCCTGGATTTCCCGCACGTGGTCATGGCCGCTGTACCGGACCATATTCGACCCCGACGGCCGAACGAGGTTCATGCGGGCCCACGGCAGGTTTTAGCCACGATCACTAAAAACCACTGCGCTGTATCACACCGCCGCTCACTCTTGAGTATTCCTCCGACGGCCTGGGCCCTCTGTCGCCGATTGGAGGACCCCGCTCCTGGGGGCACGCCGTCGCGCTGGTCAACCCGTCGCGTGACGTTTTAGCGGGCGAGTGACCGTCCGACCGGCCTCTGGTCCGCTTCTACCGTCTGCTCCATCTCCTCAGCTGGACGGGCGAACTCGAGCAAGCGCCCACCGAAGGCGATGGAGCAGAGTGCGAACCAAGTCCAACCGAGCACCAGCCCGCCGATCACGTCGGTAAGCCAGTGCACGCCGAGGAACACCCGGCTGCACGAGATGCCCGCCGCCAGCCCCACGGCGACCGAGGCCAGCGCCGCCTGCACCCGGGGCGAGTGGCCTACCCCGGCCAGAAGCGCGAAGGCGGCCAGGCAGCAGGCCGACGCAGTGGCGTGGCCGGACGGGAAAGACGCCCCACTGAAGCCAGTTAAGCGGTCGAAGTTAGGTCGGGCCCGGTCCACGATCCATTTGACGAGATCGGCTAGCGCGAACTGACCGCCAACGGCCAGCACGAGGAATGCGAACGAGGCCTTCATCCTCCGCCGCCGGCCGACAGTCAGCCACACGACGACTGCCGCAGGCACGAGGACAACGCCGCCGCCCAGTTGAGTGAACATCTGCAGGACTGTGGTAGAGCCGTGGGTCGCGTGCCGGGCCGCGAAGCGGGCCGCGCTCACATCGAAGTCGGCAAACCCGAAGCGGCGCCTGATCATGATGAAGACGAGGGCGAAGAACACAGCGCCTACCACCACTATGGCCCCGGCGATGGTCAAGGCGAGCCCGGTCAGGGCGGACGGGTCCAACCGAGCACTGACGGCAGCTGCCAGGCGGGGATGCTTGTGCACCTCGTTGCGAACTTTGCCGGAATCGATGCGGGGACCGAACCGCAGCGCCGTCCAGTACCGGAACAGCACGAACGACACCACGCCGGCCACGACCATCACCAGAGCGGTTACATAAACGGGGATCAGGGCCGCCCTTCCCCTTCTGGGACGCAGACGGTCACCGCTCGAGGGGCGACCCGCACACGCAGCTTCTTGGTGCTGGTGCGTGCCCCGCCGTCGAGCTCGTAGGGTAGTTCACGGTCCAGCCTGACAGATATCTTGCGGCCCCGGCCCATCTGAACCAGCTTGGAGTGTCCCGGCGCACCTCTCAGAAGCATTCCGAGGACGCGTGCCCATTGCAGCGTCGTTGCCGCCGTGACGACGCCGATCTCGAGCTGGCCGTCGTCGGATCGGGCATCGGGGAATGCGACCAGCCCACCCGTGAGCCGACCCATGTTGCCGAACAGCAGGCAACTCGCCCTGCCGTTGAACCAGGCCGCGCCGTCCACCACCACCGACATTTTCACTGCTCTGGCCCGGGAGGCCCGGATGCCGGTCCACAAGTAGGCTAGCCGGCCGACCCGGTCCTTAAGGCCTGCGCCCGCTTCCTTCATCATGAGGGCGTCCAGGCCGGTGCCGGCCATGACGGCGAAGTGCTCGTGATTGACCACGCCCAGGTCGATGGCCCGGCGATCGCCGTCTAGGGCTATCCGGACGGCCTGTTCGAGATCGGTGGGGATCCCGAGGTTTCCGGCCAGCAGGTTGGCCGTGCCCGCGGGGATAATGCCAACACACACTCCGGACGCCGCGGAAGACGCTACGGCGTCCAGGCAGCGTTGGACCGTCCCGTCACCACCCCAGATCAGTATCAGGTCGACGCCCTTCTTCATGGCATCGAGGACCCGGGCCGGGGCGTCGCGGCTCTTCGAGACTTCGCACCACAAGGCTTGGTCGACGCCGCGGTCGTTGAGCACGCGGCGAAGTTCTGGCAGCCCTCCTCCAAGCGTTTTCTTGCGGTGGGCAACCACCGCGACCGAGGTCATCCGGGTCTACCCACAGTTCCTGCGCTGGACCGCCATGCTTTGATGGCCCGGTTGGCGACCCACAAAGCTCCAACCCCGAGGAGCAGACCGCCGAGCGCGTCGGTGGGATGATGCTCTCCCTCATACACGCGAGACGCGGCCACGCAGACGACAAGGCAGGCGGCGACCAGCCACGCCGCCGCCCTTGGAACGGGCCGAGCGGTCATGGCGGCGACGATGAGGGCGATCCCGCCGTAGAGGGTCAGCGTGGCCGCGACATGGCCCGACGGCCAGCTGTAGGTCGAGGGAGTCGAGGCCACGTGGGCGACGTGAGGCCGCGGCCGTTCCACGGCGTAATTCACAGTGAGGAAGACCGTCAGCTCCGTCACCAGTGCGACGATGAGCATCACCCCCAGCCGCGCCCGTCGTAGCAAGAAGGTGATCACGACCGCAAACGTGGCAACGACGGCAATGCCGGGTGAATCGGCGAGGAAGGTGAAGTCACTGCTGAGGCGGTTTGCGGCGGAGTCCCGACGTCGGGCGAACCACGAGTTCACGTGCTCGTCCCAAGCGCCGACGCTGTGGCCCAAGGGGTGGGTGATCACCAGTCCGGCGGCCACGAGCACGGCGGCCAGGATGAGATATCCGATCAGCACCGCCGTTGCCCCAGAAAGGACGGAGTGTCTCTGCAAATACCTCCGCCACGGTGCCCTCGCCGCCTTTGCCCGGCGGCGCTCGTCATCTGCGAAGGCTGTCGAGCCGCTACGGGAATCCCTTTTGTTGTGATCTACGCCGATTATTGCCACAAGATGACCTTTGATGTGGTGCGGGGCTTCGTCTTGAAAGGGGCCGAAACCTTGATTGTGAGCGACACATATACCCACCACCCGAGCAATACATGCGAAGACCCGGAGCAGCTCTTTAAGTGATTGGGGCGGTGGGTTTTGGGTACATCGGTCAATAAGACCGAGGGCGGCAGACCGCTTGCTTTCGGCCACCCAGGAGGGTTCGATGACTGTCATCCACGGTGTTCGTAGCGCGGCGGGTGGAGACGTTTCGGCCAGGGAAGTGGGGAACGAGACGCTCCACTGGTCGGCCCGGATGGGGCTGTCGGCGCGGGCGTTCATCTACCTCTTGATCGGGTTCCTCGCCGTCTTAGTAGCGACCGGTCACTCAGCAAAGGAGACCGATCAGTGGGGGGCGTTCCAGCAACTCAACCGGGGCACCTTCGGGCACATCGTCCTGTGGATCCTGGCAATCGGGTTGGCCGGCTACTCGCTGTGGCGCTTCAGTGAGGCGGCCCTAGGTGCCGCTGGGGAGGGTCGCAAGGTTGGGCCGCGCGTCAAGTCGTTCTTCCGCGGTTGTATATACGGGTTCTTCGCAGCCAGCGCCTTCCAGGTGGCTCTGGGCAACAGGTCCACCAGCCAGGCCCAACGGCAGCAGAGCCTGACGGCGAAGATCATGCAGCACCCAGGCGGGCGCTGGGCCGTGGGGCTTGTGGGCGCCATAGTCGTGGTCGTCGGGCTAACGCTCGTCTACGAGGGCCTGACACGGAAGTACGAGAAGTACCTGCGCACCTCCGACATGTCACGTCCTACCCGACGCATTGTGACAGCGCTCGGCACCTTCGGCACCGCGGCTCGCGGCGCCGTGTTCGCGCTGGCCGGAGTATTCGTCATACAGGCCGCCACCGAGTACAAGCCCTCGAAGGCGGCCGGCCTAGACGGCGCGCTGCGGTCGCTGCGGGACACACCAGCCGGTCCGTGGTTGCTGGGCGTGGCCGCCCTCGGGCTCATCGCGTTCGGGATCTACGGCCTCGCGGAGGCCCGCTGGCGGGTTACCTGACTTGCAGACGGGTCAGCGTCGGCCGCGAGGCGATCTCTCAGAGCGCGGCCTTTTAGCCTTCTTGGTGCTTATGCGCCGGTAGCGACACGGCGCGGGACGTTGGTCAGTGCGTCGGGCTATCGGTGGTCGCGGGCGGCCTGGGGCCAGCGGACGTCGGTGACGGGCCGTCGATCTCGGGACCTCGGTTCGCCGTTGGGCGCGACCACCAGAGGTGGCGGAACGTCGGCGGGCGCGCGACCGATGGCCGACATGGTGGTGATCTCCCAATGTGGTGGCACGTCGAACTCCGTGGCGAGACCCTCGCGGTCGAAGGCGCGGAACTGACGCACGGAAAGGCCCAGGTACTGGGCCTGAAAGGTCATGTGCGCGACGGCTTGTCCAAGGTCGTAGACCGCGAACTCCGAGTAGTCCCAGTTGGTGCCCTCGACAAACCGATGCGACAGGTTGGCGACCAGCAGGGCCGCCATAGGAGCCCACGCCCCAGAGCTCTTGGTGAGATGACGGATAAGTCGGTCGTGGTCTGGCTCACCGCGGCGGCCCACGATGAAGGCCCACGGCTGCGAGTTACCTGCGGACGGAGCCCACCGCGCCGCTTCCAACAGGGACTCGGTCTCGGCCTCGCTGACCTGCGCGGCGTCGTCGAACAAGGTAGGGCTCCACCGCGCGGCCAGGAGGGGATGGAGCAGCCCGTCGCCCACGTCACTCACGAAACTCAACACTGCCATGGAGACGAGACGCAGGCCAGGCCGGCTCTCGTCATCCCCGGCATCCCACCCTGGGACGACGTCGGGGCGGACCCCCGACTGTGGCAGGTTGCCCGACGGGGCCCGGGCGGCCGATGCTTACCGTCCGGCGTGCTCCGCCCGCGGCGCCCCTGGGCCGGGCGGGAGCTCGATCTCCCCAGGCGCCGCGTGTTCGCCGCACCGGTCACAGCGGAGGTCTGGGCCGATGTTGCCTCCGCAGCCGGCGTGGAGGGTGAGCCGGGGTGGGCCGCCCGGGGCCGGGTAGTGGCGGTCGCCCCATTTCATGAGCACGATCAGGGCGGGGCCGAGCTCGCGTCCCTTGTCGGTGAGCACGTACTTCGGCCGGCCGGGTCGCTCCGGGTCCGGGACGCGTTCGAACAGTTGCTCGTCGCACAGCCGCTTCAGCCGGTTGGCGAGGACGTTGGAGGCAATCCCGAGCTTCGCCTGGAACTCCTCGAAGCGGGTTAGGCCAACGAGGGCGTCGCGGAGGATCAGCAGCGTCCAGCGCTCCCCGATGACCTCCAGAGATCGGGCGATCGAGCAGACCTGGTCTGGATAGTCGCGTTGGAGCATGCACCAATCGTAGCTGACTTGCTTGACAACAGCCAGAGTCTGGCCTAGGCTGCCTTGCATGACACAAGTTAGCTCCGCCGAGGAAGGCTCATGAAGCGCAAGCCCCTGATCCTGGTCTCGCTGCTGCTGGCGGCGTTTGTGATCAATCTCGACACGACGATCGTGAACGTCGCGCTGCCGTCGCTGGTGCGCCAGCTGCACGCGTCGAACTCGCAGCTGCAGTGGGTCGTGGCCGCTTTCAACTTGCTGTTCGCCGCCTCGGTGCTGGCCGCCGGCAGCCTGTCTGACCGCTTCGGGCGCAAAGGGATGCTGCTCGCCGGCCTAACCGTCTTCGGTCTCGCGAGCCTCGTAGGCGGGCTGATGGACAGCGCCGGCGCGCTGATCGCGGCGCGCGCCGTGATGGGCGTGGGCGCGGCGATGGTGTTCCCTTCGACGCTGTCGCTGCTCACAAACGTGTTCACCGAGCGGGGCGAGCGGGCGCGGGCGATCGGGTTGTGGGGCGCGATCACGGGCGTGGCGATCGCGCTGGGGCCGATCGTCGGCGGCTGGCTGCTCGAGCTCTCCGACTGGCGCAGCATCTTCTTCGCGATGGTGCCGATCGCCGCCGGCGCCGGTGTCCTGGTCGCCCGCTACGTTCCGACCTCGCGTGACCCGCGCGCGCCCCGCACCGACCGGACCGGGTTCGCGCTGTCGACCGCCACAATCGGGCTGCTCGTCTACACGATCATCGAGGCCCCGGACCACGGTTGGGGCAGCGCCCGGACGCTCGGCAGCTTCGCTCTGACCACAGTGCTGGCGGCGGCGTTCGTGGCCTGGGAGCGGCGCACGGAGCAGCCGATGCTCGACGTGAGCCTGTTCGGCAACCCGCGGTTCACCGCCGCCAGCGCCTCGGTCGCGATCTCGTTCTTCGCTCTGTCCGGGTTCATCTTCCTGGTCACCCAGATGTTCCAGTTCCTCAAGGGCTACGGGCCGCTGTCGACCGGTGTGCGCCTGCTGCCCGTCGCCTCGTTCGTCGCCATCTCCTCGATCCTCGGTACCAAGCTGGCCGTTCGGTTCGGCACGAAGATGATCGTTGCCTCCGGTCTGTTCTTGATGACGGCGTTCTACCTATGGGTGTCGACTTCATCGGTCAGGACCGGCTACGGGACGATCGCCGCCCAGATGGTCGTACTCGGAACAGGGATGGGCCTCACCAGCGCGCCCGCGACCGAGGCGATCATGGGCGTCGTCCCGAAAGCGAAGGCCGGTGTCGGGTCGGCGGTCAATGACGCCACGCGCCTTTTGGGCGGCACCCTCGGCGTCGCCGTGATCGGCAGCGTGTACGCCTCGTTGTACGCCAGCCGGCTCACGAGCGCGCTCCCGGGGGGGTTGCCTGCCGGTGTCGTGCGGAACGCGCACGCATCCGTCGGTGCCGCGCTCAGCGCCGCAAGCAAGCTGACCCACGCCGGCCATCCGCTGCTAGCGTCAGCCATCCACAACGCCGCTAACTCGGCCTTCTTCCAGGGCTTCCACGCGGCCAACTACGTCGCCGCAGGCATCGCCGCCGCAGGCGGCGTGATGGCGCTGGCGCTGCTGCCCGCCCAACCGACGATCAGCCGCGACGACACGCCAGAGGTGCCGGCGCTAATCACGCCCGCCACCGCCGCAGCGCGCAGCTGACCCCATCCCCAAGCGCCATGAGACAGGAGACCATGAGCACCCGTCTGCCCGTCAAACCACCGGTGCCGGCCAGCGGGTCGGTCGACCCCTCGGCAACCCCGGCTCCCACCCCCGGGCCACTCGGTCGCAGAGGGCCGGCGTCTACGGGGTGGCTCGCTCCGAGGCGCACCGGGCTCGGGGCCGCTGTGGCGGCGTTCGTGGTCGGCCTGCTCAACGCGGCCGTGAGCGTCTACTGGGGCCTGGGGGGCACCTGGCTCCTGGCAACCGTCGGGGGCTCTCTGCCACGACAGGGCCGTGCCGGGACCGCGATCCTGGTGCTCGCGGTGTGGGCCGCCGTGGTCATCAAGATGGTCGCGACCGTACTGCCGCTGCTGGCCCTACGCCGGGTGACCAGTACTGGGTGGGATCGGGCCGTGTCGCTGCTGGCGTGGACCGAAGCCGGCATCCTGACCGTCTACGGCCTGGTGCTGACCGTCGTCGGCATCCTGGTCCAGGCCGGTACGATCCACCCGTCGGCCGGTGCGGATCACCGGGCGTTGGCCTGGCATGCCTACCTCTGGGATCCCTGGTTCCTCCTCTGGGGGCTCCTCGTCGCTGGTGCCCTTCGGGGCGGGCGACACCCCCACAGCCAGGCAGAAGCCGGCGTTTCCAACCGCGGGGGCGTGCCGACCGCTGCCAACGCCCGGTGCAGATGTTTGGCTAGCACGCCGAGGTGCTTTGGGCCGTTAGCGCGGTATGCCGAACGAGAGCATGGGCCGCACCCTGCGGGCCTCGATGGTCAAGAACTCGACGGCGGCCGCAGCGAGCGTCAAAGGGGGTGGCGCTGGAGCTCAACGGGGGTTACCAAGGTCAGGCATCCCGGGTGGTCATCTTCCGGGCCCCGATCAGCGTCCAGCCAACGATCCAGCCCACGATCACGGTGATCATCGCCCACGTGGGCATGGGCGGTACCTGGAGTGCTCCGCCGCCGACGAGGGTCCCCCGCCCGAGACCAGAGCCGAGCGCCGCTGGGCGGAGTTGGGCCATGGCGACGCCCACGGTGAGGCGCTGTCCGTTGATGAAATACGGGATGACGTGTGGGTTCTCAGTTCGTTATGAGCGGGTATTATGTGCTTTCTCTAAATTGATCAATAAATGCCTGCCGAATCGGTATTCGCCAGCCCAATGCGGACCGCTGGGCCTGTGCCGCACCAGATCTCCACTTATTTGCGCTATCCATTTGATGGCCTCGCGGGCTGACAGGCCCAACGAGTGGCCAACAAGAGCCACATAGCTGTGCTCTGCGGCCGTGAGGAGTGGCACGCTCTGGGAAGCTTTACAGAAGTCCTGCTTCTTGTGCCCAGGCTTCGATTTCTCGCCAGCTCCACCTTGGCCGCCGCCTCGTAATGTACCTCGGTGGTGGCAGTTCACCGCGCCCCCTCCATGCCCGAACGGTCCGCCCGCTGACTCCCAGCCTTTGTGCCAGCTCTCCCAATTCAACGCTCCCGGGAACGGGGCCCACCCAAGTGGAACGTGTTTGCCCTGACCGAGCCATTAGGTGAAGTCTACGCGGCGCCTGGCGGTCACTGTCGCCGCCACCGCGCAGCATCAACTCGCGCAGCTGCCGGGCAGTGTTCCAGGTCCTGTACGGTGAGCTGCTTGTACTAGCTCGGTCACGACAATCCTCCTCAAACTTGGCCTTGTAATGGTCCGCTCGTGGAACGCCCGCCGTTTGGGAGCGCCAACTCACATGCTGGCTTCAGAGGACTTTTTTGGCTCCTTGTGCCCGGAGCCAGTTCAGGAGAGCCTCCCTGGCTGTGTCGAGGCCACCCGCAACGTCGAGGGGCCTGTCCGCCCCCTAATAAGGTGTGCCGTTAAGGTCGGCGCCGAGAGCACAGAAGTACTGGGCCATGCATAGCTGGCCGCCGTGGCAGCCTGCCAGAACGGCTCAATGGAAGATGGACGAAGGTCAAGCCTCGCCGCACATTCGCCGACCTCGTTTCTCTACGACCCGAACTGTCGCCATGACCGAGCTAGTCGGGTCCTGGAGCCGCCGCCGTCACGAGTCCGAGGGCCTCGTCCCGATCCCGGCAAGCGCGAAGGGCGACGATCTTCCCGTCGCGCACCGTGAGCACGTGGAAGTTCAGGTCGCCTGTCTGGCGCGCCCGGATGGCGTCGATGCCAGGCGAACGAGTGACGACGAGGACGCGCTCTTCATTGGCCACGACCTCTTCAAGTTCGGCGCGGAGCTTCCACTCGCTATCTCGTCCCATCCAGAACGCAAGCTGGGCGCGGCCGCGGCACACCGCCGGCTCGGGATCGGGGACGCTCGGGTCGAGGAACGTCCACTCCAGGTCCTCGGCCACGAGGCTCAGGACAGCTGCGCTGTCGCCGGCGGCGAACCCCGCGTAGGCCTGACGGGCGACCTGCTCCGCATCGTCAACCATTCCTTCCTCCCTCTGTTTAAGGTCCCGTCGAGCGAGCGCCGCGGTGCTCGAGCCACTCGATGAGGTTGGAGCGCTGCGTGCCGCGGCGGCGGGCGGCGTCGAGCGGTGTCCCGTGGGCGTACTCGGGCACCCAGTCGAGGTCGGCGCCCAGGTTGAGCAGCCGCTCGCCGCCCGTCGCTGACCACCGGCGCACGCGTGCCTCGCCGATGTGGACCGCAGCGATCAGCGCGCTGGCGACCTCAGCCGCCGGCATTGTCGGTGACCTCGTCGCGTCGGTCGTCAACTATGGGCAGCTCGGCGCCGCAACAAGGCTGGTGGTCGCATACCTGGAGACGCACCCGCGCTCGACGAGGCACCCGCAGTCGGCGCACCCCATTTCCATAAGGAAACCGTACGTGGTCCGGTTGCCGCTAGTAGGTGGGCTCGGCGTGCCGAGCTTTTTCTGCTGGGCTCATGCCCAGGTGGTGCTTTTGGGTTGGCGTCACCCAACGGAGAAGCGATGGTCCCGGACGTTTGCACCAGCAATCGGGCTCACACCCGCATTGGAACCTCGGCACACCCTTCGCCTCTGCGGCCCGGGTAAGAAGTGCGGCACCAACATACAGCCCGATGATCACGAGGAGCACCTTGCGCACGCCGCAAGCTTACTGCGGTGCCGAAGTGGCGCGATGACCGTCATCATGAGGGGATGCCTGACGCTCAAGCCTTCGGCCCGCAGGTGACGGTCTTCCGCCGGCTCGGAGGAACGGCCGAGGAACGAGCATGGCTCGGTGCCCTGCCCGACCGTGTCCGCCGTCTCGAGCAGATGTGGCGAGCCCAAACGGGGCCTACGCGCCCACCTGCCCGTCCTGCTAAGCGCACTGGCCAATCGCACACCCGACAGCGTGCAAGAACTGGCGGCGGGTACCCGGGCGCACTCTAAGCAAATAAGGGCTTGACTCCGTACCTAGGTACAAGGCTTACCCTGCTGGTATGCGTAGTTCTGAGGCGGCTTCCCGAGCAGGAGTGAACGTCGAGACCCTCCGCTACTACGAGCGCCGGGGCATACTCGCCGAGCCCCAGCGCTCCGGCTCCGGGTACCGTGCCTACGATGCTCAGGCGGTCCGCACCGTCCGGTTCGTAAAGCGCGCCCAGCAGGTCGGCTTCTCCCTGGAAGAGACAAGTTCACTGCTCGACCTGGCAGCCGGAGGGCCTCGCAACTGCGATGCGGCCAAGGCAATGGCCGCCGACAAGATCACGCAGCTCGAGGCGAAGATCGCCAGCCTGTCGGCCATGTGCGACTCGCTCAGACGGCTCGTCGCCACCTGCGACCGCAGCCCCAGGAAGCGGGAGTGCCCGCTCCTCGAAGCGATCGAGGAAACTACCGTAGTCGAAGGAGAAGTCTGGTGAGCGGACCGCACTGCTGCAACGATGCCGTCTTTCTCTCGAGCGTCGACGGGTTTAGCGCCATCCCTCAGCTGATCCGCCTCCTCGCCCGAGGGGAACGGGTGGACCTGAACGAACTGGCCGACACTGCCGGCCAATCGGGCGCAGACCTCGCGCAAGTGGTGCGCGCCCAGCCGGGGACGGAGTGGGACGGCGACGGCCGCCTAGTCGGCTTCGGCCTCACCCCTCGGCCCACGGCATACCGCTTCCTCATTCGCGGCAAGACCTTGTACACCTGGTGCGCGTCCGACACGCTGTTCTTCACCGTCATCCTGGGCGAGGATACGGTGGCGGAGTCCACCTGCCCGGCGGCGGGCGTGCCGGTCCGTCTCGAGATAACGCCCAAGGGCGTCACCTCGGTCACGCCGCCCGGAGCGGTCGTCTCGCAAAGGCACCGCGACGAATTGGTGGGGAACCTGCGCTCAGATGTCTGCGACCACGGCCACTTCTTCGCGTCGGCAGCCGCTGCCGGGGGCTGGGCGGCAGAGCACCCAGACGGCGCAGTGCTGAGCATCGCCGATGCGTTCGCAGGATGCCGGGCCTCGTGCGAGGAACTGGGATGGGTTGGCCCCGGGGCCACAGCAAGATGAGCGCGCGTAAAGCGCCCGCTCGCCCGATGGAGGACCGGCCCGTCCATGGACTGCGAGTTTGCATCCTCCACATCCCTGACTGCCCGAACGTCGAGCCCTTGCGGACAGAGGTGAAGAAAGCCTTGGCGAGCGTCGGGGTGAGCGCGGTGATCGAGGAGGTCGAGGGGCCATACCCCTCGCCGACGTTGCTCATCAACGGCATCGAAGTGACCGGGCAGCCTCTCGACGCGGGACCGGCGTGCCGGTTGGACCTTCCGACCATCCAACAGATCGTCTCGGCGATCCTGACAACCGGCATGGACGGTACCGACCTCATAACCAGGCGCCGTTGCTTGGTTCTGCACCACTTTTCGCCAACCGCAGGACGTGGGTGGGGGCTCCAAACGTGGCGCTCTCGCCTCCGGCCCAAAACCACAGGAACGGAGGACAATTAACTCATGGCTAAGCCATGATCCTGTACCGCTCATCACTCGGCGCGGGAGAACAGATGGGCACGCCTGAGCAGGCTCAGAAGGGCTTGCAAGCGTGGATGAACTGGGCCGGACAGGCCGGCTCGGCGCTGGTTGACATGGGCTCCCCTGTCAACTCAGTCGGTACCGATGGCCCAGCCAGGGAGACCGGTGTCGGCGTCTGCGGCTACTCGGTTCTGGAAGCCGACTCGCTCGAGTCACTGAAGAAGCTGCTCGTTGGACATCCCCATCTCAGCGCACCGGGCGGGTCGTTCATCGAAATCCTGGAGTACTTGCCTATCCCCGTGATGTGAGCCCTCGGGCCTAAGGAGGTCTCGGCTGGCCGGTGATCACCTGTCAGGCCGCGTGTCTCCGTCGCGGAACGACTCGCCGTCGTTATACCATTGCCGTTCGAACTCCAGCGTTTTTGCTGCTCAGGTTGGCGCTAGCCTCCGGCGTTCCCGCCCCGACCCCTCAGGCTGCCCAGGGTGGCTGCTCCCGGTGGGCCGCCGGGTCGGTGGCTGGTCGTCCCCTGCGAACGGCTAAAGGTGCTGGTCACGCCGCTGGTAGCCATAGCTCGGGCCCGACGATGAATTTCCAGGGGGGAGGGGAGTAACTATTCAGGTCCGCCCTCCGACGCCGGCGATCAGCCGAACGAGATCAGCAGTCCTTGAGCTGTGCCGACGCCAGGTTTTGTCGCTTGGCCGTTCCTCAAGGTGGTATGACTCCTGGGCCATGATGGCGCGTCCGGAAGCGAAGTCACTGGCCGATGAACTGGCCCGTGATGCTCAGTATCGGCGGGCCGCTTACGAGGGGTGGCTAAGGGAGGGGAGAGCCAGGGACCGCAAAGCCAAGGAAGCTGAACGAAAGCTCGAGGCAGCCACGGGCGACCACGGTTCGGCCCATTGGGGAGGCCGCCTGTCGGCGTCAGCGCATCGTCACCGTCGATGACGCGAAGCTGCGGGCGCGAGCAGGCAGAGCTGGGCCGGCGACGGAGGCTGCGCTGTCCGCATGCGGGCGAGTGGTCGTTGAACAGGAGGTAGCAGTCCTCGTCGCCCGGTCGGAGCTGGCTAGGTCGTCCAGGCAGATGGCCCGCGGGTGTGTGTGTCACCTTTCGGGCGTGGGTCCAAGTGGCACCGGGAGGATGGGCGAGCATTGGCCGTTGACGGCAGCAAGCAAGGGGAGTTGTGGTTCTCACGCAGGGTAAAGGTGGCCTCCGAGCACGATGGTCAGGTGGCTGCAGCATTGGTGGCCTGAGTGCTACCCGGCGCCGGGATGCCGCCGCCGTCGTTAAGGGAGCTTCGCAGCGCGCCGAGCCCCAGATTGATCCGCTAATCGGGCAGGAGTTCGTGTCCGTGGCCCGGGGACCGAGCCTGGCATGCCGTCACGAGGTGCGGCTCCGCCACATTGCTGCGCGACAGCAGGGTCGGCGCACATCGGAAGCGACATACACTCGCACTCGAGGTCGCCATGCACCGACGGGTCCGCGGGGCCAGCAAGCTAGCAAGCGATATTGCGTAAGAACGAAAGAGAGGAAGGCGCGTGACGTACGAAAGCGAGGCAGCAGTGGTGCCGCCTCTCAGTCCGGAGGACTTCCGACATTTCAACAACGATGGTTTCCTCCTCCGCCGCAGCTTCTTCGACGCCGAGGAGGTGCAGTACCTGGAACGCGCCTACGAGGACGACTCGGCGATCCAGCGACGGACTGTGCGACTGGCTGACGGTGAGGGCGGCCAGACCGAGATCGCTCTATGGAACGAGCCCGGCGAGGACGTATTCGGCGCCGTGGCGCGCTGCGCGCGGATGGTCGACGCCGCGGAGCAGCTCCTTGGTGACGAGGTGTACCACTACCACTCGAAGATCAACGTGAAGCAGCCAGGCGGCGGCGGCGTGTGGCTGTGGCACCAGGACTACGGGTACTGGTACGGCAACGGTTGCCTCTACCCGGACATGCTGACCGTGGCGATCCCGCTCACCCCAATGAACTCGGCCAACGGTTGCCTGCAGGTCGTTCCTACTACCAACCGCATGGGGCGGATCGAGCATCTGCGTATCGGCGAGCAGACGGGGGCCGACCCGGAACGGGTCAAAGAGATCCTCGCGCGCGTCGAGCCCCAGGCTTTCGAGGCGTCGCCGGGCGACGTGTTGTTTTTCCACTGCAACACATTGCACGGGTCGGCGCCAAACCTGTCCGATGTTCCTCGGCATCTGCTGCTCGTCGCCTACAACTCGCGTCACAACGAACCCTGCCGGGCACATCATCACCCCGGGTACCACCCGATCGACAGGTTGCCCGATTCGGCGATCAAAGAACGCCGCAACCTTCGCGACGGGGAATCGCGGATGTTCATGCCGGCTCGGGGCAAAGCCGGTGGATCATGACGCTCCCGGAGCGACGGGCGGCCGCGAGCCTCAGGTGGGAATATCCCTCGGCATCTGCTTGCTGGTGATTTCGCGCAGCATTTCACCACCCCCGAATGATCGGTAGCCCCACCTCCATTTGCGTGCGACACGGCTCGACCGCGAACCATTGGCCAAAAGACGTGGACATTTTCCTGTCAGGGCCGCGAAACACGAACCGCCCGCTCGCCGTGTTGCTCTCAGCATTGGGGCTACGAAGCTGCGTTCCCTCCGGCGGCTCCGGCGGAGGACAACCTGGCCTCGTATAGCCTTCGCGATTTGCATTTGCTCGGCGTGCCCACAGCACCATGTAAGGGGCGGATGACCGGCGAACGCCGGCGCCAGAAAGCGACACTTTACCGGACGCCGTGGGATGGGCTTGACGTCGACGCAACACCCGAGTTGCGTGTTTGGGCCTCTCGGGCGGCTCCGCATGAACGCCCTGACGGCTCGCTCAGCTCAATCAGGCTCATGCGTGCTGCCCATCGAGGGCAGACACGAGCCTGCTTCGGGAACGGCCCCGAGCGGCCGTCCTGGCGCCGGCTGGCGCAGAGGGCGAGCACCTCTCATCTCGCTGGTACGAAGCGCCTCGGCTCGCCCTGTTTGATCAGTGCCGCCCAGGAGCTCGCTGAGCGGGGTTTCTCGGTGACCGTGATCGATCGAGACGCTCGGTTTGGGCACCGAGGCGCTCGACCGTTGGGCTTCGACCGTTGTGTCCTATTCCTGGTATGTACTTGCCAGGTTGACCACGTGACGTCCATACTCGTGCCCGAATTGGACGAGTTCGCCCTCGCTGTTCGGGATGCCTGGCTGGAGGCTGCGGACCTTCTGGCGGCGGCGCGAATAGTGCTCGCCGATCTCGCCGTGTTGTCCCCGTTGACTTGAAATTGGGGGCATTCATTACGGCACCGGCAGCCCGAGCAGTTCCAGGCTGTCGCGCTGGATTATTCCCTCGACGACTTCTTCGTCGACGACCGGCATCTGTGTCCCGGACCACGCTCGCCGAGATTCCTCGGCGACCCGTGCGCCAATATGGCACGGATATTCGGCGATATGAGTGTGAACGTCAACTATCACGGTACCGTCGTCCTTTCCACACTGCCCTTTTTAGTCGATGGATCGGCGCATGACGACAGCTCCGGCCGGCGCCGTCCAGGCTATCGGGCTCTTACGGGCGCACGAGAGGCGCGTATGGGAGAGGATGGTCTGCGAAGCGTGGCTATTTGCCCATGTGTCGGCGACCTAGCTCTCGCATGACCCGACAACGCTCTCGCCCGCAGGTTCGGCGTCCGATTAGGATCAAGGAGCCGAAGAAAGGTGATACCCCCTGATGGAAACGAATGATCAGGCGATTATCGAGCAGGTTGATTATCAGGGCTTGCCGGCTGTCGTATACCAAAATGGCTCAATAAAGCTCACGGTTTTGCCTGGGGTCGGGGCGAAAATAGTGAGCCTCATTGACCTCCGCCTCAACAGGGAGTGGATGTCCCAGCCAAGCGTGCCGGTCCGAGCGCTGGCCTCGCTGACCGATGAATGGGAAAAATATGACAGGAGCGGTTGGGACGAGTGCTTTCCGAGTGTGGGCGGGGGATTTTACCCGACTGGCCCATGGGCCGGCACGCCGCTGCGTGGACTGGGAGAGTTGTGGCACAGACCGTGGAAGTGGGATGCCCACAAAGGGGGTGTTGCCACACGAATCTACGGTTTGCGCTTCCCTTATGAGTTCAAGCGGCACGCCGTATTGCGCGGGCCCGTACTGGACCTCAATTACTCAGTCGAAAATCTGTCAGAGGTGCCGTTCCTCGGCGCTTGGTCGATGCACCCTCTGTTGGCTGCACAGCCGGGCATGAGGGTCCTGTTGCCGACCGGAGCAAAAATGGTCATAGATGCCGCCCTCGAAGAGCAAGGCGAGGAGCGGTACAGGGAGCGGGTCGCGTGGCCATGGCTTGGCCAGGATAATGGCGACGAGGACCTTTCCAGTCTGAGGCCGGCGTCAAAAGGCCATGCCTTGAAGCTCTTCACCGAACGCCACGAAGTGGCGCGGGCCGCGTTGTGCGACCCTGGCACCGGCGCCTGGGTGGGGGTCGAGGTCGACCGAGAGACCGTCCCCCATTTTGGGGTTTGGGTCAATGAGGGTCGTTGGCCGGTCCCGGAGGACCGGTTGTACCACGTCGCACTGGAGCCAACGACGGGGTTCGCCGACAACCTCGAAACCGCCGCGGCTGTTGGTTCAGGCGCCATAGTGCCCGCCCTCGGAGTCCTGCAATGGCGAGTGTCCCTTGAGTTCGGCACCACCGCAGACGAAGCGGCTGCGTTCGTTGGTGGGGCAGCTTGAGCTCCATCCGAAATGCTTAGGGCGGGCCTAGGCCGAGCTCGGCCACGAGGGAAGACGCCGTTTCGATGAGGGCGGGCAGCGCGTCACGATCGACGAGGGTTTGCCATGCTTGATAAGCACCGGCCGAATACGCACTTTCCGTGGGGAAGTAAAAGAAGCCCGGCCCGTTGGACAGGTTGAGTACGGCTACGGCACTGCCGAAGCGCTTCCGGAGCTCCTGCTGTAAGGGCGAGTACGCCTCACCCGGGTGCGCGACCAGGTAGCTGTCGCCGAGCTTCCAGCACCAAACCGGGTACCGAATGGTCGTGGCGGCGCCGTAGGTGGCCCGAATCGAGCGGGCCCTCCTCAGTCGCTCCTCGAGGCTTACGGGGTCGATCCCGGACCAACGCGCGGCGAGCTGGTCGATAGTGGGCAGCGGCTGCATCGCCAGCTCGACCGTGGACATGGCCGCTCGTAGTGTCGTGGGATGGGCCACGGTGGTTGGCTCCCACATGGCTAGCGGGGCACCCGACTCCACTGTAACCGTTCGGGCCAGCCGGGTACCGGGCGGGAGCATCCCTGATAGCGCGGCGAGGGCGGCGTACCCCAATTCGCGTCCGTGACGGTCAGCAACCCCGGTATCCCCGACGTATTGTTCACGCGGGGCCAGCTCACCAGAGGCTCCCTGCAGGAACAAGCACGGGGCACCACCCATCCCACGTTCGACGACTTCTCGGGCCGCACCTACGTAATCGGGTGACAAGAGGTGGTTCTGCCACGCCAATGTTGTGGGATGGCACGCATAATTGATCATCGTCGCCAGGGTGCCTTTCCGCCCGTCGGTGATCCGGCCGACAAGTACCGTCCGATCGGCTTCGATCTCCGCGTTATAACCCACGAGCGCACGCCCGTCCTCTACCAGGTCGCGGTTGGACGCCAGTCTGCAGCTCCCTACCGCCCACTCGAGCGTCGCCGGTCTGAGGTTGTTTATGGCCTCATGGCCAGCGGCAATTGCTTGTAAAGCCACGAAGTCAAGATAGCCAGCGACCCTGTCGCCCCCTGGTTCCTCCTCTTCGTCCGTACTGAGGCTAGGTCCAGCGTGGGTATGGACCAGATGGAACACGAGGTTTTCCCGTGGCAATCGCAACGCTTTCAATACGGGACCGCGGACTCGCCACTCATCGTCACCTCTGCGAAAAAATGAGAGGTCGCTTGTAAACAAAAGCAGTGGATGGGCCCCGGTCCCGCTCCTGAATGCCAGCGCGCTCAGGGTCAACGGCCGGTGTACCCCGCTCGGGAGGTCGTGGCGGGCCGGTCCCCAACACCGTGCTCGCACTGCGAGGTCGGGTGTTATGTCCCTGACCGCCGCGCCCATTAAGCCGTCGAAACCCGGGTGACCCTTCAGTTCAAACTCGCCCGTTAATTGGGCAGTGGCGGAAGACAACATTCGGTCCGGACCTCGGCTCAGGTAGTGCGCAGGCGGATGCCGCCGTCGACCACGAAGCTCGAACCGGTCACGTACGCCGAGGCTTCCGACAGGAGAAAGATCACGCAGGCGGCTACATCGGACGCCTCGCCTAGGCGGCCCAACGGCACCATGCTCTCGAAATCGGACCGGCGTTCGGGGAACTCCCGGAAAATCTGCGCCGACACCCCTGCGTCGATGACCCCGGGGGCAACCAGGTTGACACGGACGTGATGCTGCGCTAGCTCCAGGGCGAGGCAGCGGCTCATCATGTCCATCCCGGCTTTGGAAACGCAGTACGTCATGAGGCCGAGCGATGGGTACCGCCCTATCCACGAGCCGATCAGGACGATACGACCTCCCCCTCCTCGCACCATCGCGCGCGCCGCCGCCTGGGAAGCGTGGAACGTCCCCGTGAGGTTTACCGCCAGCACCTGGTCCCAGGTGGCCGGGTCCACGTCGATGGCTTCCTGGCGGTGGACGATCCCGGCCGCAGCCACCAGGCCGTCGATGCGGCCGTGGTGCTCGACCGTTTGATCCACCAGTTCGTCCACCTGAGTGCGGTCGGTGACATCGCAGACGGCGAACGAGCCACCCTCATCTCCTGACCAGCCTTCCGGACGGTAACGGTCGCTGCCCACCACTATGGCGCCCAGCGCTGACAGTTCGCCACAAATCTCCCGGCCGAGGTCACCGGCGGCGCCGGTGACCACGATCACCTGGCCGGCGAGCCCGGCGTCAAGTTGCCCCATTTCGCGCCTCCCTGCCCTCGTCACCAGTCCCCGATGGCGCCATCGGGGTAAAACACGCGCTCCACTATCTCCGGTTCGAAAGGATGTTTTTTGATCTCGTCCTTGTTGAGTTCGACTCCGAGGCCGGGCCGGTTGAGCGGCCGGACGACGCGGCCCCGCGCCTCGACGACAGGCCCCTCCGAAATAACGTCGTCACGCCAGGGGACATCGGCGCTCACGGCTTCACAGATCACATACCCCGGCTGGCTGAAGCCGAACTCCATCGAAGCAGCGGTGCTGACCGGGCCGGTCGGGTTGTGCGGCGCCAGGGCGATACGGTGGACGTCGGCCAGGGCGGCGACGCGGCGACCCTCACTGAACCCTCCAACGTGGGTGAGGTCGAGCTGGCATACGTCGCAGCCGCCGGCTTCGAAGAGCCTGTGGAACGCGTTGGCACCAACCAACCGCTCACCGGTCGCGATCGGTGTCCTAACCGCTGCCCTGATCGCGGCCAATCCTTCGAGCGTCTCCGGCCAACACGGCTCCTCCAGGAAGTAGAGGCCGTAATCGTCGAGGGCCTTTGCGAACAGGAGGCCCATGGCGGGCGAGGGCCGGGCATGGCAGTCCACCATGAGGTCGATATTTTCGCCTACCGCCTCACGCATTGCCTGGACGCAGCGCTCAGCGCGCCGGACCGCGGGCAGGCCCTCGATGGGCATGGTCGGTGGGACGGCCATCGCCTTCATGGCAGTAAACCCGTCTTCGACTGCCGCTGCCGCCAGTTCGCCGAAGCGAGCCGCGTCGTTCACGTCGGTATCGTAAAAATCCTCCATGTGGCCGCCCCCGAGGTGGCAATAGAGGCGGACGTAATCGCGCACCGGGCCACCCCACAGCTTGTGGCAGGGCACGTCGAGTAATTTCCCGAGGATGTCCCACAGGGCAATGTCGATACCGCTTATTGCGGTTGCGCGCACAAGGCCGGTGCCATGGAAGAAATGTTGGCGATGCATCATTTGCCAAAGGTGTTCGATGCGGGTCGGGTCCTCGCCGATGAGCAGGCTGCTCAGGTCTTCGATGGCGCCTACCACGGACCGGGTGTGCCACTCGAGAGTCGCCTCGCCCCAACCGTTCAGCCCGGGCTCGTCGGTCAACACCTCTACAAAGACCCAGTTGCGCATCCGAGCGTGGCAAACGTGCGTGTCTATGCGCTCGATGCGGGTCACCGCGTTTATTTACCGCTCGCGGCAAGCGTCGATAGCTCGCCTTGCGCCGCCGGTCCGCCATTCTGCCAGGCCCGTCTCGCCGCGCCCTCGCTCAAGGCGAGCCAGGCCGCTGCCGCACACCCGAACCAGACAATGTCCGAGTACCCATAGCCGATGTCGGGGTCGGGCGCGTAAGTAAGCGGACGGCCACGTTCGTCGATGTGGTGAGTCAGCGCGTCCAGCAACGCTTCCGCCTTCGTCCTGAAGCTCGCGTCCCCGGTCGCGTCGTAGAGGGCCCACTCGAGGCGGGCCAGGTTGCCGGCGTGGAAGTCGATGGGGTAGTAGTGCACAGACTGTTCCATGACCGTCGGGCCAATGAAGCGCTGTGACGCCACGGGCGCTTCCGGTAGAGCAAAGACGAACTCCTCCTCGACCCAGGCCTCGATCCGGCGGGCATACTCGAGGTACGCCGACGCCTCGGCCCGGTGCTCGAGCAAGAAGAGCGCAGTCATGACAGCATCGAAGTTGTTGAGGTTGGCCGACGCGAAATCGGTACGCGACGTGGCTACATCCTCGTAGTTGCCGATCCACCTCATATCCGAGACCGGCCCCTCGAGCAGCCAGGTAAGTGCCCGGCGTTCGGCTTGTTCAAAGGCGGTTTCTCCGCCCTGGCGGAGCCGCCTCCACAGCATAAGGCCGAAAATTAGCGCCGAGCTCTCACCGCTCAGCCACTCGCCGCTCGGCCCGTTCACCCGGAACGGGAGGGCGCCGTTCTCGTGCTGGTGGGCGCGGAGCTGTTCGGCCACGTGGGTGGCCAGGGCATTTGTCCCGTGGTGTTGTTCCGCTGGCGGAACGTCTAGCAATGCCACCGCCAGAAGGGCAGCCTTGAGCGGTTGGATAACCTCGGCTGGTTCCCACGCCGCGTGTGCTGGCGGTTCGCCGATCGTCGAGGGGATGTAGCCACCCCAACTCCAGTCGTCCGGAGTACGGGTCGCCATCGTCAAGCGGCCGATGGCCGCCAACATGTGGCTGACAGCTGGGCCGGCGGCGGGGTCAAGCTCCCGGTAGCGCAGCAAGCTCCATATATGAAAGGGGTAGTGAAGGCCGGGGTATGCGACCGTGGCCAGCTCGCCGCCCTCGAGGTAGATCCAGGCGTGCCGGGCCCATAGCGGGCCGCGTTCTCCGCGCTCGGCCGTCTCCGGCAGGTTGGCGAGGTAGCGGTAGTGCGCCCGGCTCGCCGCCTCCCAGGACATGAGCGGTGCGTCTCGCGGGATGTCCTCTATAATCCGGCCCTTCAAAAAACCGCCCGCACGGCCGGATTTAAGCGCCGCCCGAGAGTCGTCATAGCTCAAGGTGTTGTAGCGGACGTACCCCGGAGCAATTGTTTGCCATACGGGGCCGAGGTCGAACGAGGGGGACTCGGATACAAGGGTCACCCGGTGACCGCCGCTGTCCGCGAGCACCAACCGGTACCCGGTGGCTCCGAGCGCCGCTTCGGCCTCAAGCTCGAACGAATGCAAACGCCGTACGCCGGGGGCTAATCCCACTCCGGGCACCGACAGCCGCCCACTCTTCCTTTGCGCCAACTGGTTCATGGATTCCCCTTCTCGAATCGCTGCAGGTCGAAACAGGACAGGTCCAATGTGAGCGGCATCGCCAACTGATCAGTCACGTCCAGCTTCGACGAGTCGCGCAGCAGCAGCTCGCACACGCTGAGAGCTATGGCGGCGTGGATGGTGATCCCGTGGCCGTTCATCCCGAGCGCGTGGTAGAGGTTGCGCACTGACGGGTCGCGGGCGACGATTGGGTAGCCATCGGTCGTGGTGCCGTACACACAGCACCAGCCGTTCATGAACTCCTTCTCGGGCAACGACCACCACGGCGAGTACAACCTCGCCACTTGCGCCGGGTAGCCCGTGTCATTGACCCGGTTGACGAAATCGGGGTCGGTGCTCTCTCCTGGCCTGGTGAAGTGATGGTGCTGCCCGAAGAGCAGCATGCCCCCTTCCTCGCCCCGGCACCACACTGACTCCCCGTCGTCGAGCACTGCGGGCACACCTGTCAGCGGCGCGATCTCTCCGCCGCCGGGTGCCTTGGCCACACAGACCTGGATCCGTTGCGGCGTGAGGGGGACGGTGGTGCCGGCCATGCCGGCCACCTTCGCCCCCCACGGCCCCCCGGCATTGAGCACCTGTCCGACCCGCCAGGTGCCCCGCCGGGTCACGAGGGAGGAGACCGACCCGTTTGCCACCTCTGCCCGCAGTACCGGCGTCACCCACTGAACCGACACCTTCGCCGTCCCGCGAGCCAGGCGTTCGTAGAGGGTGACGAGCTCGTAAGCGTTTACAAAACCCTGGTTGGGGTAATAGCGCCCGCCGCGTAGCGTCCGAACGGCGGCGGTATCACTGCGCCGCTTTGCCCACGGCAGGATCTCGAGTACCTGGTCGGCGTCGAGCACCTCAGCGTAGTGCAGAGAGCCTGGGTCGGTCCCTCGGAAGCGATCGTCGAGGCCGTCCTTGTCGAGGGACGGGTCGTCGGGTTCGTAGACGACCCTGAGCCCCCCCCGCTGTTGGTAGCCCAAGCCGTGCTCCGATGCCAGCTCGAGAACCCGGGCGTAGCCGAGCAAGCCCATGACTATGTACGGGTCGCCCAATTCTACGGGGCAGATAACCCCGGCCGAGCCTCCCGTGGTCCCAAACACCGGCCCGCCCTTGTCGAACACCACGACCCGTCCGGCTCCCTGCCGCGCCAGCTCGTAAGCACAGCTAAGGCCAATGATGCCGGCCCCAATTATGGCAATGTCAGCTTCCTGTGTCGCGGCCACTTGCCTCCTCGCTCAATTTTGTGGTGCCGGGCCACCGGCGCCTGTCTCGCGGAAGTTGCTTCCTTCCCCGTAAAGGAGGGTCCCGGGCGGGAGGCCTTCCGGCACCCAGGGTCCCTCGAGCCCCGCCTCGCCGATGGCTCTTGCCGGCCCGTTAAGTTCACCGACGACGCGCTGCCAGCGCTCGGCCGCCATTGGTTCGACGAACCAGGGCCGGAAACCGATCCGCAGGTAGCTCACTACCGCCGGCAATCGCCACTCATCGGTGCGCAGGAACACCTCGGGATGGTCGAGCTTCCCCGCCTCGTCGACGACCGCCTGGGTTACGGCCGAGCCGAGCCGACGCCCGCGCATCCCGGGGACGACGGCTACCCACCCCACCTCGGCGAGGCCGGCGTAACGGCCGCGGTGGTGCACGTCGAGCTGTGCCGTTGCCACGGGCTGGCCTATAGCCGAAACCACCACGAAGCACAGGTCGACACTGGCATCGCCACCCTCGTCGAACAGAGAACGGGCTCGCTCGTCGTCCCACTCGCCTAGCTCGCCATTTTCGGCCAGCACAGCAGCGAGCGCGGGAGCCTGTGAGGCGTCCACCCCAATAATGCTGAAACCGTATGGCAATTGCGGTGCGGGGAGTTCTGCCGGGGTTCGGTCGACCTGCCGGCCCATGTGCAGCTGAGGGGGCGCCGGTGCACTGTTGGCCGGTGCGGCGGCTGTCATCGCATACCCGTTATGCGCACACCGCGGATTATCTGGCGCTGGGCTACTGCGAAGACCACGATGAGGGGCAGCACAACGATCCCCGTGTACGCGATTATCTCGGCGATATCCGGTGTCCCATGCACCTGGACGAACTGGTATGCCCCGAGGGCGAGCGTATAGCTACTCGGCTTGGTGAGGTAGACGAGCGGAGCAAAAAAATTGTTATAGGAGTATATGAACGCAAATACGGCGGCCACCGCGATCACAGGCTTGATCATCGGCACCATGATGCTCCAGAAGATCCTCAGCTCTCCGGCTCCGTCCACTCGGGCCGCTTCGGCGTAGTCCGCCGGGATGGTCAGCATGTACTGCCGCATAAGGAAAATGGTGAACGGGTCCCCAAACAGGTTGGGGATCGTGAGGGGGTTCAGCCCCCCGACCCAATGCAGCCACGTGAACAACTGGAACTGCGGGATGATCGTTGCCCAACTCGGCAGGATGAGCGTGAGGATGACCGTCCAGAACAGGGCGTCGCGGCCGCGGAAGCGGTACTGCGAGAAGCCGTAGGCCGCCAGCGCTGAGGACGCGAGTGCAGCCACGACCGTGAAGACGGAGATGTAAAGGGTGTTCCCCGCGTACGTGAGCAGGTTCGACCCCTGGGTAGAAAAAAGGCCCCGGAAATTGGTAAGGGACCAATGCTGGGGCAGCCAGAGCGGCGGGATGTGCACCTGCTCGGCGGGCGGCTTGAACAGGCCGATGACGAACCAATAAATGGGCAGCAGGAACGGGAGAGTCACCAGTCCAACGAGGAGGTAACCCGGGCCGTACCGGGCCCATTTCGACCGGCCCGTTGCGGTACTACTGGCGCGTGCCGGTCCTGTCGAACCCGTGGCGCCCACCGGCAGCGTACTGGTGGCGACGCTCATCGTGGGGCTCCCTAGAAGCCC
Source organism: uncultured Acidimicrobiaceae bacterium (assembly GCA_963750465.1). Classification (GTDB taxonomy): domain Bacteria; phylum Actinomycetota; class Acidimicrobiia; order Acidimicrobiales; family Palsa-688; genus Fen-671. The sequence goes on from CAVVRE010000001.1 coordinate 181,833, forward strand.
TGCGCCGGTTCGGTCGGGTAGAAAACCCAGCGGCGCGCGCTCAGGAACAAAAGGGCGGCGAGAAGGCCGACGACCCCCGTCAGCAGCAAGCTCATTGCTGCTCCGACCCCGAAGTTGAAGTTCTGGAAAGTCTGCTCATAGAGATAGACCGGGTAAAAGAGCAGCGAGTTGTCCGGGGCGCCCAGTTGGGCACTACCCGCCTGGCCTCCCGTGTTGCCGGCCGCAGCCGACACTGCGACGGCCTGAGTAAACAGGCTGAAGGCGCCGATCAGCCCCAGCACGACGTTGAAAAACACGGTCGGGGTGAGCAACGGGAGTACGACCGAGCGGAACCGCCGCCACCGGCCGGCCCCGTCTACGATCGCCGCCTCGACGACGTCGGTCGGGATGGCCTGGAGACCGGCGAGGAAAATGATCATCACCGGGCCGACCTGCCAGAGGGACAGCAGCACGAGCCCGGGCTTGGCCCAGGTCGGCGAGATGAACCAGCCCGGTTGGGGGATGTGGGCAAATCCGAGGATGCTGTTGACCGGGCCAGAGGTTGGGTTGAAGATCCAGGCGAACACGATCCCGGCACCGATATAGGGGAACATGCTCGGGAGGTATATGAGGGTCCGGATCGCCGCCATCCCCTTCCAGGCCCGGTTGAGGAGAATGGCCAGGGCCAACCCGACCACGAGCGTCGTCGGCACGCTGATCAGGACCCACCACAGCGTGTTGTCGACCGCCGTCCAGAAGTCGGGCTGCGAAAAAGCCTCTCGGAAGTTTTCGAACCCGACCCACCCGGGCGGGAAGTTGAGGCCGGTGAAGTTGGTGAAGGAGTAGTAGACGGTCATCAGCAGCGGGTAAGCCTGCAGGACCACCACGCCGATCAACCAGGGGGCAATAAACGCGAGCCCGTACCACAGCTCCCGGCGGCGGCGGCTCGACCGGCGCCGGCGCACCGTCGGTGCCCGGGGCGCCGTTTCGGCGCGGCCCTTCAACCGCTCGTTACCAACGACAGGGCCAGTCGTAGCGGTCAACTTTCACCTCCTTGCAAGCCGGCTACGTTTGAAAAGGCATACTTGGGACCGGCGTCGGTGTCCACGCTTTACACGGCTCCGCCGGCCCGAGAGGTACTGCTCGGGCCGGCGTAACCATGGCTATCCAAGGTTTTCGTGGATGTCGCAGCGTCGTCCCTTAGTTAGCCGGCAGAATCGGCCAGGATGCCACCCGGCTGCGAGTGCTCCTGTTGTTCGACCAGGGACTGCGCGTCGTCGAAGGCCTTAGTCACCGACTCGTCCTTGTACATCACGTTGTTCCAGGCGTCGCCGATCGCCGTGTCCACGTAGGCGCCGATCGTGCTTTTGGCATACTGTCCTTGCCCGAGCGCTGCTTCCTTGGTCTCGAGCGGGACAAAGTTGGCCATCGGGTTGCCGGGGAAGTGCTTGGCCGCACGCGTCGACGCCTCGACATTGACCAGGTCCTTCCACCACGCCCCGGCGGTGGAAGGCCGGACGTAGCCGTTGGTCGTGGGACCGGTCAGCTGGCCGTTGTCATAGACCGTCTTCAGCCAGAAATCGAAGGCCAGCTGTGGGTTTTTCGCCCCCCGCGGGATGGCGACGAACCATTGGGTCTGGAACATCTGCGCCGCCTGCTGGTTGGTCCCGTTCATGGTCGGAACGGGGCCCAGGCCCACTGCAGGTTGTAGCAGCGGTCGAACTGGACGCCGTCCCAGTAAGCGAAGGTTTCCTCGAAGAGGATCTTTCCCGTAGCGGTGTAGTCGTTGGGCGAACAGCTCCAGGGACCGGGGTCCCCGGAAATGAACTTCTGGTAGGTCTTCCAACCACCGTATAGGTTTACGAGCTGCTGCTCGTAGCGGGCGAAGTTGAGCAGGCACGGGGCGTTGAGGTGGAAGCCGGTTTTGGCGTTCCAGTAAGCCTCGTAGCCGCAGTACAGGCCACCGATGGTGTAGTAGAAGCCTGGTGCCTCGTCGCCGGTCGAGCCGAACAAGACGGGCTCGCCCACTCGCTCGAGGGTGTGGTTCGGACCGAACTTGACGACCTTCTTGCTGGCCGCCATTAAAGCCGGCCACGTCGACGGGACGGCCTTGGGGTTTATGCCGGCGGCCTGTACGTACTTCGGGATGTAGAAAATACTGTTCTGGGTGGGGCTCGAGGCGCCCGGCATCGCATACCATTGGCCCTTGTATTGAGCAAACCTCGATAGCGGCGCCAGCATGTCGCTCGGCTTGATCCCAGCCTTGTTGTAGTACTGGGTCAGGTTGGTAAGCGCCCCGCGCTGCACGAGCTGAGGGATTTGGCCGTGCATCGCCACCAGGTCAGGTGGGTTGCCCGACTCCACACCGAGCAGCGTCTTGGTGATCTCCACCGTGTCATTGGGGACGGTGATCTCCTGGATGCTGACGTTCGGGAAGTCCTTGGCCCAGATCGAGTGGTAGTAGGTGTACCAGGCCGCGATCGAATTGGAACCACCTGACGTTTTCTTCGTCATCCCGAGCCACGTTGTCGGGTTGGTCATGATCATCAGGGTCGTCTTCTGGGCGTCCGCACTCACCTGTGACGCTGAGGACACCGCGATACTCGGGCTGCCGAACGCGAGCACGCAGCCGAGCGCCGAGATCGTCAGGGCACGGGACGTAAAGCGCCTCCCGGGCCGTTTGTGGGCTGTCTTTTTTGTTGGCATCGAGGTACCCCTTTTGTTGGATGTCCGTTCGTGCTCCTACGGCTTTTGGGCTATGTGTTGGTGGTGGTTTGTCTGTCTGAAGACGGTCGTTGTTCGCAGGCAAATGAAAGAAGGTCGAAGAGAGTATCGACGTGCGCCGCCGTCGTGTCGTCGAGCTCGAATCCGAGGGGGGGCCGCCGCGCCGCGTGGGCGAACACCTTCTGCTTGACGAGAAGGTACTTTTCGACGGCCAGATAGCCGTCCAAGCCGATCTGGGTGGCGAGCAGGGCCGTCAACGGGAGGCTGATGCGGTAGGCCGTGTCGTCGTCGCCACGACAAAGCGCCTGCCACATCGCCGCTATCGCCCAGCACACTTCTGCTCCGGGCATCGAGCCGACGATCCCGCGATGGAAAGTGTCGATCAAGGCCACTCCGCCCGAGCCGTCGTAGGCCTGTGCCTCTCCGCCGGTGGCCCGCAAGAGCGCGCTGAGCCGCGGGCCGATGGGTTGCGCCTCCGGTTTGAAATAGACGCGGTCGGCGTGCTTGTCGTGCAGCCTGGCCAATAGTTCAATTGGGATCGGGGCGCCCACGTAACTGCTCGCATCCTGGACGACGACGGGGACGTCGACAGCCGCGACGATGGCGTCGTAGTAGCCTTCGAGCTCGCCATCGAGGGCGGCGACCGACAGTGGCGGTATCGCCATTACGGCCGCCGCTCCCACCGATTGAGCGTGCTCGGCGAACGCGACGGCGACCCTAGTGCTCTCCGCACCGACACTGATGATCGCCGGGCCCCGACCGCCCGAGGCCGCGCACACCAGACTGGTCAGCTCCAGACGCTCGGAATGGGACAGGCGAAGGAGCTCCGAGACCATAGCCACGGTTACGCCGTGGGCGCCGCAGTCGAAGACCCAACCGATCTCGTCGTGCAATACCGGCGCGTCGATCGCGCCGCTGCCGTCGAAGGGCGTTTGCAGCACGGGAAAGACCCCGCGGAGCGGCAAAGCCGTCACATCGGCCCCCTTATTTCAAACCCCATCGTTGAAGACAAACCTTCGTCCGCAACCCGAATGCCTAATTATGGGAGAGGCGCTCGACCGGAGTCAACGCGTTAACAGAAACTGGTTTTCAAATTCGTGTGTCGCGGCTCGAGCTCAGAGCGCGGTCGCGGATCAGGTGCTCGAGCTGCGCGGCCACGCCAGCGAGTACCGTCCCCGCCTCCGCGGCCAAATCCGGCGAGAAGAGGTGCGATGGCCCACTGATCGACAGCGCCACCGCACGGCCGTGCCCCTGGGCCAGGGCCACCCCGATGCACCGCAACCCCACTTCGCTCTCCTCGTCATCGATGGCATAGCCGCGTTGACGGATGGCGTCGAGCTCGCGGAGCATGGCCTCGTCGGTCCTCTTTGCCCTCAGCGTCATGGTGTCCGTCGGTTCGCCCACAAGCAGCGCCAGAGCCTCGTCGTCAGTGTGGATCGCCAATACGGCTTTGCCCAGCGCCGTTGAGCGCAGCCGGTCTTGTTCGCCCACCCGGGCGCCCTGGCGGATGGACCGCAGTCCCTCCAGGACCTCGATTATCACCAGGCGCCGTTGGCGGAAGACCGCCAGGTTGACGGTCTCCTGATAGCGCTCGAGCAGCTGTTGCATGTAGGGCAGGGCAATGGCCCGCACGTCCAAGTGGCCAAGGGCACGTGCCGCCAGAGAGAAGAGCCCCAACCCGAGGCGGTAGCGGCCCTCGGCGCCATTGCCCTCCCTCTCGACCAGGCCCGTGTTCGAGAGCGTGGCCAGGTAGCGCAACGCAGTTGACTCGGGCATCCCGGAGCGGTGAGCGGTTTCGCCGAGCGTCTTGGCGCGGCCATCATTTTCGGCCAGCACCTGCAGCAGCGCCACCATCCGCTCCGCGGCGCGGACGCGATAGCGCCCACCCGCCGGTGCGAACTCAGGGGGAGTAACGGACAGCGGCCCTGGTCGAAGGGGCGTGCAGGCCCGTGGAGCGACGGGGGCAGCCGGTGTTGCCCGTAGTGGCACAATCGGCTCGCTAGCCTGAGCCATGTCGCGATCATATGGCCAAAGAGGGGCTGCGACAACAGGTCCGCAAAGCTGGTTTCATTTTCGTACCCTGAGTGTTGAGCCGGCAAGAGTAGCAAACTCGCTCCTCGAGTGGAGACGGTCGGCCTGACCGGCGTGTAGGCGCGGAACTCCCCTCGAGGGACAGAATTGAAATCGAGTTGCTCGGTATTCGCTCTCGCCGCCTTCGCCCGCCAGCCGGTTGACGTACGCTCGGCGCGTGTTGCATCCTGCAAACTGGACCAGCCCAGCGGGTGAGAGCCCCGGCCGGGCAGACGCCGGAGAGCCCGGTAGCGGGCCCCGGCCCGTCGCTGAGAGGCGCCGGGGTGAGCGGGGTGTCAAGAGCGGAGAGAGGGGGTCGAGAGAGTTTGGCGCCCACAGCGAGGAGATTTACCGCTCGCCCGAGTTCCGGGACGCCTGGGCGGTGGCCCGCCACCTCGAGAACGGCGGGGCCATCATCCTGCTCAACGTCAGCGGTCCCGTCCCCCGTTCGATGTGCGGGCCTGACGGCGTGACCCTGGTCGACGGAGACAGCTACGTCGAAATGCTCGTTTCGCTCGTCCGGCGGGCCGTACGAGGGGAAGGCCTGGCGGTCCCGTACTTCGGCCCGCTCAACGAGACCGATATCGGTCCACCGGAGGGCCCCTTTGCTGACGCCCCCGTGGCCAGCGCGGTGCTCGAGCAACTACGCGACCGCCCGAGCGAAGACGCACTGGCCCACATCAAGATCGTTGGTTTCGACCGGGCCCGTGTCATCCCTGACTATCTGAAGTTCCTCTCGGGGCGGTCCGGCACCGCCACGCTGCTCGACGTCGCCGGGCTGCATTGTTACCGCGACGATGTGGATTACGCGCCTGTACTGGAATTACGGCCGAAAATCGGCGAGCCGGCGTTGTGGTTAACCGAGTACGGCGACCTTGACAACACCGGCGAGCACGAGCTCGATATAGCAATCTCTTCGGCGCGGCGTCTGGTGCGGGCGATGAATATGGGTGTCACCGCCGCGCTGGCATGGGATGCTTATGACAGCTGTGAAGTTTGCTACCGGACATCGTCTCCGGGTTCGGGCCAAGCGCTGACCGTCCCGGGCAGGAGTATTTTCACCGTCACGACGCTCGCGGCCTAAGCGGTGGCCTCGATGCAGTTCCAGGGGAAAGTTGCCATAATAACCGGCGCCGCGTCCGGCATCGGGTTCGCCACTACGGCCCTTTTTGCCGAACTCGGGGCCACAGTGATTGGTGTCGACGCGAACTCGGCGCGACTAAAATCGCTCGGTTCCCTCGGCCCGAATGTTCATGCCATTTCAGCTGACATCGCCGATGACAGGACTTCCCTCTCGGTGCTCGAGCGGGCCGAGGGCCTGAGCGGGCCCGACGTGCTCGTCAACAATGCGGCCGTCATGCACAACGCGGACGTACAGGACCTGACGAACGAGGACTGGGACCGGGTGTTCGCCGTCAACTTGCGGGCCATGTTTCTCCTGTGCCGGGCAGTACTACGCCCGATGGTGGCCCGGGGGAGCGGGTCCATCGTCAACGTTTCGTCGGTGATGGCGCTCCGAGCTGAGCCGGGCTCGGCCGCCTACAGCGCCTCGAAGGCAGCTGTGCTGGCGTTAACGCGGGACATCGCTGTCAGCTACGCGACTTCGGGCGTGCGGTGTAACGCGGTGTGCCCAGGGTGGGTGAACACCCCGATGAACGAGGAGTTCGTCCGAGAGGTGGGGGCCGAGGAGGCGCACGTGCGGGTGGCTCGTCAACAGCCCCTTGGCCGGATGCTCGAGGCCCGGGAAGTCGCCCGGGTTATCGCTTTCCTCAGTTCCTCGGATGCCTCCGGGATCACGGGCGCCTATTTACCCGTGGACGGCGGGATGAGCGCTTACTATTCCACTTAGCCGTCGTATCGACATAGGCCTCGTTGCCTATCGCCGTCGGGTGCCTCTCGCCGGGATCCCGGCTCCCGGGTTGGCGCCGGAGTCGTCCGTGCCCGCGGTCACGCCAGCGGAGCCTCGCGCCCCGGCTCCGCGCCGATCCCGGCGTCCATCATCCTCGGGTTGGGCACGGCCACCCAGGCCCCGGCCTGATAAAACGATGCCTCGGACGCCAGCCCCGGCAGTGTCATATCTAGTGCTGCGTACACGTCGATCTCCGGCGTCCGGCCGGTAGTGACCGCTTCCACGAAGGCCCGCACTGGCCAGGTGTCAGCGCCCCAGTGACCGGCGTTCGAGTCGGGCTGGCGGTACTGCTCGGGCAAGAACTCCTCGACGTAGCGTGCCAGTGGCTCCCACTCCGACCCGGGGCTGCGGCCCTCGAGATATATCCTGCTGTCATCGCCACGCGCCCGGGCTGACTCGTAAGCGCCTAGGGTCCCTTGCAGGCTGTAATAGTCAAAAAGGTGGGGCCGGTTGGAAAGAAGGTCAAGCCGAGCTTCTAGCAGAGCGCCGCGCGATGTCCGGCACAGGAGCACGACCATATCGTCGATCTCGTGCTCTGGGTCGGTGTGCCTGCCGGACCCCGTGCAACTGACGGCGACGATACGGTCGGCGAACCACCGGAGGAGAGGACCGATGCTGTGCGTCGGGTACGTGTTGCCAGCCCGCCCGACCTGCCAGTAATAGCGCCATGTCCGCTGTCCGTCTGGCTTTACGTGCCAGGTCTTCATTTCGTGCAGGTACTGGCCTTCGCCGAAGTACAGGTCCCCAAAGCAACCGGCTTGTGCCATGGCGGCTACTACGAGATTGTCCCGGGTGTAGCAGTAGTTCTCTGCCAGCATGTAGCAGGCCGTGCTCGTCCTAACGGCTTCGAGCAACTGTTGGGCCTGGTCGAAGCTCACGGCGGCCGGCACTTCGCTGAGCACGTGGATGCCGCGGCGGAGGGCAGCGACCGCCTGAGGGACGTGATGGTGCTGGGGTGAGGCGACAATCACCGCGTCAACTCGTTCGAGCAGAGCGTCGTAATGGTCGACGGCAACTACGTCGCATTTCGCGGTGAAGGACTTCAGAGCGACCGGGTCGGGGTCGTACACAGCGGCGATCTCAGTCCTCGCGGCGTAGGCGCGGAGGCCAGCCAGGAAGCTTGCCGCACGAGGGGCGCCAGAGACACCAATCTTGAGTTTCGGCATCACTACTCATTTCGTGTTGCGTTGCCGCGAACAGCGGGCGCTCTGCAAGACGCGTCAACCCTACTGCTGTGCGGCGAACAGACTTGACGCTCGAATCGAATCGCAGAGCGAGCGTGAGTGCGGCCAAATGGCGCGGCGTGCGGCTCGAGTGAGCCGTCGAATCGAGAGCCTCGAGCTAGCACTCAGCGTGTACTGCCCGTCGCTAGACACCTTGTCGCGCTCTCTGGCTGACTGATCTCTCCCTCTACCCGCCCTCCCGGTCCTGTTCGCCCCTCCCCCCTCAACCCGAGAAAACGGCCGTTGGAGCCCGCAGAACTAGGCTTTGGCGAGTCTATGACCGTGGCTCCCTACCGCACAGGTGGCACGAATTACCGGCCCTGCGCCGGCATTACCGCTCGGGTTGAAGCCGGCGTGGGGACCGGGCCTCCGGCTTGCCGCTCTGGCACCGGTAGAAACCATCGGCCTCATGGCGGGCCTTGCCGTTGGAGATCGTGGGCGGAGCACAGCGATGACTGATGGCTACGGCGGGGATGAGATAGCCCCCCAACGAAACTCCGTGACCCATCAAGACGGGCGCGGCGCGCCCGAGATCGTTTTACACAGTCGCGACCCCTTCGCCGCCATGGCCGCCCTGGTTGCCCTGAGCGCCGCCGCCTTCGCCTACGTGACGACCGAGACCCTCCCTGTAGGCCTCCTGCAGCCCATCTCGCACGACCTGCACGTATCGCTGGAGGCAACGGGCCGGCTTGTGACCGTTTACGCGGCCATAAATGTGGCGCTTTCCGCTCCGCTGGCTCACCTCACCAGAGGTCTGCCCCGGAAGACCACGATCTGTGCCGTCATGGCAGTCTTCGTCGCGACCTCGGTCGCCGCCGCCGCCGCCCCCGGGTACGACTGGTTGATGGCGGTGCGGGTCATGACCGCACTAGGGCAAGCCCTGTTCTGGTCATTGGTGATCCCGACCGCCGCCAGCCTGTTCCCGGCCGAGATGACGGGCCGGGCCGTGGGCTGGATCCTCGGCGGCGGCTCTCTGGCCGTTGTCATCGGCGTCCCGGCCGGTACCTGGCTTGGGCAGCTGGCTGGTTGGCGCGCCGCGTTCCTTGGAGTCGGCGTTCTTGGGGCCGTCGTGTCGGTCCCGATCGCGCTAGCCCTGCCTAACTACCACCCGGCGCAGACCCACGCCGGGACCGGCTCGGCACCCGACCGTCGGCGCTACCGCCTCGCCATAGTGACGACCGCCTTGGCCGTATGCGGGTTCTTTTGCATGTACACGTACATAAGCCCGTTCCTCACAAAGGTCGCCGGCCTCGCCCTCCACGACCTGGCCGCTGTGCTCCTCGTCATCGGGGCGTCGATGGTGGGAGGGGTTTTCGCGGGTTCTGTCCTGTCCCGGCGGCGACCGGGAGTTGCGCCCCTCGTCCCGGTGGCCGTGATGGCGCCGGCTCTGATCGCCCTCTACATCGCAGGTCGAGTTCTACCAGCGGCCATCGCGCTCACCGCTACTGCCTGCGCCGCTCTCGGCGCCTACGACGTGAGCAACCAAAACCGCTTCCTTGAGGTTGCCCCGGCGAGCACGGACATCGCCTCGGCGTGGGCCTCCGCTTCGTTCAACGCCGGCATTGCCGGAGGTTCCCTGGCCGGCGGATTCATCCTCACCAGGTACGGGCCAAGGCCAACGGCCCTCCTCGGAGGGCTAATGACCCTGATGGCTCTCTTTCTGGCCAGCGCCCCGATTCGCCAGCGGAGGGACCAGCGCAGTCGGGCGGCCCCTGGCGAGGGCTAAAGAACTTGTTGCGCCCGACCAGGGGCACTAGCTCTGGCGGGACCGAGACACGGGGCGACTGGCGCCTGTCTTGGGAAGTCCGAATAGCACTCACCCACCGGAGACCTCGACTGCAGCCTTCTTGACCGTCATCGTGCGGTTCAGCGGCCGAGTCGGGCCCGCACGTCGCCCAGTTGACCGAAGCGGACCGAGCAGCAGGCGGCTAACACACGCCAGGTGCTGGGAGTGGATGGCATCGGCCAGCCTCGCGACCTCGTCGGGCAGGGCGATCGGGCGCTCCGGGGTGCGCTCCGTGCCGGCGCCCTTCACCTTGCGGGGTTTGAGCGGCGGGAGGCCATCCCCGACCGCCGTGTCGAGGTCAGCCGAGCCAACCTGCACGCCTTGCCCGGCTGAGCGGCGCCTCGGGCAAGGCCCAATTATGGCTGGCGGCTTTTCGGGAGCCCCCTGACAATAGCCTCATAGGAAGCGTCGACCAGCTCCTCGAGCTCATCCAAGGGCACACTGCCATCAATGCGGATCGAGTTCCATCCCCGGTGCCCGATGTAGCGGGAAACGGTCACCGCGTCTGGGTATTGGTCGCGAAGCTCGCGCGCATCGTCTGCATTCCGGCCGCACTTAATGGTCACCGTCGGCGTTCTGCTGTCCACTGCCCCCAGGAATGCGAAGATCTTGTCAGCGACCTTCACTACCTCATCGCCGGGCCAGGGTTCGTCGAGCCAGGCACCGGGCTTCTTCAGGCAGTACGCCACTAATCGAGAGCGGTTCATCCTTGCAAAGGTAGTGCCGCCCGTGGTCAACCCCCCTGGGACGGCCGAGGTATTTCGAACTGACCACGGTCCAGTGGGGGCGCGTGCGTCGTGGTCCTTGTCCTGCGATCGACACTAACGGACCCTCAGTATCGGGCACTGGGCCGCCGGCATCGAGCGACCCGCCTTTCCGCCTACTGGCCGGCGGTATAGCTCGGTGTAGCCGGCGCCGCTTACGGGGATGGGCGGGCGAAATCGAAGACCGCAGGCTGGCGCTTCGACACACACTAGACCAACGGATGATCCCGCTGTTCGGCGATAGCAACGCGGGTGGGAAGACGGACGTCCTAGAGGTCTGCCTCGTGTGGTTGGCGATACACGCAGTTCGCATCGGACCAACTTGGTATTGGACTTCGGTCTGGGAAAGCACGAGCGGTCGGCCTTGCGGTACCTCGCTTCGTTGCTCGCGGCCGCCCGCGACCTCGTAGATGACGCGGTGCACTTCAGCTCGCTCGGGTGGTGAGGGTACGAGAACGGTGAGCCCATGGCGGGCAAGCCGGTCCCGGTAAAAAGACTGTTCCATGGTGAATGCGGTCCCGAGCAGCCCGACAGTCCTGAGCCCTGCCCTCTTTACGGCCACCGCAGTGGCGTCGCCCAGGTGCAGTAGCGGGATAGAGACTGCCGTTTCGATCTGGTCAGCGACTTTGTGCATCGTGTTCGTGCAGAGCACCAGAAAATCGGCCCCTGCGGCCTCCAGGGACTTGGCCGCACCCGCCAGCAGTTCGCCGGCCCGTTCCCATTCACCTGTGACCTGCATTTGCTCCACCTCGGCGAAATCCACTGACGCCAGGACCAGGCGAGCCGAGTGCAGCCCCCCGAGGCGTTCGCGGACCAGCTCGTTGGCAAGCCGGTAGTACTCAGCCGTCGACTCCCAGCTCATCCCCCCGATCATCCCGATTACACGCTGGTGCGTTGGACTTGGGCTATCGCTCACTGGCACCATCTTTCCGAGTCGGTCGACAGGGTGCCCAAAGATTCGTGGGGGAATGGGGCGGCGCCGGGGAGCACCTTCGTTTGTGCTCGGTCATCGCGCTGGTCGCCACCGGGGGAGTGTTAGACCGCAGGGCGAAGCTCTGACCAGCCGCTATCGACAACAAGGGGCCGTGGAGCAAAGTTCGAGTCCGTCCTCCGACACCGGACAAATGCGTTCTGGGTCGACCGCCGGCTTGCGCCGAGCCACCGTTAAACCGGTCGCCGCGCCGCCTGGGAGGCGAGGTCGCTGCGAGAAGTGACACCGAGTTTAGCGAAGATGTGCTCCAGGTGGGTCTTGACGGTGGAGCGGCCCATGAGGAGCCGTGTGGCGATCTCGGGGTTGGTGAGGCCCTCGGCCACCAGGGCGACGACATGTTCCTCGGTCGGGGTCAAGCTGGCCCAGCCGTGGCGGGGCCGTTTGCGCTCGCCCCGGGCTCGACGGGCGTAGCGGACAGCATCGGCCCAGGGGAGAGCGCGTCCTTCCGCCTCGGCGCGGACGGCCTGAGCGGAGTCCAGTTGTTGGCGGGCGGCTGTGATGGCTAGGTCCAAGACTTGCTCTTCTAGCCCGAAACGCCACCGGTACTCGCATTCAGCGCGCAGGCGTTGGGCGGCGCCGTAGAAGCGAAGGCACTCGGCCCAGCTCTCGGAACGGGCAGCCGCGACAGCGAGCCCCTCCAGGGCGTCGACGATAATGAGCCGCAGACCGTGCTCAGCGGCGATCCGCAATGCGTCGTGCCAGCGGTCCTCGTCGTTGGAGACGGCCGCCTCGGTGGCGGCGAGCACCGCTTGGCTGAAAGGCCCGCGCTCAGCTTGGCCCCGGGCTGCGGCGATGGCCAGCGTGCCGTCCCCTGCGTCAATGGCCTCCCTCAGGAACAGGTGCAGCCCACTCTGGGTGAGGTTGTCAGCATTGTCGCGAAGGAGAGGATCGACCCGGCTGGGCTCGCCTCGAAGCAGGCGCAGGCGGTGCTGCACTATGTCCCAGGTATCCGAGGTCGTATTCAGCCTACGCTCAGCGGCCTCCACCGCCGCGATGATGGCGGCCTCGTCCCGGGATAGGAGGGCCGCGAAGCTCAGTACGTTGACGGCGCCCAAAACGGTCAATGGGGATCGGCTCCTCGTCAGGTCGCTCGTCAGTTCGATGCACCGGCGCAGGTTGCCGGGAATTCGCTCCGCGTGAGCGCTGGCATAGTTGACATATTCGCCAAGAAGGCTGCTCCCCTCCGAGGCAGCTCTTAGTTCCTCGGCGTCCAACGCCCGCGCCGCCCGAGGGTCGGCTTCGATCTGCGCGTGAATGTGAGAGATAAGCGCCATTACGTAGAAGTAGGGATCGCCATGCTCGCGAGCGGCGTCACGAGCCGCTTGGCTGGCCGCGGCGTCCCCTGATGTGGCAAGCCAACCGGCGACCGTCGCCTCGTATTCGTGGCCAAGCTCGGTGGCCAGGCGTTCGGTCTTCTGGAGCAGGGCCACCGATTCGCTGAAACCACGTGCCATGTCGACCAGGATGGACGCCGGAAGCGCAGCGCCGACCCACTCAGGCCCGAAGCGAGTGGCGTTGTCCTCGGTCAGGAGCCGGTCAACAGCCGGCATGGCGTCGTTAAGTCGGCCGCAGACCTGCCACACCCGCGCCAGGTGGCGCAACAAACGCAGACCGATGTCGGGCTTGTCGAGGCTCCAGTCCAGCGCCGCTCGGAAGTCGTCATGGAGCGCTTCGACCTGCGCTACCACCAGGTCCAGGTGAAGAGCGGCCTCATTCGCCTCCAACCAGCCCAGGTACCAGCGGGCGTGAGCATCGCCCAGCGCGTCCATCTCCCCGGCCGCCCGCAACCGGTCGAGCGCGTAGGCGCGCAGTGATTCGAGCAGACGGTAGCGGGGTTCGCCGCCGGCGCCGTCCTCCACGGCGACGAGGCTCTTGTCCACTAGCCGGCTGATGATGTCGAAGACCGCGACCTCGGCGACATCACCGGCAGCGGCCACCACTCGCTCGGCCGCCTCGAGGGGGAAGGGCCCAGCGAACACACCAAGACGACGGAAGGCGACCGACTCGGCGTCGTCGAGACGATCATGGCTCCAGTCGATGGACGCGGCCAGGGTGCGGTGCCGGGGCAGGACCGTTCGGGCCCCACCGGTAAGCAGCCGGAACCGGTCGTCGAGTTCCCGGGCGATCTGCTGTGCCGACAGTTGCCGGCAGCGGGCGGCAGCCAGTTCTACGGCCAATGGGATCCCGTCGAGGCGGTAGCAGATCTGAGCGATGGCGGGGGCGTTCTGCTCGGTCGCCGCGAACGAGGGACGAGCTCGTCTGGCCCGGTCGAGGAACAGGCGCACGGCGTCGTACTGCGAAAGGGCCGATACCGCCAGGGTGTTCTCAACGGGCGGAGCCGCCAGGGAGGGCACGCGCCAGGTCACCTCTCCGGGGACCCCCAACGGCTCGCGACTGGTGGCCAGCACGCTGGTCGCCTGGTTGGCGACGAGCAGCCCCGCGACCAACTGGGCGCACCCGTCGACCAGGTGCTCGCAGTTGTCGAGCACCAGCAGTGATGGCTCGACGCCGAGTTCCCTCGACAACAGCTGTGCGCTCGGCAGACCCGAGACCTGGTGCGCGCCGACGGCAGCCAACGCCGCCTCGGGCACGCTCTCGGGATCGCTTAGGCCCGCCAGGGGCACCAGCCACACCCCACCCCGGTAATGCTCCACCTCGGCGGCGGCCACGGCCAGGGCCAAGCGGGTCTTGCCAACCCCGCCAGAGCCGGTCAAGGTGAGCAGCCGGTCCTCGCCCAGCCGCCGGCCAATCGCACCGACCTCGTGCTCACGGGCGATCAACGGGGTCAGCTGCACCGGCAGGTTGTTCGGGAAGGCGTCGAGCGAACGCAACGCTGGGAAGCTCGACCCAACGTCGGGATGGACGAGCTGCCAGACCCGTCCCGGGCGACCGAGGTCCCTGAGCCGATGGATGCCCAGGTCGACCAGGTCGGCCCCTTCGGGGAGCCGATCAGCCACCAAGCCGGCAGTGGCGTCAGACAGCAACACCTGGCCGCCGTGCCCTATCGCCCGCAGGTGGGTGCAACGCGTCACGCTGTGGCCGAAGTAGCTACCCTCATCACGCAGCTGCGCCTCACCGGTGTGCACCGCCATGCGCACCCGCAGCGTCTCGCCGTCGGGCCACGCCTGAGCGCTCAGGGCTCGCTGGGCGTCCAGAGCAGCTCGGACGGCGTCCGATGCTCGAGAAAAGACGGCGACGACAGTGTCGCCTCCGCCCCGCTGGATCGGCCGGACCCCGCCGTGTTCGGCGACCGCTTCGTCCATGAGCACGTAGTGCCGGGCAATCGCGGCCGCCATTGCCTCGGGCGGGTCCCGTTGCCCCGACAAGCCGTCCAGGTCGGTCAGGACGAAGGTGACCGTCCCGGTTGGCACGTTGAAGGCCACTGCCGAGCCGCTCACATCTCCCAGAAGAAGTGGCCGGCTGCCCCCATGGAACACATCATCCCTCATTCCCGCATGGTCATCCAAAGCTGAGGAAACAACATCCCCTATATGGCGGGCCCGCCTTTGGTCCTGGGGGTTCTTCCCGCTCCTGGCGTCCCACCCTCCGGCAGTCTCTCCACCTACGATCCCCTCGGACCTTTCGGGCCCTCCGGCATTGGATAGCACAGATCAGGCAGATGGCCGATGTTCTCGCCCACGGCCGGGGCCCACGATGTACAGGTCGAGATCAACCCGGTCCTGGCCCACCGTCAGCCATTTACTCAGCTGTCAGCCCGCTAAGCCGCATTGTAATAGACCCCCTCGGGAGCCCGATCACGGCGCGCCGAGGAGGTTCAATTCTCGTCGAAGTAAAAGTAAGCCCCAAGTTAGCTAATAAAGCCGATAACCAATACCACAAGGATGGGACGACATGACTCAGGACCACACCACCAACCCTCAAACTAAAGGGTTTTTACGATCACTATTTGATTTCTCGTTCAAAAGCCTTATCGCGAGCAGGGTCATCCGAGTGCTCTATGTGCTGTGGATGTTGCTGCTAGCACTCGGCACTATCGGGTTCATTATAGCTGGGTTCGAGATTAATGCGGCGCTCGGTGCTGTCACGCTGCTAATCCTAGGCCCATTGTCCTTCTTGTTCAATCTAATTTTCGTCCGGGTCCTTCTCGAGTTGGTTATGGCCATTTTCGCGATCCAGGATAATACAAGCCGGATCTCTGCGATCGGGTGGCCCTCGCCCCTGCAGGCCCGCTCTGAAGTAGCAGACGTTTCGTTTAATGGCATCGCGGAGAATGTACGTGTCGGACAGCGGGACGTTGCGCCAGCGACTTAGTGGACAGCCAGTGCAACCGGCGCCACGCCAAACGACCTCATCGTCTCGACTACTCGAAAGGAAACAATATGACCCTGTCACGTAAGACCGTGACCGCCTTCGCCGTGCTGGTCGCGGCCCTGTCTCTCTCAGCCGCGTCCGGTCTCGCGCCGCCGGCTGTGGCTACCGCCAGGTCCATACTCGCCGTGGTCATCATCGGCCCCGGCTCCGTTACAAGTAGCCCGGCGGGCGTTTCGTGCCCAGGCAAATGCGCGTCCACGTTCGCATACGGCACGACCGTACTTCTTTCACCCACGCCCGCGGCCGGTTCCAAATTTGTCCGCTGGGGCCTCCCCTGCGCCGGCGGTGCCACGTGCAGGGTGAAGCTGACCTCGTCACTAGTGTCGGTGGCGGCACGGTTCGTTGCTGGACCTAATCCCCGACCCCAGCCGGTCCGCACGAAATCCATAGCCGCGGCCGGCAGTTACTCCGCCGGCGGGAACGGCGATTACGACGGTTTTTCCTTCTTTGTCTCGCCAGGTGGCATTAGCCTCTTGAACATCTCGGTTGACTCCGGCGTCACTTGTTCGCCCGCAGGCTCGTTCCCGGGGTCGAACCAGATCGTCATCCCCAGCGTGGCGATCGCGCCCAACGGGACGTTCGCGGGCAGCGCGACTGAAAATGGTGTCTTCGACAACGCAGACGCTAAGTTCAACTACTCCTTTGCCGGGCATTTGAAGGGGGCGACCAGCGCCGGGCCGCCAACTGCTGCCGGCACTTTACGCCAGGACATCGTGTTTGCCGCCAATGGGACAAGGGAAACTTGCACGTCAAATCTCCAATCCTGGGCGGCGACTCACGACCCGCAACCGGCCCCGGCAAGGACCGTAGCCGTGCCCGGCAGTTACTCGGCCGCCGGGAACAGCGATTACGACGGTTTTTCCTTCTTCGTCTCGCCGGGTGGGGCGAACCTCTTGAACGTCGCCATTGACGCCGGCCTCGAGTGCACGCCTGCAGGTTCCTTCGCACGGTCTAACCAGATCGTCATACCCAACGTGGCAATCGCGGCAACCGGATCGTTCAGCGGGACGGCAACTGAGCATGGCGTCTTCGACAACGCCAACGCCGAGTTCACCTACTCGTTCGCCGGGTACTTCGAAGGGGCGACTCCCGCTGGGCCCGAAACCTTGGCGGGCACGCTACGCGAAGGCGTCGTGTTCGCCGCCAATGGCACAACGGAAACGTGCACGTCAAACCTCCAACCCTGGTTGGCGACTCATGACCCGCAACCGGCCCCGGCGAGGACCGTAGCCGTGCCCGGCAGTTACTCGGCCGCCGGGAACAGCGATTACGATGGCTTTACGTTCTCTGTTTCGTCGGGGAGCTTGACGAACATCTCGGTTGACGCCGGCGTCGAGTGTACGCCGGCAGGTTCCTTCCCGGGGTCTAACCAGATTGTCATCCCCAACGTGGCAATCGCCCCCCACGGCTCGTTCAGCGGGACGGCAATTGAGCATGGTGTCTTCGACAACGCCAACGCCAAGTTCACCTACTCGTTCGCCGGGTACTTCGAAGGGGCGACTCCCGCCGGGACCCAGACCGTAGCAGGGACCTTACGCGAAGACATAGTCTTCTCCGCCAACGGGACGGCAGAAATGTGCACGTCAAACCTGCAACCCTGGTCGGCGACTCGCACTTCTTAGGTCAATTGAAGCTAAACATTAGGGCAGCAGTAGCTCCAGGGACCCAACTGGGGCGCTGTTGCTCTCCCTGAGCCACGCGAACGGCATGCGACTGAGCATGGCGCGCGCGGGCCTAAAACTCGTTTGTTCAGGCCAGGAATCCGTGATCGCCGATTCTAAGCGGCGAACCGTACGACGTTTTGAACCAAGTTTGCGTCGTTATGGGTGCTCGCTCCGGGGCGAGCCGAAGGGCCATCGCATCCTCGTCCGCGCTCCTCAGCGTCGGCAGGCTTCCTCTGCGGCGAAGGTCGCCACAAAGTCCTCCTGTCCCACCGTCTCGATGGCACGGGGGCCCGAGCGGCTCGCACCGCGGCAATGGCCGCATCAGGCGGCGCGCCCGCCCTCACCAGCGCGCAGGCCGCGACCGTGCCACTGCGTCCCAATCCGCCCATGCATGTGACCACGACCCGTTTGCCCCGGGCGGTCGCCGTCTGACACCAGTCAGCCAGGGCCCGTGCGTCTTCGACGTCGGGTGTTCCTTGGTCGGGGACGGGCAGGCGCAGGTAATCGATACCGGCCGCTTCCAGCCGCACGCCGAGATCGCCAACGCCAGCCCAGAGGAGCTCGGTGTCGGTCAGGAGGCAAAGCACCCGGTCTGCTCCCTCGGCCCGCAGCCGAGCCACATCCGCGCCCAGATCCCGTCCTCGATCGCGCCGACCCGGGCACACCGTGATGCCGAGGCTTCCCGGGGAGAGGAGCTCGGTGTCGATCCAGTCGACGCGCAAGGTCTGCTCCGCCTCCATGGTCTCGACGATCTGCTCGGCGAGCGAGCAAGCCGAGGCGAGGGCCCATTGCCTCTGCAGGAGCGACGACTCCTCGAAGCCCAGGGTCTGGACCGCGTAGCGCAGCAACGCCACCTGAAGCTGCACCGGACGGCGGTCGTCGTGGCATAGCTGCGCGCCGATCCCCCTCAGGGCCCGAGCACCTGCCACGCCCTCACCAGATGGGGGGAGCGCACCCCGTCGGGAGGTCCTTGCAGTGGGGCCCTCAGGTCGACGACCGACCTCAGCGCACGGGTGAGGGTCAGGGCCTCGGCCAATTCGCCTGAGCCGGCGAGGGGGGTGAGCAGGTACAGCAGGTCGTTCTCGAACTTGGCTAGGTCCTTCAGCACATGGCCGGGCGCCGAGTGGAAGAAGTCGATCACCCAGACATTGTCGTGGGCGTCCACCAAGATATTCGCCGCGTTGAGGTCTCCGTGGACGTACGACACGTAGTGGTGGTCGTTCTCACGCGGTGGGCGGCGCGGCAAGAAGTCCTCGTAGAACCTGACGACGTTGGGCAGCCTCCACCCGTCGAGAAATTCGAGGGCCTGCCGGTGTGCGCCCGGTTCGACGGACGCGACCGCCTCTCGGACGACGGGAGCGAGCGCGGCCGAGAACCCGTAGTACTCGAAGAGGGGGAGACGCTCGTATTGCGCCGCCGCGTATAGAGGACCGAGGACCTCTTCGAAGGCGGCTCGGACCACAGCGACGAGCTGCCCCGTCGGGAGCCCCGCCGCGAACATCGACCGAAGCGTCCGCACCCTCCCCTGGCCCATCGCGGCGTAAGAGTATTTGAGCCCCGCCCGCTCACCGAGGTCGACAAAGCCCCGCACGCGCGGCGCGTTGTTGCCGAGCACCGCCTCGACCCGTTCGAAGGCGACGCGCTCCTGGGCCATGGCGCGGTTGCGCCGACCTTCACTACCGAAGGAGCCTGACGGTGGCCCATCGCGTCGTGGCTCGTGGCGCGCCACACGAGCGATCCCGAGAAGCCGCCGGCAAGGGGCTCGAGATCGACCTCCGTGCTGTCGCGGAATAGATAGGCGACTATGGCCCCGTCGACTGGGCTGAGGGCGCCGTCGTGTGCAACCACGAACCGGGGCTCGAACGCCGACGGATGCGAGGGGAGGTCGAGCTCGCTGCCGGGCCGGAGCCAATCCACGAACTCGGCGACGGACTCGAAGCAACGCACCCCGAGGATCTTCTCGAGCTGTGAGAGCGCGTTGAAGTGCTGCGCACGCGACGCGCTCGCGGTCAGCGCGCTGCACGTCGCAAGGTCGTCGATGCCGAGACGCGTCTTCAGGTCATAGAGGAGAAAGCTCACTTTGGCCTCGGTCCAGACCCCCACCACCCCTACTCGCAGCCTCCCGTCACCACCGCCCCGGCGGATCTCGTCGAGCTGGGCCGCAAGGTCGGTGCCCTCGAGGTCGTTGAGGTTGAGGGAGTCGACGATGCGCTCGTTCGGGGCGGCGTGCTCGTCCATGCCGAGGACCAGCCGCGCCCCGCTCGTTCCTCTGATGCAGTGCGCACCGAACTGGGCCAGGTGATCGCGCTGGGCCGGATCGTCGGGGTCGTGCCAGTCCCGGACGTGGATGAGATCGATTTCGCCTGGGGGCAGCCGGCGGCCCAATCTACGAGTTGGGCCAGTGGCCCGGCGGAGGGGTCGGTCCCGAGAAGCCGGGTCGACTCGGCGTGCCCCACGTGAAGGAGGTTTGGGAGCGGGTCGTGCGGACCGATCGGGTCGACGAAGTCCCGCTGCAGGCACTGGGTGATGAGGACAGTTGCCACTGGTCGTCAGCAGCGTGAGGGTACGGCGAGCTGGCCGAGTGCGACGGTGTACGTCGGCGGCGATGCTGTCACACGACGCTCACGGCACACGGTCCATGCTGACGTTCGGGCCGTCGCGGAGCGGGCTGCGCACTGAGGATCCCGCGCCAGTCGACTCTCTGACTTGCACGGCGCCTGAACTACGATGCGCAATTCTGTCGGTCAATACACCTGTATGCTGTGGGTTTCGGTGCATGAACACGGCGAACAACATGCGGTCTACCGGCGGAGGTCCCGGGGGATTGGCAGGAAAGTGCGACTGAGCGAATCGCATCAAGAATCCTCAGTTCGTCAGCTCGACAGCTTTGAGGACGTTGTCGGCCGCAGTATAGACGTCCACGCTCTGACCGCGGTTCCAGGCCTCGGAGACTGGCCGGCTGGGACCACCGCTGCGGGCTGAGGGGTTGGATGCCTGTTGGGGTTGCTGGCCGAGGTGGCTGGTTGCAGACTGGCGTGGTGGGTCCTGATCAGGGGCGGGCGGCCAGCGCGGGTCGGCCGGATGAGGCGGTCATCCGGACTCCGGACCGCCGTGTGCGGGTGTTCGTGAGTTCCACGCTGGGCGAGTTGGCCGAGGAGCGGCGAGCTGTCGCTCGCGCCATCTCAGCGTTGCGCCTCACCCCGGTGATGTTCGAACTGGGCGCCCGACCGTACCCGCCGCGCGAGGTGTACCAGCAGTACCTGGCCCAAAGCGATGTCTTCATCGGGCTGTACTGGCAACGGTACGGGCAGCCCGCCCCGGGCGCGCATGTCTCGGGCCTGGAGGAGGAGTTTGAGCTCTCGGGCGGGCTGCCGCGGCTGCTGTACGTCAAGGCGCCGGCGCCGGACCGCGAGTCCGGCCTGGCCGATCTGCTGGCCCGCATCGAGCGTGAGGCCTCGGCTTCCTACCGTCATTTCCGCGCTCCCGCCGAGCTAAGCCGGCTGGTCCGCGATGACCTGGCGGTGCTGCTGAGCGAGCGGTTCACCGCCGGCGGGGCGGCTCGGGCCGCGCCCGCACAGCCGCTACCGCCGGGCGGGCCGCGCGGCCCTGGCCGCCTGCCGGTGAGCACAACGTCGCTGATCGGCCGGGAGCGGGCCATCGGCGAGGTGGCCAGGCTGCTCGGGCGGTCTGGCGTACGGCTGGTGACGCTGACCGGGCCGGGCGGGGTCGGCAAGACCCGGCTGGCGGTGGCCGTGGGCGGTCGGCTGCGGGACCGGTTCGGCGCAGGCACCGTGCTGGTGCCGCTGGAGGCGATCACCGATCCCGGGCTGGTCCTGCCCGCCATAGGCCGGGCGGTGGGCGCCGACTTGGCACGGACGGGCTCCCCGTTGCAGGTGCTGGCCGAAACGTTCGGCGACGGCGCTTGGCTGCTGATCCTGGACAACCTGGAGCAGGTGGTCCAGGTCGCCCCCGACCTGGGCGAGCTGCTGGCCCGGTGCCCCGGGCTGGCGATCCTGGCCACCAGCCGCACGGCGCTGGGATTGCGGGCCGAGCACGAGTACCCGGTGCCGCCGCTGCCGCTGCCTGCCGGTTCGGGTGCTGCCTCGGTCGCGGAGGTGGCGGCCTCCCCGGCCGTGGCGCTATTCGTGGACCGGCCCGCGCGGCCCGGCCCGGCTTTGCCTTGACCGAGGGCAATGCGGGGGCGGTGGCTGAGATCTGCCGGCGCCTGGAGGGCCTGCCGCTGGCCATCGAGCTGGCCGCCGCCCGCACCCGGCTACTGGACCCGCCCGCGCTGCTGGAGCGGCTCGTGTCCTCCCTGGATGCGCTGGGGACCGGCGCCGTGGACCTTCCTGCGCGGCAGCGCACCCTTCGTGCCACGGTGAAATGGAGCGTAGGCCTGCTGGATGATCCTGAGCGATCGCTGCTGGAGATCGCGGCGGTGTTCGTCGACGGCTGGACGATCCAGGCCGTGGCCCAGGTAGCGGACCTGGATGAGGACCGGGCACTGGAGCTGTCGGAGGCGCTGGCCCGGCACAGCCTGGTCTACCTCGACAGCACCGGGCTCGAGTCCCGGACGCGGATGCTGGAGACCGTCCGAGAGTTCGTGGCCGAGCGGCTCGCGGCCCGGCCCGACGCCGCCCAGGTCGGGCGGCGGCACGCCGGCTACTACCGGGTGCTGGCCGAGCAGGCGGACCGGCCGCTGCGCAGCCCCGGCGAGAGCCAGTGGCTGGAGCGGCTGCAGGCCGAGACGGGCAACCTGGCCGCCGCGGTGCGCTGGTACCTGGCCCATGACCCCGGGCCGCTGCCCCACCTGTTCCGGGTCCTGTGGCTGTTCTGGACGCACGAGGACCTTGAGCGCGAGGCCTGGTCCTGGGTGAAGCAGCTGCTGCCCGCGGCCGGCACGCTGGACCCGCAAGCCCGGGCCGAGCTGGCCTGGGCGGCGGCGGTGCTTGCCATCGACGTCGCGGACGACGCGGCGGCGCTGGCGGCCCGCCAGCGCCTGTCGCCGCTGCTGGCCGGGATCTCCGACCCGTTCCTGCACGCGGTGGCCCAGCTGGCGATGGCATGGACCTTGCCGATCGGCGGTGACTTTGACGGGGCTCTTCGGGAGGCGGCGATCTCGCTAGAGGAGCTCCGAGGCCAGGATGAGCCCGTCTTCGCGTGGTTGGCCGCGTTCACCGCCGGCTCGCTGGAGATGGCGCTGAGCCGCTACGACGATGCGCTGCCACACCTGCGTGAGGCACGTGACCTGGCTGAGCGAATCGGCGGTGACTGGTTCGCCGCAGCCCCCCAGGTGCAGCTGGGCATCCTGGCTGTCCTGCGAGGCAGGCTCGAAGACGCCCGGCCGCTGCTAGTTGAGGCGCTGGAGCTGAGCATGGCGGCCCGCAGCCCCCCGTTCGTGACCCTCTGTCTGGCCGGGTACGCCCAGCTGGCCTTCGCGGACGGCGACCCGGACCGGGCGGCGCTGCTGGAAGGGGCAGCTGAGGGCCTGCGCCGGCGGGTCGGCGTGCCAGCGTGGCCGCACCTGCGGCGGGTGGAGGGCGAGCTGGTGGCCGGGCTCCGCCACAGGCTAGGCGGCAGCCGGTTCGATCAGGCGTTCTCCGCCGGCTCCGGGCTCACCCAGCGGGAGGCGGTCGCTATCGCCCGGGACCAGCGCCGCACCCCGGCGCCCTGAGCCGCCACGCATAACAGCGCGAAGACCGCGGCTTGTGGCCAGGTGCGGAGGCGACCAGTGCCGGCGGTGCGCGGTCGCTACCAGCCCGGCACGGCATCGGGACACTGACTTCACCGTCATCCCGGCGGCTCCGGCCGGGCCATCATGCCCGGCATCACGGCGGCCCAGTTGCTGACCAACACAGATGATCGGCTATCTAATTGGGGGGGCTGAGTTGTGACAGATGCGCCCCATTCCTTGGGGGCTCGCCTGGACTAGCCGGCGGAGGGCACGGCGCCCCGCCGGCTAGTAGCCGCTGCAAGCCGTCACAAGTGACCGGCGCAGGTCCCTCCGTGGGCGTTGCTGTTGGTGCCATCAGGGCAGCTGGTGTCGGACCAGGTCGCCCCGTTGACATTCGTCGATTCAGGCATCGTCGCCCCGGTCAGGTTGGCGCCCGTGAAATTGGCACCCTTCAAGTTGCTGTTGGTGAGGTTCGCGCTCGACAGGGTGGCGTTCGTGAAATTCGCATCGCTCATGTTGCTGTTGGTGAGGTTGGCTCTCGAGAGATTGGCGCCGAGGAAGTTAGCACTCGTCATATTGCTGTCGGATATGTTTGCGCCCGAGAGGTCGGCTGCGATCCGGTGGCTGGCATCGGCAAGCCCGAGCCGCTGCGCCACGTGCTAGCGGGCTGCTGGTCGCGGCGGAGCGACGAGGAGCATCGACTGGTCTATCTCGTCGACGGCGAGGACATTGTCGTCCTACAGGCCCGCTATCACTACGAAGTCTGAGCTTGTGCCGCGGCTGACCTGTGCGCCAGACCGCAACTGCTCTGACCGAAGCGCATCATGACGCGCCTATGGTATGATTTGATGCGTGAGGACAACAGTGACGATCGACGATGCCCTGCTGGCCGAGGCCAAGCGCGTGGCTGCCGAAACAGGCCGTTCTTTGAGCGCCGTCGTCGACGATGCGCTGAAGGAGTCGCTGAACCGGCGCGAAGAGGACGCTCATCTGTCCACCACGGTCGTGTTGCCCAATTTTGACGGCAAGTTGCTCCCCGGCATCGACCTTGACAACTCAGCGGCTCTGCGCGATGTGATGGACGGCCTGGGCTGAGGCGCGAGCCACGTGGACCTCTTCGACGTCAACGTGCTTGTCTACGCCTACAGCCGCAAAGCAGCGCGCCACGAAGAGTACCGTTCGTGGGTCAGCCAAGTTCTCCAAGGCCCCGCCGCCTTTGGTTACTCCGAACTGGTGCTCTCAGGGTTGCTGCGCGTTGTCACGCATCCCAAGGTTTTCGACCCCCCGAGCGCGATCGACGATGCGCTGGCTTTTTGCGAGGCAATTAGGTCACGGCCGAATGCTGTACTTATCGCACCGGGCGGGAGGCATTGGCGCATTTTCGTGGACCTATGCCGGAAAGTCGGCGCCAAGGGGAACCTTGTCCCCGACGCCTATCACGCCGCCCTCGCCATCGAGTCCGGTAACGACTGGGTGACGGCCGACAGGGGGTTCGGTCGTTTCCAAGGGCTCCGTTGGCGCCACCCGCTGGACTGAAGCGGCTCTGCCGCCGCTCAAAGAAACGTGGGTGCGCGCCTGTCCTCTGGCTCCCGGCACCGGACGGGCCCACGAGGAAGAGTTGAACCACGCACAGCCTCCATGGTTCTCAGGCGAGCCGCGTCCTTCCCGCCGGCAAGGATCACTCCTCGTCGCAATCGGGATCGAACTGCCGTTACCTCAATCTGATCCATTCAGCGCGCTGACGTCAATGAGCTCTTCGACTTCACGCGCCAGCACGGTTATCGGCGAGACGAACTCGCCCACCACGTGATGCCACTCGCCGGCGACCCGGCTAGCACGCGGTCGGGGCATAACTGCCGCGGAGCCTTTTATGGTTAGCCTGCCTTTCGGGTGGTCCAGAAATGGAGGCGAGGTGCCTGCGGCCAACTTGGTGCCATCCTTGGTGGTCTCGCCTAGGGTTCACCCGGCGGCGCCCCAGCTGACGAAAAGCGGTTGAGCGGGACGATCTCCAAGGGTCAGCACCATGCGCTAGCCGCAGCTGCGCCCGTGCATTGGTCGTGTACAACCACGTCAAGTTCTCGTTGGCGCGACCATCTACCTGCTCTCCCGCAAGACCAAAGTCAGGCCCGACAACGTCAACGACAACTGGGCCGGGGAAGTCGGGATACCGGAACCCACCCCGGTGGCGGCGTGACCGTCGTGCTGGCCGCCGCTGCTTCCAGCTCGACCAGCTGGATCAACCTCGACGACCTGTGGAAGATCATTGTGCTCGGCATCATCTGCGGGGCGGGGCGGGGCGGGGCGGGGCGGGGTGGCCGGCCCCTCTTCGCCATCGGGTTGCGGTTGCTGGGCCTGCCCTCCGGTGGTAAAGGTTGGGTGCCGGCCTCCGAAGACGACGACCGGAGCTACTTCGGCAACGTCGGCGGCGCGGTTGGCGCGGTAGTGTGCCTTGCGATTGTGCTAGGCGCCATCGCGCTGGGTATTTACTGGATCGTCACCAGCTAGAAAGAGATCGCCGCGGCCCTCCTCCCCCGTCCTGCAGAAAGACCTCGACTGGTTGCACGCCGGCTATCCCAGCGGCATCCCCGAGCAGGACTATTCCCCCTTGCTCGCTTTTATGGCCCGCTTTTATGGCCCCGCTCGCTCAAGCCCGACGAGGTCAGCCTGGTCGTAGGCACCCTCCAATCTGAATCAGATGCCGACCACCAGACGACTGCCCAAGACGTGATAGTCGGCATAGAAGAAGTGACGTAGTCGCCGGCTCTCGCCCAAGACGTCAAGCGGGTCGAGTCCCAGCCGTAGTCCTCAAGCCCATGCTGCCAGGGATGCGCACTGGTCCGCGCCCAGTTAGCATCCTAAAACGACACTTCGTACGGGCGTGTGAGGTCTATCAAGGGAGAGAATTTATGGAGCCTTCATTCCAGATCGTGACAGGCACCCATGCCAATGGCGTTGAGGACGACTCGAGGACCATCAACGGGTTTTTGGAACAAGCAAAAGGTGTGGTGTTCCTCCCCGCAGGGACATACCTGGTGAGGGGTAATCTGGAGGTGCCGCCAGGGGTCACATTACTGGGTGCGGGCTGGAGCTGGCCAGGTGCGGTCCAACCACTGCCCCGGCTCCGCGGCACTTGGATTATCGCCCCTGTCAACGCGCAGTTCAGCCCTATCGTGTTGCGCGATGGTGGGGCCGTGCGCGATGTGGCCTTCGCTGTAGACGGCCAGCACACGCCCACTGCTCAGCCCCACCGGTTCCCAGATATCAATGCGACCATTCACGTCCAGGGCTCCGACGCCTTGATCGAAGACGTTTTCTTGGCCAACCCTTACGTCGGCGTGTACATAGACGGTGTGGGCCGGGTCACGATCAGACGTTTGTACGGTCAGCCATTGCAGTTCGGCATAGTGATCGATCGGTCGCTGGACACCAACTACATCGACAACATCCACTTCTGGCCATACTGGCAAAGGCTGGGGCCAGATGGCCCACAGGCCCAGTTCCAACAGGAACAAGGGCGTGCTATTGAGCTCTACCGTTGCGACAACCCGCACCTTAGCAACATCTTCGTGTCCAACTACGACCAGGGCCTTAGCCTCCGCCAGTCGCCTGCTCTGGCTGGGGGTGTAAATCGGCCGCCAGGGCAGTCGATCCCGCACAAGGTGCATCTTGTCAATGCCGATTTTGATAGCACAACCACGGGTATATACGTCAATACCCCTGGCATGCAAGGCGACCTAACCTTCCTCCAAATGGCGAACGTGACGATGCAGGCTGCCAGTACGGGGCCAAAACAACAACATCCGGGATTGTGGGTAGACAGGGGGGCTTCCTTTGCCCGCGTCCACGCTAGCAACCTCCGCGTGTCTAATTCCGTAGCTAACGCCGTGCAAATAGACGCCGCCGACGCCCATTTTTCGGGTGAGAACATGCACTTGCAGCAATGGGGTGGCGAGACGGGCCTGATGGTCGGTGATAGTTCGTCACATGCGTTTGTCGGGGCCGCTTTTACGGCGGAAGGACCGAGCAGGCCCTTCGGTGGACAGGGAGTATTTCACTTCTCTCAGACAGCAGGCGCGCCGGCGACTTAGGGACGCGAATTCGTGGCGCCGACGTCGGCTGGAGCGTCTCCACGCCGACGACGCAACGGGGGTTTCGGTAGCGACGGCACGTGATACGCGCCCAGCTGTAAGCTCCCTCCGGTCAGACGTGACGTCCGAGCTGGGCGAGATAGGGGTGACCCGACCCCCATCAGGGGCGCCGACCTTATCTGGACGTCTTGACGTGACTCACTTGTGACTCAAAATCCAGACGTAAAATCGTGGCGCGCCGGTTTGCGAACCCATCCGACTCAATCGTGACTGGGGGGTTCGGCCGACGCTATTGCCGGCTCTTCAGGTGAATGGCGTGCGCTCTCAATTCGCCTCCCACGTCTCGAGGGCGTACACCAGGTTGTCGTACACCTGTTGCAGAGCGGCGTTACCTTCGGGGACGCCCATGGCGTTGACCAAGTTCTGCGCCGCCTTAGCCACATCCCGCAGTTTGCGCAGCTCATCCCTCTCGATTTCGCTCATATCCGCTCGGGGCCCTCGCAACAAATCTCATGAAGGAGCAAAGCTTGGCTACGCGGCGTGGCTGCCATGCCTTCCAGCGATTTCGCTCGAGCATGCCTGCCCATCGCCAAGAAACTAAGATTCGGCCGTTCTGATAACTCATTGTCGCTCATGGCCGCACTCTAGCCGGGCCCTCTGTGACCGCCCAAAAATGAAGGTGCCCGGCCCGACTAGCGCTGAGGCCTGGGCTGTACCCTTCGGGGAAGCGACCTGCAGCTGTTGTTACCCGCGACGAACGGGCTGGGCTCGCTCAGGTACTTGTTCAGCGGGACGACCATGCATCGGCGTGCGGCTCACCGACGAAAACGACTGGGGAGGAGATCCGTGAACTCGTGACCGAAAGCTACCGGAGACTCGCGCAGAAGAAGCTCATCGCATTGCTCGACTAGCCACGCCGTCAGTGGTCCAGCGCGTGTTCCAGATCACCCACCCGTGGCGCTCGAAATCACCGCTGGCGCCGCATTCCCGAGGCGCCGCGAATGAGCGGGCACGAATCAGAATGCGCGCCGAGCGCCGTACGTCTAGCGGTCTGCAGCCACGCCAAACGACGTGATGGGAGCGACGGACGCTCCCACTGTCCGGGGTCGTCCGCGTCCCAAAGGGCCGGTCCAGCCGCCAAGCTCGACGGTAGGAGTTTCGCGGTCATCCCCAGAGGCTATGACGTTGAGCGCCAAGCACTGACCGTCAGCGTGAGCGCTCGGGGTCAGGCCAGCGGCTTGGCCGAGCCGACCTCGTAAACAGCGATATCGAAGTCCACAGACACCTGCGAACCTTTGTCCGGCTCGGCGTGCCGCCGCCGCTCGGCCGAAGCCTGGAGGTGAGCCGTGGAATCCTCCTGAGTTTCCCAGCGCTCAGACAGCACCACCCGGTCGGCCTCGATCGGGTCAGCGGCGATCACGTACTCCAGGTTGCCTCGCTCGGCCCGCGAGATTCGCATCGAGTCCGCCCGCTCGGCGAGGAACCGCTCGCGCAGTGCGGAGTCCACCCGGCCCGCTCCTTGCAAAATGACCATCACTGCTCCCATTCCGTCTCAATGCCGTTCTACACAGACTCAAACACCATACGCGAACGCGAGACTTTGGCCGCGCCGACTTCGAGCTGCCACCATCGGCAGGAACCCGGCGGCAGGGACCCGGCGGCCGCAGACCGTCAGGCGATGGCGGATAACGTCACCCTTGATGGCTTACCCCGGAAGGGTGTTCGACTGGTTTCTAGGTACCGACCCGTCGGTTCGTTGGCAAGCGATGCGCGACCCGCTCGACGCCCCAGCGGGGGAGTGGAGCGCGGAGCGAGCCAAGGTCGACAATCGGGCCTGGGTCGCCCGATTTCTATCGTACGGCGACGAGGATGGGCAATGGGCGGCTGGCGCCTTTTTCCCAGTGAATTTGAGGCCCGCGAGTGGCAGGACGTCGGCCAGCCATGGACGGCCACAACATTTTCGTTGTCGCAGCTCCGCGAGTTCGGCCTCGACCCGTCTTCGGACCGGGCCAAACGCGCGGTAGAGCTGATCGGCGACAATTCGCGTTGGGACAAGGGACGCCAGCCCTACCGGGAGGGTGAGGGTCCGGCGAGCTATTTCAGCTCTCCTCGCACCCGAACCGCTGCTCTGCGACGTCTTGCGGTCACTGGATTACGTCCGCCCCGCTGCGGTTCTGACCGGCGCCGCGCCCGACCCGAGGCTTCGCGAAGCAGCCCACCACGTTCGTTCCTGGGCACAGACCCAACGCTCCCGGCTCCTCGACTGGAGCCCGGGCCGGGAGCGTGTGGTTCGAACACACGACCGAGTGGGCGAACCGTCTCGCTGGGTGACCCTGTGGGCGATGCGCGTGCTCAGATGGTGGGAGGGCTAACGCGCGCATCGGCGAGCTTGCTCACCGTGATCTCGGTAAGCGCTTGGCCGACAGCGTCGCCGACCACCGGTCAACGGGAATTCTGCCCCGCCGATCGCGCAACGGAACGCGCGCACCCAGCGAGCCGCCCGCGACTTCGAGGTTCGAGCCCCCCCGAGCCCGCCTTCTGTACGGAGGCTCAGCGGACTATCGGCTGCTGAAGTTCCATAACATTGCGAGCCGGGTCGTCGTCGTCCCACTCGTGGTAGAGCTCGCGGCAGTCGCCGACAAGCCGA
The DNA here is from genome assembly GCA_963750465.1 of uncultured Acidimicrobiaceae bacterium. Classification (GTDB taxonomy): domain Bacteria; phylum Actinomycetota; class Acidimicrobiia; order Acidimicrobiales; family Palsa-688; genus Fen-671. Next base: position 211,684 of record CAVVRE010000001.1, read on the forward strand.
TAGCCGCTGTCGTCGATCCAACGCACCAAAGACTCCCAGGCGGACATGATGCCGTCGTCACCACCGCGGTAAACGGCGGCCGCCACCTCTAGGACGGGCAGATCGACGATTCGCACAGTCTCGCTGTCGGGAACGGCTTGGTCGCCGACGTCGAAGCCAGCACGGAGGACGATCTCTCCTTCAGGGGCCGTGCCGCCTTCATCTTCGTAGCAGGCAATCGAGATGCCCGGCTTGGCCCCGGAAGCCTCGAGATGGGCCAGCACTTGCGGCAACAGGCGCCCGAAGGCGGCCCCGATGTCGGAGTGGGTCAACCCGCCGGCGACCGCCTGCGCGACCCGGACCGGCTGGGTGTTCTTGATCACGATGTCCTGCACGTCCAATGTGTCGCCCCTTTCGAGTGCTCGAATGTGCGCTTCTACCCGACGCAGGCGTTCTTGTTCCTCTCCCACGGTCTGTTCGAGCTGTGCCCGACGCAAACGCAGCATCCCACGGAGCTGGTCGACAGGGGGATCATCCGCAAGCACTTCTCGGACCTGTTCCAGACCGAAGCCCAGATCGCGGAGCGCGACGATCCTGTGCAGCGAGCCCAGCTGGCGCACGCTGTACAGGCGGTAGCCACTGGCGCCGTCAACCCGCTCGGGCTGGAGCAGCCCAAGCTGGTCGTAGTGACGGAGCATACGAGGGGAGACCTGCCCCAAGCGAGCGAACTCTCCGATGTTCAACATGACAAGACCATCGATAGACCTTGACACCGTGTGAAGGTCAAGAGGCACGTTTAGCCACAGGAGCTGAACAGGAGGAAACGGCCCCTAATTCGCTGGTGAGAAAGAGGCCGGCGTGCAAGTTTTGGCCGTGAGCGGGACGGGGAGCTGATCGGGCCTTGGTCAGGCCTTGTGCATCTCGCTGATGTACGCGACCACGGCCAGCACTCGGCGATTGCCGTTCTGGCTGTCGGGGATGTTGAGCTTGCCGTCGAGTACGACCGCAGGGGCCGACCCGTCAACCGACATCGCAGCCAGGTCGGCCGTTCGGCCCGCCTCAGGAAACGTCGGCGCCTACGCCACCCTCTATCAATGTCATGGCGACGTTGTGCCCTGCAGCGCCCATGACGGCCCCACCCGGGTGCATCCCCGCTCCGCACAGGAAGAGCCCATGCACTGGTGTCCCGTACCCGGTGGACCCAGCCACCTGGCGCGACGCGAAGAGCTGGTTCAACGACATGGCGCCGTGGAAGATGTTGCCCTCTGGGAGCCCGTAGGTGCGTTGTAGGTCCAACGGAGTAATAGCCACCGACGCTCGGATACTCGATTCGAACCCAGGAGCGAAAGCCTCGATCGACCTGACGACGCTCTCGACGAACTCGTCACGCCGAGTGTCCCAGTTGCCCGCCGCGAGGTAAAAGGGAAGCTGCTGTGCCCCGGTCGTCATCGTGTGGAGCCCCGGGGGAGCGAGGGTGGGGTCGGACACCGATGGTATGAGCAGCTCAATCGGGTACGTCGCCACCAGGCTGCCCTTGAGTTGTGCCTCCCGGCACCGCTCGAACTCCCGACGGGCGACGCCTAACAGTGAAAACGCGGCGTGCTGGGGCCCGGTCCGCGGGGAAGGCCCTCGTACTCGGGTAGACGATCGATCAAGAAGTGGACGCGGCCCATCGAGCCGCGCATGTCGATGCGTCCAACCTGCCGACGAGCCTCGGGAGGTAGCTCGTCCGGGTCGACGAGAGCCTGGAGGGTTGTGCGCGGGTCCGCATTGGAAATGACGATGGATGACTGCAGGACCGTACCGTCGTCCAGCTCGACGCCGACCACAGCGTGGTTCTGCGTCAGGATCCTTCGCACGCCCGTATTGACCATGATTTCCGCACCAGCAGCGCGAGCCGATGCCGCGAGCGCCTCGGCGACGGCGCCCATGCCGCCGACTGCATAGCCGAAGCGACCGAAGTGCCCTTCGAACTCGCCCCACGAGTGATGGCTAAATTCGTAGGCGGTGCCAGGAGAGCACGGGCCGGCAACGGTGGACACGAGCGCCGAGAACATGAGGGCGCCCTTGAGCGTCTCCGAGTCGAAGTAGCGATCGAGCAGATCAGCGATGCTCAGTGTCGCAAACTCGTGGAACAGCTCGACGCGACCGATGCGCTCGAAACTAGCCACCACCTCGCTCAGCGCAGGCGGCGGCGACAGCACGAAGGGACGCATGATCTCGCCAAACAAACGAAGGCGAGCCCCGAACTCGACCAAACCGGCGGCGTCTCGTCCGCCCGTGGCCTCTAGCTCACGGACAGTGCGGTCGGTGTCACGCCATAAGAAGAGGTGGTCCTGCGTCGGGCCCATCACGAAATTCAGGGCATCGGTCGAGTACAGCTCCAGCCCAAAACGCTTCAGCTCGAGGCCCACGATGACCTCCGGGCAGAGTGAGGAGACGATATAGGCGCAGGAGGAGAACCGGGCCCCGGGCAACAGCTCCTCGGTTACGCAGGCGCCGCCGAGAACGGGCCTCCTCTCCACGACGCATACTGCGCGTCCGGCGCGCGCGAGGTACGCGGCGGCCGTCAAGCCGTTGTGCCCGCCGCCCACGATCACGACTTCATAAGGCCCGTCCATCACCACCCGCTTCCACAGGCCCAAGCTACAAGCTCCGCGTGGCCGGGCCTGGCAATGTCTGTTCGGCCGAGACGCTTACCATGCCGAGGTGCTTCACATCATGACAGGCCGGACATAGGGCACGGAACCGCATGAAGCCTTTCAGCCCGAGGATCCTGTGATCGTCGAACCGCAGGCTCTATCAGTACATCATCCTCGGGTCGCGGTAGTGCTTGAACTCCAGAAGGTTGTCGAAGGGATCTCTCAGCACAAACGTGAGGTGTTCCTCAGCGAGGCCCTCGAATCGCGTCGAGAGGTCCTTGAAGAAAGGGATTTTGCGTAGCTGCGCTAACTCGTAGAGCTGCTCGAAGGCCCTACGGTCATGGAAGGTGACCCCGAAGTGGCGAGGGTAAAGCGAGATTGGTCCTTCCTGCGGAGTAATCTCGCTCAAGTGGCAGACTAGCTGGTCGCCAAAGAAATCAACTGTAATGCGGTCCGGATAGCGTCGGGCCAACTTGCAACCGACTAAAGTGACGTAGAAATGCTGAGCCTCGTCGAGGTCACCGACCGGGATGGCCAGGTGGAAAACGTCATTGGTGGTCCTCATCGGAAGCTCAACTCATCGGGCTGCTCGAACGCAAGAAGGGTGTCGGCGCGCAGCCCCAAGCGCAAGGTCTCAAGCGATAGCACCGCCGTGGGGGCAATATTGCCGAGGTTGACGTCAGGCCCGACCCGGCGCAGCATGTAGGCCTGGGCATCAGTCGTTGGCGCCTCGAACAGCAGCATTTCCACTGGGAGCGCAGCAAGTACTTCGTCGACCAGGCCCTCCTTCAATTCGCCGTTGGCCCGGAAGATCCCCGAGCTAGCGCTTTCTCGCGCCTCCAGGGTCACCAGGCGGGCCCCGGCCGCGAGGTCGTCTTCCACATATTCGACCCAGCGCCGCGGGCTCAGCCGGTCCGAGCGGTCGGCGTCCTTGAAGCCGACTTCGGAGATGACCGTGAAATCCGCCGCCAGTTTACGGACGTAGCCCGCCTTCTCCTGGTTCGACAGGTCAATGGTGCCATTAGAGGCTTCGACATAATTGCACGAGAACCGCTGGCAAAAGGCCCGGAAATCATCGAAACGGCCTTGAAGGACAAACTTTTCGAACAGGGTCCCGCCAAAGTAGTAGTCGATGTCATTGGCGTTGAGCAGGTCGATCTTGGCGGCGAGCTCACCCGAAACAATGGCCGTACCCCAACCGAATTTCACAAAATCGAGGTATTCTGCGGCGCTGGCTACGATGTCACGCAACGTTCCGAAGGGTAGTCCGCCGTCTATTGCCATAGTTAGCCCGCTCCGGCGAGGTTTTGCCGCCCGCCCCGGGAGCTGAAGTGCACTGCTGTTCATCTTAGGTTTCCTTTTCTGTGAGAGAGGGCCGCAGGAGACGCCGTTGCTTTTACTTTTTCCCGCCAAGGTTCAAATGATGGACCGATGAAGCCGACGAGCGCGGGCGAAGGCGCCGCACGATTGATGACCATGCCGTTGGTGATCTCGGGCCAAGCCATTTCCTCCGGTCCGATGCCGTCCAGCCAGGCCAATACCACTCGCACCACGCCGCCGTGGCACACGAGCACCAGGTCGCCATCCGGGTGGTCAAAAAGCAGCTCGTTCACACAGTTCGCCAGCCGTGCATACAGCTGGCGAATTGTCTCACCCCCGGCTGGGGCGGCATCGGCGTCGACCACCCGCCCACTCGCGATACCGAGTTGATCGGAGCCGAGGCCGGCATGCAGCGTACCTTCGGCGGAGCCCAGGGAACGCTCGCGCAGCCGGCGGTCGTGACTGACCGGCAGGTTCAGCGCTCGACCGATTGGCAGCCCGGTCTGGGCTGCTCGCGGCAGGTCGCTCGATACGATAGCGCCGATCGGCTTTCCGGTCAGTAACCGGGCGCACCGGCGGGCCTGTTCGGCCCCGCGACCAGTCAAGACCGGGGCGGCCATGTGCCCCTGGACGAGCCCAAGGGCGTTCCAAGTGGACTCGCCATGGCGCACGAGCCATAGTCGGCGTAGCCCCTGCTGGGCTGCACGTCCGAAGAAGGTCACATTTCCACTGTGCCGGAGAAAACGCGGTTTGAACGCCAGAACTCCCGAGGAAGTACCTCAATGATCGCTTAGTTTTGCCTTAGTTGGAAACTCTCAGCTCGTTTGTAACCCGTAAGCAGGCGCAGTAGCTAAGTCGCGCGTGATGGGCGGGAACCCGGCGTCAACCCGACCCCACAATCTGCTACGTCGTTATCGACGTAGATTCGGTACGAATGTGTGGCCTCACTGGTTAGAGATCAAGGCTGCGAGCAGAGCGCTGGGGCGGGCCTCTCAGGTTCCCGGCGGTCATTTTCGCTGGCCTCCAGACGAAATTGCCGATGTTACGGCACCCTACATATAGTGGCGGTGGAATGTCGGACCAAGGCCAGCGGCGAAGCGAACTGGTGCCCAACCGCGACCAATGGCGCCGGCCTGCGGTCGATGCATAAGACAACTGTGACTGGCGGGCGAAAGCGGACCAACCCAGGCCGCGGTCTCAAATGCATGATCGCGCTCCTTGCCGCTGTCTCCGGGTTCGTCGCTCTACCCCGGGGCGCATGGTCTTCCGGGACCCCCGCCGTGCCTGCCCGCCCACGCCCGGGCGGCCCCCCTTCCCCCGGCCAGAGGGCGGTGCCGGACGAACCGCTCACCGTGACAACGGGCCCGTGCCCCTCGGGACCGTCTCCGTCAAAGCTTCCCGGCCGCCCACTAATGGTAGTAGTTGGTGCTTCCTTCACCGCCGGGGTAGGCGCATCGTCTCCAGCCGCCAGCTGGGCTCACCTGGTAGCTGGTTACCTCGGTTGGCGAGCCGATGTAAGAGGAGTGCCGGGCGCCGGTTACGTGAGCGCCGGCAAAGATGACATGGGCCCGTCGGGAAGCTCCTGGCCGAAGCTGACCTTGCCCGGGCGCACCCATCTCTGGTCATGATCCAAGCGGGCCACGATGACATCGGGGAGCCGTTGTCGTTGATAGCCAAGCGCGAAACGGCCGACCTCGAACTCGTACGCAAGTTGGCATCTGGTCCCCGCATAGCGATCATTTCCGTGTTCCTGCGGCGCGACGCCGAGCCTTCCCAACGCGACATCCAAACCAACAACACCATTGTGGCGACGGCGGAAAAGGTCGACCCCGGTGTGATCATTTTCAATCCCATAGCCGGGCACTGGCACTTCAAGCGGGCCCACGGCGGGTTGCACCCGGACGAGGGGGGCGACATCTGGATCGCTCGTCACGTTGCCGAAGGCCTCGTGGCCAAGGGTGTGACCGATTTCAATAGTAAAGCCTGCCTCACTGGCGGTGCACCCAACACGTGAAGGATATGCCGTCTGGAGGACGCGGCTGCGGCGCTGGCAGGAGCCCTCGGCTACGTTGGGGCCCTTAATTTCCGAGCCAAATGACGTCCTACGCAGCCGGGCTCACCGCAGCTGAGGTGCTGCCCACGAGTTGAGGTGGCCTGGACGGGTGAGGGCGGCGCCACTGTTGGCGCGGCCGTCCGCAGGTAGCTTTGGCGCCGGGCAGGCGAGCAAGGACGGAAGTAAGTGCGGCCGAACCGATGAAAACGACCACAATCGCGCCTATGACTACGACCGGCCATGATAGTGAGCTCGCCAGCTTCCCCCAGCCGAGCAGGGAAATAGTGCTGAGGAAGAGTACCTGGCTCAGGTAGATGCCAAAGGAATTGTCCGCCCCCGACTGAGTAGCGGAGCGGATCCACGCTGGAGCCCGCGGATGGGCTACGACGACACCGAGGAGGTAAATAGCGGCGATGAGGCACATAAATAGCGGTATGACGACAGGCTGAAAGGGGTCGGCCAGGTTGGTCCCGCCAAGCATAGGTACGACCTTGAGGTCGGCGAGCCAGTACCATGCCTCGGCCATGACGAGTGTGACGACGCTGGCACTCAGTACCAATCGCCAGTGATGGCACAGCCACCCGTGGACTTCGCGGTAGTACAGAGCCATCAGGCCACCGGCTATCATGTAGAGCTGGTAATTCCAGACTTCTCGCGCGCCCCAGAAACCGCTCAGCCATCCAGGCACCAGGTTCCAGTGCAGCAGGCACGCCATGCCAAGCTGCACGGCGGCGCTGATTGCTAGCAGTGACCAGGGTCGCCGTGCGCCGCGGCGCAACAGCCATAGGAACAATGGGTAGACGAGGTAGAACTCGAGCAGGAGAACGAGAAAATAGAGCTGGTAATAGCCCGACACGAGAAGGTACCCCAAGTGTGCCAGGCTGGTGAAAACGGAGCTCGCTAATCCGCCTGTCGGCCGGTACATATCGGAGACGCCGGGCACGCTCTCCCAGAAGAAGTAGAAAAGCGTCCACAGCGCATAGGGAACAGCGACGGCCAAGAGGCGACGGCGCCAGAAACGCCCGAAATTCGCCCGCTCGAGATGAGGGTAGGCGTACACGAGCATCGCCGCCGATATGAACATAAACGCGAAACGCCCCAGATGCGTGACGAGGAGAGCGGCCCCGGCCGTTGCGCTGGCGGCCGGGGCGAACAACAGCAAGCTGTGGGTGGTTATTACTACGCCTTGCTTGAATGGGCGCATGTAGTCGACATGATGGAGCCTCGGGCGGCGGGACTCCGCTGCGACTGGCGCGGGGGAGGGCGCAGACTTGCCGAGGGCGGTACCAGGCGCCATCGTTACCGCCGGCGCCGTCACGGCCGTGTCACAGAGGCCAGTTCGACCAGGGCTCGTTGGCGGGAAACCTTTCCGGTTGGCCCTACGGGGAGGATGTCGACCACGTGCGTGGCAACTGGCACTTTGAAGGCGTTTAGCTCGGTTCGGCAACGCGACTGTAGCTGTGCCTCGAGTTCAGCCCGCTCGGGCACGGACAAGCCGGGAGCTACCACGTAGGCGACGGGTACAGCACCGAGCACTGCGTCTGGTAGCCCGACAACCACAGCGGCACGCACCCGCGGGTCAGCCAGGAGGACTTCTTCGACCTCGCGGGGGTAAATGTTCTCGCCGCCGCGGTTCACCACGTCATCCGCCCGGCCGACGAGGAAAACGTAGCCATCCTCGTCCTGGTAGCCCAAATCGGATGTCGACAGCCAACCGTCGGGAGTGAATGCGCCTTCGCCACCGACGGCGTAGCCGGTAATCACACCGGGTCCCCGCACCTCTATCAGGCCGACTTCACCACTCGGCAGGGGCCGTCGGGAGCGGTCGACGACTTTTAGCTGGCACCCGACGGGCGGTCCCACTGACCCGGGCTTGCGCACGCCGTCGACCGGGTTAGCTGTGATCATGCTGGCGGCCTCTGTCATGCCGTAGCTCTCGACCACGCGCAGCCCCGTGACGGCCTCGAAGCGCTTGAGGATAGCAACGGGCAGAGGCGCCGACGCAGAGCGAACGAAGCGGACATTGCCCCGCACTTGCCGGCGGACTTCGTCCGGCGCGGCGGCCAGCGGGGCGGCCGTGGCCAGGATCGTGATAATGGCGGGCACCGCGTTGACCCACGTGGCGCCGTGGCGAGCGACGTTTTCCCAGAAGAGCGTCCGGTGGAACCTGTCGTCGAGCACGATGCTGGCTTGCCCGGCCAGCGTCGCCAATAAGCCCACCACCTCAGCGTTCACATGAAAAAGAGGCAACGGAGAGAAGCCGCGCTCTCCCGGCGTCAAACGGTGGTGCACGGCAATGCCCTGGGCCACGTGGGCCAGCTGACCGACGGCGAGCCTCACTACCTTGGCCGCGCCGGTCGTGCCGCTCGTGCTCAGGAGGACAGCGCCCTCACGAGTATTACTCGATCCGCCATAGGTCGAGGGACGCATCCTCCCAGTTACCCCCGTGCCCGATAAGCGCCCGGAGCCGCCGTCCTGAATATCGACGAAGACCCCGCCGTCGGGGCCACCGCCGCCCTCGAAGAGGTCGGTGCGGGTGATGGTGGCGACCGTTCCGGTCATCGCCCTCGTGCGTCGCAGCTCGGGCGCCGGCGCCCTGGGGTCCAGAGGGACTACCGTCCGGCCGGCGGCCAGAAGGGCAACGAAAGTGGCGGCGTAATCCAGGTAGTCCTCACAGCTCACAGCTATAGGACCATCGGACGGCATCCCGAAACGGTCTAGTTGGGCTTCCAGGGCGCGGGTCAGAGTGGCCAACGTGGCGTAGGTGACGGTCCGGTCATCGCGAGAACCCCGCAGGAAATACTGCGCCGGCCGTTCCCCCGCGCCCTGTGCCACCCAGCGGCGGATGTCCCCACCCACCAGGCCACGAGGTTGTGGCGGACGGCGGCCGACGAGGGGTACAGCATACTTGCCCATTAATCCCAGAGTACGAGCCTGCTTCCGTCTCCAATCTGAAAGTTTGCCGAGGCCTACTCAAATTTTCGATAAAAAAGTCGTCAAATCGTTTCATGGACCGTCGAATTCGGACCACATTATGGTCGCCTAAATCGTCCTGGGCCAACCGCCACAGAGAGCTGCGCACTGGAGGTTTGTGAGGAGGCGAAGTGCGTTTATGGGTAGTCGAAAGAATGGGCCCATATATCAAATGAGGGAGTACTCCGGTCCGCCTGACCGAGGTGGGAGGGTGCCAAGAACCGCGTTCCCATGGATCAGCATCGCGATGCGCAAGCTCATCGAATCGGCTTCTACCTCGAGTTAGGTTGCACAACGTGATATTGGTGGCGCGGCAACGGCGCATCAGACGGTTGAGTTGGCGATCCTTGTGGCCATGTAGTTCAGCCGCTCCCGCGAACGAGATGGAGTAGAGCGAAAAGGACCGTGACAGGGCGGCCTGTTCGGCGTCATGGGCGCTCTCGTTCTTGGCTTTCTCTCAGGTGGCGCTTATTGCTGGCAAAGAACTCATTCCGACATAACGGTTATGGATCGTCACCGCGAGGCTCACCCAAGTTTCGCTCAGGCCCGGCTGAGCGAAGCTGATCTCGACCTGGCCTTGCAGCGGGCTCATTTCCGCCTGCTGGCCGAGCTGTACCGAGAGCGTCGGCCAATCGCAAAGCGACGGAAGTGGCCGACCGTGCGTACCCATGCTGTGGTCGTCCCGATCACCGCCGCCCGCAGGTGGCATGAGGTCAACGAAGGAGCCTCCTGAGGGCGCCAGTCAAAGCAGCCCGTCCGAACATCGGCTTGGTTAGCAATGTCTCGATTCGCGCCCATTGATCATCGACTTCTGCTTCGCCTATGCCAGGTCCGGTTCCCAGTAGGGGAGGAAGCCCCACCTTGTCAGCCCGCGTACAGCAGGATCAGCGCCACCAGGTTGACCCCCGCTAATACCGCAGGTCCAATGGTCTTCTTGAAATCACGTTGCAAGGCACCGACGGCGGCATCACCGGCCTGAACGATGACCATCGCCAATGCTGCGGCCTCGGCCCAGGTCAGGGAGGAATGAAAGATGGGAACGACGCTAATCACGACCAGAGCGACACTTCGCGATGTTACGTACATGGCATTGGTTCGGCTGGATTCTGTTGCTCCGTAGAGCGCAGCAAACGAGAACCCAGCGCTTGTAAGAGCGCTGACAACTGTTACTGTCACGCAGAACCAGTATTGAAAGGTCATCTCAACTCCACGATTAGCTCCGGCTGAAATAGGGGACCCCGGGAAGGTGTCCGTGACCCCGCACGAAGTTGTCGGTGCGGATCGCTACCAGTGCGGTGGCCACGGCCACCACTGTGTTCCGGTCTGCCCCCGGCCAACTGGCCGCCTCCTTCAGCGATCCGATGAAGCCGGACGGGAAATTGGTCCGGTCATGGGGATTTCCTTTTCTGGGACAAGGCCGGCCGGGCCGTGCCTTGCAGGCGACATCACCTCGTCTATGGTGAGTCTTGTCAAAAGACTGACTTGGCTCATCTTCACACGACGAGTGAGTCTTGTCAAGGGACTAACCTGGTTAGCCTAGGAAGATGAGGTTGACGAGCCTGGCGTGGCGGCTTACGTCCGCCAGGTTCTGCCACCCCGAGCCGCCACCGTTCTGGCGAGCCCGTCCAAGGCGCTGTATATGGCCTGGTCCACACCTTTGCCACGAAGTTTGTGCAGAGCAAGGCCGTCCGCACCTTGTGGGAGCGGACCAACCGGGTGGCCCATCAGCAGATCGTGGCCGTCCTGACAGGTAAAAGGCTGGCCGGCGGCGTCCTGGTCATAAGGAGTGGCAAGGTCCTGCTGTACCTGTCCCAAGTGGTGCGAAGGGTCAGGGACAAGCGGGTAGCCGCAGGCGTGGCAATCGCGGCCAAGGTCCCGGTTGTCGGTTCGACAATTGAGATCGCCCGGGTGAAGGGCCTCGAATCAGCTCAACGGGTAGTGCGGGCCCTCAACACGGTTGCCGATCGGCTGCCCGGGGTCGGCCACTGCTCGCTTCAGGACACCTCGTCTTCACGAGCTTCGGAGCGGTCACCCTCCTTCTCTTTCTCTCCCGCACACCTCGTCTCGTTGTTGGCGAAAGGCACTACTCGGCGTTGCGATAGCGGAACGTGTGGTCTTAGCGTCGAGCACTACAACGACCGAGCCCCCACACGACCGGCCGACGGAAATGGGGTAAATGCTGATCCGTCCCAAACAAGGGCCGATGAGGCGGTGGCCGTGAGGGCCAGCGGCGACTGGAGGGTCGGGGCCGAGATGCGGGACCGTCCGGCCTTCCGGCATGATTGCGACGACCACAGGAGGGAGGCGACAAGGATGGGCGACGAGCAGGTTTCGATCCGCACCCCTGACGGCGAGTGCCGGGCGCACGTGTTCACGCCGTCAGGGGGCGGCCGGCACCCGGCGGTGATCTTCTACATGGACGGGCTGGGTATCCGGCCGACGATCTTCGAGATGGGCCAGCGGCTGGCCGACTACGGCTACGTGGTGCTGGTGCCCGACCTGTTCTACCGCGCCGGCCCCTATGAGGCGTTGGAGCCCGAGAAGGTCTTCGCCTCCGGCGACGTTAGAGCGGCGATCGGCCACCTGTTCGCCTCGACCGACAATCGTCGGGCTGGGGAGGACACCGAGGCTTTCCTCGCCTACCTCGACCGCCGGCAGGACGTGGCCGGGACCAAGGTCGGAGCGACCGGCTACTGCATGGGCGGGGGGATGTCGTTGACGGCGGCGGGCACCTATCCCGACCGCGTCGCCGCCGCGGCCAGCTTTCACGGCGGCAACCTGGCCAGCGACTCCGAGCTCAGCCCCCATCTCCTCGCCCCCCAGATCGAGGCCCGCGTCTACGTCGCCGGAGCGGACAACGACAATTCCTACCCACCCGAGATGGCAGCGCGGCTCGAGCAGGCACTCAGCGACGCCGGAGTAGACCATCGCTGCGAGACCTACCTCGGGGCGCTTCATGGCTGGACCATGGCCGACTTCCCGGTCTACAACGAGGTCGCCGCCGAACGCCACTGGCGTGAGCTGGTGGCTCTTTTCGCCGACACGCTGGCGCCCCCTCGCTGAGGGGCCGCTTGGCATTGATTGCCATAAATCCCAATTACCTGACGCGAACCAAACGACTGTGTCGCCCCCTTGGGGCCGCCGGCCCGGGTTGAAAAAGGGCGGTCTCTGACGCCCGCCGGAGCAGGAGACATCGAACGTGACCTCGGCGTCACCGCCCGACCGACTTATGCAGATGATCGCCGAGCGGCCAACCACATCACCACACCGGCAGTGCGGTCTGCCGTTATGCCCCGAAGATCGACGCGGAGCGTCGCTCGGTTCGTCCACCGTGTGGCCGGCCGCGTCCGGCTGCGCACAACGTTGGGGTCGCCCCACCGACGAAGGGAAGCTCCTCCGTTGCGGTCCGGTGGTCATGAACCAGCTGTCGGGTGCGCCGGGCTGAGTGCAAATGTGCACAGCCCTACCAGCGCTGACTCCACCTCAAGGGCTGGAACCTTTGCCCAAATCGATGCCTCTCTGACAACCCATCTCAAATCAGCGAGCACCACTAGTCCTGGTGCCTAGGCGGTAGCGTGCCGGAAATCAGTTCCAGTGCGGCGAGGGCGATGAAGAGCAGATCGTGACGGCCGATACTTCAACTCGGCCGTTGATCGGCCGCACGAGGTGGTAGAGGACGGCGAAGATCAGGTGAGGTTCACGCTCTAAGGCTCGGGAACTGAGGACGGTAGCGCCACGTTCGGTGGCGAGGTCGATGCGTGCTTGCAAAAGCGCCGAGCAAATCTCCCCCACCGAACGCCTCAACAAACCAGTCAGTGTTAGGAAAGGGTGAAGTCCGGGAGCAGGTACAAAATGCTCCCATCGCCGTCCGACTCGAGCCACAAGCGGGCTTCCTGCCCGAGGCTGCGGTCATCGACCGGTACCTCCCAGATCCACTCGGCCAGGTCACGGGCCTGGCCGATCATGCCAGCGAGGAAGCCACGGACATTGTCTTCGGCCAGGCCGGCGAGCCACTTGGCCGCACCCGTGTCTGCAAAATAGATGGGCTTCCCGCTCGGGTCGACGAGTTCGTAAGAAGTAATGTCCACCAGGCCCAGGACCCCGAGCTCGAAGTCCAGATCCGGCTCAAAGTCTGCCAGCTCGACGCCGCTGTTGTCGTGGACGATCGTCACCGTTACTGCCCTTCTTTCTCACCGCGACAGGCCCGTGTGGCTTTTGTCTTGTGGTGATTAACGACAAATTGGGGGCGGAACTTTTCAGCCGGTGGGGCCATTTCAGGAAGTCTTTAGCCTGTCGCCTTCCCTGACTCGCTGGCGGCAGCGCTCGGGTGAGCTGCTCGACTCCTCCCAGCAACTACTCCCCGACGAACTGCAGTCGATCACCTACTCGGCCTGCGTGTCCTCGGACAAGGGCGAGGCCGACATCGCCACAGGCGGCCTGGCCCTGGGCCTCGAGGTAGCACACGAGTCTCGATCTTTTAGGCACTTCGAGATCAACTGCCAGAAGTCCTGTCAAACGGGAGCAGATGGCGAGGTCGGTCGCCACCTCTGGCAGACCTCGCATAGGGATGGTCGGCGGTCACGATTCATGCTTAACGAGTTCATTGGCCAGCGGTGCAAAACTACAGCCAGGCGGCCGGCCACTATTCGCTCGGGAGCGACGATGAGTCCCCGGGGGGAGGGGAAATAGCTGTTCAAGTCCCTCCGCCGACACGGATCGAATGTATGTTCCTGGGTCGTGCAAGCAGGGTGGCTCGACAACATACCCGTCGGGATCCCCTGACTCTCAGCGAGATCGGAACCTAGACGAAGTCGATGCGATCTGGGTCGCCGGTCTCGGGGTGTAAGAGGACCAGCAGGTGGAGCGCCTCTCCAAGTGGTCTGCTTCGGTGACCGCGTCAGGAACGTCCTGCCGCACCTCGGGCGGACTTGCGAGGTCGTTATCGAAGTGGGCGGTCAGTGCGATCGACAGATGCATAGCTACAAGTAGGCCACGAAGGCGCCGAGGGTTATCTCACGCGCCTAACTATCAGTCGACACCGAGGAGCCGGGCCCGATTCACGGCCCGGGCACCCCTCAGTAGGCCGTAGGCGGCCACAAGCCACGCCAGCAGGCCTACCCAGAACGCGCTGTCCCCAGTGCCGAACAGGTCGCCGCTGGCCACCGCGAACGACACCAGGACTAAAGGGAGGGTGACGAGACCCGATGCCTGCTGGGCCGCGGCGGCGCTCTTGACCCGAGCTGACAGGCGGAGCACTACCGACAGCGTGATCGCGAGGAATGGCGGCACCACCCAAAACATAAGGATCCACCAGTTGCGCGTGGGGAAGAACCAACCTCCCACATGTGGTCCCACGATCAGGTTCACGACGAGCGAGTAGACGCCGAAGCCCACGACCGACGTCACGTAGCCCGGCAAGAGGCTGGCGATCAGCTTGCCGGTGTAGATCTCGCGCTCGGTGGCCGGCGAGTGGGCGAGGAACTCACCAGTCCCCTTTTCCCGCTCTCCCACGAGACAGTTGGCGCCGACGGCTGTGGAGATGGTCATTGGGACGATGACGGCCAACGGAGCGAAGAGATAGACGGCCAGCGCGTACGACGAGCGCACAGCCGGCGTGGCGTGCGGAGAACGCGCCGCGATCTGTGCGTTGACATTCTTCGGCAACAGGTCGAGCGTGTTGCTGACCTTGGCTACGAGTGAAGAGCCATGTACGTGAGTAATAGCCCACAGCAGCACCGCTGGTAAGAAGACGAAGAACAGCGCGGCCAAGACGACCATTGGCACCAGGAAATCCGGGCTCTGCCAGAGCTGACGCAGATCCATGCGGGCGATGGTCCACGTGAGGGACCTCGCCGGTCGTGGGGCGCCGGCCATCAGCGAGGCAACTCCGCTTCTCGCGGCGCGGTCATGAGGGCTGCAGTCGCGCCGGCAAAGCGGCTCCCGGTACCCTGCGAGCCGGGCGCCGCACAGGCGTTGCGAACGGCGAAGTACAGCTCCTCGAGGGTCGGCTCGTGCGGCGTTACCTTGGTGAGCCGAGCCCCGGACGCGGCCAGGGCCTCGACAAGATCCGGGACACTGGCGAGGTCGTCGACGGTTACGACCGCGGCGCCGCCGTCTCGCGCGTAGCCGGTCACACCGGGCAGGCTCGCCAGCCGGTCGAGCATAGTTCGCTCCTCGGCGTCGAACACTACGGTCGGCCGCGGCCAGATGCGGCGAACCAGGTCATCCGGCGGTCCGGACAGTAGGTTGCGACCCGATTCGAGCATGACGACCTGGTCGGCTAACCCTTCCGCCTCGAGCAGCAGGTGCGTGCACATGATGACGGTCTTGCCCCCCTCGGCCATGTCGTCGATGAGGGCCAGCACCGCGTGGGACGACTCGGGATCGAGACCCGATGTCGGCTCATCTAGCAGCAGCAGCTCGGGATCGTGCAGCACGGCGCGGGCGAGGGCGAGACGCGTCTTCATGCCGGTCGAATAGCCGCCGACGCGCAGGTCGAGGGCGTCAACGATCCCAAAGTGGGCCGCGCTGGATTCGATCGGCGCGCGAGACCCGAGCCGATAGAGCCGGGCGGCATAGACAAGGTTGTCGCGTCCCGTGAGACGGTCGTATAGGGCCGGCTTGGCCGCGACGACGCCACACCGGCGCCGGACGTCGACGCCGTGGGGACCGGTCGGGTCGACGCCGAACGTCATAACTGAGCCGCCGTCGCACCGGAGGGAGCCCGTGATCACCCGGGCGGCGGTGGTCTTCCCGGCTCCGTTCGGGCCCAGCAGCACCGTGACAGTGCCCGCCTGCACGGCGAAGGAGACATCCTCCAGCGCGACGATCCCCTTGAAGGCGCGATACACCGACTGGAGTTCGACGACCGGTTCAACCATATCGACCTAAACCTATCGGCAACACCCGCCTGCCTTGATCAAGTGCAAGCGTGGTCGACGTCGATTGGACTCGCGGACCAGGGAACAGCCACCCCTTCTATCTCGAGAGGGAGGAATCCCCCGCCAACTCGTCCGTCGAACTTCGCGATCAGAACGCCCACGCCGAATATCGACGTCGAATACCGACGTTTGCTTGTGGCAGTGCTCGCCAGACGGCTATTGCCGGACGAGCTCCAGCCGATCTCCTCGACCTGCAGGCACAGAACACCTGCCCAGATCCGCAGGGGGTACAACCCCACTTCCCACTACCGCCACGACGGTGGGCACACTCCATAGCCTGGACGAGCCGAGCGCTGGGCGAAGAACCGGCGCAACGGGAAGCTGAGCGGCATGAGGTAGTCGACTTGGAGCTGCTCAGTACCGTGGGTAGGTCCGTGAACTACTTCATCAACCGGGTGGAGGCCAACCTATTCTCAGCACCGAGTGGCGTGAGCCCCGCCTTGTTGAGGTCCGCCGCCGGCAAGACCCCCGCCTGGGCCGAAGCCCGCTTTGGAGATCCGGACGCTCCAGACGCGGCCCGGCGTCTGACGAAGTACCTGTGCTGGGAGGCGCCGCATACAGAAAAAACATTATTGTGCGGCTGAGTTTCCCGAGACCACGAGGCCCAGCGCGTACAGTACGACGGGTCGGGCTCGCTTGGCTCGGGCAGGTTCACTTGAAAAGTCCCCACCGAATGTGCGACAGATGATCGTTCGGCGGCGGGAGCAATGTGTACACCGCGGCCCGAAAACTCCTTTTGCAGAACAGTAAACCGGCCGCCCGTGCCGGTAGGTCACGAACCCGCAACCCCTTACAGCCTTTGAAAGATGAACTTGCATGGCAAGGTTCTGGAGCGACGTAACCAGGGCGTCTCTCGTCCACGCCCCGACGGGGCTTATGCCGGGCCAACTAACAACTTCGGGGGCCAATGTCAGCCTTGCCGTGTTGCTGGCAACTGCTATATGGTGCCTCGTCGATAGGTGGGAACGTGGAAGCCCGGCCCGATAGCGGCGGTCATTGCCTGGCGGGCCCACCGAGTGGCGTAGACCGAGAAACGTCGGTCTCTGGTCCGGGCGGGGTCCCCGTGTTGCGCGGCCAGGCTGAGCCTGAGCTCCGAGTCCCTGCAGCGGGCTGAACTAGGAGGACGGGGCGGGTGACAGGCCCAGGGTTCGAACCTGGGTAGCAGGTCAGCGTTCGCTGACTCTCGCGGGGACCGCCCTCAGCCGTGCACCACGTCGGTGTGGTGGCAGAAGTGGACGCGGGCCGGTGTCATCGCCCGCATCCGGTTCACCGAGGCGTGCCAGGCGTCCTCGTCGGCGGCTTGGCCGGGAGGGAGCGGGCCGGGCTCGGGCAGGTACTGGCGAGGCGTGTAGGCGGCATCGCCGATCAGCAGGTCCGGGCCGCCGTCCTCGGCGGCGACCAGCACCGACTGGTGGCCGGAGGTGTGCCCGGGGGTGGTGATGACCGACAGGCCGGGCCGGATCTCGGCGTCGCCGTCCAGCAGCTCGAACCCGGCGTTCTGGAAGTCGAACCAGTCATAGAGCGCGGGCGACTCGCGCTTGCACCGGTCAAACTCGGCCCGCTGCACGTAAAAGGCCGCATGCTTGAACACCGCGTTCTGGCCGCAGTGGTCGAAGTGCAGATGCGTGTTGATGACCAGGTCGATGTCCCCCGGGACCAGGCCGAGGCCGCCCAGGGCGTCAGCGGCGGTGACGTTGACCACCTCCCAGTCCCGGATCAGGTCCGGCGGCCCGCCGACCCCGGTATCGACCAGGGCGACCCCGCCCGGGTAGGTAACCACGAAGCCGTGCACCGGGTACCCCTCCGTGTCACCGGGGGTCGCTCCCAGGTGCAGCCGCTTGACCTCAAGTGACACCGCTGCTACCCCTTTCCTCGCCCGAGCGCGCCCGGTCCATCCTGGCCGCGGCGGCCAGGGCCCAGGCCCGGCCGCTCCTTGCCCCGGCCCGTTCCTTGCCCCGACCGTCCGTCACCCGACTGTCTATCGCTTAGCTGGGCGTGCCTCAGCCTGCCCGTGCCTCGGCCTGCCGGTACCACGCGACCAAGGTAGCCGTGTTGCCAGCACCCCCGCACCCACGGGCGTGTCCGACTCGTCACCCATTCGACAACACCAAACGCCTCCGGGAACTGGCCGCTGAGATCGAGGCCGTTTCCGCTCGCGCCGTTGAAGAAAGTGAAGGTTGGGCACAGGCCTGACCCGGCACGTACGTGGGGGACGCGAACACGTAGCGCGTCCACGCCGAGGTGAAAACGTGTCCTCAGTTACAGAGAAGACACCTCAAGAACGACCGGAGATAACGACGGTTCGCGCGGCGGTCAGGTCCACCTATCTTGCTTGATACGCGGCACGAAATGCGCGACCATCGTCGTTGAGCTTCGGGCACATTATGTGCGCACCGGCCGAAACTCCTTTGTTTGGGCCGGGAATCGGTGATCGCCGATTCGGAGTGGGGCCACGGTGATGGCCCATCACTTGCGAGGCACCCAGATCAGAAATTCTCGAGCGGTCCCGTAGTCCGGCACTCCGTCGGGCGCAGCCGCTTTCTCGTCGGGATAGTGATGGCGAGCGGTTCGGTAGTGGAGGTCAGGTCGGTTGCGCCGACGCACGTCTCGCCGAAGCGAGCGGCCGTAAGCGAGGACCCTTTTCTGGACGGGGCAGTTCCCGTCGTCTAATAGCGTGCGCCGATCCGGTGGCGGGGCGCGACTGAACCCCGCTGTGGCTGCAGGGCGGCCAAGGCCCACCTGGCGTCGCTAGTGGCGTCCATGCCCAGAAATATTTGCACAAAAAGTTATGCATGACTATCCTTGCATCATGAGCGACACACTTCAGCCTCGCGAAGTGCGCGACGTCGAGGAATTGCGGGCACTGGCGCACCCGATGCGGCAGCGGATCCTGCACCACCTGCGCCAGGCCGGCCCGGCCACCTCCACCACGTTGGCCCGAGACCTGGGCGAGAACAGCGGGGTCATGAGCTATCACCTGCGGCTCCTGGCCGAGCACGACTTCGTGCGCGAGGTCGCCGGCCGTGGGCAGGGCCGGGAGCGGTGGTGGGAGGTCTCGCCCGAGCCGGTGTGGATCCCCCGCCAGGGTCTCGGTACCGAGGCGCAGGCCGAGGTGTCCGGGCTGCACCGGCCGAGCCTGGCCCAGGACCTGGCGGGCTTCCAGCGCTTTCGCGCCGCCCGAGAGGCGATGGGCGAGTGGGGCCGCGGGACCTGGGCCGTGCAACGTGCCCGGCTCACGCTCACCCGTGAGGAAGCAGGCCAGCTCGTGGCCGACCAGCAGGAGCTGATCGGCCGTTACCGCCGCGAGGCCGCAGACGCCCCGGCCGGCTCTCGCACCGTGGTGTTCGGCTTCCTGGCCTATCCCGAGCCAGCTCCGGGTGAAGCCCCCGACCACCCAGACCAGCCGGCCGGCGGGGGCGACTGACCGCCAGCAACAACCAGATAAACGGCCGCGCAATGGCAAATGGGACGTCATATTCGTCATGGAACGGCTTCCCGCTCACGGTTGTGAGCTTGTTGCAATGGGGGTTGTCCCGTGCGCAAGCCCGGCGGCCTGGAAAGTCTCATTGACGGCGAGCCGCCCACCGTACTCCAGCGCGGCGGGGGTGGCCATGTGCCTGGGCGAGACGGCAGCGACGAGCTGCAAATGCGAGTCGTTGCACGCGGGACCACGGCAGTCCTCCGCATCGACATCCGTGACCCGACTCCGGGACGCAGGAGCACTTTGTCCCCTCACGCTCGGGCTCCCGGCAAGTTACATGACTGTGCGGCTCGCCAGCCCGGACCCGAACTCGCATCTTAACCTCGTGGGCCGTACTTCACACCGCCCAGATCGCCCTAATACGGGGAGCTGAAAACTTTGGAGATTCAAGGGTAATCCGTCTATATCGAGGCCTCTTCGTCGGCGCTCGCGGCAGGGGCGAATCCAAGAGTGAGCCCGACCACAATGCCCAACCAGATTGTCATTAGATTTCGGGGTGCGATTCGGTCGCGTCGAAGAGGTCGACGCATGAGGACGCATCCGCGACACATATCGACTCTACCGAGACGTCGACCGCCATCCCCCGGTCAATCAGCCCTCGGCCACGACGTCGGCGACGACCGAATTGTCCGCCGCGACCAGCACCCCAATGCCATTGGCGGTTCACCCGGGATGGGACTGCGGTGGCACCCCCATGGCCACTGGCCGGGGTCCGGTGCCCCGCGTCCCGGGACGGACGTTATCCCGGTGTTATCGCTCGTTCGGTACCGTCCGTCCTATGGGCCAGCCACGCGCGCAGCTGCACCCGCAGCCACCGGTGCGACGCTCGCAACGGGCCACCGCGGTACTAGTCAAGAGCGGGCTCGGGCTTTGGCGACTGCTTGTTGCCCCTGCTGTCATTGGCCTCGCCCTGGCCGCCACCGCCTGCGGGGGCGGCTCGCCCAACGCTGGCGTCGCAAGGCTCGGCGCGACGACCACAACCGCGGCGCCGGCTGGCGCAACGGACGGTGGCGGCCCGTCCTCGAGCGGGGACCCCCTCAAGTACTCCAGGTGCATGCGCTCTCACGGCGTGGCGAACTTCCCCGACCCGGGCGCGTCAGACAGCGTCATTAGAGCCTTCAAGAGCTCCGGCATCTTCTCTTCACCAATCTTCATGCCGGCGTCACGAGCCTGTGCGAAGTACAACGGCGGCCACCTGCCGACGACACAGACAACGCAGGTTGTCAGCCCTGACGAGATGGAGAAGCTCCTCGCCGTGTCCCGCTGCATGCGCTCCCATGGGGTACCGAACTTCCCCGACCCCAATCCCATCACCGGCCAGATGGGCCGCCCCGCCGGCATGCAGGCAAACTCGCCGACAGTTCTCGCCGCCCTACGCGCCTGCAGCCCACTAGCCCGGGCGGCTGGTCTTGGGCCTCCAAACACGGAGCAATGAAGGACGACGCCTTCCGACCCCACAGGTCGACGTCGCTGCGGCCGCTACGACCGGCCAGCCCCACATGAAGGCAGGCTTCGTGGTTGACGCGGCCAAGGCTGAAGTTGTGCCCGCGGCGCCCAACGATTGCCGATGACTGCAGATCCGGTCTTTCTTGGCCCCCGATCCCCCCATTATGTTGGGCCAAAATAGGTTGGATTTACAGGGAGAACCGGTAGATACCGACGGGGCGGCGCTCGCTCGGTTCCGGCAGTTTCATCTGAAAAGCCGGACCGAATGCGCAACCAGATTGTTGTTGGAGCTCGCGAACATTATGCGCACGTGAGCTTAAAACTGTTTTGTACAGGCCAGAAACTCGTGATCGCCGATTCGCACCCTTGCCTGACGGCGGCGCTACAGTGCTGCGGCGACGCCGATCCACCAGTTATAGCCGGCGCCGCCGCCTAGCGCGCCTCGTTCGTGGCCCTCGGGCCGATACCGAGATTGCCCTGGCTCGACTGAAGATCGCCGATCACTGGGAAGCGGTTGCCCCGCGGAGGGACGAACGCTCGATCTGTTGGCGTCGCCGTTCAGCTCTACCTCCAGTCGGTCGATAGCGGTGCGCCATGCTGGTCCGTGCCACTTGGGGATTAGCTCGCGGGCACGACATCGATGGTGTCGCCCACCGGGCGCAGCGGGTTACTGCTGGGCTGGTCGATGATCTGCCCGTAGGAGGCGAATTGCGTTGACCCGCCGCCGTCCAGGTTCATGGCGTCGGTAGCGCCGAGTGAGCGCATGAGAGCGGCCTCCTCGGTGAGGGTCATGCCCTCGCTCACGCCGGGGGTCCCGTCGACCGTGGCCAAGAGAATGTCCCCGTTGGCCCGCACGCCGATCATGGTCCGGGCGTGCTTGTAGGCGCTGAAGGTGTAATCGTTGAGGTCCTGCGGGTCGAGCGTGCCCTCGGTGACGGCGTCGATGGCCGCGTGCCGGTTCTGGAGCAGCAGCGGCCCGGCGCTGGAAACGGTCGTGGCCGGCGTTAGGCGGAGCGGTTGGCCCTGAGCGGTTGACACTTGCGAGTCGCCCAACAGCCATGCGCCGACCGGGGCGTGGGCGGAGAGCCAGGCGGCATCGGTGCCGATAGCCTGCACAGCCCAGTCGCCGATTGGGAGGGTGCCGCCGGGAGTGCCGACCGACACGACCCTGTCCTGCGGGTTGACGATCACCTGCAGGGACGAGCCGGAGCTGGGCGCCGGCGGGAGGGTGGTCCCGAACTGCGGTGTGAACTCGACGATGTCGTTCTCCCCGGTGCAGACCGTGTTCTGCCTCGGCTCGGTGGTGGGGGTGAAACCGGCGACGCCACAGTCCTCGGCGTAGCCGGGCTGGCGGTTGATGCCGAGCAGGCGAATGGACGAGCCGTCGCCGGCTCGTAGCCACGCCCGGGAAGTCAGGTTCAAGATGCGGGTCTGGTTGTGAGCGCCGAAGACTACGGCGGCCCGGTCGCCGTTGGCCAGCGACTCAACGACGCCGTTTTGCACCGAGAGGCCGGTGTTGACGCCGCCGACGTTATTGACTATGGGGGCGTCGATGGTGAAGAACCCACCGTTGGTTGAGGCCACCGAAGTCAAGGTGGCCGACGCCTGCAGCGCGGTCGTCCGGCTGTCGATGGCCGTCCCGTGATCGGCGAATACCCGACCGTCGAAAGTCGTGGGGTTGACGATGGCGACGTGCACGAGTTCGGCGTCCGGTGTCGTCGGGTCGAACCCGGTCCATTCGACCAGCGGGGCGAGCCCGTCGGCCTTCAATTCGGCGGCGGCCGTGTTGGCGTCCGCCTGAGTCGCGTAATCCCCCACCCGGACCCGCACTCCCATCAACCCGTGGGGATCGTCGGTGTACGCCGGCCATTGGAGGTCCGTCGCGGACGGCGTGAACCCGTCGGCGACGAGGGCCGATTCGGTGCTGTGCGCCCAGCTGGGCGATCCCGCCTCGGCCTCCTCGCTGGTGCCGGCGAATTCAGTGGGCGCCTGGACCGTGACTGTCCAGTAGGGGTGGACGTCGGGATTGCTGTAGGTCCCGCTCAGCAGGGCCACACCGGCGACGGGGGACGTGGACGTCCAGGAGATTCTGAGAGACGAATGTCGTCGGGTCGGCGGTCTTAGCGGCCGGTTGCGCCTGGGCCGAAGCGCTGAACCCAAGGAGTACGAGGGCTGCACCGGCCACTACCCCGATCTGACGACGACGAGCGCGTGCGAACATGCGGGCAGCCTAAGACCGCGACATTGCCGCCACGGGAACTAGTCGTAACAAAAAGGCAAACTCCTGACTAACAGACCTGCGGAACGGCGGCCAACGAGTCGGCCAGGCTGTGCTCCGATAATGGACCGTCCTCCAGCTTCCGGCGAGGTACGCCTCGAAGGGCCCGAGCTCGTAGCAGGCCGTGACCGGAAGACCGGGAGAAATGATTTGTTCTTGGCCGTGGGTTTTCGCCTCGAGCTGATGGCCATGCCTCCCCGGTTCCATAACGCCAGTGCCTAGACATCGACCGTTCTCTGGAGCGCGACCGCGCTGGCTC
The DNA here is from genome assembly GCA_963750465.1 of uncultured Acidimicrobiaceae bacterium. Lineage (GTDB taxonomy): Bacteria > Actinomycetota > Acidimicrobiia > Acidimicrobiales > Palsa-688 > Fen-671. The sequence goes on from CAVVRE010000001.1 coordinate 235,056, forward strand.
CGCGGCCCCCTAGGCGCGACGTAGTCCCCGCCAATTAGCTCGAAATTGAGAGCTGGGGATGTCACCGGTCTTGAGCTCAACATCCGCAGGCTCGCCGTCGGCGGGCTCTTGCGCAAGCCAAGGTGGATATCGACTCGGGCCAGCTCGGCCACGCGGCTCGGTGCACTGTAGGTGACCTGGCAAAGTAGGGCTGGACGCGGTGCGCCCCACCGCACGGTGCTCAAGTTCGACATCAAAATCGTGCTTGTCAAAGTCGACGGCCGGTGACCAAGGGTCGCCGCCCTCCGCAGCGGCTGATCGGGGCTCGGGGCCCGTAAGCCAGCGGGTCGGAGGTCGTCGTCGCCTCGGTCTGTCCATCGCGATGTCATACATCGCGATGTCATAACCGCAGTGCCTTATCTGGTTTCCGTTGAGCTGACAGCACAATTGCTCGGCCCAAGCGTCAACGCGGTTAGGCGGCTGGCGAAGGTCCACGGTCTGCCGTCGGCTTTGCGACACCAGCTGGAGGACTGAGGATGGGACCCTGCCATGATGTACACGACGGCCGTGATTGTCCACGACTCGGTCGTTCATAGTTGGACGCACAGCAGCGATCCGATGACGACCGAAGGGAGCGGGATGTTCGACCTGACCGAGAGCCTGATAGCCGAACTGCAAGGCATCGACACGCCAACCGTCTGCAATGCCCTCGAGGTGCTGGCCCCCGAGCGACGCGGCTACGGCTACACCACCGAGCACCTGTTCTGCATCCGCCCGGAGTTGAAGCCGATGGTTGGTCTCGCACGCACGGCGACGATCCGCAGCGCCCACCCGAGCGACCTCGCCGGCGACGAGGCACTAGCGGTCTCGGACGGGTACTACCGCTACATCGGCGAGGGCCCGAAGCCGAGCGTAGCCGTCGTCCAAGACATCGACGAGCAACACGGCTACGGATCGCTGTGGGGCGAGGTGAACAGCGCCATCCACTCTGGTCTCGGTTGCGTCGGGCTCGTCACCAACGGCGGGATCCGTGACCTTCCCGATATTGCCCCCGGCTTCCAGATGCTCGCCGGCCGGTTCATCCCCTCGCACGCTTTCGTCCACGTGGTCGACTTCGGGCGCCCGGTCAACGTCGCTGGGATGCGGGTGCGCAGCGGCGACCTGGTCCACGCTGACCAGCACGGCGCGGTTGTGATCCCCCACGCGGTGGCGGACAAGGTGCGAAGCGCCGCTGACGAGATCATCCGTCACGAGAAGGCGATCATCGGCGCGGCGCGAGAGCCGGGCTTTAGCGTGGAGAAGCTGTTTGCCGCCCGCCAGCTGCAGAGCGAGGACCACTAGTTCGTAGTCTCGTTCCCAAGTCGTTGTGATGTAGGCCGCCATGAGCGGTCGGCACCGCGACGCGCCCTGAGAAGTCGGAGATTGGCCCGACATCCGAAAGTCAAGGGTCACGATAGAAGATTCGCTTGCTGGCTCGCACAAGTCGATCATCGAGAGTGTTGAGAGCGTGTCGGTCAGTATGGGTGGCCTGGGTGCTACCCGGCGCCGGGGTGCCGACCCGTCATGAAAGGCATCTTCGCAGCGCACCGCGCCTCAGATTGCTCCGCTAATCGGGCAGGCGTTCGTGTCCATGGCGCGGGGAGCGGACCTGGCATGCCAGGACCGGGCGCGGCTCCGCCACATTCCTGGGCCAGATCTGCGCCCGCGGCCCCATCCCAAGCCTGTGAAGCACTGCTATAAGCAGACTGTTAGCCGCATGGGCCTCGCGACGCGACTCACTCGTTCTTCCCCGGTAGGGGCTCGAAGCGTGGGGCGGCTCGTGCCATCAAGGCCGCAGCGACGTCCGGCGGCACCGGTACATTCGATCCCTGGAAGCCGTGGAAAGGACGGAACGATCCGAGCTCGGCGTCCTCGAGCAGCTCTGACCTGAGCAATGGGGGGCCGATGCGGAAGTCGAAGCGAATGTCGGTCCGCCATCGAAAGTGGTCTGGGTCCGATGGCTGAACTGCGTGCTCGTAGGTCTTGGACATGACCGTCGCGACGTAGTAGATACCAGGGTCCTTCGGCCCCGTGACCTGAAGCCATACCCGGTCGCCGACTGCTATCCGGTCCCGATAGCGCGGCGTGCCCCACCAGTGCAACCGGTCTGCCACTGTGGCGTCCAGGTCGTGATCCCTCGGGCTGTCCTCAAAGATCCAGTCGCCCATCGGCTTCCATAGTAGAGCCAGTGGGGGGAGGTACGGCGTTGAGGCCGTTGTTGGCGTCGGGGTGACCGTCCTGCGCTACAACAGTCCTTTGTGATGCCTGGCAATGGCGAAGCTGCTGACTGGCTGAGACGTCGCCATATTCGTGAGGTGGTCAGACAGGACGAGGAAGTCACGCCGCACACATCACGGCCCTGCCTGAGGCTGGCCGCTGAGCCGTCACCGACCCAGCACCTCCCTGGTGGAAGAGGGTGCTGCCGGGGCCAGATCAAGTGGTCCAGTACTCGCGCCATGGCTCGCGAATCTTGGTCGTACCGCCAAGATTGGCGCTTTAAGTTCCTTGGCGACAAGGGGCTGTGGCGGCTCCTAAACAGCGCAGTGCGGGACATTGGCGCCACCCACGAGGCGGCCTACGTGCCCACCCTGCGCGCTCGTCGGGTTGCCGCGGGCGACATCGGGCCTGGACATGTCAGCTCAGAATGGGTCGTCGCGGCCTGGGGTTCGATTGGCTTTACGGTCTGACGTCGTGGAGCGCGTTCTGACGTAACGGCAAGGGTATGCTTCGGTTCCAGGTCCTCCAACGAGTATTTAGGCTTAGGGGAATGCTTCGAAGCGTGGTTGTTTTAGCGTGTCGCCGGTACTAGTCGATGTTCGCAAATGGCTCGACACTGCATGACCGTCGTGGTACCGCCCGAAAGTTTCCTCGTCGACAAGAAGAACCATCTTTTACTCGGCGAAGTGGAACGGCGGCGGAAGCTTGGGGCGCGAGCCCCGCGGCAAGGCTCGGAGCATGTACCGCTCCCTCTTAGCCGCAAATGTCTGTCAAACTCGTACGCTTGGCGGAAAAAGTGCTCTCCCTGAAGAGGCGATTTTTCGCCGCGAGCGTTGCGACAGCTCTGGCCGTCACCTCATGCGGCGCCTTCCTGGGAGTGACAGTTCCGGCCTCCCCCACGAGCCCGGCGGAAAGCCTGGCAACCGGGGGAGCGCCCCAAGCAGGGACCCTGCAGTTACGCGTCTACCTTATGAGGGGTGACGAACTGGGCGTTTCGGGGCGGGTGGTGCCAGTCACATTGGCGGTGGCGCGAGCGGCGCTGACGATGCTGCTGGCCGGCCCGACCAGAGTGGACAGGGCTGCCGGCCTGTCCACGGCCATCCCAGCGGCCACACGCTTGCTATCGGTGTCGATCGCCACGGGCACCGCCACTGTGGACTTAAGTGCGAACTTCGCGGGATGGGGCGGGCCCTCGATCTGTAAAGGCCCGCGCCGCGCAGGTCGTCTACACCCTCACGCAGTTCCCCACTGTGTCCAAAGTGCTTTTACGCGTGGAAGGGCGGCCGGTCCAGGCCGTCGGCGCCCTCGGTAATATGGCCCGGCCTCTGAGCAGGTCCAATTTCGAGCAGGTAACTCCGGCCATTTTTGTCGAAGTCCCAACCCCAGGCCAAAGCGTCCCATCGCCTATGCACCTGGTCGGCTCGGCCAATGTGTTCGAAGCCGTCTTCCGAGCCATACTGAAGACTGCGACCGGCCGTGTCCTCGCCAGCGCCCAGGTGCATGCCAGTTCCGGCAGCGGGACGCGAGGCGTTTTCGATGTGCGGGTCTCCTTTACCAAGACCTGCGGGGTCGGTGTCCTCATCGTATTCAACGTGTCGCCAAAGGATGGCTCGCATCAAAACCTCGTTCGCATACCTGTTGCCCTGAGCTCTTCGTGCGAACGCGGTCCCGTCGTAATGGCCGGCCGGAGTGCGCTGAACGCCGTCCAACCAACTCAGCGCCTCGCCCGAGCGTCGTTCCCCGGCGTTATTTCGGTCGGATTTCCATGAGAGTACGACGCGATCGATCCGTTACCGGTCTGCATCCCGGGCGACCCGAACCTAATCTCCGGGCAGAGAGGCTCCATTAAAACCATCGAGGACCCTCATGAGGCGTTTGTCCGCCTCCTCGCCCGAGATGCGCCTCGGGCCGTCCTTCTGCGAGTCCTCCTAGCCCTGGCCCCATGGCCGCCATCAAGAACCGGGACTGCTACGGAATCGCGGGGTTGAGGTAGGGCCACGGCCGCACCGCGGCACGCACTACCGGTCGCGAGAGGGGACAAGGGTTCGGTTTCGTGGCGGCCCCCGTAGGGAGTGCCCCATTATCCCGCGCCAGCGAGTTCGTAGTGCTCGAGGCTGTTCAGTCGCAGCACGGCCGGGCGGACCCGCCAGGCCACCCGCGAAGCTGAGGTTGGCCAGCCCGAGTCGTAACGTCGGGTCGGAGGCGCGTTCGGGAACTGCGTTCGTGTACGCGCTCTGTCTGCTTAATGACATGACTCTCTGGATCAAAGGCTGTTCAGGCGGCGAGCTCGAACATCACCTCGCGTGTCGCAGGTGGAAAAGTCCCCCTCCGACACCCGTGCTTCTCGGCTTCGGAGCGAGGCTAGGTGGGGTTTGGAAGTACGGTCCGTGCAATGTGGCATGCAGTGAGCTGGTAGGCGTTTTGCAGAGCAGGAGCCAGCTCGCGGCCGTTTTGGGCCCGATCGGTCCAAAGCTCGGGGCGGCCAGACTTCATCGATGGGTTTGGGAACCCGCTGGGGGACTTTGGGACGACGGCCACTACCCTGAAGCCGTCGAGGCAGCCGCGTTCCGACTTCTAGAGGTTCAGTTGCCCGTCAAGCTCGGTCTGGAGCGTCGAGCGTCGAGTGTGAGCGAGACATTCTCTGACGAGGCGCATCGGCTGGCAGTCCTCGACTTCAGGTTCCGGGAATTACAAAGAGTACTGACGACTGGCGAAAGCCTCACTCAGCGTCCCAACCAGGTGGATCGACGAGGCCGAGGTACAGACTCAGCCGCCTTAGCCTCGCACGTCTGGTCTCCCAGTTTTGCGTTAGTTTAGGCTTTTTCGGCGAGACAGTCGGGTCGGCAAACGGTTCACCCCGCGGGTCTCCTTCCGCCCACGCGGCCGGAGGGCCGAACAGCGCCCCATCAACATCCCGAGAAATCGTACGGTTTCGAAATCCAGGTATTACAGTCGCCCGTATAAAGAAAAGAGTGGCCGTGCTTCGGCCAAGATAACCGCGCTCCGTCGACAAAAGCTCCGGAGCGAGGTTGCCCCATGTCGGGGAAGATTGCATGGAGGTGCAATATGAAGCGACAGCTGTCGAGAGTCGGAGGGGCGCCCGGCGCGCTCCTCGCCCTACTAGCGCTGGTCACAACCGGAGTTGTGGCTCCAACCGCGGTGAGCGCTCAGGCGGTGCCTGCTCGGGTGAGCAGTTCTGGAACCGTCCTGCAGACCAATCTGGTGTCCGACCTACCGGGCGTGGCCGCCACCACTGACCCCAACCTGGTCAACGCCTGGGGTATCTCCGAGAGTCCCGCCAGCCCTTTCTGGATATCTGACAACAATTCCGGTCTCACCACGCTCTATCAGGTCCCTGGGGCAAACAGCGCGCCGGTCAGTATCAACCCGCTAGTGGTGAACATCCCGACGCCGGTCAGCCCGACCGGCGGCACCCCGACAGGGACGGTGTTCAACACCGCCTCTGCTAGCAACGCGTTCGAGGTCACGGGCCCGAACAAGGCTGGTCTGACAGCAACGGCTTCGGCCTTGTTCCTCTTCGACACCGAAGATGGGACCATCGTTGGCTGGAACCCGGCAATCGACCCCACTAGACAGTTCGCCGGTTCCGGCGGCGCCAGTAACCACGCGGTCATAGCCGTGGACAACTCCGGCAATAACTTCACCAACCCCGACCCCAACCAGCAGACCGGGGCCGTCTACAAGGGATTAGCCATCGCGACCAGCACCACACCCATCCTTACCGGGGATGCCAACAGCACGGCCCTGCTTTACGCATCTAACTTCCGGGCCGGAACAGTCGACGTCTACGACGCGAACTTCACCAAAGTGACGTCGTTACCCCGGGGCGCGTTCCAGGACCGACGGCTGCCTCGAGGTTACGCCCCGTTCAACGTGCAGGTCCTCAACGGGAAGGTCTTTGTCAGCTACGCCCTGCAGGACGCCGCCAAGCATGACGACGTAGCCGGGGCGCATCATGGCTTTGTTGACGTCTTCAACCTCGACGGCACGCCCGGCTTTCCCAGAGGTGCGGTGCGACTGATCTCCCGTGGGGCGCTCGACTCGCCATGGGGGCTGGCCATCGCTCCGACGGGCTTCGCCGGGCTCAACGACCCCAACAACAACCCGGTGTTGCTGGTCGGCAATTTCGGCAACGGGTTCATCAACGCGTTCGACTCGACAACCGGGGTCCCGCTGGGCCAAGTGAGGGACCCAGACGGCGAGCCGGTCCAGGTCGACGGGCTTTGGGCGCTGAAGGTCGGCAACGGCGGGTCCGGGGGCGCGACCAACACGGTCTACTTCACTGCCGGTCCGTTCGGTGAGTCACATGGCCTGTTCGGGTCGCTTACAACAGCGGCACCCGGTTCGCCTGAGGGGCCAGCCGAGGCCCAGTGGGTGCAGGCCAACGCGGATGTAGTCCAACTGGACGCGCAGCAGCTCGTCAATGACACCACGGCAAGCGCGCCTGCGTCCACCATCAAGCAGGACATTGAGACCCTCGATGCCGACACCCGCCAGCTGCTACGCGTTGAGCGGGCTTTCGCACAGAACACCGCAGAGGACACAACCCCATAAGCCACGCGGGCCGGCGGAGCAGCAGGACGCGACCGCCGGCCCTAGCGACCTACCGGAACAGTTGACACGACAGTTGCTCGGCGCGTAGGCGCCACCTTTGCGGGCAGGTGGCGCCTGCGCCGAGTTACGAAAAGCGCGACCGCGAGCCGTGGACGGTGAGTGACCTCCCGACGGTTGTGAGCGAGGGCAGGTCGGTCAGGTCCCCGTCAATGATCTCGACGCGTATCGTATAGTGCGGCAGCGATTCAGAGATCAGGAGGACCGCATGGCCACCGTAAGCGTCCGCTACATCGTGAACGACGTGGACATTGCGATTGCGTTCTACACGGGCCGCCTGGGGTTCACCGAGGTGATGCATCCCGCGCCGAGCTTCGCCATGCTCACGCGGGGCGACCTTCGACTCGTCCTTTCGGCCCCTGGCGGCGGCCCAGGCGGCGGGCAAGCCCTGCCGGACGGCACCCTTCCCACCCCGGGTGGCTGGAATCGCTTCGCCCTCGAGGTCGACGACATCGACTCCCTGGTATCCGACCTTCGCAGGAACGGCGTGCCGTTCCGCAATGACGTCGTGAGCGGCGTCGGGGGCAAGCAAGCCATCGCCGAGGATCCATCAGGGAATCCGATCGAGCTCTTTCAGCCCATCATCGACGAGGCCAGGCTATCCAATCGGTAACCAGAGGCGCTGGTCTCGGCAACCACTGTGTTACACCTAAGCGTCACACCTTCGAGAACGAAACTACCGGTGGACCGGCCGGTCTCGCTGAGCGGTGTCAGCCCCAGCGCCGAGATCGGCCCCGTCCGTGACGCGTCCACGACGCGACCGGCGAGCCCCGTAAAGGCTGTCACTAACGTCCTCCTGCCGGCGACCTCGGCCGGGCCCGGTTCGCCGTCGCTTTTGGAGTACGCGCGCGCTGGTGGAACTGGGCGCGGACAGACGCCGGCGCGGCGAGCGGGCCGCGGCCCGCGCGCCGCTTGCAGCGCCACCGCGCAGTTGCCCGCTAATGGGGCAGCAGAGTCATCCAGGTTTGTTTGGGCAACGGGAAGTGCCGGGGGAACCTCGGGGGAAACTCCGTTAAACGGTGCGGTTCGCCAGGACCAGGTGTCCGATATGGTCTAACCCCTGGTTCGAAATGACCTCAGCGGCCGCGCTCCCTAAAATGATCGGTTGCTACGGTCCGGTTGTGCCTATCAAGCCCTGACGACCGTCGACGTCGCGAGCTTCCCGGCGGAGTCTCACGTGAAATCGACCGGCGTCTCATACATCACCGCCCTTGCTGGCAACGAGGACCGTCGGCTCTTGCAAGCGAGAGGTCCGCCGGCGCCGTCTACGGCGTCGACGTCCGGACTACGCGCAGGGTGCTGCGAGAGTTCGACTAGCTTTAGCCGTTGCGGCGTCCACACTGCCGAGACGTAACTCGAGCTGCTCGCGGGCCGGGCGGAAAGGTTGAGAAGTGCACCCATGTATCGCCATTCGACACATGTGCGCTGGAACGACGTCGGGCCCGAGTGCGAGGGATGTTTCAGGTGCAAAGCGTTCGCCTGGGTGCGACAACCCTTTCGGGACCAGACAGAGGAGAGCCGGATGAGCAGCGTCGATGGACAGAGCGCACCCGGCGGATCGCCGAGCAGCGAACCGGCCGATCTCAAGCTGGAGGCGGTCGTCATCCCTGTGGCCGACGCCGATCGCTCCAAGGCGTTCTATGCCAGGCTTGGCTGGAGGCTCGACGCCGACTTCTCATTCGACAACGGCTTCCGGGTCGTGCAATTCACGCCACCGGGATCGCAGTGCTCCGTGCAGTTCGGCACCCACATCACGGGGGCGCCACCCGGATCTGCCCATGGCCTGTACCTGATCGTGTCTGATATCGAAGCCGGGCGCGACGAACTGGTCAGCCGGGGAGCCACGGTCAGTGGGGTGTTCCATTCCGGAGCGCCCGGAGCGCAGCTTGACCCTGAGGGGACGGGTGATCGGGTCAACGGGCCGGATCCGGACCACAAGAGCTACAACTCCTTTGCCACGTTCGAAGACCCCGATGGCAACAGCTGGCTGCTCCAAGAGGTGACGGATCGCCTCCCGGGCCGCCTGGATCCGACCACCACCTCGTTCAACTCCGCCGGTGACGTGGCTGCGGCATTGCGCCGCGCCGAGTCGGCCCACGCTGAGCACGAGAAGCGCATCGGCCGCGCCGACTCGGACTGGCCCGACTGGTACGCCGAGTACATGGTGCGCGAACAGAGCGGCCAGAAGCTTCCTGTATGAGCGATTTCGACGTGATCGTGCTGGGCGGCGGTGCGCCCGGCGAGCACTGCGCCGGGGCCATCGCGGCTCGTGGGCTTCGGGTCTCCGTGGTCGAGCGGGAGCTGGTCGGCGGCGAGTGCTCCTACTGGGCGTGCATCCCGTCCAAGTCCCTCTCACGTCCGGGGGAAACGGTCCAGGGCGCCCTCGACGTCGGTGCCAGCGCTGAGGTGTACGTACAGCCACCAGTACGCCCAGTCGAACGGGTTCTTGACCCTGCTCAGCGACGGCGCCCGCTTGACCGGCGCTTACGCCCTCGGAGCCGAGGCCAGCGAGCGGCTTCAGTCGGCGACGCTCTTCATACGCGCCCGCGTTCCGTTGGAGGTGAGCGACGTCATCCATCCGTTCCCGAGTTTCTTGACTACCTTCGATTCGACTTTCAAAACCCTTCGAATGGAGATCGTCAAAATCCCCCGCCTTTGCAGCCCATGCAGGCGCAGATGGCACGGCTATGACCGTGGAAGAGCATTGGAGGTAGCAGATGGCCGAGGTCCCACCGCCCCAAGGGGAAATCCTGCTCACACACTTCATCGTGTCGGACGACGTCGAGCGCTCTCGGCGCTTCTACACCGAGGTCCTCGGGGGCCGGGTCGCCTTCTCCAGCCCCGGAGGGCCGACCAACGTCGCACTGTCCAATAGTTGGATTGTCATCAATGGCGGCGGAGGGCCGACCGACGACAAGCCGGAGGTCACCCTGGAGACGCCCGGCGACTCAAATGGGGTCAGCAGCTTCGTCAACATCCGGGTCAAGGACATGGAGACGGTGTACTCCGAATGGAGCGCGCGGGGTGCTCGGTTTCTGACGCCTCCGAAGCAGCACCAGTACGAGATCCGTTGCTACATCCGTGATCCCGATGGTCATCTGATCGAAGTGGGGCAGACCACCGACCCGCAGGGGGACTGGGTGCCCGATCGCTGGCCATCGAGTACGCCCGCCGACGAGCTCCCAACGCCCCCACAGGGAATCGTGCTGGCCCACTTCATCGTGTCGGACGATGTCGAACGCTCTCGCCGCTTCTACACCGATGTGTTGGGGGGCAGGGATGCGTTCTCCGGGCCCGGAGGGCTCAGGTATGTCCAACTGTCGAACAGTTGGATCATCATCAACGTCGGCGGAGGGCCGACCGACGACAAGCCGGAGGTCACCCTGGAGACGCCTGCCCATCCCAACCGGGTCAGCAGTTTCCTCAATATACGAGTGACGGACATGCGCGCTGTGTACACCGAATGGAGCGCGCGTGGTGCGGAATTCCTGACGCCTCCGAAGCAGCACCAGTACGAAATCCGTTGTTATATCCGCGATCCGGATGGTCATCTGATCGAAGTGGGACAAACGACGGACCCGGGGGGAGATTGGTTCCCCGATCAATGGCCATCGAGCAAGTCGGAGTGAGCTTCCTGACGGGGCGGAAGTCTCCATCATGACCACGGCGATCATCGGCACCGGAGGCATCGGATCGGCCATCGCGCGTCAGCTTGCTGCCGGAGGCGAGGCTCTCCAGCTCTCGAGCACTGACAAGGAGTCGGCGCGAAAGCTGGCCGCGGCAATCGGCGGAGCGGCGGTCGTGGCGCTCGACAACCGGAGCGCTTTGCAGGGAGCCGATGCCGTCGTCCTTGCCCTGCGCTTTTCTGTGTTGAAAGACGTCATCGACGAGATCGCCGACGCGCTGGGAGACACGTCTCTCGTCGTTCCGAGCAATCCGGTCGGACTCGACGCACAAGGCAAGGTCGTGCGACTCCTACCGGAAGGGCAGTCATCGGGCCAAGTTGTTGCTGGGTGGTTGCCGATCGGGACACGCATTGCCATTGCGTTCGGCACCATGTCGGCCGATCTCTTCGAGTCCTCGAGCCACCGGTCGCCCGAGCCCGCGGTTCTGTTCTACGTGTCCGAGGACGAGCATGGGAGCGACGAAGTCGAGCACTTGATCCGAACGGCGGGCTTTGAGCCGATGAGGATCGGCGGGGTCGCACAGTCGAGCCGACTCGAGGTGGGCGGCGATCTTCACGATCTTGTGGTGGGCTCCGCAGAAGCGCGGTCCCTCGTCGTGGGGGCCTGACTGCCTTCCGGCGTCGCCGGGGCCAGCAACGAGACCGAATCACAAGTGTCATGAACCGGTTCACAAGTGTCATGAACAGTCGTCTCCCGATCCATGTCTCGACCTGGTCAGACATGAGCGTGATGGCGGTGACAGGCGTTCCGGGAGAACCGGCACCCAGAGAGAAGGAGAAAGGGTCATGAGCATCATCGACGGAGCGCTAAGCGCCAATGCGACCATCGCCAACGGCTACGACCCCGGCCGCGGGAAGCCGCCGGCGCCTCGGATCGCGATCGTAACCTGTGCGGATCCCCGGCTGACCAACATCGGGCAAATGCTGGGTCTCCCCGACGCCGATGTCGATATGATCAGGAACTTCGGCACCGTGATCGATGACGACTCGGTCCGGTCGCTGGTTCTCTCGACCAGGTTGCTGGGCACCCGGGAGATAATGATCATCAATCACAACGACTGCGGGATGCTCAGGTTCACCGACAGCGAGATGGAGGACCGGCTGCGCAAGGAGACAGGGCGGGCGCCGATTGCGCCGGCCAAGTTCTACAGCTTCACCGACGCCGAGGCGAACACCAAAGACCAGATCCAGAAGGCCAGGTCACATCCCTGGATCTCGCAGGACGTCCCAATCAGGGGGTTCGTCTTTGACGTCAACACCGGTCGGCTCAGCGAAGTGTTCCCGGACACGTAGACCGTCAATGGTCAGTAACGCTGGTCGCTGGCGACGCGGGCTCGCGTGAAGAGGACTCTGTAGCTGTTTACCCGGACCTGACCCAGATCACGACTCACTAGCGCCAGCGCCCCTCCGCTTCACCGGCTGAAGCACTCATCAAGAACTGAGATCAGACCATGGAGAACTACTCGGGGCTCGTGCAGACAACGTGGCTGACAGGTTCACATCCGTGCCCGACCGCGACCAGATGCGATCGCGGTTGCCGTGCGGCACACTCGACGACATCACAAAGCAGACCCCGCCACCTTGCTGCCGCGAGCGGCGACTCAGTAGCGGGCTGAGCTGGTGAGCAGCTGCGGCCACACCGGCAGCTCGACGCCGTCCACGGTCGCACCGCCGAAGCCGAAGATTGGGGTGATCTCGGCGGTGATGGCGGCGGGGAAGTCGAGGGACGGCGTCGATGGCTCGTCGAGGCAGTCCCCGGTCGGCGGGCTGAGAGCGCTGCTCACGCCGCTCTTAGCCACAGCCTGGGGCCGACGATGAACCCCCCCCGGGGGGGAGGGGAGCAACTATTCAAGTCCCCCCTCTGACACGCTCCAACTCCACGGCGTGAAAAAGCCGTTCTCGGCTTGACTCGTTCAGCAGTACCCATACGGCGGTAGGTGGCCGCAAGACCCAATGCCTGGTACAGCTCAGCGGTCAGCTGACACGAGTCACCGAAGGTGGTGAGGGGGCTTAAGGGTTCCGACCTCGTCTGCCGGGCTCGACGAGCGCCTGGTGGATCAGCTGGTGCAGGCGCGACCGGATCGGCCACGTGCTCGATGGCCGCAGCTGGGTGAAGAAGCCGGCGGTGATGCGCTCCCGTGGGTCGACCCAGAAGGCCGTGCTCGCCGCCCCACCCCAGCCAAATTCGCCCCGGCTGCCGCTCACCTTCGTCCACGCCGGGTTCAGGACGACCGAGAACCCGAGCCCGAAGCCCATGCCGGCCCTCGACGTCTCGGAGAAACCCTCTAGGGCCATGGCGTCGAGGTCCACTCCGCCGGGGAGGTGGTTGGAGGCCATCATCCGGATGGTCTTCGGGCTGACGAGGCGAGCCCCGTCGAGCTCGCCGCCGGCGAGCAGTAGCTGGCAGAAGCGGTGGTAGTCGCCGGCGGTGCCGAACAGGCCCCCACCACCGGAGAAGAAGTCGCCGATCTGCTGGGAGCGCACGTCCGGCGCTGCCACCGCCTTGCGGGTCTCGGGGTCAGGCACGTAGAGACTGGCCAAGCGGTCCGTTTTGTCGTCGGGCACCGAGAAGGCCGTATCTGTCATCCCGAGGGGGCCGACAATATGCTCGGCAAAGAAGGCATCGAGCGATTGGCCGGAGACCAACTCCACCAGCCGGCCGACCACATCGGTGGCCCGTGAGTACAACCAGCGGGTGCCGGGCTCGAAAAGGAGCGGCTGGCTGGCCCAGACGTCGACCATTGCCTCGAGGTCGGTTTTGCCGGCGTCGGTCGCCACTTTCTCCGCCTCGAGGTAGCCCTGGTCGACGGGGTGGTCGGTCTGGCCGTAGCTGAGGCCCGAGGTGTGGGACAGCAGGTTCCAGATCCTGACCGGCTGGTGTACCGGCGTCGTTTCGAGATCCTTGGCGATCCCCCCGGTGTAGACGCGTCCGTTACGAAAGCTCGGGATGTATGCCTCAACGGGGTCGTTCAGGTCGAAGCGCCCCTGCTCCCACAGCATCATCGCCGCGAGGGAGGTGATCGGCTTGGTCATCGAGTAGATGCGCCATATCGTGTCGTGCTCGACCGGCAGGTCCGCCTCGATGTCCCGTCTGCCGTAATCGACGACATAGACGAGCTTGCCATCGCGTGCGACCGTGACCAGCCATCCCGCGAGGCGCCCGTCGTCGACGTAGTCCTGGAAGTGCCCCTCGATCCGATCGAGCCGCGTGGCGTCGAAGCCGACCTCTCCCGGGTCGACCTCCACCTTGAGATCCGTCATCGCTCTCTCCTTCTGATCGCCGCTTGTTGCCGATCGAGGTACCGGCCAGGGGGCGAACTCGCCCCATCGACAACCTACTGCCACTGCCACGAACGTTCGGACGCTTCAAATGCTGTCAGCGCCCTCGGATGGACGAACTGGCCGCGAGGAACGTTGGGAAATTGCTAAAAGCGAGCCGGTCGGAGGACATCGTTGACGCCTATGTTGCTTTGTTGGCGCGACCCGAGGACGTGGTCCTCACTAGCGACGATGTCGACATCAAAGCGCTGCTACGGGTAAGGCGCGTAAAGGCGACCATCAATCCAGGTGTGAAGCCGCGTTCTAAATGTGCTATCCCATTTGAGCTCAACGATATCCATGTTCTCAAAGGCGTAATTCCCCCTCCGACACGGTCCGCTCACGGTTTATGGGGGTGCTGCACGGGACGAAGGTCGAGCCCGGCTATTCCCTCAAAGTCAGATGGGTTCACTGTGAAGACCGGCAGGTCGTTTGCTATGGCGGTTGCGGCGATCATGGCGTCAAAAGCGCGCGCTTGCACTTTGCGACCAGACCTTCGTAACGAGGCGGCAACGCCCCCGAAGGCGCGCGCCGCTTGGGTATCGAATGGCAAGGGTTCAAAGTCCGCTTCAGCCTGCTGAAGGCGTGCTTGTCTGGCCGCTCGTTCTTGGTCGTCCGAGGCCACAAGGGGGCCGACGGAGAGCTCGGCAAGGGTGACGGCTGTGATCAATGGTGCGTCGGGCAGATCCGCAACTACGAGTTCACCGAGGAGGACGACCGTGGAAGTGTCGAGGACTCCTCGTGTCGGCGGGGCGGTCATAGCCGAGAGTCAATAATTCCGTCGATATCACTGCGCAGTCGCTCCGCGTCTACTTTCGGGAGCTTCGACCAGCGGTCGGTCAACAAGCTGCCGGAAAGGGCTAAGCGGCCGAAGGGACGTAACTCTGCCACAGCATGGCCATCCCGCGTTACCACGAGCCGTTCACCTCGGGCGACGCGCTCGAGCACCTCTCCGCCTTTGTTGCGCAGTTCTCTGATCGACACTTGGTCCATGTAGCTCAGTGTATCACCGGTGATACACTCCGTACCGGGCCTCACCATGTCGCCGATGGCACTGTTGGAGGCCGGCGGCGCACGGAAGGATGGAGGCAGAGCGGCGTCGGTCTGCTCGGCTGCGTCTCCTTTGGCGTCTCGCCGGTCGCCGGCTCATTGTCCCTCCGGCGCTGCAATGATCAACCACGTGGCGGCCAAGTTGGAGCACCTTCTTTGGCGCCGTGTCTTTCCTGCCATGGGCATTCGGTACACCACCCAATCGGGTCCCCGACGACCGCATGGGTCATCGTCTAGGCAGAGTCGGGGGCGATGATGGCGATCGAGCGCGTAGCGCGGGATTCGGCAACTAGGCGGGGCTGGAATTGTTCTGAACTTTGATTCATTATCGCTGGAGCAAGGGTAAACGGGCTCGAACAATGTAGGTAGTGCAAAGTAGGCCAACGGACCTTTCCAATCTCTTCACGGTGGACAAGTGCACGTGACAGAATCATTGAGATCCGTCAACAGTGGTTATCGTTTGTTCATGTTGGCAGATCGGGCTCGCGAACCCACCGGTCGGGGCTAAAGCCCCCACAGCAGCGGAGGTGCAGCGCCAGGCTCAATGGCCTTCTCCGGCAAGCGGCACTATGTGCCGGGCTACGATCCGACTGGTTCGTATACGGTGTCAGGTATGGAAATCGTCGAGCCGGCAAGAGTTGAGGAGCGCGCCGAAATCCCGTACGTGGGGATTCGCGTCATAACACCCTTCCGCGGGATGCTGGCGACCCGAGACCGTCTTCTGGCGGAAGCGCGCACCGCGGTCAAGGAGACCGGGATCGAAACGGTCGGCTATGGCTTTCTCCGGCTCCACGTTATCGATATGGATGGGCCGATGGACCTCGAAGCAGGGTACTTCACGCCTGGGCCGGCGCATACGGAACATCCGAGGCTCCGGCCTGGTTCGATGACCGCAGGGCGTTATGCGACGATGAAGTACCAAGACCACGCCCGTAGAGCGAACCAGGCATTGCAGGATTGGGCACGCGACAACGCCTTGGTGCTCGACCGTCGGAGAGTCCCGGAGGGCGACGCATTTGCATGTCGATACGAGGCCTTTTGGACCGACCCGGCGGTCGAGTCGCGCAAGACGAGGTGGACCGTTGAGTTGGCGATCCTTCTGGCCACGTAATTCAGCCGCTCCGGCGAGCCACGTGGGGTAGAAGCAAAGGGGACCGTGACAGGGCCGCCAGTTTGGAGTGTGGGGCGCTCTCGTTCTTGGCCACGAAGGCGCTCCTGAAGGCACCAGTTGAAGCACGCAAGCCGAGAGCGTTATCAGACAGCCTTGTTGTGCGAGAGGGTTCCACCGAGGCGGCTTAGCGCTATTTAGAATCGTAGGCGGTACGGCCAGCCTTCCGCGAGGCGGTACTAACCTTATTCCTGGCAGGGAAGATGAAGGGTCGCCGTCGCAGCGATTTCGGTCATCGTATTTGCGGTCCGACTGCCGAGCTACTCAAGCGCGGCCGCGAGTAACCGCCTGCCCACCACGGTGCAGCAGCTCGGCCTTCCCACCAAGGGATAGCTCGGCCTTCCCACCAAGGGATACGGAGCAACGAACTGGAACCTTGGTAACGCCGCTCGTCCAAACGGCGAGGCAGATGGCGATTATTGCAAACTGGGCTCGATGAGGCCCTTAGTAACAGATGCCACGCTTACTGGGGCCGGTCGAAGTGGACGTGCGGCTATGCCGGCGTGACGTTTTGGTTGAGGTGGAAGACGTTCTCGGGGTCGTAAATGCGCTTGACCTGTTGGAGCCGATCCCAGCAGGGCCCGTACGCGGCCTGCACCCGGGCGGTGTCGTCGTCGGCTAGGTAGTTCACGTAGACCGAGTCGGCCGTGTACGGAGCGAGTGAGTCGAAGGTGTCTCTGACCCAGGTGATGTTGGCGGCGTCGTCTCTGGCGGCGGACCACACGCCAGGGATGACGAGGTTGTAGCCCGGCTCCCGGTGCGGGAACGCGGTGGCCGTCGGCGGGACGCGGGTGACAGCGCCGTGGAAGTGCTCGATGACCATTCCCGTCATAACCGACGGGGTCTGGGCGAACCGCGCCACGATGACGGACACGGTGTCGGCAGTGATCTCCTTGAAGTAGGCGGACTTCCAGTAGTTGCGGGCACCTTTGGGGAACCCCGGGTCCAGCAAGGTGTTTTGTACGGGGTACGGGAGCGGCCCGAGCATGTCCATCAGCGGGGTCGCGGCCCCCCGGATGGCGGCCGCCGCTTTCTCTCCCTCGGCCGGGTCGCCGCAATGGCACATGCCGACAGCGGCGATCTTGTGTCCCGACCCGTCGGGTGCGTGCACGAGCGCCATGATCAGGACCAGCTCGTCAGGGCTCTCCGCGGCGAAGTCGCCGAAGAACTCCCACACCTTGGGCGCGTCGGGCAGGTCGAAGGCGATCAGTCCGCCGTAGATCATCGACACCGGATGGGCGTCGTATTCGAACGACGCTGCCACGCCGAAGTTCCCGCCCCCGCCTCGCAGCGCCCAGTACAGGTCGGGATTCTGCTCGGCGTCGGCCGTGCGGATCTGACCGTTGGCGTCGACGAGCTCCACGGAACGGACGTTGTCGACTGCCATCCCGTACTTGCCCATCAGCCAGCCAAGTCCGCCACCGAGCGTCAAGCCGGCGATGCCGGTTGTCGACACGACACCGCCAGTCGTCGCCAGGCCGTAAGCGGCGGTAGCGCGGTTGTACTCGTTCCAGCTCAGCCCGGCCTGGGCCCGCACGCGCCGAGTGGCCGGGTCGACATGAACGCCCTTCATGGTCTGGGTGTCGATCATGAGGCCACCGTCGCTCACAGCCCGCCCCGCCACGTTGTGGCCACCGCCGCGGACTGAGATCTCCAGGTCGTGCTCTCTTGCGAACTTGACGGCATCGGCGATGTCGGCGGTGTTCTGGCACCGGACGATAACGGCCGGGCGTTTATCGATTATGCCGTTGTGGACCTGACGCACCGCGTCGTAGGCGGCATCGACCGCGGTGAGGGTCTCACCCGAGATCGTCGCCCGCAGCTGGTCAACCGCCTCTTGAGGAACAGAACCGCTCGTCATTGCACCCCTTCCAATTCGTGTGCACTGCAGGCCGTAACATCGCGATTCCTAAAAATGGGCGGTTGATCACAGAGCTTTGCGAGTCGGTCGGCGTTAAGGCACAGAAGAGACTCAACTCTCGCTTTGTGAAGACGGCATGGGACTGGTGTGGAGGCCGCATGGAGTTCCCCGTCGCCCTCACCCGTAAAAGGGCTGTACGTGAACCGGAGCGGACGCTCTCGTGGCCAAACCCCCTGTGCTCGGCCCCTGACAGGTGGGGCAGATTACGGCCCAAGTGTTGCCGTCCCAGTCGGTGAAGACGAGGACGTGTAGGGGGCCGGTCCGACGTTCGTTGGGGGGAAGACGACCTGCGCATGGCGGGGGGCCCGTCTGGCAGCGGGCTGGGCTCGTCGTCCGGGCCTCGCTGGAATTCCACTCCGTCAAACGTCACTTTCACCCAGCGTCCTGCGGGCCAGCCGAGGCAGTTCGAGTTTCACACGGGCCGTCCCCACGTAAGGGTGGCGCGGGCCTTGGAGCCAGACTCGTCTTTGATGTCGGCGACTAGAGTCAGTCGACCGTCGCACAGGTCCCCGTGCCGGATCTGGTCTCTGCCAACCCAGTTCGGGTAGAGGGAAATACTTGCGTGGTGCCTCACGGTGCCGGTGGTCTCATCGAGGTCGAACGGCCCGCTGTACGCGAGATATCCGCGCGCGGCAGCCGCTGACTGCTCTGTCGTCCCGCCCGCACCCGTGGGGTGATCGTAGGGGGGCCGGTGGCGCCGCATCAGCTGGGCCGACATGTACCCGTCCTCGGTGTAGATCAGGAACCCCTCAGCGTCCTCGCCGAACGGGTACTCGATAGGTGTGCCGTCGATGGGCCGAACGGCGTAAGAGATAAGCCTCCACGCCCCGAGGATCTCTTGCCGGCTGATCATTCCCGCACCGCCGATGTGAAGTTCAGGCCGAACATCAACCAGGCCTGTGGGCTAACCCAGCCCGGGTACAGCTTGGTCATGTTGTCGAACAGCTCTTCATCGCCTCCGGCGGTCTCCTGGAGGCGGCCGAAGTCGGCCAAATACTGCTTGGTGGTCTCGATGGCCGCCGGCGTGTCAGGGGCGCCGGGCTTCTTGTGCCCGGCAACGGCCATGCGCGGGCCGAGGGCAGCTAGCCGGTCCAGGGCGGCGGTCCACTCCATCCGGCTAGCCGGGGTGGTGTCGCCGACGAACATGTGGCACTCGTTGTACAGGACGTCACCGGCCACGACGAGGTCGATGGCGGGCACGTGAAGCGAGGTGGTGTCGACGGCGTCGGTGCGGCCCTGCTCAACAATGCGCAGTTCGTGCCCCTCCAAGGTAAAGGTGTCCTTTTCGTAGGGCTCGGCCACAGTGACCGCCTCCGGGAGCTGGCCCGGCCAGCATCGGCGAGCGAAGGCGAGCGAGCCGTCGAGACGCTCGCGCATGAGCTGCACCGATTTCGGTGTGGCGATGGCCCGAGCCTGCGGGAACCGGGCCAGCAGGACAGCCAGGCCGAAGTAGTGGTCGAAGTGGCCGTGGGTGATGTAGATCGTGGTGAGGTTGCGGTGGTGTAGAGCAACCCAGTCCGCCAGCGCGGTCGCCTCGGCGACCGTGGTCAGCGCGTCGACCAGCACCGCGTCACGCTCGCCGAAGATCAGCGTCGAAGTGGTCGGGTCCCAGGCCAGCGGCGGGCCGAAAGGCCGGGGCCGCTCGCCGACGACCGCCTTCTCTGGAGCTGTGAACACGTTGACGCCAAGCGGCGGCGAATAAGTCATGGCGCTACCTCCTCATTAATCGAACCTGCTCCTGCAGAAAGACTCGCGCGAACCTGAACGTCGCCGTCGACTTGTCTGACTTCGAAGACGTGCAGCGCTGGGTGCCGGGATCGTCGAACGCGTCGAGGCGACCTTCGACACGGGCGATCGAGATGCGACATTTGCCATCCCCCAGGTAGTGCTTCTCGAGCGGCCGGCGCTCGAGGACCCAGCCGATCGAAGGTGTGAGGCGCCGCTCGCTCGACACTCACGACCAGGTACAGTCCCGTACACGCCACACCTAAATGCCGGGTGCCGTCCCACAAGAGGGTAGAGATGACGACAAGGGCTCAGGAGAATGTCAAGCGTCCGTCAGTGGTCGTCCTTGGACCTCTGTCGAAAGAGCTTCTCGACCGCATACAGGATCGCTGCGACGTGACCCTCGTGGCAAACCCCAGCGATCGCCCAGCGCTCCAGCTTGCGCTCAGGGACGCTGAAGGCGTTCTTCTCAGCAACCGGATCACCGTCGATGACGCCCTCCTCGCCGGTGCCGAGCGCCTCCGCGTCATTAGTAACCTCGGCGTCGGCTTGGACCACGTCGACCTTGAGTCGACTGGACGGAGGAAGATCGAGGTCCTGACAACTCCGGTCCTCATGGACGCCGTCGCGGACCTGGTCATGACGTTCGCGCTCATGCTCACGCGGCGTATGCCGGAAGCAATTCAAGCGGTCCGACCTGGTCGCTGGCGCCACGTAGCGCTTGGCCATGATCTCCGCGACAAGAAGCTCCTCATCATCGGCTTCGGCCGGATTGGGCAAGAGGTGGCGCGTCGCGCGCTCTCATTCAAGATGAAGGTCCTCTTCTATGACCTTCGAGATGACCTTCCTAAAATGGAGGACGCGGAACGTGTCTCCGACGTGCACTCAGGTCTGAAGGTTGCCGACTTCGTATCGCTCCATGTCGATCTCAATAGGAGCACGCGTCATCTGATCGGCGCCCTGGAGTTCGAGATCATGAAGCCCTCGGCTTACCTCATCAACACGGCGCGCGGAAGCGTGGTCGACCAGAAGGCGCTTACGAAGGCGCTAGCGGAGGGCCAGATCGCTGGCGCGGGGCTCGACGTGCTCGAAGACGAACCGCCTTCGGTTGATGAACCGCTCCTGGACGAACCAAAGGCCATCATCGTTCCGCATATAGGATCGGCGACCGTGGAGACGAGAAATGCCATGGTCAACATGGCCGTCGACAACCTCATCACAGGCGTCACTCGTGCGACGTCGATCACTTGATAGCTGATCGACGCAGCTGCAGCACCAGCGGCGTCTCGCTGGGTCGGCACACCGAGGAGCGCGGCGCGCACCGACGCTTCGTCGAGGGAGGGCGAGGGACTGCCGGTCCTCGAGCTCGATGGCAATGCGCTCGCCTCTCCGCAGCACTCCGAGCCGCCGCCGGACGTGATAGCAGTCGCCGGCCAGCTCAGTGCGGACGGTGGCCGGCGATCCGAGTGCGCAGGCGGTAGAGCGACGTGGTGGCGCAGATATAGAGGTCGTGGCGCGTCGCTCCGCCCCAGGCGAAGTTGCCCACGGTTTCGGGCACGCGCAAGCCCCCGACGAGGCGGCCGGCGATATCGAAGACGTGGATCCCCCCAGGGCCGGTGCACCAGACGTTGCCCTCGACATCGACCTTCATCCCGTCCGGGGCGCCGGGCTCGTCGCCGGTAAGCTCGGCAAAGACCTTTCCACCGGAGAGTGATCCGTCGGCGCCGACGGAGTAGACGCGAATGTGCCGGGCCTCGGTGTCGTTGACGTAGAGCGCGGCGCCGTCGGGCGAGAAGCACAGGCCGTTGGGTTGGCCGAAATCACGGGCGAGCAGTTCGAGCTCGCCGTCGGCTGTGACGCGGTATAGCCCGCGAAATTCGAGCTCGGCCTGGCGGGGCACACCGAAGTAGTCACGGCGGCCGTAGATCGGGTCGGTGAAGTACACGCTGCCGTCGACCGCGACGACGACGTCGTTGGGACTGTTCAGCTCGCGTCCCTCGAAGGAGTCGGCCAGCACGACCAGCTCGTCGCCCTCCTCCCGCACGAGGCGGCTCGCCGCGTGCTCGCAGGTAAGCAGCCGGCCCGCTAAGTCGACGGTGTTGCCGTTGCCCTTCCGGCTCGGTCGGCGATAGACGCTCACGCCGCCGGCGGGGTCGAAACGGTGCAGCGTGTCGCCGGGGATGTCGCTGAAGACGAGGTACCCGCCCTCGTCGCGCCAGGCTGGCCCTTCGGTGAAGCCGAACCCGGTGGCGACACGGTGGAGCTGCTCGCCGGGGTCGGCGAACGAGGCCGGCAACGGTGGCGTGCTCACCGTCCCACCTCGTCGAAGTCGGCACCCCGTGCCGCGTCGCACGAGCCGGCGAGCAGCGGCCACACCTGGTCGTGTAGGGGCGTCCCCACCCAGGCCAGGCGCTCGTTGTCGCTGGCGAAATCGATCAGCATGAGCCACGTCGCGCCCTCACGCGGCCGCAATATCTGCACGGAGACGAACCCCGGCTGGGCCGCGATCGCCGGCCGGAAGCGCGACGCGAAATCGTTGAGTAGTCGCGTTTCCTCGCCGGGGGTCACCTCGAGTTCGACGACGTGCATCGGTCCTCCTGTTCAGCGGGCGGGCGCGGCCCGACCTGGGCCGGGGCCAGCAGCCAGCGCAGGGCGTTGAGTTGGAAGCGGAATGCGGACGGCTTCCACAAGGCGTCGAGGTTGTGGCCGATCGTGCTTACTACCACCTTCCCCGCGCCGTGGGTATGTGCCCAGGCGACGGTAGAGGTCGTCGCCGCCTGCACGGTGCCGGAGTCGGAGCTGAACCGGCAGCCATCGGTGTTCTCGCCCATTAGCAGGACGTCCCCCGGGTCCCCGTCGTAGATGGGGAAGTGCTGTTCGTCGGTCAGCACGAAGTCGCTCACCCCCTCGG
Source organism: uncultured Acidimicrobiaceae bacterium (assembly GCA_963750465.1). GTDB lineage: Bacteria > Actinomycetota > Acidimicrobiia > Acidimicrobiales > Palsa-688 > Fen-671. Next base: position 257,701 of record CAVVRE010000001.1, read on the forward strand.
TCAGCTCGTGACCAGGCGCGACGACCCGCACCGTCCAGTTGCGCTCGGGCGGATGTCCGTCGTAGACGCCGCGGGTTACCCGGCGATAGGCCGTGCTGTAGGTCGAGACCGACAGGTTGTTGTGCAGGGAGAGCAACGACCCGCCGGCGGTGACGAATTCCTCGACCGCCTCGCCGAAGGCCTCGGTGACCCAGCTGGCGGCCGCCCCCGAGGGCGGATCGACCATGAGGAAGGTGCTGTAGTACGAGTACGCCTCGGGGCCGACGTACCCCTCGGGGAAGATTAGGCCGTCACGGAAGACGACGAAGACCTGCCGCCCTTCGAGCAGCTGGCGGGTTGCCTCGCGCGAGGAAAACCACTCGTAGTTGCAGGTGTACTCGAGGTCGACCCCGACCGCGGCGGCGAGGCGCCAAAGGTGGAGGCGAATGTAGTCCGGGTTGTGGTACCGGTCTCCGATCAGCGCCAGCAGCGCCGCCCGACCGGAGCTCTCCACGGACCCGCTCACGATGGCACCCGCACGCCAGCAGCGCCGCGCCTCACTCCTTGGAGACGGAGTGCGTCTTCCTCGTTGTCGACCGCGTAGCTACGGGTGCGTACAGAACGCGAATCCATCATCATGATCTCATCCGGAACGATTGTATTCTGGGTGGAGCGCTCGAGGCGGCGACCCTCTTGGCGGCCCGGTCGGCCACAATGTCATAGTTGTGCGCCCGCGCTTCCCGGCCGGCCGACCGGCCCAGCGCTCGTTCTACGGTCTTGTGGTCTGCGCCGCAGATGACTCGGCACCTCTATAGCTGCCAACGTCGTTGAACGCGGCGATCATGTCCATCGGACCACCACGGCTGGAGCCACCATCGGGTTCGGTGACGACTCGTTGGATGTCGGCCCTATGGTGGTCAGGAACTGCCAGTAGTCGCACCTAGTGTCGATCCGAAGTTTGTCTCTGCCCGGACCGCGTGGAGCGCGATTTCTTAGTGGTCCAGACGTAGATCAGCGTTCAGAAATCATCGTAATTCTGCTGATATGAGTGGCTGAACGAGCCGACCTGGCCGGCCCCCCTAAACTCTCTATAACCGCTCGGGTACAGCGCAGGTGCGCAATTGGTATAGGGACACGGCAGAAATCTCTGTTGCGGCTTTAGTAGTCTCGGGGTTCATGACTGCCGCCGAGGACGACCCCGACCGGGAGCACGACAGTCAGGCGACTGAGGCGCCCGCCCCTGCGGCCGAGCCGTCAACACGTTTGCAACAGGCGGCGGCGGGGATGGCGGAAGCGCAGGCCTGGAAGGGCCAGCAGATTGCCAAGGGATGGCGCAAGTTCGTGAACGCCCTACGCCGACCCAAGGGGGGATAGGGCACAGACCCTTTCAGGGTCAGGTGTCTGTACGATGGCTGGGCGCCGTCAGGAGGTGTTGAACCGTGAGTGAGCCCACTGTTCGCGAGCTTCGGTTGGTCGTCACCGCGGACGACTACGACGCCGCACTTCGCTTCTACCGTGACGTGCTCGGCTTGACCGAGCAGGCGGCATTCGCCTCCCCGGAAGGACGTGTGACGATTCTCCAAGCCGGCCGGGCCACCATCGAGTTGGCCGATCCTGGCCATGCGGCCTATATCGACGAAGTTGAGGTTGGCCGTAGGGTTGCTGACCACATCCGGGTCGCCTTCGAGGTCGTAGATTGCGCCACCACAACGGCCAAGCTCGTCTCGGCTGGGGCGACGCTCGTCGCAAAACCGACGTCAACGCCCTGGAACTCCCTCAATTCTCGCCTCGAGGCCCCCGGCAGCCTGCAGCTGACTCTGTTCACCGAACTCGGCGCTTGATTGGCCGCCCGACGGCGACTGGACCTACCCATGGTTTTGTGACGGACGTCCACCGAGAGCCCCCGGTGGCCCGGTATACCAACTCGTCCACAGTGCCGACCGCGGTTGAGAGACATCACCATTGGAGCCGATCACCTATTTCCCCCGCAATCCCGCCGGAGGCCTCGGGAACCTGTGGAGAACGTCTCCGATCGAGGCGACCGAATACAGAATACCCCCCCGTTCTACCTCAGTAATCACTCTGGGGTCGAATGAGCCATATTGTCGTGGGCGATGATCTAATTCTGGAGGTGGGTCATTTTCGCAGGAACCTGGTGTAGTGGAGCAGAGCGGCTGCCCTCGCTGTGAGGCTAGGCATCTCAGGCTTCTCGTGAGAGTGGCTCGGCTAAAGTTCATGCCACGCTCGCGGAGGTCGGCCCGCACAGGAGACCCTGCATGTAGCCGATCGCGTGAGCACGAGCGCGGTGGCCCCACTGAGTGTCACCCACAATGTGCGGCACGTGGTCGTCGAGCAGGTAACCGTCGAAGCCGTAGCGCTGCAGCAGGTCGATGACCTCTCGCGGCGAGTAGTTCCCTTCGCCGAGGAAGCACTCCTGAAACGAGGGCACCGTACCCTGCACCTGGCGAAAGTGCACGTAGCAGATCGCCCCAAGCCCCGCGAAGCGCTCGATCGCCTCTCGCACGGCAAGGGGGCCGCCCTCCATCTCTGACACCGTGCCGAGACAGAGGTCAAAGCCAAAGGCCTTCGAGCCCTTCGCCATGTCAAGGGCACGCGGCGAGGTTTTCGACCGAGTAGAAGATCCGGGCGGCGGGGCCGAGGGAGCGAACCGGCGGGTCGTCCGGGTGAAGCGCTAGGCGCACGCCGGCGGCCTCGGCTGCCGGCAGCGCGGTCTCCAAAAAGGCGGAGAAATTCGCCCATAGGTCCTCCTCGGAGACGGCCATGTCGACGTCGTCGGTGCGGCCCTGTGGTCCCCCTGCCGAGTTGCCCCGGTCGATCAGGGAAAGGTCGAACGCGCTGACCTTGGCGCCACCGCGCCCCTCCGCCTCGCCATCGGTCCTCCAGACCCCGGTCGGCATGAAGTTGAACCCGAGGAAGGGGATGCCTGCCCGTCCGACATTGGCAATCGTTTGGCAGTAGAGCTTGAGTTCGCTGTCCCGGTCCGCTGTCCCGAGCTTGATCGAGCGCATGAACGACGGCGGCACGTTCTCGAGAGCCACCAAGTCAAGGCCCAAGTCTCCGCATTGCCGCTTGAGCCCTGCGACCGACTCAAAGGTCCAGTAGCCCTTCTCCTCGTTAATCGCCGGCGTGTTCAGCTGAACTGCCCGTATACCGAGCTGGCGGGCGAAAGCGGCGGTTTCCGTGTCTAGCTCACGCAACTGACCGATCATGATCTCCATAGTTGTCCCTTTCAACCTTTCCCTGGCTTTTCGTACTCGATCTGGTGGTCCACGAGGCCATCTCCGTTGCGGGTGGCCAACGAAGCGATAAGCCTAATGCGAGCTCATCAACTCGCAGTCCTGGAAGTCTGCTGACCGCTAGCACACGGCGATCACCCCTCCGCTAACCGCGCTCGAAAAGCGCCCGAACCCTTGGCCAGGCTAATAATGGCGGGCTTCACAGTGACATTGCACCATCACCGACGAGGTTGACCTGACGGCCGAGACCGTCTGCCTCCCAACTCAACTACGTCCCCGCGCCTTGGTATGGGGTGTCCTCGCGGCAAGTGGCGCTCCCGTATTGACCATGTCTCCGGCTCGAGGTCCATGAACTGATCAAGTACCGGACTACGTGGTGTACACCGAACACCATGTCCTTTGTTGTCCCTGCCTGGCGGGTGACACCGTTCACGGGAGCCTCAACCTAAAGGCCCGGACGTCGACAACCTCGTCCTGCGTGCCTAGCCAGGGACCCATTCGGTTAAAGGTTTCGCAGCACTTCCCTTTCTCCCATTTCCCACGGCGCTCCCACTGGACCTCACGGTCGGACAGGTCGTTGGAGATCGCTTAGCCGCAAAGACCGACTCGGCGTCGTCGGGCAAACCGAAACACAACCACATCTGCCCCGTTGCCCGAGTTTCGGCCCATTGCGGTCATAATTGCTTCGAATGCTGAGAGCAGCCTTCGGCTCGCTCGCCCTTGGCCGCGGGGGCCGATAACACTGGGATGGCGGAAGACGGCGGGTCACCCCTAGCCGGAGCAACAACGAATGCGACCCCGAAACTCACCGAGCAGGCCCCCCGGCTGGTGCGGAACTCCTTTGCTCCCATTTGTACTGACGAACTCCGCCTGCCGTCCTTAAGTCGCAACCCGTAAGCAGCACGCGCGATAGCTCGCTGGCGTGATCAAGTGCCCGGAGGGGCGGCAAGCCTCCCCTGAAGGCCGGAGAGGGGTGGTAGCACATCGCTTCACCGTGCGAAGAAGGCCTTACGACAACTTGAACGGCCCAGCCCCACGACGTCCGCTAATCAAAGCGGCCATTGAGCTTTCGGGCCCGGCTGAATCGTGTGATCGTGAGAGCTCGAACCGCTGTCAGGAAGACGACAATTTGGTCTAGGCCAGCCGGCCAGATGCCACCAGTCCGAAGGTGTTCTCCAGAGACAGACGTTCGCCAAATCGCTGGGCCAGGGAGCTTTGGTTCGACCAATATTTGATGAGCTTTACGCTCTCGAAATTTTCGGTCAGGAGCTGTACGATCGACTCCTCATCCACTCCTTGGCGGACCACGTGGTACTCCACCATATCAGACGGGTTCGACTGATCATATTCTCCACGCATCCGCCGGGCCTGGGTGGCAATTCCGCGCAATATGCCACCTTGGCGTACGCGCCATGACAAGTAACCGATCTTGTTGACATACAGGGCGAGTTTACTGGCACGGGGATACCACAATGGCTCATGCAAAGCGATCAGTGCACCACCTGGCCGAATGCGACAGACGGCTTCCTTCAGAGCTCCTACATAATCCGGGATGTGGTGAAGAACTGAGACAAAGGCCGCCATTGAGTAATCGCGACCTAGAGAAGTCATCGAACCATCTTGGCTGTGGACGGAAGTAAATAAGGGATTCTTGCCGAACCTCGAAGACAACGTCTCAACAGATGCGTGAGCCATCTCTAAGGCAGTGACACGCGAACCGACAGCAAGCATCGGTTCAGTGAAGGCGCCGTGTCCGGCGCCAATTTCGACAACATGCATCGGTATCCCGTGGTCAACAAGCAGCTGTAATTGTTGGTCGATCACCTTGACCAGTTTGTTGTACAGCGGGAGATGAGTTAAGTGAGGGCTGCCGTGGCGATAATCCGTGGCCGCGCTATAAAATTCATCCTGAAAATTCGTTGATGTTCTCATGATCGTGCTCACCCGGTTTGAGGCGTATGGTCCCATGGCATGACCAGCGAGCAACCTCGACCGGCGATGTTCGGGCGCGCCCACGGCGGACGCAAGCTCTTGGCTCCAATAGTACAGGTAATGAGACGAGCGGGCACGGCACCAGCCAGGACAACGAGCCACCGGTCCCCCTAAGTGGTCCTGGGACCACAAACCGCCGGTGCTGGTCACATCGGATGTCGTTTGAGCTGATGGGGGCAGTGGCCGGTAGCCAGGGTTTTCCGGCGACGGCGCTGCTAATGCCGTCGAGCGAATGCCGGTGGCCGGACACTGCTTGGTGGCGTTTCGCAGTTTTCGTGCCGCGCTCCGACACGTTATTCGTCAAGATGTCCGGGTCAGGGCGGCTTGCGAAGTGCAGGTCTTCGAAGTTCAGGAACCGCCGGGCGCTCCGGCAGGCGTCCCTCGCTGTCGTCGCTTAGGTCCTTAGGGATTTCGTCGGTGAACCCGGGCTATGCGGCGGCGGGGGCGAGGCGAATGCCAACGGCATGGCGCCAATGTGCGTTCGGCCGGGGATCCTCGGAACGCCAGGTTGTCCGGCGTGGAGATCCACTACGCGATCGGCGGCGCCGGCGAGCCGGTGTTCTTACTGCACGGCGTGCCGAAGACCATGTCGTACTGGCGCCGCGTCGTGCCGGTGCTGACCCCGCATTACACGGTCATCGCAGTCGACAACCGAGGTTTCGGCGGCTCTTAGCGCCCCCTGACCGGCTACGACACCGCCACGATGGCCGGTGAAGTCGCCGAACTGGCCACCCACCTGGACTTCGATCAGTTCCGCGTCGCGAGCGAGGACTGGGGGGCGGCCACCGCCAGCGCCGTCGCCGCACGTCCACCGGCCCAGGGTGCAGCAACTGGTGTTCCCAGTTGAGGGCGTCAGCGTGGTCAATGACGCGGGGGCATCGCGGCCCACCGCGGGACACCACGAAGTTCTGCTGGACATACTGGGGGCATGGGACCCGTCTCCTATATGACACGGCCGCTTTCTCCCGACACATGGGATGACTTCGCCCGGCTCGTGGAGGCCAACAACGGGGTTTGGGGCGGCTGCTGGTGCATGGGTTTCCACCCTGAGGGCGTCGGCCAGGGCCACACAGCGGCCGGGAACCGCGACGCCAAGCAAGCCCACGTTCGCAACGGCACAGTCCAGCAGGTCCTTGTTTATGACGGCGATGACTGTGTTGGCTGGTGCCAATACGGACCGCCGGTGCAGCTCCCGAACATCAACAACGCGAAGGCCTACGCCCAAGGGCTGGGCGAGGCGCCTGACTGGCGGATCGGCTGCATCTTCACGGGCAGCGGGCACCGTCGCCATGGGGTTGCACGGGCTGGCCTAGGCGCCGCTCTCGTCGCCATCAAGGAGGCTGGCGGTGGGCTCGTCGAAGCTTACCCTGAGCAAGTCGAAGGGCGTGACCCTCAGCGCGGTGCCTACTTCCATACAGGGCCGGCCAACCTGTTCGAGGAGTTCGGCTTCGAGCGGGACCGCAAGATAGCTAAGTGGCGCTGGGTGATGCGCCTGCGCATCCGGCCTTGAACGAGGTCCGCCGGTCCCTTGTGGCCACGGCGTTGACGACCTGGAAGAAACTCACCAGGGTCCGGTTGACTTAAGCGGCGACGAGGTTAGCCCTCCTGTCTAGGATCGGGCACCGATGCCAGAGTTCATCGAGTATGCCCGCCCTGCCCCACTGACGAGCTTGGAGGGGATCAGCCCGGAGGTGCTGGCGTCGGTCGCACACGAGCCCGTCGAGATCTGCTCCCCGGTGCACGACCTGGTGGTCCAGCCGCGGGAAGCCGAGAACCTCGGACTGCCTCGTGAGCGCTTTGCCGAGAACCAGCTCCGTCCGGCCAGCAAGATCGTGGAGGCGTTGTTGGCGCTCGGGCCGGAGCCGCTGAGCGTGGCACGCGAGGCGGGCCAGCGGGTGGTCGGGACGTGCCGGCACTTCGCAGTCCTCAGCTGTGCTCTCTTGCGCTATCGCGGTATCCCCGCCCGGGCCCGCTGTGGCTTTGCGACCTATTTCCAACGCGGGCAGAGCCTCGACCACTGGGTCACCGAGTACTGGAACAACGACAGGACGAGATGGACCCGTATCGACTCAGAGATTGTCGGCAAGGATGTCCTTTCCCACCCCGAGGACCTCCAGCCCGCGGAGTTCCTCTCCGGAGGAGAGGCCTGGAGCGCATATAGGCAGGGAGAAGTCGACTCCTCCAAGTTCGGTGTCTACGGGACCGACAACTGGGGCGCAGGGGAGATCCGAGGCAACCTCGTGAAGGATCTTGCGGCGCTGAACAAGGTCGAGATGTTGCCCTGGGACGTGTGGGGCCGAATGGAGGAGGCCTACAAGGGGGAGGCGGGCGACGACTACGACAAACTCCTCGACGAGGTCGCCGACGCATGCGATTCCGACAACCTTGCAGCGGTTGCGGCCCTCTACACTCACGAGGTACTACGCGTCCCGCCTGAGTTGGTCTGCTGAAGGCGTCCGCCTTCCTTTGCGCTAGCACGCTTTCCTCCTCGCTTAGCGCCCAGAACGTCTGGTTCGGGTGCCGGCAGCGCGAACTGGGTCCTATTACATGCCTCCGGGGCATGTTTTTGGCCCCAGTCCGTCAGTTTTACTGCGTAGACAGTGCTCGCTCCCGGTCGGAACTGGCTGTGCGGGGTCGTTGACAGGCTTGATCGACGGCAACCACGCCCGAACGCCGGCTCGGCGTGCGGGCACCCGTGTGGTTCTGAGCGCACGAGCCTTGATTTAGGTTGTGGCTCACGCACGCGCCGTTGTCGGAGGTGCGGGCGCACGGCCAAGACAGGAGGTGAGACAGCGCCAGCTACGTGGGCCCATCAGGGATGGGCTCATCGTTCTTCCGTGCGCGTCCGGGGTAAGGACCAGCCTGTGTCTCACCACCTCAGGGCGGACGGCGTACGCGGGCCACGTGGCCGCTCTGTTCGCGATTGTCGAGGGCGCCGTCGGGGTCCGGGATCTTCCTCAGGCCGGCAGCCCGGACCAGTCGGCAAAGCGGACGGGCGGCCATCGCCAAAGGCTTGGAGCGGTCACACCTCGTTAGGCGGTTCGAGCCGCTCGGCGCGACCCGATGACCCATTATGGGCGGCCTAACGTGCCCGCGCACTGATTGAACTAGTAGTAAGTGCTCATCGGGATGGGTGTGTAGAGACGGCGACCGCTGAAGTGCGGGTTGAGTATCGATATCCAGTGGTCTTTCCGCCCCGGCGCCCACGACTTTATGGCGTAGCTACGAGCGAGCAGCGCCAGCGAGTCCCGCGAATCAGTGATGTCGGCCCCTTCCCCAGTTACGACTACATCCCAACCTTCGTGGGTCGCCGGGTCGATGTAGTCCGCTTCGAACGCTACATGGCCGAGGGGCGCCCACGCCTGCATAACGGCCGAACCGGTTATGAAAACGACTGTACGCCCATGAACTGCGAAGTTGACGGGGAATATCTCCGGGCGTCCTTCCCCTGTCACGACCGCCACCCGGCCGTACTCAACCCCTTTTAGCAGTTCCAAGCAGTACTCTTCGTCGATTGGCTCGAGCGCGGCGTCCCACATAACAACCTCCTTTTGGGCGGGCCTACCCGCCCTCTTCGTGGCGCCCTACGGCGATCACTTTCTCAGGATGACACGTAAGCGGCCTGGGCCAAGAGGGCCGAAAGTCACAACGAGGGGTTCCAATGGGCCCAGAGGCCGACCCCCAACACAAATCTAATCCGTTGCCTTTGGGGTCCTCCGGCGGCGCTTTCGGGTCCTTTGGCCCTGCCCTGGGCCGGTTCACCTCGGCCACCATTCTTCCTATGGCGCTTAGCCTCACAGCGATGCATGAGACGGTGGTCGAGCGGGCGACGCCCACTCCTCTCAGCGCCGAACGTTGCCGCACGTTGCTCCTGGAGGCGAAAGACGGGTACTTAGCGCTGTCGCGGGGCGCCCTCCCGGTCGTGTTAGCGGTGAGTTGTGCCCTCGACGGCGAGTCACTGCTTTTGAGGGCGGCGCCGGGGTCACTCGACCGGGTGACGGCGCAACCCGGGATCGTGGCGTTCGGGACGACCGTGTCCAGCGCTGATGGGACCTGCAGGTCGGAGGTCCTGGTGCAGGGAAGAGCGGAGAACGTGCATGACCCTACGGGAGACGTCCCTCCCCGATTGCCCCACATAAACAGCAGCCTGACGACAGTTTTGCGCGTGACGTTGGGACTCCTGACCGGGTGGCAGTACGGGCCAGGTTTCTAGGTCAAAAAAGGAGTTACTGATGCCAACCCCTACTTCCAGTACGCGCCCGCCGGCATGGGACGTGATATTGACCGACGGCTCGACGGCCCGGGTCCGGCCCGTTTCGCCCGATGACATTCCCGGGATAACGGCGCTGCACGGCCGCCTCTCAAAAGAGACTGTACGTTTGCGCTATTTCGGGGCTCACCCGTACCTATCTGAAAGGGAGCTGGGCCGCCTCGTGGAAAAGGAAGGCCCGGACCACCTCGCTCTTGTAGCCGAGCTATCCGGTCAGTTCGTGGGCGTGGCCCAGTACGACCGCGTCCCGGGCAGCGACGTAGCCGAGGTAGCTTTCGTGGTCGATGATGCCCACCAGGGGTTGGGTATTGGAACCCTTCTCCTCGAGTACCTGGCCAGCGAAGGTCGTCGTTACGGGTTGAGGCAGTTCGCGGCGGACACCTTGTTCGAGAATGCGCGGATGGCGAACGTGTTCCAGGCCGCCGGCTTTACTCAGCACTCCCTGTTAGCGGACGGCGTGGTCCGGGTGGTGATGGACATTTCCCCCAGTCCCGAGGCTCTCCCGACGATGGCGAAGGACGCGAAAAGCCCTCTTGTCCCAACTCGGCTGACCCAATCGGTGACTTTAGGGTGCGTACGGCGGGACGTTCGGCCCTACGAAGCTGGCACCCACATGTCGCATCATGGCTACTAGACCAAGCAGTCGCAACGAAAGGAAAACTCAAATGCGCAGGAAATCATTCGACGTGATAGTGGGGGTCGGCGGCTTGCTGCTGACCGTGGCGCTGGTGGCCGCCGGCGCCTTGTTGTTTTGGGGTTACAGCTTCGCCAACTCGAGCGTCTCCAGCCAGCTGTCGGCCCAGAGGATCACCTTCCCGGCTGCCACCGCCTTCGCCCAGGCCAAGCCGGGCACCGAGATCACCCCGGGGATGATCCCCTACCTGGAGAAGTACGCCGGCCAGCAGATGACCACGGGCGCCCAGGCCCAGGCCTACGCCAACCACTTCATCGCCGTCCACCTCCAGCAGATCGGCAAAGGCCAGACCTACTCGGAACTGAGCGGGGCGGCCATGGCCCTGCCCAAGGGGAGCGCCGCCTTTACCACAGCCGAGGCCACCGTACAGACGGTGTTCCAGGGCACCACCCTGCGCAGCATGCTGCTCAACGCCTACGGCTGGTGGCAGATGGGCCAGATCGCCCTCATAGCGTCCATCGTGAGCTTCGTCTTGGCCGGCGTGACTTTGCTCCTGTCAGGCCTCGGGCTCTGGCACTCCCGCCGGGTCCCGGCCGAGGAGGAGATCCCGAACTACGGCACCGGCACCCCGAAGCTGGCCGCCAGCCCCTCATAGACCGGCCAATAGGCCAGTACGGCCCCTGCGCACCGGAGCCCCGGTCTGGGAACAACCCAGCCGGGGCACCGGCGCGTCTGGGCTGGATTGCCCGGGAAGGTCGTTGTCACCCCTTCCAATAGGGGACGACAGTTCAGGGCCACATCCGAAATTCGATCAAGTCAAAGTCCAATTCGCACCGGTATGAATGATGGCATTCTGAAAAGTATTACTACCACGGCTAAGGTAACCGTCAGTCTCCCGACTGAATTGCTGGCTCGGACCGAGGACAGGCGTCGCGCCCGGGGCGCAAGCCACCGAAGCGTTCGGCCCCTGCCACGACTTAGCTCCAATTGTGCTCGCCTGGGGCTCCGGCCCGGGGCTCGTTTATCTAGACCCATCGCCTTCGACGGGGGTGCCGCTGTCGGCGCTCCTCGGGAACGAGAACCGCGAGGCCTCGGCGACGGCGCGGGCGATGTGTGCGACCGCTGCGGCGAAGTGCTCCTGGCCCTTGTCAGAGGTGGCCAGAGTAGGGTCGCCCACAACGCCGGTCGGGCTGAGGTCGTCGGAGAGCCAGGCGAACTCGCTGCCGCCGGTGATGCCGAGGTGCCCGTACTCGTTGACCCAGGACGGCACCGACCTTTCGGCCCGCGCCATGTCGACCAGGTCAGGGCGGATGTGGAGGACCACCGATGTCTCTGCCTGCGAGCCGTGGATACTAAGACCCTCTTCCTTGGGGTCCGGTGGCGGGCCGCCGTGCTCGGGCGGGGCATAGCCTTGGAGCAAGAACGTGTACAGGTGGTAGCGGGCGCGGATCTCTCTTGCCGCCACCCTCAGCAAGTGGGTGTTCCCACCATGTCCGTTTAAGAACGCAAGGCGCTGAGCACCGGCCCTAGCGACCGAAGCCCCGACGTCGTCGAGCAAGGCCAACAAGGTCGAGGGGCTGAGGCTGACGGTACCCGGAGCCCACACGTGCTCGGTCGACAAGCCGTAGTAGAGCGTGGGCAACACCAGCATGTCGAGGTCCGGCTCGTCGCTCGCCACGGCCCGGGCCAGAGCGTCCACCACGAGGGCATCGGTGGCCAGCGGAAGATGGCTCCCGTGGTGCTCGACAGACCCGATGGGCTGCAGCACGACGGTCGACGACGTGATCGCGGCGGCCAAATCCGGCCCGCACAGGTCGGCGAACCAACGTACCTTCACTGTTTTCGGACCTTCACTGTTTTCGGGCGGGCAGGTTCGCTCCCCCCGGAGCGGGGGGCAAGGCAGCGGGCATGGTCACTAACCCTAAGGCAGTTGCGTTCGCTGAAGGCAAGAGGTCATCAAAGACCGGCTCCAGCCACAGCCGCGCCGCGGGCGGCCATGTCACTGATGACCTCTCCCCGGCGCACGACCACCCGGGGGGTAGAAGCCTCGGCCATGGCCTCGCGCAGGCCCGAGCCGGGGAGGGCGACAAGGTCCGCGGGGCGGCCCACCTCGAGGGCGACCCGTGGCCAGCCGCACACCGACCGGGCGGAGGCGGCTACCGCGTCGAAAGCCGTGGCTACGTCGAGCTGGCCGGCGGAAACGAACAAGGAGGCGGCCTCCAGTGGGTCGGTCCGGCCCATCGGGTTGAACGGGTCCTGTATGTTGTCCCCGCCCGCCGCCACCTTTACCCCTGCTCGGTACAGCGCCGCCAGGGCGGTCAAGCCGCGCGGCTTGGCCTCCTCTGCGTCGCGAGCCTGGAGGTAAAGGTTGGTCTGGGGCAGCGAGATGACCGAGACGCCGGCCTCCGCCAACGCCTCCGCCGCCCGGCGCTGTGTGGCCGGAGGCTGGACGCCCAGGCTGACGCAGTGAGAAGCGGCCACCGAGTGAGGGAAACCGGTACGCTTCACCGCGTCCGCCAGGACCATCACGGTCAAGCAATTGGGGTCGAGGGTCTCGTCAGTGTGGAGGTCGACCCCGATGCCGGCCGTCGCTGCCTCTTCCAGGCAGGCGTGGGTTTCATGGACCGGGTCGTCCGACCAGTACGGGTTACCCCCTACGTGCGTAGCGCCCATGGCGATGGCTTCGCGTAGCAGAGCGCGGTTTTCCCGGCCAGCTGGGCCATGGACCGGCGGGGTGATGTGCGCCACCACCTGCACGTCGACCAGGTCGGTGAGTTCGGTCACTACCCCGGTCACCGCCTCCACCGCCTTCATACCGAAGAACGTGCCGACGACCACATGGGTCCGAACTGACAGGCAGCCCTTGGCCACAAAAGCGAGCAGGGCACGGCGGGCGCGTGCCGCGATCTCCTCCGTCGTCGCCTCGGTGAAAGAACGGGCGCTGGCGACTATCGCTCCGTCGAAGTCAGTGGCCGGGTTGGGGTAGAGGTCGGCGGTGTAGGCCTTGTCGATGTGGGTGTGGGGTTCGACGAGGGCGGGGAGAAGGACCATGCCGCGAAGGTCGACCTCCCTGGTGAGTGGCGGGGTCGCGCCGCTCCCGTGGTGGACAGCGACGATTATCCCGCCCGCGCACTCGACGTCGACACGCTCACCCCCGGCGTCCACCGCCCCGACCAACGACAGGCGTGGTTCGGGCGGGGACGGCACATTCATCACTACACCAGCTTGCCCGGGTTGAGCAGCCCCTCCGGGTCCATTTTCGCCTTCAGGGCTCGAGCCTCTTCAACGTTGAAGTCCACGTAGTACTGGTGCGGGCTGTGCACGAGGACGTCGAGTTGTTGGAGCCGCTCGTAACCGGCAACCACTTCTTCGGCGCTCACGAAGGGCGCCACCAGCATGCCGATGGGGAACTCGTTGGCCGCCTCCACGTGCAGCATCCCGCCCGGGTAGACCGCCTGGACCTCGCCGAACCGGTCTATCAGGGCATCGTTGGCCACCTCGACGTGGAAGTAGGTGTTCGGGGGGACGCTGCGCTGGAGCCAGTAGACCGGGTGGTTGTAAGAGAGAAGGCTTACTCGTATCCCGGCTTGAGAGCCGCTCCTCACCGCGTGTACAGCTCCGCCGGCCCGGTGGACCAGCTGCTGCACGGACGCCACCGTCGAAGCGTCGACGATGGCGCGCAGGCTTGCCCTCCCTGGAGGCGTGGCAGAGTCGGGGGGCAAGGCGTTCACGATGGGTGCGGGGTCGGCCGACACCAGTCGCGGGCACGGCTTGAGCGCCCGCAACTCCCTCACCAACCCCAGGGCGGGTGCGAAAGTGTCGAAGCTGGCGTAGACGGCATGCCAGTCCTGGAGCGGCTCCAACCTGACCGACGCCCGAGCGATTACGCCAATCGTGCCGTAACTATGAACATACGGCTGGGCGTTGGGGCCGTCTAAGTGCGCGATCCCCGGTGACCGGCTGGCGTGAACGACGTCGAGGGCGAGCACGAACCCCTGCCAATTGGCGCCGTGGGCGATCGTACCGGTCCCCGCGGAGCCCCCAGAGAGGAACCCGCCGATGCTGCTCTGCACCGTTGAGGGGTACATCCACAGCTGCTGGCCGCGTTCGGTGGCGGCTCGCTCGAGCTGCACCATCGGAGTTCCCGCCTCGGCCGTTATGCAACCATCAGCCACCTCGGTGATGGCCCGGGCTCTGCTTGTATCAAGCACCAGGCCTCCCAAGAGGGGAAGGCCCTGGCCGTAGTTGCCTGTTCCTCTGCCGCGCGGCGTGACCGGCACTCGGTAACGTGTCGCCGCAGCCACGGTCTCAGCGATCTGCGCGGCGTTTTTCGGGAACGCGACAATGTCGGCCAGGCCGATCGGGAGCTGGGGAGCCAGGATCGGCGACATGGTGGAGCCGTCGATCGATGCCTTGCGACGCACGTCGGGCGACGTCGAAACGCCTTCGTCACCGAGCAGCTGGACCAGTTCCCGCTCGAGCGCCTCCACTGCTGGCGCGGCACCTGCTGCGCTCACGAGACCGTCACCGCGCTCTCGCCCATAAGCGGTTGGAAAACCGAGTAGCCGGGCCGCATGTCTCAGGGTACAAGACAGGACCTAGCGACCGGAGCTCCATGGTTACTTTGCTACTGGCCAGCAGGGATGGGCTGCCAGTCGGTGTGGCCTTAGTGGGGTTGCAGATCAGGTCGGCACGGCGTCGCCCCTGTCCGCGGCTTGAGCCAACACGGCGCGCTCCTCGTCGTCAAGCGGCGCCGTCTCGCCCCTGTTGACGAGCGCTGCGAAGCCGTCGTCGGGCGCCATTGTGGTGATTGCATAGAGCTTGCCTTCGGTGGAGCTCTCGATTCGGTGCAAAGAACCTGCGGGCAAGACAAGCAGCTGTCCGGCGCGCACGTCGAGCTCGAACTCGTCGCAGTACGCTCTGCCGGTACCCCTCAAGAACAAGAACGTCTCCACCGACTTCGAGTGGCTGTTGGGACGCTGCGCACCACCCGGCTGCCAGATCTCGAGGAAGACGGAAACGTCGTGGACTTCGTCAGGCCCGCGCAACATGGCTAACTTGACCGTGTCACCGGGGTTGATGAGATGGGCTTCAACGCTCGCAACGTCGAACAGTTGTGGCGGGTATTGGACGGGCACCATCGTCCCTTCTTGAAAGTTGCTCAGCGGGAACATTCGCCGGGTTATCGGCTCCAACCGGACCATTCGCGGGCGCTGAACGAATCCAAACCGCGTCGGCCACCGTGCCCGCCATTATGCTCATTGCGACTCCGCCGGGCGCAGGAGGGCGCGAAGCGTCGCAAGCACCATCTCGTATTCGCCGGGGCCAATGGTTTGCGGGTTCAGTGCGATCGCGTCATCGCCGACCACTCCCACGGCTACGCGGGGATCGCCATCCCATAGCTTTTGGACAGTTTCGTCGCGTGTCCAGCGGCACGGTGTCGTAATTCGTACTATGACCCTTCCAAAAGGTTGTCCGGCCTCATTGGGATACCCGCGCGACGCGGCGACACCTGGTATGCCAGCCAGCCCGTCAATCCAGCGCTGGACCGCTGATTCGTACGATGCCATCATGGCAGCTTCGTCCTGTTCGAGGTACCACGTAACGGCCGCCAGCAATCCGATCATTTCTTCTTTGCCAACCTTCATTCCGCGACCGATCGACATGTTGGGGTTCCCATTCGCACGGCACGATTCGACGAGGCGTTTAGCGCCGAGGACGAGGCCGCTGCACTGAGGCCCGCGTAGCCCTTTTCCGCCACTCACTATTACGAGATCGGCTCCCGCATCGCGTGTGTAATTCCAAAGCGAGGATATAGGTGGAATTTGCGCCGCCGCGTCGACAATGACGGGAACCGAACGGGCGTGGGCGATCTTGACGACGCGCTCCACTGAGGCAACGTCGGTCCCGAACCGGGCGCCGGCGAAGCTGAGCACGCAAGCGGTGCGGTCTGAAATAACAGCCTCAAGCCCTCCAGCCATGTCTTCGTATTCTACGATCCGGGCACCCGTCAGCGCGGCAGAGTACGCCCAACCACTACGCTCGTCTCCCTTTATGACAACCTCCCGCCTCTTTATCCCGTCGAGGTAGGGGAACCCTCCGACGAGGTCCGGTTCGGAGCCGGCAATACAGGCCGCCACAGCCAGGGTTATGCCGGCAGCTGCACCCGATACGACGTAGCCGGCCTCATTGTTTGTCAGTTGGGCCAGCCGTGTCCCGACTCGCTCCTGCAACTCGACAATGTCCACAAAGGAGCCGGCCGCGTCGGCCATCGACTCAAGCACCGGACCGGGGATAAGTGAGCCGCCGAGCGAGGTAAGTGTCGCTGCCGCATTGATAACGGGGCGCAGACCGAGTTCGCGGTACCAGCCGGAGGTCTTCACCTCGGCACCGGGTCGAAGCGTGACATCGGCTCTGTGGCCAATTGATGAGCCAACCAGGCGTCGAACCAGTCCGCGTCGCCTCCGCCTCTGCGGGTGATTTGGTACTCCTCAACGCCTCCGCCCAGCGCTCCCAGCAAGGGTCGTAACCAGGTCCGCCCGTCTAAGCCGAGGTCCGACCCTACCCCGAGCACCGTGGCCGCTTTCACGGCCGGTGCATGGTGAACGGGGTCGAACAGGGCAAGCGTGGCGGCTACCGCCATCTCTGCGCATGGGTTCAACCGCACGTAGTCGTTCAGCTCCTCCAGCGGGTACTCGTCGGTCAGGTGACGTGATTCGAGCGCCCTGTAGAAGAACGTTGCCTCCACATGAACCGCCCGAAAGCCGTGGCGGCGGGCCGCTACCAACAGGGCCAGGTCGTTACCGCGCATCCCGACGCGACCAACGTCAACCTCGGGCCGGCCGAGCAAGAACTCTGCGCCACGCAGGCAATCCGCAACTATGCCTTTATAGATGAACTTATCCGGGTCGTCGATGCCGTGCGTCAGCAAGCCCGGGTAGGCGGCGGCGTAGGGCTCGTCGGCGAAACGCTGACCACGGTGCGCAAGCGTAAGGACGACGTAGCGACGTCGGTCGTTCCAGTGAGGAACGTTGTTGACGCTTCCGTAGCGCGGTAACTCGAAGAGGGCCGGGAAAGGGCCCAACCCCTTCGGCACACTGAAAAAGCCGAAGATGCGGTAAGGACCATAGCTCGTCAGCCGGACAGCGTACACCTTGAAATGCTCGCTTGAATGTTGAGGTAGTGCCTCGAGCACCGGTTGGCTCGAGAGGCGAGCGAGCTCATCGTCCAGCCGTCCCCAGTAGGCCTCGAAGTGAGAAGGCGTATCGATCATTTCCCGTGACCTTGGAACGATGCCAGCTAGCCGACGCCCACGGGATGGAGGTGCTCGGCCAGGAACCGACGGATGTTTTCGGCGAAAAAGTAGGCGCCGGCGTCGTGTGCACAACCTTCCATCATCAGTAGTTCCTTGGGGCACGTCAGCGATTCGTGGAGGGACAGCCCGGTTTCGGGTGGGCAGATATCGTCTGCGAGCCCGATGTGGAGGAGGGTTGGGCACCTGATCATCCTGGCGAAGTTGAGCACGTCGTAATAGGCCACCGTACTTTCGACCTCTGGCCCGAGATCCGGATGAGCCCGAACGAATTCGTTTATCTCTTCGTAGGGGTAGGAGTGCGTTAGCCGGGTCGCGTCCCAAATGCCACACAGGAAAGGAGCGCCGACGGCGCAACAGGCCACCGACCCGGCGTGCAGGGCGGCCAGTACGAGCGACAGGGCACCGCCTTGGCTGCCCCCGTGAACCCCTATTCGGCGTGCGTCCACTTCGGGGCGCCCGAGCAGGAAGTCCATCGCTCGGCAGGCGTCCATGTAAAAGCCGCGATAAGCGTACGTCTCCCGGTCGGCAATATCTCTCACCAAGAGGCCGGGATAACCTGGGTTGAACGAGATATTCGACCGAAGCTTGCCGCGCGGAGCCAAGGCCAAAACCGCGTAGCCTTGCTTGGCCATAGACTTTGGGACTACGGGCTCGGAAATATAGCCTGGGCTTAATATCAGACCAGGATAGGGGGGAGGACCACAATTGGCCGTGGGGACACAGTACCAGGCAGCGATCCTCAGATTGTCGAGGCTCGTATAGCGGAGGTCGTAGACATCAACTGTGGCGGTTGAACGCTGAGGTACGTGTTCTAGCGAAGGGGCGAGCGGGAGCTTTCCCACCTCATCCATTAGCGATGACCAGTAGTGGTCGAAATCCTCCGGCCGCTCAACGTTGACATGGAGGCGAGCAGGGATAGCGGTCGAGGTCACGAGCCTGTGGCGCGGGTTACTTGTACCCGGTCCGAAATCTTGTCCGGAGTGTAGCCAGAAGAATGGACTGCCGGCGTCGGTTGCCAGTTGAGGAGCTCTCGCGCCTTCGAAAGACGCGTCATGCGTTCACCTGTGTCCCCGCTTATGGTGAAAACGTCAAAGCCGATCCTATACTCGAGTGCGGCAAGGATGGCGTTGGCGACGTCCTTAGCCCTTGTGAATGTTGTCGCACGGAATTCCGAGTCGGTAGGGGGCGGAGCATCGTCGTCGACGGGGAAACAGAGGCGCAAAGCAGTGATCGTGATCCCGCCGGTGGCCACCAATGCCTTGCAGACCTCCTCGCCTAGGCGCTTGGTCAGCCCATAGTAGTCGGTGGCGTCGGGCGCGGCAGACTCGTCTGGGTAAAGTCCATCACGCTCGCTAAATACGCTCATGCTGCTTGCATAAACACCGTGAGGCACTCCGTACTCCCTCGCGGTCAAAAAGGCGAAATAGAGCCCTTTGACGTTGACATCGAATGCGTCGGCGACTGTTGGGATGCTACCGGGGTTCCTTTGCGTGTTCATTGCCATATAGACAAGCGCATCTATTTCGGCCAAGCTGGAGGCCAGAGACTCCACGTCCTGCACGTCCCCGATGACGTGCTCCCATGGTCCCGGATCGGGCTCGACAAGGTCAAAAACGGTAATCTCGTGCTCTCGGGCTAGATGGGGAAGGACCATCCGGCCGACGTACCCCGATCCTCCGATTACAAGTAACCTCAATATCTTTCGACCTTTCTGACCTCTGCTGTCCTTCGCTCCAACATACCCTGAGCGCCATCGGAATTCCACTTTTTGGCGCCAGGCCTTTACAGCCGCTCGAATTGGCCGTCCCGGCGTCCCGGGCGACGTCTCTGCCCCCAAAACAGCCAGGTGGCTGGAGCTACGGCGCGACGAGCGACCAGAACACGTCCACACCGAAGACTCCGGTCGCCGGGGGTCGCCGTTGATTTCCCAGCGGGGACGACAGGCCGATAGCCGTCCGTCTGGTTTCGCTTTCGCACGGCGTTATGGATATCGACGATCCTGCCGATCAGGCCGTCTGGGACTGGTGGTCGCCAAGTTCTGCGCTTGGAATGCGCGAAAACTGTTCCTACCTATCGCATATCGACGAGCTCCAGTGGGGACAAGCCGCATCGTGGGGGAGCGGCCTACAGTACGTCCGACGCGGTGCGAGTTCTAGCAGTTAGTCGGAAGACGAGGGTCCCGACGCCAAACTTCGGCGCGGCCAGAAACGGGTCGCAGGATCCGTCGCGCTCGACGAGGCTGGGCAGGCCGCGGCAGCGTCCCTCTGCCCGCGCAGCGCGACCTCGGACCTGGGACGGTCCATCGCAGCGCGAGATTGTGTCCCGTGCGTAGCATCAGGCGCACGTGTTAGCTAGCAGCCGAGAATGAGTGACTAGAAGACCGCGAGTGGGTTTACCGCGCTCCCCGTCCCGCCTGGTATACGAAGTGGCGCTACCACGAGCAGGAATTCAGCGCGCCCGTAGATCTGGCAAGCCGTACGAAGGGCTTCGACGTTCGTATTGTCCAACATCGCCAGTCCCATCGCCGCGAGTCCAATCTCATGCAGGGGTAGATCGCCGGTGTCACCGATGCTCGGCAGCCTCTCAATGCAATCCCCGCTGAAGAGAGCCACCTGACGCTCGTGCAACCAGGGGATGACTTCGGGCAGCACGCCTGGACGACCTCCGATGGTGGACGGATCCAGCCACCGGGGATCCTGTCCGATGCCGGACCGGAGGAAGAGCGCGTCACCCGCACGGACGACCGTGCCGCATCGACGCTCTGCCGCGACGAGGTCATCCACCGAGATGCCCTCCCCCTCGAGCAAGGTCGGGACCCCGCGAGTCTCAGCGACGTCCAACAGAACACCACGGGCCAGAATGCCGCTGGCCATTGCTGTCACGGCGCCGAACGTCAGACCGCCGTCGCTGACCACGTCTTCCAGCCTGCGGCCGTTGTAGACGTGGCCATCATGACCGACGTGACCGAGCGCGTCCATATGTGTGACGGCGAACCCGTGCGGCGCGACCGTCACCACGTCGGCGACCCCTCGGCTTCCCACCTCGTGGAGTATTCGTAAGGTCGCTCCCCCCAGTTCCAGTGGTTCTCTACCGATCGGCAAGTCATACCCGAGCGAGACCGTCAGGCCGTGCTCAACGCTTCGGATGGCGTCCAGGACGCGCTCGGGGGTAATGTAGTTCAAGGTCCCCCGCTGGTCGTCGGCGCCCCAACGACCAGCGTTCGAACAGGTCGTGAAGTAGTCCAACCAAGTCTCGTTGTCCGTCACAGCAAACTCCTTCGTCGTCTATTCATTGAGAGCGCCGGCGAACATCCCTCTGCGGATGTAACGCTGACTGAGGGCGTAGATCAGAACTAATGGGGCGGCCGCTTCCAGGTACCCAGCCGCCACGATCGGCGTCCCGGCCGTGTACTGACCTCCGAAGGCCGACACCGTAACCATGATGGTTTGCTTGCTCGAGCTCGGTAGAAGAACGAGTTGAAGCAGAATGTTGCTCCACTGAAGAATAAAGTTCAACGCCAGCACGGTAGCAATCGAAGGCGCTACGAGGGGTACGGCTATCCGGAAGAAGATCCGGAGCTCTCGTGCACCATCGATATGGGCACTGTCGATCAACGCATCAGGCACACCTTTGTACTGGCCGTAGAGGAAGAAGGTGCCCCACGACCCGTACAATGCTGCGAAGACGATGCTCAGGCCGATGTAGTTGTTGGTGTAGCCAATGTCGAGGCCTTCGTTGAAGAGCGGGATGATGATTGACGGTACCGGGATCGCGATTGCCAAAATGACAAAGCCGAGCAGGAACGGGCGAAACGGCACGCGTAGCTTGGCGAAGCCGTAGCCGGCGAAGGCAGCGACGACGGTGGCCAGAACCGCCCCGAGCGGGACGGTGTACAGCGTGTGGAGAAGGGCAGAGCCCAAGACTCCCTCACGCCACGCCGAGGCGAAGTTCTCTAGGGTGAAGCCTCCGCCGACTCCGTTCGGGTTGCGGACGAAGGCCCCTGTCGGACGGGAGGCGACCCGGATCACCCAGGCAAGAGGGAACACGACAGCCACGACCGCGATGACGGCGACCGTCCGCGGTCCGACCGCCCTGTGGTGGCCGAAGGTCTTCAGGGCGGCGGCCCTCGATCGCTGGGCGCTGGCGCTAGCCATACGCGCGCCTCAGCCGGCGCCCCGCCTCATAGACGAGGAGCAAGACGAGTAGGAATACCAGTAGGACCACCGAGATCGCGGAACCGAGTCCATATTCGCCATTGGTGATGCCGGTCAAATAGACCATGTAATCAAGTGTCGTGCTTTCATAGCCGGGGCCTCCCTGCGTAAGGCCGAAGATCCAGGGGAAGAAATACGTCACCGTGGAGATGGTGAGGACGAGGAACCAGAACTGCATCACGGACCTGAGAAGCGGTCGGTAAACGTTCCACACCATCTGGTCCCACCGCGCTCCGTCGATCTGCGCCGCTTCGACGCATGAGGACGGGATGGCCGCGAGCGCCGCGCAGAAGAACTGCACGCCGACGCCGAAGGTCGCCCACGAGATCACCCAGATGACCGAGAGCAGGACCAGATAGGGCGTCGTCAGCCAGTTCAGCGCGATGACACCGAGACCGAGATGCCGAAGCACGATGTTGAGCGGTCCTGAATAGGAGAGCATAATGGCGAAGACTTCGCCGATCACGATCGGGGGCAGGATCGTCGGGATGAAAATGATTGTCCGCACGAACGCCGCGCGACGTAGCCGGTAGATGACGGTAGACAGCAAGAAGGGCAGCAACACCCAGAGCACGAGACCACTGAGCAGGATGGCGTTGTTCACAAGGACGGTTCTGAACGACGACCAGTTATAAAGGTAGCGATAGTTGGCCAGGCCGATTGGCTGCGGGGCACCGATGCCGTCCCAGGCCGTGAAGGACAGTTGGATGACCCGCACGAGAGGGACGACGACGAAGACCGCGACAAGAGCCACCATCGGCGCGACGAAGAGAATTCCGTGCAACGTCTGCCTGCGCTGAGACGGCGTGCCTGCCTTCGCCTTGATCTTGGCGCCGAGAGGCCGTCGCCCCGGCGAGACGTCCTTGCTCGCCGGGGCAGACGGATGCTCCGCTGTTCGCATCACTTCAAGAGTGACGCCGCCTGTGCGGCTTCCATCGAGCTGAGGAAGCTCGATGTCTTACCAGACACGATTGCTTCGCTGAGATCCTTGAAGCCGATGTCCGCCGCCCCGGCGCTCATGTAACCGAGTGGAGCGTTCGCCGTTTTGCCCTGAAGGATCTTCAGGATCGAGGCGGCTCCGGGACTTCCGGTGATCTCGCCCACCGGCACGTCCGAGCGGTTCGGGAACTGCCCGACCTTCTCCAGCAGGATCCGCTGACCCGTCGGTCCTACGAGGAACTTCAGCGCATCGTACGCCTCGTGGTAGTGCTGGGTGTCCTTCGCAATGCTGATTACCTGATTGGGGAGGGCCACCGCCCAGGGAACCGCATTATTCGCGTTTGGCAGCTGCGGTGCCCTGGATACCAGATAGGTGTTCTTGCCCATCGCTTTGTCAAATGCACCCCAGTAGATCGGGTTGACGTTGAGCCCGGCGATGATCCCGGCCTTCCCGTTGATGAAATCCGCCATGGCATCGGTGTGGGTGGCGGACAACGACTGGGAGGTCCACCAGCCCATCTGGTACATCTTCTCCATGTAGCCGAGGGCGTGCTGCATCCCGGGATCCGTAACCTTGAGCTGGCCCAGTGCGAACCGAGGCCCATCCAGTTGATTGGGGTAGTACTGAACCGTCAAGGTGCTCCACATGAACCACGTGGTGAGGTTGTCCGAGCCGGCGTTAGCGATCGGCGTGATGCCCGCGGCCTTCATTCCCTCACACGCCTTGACGAGGTCGGCCCAGGTGGCAGGCGGAGAGTCGCTCGGAACGCCGGCCTTCTTCAAGGCGGACTTGTTGAAATACCAGAGGACAGCGACAGTTCCGTACGGCACGCCGAAGTACGTGGTGAAGCTCGGGAGCGACAGGCAACTGCCCCAACCGCTGAGCTGGTTATAGAGGCTACCGAACTGTGACTTTGTGTACGAGTAGAGCAAGGGATTGGCGGCCGCGAACGTCGAACCTGCCTGCATGTTCACGAGGTCCTCGAGGTTGCCGCTCCGGCCCCTCGTGGTGAGGGCCGCCAGGTACGTTGTGTAGGCGGCGAAGTCGGTGGTGACGGTCACCTTGTCCTGCGTACGCTCGTAGGCTTTCCAAACCGCGTTGTCCTTCTGGTAGTACGTCTCGTCTTGGAGCATGCGCAGCGCGACCTTGCTAGTGGAAGATGCGGGGGCACGCGACAAGCGAAGAGCGTCAGTTAGCTGCCGACTCCGAAGCGCTGGTATTGCGGCTCCGACCAGCGCTGAGTATTTGAGGAGTTGCCGGCGCGACATCTTGGTGTTGTCCTGGGTTGACGGCAACCCGTTAATCGCAGAGATATTCGGTTCCGCCGGTAGGCGCTGTTCCATGACAGGTTCCTCTCTCGTTCTTTGGTTTGGTTGCTACTCGATGTATACCATTGACGTTTATGGCTTAAGGTCGGGCCCCTGGGCCGCGAGATGACGACTAGCTCTGACGGTTCGCTGTTCACTGAGGGTCCCGTCGGCAAATCGATGCCTACATGCATGGAGAGGTCTGCTGTCGCAGGTCGGCGGCCTCGGCGCGAGGGTCCCTCGGATGGACAGAAGCGGAAGGCCGCGCATCGACTTCCATTCGCGTGGTCCCGGGCTCCAGCGGCCAGACCGCCAAGGCCACCTCGGCGAGTTTCGGTCCACGAAGACTAGGGACACCCATGATTCCGCGAGAGCGGCCCGCGATAGGCGAGGTGGTGACCGAGTTCGTCGACGCCTCGCCCCACTCGGCCACCGGCGCCTCCGAAGCAGCGCACCCGT
This sequence comes from uncultured Acidimicrobiaceae bacterium, assembly GCA_963750465.1. Classification (GTDB taxonomy): domain Bacteria; phylum Actinomycetota; class Acidimicrobiia; order Acidimicrobiales; family Palsa-688; genus Fen-671. Next base: position 282,068 of record CAVVRE010000001.1, read on the forward strand.
CGGACCGACCGTCGACCATCGGCGCACGGAGCCCGACCTGAACGAACGCTGCCTCTTGCGCGCCGCCGGTGGAGGCTTCAGCCGCCTTACACACGCCAGTCCGTCCCGTCAGATCGAACAACTCGGTGACTGACACGTCATGCCGATCGACTCGTCACGGGCACCCTTGATCATGGTTTCCGGCGCATCCCCAATTGGCCGCGGTCCAGATTTGACTCGAGAAACTAGCGACCGTCGAAGCCTCGTGCCCGTCCCACCCCCAGAATTCTTGTCGACGGTCGAGTCTGGCACGGAGATTGCCGACTGTCAACACTGCGGCGCATGGCCGGACGGTCACCAGCGCCGACAGCACCATTGTTCGTCCCGCCAGGCGCCCAGTCGGCTGGTGCCGGAAGAGCGCGACGCAACCTTACGAGCAGGTTTCGCTGGGCGCTAGCGACGAGAAACATATAGCTCATGCGCCTCTATAGGTGGCGCCACCCACCGGGAAGCTTGTAGTACCCAAAAATGTTCTTGCTGAGGCTCGAAGGTCTCACGCTTCATCGAATACTCCCCTGAGTCGCTCACTGTGAGGTTGGTCTCGACAACGGCCATGGTTGGCTCCTCATATGTGGGGGGAGCGGCGGTTCGCTGGCACAGCAGCCCGGCGGTGTGCACGCTTTGTGAAGATCACGTGGATTTCCGAGGAGGTCGAAGCGTGCACAGCGACGCGACTGGCCGGGACTAGTGTCTTCGGTACCGGATCGATGTAGCCGTCCAGGTGTAGCGGTGACGACCTCACAATGAGGTCGTCACCGTTGCCGTCTTGGCCCGCGGCGACACACATGTCAGTGCGCGGGCAGCTCCGGCACTTAGTGATGCGAACGGACCCCCCCGCGGCGGTCGTGATGATAAGGCCGTCGTCGCCGACGGCTTCGCCAAGGTTTACCGACGAGGCGTGCGCGACCTCTGTTGAACCACCTGCTCGACCGGGAACTTGCAGCGGTAGTACTGAGCGGCCGTCGCTCGTGTCACCCTGCATATAACGGCCGCACATCCCCGCAGCGGAGGTGGGCGCGGAGGGCGTGGCAGCGCTTCATCCTTGGGCCTGGAGCGGGACTCTCCCGGCAACCCACGGCAAGACGGCCTTGGACAGCGTTGAATGTGTCTCGGGTGATAGGAGTCCGACGGCCAGTCTTCCGTTGACACCAGGCCCGCATGGCGTCATACTTGGTCCACGACGTGGACTACGGTGACGACGCTGGCGTGCGCGACCTCGGTTCCGTCAGCAGCGGCTTTTCCGGAATGAGACAGGAAACCATCCCAACCGTGGATCCTGATCATCAGGAGGGGGACCAAACGATCGGAAGTCGCGGTCTCAGAGAAAATCGAACCACACGTTCTAAGCAGCCAGGTCCTGCCCACACCGGGGGCGTAACGCAACAAATGTCCGGTCGGCAGTCTCCTCGCGACCATGTCGCCGTCTTGCACAAAGCGCTTGATCTGTTGCAGTCGTTGGCCGGAGCACCGCTCTCACCAGCAGAAATCAGCAAGCAGATTGGCATGGCGAAACCGACGGTCTACCGGATTATCCGTACCCTGGAGAGCCGCGGATTTGTAGCCCGCGAGCAGGATGCTTCTCGTTATATGCTCGGCACCGCGGTTTATGCACTCGGCTCGAAACAGCGCTCCGACATCCTGTCACTTGCGCGACCCTATATGGTGAGGCTCGCTGCTGAATTCGGCGAAACTGTGAACCTTGCCATACCGGTTCACAACGAAGTTGTATATATAGACGTTCTCGAGAGCATGCACCAGCTTCGGACGCAGGTTCCCGCCGGGTTTCGAGACCACCTCCATTCTACGGCCCTTGGCAAAGCTGTACTCGCTGCCCTGCCGGACGAGGAGATCCGAGCCATTCTTACCTCGACCGAGCGGCCTGTTAAGACACCGAAGACGGTTGTTGCGGTGTCAGCATTGATGCGGCAAGTCCGGGAGATCCGCGATCTTGGGTATGCCGTTGACGACGAAGAGAACGAGCTCGGCTCGGTCTGCGTAGCCACCGCCTTCGTGGACCATTCGGGTCGTCCGGTCGGCGCGATCAGTGTCACCGGCCCGCGATGGCGGATCAGTGACCAGTTGGTGGAGGTGATCGGTGCAGAGCTCGCCAAGTCAACAACTTCAGTCTCTGCGACGCTTCGGTCCCGCAACGGATCGCTCGCTGATACGTCGCTCGTTGACTTGGTACTAGGTCCAGGATAAAGCACGCTTGGTTTTTGCACAGGTGTGGTTGATTGAGTCGGGAGCAATAGCGGCGGGTTTTGCCCGGGGGTCCGTCGTCGGCGGCGGGACCGATAACGCCGCAATCGAGCGGCGCACTTAGCAGGGTTCGGGCTTGGAGTGCTCTGTCAGTTGACGCAAGGTGAACGAAGACGAGGTGGCCCCTATTGCAGGGGGCAACTTGTGAATCCGACCAGGGGTCGGACTGAGGCGGGCGCCAGGGCATAGCTGCAATCCGAGCGGGAGCGGGTCTGGCTGTTGACAGTTGGTACGCATCGCGCCATAATCGCTTCACCATTCGGATAGGTCATGTCATTGAGATGAGGCCGAAGCGACTTCAGAAGGGAGGGCCCGGCCCGCTGGAGCTAGTTCTATGTCCTCAACGAACTCGCACCTCCGCACAGAGTGCCAGCAGAACGTTTGGGAATTACTTGCAACTTTGTCAAGCTATGTCAGCGCGGGGTTCGACGTGACCGACGTGGGACGAGGGCCTGAACACGGATGAGTAGCGAACGTTTGACGACTTCCCGACCAGTTCAAGAGACAGCGCGCCCCGTGACGATTGAGACGGTGCTCGGTCCCGTCTCGCCCCACGACCTCGGGTTCGTTCTCCCGCATGAGCATCTGGCCGCCCGCTTATGGGACATCAAGGAGGCGCCCGCAGTAGCACGCGGCTCGACCCTTGGAGCGGTGTACGTCGATGATGAGCTCCTGGCAGCCGAACTCTCAGCTTTCAAGGAGCTGGGGGGCGGTGCGATTGTCGAGCTCACCCTGCCGGCGATCGGTAGGGATCCGGTCCGCTACCGCCGGCTCTCAGAGAGAACGGGCGTCCACGTGGTGATGGGCTGCGGATGGTACCGGGAGCCGTTTTATCCCGCGGAAGACTTGATTGATCGCCGCAGCGCCGACGACCTTGCCGAGCGGCTGATCCAAGAGATCCAGGGGGGCGTTGCCGGTTCGGGCATCCGGCCGGGCGTCATCGGAGAGATCGGCGCGAACAATGCCTGGGTGAGTGGTCTCGAGGAACGAGTGCATCGCGCCGCAGCGCGCGCACAGCTGGCTACTGGGCTGTCGATCACGACCCATTCGTCCTTCAGCGACGTCGGTCTAGCCCAACTTAAGATCTTTAGGGAGGAAGGGGTCGACCCGAGTCGGGTCGCCGTCGGTCATTGCGATAGTTGGCCGGTCCTCGACTACTACCTCGCGCTACTCGACCAGGGAGCCTATGTCCAGCTGGACAACTTCGGCCAATGGGCACTTGGAGCAGCCGGCTCGGAGGTATACGAACAGCAGGTGGTCCAGCTCATTGTGAAACTGTGTGGTCGGGGCTACTCGAGTCAGCTGCTTATGTCGCACGATGCCTTCACCAGCTCGCAATATCAGGCTTATGGTGGGAGCGGGTTCTGTTACATCGTCGATCGGGTGTTGCCCCAGCTGCGCACGCTCGGTCTCGACGTCGCGACGCTTGAGAAGTTGACCGTCGCCAATCCAATGCGCTTTTTGACCGGTACCAATGCATGACGTGATCCGAGTAAAGGGTACCGAGGAGGTCCGCGTTGCGATAGATCGCGCTCGGCGTTTTAGCGGCGAAAGCAGAATAGTCTGGCCGAAAGGAGCGAAGCGACGGGTCCCCTAGGGTTCCGGCCATACTGCGTGGCCTGCGCTGCTGACCAGTCGGCGTCGGCTCTCCGATGCACGGCGTGCGGGGGTGTCCTTGCCTTCAAGTACGAGCGCGCCTTTGTCCCCGACGCTGCCTTCGCTCGAAGTATGTGGCAGTACTGGAGTCAGCTGCCTGTCGCTTCGGCAGATCAGATTGTTTCGTTGGAAGAGGGCAGCACTCCCTTGCTCGCTTCCCGCTCTGTTTTGCAGCTGCTCTGGTTTAAAGATGAGACACGTAATCCGACTGGTTCACATAAGGACCGAGCGCTCGCTGTTGCGGTCAGCCACGCGCGGTCGCTCGGCAGACGCGTCTCAGTAGTGGTGTCATCGGGTAGCACAGGGATCGCCAATGCCGCGGCGTGTGCCCGCGCGGGCATGCAGGCTGTCGTTGTCGTTGCACGTGGCGTACCCGACGAACGTTTGTACCCAGCCGCCGCACTCGGAGCGAGGATTATTGAGGTCGATGCCGACGTGGACACGGTAGTCGAGCGAGTTGCGGAGCTCGGCGCCAGTGGTGAGGTGTACGTCAGCTCGACGGCGCGAAGCTCCAACCCGTACCAGGCGGAGGGAGCAAAGACCATTGCTTATGAGGTGGTCGACCAGTTGATGGGAGTACCCGACTGGTTCGTTGTGCCGGTTGGCGGGGGTGGGACCGCCGCAGCAATTTGGCGCGGGTTCCGCGAGCTCTACGAGCTCGGACGCATTCACCGCCTTCCCCGGCTGCTCGGAGTAGTCGCGAGCGGTTACGATGCCATAGCACGCGCGGTAGAGGAGGACCTTGAGGACCCTGGGTCGGTGTTCGGACCTGGATATGTGCCTCCACCAACGATCCTCGTCAAGATCGCCCATGTCTATCCCCCCGACGGGTTGGAGAGCTTGCGGGCCATCCGTGACTCCGGAGGTAGCGCTGTCGCTGTTTCCGACGCAGAAGCTCTCCAGGCTCAGAGGGACGTTGCGGCCGGCGAGGGTCTTTTTGTCGAGCCGTCGTCCGCCGCGGCCTTTGCGGCGTTCCAGAAGGCCCGCGAATCCGCGCTGATCGGTGCTGATGCGAGCGTGGTCGTGCTGCTTAGCGGCTCAGGCTTCAGGGAGGCCTTCATTTCTGCGCGCTACCAGCCCGTCGAGCGGACCGCTGCATCGCTGAGTGACGCGTGCAGTCTGCTGACGGGCCTCGAACAGGGGGTAGCTGCGTGACTACGGCCGGTCGCGAGCGGCTGCTCTCGTTGCTCGAGCGGCGAACTCCCGACCTAATCGACTTCACTTGCGACTTGATCGCCACTCCGAGCCCTAACCCTCCAGGTGATGAACGTGCGGTGGTGAATTTCATAGCCCAAGCCCTCGAGCGCTTCGGCTATCGCGACCTACAGACCCCGTCGGCCGAACCCTCGCGTCCCAACTTGATGGCGCGAATCGGTACAGTTGGTGCCCGTTCGCTTGTTTTCGCGGGCCACGTCGACACGAAGCCGACCGGCGACCTCGCCAAATGGCGAACACCGCCCTACGAGCCGAGCATCGTTGACAGCCGACTGTACGGTTTGGGCGCGGCGGACATGAAGGCTGCGATCGCGGCGATGATTTTCGCGGGGCGATGCCTGGCCGACAGTGAAGCACTGGAGGGCGAGCTCAGGCTGCTCTTCACCGCAGACGAGGAAGCGGGCGCCGCGCTCGGCGCCAAGTTTCTCGTCGATCATCTTGAGCCGACGGACGGGATCCTTGTCGGTGAACCGACCGGTGTGGAGAGACCGTGGGAATACCTTGCCGTGGCGGCCCGAGGGGTGGCCTGCTTCCGAGTCGTCGTTCGAGGGACTCAGCTGCACTCGGCACTTACCGACCGTCTGCCGAGTATCAACGCCAGTGTCAAGCTCGCCGGGCTCCTCAGTTCCTTCGCCCGGGACTTCAGGCCTCGGCCTCCGATCGGCTCCCCGTGGAATACAGTTGCCAACCCTGGCGTGACGTTGGAGGGCGGGATTTTCTATGGAGTCTGCCCGGGTGAGGCCGCGTTCGGGGTCGACGTGCGCACCGTGCCCGGAATGACATTGGATGGCCTTCAAGCCCAGGTGGAAGACTTTCTGGCCCGGGCTCGTGCTGACGACCCGGAACTCGAAGTCGAGGCGCAGTGGCCGGCAGACATCGCCTGGTTCCCGCCGTCGTCGGTAGATCCAGCGGACCCGCTCATTTGTGCGGCGCGCACCGCAGCGTGCGAGGTGCTGCACAGTGATTTGCCCGACGGGATCTTCCCCGGCGGCACTGAGGGCTCGATCTGGGCGAAGCGTGCCTTCTCAGTCCTCCCAGCTCTCGGCCCCGGTCGCCTGACCGATGCACATCGGCCGAATGAGTCGGTGGGCTTGGACGAGATCATCGCCGCCAGTCGGATCTATGCACTCACGGCTTTCGAGTTCCTCAGATGCTAGGCGGCACTGCTGCGGGGCCACGCTGGCAGCTGAGGATCCTGATGTCACCGGCTTCCGGCACGTCGGACCGGTGCCAACCGAGCAACCTCTCACCGCTCGGTGCGCTACACATCGTCGCAGTCAGCGATGATGCAGCCTTTACGTCATCCAAAGGGAGTGGAAAATGTCAATTAGCGAAAGGTTCTCTCGTCGGGAACTGCTGGTGCGAGGAGGAGCGCTGGGGGCGAGCGCACTGGTCGCCCCGCTACTCGCAGGCCGGGGCACCGGGCTGGTTAGGGGGGCGATGCGACCGCAAGCGACCGCGACTACCGTAACGTACGTTACCGATTCGTCCTTGGGGCCACTAATCGAGCCATTCGTTAAGATCTTCAACAAGCAGTTCGCACCTGTCTCCGCGCAGTTGTCGCTCATCCCTACGAACTACGAGACAGTCCTGGAGACCAAGTTCGCCGCCGGCGCGCCTGGGATCGACATGGTGCTCGCCGACCCTGGCTACGCTAACTACTGGTACGAGTCCGGCTGGACTCAGGCCCTCGACGGGCTGCCAGGACTCGCCCAGATCAATGCCGACATGGCCATCCCGTCCCTCAAGCCGGACCTTATCTCTAGCGACGGAAAGCAAATGGCCATCCCTTACTACAACGGCACCGTCCTATTTGCCTACAATAAGGCGTTGCTGTCCAAGTACGACGTGGCTCCGCCGACGACTTGGGCCGAATTCACGGCGGCCTGCACTAAGATGAAGAAAGCTGGGTTGGATTACCCGTTTGCCGCCTTCTGGGACGCCGACTTCGGCATTGTCTTCTATAACTTCCTGGCCCAGTGCGCGTCGGAAGGCATGACTACCGGCTTCAACGCGTCGACCCTGGAGCCGACGTTCGACACGAACCCAATCGCGATCTCGGTACTTGAGCAGTGGCGGAAATGGTTCTCGATGGGGTTTGTCGCGCCGGATATTCTCTCCTCGAGCTACACCAGCGTTTCGAACCTGTTCTCGGCGGGAAAGGCTGCTTTTTCGTTGGCCGACAATCAGTTCGTCAAACCTTGGCAGGTAACGAAGGGAACGCCGGCCTACGGCAACACCAAGATAGCGTTGATGCCAGGCACCACCCACGGCACGATGACCTTTATGGCCGTATACGCGATGACCAAGTCGACCCCGCACCCAGAAGCTACCTGGGAGTTCATGAGGTTTATGGCATGGCGGGACAGCAAACAGCAGAGCAATTACGTTGTTCCGTATGGCTACTTGGTGGAAGACTTCGGGCTCACTGCACCGTACAAGGGGTTTCTAGCCGAACCGAAGGTTCGCGCCGCGTTCTCCTTCCTTGACTACGACGTATACGTCAAACAATCATCTCTCGCCCAGGCGATGCTTTTCCCGGTCGATCGGGCGTCCTGGTACACGGGCTTCCAGAACTACATCGGGTCGCAACTTCAGGCTGCTGTCGTCGGCCAAACGTCGCCAGCCAAGGCGCTCAAGTCGGCAGCTAACTACGCCCGCAAGAAGATCAAGTAGTAGACATACAAGCACTATCGAGCGAGATCTGCTCCGCCCTCCGGCCCGAGAACCGAGGGCGGGGCTGGCGCTCAGAGGTTGTGATCTTGTCGTGAACGTTTTTTTTAGACGAAGCAGGCGAGAATCGTACGAGAGTCGTGAGGTTGCTCTCGCCTACGCTCTGCTTGGTCCCTCGCTTGTCGTCGTACTGGCCGTGCTCGGCTACCCGCTGGGGTACGCCTTCTGGCTCAGCGTGAACGAGGTCAATACCAAGGCGCAGCCGACCCGCTTCATCTGGTTCAGCAACTACTGGTCGGCAATCACGTCGCCAGAGTTCCCGGGCTCGCTCGCGCGGACGCTGTACTTTGCTGCACTCGTACTTGTCGGCACTGTCGTATTTGGCTTGGCCATCGGGCTCATCTTGCTGACCGACTTTCCGGGTCGTTCGTTGGTGCGTGGGTTACTCGTGCTCCCATGGTCGCTCTCGGCCACCGTCGTCGCTCTACTCACCGGTTGGATTTTCAACGAGCAGCTGGGGACGCTGAACGGTCTCCTCGAGCAACTTCACCTGATCAGTCAACCGATCACCTGGTTCGACATCAGTGGTTGGCGTAGCCTCACGGTGATGGCGGGAGCGGTTGTGTGGGCGACGGCACCCTTCTCAGGTCTGCTTTTCCTCGGCTCGCTGCAGACCGTGCCCGAGGAACTCCAGCGCGCCGCTCGCGTCGACGGAGCAGGGTCGCTGCGACGGTTCTTTGCGGTCACCCTTCCATGGGTGAGACGCACAACCTTCCTTGTTTCGGTGCTCGGAGTGATCGCCGGCTTTACGGTGTTTGTACTCGTGTACATCTTGACGAGCGGCGGACCGGCCCTGGCGACGAACGTGCTTCCGTACTTTGCTTACACGACGTCCTTCGTTGACCTCAACTGGGGTGTCGGCTCGGCGCTGTTCTTCTTGATCGCAGTGTCAATCTTCATAATCTCGGCCTTCCTATACCTTCTCCTCGGGCGTCGCGCCGATGACGAGTGAGGTGGTCGGCCCGCACCCGCAGGGCGCAGCCCTAGGAAGTTAGTGACAAGCAGCGAACGGCGCGCGCGCGTAACGGGGGTGGGCCGGAAAATTGCTCACGGCTTCGCCGTCCTGCTCGTAGTCGCTTTTGTTCTCGCCCCTATCTACGTCTTGCTTCTCGTCAGCCTGACTCAGCAGTCGACTGAGTTCTCTGGCACGCCACAGTGGCTCCCGAGCGTGACCAGCTCAAATTTCGGATCCATCCTCTCGAACTGGCGGGGTTTTTTCCAGTCAATTACGGCCAGCACTTCGGCGGACTTGATCACACCAGCGATCCGGAACAGCTTGATAGTCGCCGTCCCAGTCGCACTCGTGAACATGCTCGTGGCCGCGCCGGCTGGTTACGCGTTCGCCAGGCTGCGGTTTCCGTTCCGGCGTTCGATCGCGCTCGGACTTCTCGGCACACAGATGATCCCGTCACTCGTGCTGGTGCTGCCCATCTTTATTCTTTTCAATCGTGTTGGCCTGACTAATAATCTCATCGGTGTCGTCATCGCCGACATGAGCATCACCCTGCCTTTTACCATTTGGATCGTCTCCAACTCGATACAGGACACGCCCGTCGAGCTTGAGCGCGCCTCTCGCGTGGATGGCCTTTCCCGGATCGGCAGCATCACGCGCGTTGCTATTCCCCTAGCTCGCTCGGGGGTACGCACTGGCGGGCTCTTCGCCTTCCTCTTCTCTTGGAACGACCTCATCTACCCCCTTATCCTCATCGTATCGCCTGGCCTGATCATGATTCAGCCCGCACTCGCAGGGATGTACAATCTCATCGCTTCGAACTTCAGCCAGATGGCCGCCGCTGCCGTGATCGCCATGGTGCCGACCATGGTGATAGCTGTGTTCGCTATGCGGCCGCTCGTGCGCGGCTTCCTCTCCGGTGCGGTTAAGGGTTAAGTACCGATGAGCCCGTCCCCTGCAGCTTCAACCATCGCTGCAATTGGCAGCCGCGCCACCGTCTGGCAGGGGGACCCTCGTAAATGGCGCTAATCGAGTTGGACAGTGTCGTGAAACGCTTCGGCACCAACGAGGTGGTCTCCGCGCTTAATCTGGTCGTACCGGACGGCTCCTTTACGGTCCTCCTGGGCCCTTCGGGATGCGGTAAAACAACCACCCTGCAGATGATCGCTGGGCTCGAACTTGTCTCAGCCGGGATCGTCTGCTTTGACGGGACAGACGTGACCAGGGTGCCACCCCACAAGCGGGACATCGCCATGGTCTTCCAGTCCTACGCGCTCTATCCAAACAAAACTGTATACCAAAACATGGCTTATGGACTGAAGATTAGGCACACACCCCAGGACGAGACGGCTCATCGGGTGAACGAGGCGGCGACAATGCTTTCGATCAGCGATCTGCTGGACCGCAAACCCGCGACCCTGTCTGGCGGCCAGCGTCAACGCGTGGCGGTCGGTCGAGCAGTTGTCCGTCGCCCCCGCGCCTTCTTACTCGACGAGCCTTTGAGCAATGTCGATGCCAAACTTCGGGCCGAAATGCGCGTGGAGCTCCGCGCCCTTCAACAGCGCTTACGTGCCACGTTCGTCTATGTCACGCATGACCAGTTGGAGGCGATGACGATGGCCGACCAGATCGCCGTAATGAACGGTGGCGTCTTGCAGCAGGTGGGGACGCCGGAAGACGTCTATTCGCGTCCCGCGTCGCGCTTCGTAGCGGAGTTTATCGGTAGCCCGCCGATGAACCTTTTCAGCGCCAGGATCAAGTCTGACGGTGCTCACGGAGCTTTCGCAGTCGTTGGCCCGTGGTCAGTTCCCATCGCCGACAGCCCACAAACGGATGAGTGCACCATGGGCGTGCACTTTGAGGATGTGACCCTGATGCCAACCGGGCGCGGGCTCGATGGGACCGTGCTTACGGTCGAGCACCTGGGCGCCGAGAAGCGGGTCCTTGTCGAGTCTGGAATCGGACTCATTGGTGTCCGCGCCGATCGCGCATCGCCGGTGAAGGTTGGTGACCGGGTGGGCGTGAAGGGTGAGATATCCGCGATGCACGTCTTCGACGGCCAGACGGGACGGCGCTTGCGGACTACGTTCGAATAACCATGGCTGTTGCGTCCTTGGTCACCAGCACCTCCCGCGCACCGGGAACCGTCAGTTGACGCACCTATCCGCCCAATCGGATGGTCGCGTCGCCCTTGTCACTGGCGGCGGTAGCGGGATCGGCGCAGCAATTAGCAGGCGCTTCCTCGCTGAGGGCAGCCGCGTCATCATCTGCCACGAGAACCAACCGCTGGCGGACGAACTGGCGGAAACGCTAGACGCGTCAAGTGGCGCGGTGATTGCGGTTGGTGCCGACCTGGCAACTGCAGAAGGATGCCGCACGGCCGTCGCCCGCTCGATCGAGACCTTCGGGCGGATTGACATTCTTGTCAATAATGCGGCCGTGACCGGTCGCCCCGCCTTGGCCTCGTTCATCGATTCCTCCGACGAGCATCTCGACCTCGTCATTGACCTCAATCTCAAGGGGGTCTTCCGGTGCAGCCGGGAGGCGGCGCGGTTCATGTGTCAAGCAGGGAGGGGCGTTATCGTGAACGTTGCGTCGGTCGCCGCGTTCGCGGCCCAGCAGGAGGCAGCCGCGTATGCTGCAAGTAAAGCGGGTGTTGTCGGGCTCACGAGATCGCTCGCCTTCGAACTCGCGCCCTGGGGCGTGCGCGTGGTCGCCGTTGCCCCGGGAGACATTGATGTTGGCCCGCGCGCCTGGACAATGCGTGGCGAGCCCGATAGTAGGACCGGGTGGTGGACTCGCACGATTCCTGTGGGCCGGCGCGGTGTGCCAGCGGATATAGCCGGAGTCGTGAGTTTTCTCTGCTCCCAGGACGCTTCCTATCTTACGGGGCAGACGATTACGGTCGATGGAGGCTTGCTCACGTACTAGACCGAGAACGACCTCGTCGCTGAACGATATCGTAATGGGGCGACGAGCATGCGTTGGTTCGATGGAGGACGGTGAAGTATGAAGATCGACGACCACCTTTACCTCGTGGGTAGCGGGGACTACGGTTTCAATTTCTCCAATCGCCTTGACTGCAATAGCTACGTGCTCGATACGGGAGACGGGCTGTGGATGATTGACGCAGGCTTCGACGGCGCTGAGAAGATTGTCGAGAACATGCGACGTTGCGGGCTGGATCCGCACAAGGTGCGTTCGCTGTTCGTGACGCACTACCACGCGGACCATGCTGGGGCGCTGTCGGAGCTGCGCGCTCTCATCGGACCAGAATTGAAGGTCGCCATCGCCGACAGCGCCGCCGACGCGGTGCGCGCCGCTGACGAGGAGGTGATCGGGCTACGCTGGGCAAAATCCCTGGGGTTCTACCCCTCCGAGTTTGTGTGGAACCCCACCACGGTAGAGCAGGAGCTTGTGGACGGGCACACCGAGGAGCTGGGTAGGTTCGCAATCACGGCCCTTCGCACCGATGGCCATTGCCGTGGCCATATGTGCTTCCTCGTGCGGGGGTCAACGGAGCAGTACCTGTTCTCGGGCGACCACGTCTTCTGGGGAGGCAAGATCGTCTTGCAGAATGTCGCCGACTCGAGCGTGCAGCAGTACGCCGACTCGATGAACCGCCTCCTGGACGAGCAATTCGAGTCGTTGCTGCCGGGCCATCTCTCCTTCTCGATGAAGAACGGGAAGCGACATGTCGATGCGGCTGCCCAGAAATTCAACACCATCACTCTTCCGGACAACCTGATTTGATGACCTTGGCAGGTCGGTGCGCGTCGGAAAGGTGTCTTAGGCATATGCATTTCGGCGCTGTTGTGGGTCCTACTAGCTGGCGGACGGCAGCCAGCGGCACCCAGTATTGACCCGGGAGGAGGTACGAATTAACGGTGAGAATCGACGAGTTCAGGTCCCGGTTCCCCATAACCAAGGATCGTGCCTACCTGTTTTCGGGCGCGATGGCCCCAGCGGCGGACACAGTGCTTTCCATGGCTCGCGACTGGCTCTCGGACTGGGCTTCGCAGCCACTTCGGCGCTACGACTCAGTTCTCGGCGAGATGACGACGCTACGCGACGCTATCGGAACTGTCCTCCGTGTCAGCGGCCGCCAAGTCGCGCTGACAGCCAATACGTCGCAGGCGTCCAATACCGGCGTGCGCATTCTCCTCAGTGGCTTGGACGAGTCAAGCCGGCACGCCAACGTTGTCGTCGACCGGACTACCTACCCGAGCAGCCGCTACCCGTGGCTTGTACTCGGAGAGCTGGAGCTCCGGGTAGCGCCGTCCGTGGCTCCTGACGCGATGACCGAGGCAATCGCAGAACGGACCGACGACGACACCGTGGCTATCGTGGTGTCACACGTTGACCCCCTGACTGGGATCCGACACGACCTTGAAGCTGTTGCCGAGGTGGCTCGACGTCACGGGTCGGCGGTCATGGTCGACGTTGCCCAATCAGCCGGAGTGCTTGAGATCCCGACGCAGCTCGATGAGATACAGGTTGTCGTTGGTACGACGATGAAATGGCTGCTCGGGATGCCCGGAATTGGCTTTCTCTATGTCGACCCCCGCCTGACGAAGAGTGTGGCCAGGGTCGACATCGGATATCTCGGCCTAGCTCTCGACGGAGAGCCGTTTCCAGAATCCTGGATGCCGGAGCGGCACAGCGATGCCCGGCGCTTCGAGCTCGGTTTGCCGAACATGGAAGGCTTAGTGCCCTCGGTTGAAGGGATTCGGTTACTGACGGAGTTAGGGCAAAGGCTTGTCCTCGATCACATCAGTCGTCTGGCCGGGCAGTGCATCGAAGGACTGCGAGAGGCAGGCATCACCGTACGCACGCCGATGGACCCGCGCTACAGAGCCGGTGTCGTTGCTTTCGATACGCCAAGTGCACCCGAACTCGCTGAGTATCTGCGGTCGCGGCACGTGGACGTCGGGGGATACCCCTGGGGTTTGGGGCGCGTGGATCCACACGCATTCAATGACGAGGAGGATATCGAGCACTTCCTTGCAGGCGTGTACGACTTCCAGCACGGTCGAAGGCTGGTGTAGTTCAGGCGCACGCGCGAACGATTCATTTACAGTCGCCCATGGCGTCTACCTCGATGCACCCACGGAAGTACTGCTCGATCGACGCCGAGTGGACACGTCACTTGACCTGCTGCTCTGCCAACTGTCCGCCACCGGGTCGGTGGACCGTGATCGTGCGCGTGGTTGACAGCTCGCGCAACGACGCGAGCGTGCCAACGCGCCCAAGACCGCTCAAACGTCCGGGATAGCCGCCGAAGGGAACGTGGGTCTCCCACGTGTTGGAGTCGGCGTTCACCACGACGGTTCCCGCCGGTAACCACCCAGCTAGGCGACGTGCGCGCATCTCGTCGCCGCTAAAGACCGCTGCGGATAAACCATAACGACCCTGGTCGACAAGAGACTGCAGCTCTTCCTCAGACGAGAAGGCCGCGATCGGGACGACGGGCCCGAAGGTCTCCTCGCGCATCACCTCGCTCATCGGGTCCACATCGGCGAGAACGGTCACTGGCCAATAGCGATCAGTCGGGGCGTCGTGCAGAGGAGCGCCCCCGCGAACCAGAACAGCGCCAAGCGCAAGCGCATCTTCGACATGTCGCGACATCTTTGCCGCCGTTTGGGCCAAATGTAGAGGGCCGAAAGCACTTGCGCCATCGAAGGGGATACCCACCACTAGTCGGTCGGCTGCCTCCGCAGCAGCTTCTACGAATCTGTCGACTACACCGCCGTCGACCAAGACTCGCTCCGTCGCGGCGCAGCTCTGTCCCGAGCAGAAAACGGCGCCTTGGACCGCCGAGCGCGCTGCGTGCTCGACATTGGCATCATCCAGCACGATCGTCGGACCATTTCCGCCGAGTTCGAAAACGAGCCTGCGCATCCCACCGATGTCACACAACTCGTGGCCGACCTCGCTGCTGCCGGTGAAGCAGAGCGCGTCGACATTTGCTTCCGCTAGCCGGCGACCAGTAGCGGAACCACCCCAAAGCACCTGGAAGCTGGATTCAGGCCATCCGACACTTGCAAACGCGCTGGCGAGCAGCGCTGACGCCAAGGGAGTGGACTCGGCTGGCTTCCAAATGAGCGAGTTTCCCATCGCCAAGGCTGGTCCGGCGTACTCGACCGGGATGTTAATCGGGAAGTTCCACGGAGTAATCGCGGCGACCACACCGAGCCCGATACGCTCTACTTCCGCGTGTGTGTCCGGTGTCACCATCGGCAACAGCTCCGGCTCGATCTTCCGGACGTAGTCAGCGGCCTCGCTGAGGCCGTGCGCAGCACTGAGCAGTTCGGCCCGGTACTCGGTGACAGTCTTGCCATGTTCGAGTACAAGCTGCGAAATCATTGTGTCGTCGGCAAGCTTCGTGAGACGATTCGCTGTCTCATCGAGAAGCTCACACCGCCTCAAGCTTCCCAGTTCGGCCAGTTCACGGGCGGCCCTGCGTGCTTGTATGTATGCCCGCTCCACTCGATCGGCGGGCTCGTCCCTCCATTGCCCCAGTTCACGACCATCCACCGGGCTCGTCAAGGCATTGTAGTTCGTCAACTTGTGCTCCCGATTACCTGGCAGCTCTCCATGATGCGCTCGCGACCCGCGATGCTAAGCCTTCGCCTAGAAAGAGTCAACCCAAGTTCGCACGATTTTCCGACTTCACTGGTTCATCTCGATCGTGTTCGGGTCCTCGGCAGGACCTGCTGTACGTCCATTGGCGTCCTCATTTCGTCCAGCAATATCACACGATTCCTCCCGCAATATAGTGGCGCAGTTATGATTAGGAGTCCCCAGGGCTTGTACTTAGAGAAGAGCAACTCTTTTCGGAAAAATTAGGGTACCAGGTTGGAGAAGACCCTCGGAAAAGGGATACACAACCTGAGGATCGAAGAGGGGGGGCTGATAATATGATGTCCGCAGAACAAGAGTTCTCACTATGAGCGGCATGCGAGGCTTCACATGGGACGGGTAGCCGGACCATGTTCGTTTCCTCGTCGCGCTCGATGTAGCCGGGGGCCGCGAGCGATCGGATCGAGGAACCGCGGGATCGTCAGCAGACGTAGTCGCTGGCGCGTCCGTCTGCCGTTCGAGCCCGCTGACCGGATGGCCTGAAGGTGACGTCCTTGCGAGATCACGTACGTTGACAAGAATTGCGCATCACATGCCGTGATTTGCGTTGTCTAGGAGAATCTCCAGCGTGGAACTGACTTCGGTGGGGTCAATCGTCGTCAATTCGGACCGGCCACCAATCCTTTCGAGGGCGACCGGGTCCTTGTAGCCGGCGCCGGTGGCGATAACGATGACATTGTCGTCTGGCGTGAGTGCTCCAGCCTCAGCATCGTGCAGCATGCCGGCCAACGCGGCGGCGCCGGCCGGCTCCACGAGCAGGCCCTCCTCACGCGCGAGGACGGCTTGGGCTGCCCAAACGGCGGCGTCATCCACCTCCACGAAATGGCCGCCGGAGGATTCAAGGGCCGTGGCAACTCCCTCTGGGTCGAAAAGGAACGCGACCTGCAACCCTGATATGGTCGTCATTACTCGTTGATCGAGAGCGGGCTCGAGGCCGCGCAACATGCGGGCGATCGTAGGGCAACCGGAGGGTTGTACTGCGACAAGGCGGGGAGGGCCATTCGGTAGCTCGTCAGCGATCTCGGAATAGCCCCGCCAAAGCGCAGCCAAGAGCCCGCCGCCACCTACAGGCACGTATACGGCGGTCGCTTCGGGGGCCTTCTCGGCGATCTCATAAGCTATCGTCTTTGCGCCCTCCATTGCCTCAGGCATGTAACGACTGGCGGTCACGAAGGGAAAGCAACCGAGTTCTACGGCGCGCTGAAGTAGCTCGTCCAACGCAGCTTGCGTGGCTCTCGCGTCATGCCCGAGCCCTCGCAAAAGCACCAGGTGTGCCCCGGTTGCAGTGATTTGCAGGGCCTTCTGAGGGAGCGTGTCGGAGAGCCCAAAGATAACCAACATCCGACCGGCACGCGCCGCGTAGGCCGCCATCGCCGCGCCGCCGTTGCCCGATGAGGTCCCGACACACGTTGTGATCCCGCGCTCTGTCATGAGACTCGCCGCGAGCGCTGCGATGCGATCTTTGAACGAGCCGGATGGATTGGCGGACTCGCACTTCAATCTGACCGTTGGCACGACGAGCCGCGTACACGTCTGGCCTTGCAGCGCGATTAGCGGGGTATCTCCCTCGCCGAGGGTGACCGCCCGGCCGGGGTCTTTGGTCGGCAGGCGGTCGGCGAAGCGGAAGATGCCGCGGCCGACATGGCTGTTGCTACTAACGGACGGCGCGGGATATTTGACGATGAGCTCGCCCCGGCAGGTCGCGCACCACATCGGGACTGGGGTTTCCCCTTGTTGCTCTCCACATTGGCGGCATTCGAGCCAAGGATTCATGGCAACACGTTGGTTCGCACGACCGAGGCAGCGTTCGCGGGTCGAGAGGGCACACACCCGGCGTGTCCACCTCGATTACTTCGACCGCGACGTCTCCGTACGGGCCGCCGGGCGCGCTCCCTTAGTGACGATGATGCCAAATGAGGGTGGGCCGAGACCCACGGACGTAACCTGCTCGACGTGAAACGGCGGTAGGCGGCGCTCCGTTATCACAACGACAACCCCGTCAATATCATGCACAGCCGTTGTCCCATCTCGAGGGTCTGCGCGGTCATCGATGTGCCGCTGGTTCGGTAGCGACCGGACGTCGCTGTAAGCGAACCCGCCCAGCCACGCTTGTACGGTCAAGGCCCGCCAAGCGGGCTCTTTCCAGCGCCCGGCGCTGAAGACCTCGCATCGGCTCGGTATCGGTAGCAAACTCGAGGGGGGTAGCGAGCAGGGGCAGTTCCGGCAACCTCTCGTCAGCGTCGCGATGAGCGGCGGACCTGTTTGCGCACACGATGGAGGAGGTCCTGCCGCTCAGCAGGCGTTGATGCCCAAATTGGCTCGAAGTCTGCAAGCCGCCCACCGCCAAACTTGACATCAGCGTAGAAGCCACTCCCGTCCGGACCGGCGTGGAAATGGAGGAATGGCTTGTTCCGTAGATGAAAGTTCGGGCGGTCGCCGTGGTCACCCGTGACATCCACTAGCCCGTGAATGGCGCGCAGCGCCTCGACGAGTTCTGCGTGTGTCATCCCTCCCATGTCCTCGCCCTGTCCCGTGACCCGCTGGGGGAGCGGGGGGCGTGGAACAGGTCGGCGATGACCGTCAGAGGCTTCGTCGGACCGCGCCATCGGAACTATCTTGATGCGGAACAGCGTCCCCGTTCAAGTGATTATTGCCGGTGCCTCGGCTTCTATCAGTTCTTGGCAGACGGGCCCGACGGCTTCGTGCGCGACGTCAAGCACCGAGGGCCATCTCGTCAACTATTCATGGCGACATGACCATGTCGAGTTGTCGGTCTATGAGGGGATATAACGTCAATCGGCCGGGCCTGTGACAAGGCGAATACTGGACGTTTGGTGTCGTCCGGACGAGTCTGCCCATGCGAGATCAATCGTGTCACCCGGATGAAAGGCCCGCAGGGCATCTGTCAGCTCAGACGCAGAGGACACGGTCTCACCGTTGAGTGTGGTGATCATATCCCCTGCAGCCAAGCCTGCTTTTTGGGCCGGAGAACCGTCAAAGACACCGACTATTTCCGCTCCCGTCCCGATAGATGCGTCCTGCACCGAGACACCGAGGATCGCAGATGGGCCGATATGGATGGTAGTAGAAGCTTTGCCCGCCTCTATGTCTGCCGCAATGGCCCTTGCCCTGTCGATGGGGATGGCGAAGCCCTCCGCTCCGGCAATCTGCATCGTGTAGCCATTGGATGCGGCGGTGTCCATGCCTATCACCTGCCCGTCGGCGCTGATCAGGGGGCCTCCGGAGTCGCCGGGCTGGATAGCCGCGTCCGTCTGCACCATGTTGGAGAGTTGCTCACTAAGCCCGTCGGGATCGGTAGCGGTGATCGACTGGCCCAAGGCGGTGACCGTCCCGCCGGCGGTGCTCGGTTTGCCGCCCACGCCGCCGGCGTTGCCCATCGCGACCACGGTGTCGCCAACCGAAACGTTGGTGGAATTACCGAACATGACCGTCGCCAAACCCGACGCCCCGTCCAGTTGCAACACCGCAACGTCGTTGGCCGCGTCCGTGCCTACTACGACCGCTGAGTAGCTGCGGCCGTTGCCGACGTCA
Organism: uncultured Acidimicrobiaceae bacterium; assembly: GCA_963750465.1. Taxonomy (GTDB): domain Bacteria; phylum Actinomycetota; class Acidimicrobiia; order Acidimicrobiales; family Palsa-688; genus Fen-671. The sequence continues at coordinate 301,116 of CAVVRE010000001.1, forward strand.
GTCACCTGCACGCTCGTCGCCCCATTTACGACGTGGTTGTTCGTGATCACTTCTCCTGTTGCGGTCACGACCATCCCTGTTCCAGCGGCCTCCGCGCTTTGCAGCCCCAAGGTGCTAACGACGTCGACAACCCCACGTTCTACTTTCGCAGTCACCGTGGCGGGCACAGTCGGGCTCTCGGGACTGCCACCTCCCGCGGAGGCAGCCCGGGTGATGCTAATGGCCGCCAACACAAGGAGCAGCACGGTCATCAGCTCGATGACCAGCACCCTTCGAGTGCGGTGTGTGGGCCACTTGTAACGAGTGTCACCGGGCCACTCAGCTCTCCGGCTCATCGGGCCAACCCGGCGGCTTCGCTACGCATCGCTAATAGCACCAACGGCTCAGTGGCGTCGGCGGCCAGCGTGGCTCGGAGGGCTGTAATGGCCGCATGAGCGAGACGGCGCATGACTCCATTGCTCATCTTGCTGTCTCCTGGTTCGCGCCCGTGCGCCTTCAATTTCTTCCTTGAGCAATAGTGCCGACCATGGAGGCCTCGTGCCATCCCGCGGATGCGTATTACGACGGCTGGCGCGACCTTCCCGCTCGCATCAGAGATCGGACGAGCACGACGTGTCCTCACTTGGGCCAATCGGCGGTGGGCGCTCGGATATACCTGCCGCCGCGGAACAGCGCCACGGCAGAATCGTTAGGTATGTCTTCTATAGGGAACGTCCAGGAACCGATGGTGATCGTTGGCAGCGGCATTGCCGGGGGCAACGCGGCGGCGGCTCTCCGGGACGAGGGCTTTCGCGGGCAGGTCGTGATCGTCAGTCCCGAACCGGGGGTGCCGTTCGGTCGCCCCCCGCTGTCCAAGACCTACCTGCGTTCAGAGGAGGACCTGAAGGACTGGTATGTCCGGCCAGCCGACTGGTACGAGGCGCACCAAGTCGCATTCATCCGCTCCACCGTCGCGGGTGTTGACGTGGCCGCGCACACGCTGGTCCTGGGGTCGGGGCCAGAGCTGAAGTACGAGAAGGTCTTGATCGCGACCGGTGGGCAGAACCGGCGCCTATCGGTGCCCGGGGCTGACCTGCCCGGGATCCACTACCTGCGGACGGTGGCCGAGTGCGACGGGATCAAGCGCGAAGCCATTGCGGGCCGCCGCGCCGTAGTAGTGGGCATGGGTTTCATTGGTTGCGAGGTGGCGGCTTCCCTGACGCAGCTTGGGGTCCATGTGACCGCCGTCTTCCCCGGAAGGAACCCATTGGAGCGGGTCCTGGGCGACCAGGTCGGCGGGGTGATCGGCGCCTTTCACCGCTCGAGCGGGGTCACGATGCTGGCCGGAGCCGAGGTTGCCGGGTTTGACGGGACCGGGCGACTGGAGGCGGTGGTGACGGCCGACGGCAAGCGGATCGCGTGTGACTTCGCCGTCGCCGGTGTCGGGATAGTGCCAAGCCTGCAGGCGGTAGCCGGGTCGGCCGTCGCACAGGAGAACGGGATCCTCGTCGACGAGCTGTGCCGGACCAGCGCGGCCGACGTGTACGCGGCCGGCGATGTGGCCAATCAACTCCACCCGGTTTTTGGCCGGGTCCGGGTCGAGCATTACAACAACGGCGAAAAGCAGGGCGCGGCGGCGGGGCGCTCGATGCTGGGCTCGTCCACGCCCTATGACTACATACACAGCTTCTGGTCTGACCAGTACGAGCACAAGATCGAGTACGTCGGGCACGCCACCAGCTGGGATGACTTCGCGGTCCGGGGCAGCCTGGAGGAAGGCAAGCTGGTCGGCTTTTACCTGTCCGCCGGGGTGGTGCGCGCCGCCGTTGGCCTCGACCGCGGTGGTGATCCGGAGCTGGATCGCGATTCCGAGATGGCAGCTGGCGCGCGGTTGGTCGGCCAGAAGGCCCAGCCCGGGCGAGACCGGCTGGTCGACGAGCATGTGGACCTCTGGTCCCTGGTGCGCTGAGCGGTCAGCTCACGGGCTGAGCGCAGTCAGGCATTGGAGAACAGCGGGATGTTGGCCCCGCTGGCCGGGGTCAGCGGGCTGTCGAGCAGCGCAACGATCAACCCGGCCACATCACCGGGGGTGAGGCCGGGGCGCAGTGCGGGGTTGGCCTGGCGCAGCATCTCGGTGTCGACCGCGCCAGGGCTTACGCAGATGGCGCTAATGCTGTGCTCCTTGCCTTCCACTGCGATCGCCTCAGTAAGGCCGATGACACCGTACTTCGAGATGTTGTAGGCGGCCAGGCCGGGGAACTTCTCGGTGGCGTACACGCCGGAAAGTGAGGCTATGTTGACGATCCGCCCCTCGCCGGCCGACTGCATCGCCGCGAACGCGGCCCGGCAGCAGAGGAACGAGCCCGTCAGGTTGATCCCGAGCGTCTGCTCCCACATTTCCGGCGTCGTTTCGACGAACCGGGCAGATGTCAGTACCGCGGCCGCGCACACTAGGGCGGTGGGGCCGCCGGCCTCCTCGGCTGCGGCGAAGAGGCGGTCTACGTCCCTGGCCTGGCTCACGTCGGTGGGCACCGCACTGGCGGCGCCGCCTTCCTGGCGGAATCCACCGAGCTACGTCATCGAGAGCCTCGCCGTTACGAGCCGCGAGGACCACATGGGCGCCCGCCGCGGCGATGGCTACAGCGGTAGCGGCCCCGATCCCCCTGCTCGCACCGGTGACCACCGCCACCCGCCCGGCCAGCCAGTGCCCCCGGTCAGGCACCGACTTGCGCCCGGCAGTTGAGACCGCCCACTCGCCGGTACAGCTGCTCGTGAGCATCCAGGCTCTCCTCCAGGTCGAGATGGGCCTCGGCGTGGTCGCGGCACGCGGGGCGCGAGATTTCGACCGCCTTAGCCACAGCCCGGACAGCCGCCCGCATGTCGCCGGGCGGGACCAGGAACCCAGTCAGCCCGTCGGCGATCACCTCGCTAAGCGCGCCGCGTCTGAACGCGACGACGGGTGTCCCGCAGGCCTGCGCCTCGGCGGCGGCCATGCCGAAAGGCTCGTCCCACTGGACGGGGTACAGAACTACGGCGGCGCCCGCCATCGCTGCCCACAACGACGCCCGCGGCACTCCCTGATGCACCGTTACGCCCGGCAGGGCCTGACGCGGGTCGATTTGTTCCCGGGCATAATCGGCGTCGTAGGCGTCGCCGTAGACGTCGATCGGGACGCCCGCGGCGCGGGCGATGTCGATGGCCTCGGCGGCTCCCTTTTCGGGGCTCAGTCGGCCGCCGAACACGGCGCCGGCCCCGGCCGGCCGGGACCAGCTGATCAATGCCGTGGGCACCAAGGGGCGCAGGATCGCGTCCACGCGGACCACGTGGCGCCAGGCTTGAGCCTGGGATGCCGATACCGTGGCTACCGCCGGCGGTTCGCCGCCGTGGCTGGCCTGGCGCAGAGCCGCCGCTATCGCACGGTCAGGGGGCAGGTGGAGCGTGTGGATGACAGGCGCGCCCAGCTCAGTGGCGAGGGTTATGGCCGGGGCGTCGAAGGCGTGATTGTGCACCACGTCGTACCGAGCCCCCCGCACTCCGGCATACACGCTGGCGAAGGCAGCCTCGGCCGGAGCCATGTCGGGCGCAGCCGACGGGGACGCCGCCCGGTAGAGCGTCGTGGCCATGGACTCTGGGTCGACTCCGGTGTCGATCACTTTTACCCCTGGTATGTCTGACCCGGAGGCGGCATAGACGTCCACGTCGTTCCCCCGGTCGGCCAGACCCCGCGCCAGATCGGACACGAACGCCTGAGAGCCGCCGCGCTGCGGCTCTTTGATGGCGGTCACCAGCGGAGCGATGATTGCGACCTTCATAGCCCTACCGTCTTGAAGGCGAGGTCGCGCGGCGGGTTGATCCCCAGGACTTCGTAAGGGACCCGCCGGCTTCGGCGACGGCGGACCTCGGCGACAGCGCCGGGATAAAAGATCCTGGCCAGTTCCACAGCCTCCTGATAACTGGCGAACTCGACGGCCATCGGTCCGGCGAAATAGACGTACTCGTAACCGTGGCCGGCGAGCCATTCGAGATTGTTAGGCCATACGATGGCGACGCGACCGCCCGGTCGGCATACCCTCTCCATTTCGGACAGGCCGACCTCCCCGCCATGCCCGGGTGCAGGGGTAAAGGCCGAGCAGGCGACCACCAAATCGGCGGAACCGCTGACGACGGGCAAGGCGTCGAAGAAACCGGGGATCACTTGGGCGCGATCGCCATGATCGGCCTTCCCAAGCTTCCTCGTCAGAATCTGACGCAACGGAGTCGCCGGCTCGATCGCCACCACCTCCCGCCCTCGACCGATCAGCTCAAGAGTCAGCCGGCCTGCGCCCGCGCCGACCTCGACGATCCTGTTCGTGTCGCACGGCAGCCAGTCAAGCACACCCGGGTGCAGCCGCTCCGCGCTGACGAGCCGGTCATAGAGCTCCGGCTCGAGCCGGTACAGCAGCTCCCAGGCCAAGGTGACGTCGGCCTGAGGATCGCCGTTCCCGCTTGACGCAAATCGGCTCAGCTCGTCGCTGGTAAACACCCCGAGGTCCGCGGCGGTGTAACGCCTTCGCAACTCCTGGCCCAGCGTGGATGGGTCCTCAGTCCTGATCACCGACCTCGGCCCAGTTCTTATCGGTCTCCCACACGCGGACTGAACGCAGAAGTCCTTCGGGGAGTTCTGGCCGGAGCCGTTCCCAGAAGATCGTGGCGAGGTTCTCGGCGGTCGGGATGCACCCTTTCAGCCAAGGGACATCGGTATTCAGGTTGCGGTGGTCTACATCCTGGATGACCTGACGGCAGATGACGTCCGAAAGCGCCTTCAGGTCGAGAACGTACCCGCTCGACTTGTCGGCCTCGCCGGCGACGACGACCTCCAGTACGTAATTGTGCCCGTGGAGGTTGGTACATTTTCCAAAAAGGCCTCGGTTCTCGGCATCCGATAAGTCCGGGTCGTACAACTGGTGCGCCGCATTAAACGATTCGCGCCGGCCCACCCGTACGATCACCGGACGAGTCATGACTTCATAGTGGCCGCATCGTGACCGCTGTAAGCCTGATGGACCAGATCACGTCCCCCAGATCGACAGCCTGGCGGTCCGTCGGTGGGGATGGCGTCGAACATCCGGGAGACTGCCAGACAACGGCCCTCAGGCGGCGGAGCCCTGAAGCCGAGCCCGGGAGCAAACCCACTCGTGCTGCCACGCACGTCACACTAGACGCCTTACCCAACCTGGACGCGGCGCCTGCTCTGTTGCCGTTGGGCAGGAACCCGAGCCGGCCGTAGCGGTATTTGGCAATTCGTTCCGCAGTGGCTTCGGGCCACCAGCCCTCCAACCAGCGGCGCGTGACGAGGGAGCCTCAGCCTTGACGCCCGTCGCTGCGTGAGTTATGCTTCCACTAAGTACATAGTGAAAGCCCTAATTAGTGAAAGATGGGGGAGTGATCGAGTTCCAACTTGACCCCACGTCGGGTGTAGCTACCTACCTGCAGCTCGTCCAGCAGGTCCACCAGGCGCTCCGCGTCGGGATCTTGGAGACCGGGGACCGGCTACCGACGGCCCAGCAAGTCGTGGCCAAGTTGGCCATCAACCCGAACACGGTCTTCAAGGCTTACCGAGACCTCGAGCGAGAGGGACTTGTGCAGGCTCGCCCTGGCCAAGGGACCTTCGTCGTCCGTGGGCTGCCCCCAAGTGACCCGGCGGCACAGTCCCGATTCCTAGACTCCATGACGACGTGGGTCCGTCGGGCGCGGGCGGCCGGTCTTGCTCTCGACGACATCGAGGCGATCTACCGGACGGCCGTCCGCACCTGCTTCTCGGAGGAAGTGGCATGACGACGGCGATCTCCGCCGAACGGCTCGGCAAGCGCTACGGGCACAAGTGGGCGCTTCGAGACTGCACCCTCAGCGTCCCCGCAGGCCGGGTGGTCGGGCTCCTGGGCCCGAACGGCGCCGGCAAGACGACGCTCCTCCACCTCGCCGCTGGCCTGCTCTCCGCAAGCACCGGGACGATCACGGTGCTGGGCGCAGGCCCTGGGGAGGGGCGCTCTCAGCTCTCCAAGGTTGGTTTCGTCGCTCAGGACGCGCCCATGTACGCCGGCCTATCGGTGGGGCGGCACCTTCGCATGGGCGCCTACCTGAACGCCACCTGGGACCATCAGATGGCCGAGAGGCGGATCGAGCGGCTCGGGCTCGACCTAAGACAAAAGGCCGGGGCACTTTCAGGAGGTCAGCGAGCGCAGCTCGCTCTCACTATCGCCGTCGCGAAACGACCCGAGCTACTGCTCCTCGACGAACCGGTGGCCAGCCTCGACCCGCTGGCGCGGCGCGAGTTCCTCCAGAGCCTTATGGAGATCGTCGCCGTCGGCGGCGTGAGCGTCGTGCTGTCCTCCCACCTCATCGCGGACTTGGAGCGCGTGTGCGACTACGTCGTCATCCTCGTCTCCTCCCAGGTGCAACTCGCGGGGGACTTGAGCGACCTACTGGCGACGCATTGGCGCCTGTCAGGGCCCCGGCGCGACCCGAGCACCCTTCCCTCTGACCAGGTGGTTATCGAGGAGAGCCACACGGACAGGCAGACCACTGTGCTTGTCCGCACCGACGAACCAGTCCTCGACCCAAGTTGGGACGTAAGGCCGGTCACCCTGGAGGATCTGGTGCTTGCCTATTTGAGCAACCCTCGTAGCCTCGAGGTCCACCCCAGCCTGGAGGTGGTCCGGTGACCCGTTTCGCGTGGATGCAGTTCCGCATTCAAGCGTTCATAGCCTTCGGGGTGCTGGCGGTCATTGCGACCGTCCTGGCGCTGACAGGGCCGCATCTTTCTCACCTCTATGGGACGACTGTCGCGAACTGCGCGGCGCGCGGAGACTGCACAGCAGCCACGGCCGCGTTCCTTTCAAGGGACCGCCTTTTGCAGGACCTTGGCGACGTACTGATAGCCCTTCCAGCTCTTGTGGGCCTCTTTTGGGGTGCACCACTCGTGGCCCGAGAGCTCGAGACCAGGACCGAGTACCTGGTGTGGACCCAGGGCGTTACCCGCAGCCGATGGATCTTGGTGAAACTCGGACTGATCGGTCTTGCCAGCCTGGCGGCCAGCGGCCTGTTGAGCCTGGTGGTGACCTGGTGGTCCAGGCCGTTCGACCGGATCAACATGAACCAGTTCACGTCGGTGTTCGACCAACGAGACGTCGTCCCCATCGGCTACGCGGCCTTTGCCTTTGCGCTCGGAGTTACTCTTGGAGTGGTCATCCGGCGGACGCTTCCGGCGATGGCGACCACCCTCGTAGCCTTTGTCGCCGTACGAACCGTCTTTACCCAATGGGTGCGACCGCGCCTAATCACGCCGCTCCGGGTTGTAAGTCCCCTCCACGTGACTCACGGAATGACCTACAACTCGACAAACAACGGCCCACTGACCTTGCTCGGAACCAAGCCCGGTGCCTGGGTCTACTCAGCGCAGATCGTCAACAGAGCCGGACATGCCGTCTTCAATAGCTTTCTTGACCGTGGAGCTTGCCTGCAAAGCCGGGGCGCACCGGCCTGCATTGGACAGCTTCGAGAACTCCTTGTGTACCAACCGGCTAGTCGCTACTGGGCCTTCCAGTGGTACGAGATGGCGATTTTCCTCGGCCTGGGGCTGGTCCTTGGCGGCCTCTCCGTCTGGTGGATCCGTTGCCGTAACGCCTGAGTAAAGCGCTGAGAATCAGTGCGCCCCTCCGTCTACATCGACATGAAGCTCACTGTTCAGACGTTTCTGACCCTCGACGGCGTAATGCAGGCCCCCGGGGGACCGGAGGAGGATCCCAGCGACGCCTTCAGCTACGGCGGCTGGCAGGCCCCGTTCCCCGACCCGGCCGTGGGCGAGTTCGTCACCGAGCTCAACAGCCACGCCAGCGCGTTCCTGCTCGGTCGCAGAACGTTCGACATCTTCCGCGGCTACTGGCCTGACCAGACCGACCCCGCCAGCCCCATTGCTACGGCAATCAATTCGCTGCCTAAGTACGTCGTGTCCGGCTCGCTCAGCGAGGCCGACGTCACGTGGCGCGGCGAGCACCCCGACACCGCTCGCCTCGTGACCGGCGACGTCGTCGCCGCAGTGCAGGCGCTGAAGGACGGGCCCGGCGAAGAGCTGCAGATCTGGGGAAGCGGCCATCTGCTCCAGACGCTGTTGCAGCACGAGCTCGTCGACCGCTTCCGCCTGATGACGTTCCCGCTCGTGCTCGGCTCGGGTCGGCGCTTGTTCAACGACGGTGTCCTCCCCGCAACGATGCGCCCGGTCGGCCTCACCGCGACGGATCTCGGCATCTTCATCGGCACCTACGAACCAGCCGGTCCGGTTCGCCCCGGGCAGATGTAGCCGGCCGGGGGATGGCCGTGTCAGGCCGTCACACCTCGGCTAAGACCGGCGCCCTGGCTGCTGACGGATGATTTTTCGTGCCGGTCGCAGTCGTAACCGGCATGACTATGACGACGAGAGTGCTGAGCGTGACGATGCCCGTGGCCGATCAGGACCAGGCGCTGCGGTTCTATACCGAGGTGCTCGGCTGTGAGCTGCGTACCGACATCGAAGTATGGCCGGGAGCCAGGCTGGTCGAGGTGGTGCCGCCCGGGTCAAGCGTCGGCCTTGTGCTTTTGCCTCCCGACAGCGAGATCCCTGTGGCCGTGCGGCTCGGCACCGCCGACGCCGAGACCGCGCACGCTCGCCTGCGCCAAGCGGGGGCCACCATTCACAATGACCAGGTGGTCCACCTCGAGGGCGCCCCGCCCATGTTCTTCTTCTCGGACCCAGATGGCAACGGGCTCGTCTATCTGGAGGAACCTTCGGGCGGTGCCGGCAACAGCTGAACGGGAGATCACGTTCTCCCCTCGCTAACGCTAACTAACGAGCCGGACCAACGAGGCCTGCCACTTCAGTCCGACCGGGACGGGACCATCCGGTCCTCGCCGAGCCGCTCCATGCCTGCCCGTAGGCGGTCGATGACCTGCTGAGAGATGCGCCCGAGCTCACGGGCCTGGCTGGGGCTCAGGGCGTCGAACAGGCTCTCACGTACGGCGGTGACGTGGCCTGGGGCCGCTTCCTCGAGCGCCGCCAGGCCCTGGGAGGTGAGGACGGCGACCTCGCCCCGGCCGTCGGTCGGACAGGAGCGCCGCTCCGCCCATCCAGCCGCCTCCAGCCGGGCCATGGCGTGGGACAGCCGGCTCCGGGAGGAACCGGTCACTTTGGCCAGCTCGCTCATGCGCAGGCCTTGTCCGGGAGCCTCCGACAGGTGGACCAGCACCTGGAAGTACGAGACGGGCATGCCCGCGTCCCGTTGCAACTGGGTCTCCAGCCCCTCCCACAGCAGGCGGGTGGCCTCCAAGAAGGAGCGCCAGGTCCTCTGTTCCTCCTCATTTAGCCATCGCGTCTCGTTCACCCGCCCATGGTAAGTGATACCGGTGGGAATAGTTGAACACTCAACCACGTTGGCTTGATCCTGTAAGGGTAGTTGAGAGTTCAACAATGAGGAGGAACCATGAGCACCCTGACCGTTACCGAGATCCCTGGCTATGTGGCCGGTACCTGGAACATCGACCCCACCCACTCCGACGTGTCCTTCACCGTGCGCCACATGATGGTGAGCAAGGTACGAGGCCATTTCGAGAAGTTCAGCGGTCAGATCGTGACCGCCGACGACCCACTGGAGTCCACCGTCACCGCCGTGGTCGACGCCACCAGCTTCAACACCAGCAACGTCGACCGTGACAACCACATCCGCTCCGCCGACTTCCTCGAGGTCGACAAGTACCCGACCCTCGAGTTCCGGTCCACCGGCCTGCGGCCCGCGGGGCCGGGGAGTACGCCCTCGATGGGGAGTTGACGGTCCACGGCGTGACCCGACCGGTCATCTTCCAGGTCGAGCTCAACGGCTTCACCAAGGATCCCTACGGCGGGTACCGCACCGGCCTATCGGCCACGACCGACATCAGCCGCAGCGACTTCGGCGTCAGCATCAACCTCCCGATGGAGGGTGGCGGCGTCGTCGTGGGCGACAAGGTCCGGGTCAGCCTGGAGCTTGAGGCCGTCCTCGACACCCCAGCCTCCTGAGCTCAGTCATCGCGGCAACCGGGGTGACCACAGACGCATCGTTCGGGCGGGTTCTCCTTGAGAGTCATGGTTTTCCTGCCGAGCATATTGGCCTGAGCTGACGCAATTTCAGGCCCTAAGCCCGTCATTTGAGCAGGTTTTGGCGCTGTTCTCGTTCCACCGGCGCTTTTCGGCCTCTCTACCCGCCCATCGGGCCCGGACGGCGGGTAGTGAGAGGGTCCTTGGCGGCCGATCCAGGTGGCGCGTGAACCGGGACGCGCTGCCGGCGTCCCCGCTAGCCCGATCCCCCGGCCCGCTCCCTGAACCGCACGTGCGGCTCCCACGGCATCCGGCTCTCCACAAGTCCAGTTGCTAAGCGAGCCAAAGCGCCACTAGTCCCGTGGCGTAAGGATCCTCGGAGCGACGGAAGGGTCATCCGCAGCGGCGAAGGTCTCGTTCGCCACATCGAGTCTGCCTCTAGGATTTACGGCGATGAGCGAGCTACGGACGAGGCCCGGGTGTCTCGGCATGCTGGTCCGGATTGCTCTCCGGTTGCTCGTCCTGGCCGTGATCATTGGCGTGGTGGAGAAGATAGTCCCCGGCATTCAGGTGTACGGAGGATTTGGGTGGTACGTCTGGGTGGCCTTCATCTTCTCCGTTGTCAACTTGGTCCTCGGGACGCTGTTCCGGCTCCTCAGCCTGCCACTCATTGTCCTCACTCTCGGGCTTTTCCTGCTTGTCGTGAACGCAGCAGTCCTCGGTATAACCGCTGCGTTGACCAGCCACCTGGCCGTCGCCAATTTCGGTTCGGCCTTGCTCGGTGGGTTCCTGATCGCCTTATTTAGCTGGGTCGCGGAACTCCTGTTGCCGCCCTGGACTCGTGGCCAAAAGGCCTAGAAAAAAGGACAGACGTCTTTGCCGCCGGCGGCGTTCCTTGCCTGTCGAGACCGGACTCGATTCCGTGCCCCGGGATCCGCCGCCGACCGGGCCGAACATGTTCCGGCCCATAACCCCAGCTCCGATGTTCTGGCGCGATTCCGCGAATATCTGGGTCGCTCTCGTTGATGGCGCCACCCTGGTGGCCATGGGATTGGCGCCAGGCGGCCAGTGAAAACGTCGCTCTTTCAGCACCCGACCGAGCAGCGAGGACAAATTGTCGTGTCGTGCGATGAGTTGGGGGTCTTCCAGAGGTCACTTAATTGACGGCCAAGCCGACCCACTTAGCTGGTCCGGCAACCGAGGAGGACGAGATGGTCCCGACCATGATGTTGATCACCCTACAGAACGAGCGTGAAGTGGAGTTGCAGCGCCTTGCGATGAGGCGACCGCTATGGCGAGAGCGGACTGCTCGAACCGTGGGGAGGAAAGGGCGGCTGGTTGCGCTCGGCGCCGCCTACCGCAGCCCCTTACTTCGCTTCGGGACCGGGCAGGGGGGCCCCGCTTTGACATCGAGCTCGAGGGAGCAGTGCGATCGGGGACGGCACGGCCTTCGGTGTTAGACGGAGTATGCCCGGACGCGGACTTGTCCGGTCGTGAAGTGGAACGTCCCCGAGGCCCAGATTTCCAAAAGGTTTACCCACGATAAGTCCGGGTGGTTCGATGTCAGCTTGACGTGCTCGCGTAGCCCAAAGACAGACGATTCCTCCGGGACGGCCACGCCGCCAGCAGCCAGCGCAACCTTCCTCCCGCTCTCGGTGGTGATCTCCGCACGTATGTCGACCTCGGCGCGGCCATCAGCTCGGACCCAAAGGTAATCCACTCCCCTAAGCGTCCCACTTAGTTTCGGCCCCTTGACAGGCCCCTCCAAATAGAGATCGAACCGGGCCCCTTCGGCTGGTGGAGGCGTCTGCCCCGAAAACACGCCATCAGCTGAGGCGCCGTACTCCACCACGTGGGTAACGTGCGGCGTGTACTCATATATGAGCCCTCCCGGCATGGTTGGGTTGTGAAGATCGGCGACCGCATCATTTGCCTCGGGCGGGTCAATAGAACTCATGCCCCACTCCTCTCATGGCGCCGGCGTCGCTACTGAGGGAAGGCGCAATGGTCCCCCGCCCTGCGACCATAGTCAAAGGTTGGCGTTCCGCGGCCTCGCAGTGGGTCGGCAGTGAGCATTTCGTCGTCCTTTACGTTCTCTGGGACGGCGCTGGAACTAGACTCGAGGAAGGGCGAAGGATCATAAGTGAAGGTATGATCGGCAAAAAGTACTCCAGAGGACCCGTTGAGGTGCTCGAAATCTGTGGAGGTCGTTGAAATGGCGGATCGAAGCGCGGACGACAGGTGGGAGTGATGCGAGGTCAAGGGGTGACCGATGACCCCGTGCACCAGCGTCTCGTCTGGCAAGAAGACGGCGAAGAGGCCGAACTGGTTTACCGCCGCGCTGGGAACCGTCTCTTTTTGGTCCACACGGGGGTTCCCAAAGTGATCGCGGGTCGAGGCATTGCCGGCAAACTTGTCGGGGCTGCCGTCGAATGGGCCGAACGTGACAATCTGACGATCGTGCCGTGGTGTCCCTACGCGCGCAAGTGGCTGCGTCAACACGGTGCTGAGGCGGCTCACGTACAAATTGACTGGAAGTCGTTCCCCACGGCACAAGTGCAAACCTAGGCACACCACCTAAATGCCAGGCCAACGAATGGAGGCCCTTTTCTCGCAATATGGCTGCGAGGAGTTGGCACGCTGATTGATGGGCCATATGTGCAGAGTATGTGGTTAACAGGTACGGGATCAACTGTCCCGTGGGGGTGACGTATACTTGCGGAACCGGGCCGCTAAGGAGGCCCGCAAACAGCCAGCGGCAGACGCAGTGAGGGGAGCGTATGGGCGCAGATCCGTGCGTTCCCTCGTTTGCCAAGGCGGTGAGGAAGAAAAGGAAGCGGATGTCGAATAAGCTGGCCATCCAGAACACCACGCAATACCGGGTTGCCGTAGCGGCATACAACGGTGATGCGACTATATCAGTTGAATATCGCCCGATTGTGGCGTGGGCCCCTTTCGGTGACGACGGTCTTGAACCGTATATTATGGATGCGAACCCGCTATTCCCGATAGCGAGACCTGCTAGGATCTTGTCACGCTATCAGGTGGTCGAAACAGACCTGACCGAAGCCGAGGCGCAGGTTATTGCTTTCAATAACGTGGTTGAGAGCGTCTATGACCACGTTGATGGGAAAAGCTCAACCGAGTTGGGCGACATGCTGCGGCTCCCGTTGGCGTTAGTAGAGCAGGCGCTGCAGCTGTTGTTGAGGCACGCCCGCATCGTTCGGACTGGTGCCGAGCGATACGCGGCCAATGACACCGGCAGCTAGTTGACCCCGAGCCGACGTGCAGGGACTAGGCAATTAAGCCGTGGTCCCCGGCGTCTAGGGAAGCTGCGTGGCGCTTTGGCCGAACGTCGGGGACCGGGCCCTGCCGGGCGGTTAGTCGGTCGCCTCCGAGGTGGCTAGTCGGTCGCCTCCGAGGTGGCCGAACGGGGCTCCTTTTCTCCGGGCCACGCACCGGTAGCGCGTTGGAACCCGACCGCCCCGCCCCGGTCGACGGCCGCCGTCACGAGCCCGAAAATGGCGCCCCGAAGGGCGGCGGCTGCTAGGACCTCGCGCCAGCTGCGACCGGCTTGCGTTGGTGTAGGCGGCTCGTCCCGATGGCTCACAAGCCTCCACACCCGCTGAAAAATAGCGCTCGCCACCAGTCCCCCGAGCACGCTCATAATCAGCCCGAGGGGCTTGTAGATCAGCTTTGTCATTGCTGGCCTCGATTGTGCCGTAAGCGACGGGCCAACACGATAACCGCCACGGCCGCTAACCCGAGAAATAGGGCCAGCCTCTGGTGACGTCCAGACTCCGTGGAGGGGTGAGCGGCTGACTTAGCCCACTCGGCGGCCGACGAGACCGCAGGCCCGGTGGCATTGGACAGACTATTGCCCACACCCTGGGAGAAGTCGCCCAGTTTGTCCTTGGCGTCGGCCGCCGAGCCTTTGAGCGCGTCCCGGCTCTCGGACAGCTTGTCGGCGGCCCGGGCCTTTACGTCGACCTTTTCACCAATGGCTTGTATGGTCTCCCCCACCTCATATCTAGTCTGCTCTATGGCTTCGCGGATTTCACTTGCGTCTTCAGCCATGCGACGTCCTCCTTGGTGCTTTTCACGGATTCCTCGGGGACCGGCGGCGCAGCCTGCTGCACGGCGGTCTTGCCCATCACACCAAGCACGGCGGCCACCGCCAGCAGGGCGACGGCCACTATCAAAGCCGCCAGCCATAGTGGGACCACCAGGGACAGCGCCGCGATGGCGCAGGCGGCTAAGCAGCCCAACGCCAGTAGGACCAGGGCAACGGCGCCCCCGAGCAAGCCGGCCCCGGCCCCGAGGCGCTTACCCTTGGTGGCGACCTCAGCCTTGGCCAACTCCATCTCCTCGTGAAGGAGCGCGGTTAGCTGCTGAGACAAGTCCCTCAGCAGGTCGGCCAGCGACTTGTCCTCAATATCCTCCCTGACGGTGAGGGTTACGTCTCGAGCAGCCGGCATTTGGTCTGGGGGGCCGATACCGCTCAGTATCTCAGCGTTAGTGATTGCCCCTCCGTCTTGTGCTGTCGTCACGGAACTGCGCCCATTTCCAATTCGTCCCTCACCAACGGCTCCGTCGGAAAAACAGCCACAAGACAGCGACAATAATAACTATCCACAATAGGGGATGGACCACCAGGCCCAGCACTGCGGCTATGACCACGATCACCACGGCGATGAGAATGTCGAGTAACACGGTTGTTTCAGTACCCGACCATAGAGCGGGCCAAACCTTGAGGAGACGTAGGCGCCAAAAGGTTACGACGTGGCAATTGTCCTAGGCTGCTTCACCAGTTCTGTCGGCGGGCGCAGGTCAGGTCGGAGGAATTGGATTGACGGTTTGCCGTCTGTGCTCGTTGGCGGAGACCAGGCAGGGGGCTTTAAGGGCGTTCGGGGCCGTTCCAGCCCAGCAGCATAAGGGTTGCATCGTCGCGAAGCCTGCCGCCGTTGAAATCGAGGATGGCGGTGGCCAACCGGCGCAAGATCTCCTCTGGCGGTTGACCGGACGCCGACTGCTGCTCCAACATGTCTATAAACCGTTCGACGCCGAACGCCTCGCCGGTCGGCGAGCGGCCTTCCACCATCCCGTCGGTGAAAAACACAACGCTGTCGCCGGGTTCCAGGTGTTCGGTGGCCACTTCCAGGCACGGACCGCTCAACCCGAGCGGCAAGGACGGTTCGCAGCGCAGCTCGCGGACTACTCGGTGCCCACGCAACAAGAAGGGTGCAGGGTGCCCGGCATTGACCCACTCCAGTTGCCCACCATCAAGGGCCAGGCGAGCCAGGATGCCGGTGACAAAGGCCTCACCCTCGTACTGCTCGCTCAAGGCTTCGTCGATGGCGGCGTAGGCCACCCCTGGTGGATCGCCGTTGCGACGAGCGTGTCGGTAAGCACCCACTGCCAGCGTGCTCAGCATGGTGGCTCCCACCCAGTGGCCCATCCCGTCGAAGAGGGCGGCGTCCAAATGGCGGTCATTGATGGCGTAGTCGAACGCGTCACCGGCCGTCTCATAGGCCGGCTCGAGCCGCCCGCACGCGAGGGCCTGAGAACAGCGGACCGTGAGCGGTGGCAGCAAGTCCCACTGCATACCGGCCGCTAGGGTCATCGGCCGACGGCGCCGACGGAGGTGCATCAAGTCGGTGGCCCGGGCGAAGCTGCGCACCAAGAGACCAGCGAAGACACCGAGGCGCTTGCAATCGGCCAGGATGTCTTCGTCGACCTCCGGCAGGGTGAGCGCCACCACGCCGGTGCGCTCGCCGCGCTCGATAAGAGGCACCCAGACCCGCACCATCCCGTCCCGTTCGGCGGCGACGGCTTCGCCCGTGCGGTACGTCCGGCCGGCCATCGAAGACGCCACGGCCTCTTCGGCGAGGATTGGCTCGCCGAGGTCCGAGCCGAGAAGGACGGGCTGCAGCACGATTCCCTGGAAGTCGGCTAGATAGATACTGACCTCGGTCGCTCCGAACGGCTCAGCGGTCGATCTGATCAGCCCGTAGAGCTCGTACGGAGCCGCCATGGCCGTATTGTCCAGTGCCGCCGCGTAGTTGGGGTGGGCCACGACGCCAGTTTGGCTCGATCAGGAAGCCGGCACAATCCCGGTTGATGTCCAGGGCGCCCGACGTTGGCTTGGGCCCGGCAGGCGAGGCGTCGCGCTATGACTTTTGCCACCTGGCCAGTTTGGCTAACGCTGTGCCGAGACGAATTCCGGCTGGGGATTTGGGGTAGAGCCGTGGCCGCCGGTCATGATCCGATAGTCGTGGGATTGGAAATCGGCCTTCTGTGCTCCAAGCCGCCGCAGTGCTTAGAGCCTGAATGAAGGACATCGTCAGGCCAGTTAAGGCGTTCTCCAAAGACCTGTCGGCTAAAACATGACGGGATCACTCGACCGGAAATCGGGCCCCAATAACCTGAGCAAATTCCGGTCCCCTGAGCGCCTCACGGAACGCCATCATTTCCTCGGCCATACGACCGCGGACCGACTGCTCGTCGGAGCGCAGGAGGCCCTTTGATGCCCGTACCGCCCTCGGCGGCTGAGATGCAAGTCCGTTAGCCGCCTTGAGAGCTGCATCGAGTACGGGCGTGACGGCCTCGTTCGCCAATCCCCACGCCGCAGCCTCTCGCCCGTCGATATGCCGTCCACAGAGGATGAGCTCCGAGGCCCGGCGCTCTCCGATCACCCTGGGGAGAAGCAGACTTGACGCGGCCTCCGGGACGAGCCCCAGTTCGACGAATGGGGCCCAGAGGTTGGCCGTCGGCTCGACGTAGACGAGGTCGCAGTGGAGGAGAAGTGTCAGTCCGACGCCAACGGCGAGACCGTTAACTGCGGCCACGATCGGGACATGGACCGAGGAGATGGTCAAGAGGAAGCGAGCAACCTCGTCGAGGTTTGCCCCCGAAGCGAAGTCCACCAGGTCGTTACCGGCGGTGAAGACATCGCCGACCCCGGTGATCACCACCGCCCTTATTTCTTCGTCCGTGTCTGCCTCGTGAAGAGCCTCCGCCATCGCGCCGTACATGGCTTGGGTGAGCGCGTTGCGTTTCGAGAGGCGATCGATCGTCAACACGAGGACACCATCGCTCAGCCGAGACTTCACGTCTCCCGTCAGAAACGATCGCACGCTATCGGCGGAATTCTGCCAGGAGAAGCGTGGCATCGGGCATATCGCGCATAACGGGCTGCTCCATCACTCGTTGAATATCCCAGAACGTTAGCTGCCTTGCGGGTGCGGCCTGTCGTTCCTTTCGTAACCAACCAGCGCACCGGTGTCGAGGACCGCCCCTCTTGTCGGCCGAGGGCACGATGGGCGTCCTTGCGTTCGGCCGCAGTCAGCGGACCGCCGGTCTGAGCGAGCATCTGTTCTAACAGCGCAGCCAGGTCGTCCAGCTTGTTCCTGGAGTGCCCGAGCGACATACGCACTGACACTTGGGGCCCGACCCTCCGAGACGGCGCGCCGCGCTTGCGCGACAAGCTCGGTGGGCAGGCCAACCGCGATCTTGCTTGTGGCCATACCACCCAGTAAGAGTTGGTACCGAGGGTAGGTGTATAGACTCGCCCCGCTTGTTGGCGGAGCCTTGACACCATGTCCTTCTCGTCCCTAGGTCCGAGGACAGCGACCAACCAGACATATCCCGAACCACAATTACAAGCCAGGAGGAGACTGCAATGAGCATCGTTACCACTTCAGATGGCACAGAGATCTTCTACAAGGACTGGGGGTCGGGCCAACCGATCGTGTTCAGTCACGGCTGGCCGCTCTCAGCTGACGACTGGGACACCCAGATGCTGTTCTTCCTGAACCACGGCTACCGCGTCGTCGCCTCCGACCGGCGTGGGCACGGCCGCTCAACGCAGACGAGCGGTGGTCACGACATGGACCATTACGCCGATGACCTGGCTGCCGTGACCGAGCATCTCGACCTCCACGATGCGGTGCACGTCGGCCACTCGACCGGTGGGGGCGAGGTCGTCCGCTACATCGGCCGGCACGGCGAGAGCCGCGTCGCCAAAGCGGTGCTCATCAGCTCGGTACCGCCCCTCATGGTGAAGACCGACGCTAACCCTGGCGGCCTACCCAAGAGCGTGTTCGACGACCTGCAGGCCCAGCTGGCCGCCAACCGATCCGTGTTCTACCGGGCCCTGCCGTCGGGGCCGTTCTACGGCTTCAACCGGCCCGGCGTCGAGCCCAACGAAGCGATCATCGAGAACTGGTGGCGACAGGGAATGATGGGCGGCGCCAAGGCCCAGTACGACGGCATCGTGGCCTTCTCGCAGACCGACTTCACCGAGGACCTCAAGCAGATCAGCGTGCCGGTCTTTGTGATGCATGGCGAGGACGACCAGATCGTCCCCTACGCCGATTCCGGGCCACTTTCGGCCAAACTTGTGAAAAACGGGACGCTCAAGAGCTACCCGGGTTTCCCCCACGGTATGCCGACCACGCAGGCCCCCACGATCAACGCCGATCTCTTGGCCTTCATCCAGTCCTGACAGGGTTTTCTCCGCGGCGCGGACGAGTAGGTCAATCTCGGGCCGAGTCCGGAGAGGTGCGTCAATCGTGCCCCAGAGGGGCATTCCATTCCGTCTGGTCCGAGGTGCTTCCGCCGGTTCTACCGGGAGCACCTCGGGCCCATTGGCCCGGTGGCGTCCAACAGCGCGTCGGGCGCTACACCTCCGGGACCTGATACCGCTTCGCAAGGTGACGGAGCAGCTGGACCAGGTCCAGTGGGGGGAGACGGTTCGCCCCCGGCGTCAGGTCCAGGAAGGCGATCTGAAGAATTGGCGCACCTTCGCCGCTGGTCTAGGTATCAATGAGCAAACCAGAACATCTGTGATGCTTGTTACGCCGCGTTCAAGAAATCCTAAGGAGATACAACTTGAACAGACCACGTCACTTTGTCAGAGATTCAATAGCTCTCGGCACTTGCCTCGCTGCGGTAATTGCTCCCGGGTCGCCGCTGACGTTAACCCAGGCGAATGCGCAAACCGGCTCAGCCGCTATCTCGGCAGCTCCGAACCTCCTGCTGAACAACTGTTTTACCGACCCATCTTTGGGGACAGCGGCGAAATACTCAGGGAGCTACACGAGTGTCCCCGCAGGGTCAACGGGCATTCCTCATTGGACGGTTGGTGGGGCCGGAGTTCAAGCCGTCGGCACATACTGGCCGAAGTCCCCGGCGTGCCCGGGTTCCCTGTGGCTCGCAGACGACAACCCTGGCTCTGTCTCGCAGTCGGTGCCGACGACGCCCGGTGACCATTACTTGCTTGAGTGGCAGACCGGAGGTAAGGGTGAGACCGAAGGCCCAAATCCCCTTCACGTCTTGTGGGGTGGTGTAACGGTGGCCGTCCAAAACACACCGACCACACCTTGGCAGTCCGGTGAGGTAATGGTTACTGCAACCAATCCCAGCACAATAGTGGAGTTCTCAGCGAGTGTCTCCGGGGGAGGCAACGGGCCGACTGTCGGTTCGGTCTCGCTCGTTTTGGCCCCGACAGTGAACGGTTTCGTGGCACCAGGTCTGACGGGGCCCTACGGCTCGGCCGAAGCGACAACGCTCAAACACATCCCGAGCGCGGCCAAAATTCCGTCGTCCTCATCTGACGGCACGATCCAGGCCCTTGATGCCAACCAGGTGAACA
The DNA here is from genome assembly GCA_963750465.1 of uncultured Acidimicrobiaceae bacterium. Classification (GTDB taxonomy): domain Bacteria; phylum Actinomycetota; class Acidimicrobiia; order Acidimicrobiales; family Palsa-688; genus Fen-671. Next base: position 320,831 of record CAVVRE010000001.1, read on the forward strand.
GTGGAGCCGGTCTACGGCTGGTGTGGACCGTTGCGCCCAGTGCGGCATACCTGAAGGACAGTGCCGCAGCACGGTCATCAGCGGCACAAGCGGTTGAGCAGTACTTGACCAGTCTGTTGGCCAAAAGCCTGAGCCTCTATACCGCGGCACTCCAATCAGAACGTGTTCCTGATACCGGCGCGAACAACCTGGCAAATTCGTGGTCGGTGGAGGTCCAGTCCGTCAGCACGACTGGCCCACTGATGACGTTCAGCCTTACCACTTCAAAGACGGGGACCGTGCCGGCCTGGTCGAACGTCCCAGGGGTACCCTCCTCTGCTTCCAAGGCCATGGCTGCTACGGCACTGGCAAACCTGCTTTACTACAGCAAGACGGTGGCCTAACGGGCCCGGCTCGTTCTGCGGTTAGAGGCGCCGGCACCAAATGCCGGCGCCTTTTGCCGTTAATGGCGTAACCTTGCGTCGCCGGGACTTGAACCCCGGGCCACGCGCTCAGGTTTCATCTTCGGGAGTAGTTTGGCCGTTGTGGGCTTGGACTTAGAGCTCGTTCCCTGGTTCGAGTACCCGCGCTCTTGAGTGCTCCGTGCCTTTTTGCGAGTCACGGGCAATGACAGCTTTCAGTGCTTGATGTGTTGTTTGTACATTGCAGATCTGACCCAAAGCCGTGAGCACCTCGAGCGGCCGCCCGCTTAATTCTTTCATAACGCGCCATAAACACGAGAACGCCTTTCGCCTACATGATGGTCGCGCGTGCCAAAGGCGTGGCCCACGCCTATGCTTCGGTGCGGTGCAAGTGGCGTTGTTGGGGTCCTTGGTGGTCACTACGGACCAATGTGATGTGGCTCTCGGAGCGGCCAAGCAGCGGGCGGTGATCGAACTTCTGGCCCTGCGTGCCGGCCGGCCCGTGAGCGTGGAGTCGCTCTGCGCTGGCCTTTGGGGCGACTCGCCACCTATTTCCGCTACCAAAGCGCTGCAGACATATGTGTCGCAGCTGCGACGGGTCCTCCCGCCCCATTGCCTCGCCACGGTTGGTGACGGTTATGCCCTTGTGATCGAGGCTGGATCGGTGGACGCCACCCGTTTCGAGGAGGCGCTCCGGCACTCGGCCGAGCTGCGAGGAACGGGCAAGCTGGCAGCAGCAGTAGGCGCCCTCGCCGAGGGGCTGCAGTTGTGGCGCGGTCGGCCCTGTCCGGAGCTGACGGAGCATTCGTGGGCTACGGCCGAGGTGGTACGGCTCGAAGAGCTCCGCCGAGGGGCAGACGAGGATCTGGCTGATACCCGGTTGGCCTTAGGGCAGCATGCCCAGGTAGTAGGCGACCTCGAAGCGGCTGTGGCCGCCGAGCCATTGCGGGAACGCCGTTGGGCGCAGTTGATGCTGGCCCTTTACCGCTCCGGCCGCCAAGCCGATGCTCTGCGCGCCTTTTCCCGGCTGCGCAAGAGGTTGGCAGACGAACTAGGGATCGAGCCCTCGCCCGAGCTTGTGGCCCTGGAACAGTCGGTGCTGTGGCACTCCCCGGGGCTTGACTACCGCTCCTACCCGGGCGCCGACCCAGGCACTCCGTCGCCGCCCCCGTTGCGGCGTACCGGCGCCCTGCCGGTGGCGACGAGTACCTTCATTGGTCGCTCCGAAGAGGTGGCCGAAGTGGAGAGGCTTGTGGGCGAGCGCCGCCTGGTCACGTTGGCGGGTGTGGGCGGATGTGGCAAGACCCGCTTGGCCCTAGAGGTCGCGGCCAGGGTGGGCGGCGTCCTGGCCGGGGGCGCCTATTTCGCCACCAGACCTTGAGAGCGGCGGTCGCCTGGAGCTACGAGCTGCTCAGCGCGGCCGAGAAAGACTTGTTCTGCCGCCTCTCGGTCTTCCCCGGCAGCTTCAGCCTGGACGCCGCGGTCGCCGTAGCGGGGCGGGCGGGAACAGGGGCGGCTCAGCACCTTTTGTCCCTGGTGTCCAAGTCGATGGTCAGCACCGCGCCGCCTGACGGCGGGCGAACGCGGTACGCCTTGTTGGAGACGCTGCGCCAGTTCGGGGCTGCCCAACTCGACGACGTCAACGCCGAGCAGGCCCGCGCCGACCACGCCGCCTTCTACCTCGAGATCGCTCACTCTGCCGGCCCCGAACCATTTGGGCCCGGGTTGACGCCGTGGTTATGGCGCGTCGACCTCGAGTTCGAGAACCTGCGGGCGGCGTTCGCCTACCTCCAGGCCCGTCACGAACGACGTGCTGAGCTGGTGGGAGCCCTGGTCGTTCTACGCCGTTACTTCGTCGCCCGTTATCAGCGACGACGAGAAGGCTTTCGCCTCCTGGAAGGAGCCCTGGTCGATGCCAGGCTGGCCGAAGCGCCTGGGCTCATGGCCCGGGCTCTCGCCACCGCATCCTCGCTTGCCCAAAGCATCGAGGTCGAAGCGAGCGCCGGCTACGCCGAGGCCGGGCGAGACCTGGCCCTGGCGACCGGCGACACCGCCGCTGCGGCCCTGGCGTCCGCCTTGTTGGCCCAAGTGCACGGCCTGGCGGGACTGGGGGACGAGGCCGAATCAGAACAGGCCATGCAGCTGGCTCGCCAAGTCGGCGACCCCGTGCTCGTGGTCGAGGCTCTTTTGGGCATGGCATTCTCTCTTGCGAATTGGTCGCAGTACTCCGACAGTCGGCTGAAGGCCCGAGCCTTTTTGGAGGAGGTCCTCATGACCGCAGAAAAGATGGGCGATGATTCCTTTTGCAGCACCGCGCATGGGAACCTTTCCCAGCTGAGCCTGACCGAGGGCAGGCCCCAGATGGCCAGGCCCCATGTCGAGCGCTGGGTCGTGTTGATGAAGGAGCTCGGCGTAGAAGGAGGGCCCAAAAGGCAGGCCGACCTCCTGCTGGCTGAAGGCGACGTTCGGGGCGCGCTGGCGTTCGCCAAAGACAGTTTCGAGCTCGCCCGACGGGCTGATTCCCCGGTTCAGATAGCGGACACTTCTGGGTTCGCCGCCACCTGCGCAGTTGCCCTGGAAGCGGATCAGGTCGCAGCTCGCTTATACGGGTTTACACAGATGGAGTACGAAAGGGGAGGCTTCTCCCGACGCCTCGAACTGGATTACATAGTTGAACATGGCTTGGGCACCCTGAAGTCCCGTATGGGCGATACCGAGTTTGCTCTTGCCCTCGCCCAGGGCGCCGACATGACGCGCGAAGAGCTAGCCGACCTCATCGGTGTTCTAGCGGAAGCGAACGCTCAGCCCAGCTCCACTTCCGTCAATGGCTAACGACAGGCGCTCATCCAACCCGTCAGCGCTCCACCGAGGCGCAGGTCTCATCGACCCTGTCCGCGATGATCTGAAGCGAGCGTCTTTGTGGTCAAATCTGGGAAGGTAAGCGGTTGACACCCTAAGAGAAAGTGGTGATGACATGGACAACGACGTTCCCGGTTGCTCGGTCCATTCTGTCCTCCTCTCCGTTCGCGACCTCGACCGCTCGACGAGTTTCTACCAGGCTGTACTGCGCCTTCGCGAGGTGCTCCGGCAGGGCAGAGTGGCCGTTCTCGCCCACGACGAGAGGGTGATGTTCACACTCTTTCTGAGGTTGGCGCACCCCGACGCGGTCCATTTCGGGCAGGAAGCTCTCGGCGTGCGATCTCTCACTTACGATGTGGGATCGCTCGCCGAACTCGACCGGGTAGAAAAAGCTCTTCATGCTTTTGACGCGTTTAGGGACCGGCTCAGCCCTCCCGAGACTGCGGGCTACCGGTGGGTTCGCGGGTACGACCCAGATCGATTTCCGCTGGCGTTCATGGCGTGTGAAAGCGGCAAGAGGGTGTCGCCTGATGACCTTCGCCGCGCTGTGGCTGGAATGTACGCCGTCGACGTCTAGCATTCCGGCGCCCCCAGCGCGAACTGGGTCCTATTACGTGCCTCAGAGGCATGTTTTTGGCCCCAGGTCGCCGCCAAGTGGAACACCGGGGAAATCCGAAATGGTGCTTGTGGGGGTCGGCGATCGAAAACTGGATAATTGCCACTTTGCATACTCGTAGGTGAAGCCGAACGGGCTCAGAAGTCTTGTGGCGATCAACAATCTAGGTCTCCCACTTGCACGTGGGTGGTTCGGTGGCGGCGGGGCGTTTGCCGTGCAAGTGACGGGCAGTGCTTCCTCGCGGTAAACAGAGAAGGAGTAGTCGAGCCGGTGCGAAGCCGGTAGAGAAAGGAGACCGATGAGTCGAGCGATGCGCGTGAGCCACGTACCATTCCGGGTCTGGGACAGGGATGCGGCGCAGAAATTCTTCATCGACGTGCTCGGCTTCGAGCTCCACCCCCGTGGTGCGATCACTTATGTGCGCCTCGGCGAGGTGCTCATGGAGCTGCTGTCAGCGGAAGAGCCGGAAGACCCGACGACCGTGCCGTACGTCTTCGGGGTGGAGGTCGAGGACCTCGACGCTGTCTTCGCCTCGGCGCTGGCGAGCGGCGCCAGTGTCGTTCGGCCCCCCGTCAGCGCGGTCTCGTTCTGGGGACGCCAAGCGGTGATAGGCGTCCCGGGTGGGCCGCCGATGGCGCTTCGTCAGTACGAGGCGCCCGACGGACCGACCTTTGCCGAGTGGTACCCGCGAGACTGAAGTATCGGGCGCGCCTGTCCCGGCGTAGAGGGACGGGCCGCACCAGTGGGTGCTTCACCTCGACAGTAGGACGGCAAAAGAAGCCCGAACCTGATGGACGCGCCATCTCCCGGACATCAGTCCGGCACTGGCGGCAGTTACTACGGGCCGTACTTCGTCGCCCACTGGACAACCGGTCGCAAAGCGACCCATATGACGCGCGCCCGGTCAACGTTCTATTACACGCTCGACAACTTTTACCCGTACGGCCAAGTGATCCTGAGGAGAACCGTTGTCGGAGGACTCGCTCCGAAGCCACCGAAGCCGCCTCCGCCTCGGTGCAAAGGGACCACTTGCATGTGACCCGCCGTTGCGCCTCCCGCCGGAGGCGGCGCGCCTAGGACGGCGACGGCCCAGGTGGGCACGAGAGCGAGGGCCAGGACTAAGGGTTTCCTAGATGCACGCGGCCGGCGGAAGTGTGAATGGTGAGAAGGGGTAGGCGCCCAATGCGCCAACGAACCTCAATCGTCCAAGGGAGGACGCGATGACATTGCCCACCTCTCGGTAATCCGAGCGCTCTTTCGCGGCCGCGTCAGGTGCCGGTCCGGCGCGTGTCGCTCGGCTGTCACAGACAACGAGGAGAGCTACTACGTGGGCCGGAACGGAGGGTGGAACGCGGCAAACGTGACGGGGCAGTTACCGACCAAGCGCTGGTTTCCATTGCAAAGAAAAGAGAAAGAGAGGAAGTGGTGGACCCGATGTCAGCAGCCATGTCGGTAACTAAGCCGGGGGACAGCCGGCGCTGGCTCATCCTGGGCGTGATCGCTATCGCGCAGCTCATGGTGGTGCTCGACCTCACGGTGATGAACATCGCGCTGCCATCCGCGCAGCGTGCGCTGCATTTCAGCACCGTGGACCGGCAGTGGGTAGTCACCGCTTACACCCTGTCGTTCGGCAGCCTGCTGCTCTTGGGCGGCCGGCTAGCCGACCTGTTCGGCCGAAGGGTGACCTTTCTCACCGGCCTGGCCGGCTTCGCCGGCGTTTCGGCCATCGGCGGTGCGTCGGTCAACTTCACCATGCTGGTGACGGCACGGGCCTGCCAGGGCGCGTTCGCCGCCATTTTGGTGCCTTCGGCCCTGTCGCTGCTTACCACCACCTTCACCGAGCAAAGCGAGCGGGGCAAGGCGTTCGGCATCTATGGGGCGGTCGCCGTAGCCGGCGGAGCCGTGGGGCTTCTCCTCGGCGGCGCGCTGACCGAGTACCTGTCCTGGCGCTGGACGCTTTATGTGAACCTGATCTTCGCCGGCGTGGCTTTTACCGGCGGGGCGGTGCTATTGAAGCCGCAGAGATCCGCCACCGCGCCCAAGCTCGATATCCCGGGCGTGTTGCTCGTCTCCAGCGCTGTTTTTTGCCTGGTGTACGGGTGCTCCAACGCGGCCACGCACGGCTGGGAGTCGTCGTCCACGTACGGGTTGCTGGCCGCTGGCGTAGCACTCTTGGCGGGGTTCGCGCTGTGGCAGTCCCGAGCCGCGCACCCGCTGCTGCCGCCCCGCGTAGTGCTCGACCGTAACCGCGGCGGCGCGTACCTGTCGATGTTCATCACCGGAGCCGGGTTGTTTGGCACCTTTTTCTTCTTGACCTATTACATGCAGCGAACGCTGGGGTATTCGCCCCTCGTTACCGGCCTCGCGTTCCTACCGATCAGCGCCGGTTCCGCTCTCGCCTCCAATCTGTCCACGATCGTGCTTATGCCCAGGTTCGGGCCCAAGCCGCTGGTCGGGCTAGGGATGCTGACCGCATCGGGCGGAATGGTATGGCTGGCCCAGCTGGGCGCGCACACCGGGTACGTGAACGGCCTGCTCGGCCCGCTGATCTTGATCGCAATCGGCGTGGGCATGGTGATCGCGCCATCGATCAACACCGGCACGTTCGGCGTCGCACCGCAGGACGCCGGAGTTGCGTCCGCCACCGTCACCGTCGGCCAGCAGCTCGGCGCTTCGGTCGGGACGTCGCTGCTGAACACCATCTTCGCCAGCGCCGTTTCGTCATATATCGCCGCGCACCTCGCTACGACCGCGGTCGACCGCCAGACGCTGACCGGGCTGGCGTTGGTGCATGGATACGACACCACATTCTGGTGGACCGCCGGAATTTTCGCCGCCGGAGCGGCCATCGGTGGTGCTCTGTTCCGGCGCGGGCCGTTGGCCCGAACCGGCACTTCGTCCCAGGCGCGTGGAGGCGTGACGACGGAACCAGCCCAGGCGGGTCGCGATCACTTGACTGTTCAAGCTTGACGGACCAAGCGTTGCTCTAACGACCAAGACGGGAAGATGTCGGTTATGAGCGTGGCCCTCCGGACCTACAACTTGCGTTGTGCCAGCTGCGTTCGTGACTTGACGTCGAGCTTGCGGAACGCCTTGTGCAGGTGGTACTCGACCGTGCTGGGGCTGATGAAAAGTTGAGCGGCGATCTCTCTATTGCTACTGCCGTGGGCGGCGAGGCGGGCGATCTGTAGCTCCTGAGGGGTGAGTTGGTCCAGCGTCTCTACCGTTCGTTTCCGAGTTCGTTCGCCACTGGCCCGCAGCTCGACCCGCGGCGCGCTCGGCAAACGCTTCCATTCCGAAGCCGATGAACATCTCGTGCGCCGTCCGAAGCTCGTAACGAGCGTCCAGGCCACGACGCTGACGTCGCAGCCACTCGCCGTAAAGTAAGTGCGCACGGGCCAGGTCGACCGCCACTCGCGTGTGCGCTAGTCGCTCGATAGCCTCGGTGTAAAAGTCATCGGCGCGCAGGTCGTCCACGAGCAGCGCGTGCGAGCGGGCGGCGACCCCATGCGCCCAATCCGTCCCGCTCGCCCTGCTCCTCTCCGTCAGGCGCCGATCGGTCTCGGCGGCAAGCTCGAAGTCCCCAACTCGTACGGCTGCCTCGATCAGCTCGGGCAGCGCCCAGTTCAAGGGGACCAGGTCGGTACGATCGACCACTCGCCGCGCTGCCACCAGCGCCTCGGCGTAGCGTCCAAGCCCGTTGTACAGCACGGACTCGGCCCAATCAATGAACAAAAGGCCAGCCCCCTCTCCGCGCCCGATCACCTCCGCACGAGCTGTATCGAAGAACTGTCTCGCCTCGTTCTCGCGGCCGCGCATGGCCACTAGTCCCACCCCGTGGTACGGAGCGAGGGGGCTCCCAGTCAGCTCGGTAGCCTCTTGGAGGGCCTCCTGGAAAGACGCGGCCAACGCCAGTTCGCCCGCGAATACGTGCATCTGGCCCCGGTGACCAAGGGCGGTTACCAGATCGCCGAGCGCTCCGGTGTCGCGGACCAGTTGCAGATGTCGGTCTGACAAGCGCTCCCAACCTTCGTCGTCCCATAGGTTGAGCGCTGAGACCGTCGCCCCCCACATCCAGCGCAGCTGGTCGGCCGGCGGGGTCGCGCCCTCGAATGCGCGCTGGGCCCGGCGCAGAACCGGCACGGCGGCGGCGTAGGTGTCGCTGAGAAGGGCCACGAAGCCGTCAAGCAGCAGATCCGGTACGCGTGGTTTCCTCGCTTTCGGAGCGGCACGCGCCGCTTCCGCTACCTCTCGCGGGCTGGCGCCCGGTCCGGCCAGCGGCCCCGCGTAGATGGCCGCCGTCAGTGCCTCCAGGTACGTTTCGCAGGCCAGCTCAGGATCGATCACGCGGAGCCGCTCGGCCGCTTTGAGCAGCAGTGCCGTGGCCTCGCTGCTGCGCGTCGTGAGGAACGAAATCCGGCCCCGCAGCAACTCGGCCGTGGCCCGCTCCGGCTCACTAAGAACCTCTGCCTCAGCCAGGGCGACCAAGCGTAGAGCGTCATCTAGCGCGCCGGCCTGCAACTTGGCCTGGGCCGCGGCGAGTGCGCGCCCGGGCCTGCGCGACTGCTCGGGGGTCAACGCCGTGGCTCGCTCCAGGAACGCCGCGGCGGCCGCGAAGCCACCACGCGCTTGCGCTCGGCCCGCAGATTCCTCCAGCTCCGCGGCAACGTCCTCATCGGGCTTCGAGGCCGCCTGCGCCCGGTGCCAGGCGCGGCGATCCGGGTCGATTTCCGGGTCGGTCGCTTCCGCGAGCGCACGGTGTACCTTGCGACGCTCGTTCGGGGCAGCGGCCTGGTAGACAGCCGAGCGAACCAGCGGGTGACGGAACACCACCCGCGGGCTCAGGACCAACAAGTCTTCGGCCTCGACGATGTCGGCCGCCGACTCTGGTATTCCGAGTCGCTCCGCCGCCCGCCACACGAGCGCCGGATCGCCGACCGGATCGGCCGCCGCCACGAGCAACAAGCGACGGGCATCGTTCGGAAGGCTCGCCAGTCGCCGCGTGAAGCTCTCCTCGATGCTGGCAGACAGAGGCACCGCCGCCGGCAGGCCAAATCCGCCCGCCAGCTCGGTCGGGCTTAGCCCCCTCGGCAACTCCAGCAGCGCGAGCGGGTTCCCACGCGTCTCGACAACAATCCTCTCCAGTACGGGCTCATCGAGCCGAGCGGGCAAGACCGATTCCAACAGGGACCGCGCATCTCGGTGCCGCAGGGGCGAGATGAGAAGCTCCGGCAGGCCCCTCACTGTGTCGTCGACCTGGCGCGTGGCGAACAGGAGCACGATCCTCTCCGCCAACAGGCGGCGAGCCACGAACGCAAGCACGCCCGCCGACGCGTGGTCCAGCCAATGTGCGTCATCAGCAACAGCGAGGAGCGGTCGCTCCTCGGCCGCCTCGGACAACAGGCCGAGAACGGCCAATCCGACCAGGAACGGTTCCGGCGCCGACCCCGTACTCAGGCCAAAGGCGACGCAGAGCGCCTCTTGCTGGGGCTGCGGGAGGCGGTCCAATAGGTCAAGGAAAGAGGAACAAAGCTGCTGAGCCGCCGCGAACGGGAGCTCCATCTCCGCTTCGACGCCGGCCGTCCGGGCGACCCGAAACTCGCGTCCAGCATCGACCGCGTACTCGAGCAGCGCCGTCTTGCCCACTCCCGCTTCGCCGTGCATGACCAACACGCCGCCGCGTCCGCTATCCAATAGCCGGTCGAGGACCTTGCGCTCTCGGTCCCGGTCGAACAACTGCCCCCCTGACAACAAAACCGGTGGCGACGCTTCCCTCATCTCGCCCAACATCATGACTGAGGACGACGCTCGGGGCACGACTAAGGATTTCCAGGATTCCAACCGCTGGCTGTAGCGCTACCCTCCGACCGTGGAGGGCGAGCGCTCGGTGAGTGGAGCTCACGGGCCAACTGAGGTATTTGGCGACGCCCGCCCGATGACCGCCGATGCACTTAGGGACTGTGCGCCGACCCGCGGGCTGGCGTTCGGGCCTGCGGTCAGCGAACGGGGGTACTACGTCGGGCGAGTCGAGGGGAACCTCTACCGGGTGACGGATGGGACCTACCAGTCTGCGTTCCTGACGACAAGCGACGGCGTCGTCCTGTTCGACGCACCTCCCACCATCGGCCACAACATCCAGCGGGCCGTAAATGAGATCGCCGCAGCCAACGGCGTCACCAACAAGGTGACGCATCTCATCTATTCGCATCATCACGCCGATCACGCTGGCGCGTCCTCGCTGTTCGACCGGAACATCGCTCGGATCGGGCACGAGGAGACGCGAAAGTTACTGCTCCGCGACGACGATCCCGCACGGCCCGCGCCAGAGGAAACCTTCCAGGACCGCCGTACCCTCGAGATGGGGGGCGAGCGCATCGAGCTGGCCTGGCACGGCTCCAATCACTCGCCGGACAACATCTTTATCCATCTGCCCGACCACGCTGCGCTCATGCTCGTCGACATAGTCAACCCTGGATGGGCGGCGGTCTGCCAGAGCAACCTCGCCGATGACGTACCCGGCTACATCGAGGCTGTGGATACTGCGCTCACATATCCGTGGAAGCACTTCATCGGCGGTCACAATTGCAGGCTGGGGAGCCGCGACGATATCGCAACGCACCGGCAGTACATGGCCGACATTGCGAAAAGCTCACGGAGGGCGCTGGACACCGTCGACCCCACTCCGTTTTTCGTCAAGCACGGCGAGAACCCCTGGACCGCCATGAGGGACTATCTGGACGCGATTACGGCCGTTGCCGCGGCGCCGGTCATCGAGAAGTACGCGGGCGTTCTCGCCGCCGCAGATATGTTCACTGCCCGTACCACGTTCGACGTGATTCAGTCGATCCGCCTTGACCTGGGATACGGGACGCAGGTTTACCCGTGAGCAGTATCGGCGGCGACAGAACTATGGCGTTACCGCTGCGGCCTTGGACACCGGGACACTGGAGGCCAGCGAGACATGGAACGTGATGGTCTCGCTGGCCCCAGTGGGCCTGGCAATCGACCTGAGAAGTAGCCCCGTCGTAATAGGAAATGGTGGCGGGGGACTGGGTCCCGTTAAGGGGTCAGGTGATCCGGAGGTGCTCGATTATCCTCAGCGTCGAGCCAGAACCGAAGAAGCTGCCATAACCGGCCAACGTCGCCAGCCCGCCCGTGCTCGGCCCCGGACCAGCCGGCCCAGCTACGACCGGCCCGCCGGAGGTGATCAAGAACGTACCGGTAGTGAAGCCCTTAGACGAGGTTGTCCCGTAGGCGCGTATCGAAATGGCGCCGCTCTGCCCGTCGAAGCTGCACGAGTCGCAGGTGTCGTAGGCGGTAAAGGACTCGTTGCCATTCGGGGACACGGTGGCCAGGACGGCTTCACCCGTACTGGCGGGAGGGGCACTCGGGACCAACGTCCCCGTCCCGGTCAGGCCCGTCCCGGCCAAGGCGAAACTGTTCAAGGCAGCCTCGATCGTGTCGCCCGACGACGTAGTCACGTTGGGCAGCGACGCTACGTTGGTCGCCGTGTGAGTCCCGCGATAGGTCTGAAGGCTTCGGGTGCTGACCGAGATGTGTTCGGGAGTAGCCGGCCCTTCATTGGCCTCGGCAGGGGGGTTGGGCAGCACGACGTTGAACCCGCACTCGCCGCTGGCGTACCCTCCCACGATGTTCGGGGCCGCGCCGGAATCGCCGAACTGGACCGCCGGCACGTCGCCCGAGCAGCTCATGTTGCCGTCGACAAGGTTGTTGGCCACCTCCGGCCCATCCGGATCTCCGAAAGTGTTACCGGCAAAGGTGACGCTCCGGCCGACCTGGTCGCGCAGCGTCCCCAGCCAACACGAGGTGAGCCCGCTGACGTTCAAGTTGCCGCCGATCGAAACGTCCTCGAAGTCGGTATAAACGGGGGTGAAATTGAGGTTGGGGTCTTGCGACCAGGGCGCCAGGTCGGTCGCCATGGGGGTGGTGTTGTTGCACGCCTCGGCCGCGGGCCCACCGCCACCACCAGAGATGTAGAGGCTGCCACCGATGCTGGCGGAGTGGACGACGACCCCCTGCGCGCCTATGGCGATGAGGTTTCCTCTGATGCGGTCGTAGCTAATACCGGGCGGGTTGCTGCACGAAATGTTGGGCGAACACCCGAAGAGCAGCACCCCACCGTTACCTACGAAGACGTTTCCTCCGATTAACACCGTGGCCGGCACTACAGGCGTCCCCGTTGTCGGATCTCCCGGGGTCACGGCGTCGAGCAAGGCACCGGGCTTCACGTTCAGGTCTCCCCGGACGAAGATGTTGCCGGCGGGCGTGTAGCAAATACCGGAGATGGTTATGGCGTTATAGGTACCTGGCGGGACGTCCCCGCCGGTGCAGTTGTAGGCGTGCCCCGGGTACTCGCCATCGTTGGGCCGCTGTGCGGCGTTGGCCGGCGAGGCGGACAACGGGAGCAACAGTGTTACAGCGGTAAGTCCGGCCACCCTAAGGAACGGTCTCAGGTTCATGATGTCCCTCCCTGTCGCGCGATTGCGACAAATCACAACGCCAGCCATGACCGCACCAACACGTGAGCCCTGACGGCCGGATCGTCCCGGCTCCCCTGTGCGTCCTATGGCGGCACTGACTTTGGCAGTTAGACAGCTTCGACAACTCGGCAGACCGCATCCGGCGCTTCGTGGCACCCTGATCACAAGTGCCTCGGCGGAGCGTAATGATCGATTTGGTACCTCACAACGGGGGTTAAGGCGGACCAACCGGATTCCAACAATCGGCACTCTCAGCGTCTGGAAATACCACGGAAAGTGTGAGTGTCACTTCGTGTTAGTGGACGATCGGACGCTCGAGGTGTCCAGCCTGGGCCGCCGCCAGGGCCCCGGGCTTGGCACCAAGGAAGAGGTATTCCGATGAATGTGAGAAGCGCCGGCGAATCCGGCTCCGCAAAAACGCTGCCCAGGTGCGACCAACCGCAGCGAGGAGCAGCGAAAGTGTCTCAAATCCTTCGGCGCTAACCAGACAGGCGCCCTTTCATGCTGTCCACCTTATGAACAGTTCCGTCTGTGCCGTGATGTCCGCCCGATGGGCAGCTTCAAGAGCTCATCGGCCCGGCTGTCGGGCTGCGAAACTCGCCCGGCTCGAAGTGCTCACAGCCGAGAACGCGACATTCGGGTGTCTGCTGGGATTGTCCAACCCTGTTCGGTTGTGGGCGGCACACGAGCCGTTCGGCCCGCCGCAACACTCAAATCCATTTGTGGGTGACTGGGCCACACCCCGACCGGTGATTAGTGCCTTTATGCCCATCCACCCCAGTTCTGCCGGGTTGACGTAGGGCTACCGCGCGCCGCCACACCACCGGCCATTACTCACGGACTTACATCGGGAACGGCCGTTGGCAAAGAGACTAAGTCATTCTGGCCGACTGGCCATCATGGCAGCCCAGGATCAGGATGGACCGCCGCTTCGGCGCCCAGGTAGCGCTCGAAGATGTCGAGTTTTTGTAGCTCGTCGGGCGTGCCCGAGAAGGCCATGCGGCCGTGGTTGAGCAGGTAGGCCTGGTCGGCGACGGCGAGGGCCCGGTAAACGTACTGCTCGACGATGAGTAGCGATGTTCCCTCGTGGGCAATGCGCCGCAGAAACTCGAAGAGCTGGTCCACGATGAGGGGCCCAACCCCATGGATGCCTCGTCTACCAGGACCAGGGCCGGGTTGGAGATGTAGGCCCGCACGATGGCGAGCATTTGCTGCTCGCCGCCGGACAAGCTGCCCGCGGTCTGGCGGAGGCGGACGCCCAGGATGGGGAACGCCGCGGTGGCTCGTTGGATTTGCTCGGTTTCGGTTTGTTTCGGGCCGAAGAGCGTGAGGTTCTCGCGGACGCTGAGGGAGGGGAAGATGCCGCGGCTCTCGGGTATGTGGCAGACGCCGAGCCGGGAGATCTCGTGGGGCGGTTTGCCGGTCAGGTCGACGCCGTTGAGCGCGATCCGGCCTTGTTTGGTCGGGATGAACCCGCACGCCACGCGCAGCAGGGTGGTCTTGCCCGCGCCGTTGGGCCCGAGGAGCGCAACCACCGAGTTGGCGGGGACCTCGAGGTCGACGTCCCACAGGACGGTGGTGGGGCCGTAACCGGCGGTGATGGATTCGAGCTGGAGGGTGGCTGTCATGGCGCGCTCGGAGGGCGGGGCCTCGCCGGCCGAGACTGGGCTGATGCGCAGTTCGGACCCGAGGTAGGCCGCTTTGACCACCTCGCTGTTGAGCATCTCGGCCGCAGTGCCGTCGAAATATGAGCCGGCCGAAGTCCAGCACCCACACCCTGTCGCAGACCTGATGGACCAGGCTCATATCGTGTTCGACCAAGAGCATGCCTACGCCTCGATTGGCCACCACTTCGGCAAGGATGTTCCCGAAGTGCTCGGTCTCGGCGCCGCCGAGCCCTGCGGACGGCTCGTCGAGCAGGATCATGTCGAATGGTCCGGCCAGGACCCGGGCCAGTTCGACCAGCCGGCGTTGCCCGGTGGAGATCTCGGTGACGTTGCGGTCCAAAATGTCGCCGATCCCGGTTAGAGCCACGGCCTCCTCGGTGGCGGCATCGATCAACTCGGCCTCACCTCGGCGGGCCAACAGCTGGCTCCGCGGGTTGCCCCCGGCCAAAATGGCTTCTCGGCCGAGCCGCACGTTCTCTCGCACGGTAAGCGAGTTGAACAGTTCGACCCGTTGAAACGTACGGCCCAGCCCGCGGCGGGCTCGGGCCGAGGTCCCGATGTTCGCCACGTCGCGGCCGTGCAACAGGACGCGTCCGTTTTCCGGGGTGACCAGGCCGCACACGGCGTTGAAAGTGCTGGTCTTGCCCGCCCCATTGGGACCGATCAGGCCGGTGATGGCACCGGTCGGGGCGGTCAGAGTGAGGTCATCAACCGCGCGCGACCCGCCGTAAGCGATCTGCAGATCCCGGATCTCGAGGCCGTCGCCGCCTACGCGGCGCGGGACCTCCACCGGGACGGCCTTGGGGCGTCGACGGCGGGGGAGAGCCTGATCGATGCGCTGACACAGGCGGCGGACGGCCTGGGGGGCGCCGGGGTAGCGGGCCAGGGTAAGGGGGGCGATGATGGCGGAGGCCCCGAAGAGGATGTTGAAGTAGTCGTTGATCTTGGTCAGGTTGATGTAAGCCGGAATGACTTCGAGGCCGGCTCCGGCCACCAGCGCGAACCAGGGCGCTCCGATCGGGATGATGGCGATCAGCGCCAGGAGGGTCAGCGACGAGAAGGAGCCGAACTCGGATCCCACCGCGAACCGGAACAGGCTGGCGGCCAGCGCCCCCGAGATGGCAGCCACGAACGACGAGATGCAGAACACCAGAAGTTTCGACAAGTTGACGGACGTCCCCAGCGTTTCCAGGGCGACCCGGGAGTCCGACATGGCGCCCAAGACCCGGCCCAGCCGGGAGCGCATGATAAGCACCATGGACAGTCCCGATAGGACGGCGAAGGACAGGATCACGTAGTAGAAGCCGGTGTCGGTCCCGAAATTGAACCCGGCGATGCTGAAGTCGGGCCGTGGTACCGGGATGCCTACCGCCGACGGGCCAAACATGAAACTCATGGAGTAGAACGTCTGTTCCAGCAGAATGCCGAACCCCAGTGTGGCCAAGGCCAGGAACACGCCCGACAGCCGAATAGCCGGGATGGCGACGATGGCGCCGATGGGGACGGCCACCAGCCCGGCCAGCAGCAGCGCCACCAACCAGGGCAAACCGAGCCCTGAGGTGAAGTGGCCCATGGCGGCCGCGCCCACCGCCGCGAACGCGTACTGGCACAACGACACCTGGCCCGAGACCCTGACCAAGATGCCCAGCGAAACGATCAGGATCACGTCGACCAGCCCAGACGAGTAGACGGCCAGTTCGACCCCGACCACATGCGGGAGCAGCCCCAGAAGGAAGACGATGACCACAGCAGACATCACCCGGACCCGGGGCGGGGCGTAATACGGCTCCGGGAACCGAATGGTGGGTACGTACCGCCTGGTGGCCAGCTTGGCCGGGGGCGTGAAGATGAGCACCAGGAACAAGATGATGAAGGGCAAGCCCAGGGGCAGGCCGGACAGGGAGGGCACCTGGGCCACGTACTTGGTGGCCAGCGCGCCAGCGATCCCGACGATCAGACCACCGACGTAGGTCAGCGGCAACGACGAGAAGTAGCCGATGGCCGCCGCACCGAACGCCTGCACCAACAGTTCGGTCAGAACGAGACCGTTCAAGCTCAACGACGGCGCCAGCAAGATGCCCGACAGGGTGGCGAACGTCGAGCCGATCACCCAGGCCCACCGGCGGACCCGAAGAGGGTTCTCACCGGTCATGGCCACCAGGGCGGGATCGTCGACCACGGCCCGCATGGCCGAGCCGAGGCGAACGTACCGGAAGAAATAATAGAGAGCCCCGGTAGCGGACAGTGAGATCACGAAGACCGTGAGCTGATCCCAACCGACATTGACGCCCAATACCCGGAACGTCGATGTGGGCAGATAGGCGGGGAATGACGTCGTCACCGACCCGTACCAGATATCGCCAATCGCCAGCACGGTGATGACGATCCCGATGGTGGCCGCGACCTTCAACACGTCGGCCACGTTGGCCATGACCCGGGCCATCAGCTCGAGGAGAACGCCGATGATGGGACCGAGGACCAGGACCGAGACCACCGCCGCCAGCGGCCAGGGCCAATGGTGTTGAGTCCGCAACCAGAAGAAGACAAAGACCGCCAATGTCGCGATCGAGCCCTGGGCGAAGTTGAATATGCCCGAGGTCTTGTAGGTCAATACCAGGCCGACAGCGCAGAGGCCGTAGACCGACCCAACCGTCAACCCGATAACGACGAACGGCAGAAAATAATGCATCACCGCCACCAACCCGGGAACCGACGTTTGACAAGAGCATCGGGCCGCCCCGGACGGAGATGGTCGTTCAACAGACCAAGGAAGTCATGTGATGGCCGCCGCCCGGTGTTCGTACGGATAGGCCGGTCGCCCGGATGCGCTGGAGATGACCACGGGCTGTGGCTGAAACCAATTCCGGCATCGTTTGGATGGGGCAGGCTTACCTGGACCATGTCATTTGGCCTGCACGAGGTCGAGGGAAACTGCTCTAACTAGTCGGCAATGCGCTCGTTACCCAGATGCTCAGCATTCTCTTGTGTCATGCCGCGCAGGCGCAAGCGGTCAACCAGGCTCCTCCTTAGTTCAAGGTGGAAGCGGGTCGGTCCGATACTTGCAAAAGGCCGCGAGCGTCATTTCGCGTCGAAGGTGAGTTGCCCGGCCCCGACTTCCGTTGCCCTGGCTATGCGCTAGTGGCGGCTACGTGTGGGGCACCCCGCATTATCGGTGAAGGGGTACGTCGTGGTTGGCTAGTGCGATCGCCGTCGCGAAGTCGGCTTCAAGGTCAGCAGGGACGCAGTCCGTCACGATCGTGGTGGCCGCATTGGACAAGACCGGCGTGATGTGTTCTGCGCGGTGATCAACGGCGACGACGATGAGACCCGTCTGTCCGGCCTCGAGCAGATTGCCCATAGTGCGAAGCCGGTCTCTGGGGACTTCGTGCCAAAAGCGACCAACGATGGCGGCGGCTCCTTCCCATTCTGCGCGGGTGGTCAGCACCGGCGCCAGGAAGGCGATGCCCAGCGGGGCGGCCACGACGGTGATGGCGCTTCCGAGGAGGGCGACCCCCCAGCCCAGAGGCAGGGCCGTGCTGTGGTGACGGACGATCTCGAGCCAACCATTGGCGCCCTTCTCCACCACGGCGGCGGCTAACTGATCGAGCGGGCCATGGCGCTTGATGGCTGCTACTGCCCAGAAATCATGCTCGGCGGTAGCCCGGGAGGGGTAGGAAGCGGCGGCCAAGACGACTGGTTGAGCGCTCATGAAGGGGCTCCCTGCGGATCAGCAATTCTTGCTGCGCCTCACCATTCTCCACCGCGGGCCACTACCTGTCTCCGCCCACATCGGGTGATAAAGGCGGCGTTCCAGAGATCATGTCCGGGCGGCCATCAAGCTCCCGGCGGGTAAGCTCTCCCCGGTGACGACAGCGGTCTCAAGCGGTCTCACCCCGGAGTTGCGGAAGCAGTACCAGGCCGAGCGCCCGTTCCATCTGTCGGAGTCCAAACCTCACCCACCAGTGGCCCGCCCCGGAATGGTGGCCCGCACCGTCGTGCTCGACCGTCTGATCGGGGTGAGAGCCTCTGCGGTCATCTCCGTGGTGGCGCCGGCCGGCTATGGCAAGACGACGCTGTTGGCGCAGTGGGCCGAGTCGAAACAGCCGCGGCTGGCGTGGCTGTCGGCCGACCACGGCGACAACGACCCGACCGTGCTGTTGAAAACCCAGGCGATATCCGTGTACCGCAAGTTCGGGGTCTCCTCACGCCGCGACGCCATCACACGCATGCACGAACTAGGTCTGCTCTCCTAGAACTAAGGCGGCGCCGTCCCGGCCCGGCGGAAAAGGCAGCAAGACTGTGGCGAAACTGGCCTACGATACTCCAGAGGCCTACGATCCCACCGAGGTAGCCGGCCCGTAACGAAGGGGTCCAGAGATGGCGAGTGACCCATCCAGCCAGGCGGGTGAACTTCTGTCTGCGACCCGTGCCTCGAGAAGATGTCATAGGACAACGGACAGACAGTCATCCAGGTGAAGACGCTACGAAAGCACTTTTCCATTGTGTTCACGCTCGGTCTAGTTGTGGCGAGCGGCGTGTCCTCTGCGAGCAATAAGGGCTCCTCGACAAGCCCGACGGCGAGCAGCGCCTCGGCGACGGGGTCGACGTCTGCGAAGGCGACCGGGACCCCGATCAAGGTCGGTCTGATCTGCAGTTGCAGCGGGACGAACGCACCCAACTCCATTCCGCTATCAGACGTCTACACCGCATGGGTTAAGACCGTCAACGCTTCGGGTGGTATCACCGGGCACCCGATACGGCTTATTAGCGAGGATGACGATAGTTTGCCGGGCACCTCCGTTTCGGACGTCCAGGCCCTAATAGCTGACCATGTGGACGCCATCGCAGACAACACGGATTTGGACCTTACGTGGGCGTCTCTGGTCCAGGCCGCCAACATCCCGGTCGTGGGCCTAGCCATCCCCAACGTTCCGTTCAACACCAACCCGGACTTCTATTCCGAAGGTCAGACCAATAACTCCTCGACCGATGCAATCGTGGCCACGGCCAAGGCGGCGGGGGCGACCAACCTCGGCATCGTCTACTGCGCCGAAGCCCCCGTTTGCCAACAGCTCGTCCCGCTGGTCAGGACGGCCGCGAAGAAGCGGGGAGTGCCAGTCGTCGCCAGCGAATCGATTGTCGTGTCAGCGCCCAATTATCTGGCTCAGTGCGTGACCTTTCAGCAGGCGCATGTCAGCGCCCTGGCCGTCTTCGATCAGGCCCACCCCATCGTGCGACTGGGCCAGGATTGCCACCAGCAGGGCTATGACCCTATCTATGTGACGGAGGGAACGGCTTTCAGCATGCTTCTCGCCACTAGCGTAGGGACAAAGAAGAACCTTTGGGCCGAATTCGGCACCCTTCCTTTCTTCGCTGACAATCCCGCTATTAGGGCGATGAACAAAGCCGTCGACAAGTACTATCCGGGTCTACGCAACAACCCCAACGTTTGGTATCAAGGAGCCACGCTGGGATGGCCGTCGGGAATACTTCTCGAGGACGCGGTCAAGGCCGGAGGCCTTAGCGCTCGTGACACTCCCAGCGCGAAGGAGATCGTGAAAGGGCTTGAGTCGCTCAAGGGCGACACCCTAGAAGGGTTGGCCCCGCCGCTGACATTCCCGGCTGGCCGACCGCATCCCATCGACTGCTGGTTCACCGCTCGCGTCCACAACGGGGTCACAAGCCTGATGAACAAGGGTCAAGTGACCTGCCAGGAGGGTTCTTCGTCATAGAGCGAGCGGGACGGCGTCAACGCTCGGCTCCAACAGGTCCTCGCGCAGGTTTCACCCGGTCGCATTTGTGATGCATTAGTTCTAGCGCTCGGCATTTAGCCCGTCGCTGGCGCCGAATCGCGGCTAACGCCGGTTGCAGCGGGCGAGCAGCGGCGGCTCCAACCAGTGAGCGAAAGCCGGGGTCGACGGTCGCAACCTGCCGGCTCAGCTCAAATTGAACTTTAGACCGGTCATCGGGAATGTCTCGGGGCCGCTGGTCGAGCAAATCTCGACGCCGTACTCCAATTGTGTCGGCACATCGGTCGACTTCACGAGGCCTTGTGACACGAGCCACTCCATCGCGGCCAGCAGGTCGACCGACCCCGACTTGACCATCTTGTCGCGGGTAAAGACCAACTCGCCACCATTGTTGATGAAATGGTATGGCACTCCGTCGAGCGTGACCGCCCGAGCGCCCGGCCCCGGCCAGTACAACTGGGTGCCGGTCCACTGGTTCCAAACCATTATCTCGGTGCCCCAGTTGTTTAGCCATAAGTCGTAGGCCGCGTCCCAAGAGCCTGCGGCCGGGAAGTCCTCGGAGAAGCTCGAGGTGATCGAGTTGTAGGCCGAGATCGGCTTGGTCGATAACGCGTTTCGGCCACCGACGTCGTACTCAGTGTCCGGGTAGGTCTCGACCTGGCCCTGCACGTTCGGCTGTTGAGACACCGCGTACCAACTCGACTCGTTGCAAACGTGGAGCGTCTGCGGGCCGTGCGTCCCAGACCAGGCGTCGTTGTCTATCCACCACCGGCCAGCGCTATCAATGTTGTCCGTTCCGGTGGCCGCGCTCGTCGACCAGACTGGCTTTGTGCAGTTTCCGCTGGCCGTGGCCGGGGCCGCCGTCGTAGTACGGGTGGGGTGAGTCGTAGTGGGCGTGGCCCCCGTAGTAGTTGCGCCGTGGCCCGTGTTATAACTTGGCTTTCCAGCGCTAAAAGAGAGCGCTATCCCGGTTGTCCATTGCTGGACGCTCGGGCTGGCGTGATGGCCGGCGATGGCCCCCCCGAGCTGTGAGCCCATGAACCGGGCGTCGCCAAAGGCGAACACGCCCCCATCCCGGGCGGCCAGCCAGTAGCCCTTGCCGTCGGCGGTAGGGGCGATGCCCACGATGGCAGCCTTGAGGCGGGCGCCGTCCATCGAGCCGTAATTGTGAGCGTCCCCGAAGGCCAGGACCTTGCCCTTGGCGGTGACCAGCCAATAACCCTTGGCAGCGGGAGTGGCGGCCATGCCGACCACGGCCGAGCCCACGGGGGCCGTTAGTTTGGCCGGCCCAAAGGGCACGTCCCCGAACCGGAGGATGCCACCGTCCTTGGTGGCGAGCCAGTAGCCGCGGCCGGCGGGGGGCACGACCATGGCGACCACGGCCGAGCGCAGGTGGTCCGGCCCGGCCGAGCCCATGAACCGCGCGTCCCCGAATGTGAACACGCCGCCGTCGCCACCAAGCAGCCAGTAGCCCCGCCCGTCAGGTGTGCCGGTAATGCCCACGATGGGCTTGGCCAGGGGCCTGGCGGCCATCGAGCCGAACAGCCGGGCGTCGCCGAAGGCGTGCACCTGGCCATTGGCAGTGGCCAGCCAGTAGCCGCCGCCGTCAGCGGTAGGTGCGATACCGACCACGGCGCTGGAGCCGGGCGTCTTGAGCGAGCCGAACTGCCGGGCACCTCCGAAAGCGCTGACCGTGCCGCTGGAAGTGGCCAGCCAGTAGCCCGGCTCCGCCTTGGGAGAGCCGGCCGAACCATAAGAAACTACGACCAAAGACAATGACGTCGCGGCTACGAATGCGGAGAGCAGGGCTAATCGCTGTTTGGCGATCTTGCTGGCACGAGCAAAATGGAGCTGCAATAGTGTTCTCTTCCTGTCCGCGTACGAGACCCGTCTTTTGTTCGGGCACGTCGGCCAAATATGCCAACCATGGAGGCTCAGATCCCTATGTTGGCAGACGAGATCGTCTCGCAGACGTCGCACCTGAAACGATCACGCGGAGGTTCTTGGCTACAAGCCTATTCGAGTAGCCAAAAAACGGAACGGCTAGATAGCCCCCCGGGGAAGGGGCTCGAACTTTTGTCCGAGTGTCCGTCGCCGTACCTCTGCGCCCTCGGGCCGTCCCGCCCACAGCCCGCCTGAGCAGGGCTTTTGCCCCTAAACCGGGTCACCGGTCCGGAGTGAACGACGGGCCAGGTCCCTCGCCGTCATTGAGCGTTTGCCACTTTTTTTCCATTTCAGGGGCGCCGACCACGTGTCCTACCAAGCGTGGCCTCTCTCTACGCTGTGGCTAGCGAACACCGTCGGTGTTGTCGCGGCCGCAGTCTGCGCTTAGGATGGTTCACCTGAGGTCAACAAACCCGTTACGACCGGACGGTAGCCCGTAATTGACCGCCGAGGCCGCGACCTCTGGACCGAGGACATCGCTCTGCGGTTTGACGCGTCGAGTGAGAACGAAGGGCTAGTCCCCGGCCCGCCCGCCATCGATGGTGAGTGACGTGTGCCTGGCGAGGACCTCGAAGTCGCTGTCCGAGTGGAGCACCGTCAAGGGCCGGCCTCAGCTTTCGGGCTTCGCTAAACCGTCAAGGACGGCCACTGTCGCGGCGGCGAGGCGCACTTCCCCGGCGGCGACGTTCTCCGCCACGTGCTCGAGGCTCGAAGTCCCGGGGATCAACAGGATGTGGCGGTCATGGCCGAGCAGCCAGGCCAGCCCCACCTGGGCGGGCGTCGTCCCGAGGGCCGTTGCGGCAGCCACGACAGCCGGGTGCTCGGTCACCTTCGGCAACCAGGAGAAGGCCGAGCCGAGCGGAAAGAACGGCACCCAGGCCACGTCCTGCTCCCGGCAAAGGTCCAGGAGAGGCTCGCCCGAGCGGTCCAAGAGGCTGTATGCGTTTTGCACGCAAGCAAGGCCAGCGGGCATGGCCTGGCGAAGCTGGCCGAGGGAGACGTCGCTTACACCGATGGCACCGATCTTGCCTTCGTGGCGCAACGCCATCATCTCGGCCAGTTGGCTGTCGAGGTCCACCTCGCCACTGTTGCCCTCGTCGTCATGAGCGGCGGAGTGGAAGCGAAGGTTGACTACATCAACCTGTTCGACCTCCAGACTGCGCAGGTTGGCCTCCACCCCGGCCCGGAGTTGCTCCGGCCGCTGGGCCGGGACCCACCCACCCTGCTCATCTCGCTGCGCACCGACCTTGCTCACCAGGACGAGGTCCTCGGGGTAGGGAAAAAGCGCTTCGTGGATCAGCTCGTTGGACACGTCGGGGCCGTAGAACTGGGCCGTGTCGATGTGGTTGATACCCAGATCGACCACCCGGCGGAGCACGGCCAGAGCTGTGGCCCGGTCGCGCGGTGGGCCAAACACCCCCGGCCCGGGCAGTTGCATAGCCCCGAAGCCGATGCGGCCTACCGGGCGACCCGCCAGTTCACCGGTGCCGCCGGGGCGGTCGAGTTCCTTTTCGCCGGAGGCAACTTGGTCGGTCATGTCACCCATCCTGGTCCAGCGCCCGCGGTATTGGTTTCGTACCCCACGTTTCTCCGGCGCGCAGAGGTCAACCGCCGACCGAACGTCGTGATGCGTCACCGTCCAAACGCCCACGCCACCATCAGCGAGAACTCTTCGCGCCACATAGCGTCGTCGTGCGATGCGACCCGCTCGCTCATTACGACGTCCGCACCTGCATTGCGCAGCGCAACTGCCCAACGGGTCGCGTTGTCCAGAAAAAACGGCTCCAGCGTGCCGGCGACGAGGTAAGCACGTGGAATTGAGCTCGGCATGACGTCAGGCGGTCGGTAACCCCCGCCCGGCGAGGCGCAGAAGACCGCACCGTAGACGGCCGAATGCCGAAGCCCAATGGCGAGTGCCAGCTCTCCACCGGCCGAGACGCCGCACACCGCGGTGCGTTCGGCGGGCAGCGCGATCCCAAAACGCGATCGCGCCCATCCGCGCACGTCCTCGACGAAGAACTTCTCGTGTGCCCCGAACCGTTCCGGGTCGAAACCCGGTGAGTACTCATGCAGCCGTAGCGTCTCATCGTCCAGGCGATGTGCACCGACGATCATCGTGGACGGCACGTCGGCCCCCTCCAGGGCTCCGCCCCATTGCGAGATCAACTGACCGTCACCGGCGAACACGACTGCCACAGGCGGGTCGGGCGGGACATACACCGTGACCCGCCGACCACGTCGTTCTCAAGCGTCTCGGTGACAAGCTCTCCCGCTATGGATGACATTGTCGAAGCCTCCTTGTCAGTAGCGCCGCCGCCCGCGCTTGTAGGCCGTGAGAGTGGCGGGTTCTTCGTTGCCGGTCCAGTCGCCGTCGGCGAAGTCGGCGTAGCTGCATTTGAGGCGGAAAGTAAGCCAGCGCGACAGTTGGGGGTGGCTATTCGGCCAAAGGCAACTGCCAGGGTCAGGGCAACCTCTTTTGGAACCGAATGGCCCGACGTTCGTAGCTTCCGTGCTGGTAGAACGGAAGGCACAAAGGGTTACGCTCAAATGAGCCAGCTCGACCATCGCCGGCCCTGTTGAACAGGCGTGGCTTTGGTGGTGCGCTGTCCGGCCCGAGGTTGTGCTTGTTGTGTTCATATATGCGTCTCTGGTACTCGCACCCGCAGGGGCTCCATAGGGGTTTCTAGATCGTTTTCGAGACCATCCGTATCGGGGACATCAAGTTCATACCTCATCGCTAGTAGCGCGCGATGTCGGCTCTTTCGAGCGCCGCGAAGGAGCTCGTCTATTTTGTTGGAGCCAGGATCGGGTTTTCGACCCAAGCGCACGTCCCTGAGCTCTATTAGAGTGTACATATGGCGTCTTACCTCATCGATGGTACTCCTCCTGCCCAACGTTTGTATTACTGCGTTATGCACAACTAACTCCCGATATCCTTTCTGAAGTTGATCGAGAACCACGGTCCGAGACGAATCCGAATAGGGCAGCTCTTCGCATGCATCGAGGACAGACTGGCCGGCGGCAACAAATTTCGGGTAGACCTCTTGCCGTTGATCCTTTATCCAGTTACGGCGCTCCTCCGTGCGGGCTCCTCGGGCCAGTTGAAAAGCCACAAAGACTCCGACTAGCGATCCAATTAGTGCGAATACACCCGTAATATATGGAGCATAATCCGTAGCCAGAAACAAACGATCCTGCATAAAATGCTCCTCCTCCAAGCAGTTGGCTCGGATTTTATGGTACATACTGCACCTTGCCGTCCGAACGACCTCCGAATATTGCTCTATTGTGTCAAGATAGCACTGCCCGTACTTAGAAGCCATCGCCACTTTGAGGAAGTTTCTCGAGCAGAGCACCGCACCATTTTGGCACTTGCTTGAGCGTCGTCGCCGACGGTGGAGAATTGGATGTCCTTCGTCGCTCGCCCGGCCGGTCGTACCTGGTACCGGGCACACAACTCGAGCGTCGTCGACGCCTACCTCCAAAACCGTGATCTGGCCTAAACCGAGAACGCTGCGGAGCGTTCCTTCATGAACGTTGTGTTGTGCCGGGTACTCAATGCGCACGCCCTCGTAGCAGCCCCCCAGCTGTCACTGGGGCGGCTTCACGGGGTCGCGAACTTGCCGCAACCAGCGCTGCTTGAGTGGACCCGGGATGGCGCCATGACCTACGCCTGGCCATACCAGGACAGCGCCGTCTGGGAGCCGCGGAAATCGTTCATCCAACGGCAACGCGGCTGCTTCCGCCCGAACGTCGTGGCCGTCTTACTGGCGGCCCCCAGCGTTGACCGGGGCTGAGTTGAGCGAGCGAGGGGATGACGACGTCGAATTGGCCCAAGCTTTATGGACCAGTCGGTCGTAACTTGGGGATTTATCCGCTGGGCGAACCCCTCGAAAGGCTTATGTGATCGCGAATTAAGACGAAGCGTGATCATCAGGTGCGGGTCTCCTCTGATTTTTCAATGGCACCATTGACTCTGAGGAGCTCAGATCGCTGCTGCTTTCGCCAAGTTCCGGGTGGCATCCCGTGATGACGACGAAACGCTGCCGCGAAAGCGTACGGCGAGCCGTACCCGACCTCCGAAGCGATGCTTGTCAGGCTCAAGGTCCCTGTTCGGAGGTGGTCCCTGGCAATGGTCATTCGCCAGTCTGTCAAGTACTGCAGTGGAGCCTGCCCGATCGCTTCCCGAAAGGACCGAGCGAAAGCAGCTCGTGACAGCCCGCTGATCGCCGCCAGCTCGGGTACCGTCCAGGGGTGACCGGGGTCTTCGTGCACCGCCTGCAGAGCGGCGCGAAGCCGCCAGTCGGCCGACGCGCTGTACCGCCTGGGCGCTTTCTCGCTCCGTCGAAAGTCGCTACGGAGAGCGAGAACAAGCAGCACGTCGAGCAAGCGGTCGAGCGTTTCAAGGATTGATCATCTCGGTTGCGTACGATGACACTTAGTTGATGACGAACCTGAAGCAAACAGCGCTGGTCCTTGGCGGCAGCGGGAGGAGCGTTTCTCTCATTGCGAAGCAACTGACCGATCGCGGAGTTCGGCCCGTGCCGCATCTCGGCACGGCACCGATCTCCTCTTCGACTGGATCAATGGGGCCATCGCCGCTGGAGTGCCCGCCGATTACGCCGAGATGCTCCGATGGCTCACCGGAAGCATCATCGCGGGCAAGGGGTCCGCGCCCACCGGTGACGTCGAGGCGGTCATCGGTCGGCCAGCAACCAGTTTCGAGGCGTTTGCACGGCGAAGCATCGCCGTCTGGACCAAGTAGCAAGGCGAATGACCAAGTACACCGAGGACAGCTCAAATTTTGGAGCCGACGGACCGTTCTTCCAGATCATTCGTGAAGGTCTCAAGGGTCTCGCCGATGGCGAGGACTTCTTTGACCTGCTCGCTGACGATGTGGTCTTCGAGTACGTCATCTCCGTGCCCGGCTATCCGAGACGGGTTGAGGGGCGCCGGGCCATAATCGACCTGTACAGCGGTTATGACGGCTTTATGACCGTGCGCAGGGCTGACAATCTGAGTGTCTATCGAGATCCCGCCGCGTCGGTCGTGGTCCTTGAGTACCAAGTGCACGGCGAATCAGCGCAGACGGGGCATCCCTACAACAACCATTTCGTCTCTATCGTCACGATCAGGGACCGCAAAGTGACGTGGTGGCGGGACTACCTTGACCCGGTAGCCGTGTTCGATGCCACGGGTTGGCCCGGAAGCCCCGACTAATTTAGGACTACTCGGTGTTGCGCCGCCGGGGTGACAAGGTTGTGTTGGTGACCCGTACGGACGTCGTGGAGAAGCTCCGTTTGGCCGGCGTCGGGCGTGGGGACCTCGTCGGCCTGGCGTGCGCGCCCGGTGTCGGGCTTGGCTTGGCGACGGGCTCGGGCGGGCTTTCGTGGTCGTACCCAGCCGGGGACGCCTCGGTCGTCGTTGGCCTCGTCGAGGAGGCACTGCGGCCCCGATGGGTGTGGTGGTCCAGCGAAACGGTGGTCCCGATCATCAGCGCCGGAGTGCGGGTAGCGACATGTTGGGACATCGCCGCGGTACATCGTCTGCTCTTTGGCGGCTGGCGGGCCGACCCGGCCCGAGTGTGGGCGCAACTGCACCGCCTGTCGCTCGAGACGGTCCCGACGATGGCGCCACCGGACCTGTTCAGCTACGCCGAGGACGACGGCGACGGCGAGGACCCGGTCCAGCCCGACGGCTATCTCCGGCCGGAGTGGACAGGTGGGGGATGGGCTCGCACTTCTGGTCGGGTGCTTCGATGGGCCGAGCTGGCCGCGCAGGTCGCAACTCTTCAGCGGGCGAGCTTGGCTCAGCTCGGCGACCGGCCGAGGGCGGGCGCCCTGGCCCATTCGGAGTCGACAGCCGAGCTGCTCTGTGCCGAGCTGTCCGCCTACGGGCTGCCCATGGACCGCGCCGTCGCCGAAGGGATCGTCGCTCGGATGGTGGGGCCGCGCCCGCGTACCGAAATGGAGGAGGCGGTCGGGCGCGCTCGGCGTGACGCCGAGGTGCTCCGCCATGCTCCAGCCGCTGACCACGTCGACCTGCGCAGCCCGGGACAGGTGCGCTCGTTGCTCGCCCGGGGCGGGATCGAGGTCCCCGATACGCGGGCATGGCGGCTGAGGGCGCTCGCCGGCACACACCCCCTGGTCGATGCTCTTCTCACCTGGCGCAAAGCTGAACGGATAGCCACAACATACGGTTACGCCTGGCTCGACCAGCACCTCGGCGCCGACGGCCGGTTGCGCGGTTCGTGGACGGGGTCGGACGGCGCTGCGGGACGGATGACCGCCTCCGCGGGGCTGCACAACATGCCTATGGAGATGCGCTCTGCGGTGGTGGCCGAGGCCGGCCACACCTTTGTGCGGGCCGACCTGGGCCAGATCGAGCCCCGAGTGCTGGCGGCCATATCAGGCGACGAGGTACTGGCCCGGGCCACGCTCGAAGATGACATGTACGCGCCGGTCGCTGAGCATCTCGACGTGGACCGAGCGACGGCCAAGGTGGCCGTTCTAGGGGCGATGTACGGCCAGACGACCGGCGACGGGGCCAGGGCTTTACGCCGCCTCGAAGCCGCCTACCCCGTGGCCATGGCGTACCTGGCGGAGGCTTACCGGTCGGGCCAGGCCGAGCGGGACCTCCGGACCTACGGTGGCCGGCTGGTCCCGATGAGCTCGGGGGGCAACGGCGTCGGCGGGGACCGGGGGGCGGCGGCGGCGCGAGGCCGCTACGGGCGCAATGCCCTGGTCCAGGGAGCGGCGGCGGAGCTGTTCAAGGTTTGGGCGGTGACGACGCGGGCCCGTGGTGGGCGCCATGGCGCCCAGATCGTGCTGTGCCTACACGACGAGCTGCTGGTCCACGTGGGCGCCGAAGGCGCGGTGGCCGTGGCTCAGCTGCTCGACGATTGCCTTCAGGAGGCGGTCCGCCACTGGGCCCCCGATAGCGCTGTCCGCTTCCTGGCCGACATTGCCGTCGTCGAGCGCTGGTCGGATGCCAAGGCCGCCGGTGTGGCTTCCGGCGGGGAGGGCAACGTCTCCTAATACCTCTCCCTTAGGCGCTAACGCCTCCCTTTAGGCGCTAACGCCTTTCTTGCTGCGGCGTTAGCGCGATCGAGCTGACCGAATGCCCTGACGAGGCGCGGGTATTTCGGCGTCCACCTCATCGGCAAGGTCACAGGGGCTGTCGGGCGGGTCGAGAGCATCGAGCTGGGTGGCGAGCAACCGAACCTGAGCACGGAACACATGGCGCGTCTCGGTGCCAAGCGGGGCCAGTAGGTGGGCCTCCGCGGCCCGCAGGCGGTCATTGAGGCTGGTGAGGAGTTCGTTGCCCTTATCGGTGGCGACGATCCGGCGGGCGCGCCGGTCGGCCGGATCGGGGCGGCGCTCGATCAGGCTGGCGGCTTCGAGGTCATCGAGGAGGTAGGTCATGACCGTACGGTCGACCCCGAGGTGCTGGGCGAGGGCGAGCTGGCTTCCAACGGCGCCCTGAGCGGCGGCGGAAAGGACCTGGTAACCCCGCGGGCCACCGGGAAGGTCGGCCACGGCGGCGTGGGCCGCTTTGACGTAGGCCCGAAAGATCATGCCCAGGCCCCATCCGAGGTCGTCGGCCAACGCGTCCTCGCAGCCGGGGGCGTCCCCGACTTGGTCGCGGCGGCCAGCGACATCGTCCACCACCCCATCATACGAGGTGGCCGGAGAAGCGTTGTAGGTAAGATGCTCTGTACACATGATGATCTGTCTACAATATAGTTGTGCAAGCAGAGGACTTAGCACAGGACCACGAAGCGGAGGCGATTATGACCGACGACAATCAGGTAACGAAGCCGAGGGTGGTCGTGGTCGGTGGCGGCTACGGCGGAATAACTGCGGCGAAGGCGTTGGACGAGACGAGCGAGGTGGTGTTGGTCGAGCCCAAGGACGCCTTCATGCACAACATCGCCGCTCTGCGGGCGCTGGTCGATCCGACCTGGCTCCCGCAGGATCTTCTTGCCCTACGCGGGGCTGCTCACCAACGGCCGCGTCGTTCGAGACCGAGCCGTCGTGGTGGGCCCACACCGGGTGGTGACGGCGTCGGGCGAGGAGATCTCCGCCGATTACATCGTCCTGGCCACCGGGTCGAGGTACCCATTCCCGGCCAAGACGGACCTTGTCGATACTCATCACGCTCAGGAGCAGGTCCGCCAAACGCATCGGGCCCTCACGCAGGCAGATCGGGTCCTGCTGGTCGGAGCGGGCCCGGTCGGCATCGAACTGGCCGGAGAAATACGTCAGGTGTGGCCAGATAAGTCGATCGTCCTGCTCGACGTCGCCGACGAGATTCTCGGCGGCCCGTACATGCCCGAGCTGAAAACCGAGCTTCGACGTCAACTGGTCGAGTCCCGGGTCGAGCTGATCATGGGCAGCCCGTTGCGCCAGGCACCGCCGACCGAGCCTGGGGAGCTGGCCACCTTCACCGTCACCACCGAAGCAGGAACAGAAGTGACCGCTGACATATGGTTTCGGTGCTACGGCGTGACGCCCAACAGCGACTATCTCGGAGGCGAGTTGGTGTCCGCCCGCCGCTCGGACGGTTTCATCGAAGTCGGCCCCACTCTCCAGGTCGCCGGGCAGACAACCGTCTTCGCCGTCGGCGACATCTCCACTGCCGACAGCAAGATGGCCGGCTTTGCCCGGCATCAGGCGGTCACGGTAGCGGGCAACATCAACGCCTTGGCGCAGGGACAATCTGACCTGGGTCACTACGAGTCCATGGGTGTCGCCATCGCAGTACCCATCGGGCCTACCGGTGGGGCCGGTCAGTTCCCCGGACAGGAAGAAATCGTCGGGCGCGAGACCGTTTCCGAGGTGAAGGGAAGGGATCTGATGGTCGACCAGTTCGGCGAGCTCTTCGGACTGGCGACGTCGGTTACCCCATGACCGAGCCCGTCATTCAACAATCGGCCTTGGTTTATAGCAAGCGAGGACACAGAGATGGCCACCAAGGACTTTGAATTCGGGCTGGATTCGTTCGTCCCCATCAGTGTGGACGAGTCGGGACAAGCACTCAGCGGTGATGTCGTCATTCGTAACACCGTCGAGGAAGCGGTTCTGGCCGATGCTGTCGGGATCGACTCGTTCAACATCGCCGAGCACTACCGCTCTGACATGATGGACTCGGCCGGGCATGTGATCCTGGCCGCGATTGCCGGTCGAACCGAGCGCATCCGGCTTGGCACCGCCGTGACGGTTTTGAGTACTCAAGATCCGGTCCGGGTGTACACCGAATTTGCCACCCTCGACGCGGTGTCCAACGGTCGGGCTCAACTCATCGTCGGACGCGGTTCGCTGACGGAGTCCTTTCCCTTGTTCGGCTACGACCTGGCCGACTACGAGGACATCTTCGAGGAAAAACTCGACTTGCTCACCCGGTTGCTGCGGGACCAACCCGTCACCTGGTCGGGCCGGTTCCGGTCTCCCCTGACCAATCAGTCGCTCAGTCCTCCGCTGCCCGAAGGGCATCTGCCCACGTGGGTGGGCGTCGGAGGGAGTCCTCAGTCGGTGGTCCGGGCCGCTCGCTACGGGCTCCCCCTGATGCTGGCCGTCATTGGCGGCCCTCCCATCCGCTTCTTGCCGTTGGTCGACCTCTACCAACGCGCCCTCAAAAAATATGGGTTTCCACAACTGCGCATCGGTATGCATTCGCACGGTTATGTGGCCAGGACCGATCAGGAAGCGGCGGAGATCCAGTGGCCGCATTGGGCTCACGTAAACGAAGGAGCCGCGGCCGAGCGAGGATGGGCGCGTCCGACAAGGGATCGGTTCCAAGCCGAGATCGACGAAGGGTCGCTGTACCTCGGCTCGCCGGAGACCGTGGCCACCAAGATCGCCTGGGTCATCCGTCTGCTCGGGTTGAGTCGGTTCGACCTGGCCTACGCCACCGGTCGGGTACCGCACGAACAGAAGATGGCGACCATCGAGCTCTACGGTCGTGAAGTGGTCCCGCTAGTGAGGGAACTTCTGGCGGAGACCTCTGATCGACCGGTCGCGGTCGGGACGCACGCAGCGGGGACTGGGTAAGGATCCTCGAAGTGCCCAACGATAAATCCAACGACCTCCGGCTGGGCATCGTTGGAGCCGGAAAGATCGGCACCGTGATCGCCCGCGCCGCAGTTGCGGGCGGCTACGACGTCGCCATTTCCGGGTCGGGTGCTGTCGAGCGAATTGAACTCATCATTGAGGTGCTTGCCCCCGGCGCTCACGCCGTCACCACCGACGGTGTTGTCCGTCATGGAGACATGGTTGTTCTGGCGGTGCCGATGCACCGCTTCCGCGAGTTTCCACCCGACCTCTTTGCCGGTGTGATCGTCGTCGACGCCATGAACTACTGGCCGGAGATAGACGGACATGACCAAGAACTCGAGACGGCATCGACGGGCACGAGCGTGGTCGTGCAACAGCATTTCCCCTCGGCTCGAGTGGTCAAGAGCCTGAACCACCTCGGGTACTTCAAGTTCGACCAGGGACGTCGACCGCCAGGCGCTCCGGATCGTCTGGCGATGGCGGCCGCCGGTAACGACCCTGCTGCTGTCGCGGCTGTGATGGGGCTCATTGATCGGCTTGGGTTCGACGCGGTGAACGTCGGGTCGCTCAACGCCGGCGTGGCCCTTCAGCCAGGTGGGCCGGTATTCGGTATTGGCCTTAGTGGCGGCATGCTGAAGAAGCTTCTTCTCCCCGAAGCATCGCAAACGCGGGAAGTCTAGGTTGATGTAGAGCCCCCTGAGGAAAATGGCCCAAATTATTGGCTCATCGTCCTCCGCGCATGCTGACGAGCGGACGGAGACGACCTCGAAGATCCAGTTCTGGCCAACCGTTCAGTTCAGCCATGGCCCGCAACTCGTCGTCGGGGTGGACAACAATGGCGTTCCCCACCAGCTTCAGCATGTCTGCGTCACTACTCGAGTCCGCATAAGCGTAAGAGCTAGCCAGGTCGTAGCCGTAGGCTTGGGCCAGCCGCCTCATCGCTTCGGCCTTACGTGGCCCCCAGGCACCAAACACTATCTCACCTGTATAGGCGGCCCCTTTTATCTCGAGCCGGGTGGCGAGGACGTGGTCCATCCCGAACCAGTCCGCCGCGACGCGGGCGATGACATACGCGTTCGCCGTGACCAGGACCAAAGGATGACCGGCGCCCCGGTGGCGGGCGAGAAGGTGTAGCGCACCAGGGTGAACGCACGTTGCGAGCAACTGGGGTAGGAGTTTTTCGGCCAGCGCGTCGAGGGTATTCACGCGCTGGCCCGCGAAGAGAGCGACGCCCCGTTGCACCTGCTCGGCGAGGCGTCGCCAACCGCTGGCCGTCGCTCCTGGGTGTGTGCTGGGCCCGTCAGGCTCGGGGCGGACGATGTCATCGGGGGTCGTGCTGGCCCCCACGCGGGCGAAGAGCCGGCTCATGAGGTCCCCCGAGAGGAGCGTCCCGTCCAGGTCAAAAAAGGCCGCAGCTATTTCCGAGCTCATGGCCGTGGCCGTGAGTTCTTTTGCGCGTTGCTGCCGGCGCCGGCCCACTCCGTCCGGGACCTCAGCTTTCGAGTGTGAGGGTAAGTCAGTCGTCCTCCGATGGCCGTTGCCCGTCGCTCCTTGTGAACCTGTGGCCTTCTAATAATGTGCCTCGGGGCGGACCAAGTAATCAGTGGCCAACACGGAACCACCACGGAACTTCTACGTAGTGCAATCCGCTCGCTGCTAAGGGCTGGGCGGCGAGGTTCGACCGCGGACGAGATTGTTGGCGTCCTCGGCGCCTTGATCAAGTATGCGATCGCCCAAGGTGAAGGGCTGGCGCCACGCGGTGCCGGGACCAACGCGCAATCCGCGCGCAATCCCGGGCAACCTTGGTTTGCCAACAATCCTTAGCGCATAATTGCCCAGGGGCGCCGGGCCATGAAAGGAACCAGTGACCATAAGCACACAGCACGAACAATGGTGCCCGCTCGGCGGTGCAGAGCACCGCTCGGCGGTGCAGAGCTGACGGCCATGCGGGTTAAGCGCTTCACGCGTCCGAGCCGGCTCCTGGCGGCCTGTCTGCTCGTCGTGGGTGGGTGTTCCGCCACGACCTCGTTCGGGGCTCTAGCCCCGAACGCGTCGGCGTCGGGCAGAGCCGTCGGCCTGAATGCGGGCGGGTGCACTGATCCGGTCGTGCACGATAGTTACGACGGTTTTCATATCGGCGTGCCCCCGGGCTGGTACCTGTCGAGCCTGAGCGGGCTGATCGTCGTGTACAAAGACTATTCGGCGACAACCGAGGGCGTCGTCCAGACGGCGTTCGTCAACAAGAATCAGCCCAAGCGCGCCTTTTTGTCGACGGTCCTAGCGTCGCTCTCGAAAAACGCCAAGAGCGCCGGGAACGTCCTGACGTTCCGGCTCCTCAGCCCGACGACCGCTGTCGCTTCGGGCCATGTCGGGAACGTCGTGATCTCCGGCGAGGCGAGGCTGTCGTTGGTTCCGACCGTGACCGCCCACGGATCCGAGCTCGGTGTCGTGAGCGGCTACTGGGCGCCGAGCTCACAGGTCGGCGCGGAGCGCGCCGAACTCGCCTCGATCGGGGGCTGTTTCGGCCTCCAAACCGGGACGCTCTCCCGGTTCGTCAAGGATCAGTCGTTCGGCTACACGCTCCCCGTCGGCTGGACCGTCGGCCACGAGGGCGCCGACGAGCTGTTCCTCGACGCCGGACCGAACGCGTCAGCGAACTTCCTGCTCGCTGGGCCGTTCCTCGCCAGTTCCACGGGGGTTACCGACGCAGCCAGCTTTCAGAAGTACTGCTTCCAGCGGCTCGGC
The DNA here is from genome assembly GCA_963750465.1 of uncultured Acidimicrobiaceae bacterium. GTDB lineage: Bacteria > Actinomycetota > Acidimicrobiia > Acidimicrobiales > Palsa-688 > Fen-671. Next base: position 355,369 of record CAVVRE010000001.1, read on the forward strand.
TTGACCATCAACTCGGTCCTCTCCACTGCGACCTTCCCGAGCCAGACCACGTCAACGGGCGGCACCGAGCAGGAGATCATCACCGAGTTCTTCGGAACGGCCGGCTCCAAGCAGGTCCACGGTCTCGTCCGCACGATCGCCAGTACCGGCGGGGGTGTCACGAGCGGCGTCCTGAGGATCGCGCTCGCCACCCCGCCACTGTGGGACTCCCTGAACGGCGCACTGATCTGGGACACCTACAGCATCGAGCACAACTTCACGCAGGACCTCGCGGCGATCCAGCATCAGCAGGAGCAGCTCGCCGGCTTCTCCCAGCAGGTTGCCGGCTTCGACCAAGCCCTGAACAACACCGACCTCGTCGAGGATCCGGCTACCGGACAGGAGTTCGAAGCCCCTTACACCGCCTACAGCCAGAGCGGCCCCGACGGTCCCGGCTACTACACGGGCTCACCGGGAGACGAGACCAAGCTCAAGATCATCACGCCGCAGTGAAGTAGCTCCTAGGCAGCCGGTCAGGAGGTCGCGGCTGGCGGCCATAGCACCGGGTTGCCCGGCGTGTCGATCAGCCCACCAACCTTGGCGTCAGGGATGACGTGCTCGAGCACGCCGAAGTGCGCCGGGTTGACCGGCGGGATAACGCGGATATCGGCGTCGACGTAGATGATCGTCATCACCTTGCGCGGTGTGTCGGTCCGGTTCGGGTTGGCGTGATGGAAGGTCCAGCCGAGGTGGTAGCTGACCTCGCCGAGGGTGTACGGCCCGTCCTCGACCTCGAGCCCGGCGGCGTCTAGGGCAGCCTGGACGGCCGCCTCTGACTCGTCGCTGATTGGCATGTTGCGCCCGAGCTCGAGACGGTGGCTGCCGACGGCAAAGGAGAGCGGCCCCATCTCACGCGACGTCTCCTGTAGCGGCACCCAGACTGTGATGCTGCGATCGCTAGAGAGCGGCCAGTGGTATTGGTCGGCGTGCCACGGTGTGATCCCACCGCCCGGCTCCTTGTAGAGGCCTTGGTCGGCGAAAAGCCGTACGCTCTCCACCTCGAGCAGGTCGGCGGCGATCTTGGCGAACCGGGCCGAAAAGACGAAGCGGCGTACCGTCTCGTTATGGGGCCACATGTTCGTCACCTGCAGGAAGGCCTTGTGGTACGTCGAGCGCTCCTCGAGCGGGAGGGTCTGGGTATTGCGTTCGAACAGCGTCCTTGTGATCTCGGGCTCGTAGGCGGCGATCGTCGCCGGGCTGAGTACGCCGGGCAGCTTGACGAAGCCGTCGTGGCGGAGGCGTTCCACGGCCTCGGCGAGAACGGGGTACTCCTCGTCAAGTTCGCTTGAGTGCTCGACCGTCGTCATCTTCTTCTCCTGTCTCACTCGTCGGTACCTTCATCCCTTGATCGCTCCATGCGCGAGACCGGCGATGAACTGACGTTGGAAGATCATGTAGACGATCATCACCGGCGCAATCACGATCAGTGTGCCCGCCGACAACAGCGGGAGGTTGGTCGTGTACTGACCGACGAAGAGGGCCAGCCCGAGCGGCGCCGTCTCGCGAGAGGGATCCTGGATCATAATGAGCACGAGCAGGAACTGGTTCCAGGTCCACGTGAAGTAGAGCACCGACAGCGTCGAGAGGGCAGCGCGCGAATTGGGCAGCAGGATCCTGGTCAGAATCGTAAAATCCGACGCCCCGTCCATCTGAGCGGCCTCGATGAGCCCGGGCGGGGTATTAGCGAAGTGGTTGCGCATCCAGTAGGCGCCGAAGGGCATGAACGCCCCGATCAGCGGCAAGATCACGGATAAGTACGTGTTGGTCAGGCCGACCGACTTCAGGTTGTAGTACAGCGCGATGACGATCGCCTCGTACGGCACCGCAAGGCCAATCATGAGCCCGCCGAAGATGAGGCGCTTGCCCGGAAAGTCGATCGTCCCGAAGGCGTACCCCGCGCAAGTGGCGAGGATGACGCCGGCGGGCACGACGGCGACACAAATGATGGCGCTCGAGCGCATCAGGGTCGAGAAACCGGCCACTGACCAAGCCGAAACGAAATTGCCCCAGTGGGGGTGCGCCGGCCAGGAGAGCCCGGTGTTCAAGCTCCCGGCCGGCTCGAGGGCCGTGGTGGCGATCACCAGCAGCGGGATGACGATGCTCAGGAGGGCAAAGCACATGATGGCGCGCGTCCCGAGCCACTCGATCTTGGCCGTCAAGACCGCTCCCTTCCGGCCAGCCGGAGCACTGAGATCACGACGAGCACCAGTAGGGACAGCACGACGGCGAGGGCGCTGGCCTGGCCGACGTTGTAGGACGTGAAGGCGAGCTGATAGATGAGCAGCCCGGGGACGATCGAGGCCACGCCCGGACCGCCCCCGGTCATGACGAATACGATGTCGAACGCGCTCATCGCGGAGATTGCCGTCACTGTGGCGGCGATCACGATTTCGCCGCGCAGGTGGGGGAGGGTCACCCAGCGGAACTGGCGAAAGCGCCCACCTCCGTCGGTGGCGATAGCTTCGTAGAGCTCGACCGGGATGCGCTGGGCGCCGGCAATGAAAAACGCCAGGCAGAGGCCCAAAGTGATCCAGGAACCGACCAGGCCGACGGCGGGGAAGGCCCAGGTGAAGCTGGCGAGCCACGGCTGGGCGAGGCTGCCGAGGCCGACCCAGCGCAAGACCTGGTTGACGAACCCGTCTTGGCCGTACATCCACTGCCAGATCACCGCCACCGCTACCGCCGGCAGCACCTGGGGCAGGAACAGCACGGCCCGCGTGAACGTCCAGCGGGGACGGTGAGGTCCGGTGATGAGAGCGGTAAGGAAGAGCGCGCTGACGATAGGGATTACGCAGAAATAGAGCATCAGCTCAAAGGCGTGGACAACCGCCACGCGTAGCTGAGGGTCCTCGAAGACGTGCGCGAAATTGGACAACCCGGCACCCGTCTTGGTGCCGATGCCGTCCCAGTTATAGAACGACAGGATGATCGTCTGGGCCCAGGGGAGGATCATGAACACGGCGTAGAACCCGACAGGCAGGAGCAGGAAGGCGTAGGCGACCAGCGCTCTACGCCATTTCCTGCTCAATCGCCGGCGCCGACCGGATTGGGCCGCCGCTGTCGCACGTCCTGTCGAGGGGACGGTCTTCTGGCCGGTCAACACCGTGCTCATAGCGGCCTCAAATACTACGGGCCACTTTTGTGGTCAACCGCACACCTGCACTAGCTGTGCGCCTGGGCCCAGCCCGCTTGCACGGTGGTAAGAGCCGCCTGCGCGGTGGTCTTGCCCCCGATCAGCTCCTCGGTGGTCTGAGTCCAGGCGGTATTAGCCGTCGGGAAGGCGTTGGCGAAGTAGCCGTACAGGCCGTCGGACTTAACCACTTTCCCCCAGGCCTTTACGTAGTCGGCGTTAAGCGACCCGGGAGTCGGCTTGATGGCCGACGGGTTGTTGGGCAGGTTCCCGATGGCGAATACGGCCTTGGCGGCGGTGGCGCCCACGGAGTAGTTGAGGAAGGCCGCTGCCACCTGGGGGTACTTCGTCTTGGCCGAGATGGCGTACCCGGCGGTGCCGCCGACCATGGCGGTGTAGCGACCGCCGGCCTGGGCCGCGGGGAAGGCGGCGAAGCCCACGTTGGCGCCGAGGCCGCCCTGGTATTGGTAGCTGTCCCAGTTGCCGTCGTTGATAAACAACGCCTTTCCCTTGTTGAACTCCGCCACCGCCTGAGTGAGGGCGGCTGCGGACGCGTCGGTGTTCAGATAGCCGTCTTTGGCCCAGGTAGCGAGCTGGTTGGCGCCAGTACGAACCGCCGCCATGTTGATGTTCGAGCCCTTCACGCCAAAGATCCAGTTGTTCACGGGGGCCGGCTGCACGAAGTCGTCCGCCACCTGTTGGACGAGGAAGGCGCCGTGGCCGTCCTCGGCGGCCAGCTCGAGACCGACATCACCGGCCGCCTTGGCCTTGGCAAGGTCGGCGTTGAGGTCGGCGAGCGTCTGCGGCGGCCCCGAGATGCCGAGCGTTTGCATCAGCTTCTTGTTGTAGAAAATTCCCGTCAGGTCAAAGCCTGATGACACCGCGTAGAGCGGGCCGTTGCCGGCGACAAGGTTCGAACCCATCCGGTACTCGTTTAGGGCGTAAGGCGAGATCGATTTCGTCCAGCCGTACTGGGCCGCGTAGGGGTTGAGGTTGAGCAGCAGATGGTCCTTGACGGAGGTCTCGAGGGTGACGACCTCGGACAGGTCGGGGGGTGTGCTTGAAGCCAGTTCGAGGTTGATCTTGGGAAGGTAGTCGGTGTAGCTCGACTTCTGCACGACGATCTTGACGTTGGGGTGGAGCTTCTCGAAGCCGCTGACCAGGGCCGGCGTCAGAGTCGATGTGTCCTCTGTGGCCAGCGTGAGCGTCACTGGCCCACTCGGGAACGCCGAGCCAGCTGTCGCGCCCTGCAGTTGGTGAGGGTGGGCGCTGGCCGATGCCGGCGCGACGCTCGCCATAACGACCAGGGCGGCGACGGCTGAAGCCGCCGCGCCGAGCCGGGCGCCCGTTCTGACGCCTGATTTGTCGGATCCTTTCATCCATGTCTCCTGTCTGTTTTAATTTTCGAACCGACCGCTACCTTCGCGTACCTAAGCGCTCAGCGGGGCGCGCGCCCTTTGAGGCTCAGGGTCTCGACGATGGCGTCCTCGCCACGCCATAGCTCCTCTACCAGCTCGCACCCGGTGCCTGGACCGTGTAACGGAGCGACATTCCGGCCCCGAGGTGGGCCGCGCCTTTACGAGCTCGCGGTACGAGGCGCGGTAGAAGGCTCATACCCCATCCTGCACGAAGAAGGTCTCGCGGACGCTGGTAGGTCCGTTGTCGGCTTCGAGCGCGACGCAGCAAAGCTTCGGGTATTCGCGCAGTCGCACCGTCGTCACGCTCGAGATCCGCAACGTCCCCCTGCTCCGGTGCCGGCGGGCACATGCGCAGCAGCCTAAGGTAGTCAGATAAGATTGTCAACTCTAGTCAGACAAGATAAAGCTATAGTTAGAAAGGATAATCGGTTAAGGATAGTCGGCTAGAGTCACACAAGATCATTGCTCTAGTCAGACAACCTCCCTCAACTGATCGGACAAGGTGCCCGTGGCGGCCAGGACCGTCGGGCGGAGCAGATTCGAGGTGCGTACGGGCGGAATTGGACGACGCGGCGAGCGAGCGCCCGGCCGGCGGTTAGAGCCGGCGAGCATGAACGGGGACCGAGGTCCACACGAGGTGGTGCTCGACCGGGTCGGTCGCGAGATCGTCGCTGGGGTGTACGAGCCCGGCACGCCGCTCGACCTCTCGCTCGTGGAGCGCGACCTCGACGTCAGCCGGTCTGTTGTGCGCGAGGCCCTGCGGGTCCTGGACACCCTCGGCATGGTCCGCGCTTGGCCGAAGCGCGGCACGTTCGTGCGGCCCCGCAGCGACTGGAACTGGCTCCACCCGCTTGTGCTGTCGTGGTCGCAGGACCAGCACCGCGACGTCGAGTTCCTGCAGGCCGTCGCCCAGATGCGCGAGATCGTCGAGCCGAACGTGGCCGCCATCGCCGCCACCCGGCGCACCGAGGCCGAAGCGCTGGAGCTCGGCGCCGCCCTCGATGCGATGGAGCGCGCCGATTGGGACATCGAGCGCTTCATGGACGCAGACGTGCTGTTCCACCGGGTGTTGTTGCGGGCCACTCACAATGAGCTGCTGGCGCAGATCGGAAGTGTGATCGAGTCGGCCATCCGCAACCACGACCGCGGCGTAAGCGCGCAGCACTGGGTCGAGTCGCTCGCTTTGCACCGAGAGGTCGCCGACGCGGTCGTCCGCCGTTCACCGGCCGCCGCCGAGGCCGGCATGCGTAGAGTGCTGGCCCAGGCGCTCTCCGATGTCGTCGGCGCGGACAGCGTGTCGACCAACGGCAGCACTGCTTCGGTTACCAGCGTGCGCTCTGCACGGCCCGAGGCGCCGGCTCGGCGCGAGCACAGACGGGCCTGAAGGTGATCGTGCCTCATACCGCTGGGGCGCCGGTCTGGAGGGGCCGCAGCGGGCTCTGTACGGCCGCAGGGTCGTGAGCGGGGCGTCCTCTGGCATCGCCAGCGCGCCGTGGCGGCGGCTAGAGCTGCCGGGCCGCGCCGGAGGAGCTCTTATCCTCGACGAGGCAACGGGCCTGCCGGACGCGATCGAGTTTCCCTCGTCGACCGGCCTCAAGCCGATCGCCTGCGCGACTTCTCTCGTGCTCCGGGTGGGCGGTGACGAGGTCCGCAGCCTGGCCGGCGGCCTCGACTATCCCGGGACCGAAGAGCTCAGTGGCCCCAATTTCGTAGCGCTCGAGACTGCCGGTGCGGGAATCAATGGAGATGGCGCTCAGTGGCGGGTACAGACCGAGCTACCAGGTTGGTCGTTGCTCCTCGACTATCGCCTCGGCCTCGAGCTTCCCCGAGCTCGGTTTGCGTTTGAGCTCACCCGCTCGGCGGCTGAGGACCGCCCGCTGCGAAATGTCGAACTCGAGCTGGCCTTCACTCTCGACTCCGCCGACTGGCTGCTGCACGCCCCCGGGAACCGGGTGGCGCCCGCGACCTGCCTCGCTGAGCTCGACTCCAAGCTCGCCATCTCGCCTGCTACGGGCAGCCTCGGTTCGCTCGGTTTGGTCGCCCTCAGCCACCGCAGCGTCCCCGCCTGCCTCCTCGTGTGGCCGTTCTCGCGCCGTGAGATCGGCTGGATAGCGGTCGTCCCCGAGACGGGCGGGGTGCGGTTCCGCCTGACCACGAACCTCGCCGGGGACCCGGCGCCGGGCGAGCGGCTGCGCTGCGCCGGGGTGAACCTCGACGCCCTGGACCAGGGCTGGGACGAGGTACGGGGAAAGATCCGTCCGGCGGTGCGCTCGCTCGGCGTATCCCCGCCCGGCCCGAAGCCGGCCTGGGCGTGGTCGGCAACAATTTACGAGGTGCAGGTCGGTCGCTCGGTGTTCTCGGGTGGCTGGTACTACGAGCCTTACCGGCGCCTCGAAGATGTCACCGCCGACCTGGGGCGGATCGTTGCTCTCGGCTTCGACACCATCCAGCTCATGCCGCGCCAGCCCTACCCAAGCTACAACGTCCACGACTACAACGACGTCGACACTACCTACGGCGGTGAGGAGGCGCTGGCGGTGCTCGTCGAGCGGGCGCACGAGTTAGGCCTGCGCGTGGTGCTCGACGTCGTGCTGCATGGGGTGCTCGATCAGCGCTCGATCCGCGACGCCCTCGCCCGAGTCCAGCAGAGCGGGATCCTTGACCTGCCGGCCCCCGCCGTCGGCGATGTCTTCGCCGACCGCCCTGGTGCTCAGGCCGCCCTGCAGCGGGCGTGGTGCCAGCACATCGTCGATTTCGCGCCGTACTGGATCGAGGGGTCCCCAGATGTCCACCCCCTCACGACCGAGCACCCGGAGTGGTTCTGCCGAGACAGTGAGGGCCAGATCACCGGCATCTACACCGAGGCTTTCGACCTCGCAGACGAGAACTGGCAGGCCTGGTTCTGCGCGACGGCGCTCCGCCTGCTGGAGCGCTTCGCCATCGACGGCTTCCGCTTCGACGCCCCGACCTATAACAACTTCGCCAACTGGTCGGCGCCACGCCGCCACCGGGCGAGCGCTTCGAGCACGGGCTGTGTCACGCTGTTTGAGCGCCTGCGGGGGGAGCTGAAGGCGCGCTTCCCCGACGTGCTGATGTTCACCGAGCCCTCGGGCGTTGTACTGCGGGAGTCGATGGACATGAACTACAACTACGACGAGCTGTGGCTCGTGCCCGCGCTCACTTCCGGGGGCGGCGAGACTTCCGCCGAAATTAGCGGATCCCAACTAGCCGCCTGGTTCGACGAGCGCGACAGCACGCTTCCGGCCGAGGCCCTGACCTGCCACCACCTCGATTCTCACGACACGTTTTGGTGGCCGCCACCAGGTCGTAAGTGGCGGCGGGAGCAGATCGGACTGGCAGCGACGCGCGCCCTCACCTGGTGCCTGGCGCTCTCCGGCGGGGCGTTCTTGATGTTTACGGGCGGCGAGACCGGGATGGAGGAGGACCTGGCCCGCACGCTGACGCGGCGCCGTCAACGCGACGAGCTGCGGGAGGGGGCGGCCGACTTCTCGGCCGCCGTGGTCGACGACGAGGCCGTGTTCGCCGTACTGCGCTACCGCGGGCGCTCTGGCGTGCTCGTCCTTGTCAACCTGTCGGCGCGAGCAGTAAGCGCGGCGTGCGAGGTGCGCGGAGGGTGGCGACTGACGGATGCCCAAACGGACGGCCCCATGCAAGTCGAGCTCGACCAGTACGGGTTGGCGCTTCTGGACGTACGACGGTAAGGAAGACGGGCAAGGAAGCGGAACTCGCTAGATCATAATGCGCGACCGAGCGTAAAAAGCGTTAGAAGAAAGGAGTTACTTATGCCGGCACAAACTACTGTCGTCGACCAAGTAAGCCAGCAAACATACTGGGACCAGGGGATCCGCCCTCCGAAAATAGCCTTCCCCGAGCTCCCCGTGCCCAGCCCACTGGAGGAGTACCTTTTTGACCTGCAGGGTTTTTTGGTCTTGCGCGGGGCGCTGAGCGCCGATGAAGTGGCGGCCTGCAACGCCGTTGTCGACAGCATCCCAAAGTCACTGGAGCGTGGCCAGTGGTGGGGCCATGTCCAGCGAGAGGACCATCCTGAGCATCGGGGTCGCAGTTATCAGCAGATCTATGAGTCGGGACCGGCCTTTGAAAAACTGATCGACCATCCCAGCTGGATCAATTACGTGCTCAGGTTCGTCGGTGGCCAAGGCACCTTCGACTACCACCACGGCCCCCTCTTTATCGACGAGAACTTCGTAACCTGTCGAGGCCCGGGAGACGCCATCCCTATCCACGGCGGTGGCCATGACCATTGCAAAAAGATGAGCTATGGGTACGCCAACGGTCGCTTCTTCTGCGGGCAGGTAAACGTGTTGGTCGCATTAACGAAGACCGGCCGGGGTGACGGGGAGACGATGCTCATCCCCGGGTCGCACAAGGCCAATATCGTCCACCCCGCCTTGTTGGAGCAAGGGCAAGACCGGTGGTTGACAGGTGGGTCACTCGACGACATACCTGGAGCGGTCTCTGTGTTCATGGATGCGGGCGATGCGATTGTATTTGTGGACTGCTGTTGCCACGGGTCTGCCAAGCGGACAGCGGAGGGGGAACGGCGCTTTACCGCTTTCCGTTACGGCTCAAGTTGGAACCGAACTCGCTGGGGCTACACACCCTCGGACGAACTTCTGCGCCGGCTGAGCCCATACGCGGCAGCCGCCATCAGGACGACTGACGGGATCCGCAGACCCCCGGCACCGGTTGGGCCCTCTGCTTAAGCTGTACTGGAGCGGAGTAGTCGCCCTCAGCACAGGGCCGGCCCGAGCGGCCTTCAAAACGAGCCCCTCGAACCCAGGTGGAGGGTCGGCCTCGGGGGCCAAGACGGACAACGCTTCGGCCACGGCCACCAGATCCTCCAGATGGGTGGCGCACGTGGCACAACGGGCCACATCCCCGAGCAGAGCGGCTTGTCCTGGCCCGGCCAGCCCAAGGGCCAGCCCGGCCAGCCTGGGCCCGAACTGCTCGTGGGGGACCGCTGTCGTCCTTCTCACCTCTCCCTTCGATGAGGCCAAGCGCAAAGGGCCGAGGGCGGTCCTGAACACTTCTAAGTTGATGGCAAGTTATTTGTTGCTTTCGTGAGCTAATACGGCGGTGCGTTACAAAGGATGTTGCAGCCGCGGCTTGACGGGCCGAATGACGATGACCGATAACGTACCGAGCCGGTCCCTAAAACGCTGGGTGCCCCGGCGTAGGTCGACGTGGCTAGCCACTGCGAAGGGGGGGGTCTTAAATGGTGGGTGTGTATAGCTACTGGTATTAGTCGGCGTCGAACCGGACGCCGTTTATGGGCTCGAACGCCATCTTCGGGGAGGGCAAGTGTCCGCCGGCACGTCCTACCGGGTGCGCGCGGGCAGGTGATAGCGTCCAGCGAGATGGGCTCTTAGGATTGTCCGCTTGATCAAAGAGGCGCAGGGAGGCCGGCATGCCTGATGCGAACGACTGGAACAAGGGAATCATCGCGGAGTTCCGTGCGAACGGCGGCCGCGTCGGCGGCAACTTCGAAGGGGCGCCCGTCGTGCTCGTGCACCATCAAGGCCGCAAGAGCGGGCACCAGTACGTCAATCCCGTGATGTACCTGGCTGACGACGCCGACAGCGGCACGATCTACGTGTTCGCAAGCAAGGCCGGCGCACCGTCGAACCCTGACTGGTATTACAACCTCACGGCCATCGGCGCGGGCACCGTCGAACGCGGCACCGAGACGTACCCCGTGACCGTTCGCCAGCTTCAGGGCGACGAGCGCGACCGCATCTACGACGAGCAGGCCCGCCGGTACCCGGGCTTCGCCGACTACGCGCAGCGCACTGCCGGCATCCGTACGATCCCGGTACTGGAGTTGAGGCGCTCGTCCGGCATCCGTTGACCAACCCCGGCCCCGGGGTTCAGCGCGGGCGCAGGTCCCCGAGCACGAGAACGATCACCACACAGAAGGAGCCGGACAATCACTATGTCGCCCACGTATTCGGAACTCCCAAACAAGGTGGCCCGTGGTGCAAACGGCATCGACTACATCTACCGAGACGCTGGCGACGGCCCTGTGCCACTGGTCCTGCTTCAACACTTCCGGGGGAACCTCGACAATTGGGACCCGGCCCTTATCGATGCTCTGGCGTCGTCCCGACGTGTCGTTACATTCGACAATGTAGGAGTGGGCGGTAGCTCAGGAACGACGCCGAACGTCGTGGAGCAAATGGCAATTGACGCCATCGTCTTTTTGAGCGCGATGCAGTTCGACCGGGTCGACCTCCTCGGGTTCTCGATTGGCAGTTTTGTCGCCCAGGAGATTGCCCTTATAAGGCCTGAGGTCCTCCGCAAGCTGGTCTTGGCCTCTTCGGCCCCAAAGGGGGCAGCCGGGATGCATGGTTGGGCGCCAGAGGTTATCGGCGCCGTGGGCAGGCCCGAGGCTAATCCAAATGGCTACCTCGAGGTTTTCTTTGCGCCATCAGCTTCGAGCCAGCAGGCCGGCGAGGAGGCTTTGAAGCGCATGTTTGCCAGGCAAGAACAACGCGACCGCCCGACGTCATGGGAAACTCGGGTGGCTCAGTACGACGCCGTTTGTACTTGGGGGATCCCAGATCACTCTCTTCTGCAGAGATTAAGCGCCATCGACGTTCCGGTGTTGGTTGCGAACGGCGCCAGCGACCCCATGATCCTGCCTCATTACACGTACTTGCTCGCCGGCCTGGTCCCCCAAGCCCAGATGAAGATCTACCCGGACTCGGCCCACGGCTTCCTTTTTCAACACCATACGGACTTTGCCGCCGACGTCGAGGCGTTCCTCGCCGGCTCGAGTTATCCGTAGTTATGTGGGAGAGAGGCGATGTGTTCGGTGCCGTCACGCGGCTCCGACCGCGGCCGTCAGATGGTCTGCGCTGATTCGGAGTGCTACTCGGCCACGAGATCGCCGGGTGAAGTATTGGCCCCGCACAGGATGACGGCGACCCGGGCGCCGTCTTCTGGTACGTAGCGACCTGACCACAGGGCTGCTACCGCTGTGGCTGCCCCGTGTTCGACGACCAATCGGTAGTCGTCCCAGAGCCGGCGCCGGCTTCGGACTATGTCCTCGTCGGTGACCGTGACCGAGCCGACGTGGGCCCGCAGGGCGACCTCCCAGGCGATCGTTCCGATGCGGGTGGCACCGAGCGAGTCGGCGGCCACGCCGCCGACGGCTACGTCTACGGGTTGTCCGGCCGCGAGGGCAGCGTTGAGGGCGGGGCAGTTCTCGGGCTCCACCCCTACGACGCGGACGGCTCCCTCCACGGCCGCGGCCACTCCGGCCATGAGCCCGCCGCCGCCTACGGCGACCAGCACCACATCCAGCGGCTCGGGGATCTGCTCGACCAGCTCCAAGCCGACCGTTCCCTGGCCGGCGCACACCTCCGGCTGATCGTAGGCGTGGCCGATGAGCGCCCCTGTCCGTTTGGCATCGACCAACATGGCCTCGTGGGCGTCGTGGTACCGGTCGCCGACTTGTAATACCTCGGCGCCCAGCGCCTTAAGCTTGTTGACCTTGAACGCCGGGGCATTGGCAGGTACGAAGATTCGGCATGTGGTCCCGGCCTGACCGGCGGCGTACGCGAAGGCTAGGCCCGCGTTCCCCCTGAGGCAGCCACCACGCCAGCGGGACCAATCTGGCCCCGCTCGGCCGCACCCAGCACGCGGTTGAGCGCGCCGCGGGCTTTGAACGACCCGGTGTGCTGAAGATGCTCGAGCTTTATCCAGACCTGCCTCGAGCCGTCCGAGGTATCCCAGGTCACGCTCGCCACAGGGGTGCGCCGGACCAAGCGACCGATCCGGTTGGCAGCAACTTCTACATCTTCTCGAACTATCACTTCGTCTCTCCACCAACCTACGAACGCTGCTGGGATCAGAACCCAAGCGCTTCATTCACCAAGATTGCGGTGATCCGGCCCGGGGCGACCGCCTTATTGATGACGAGGACGTTATTCACCCCGCTGGGAACGCCGTAGGCTTGCCTGGCCCGCCGATCCTCGAGAGGAAAGCAGTACTCGTAGATGCGACGGAGGCCTGTGTCGAAATCGGGAACGATCTTCTGCGCACCGACGACGAGTACCACGTGACCCGCTCCCGAAGCGATCGGAGCGAGCTGGCTCCCGCTGGCGGATGCGATAAGCAGGGAACCCTCCTCCGTCAGGGCGTGGACGCTCCCGACCACCCAATCGGGCGAAGCGGACAACTGCCGCATCTCACGCCCCTGCATTTCGCGGTCCATCTGGTAGAGACGGGGGCGAAGCGGCTGGTACTGCCCGGACCGTTCGATGTCCTCCGCGACACCGATGACTTCGAGCGTGCGGGAGGTGTTGTTGTAGACCTCGGCCCCCACGGGGAGGATGGACCGCACAGCCTCTCTCGCCTGCTCGGCGGAGTCAACCACAGTGGAATTGATCCCGTTGCGTTCGAGGGCGCTGGCTACAGCGCGGATTTGCTCTCTGGGGGCCACACGAGAGAACTTCGCCTCCGCCTCCTTGCTGGGGCCCGCCATCGCCGGGACGGCGGGAAGCTCGGTCGTCGGTGAAGTATCCACGTCATTCACCGCCTAGTTCAGCAAGGCGCTGGTGGACCAGCGCAACCGCCATGGACCCCTCGCCTATGGCAGCCGCGCAACGTTTGATCGACCCGCTCCGGACGTCGCCGGCAGCGAACAGCCCGGGCAGGTTCGTTTCGAGAGGTAAGGGCTGACGAGCCAGCGGCCATCCGTCGAGCGCGCCAGCTGATGAGCTGAGTTCGGCCCCCGTGCGGACGTACCCGGCGCCGTTGAGAGCAAGGCCCACGCTGGCCGCGCCCTGGGTGCGTGGCACGCCTCCGATGCAGACGAAAAGCGCGTCGGCGGACAGTCGAGCAACCGTGCCTCCTGACGAAATCACCAGTGCTCGTAGGTGAGTATCCGATTCGAGACCGACGACTTCAGCGTTTGTCCGAAGCTCGACGTTCTCCAGCGCCTTCAGCTGGCTGATCAGGTACTGGGACATCGATGCCTCAATCGAGCGACCCCGGACCAGCAGGGTCACGTGCGAGGCGTACCTCGAGAAGCGGATGACCGCCTGGCCGGCCGAGTTCCCTCCCCCGACAATGGCCACTCGGCACCCACTGCAGGTGACCGCCTCGCTCGGGCCGGCGCCGTAGTACACACCGGAGCCCAGGAGTTCCTCGATGCCCGTGACATCGAGGCGACGCCAGTCGACACCGCTGGCTACGAGCGCGGCCCGCGACCGCACTACGGTACCGTCGGACAGGTGGGCAACAAAACCCGGGCCGTCACAGGCGATGTCAGCGAGGCGCCGAGCGAGAAGGATTTCGGCCCCGAACCTCTTCGCCTGCGCGGTGGCCCGCGTCGCCAATTCGCTCCCGCTGATCCCCTGCGGGAACCCGAGATAGTTCTCGATCATGGAAGTCGTCCCCGCCTGTCCGCCAGGGGCCACGGCTTCGATGGCCACGGCCCGCAATCCCTCAGATGCGGCATATACGGCGGCTGCCAGGCCGGCTGGACCGGCCCCCACGATCGTCAAGTCGTACTCCGACAGCGTCGGAGCCGAAACCATTCCCAATCCCGCCGCTACGCCTTGGACCGTCGCCGGGGCGAGCCGCATCCCGTTCGGGAGTACGCAGAGCGGTAGCTGGTCCACACGTATCTCGCCCGCAGGCAGCAACGCTCCCACCCGTGCCGCATCGTCCACGTCAACCCACTCATAGGGGACACCATTGCGGCTGAGAAAGTCGCGGATGCTGTAACCGACGGAGGACGCCCGGTGACCGACAAGCAAGACCTGAGGAGTGACGGGCCTGGAGTCGTAGTCGATCATCGACATGGTTCCCGAACCCCCTTCATGACAACAGGCTCGCACATCCACAAGCAGCACGCGGCCCTGCCACTTGTCTGAAGGTCAACAACCGCCCGGGCCGCAGATGAGGCGGGTTATGGCGCCGCCTGCGAGCTTCTCGGCCGCCGGCCAAGCGGTGCCCAACCCGAAAGGGAAACGCCCAGCCCGACGATGACGGCGAACACGAGCACGGTGTTGGGTGCGCTGCCGCCTTGGTCGAGTGCGATCCCGGTTCCGACGACCGGGACCGAGAGCCCTACGTAGAGGGCGATCAGCCTCATCAGGGGTGCACCTGTGAGCCAACACCCAGGTCGAGGCGCATGGACTGCAGGATCATGAAGGTGGTGCCCCGGAACGTTACCTCTGGGGCAGGCCTGGTCGGATCGTTGTCGCGCTCGAGGAGGCGTCGTGTGTCCTCGTGGCCGATCCGGACGAGGTCGTTGCCGAAAAGGTCGGCAGCACCAGCGTGATCGGCATGGTGATGCGAGTAAACCAGATGCGTGACGGTGTTGCCGACGCCTTCAGCCTCGGCGATTTCGTCTACCGCCCGGCGGAGATTGTGGCCGATCGTCGGCGGCGCGTCGAAGAGGACGATCCCCTCGTGGGTGGCCAGGAATGCAGACTGGTAGGTCCCGTCGGTGACCCAGAACAGGTTCCGTTCAACTCGCCCGACGTAATAACCCTGCTCGTTCAGGGACGGGCCCAGTGACGACGGAGGGATGGGGGCGTAGTCGGGCAGCAGTGGCGCGGTGGGCGCACCAGAAGTAGTTGAGCTCACAGAGCTCTCCTTTCTCGGACCGGCACGCCCCTCACGGGCCTGCCAACGACCATTGACCGAAGAGGAGGTTACACAATCTCGTTTGCGTGGGCAAGCAATTTGTTGTACCTTTCGTACAGGAGGGAACGACGAGCCCGCCTCGCACGAGAGGAGCCACGAACGTGACTAGTAAACCTATTCGTGACTCAGTAACTTTCCCCTTGCGTCGACCGGTCCTGCGCCCTCCCGGGCCGCTGTGCCTGACCTCTCAAGGCTGGGGACGGGAAGCCCTAAGTCCGTCCTCGGGGTTCGCCAGACGCGTCGTCGAGGTGGAGGGCCACCTCGGTCAAGGCTTTCGCCACTCCTTCAAGCGTCTCCGCATCGATGCAGTCGAGGAAGCGACGCCGGACGCTAGCGAGGTGGACCGGCCAGGCCGACTTCAGCTTGGCCAGACCCCGAGGAGTGAGCCTGGCCACGTTGCCCCGGGCGTCGGAGGAACTGGTCGTCTTCGTCACGAAGCCACACGATTGGAGGTCGTCCACCAGGCGGGTCATCCGGCTGGCCGACAGGTCGGTGGCATTAGCCAGGTCCGCCATCCGCAACTCGCGGTTGGGAGCCTCGGAAAGGATCATGATCATCATGTACTCGCTCGCCGTCAGACCGGCGCCTCTGGTCAGGTCGCTGTCGAGATGGCGCGGGATGACCTTGACAATTCGCATCATTGCGCGCCAGAGCGTTTCCTCGGTCGGGGAGAGCGGCTCGGCCGTAACCATGCGTTCAAGGCTAACTTGCTTTACCAAGCAATACCTAGATCCGCGTCGCGGCGCGCGGCCACCGGCCGCCGTCTCGATGAGCATCTGACCCAATGGACTCAGAAAGGCCAACGAACACAGAAAGGCCAACGAACACAGAAAGGAAGGTGCATCGCATGACGAACGACGCGCTCCCAGCGGGCCACGTGGCCATCGTGGTCGGCGCTGCTGGCGAACTCGGCCGAGCGACGGCCGTCAAGCTGGCCGACGGCGGCATGACCGTGGTGGCGGTCGACCGGAACGGGACCGGCTTGGAACAGCTACCCGACGGCATCGCCCACGAACTGGCCGATGTCACCGAGCCGAAGGCCGCCATTTCAATGGTCCAACGGGTCGTCCGCGACGTGGGCGCTCCGGACGCGTTGATAAACACCATCGGTGCGTTTCAAACCGGAGACGCGTTGACCACCACGCCAGAGCTATTACGCCAAATGATCGACGTCAACCTCGGTCCCGCGTTGTGGCTCAGCCAGGCCGTTGCGCCGTACATGCAGAGGAACGGCTCGGGTGCCATCGTGCACGTCGCCGCCCGGCCTGGGATCGAGCCTTCGGCGGGCATGGCCGCGTACTCCGTTAGCAAGGCCGCCCTCGTCCACTTGACCCGCATCCTTGACCTCGAGCTGCGGCCACTCGGCATTCGGGTCAACAGCGTCGCCCCCCAGTTACTCGACACGGCATGGGCACGGGCCTCATTGCCCAAAGAGGTGCTAGCGCACGCCGTTGCCCCGGAGGCGATCGCCGCAGTGCTCGCCTTCCTGGTGAGCGAGGCAGCTGCGCCCATTAGCGGAGCGATTATCCCCGCATATGGCGCCTGATCGAGCCCGCCTGCAAACGCCCAAACCGCCGTTTCGCGGCTCGACCGAGGCCCTGCGGGGGGCACCGATCGACCGGGCGCGCTCCCACCTCCGAAAGGTCGACCCAGTGCTGGCCCGCCTCATTGACGCCAGGCCGACTTTCGACCCGCAGGGGTGGTTGGCGGAACTTCCGGCCATGGACTTGTTCGGAGCCCTGCTGTTCCAGGTGGCCGGCCAACAGTTATCCGTGGCCGCCACGCGGCGCACCATGGGGCGCATCGAGATGCTGTTCGGTGGTCGGCTCCCGTCGCCGGCCGAAGTGCTCGGGGTGCCACAAGAGAGCCTCCGCCAGGCTGGTCTATCGTGGCGAAAAGTCGCCACCGTACGCGACCTGGCCGAGCGTCTTTCGGACGGTCGATTGGACCCCGACATTCTTAGCAAGCTTCCGGACGACGAGGTCATCGCCGCGCTGACGACGGTCTCCGGGATCGGCCCCTGGACCGCTCAAGGGGCGCTTCTCGTCGCACTCCGGCGAGAAGACGTGGTCCTCCCGGGTGACCTTGCATTGCGAAAGACCATCGAGCGAGCCTATGAGCTCGACCACCTCCCAAGCCAGGGCGAGGTGTTGGCCATCGCTGAGAAATGGCGTCCGTACCGCAGTCTGGCCACGAGCTACCTGTTCTCGACCGCTTTCGACGGGCCCGGCTCGCCGCCAGCCGCGGCCAGCACAAAACGTGGGTCGAAGCTACGGGCCTAGCCGCTGCAGCCGCCAGGGAACGTCGTCTCCGACGGTATAGAGCAGGCGATCGTGAAGCCGGTCCTCTCGGTGTTGCCAGAACTCGAAGCGCTTTGGCGACAGGCGGAAACCGCCCCAGTCATCAGGGACGGGTATGTCGGCGTCGGCGTACAGCTGGGCGAGGTCGGCGACGCGCTGCTCGAGTTCGCTTCGGCTCCCGATGACTTGGCTCTGTGGAGATGCGAGGGCGCTCAGCTGGCTCCCGCGGGGCCGGCTGCGGGCGTAGGAGGCAGACTCCTCGGACGTGGTCCGTTCGGCGTGCCCTTCTATCCTCACCTGCCGTCCCAGTGGGTCCCAATAGAACAACATGGCAGCGTGCGGGTTGGCCTCGAGCTCAAGGCCTTTGCGACTGCCGTAATTCGTGTAGAACACAAACCCACGCTCGTCGTACCGCTTCAGCAGCACCATGCGGGCGGACGGCATGCCGTCCAACGTGCTCGTGGCCACGGCTACAGCACCGGGCTCCCGCAAACCGGCTTGGGCGGCGTCCCTGTACCAGGCGGCGAACTGGCGGAGGGGGTCGGGATCGGCGTCTTCCTCACGGAGAGGCAGTGCGAAGTCGGCCACGGCTGGAATCTAGCCGCCGCCAGCACGAATCGCGCTTTCCCCCAGACGACTCCTCCCTTTGGCGCCGGGCCAAACAAACGCACACGGGGCACGACGACCTGCAGGCCCTGGTCCCCTCCCTCGGCGGGCCGAACCCCCCAAAGAGCTCTTCCTAACCAATCTGTGAATGAACGCCGGCGGCAAAACAAAAGAAAGAGGCCGACCAAACAGGGGAGGGCGGCACAGCGGCCGCCCTCCGTTTAACTGTTCCTGGCCGAGCTACGGCTAAGAGCCGGCTCGGTCGTTAATGGCTAGGGACTGGTGGTGCCAGTCACGACGGGCAGGCCACCGACGTTCGGGACCGGCACCGCCGCTGTACCGCCATACCCATCGTTCTTCAGCTGGGTGGGGGTCCGGAAGGGGAAAATGTTGCCAACAAAGCTCACATAGACCGTGGCGGTGCTAGTTGCGATGACGCTCAGCAGGGCGCCGCTGGCGATATTGGCCCCGGTTTGGGTCGCGGTGACGGTCCCCGACAACTCAGCGGCGTTGTTAGTCTTCCGGATCCGGGTCAGACTGGCCGGTGTCGGGATCCCGAAGGCGCGACCGCCGGCGAAGGTGAAGACGGTGCCCGAAGAGTTGACTATGGCCCCGTCAGCGCTGGTGGCAAAGGCTGACACGGCTGCGCCCTCGACGCCCACAGTGCTACCGACGGCCATACCGCCGAGGTTGGGGACTGTTACGTTGAGCGGGGCATCGTAGCCGGTCGACTTGAGCTGGGCCGGCGTGGAGAAACCATGCAGCTGGCCGTCGGTGCCAACTACGTAAATGGTGGGGTTGCCGGTGACCGTTTGGGTGGTGATCAAGGTGCCGCTACGCGAACTGGACGTGACCGGCAAAGTGGTGCCGGGAGCCGCGTTCAACACGACGGCGTGGTTGACCGAACGGATCTTGTTGAGCGCCGTTGGTGAGGGGATGCCAAATGCGTGGCCGCCGGCAAACACATAGATGGGGCCAGAGAAGTTGATCAGCGCTCCATTGGGGAACGTTGAGTTGGCCAGCGGGAACGGTGCTATGGCCGATGGGCCGGTCAGGTTGCCTGTGAACGTCATCGTATTAGTGCTGCTGCGCGGCGCTCGGGTTGATAACGCCTGAAATGGTCAGCACCAACTGGTCACCGCTGTTGATGGCGTTCGGGACGGTGATGGTAATGGCACTGCCCGAATAGCCGGTCACGGCCGAAGCCGTCCCGGACCCGGACGGGGTCGTGATGTCGGTGACCGTGTAGCTAGCCTGGTTGTTGGGCAGCGTGGTCCCGGACGTGTTGGCGACTATCCCGATCGTCGAGACCCCGGCCGTGAAGGCGGCAGTGGCGAACAGGTTTGTGATGGTGTAGTTCGAAAGGACGCCCAACGTGGCGGGGTTGGGGGTGACGATTACGCCCGTCGGCGCCGCTTGGCCCGATGGTCAATGGAGGGGCAGCCGCTGGCACAGTGTCGGCTGAGGTTGCCACCGTGAAGTTGGAGTAAGTGCCGGCAGCTGGGTTCGTGACGCCGGCGACGGTGACTGTGAGCGTGTTACCGGCAACGATCGATTGGCCAGTCAGCGTCAGGGTTATGCTGCCCGTAACTCCAGCAGTGTTGCCGACGACATGCCAGTTGGCCGTGGTGTTTGTGACCAGCCAACCCGTAACGGCGGAAAAGCCCGTGTTGGGCTGAGCCAGCGTGATGGTTCCCCCCGCAGGCACGGCGCTCGTTGCCCTAAAGGTGACCGTATAACTGGCGGTGGCGCTCGCCACTGAGGGCGATGCTGACAGCGTCACGCTGGTGACGGCGCTTCCAAAAGTAATTGTGTTAGTAGTCTCCGCGGCGCCCGTGCCGCCACCTCCCACGCTCGCAAATGGGGCGACAGCGACGCTGCTCGAGGAAGACCCCGGGGGGTTGGTTCCCGTGGCGGTGATAGTGACGGTGGCGCCGGTTGGGATCGATGAACCGAGACCCAAGGTGACCACGTTTGGGGTGGCCCCGGACACGGCGGCGCTAGTTACTGCGGCCGCCGTGGCCGTGCCGCCCGAAGGCGTAAAAATAACTGTATAGGCGCCTGGGCCGCTGCTTGCCCAGGCGATCGTGGGCGGGGTCGCAGTGCACGTCAAAGCGCAAGTGGCCGTGAGCACCAGCGACGCCGTCGCCGCCGTGACGCCCCCGTTGGCGGCGCCGAACTGGCTGATGGTGTACACCGTGTTCACCCCGGGGGCGCTGCTGCCAGCGGAAAGTATGGGAGGTGTGGAGGTGTTGGTGATGCTGTTGGATGAGACCAACGTGGCGTTGGCAGATGTCGAGACACCGAGGCTGTAACTCGTAACGCTGGCGCCCGGGGCGGTGGCCGTGAAGCTGACTTCTACTTTGTTGCCGATGGCAATGCTGCACGAGCTGATGAGGACGAACGTCACGCCTGTCCCGCTGCTGCTGCCACCGTTGAACCCGGACTGCAGGCACCCCGACGTCGGGTCAATAAGCGAACCGTTGGTCGGGGCGCTCCCCAGCGCGGCCGACGGCGCTACGGTGATAGAACCACCACTTGACAAAGCGGCGGTGGCGGTGAAGCTGACCGTATAGCTCACGCTGGCCGTGCTCTGGACCGTGCTAGTTGGGCTCGCGGTGACTGCGTTGACCCCCCCCGTGGGCGACCCGATCGTGAAGTTGCTGGACGTAACCGATGCCGCGAATGCCGGTAGGGCGGTGACCGCCGTCAGGGTGCCGAATGACGCAAGGGCCAACGCCAGCGTGCCAGCCGCCAGTTTGGCCCGTCTGCGAGGCTCCGGTGACGTCACTGATGGACGCTTCATTTTCATTTAGTTTGTTCCTCCTCTTGGTGGGCTTAGCAACCGTCGGCGTTGGCGGCGGAACCGTTGTCGCGAACGTCTTTGGGACCTCGCAGCACCGGCCACGCTCGAGCATTCCGCCCGCTCAAGCGCCCTCGTGATCGGCGTTTAGTTATCGATCCCGATACCGCCATAGACAATCCCTTCCCGGGGCCCAGGGCACCGATGCTGGACGTCCGTCAGACCAAAGTCAAGCCTAGAAGCTTTCCTGCGGCGATGAAAAACTTGGCTCCGTCCAAGCCCACGGCGAACGGCTGATGAGCCATCCGCAAAGTGCCCGAAACGCGGTTCCAGAAACTGCCATATGTGTCGTCGTGAGACGAGAGGGGACCCAGACGATCGGCCTGAGGGGCGCGTACGGGACGAAGGACAAGTGGGGATGGCGGGGTGCCCGGCTGCGCCATACAAACACTGGTTCGGTGGGGAAGCGTTGGATCGCCGGCGATATCAATTTGCTCACTGTTCCGGGCGACAGCTCGGGCAGCGTTCCGCGCTCCACACGTAGCGGACCGCCAGTCCGAGCAACTGTGAGGTGACCGCGAATCTTCCGACAAGTGATCGTCAATATATCGCTCTGCCGCCGGAGAGGTCGAAGCACGCCCCCGTCGAAAAACTCCTTTGTTCACTTGCGAGCCAACAGATCAAGGCTGCCACTCCGTCAGCCTTACCCATCCGTCCGAGCGGGGATTACGAGACGTCATATACTCAATGTGCTCCGGTGAAAATTGACCGAGAATGAGTATGTCGATCAGCGCCGGTGAGACAGACTTGACGAGAATGCCCGAGTCGGCAACTTCTTTGCCGATAACTTTTAGTGAGGGCGATCACGCCGGCCTTCGAGGACGAGTAAGCATGCGAGAATATCCAGCGTATTCAGTCCAGCGATCGCGCGGTCGAGCTGTGCAGAGCTGCGGACATCTGCGCTAGACGGCGACCTCGTCTCTAAGGTTTTGTTTCAGCCAGACGCGTAGCTCGTCGTTGTCTGGGTGGCCGTGGACGGCGGCGGCGTGCTGGACAGCGGCGACGATTACCTCGTCCTCCTCTCCTGAGATGGTCAGGGTGCACCCACTCTCACTGGGGAAGTCCCGGCAATCTGCGACCTTTCGGCTCATGGCCTGTGCTCCTTTCTTGTCTGCGCTCTCGCGCTTTTCGCCTGGTAGGTGGGCTGCCTCGAAGCTGCGGTGCTCGGCCTGCTGAGCCATAAGGCCCCCTCTCCGGCCCGCCGGCGGGCCATGATCAGCCAGTCTTATCTACTAGTAGGTAAGGTGTCAAGAGGAAACTTCAAAGGAGGTACCAATGGGCACCTCAGGGCCGGCCTCTCGGTCCGGCACGGCGTCTGAAATCCTCGACATAGCCGAGAGGTTGGTACAAAGCCGGGGGTTCAACGGGTTCTCTTATGCCGATGTCTCGGCCGAGCTGGGCATCACGAAGGCGGCGCTGCACTACCACTTCGCGGGCAAAGCGGAGATGGGCCAGAGCCTCATTACCCGCTACACCGACCGCTTCGGCGACGCCCTGGCGGCGATCGACGCGGAGGACACGTCGCTCCCAGACAAGCTCTTGGCCTATTGCGACCTCTACCGCGGCACGCTCAGAGGCCAGCGGATGTGCTTGTGCGGGATGTTGGCCGCCGAGTACTACACCCTCGGCCAGCCGATGCGCCACGCAATAGCCAGGTTCTTCGACCAAAACCAGAACTGGCTGGCGGCGCTGCTCGAGGCCGGTCGCAAGGCTGGGACCCTGGTCTTCGCCGGACCGGTCGAGGGCGCTGCCCAAACGATCGTCGCAGCCCTCGAAGGAGCCATGCTGGTAGCCCGCCCGTACCACAACGCCGCTGTCCTCGACGCAGTCATTGACCGGCTCCTAGCCGACTTCGCACCGAGTGGAAAAACTGAACCCACGTGACTTTGCCAAGACGCCAGGCTCAGTTCTCAGTTCCTGTCCGCGAGTGCACGAGAGCAGTAGGTCACGGGCTTCTGCTTGCGCTCGCTCGTGACCGCACAGCAGCGCTGGACGCGACGGTGACCCCCGGTATCCTCACTCCAACCGCGAGCGGGACTGGCCTGGTCGTTGCCAATGAAGCGAGCCGCGCCACCGTTCTTCTAGGCCGGGGTTCATGGGTCGGGAGGCCCGGCAGCGGGCAATGACTTATGGGTCCGCGGCCGTCGGGCGTTTCGGGGTGTAACCGCTCGCCAGTCGCGACCTCGGCCTTCGGGTGTGAGGTCGAGAAGGTTCCATAACGGCCAGATCAGATCGACGTGCCGGTCGTCCCACCATCGTGTGGCGAAGGCATGCACCGACGATCAGGACCCAACCACTGGCCCAAATCAAACTGGCCGCAACGTCGGTCATCCAGTGAACACCGAGCTCGATTCGTGAGAACCCAACGAGGGCGGCGGCCAGGACTGCCAAGGCCCATATCGCAGCACGGGCATTCCGCGAGCCCACGATGTAGCTGAAGAGTGCGGCTACCGCGGCAAACGCCACGACCGCGTTGGCCGAGTGACCGGAGGGAAAGGACCACCCGTGGGCGACTACGAGCCGCACCGCGTCGGGTGGCCGCGGCCTTTGGACCACGGCCTTGGTCAGGGTAACGGCCACCAGCTGCCCCAACCAGGCTGCAAGCAGGGCGGCTACAGCAAGGGCAGACAGACGACCTCGCCAGGCGAGGACGATGACGATGACTGCCACGATTAGCAGAGCTACCCAGGAACCGGCCCAAGTGACGACCTCCATTAGCTGATTGAGGGCGGGAGTGCGGTGCGCGACAACGGCCCCCGTGATCCTTCTGTCCAGGGCCCTGACCGTTGACGACCTCGTGACCGCCTCGCCGAACAGCAACAAAAGCCCGCATAGGACGGCCCACAATGTGACGCACGCGCCGGAAGCGAGAGCAACCCGGCGGCGGGTATCCGCAGGTGTGGCCGGCTTAGCCAACGCAACGTCGGCTTTAGCCTCCGCTTGGGGCTTGCTCTTGTCGTTGTCCGAAGCTGGCGCGCCATTCACGGCGGTACTTGTCCCCTCCTCACACTTCCCTCCGCGCCATCTTCATTGGTCCGGTAGGTCACCATGCGTTGGCTGGAGGTTATCGCCAGCGGCGTCGATCTCTCAGCCTTCTCCGACACCCCTTCTGACCTGCGAGATGTTCGTTTTCGGCGGGCGGTGAGTCCTCCAGAGCCAAGAAAAGGTGGTCTTTGTCACTCCGTGGCAACTGCAGCTAGCGAGCGTGTCTTATGCGGTTGGCGACGGCTACCGGCCTTCGTGGTCCCAGAGGACATTGCGGCCTCTCTGAGTCGCCTGACCGACCTCGACGGCAAGCCCATGGTCGTTCGAGGACGCCCTCACCCGCAGGCTCGGCACGGTCGCCAGCGCTGCCGCGTCGCACACGGAGCCAGTCGCGCCGCAAGATAGGCCTCGGGGGTGAAGTCACCTCGTCGACGCCGAACTGGTCACATTATTTGGGCACCCCCACCAAGCGTGGGTCGGCCCAGCGAAGACGTAGGTAGCCGCGCTACGGGCTTTGTACCGGCGCCGCCGCTGGTTCGACGGAGGCGCCCGAAGGGATGGCGAGTAGCGCCACAACGACTCCCACGGCCGCGAACCCGGCGATGACCCAGAAGCCGAGGGCGTACCCAGCGGTAGAGGCGGCGGCCGGCCCGTGGCCGGCGTGCAGCAACGATTTGGCGTGGGTCAGGGCGATACTGCCGGCGATGGCCACACCCAGAGCCCCACCGACTTGCTGGGACGTGTTGAGCAACCCGGAGGCCAGCCCCGCCTCGCGGGCGCCGACCCCGGACAAAGCCGCGATCGACACCGCCACGAAGGCCAGGGCCATGCCCACCCCGACCAGGAGGTAACCGGGCAGCAGGTTCGAGACAAACTGGCTGTGGACCGGTATCTGGGCATAAAACAGCATCCCGCCGGTGAGCAGCGCCATCCCGATGGTCAGGACCGGCCGGGCCCGAACCGGGTGGTGAGCGCCTGAGCGATGCCGGCGAAGATGACGGTCGTGCCCGCCGTGGCCAGGAACGTGAGACCGGTGCGTAGGGCCGAGTAGTGCAGCACTTCCTGCACATAGAGGGTCAGAAGGTAGAAATTCGCAAATACCGCCGCGCCGGCCACGCCTGCGACGGTGTTGGCGCCGGCCAGCGTCCGGATCCGGAAAATCGCGAGCGGCATGAGCGGAGCGCCGGTGTGCGCCTCCCAGAAGATGAAAAACCCGAGCAGCACCAAGGACGCAACCAGCAGGCCGATCGTCTCCCCGCTGGCCCAGCCCACGGTGGGCGCCTGGGAGATGGCGTAGACGAGCGTCGCTACGCCGGCGGTGACGGTTGCTGCGCCCACCACGTCGAAGCGCCGTGCCTCCAGGGGGGCGCGGCTTTCCCGGACCCGAAATGGAGTGGCCGCCAACACGGCCACTCCCACCGGGACGTTGACAAAAAAGAATCCATTCCCAACCCAGGTAGTTGGTGAGGATCCCGCCGAACAAGACCCCGGCGGCCGCTCCGGAGCCGCCCATGGCGCCCCAGAATCCCGAGAGCCTTGTTGCGTTCTGGGCCTTCCTCGAACGTGGTGGTGATGATCGACAACGTGGTCGGCGAGATGAAAGCCGCGCCCAGGCCCTGGAACGCCCGCGCCGTAATGAGCATCGCCGCCGAGCCCGCCAGCCCGCAGGTGAGCGAGGCGACCGTGAACAGCGCCAGGCCGACCATGAACATCAGGCGCCGCCCCAGGAGGTCCCCCGCTCGGCCGCCCAGGAGCAAGAAGCCACCAAAGGTGATCGCGTAGGCCACGAGCACCCACTGGAGATCAGTCTGTGAGAAGTGCAGAGAACTGGCGATCGACGGCAAGGCCACGGTCACGATCGACACGTCGAGGACGGTCATGAAGAACGCCACGCACACCAGGGCGAGCGCCTGCCAGCGGCGGGGATCAGGGGCGCCGCCGCTAACCAGGGCCTGCTGGCGTTGGTCCGAGGCTGGGTTGTGTGCCATAAGAGTCTCCGGGATTGGTAGCGGGGCTGAGGGTTCGACCTTTCAGAAGCCGACGACTTGGCGGACGAGGACGACGTGGGTGCGCCCCGGGAGCTCCTGGTGGATCTCGAGGATCTTGCCGACGAAGCTGTTCTGGCCGTACGCGGCAATTGCTCGGGGGTCCTCTAGTTTCAGGCTGTGCTCGTAATCCGCTCTCGGGCCGCCTCCAGGTTGGGTACCAGTTTCTGGGCGCCCACCACGAAGATGACGTTGCCGGCGCCCCAGGCGAAGGAGGCCAGCTGGCTCCCCGACGCCGAGGCAATGACCAGGACCCCGTCCTGGGTGACGGCGTGGACGCTGCCCAGCGCATAGTCGGGCTGGTTACCGATCATCTTCATCTCTTTGAGCTGGGTGGCGAAGTCCAGGGCGAACATCTTCTTGCGGGCCGAGTCGTACCCGCCGCCGTCGTTGATCACATCGGCGATGCCGCTGTCCTGCAAGGTCACCGAGGTGTTAGTCATTACCTCGGAGCCTGTAGGAATCCGGGCCAGGACGGCGTGGCGCGCCGCAGCGAGGTCATCGACCACCTCGACGCTGAACCCGTGCTCTTCCAACGCCACCACCGTCGCGGCCAGAGTCTCGTCGTCGGGCAGCGTGGTGAAACGATCAGATGTCTGGGTGGTGCTCACAATGCTCCTCTTTCAGGTCCGGTAGGGACGGTCTTGATGGCTGGCCACACGTCGATCGTGCAAGACGCAGGCCACGGTTACCCCAGGGAATGTCCCTGGTCATCAGCCGGCCGACGGCGTCCAGCCCCCACGGGTTGGTCCCTGCGCCCGCGATGGGCTCGCTAACGGCGGCCGGCCGAGATATGCTTGCGCACGCAAAGATCCACGTGATTCAGGATCGGGACCGAAGGGCCGAATGGACGAGGAGAGTGGCGAGGTGGTGCCGGGTGAGGCACAGGTCCGGAATGCTGCGTGCCGTCGGCCGTGAGTGATCTCCGGCTGAAATACGGCGCATTTGTCGGTGGAGACGCCGGTCGCATAGGCACGCCGCACCCGGAACTGCTGGGGCGGGTAGAGGAGCGCCAGAGGTTGGGCGACCTGTTACCCAGGGCCCGAGAAGGGCACGCTGGCGTAGTCGTGCTGCGGGGGGAAGCGGGCATCGGAAAATCCGCTCTCCTCGACGACCTGGCGGTCAAGGCGTCAGACTTCTGTATGTGCCGAGCTGTCGGTGTCGAATCAGAGATGGAACTCGCCTATGCCGGGTTACAGCAGCTTTGTGGACCGATAATTGACCGACTGGCCGACCTACCTTCTCCTCGCCAGGACGCTCTGGAGAAGGTGTTCGGGCTGAGTACTGGTACGCCGCCCGATCGCTTCCTCGTTTCCATGGCGGTGCTCGACCTCGTTGCTATGGTGGCCCGGGGACGGCCGGTGATGTGGGTCGTCGACGATGCCCAGTGGCTGGACCGGTCCTCGGTTCAGACGATCGGCTTTGTCAGCCGGCGGTTACTTGCTGAGCGGGTCGTCATTGCCATCGGGGCTCGGGGCACCGGTGAAGGCGACGAGCTGGCGGGCCTCCCCGAGATACGGCTCGCAGGCCTCGGTACCGAGGAGGCTGGCATATTGTTCGATTCGGTGGTAGCCGGGCCCACCGATCGAGCCGTCCGGGACCGGATCATCGCGGAGACGCGTGGGAACCCGCTCGCTTTGCTGGAGCTGCCGCGAGCGTGGACGACGGCGGAATTAGTAGAGGGGCTTGATGAGTTTGCCCGCGTTCCCGTGGGTGGCCACCTTGAACTGGCCTACTTCAAACGGCTGGGTGAGTTGCCTCCGGACACACAAACTTTCCTGGCTTTGGCCGCGGCCGAGCCGACGGGCGATCCGGCGCTGCTATGGTCGGCAGCGCAGCAACTTGGGCTCGATTGGAGTGCCGCCTCCCCAGCCGAACGCGCCGGTCTGATCGAATTCGGCCCGGGTGTCTACTTCCGTCACCCCCTGGTGCGCGCCGCCGCCTACAGATCGGCACCAGTTCAGAAGCGTTTGGAGGTGCATCGTGCACTGGCCGAGGTGACAGATCCTGTCCGTGACGCCGACAGGCGAGCTTGGCACCGAGCCAGTTCGACGGTCACCCACGACGAAGGAATCGCCGTCGAGCTCGAGCAGTCGGCCGGTCGGGCGACGGCCCGAGGCGGACTATTAGCCGCAGCTTCACTCCTGGAGCGGGCCGCTCTCCTGACCCCCGATGGGGCGCGTCGCGCCAACCGGACCTTGGCCGCAGCCACGGCGAAACGGAGTGCGGGTGCGCTCGAGTCGGCCCTCCGGCTGCTTTCAGCCGTGGAGGCAGAGCCGCCATCCGAACTGCGTAGCGCGCTCGCCGAACAGTTGCGAGGCAGAATTGCCTTCGACCAGCACCACGGTACGGACGCGGCCGAATCCCTGCTGAGTGCCGCCCAGCGGCTCGAACGGCACGATCCGAGGCTCGCACGCGACACGCACCTCGAAGCTATGGTGGCGGCCGTTTGGGCGAGCGGTCCCGACGGGGGAGAGTTGACCCGCAAGAGCGCTGAGGCCGCTCGGGCCGCCCCACCCGGCGATGAAAGCCCACGGCCGGCCGACCTGCTACTGGATTCGCTCGCTATCAGGCTGACCGAAGGCTACGAGGCCGCCGCGCCGGCGGTGGCCGGGCCCTTGCCGTGGTTCGACACCATGACCTCGGGGCTGACGACGTCGACGGACTCCTGCGGCTGGTCGGGAACCGAGTCGCTGGCATTCTTGCCGTCGAGGCGTGGGACTATGAGACGGCGCGGGACTTGGCCGAGCGACAAGTCCGGGTCACACGAGAGTCGGGCGCGCTCGTGCAGCTCCAGTTTGCCTTGAACTTTCTGGCGAACAACGTTGTGGTCACGGGCGACGTGCGGACCGCGGCGGCGCTGATCGAGGAGGAGCGGCTGTTGTCGGTCATGACGGGCGTGGCCCCCCCTGCTTGCAGCGACGTCCTGTTGGCGGCATTCCGCGGCGATGCGGCGAGGGCGGAACCGATGATCGGGACGATGATCGCCACGGCGACGAGGGACGGGCAGGAAAGGATGATCGCCTTTTCGCATTACGTGAGCGCCATACTGCACAACGGGCTCGGGCGTCATGCAGAGGCGCTCGATTGCGCCCGGCGAATTGTCGAGTGCGACGCCCTCGGCTACCAGACCCTGGCGGCCGCCGAACTCGCTGAGGCCGCATCCCGGGAGGGCGACACCGTTGTGTTGGCGGATATATCGGCCTGGGTTCAGGCGCGTGCCGCCGCCACTCCCACCGAATGGGCGCTCGGGATCGCGGCACGCATCCAGGCGCTCGATGCCAATGATGCCGATGCCGACGCTTTCTATCGAAAATCGATCAAATACTTGGCTAAGACGCCGCTGCGCGTGGAACTGGCGCGGTCGCACCTTCTCTACGGTGAATGGTTGCGCCGTAGAGGCTGCAGAGGTGACGCTCGCGATCAGCTCGTCATCGCCCACAATGCATTGAACGAGATGGGTATCGGGGCCTTCGCCGAGCGCGCTCGCCGCGAGTTGTCCGCGGCGACGGGGCGACGCACTCGCAGATACCTCGACGCTCCCTCCGCAATGCTCACTAGTCAGGAGTGGCAGATCGCCGAACTAGTCCAACGCGGCCTTTCCAATCGAGAGATCGGCGGTCGCCTGTTCTTGAGCCCTCGTACTGTCGAGTGGCATTTGCGGAACATCTTCGGGAAGGTCGGCGTGTCCTCCCGTCGACAGCTGAGAGACAAGAGCCTGCGCCCTTACCTTCCTTCTGATGCCGACATGGTGTCGTAGCGAGCCCTGAGCTCAAGCCGCTGGGGCAGCCTGAGCGGCCGCGAATTGCGTCTTCAAAAAGGCTGAGGCGCGGTCGAGCGCCGCATCGCCCTCATCGAGTACGCCGGCGAAACCTTGGAACACGTGGGGGGCGCCGGGAGTGACCTCGAGAGTGATCGGCACGTCGTCGGTGGCGGCCCGGGCCGCCAGCCGGACAGCGTCGCTGAGCAGGATCTCGTGCGAGCCCACCTGGACGAGAAGCGGAGGTAACCCGTGGAGATCGCCAAAAATGGGGCTGATACACGGGTCAGAGGCATTCCCTCCGGCTACGTAGTCCTGGACGCGGAGGCTGAGGCCATGTGGCGTGAGGGTCAGGTCGACCGCCTGCTTCTCGAGGAGGGTATCGCCTGACAGCGTCAGGTCTACGTAGGGCGACATCAAGAAGGCACAGGAGGGTAGCGGCGTGCCGGCGTTTCTTGCGGCCAGGAGGGTGGCTACCGCCAGCCCACCTCCGGCCGACTCGCCGGCCAAAGCGATCTGGCCGGGGTCGATGCCCTGCCCGAGAAGTCCCTCGTAGGCAGCTTGGGCGTCTTCGACCGCGGCCGGATAGGGGTGTTCGGGAGCTAGCCGGTAATCGAGGGTGACGACCCTGGTGCCGGTACGCCGGGCCAGGTCGCTGGCCAAGGGGACCGACGTTGCCGCCGATCCGATGACATAAACGCCCCCGTGGAAATAGAGGATCATGTTGGTGGCGTCCGTGCCCTCGATACTGACCTCGACGGCGCCGACGCCGCCGATGGTCGTGGGCTGCTGACGGACATCGCCGGCCACCGGGACGTGCGCCATCACTTCGTTGAACGTCGCCCTCAATGTCGCGACGTCGGCTTCGAGGTCGAGGTGGGCCTGGCGCATGTTGGCGTCCAACGCCAGTTGCTGTTGTTTGCTCATCGAGTCTTCTCCAGTAAGCATCTGCTTTTTGAGGGCTTCCTGCCTTGCCGTCCGCCCGTGGGCAAGGTCGAGTCGGGCCCATCGGCGGGGACCGCGACTTTGCCACCGCGGCGAGGCGTCGTTTGACCCGAACGGGTCGTCTTCGTCAGAGCGGTCCTGGGCCTGTTGATCAGCACCTCTCAAGAGTGGAGTCGGGCGTCCCTGCGTTACCCCAGGGAAAGTGCCCGGTACGCACGGGCCGGCGTTGTTAGTTCGGGTCGACTCGAGGTGGCGGCGACCTTCACAAGCGCGTAGTCGGCTCTGCAGAAGCGCTGTCATGGGTTCGCCGCGAGGAAAGCGGCGATGGCAGCCTCGGCCTCTGCGGCAGCGGGTAGCATCGCCGGGGACTTCGGGATCGTAGGCAGCTCCCCGTCAGACTCATACTGGCTGATCACGCGGGGGTCAATGTAGGAACTGCGCGCTACCGCAGCGGTGTCGCCCAGCCAGTCGGCCACGCCCCGAACGCCGGCAATGACCGTGCTCTTTCGGCTTCGCGCTGTGGGTGCCGGGCCGGCGTTCGCGAGCAGCAACGCCATCAGCACTGTGGCGTTCCAGGTACGGAATTCTTTGGCCGTGAAGTGGCCGCCGGCGCGAGTGGCGATATAGCTGGTCACCTGGTGAGACCGAAGGGGCTCCCAGGCGACGCCGTTCTGAAACGAGAAGAGCGGGCCGAGGCCGTTGTTACTACGGATCAGCGCGCCCACCACCGTCCGGATAGCCACGTCGGTGATGGTGATGGTCCGGCGCTTGCCTTCCTTAGCTATGTAGTCGAAGGTGACACCGTCCCGTGTCATCGTCACGTCGCGCTTCTGCAAGGTAGTCGCCCCGTAATGATGGTCCAACTCGGCGTACTTTTCTCCGCCGATGCGGAACAGGCCTAGGTCGAGCAGCCGGACCGCGCCGGCGGCCACCCGGTCATGGTCGAGCCGCCGGCTGGCAAGATCGTGCAGGGTGGCTGACCGCAGCCCGGGCAGCGCGCCTGCGAAGCGGAGCATGTGAGCGAACTTCTGGGCTTCGCGCTGTTCACGCCAGACCTGGTGGTAGACGTACTGCGTGCGGCCCCGGGTGTCGACACCGGTCGCCTGGATGTGACCGAGGGGGTCGGGCGAGATCCAGACATCTCTCCAGGCGGGCGGGATACCGAGCGTCCCGATGCGCGCCAACGCCTGGTTTTCCGTGATCACCGCGCCGGAGGGTTCGACGTAGCGGTAGCCGTCGCTGGTCCGCTGGCGCCTGATCCCGGGACCGTGCGGCTCGCTGCGGGTCAGCCCCGCGACTGCGGCCGCCGGGGAGGGAATAGCGGCGCTCAACGTGCGTCACCTCACAAA
Organism: uncultured Acidimicrobiaceae bacterium; assembly: GCA_963750465.1. Classification (GTDB taxonomy): domain Bacteria; phylum Actinomycetota; class Acidimicrobiia; order Acidimicrobiales; family Palsa-688; genus Fen-671. The sequence continues at coordinate 387,513 of CAVVRE010000001.1, forward strand.
TTCGGTTTAGCCCGACCGCTTTGGACGGTTTATGCGTAAAAACCGTCAGAAACCGTTCCAAGCGGTAGCGCCAGTCGGATGCTTTCCTCGAAAGTACAACTCGACGCCGCCATGGCGAAAACGACCTTGGCAGCCGCGCAGGCCTGGTGGATTTATTGGCGCTACCTGGCACCGGCTATGGGCACCGCATACCTTACTGTCATGTGGCCGATCCGTCTGTTGCCGCACTGGGTTGGCCGCGAACAGGAAATGGCGGTCCTTCGGGGCGGTGTCGAGGCTCTAGACCGTGGTGAAGGAGCGGTGGTCTGGGTCGAGGGTGAGCCGGGCATCGGCAAGTCGAGTTTGGTGGCCGAGGCCTTGGCGGCCGCGAACGGGCCGGAGCTGGACGTCGGATGGGGGATGGCCGACAGGCTCACTGAGCGCCTTCCGCTCAGGGTCATGCAGGATTGCCTTCAAGTGCGGCTCAACTCGCCTGACCCGCGGCGAGCGCGTGCCGCCGCCCTGCTCAGTAACCTTCCGTCCGGAGTATTAGCCGACGGGAATATCTCTGTGACCGGCGTCGAGATCCTTGCCACCCTGGTGGACGAACTGTGCGCAACCGCCCCTACTGTGATGGTTATCGACGACCTGCAGTGGGCCGACCAGGCGTCGTTGATCCTCTGGCACCAGCTCGCCGCCTCGATCGACCAGCTAAGGCTCCTGCTGATCGGGACATGTCGGTGGCCTTCGCGCCGGCCGGAAGTGCAGCACCTGCGTGAGGTTGTTGTCCGCCGAGGCGGGGCGCTCATCACGCTCGGGCCTCTGGACGAAACGGACGTGGCCGACCTGGTGACGGCGATAGTTGGAGTGCCGCCCGGGGACATGCTGCGCCGGCTGACGGCTCAAACGGGTGGCAATCCGCTGTACGTGTCTGAGCTTGCCGACGCCCTTGTGCGCGAGCACGCACTACAGGTCGGGCCGGCCTCCGAGATTTCCGTGGCGCGCGAGCAGCTACCGGGCTCACTGACCGCTGTTCTGCATGATCGACTCAGCTCCGTGCAGGCTGAGACGGCGCAGGTGTTGCGGACCGCCGCGCTGCTGGGCGGGACCTTCGCAGTCAGCGACTTAGCCGTGCTGATGCGGCGGCCCGTGTCAGAGCTGGCAGACGGCCTGCAGGAGGCGGTGGCGGCCGGCATCCTGGTGGGCTCCGGCGCGGAATTGGCGTTCCGGCATCTGCTGATCCAGCAGGCCCTGTACGAGAGCATGCCGCCTGCGCTACGCGCGGCGTTGCACGCGGAGGCGGCACGGGAACTAGCGGCCAACGGCGCGGATGCACTGAGCGTCGCGCAGCAGTTGTTCGCCGCCCGGCAGCCGGGTAATGGCTGGGCTCGGAGTTGGCTCGTCCAGACAGCGCCGGGACTGATCATCCGGGCACCTCAGCTTGCGGCCGAGCTGCTGCGCCGGGAAGTGGACGAGACGCCCCTCATCGAGCCGGCCTTGGACCGGCTCATGGCCGATCTCGTACAGGCTCTCTGTGCTATCGGGTCCTACCAGGAGGCGGCCACGCAGGCCACGCGGGCGCTGACGGTGATGACCGAACCCGAAAGAAGAGCCGAGACATACTGGATGCTGGCGCGCTCGCAGGTCAGTGCAGTCGACTACGAAGCTGCGATCACCACGGTGCGGAGGGCTCTGGCGACTGAGGAGCTGCCACGCGAGTGGCGGGCTCGGATTCTGGCCGTTCTGGCGATGCTCCAGCGGGTAGTCACGGGCGACTTGGATCTAGCTGACGAGACCTCCCGCCACACCCTCGCCGTCGCTGAGGAGGCTGGTGACGTATTCGCGGCCGCGCGCGCCCTAGTCGAGCTGTGGCTGAGCCACAGCATCAGGCGCGACCACGCCGCCGCGCTTGATTACATCGACCAGGCGCTGCGTGTGGCTGGAGACTACCCAGGCCGTCCGGACAATCGCTCCTATGGCCTTGACGTCCAACGAACCGCGATGCGTATCCGCATCTTCACGCTGCAGAACCTCGACCGCTGGGCGGAAGCCGAGTTAGCGCTCCGGCAGGCCCGCGAGTTCGCCCAGCGAACCGGGAGCCCCGATAGCGGGACATGGGCAAGCGCGGCGGTGCTGCGGTACTGGCTCGGGCAGTGGGACGACGCGCTAGCCGAACTGGGTTCCTACGACACCGATGCGCAGGCCTATCTGAGCGAAGCCTGGCCTGCGCTACTGGTGCATGGCGTGGCCGCGCTCATCGCCGGCCGCCGGGAACAGCGCACCACCGCTGGCGAGCATCTTCGCCGGGGGCTGGCTCTGCCCATCGAGAGCCGTGCTGATCGGGAGAACCAGGACTTTCTCGTTGCCGCGCACGCACTGGTGCTGGAAGAGAGCGGGGAGACCGCCGAGGCCATGCTGAGGCTGGCTGCGATATTGCCGCGGCGCGAAGGTGAAATGACCCTGATCCACCAGTGGCTGCCCGACCTGGTCCGGTTGGCGCTCACCGCCGGCGACCGGCGCATGGCAGAGACGGCGGCACAGGCCTGCCAGGCCGAGGCCGTGGCCGAGGTCCGCCCGGCTCGGGCGGCCGTGGCCAACCTGCGGTGCCACGGACTGCTTGAGTCTGACCCCGGTCCGCTTCGGGAGGCTGTGGCGCACTACAGGAGGGTCGGTCCGACAGTGGAGCTGCCCGCCGCCTTGGAGGACCTGGCGGTCGTGGCCGCCGAGCGCGGCCACGAAGTGGATGCCCGGGACGCCCTGAACGAAGCTATTGGCCTGTACGAGGAGCTGCAGGCGCGATGGGACATCCGGCGGGCCGAGGGCCGGCTTCGCGTCTACGGCGTCAAGCGAGGCGTCCGCGGCCCCCGTTCCCAGCGTGCATCGTCCGGCTGGGAGGCGCTTACCCCGACCGAGGTCAAAATCGCCGCGCTGGTCGCCCGGGGTGACTCTACGTCGGACATCGCCCGCGGCATGTTCCTGTCCCGGAGAACCGTTCAGACCTACATCTCCCACGTCCTGGTCAAGTTGAGTGCGAAGAGCCGGATCGAGATTGCCCGCGAGGCGCTGCGACAGGGCATCTCGGCGTAGGCGGCGGCGCGTCGGCGCCGGCCACGAGCCACGCCGCGTCAACTGCCGACGCGGCAAACTATCGTCACTTGACCACTATTTCCGCCCGGGGCCGGGTGGTTACCTTAAGGTGTGAACCTCGGCGGGAGCGGGCATGCGACGGACAGCCCGGCCTCAAAGCGAAACGGCAATCCGACACCTTTTTGCAGGAGACGATCATGGTGATGACAACTATGCCTCCGGATGTCTCGAACGGAGCTGACGAGCCCGTCCGGAGGCGGGGAATAGCACGTGCCGATGGAGAGCGGGGACCCGCGGTGCTCATCGGCCGTACGAGGGAGTCCAGCCAGCTCGAAAGCCTCTTCGCTGAAGCTCGGCCCGGAGGCAGCCGTGTTCTTGTGCTCCGGGGGGAGCTGGGTATCGGCAAAACGGACCTCCTCGAGTACGCCGTCTCGTCGGCTCCGGGCTGGCGAGTTGTCCGGACCGTCGGCGTCGAATCGGAGGCCGAGCTGCCGTTCGCGGCCCTCCAACAGTTGTGCAGTTCCTCGCTTGACCTCCTGGAGGGACTTCCCGGCCCCCAGAGAGACGCTCTGAGCGTGGCGTTCGGGCTCACCCTAGGTGAAGGCGCAGAGAGGTTCCTCGTGGGGTTGGCGACGCTGAGCCTATTTTCCAAAATGGCGGACGCTCAGCCGCTTATCTGTGTGGTAGACGATGCTCAGTGGCTAGATCGAGAGTCGGCCCAGGCACTGTCCTTTGTGGCCCGCCGATTAATGAGCGAGCCGATCGTCATGCTTTTCGCCACGCGTGAATACGGCGACCATCTGGCCGGTTTGCCTGAACTGATGGTAGAGGGCTTGAACGACGAAGACGCGGCCGAATTGCTGTCCTCGGTTGTTTCGGGACTCGTCAGTCCAAGCGTACGCAGCCGGATAATTGCCGAGACTCGGGGCAATCCACTGGCGTTACTGGAGCTACCGCGAGGGCTGACGCAGGCAGAGCTGGCGGTGGGTTTCGGGCCGCGTGTAGATGTGTCCGTGCCTCGGAAGATCGAAGAGACGTTCGGCCGGCGGATCGGCCGGCTCCCGCTGGATACGCAGCGCCTACTGCTAGTAGCGGCGGCTGACCACCTCGGCGACGCCGCAAAAGTTTGGCGGGCGGCGGAGATCCTCGGGATCGCCAAAGACGCAGCGGGACCGGCGGAAGAAGCGGAGCTGCTTGATATCGGTACCGCAGTCCGTTTTCGCCATCCCCTGGTCCGCTCGGCCGTGTACCGTTCCGCGTCCTCCCGCGAGCGCCGGGTCGTACACCAAGCGCTGGCCGACGCAACCGACCCGGCCGTCGACCCGGACCGCCACGCGTGGCACCTGGCGGCGACGACGGCCGCTCCGGACGAGGCCATCGCCGAGGAGCTGGAGCGGTCGGCGGCGCGGGCACGCCAGCGCGGTGGATGTGCGGCCGCCGCGGCTCTGTTGGAACGTTCAGCGGAGCTCACACCCGAGGCCGCCCCACAGGCCGTAAGGCGACTTCTGGCCAGCGGGGCCTATTTGCAAGCCGGAGCTATCACCCGGGCGGAAGAGCTGTTGGAGATGAGCAAGCGATTTCTCGTCGACCCGGTGGCGCGGGCTCAAGCTATGCGGGTTGAGGGCGTGCTGCGGTTCGTCGAGGGGCGCGGCGGAGATACACCGACGTTGCTGTTCGGAGCGTCCATGGCGATGAAGGAGCTGGACGATCGCCGGGCCAGCGAAGCCATGATGGAGGCCGTTGAGGCGGCCATGTGGGCCGGGCACCTGACCAATGGCACGACTCTCGCTGATGTGGCGGAATCCGTCCGCACCTGGTCCGAACCGGAACAGGAGATGACGACGGCGGCACTGTTGTTGCGGGGCTACGCGGAGCGGCCGACGGCTGCTTACTCTGCCCCCGTCCGCTGGTGGCGCCGCGCCGTCAAGATGGGCGCCGATGATGTGAGCGGCTCCACCCGCCTTCAACTTCTCGGGATGCTCTGGAATGCCAGTGGCGACATGCTCGACTTCGAAAGTCATATCTCTATGGCGCGAGAACGAGTTCGGCAAGCTCGCGAAGAGGGGGCGCTGGCCACGCTTCCGATCGCGCTTGTCTGCCTGGCGTGGACTGAGCTCTTGGCGGGCAGGACAGAGGTGGCTGAGGCCTTGAACGCCGAGGGCACCGGCATCGCCGGCGCCACTGGTGCACCGGAGTTCCCGGGCGCCCACGGCATCGTGCATCTCGGCATCCTGGCTTGGCGCGGCCGAGATTCGGAAGTAAGGCAGCTGGCAGACGAAGTGGCGAGCGAGGCGGTACGACAAGGCCAAGGGATGACCCTTAACATCGTCGACTTTGTCCTCACCATCCTGGAGCTAGGCCACGGGCGCTACGAAGAAGCTCGCAAGCACACGCTGGCTGTTTATGACGCGGACCCGTTGTACGTAGGCTCGATGAGCCTGGCCGACCTGGTCGAAGCGGCGTGGCGCAGTGATGACCCGGATAGCGCGAAATTGGCGTTGGAACGGCTTTTCGAACGGGCCGACGCGAGCCGGACACCCTGGGCCCTCGGTCTACTCTCCCGCAGCCGTGCCCTGATGGCTGCGGATGGAGAATCCGAAGCCCACTACCTGGATGCGCTTGAGCTACTAGGCCGCTCAGGCGTGGTGCCCGACCTCGCTCGGGCCCATTTGCTATACGGCGAGTGGTTAAGGCGCCAGCGCCGGCGGTTAGAGGCCAGAGAACACTTGCTAAAAGCGTACGAGACCTTTTCGGAGATCGGGGCGGCCGGCTTTGCTCGCCGGGCCGAAGCCGAGCTGCTGGCTACCGGTGAGCGCGCTCGACAGCGGGTCGAGCACACTCGCATCGAACTTACGCCACAAGAACGCCAGGTGGCGCAGCTGGCGGCTGAAGGGGGCTCCAATGGCGAGATCGCGGCCAAACTCTATATAAGTCCCCATACCGTGTCGTACCATCTACGCAAGGTTTATGCCAAGCTCGGGGTGAAATCGCGTACCCAGCTCGTGAAAGCCCTGGTTAGGTCTCAGTCCTAAGCGAACGCTCGTGGCTCCTTCGGAAGCCCAAATGGGGCCGACTGATTGGCGCAGCCGGTCTTTGCCGCGATGCTCGCCCTTGGCGCCGTCGAGCACAGCGTCGTCACTGAAAAGGGCGACATAGCCCTCAGTGTCACGGTGGGTGGCGGCCGAGCCGCCCGGGCGAGGACCTGGAGGATGTCGAGCCGGTCGGTCGCCGACAGGCTCATGCCGGCCTCACGCGGCCCGGGCGGAGGAAGGACTGGATGCGGTCCTGCAGGCTCTGGGGGAACACTCTCTTCGGCACCAGGCCGTGGACGGTCTTGGGCGGGGTCGAGGTCTAAGCGGAGCTGGTCTGGTGAGCGTACTGGGTGACGCGAAAGCTGACGGCCATGCTCGAGAGGGCATAGGCCTCGGCCTTGGAAATGCCCGCGGCTACGCGTAGCCAATTGATGAGCCCTCCCAGGCAGGCGACGAGGGCGTCGTCCAGGCTGTCGTCGAAGCGGAAATAATGCATGTACGGTTCGGCGAAGTCAGCCGGCAGCGCGCCCACGCCGAGGGGAACGAGTTCCACCCCCAGTCCTTAGTCCGCAGCGACACGAGGCTGCACCCGGTTCGGCTCCGGTCACCTCGACGGGCCCCAGCATGGAGTACGGGCCGTTCGGGTAGCGGTGCCTGAGCGGCTCACGCTCTGCGAAGGTCATACCGAAGGTCGCTTCGTTGCCCCAGTGGAACCAGGTGTTCGGGTAACTCACTACATCCCCCGGCTCGACCTTTGCCACCGGTGGTGCGGTCGGGTCGAGGAACCCCGACCGCACCGTCTCTGATGTCGACTCCACTGTTCCACTGTGTGCACGTTCATAACTTGACCGAAGCCTTTCCTCGTTGTGCCCGTTGGGGATAAGCGGACCGGACGACCATCTGACCGTGGGCCAAGTTATCGCCACCCATAAGTCGCCCACTATCTCGTCAGACGCGGAGCCGCCCGGGGCTGGCCACCGCTTAGTTGACCCCGTGGAAGGGGGAGGCGGGCCGTCAGGACTGGATGAATTCCAGCAAATCAGGGTTGATCGTCTCGGCCTGAGTGATCGTCATGCCGTGAGAGTCCAGGATGGCTCGCATTAAGGATGGGCGATACCACGGCGACGGACAATCACGTGGTCGCGTACACGTTGACGCCACCGCGATCCGAAATTACGTCGTCGCGTGGTTGTCGTCCCTCCGGAACTGATGCATAGTCCAAACTCGGAGAAAGACCGACGGAAGGCAGGACATGGAGGATAATGGCCACAGGGCGGTCAGTACACCGCCGACAGGGGATCCGGCCCCGCCATCTGTCCCGCCTACCCTCGAGGCCCGTCATGAGCGCGTCCTGCAGGTGGCCACAGCCAAGCACATCCCCCTTCAGACCATCGTCGTCACCATCGCGCTGGTTGGCCTCGCTTACCTGACCGGCAAACTCCTCTACATCCTGCGGGCCTCCATACTGTTGGTGGTCGTCGCCGGCTTCGTCGCCCTCGTACTAAACCCGTTGGTGGGGGCGGTGGAAAAAAAGCTCCATCGGCGGGGCCTGGCGGTAACAGTGGTGACACTTTGGGCGCTCCTGGTGTTCGCCGGTCTGGTCGTACTGTTCGGCCATCCCCTCATCAACAGTGTGGTCCACTTTGCCAATAGCCTCCCCGGGTATTTGAACAAGGTGGAACACGGCCAGGGATGGATTGGCCACCTCGTGCGGAAGTACCGGCTCGAGAACTGGGCCCGCCAAAACCTGCCCAAGTTGGTCGACCTGGCTCAGGGTCTTGGTCGCCCGGCCCTGGCGGTGGGGAAGGGAGCCGCGTCTGGCCTCGTTGTACTCGGGACGGCTTACATCCTGGTGGTCCTTTTCTTGCTGGAAGGACCCAAGCTGAGAGCGGCCCTGCTCGGCATGGTGTCTCCTGAGCGCTCCTCCAGGTGGCAACGGCTAGGAGCCGAGATCAGCCGGTCGTTGGCCGGCTATGTGCTTGGTGACCTGCTCACGTCGGTCATTGCCGGGTTGGTCGTGTTCGTCACCCTTGAGCTGCTGTCGGTCCCGTACGCACCGATATGGGCTCTGTGGGTGGCCCTGGTCGACTTTCTGCCATCCGTCGGAGGTGCTCTGGCCGGCATACCTACGGTCTTATTTGCACTGACACGCTCGTTCAGCGCAGGCATCATAACTGCGGTCGTCTTCGTCGTCTACCAACAGGTCGAGAACCACGTACTAAACCCCGTGATCATGAGCCGGACCGTAAAAGTCAACCCGTTGCTCGTAATGGTTGCCCTCCTTATCGGCGTGGACATCGGCAACTGGCTCGGTGGGACCTTTGCCGCCTTTGTCGCGGCCCTGCTCGCTATCCCTACGGCCGGTGTCGTACAGGTCGTCGTGAGGGAAATCTGGAGTTCGACACCTCCCGGGCCACCCGATGCACAGGACCAGTCTGTCCCTACAGGCAGCCCCACCCACGAATAGTCTGCCGCCGCTGTCGGCCGAATAGTCGGCAGTTGCCGGCGGAGTAGGCCGGCGTCCAGTGTCGAAGGCAGCCCGTCCGGGCACTCAACCCCGCGATCACGTGATGGCGGAACGAGCAAGGCCACCCCACGATTAAAGGACCGGAATTATTCGGACAACGAGGTTGCGGAAGATTCCGCCTGAGAAAGGACAGATAAATGCGCAAGCCGAACAATATATTGGAAAAGGACGTATCGGACGAGCTGTCTTGGGACCCCTCGCTCGACGACAGCCAGGTTAACGTCAAAGCCGACGACGGTCGCGTCACTCTTACCGGTGCCGTGCCCACGTACGCCGACCTGCTGGCGGCGACAGACGACGCGTGGGGCGTCAGTGGTGTCACCTCTCTGGACAACGAGTTGTTGGTGGGCCCCGTCGGCGAGGCTCTAGTCGATGGCGACGTGGCCGCCCGGTGCATGGAGGCTCTTGATGCGGACCGTTTCGTGCCTAAGGGCGCCGTCAGCGTTGACGTCCAGGACGGCTGGGTCACCCTGAGCGGTCACGTCCGAGGGCACTTCCAGCGCCAGGCCGCCAAGTTCGCCACACAGCGGGTTAGCGGGGTGCGCGGCATCACCGACAAGATTACGATCTCGAGCGACCCGGTACCGAGCGACGTGGCCGCCCGTATCGCTGACGCGCTGGGCCGCAAAGCGGTCCTCGACGACTCCGTCATCAATGTCACCAACGACGGCAGCACCATCTACCTGGACGGGACCACCGATTCCTACGCCGCGATGCAAACCGCCGAAGACACGGCCTGGGCGGCGCCTGGAGTGAACGACGTCATTGACCGTCTGCTTGTGGTCCCGTAGCCCACCGCCCCGGGGGGGCTTTCTCGGGCACCGTTCGGCGCGGTTTCGTGCGTGCGGTGCCGAGGGAGCAGCGCCCTGAGGAAACGGCCGAAATGGCAGCTCGCCAGTTCTGCTCCACGGCGGGCTGCCGGACCGGCGACGCCGCCAGTTTCAGGAAAAGGGGAGAGGAAGATACGACCCGGTGGTGACGTTCCGAAGCGAGCACGTCCTTCTCGTCCCACGTGATCAGGCCTGGGTTACGGGAACGCTGGCACGAGGGGGGCACAGCGCCCCGGTGGCGTTCGAGGCAACGGTGACGATGGATTTCCTATGTGTGCAGGCCGTGCTCGATGCCAGCGTCGCGGCCGGCTGGTGGCCGGCACCCGACCTGCAAGCACCGAGGCGGCGTGAGGCCAAAGCCGTGTTCACGCTTCACCTGGTATTTCTCCGCCAGTAGAAACAGGACGGTACTAACCGGAAGAGGGCGCCCGCCACCCGGGCCGCCTGTACCCCGGTCTTTACGGACGAGGCTCCTTTCGGTGGCCGGCGTCCGGGCGCGGCTGGGCCATGGCGCCGTATCGATGGCGGAACAGCAAATAAGCTATGGGGCCGGCCATAAGCGGGAGCCAATAGGAGCCCAGGCGGTACGCCAGGGTGGCCAAGAAAGCATTCGTGGCACTAACGCCGGCCAGGATCAGCATGCTGCTCAGGCCCGCTTCGACGAGGCCGAGCCCTCCGGGAGTGAACGGTAAAAGGGCAATGATGCCGGTGGCCGCGTAGGCCAGCAGCACGAGCGACGGACGGGGGTCGCTCCCGGTGGCCCGAAGGGCAAACAGTAGGCTCAAGTAGTCAAAGCCGAGACGTGCGGTCGTGAGCAAGACGGCTTGGCGCCATTTCTGGCCGAGAGCGCTCTTTATGGCGTCGCGCTCCTGCAACAAACGTCGGTCCAATCCGTTCAGGGGGGGTTTGGGACGGGCCAACGCGTTCCAAACGCGTTGGGCGACCTGGCCAATTAGCGCCAATGGTTTGTCGGTGGCGAGGACGATGAAGCCACCGGCGGCGAAAACGACGAAGCCAATGAGCCCGACAAGCGCGGTGCGCTGGAGCCCGGGGCTGACCGGGGAGCCACCCAGGATGGCGGGAAGGGCGAAGACAGGAAGCGCCAGCAAGGCACCTATACCGAGCATCGAGGAGGCGGCTAGCCCACCAGCGGCGCTACTGCCATCGACCCCTCCCTTTTTCAGCATCTCGAACTGCACTCCGGCCCCGAAGGCGTCGCCGGCAGGCAGGACGTCGGTGACCGAATTGCCGACCAAGCCGGCGCAGACCACCGGGAACCAAGCCCGGGTCTTCAAAAAGAGGCGTTGCGAGGCGAATGCGCAAGCAAAACTCACCGATTCGGCTACTAAAACACCGAGCATCCACACGGGCTGGAGGGAGGACAGGCGTGGCCATGAGGCGACCACTTTGGTCAGGCTGGGTAGAACTACATAGAGGGCAAGCCCGGCAGCACCCACGGCCACCGCCCGGACCACGAGCTTCTTGGCGGTAACGGGCCGGGAGCCCCGAAGGTCATTCTCGGCAGAAGGTCCTGCCTCCCCAGGGCTCAGCACCCGTTGAGCGCCTCGTAGGGCGCCCCGAGCGCTTGGGCCAGTACCACCGCGATCACCCTTTAGCGTCCTTTCAATGTGCGGGGCTGGGTCGGGCGTCTCCGGCGTTGGGGACGCCCACCCCGCACGGGCTCCGGGCCCGATCAGCAATCTCGAGCATTACGCTACGAGCCCGCGGGCCGCGTCGCATCCACCCTTCGCGTAGTCTGAGGGCGAGCACCAAGAGCTCGTCCGTCGCAAAGTCGCCAAGGGAGACAGGGGGTTCTGTTTCCCGCCCGGGTGGCGTGCCTCACCCCAGCTCCGGGCCGCCCTACCCGCAGGCGTAGTCGTTATCGACGGGCACCGGGCCGGGTGTGTACGCGTACTGCACAAGCAAGGGGGTGCCGTCGGCGAACCCGATGTTGGTGGAGGAGACAGTGGAAGGGTCGCCGGCCGACAGCGCTCGTTGGCAGTACGACAGGGCGCTGTAGTAGCCGTTGCGGAGGCTGGTCGCCCCGGCCACCCAGATGGGTACCGGCGCCGGCGGTATGTACGAGCCCGTTATTTGGCCCCATTGGTACCAGGTGCAATAGATCCCGGCCGTCTTGCCGGCGCCGGTGAGGGCGTCGAGGGCTCCCTGGACAACGGCCGCGTTCGCCGGTTGTGCCGCTGCCGATGTCGTCCATCCCTCGGCTGTTTCGACGTCGAGCCACCAGATCTGAGGCTGGAGCCCTTGGGCGCGCACAAAGGCCAAGTCAGCCTCGGCGTAGTTGTAGCCCCAATTGTAAGCAGCGCACTGTTGGTTGGTGGCGGCGCATGACGACTTCGGCCCCGACATCTCAAAGGCCGCCCGGCTGCCCGACGGCGCCGGTTGCAGGATGATGTACACGGAGAACGCTTGCCCCGCCCACGCCGATTCGGCTGCGAAGCAGCTGTTAAAACCACCGATCGTCCCGTCGTTTACGCCCACCACGGCAAACGTCGGCCCGTTGGGTAGGGATTTTGTGACCGCCGAGCCCCGTGCTTGGCACTGGGGCCAAGAAACGTCGTAACCCGTTGACCCGGGCATGTATTGGCTGGGCGGTGGGGGCGGCGGTGGAGGGGGAAGGTTTGGGGGACGTGCCGCCAACGACACGTAGAAGCGCCCGATGGACGACAGGCCGCCGTCGCGCGCCACCAGGGCGAAAGCCACGGTCCGTTTCACCGGGCTCGGGTTGCCCCCGACGAGCACATGAGCCGAGAACGTGCCGTTCTGACAGGCGGTGGTCGGGTTGTGAGAGTACACAACGGGGAACGACTGGCCTGACAACACCTCTATCTGGCAGGAACGGGCGTTTTTCACCCTCCCGGTCACGGTCACCGTGCCCCCGCTCGGGCCGAGCGCGCTCGGGGTGGCATGAGCAGACAGGACCGAGGGCGCCAGAAGCGGCGCCAGTAACACGTAGAAGCGCCCGATGGACGACAGGCCGCCGTCGCGCGCCACCAGGGCGAAAGCCACGGTGCGTTTCACCGGGCTCGGGTTGGCCCCGACGAGCACATGAGCCGAGAACGTGCCGTTCTGACAGGCGGTGGTCGGGTTGTGAGAGTACACAACGGGGAACGACTGGCCTGACAACACCTCTATCTGGCAGGAACGGGCGTTTTTCACCCTCCCGGTCACGGTCACCGTGCCCCCGCTCGGGCCGAGCGCGCTCGGGGTGGCATGAGCAGACAGGACCGAGGGCGCCAGAAGCGGCGCCAGTAACACGTAGAAGCGCCCAATGGACGACAGGCCGCCGTCGCGCGCCACCAGGGCGAAAGCCACGCTGCGTTTCACCGGGCTCGGGTTTGCCCCGACGAGGACATGAGCCGAGAACGTGCCGTTCTGACAGGCGGTGGTCGGGTTGTGGGAGTACACAACGGGGAACGACTGGCGTGACAGCACCTCGATCTGGCAGGAACGGGCGTTTTTCACCCTGCCGGTCACGGTCACCGTGCCCCCGCTCGGGCCGAGCGCGCTCGGGGTGGCATGAGCAGACAGGACCACCGGTGCTGTCGGAGTAGCCGCGGCCGACGGGCCGCTCCAGATGGCCACTATCGCCGCGCTCGCCAGCGCCATGAGCGTCGCAATTCGAAAAGCCCTCGGGTTCGGCACCTGGCGCACCCTAGGGGACGGCCATAGGGCAATCTTGATGGTTCTGTGAAGGATGACGAAGATCGGCCCGCTTGGCCTAGACGGCGGCCTCCTTCGGCATCTATCGTCCTGCTCTCCGAGCGGTCACCGTGGCGTTCAATGGCTGCGCCCATGTGGGGATCCAGATGTCAGCATCGGGCCGGTCCGGCGGCCTGCAGCCCGCTGCTGCTGCCCGGACGAGACCACGAGTTGTGGCCATCTCACCGTTTGGCCACGGGTAGCGACAGCGACCGCGTCTCCATGTAACCGATCGACAACTTGACCTTTTGACCACTTCCACCGTCGTGGCGATGGCCGGGGCCTCCGGTTTCTGGTGATAGCACGAACTGATCAACTGGCTAGCACGCTTTTCGGTGCGTCGGAGCGAGAGGGGAGGAATGGCCGACCGGGTAGCCGGAACTTCGACCTGGGCGCCGTTGCAGACGAAGCTCTTCCGGGCGCTGTGGACTGCGGCGCTGTTCAGCAACATAGGTACCTGGATGCAGACGGTAGGCGCCCAATGGCTGCTCGTCGACAAGGCGCACGCGACGATCCTGGTACCGCTGGTGCAGACGGCGACTGCACTCCCGGCTGTCCTCTTCTCGCTGGTGAGCGGTGTGCTGGCCGACATATTCAACCGTCAAAGGCTCCTGCTGGCTGTCCTGGCCGGGATGACTGTCACAGGCGCGGCGCTGACCGCACTCACGGCCGCTGGCCGTATGTCAGCCGCGCTACTGCTTATGTTCACCTTCCTATTGGGCACGGGCACCGTGGTGGCTACCCCGGCTTACCAGGCGCTAGTTCCCGACTTGGTCCCTCGCCAGCAGATCCCCGCCGCCGCCGTCCTCAATGCGATCAGCGTCAACACGTCCCGGGCCATCGGGCCCGCCATAGCCGGGTTGCTCGTCGCCCGGGTCGGCGTAACGGCGGTGTTCGCGGTCAACGCCGCCTCCTTTGCCGTGTACGGCGCCGTGGTGGCCGTCCATCCCCGTCTCGGTCATCGACCTGATCTGCCGGAGCGCTTCCTGCCGGCGTTGCGTTCTGGCGGTCGGTATGTCCGCCACGCACCGGTGGTACGTCGCATACTTCTTCGAGCGGTGCTGTTCCTCGTTCCCGCCAGCGCGCTCGTGGGCCCTGCTACCTCTGGTGGCCACCCGCCGGCTCGGACTGGGATCTGGCGGGTACGGCTTACTGCTGGCCGCCCTGGGGGTCGGCTCGCTCATCGGGGCCGTGGTCCTCTCATCTGTACGGAAAAAGTTGTCCCCCAACGCCCTGGTTGCCGTGGCCAGCCTGGTCGACTCGGCCGGGCTCGTGGGTGCTGTTCTCTCCTGGGCCGCCCTAACGGGTCTGCCGTTATTTCAATGCGGGGTCGCAGCGGCCCAGGCATAAAAACGATCACTCAGACCGAAAAGGGCTCCGATAGTCCGAGCAAGTACTCCTCTATCTTCCCGGTCATATTCCTCGCAGGGGGTGCCCGGACGGCCCCTGTTAATTGCCCTTTCGGGCAATCCACGATGGTTAGAGTGACGCGCAATGGATTTGGGGTACGCGACCGCCAACCGCAAGGCGAGCAGGCCTCGGTCGCGGCCCCGCATCAGCGCTCATTCAGAAATCGGCGAGGGTGGTACCCCGGCGGAACGGCTGCTCAGCCTCCAATGCCTGGTCGGGAACAGCGCAATAGCCAAGGCCCTGTCGGCTCAGCGCGATCCTGGCCCAGCCGCCGCTCCGGCCGGCCCGGCCACGACCCCTTTCCGCCCGGTGGTCGACTTCGACACCATGACAGTGGGAGATCTCGATTCCTACGCGGACAGCCGACCGGACTGGGCCACCGATCCCGCTCTCGGTCCCGCCAGGGATCCGCTGGAGAAGGTGCTCGAGTTTGTCCGTAGCGGCCAGCCGGCCCCCCTGGGCGCCTGCGAATCGATGAAAGTCCACGACCTGGAGTCCAACGGGCTCGCAAATGACGACCGGGAGACGCTGCGGGCCTACGCCCGCGGCGTCCAATCCACCGACACGGCCGGGCTTTCATCGACTCCGGTGCTCGTAGATGCCCTGACGTCGGGGATAGCTCTCCTTACCCTCGAGGGAGCGCTGCCGCGGGCGACGTTGCACCACGCATTGGGGACCAAGGACGAAGGCAAGGCCCAATTCAAGCGGCTAATCGCCAAGGGTCTTCCCGAGGTCAACAATCTTGCCGACTATTTTTCCAAATCGCATGCCTACCTGGAGGCAGACGACGGGGCTGACGCCAGCTCCTATCTTGACATGGTCGAAAAAGACGCGCACGCGCCCTGAGGCTTTCATCGGTAGCCCCGCCCTGGTGCACAACTACCATCGCTTCGAAGCCAAACTGCTCACGCAGCTGGCGACTAATGAGACCGTCGAGGACCGCAAGAAGCCCTTGCTGCTGATCCTCCATACGGGCTCGGACTGGAATGGTGCGTTCCATCGTGACAGTGCTCTCACCGACCTCGTCGTCCACCCGAGGAACCTGACGGTGATGGTGGAAGGCCCGGCCACACTAGAGGCCGCCGGGGGGGCGGCAGCAACGATCGCCGACCGTCAGGGCCAGCATCACCGGATCCAGCAGCTGATGCTGGCCGGGCATGGAGAATCGCAGGCGATGGACCTGGCCGGCGTGCCCAGCCCCACCGGACAGGTAAGCGGCGCCCAGGAGATCAACCTCGCCCACAACCGGGCGCGGACCGAGAAGTTCCTGCGCGGGCTAATCGGCCACATGGACGCCGGCCCGGACGCGCGGATCGTGCTCAATGCCTGCCTGACCCAGGCGGACGAAGTCGCCGCCAAATTGCCGAAGGATCCAGCTGGGGCGCGCAAAGCGATCCTGGGTTCCCTAGCGAAAAATCCCAGCCTCGCTTCCCGCCTCCGTCAGCTCGCTCCAGGCCGCGTCGTCGAGGGCAACATTGCCTCGGTGCCCGCGGGCACCTACATGGACGTCGACGCCGCCGGCAACGCGACCGGAGTGGTGCACCAGCAGATACCTTCCGACCCCGTGGCGGCCTCAGCCAACCTGCCCGAATACATCGAGCACGGGCGGGAGCCGGAGGGGTGCATGCGGGCCGTCGTGGTCGTATGGGCGCGCGACAAAGCGGAGCTTCTCCACCGCATCGGTCTCCGCCAGGCTCAAGCCATCACCGGTTGGACCGACCGCGTGATCCACACCCTGTACGACATGGTGGTCGCCGACAGCGACAACGCCAGTCTCATGAACCGTTTGGCGAATTCGGTCGCTGGCGGTCTGGGAGAACTCGACGACCCGGCCCGACAGAACCCTAATTTCGTCGGCGGCGCTAACAACGATTTGTCGGCGGCCGAGGAGTCGTCGGTACTCACGCCGCTCCACGCGTTTGCAGGGCCGGGCGGCCAGCTGGCTATCGACCAGGTGTGGATGATCGACGACCCCGGGCACGGGGCGGACTTCCTCACCGAGCTCGACGGCTTTGGCACCACCATCGCAGCCGCCCCCCACCTCAGCTCTGGCTGGCTGGCGCCCAGTGCCGGGGGCCTACTGCCCCTGGCTTCGGCCGGCGCACCGACCCGGGCGCAGATGAAGCTCGCCTTGTGGGGCGTGACCGGAGGCCGTGACGACGCCGGCTGCCATGCCTTCCTGCTGGAAAACGCCAAGACCACCCGTCATGTCGTAATGCCCGCGGGGGAGACGGTTGACGGCCTCACGGGAGGCGGCGCGGCGGAAAGTGACGTACTGACAACCCTCGGTCTCGCCGGTCACGCCGTGGCGGCCGTCGTCGGGGGCGCTCCGGCGCCCAACCTCGACACAGACGGTGATGGCATAAACGACACGTACGTAGAGTCGGTCACCAGGCGTGGGGTGATCGCCGGGGAGGGGGTGCGGCTGCGAGCCAACCCCAGCTTTGCCGGTTCCGTATTGGAACTTCTTTTCATGCCCACACGGCTCGATGTCTTCGGCGAGCACGGCGCGTGGCTGGCGGTCGATCGTGGCGGCCGCGTCGGCTTCGTGCACAAGAGCCTCGCCCGAGAGCTGCCCGTCGCCTGACTCGACCGAGGTCTCACCCTGGCCGCGTAACCAGCAACCGGCCATCGGCCCCGCCAATCTTGGCCACGAGGGCGCCATTACTGGCCCACGCAAGCGCCTCCACCGGCTCCCCGGTGTCCAGGTCACAGCTCGAGCCTGAATGACGCGTCACCAAAATCCGACCGTCCTCTCCGCCGCTGGCTAACAAGCTGGAGCCGCGGTGGTACGCCAAAGCGGTGACGGGGCGGGAGTGGGCGGCGACGTCGGCGTCGGTCCCACCCTCGGTGAAGGTAACCACGTGACCGCTGGCCATCCCGGCCACCCATCGGCCGTCTCCCATTGGGACGAGGCTGCGGGCCGCCGTCCCATCCTCCAGTGTCAGCGTCTGGGCCCCGTCGGCTGACCAGAGGACGAAAGAGCTCAGCCGGCCCACAACTGAGGTACTTACAAGTGCAGTACTTTCGTCCCAACGAGCGGTGGTAATGGCCTCGTCCCGGGAAAGGGCGACCGAGGTGAGGCCGGCGTCCGCTATCACCCACCGCCAGCGCGGCCCGGGCGGTTCGGGAAGCCGGCCCGCCTTGGCCCGCGGCTCCACGCGTTCCACATAGAGCAGGACTTGCCTGCCGTCCAGGGAAGCGGCCCCGAACCGGAGACGGAAGTGACGGGGAGCCGCCTCGCCGAGCTCGGGGACGGCGGAGCGGACCTGTTGGTCATTGGTGCTGTTGGCGCTGCCGATCAACGCGGCGCCCCAAACCACCCGCCCCCCCTCCGCCACGAGCGGCCCGGGCCTCGGGCCGTCCGTCCGCAGCTCGCCGATGACTGTGGGCACCTCGCTGCCGGCATCCCACGTGGTCAGCACCAGGTCGGTGGCCGAGAAAAGCTCAGAGCCGGTGGCCGCCAGGCGGTCGTCAAACCGCCCCTCGACTGTGGCCACCACCTGGATGCTTGCGATAGCTCCATCATTGCCCAGCAGTTGGCCCACCGCGTCGTTCACCGCATTTTGCCCACGCAGGCGCCGTGGCCAGGTGGCGCGTCGAGGGCTCCGTCGTTTTCATTCCGGTTAGCTGGGCCCGGCGGTGGCGCCGTGACCATTTCTAGCCGGAAAACGGGTAAAAATCGCGCTCAGCCCCGGTCCGGCGTCGAAAAATGGACAAGACGGCCGGTACTCGAGCGAGCCGGGGTAACGAAGCGAGACGGTCTCCGCCGCTGGGCTTACCTGTACGGAGATGGGGCCTGTAGTCGCGTGGCCAGCCGAGATCGCCCGGCCCGGCGCCGGGCATGGAAGCTCCTACGCGTCAGCTTGGGACCCTCTCACGCGGAGCTGGCCGCGCTCGCTGGTCGTCCCAAGTCCACCCGCAACAGGGTGGGTCGGCCCCGCCCTGGGGGGAGGGACAATTCGAGGTGTTGCCCCTATCCCAGGGGCATATGCGGCGGAAGCCGCTATTTGGTTAGGAGCCACTCGAATGAGCGACAAGCAGGTTGTACTGGCGATCTTCCCAGACGAGGCGGCCGCCGATGCGGCGGTCACGTCCCTGAAGTCCTGGGACAAGGCGGACGGCGACATCAAGCTGAACGCCATCGGCGTCCTCGTCCTCGACAAGAAGGGCAAGGTCAAGACCCACAAGCTCGGTCGGCGTAGCGTCGGCAAGGGCGCCGGGATCGGCGTTATCCTGGCCGTCTTCGTCCCACCGAGCCTGCTGGCCGGGGCCGTCGCCGGCGGGGTCCTCGGTGCCCTCCATCACAAGAACCTCGGCCTTGGGGGGAACGACCGCGACCGGCTGACCGCTGAGCTGGCCAACGGCAAGGCGGCTGTCGGTGTGCTCGTGGCCGGTGGTCAGGCGGCGGAGGTGTCCGGGAAGCTCACCGAGCTGGGCGGGCAAACGGAGGTGCACACCGTGAGCGACGAAGACATCGCCGAAGCCGACAAGGTCGCCGCGGAAATGGCCGCCGCGGAGGTCGACTGGGACCGTGAGCACAGCGCCTGGATGCGAGTCGAAGAGTTCCAGGACGCCGGTCAGCTGGTAATCCAAGCGGAGCTTCCCGGTATCGACCCGACCACCGATGTCGAAGTGAGCCTCACCCGCGATACGTTGCACATCCGGGCCGAACGCCACGAAGACCCCGAGACGACCGAGAAGCCCGGCTACCGAAGTGAGTTCCGGTACGGCTCGTTTGCCCGCGACTTTGCTATGCCCGAGGGCGTCAGTGAGGATGACATCAAAGCCAGCTACCACAACGGCATCCTGGAGGTACGCGCCGTTATTCCGGAGGGAGGCATGAAGACCTCCTCGAAGGTCATCCAGGTCATGACGGCCTGACGAATCGGCTGTTGAGCCGGACCATCGCTGGGGCGATCCCTGGTCTGCGTGGACTGACCGCCACTTGAACTCGGGCCGCAAGAAGCAAGGAGCGGCGACCACCATACCTAAGGGCTCAGCACGACGCTTTGGCGGTGGTCAAGGCGGTTGACGACCCAAGACAATTGCGCGTTCGGACCGGCTGGCGCGTCGACCCCTCGAAGGGGGAGCAGGGTGCTCACGTAATCGCGCCTGGTTGAGCGGCCCAAAGTTGCCCAGCGAGGTCTGGATGGGCTCGAAGTCGCCCCCGTCCACGTGGCTTGGCGCGGCCCGACAACCTGGGCTCGCAAAACAGCCGCAGAACAGCCGATGTTGCCAGCGCTGGAGGAAGGTGCCAGATTGCAACGAGATTGGAACGACATACTGCTTCGGGACTACCGGCCACGGTCCACGCTGCATGTGGCGGTCCACGAAGTTCCACGAGCATCGGCGCCTGTAGTCGACGTACATAACCATCTGGGGAGGCAAAGCGACGTCTTTAGGGACTCGGGAAAAGGCGACGACTGGACCGTGCCAGACGTCGGAAGGCTCGTCGCGCTAATGGACAAATGCAACGTCGAAACCGTCGTCAACCTTGATGGTCACTGGGGAGAAACGCTCGAAGCGAACCTCAACCGTTACGACCGGTCGTACCCCGGGAAGTTTTGCACGTTCTGTCGCCCAAACTGGGACGAATGCCGGACGGCGGGATGGCCGGACCGTTTGGCCGAGAACGTTAGGGAGTCAGCCTCGAGGGGGGCGGCCGGCATCAAGGTACTAAAGACCCTCGGTCTTGAGGTCCGCGACGAAAAGGGTGAACTGATCATTTGTAATGACCAGCGCCTCGCGCCAGTGTGGACCGTCGCTGCTGAACTTCATCTCCCGGTGTTGATCCACATCGCCGACCCTCCTGCCCACTTCGAGCCGCTGAACGAGGAGAACGAACGTCTCGAGCAGTTGGTGGCCCATCCCGATTGGCATTTCGCCGACCCAAGGTTCCCTCGCTTTCAAGTTCTCATCGACGCTCTCGAGCAAGTCGTGGCGGCCAACCCAGACGTCACCTTCATTGGCGCGCACGTGGGCTGCTATGCCCAAAATCTTGGCTGGGTGGGCAACATGCTTGACAGTTATGCCAACTTCTATGTCGATATCGGCGCCCGGATATCTGAGCTCGGGCGCCAGCCTCGGGCAGCGAGAAGGCTCGTCCTTCGTCATCCAACGAGAGTGCTTTTTGGGACGGATGTTTTTCCTCCCACCGAGGCGGCGTACGCGACTTACTTTCGGTTCTGCGAGACTGACGATGAGCACTTTCCCTACTCCCAGAGCGACCCGCCCAAGACCGGGCGTTGGACCATTTCCGGTGTCTACCTCCCCCTGGACGTACTGGTCGACATCTACGGTGCAAATGCCAGGCGGGTCATCCCGGCTCTGAGTCGAGCCTGAATTGGTAGGTGCGCCACTTCGTTCCACCTTTCGGCTTCCGGCGCACGGGCGTGAGGCAGGCGGTGGGGACTGCAGATCATCCTTCCAGGTAGCGAAGCACTGCCAGCACCCGGCGGTGATCGCTGGAGGTCGCTGGTAAGTCCAGCTTGGAAAAAATGTTGGCTACGTGTTTCTCTACCGCTCCCTCTGAGATGACAAGACTGGCGGCGATGGCGGAGTTGGTCCGCCCTTCTGCCATCAGGGCGAGCACCTCCCGCTCCCGGCCGCTCAGTCCGGCCAGAGTGTCGGTACGGCGAGAGGCACCCATTAGCTGGGTCACGACTTCTGGGTCGAGGGCGGTGCCCCCGGAGGCCACCCGCACCAGTGCCTCTGCGAAGTCGGCCACGTCGGCGACCCTGTCTTTCAACAGGTAGCCGACCCCGGCCGCGCCACCGGCGAGCAGTTCGGCCGCGTAGCGGGTCTCGATGTACTGGGAGAACAGCAGCAGCCCCACGCCAGGATGGCTCTGGCGTAGGCCGATGGCGGCCCGCAGCCCCTCGTCGGTGAACGTTGGGGGCATGCGGATGTCGACCACTGCTACGTCGGGCGGATCGGCAGCCACCGCTCGCTCCAGGCTGATGGCATCGCTGACGGCGCCGGTCACGGCGAAACCCCTGTCCGCGAGAAGCTGGACTAACCCGTCGCGCAGGATGGCGGAGTCCTCGGCGATCACGACCCGTACGGCGTCAGCGTCCGCCATGTTCAGGAGCGGGAAGGCAGGTCAACGGTGACGGCTGTCGGCCCGCCCGGTGGGCTGGCGATGCTGAGGCTCCCGTCGACGGCACCGACGCGGTCGGCGAGCCCGGCCAAGCCGCTCGACGACGGGCCGAGGCGGCTGAGTGCGGCGCCGCCCCGACCGTTGTCGCGCACGACGATCCTTAGCCACGGACCGTACTGGGCGCAGGTGAGGGAGGCGCGCGACGCGCGAGCGTGCTGGGCCACATTGGCCAGCAGCTCAGCGGCGCAGAAATAGCAGATGGCCTCGACGGCCGGGCTGGGCCGGGTCGCGATCGAGACCGTCAGCTCCGTGGGCACCGGGCTGCGAGATGCGAGCGTGGCGAGGGCGTTTTCCAAGCCGGTGTCGAGCGCCGGCGGGTGGATGCCCCGGGCCAGGTCACGGAGGTCCGTGATCGCATCCTTGGCGCCTCGGTGAGCTTCGTCGACCAAGCGCCGGATGGCCGGCAGCTCGGCGGTCCCGTCTTCGGTGCCCAGGTGGTCGAGCTTTTCCTTGGCCTGACCGAGCCGCATCGCCAGGGCCACCAACTGGGCCTGTGTGCCGTCGTGGAGGTCGCGCTCGATACGGCGGAGGGTCTCCGTGGCGGCGTCGAGGGCCTTGGATCTCGACTCCTCGAGGCTCCTCACCCGGGACGACCCGGCACCGGGGCCGAGCAGCAAGTGCATCATCCCTCTGTCCAGGTACACGACCAGCCTCATCGTCCACGGGGCGATAAAGAGGAACGCGACCCCGGTCACGAACACACCGACGTGGGTCGCAAAGCCGGGCGCCGACCCGCTGTTGTAGCCGGGGTCGAACAGCCGGCTAAAGGCGCCGAACCTGTCTGGTCCGCTGCCACCGAGCAACGGCGAAGCGATGCCGAACAGCGCCTCGACCCAGACGCTTAGGGCGAACCACACGCCAAAGACTGAGAGCGGCAGCTTGGCCACGAAGTAGGCCACGGCCCGCCAGGCGGTCCAGTCCCCAAGGGACGCCCGCAACCACCCGAACAACCCCGGGCGGGGGCCGAGCGGCTCAGGCTCGGAGATCTCCTCGCCCAGCATCCGCCGCGCCAGCGCCCGCTGCCAACAGCCCAGCCCCCGAGCGGCGCCCAAGCCGACGGCCAGGATAAAGACGCCCACGACCACGACCGTGAGCACCAGCCCGGCGAACCCGAGCGCAGCGAGGGCGAGCGCCCCCGCCCATGCCAGGGCGGAGCTGGCGAGGAAAAACCCCAGCTCCGCCCAACTGCGTTTGTGAAAGGGCTCCCGGCCGATGAGCCGGGCCAGGCGCTTGGCCTGTGCGGCTCGGTCCTCTGGGATCCGGATCTGCACCCGGCTGCCCTCGGCGCCGGCCTCGCTCAAGCGTCTCGTCGGAGGAACAGCACGGCACCGACTACGAGGGCGATTGCGGCATAGATGGCCATCAGTAACAACCCTATGGCCGGCGAGACCGGTCGGAGTACCCCTCCCGGCCCTTGGTCGACCGTGCTCATGATGGAGTTGGTGAGGATGTTGGTCGGCACGTAGCGAAGGTCACGTTCGGATATGGCGCGCATAACGAGCGGCAGCACGAAGATGACGCCGACGAAAGCGGCGATCGCCCCCGCAGTGCTACGCAGGATCAACCCGAAACCGAACGACATGAGGGCCATGAGGGCGATGAAAACGCCGGTCATGACGACGGCCCGGAGGGCGCCAGGCGACCCCAGGTTCGCCGACGGAGCGCCGCCGGCGGAGAGGACGGCCTGGCCAAGGAAGAACGATACGAAGCTCAGTAGCTCACAGAAGACCACCGCGGCCGCCGCTGCGACGCCGATCTTGGCGGCCAGCAGGATAGGCCGTCTGGGCGTGGCCGCCAACGAGGCCCGGATGGTGCCGCTCGAGTATTCACCGGTGATAAGCAGGGCTCCGAACACGCCTCCGGTGAGGCCGGCAACGATCAGCCCGATCAGCGAGTTTTGGGTCGGGTCGAAGCCGATGTAATAACCGGGACCGTGGTGCAAGGCGGCATTGGTTACGAGCCCCGTCACCAACAGGCCGAAGACAACTGTGAGGCCCACGGTGATGGCGGTGGACCGCAGCGTCAGGACCTTGAGGACCTCGGACTTGACCACGTGCTTGACGCGGTAGTGCCCCAGCGGGGCGTTCTGGATGGCCAGGGTCATAACTGTCACTCCTTCGCGCCGGCGGCAACCGCCCCGGCCATCGTCGACGGGCGGTATTCCACCTCGTCCTGGGTCAGTTCCATGAAGGCGTCCTCCAAGGACGCAGTGACCGGCGTCAGCTCGTGGACCCGCAGTCCGTGGCGGGCCGCGACATCGCCGACCTGCGGGGCGGTCAGCCCCTCGACAGTCAGCGACCCGCCGTCACCGTCGCCGACCGTCGCCCCGATCCCGGTGAGCGCCAGGGTGAAGGCGCCCACATCGGGGGTGACCAGCTTCACGGCCCCGCCACTGCTCCTGGCTACGAAGTCGGCCACGCTCGTCTCGGCGATCAGCCGGCCCCGGCCGACCACCACGAGCCGGTCGGCGGTCAGGGACATTTCGGTGATCAGATGGCTCGACACGAACACGGTCCGGCCCCCGGCAGCCAGGTCCCGGAGGAAGTGACGGACCCAGCGGATGCCTTCGGGGTCGAGCCCGTTGATCGGCTCGTCGAAGAGCAACACACCCGGGTCGCCCAGCAGGGTGGCGGCTATGCCGAGGCGCTGGCTCATGCCAAGCGAGAACTTCCCCGCCCGCCGGTTGGCAACCGAGCTCAGGCCCACCTGGTCCAGGACCTCATCGACCCGGCGGAGCGGGATGTCGTTGGTGAGGGCCAGCCAGCGCAGGTGGTTGCGGGCGGTGCGAGCGGGGTGGAACGCCTTGGCGTCGAGCAGTCCGCCGACCTGGCGCAGGGGCCAGGCCAACTCGGCATAGGGCTTGCCGCCGATCAGGGCCGACCCGGAGTCGGGGTAATCCAGGCCCATGATCATGCGCATAGTGGTCGACTTGCCGGAGCCGTTCGGTCCCAGGAAACCGGTGACCACGCCCGCCGGGACCTCGAAGGTCAGGTTGTCGACAGCCGTAGCTGAGCCGTAGCGCTTTGTCAGTGAGTGTGCCGTAATCATCAAACAAACGCTAAACGGCCCCCGTGCTCGGCGGAATACCGCTAGTCGGCGTCTTTTGGCTCGGGCTAACCTACGGCAAAGGGGGGGGCTAACCCCACCGGTCCCAGGCCCAGCCCTGGCCTCGTCCGAGGCGGGGCCCAGTCGGCAATCATCAGGTGAGCGAGCCTGAAGCCTCCTGCGCAGGATTTGACACCGCTTCATTCATGGCGGCCGCCAGGGTGGGAGGGCCCAGGTACCCGATCACTCTCCCGGCCTGGACCTCTGTGGCGTACGTACAGAGAGGGAGCCTTGGGGGGCGACGGACAGCTTCGCCGGTCCGTACGTCGAACCTCCCGTTGTGCTTGGGGCACTCGATGATGCCCCCCTCGAGGTGGCCATCCGCTAAGTGCGTTTGGGCGTGAGTACACAGTCCGTCCGTCAATGCGAACTCGTTTTCTCCCAGGCGATAAAGAGCGTACGTATTGCCATCATGGTCAACGCGCCGCACTTCGCCCACGGCGAACGAGCTCACCGGGCCCAGGTCGGTCCCTTCTCCAGCGGTGACGTCGTCAGCTCCGGCGGGGGAGAGGCTCACTACGCCCCCGCCGTCCTGCGGCAGTTCTCGGACCACCGGTAGCGCTGCCGTCCGCGTTTGTCCAGCTGGTTGGGCCGTGGTCACGTAAGGACCGTCCCGGAAATCGACAACGGGGAGCTGCCATTCCGGGTCGCGCCGCTGCTCTCGCAAAGCGTGGAAAAGTTCGCGGTACGCGGCCAGCATCGACGGCCTGGGCGGGGGCAGGTACGCCTTTATCTCTCGATGGAGGGCCGGGAGGTTGTAGTAGGGCACCGCCGGGAACATGTGGTGCTCTACGTGATAGTTCATGTTGAGGTAAAGGAAACGAAAAACCGGGTTGATATACACCGTCCGTGTGTTCAGGCGATGGTCGAGGACGTCCTCACGCAGGCCGGCGTGCTGAGTTATGCCGAAGAACACCGCCAACCACGCGCCGTAGAACGAGGGGAGCCCGACGAAGAGCAGCGGTACGATCGACCCTCTGGCGATGGCCCAGCCGAGGACCCCCACCAGGACAGCGATAAAAGCCCGGGCCTCCCATTTGAGCCGCGCGAAGTCTTGTGTGGGGACCAGCTCCCGAGTGGTCCCGTCAATTCGGCCCACCGCGTGCTGGCCCGTCACCCACAGCATTTGCGGGCCCTTTATCAAGTTGAGGTAGGCCACGATTACTTTCCACCGCGGGGTCGGGCGGGGAAAACCGATCTCGGCATCGCGCCCGACGATGATGGTGTCGGAGTGGTGCCGAAAATGGGACCACCGCCACAAGGTCGGCTCGCGGAGGAGCATGAACGAGGCGATGTCGTAAACAATGTCGTTCGCCCACTTCGTCCGGAATGCCGTGCCGTGCCCGTTCTCGTGCCACCGCGCATCCGCTGACCCGCCGTAGAGAGCACCGAAGGCGGCAAAGGCGGGGATGGCGTACCAGGTGCCGAGACTTATGAAAGCCAAGGTCCCGGTCCCTACCAACAAGAAGAACCACAGCGCCGTATCGCGAGCCGCACGGCCATTAGTGCGCTCCATCAAACTGCGTAACCGGTCCGCGTCAATTGGCGGTCGGTACCACTCGGCGTCGGCGAGCCCGGCCGCGATAGCGGCCGCCCCCCCGGGCCCTGTCAGGCTGTAGTCCCGTGGACCAGGCCGAGGAACCTCTACTGATTGGGTCGACGCTTGCTCAACGCCCATCCGCGATCCCCTTGCGTTTTACGATTCAGCTTAGGTCCGGGCAGCTTAGGTCTGGAGGGGCTCGAGAGGTAGAGCTCGTTCCCTCCGGTTCAGTCGAGATGGAACACTTCTTCGGCCGGGGCCCACCACTGGTTGTCCTCGGCCGTGGGCAATGGCTGCTGGCAGGGGTCGGTGAGCACCCACCAGCGACGGGTGGCCTCGTCTTGGGCCACGGTGGCCATGTCCCCGGCGAAGTCATCGCCGGCATATTCCAGGTAGCTGAATAACATCCCGTCGCGCAGGAAGATGGAGAAGTTACGGACGTTCGCCCGCCGCAAGGCCTCCAGCACCCCGGGCCAGACGTCGGCGTGCAACCGGCGGTACTCGGCCTCCATCTCCGGCTTCAGGCCGATGACACTGGCATACCGCTGCGTCCTCATACTTGGGCCAGGACCCTGTCGACGGCGACGTGGGCGATCCTGTCCCGGTCCCAGTCGATACCAATGCCGGGGGCCGTCGGCGGGTAGGCGTAACCGTCGGCGATGGCGACCTGGTTGGCCATGACCGGGCCCAGTTGCGGGATGGATTCGAGGCGCGTGCCGTTCGGGACCGCACAGACCAGCGACACGTGGAGCTCCATCAGGATGTGCGGCGCCACGGCCCACAAGGCGATGTCGATGGCCGACACAATAGCGCTGCCCGAGGTCATGGGCCAAGTGGGAACCCTCCCGGAACGTACTTCAGTGCCTGGAACGCCAGTCGGCCAGAGGCGTCCCAGTGGGATGGCCGACGAGACGTTCCGCCTCGACGACAAGGGCTATCGTCACTCGATCGCGCGCAACATGCGCAACATGGTGGTGCCAGCGACCGAGGACTACTCTGGGTTGCCCAGTGGAACTTGGCACAGGTGACTAATTTGGCCGCAATTGTGACGGGTGGAGCTTCCGGCATCGGCGCGGCGACCGTCGAGCGCTTTTTAGGGCGTGGCACTCACGTAATCGGCGTCGACTTCGAGCCCGCCCCCACCGATATGCCTCCTTCTCGGACGTCAAACCAGCTTTGGTGGGTTCGCGGCGACGTCGGCGACCCTGATACCTGGGACCAGGTCCGAGAGCTCGCTAAGGCTGAGCTACCCGTGCCGCCGACCATTCTCGTCTGCTGCGCGGCGCGGGTGGCGGTGGGTGATATTCTAAGCCTTGACCAAGACACCTGGACAGCCGTGTTCCGAGCGACGTTCTATGGGGCAGTTTTGGGAATGCGAAGCTGTGTGCCCACAATGATCCAGGCCGGTGGCGGGTCGATTGTTACGGTCGGGAGCGTTAGCGGCCTTTATGCGGAGCAGGGCCTAGCTGCATATGGGGCGGCTAAGGCCGCTCTTATTCAGCTTACCAAGTCCGTAGCGGTCGATTTTGCGCGCCAGGGCATACGAGCGAACTGTGTTTGCCCTGGGACCACAGATACCCCCCTGTTCAGACGACATTTGGAGACATCCGATAATCCGGCCGCCTTTTTGGCGACGCGTGCAGCTCGCAACCCGGCTGGCCGTATCCTGACCGCCTCCGAGGTAGCCTCTGCCATCGATTATCTTGCTTTCGGTGAAGCGTCGGGAATTACCGGCGCCGTCCTCGTCGTCGACGCGGGTCTCACAAGTTGCTTTGAGTACCGCACCTGAATGTGCTCCTCGGCAGCGTCCTTGCTCCCTCTGACTTGGCCCTTCTGCCTCGCCCCAAGCAACTTCGTCCTCAAGGCTGACCAGACCGCCGAGAAGAAGAACACGCCGCGGGAGAGGGCGGTTAACTGAAGCCGAGAGGGGCGGGGCGAGTCGTGCGCTCCTGGACTAGCGTCCTCGATGCAGGTGTCTTACAAGATGGGAAAGGGTTTTAATACGATGAATAGCGTAGACCTTGGAATTTGCGGGTTTTCACATGTCGGTTTCGCCGTCCCAAGCGTTGAAGAGTTTGCTGAGACGTGGGGTTCTGTTCTTGGGATCGACACCTGGTCTACCCACGAAGAATCAGCCAAGGACGGGGTGTTCGTCGACGGCGCGCCGCCAGGGCCGTTGCGCGTGAAGGTCGCGTTTGCGCGCGCCGGTGGCCTCGCCATTGAGCTAATAGAAACGATGGAGGGCCAGACGTGTCACAGCCGAGCGAGTGAACGTTTCGCCCCAGGTCTTCACCACCTGGCCTTTTGGGTTAGAGATTTAGAAAGTGCCGTCAAAGCGGCGGTCGATGGTGGCCTGACGGTGAGTATGGCACCAGCGTCCCTGGTCGCGAAGATCCATACTTCCGGAGCAGCCACCGAGCTACTTCGCCCCACGAACGCGTCTAATGCCGATGGGGCTACGGGAGTCCCGAACTTCTTCACCTTCTTGGAAGGCTTCGGCAAGTCGATAAACTTCACCCTCGAGTTGCTCGATCAAGAATTCGCAAATGACTACTTGCAGCTAAACGCACATCAGCCGCACTCGCCTGGGGCCCTGACATAACTGTGCGCGACGCTTCTTTGTCTCCCAATTCGGTCGGTCGCGTAGAGCCCGTCCGGTACGGCCACCAGGGGGCGGGAGACATAGACTGTCCTGCTACAGGCCGGAAGCTGCGTGACCGCCGGTCGACCGGGAGCAGGAATCGATTGCTGCGGCATCGTGGCGACGAGGGATGCCCTTTCCTGGGGCTACCGAGCCCATTGACAGCGTGATCCCGGTGCGCTATACAGGAATCGTTTCTAGCCCGATGATCGCTGCTCTAGCAAGGGGACGAGGATGAATGGGCGCGCCCAGCGGCCTAGGAGATCTCTTGACCGCCGCGACATCTCTCGGTTCCTGCCGTATTAGCCTGGAGCGGTCTGAGCGATTGGAACAAAAGCTAAACAAGCGGATTAAACCCACAGAGGGGGCACATCATGATGAGGCATTCGCGTTCGGATTCCCTGGGCAACATGCGACGCGGTCGAGCCGTTGTCGCCGGAAGTCTGGCGGCGAGCATGCTGGCGGTTGGGGTTATCGGGACCAGTTCGGTGGCGTACGGGGCACCCGCTCATACCACGCTCACCGAGATCGACTACTACACACCTGGGCTGCCGCAGTGGGCGGCGTTCGACTGGCTATTCAAACAATATGACAAGACCCACCCAGGCATCACCATAGACCGCCAGACCGTGGCTGGTTCGTCGCTCCTGTCGAAGGAGCTGGCATTGGCGTCGACGCACTCGCTACCGGACCTCGCCATCGCTGACCCCACCTACACTCCGAGCCTCTACGCCACCGGGCAGTGGACCAACATCAAGCCCTATCTCGTCAAGTGGGGCCAAATGAGCCAGTTCGCCCCCGCCGAGTGGCCCCAGATGACGTTCCACGGTGGTATCTACGGAATCCTCGACGGGATGAACGACCTCGGTTTCATCTACAACAAGAAGATCTTCGCCGAAGCCGGCATCACCAGCGTGCCAACGACGTGGGCCCAAATGCTGAGCGACAGCAAGACGATCGTCAGCAAGGTGAAAGGCCTGACCTACGGGGCCGTCGGGTATGGAGCTGTGGCCGGTTGCAGCGCCGGCTGGCAGTTCCTGCCCTACATCTACCAGCAAGGGCTCGATGTCAACGACATGACGGCGCCGGGCATGGTGGCAGCGGTCAACTTCTGGGCCACCATGCTGAAGGACGGTTACGCCAATAAGGAAGTCATTACCCAGTGCCAGTCGACCAATATCCCTCAACTCGTCGCTGGGCAGCTGGCCATGGTCGAGACCGGGCAATGGGACTTCCCGACCCTGATCGCTGACCACTTCAACGACTGGGGCACATTCGCCATCCCCTTGAGGAGCCCCAGCGACCACCCGGCGGTACCGCTAGGTGGTGAAGTCTGGACCGTCCCGAAGACCAACCCGGCCTCGGAGCAGGCCGCGTGGAACTTCCTGCAGTGGGCTCAGACGCCTTCCGTTGAGTTGACGTTCGATGAGAAGCTCAACTACACCCCAGCCCGTCTGTCGCTCTGGCCGGCCTTCGAGAAGGCGGATCCGCGGGTCATCCCGTTCGTCCAGGAGCTTAAGTACGGGGTCGGTCGGACGACCGCCCTCGGTACAAAGTTCGAGACCTACTCGAGCGACCTCGGGACAGCCATAACCCAGGTGCTCGAGGGACAGAAGTCCGCTCCCGATGCCTTGTCAGCGGCGCTGGCGTCGGCCAAGAACACCCTCGCCTCCCAGAGCTAGCTTTCGACCTAGCCTTGCCTGGTTCATGCCAGCCGGACGGGCTCCCGGTCACGGGGGCCCGTCGCTCGCTGAAGATTGGGCTCGTTAACTCGTGACGGCCGCATCGCTGCATCTCCACCTGAGAAGGCGCCCCGGATTGCGCAAAGCGCGGGCTTGGCCGTTCCTCGTGCCCATCGTCGTTTGGATCCTTGTCATGTTCGGCTACCCGATCTATGACACGATCCGGATGGCTTTCTCGTACGTGAACGGCACCAACTTCACCACCGGCGGCTGGAAGTGGGCCGGGTTCCAGAACTTCCGGACGCTGCCGTACTTGCAGGGCTGGACACCGATGCTGCGCAATACAGCGCTGTTCATCGCCGGCTCCGTCATCCCCCAGCTCATCATCGGCGGCCTGTTGGCCGTCACGTTGCGCGAGAACTCGCTGCCCAGGAGATGGGCCCGGTCGCTTGTCTTGCTGCCGTGGCTTTTCCCGGCTGTGGCCACGGCGACGACGTTCCTGTGGATGTTCGAGTCCCCAGAAGGGCTCTTCGACTCGATCTTCAAGAGCTTCGGCCACTCGGCGCCCTACTTCCTCCAGACTTCGAACGACGCCCTCATCGTCGTGATCCTGGTGAACATCTGGATCGGGATCCCGTTCAACTACCTCGTGGTCCAGAGCGGGCTGCAGACCATCCCGCCCGATCTCCACGAAGCGGCGGTGATCGACGGGGCTAGCTGGTGGAAAGAACTGACCCGGGTCACCATCCCGCTGCTGCGCGAAACCATCTTGACCGTGCTGATGCTCGGTATAGCGGGCACCATGAACGTGTTCGCCTTCGTGTGGATCCTGACCATGGGTGGGCCGGCCGACGCCACCATGCTCCCCGGCCCGCTCGCGTACACCCAGGCATTTGTCCAGTTCAACTATGGCCAGGGCGCCGCCATTATCCTGGGTGTGGTGGCTGTCCTGTTGTGCGTGGCCGCCATGTTCCTGATCGCCACCCGGCCCAGGTCTGGGCGGGAAGGGCGCACCAAGCGCTTACCAGCCCCCGCTCCGTCGCCAAGGAAGGCGTACGCGTGACCGTCTCGCCTCCCACATTGGCCCCGGTCGAGGCAGGCGGGGCCAAAAAGAGCGTGGTGAGGCCGTCGCCTCCCCGTCGGTCCTCGTTCAAGTGGCCAGCCTTCCTGCGCGCCCAGATGGGCCGTTTGGGCCTCATCATCACTATGTTCTGCCTGTTGTTCCCTATCTACTGGTTGTTCCAGTCTTCTCTCAGCACCAACCTCGAGCTATTCCACACGCCGGCTTACTTCTTCCCACCGCACCCGACCTTTAAGGGGTTCATCGACGCTTGGCGACTGATGCGGGTCGACCTGTTGCACTCATTGGTCATCGCCCTCGGGGTGGTGCTCGTCGATGTGGCTCTGGCAGTGTCGGCCGGGTATGGCTTGTTCCTGGCCCGAGTCCGCAAAACGGCCGCGGTTGTCCGCCTGCTCGTCCTGGTCGGCATCGTCTTCCCGACCATCACTTTTGTGATCCCGCTCGACCAACTGCTGTACACCTTTCACTTGCTCAACACCTACCCCGGGCTCATACTCGCCGATTCGCTATATTCCACCCTGTTGGGCGTGCTCATCGTTTATACGTACATGCTTTCTATCCCGCAGGAGATGGTCGAGGCCGCCAGCATCGACGGTGCTTCCTCGACGCGCGCGTTGTGGTCGGTGATCATGCCCATCGCTCGACCGGCGATCGCGGTGACGGCGATATTCGCCTTCCTTACCGGGTGGGGTGATTTCTTGTTCGCCGAGACATTTACCTCGAACAACAACATCCTTCCGGCGAGCATCACTATCTATAACCTGAGTGGTGTCGCGGCTCAGACCGGCGCGGTAGTCTGGCCCGAGGTGATGGCCGGGAGCCTCATCCTGGCCTTGCCGGTCCTGCTGGCGATCATCGTGGCCCAGCGTTACATCCGCATCGGGATCAGCGCCGGGGCCATCAAGGGCTAAGGGCATGGTGAACGATTACCCGTCGCCGGGCCCGGCTAACGGCGAGAAGGCGGAGGTGCCAGCGCCCTCGACGGGCCAGGCCGAGCGGTTGCGCTGGCTACGTGAAGCCCGCCTGGGGATGTTTATACACTGGGGCCTCTACTCGATGCCGGCCCGGCACGAGTGGGTCAAGCAACGGGAGCGTTTGGACGACGCCTCCTATGACCGCTATTTCCAGCATTTCGACCCCGACCTGTTCGACCCCGGGGTTTGGCCCGCCACGCCGCTCAGGCGGGGATGAAGTACGTCGTCGTCACGACCAAGCACCATGAGGGCTTTTGCCTGTGGGACTCGGCCCTTACGGACTACAAGGCGACCAACACCCCGGCCCGCCGGGACCTGTTGCGCCCCATCATTGACGCTTTCCGGGCCGAGGGCCTGCGCATCGGGCTCTACCACTCGCTCCTGGACTGGCATCACCCAGATTTTCCTATAGACGGGATGCACCCTCAGCGCGATGATACCGCCGCCATCGCCGCCGCCCTTGAGCGCGACGTCACCAAATATGCCGACTACTTGCACGGCCAGGTCCAGGAGTTACTGACCCAGTTCGGGCGGATCGACTACCTGTGGTTCGACTTCTCCTACTCGCAGCGGGTCTGGGGCGGGAAGGGCCGCGATGATTGGCGCTCGGAGGAACTCGTGGCCAAGGCCCGTGAGCTGCAGCCGGACGTGATCGTCAATGACCGCCTCGATATCCCGGGCGACGTGGCCACCCCAGAGCAGTACCAACCGCCGGCCGCCATGGCGGGCGACGAAGGCCTATGGGAGGCCTGCCAGACCCTCAACGGCAGCTGGGGTTACGACCGCGACAACCTGGACTGGAAACCGGCCGACATGTTGGTCCGGATGCTGGTCGACGGCGTGTCCAAAGGGGGGAACCTCCTCCTCAACGTGGGGCCCAACGCCCGCGGCCGGCTGGAGCCTCGCGCCCTGTCGGTACTCGGCACGCTCGGCGAGTGGACGTCGCTGCATGGCCGTTCCGTCTTCGGGGCCGGTCCCTCGGAGTTTGTGCCGCCCCCTGACTGCCGCTTCACCCAGGCCGGTGACCGCTTGTACGTCCACTTGTTCGCCTGGCCCTTTGGTCACCTACACCTCCGCAGTATGGCCGGCCTGGTCGAGTACGCGCAGCTGCTGCACGACGGTTCCGAGATCCGCATGGAGGTGATCGACCCTCACGAGCAGGCCCAAAACACGAAGCTGGGCGGTATCGGCGAGGGCGTACTTACGCTCGAGTTACCCGTCCAACGCCCCGACGTGGTCGTTCCCGTCATAGAGCTATTTCTTCGAGGGTCGGGCGCAACCTAGTTTCTACGAGGCCGGACCGGTTATTTGCCCGGCTATAAACGAAAGGAAGAACGCGGGTTGAAAGTGCTCCTGATGACAGGGCCAGGCGAAGCCTTGGTGTCCGAGGTCGACGAGCCTGTGGTCGGCGAGTACGAGGCCGGGGTCGACATGGTCGTGTGCGGTATATGCAACAGCACGGACCGGATGCTGCGCCTGGGGACGTTCGCGCCGGGCGTCACCTATCCGAGCATCCTCGGGCATGAGAGCGTGGGCCGGGTCACGGCGGTAGGTAGCCGGGCCCGGTACCTGGAGCCCGGTCAGCTCGTGACCCGCTGCAGTGCCTACGGCTGGGAGGACCCGCTGGCCCGCATGTACTGGGGGGGATTCGCTGAGCGGGGCGTGGTCCGGGACACCAGAGCATGGCAGGAAGACCATCCGGGGGAGAAGTCGGCCGACAATTTTCCTCACATTGTCTTCGGGCCGGAGCATTCGCCCGAGGACATCGCCCTGTCCATCTCTCTGGCGGAAACGTGGAGTATTGCCGTCGAAGCCGGTGGGATGGTCGAGGGTGTGGTCGGTGTGAGCGGTACCGGCATCGGCGGGCTTTCCCTCGTCGCCTACGCCCGTCTCCTCGGGGCGGCGCGGGTGGTGTGCGTCGGGCGCCGGACGGAGCGCACTCAACTTGCTCTCGAGCTAGGTGCCACCGACGTGGCCATTTACGGTCCCGAGGCTGACTCGCTGTTCCGGAGCCTCGGTGGGGCGGATGTCGTCTTTGAGGCTTCAGGCAATGCCCTGGCGGTGGGCTCGGCCTATCCCTGGCTGCGCCCCGGCGGCCGGCTCATCATCTACAGCGCGCCGGAAGTCCCCGTCTCTCTTGACGTAATGGCGGCGCCGCGAAATGCGTCGCTGACCGTGGCCCGGCCCCGCGAAGCGGCCGTGCTGGAGGCCGTGGTCAAGATGGTCGAGTCGGGGGTTATCCCCCGGGACCTGATGCTGTCGGGTTCCTACGCCTTCGACCGGATCAGCGACGCATTTGCGGCGATAGAAAAGGGCACCGTCGTGAAGGCGCTCGTCAAGTTTGGCCCATCGTAGAAGGAAGAAAGGAAGCATGCCCAGGTGACTGGTCCTGACGTTTTGACCGGGAAGGCGCTCATGGCCGAGCCGGACGGGGTGTTCCGGTTGGCGGACGTGGAAACGGCGCCGGTGGGGAAGGACGACATCGGCATCCAGGCCATGTGGTCGGGGGTGAGCATCGGGACCGAGTTCGCCGTCCTCACGGGGAAGTTGGATTGGGGGAGCTTCCCCATAGTGACGGGTTATATGGCCACCGGCGTCGTCGTGTCGGTCGGCTCGGACGTCAGCGGCTACTCCGTGGGGGATGCGGTCTACTACCGCCGTAACGCTGCCCTGCTGCTCCGGGACTCGGGTAAGCCGCTCAACTGCCGGTCGGGGACCCACGCCTCTGTTTCCGTGCTCGACCCTCGTGGGGATCACGGCGCGGAACTTCTGCCGGCGGGGGTTGCCCCCGATACGGGGAGCCTCTTCGTGATGCCGGCCGTGGGCCTATATGGCGTCGACCTGGCTGGCGTCGGCGTCGGGGCGACCGTCGTCGTCATCGGTCTGGGGATGATCGGCCTGGGCGTTGTCAGCGCCGCCGTGCGGCGGGGGGCGGTCGTTATTGGGATCGACCCCCGGGCCGATTGCCGGTCCATCGCCGCCAGGTTCGGCGCCGCCGCCACTTTCGACACCGACGACGACGGGACGTCTGACCGCATCCCCGATGTACTCGAATCGACGTCGGGCGGCGGCGCGGATTTCGTCTTCGAGTCCACGGGCCGGCCCGAATGCATTGATGCCGGCATCCGCATGTGCAGGCGCTTTGGTTGCTTTGTTTGGCAAGGCAATTACGGTGACGGGCCCATCGGTTTCGAGTTCCTCGAAGCCCACCAGCGGCG
Organism: uncultured Acidimicrobiaceae bacterium; assembly: GCA_963750465.1. GTDB lineage: Bacteria > Actinomycetota > Acidimicrobiia > Acidimicrobiales > Palsa-688 > Fen-671. The sequence continues at coordinate 423,501 of CAVVRE010000001.1, forward strand.
GCTGCGCATGGTGTTCCCCTGCGACGACGGCTACCGGGCCTACCGCCGGGCGTCCCTGCAGGCGGTGGGGTCGGGGGCCATGCCGTGGGGCGAGGTCATTACCCAGCGCATTTCCTATGCCGAGATGGCCGATCTTTACCGGGACATATTCCATCACCGAGGCCCCAGCGTGATCGGTGCTGTCGTCAATTGGGAAGGTGCCTAGTAGGTCATGTCGTCAGCCGAAAGCCTGCGCTGGGAGCAGTTCCCCCGGCGGACCATCCACCTTGACTTCCATACCAGCCCTCATATCCCTGATGTCGGCGTCGATTTTGACGCCGACGCCTTCGCCCGTACCTTCAATGACGCCCATGTCGACAGTGTCACCGTCTTCGCCAAATGCCACCACGGGCGGCTGTACTTCGACACCGACAGGCCAGAGCGCCATCCCGGGTTAGACCGCGGCCTCGACCTGATGGGCCAACAGATCGAGGCCCTCCACGGCGTCGGCATCAAGGCCCCCATTTACGTAAGCATCCAGTGCGACGAGTACGCCGCCGACTTGCACCAGGACTGGGTAGCTTTGACGCCCGAGCTGGTCCAGGTCCGCCACCCCATGACCGACGCCTATCACGCCGGTTGGCAGACCCTCGATATGTCCAGCCCATATCAGGAGTTCGTGGCCGGCCAGATCGAGGAGATCCTCGGCCGGTACGGTCCAGTGGACGGCATGTTCCTCGACATGTGCTGGGACCAGCCGAGCTCGTCGCGCTGGGCCATGGCCGGGATGAAGCGCGACGGGCTCGACCCGGCCAGTGCGGAGGACCGTGCCAATTACGCCCGATCGGTGGCTCACCGTTACATGCAACGGTTCTCGACGATGATCGCCGCCCATCTCCACCCGGGCTCATCCATGGCGGTGTGGTTCAACAGCCGCCCGAAGGCCGGTCTGAACACCGAAGCCAAGTACCTGCGCCACATCGAGGTCGAGTCCCTGCCCACGGGAGGATGGGGGTACAACTACCTGCCGTACGTGGGGAGACTGGTCAGGAGCTTCGGCTTGCCCATGCTCAGCCAGACGGGCCGGTTCCACCGTAGCTGGGGTGATATGGCTTCGCTCAAACCAGAGGCCGCCTTGCGTTATGAGTGTGGCCAGATCCTCATGCACGGGTTGAGCCTTGGGGTCGGGGACCTCCTGCCTCCCAACGCGGTGCCCAACGCCGCCGCCTACGACCGGATAGGTACCGTCTACCGCCATATAGAGGCGTGCGAGCCCTTTGTGGTGGGTGGCCGGAACAGAGCGGACATCGCCCTGGTGGTCGATGCCGGGCTGGGGGACGCCCCCGGGCCGGCCGTGATCGGGGCCATGCGCGTCCTGCAGCAGCTCCGCCACCAGTTCGACGTCGTCCCCGTCGATGCCTCCCTGGGCTCTTACCCGGTGGTGATCGTCCCCGATTCGACGCCTATCGACGAGGACCTGGCCGGACGGCTCCGGGCGCACGTGGACCAAGGTGGGTCTCTCGTCCTCTCGGCCGCCGCTGCTGCGGCCAGCGTCGAGGGCACTGAACTCCTGCACGCCTTCGGTTGGCGCATCGTCGGAAAAGCTCCGTACACCACGACGTTCTTGCGACTGTCGCCGTCCAAGTGGCTTACCCCGCCCGTGCCTGCAGACCTCAGGGTGCACGGCGAAAGCTTCGTGCTCAACGGGACGGCGACGGCAGCGACTCTGGTGGAACTCGTTTATCCCTATTTCGAACGGACCTACGACCACTTCAGCGGCCATTCCTATACGCCGCCGCAGCGCCCGTCCGGCCACGGAGCGGTGGTCCAGAACGGCCGCGTCATCGTTTTCGCCGTCCCGCTGCTGGCCAGCGTGGCTGAAGAGGGCAACGATCAATACCGTCAGCTCGTCGGCCAGTGCCTGGACCGTCTGGTACCGACGCCGCTGCTGCGGACCGGCGGTCCCGTCCATCTGGAGACCTCGGTGGTCGAGACCGACCGGGCCACGGCTGTGCACCTGCTGAGCTTCGTACCCGCCCGACTGGCCCACGACCTGGACCTCGTGTACGACCCGTTCCCGCTCGTCGACGTCGAGGTGGCGCTCAGGCTCGAGGCCGCCCCGACCCGAGTCATGCTCCAACCGGGGGGCGAGGAGCTCAGCTCCTCCTACGCGGACGGGTACGCATCGACCCGTGCCACCGTACTTGACGGGCACGCCGTGCTCGTATTCGAGAAATGAAGCTGGGTGAAGGGTCGTACTCGTTGCCACTGCGGTCGCTCAGTCATAAATCACGAGGTACATGGCGAACCCGTCGACCGCGTCGATAGCGACGCGCACGGTCCCGTCCTCATCGGCCTCGAAGGGGACAGCGGAACCGCTCGACGCCTCGCGCAACGCCACGCAACGACGCCCGCCGCGGCCGCGGTAGCTGAAGCTCACCGGGAACTGCATCGGCGCGTCTGTGAAGTACCCGAGCACGCTGATCACTGCCCGGTTTTGCTCAGGCTGCTCGAAGGCGGTGACCCAAACGTCTGGATGCGCTTCGGCGGCCAGGGTTTGCGGGCCGCCGAGCAGCAAACGAACAAGTGAGGTGAACACCCGTTGGTCCGCGTCGCCCCGGCCCGTCTCGATCGGCATTGCCGAGTACACCGCGCTCCCATTGCCGTACCGGTTGGAAACGATCGTCGGGTTGTCCAGATCCTGCCACGGCGGCGACGAATGAATGCTGGCGAAGTCGTGTGCCGACATGCTGCCGGCGGAGGGGTAAGCGTAGGGAAGCGTCAGCCGCGCCAGCGCTTGCCCGGCGATTTCTGTAGTGAGCCTGGGCATTCTGAGCGGGGCACGGCTCGCTACCTCGGGCAGGAAGCCGTGGGCGAGATGGCTCTCGGGATGCACCGCCCACGCGATCATTGGGTCGAGCGCTCGCGAGTAGACGCCATGCCCGCTCTCGATCCCGTCCACGTGCACGCCGAAGACGTCAGAAAGCCCGAAGTCGTCACGTAATACGCCGTCGGGCGCTAGCAAGGACGTCCGACCGCTCGCGTACAGGCTCCCGCCACCGGCAACGTAGGCCCGCAGGCGCTCGATCTCCTCGTCGTCCATTCTCAGCACATCTGGCAGCACGACCACCCGGTATTCTCCCAGCCTGTCGAGTTGACTGCGAGTTATCGCTCCGAAGGAAATGTGGTCGTGCTGTAGTTGCCGAACGGCCCCGGACACGGCAACGACGTGAGAATAGGTCCCCATCTGGGAGAAGGCGTTGGCGGAGGCGTCGGCGACGGCGCGCCCGTTGTCTTCCGGACGGGCCCGGGAGTCGTCGGAGTAGTACACCGCGACGTCCTCGACGGGCAGTCCACCGAGGAACTCCTCGTAGCGCTTGGTTTTGGCGAATACTCTCCCAATCTGCTCGTAGACACCGGCGTTGACGGTGCCGCCAGGATCGATAGCGTCGATAAACAAAAAGGCGGAGGCGTGGGCCGTGGCGGCGAGGACCTCCACGAGCATTTGGTGCTCGCTTTTCAACGACGTGTGGTTGAAGATGTGGAGGGCCCGGGATGTCATGAATTCCGCCGGCTGCTCCTGGCCGAGGTGGAGCATCAGCTTGGAGATGAGCAGCTGTTCGTCCTTGCCGCCGTAAATGTCGCCCGCCGCAAAAGAGTCGTAACGACCCCAGTCTATCTTTTCACCTGTGACCCATCCGATGGCGCCGGGGGCGAGGTTGTGGGTCACCGGCAAACCGGGACGGACGGCGTGGGCGACGTCGAAGAGCTCGAGGGTCCAGTCCTTCAGCCAACGCTCCCTCGCCGACTGGAAGCGAGCCCACGTAGGTGACGTCCAGTCAACGACCAGTGGGATCTCGTCGCCGGTTTCGGAGCGATAGCGCTCACGGCAGCACTCGCAAATGCACACGCCGGTCCAAAACGCCATATCAATCCATAGCGCATCGAAATCATACCGCTCGAGCAACGCCGTGATCTGGGCGTTCTCGTAGGACCTGTACTCAGGGTGGTTCAAACAGGCGGTGCCATAGCGAGGGCCGAGCACCTGCACGTTTTGGCCGTTGAGGGTTGTCGCCGGTACGAGCGCCCACTCCGGATGAGACTCGACCGCCCAGTTGTCAAAGATCACCGAGTAATAAGCGCCCGGTGCGATGTGGCGCGCCCGCAGCGCGTGAAGCATTTCGTCGACGAGGTCACGCTGCGCTGCTGCTGGATGGATGCCACCGACCGGCGATGGCCAGTAGTTGAGACCCATGTGGGATTTGCAGTAGAAGAGAACTCCGGCGATATGGCTTGCCGCGTACAGCTCGGCGAGCTGCTCTGGATCGTGCTGGGCAAGGAATTCCGGCTCCCAGTCGGGGATGTGCATATCGAGCAGCGTCCGCCGATAGGTCCGGTCGTAGCGAAGGTTGACCGTCATCGTCCGAAATCCTAGTCGCGTCGGGGCGAATGTGCCATTTCGAGTACCAGTCCGGCTCCCGCCAAATGGTCCACGATATCCACTAGTCGGTCCACGTGATGAGCACCTTGCCGGACTGTTTCGAAGTGAATACCCGATATGCGTCTGCGATGCGATGGGCCGGGAACTCGTGAGTTACTAGCCGGCTAATGGCTAAGCCCTCGTGGTACATGCGGACCATGGTGGGATAGTCCTCCTCGGCGTAGTACCAGGCGCCTGTGTAGGTTACCTCCCGCCTAATTAGGGTCTCTGATGGGCTCATTTCGAGTTTTGCGCATTCACCGGATTGCAACACCGTACCTCCGCACTCTACCGAGCCGAGGGCGAAGTCGATGCACGAAGGAAGGCCGGTGCACTCGATAGCGAGGCGCGGTGCAGCTCCAATGTCCTCACCAGGTGCGAGAACCTGCGCGGCTCCTAGTTGTTGGGCGAGCCGCCGACGAAATTGCGAGGGCTCGATCGCGACTACGTGCGCGCCGTTGCTGGCGCGCACGAGGGTGTGACCTAGGCCTATGGGCCCTTGACCGATGACAAGCACCCGATCGCCCGCTTCGCTGGGCACACGCCGAGACGCACGGGCCGGCACGCCGAGAGCGTCGCCAGTAATGAGGACAGCGTCGGCGGCCGAAGTGCCCTCCGGTACCGGACGAAGGGCCTCGACCGGGGCGGCGATGTAGTCAGCGTGCATACCGGTCTGAATGTGGAAGCCGTTGGTGCAATAGAGGGCTATGCCTCGGCGGCACGCGGTGCATTCCCCGCAGCCCGTGACAGCCGAGACGCCGACCCGCTGGCCGGCCCGAAAGGCGCCGCCTTCGGGAGCATATTCGATAACCCCGGCCGCCTCGTGGCCCGGGTTCGTGCCCGGTTTCGCATGGAGTTCGCTACCACAGATGGCGCTGACCTCGACGCGGATGAGCGCTTCGGCTGGCCGGCGCGTCGGCACAGGGATCTCAACTAAGGAAGCCGCATCCGGCGGGCTGAACGACAGTGCACGCATCTGGTTCACGTCAAGCTCAATACGTTGAGGCCGTCCGCACTGGCCGCGATAGCATCAACGATCCGCATGGCCGCCACGCCATCTTCGATGGAGGGAGACACAGGCCGCTTGGCGAGGATCGCGTCGGCAAACGACGATAGCTCTCCGGCGTAGCCCTGCACCCACAGAGAGTCTGCCTGCTCGTACGGGATTGCGAATTCCGGGCGCCATGCCTGAAAAGCGCTGTTGAAGCAGTTCTTCGTTGCGTCTGGGCTCTGCCCTGGGGCCCAATGCTGGTAGTCGATGAGGTTGTGAACTGAGATCAGCTCATTTGAGCAGGACATTTCTACCCATTCCTGCACGTGTGGATCGTTTGCGGACATATTGATTACCGCGGACGGTCCCGACGAGTAAAGCAACGTTAGTACACAGGTACTGCATCCGTTCGGATCGGTGCGTTTGAGGACGTATGCCTCGTCGGGGTCCCCTAAAAAGAACCGGGCCAGATCGATGGGGTGCACGCTCATCGTCATAAGGTGCGCGCGCCAGTCGGGCATACGCCAGTGTGAGTAATTGATCTTAAGCAGCTGCGCAGGCCCGAACCTCGAGTCGGCGGCGGTCTTACGTGCCCACTGGTAACCCGGCGCGAAGCGTTTTTGAAAGCCAACCTGGCATTGCACGCCAGCGCGTCGGGCTGTTTCGGCAAGTTGCGTGGTTTGCGTCAAGGTTGCCGCCGGCGGCTTCTCGATGAAGAGATGCTTGCCAGCCTCCAGGGCCGCCGTGCCCAGCTCGAAGTGCATCTGCGGTGGGCCGATGACCAACACGGCGGGGACAGAGTCGTCAGCCAGCACTTCCTCAACATTTGTGGTTGCCCGTTGGGCACCAAACACCCGGGCATTATCGTAAGCACGCTCTGGGCGGCGAGCGCAGGCGTAGGCGACTTCGACAGACGCATAACGCAAAGAGGGCCAAAGAGCCCGCGTGGCGAAGTCTCCGCAGCCGATCACTCCGATACGTAATAGTTGGCTCAAATTCGGTGCCCTCCGTACATCGCGGCTCGCCCGCTGCCCCGCTCGGCCCGTCATGCTTAGCCTACGTTCACGGTGAGGGTCTCGCCTGTCTGTTGACGCCTGGGCCCGGGGCGGTTGAGGGCCTCGTGGCAAGGACTCGGGAGTTCACCGGCCCTCGGGCCGAAATCTGACCCGGTTAGGCGAACCGTGGAACCCCGGACGTGGAGCACGGGGTCGAGCTCGATCGACTGGGGTTGCCTCTTCTTGCTGGGCCTAGCCAATAGGTCGATACCGGTTCGAGCGAGCTCCCATACAGGCTGCGCAATGCTCGTGACCGTGGGACGGCTTACGCCGCTAAAGAACGTATCGTCGCATCCGGTCACCGCCAGGTCCTGGGGGACACTGCGGCCCAAGTCGACTGACCCCTGAATCATCCCAAGCGCAATAAGGTCGTTCGCGCAAACCACCGCATCCACCTGTGGCCAGCGGTTGGCGATGACCTTGGCCGCCTCGTACCCCCAGTCCATGCTGAAGTCGCTTGTCAAGACCCGCCCGGTAGCCCCGGGGTCAAGGGCCCGAGTGATCCGTTGGAAAGCCAGGCGACGTGCCATGGCCGGCGACGCCGAGCTCTTCGCGCCCACGAAGGCGAAGGTGCTACAACCTTGTGCCGCCATGTGGTCAACACAGAGCCGCACAGTTTTCAGTGGGTCGGTGACCACGCGGTCAACACTTGAGGTGGCATAGCGGTCGATCTGTACGACTGGAAGGCTATTGGCCGCCTTTTCAATTGCCTCGCGGCTGTTGATCCGGTGCGTGGCGCTAATCAACAGCCCATCGACACGACGATCGACTAGCTCAGATATGCAGCCTTCCTCCCAGACTGGGTCGTTCTCAGCGTTCATCAACAACATGCTCAGCCCTGCCGACCTCAGCGTGCGCTCTACGGCCTCAGCCAGAGCGGGGAAGAACGGTGTCATGATGTCGGGGACGACAAGGCCGATGCTAGCGGTTGCCCCCAGGCTGAGAGCCCGCGCCACTGGGTCCGGCCGGTAACCGAGCGCCTCAGCCGCCTGCGCTACCCGTTGTGCGACCTCCGGACGAACCCGGCGCGCACCGCTCAGAGCCCTCGACACCGACGCCACGGACAAGCCGGCGGCTCGGGCTACATCACGAACAGTAACCTTCGCCTGAGTCATCGCTCCCCAAGGGTCGTCTCTGATGTTATTCGGTGCGTCAATCGTACTGCCTTGACACATTTTCCGGCGTATGTTAGGGTAACCGGTTACCGGAGGTCAAATAAAGGGGAGGTGGGTAAGGGAGCCCATAAATTGACCAGAGTAGGTTCGATCGGTGCGCCATTTTCTGGATTGTTCAGCAGTGGTTCGGGGGGTAGCGTTGTCGGCCGGACGACGACAAGGTCGGGTAGATGTACGATCGGCCTCTGCTACCCAGTGCTGAGGTGCATCTTTGGCGTTCGTTTGGCGGATTGTTATCAGCTCCCTTAGCACTGTCCAGAAGTCTTGAGGGTCTGGTGGCCCAAGGCCTCGATGGGCCCCAAAAGGGGTTGCTCGTCGTCGGCAAATCCTTCTTGCTTGACCGATCGCCCTTCAGGCAACTCTACCGTCATCAAATCGCAGGCAAGGCACGGGTGTGCAGCGGCTGATGCTATGGGCCGATATTTCGTTCGCGCTAACAGACCGTTTCCTCGCCGAATATCGCACCGGTACATTTAGCCGTGCGGGGGAACACCTCTGGTTACCGAGCGCCTAAACCGACAGACCACGAACCTCCGAATTAGATCAGTGGGCTTCTTGAGATCCAGAGCTACGTGCCGGCATACGCATATAGGAACTTCGACAAGGAGGTATTCCTGACCATGTCCTTGATTGACAAAAAGATGAGCCAGCCAGGGCAAACGCGAATGCGTCGCTTTCCTGCCTGCTCCCAACCATTGCACCGGACGTCGATCCGTGGCATCGTCGTTGGCGGGCTTACGGCGAGCATGCTGACGGGCGGGGCCTTCGCGACCAGCACGGCCGCATACGCGGGAACTAGCTCTCATACCACGCTCACCGAGATCGACTACTACACCCCTGGGCTGCCACAGTGGGCGGCGTTCAACTGGTTATTCAACCAATATGACAAGACCCACCCCAACGTCACTATCGCCCGCCAGACGGTGTCGGGCGAGGAGCTCGAGTCGAAGGAGCTCGCATTGGCGTCGACCCACTCGCTACCGGATCTCGCCCTGGCCGACAATACTTACATGCCGAGCCTTTACGCCACCGGCCAGTGGCTCAACATCAAGCCCGATCTCACCAAGTGGGGGCAGATGGACGATTATCTTGCTGCCTCGTGGCCGCAGCTGACGTTCAATGGTGGCATCTACGGCATGCAAGACGGGCTCAACGACCTCGGCTTCATCTACAACAAGAAGATCTTCGCCGAAGCCGGCATCACCAGCGTGCCCACCACGTGGGCCCAGATGTTGAGCGACAGCAAGACGATCGTCACCAAGGTAAAAGGCCTGACTTACGGCGCCGTCGGGTATGGGGCTGAGCCAGGTTGCGGCGCAGGCTGGCAGTTCCTGCCGTACATCTACCAGCAAGGGCTTGATGTCAACGACATGACGGCGCCCGGTATGGTGGCGGCGGTCAACTTCTGGGCCACCTTGCTAAAGGACGGCTACGCCAATAAGGAAGTCATCACCCAGTGCCAGTCGACCAACATCCCGCAACTCGTTGATGGACAGCTGGCGATGGTCGAGACCGGGCAGTGGGACTTCCCAACGCTGGCTGCTGACCACTTCAACGACTGGGGCACGTTCCCCATCCCGTTGAGGAGCGCGAGCGACCATCCGGCGTCGCCGATGGGGGGCGAAGTCTGGACGATACCGAAGACCAACTCAGCCGGGGAGGCAGCCGCGTGGAGCTTCCTCGAATGGGCCCAGCAGCCGGCCATCGAGTACCAGTTCGACCAGAAGCTCAACTACACCCCAGCCCGCGTGTCGCTGTGGCCGGCTTTTGAAAAGGCAAATCCCCGCGTCACACCGTTCGTCCAAGAGCTCAAGTACTCGGTCGGGAGGACGACTGCCCTCGGCCTGAAATTCCCGACCTACGAGAGTGATCTCGGGACGGCAATAACCCAGGTGCTCGAGGGGCAGAAGTCCGCTACCAGCGCGTTGACCGCAGCGCTGTCGTCGGCCAAAAGCACTCTCGCCTCTCACGGGTAGCGGTGCTTGCTTGGCGCCAGCCGGCGGGCTCCCGGACACGGGGTGCCCGCCGCTCGCTGAAGACTGGGCCCATTGGCGTGACGGCCACCTCGCCGCATTACCACCTCAGACGGCGCCCCTGCTTGCGCAAAGCGCGGGCGTGGGCCGGGCGAGCATCGCGATCTACAACTTGACTGGCGTCGCTGTGGAGACCGGGCCAAGTGGTCTGGTCCGAGGTCATGGCCGAGAGCCTTGATCCTGGCCTTGCCAGTGCTGCTGGCGATTATCGCGGCGCAGCGTTACATCCGCATCGGGATCAGCGCCGGGGCCATCAAGGGCTAAGGGCTGTGATGACCCGCCGATCCGTACGTGCTCGGGCAGTTGTCGAGCGAGGCTTGGACCTAGTTCTGACTCCGCTATTTGTCCTGACGCGGTGGAAGGCTAATGGCTAGACCAGGGTTCGGTACTCGAGTAGGTACATACCAAACAGATCGACCCGGTCGAGGGCAACCGTGACAACTCCCTCGGCGCCGACCTCGGACGGCACCGCAGTCCCAGTTGCAGCCTCCCGGGCAGAAACAAACTGCCGGTCTGCGCCTAAGCGATAAGTGAAACTGAGAGGAAACGGTTGCGGACGTTCATCAGCTCGATAGCAAAGCGCACTGACCACGACCCGATGGTGTTCCGGTTGGTCAAAGGCGGTTAGCCAGATGTCTCCAGAGGCGTTAGAGCCAAGAGTCGGCGGTCCATCCAGGAGGCCGGTAATAAGGGCGGCAAATGTCTTCCTCCCGCCTTCCGTAACGTCGGTCTCGATCGGCGCAACAGAGTAGACGGACTTGCCGCGTCCTAAGGTATTCGCAACAATGACGGGGTTATCGAGATCCTGCCATGGCGGAGAGGTATGGATGCTGGCAAAGTCGCGGCCGTGCCTGCTACCTGGCGATGGGTACCCGTACGGCACGTTTAATGTGGCCAACGCCGCTCCCTCGTACTCATTGGCGAGCCGGGGAACGCCCAGTTGGGCTCGTGGGCCTCGGTCCTGTCCGGAGGGCGGGAACCCGTACCCGAAATACACCTCCGGCTGCATCGCTTCCAGGAGCTGTGGGCTACGGGCACGAAGGTAAAGGCCGCTCCCGAGCTCACTGGCCGCGAAGTGGGCGCCAAAGACATCGGCCAACCCGAAATCGGCTCGACGCGAGCCATCGGTACCTAGCAGTGACGTACGCCCACTACTATAAAGGTGTCCCCCGCCTTCGACGTAGGCACGGAACGCTCGGAGTTCCTCCTCATCCATGCGCAGGACGTCCGGTAAGAGGACGACCCGGTACTCGCTCAGATGGCCGAGGCCGCTGCGGGTGATCACGCCGAACGGTATGTGCACACGCTGGAGCTGGGTGGCCACGCCCGTCACCGCATTGAGATGGGGAAGCTCAGCCTGACGGGGTATGACATCTTGTGTGGGACAGCCATTGTCGCCGGGAAGTACCCTCGAGTCGTCCGAGTAGTAGATAGCAACGTCTTCTACCGGCGACCCGCCCAGGAACGCCTCATAACGGGCCGTTTCCTTGAACACGCGGCCTATCCGCTCGTAAACCCCGGCGTTTACAGTGCCCCGGGGGTCGATCGCGTCGATGAACAGGAAGGCCGAGCCGTGTGCCGTTGTGCCCAATGCTTCGACAAGCATGGTGTGCTCGCTCTTCAGCGCGGTGTGGTTCCGTATGTTGACGCAGCGAGAGGTCATGAACTCGGCCGGTTGCCGCTGGCCGAGGTGAAGCATCGCTTTGGAGATTACGAGTTGCTCGTCGCGACCTCCGTATAGGTCCCCCGCCACAAAGGTGTCGTGGTTGCCCCAGTACAGTTTTTGGGCCATGAACCAGCCGTGCGTACCCGGGGCCAGATTGTGCGTTACCGCTATCCCGGGCCGTGCTTTGTGGGCCGTTTCGATGAGCTCCACGGTCATTTCCTCGAGCCAGCGCTCGCGGGCCGTCTGGTAGCTGACCCAGGCGGGTGAGGCCCAGTCGACCGTGAGAGGGATGTCTTTACCCTCCTCGGAGCGGAAACGCTCCCTGCAGTTCGTGCACATGCACAGGGCCGTCCAGAACACCATGTCCATCCATAGAGCGTCAAAGTCGTAGCGTTCGAGCAACGCCGTAATCTGAGCCTTTTCGTAAGCGCGGTACTCCGGTTTGTTGGCACAAGCGGTCCCGTAACGGGAGCTGAACAAGTGCGCATCGTAACCTTTGAGGATGGTCGCCGGCTCGACCGCCCATTCGGGATGGTTCTCGACCGCCCAGTTGTCGAAAATCACTGAATGGTAGGCCGCCGGAGCGATCCCTCGGGCGCGTAGGGCGACCAGCATCTCACCGACGAGATCCCGGTCCCTGGCCGCCGGGTGCACCGCCCCCACGGGCATCGGCCAGTAGTTGAGACCCATATGCGATTTGCAGTAGAACAGAACTCCGGAGATATTGGCCGAGGCATAGAGGTCGGCCACCTTCTCGGGTTCGTATTGAGATAGGAACTGCGGGTCCCAGTCGGGAATATGCATGTCCAGCAGCGTGCGCCGGTAGGTGTCATAGTAACGAACAGCGTCGTTTGTCACGCGGCTATACTCCTTCAGCAGCGGGGAGAGGGGTCTCAGGGTTTTCGGGGCCAAAGTGCTTTAGCATTACCAATGGTTCGGTTTCGCTGAGGTTGGTGAGAAGCACGCCTCTGAGCGCCGCTTGCTCGGATACAAAGTACTCGTCCGCCGTGACCTGGCCAAAGCGGATAAGCGTGGGCGACTCGGCCGTCCACGGACCGAAACCGCATCTACCCTGGGTTACGATGCAGCCGTAGGCGGCGGCGTCGCGGACCAGGGCTTGAGCGCCAGGCCGAAGCATAAGCTCCTTGGCACTAAAGGCGGTCGATCGGTAGACGATCCACCGCTCCTGCAGACCGTCGCTGTTCGCCGCGATTTCGAGCGGGGGCATGAAGCGGGCCTGGAAGAAATTCGGGTCAATGTTCTTTTCCCAGTCGAGCAAAGAAATGATGAAGTCAAAATCGCCCACGTGTTCCGGCGGGACGTCCTTCCAGAGCAGGTCTTCAGGGAGCGTGCGTGAACTGGTCCAGCATTCGCACATGGCAAAGACGTCTGAAGCTGACTGCGGTTCATAGGTGCAAATGCTCGCGGGTGCATGAAGTACTCCGGCCGGTACGTCCCAACCGGTCCCGAGCTGGATACGGTAGGCCAACGACAGGTCGGTGACCCGGTTGTCCCCAACTGTCCCGAAACCCTCGAGGCGTCGCTTGAAGTCTTCCTTGCTTGTACTTGGGACCAGCCCAAAGAACGACCACGGTGTTGTACCAAGATGGTTGTTCATCTGTGGCGGAAAGTAGTAAGCCTCGGGCTTTCCGGACCGGCCCACGAGCCGCGCCATGGCGTCGTTGTGGTGGACGTGGAAGGGGAGCGGGCCCTCATTGTCGAAGAACTTGCTGTACATGGTCCACCCGCCGTACTTGCTCCACAGTCGTTCGCCGATGAGCTGGGGGCCGAGGTGGGTGACCACTTCATCAAAAGGCATGACATCGCGGCTCGGCCCGACCACAAAACTGAGTCCCTCGTCAGGGCCGGTTAGAGGTCCGTTGTCGGCGCGCACCGCAGATGACAGCCAACGCTCGTCGATACCCCCGCGTTGCCCACCTAAGGCAAAATAGTCTCGGGGGTCAAGCTTGATCCGTCTCCCCGGGACACAAAAGGAACGAGGCACCCAGGTCGGCATAAGGCGGAGTACACCCTGCCCTTGTTCCAGGGCGTACTCGAAGGCCGACGGGTTGGTCGAGCGAGTGAGGTCGGTAATCGTCATGATTGTTGTGGTTCCTAAGTGAGACGGTCAGCTCGCACGGAGCCGGGGCAAGACGTTGTCACCATATACCCTTATGGCCTCGAGCACGTTTGGCCCAGAGAAGTTGGCACAGCTGATGATCGAGGCGCCTAGCTTCTCGACCTCCCGCAATCGATCGGCGTGCACGGCCGGGTCGGCGGAAACGATGTTTCGGTCCGCGAACTCCCTGTCCGATATCTGCTCCGAGCCACGCTTGTACATTTCCACCGGGTCGTGCCAGTCTTGCGAGTAAAACTCCTTCGGGCCCGCACCTTTGAAAACTCGGGCCTGTTCCAGAGCCGTCTCATCGTCGGGTGCCCAAGAGAAGGCGATTTGCAGCACTAACTTGCCGGGGTTTCGACCGGCGTCGTCGGCCGCGCTAAGCCATGGCTCCTTTATCTTGGCTAGAACTTCCGGGTCGGCGACAGTGAGAAGGCCATCTGCGTAGCGTCCGGCCAGCCGAGCCGCCTTGGGGCCAAACGCGGCCACATAGATGGGCGGTCTCTGACGCGGGCGCGTATGGAGATAGGCCGCTCTCGTTTTGAAAAAGCGGCCAGAGTGGTCTACTCGCTCGCCGTCGAAAAGTCGTAGGAGTAGCACCAATGCCTCCTCGAGCGCTTCCAGTTGGCCCCGCGGAGAGGGCCACTCGCCCCCAAAAGGCGATTCGTTGAGGGATTCGCCTGAGCCAATACCGAGGAATACCCGGCCGGGGTACATCACTTCCAGCGTCGCGAATACCTGAGCAAGCAGCGCCGGGTGGTACCGGTGCAACGCTGAGGTTACCGCCGTGCCGAATGGCAGCTGCGTCGTCGCTTGCAGCGCCGCGCCCAGCCACACGAAGGCCTGCCCGGATTGCCCGGGTTCCCACCAGGGCTGAAAGTGGTCGCTACTGGCCACGCCGGCGAAACCGGACCGCTGCGCCTCAACAGCGCATCGCAGCAGCAAGTCAGGTGGGTTCTGTTCGTGCAGGCAGCCCAGGTAGTACTGCGCCATGTGTCCTCTCTTCGTTAGCTTGACGGCTCTTGTGTTACGAGCTCCGCTGCGTTACGGGCCTCCGCCTCCGGCGCTCTCTTCAAGGGCTGCCACACTTCCCTCCTCACATGACCGCAATTTGCATCCAAATGACGGCGTGTAAATGCGAGCTGTCGTGTTCGTGACTAGGTGAAGTACAGTTGCTCTGCGTTTGTGCGGCAAATCCGTTCCTGCTCCTCTGGCGCGTAGCCCGAGATCAACTCGAGGAAGGCGGCGACCAACGCGTCGTACGAGCTGGCAATGCGGTCGACCGGCCAATTTGACCCGAACAGACACCGGGATGGCCCGAAGGCGTCGACCGAAGAACCCACCCAGCGGCGCAACGACTCGACCGTCCAGCGCAGGTCCGTCATCCCGAGCCCAGACAGCTTGCAGTAGACGTTGCCGGCCCCACCCAGCTGACGGATCGCGGGCGACCAGTCGGCGAAATAGGCGTCATCTCGGCTTGTCGGGTAGCCGATGTGCTCGAGCACGATCTGTAGGCGCGGGTGGGCCTCCGCCAGGGCTTTCGCCCGCGCCATGTGCTCCCAGGCGCAGTCAAGGTCTAGCAGTAGTTCCATGTCCTCCATCGCCTTCAGGTTGGCCTCGAAATCGGGTACCTGAGCCGGATCCTCCAGGTAGTGGACCACTCCGAAGTCGCGGACGCCTCGGATTTCGGGATGCTCCGCTAGCTGCTTGACTTGCTCTGCCGCCGACGGGGCGGACAGGTCCAAATGGACGACTATGGCTACCGGGAGCTCGGCATTAGCGGCTATGGAGCGCACCCAGTCAGGCTCGACCATAGGGTTGGCGGCGCGGGCGGCGGCTTCGACGTGAACGACCTTTTCGACGCCAGCAAAACGCGATTCGGCGTGGAAAGCGGCGACGTCATAAAGGGGCGATTTGATGTTATCGATGTCGCCCAGGACGGGATGCGGCACTCCGGCCTCCAACCATGGGTACCGAAGGTCGGACCGCCGCAGGTCCCAAAAATGCACATGGGTGTCGACCAGCCTCATGGCTCACCTCTCTGACGCAGAATGTACCATTCCTCCGGGAGTAGGAAGGTCCCGTTTAGCTCCGGGTGCTCAACGAGCCACCTCGCCATTTCGGCAGCAAGCGTCTCCGGGTCGCCGCCCGTCCTCTCGACCTCTTTCGCCCACCCCCGCAAGCTCTCGCCGATCTCACCGGCCCGGTGCGCCCTGTCCGCGATGTCCGACCACATGGCTGTCTTGACTTCCCCCGGGTGGATGCTGTTCGCGGTGATGCCCTTGCCGGCCACTTCGGCGGCCACTTCGCAGGTCAGCCGGTTTAGCGCGATCTTGCTGATAGCGTATGCGCTCGCCCCGCCGCCCGGTGCTCCCAGCGCTGCTTTCGAAGAAACGTAGATAATGCGGCCCCAACCTGCGGCGATCATGTTGGGCAGGAAGAACCGCGTTACGTAGAACGCGCCGAGGAGGTTCGTATCAATCACCGACCGCCATTCGTCCACCGGAGTGGTCGCTATTTCACCGATCGGTCCGAAAACGCCGGCCGCGTAGACCAGCACCATCGGCACCACACCGTACAAACGGGCGACGGTGGTCGAAAGCTCGGCGGCGTCATTCGGGCGAGCCGCGTCGGCGACGAACCACTCGGCGTCCACGCCATGGGAGTTCAGGTCGCTGGCCGCTCGAGCGAGGTCCGGGCCAGCGCGGCCGGCGAGAACGACCCGTAAACCGGAATGACCAAGCGCCTTCGCGATGGCCAGCCCGATGCCGCGAGAGGCGCCAAGGACGACGGCGGTGGCTTGCGGGGGTAGCCCACAGCAAGCACTTTGCAGCCCGGGTTCTGGTATCGATTCCAAGCTATCAGTATCCGGGTGATCGGTCAAGGTATGGGCGACGGGCGTCTGTCAAGCGGTGTGATGCTAGCGCCCCTTGACAGTGTGCGACCAGCCCACTAGGGTCCGGTCGGAATCGATTTCTGCGACGGTTCCAAGCCAGACGAGGGAGCCAGACGAGGGAGACGGTTAGTCATTGTCGGTTATGGGCCATTCGTGCGGTTGATCTTCGTGGGTTCGATCATCATTGTGGCCATGGCGACCGGTGACTGGACGGCTCGTAGGCGCATCCGGCCGCCGGCTCAGGTGCGGTGGTGACGGGGACCAACGCGCTCCAGGCAGGGGCACTAAGGTGCACGGTCGCCGGGGCGGACGTCCGAGACCTTCGCATCGGCGCTCAGCGCGTCCTCACGAGGCTTTACATCGCTGTCCGAGACGAGAGTTGGAACACGGTACCGTTCAGCTGCGAGCAAAACACCCTCGAAAAGGGTGCTGACAGCTTCAAGGTGGAGTTGTCTTGCCTGGTCGACCGACCACCTATTAATGCGGAATGGACAGTCACCGTAGCTGGGAGCGCGGCCGGCGAGTTTAGTTACCTGATGCGGGGGCGAGCGCTCAGCAGCTTTCGTTTCGCCAAGCTCGGGCTCAATCTGCACCACCCTCTGCCTGAGAGCCTAGGCGCCAGGTATGTGGCCCGGCGCGGTGACATGGTAGCCATCGGGAAGATCCCGACCCTAATTGACCCGCAGTTTGTCGTAGACGGCAAGCTCACCGGCATGTTCATGCCATACGCGGAGCTGGTCCTACAGAGTGCCGGCGACGACGAGCTCGTGTTTCGCTTTACCGGTGACGAGTTCGAGATGCAGGACCACCGCAACTGGACTGACTACAACTTGAAGTCTTACGGCACTCCTCTGGAGGTGCCATTGCCCTTGTCAGCCCAGCCCGGACAAGTGTTTGAGCAATCTGTGGTCGTTGACGTCCAGCGCGCCCGGGGCGGACATGACGCGCCGAGGATCTCGGTCCGCGAGGCAGCGCCCCGAACGGCCGTCGATCGTACCCACGTCGCTCACCTGCCTCGCATCGGCTCCGAGTTCCCGGACGAAGGCGCAGGGCTCGACCCAGGCGACGCCGCTCTCATCGAGGCTCTGCCCCTGCACTACGTGCGCGTAAACCTCGACCTCACATGTGATGAGGGCCTGAACCCGGCGGCCGAAAAAGCCCGTCAGGTAAACGCTTGGGGGCGTCGCCTCGAGCTCGTGCTCGTGGTCAGCCCCGGCAGCCCACGAGAAGTAGAAGTCACCCGTCTCGGCCAGTGGTTGGGGGAAGTACGTCCCCAACTCGAGAGGGTTGTTGTGCTGGAAGGCCCAAGGGGCTATTACATCGGGAGGACCACGACGCCGGGCGAGAAGGTCCGCGCCTATCGGGAGGCCATTGAAGGCCGGTGCGGCCCAAGCGCCTTCGTCTCGGCCACCGAGCAGTTCTTCGCCGAGCTGAACCGGTGGTGGCCCGAGCTCGCCGGCGTCGACGGTGTGGGTTACACGATATGCCCGCAGGTGCACGCGGCCGATGACGCCTCTCTGATGGAGAACAGCTGGGGCCAAGCGGACACCGTAGCGACGGCGCGTGCTCGTTCGGGAGGCCGGGCCGTAAATATCACGTCCGTCGCAATGATCGGTAAGTTCGGGCCTTATCCTGCCGGTGCCCCGGCGTTGCCTCGCTTTTCGGCCTGCGGTGATGAGCGCCAAAGAGATCTGTTCGGCGCCGCTTGGACGCTGAGTTCGCTCCGCCAACTCGTTGATGCCGAAGCGGCATCCGTCACCTACTTCGAGCTGGCGGGAGGGCGCGGCCTGGTCGGTGCGCCTCCTCGCGGGACGGGAAATGGCCCGGTGCCCTTCCCCGTTTACCTCCTTCTGGAAACGGTGCTCTCCTGGGAGGGCGGCCACCTTGTGCGCGTCGGGACTGTCCCCGGTGGTGAGCTCGTAGGGCTCGGCGCCGAATGGCCTGGCCGCTCGGACCTCCTTGTCGCCAATCTCGGCCAGGTCGGGACACGCGTGGACATTAGCGGCCTGTGCGGAGAACCAACGGAGGTCTCGGAGTTGGATCTCGACCCGTCGCGTGGTGCCTATTGGGCCCTTTCACTTGGCGCCACTCCCCGCAGCGGCACAGCCACCGCGGCTTTGGATATCGGGCCATACGGCATAGCCCGGGTGCGCACCTCATGGTGAGCGACGAGAGCAGCGCGCCCGGGACGTCCCTGGCTCACGAGATGTTCGACCTGGGCGGCAAAGTGGCCCTCGTGACCGGGGGTACAGGCTTCCTCGCTTCCGACGACGCCTCGATGGTGACGGGTCATGTCCTGAACGTCGACGGGGGGCACACAGCAAGATGACCTGGGACCTTGGTGCCGGGCTGGAAGACCGCGGAGTGGTCGTCACCGGGGCGACAGGCGGTATCGGCCGGGAGGTGGCCAAAGCGTTCGCGTGTGCGGGGGCGAAACTCATGCTCGTCGACATTGACGCCGCCGCCGGCGAGCAGCTCATGGGCGACCTGGAAGGCTCAGGGCATTCGTACCGGGCGCTCGACCTTTCAGATGTGGCTTCTCATGCCGGGCTCATTGAAGCGGCCCGGGTTTCGCTCGGAGAGGTCTACGCTCTGGTGCACCTGGCGGCTGTCCTCCGTCGGCAGGCGGATGTCTCAGACGTGACCGAACGGGACTGGGACCTCCAGGTCGATACCAACCTGAAAGCTACGTTTTTCCTGTGCCGCGCCGCCGCCGAAACGATGGTGCGCCAGGGCAACGGAGGGCGGGTAGTTACCTTTACGTCCCAAGGTTGGTGGACGGGCGGCTTCGGGGGGTCGGTCGTCTACAACACCACCAAAGGTGGGATCGTGACCATGACCAGAGGGATGGCGCGAACGTACGGAAGGCACAACATCACATTCAACGCCATCGCCCCGGCACAAGTGCGCACCCCCATGCTGCTGACCGACCTCGACCCAAAAGTACTGCAGGCTATGACAGAGGCGACCCCGCTCGGGCGGGTGGCGGAACCAGCCGAAATCGCCGGCCTGGCGGTCTTCTTGGCTAGCCGGCATGCCGGCTTTATCACAGGTGCGACAGTCAACATCACGGGAGGCTTCTTGATGTACTGACCCAGCCGGCCGATCGTGGTCTTGAACCGTTCAACTACACACAAAAAACTATGGGCTTATAGCAAAGGTGGAATGTCGTGCAACTCCGGATCCGCTCGATCGAGACCATCCCAGTCAGGGTGACCCTCGACAAGCTGTATAGGGGCAGCCATTACAAAATGCCGCGTCGCTGCACCATTATTACTCATGTACTTACTGAGGAGGGCGTCGTTGGTGAAAGCTACAACGCTGACGCCGACGAGGAGCAGGCCGAGATTATCCGGATTATCCATGAAGAATTAGCGCCAATTGTGGTGGGGCGAGATGCCATTGCCGTCGAGCAGTGTTGGGAGGCCATGCGCCGGATCACATTCGACCAACTGCGCGACCGGCGTTTTGCCATGCAGGCCATTGGTTGCGTCGACTCCGCCATCTGGGACGCCATCGGGAAGGCCTTACAGATGCCGCTGTGGAAGCTATGGGGAGGGTTCCGTGACGCCTTGCCGATAATCGGGATCGGTGGCTACTACACCGACGACCCGGCCAGCCTCGAAGAAGAGGTCAACTTCTTCTCGGAGGCCGACTTCGTCGGTATGAAGTTCAAGGTAGGCGGGTTGACGCCCGCCGAGGACGCAGAACGTTTGCGCCGAGCGGCCAAGACGGCGCGCCCGGGGTTCGTCTTCATGGTTGACGCCAACCAGGCCTGGACCGTAAGCCAGGCAGTCGAGTTCGTCAACCGGACTCGTGACTTTGTCGAGCTGCGCTGGTTCGAGGAGCCATGCCAATGGCCCGATGACAGACGCGCCATGCAAGCAGTGCGCTTCAAGACCGGCGTACCGGTGGCGGCCGGGCAGATGGAGATCACCCGGTCGGCGATGCGGGACCTCATGGTGGATGGCGCCATAGATGTTTCCAACTTCGATGCGTCATGGGGCGGCGGCCCGTCTGAATGGCGGCGGGTGGCGCAGATGGCCATGAGCTTCGGAGTGGAGATGGGCCACCACGAGGAAGCGCAGGTGTCGAGCCACCTGCTGGCGGCGGTACCGCACGGGACTTTTGTCGAAGCGTTCAGCCCCGCCCGAGACCCCATTTTCTGGCGGATGCTCGGCAACCGGCCAAAGCTTGTCGATGGGATGTTCCGCCTTCCTGACGGCCCCGGGTTCGGCTGGCAGCTCGACGACGGCTTCATCCAGGCATTCCGGGCCGACACGCAGTAGTCTGCCGATGCCATCACGACAGGGAGCGGCGGCGAACGGCCAGGGACGTCCCCTGGACGACGTCCGCGTGCTCGCCATCGAACAGTACGGCGCGGGGCCGTTCGCAACATCGCAACTGGTCGACCTGGGGGCCGAGGTGATCAAGATTGAGGACCCGGCCAGCGGTGGCGACGTAGGGCGCTTTGTACCCCCCTACGCTGGCGAGGGCTCGAGCCTCTTCTTCGAGACCTTCAACCGTGGCAAACTGAGCGTCTTGCTCGATCTGGAGAACGCAGCTGGTCGTGACATCTTCGAGGGGTTGGTAGCGCGGTCTGACGTAGTGTTCGCCAACGTTCGTGGAGATGTACCGGCCAAACTTGCCCTTCGGTACGAGGACCTCTCGCTCGTCAACGAAAAGGTCGTATGTTGTTTCCTATCGTCCTACGGCATGGCCAGCAGCGAGCAGGAAGCCCCCGGTTACGACTACGTCATGCAAGGCCGAGCTGGGTGGATGTCCCTGACCGGCGAACCCGATGGACCGCCCCAAAAGACCGGCCTTTCTCTCGTCGACTACTCGACGGGGCTGGCGGCGGCGGTAGCCATGGTGGCGGGCGTGCACGCGGCGCGTCGCACGGGGCGAGGGAGCGAGTGCGATCTGGCTCTTTTCGACACGGCGATAGGGATGTTGAGTTATATCGGCACCTGGCACCTCACCGCGGGCTACTTACCGGCCAGGACCAGCAACTCCGCCCACCCGTCGCTCGTCCCGTTCCAGAGCTTCCAAACCAGCGATGGCTGGGTCGTCGTGACCTGTGCTAAGGAGAAATTTTGGGAGCGCCTCGTCAGTGGGCTCGGGCGGGCCGACCTCGCCACAGACCCCCGCTACCAGAGTTTCGCGCTGCGGAAAAAGCACGCGGCAACACTGCTGGCGGAACTGGACGAGTGCTTTCGCCAGCGCACGACGTCGGAGTGGACCGAGCTACTCACGCGTGCCGGTGTCCCATGCGGGCCGGTGAACGATGTCGCCCAGGCCCTGGCCGACCCTCTGGTGGCCGAGCGCGGCATGATCGTTGAGACCGAGCACCCGAGGTTGGGGACGGTCCGCCAGCTCGGCGGCTTGGCCCGGGTCGGCAATTTCAAGCCGGTCGACACATGCGGCCCCCTGCTGGGCGAGCACTCCCGGCAGGTGCTCGACGAACTGCTGGGGGTGGACGCGGCGCAAATTGATGAGCTGGAACGAGCTGGTGCTTTTGGTCCGGCAGGACTTAGCAGGCCCGAAGAGTAGAAGAGTAAGAGCCCGAAAGCGAAAGGAAGGGCAAGCGTAGTGGCAAGGCTGCGTATGAACCAGGCGATCGCCCTTGCGATCGCCGAAGAAATGGAACGTGACGACCGGGTGGTGATATTCGGGGAGGATATCGCCCAAGCAGAGGGGCCGTTCAAGACATCCGAGGGTTTACTGGCGCGCTTCGGCCCGGGGCGAGTCCGAGACACTCCGATCTCTGAGATGGGTTTCGTGGGCTGCGCGGTGGGAGCCGCCGTGACCGGACTGCGGCCGATAGTCGAAATAATGTTCGTCGAGTTCCTCGGAGTGGCCCTAGACCAGCTGGTGACCGAGGCTGCTACGATGCATTTCCTGTCGGGCGGAAAATTGAGAGCCCCATTGACACTGCGGGCCTCGGTAGGCGCCGGCCTGGGGTTCGGTTGCCAACACTCCCAGACGCTCGAGCGGTGGCTAATCGGCACTCCGGGCTTGAAAGTCGCGGTTGCTTCGGGCGCCCGCACGGCCTATGGCTTGACGAAGGCGGCGATACGCGACGACGACCCCGTTGTGGTGCTGGAACCTCGATCGCTTTACGGTCGTAGAGAAGACTTCGAACCCAACGAGCAAGCCATCGCCGTCTTGGGCAAGGGCGAAGTTGTCAAGAAAGGCTCTGACGTGACCGTAGTCGCCCTCGGGCAGACCGTAGCCAGCGCCCTTGAGGCGGCAGAGTCGTCTGGATGGTCTGGCGAGGTCATCGATCTGCGGACGATCCAGCCTTGGGACAGGGACATGGTGACCGCTTCGGTCGCCAAGACAGGAAGGCTTGTCACCGTGGAAGAAAATCAGTTCACAGGAGGATGGGGAAGCGACATCGTGTCTTACGTGGCCTCTCAATGTTATGGCGACCTCAACGCACCGCCGCTCAGGGTCACCGCGCCTGACGTCCACGTCCCCTATGGCACAGTTCTCGAGCAGCGTTACCTACCGGGGCCTGAATACGTGGGCGAACAAGTTTCAGCCCTCTTGAAGACCGGCTCCATCCCGAGCCCGTGGTGGGAGGGTGCACTGTGAGCACAGGTACCGTCGGCATAGGGCAGGCTCGGCAGCGCCGCGCCGCCCTTCAGTCAAGCAGGGTCGAACGCCTCAGGCGCATGATCGAGATCCGCGTCATCGAAGACCGGGTGCTCGAACTCTTCGGCGAGGGTCTCATACCCGGCACCACGCACACCTCGCAAGGCCAGGAGGCCGTATGTGTGGGCATAGCGGCAGTAACACAGCCGGGCGACCCCGTCGCCTGCACCTACAGGGGCCATGGCATGGCCCTCGCCCTCGGTGCCACACCCGATGCCATACTGGGAGAGATCCTCGGTCGTCAGATCGGCTGTATGGGCGGCCTCGGGGGGTCGATGCACCTCAGCGACCCCTCCGTGGGCCTGTTGCCGACGATGGCCATCGTCGGGGCGGGGATCCCGGTCGGGGCGGGGGCCGCGTTGACGGCGCAAGTGCTCGGCACCGGTGCCGTAGCCATATCTGTTTTCGGCGACGGGGCGGCGAATATCGGCGCCTTCCACGAGGGCCTCAATTTGGCCGCCGTCTGGAAATTGCCTGTCGTCTTTGTTTGCGAGAACAACCAGTACGGGGAGTACACCCGGATCGACCGGACTACGCCAGTGGCTGACATTGCCGTTAGGGCCACCGCGTACGCCATGCCGAGCGAGGTCGTCGACGGCCAGGACGTCGATGCCGTGGAGGCTGCGGTAGGTGGCGCTGTCGCTCGGGCCCGGGCCGGCGATGGGCCTACTTTGGTCGAGGCGAAAACTTACCGCTACGCCGGCCATTCCCGTTCAGACAAGGCGACCTACCGGCCCGAAGGCGAACTCGAAATGTGGCTGAAACGAGACCCGGTGGCACTGTTTGGACAAAAGCTTGTGTCCGAAGGATTATTGGACGATCCCGGGTTGGAGCAGGTACGCGCTGAAGTAGGGGCCGCGCTTGAGGCCACCCTGGAGCGGGTAGTGGCCAGCCCTTATCCGACCGATGCCCAGATGCTGGCCCAGGCCGCCGCCAGCCAGGAGTAGCGATATGCGCCACCAAGTAAAGCTGCCCAGATTGGGGGACACGACCCAGGTGGCACTGGTCACCGAGTGGCTGTGCGGGGTGGGCTCGGAAGTCGAGATCGGGACGCCCCTTATAGCGGTAGAGACGGACAAGGTGACGACCGAGGTCCCCTCGCCCGTGGCCGGCACGCTCGTTGAGCAGCTCGTCTCGCCCGAGGATGAGGTGGCCGTTGGGGCACCGATCTGCGTCTTGGAGACGTGAGGGTATGTTGACCGACCGATTGGGCTCGACCGACCGGAACAGCGGGACGAAATGAAGATCAAACAAGTGACCCCCTGGAGCGTGAGCTACCCTGAGCCCAACGACGCGGGCAACACTCGCTACCTCACTTTCTGTTCCGTCGAGGCGGACGACGGGACGACCGGGTGGGGAGAAGCGATCACTCAGTTCCCCGAGTCGACCCGGGCCACGGCGCGAATCCTCGAAATGATGGGCCAGTCCCTTATTGGTGCGGACCCGATGGAGAACATCGCCGCCTGGCGGAAACTGCACCAGCAATCGTGGTGGTACGGCTACGAGGGCGGGCCGGCCTCGTTCGCCATAAGCGCTATCGACATTGCCCTCTGGGACCTCAAGGGTAAACTGCTCGGCCAGCCCGTCGTCAACCTGATCGGCGGCGCCTTCCGGGACCGGCTCCCGGTGATCGCCAGCACTCATGCGTTCGACGAGAGCCTGGAGCATGAAGTCGAAAAACACGGCCGCTACGTCCGGGACGATAAGTACCGCGGTGTCAAGGTCGGGATGGGCAAGCGAGGTAAAGCTCACCTCGGTTATGAGCTCGAACGGGACGTGACGTTCGTGCGGCTCCTGCGTGAGGCCATCGGGCCTGACGCGCTGCTGATAATGGACAGGGGCCAGTCGCTCGTCTGGACACGGGCCGAGGCGATCAAGCGGACGAATAGTTTTGAGGAGTACGGGCTTTACTGGATAGAAGAACCAATGGAGCCCACCGACACGTCCGGTTTCCTGAACCTCCGGGAGCACGCCAAATGCATGATTGGCACGGGCGAGCGGGAGTGGACGACGCGCGGCTTTGCCCGCGTCATCAGTAGCGGCGTGGTAGATGTGGTCGGCTGCGACCCGGGCCGCGCCGAAGGCATCACCGGGGCCCTCAAGGTCATAGAGCTGGTCGAAAACGCCGACATCTGGTTCAATGCCCATGCCTGGAGCAGTGCCGTGATAACCGCCGCCAGCCTGGCCCTATCGGCATCCACGCCCCGTTGCTTGCTGTTCGAGATGAAGCCGATCCCGAACCCGATGCAGGACGAACTCGTCAGCGAGCCATTCCGGCACGTGGACGGCTGGATTACCGTGCCCCGCGCACCGGGCCTGGGCGTCGAGGTCGATGAGACTGTCCTGCAGAAGTACCATTTTGACTGAGGCGGTGCGATGATAAAGATCAAAGAAGTTGCTGCACTTGCCAATGTGGCGCCGTCGTCGGTCTCACGGGTGCTCAACGAGCACCCCGATGTCAGCGCGGAGATGAGAGCGAGGGTCCTGCAAGCCGCGGAGCAGCTCGGGTACCAGCCAAACTTCTTGGCCCAGAGCCTGCGGACCGGGGCCACCCGTACGGTTGGTTTCGTCGTCCGGGATATTTCGATACCTCTCTTCGCCGGTATCGTAAAGGGAGCTGAGCAGGCACTGGAGAAGAACGGCTATTCGGTACTGCTCACCAATTCGCTACAGAACTCGGCCCTCGAGGCTAAGCACATAAACGTTTTACGACAGCGACGGGTGGACGGCCTCATACTGTCGCTGCAGTCCGAAGCCAACCCGGACACTTTCAAGGCTCTGCAAAACCTGCAGGTCCCGACCGTCCTGCTCGACCGTGAGCTGGTGGGTTTCCCGGCCGACGCGGTGCTTTTCGACCACGCCTCTGGTGTACACGATGCGGTGGCGGGACTGGTCGGGCTCGGCCACACCCACATTGGGCTGTTGGTCGGTCCACCGGACACGCGGGCATCCCGAGACCGCATCCGGGGTTTTACGCGCGCGTGCGAGGAGGCAGGTATCCCGGCCGGATGGGACAACATCGTCCAGCTTTCGGCCATCACCCCCGAGACGGCGAGCCAGGCGACCGCTTCGTTGCTCGACCCGCCCATCGCACTGACCGCGCTCGTGGCCGGCGACGCTCAGCTCGGGATCGCCGTCCTGGCCGCTATGCGGGAACGCAAACTCCGCCCGGGGCAAGAGCTTTCTGTCGTCGTTTGCGACGATATAGAGCTGTTTCGCCTGGTGGACCCACCTATGAGCGTTGTCTTCCGCGATGCCGAGGAAATGGGAGCGGCCGCGGCCCGGATGCTCATGGCCCGGCTATCTGACGGCTCAGCGGCGCGGGCGCGCCACGTGCTCCCCACGACGTTTATCCCGCGCGGCTCGACCGCTTCTCCACCGAAAAGAGTGAAGCTCGGCGTGGAAAACAGCTTTTCTCGTTCACCGGTCAGGCAGGTGGTCCGGAGCGGACAGAGGGGCCAATGATGGAATTCCTCGTTGAGATCGAGGTCCGGCTGCCTCCCGACACGAGCCCAGACCGGAAGGCCAAGCTCGTCGCGGCCGAGGTGGCCCGAGCCAAGGAGCTGTCGGTCACGGGGACGATCTACAGGCTCTGGCGGGTCCCGGGCCGGTGGGCCAACGTTGGCATTTGGTGCGCCGAGGATGCCACCGAGTTGCATGACGCGATCTCCTCTTTGCCGCTCTACCCGTGGTTAGAGGTCGACGTCACTCCCTTGGCTAATCACCCGAGCGACCCCGGGGGCCCCGTGAAGCCCCGTACGTGAGCAGCGGTACCGGCCGCCAAGCGCACTCTCGCCAGGAGAGCATGGCGCCCGAGAACGCAGAACGTTTCGCGGCCGTATTGGACGAGCCGCGAGGCTTCCGGCCAGGCGACGAACTCCCTTTGCTGTGGCACTGGGCGTACTTTGCCGAAATAGTGGGCCAGTCGGAACTGGGAGCGGATGGCCACCCCGGCCGAGGCGATGCTCTGGCCGAACGCTTCCCTCGGCGCATGGCCGCCTCCGGATCTGTCGACCGCATAGGGCCCTATGCGTGGGCCGGCCCGCCACGCGATACTCGTACCTGGAAGAAACCACGGAGAAGCACGGGCGTACGGGGCCACTACTCTTTGCGGTTTGGCGTCATTCGGTCGAGCAGGACGGCCGGGCCGTACTAGAGGAGCGCCAGACGCTGGTGTACCGCCCCTCTCTCGCCGGGGCACCTGGAGGTAGCTCGTACCCCAAAGAGGCAGGAATAGAGGGAGATATGCGACCGCAATACAGCCTGAGGCGCACGCTTACCTTTGACGCGGCCTTGCTGTTCCGTTTTTCCGCAGTGACCTGGAACGCGCACCGCATCCACTACGACCACCCGTACGCTACGAGATCAGAGGGCTTCCCGGGCCTGGTCGTCCACGGGCCCCTCGTTGCGGCCGAACTGGCTTTGGAGGCCAGTCGTGAAATAGGGAAACTGGCACATATCGAGTTCCGTGTCCGGGCACCCGTGTTCGTCGACGACAGGATCGAAGCTTTCGGCCAGAAGTCCGGCCGGAGCCGGTTTTCGGCCGAGGCCCGCCGAGCTGATGGCACACTCGCGATGTCGCTTGACGCCGAGGCAGAGCCCTGAGGGATAGTAGGACGATTGGTGTGTTGCCACGAAGCTATCTCTACGTCCCCGGGGATTCTCCCGAAAAGCTCGACAAGGTGCTCGGACGCGGAGCCGACGCCGTCATAGCAGACCTCGAAGACGCCGTTGCGCCCGGGCGCAAGGTGGTGGCTCGGCAAACGGTACGGTCGTGGTTAGCTAGTCTCGGCGATGGCGACGAATTCGGCGCTGAGATTTGGGTTCGGGTCAACTCTGGTACTTCCGCCGAGGCGGATTCTGGCCGCCGTGTTCTCCAGCGCGTTAACAGGGATTTGCCTACCTAAAGTGGCGGGGCCCGAAGATGTCGAGGCGGTACAAGGGCTTCTACGGGAACTCGAGCTTAAGGTCCCTCCTCCTTCCCGCCCCCTCGTCCTGCAGCCGCTGCTCGAGACGGCGTCTGCAGTCCTCGCCGCCGAACGAATTGCTCGTGCCGAGCGCGTTCGGTGCATGCAGCTCGGGGAGCACGACCTCGGCGCGGAGGTCGGTATCGAGCGGAGTGGCGACGATATCGAGTTCCTGTTCGCCAGGTCGCAGCTTGTATTTGCCAGTGCCGCGACGGGGATCGGCCCACCGGTCGGGCCGTCTCCGTTGACTTCAATGACCTCGAGCGTTTCCGGGCATCGACGTTGAGACTGAAGCGGCTCGGATTTAGAAGCCGCGCCTGCATCCACCCGGCGCAGGTCAAGGTGGCCAACGAAGTATTTACCCCGAGCATTACGGAAGTCGAGCAGGCTCGCCTCGTTGTCGAAACCTTTGACGATGCCCTCAACCGAGGGTCAGGGGTGGTACGCGACGAAAAGGGGGCGATGGTCGACGAAGCGGTGGTTCGGGCTGCCCGACGGCTCCTCGATGAGAGCACCTAGTGCGACTCGTCGGTCTGTCACCAGGGCCCACGGACGCTCTTTGGCCATGCCGGTGCGTGGTTGGCCTATGGTCGACGCATGGAGCTCTGGGGTGTTATCGGGTCGCACATCGCAGGTATGCCGGAACTGGCAGGACAGGTCCGGCGCTGGGAGCAGGTGGGAGTGGCCGGGGTGTTCGCCACCGACCACCTCTTCTTCGACATGGAAGGCTCCCGTCGCACGGCCCGACGCCAGCCCGATCCGTACATTCTGTTGGCCGCCGCCGGTGCGGTGACAGAACGGGCCAAGCTCGGCACGATCGTCGCTAACGCCGGTCTTCAGCACCCCGCATTGCTACTGCGGCACTTTTCTCAGCTGGCTCGTCTCTTCGGTGGGGAGCGCGTCTACGCCGGCCTCGGGGCCGGCTGGAACCGCGAGGAGTTCGAGGCTCTCGGTCTGGTTTGGCAGCCCCATGGCGAACGCATGCAACGCCTGGAGGAGACCATGGTGCTCGGACGCCAGCTCTTTGACGACGGCTACGGTCGTCTTCATGGCGCCCAGATCGTCGCCGACCTACCGCTTTCACCCGACCCCGGGGTGCCGCCCCGGTTGATGCTCGGCGGTGGCAGTGCCCGGGCGTTGCAGATGGCCGGCCGTTACGCCGACCATGTCGATCTCAACTCGCCGACCAAGGCCGGGAAGGTGAGTTCCATCGTCGGCGGTGCTGTGACCGTTGTCGAGGACAATCGCAAGCGTCTCGCTGGCACGGTGGCCGGCTTGGAGGAGAGTGTCAGCGTCCTCGAGGCAGCAGCCTTGGAGGCCGGACGGCCGACCCCGACCATCAGCGTGATGTTGACCCACGTAGTGAGCTGCCCGGCGGGGGAGATCGAGGAGAACGAGCGGCGCCTGTGCGAAATGTACGGGCTGGACCCGGTACCCCTCGGCCAATGCCCGTTCGCTCTGGTCGGGCCGCCGGAACGCATGGTCGACCTGCTGGAGGAGCGCGCCGAGCGGCTCAGCCTGACCTCGGTGATACTGCCCGGCAGCAACGACGTCGAGGGCTTCGCTGTCTCAGTGTTCTCCGGGGTGAAAGCCTGACGTCTGCTCCTCTCTGCCGCATGAACAACTATTCGTGCACCCGGGCCTGGGCAAGGTCAACTCGCTCCCCCCGGAACGGCACCCCTTCGCTACGTAATAGCCTCCGCTGACGTTCACTCTTCGGAACGGTCCCGTCAGACCGTACAACGCGATGCCACGGGAGTTTCTCGCGCGTCGTGGCCAGGACACGGCCGACCATCCGAGGTGCTCTCCGGTCGATATCCGCGTACGTGCGCACAAACCCTTCAGGGATGGCGCGTATGCGCTCGACAATCAGCAGTTCGCGACCTCCGGGCGACGAGGGCAGACCACTCGGCGCTTGGTTCTTCGGCTCGGCCTTGCGAGGCGCTGGAGTAGCCTTACGGGCCACTGGAGCGGGAGCTTGCGTTGTTCGGGTTGATCGCCCGCAGATAGGCAACTACCAAAGGGCCCAACGACCAATATCGGATCACTAAATTAAACCTCGCTGGTCGCTTTTTCAACCTCCTCGTCAGTGGCGCTGACACCTACCCAGGTCGACTTGGCGCCCTTTAAGATGTCGGCAACCTGACTGGCGTGCTCCGTTGGGTAGGCAACGATAATCGCCCACGTCCCGCTGTCGAAGGTGCTCCCCAGTTCCATCACCTTGCCCCGACCGAGCCGCCTCATCATTGCCGCCATCAGCGAACCAGCGCCAGCGCCGACAGCGGCGGAGGCAATGATCGAAGGCGGGAAGACAATACCGACCACGGCCCCAACGATGGCACCCTTCCCCCAGCCGTGGTGAGATTGGCGCTCGAGGACCTTGGCCTCGCCGTCAAGATTCTCGACAAAGGCGGCGTCTGCGATCTTGATCTCATTGGCCTTCCCGGCCGCCTCGAGCGCTTTCCAGTCCGCTTCGGCTTTGACGATGTCGCTGTACACGGCCAGGCGGGTATCTATGTCAGCCATTTCCGTTCCTCCTTGGTGGCACCAGGGCAGCAACGCCCAAGGTACTTGGAGGCAGGTGACTATAATAATGGTCATGTCAGAAACTTTGCCATTGGCCGAGATCAAAGCGCACCTTTCTGAGATCGTGGACCGGGTGGAGCGTGAGCACGATCGCGTCGTGCTCACCCGCAATGGTCGCCCCGCCGCCGTGATCATGAGCCCAGCCGACCTCGAGGCCCTCGAGGACACCCTCGAGTTGCTATCCGACCCTGCGGCCATGGCTGAGATTAAGAACGCGCGGGCCGATGTGGCCAAGGGTCGAGTGCTCAGAGCCGAGGAGTTGCGGGCCAAGTACCTGCGTAAGTGACGGCCCCGGGCTACCTGCTCGTAGTAACAGCCACGGCGGAGCGTTCACTGAGTCGGCTGCCTGAAAGCGTCGCCGCTGCGATCGTCGAGTTCATGACCGGAGCGCTCTTGGGTGCCCCGCGTCGGGTTGGGCACCCACTCCAGCGGGAGCTCGGGGGGCTTTGGGCGGCCCGTCGTGGTCCTTACCGCGTGGTCTACGAGATCGATGAGGACCAGGGGTCCGTGACCGTTTTACGCATCGACCATCGGGCCGACGTCTACCGTTTTCACTGAGGGGTTGCCCTCGGACAAAGTTTTGGCCGCTCCTGTATGCGCCGAGATTTTTAGCTCTAACCGCGAGATCGGTTGCGAATTCTCCGTCATAGAGGGTGTTAGGCCAATCTGAGACCAAAGGAGTCCCCATGGGCAGTCCCGTCGTTCACTTCGAGATCCGATCGACCGACCCTGACGCCAGTCGAGCGTTCTATGGCAAGTTGTTCGGGTGGACCTTCCCCGACGGCGGCATGCCGGGTTACAGTTATGTCGAGTCCGGGGTCTCGGGCGCCATCCCCGGTGGCATCAGCCCCCTCCAGGGCGGGGAGCCCCTGGTCACGTTCTTTGTGGGTGTCGAGGACGTGGGGGCGACCCTGGAAGCAGCCGCCGCAGCCGGCGGCAAGGTGGTACAGCCGGCCACCGATGTTCCCGGTGTCCGCTTTGGAGTGTTTGCCGACCCCCTCGGCCAGGTAGTAGGCGTCGCTTCGCCCACGGGATAGCAGTGTCAAGCCGGTCGTGAGGGCCCGGGGACGATGAACTCAGCGGCCGACCCCCGGGATCTGCTGTCTCGGGCCGCATTAGGCGATGAAGGTGCCTTCGCGGCCGCGGTGGGGCCGTATGAGCGATCGCTCTTTCGGCAGTGTTACCGGATGATGGGGTCGGGCCCCGATGCCGAGGAGGCACTCCAGGACACCTTGCTCCGGGCGTGGCGCCGGCTCGACACTTTCGAAGCTTCCGGGGCATTTGGGGGATGGTTGTACCGCATTGCCACCAACGCATGCCTCGACGCGTTGCGGTCCAAGAAAGCCCGCACCGACCCCGTCAGCCTGGGACCGCCGAGCGCATTCGGTGCGGTGCCCACCGCGCCCGACCCGGAGCTGACCTGGGTCGAGCCGGTGGCCGACGCGATGCTCATGTCGTCGGGCGACCCTCAGATTGAGGTCCTCCGACGAGAGGACATCAGCCTCGCGTTCGTCGCTGCCCTCCAGAGGCTGCCACCCCGACAGCGGGCCTGCCTGCTGCTCCACGACGTCCTCGGGTTCACCCAAGGCGAAGTTTCAGACGCGTTAGGCATCAGCGCCCCCAGCGTGAACAGCCTGCTCTTCCGCGCTCGTCAAGCTGCTCGGCCTCGGAGCTCGCCCGCTTCCCCGGACATCTCCGACTCACGGGTCCAAGACCTGCTTAAGCGCTACGTCGCTGCGTGGCATCTGGCCGATATCGACGCCTTTGTCGCCCTCGTGGCCGAGGATGTCCGGTTATCGATGCCACCGATGCGCGAGTGGTTCGACGGAGTGGCCGCGGTCGCCGAGTTTGTCGAGGAGGCCATCTTCTCGGCGGCCCGTCCCTACGGCGTTGCCATGAGAGCAGGTCATTGCAACGGCCAACCGGCGTTCGCTGTCTATCAGCCGGGCCCTGACGGCTCGCTTGTCGCATCGGGGTTGCAAGTTCTCACCATAACTGAGGAGAAGGGCCGACCGCTCGTGACCGAGATCGTTTCCTATCGGGCCCCCGAGCTCGTCGTCCGCTGCGGACTTCCCGATCGGATCGGCTAGGACGAAGGGGCGACGATCGAGGCCCTCTCAGCTCGGATCCCCATTTCCGTTCCGGTCATCTCCCGGATGGCGAGGGCCCAGCACACAGCGGCCAGCCCGAGCGTCGCCGCCAGCGACCTGACATCTCGCCTGGCGATAAGAGCCATATCGCCCTTGCTAACTCTTGCCGTCACGATCCGTCGGGTCTGGTGAGTCATGCCAGATCCACCACTCGTACGGGCGCGTCTGCGGGTAACCCTCGGGAGAGTCCTCCCACTCCTCTTGGCGCCCGAGTGCCGTCAGGTCGAGGTAACTCCAGGTGCTCCCTAGGGCTTCGTCACCGCGGTTGTTTATGAAATAGGTCCGGAAGACACGGTCACCGTCGCGAATGAAAGCGTTCGTGCCGTGCCACTCGTCGACGCCGAAGTCGGCGTCGAAAGAGTCCGTCATCGTGAACCAGGGCATCTTCCAGCCCATGCGGGCTTTCACGTTCGCAATATCCGGTTGGGACGCGCGCGAGGCGAAGACGAGAGTGGTGTCGCGGGCGTTCACATGGGCGACGTGCGCCACCTGGTCGGCCACCATGGAGCAGCCGATGCAGGCATGTTCGGGCCATCCGTGCACGCCCGGCTCGAAGAAGGCGCGGTAGACGATGAGCTGCCGTCGGCCGTCGAACAGGTCGAGCAAGCTCGCTTTGCCATTCGGGCCGTCGAACTCGTAGTCCTTGTCGACGGCCAGCCACGGCATTCTCCGCCGCTCGCTGGCCAGCGCATCCCGGGCACGAGTCAACTCCTTCTCCTTCACCAGCAGTTTCTGGCGCGCAGCTTCCCACTCCGACAGCGGCACGATCGGCGGTTTGTTCACGGTGGCCTCCTATTGAGTGTCGATTACCGGGGGATGGCCCTGGCTTGGTTGCCGGTCCGGGACGAAGCCCATGAAGCCACGGCCGCCCGGCTTCAGGTCCAGCTCCACCCGGTCTGCGAACCATCGCCACTCCTCGTTCCGACCTGCAACCAACGGTAGCACATCAGGAGGATATGTGCAACCATTAGTTGCAGGACAGGGGTGGCTAAAGCCATCGCCCTACATCTCCGCTCCGTTTGGGCTCAAAATAGCGCGTACCTCCACCCCCCACAGCCGCGAATCGGGCCAGCGCAGCGCGATCTCAATGGCCCGCTCCTGGCTTTCGCAGTCGATTATGGCGTAGCCCACGACGTGTTCTTTGGCCTCCGCGAACGGACCGTCGGTCACCGCCGGTATGCCGTCGCGCACTCGTGCCGTCTTTGCGGTTGAGGGGTCGGCCAGGCCCTCCCCGCTGACCCATTCGCCGGCGGCCATCAACTCGTTCATGATCGAGCCGGCCTGGTCCATGAGGGCCAGGCGCTCCGAGTCGTCAAGGCTGCGAAAGGCAACCGGGTTCTGGTAGATGAGCAGGATGTACCTCATGTATTCGCTCCCTCGGTTCCGGTGTCGTGGCTCAGCGCGCGTCAACTGACGGCCGGTAGGTGAGCAAGACGTTGCCGGAGTCGAACGGCCTGACGCCCAGAAGTGTCAGCGAGACCCGGTCCTTGAGGTCCTCGAACAGTGAGCGGCCCTGGCCGATCAGTATCGGGCTGATCATGATGCGAAGCTCGTCGAGGACGCCCGCCTCCGCCAGACTGGCGGTGAGGTGGGTGCTGCCGATGATGAGAAGCTCGCCGCCGGTCGCGGCTTTGATCGCTCGGGCCTGCTCGACCGCGTCACCGCGGGCAACGGTAGTGGCTGACCAGGAGACGTTGTCGAGGGAAGTAGAGAAGACGACCTTGGGTTTGGTGTTCATCCGGGAAGTGATGGCGGGGTCGTTTACGAGGGCTTGCTCGGTCGGCCAATACGCGGCCATGTGCTCGTAAGTCGCCCGCCCGAAGCCGAGGGTGTCCGCCTCGTCGAGCTGGTGGACGGCGAAGTTGTTGAACTCCTGGTCGACGATGGGCCAGTCGAACTCTCCGCTCGGACCTTCGTAGAAGCCGTCGACAGTGGTGACGATGAACGATGCCAGGGTTCGCATGGGTTGTTCCTTTGTTTGGTGCACTTGGCGGATCTCGCCCTTGCACCACTAGGTCGGAGCCGCCGTGCCTTGTTCGACATCGGCGGCGAGAGACGTTCGACACCGACGTCGACCGGGCCGGCATGGCCCCGTCACCAGCTTGGCCCCGTCACCAGCATGGCCCGTCACCGGCATGGCCCCGTCACCGGCATGGCCGAGGCTAGAGGGAGGTGCGGATGGCAACATGGAGATGTGGCCCCGAGCGATCGTATGAGCTCGGCCGGCGGCGTCGAGGACCTGTTACGCGAGCTGGCGCCGCAGGTCCTTGGCGCGGTCCTCCGACGCCACCAGGCGTTGGACCTCTGCGAGGACGCAACCCAAGAGGCCCTTGCGGCCGCGGCGAGAACGTGGCCCGAAAAGGGGGTGCCGGAGAACCCCCGGGCCTGGCTGGTCACCGTGGCGACGCGCCGTCTGATCGACCAGGTCCGCAGCGAGCACGCTCGGCGCACCCGGGAGGACCGGGCCGCGTTGGTGGCTTTCCCAGCGCAGGTGAGCCGACTGCCCGGGAGTGACCACGACACCGACCGCGACGACACGCTGGTCTTGCTGTTGCTGTGTTGCCACCCCGCACTGAGCCGGCCTTCGCAGATCGCGCTCACGCTCCGCGCCGTTGGTGGCCTCACCACCGCCGAGATCGCCAGCGCCTTCTTCGTTCCCGAGGCCACCATGGCCCAGCGCGTCAGCCGGGCTAAGCAGCGCATCCGGGAAGCGGCCGCCACGTTCTCGATGCCTCCTGCCAACGAGCTCAACGAGCGGGTGCGCGCCGTGCTGCACGTGCTGTACCTGGTCTTCAACGAGGGGTACACGACCTCATTCGGTCCCCAGATCAACCGCACCGACCTGACCCGAGAGGCCATCCGACTGACCCGCGCCCTCCATCGCCTGCGGCCCGATGACAGCGAGGTCCAAGGTCTCCTGGCGCTAATGCTTCTCACGGACGCCCGTCGACCCGCCCGCGTCGACAGCCATGGGGAGCTGATCTCGCTCGCCGACCAGGACAGGAGTTTGTGGGACCGATGCACCATCGAAGAAGGTGTCGCGCTGATCACCGATGCGCTCGCCCGAGGGCAAGTCGGTGCTTACCAGCTGCAAGCTGCGATCGCGGCGGTCCACGACGAAGCGGCCACTGCTGACCAGACCGACTGGCCCCAGGTCCTCGCCCTCTACGAGATCCTCGACCGGATTGCTCCCAACCCGATGGCCACCCTCAACCGCGCCCTCGCCGTGGCGATGGTGCGTGGGCCGGGGGCCGGACTGGAGCTTCTGGCGTCGCTCGATGACGACGAACGCGTGGCGCACCACCACCGGCTCTTCGCGATGCGGGGTTATCTCCTCGAGATGGAGGGTCGCCTCATCGAGGCCCGGGACCGGTTCGAAGAGGCTGCTCGGCGAACGTCGAGCGTCCCCGAGAAGCACTACCTCATGAACCGGGCTGCGGGCTGCCTGATGGCCGCAGAGGGTACGGTGCCTTGACGCGCCATTTGAAGGGGGCAGGGTAGGTGTTGGTGGTGATCGGTGGCGGGCCCTATGGCATCGCTACGGCGGCAACAGCCATCGAAAAGGGAATCGAG
This sequence comes from uncultured Acidimicrobiaceae bacterium, assembly GCA_963750465.1. Lineage (GTDB taxonomy): Bacteria > Actinomycetota > Acidimicrobiia > Acidimicrobiales > Palsa-688 > Fen-671. Next base: position 459,831 of record CAVVRE010000001.1, read on the forward strand.
ACGGTTGTCCTCGGGCGCCCCCTCGGCTTTTGGACGGACAACATGCCCGAAGGTATGTACCTGCGGTCCGGGCCCGACTGGCACCTGGACGCGTCGGGGGTCCACACCTTCGAAGCCTTCCTCGAGGAACGGGGCATCGGTGCGGCCGAGATCGACCCAGTGCCGATCGGCGTCTTCCGCGACTACGCCCGCTGGTTCCAACGAGAGAAGGCTGTCGTCGTCGACGAGCGCCTCGTCACGTCCGTGGTACTGGACGGCCACGCAGGGCAGGGTGACGAGCCGAACCGTCGCCGCTTCCAGGTCCGCCTCGATGACGAGACGGAGCTCGTCGCTGACGCGGTCGTGGCTGCCCCCGGGGTCCGGTACTTCCAGAACCGGCCGGACTGGAGCGCCGGCCTGCCTGCCGGTCTCTGCTCCCACACATGCGACCTGGTGCGGTTCCACGACTTCGACGGCGCCCGGGTGCTTATCGTCGGCGGCCGACAGAGCGCCTATGAATGGGCTGCCCTCATCGGCGAGCACGGCGCCCAGCAGGTGGACATCGTTCACCGTCACGAGGTACCTCGGTTCGAGCGGGTGAGCTGGCGCTTCGCTGACGAGTACGTCGAGCGGACCGTGGCCTCCCCGGGTTGGTGGCGTTCGCTCCCGGCCTCAGACCAGCAGGCCATCACCCGCCAGTTCTGGGAGGTGGGCCGCCTCACCCTCGAGTGGTGGTTGAGGCCCAGGCTGCAGGGCGAGCGGTTCCGCCGCCGCCCCGGAACATCGGTTGTGACCGCTTCGACTGACGGCGCCGGGGCGGCTCGCGTGCAATTGAGCGACGGGACCGAGCTGGCCGTGGACCGCATCGTCCTCGCCACCGGGTACAAGGCCGACCTCGCCCGCGTCCCGTACCTCACCGAAGTGCTGCCGCTCGTCGCCACGGCCGATGGCTTCCCCCGCCTCGACGACGCCTTCCAGACGAGCCTTTCCGGTCTCTTTATGCCGGGCTTCATTGGGACCAGGGACTTCGGTCCGTTCTTCGGGTTCACGAAGGGCTGCCCGGCGGCGGCCGACCTGGTGGTGCGGGGCCTCGTCCGGCAGTGACCGTCGAGGGACGACCCCCCACGATGCAGGCGAGGACCCTCCGTCGCTCGGTCGTGGCCCTGGGGGAGTGAACACGAGCTCCGCGCCCCACACTACTCCGTCCACTGATATATTGGTCGTCGTACTAGGAGGCGGCCAATGGAGCCAAGCGAACGGATAGGTAGCCGCGGGGGCGAGGAGGTCCTACGGCGCGCCGGTGATGCATCCGTGCTCATATTGACGAGCCTGGCCGATGGCCCCAAACACGGCTATGCCCTCATCCAGGATGTGATGGTTTTTTCCGGTGTGCGGCTCGGCCCGGGGACGCTTTACGGTGCGCTCGACCGGCTAGAGCACCTCGGGCTCATCGAAGCCATCCCCAGTCAGGACCGGCGCCATCCTTACCGCATAACGCCCGAGGGCATTACCGCTCTTACGGCCCACCTCGACGCTCTCGACCGGGTAAGCAGAGTCGGCCGCCTCCGGCTGGGCTTTGAGGCCACCTGATGGGGGCCCAACGCCAAAGTCGTGCCGTAGCCATCGCCCTGTATTGCTACCCAAAGCACTGGAAGGCACGTCACGGGGAGGAGGCCACTGAACTGGCCCAGCGTCTGGCCACCGACGGTGTACCGGCGGCCTCGATCGCTTTTAGCTACCTGGGTGGCGCCGCAAGGGCGCGGCTCGCCCCGCTCGTAACGCGGCGCTGGCGGGCCCGTGCAGCAGCGCTCGTAGCCACGGCTTCGATAGCCGCCGTGTCCGTGGCCATGTCTACAGCGTCGGCGCCGGCCGGTGCGGCCGGTGTCGTGCGGGTCGAAGTAACGGATAGGGCGGACGCCGTCGCCGACCTGACCACCTCGTTTCGTTCACACCATTTCTCCATCGCCGTGCAAGAGGTCCCCGTACCGGCGAGCCAAGTCGGTTCGATCGTGGCGGCGTGGGTGACGGGGCCGTCCGCGTCGTCCAGGGGCGTCATCGGCGAGATAAAAGGGCTGTGCGGCGACGGTTCTAAGGGGTGCGGAGTCGGCCTCGTTATTCCGGACAATTTCAGTGGGAAAGCGACCGTGCTGGTCGGGCGGCGCAGCTGCCCACCTGCCAGTACAGTCAAAATCCGGGCTGGCAACAAGGCGAACAGCAACGAGGCGGGGCTCAGTGGCCGATCCTGTTGACGCCGGCCGGTCGTCTCTGCGGACCGACACAGAAGACGGTACGCCCGGGTCGGGCGCTGGCCCAGAAGACGGGTCAGTTGCGACGAAGAGGCGTCGGGGTGCGGGTCGGGAACGGCGCGGCACCGCGGTGGAGTGGCTGGTGGTCGTGGTTGTTGCCCTGGTGGCCGCCCTGCTCGTCAAGACTTTTGTCATCCAGGCATTCTTTATCCCAAGCGCGTCGATGGAGCCGACGCTCGTGCCCGGCGACCGCGTCTTGGTGAACAAGCTGTCATACGACTTACACGCCGTGCACGATGGGGACGTAGTGGTGTTCCGCCGCCCGCCCAAGGACAACTCGACCGTCGACGACCTGATCAAGCGGGTCATAGCCGGGCCAGGGCAACTATTGTCCGTCTCCAACTGCAGGGTCTACGTCGATGGAAAGCAGGAGCCTCAGCCCTACCTCCCGAAGGGCTGGGAGAACCCTCGGTCCGAGTACTGCACGGTGTGGGACGCCCCCGGCATGCTCAACCTGCCTAACCCCTACCGGGTCCCAGCGGGTACCTATTTCGTTATGGGCGACAACAGGAAAGACTCGGACGATTCTCGTTATTGGGGGCCGGTCCCGGCCGGCTACCTGGTGGGTCGGGCCTTTGTCCGTATGTGGCCGCCGGGCCGGCTGGGCTTCCTCTAGATAAGCCGGGCATCCCGAGGATCGTTCGGGTCATGCATTTATTTGCTGCTAGGGATCGTGGACATCGCGCGTGAGGGCGTTGACCAAAACGGTGACGATGCGTTTTTGCCCAGCGACACTCGGGTGAATACCGTCCGCAGTCAGATAGGTGCTTAGATTTGGGCCAAGAAGGCGCGGTGGATGTCGACGACGGAACCGCGCTGGCGCCGAACTATCTCCGCTACCTGTACGACCTCGCTGAAGCGCCAGCTGACGTTGCCCTCGGCAAATGCACTGTGCCGGAGGGCACGTTCCTCATGGATCGGCGGGGGGGTCAACAGAATTCGACGCGCTCGACTCAGCCTCCGCACCATCTCTCCGTATAACTGGAGATTTCGAGCTGTTTCGGTTGGCGATGTCATGCGGGCCTTAGCTCCCCGGCCGTGGCGCCGGGCGTCGTTTGTCCCGATCATCGCGATCACATGGCTCGGGTTCTTCGAGGCGATCGATTCGAAGTTGGCGATCAAATCCGAGCTGGTAGTACTGCTGACTGCTGCATTAATTAGTGTCCACTCAACCGGGCCGACTCGGCGCAGCGACGCAACGAGTAGTTCGGCCCAGGAGAGCGCGTCGGCTGTGATTGAATCGCCGACGGCCACCACCACATCACCGGGAGCGAAAGGAAGGGAACGAACAGACTGCTCGAAACCCTCGTTCGCAAACAACTCATCACAGGCGAGATCGAGGACAGAACCGAGCGCCGACCGAATCTCGGCCAGGCGCTCCGGTTCGCACCCGAGCAGCGCCGCGACCACCTGCTCATCGAGGGCACCCGGGTTCGGGTACATGCGAAGTCCTGGCTCTCTGTCGAGGCGGCTATAGCGGACGGTGCACGCGGTCGGGTCACGGAGATCGTCGAATTCCGCCGCCGACCTGGGGAACGGTAAGACGTCCGGAGCCCTACGCACGTGCCTTCGTGACTCGTCGACGACCCGGTTCATGCGGGGGTCGGTGACGGCCGTCGCTCGTTGTGCCCGCGCATAACGGTGCGGTCGTATCCCTCTCGATGAGCGACAGCTCGAGCTCGATCTGGCGGGCGCCCGCGCCAGGATTTGCGAGCTGAGCGAGCAAGGTCTCCATTGCTATCTGACCGGATTCCTCGAGCGGCTGGCGCACGCTCGACAGGCCGAGCGCATCAGCTAGGTCCGAGTCATCGAAGCCGACCACGCCGACCTGGTCAGGCACTTCCAGGCCAAGCTTGCGGGCAGCTCGTAGGACGCCTCCAGCCATTACGTCGCTATAGGCGAACACCCCAGTCGGCCGGTCGGGAAGAGACAGGAGCTCCAAAGCCGCCTCATATGCCGCCGAGGACGAATGTTGCACCAGTCGGACCTCCGGCGCCGCAGGGAGTTTATTGGCGAAGCCCTCCAGTCGCATCTGGGACTGCGAGACGTAGTTCAGTGCTTGGGCGTGGCCGATATAAGCCAGCCGTACATGACCCTGGCGCACCAGCAAGTCGGCCACCATTCGGCCACCTGTCACATTGTCATGGGTGACGCTGCTAAAACCTTGGCGTCCAAGCTCCATTAGGACGGTGGGGACACCTTGCTCGATCAGCCGGCCCGCTACCGCGTCACTGAACGGAAGCGACATTACGATCAGCCCGTCGACGCGCCGTGTGATCGGTAGGGTGGCGAGCCGCGTTTCGGCCGCCGACTCCTCGTCGTAAAGGACTACTTCGAAGCCTTCCTTCTTGGCGACCCGGATCACACCTTTCAAACGCTGGGCAAACGAAGCGAAGGAGGTGAAAGGTGCAATCACGCCGACGCGCCCGGCGCCCTTACGGGCGCGGATGACCGCATCGGTCTTCGGCACGAACCCGACGCTGTCAACCGCCTCCATCACACGGGTGAGCGTGCTACCGCGCACACGGCTCGGGTTGTTCATGGCGAGCGAGACGGTGGAGATGCTTACGCCTGCGGCCTCGGCTACGTCATAGATCGTGGCGACGTCAAATCCTCCTGTCCGAAAGGTCGAAGTGCTTTGAGTGTAGCACTTGACAACCCAATTGTGGGAACTGTAACTTGGTCGAAATGCTTCGATTCAAGAGGCGTGGGGAACGCAGCACCAGGGTCAGCCTGTGAGCATGCTGAGATCGCCTGACGATCCGCGCTCCGCGGAGGCGAGGCGCTCGGTGCGGCTCGCTGTCGCTGGGGCTGCGCCCGTGAGCGACGGCCGGGCCAGTTGCCCCCCAGTGGCAGAGTTAGAGCGATGCGGGGGCGTCCACAGATGAGCGTTCGCCAACGCCGCGACGCCCTCCTCGGCTACCTTCTGATAAGTCCGGCGCTGTTGTTGTTCCTGTGCTTCATCCTCGGCCCGGTGATCGGCGCCATCGTTCTCAGCCTTTTCAACTACGACCTTTTGAGCCCTCCGGTGTACGTGGGCCTCGGTAATTACCGTCGCCTCGCGCACGACCCCGTAGCTTGGCAGTCCCTCTTGGTAACGACCGAGTTCACGATCGCCAGCGTGGTGCTGCACGTTGTGGTGGGCCTTGGTCTCGCCATGGCCGTCAACCGGCGCATGTCGACGGCTTTGCGCTACGGGTTGCGTACCGCCATATTCTTCCCGGTGCTCATCTCGTGGGCCGTCGTATCCCTGATCGCCGAGTACACCCTGGACCCGAACTTCGGCTTTATCACGTACTATCTGGGCAAGGTCGGGATCCACAACCTCAATGCCTTTGAAGATCCGCACACGGCTTTGGCGGCCATTGTGGGGGTCGACCTGTGGCATACGGTTGGCTTCTCGTTCATCGTCCTGCTGGCTGGCTTGCAAATGATCCCCCATCACCTCTACGAGGCGGCCAGGGTCGACGGTGCCGGGGCGACGCGTATCTTTCGGAGTATCACGCTCCCAATGCTGTCCCCGTCGTTGTTCTTCGTCATTGTGATCTCGTTCATCGGAGCGTTCCAAATCTTCGACCCGGTCCATATCATCACTCAGGGCGGGCCCGGGAACGCTACCGAGTCGATCGTGCAGTACATCTATCAGAACGGGTTTACCAACCTCGACGTTGGTTATGCCGCCGCCCTCGGGCTGCTAGTGCTGGTCGTGTTGCTCCTCGTCACATCGGCGCAGTTCGCCCTGGCCCGGTTCTGGGTCCACGACGAGGTGGCGGACTAAAATGCTCCTGGCTTACGACCAGAAACCGGCATTTACCAAGCTAGCGCGCCGGGGTAGGCGTCTAAGCGCCAACACGGTGCTTTTCTTGTTGATGCCTATCTTCCTCGCGCCCGTGGCCTGGACCGTGATCCAGTCGTTCCTGCCCCAGAACAGCGCCTTACGCATACCGCCCGCGTGGGTAACCGCTCACCCCACATTCGCCAACTACTCGGCCGTTTTCAGCCTGATCCCGTTCTTCACGTTCCTTCTCAATAGCATCAAGATCACGGCCATCGTAACTTGCGGCACCCTCGTCACGAGCACGCTGGCCGCGTACGCCTTCGCGCGATTACGTTTCCCGGGCCGTGACGTGTTGTTCTTCGTCCTCCTCGGCGCGCTCATGGTGCCAAACACGGTGACGGCGGCCCCGACATATGTGCTTATGCACTACCTCCACCTGGCCACCAGCCAGACTGCTGTGTGGTTGCCGGGGTTGGTCAACGTGTTCGGGATCTTCCTGCTCCGGCAGTTCTTCAGGAGTATCCCGCGTGACCTCGAGGACAGCGGGAAGGATTGATGGGCTCAGCACCATGGGGGTGTTAGGGCGGATCATATTACCTCTCTCGAAGCCCGCTTTGGCCGCACTCGTTATCCTTATCGGGACAACAACCTGGAACGACTATTTCTGGCCCAGCATTTACTTGACCAACCAGAGCCAGATGACCCTTACCGTCGGGCTTGTCTCGTTGCAGGGCGAGTACCGCCAAGGTTCACCCCTGGTGATGTTCGCCGCCGTGTCGATGACCGTGCTGCCCCTGCTGTTTATTTTCATTTTCACCCAGCGCGCCATTACGGAGAGCCTGGCCATGACGTCGTTCCGGTAGTCCTCAGAGTTGCAAACCCGAAGGCCCAGCCTCCTGGTGTCGTCCCACCCATGAAATCATGTTCCAAGAGCAGAAGGGGATAAAAAACAATGGACCGTCGTGAGTTCCTCAAAATTGCCGGGGTGACCGCAGCCTTCGCCGCAGCCCCGGGCGGCTCGAGTATTTCGCATTTATTGTCCGCTGACAATGAACGCGAACCAAACACACAGATAAGCGGGCACGTGACCCTGGCCTTCTACGGCGCAGCCGACATCATTAAGGCGTGGGACGTCATTTTCGCCGACTTTCGCAAGGTTTACCCAAAAATCGACATCGACGCCGTACCGATACCGGCGACGAGCTGGCAGGCGTATGCCGATTCCGCCATCTTGCAGATGGCGGGCGGGCGTAGCTTTGACGTCCTCCAGGGCGCCATAAACGTTCAAAGGCTTCTCGTCAGTAAGGGGGTCGTGGCTCCTCTCGACGCACTCATCCAGCGTGACAAGGCGGAACTGGCTGGCTACTTTGCTGATGAGAACCAGAAGTTTTTGCAGTGGAACAAGACCCTCATCTCACGGAGTGGCCCGACCTACTACCTTCCCGCGGACTACAACGTCTACCTGTGCTGGATAAACACGAACATGTTCAAAAAAGCCGGCGTGCCTATACCGAACGACGGATGGACCTGGGACGACCTGCTGGCCGCCGGCCCGAAGATCTGCACTTCGGCCGGCACGTACTTGATGCACGTCGACCCGGGAGACATGTTCTGGTTCGCACCGTGGGCCTACACCAATGGCGGGACCCTGCTCAACGCCGACTGGACGAAGTCTACCCTGGCCAGCCCGCAGACCATCGAGGCGGCCGCATTCGCGCAGTCCCTGTGCTTGAAGGGCTACTCGCCGAAACCGGGGGGCGCGTTCGACGACGTGACCGAGTTCGCAAACGACAAGTTGGCCATCTTTGGGTGTGGAATGTGGCAAAACCCGGGGATAGTGGCAGCCAAGGCCACGGGCAAGGTGAAGGTCGTCGCTTGGCCAATGAAGACCCAGATGGGCACCTCGGTCGGCTGGAACGCTTACCCGATCACCAAGACGTCGAAGAACAAAGAGGCGGCCTGGGCGTTCCTCAAGTACGTGGCGTCCAAACGGGCGGTCATCAACCTCACCCTTACGGGTCAGGCTACCCCAGGCCGGAAGTCGGTATTTTCGCAGTACCTGCCCAAGGCTGCCCCCGAAAAGGGGATCAACGACATGTGGACCTCGGTCAACTACGCCACCCCTGTACCGTCGCCGAACGCCTCGGATGCGATTGACGCCGCCATCATCAAGTCCCTGACGCAGCTCTACTCGTCCAACATCGACGCCGGAACGCTCATGAAGCAGCTAGACGCGCAGGTTACCGGTTACCTCAAAAGCGGCGGGCCTGGGAGAGCCTGAAGAGTATTCTCGGAAGTTGTTCCTCTCGGCCTGCTCGTTCTCCCGGGCGCGCCGGGCCTGTTCCTGAGGTTTGCCCGGGCCGACCCGTAGGCTCTGGCCGTGGAACAGTTCGCGCTCGCGGTTATTGGCTCCGGTTCTGGCAATGTAGTGATCCCCGATGAGGTCGGTGGGGGAAAGGTGGCGCTCATCGAGGCCGGTACCTTCGGGGGGACGTGCCTCAACCGGGGCTGCATTCCGACCAAAATGCTCGTTTACACCGCGGATCTGGCCATGCAGATCCGCGGGGCATCCCAGTTCGGCCTGGAGGCGACCCTCGACGAGGTCGACTGGAAGGCCGTCCTTGGCCGGATCCGCACCCGGGTGGACGAGACCTCGCTCGCCGGGCGTCAGGACCGGGTCGAGTCGGCGAACATAACCGTGTTCGAGGGCCGCGCCCGCTTCGCTGGTCCCCACGAGTTGGCCATCAATGATGAGACCCTTATCAAGGCGGACCAGATCGTGATCGCCACCGGCGCCCGCCCGTCGGTCCCGCCGGTCGTGGGGGAGTCGGGGGTTGCGTTCCACACCTCGGACACCATCATGCGCCTCGGCACACTGCCGACCAGCATGGTCGTTCTCGGCGGCGGCTACGTCGCGGTCGAGCTGGCGCACGTGTTCTCGAGCTTCGGGGTCGAGGTCCACATCGTCGAGCGAGCGGCCAGTTTGCTGGAGACGATCGACGCTGACATTTCGAAGCGCTTCACTGGGCAAGTTGCGGCTCGGTGGGACGTTCACCTCAGTGCCACGGTTGCCGATGTCCGGGCGGACGAGGGTGGCGTCGTGGTACTGCTGGAGGACGACACGCGGGTAGCCGGAGAGCTGTTGTTGGTGGCTGCCGGTCGCCACCCCAACACCGACGATCTGGCCGTGGACCTGGCCGGGGTCTCTCTCCGCAATGATGGGCGCATCTTGGTCGACGATTTCGGGCGGGCGGCGCCGGGTATCTGGGCGCTCGGCGACTGCAGCTCGCCGTTCGAGCTCAAGCACGTGGCCAATGCCGAAGCCCGCACGATCGCCCACAACCTGGCTCATCCCGACGATCTGCTCCCGCTCCCGCACGACTGGGTGCCCTCGGCCGTGTTCAGCCACCCGCAGATCGCCTCCGTCGGGCCCGATCTCAGGACCTGGCCGGTAGACCATTCGTGGAAGCCACCCAGGAGTACTCCGACGTCGCCTACGGGTGGGCCATCCAGGACCAGAGCGGTATCTGCAAGCTCTACGCCGATCCCGAGACGGGCAAACTTCTTGGTGCGCACATCCTTGGGTACCAGGCCTCAGTGCTTATCGCCCCGCTGGTCCAAGCGCTCGCACACGGCCAGCGGGTGGCCGATCTCGCCCGGGGTCAGTACTGGGTTCATCCCGCCCTGAGCGAGGTCGTCGAGAACGCCCTCCTCAAGCTGCCTCTCGGCCAACAGGTGTGTTCCGGTCAGGTCCACTGACGGCCTCCTGGCCACGGCCAAGAACACCGAGGGACCGGAGCGGTCTATTGGTCACAGCAAGCTCTGGGCTGGAAGGAACTGTTCGCCGAGCGAGAGCCCCTCCGAGGTGATCTCGAACTGTCGGATCCGTGGATCGTGGGCACTGCCACGCGTCTTTAGGACGGTGATGGCACGTTTTACTTCAGAGTCTCCCCGTAGGAACTGGAGCAGGACAACGTTGTCAGAGATATGGGAAATCCCGAACTCGGACAGGCGGGTGATCCCGAACAGCTCGGGAACTTCCTGAGTCATGATCACGCTGACGTTGCGTCGCGCGCACCGTTGTAACAGCGAGTACATGTATTCGCGGAAGCGGATCTCGTCGCCACACGCGGCTCGGAGGTCGCCCAGGCTGTCGATGGCCACTCGCCGTGCGCCGGTGCGCTCGATCAGATCCAGGAGGTCGTAGACCCATTCATCGAGATAAAGATCGACGGGTGGCCGGAACATCAGCTCGACCTTCGGCTCTTTGAAGGACCAGGAAAAGCCGTGGACGATACGCTCCAGCTGGACGGGGTTCTCTTGGAAGGTGGCGAAGATGCCGGGCTCGCCGAGCTCGGCGCCACAGAAGATGAAATGCAGGGCGACGAGGGTCTTTCCCGCGCCGGATGGTCCGGCGACCAGCGTAGATGCTCCCCGCCAGTAACCGTCTGCGAGCATATCGTCGAGGATGGGAACGCCCGAGGAGATGCGCTCGAGAGCAAAATCGTACGGGTGGCCGTCCGCATGATCGGCCAGGCGCGGGAAGATGTCAAGGCCGTCGCTGGATACCCGATAGGCGTGCTTGCCGGAGATGAACCCGCTGCCGCGGAGCTTCAGGACCTGGAAGACGCGGGACTCGCGGTCGGTGTTGTTCTCGATGCCGAGCGAGACGATCGCGTCCGCCACAGCGAACTCAGGAGCCTCGGTGGCGTCGGCGCTGTCGTACTCGCCGACCCAGAACGACGTGGTCGGGGAGGCGGACAGGTGACCAGCCAAGTCATGGAGGAACCGGCGGAACGTTCCGTCGTCGGGAGCGTACGCCCTGAGCGCTTTGAAGCTGTCGATCACCATGAGGGCGGGACGCCGCTCCCGGAGCAATCCGATGATCTTGGCCAGCACATCGGACAGTCCGCCGCCGTTCAGGCTTTGGCCGAGGTCCTCGTAGATGACGCTTGTCCCGACCGCGGACTTGTCGAAGAACCTGAGCGATTGGCCGTAGCGGAGGATCTTGTCGAGCGGCTCGGAAACCGTGGAGAGGTAGAGGGCCGGGCGCTCGGTTGTTGCGTTATGGAAAATGTACTGCTGAGCAAGGATCGTCTTGCCCGAACCGGGGCGCCCCATGATGAGGTTGATCCCGTTGAGGAGAAGACCGCCGTCAAGGATGGCGTCTAGACGCGCCGACCCGCTGGCCAGGCGGTTGCTCATGGAACGCGTACCGATCGACGCAGGTAAGCGCTCGTGCCCAGCAGGTCTCGTACTGTCGACACGAACTGGAGAGGATCGAGCGGCTTCAGCAAGAAGGCGTCGGCGCCCGACCGGAGCGCCTGGTCTCGCGAGTCGATCGCCGACACGGCAATCACCGGGATCGTTCGCTCGTCGGCCAGTCGGCAAAGCTCCCGTCCAGCTCCGCCTGAGATGAGAAGATCGATCACCACGAGGCTCGGAGCGTCCTGCTCGAGCATTGCTCGAGCCGTACTCGCGTCAAGGGCGATCAGGGTCGTGTAGCCCTCGGTTCGCAAGAGGTACTCGGATAGCTCCGCGGAAAAGGGGTCGCGCTCGGCCAGCAAAATCGTGGTCACCTCATCGGCGCCCGCTCGAGGCTCGATCGGGAAGCGGTTTCGTTCTTTCAGCAACCGATGAGCATCGGCGGGCTGCAGGCCACGGTCGAGCTCTCCCAGGATGAAGTGCAGCTGATCGACCTGGTCTCGGCTGTAGAGGCGCTGCCCACCCGCACTCCGCGCCGGGACGATTTGGTGATAGCGGTCCTCCCAGCTACGAAGTGTCTGTGCCGGCACGCCGAGCATTTTGACGACAGCACCGATGCTGTAGACACCGTCTTTTTCTGCGCGCTCCACTAGGGACCGTACTATACCTCATCATCAGCTACTGAGTAGATAATGCAGATAAAATGCGGCGAGATGTAACCAGATGGACGCGAACGGAGCCATATATCTCTGCAAAAACGTTGTCGAAGGACCTCAGTAGCTCTATAGTTCACACCGAGCCAAGACTCGCGTCGGACCAGGCGCGAGAGGCACCGGAAGGGAGCAACTTCAACGTGGCTGGGCTGGTGACGGGTTGATGAGTGCGTAGATGACCCTCGCCCGCACGCCCCTTCCACCAACGAGAAGGCCCGTGAGGACCTCGTCAACCGCCAAGCAACCACAGGTCGAGCGCGACGGGCCCCCGAGACCGGTTCCAGCGTCGGGAAATCGGCGCCGGCTCCATCAACTCAGCCTCGTTGTGCTGGCCGTTGGTCTGGTTGTGACTGGAACGCTCGCCACGAGTTCCCGGCTCAGCTACCTCCACGCTGAGAAGCGCCTGTCGAACCTCCAGACGCGCCTCACCGCCTCGGCGCTCGGCGTCGCCCCGGTCGACCTGGAGCGTCGGCTCGGTCAGGCGGCCGCGGCTGCAGGCGAAGCGTCACAACCCGTCGCCACCTTCCGCAGGGTCATCACTCCCTCAATGGCTCCAGCGGGCCCGTTTGCGACCGCATCGCTGGCTCTCGTGCGCAAAGGGCACGTCCAACTGCTGACGCACGTTGGAGCCACACCCATCAACAGTCTAACTGGGAACGTGGCCACCGCTTTGTTCGAGCGAGCAGCGAAGACGACCTCCCTCGTCACGACCAGAGCCGTGGGCAACGGACGGCAGCGGTTCGGTTATCTGATGTCATTTACCGGTCCGGGTGGGACCTACGTCGCGTCCGCCGGACAAGCCCTGCCAAGCAGTCGCAGAATTGTCATTCCCTCGAGGTCGCCTGACGCCGGGCTCGATGTCGCTATCTACTTCGGCAAGGCGACGAGCTCAGCCGCGCTGGTCGAAACCAATGCCTCGCACCTGCCGCTCACCGGTACCGTGTCCACCGCCATCGTGCCCTTCGGGTCCAGCGTCTTGACCCTCGTCGTCTCGCCGACGAGCCCGCTGACCGGACGATGGGCGGAAGTCCTTCCTTGGGGCATTCTCGGTGTCGGCTTTCTCTTCACCATCGGTATGGTTGCCATGACCGAGCGGCTGGTCCGGCGCCGTCAATACGCCGAACAACTCGCCGACGAGAACCGGCGATTGTACGGTGCGCAGCGGAATGTATCGCTGACATTGCAGCGCTCGCTGTTGCCAAAAGCGCTGCCCAACATCGAGGGAGTCGAATTCGCGGCCCGCTACATCCCCGGAGAGACCGGCATCGAGGTCGGCGGGGATTGGTACAGTGCGATCGCGATTGACGATCGTCGGTTTGCCTTCGTCGTTGGTGACGTGTCGGGCCGAGGACTGGCTGCGGCGACGCTCATGGCGGGACTTCGCTACACGATTCGTGCCTATGCCTCACTTGCCTACACCCCGGCGCGAATTCTTGAGATGGCTTCGAAAGAGATCAGTATCGCTTCGGACCAGCACTTTGCCACCGTTCTCGTTGGCCTCGTGGACAATGATCGGCGCGAAGTCACGATAGCAAATGCAGGTCACCTGCCGGCACTGCTTCTCGATGGCGAACAAAGCGAATTCGTCAAAACGCCGGTCGGCGTCCCACTCGGGATTGAAGGATTACCGTATGAGTCGGTGACGATTCCTATTGCACCCGATTCGACGCTCATTGCCTATACCGACGGGCTCGTCGAGCGCAGAAATGAGGCCCTTGACGTCGGGATGGAGCGGCTACGCCAGGCGGCCTCGGTCGAGGCTCTGTCGGTTGATGATCTTGTTACGAACATCGTGGACGATTTCTTCGCCGAGCAAGTTTCCGATGACGACACGGCGATATTGGCGATCCGATGGCTTGACTGACCGGGCCGACTGACCGGGCCGACTGACCGGGCCGATAGCTCAGCGCGGCCAGGGCAGTTCGAGCCCGTGGGCCTCTACAAAGGGTCGGGCGGCGCCTGGCCTGACCCGGTCGTTTGGAAGCGGCGCTTACTCCGGCCGGCGCCGGGGTATGGAACAGGGAAGTTATGAGCCTTCCTCAGCCTGAGCCTCCCGGTCACAGTGTTCAGCCCCTCTCCGACGAGCACCTGCGGGTTATGGGCTCGATCGTTACCGCCCTCGGCCATCTCGATCTCGCTTTGCTCAGAACAGTCCGCGACCTCGTCCCGGGCGCGGATGGGCCGAGCGTCGAGGCACTGCTGGCCGGTGATACCACATCGCAGCTGGCTGCGAAGTTCGATCGTCTAGTGAAGCAGCATCATCCGGACGAGCCGATCTGTGCTCAGGTCGTCAGCTGGTGCTTGGCCGTCAACGAAGTTTGGGGTCGTTGGCACCAGGAAATCCATGCATCGTGGAGGGGCGACCAACCGGACGATTCGCTGAAAAGAGTCCGCTATACGAAGACGGCATATCGCGGTGGCCTACCGGTGGAACAGACGAGCGTCGACGACCTGCGACGCATTGCGGACGATGTCGCCGACCGGATGGCCGAATTGACACACTTAGGAGCGAAGCTCGGGCTTCCCGGCGACCAAGTTGAGGTTTGACAGAAGCCTCATTGCCGGTATATCCCAGTCATGCTTATTTTGCTGGTGCTGTGGTGAGCCCGAACATTCTGGTGGGTGAGTGAATACTCGTTCTGACTCGTACGCTTCGCACCAGGACCGCGCCCGGTCCGCTTGACCAAGGAGGTACCGTGCAGCCCGTGCCAGAAAGCACCATCCCAGAAGAGCCGGACGGTCGCAGAGATCTGCACAATAGCGGCGTTGACACCCAGATGGCGGCCGCCCACATGTGCGGCCAAACAGACCTGCGTACCGGGCGGATGTGCACCAAGAGCGCCCGTCACGACGGGACGTGCGAGTTCGTCCCCAAAGACGTCGCCCGCGGAGTGGCGGACGATCTTTGACGCTCGGCCTCCTCTGACGCCCCTCCCGGATCTTGGCGTGGCGCGGCGGCAAGGCCCGTGATCACGCCCAACTAGCCCTACGGTTTTGCGACGAAGCCTTCACCGAAGCACAAGTGCCGATTACGAGAACGGGGAATTAAGATGCAAGTTTCGCCGGGGCGAGGAGGCTCGGGCGGCGTTTCTGCGCCGGTCTGCGCGGCGCTCTGATGGGCGTGTCCGCCGGGCGGCCCTACCCGCTGGGCGCGCACGTCGAAGAGCATGGCACGAACTTCGCGGTGTCCTCGGAGATCGCCCACGCTGTCGAGGTGTGCCTCTTTGCCGCTGACGGTTCAGAGGAGAAAGTCGAACTGCCCTCCCGCGCCGCCCACGTTTGGCATGGGTTCTTCCCCGGAGTCGGCCCCGGTCAGCGGTACGGCCTGCGCGTCCATGGGCCTTGGGCTCCCGGCGAAGGACTTCGTTGCAACCCGGCGAAGCTCTTAATCGACCCCCATGCTACCGCCATCGAAGGCGACGTGGACTGGAGCGAGGCCGTCTTCGGTCACCGTTTCGACGCCCCGGAGGAAAGCAACGGCGAGGACTCGGCCCCGAACATGCCGCGGTGTGTAGTCACGGTCAGCGACTTCGATTGGGAGGGCGACCAACCTTCTCGGCCCCGCTCGACGAGACGGTCATTTATGAAACCCACGTGAAGGGCCTCACCCAGCGCCACCCCGACGTACCTGAGGCAGTGCGCGGTACCTATGCGGGGTTGGCGCACCCGGCTGTGACCGAATACCTGGTCGACCTCGGCGTTACCGCGGTCGAGCTTCTGCCGGTGCACCAATTCGTCCAGGACTCGCACCTGCTCGAGCGCGGGTTGCGTAACTACTGGGGGTACAACAGCATAGGGTTCCTCGCCCCCCACGGGGCCTATAGCTCGGCTGGCGCGTCGGGGGGCCAGGTAAATGAGTTCAAGTCCATGGTCAAGGCTCTTCACGCGGCCGGCCTCGAGGTCATACTCGACGTGGTCTACAACCACACGGCTGAAGGAAACCACCTCGGGCCCGACGTTATCGATGAAAGGCATTGACAACCGGGCCTACTACCGCCTCGTCGAGGAGGACCCAAGGCACTATTTCGATACCACTGGCACGGGCAACAGCCTCAATGTCGGCCACCCGGCCGCGCTGCGGCTCATACTCGACTCGTTGCGTTACTGGGTGACTGAAATGCACGTCGACGGGTTCCGGTTCGACTTGGCCGCCGCGCTTACTCGCCAGACCGGAGACCTTGATATTCATAGCGCCTTTCTCAACCTCGTCCACCAGGACCCGGTGTTGGCGCCGGTCAAGATGATCGCCGAACCATGGGACGTGGCCGGATATCAGCTCGGAGGTTTCCCAGCCCGCTGGTCGGAGTGGAACGGGAATTACCGCGACGCGGTCCGCGACTTCTGGCGCGGGATCGACGGGACGATCGGCGTGCTCGGCTTACGCCTAACGGGCAGCGGCGACATCTACTCTTCCGACCGGCGCACGCCCACCGCCAGCATTAATTTCGTCACCGCTCACGACGGTTTCACCCTGGCCGACCTGGCCGCGTATAACGACAAACACAACGACGCCAATGGTGAGGAAAACCAGGACGGCGAGGCGAACAACAGGTCATGGAACTGTGGAGTGGAAGGCGATAGTGATGACCCCGAGGTCCTCGAGCTGCGCGACCGCCAGCGGCGCAACCTCCTCGGTACGCTCCTCCTATCCGCGGGGGTACCTATGATCCTTGGGGGCGACGAGATCGGCCGCACCCAGCGAGGCAACAACAATGCCTACTGCCAAGACAACGAAGTGTCCTGGTACGACTGGGACAACATCGATAAGAACCTTCTGGCGTTCACGAAGACGGCGCTCAGCCTCCGTCGCAGCTGCCCCGCGCTGCGGCCCCGGCAATACCTACGTGGCCCTGAGGGGCCCGGCCCAAATGGTCCTTTACCGTTCCGACGGCAGGCAAATGACCGCCGAGGACTGGCAGAACCCCAGGATCCGTACCCTCGCCGTTGCCCTGGACGGACGCCAGATAACCGACACTGATGGCGATACCACTGGCGACCGGTTCCTATTGCTCCTCAATGCTCACCACGAGCCCGTCAAGTTCACCATCCCTCCCGGCCCATCGGCGTGGGACGCCGTCCTTACCACCGGCGGGCCCGACGACACGCCGCGCATAACGGCCAAAGGCACCATAACCCTCGTGGCGCGTTCGCTTCTATTGCTGCAAAACGCCCGGGCCCACCGTCGGCCTAGCCCCCACGAAGGTTAGGAGCAAACGGGTAAACCGGTCCACGCACCGAGGTTTGGGATCAACCCGATCCCGGTATAACTCGGTCGTGCTGATACTATTCGTATTCCTACTGGTACTGCTGTTTGCGGGGCTCGGGTTCGCCTTGCACTTTCTTTGGATCTTGGCCGTTATCTTCCTCTTGTTTTGGCTGGCCGGAGTGGCGTTGGGCCGAGGCGAGAGCGCGGGCAGCCACCGCTTTTATAAGTGGTAAACGGCAAAGCTGATGCTCTGGTATATCGGATTTGCGATTGGCCGCGGCTCCGCTTCCCGTTGGCGTGAGCCAGTTGGGACCTTCTGCATCGGGCATCACGCCTGACGGCGGCTCTACGGTTCGAGACGCCCATGGTTTTGGGTGATACCGCAGACGATAATTCTACGGGCCCGTACTGACTACCAACAGAAAGGAGGCGACCTAATGAAGGACGCCCAAATAGCTGAGCTCCTTTTACAGGCGCTAGAAACCGAAATAGGTGGCGCCCAGATTTATATGACCGCTATCAAGTGTGCGACCAACGAGGATCTGAAAGAGGAGTTCAACAAGTACCTCGGCCAGACCCAGCACCATGTCGAGGTGGTCGAGACGCTGCTGGCGGAGTTCGGACTCGACACCCAGGCCACTAGCCCGGGCCGTGAGGTGGTCCGCCACATCGGTCGCTCACTTGTCGTCGCCATGGAAACGGCCCTGGCGGAGGGGTCGCCCGAAGCGGCGCAGCTCGTAGCGGCCGAGTGCGTGACCCTGGCCGAGACGAAGGACCATCTGAATTGGGAGCTGATCGGTGAGATCGCCAGCAAGATGAAGGGCGAACGGAGTAAGGCGCTCGAAGCGGCATTCGAAGAGGTCGAAGAGGATGAGGACGAGCACCTGTACCACAGCACCGGTTGGCCGGGAACTGTGGATCGAGTCTCTCGGCCTGGCGGCTGTCCTTCCGCCACCCGAGGAAAAAAAGAATGTCAAGACCGCCATCGGGGCCGCCCGGGCCAAGGGGGCCCGCGCTCAGTTGGCAAAGGGTTAGGGGGCGGCCACCATTGACGGTCACCAGGCGCACCGGTGATGGTCGCGAGGTCTGGCTATGGCTGAGCAATGTCGCACTGTTGCTGGGCCTGGAGGTAAATGCCGAGCTTGCCCATGAAAGAGTGGTGGTAAGTGGCCTCCCCGAATTGGCGCGGCCTTTTGTCGAGCTACGCGACACCCGAAAGCTTAACGAAGGCGATAACCCGGCGGCGGCCGAGGCCCAGGCCGTACCTCAAAAGTAGTCTCGTAGCCCGGGCGGCCAATGGGGTCATGAGGCATAACCGCGCCGGTTAGCGCGGCGCCTCTGCCTCTACCAGGATCGAGCAACGTCTCGGCAGTAAAACTTACGGTCTGGGGTCAAAAACATGCCTCGGAGGCACGTAATAGGACCCAGTCCGCGCTTCGGGCGCCGGAATGCGCCCCTGCTTGCGCAAGGGCTCTGCCCCTTAGCCCCCTCCATCTTGCCAGGACCATCTTCGACCGGGGCTCTTAGCGTGCCGCGCATCGCCGGGCCGCCTGGCATAAAAAGCCGCCAGGCGGCCTTGGATAAAAAGCCCGAGGGGCTTCAGCCGATCTCGTCGGAGTAGGCGGGGCCGTTGGCGTTGCCCAGGATGGTCAGGTCGTCCCGGGAGCAGGCGCCTAGCGTCGGGTCGTTGGAACATCCTGGCGCATCGAAGTCGATCGCTCTGAAGAGGTAGGTGTGCCCAGTTATGAGGTTGAAGGTACTGACGTCGTCGGCGGAAGGTGAGCACCCGCCGTCGTCAGACCAGAGTGGGTTGAGCTGGCCCATATCGACGAAACCGGTACCCGCGGTGTAGTCCTCGACCCACATCTCGAGCGGTCGGGCCTCCTGGGTGCAGTTGTAGGCGACAACGGCCGTCCATCCTTGGGGCGGTGGTGATGATGATGAGCTTTGGGGCTGGGTCTTCTGGTACCAGTTGAGGTCGACGCCCCAGGTTTCGCTGCTGAGCACGAGGTAGTCCTGGGCTGCGCTGTCCCACAGCGCGAATTCCTCGCTGTCGACCTGGTTGCCTGGTTTCTCACCCAGGAGGTACCACTCATATGAAGGGGTGTCCGAAAGCTGAAGGTCGACGCCAAAGGTCTGATGGCCGTACTTGAGCCACCCTCCACCCCAGACGCGCAAGGCCACGGCCTCGCCGTACATGACCTGCGGCCCTCTTAATGCTTGTACCTTCCACAGGGAATTGCTGTCGCTCCAGTCCAGGTCGACGCCAAACGTCTGGTTGCTCCAGGTCAGGTTGGTGTACGCGCCCCGGGTGCCGGTTTGCAGCGTCCCTGTGCCGTCGTTGGTGCCGCTGAGGCCGTACCACTGCTGGGTGCTGGGTGGGAAGGACTGAGGGAACTGCCGCGGGTCCGGCCGGACGGTGCACTCCTCGGAACTGTAGCCAGTACCGTACGAGCCCTCGGCCGCCAGCATGTAACACTGGCCGCTCTGGTCTTCGTTGACGTCGACCCAGGAATAGTTGCCTCCTCCGGCCGTGTCGCGGGTCGGGACGTCGTAAACCTTCTGCCAGTTCCCGGCTCCATCACGGCGGTAAACGGCGAACGAGTTCTCA
The DNA here is from genome assembly GCA_963750465.1 of uncultured Acidimicrobiaceae bacterium. GTDB lineage: Bacteria > Actinomycetota > Acidimicrobiia > Acidimicrobiales > Palsa-688 > Fen-671. Next base: position 479,629 of record CAVVRE010000001.1, read on the forward strand.
TCGTTCGAGCGGTCGTACCACGAGACGACCACCGAGTACTCGGAAGCCTGCAGCGGGTACAGGCCGGGCGCAGCCGGGGCCGGCGCTTGTTGGAACACCCCGGTCGTCCCCGGGAGGGTGCCGATCGGGATCGTCACTTTAGGCGGCGGAGCCGTGGTGGGCGGCGTGCTGGTCGGTGGGGCAGTCTTCTTCGGCGCCGTGGTCGGAGGGGCAACGCCTCCGCCCCCTCCCGATGGGAGGGCGCCAGCCACGGCTGGGACGAAGACCGCGGCGACAACCGCCGTGGCCAGGACCAATACCCATCTGCTCGGTCTTGTGTGGTGCATGTGCTCTTTCCTTTCTCGTTTGGCCGCGCTCCTGTGGCCAACTAAGAAGGCGTGACAGGGTGTGACTCCTGATGGAACAGTCTCAGGTCGACGCCCTTTTCGACGATCCATTTGATGCTTACTTGTGTAGCATCATGCTGACTGGTGCTACTCAAGCTCATTCCGCTAAAGTGGGGAATTACCGGCGGGGGAGCGGTTCCCGCGGACCTGGCCTGGAGGCTTGGGTGGAAGGATTAGAGCCCATGGTCGGAGAAGTCTCGGTTCAGGTCCCAGTTCGACCGGTCCCAGTTCGACGGGCGCCAACGGCGGAGCCTGGCACTGTCTCTAGGCCCCTCCGGGGAGCTGCTTGTCTACAAGGAGACCGGCCCGATGCAAGTGAGAAGTCCTTTGGCCAATGCAGGTAGTGTGATGCCAATGCGGCCCAAAGTGGCCGCCAGCGGCCTCGGCCTCGCCGTCACCATTGCCGCCCTCGGTGCAGGGCTGCTGGCGACGGCGCTGCCTGCGATGGCGCTGGCTGCGACGACGCTGGCTGGGTACGGGGAGGTTACAACCAACCCCTACACGATCGGGGCACCCAGCGGAGCGGTCGGCGCGGTAGCCGCGTCGCCTAGTTCGGTGGGAGAGGGCGCGCTGACGAATTTCGCGGTCACTTTCGACCTTCCTGCCCCTTTGTCAGGGCCCAGTAACGATTCGGTCACGGTCACGCCCTCCACCGCTTTGGCTTCGGTCCCGACCAACGTCGACATCGTCGGCGGCTCGTGCATCCAAGCCGGCACGGCCGGCGTGGGAGGGGCGGGCAGCGCCACCACCACGGCGTTGACAATCGAGATGTCTAGCCACTGCAGCCTCAGCGCCGGCCAGAAGGTGGAGGTGGACTTCACGGCCGACGCTCCCTCGACCACGGGCACCATGCGCTTCGACGTATCGACGTCGAACAACGCCACGCCGGCCTCTTCTAACCCCGTCACGATTGCTGTCGCCGGGCCTCAACTTTCCGCCGCTTCAGTCGAGTTCGGGGCCAACACGACCTACTCGATCACGGATGTACCCGTGGCCAGTATGAGCTCGGCCCAAACCACGCTCAGGCTTACCGCCGGCGCCACGAGCGGCACTCAGGCAATTGATTTCTACAGCGGCGCAGCGGGCTACACGGTCACGTACACGCCCTCCGCCGGCGCCACCAGCAACGACACAGTGACACAAGTCGTGCTGAGCTCGAGTGACCACATCGCCACCCTGACGCTGGCCAGCGCGGTGACAAACGGCGGCGTGCTCAATATCACCGCCAAAGGGACCAACCCGGCGGCCGCCGGCGCCCCTCAGTCCAATGAAATGACTGTGGCGCCTGGCAACGGGACGCCAGAGACGTCCAACGCCATTGCGTTCGGCCAATCAGTAACAAGGGTGAGCGTTTCAGCATCTAGCCGGGTGGCCGGCGCCTCCTCGAATTACTTCGTCAGATTGAAGGCTTCCGACCCCATCCCGACCGGCGCATCGATCTTCCTGAGCGAGGCGGCCGGCCAGACGGGCTTTGGCGCGGTGACCGGGATCGAGGTAAGCGACATAACCCAATCCTGGCACCTGGTCGCCACGGGCCCCACGCTGGCCAACGGTTTGGCCAGGATCCCGCTCTCCCGCGCTGTCGATAGAGGCGATTCGCTGACCGTCTTCGTCGTCGGTGTCACCAACCCTCCGGCGGGCACGGTCAACGACTTCGCTGTGTGGACCTCCTTCGACACCGTTCCCGTGGAGGCTCCGCCGTACACGATCGGTGCGAGCGCCGGGGTGAGCGTGAGCGTCAGCCCCAGCTCGGCTGGTTCGCTGGCCACCTACGTAATTTCCGACTTTCACGCCAACGCCGCCATGTCCTCCGGCTCGAGCGCGATAAGTCTCGACGCCCCCACCGGGACGACGTTCCCGACCAGCCCAGCCGAGTACTTCGTCCAGGACTCCACTACTCCTTCTGGCTCTGGCCCGGTCACCGCCGCCGTGACCGGGGGCGGCACCAATGACGTCACGTTCAAGGTCCCGGGCGACATCAGCGCGGGAGACGGCCTGACGGTCACCGTTCTCGACGTCATCAACCCCGCCACCGCCTCGAGCACTTACACCATCGGGTTGACCGGGGCCGTCGCCGGGCCAGCGACGGCGGCGCCACCGTTCCCTCACGCCTTCGTCACTTATCCCAACGGAGCGATAATCAAATTCTCCGGCCAGGACTACGTCCTCGCCGGGGGTCACGCCTTCGAGGTCACGTCGCCGAAAATCCTGGCCGCTTTGCAAAAAGTCGACCACGCCAAGGTAATGTCAGCCGCCTCCGGGGCCAAGGCCCCGAGCGCCACGCCGCGGCAGGGGACCTTGCTGTTCACCCGTCCAGTCAACGGCGCGGCGACGATTTATGTGGTCGGCTCCGACGGCGAGCTGCATGGTTTCGTCACCCCGGCGCAGTTCAAGCATGACGGTTACGACCCCGCCCTGGTGGTCGCGGTACCGAGCCTTAGTCGCTTGAAACTCGGACGGAGCGTCGGCGCAGTAGGGGCGGCTGGCAACGCATTTGGCACGAGCTCCGACGGCGCCATAATCAACTCGTCAGGGAAGTATTACGTATTTGCGGGCGGCAGGGCTTTCCTCATCCCGACCTCTGCCCAGCTGGCGAGTTTGCGAAGGGTCGACAAGGCTCAGGTACTTTCCGGCCACGTGACGACGGCGCAACAAGGCGCGGGCATTGCCAGCGGCATGGAGCTGAGTGCGCCGGACCGGGTCTTCGTGACGTACCGGGGTAGCCTCTACCCGTTCAAGTCGCTATCGCAGCTGCGCACGGACGGCTATGGCGGCACGGCAGCGGTCCAGGTCCCCGGGGCGGCCGGCCTGCACGTAGTTGCCAGTTATGCAGGTTCATAACGGGCGTTGTCCCGCCCGGCCATGAACTGCGAGTCAGCCATTAGCTCAAGCGGTGCGGCTACCGGGTGGTACCCGTGAACCGGCGCCCCGTCACCATCCTCGGCCAGACCTGCTACGCCCGGCTCCAGGACGTGCCCGTGCATGTGGACATCGTGAATGTCTTCCAGGCCCTGGAGGCATGGGCCGGAGGCACTGTCTCGGTTTCGACACCCAGCGGGGTCACGTCGGTACGCTCCGGGCTCCAATGTCAGGGCGGCGACACTCCCGCCCCTCTCGCCCCTCGCGCCCCTGGCCCCCCTCGCACGCCTCCGCCTGCGTCCTTGCCGGCCCATCCGGACACCGTCCCTTAGACTCGTTCGGTGACTGTACTGGGGCACGAGATATCGGAGGACGACCTCGGCGGTGCAACCGAAGTAATCCCAAAGCCGGGCCAGAGCCCTCAGAGGCCGGCGGCTCGCCCGGCGACGGCCAAGCGCAGTCCTATTTTGCTCGAGCTGCTCGGGGTCGTTTTCCTGGTCTGGATCTACGACTGGCTGCAGGACCTCGCCCCTCTCCGCCAGAAGGCGGCCTTCGACCACGCTCGGAACCTGCTCTCATTCGAAAGGAGAGTCGGTCTTGACCCCGAGCGAGCCCTGGACCAGTGGCTGGCCCACCAGCACGTGCTGGCCTACATAGCTTCAAATTTCTACGCCAACGCCATATTCGCGGTCACCTTCGGCTTCGCCGTCTGGACTTGGTGGCGCCGTCCTGACATCTATCGGCCCCTACGCAACGAACTGGTGCTGGCCAACCTCATCGGCTTTGCGGTGTTCTGGGCCTACCCGGTAGCCCCACCGCGCATGCTCACCGGGTTCATTGACGTGGTCCAGAAGGCGGGCGGCTTGGGCGCCTGGCACGCCACCCTCATGAACCACGCCGACCAGTTCGCGGCTATGCCCTCCATGCACCTCGGTTACGCAGTGTGGTGCTCGATAGTGGCGTGGCGGCTGGCTCGGCGGGGCGGGGCCCGAGTGGTGGCCGTGGCTTTCGCCATCTGCTACCCGCTGTTCACGGCGCTTGTGGTCATCTCCACAGCCAACCATTACCTCTTGGACGTCCTAGCCGGCACGGGGACCATCATTGTCGCCGTCGCGGTAGTCGAAATGGCACCGCGCTTTGTCCGGCCCCTTTGGGCGTCGAGGAAATCGCCCTCACTCGAGTAGACGAGAACCGGTGCCGGATTGTTAGCGCCCATCTAGTTGAGCACATTTTCTACACTCGGCCGTGGGACAATATGAGGGTCGTTCGACTGGTCGCCTCAATACTGGTCGCCTCACTACTGGAGGAACGCCATGTACGCAGTCATCGGACGGGTGAAGATCAAGCCGGGCCACGAGGACGAAACCCGGGCGATGATCGACAAGTATGGCATCGCCATGGTTCAAGGGATGACCGGGTCGTCCGGGGGTTATTGGTCGCGAAGCACCAACGAGGGCGAAATCATTCAGCACTCGTTTTGGCTGTTCGACACCGAGGAGAACGCGCGAACTGCGGAGGCGACGTTCAGCACACTCCGCGATATGCCGGAGGCGCCTGCCACCTTCGTCAGCGTGGATGTGTGTGACGTCATAGGACGGACATAGTCGGAACCGCAGGAGGGTTGATCACTCACGAGGTCCACGGAACAGGGAGTGGCCGTGTGACAGCTGCCGACGTGCTATTTCGGTTGATCACCGACTGGACCCCAGAACGCCTCTTCAAGTTCGGGTGCGGGGGATGACTTGTTGCACCGCCCAGTGGTTCCCGTCGGGATCGTCGAAGAACACGAACGAACCCCAGTCAAGGTCCTGGACCTCGCTCACGCCGACACCGCGGTCGACCAGTTCTTGGCGGGCGAGCTCGACGTCGTCGACGACGAGCTGAACCTGGGCTGAGCCGGGCGCGGACGGCGTGATGCCGGTGCCCAAGACGATGGAGCAAGCGGAGCCGGGCGGGCTGAGCTGCACAAAGCGCAGCTCATCGTTCACCTGGTGGTCGTGGTCGGCATGAAACCCCGCTCTTTCCACGTAGAAGGCCTTCGCTCGCTCCACATCGGAGACCGGGATTGCCACCAGTTCGAGCTTCCAGTCCATATTCTCTCCTTCGATCTCTACTAGTACGTTTTATAACCAGTGATGTTCTTAGTGAAATTAGCCTTGGGCCAACCAGGGAGCGGGCCGAAGTTTCAGGCCTCGGCGGCCACCATATCGCTCGGCATTTCTTCCCCGGTTGCGGCGGGGGCGGGCGCAACCTGCCCGGGCGAGGGGAGGAGCAGCGCCAGGGCGGCACCCACCACGAGTATGGCTGCCGATACCACGAAGGCGCGGTCGTAGCCGTTGGTCAGAGCCGTACCGAGGGCGGTGACGGGGCCGCGGCTATGGGCCACGCCGGCCGCGATGGTGGCCATGGCAGCCAGCCCGACGGCACCGCCTACTTGCCGGGACGTGTTGAGCAGCCCCGACGCCAGCCCCGCCTGGGCGAACGGCACGCCAGCGGTGGCGGACATCGTCATAGGCACGAAGGACAGGCCGAGGCCCACGCCCACGAGCACTCCCGGCCCAAGGACGTGGCCCAGATAACCCGATCCAACCGAGGCCCGGCTGAGCCACACCAACCCGACGGCGGCGACGGGTAGGCCGATGAGGAGCTGGCGGCGGGGCCCGATCCGGGCGACCACCCGCGATGCGCTGAGCGCCCCGGTCATAACCGCTAGTCCAGAGGGCAGGAAGGCCAACCCGGCGCGTAGAGGGCTGTACCCGTTGACCTGTTGCAGGTACAGCGACAAGAAGAAGAACATGCCGAACAGCGCCGCCCCAACGGTCAGCGCTATTGCGTTGCCGATGGCGAGGCTCCTGGACCTGAAGATGCCAAGGGGGAGCAGTGGGTAACGAGCGAAACGGGCCTCGATGACCACGAAGGCGACGAGCAAGGCGGCGCCGGCGGCCAGGGCGGCGACGGTCTGGGGCGAAGCCCAGGAGTGGGTGTCGGTGCTGACGATACCGTAGACGAGCAATGACAAGCCGCCGGTGACCGTGACTGCCCCGGGGAGGTCGAGGCTGCGGTGCTCGTCGGCCAGCTTGGACTCTGTCAGTGCCAGCCACGAGCCGGCGAGCAGGAGGGCGCCTATCGGCACGTTGACGAACAGGACCCAGCGCCAGTCGAGCAGGTCGGTGAGCACACCGCCCAAAAGCACACCGATGGCCGCACCGCTGGCCGCCGTGGCGGACCACGCGCCCAGCGCCTTGCGCCGCTCCGCGGGGACCACGAACCTGGTGGTCAGCAGGCTCAGCGTCGCCGGGGCCAGAATGGCGCCGCCCACGCCTTGGGCGGCGCGCGCTGCGATCAGCCAGCCGCCGCTTTGTGCCAGGCCTCCGGCCAGGCTGCAAACCGTGAAAATCCCGAGCCCGGTCATGAACACGCGCCGGCGGCCGAACAGGTCGGAGGCCCGGCCGCCGAGCATCAGCAAGCCGGCGAAGGTCAAGGTGTAGGCGTTGACGACCCACTGCTCGCTCGTCACTGACAGGCCCAGGTCGTGGCGCATGGCCGGCAGGGCCACGTTGACGATTGATACGTCCAGGACGACCATGAACTGCGCCATGCAGCAGATGGCGAGGAACGCCCAGGTTGGCACCCACGCCGGTGCCGGCCTCGGCCCCCGGTTGCTTCCCGCGGCCTTCATCTCAAAATTTCCTCTCCTCGGGTACTCACGTCCGCGCCCGTGAGGTTGGCGACGGGCGCCGTGCCGGTGAGGCCATAGAGGTACTCGTCATGGCGGCGAACCCAGGTCTGGAACCGATCGCTCTCGTCGCGCCCCTTCGGCACCCGGTCGAGGATCGGGTAGTAGCCCATCAGGAACTCGACCCCGCGACCGGTGGTCGCATAGGTCTGCCAGACGGTGCCCTCCTGGAGCGTGAATGCGGTCATGACCGGTGATTCCGAGAGGTAACCGGGGACATCGGTCCCGGTCGCGGCCGCATTCTGACGCACGATCGGCGGCAGCGCGCCTTCGTCGAGGCCCCACGAACGCACCTGCTCGTTGGTGTAGGAGGCGCCGAAGTCGAAGTTGAAGTCGGTGTTCGCCGACGAAACCCAGGGCAGGCTCCACCCCATCCTCTGCTTGTACGCCTGAAGCTTCACTAACGGAGCCCGCGAGACGAGCAGCAGCGTCACGTCGCGGGCATGTAGGTGCGGCAGCAGGCCGTCCAGGCCATCGGCTATGGACGAGTTGACCGGACACCCGGCGTCGTAGCTCGGTCCGAACATGAAATGGTAGAGCAGGAGCTGGGAGCGGCCGTCGAAGAGCCCGGCCAGGGTCCGCGACCCGTCGTCGGCGTCGAGCCGGTAGTCCTTGTCGATTGCCACCCAGGGCAGGTCCCGGCGATGGCGCGCCAGCTCGTCCCCCATCCTGGTGTGCTCCTTCTCGCGCTGAAGCAACTCGTCCCGAGCGGCCTGCCACTCTGCACGGTTGACAACCTTGTGATCCGTCATCGTTTGGTCTCCTCTTCGAGCGCATTCCTGAGCGGGGGATCCCGACGCCCCGGGTCGTCCGACCCGTAAAAGATGCAGACACGACGACGTCGGGAAACTGGGCGCCCACCGACCGCCTAGTTCGCCCTTCGGCCGGGGGCCAGCCCGGACGATTCGCATGGAACGGTCCCGCGATACGCTCCTCGCTGAGCTACGGAAGAAAGTTGGAGCTTGCGGTCCTCGTCTGCAACCGGTGCTCTGGCGAAGGCGTCACCGCGTTGCGGGACACTGGCTCAGGCGCTGGCTTCCCCCAGCGGAGCGAGGGAGGACGTCAATGGCCAACATCGGTGTCGTGATCCCGAACCCATTGCCTGGTGGTATGGCGCTCCCCGAAATAGCCGGCCTGGCCCGGGAGGCCGAGATGGCCGGCCTCGACTGCATTTGGGCGGAGGACCACCTCGCATCCGGGGACGCTGCGGTACTCGACATCATGTGCGTATTAGCGGCCGCTGCCGCGGCTACGCAGGAGATCGAGGTCGGCTCCGCGGTTTTTGTCCCTTCGTTACGTAGCCTCTCCTGGGCGCTCAAGCAGGTTGCCACTTTGCAGCTCGTGGCCGGGGGCCGCCTCCAGCTGGGAGTGGCGCTCGGGGCCGCTGGCGAGGAGGAGTACCGCCTCGCCGGCCTCACCCGCTCGGGCCAGCGCGACCGTACCGACGAGTTCCTGCGCATCCTGGGGGCAGCCCGTAGAGGCGAGGAGGACCTGGCTGCGCCCTTGAGCGCGCCCGCCCTATTGCTGGGCACAGCACTGCCGGTGCCGCCGCTGTGGGTCGGCGGGACCTCGTTGGCTGCCCTTCGCCGTGCGGCCCGCTTCGGGGACGGCTGGTTGTCCGGCCTTCAAACCCCTGCTGAGTTCGAGGCTTCCCTGAGCTGGCTGCGTCAATTGGCCGAGGAGGGAGGCCGTCCCTGCCCGCTAGCCGGGGTGGTGCTTCACGTCGCGGTCGGCGCCGCCCCCTCCGACAAGCTCGCTCCCCAGAGTGCTGCTTCTATGCAGGAGCTATACGGCGTCCCCGCCCAGCGCGCCGAAGACCTTTCCATCGGCGGCACGCCCGAACAGGTGGCCGATCAGCTAGCTCGTTACCTCGATGCCGGTGCAGTTCGGTTCTGCCTTGTCAGCAGCGTCCTACCCTGGTCCGAGTCCTGGCCAATGCTCGCTCAGGTCCGCCGCGTTCTGCTCGGTACGTGACAAACTCCCACCCGGGCAGCAGGGTGCCCCGGGGGAGCATCGTGCTTCGGTCCGACGTCACGGTCGAATGACAGGAGAGAACGGCCACAAAGGCTGCCGTCCGCATTAGGTTGGGACCTGCGGTCGCCCTCACCCGGTTGGCCAGGAGCGGGCCACCACACCCAAATGAGGCCATGAGCCCAGGAGGCATCCCATGGCAACTTCAGAACCAGCCGCCGCTGAGCTGTCTGCCCTGGTTGGCAGGTGGGTCCTCGACCCTGAGCGGACAACGATCGAGTTCCACACCAAGGCCATGTGGGTGTTCCCGGCAAAGGGGACGGCCAAGGCGCTCGAGGGCGGAGGGAACGTGGAGGCCGACGGCAGCTTCAGCGGCACCCTGGCCGTCGATGCGGCATCTATAAACACCAAGAACAAAAAGCGCGACGAGCACCTTCGCACGGCCGACTTCTTCGAGGTCCAAAAGTACCCGGCGATCACTTACACAGCGAAAGGCGGGCGTATGCTGCCGTCTGGCCAGGTCGAGGTGGACGGGGACTTGACCGTCCACGGCGAGACGAGACCAGTCCCGTTGGTAGCCCAAGTCGACGTCGGCGGCGACTCGGCCACCGTCTCGACCCAAGTCGACATCGACCGCGCCAATTGGGGCCTGACGTTGACCCCGTACGGAGCAGGGCTGAAGAACCGTGTGATCGTTCGGGCTTACTTCCATAAGGTTGATCACTAGAACCCTTGCTGGGGCATCGAGGGGCCAAGCTGCCATCGGGTGTGCGCCCGGGGCACCTAATCTCTGTCAGCTATCGCCGTAGTTATCGGTGAATTGCCGCCTTATCTACGGGTAGGGCGCGCCGCTCGCGTGAGCCTAACGCGAGGAGCGATGTGAGTTGATCTCGCGAGCATACGTATGTATCGTCGCGACGAGGTGCAAACTCCAGAACAACCAAAGGCGTGACCCCCGGCCGGTGGTCCTTGATGGGCACCGTAGCAATAGTGACCGGGGCGAGCCGTGGGATCGGGTTCGGCTGTGCACGGTCGCTGGCCGAGGCCGGAGCGGCCGTCCTGCTTGTGGCCCGGACATCCGATGACGTCGAGCGGTCTGCAGCGGACATTGTCGCTCGTGGCGGGAGCGCGCTTGGACATGTAGCCGATGTAACGGACGGCATTCAAGCCGAACAAGCCGTCACCGCGGCGAAGGAGATGGGCGATCTCCGCGTTTGCGTAAATTCAGCGGGCACCAATGTCGTCGGTGCGGCGGCATCATATTCCATGGAGGACTGGGATGCCGTCTTCTCGGTGAATGTGCGGGCCACGTTCCTCGTCTGCCGGGCTGTAGGTAAGGATTTGCTCACGCGAGGCGTAACCGGGTCCATCGTCAATATCTCGTCCCAGATGGGCTCGGTTGGATATCCCGGACGGGCGGCCTATTGCGCCTCAAAACACGCTGTTGAAGGCTTGACGAAGGCTCTCGCAGTCGAGTGGGCGCCCAATGGTATCCGGGTCAACTCGGTGGCACCCACATACGTGGAAACTGACCTGACAAGACCAATGTTCGAGGACGAGGCTTTTCGCGGCGACGTTGTGCGCAGGCTCCCTACCGGCCGAATGGCAACCGTCGACCAGGTTGCTGACGCCGTTCGTTACCTCGCTTGTCCGGCCTCCGAGAGTGTCACGGGTAGCATCCTGCGCGTTGACGGCGGATGGACGGCCTGGTGAGGATATTGCTGGTGAGGATATTGATAGTTCGTAGCTGGAACGACCTGGAGCTCGCTTGATAGACGCCTGGGTAAAGCTACCCACCAGCCACGATGTGGCCAGAAGGGCGCGTGTCTCGCAATCGACGGTGTCGCGAGCGCTCCGCGGCGATCCGCGCGTCAGCGACGCGACTCGTGCTCGCGTCGTGTCGGCCGCCAAGCACCTCGGGTATGTTCGCAGCGAAAGAGGCAGGAGCCTGTCCACTCGACGGACCAATCGAATTGGCGTAGTAGTGGAGGACCTCGAGAACCCTTTCTACCTCGATCTCGTCAACATCCTCCACAAAGAGCTTCAACGCGTTGACCTGCGCCCCATCATCTTCACCCCCGAACGGACCAAGGGCGAGGGCATCGAGCGGCTCGTGGATGGGTCGATTGACGGGGCGATCCTCACTACCTGTTCTCTCGGGTCTGCACTGCCAATGGCTTTGCGTTCATTTGGTTTTCCGGTAGTACTTCTCAATCGTGTCATTGACAGCGATGCGGTGAGCTCCTGCTCAACCAATAACGAGTTGGGTGCGGCCCTCATGTCTGCCGAGGTCCTACGTTTTGGCCACAGCGTTATCGGTGCCATATTTGGTCCCCGCGACACCAGCACCGGGCGTGACCGAGAAACAGGGGTACGGGCCACTCTCCGGACGGGCGGGATACCACTCCGCAAGGGTCTCACTTGGCGAGGTCCCTTCAGTTACGAAAGCGGCTATCGCGGCTTGCGCCACTTCGCGTCCGCACCAACTCCGCCGACTTGTGTCATTTGTGGGAACGACGTGGTGGCGATTGGCGCCATGAACGCCGCTCGTTCTCTGGGTCTACGGGTACCAGACGATACAAGCATTGTGGGATTTGACGACATTGGCATGTCGGCGTGGGAGCTGTTCGACCTCACTACGGTCCGCCAGGACATGAGGCGAATGGCTGAGGTGGGTGTCGGCCTCTTGTTGTCGTCCATCGCCAGCCCGACCGCACCGGTCGAGCAGGTTGTTTTGGTGCCGGAGCCCGTGCCGCGGAGCACCCTCGGCCTGCCTAAGGAATTACGGGGGGCTGGTGCGCCTCCCGCCGTACCCGTTGGTGACGGAGCCGCTAGATCCGGGCTCGGCGCTTGATCCGGTTGACATACGTATGTATGGCAACCTCGCCGCTCGAGCTGGGGCCTTCCTACTGGGCACCCTCTGGCTACTGGTCGTTATCGTTCCCATCTACTACATGGTGCTCACCAGCTTCCGGTCTCAGAGCCAGTACCTCTCCGCCAATGCCTGGCTCCCCACCGGAGGCCTGTCACTGTCGTCGTGGGCGGCGGTGTTCTCGAGCACCGGGTTGTGGCGAGACTTCATCAACAGCGTTATTTACTCGGCCGGGACGATCGTTGTCGTGGTCGTAGTGTCATTGTTTGCGGCTTATCGAATCGTCCGCCGGGGGTCGCGCTTTGCCGCTGTCTCTTTCAATGTGATCCTGTTCGGGCTGGCGGTGCCCATCCAGGCATTGTTGATCCCCAACTATGTGATCATGGTGAAGCTCCGCCTTTATGACACACTCTACGGCCTCGTTTTGGTCACGGCGGGCTCGCTTATAGCCATCTCCGTGTTGCTGACTGTCAATTATGTCCGGTTGATCCCCGAAGAACTTTATGACGCCATGGCGATCGACGGCGCCAACGAGCGCACCGTTTTGGCACGCCTCGTATGGCCGATGGCCCGGCCCGTCCTCGGCGTGGTCAGCATTTTCGCCGGTCTGGCGGCTTGGAACAATTTCATTCTGCCCTTGATCCTCACCGATTCGAACAGCAAGGCGGTTCTGCCGCTGGGGTTGTACACCGTTTCCACGACGAGTTCGGGCTACGGTGTGAGCGTACCGATCGTAATGGCCGGCGTGATTTTCTCGGTCCTCCCGGTGCTGTTCCTGTTCCTCGCCATGCGGCGCCAGTTCATTAAGGGGATCGGAGGGTTCGCACTAAGATGACTGGCGGGCGGAGACGTAGCGTTACGTAAATCCGCGCCACTGTTTACTCAGAAGAACGGAGCCTCGACAATGCTGGACTGGCCAACTGGAGTGGAGCCGCACCCTTGGAGCGAAGGGTTCCAATGGCGTGACCCAACCGGGCCCTTCGTGCGCCTGAGCGCGACCGAAGCCGCATCCTTTGGCGCCGACGGTTTCCTCGTTTTGCGTGGCGCCCTAAATCCGGCGTTAATAGAGACGGTCGGGTCTGTAGTGGACGAACTGGAGAAGGAACGAGAAGCCGAGCTTGAGGCAAAAGGTGGGCGTGAGGGGATCAGCCAGCAGAATTCGATCACTTTCAGCTCGCATCTTGTGGTCAAGTCCGCACTCCTGAGGGATTTCGTTAGGCAGACGGTCTATGCCGAGTTGTGCTGTGACCTTATCGGGCCCGACGTCAACTTGTACTGGGACCAGGCCGTTTACAAGAAGCCTGAAAACCCGCGCCGCTTTCCGTGGCACCAAGACAACGGCTACACCTTCGTCCTCCCGCAGCAGTACCTCACGTGCTGGACGCCATTGACAACGGCAACCATCGACAACGGTTGCCCTCAGATCGTGCCCGGGATGCACAAGCTCGGCACCCTCAGGCATACTTATGTCGAACCGTTGGGGTGGGAGTGCTTCCAGGTTCCGCCGGTCGCCCCGGTGCCGGCCGTGGTGGAGCCCGGCGATATCGCGGTGTTCTCTTCGCTGGCACCGCACCTGACGGGGCCCAACGTGACGACGGCCGCTCGAAAGGCCTATATCGTGCAGTTCGCCCCGGTCGGTGCCCAGGTGTTGTTGGGCAACCCCGCCGATGGGCCCGCCACCGGACGCAAGCTGTGCGATGCGGCGGATTCGCAGTTTGCGGTCGTACGTGATGGCGTCCCGGTGAGGGAGAGTTGAGACGCTCAACGAGCGGTCCTCTCCCTCGACACCGGCCGCCCGTTAGGACGAAGGCAATGGGTGTTGATCCAAAATGAAGCGTGAGAAGTACCTGGACCCGGAGCTCGAACCACAGGAGAGAGCGCGGGAGTTGCTGGGGCAAATGACCCTCGAAGAGAAGCTGGCCCAGTTGGGTTGCGCCTGGATATGGGCGTTCCTTGACGGGGACGGTTTCAGTGCCGGGCGCGCCAGCGAGGTGGCCCCCCAGGGCATCGGCGAGGTGACGCGCATCTCAGGTGCAACGGCACTCGGGCCCGGAGAGACGGCGGCACTGGTGAACGACCTTCAGCGCCACATTCGTGACAACACTCGGCTCGCCATCCCGGTCCTTGTTCACGAAGAAGGAACCGGCGGGTTCCTGGCCCGCGGCGCCACCGTGTTCCCTCAGGCGCTGGCCCTGGCGGCCACATTTGACGCCGACCTGGTGAAGCGAGTGGCCTCGGTTATAGCCGAGCAGATGCGGGCCGTCGGGGCCCGCCACTGTTTGGCGCCAGTGCTAGACGTGGCTCGGGACCCTCGCTGGGGCCGGGTGGAAGAGACATTCGGGGAAGACCCGATTCTCGCGGGCACCATCGGCGCCGCCTACGTCGCCGGACTGCAGGGAGAGGATCTCCGGACCGGCGTGCTGGCCACTGGAAAGCACTTTCTCGCCCACGCGCTTCCCGAAGGCGGCCGCAACCATGCCCCGGTGCAAGTCGGCCCGCGAGAGTTGCGTGAGGTGTACGCCGAGCCCTTTGCGGCGGCCATCAATACGGCCAGGCTTGGTTCCGTAATGAACTCGTACAGCGCCGTTGACGGTCTGCCGCCAGCCGGCTCACGCCAAATACTCACTGAATTGCTCCGGGATGAGCTTGGCTTTTCCGGGATCGTGGTAGCTGACTACTTCGCCGTGTCCCTGTTGATCGGTCACCATCATGTGGCCGCCGACCAACAGGAGGCGGCGACGCTGGCGATCACTGCCGGGCTTGACATTGAGCTTCCCGAGACGGCCTGTTATGGGGAACCACTACGTGCTGCTGTGAATGTTGGCTCTGTGAGCATGGGAACAATCGACACCGCCGTGAGCCGCGTGCTGGCGGCCAAATTCGCGTTGGGCTTGTTCGAAGAGCCCGTCGTCGATGCAGCCCGAGCCCTGACGGCGTTCGACACCCTCCCGCAGCGTTCCCTGGCGCGTCGGGCCGCAATTAGATCGATCACCCTGTTGGCGAATGATGGCATCCTCCCGCTCTCTCGGGACTTGTCCTCGATCGCGGTGATCGGTCCGGGCGCCGATGACGAGGTCGCGCTGCAGGGCGACTACCACTATCCGGCCCATCTACGGAGGCACTTCCAACCAGGGTCCGTCCCGACGGTCAACCCCAGTGGCCAGAACCTGGAGGTCGCCCCGCCGACACTGGCTGGCGATTGGCGGCCCGGGCGGTACTTCACTGCCCATATCACCCCACGGGCGGGCCTCCGTTCGCTGTTGGGCGAGTCAACTGATCTCCTCTACGCCAGAGGCTGCGATGTAACTGGCAACGACACCTCTGGCATCGAAGAAGCCGTTGGCTGCGCCCAAGCTGCCGAAGTGGCGGTCGTTGTCGTAGCCGGGCGCTCTGGTATTGACATCACCTCTACTGTCGGTGAGGCCAGAGACGCCACCGACCTCCGGCTGACCGGTGCTCAAGAAATGCTTGTCGAGGCCGTGTCCGGCACCGGTACACCAACGGTGGTCGTGGTCCTGAGCGGGAGGGTACACGACTTGAGCGCAGTCGAACCTCAGGCGCGGGCGCTGCTTCAGGCGTGGCCACTCGGAGAAGAGGGTGGCGCGGCTCTCGCTGAAGTGCTCCTCGGCGTGACCGGCCCTTCTGGGCGCCTGCCGGTTAGTCTGCCCCGATCGGTCGGCCAAGTGCCTCGTTATTCAAGTCACCGCCGTGGCGGTTCGATCTCGATGTTCTACAGCGACTATACCGACAACCTGGCGACGCCTCTTTTCCCGTTCGGGCACGGCTTGACCTTCACGAGCTTCGAGTACGGTGACCTCGACGCCCTCGGGAGTGATACCACTTCCTCGGTTATCCTTCAGCTGGCAGTAACCAACACCGGCTCGCGCTTTGGTGAAGAGGTTGTACAGCTGTACATGACGGACCTGGTGGCTTCGGTGGTGAGACCAGAGCAGCAACTAATTGGGTTTGCCCGAGTCCCTTTGGAGCCGGGCGAGCAACGACGGTTGCGGTTCGAAGTTCACCCCAGCCGGCTGGCGTTGTTTGACACAAACCTACGAAGGGTCACCGAGCCTGGCGACTTCCGGTTTGCCGCTGGGTCGTCATCGAGCGACCTGCGAGCGGCCGTGACAGTTGGGCTTGGCGGCGCCACGGTCCACTACCCTTGGGCGACACTATCTGAGACTATCGTCACCCTCATTTGATACATGGGACCCAGAGGAGTAGAGGCAACATGGCCCACTCGTTAAAAACAGCGCAACTAAGATCGGCCGCTAACTCCGTCGATGTAGCGGAGACGGTGGCTGCCATTATCGCAGCCGTCCGCGCCGGTGGAGACGATGCCGTCCGCGAGTGGTCGGAGAAGCTCGACAGTTGGTCGCCGCCGTCGTTCCTGTTGTCGGCCGCAGAGCTCGGTGAGATCGTCCGGGGGTTGCCTACTACAGTGGTTGAGGACTTAGGATATGTTCAGAAACAGGTCTGGAATTTCGCGAAATGCCAACTGGGCTCCTTAACCGACTTCGAGGTCGAAGTCTCGCCCGGGGTGCGTCTCGGGCAGCGCAGCATCCCTGTCGCCGCCGCTGGCGCATACGTACCTGGTGGTCGTTACGCCCTCACGGCATCGGCTCACATGACGATTGTCACGGCCAAGGCGGCCAACGTGGGAAGGGTGGCGGCTTGCACCCCACCCATACGGGGCGAGTTGCCCCTGGTTACTCTGGCGGCAATGCACATCGGCGGAGCGGACGAAGTCTATGTCCTGGGTGGCGTACAGGCTGTCGCCGCGCTGGCCCTCGGGACCGAGACGATTGCCGCGGTCGACCTCCTCACCGGCCCCGGGAACGCGTTCGTATCCGAAGCAAAGCGCCAGCTCTTCGGCGAGGTGGGGATCGATCTCGTGGCTGGCCCCACTGAGATCCTCGTTATAGCGGACGAAAAAGCGGACCCGTTCGTTGTGGCTGTGGACCTGCTCAGCCAAGCGGAACATGGGCCCGACTCACCCGCCGTCCTCGTAACGACGTCCGAGGTCGTCGCCCGCCAGGTAATTGCGTATGTCGATCAACTCCTGCCCACCATGCCGACGCGCGACCTGGCCGCGCCGGCCTGGCGCGACTACGGGCAGGTGATAGTGGTAGACAGCCTCGAGGAAGCGTACGTGGTGGCGGACAATCTGGCCTTTGAACACGTCGAGGTACTGACCGAAGAGCCCCGCGCCGCTATCGGAGCCCTTTCCAATTACGGGGCGTTGTTCCTCGGTGAAGGGACATGCGTCTCGTACGGGGACAAGGTGATAGGCACCAACCACGTTCTTCCTACTCGGCGGGGGTCCCGTTATACGGGTGGGCTGTGGGTGGGGAAGTTCCTGAAGACCGTCACATATCAAGAGGTCACCGATCTGGCGGAAAGCGGCCGGCTCGGAGAGCTATGCGGCCGCGTGGCCCGGGTGGAGGGCTTCGAGGGCCACGCTCGCTCTGGAGATGTCAGGGCGCACAAGAGCTTTGGCGCCCCGATCGAGTGGGCCCGGTAAATGGTGGAACCCGAGCCTCGGTTCGACAACGACCCGCTCTCAGGGGCCGCGACAGCCTCGTTCAGCATCGGGAGCCGGACGTTGGTCGCCGTCTCAGACGGCTTCTTCCAGATGCCCCGCACATTCCTGGGTACGGTCGAGCACCCGGCCGCCGGGCACGAGGCCCTGACAAACGTGTACGGGCAATCGCGCCTCCCGCTCGGTTGCTTCTTCTTTCCCGGGACCGAGAACGTCCTGGTGGACACCGGTTTCGGACCTGCCGATGAGCCTGGCGTGATGCTTGGCGGTCAGCTCCTGCACAACCTCGGACAACAAGGCATTCGGCCCGAGGATGTCCATATAGTCGCACTGACCCACCTGCACGCGGACCACGTCGGGTCGGTTGGTGATCTCACCGGGAGACCGGTTTTCCCGAACGCCAGGTTCGTGTTGGGCCTCGGCGACTGGGAGTACTTCATGTCGCGAGACGACGCCCTCGAGCCGCATATCCGCGAGAGCCTGCAATGGCTCGATAGGCAAGGCCGCGTAGTCCTGCTAGAGGGCGAGGCGGAAGTCGCTCCGGGTATTACGCGGCTGTCCGCCCCGGGTCATACGCCGGGCCATTCGCTATTCGTGGTCCATGACGGGCGAGCGCGGATGTTGCTGTTGGGGGACGCCGTGTACTGTCCCCAGCAGCTCAGCCACGCCGACTGGCAGGCCGCCTCTGACGTAGATCCCGTTCTTGCCAGGAGGACGAGGGAAACCCTTTTCCGAGATCTCGAGCTACATGGTGGGGAGGCCGTCGGCAGCCATTTCCCCGGGCTAGTAGCCGGCCGTGGACTGGCCAGCTCGGGCGCGGGCACGTAAGTAAGGCTGGGGTCGGTTACCGCTCGACAGGCCCAGCCTCGGGAGCGGGGCCAAGGTCGTCTAGCAATTTCTGCAACGCAACATACGCTTTGTTGCGGTAAGCAACGAGCGCTTCTGCCCGCGCCCCCGAGGCCTCGAAGAACCCGCCGCCCCTTTTCGTGCCGAGCCGGCCCGCCTCTATAAGTTGCTGGAGGACTTTCGGCGCGGCGAAACGCTGGGGGAACGCCGCTTCCAGCGATTTATAGCAAGCGGCGTACACGTCGAGTCCCGCCATGTCCGCGATCGCGAACGGACCGAAAAATGGCAACCGGAACCCAAAGGTCGTCCGAGCGATTCTATCGATGTCCTCTGGCGATGCGATCCCTTCTTCTGCCAACTGGGCCGCTTCGTTGAACAGCGCGAACTGGAGGCGGTTTAGAACAAAGCCAGTCACATCCCGGACCTGCGCAGCCTGTTTGCCGATCCCCCTGACTATGTCTTGCACCATGGCCAACGAGCGGGGCGCGGTCGCAGCGTGGGGGATCAGCTCAACGCCAGGGACGAACGGCGCGGGATTAGAAAAGTGCACGCCAAGGAAGCGCTCTGCGCCCCGCACCGCTTCGGCCAGCGTACCGATCGAGATCGTCGACGTATTGCTACCAATGATGGCCTCGGGCCGGGCGGCGCTGCTAATGGCGCGCAGGATATCCCGCTTCACGCCGACATCCTCGACGACGGACTCCTCGATAAACTCGGCCTCCGCTACTGCCTCCTCCAGGGAGGCAGCCGGCCTGAGGTTGCTGGCCAGGATTTCGGTCGAACCAGGGGCGAACAGCCCATCAGCTACGAAGTTCTCTGACTCGGCCACGAGGCGACGGTAACTTTCTTCGGCGATCCTCTCTGACACATCGGCGATGGCCACGGCGGCACCCGAGAGGGCCAGTACTTGAGCAATACCCCCACCCATGTAACCGGAGCCGACGACGGCGTATTTGGGCATCAAGCGCGCCTCCGCTCTTGGACTTGTTGGCGCGCTATACGGTGCGGAGGTACACCGGGCGGCCTGGCCGAGCTTATCGTCCAACCAGCTACTATGCCGAAGCGAGAGGGCCGACGCGAGCGGACCGGCGCGAGGGGACCGGCGCCGGGCCATGACATGGTCGCGCCCTTCGTCATCGGTACTAACCTCACCGCCATGCTCACCAATGAGCGCAGGACGTGTACCTGGAAGGAGACAGAGAGATGACGACCGTAGTGAGCACTCCAACCGATCGGGCCGCAATCCGTGAGGCCTACCAGAGTGACGGGTACGTGTTGGTCAAGGGGCTCATCAGCCCTGAGGAAGCACGAGAGATGAGGCAGGAGGTGCACGACCTGTTCCAGCGGGTGCTGACCGGGCGCAATGGTGCGTGGGCGTCGGCGCGAAAGGTCGCCGGAGCAGAGGGCAAACAAGAACTGCAGGGTATGCACGACCTGCAGTTCTATTCTGCGGTATTCAGCCGGATGCTCGTCGACTCGCGATTTGTCGACGCCGCCGCAGCCGCGCTTGGTGTGGAGAATCTGCAGTTGCATCACACCAAGGCGTTTGTGAAACCCTCCGAAAGGGGTGCACCCTTCCCGTTGCACCAGGACTACCCCTTCTTCCCTCATACGCTGCACCGGGTCGCCGCTTGTATCTTCCATCTGGACGATGCCCCGGAGGAAAAAGGGTGCGTGACGGTGATCCCGCGGAGCCACAACCTCGGACCACTGGAGCACACCGAGGAGGGTAACTGGCACCTGTCGCCGGAGGAGTGGCCGATCAGTCGGGCCGAGCCCGTCGAGGCCGACGCAGGGGACGTCCTTGTCTTCAGCTACCTGACGGTGCATGGTTCGGGCGTGAACCGCAGCCAGGACGCCAGGACCACGTGGCTCGTGCAAGTCAGGGACCCCGCGGACAAGCCGACGTCGGACGCCCACACGTTTTCTCGTGGGCAGGGAATGATCATTCGCGGGCGCGACCCGGAGCCGACCTACACGGCGCCTGGACGGGCACCACAACGCGATGAGCCGAATGACGCCCTTCGCTCCTAGGCGAGGGCGATCTGCTGGCTTTGCGCAGCAGCGTCCCAGACGATCTCGAGGCTTTTAGGCCCGCGGACGGTCGCCAGCCTCATCTCAACGGTGGCGCCTGGTCGCAGTCGGTAATCAGGTACTCGGCGCAAGAACTCTTCGATGATTATGTCGAGTTCCATCTTCGCCATGGGTTCGAGGAAAGTGTCGCTTCGGTAATACGGAATTGTTTGTTCGAGCTCGACCAACCGGAAGCGGGGGGAACGACCCAGGGCCAGCCCGGCAGTGAGGGCAATCCCGGCGAACGTCGTGACCTCTTCACCGGCAATGTTCAGGACGCAGCCGGAGCCAAGGGCCAGGGCGCGGACCGACATCTCGACCGCGTCGGAGAGGTGGAGCGGGTTGTACCGCGGGTACATGCCGGCTGAGACCTCTATTTCGCTACCACGGATCACTGACTCGATGACCCTGCTGATCGGGTTTGGGGTCCCGACAGCGTAGGGTGCGCAGTAGCGCAAGACGATCTTGGACATTTTCGTGTCGAAGGCCTGGACGAGGAGCTCCGCCTGTGCCTTTGAGATGGCGTAATCATCCTGCGGTCGTAGCTGGTCTTGCTCTCGGCTTGGCGTAGGCGAAGACCCGTAGACACCGCCCGTCGAGCCATAGACGAAGGTTTCAGCGCCGGCCCGGGCCGAGTACTCCAGCACGTGCCGTGTCCCGATTACGTTGGACGCGTTGTACTCGTTGGCGTTCGGCGCATCTATCAACGCGGCCAGGTGGACGACAGCGTCGACCCGGGAGGGAAGGTTTTCGAAGGTCCCGGGGTCGCGGACGTCAAGATAGGCTCCCGCCCAGCGGTCGATATCGCCACCACTTCGACTGGCGGCGATGACAGAACACGAACCTGGCATGGCCTCGAGCAGCCTCCGCCCAATGAAGCCCGACGCCCCCGTCACTACGACGCGGCGGCCTGGGGTCATTGCACTTCCACGGTCTTGTCGCTGAGCACCCACGAGGGCGGGCCGGGAGGCCATCTCCTCCTGTACATGGAACTATGTACCACGTTGACCGTACAGAGCGCATTGTTGCCTGTCAAGGAGGTCTCGGGGCCAAGCATTTCCGCCGTGTGAACTTATGTGGATGCCGGCCGGCGCCCGTCACTATTCGACACGGTACCGTGGCCATGTGGAGCTGCCCAAGGCCCAATCGTGAGCCGGCGAGCGCCGCGGCCTTTGCCAGGGCCCCGCGCCGTAAGGCCTGACGGCCCGCCCGGCGGGCGCGAACTCGCCCACGACGAGAGCTCCGAACCGGCGAACTACCATGCGGTGGCGCTGGCTCGGGGCCTGACCATTCTGCGGGCGTTGGCGGATGCGGATGCTCCGCTGGGGTTGGCCGCTCTCCAGGGTCGGACAACAATCCCGAAAAGCACGCTCGTCCGGTTGCTCAATGTGCTCGCCGAGGGTGAGTATGTGGTCAGGGTGGACGAGACTCCCAGCTTCTGGTTGCGGCCCTGCCGTCATGCCGCTGGCGGAGTCCTACGCTTCGGCGCTCGATGTGTCAGCATCGGCCCGTAAAGTTCTCGAGCGTCTGGCCATGACCGCGGGCCAGACAACAAATGTGGCGATCCTGGACGGTGCCGACGTGGTCCACCTCTGCGTCGTCGAACCAGACCGGCCGATCCGGTTCCGCTCGAGCACGGGGTCTCGCGAGGGCGCGTACCACACAGGCGTCGGCAAAGTCCTGCTGGCTTTCACTGATGCTTCTGAATTGGACGGTCATCTGCCTACCGAACCGTTCCCGGCTCTGACCAGGCGGACTATTACCAAACGCCGCGACCTCGTCGGCGAACTCGAGAGCATACGCCGGCGGGGCTATAGCTTCGACAACGAGGAGGGCGACTTCGGGGTTTGTTGTCTCGCCGTTCCCATCCGCCGAGGTCCTGATGTGGTGGCGGCACTGAGCGTTACCGGCCCGGCGGGAGAGCTCGCCGGCCCGGCGGGCCAAAGACTGTTGCCGTTCATCAGACAGGCGGCTGTTTCGCTAGAGGAGGAACACCAGTTCCACTATGCCCTGGAGAACGTCCGCCGTTCACTGCGCTGAAAGCCGTGGTGGGGCCCGGGGCACGTTATTTGGGGGACGGCGTGCTTCACTCGACTTGAAGGCCCAGCAATTCGAGGCTATTTCGATTTACGATTTGCTCGACGACGGCCTCGTCTATCTCCGGCAGCGGCGGGCCGTACATGTCATGCGTCTCGCGCAACCCGTCAACCGCTGCTTTCGGTGTCCAAATCGGGAAATCTGAACCAAAGAGCAGCTTGGCTGTCACGTCCCATTCGATGGCGTTGCGGAGGGCGAGGTAGCCGTCCCACGGTCTCGACCAGATGCCGGAAACGTCCGAAAAGACGTTACTGTTGGACCGAAGCACCTGGACGGTATCACGCTGCCAGGGGTGCCCCATGTGGGCGATGATCTGGCGCAGGTCGGGGTGCCGCCGGGCGACGGCATCGATCAACAGCGGTTGCGAATTGCGCAGGTCACTGACCGGGCTGGGGCTCCCGCCCATGTGCCACAACACGACCAACCCCCGGTGCTCCAAGAGGTCGAGGAGCGGCTGCACGGGCTCCTCGACGGGCGAGAACCCAGCGAGTACAGGATAAAGTTTGACGCCCTTCAGGCCGAGGGCGATACCCTCATCGACCTGTTCGAGGACATCTGCATCAGCCGGGTCCAGGGACATGAACCCGATGGTTTTGGTGCGCGTGGCTTTACAAAATGAGGCCACAAAATCATGCGGGGTGCGCACTCCGGCCGCGACGGCGGTCAGGCCGAATACGATCGTAACGTCAACGCCCGCCTCGGACATGGCGTCGTCGTAGGCCTCGGGCGAGATGTCAGGGTAGTCGTGCCCGTACTTTGGCTTCCAATGGTCACGGAACTCGTTGCCCCAGTGTTCCGGCTTCAAACAATGCGTATGGACGTCCACGAGCACGACTACGCCGCCCCCTCTTTGCTGCGCCACATAGAGCCGTTGATAGCTGACCGTTTTCCCGGCACGTCCACGATCCTATGGCCCGGTCCGTAGGTGTGGCAAGCTGTTCCACGTCCATCGAGGAGGCCCAACATGAACCAGCTGACTATGTACGCCTACCCCTGGGACATTGCCTGGAATGGAGTAGAGACGACCGTATCCCGGCTCCGCGACCTGGGCTGTAACCGGCTGGCAATGGCCGTGGCCTACCACTCCGCAGAAACGATCGCGCCGGCGCGGTCAGTGAGGGTCCAGGTTACAGCAGAGGCCAACGTCGCCCACCTCGCCCTGCCCGCTCAGTTCTCAGATCTTGCCCTCGAGCCGGGCCACCTCACGACCACCCACCCAAATCTGGGCTCGGACCTGAGCCGCAGCGCCGATCGTCACGGCCTGGGCCTGACCGCCTGGACGGTTGTCATGCACAACTCCACGCTGGCGGCACAGCGGCCGGATTGCGCACTCCGCAACTGCTTCGGTGACTACTCGACCCATGCCTTGTGCCCGGCCAACCCGGCCGCCCGGCGCTACGCATTAGAGCTCTGTAAAGGTGTCCTCGCCCTCGGCCTGTTCGACGAGCTCTTTGTCGAGAGCGTAGCCTTCTTGCTATCAGGGCACGGCCATCCACATGAGCTTTGGGCTGTCCGTAACGACCCGGCCACCCGATACCTTATCTCGCTGTGCTTTTGCCAGGCGTGTCTCGAGGCGGGGCGAGCACGGGGATTAGATGGCGAAGCCCTGCGCAATTGGACGGCTACCGAACTGGCTCGCACCTGGAACAGCCCTCTTTCGTTGTTACGAGATCCAGATCCCGGCGACGAGTTGAGCGGGCTCTTCTTGAGCCGGCCGGAGTTATTCGCGTGGTCCCAAATGCGCTGCGATATTGTCAGGGATCTGATCGAAGAGCTAGCCAGCTTGGCCCGAAGCCAGGGTTCCCGCCTGTCCGCCGGCCTGGGGGTCTGGGCTCGCCCAGCTCCCCTGGGCTGGATGGAGGGGGTCGAGCCGCGACGCCTGGCCATGGTGGCTGACAGTCTGGTGGCGATGCCGTACTACCCGAGCGTGCAGGCTGTGGCCCGCGACCTGGACCACTACCTTGCTCACATCGGACCGGAAAAGCTCCAGATGGCGCAGACAATTTGGCCAAGCCATCACGGCAGCTCGGAGGTACTCCTGGCGAAGGTCGGTGCCGCGTCACGGGCCGGAGTGAGCTCCTTCGGCCTGTACAACCTGGCGATGGCACCGGCGCCGGTCTTGGACTGGGTGCGAGACGTAGCCGCGCTGCTCGGGACCAGTTCGGCCGACTAGGGCGCTCCACTGTCACTTGCATTGTGTGCCACTTCCGTTGCTCGGTGACGCAGGGCGGGCCCAGGCAGGCGCTCCGGCTTGCGCGTGATGCCGCCGTCGCCGCCCGGGCGTCGGCTCGGGCCAGCGCAGAGGGTGGCACTGGGTGGCTCTCCTGGCTCGAGGGTTGTCGCGTGTGTGAAGATTTGTGAAACTTCCGGCCGAAAGGGGACTGAGCTGTTGGACAAGCACCGGGCCAATCGCGCATCAGGTGACGGGCTATGAGCCGGCGGTCGGGCCATAACGTCATAAGCCTGAAGTCAAACGAGCCCGAGCGGGCCACCAGAGGGGGCAGGTCGGCGCCGGCCGTCGACGGGAGCCACGCTACTGACGGTGCCCCGCGTGGTGGCTACCACGTGGCCGCCTTGACGCGAGGCCTTTTGGTCTTGCGCGCCCTGGCCAGCTATGGCTCCCCGATGGATCTGGCGTTGCTAGAGGAGAAGACGGCCCTCCCTAAGAGCACCCTGGTCCGGCTACTGAGCGTACTTCGGGACTCCGACTATGTCCTCCGCGTGGACGACGCCCCGACCTTTTGGCTCGGCCCGTCGATAATGCCCCTGGCGAACGCTTATACGTCGGCGCTGGACGTATCGCTTGTCGCCAAACCCGTCCTGGAGAGGTTGGCCTCTTCCTCGGGGCAGACGACAAACATCGGCATCCTCGACGGCTCCGACGTCGTCCATCTTTGCGTCGTGGAGCCGAACCGACCGGTCCGCTTCCGTTCCGCGAGCGGGTCCCGTGATGGCGCCCACCAGACCGGGTTGGGGAAGGTCCTCCTGGCCTTCCTGAGCGCTGAGGCGCTGGCGGGTCATCTGCCCCAGGAACCTTTTCCGGCCCGGACCAAACGGACGATAACCAGCAGGCGGGCATTGCTGGCCGAGGTCGAAACCATAAGACGAAACGGTTATGCCTTTGACGACGAAGAGGGCGACACCGGGGTTTGCTGCCTGGCTGTCCCCATCCGCCGAGGCGCCAGCGTCGCCGCCGCGTTGAGCATGGCCGGCCCGGCCGGAGAACTGTCTCCCGTCACTCACGAGCGCTACCTCGCTCTGCTCCGCGATATCGCTGTCGAACTAGAAAACGACGTGCAGTTCCAACATGCGGTGGCCATCGCCCGGCGCGCTCTCCGTTGAGATCAGCGACCGGGAGATCAGCGACCGGCCCGGTCTGATCGCCGCCCGCATAAGCGGTCAGCGCAGGAGCGCCCGGCCCGGCCGGGCGGCAGTGGGCACGCCGTCTTCCATCACTGGGCGGCCCGACACCAGGACGTGCCTGATACCGCGCGCCGGCGTAAACGGCGCCGTGTACGTCGCCATGTCCTGGAGGTTTTCCGGTTCGAACACGGTCACGTCGGCGATCGCACCCGGCTTCAGTAGTCCCCGCCCGGTCAGGCCGATCTTCGCAGCCGGGATGCTCGTCGCTTTGGCCACAGCAACCTCCCAAGACGTTCCCGCGTCGACCAGCAAGCGCAGAGCCTTCGGGAAGGCCCCAAACGCGCGAGGGTGCACCGCGGCCGAATGGGCATAAGGGAGGGTCCACCCATCGGAACCGATCATGACTTTCGGATGGGCCAGGATCATCTCTTGCTCCGACATTTGCGACCCGAAAGCGATCACATCGACGTACCCGTTGGACCGCTGGAGCAGGTCAACAGCCAGCTCTGACCAATGGCGGTCGTACTCGTCGGCCAGCCGGGCCAGCGATTTTCCTATTGCAGACGCGTCATCGGCCGCCTCGACCCGCACGACAACGACGTCGGCCGGCGAGAAGTTGCCCGCCTGTGCGCTGGCGGCGTAGTACGCCCTGTGCTCGGGGAGTTGTCGGAGCATGGCGGATATACCTCGGCTCCGGTCCTTCGGGGCCAAGAGCTGGAAAAGGGTGGTCTGTCCCGCGGTGTACGGGTAGGCGTCAGCGGTGACGCCCTCATCGGCGGAGCCAAGTAACTCCAGGCAGCGGGCGGCGGTCTCGAGGTCGTCGGCGCGGAGCACGCGGAGATGGGACAGTTCCAGGTTTACGCCGGTCTGGTCGTGCACCCGGACCATTTCGACAATTGCCTGGCCGATCCCTGCCGCCTCATAATCGCGCATATGGACCGCCACGAGGGCTCCATGGCTCTGGCATTCTCTCGCCACGGCGGTTAGCTCATCTAGCGAGGCCGCTTCCCCGGGGGCATACATCAGCCCCAAGCTGACGCCCCACGCGCCCGATTGAAGGCACTCTGATGCCGTCCGGGTTATCTCAGCCACCTCACGGTGTCCCGACGCCGTCCCGGGATTGCCTCCGGTGCGGGAGAGGGCCATTTGGCGAATGCTCCCGTGGCCAACCATGGGAGCAACGTTTGTGGCCGCTTCGTGCTGGCCCAGCACGTCAAGAAATTCCTCGAAGCTCTCCCACGCAAAAGGTGATGCCGGATCCTCGTCTATGACGGAAATGGTCTTGCGAAAATCAGGGTCTGCCGGGTCCCGCGGCGCCGGGCTCAGCCCACAGTTCCCAATAACGTCGGTGGTGATGCCCTGGGTGACCCGGCTGGAGCATTCCGGGTACCGCAGCCAAGTGAGGTCGGAGTGCGAGTGAATATCGATGAAGCCCGGAGCGATATAGGCCCCCGAACAATCGAGCACCCGGTCGACAAGAGTGTCGCCCGGGCCCTGGGCCAGACCACGGCCCTCGATGACTCTCTCGATCAGCGGTCCGTTTAACCACAGGTCGGCCCGGTATGCGGGCAGCCGGCCCGACCCATCGATGACCATCCCTCCGGCGAGATGAGTAATGCTCACCGGCCTCACCGTGGCGAAAGTCGGGCCGCTAACCCGTTTACCGGCATTCGGCCGTGGCGGCATGCACTAGTGCTGCGCTCCGACGACACCATCCTTCGCCATCGTCATCAGTACTCCCTCTGCGGCCGCCAGTGCATGATCGACCATCTGCTCCGAACAGGCGGCCGTGATGTGGTTGCGCTTCAGGGAGATCGGCAACATGAAGAAGCCGCTATCGGCCATCCTCTGATGGAACTCTACGTAGGCTGCGTTGTCGTTCCTGAGCAGATCTCCGTACCCGCGGATCTCTCCGGTGAGAAAGTATAGGCAAAAGACCGAGCCAAAACCGGCGACCACACAGGGCAAGCCCGCGGACCGGACGATTTCAGAGAGCCCCGCTCGCATGCGGTCGCCCAGCGCGTACAGGTTGTCGTAGAACGCTCCGCCGGCGGAACTGATCTCGTCCATAACGGCTATCGCCGCCGCCATCGAAACGGCGTTGCCGTTGAAGGTACCGGCGTAAAGAACATGCCCGGAGGCGGTGTCAAACTGCTCTAGCAGGGCGGCCGGTCCGGCCAGCCCCGCGACCGGGATGCCGTTGCCCAACGCCTTGCCAAATGTCGTCAGGTCGGGATGGACACCACAGATCTCCTGGTACCCGCCGAGCGCGTGCCGGAAGCCGGTAATAACTTCGTCGAAGATCAAGATGCTGGACGTCCTGGTCGTGAGTTCTCGTAGCCCACGAAGGAAATCGTCAGTCGGCAGGACGCAGCCTATGTTGTGCGGGATGGGCTCGAGTATCACGGCGGCAATCTCGTTGTCATGCAGCTCGAATAAGGTGCGGACGGAGTCGAGGTCGTTGAACTCGGCGATCAGCGTGTCGTCCAGGGTCGAGCGCAGGCTCCCTTCCGACAACGGGTCGTCCTTCCAGGCCCGGTCCGGCGGGGAGATCACGTTGCGAGCGACAGCGTCATGCCAGCCGTGGAAACAGCCCTGGAACTTGATCAAGTAACGGCGCCCGGTAACCGCCCGGGCCAGGCGGACAGCGTGATAGGTCGCTTCGGACCCACTCATAGTGGTAATTACTCGTTCCGCGGAAGGGATGGCGGCCACTATCTTCTCGGCAAACTCGACCTCTAGCGGGGTGGTGCCAAAGCCGGCCAGGACCGGCTCCTCTCTGAGTGCCCGCTCGACGGCTGAGCGCACTGTCGGCGCATTGTGACCCAACAGGATCGCCCCGAAAGAGCAATGAAAGTCGACATACCGCTGCTTGTCTGCGTCGATCAAGTACTGACCGTCGGCGCCGACGAACGCATACGGGCGACCCGCTCGGCGCGTGTCGGAAAAGACCCCACCCGGGATTGACCTAGATGCCTGCTGCCAGATCTCCGAACTTCCGGCAGACATCACGTTCTCCGTCATACTGACAATGCCTCCTGGTTGGAACCGCGGCCCGGCGAAGTGACCGCGTCGCTGCGCGGCCGAAACGGGCAAGCTGGCAATAACCGTTGCCCGGTGCTGATATAGGCAAGCCCGCGAGCAGTCCTGCCTCGATTGTCAGACGAGCTGCAAGTGCCGACAATTCGCCCATCATAGTCTTTCGACTACTGGTGTGGCAAGACGTTCCACGTTATATTCACCGCTGAGGCGTCCAGGAGGTAATGGGCCGTGGCACTGAACGTTGTCATCATTGGAGCGGGGCGGATGGGGCGCGAGCACGCCGCGGCGGCAACGGCGGCCGGGGACAACGTGATCGCCGTTCTGGACCCCGATATTGCCCGGGCGGGCGCGCTGGCGGGTGAGCACGGCGCCGTCGCGGCCACCGCCGTCGCCTTGGGCGACACGCTCGACGCTTTGGCGCACGGGGACGGGGACGGGGATATGGCTGTCATTGTCGCGTCTCCGTCAGCCTTCCACCTCGATCACGCTCTTGTGGCCATCGGTCGTGGTGCGAGCGTCCTCGTGGAGAAACCTCCGTGGGTGCCGGGACAGGACCCGGCTCCGCTCCTGTCGGCCGCGTCCAACAGCTCTGCACTCACCGCGGTGGGGATGACTACCCGGTTCTCTCCCGGGGTCCAGGCCCTGCGGCGCGCCGTACGGTCGGGTCAGCTCGGCTCCGTCATGTGGGTCTCGGATCTGGTGGCTTTTAGCTTGGCCGGCGACTCCGGTCTGCCGGCATGGTATTTCGAGCCCGGTCTCAGCGGAGGCGGGGTTCTAGTGACCAACGGGGTCCACTCCATCGACCGGGTGAGCTGGGTGCTGGGCGAGCCCCTTGTGCTCGAAACCGCCCGGAAGTCCTCGGGCTGGTTGCACGACTGCGAGGACACGGCGTCGCTCATGCTACGGGCTGGTGGGGCCGCTGTCAGCATCACCGAGCTGTGGAGCTTCGGGCCCGTCCCGACCTCTCAGCTGCTGGTCGTCGGCGACCGGGGCAGTGCGTGGACGGATGCTCAGGGCAACTGGTCGGTATCCTCGAGGGAGGGAGCGACCTCAGGGTCTCCGCCCCCGTGCTATACCAACCTTGGCGCGCAGTGGCGCTCCTTCAGGAATGCCGTTGGTTCCAACGCTCGGGACGACGCCCTGCCTACACTGGCTGACCTTTTGCCGGCAATGAGAGTCTTGGCCCAAGCGATGGGGTAGGCCCGGGGCGGGGTTTGACCGGTAGTTGGCCACCCACTACATTTAAATGGCACGTCGTTCCATGTCTGGCCTATCCGAAACGGTGGCGACCACCTCGCTCAGGGCCCATCGGCCCGAGGTTCGTGCCCGGCTGGGATGTCGCGCAGACGGTCCGACGTTACATTGTCCGCTAAGGCCACAATCTGCACGGCCTGGACGGACGACCACCAGGGGGAGTTCCCAGAACCGAGGAGATGCCCAATGAGACGAACGCTAAGATTGGGGGTAGCCGTAATCGCCTGTGCCACCACTACCGTAAGTGGTGCGCTCATGGGCGGTGTAAGCTCAGCGGCCACCCGCTCTACCGTCCAGCCCAACCTGAAGTCCAAAACACTGGTCGTCGCCATTCCCGGAGACGTCAACAACTTCGACCCGTCTACGGAGCAGCTAAATATCTTCGACGCGACATTCAAACCATTGATTTTCAGCTACCTGGTGAAGTTTGGGCCGACGCTTAATGTCGAGCCGGACCTGGCCACGAGCTGGACCGAAAACAGCAATGCCACCGTTTTTACCTTCAAGATCCGGTCAGGTGCGAAGTTCCAAAATAATGCGCCCGTGACTGCTGCGGCTGTTTCTGATTCTCTCCAGCACACCGAGCATGCACCCACCGTGTTTGCGCCCGACCTCGAGCGGGTCTCGGCGTGGGACGTTGTAAACGCCAACACATTGCAAGTGACGTTAAAGGCACCCTACGCCGCTTTCCTCAGCGCGCTGGCGGACATCTCTATTGAGGCCCCTGGCACCTACAACACGGCCAGGACGAAGCCCGTCGGCTCGGGCCCATACCAGTTCGTCAGCTGGACGCCAAACCAACAGATTGTCCTGCGCGCGTGGAGCGGCTACTACGGGCCGAAACCGGCAAGCCAGACACTGATCTTCAAGCCCATCACCGACCCGCAGGTGGCACTGACCGACCTCTCGGCGGGCAGCGTAAATGCCATTGAGTCAGTTCCGGCCACCAACGTTGGGTCGGTGAGCGGCAGCGGGGTCAATGTGGTCGAGGCCAAGACATCCAACCAGCTAGCCCTGTTCGAGGTGAACTCCACCGGCCCTCTGGCCAATGTCAAGGTGAAGCAGGCCTTGGCGTACGCCCTCAATAAGCCAGCGGTAAAAGCCATCGCCTATGCGGGGGCGGGGCAGAGCATCTGGAACCCCATTCCGCCAAGCTCCTGGGCCTACACCAGCATTCGGGGCTACCCATATAACCTGCAAAAGGCCAAGGCGTTACTGGCCCAGGCCGGGGAAACCAACCTGAGCTTGACCGTGATTGTCCCGTCTGGCTACCCCGAGGGTACCCAGACGGCGGAGGTCTGGCAGCAGAGCCTGGAGCAGATCGGTGTCAAGCTGAACATCGACGTCGAAGAGCTGTCGGTCTGGCTCGACCAGTATGTGAAGGAAAAATACCAGCTAACGTGGAATTTGTTCGATGTCAAGGGTGACCCGGACTCGTTCTACAGCATCATTATGACGCCCCATTTGAACAGCGATTACCACAACCCGGCCATGGTCAGCCTGGAAGCCAAGGCCTTGGCTACCGCCAATCTGAATATGAGGAAAGCCATCTACAGCAAGATGGACAATATGGTGGTGCAGCAGCTGCCGGTCATGCCGATACAGACCGAGCCGCTGTACAGCGTCGTGAGCAAGAGCGTCACGGGCTGGGCGCTCAACCCATTAGGGTGGCCAACGCTGACGACTGCCAAGAATTAGGCGCATTCCCTCGGCATGTCCAACGGCAGCTTGTCCGTGCCATGGAGGACCCTGGCGTCCGTGGCACGGAACCTGCTCGTCGTGTGGTGGGTCTCAGTACTCGTCTTCTTGGCCCTTCGGCTCACACCGGGCAACCCCGCCCTGCTCCTCCTCGGTCCCGAGGCCAGGCGGCCCGGCGTGGCTCACCAGCTTGTCGTGCTCGAGCATCAACTGGGCCTCGGTCGTCCCCTGCCCGTCCAGTACTGGTTTTGGCTCCGGCCCATCCTCCAGGGCAACCTGGGCCGGTCTGACCTAAACGGGCGGTCCGTCGTGTCGTTGATCGGTGCGTCGGCCGCCCCCACCCTGTGGCTCATCTCGCTTTCGATCCTGGTGGCCGTCCCGTTGTCGGTCGGCCTGGGCGTGGCCGCGGCCAGGCACCGCTCGGGCGTCGTGGACCGGTCCGTACGGTCCTTCACCACTCTGGGCCTGGCCACTCCGGCCTTCTGGCTCGGCCTGCTCCTACTGCTTTGTTTCTCCGTCGAGTTCCACCTTCTGCCCGCCAGCGGTTATGTATCGCCGACGACCGATTTCCCTTCCTTCCTCGACCACATGATCCTCCCGGTGGCGGCGCTGACGTTCTATTTGATCGGCGTCCTGACGAGGTACGTTTACACCGAGGTGAGTGACGCCCTCGGCACCGACTACGTACGCACGGCGCGCGCCATGGGCCTTTCAGAGAGGCGTGTCGTATTCTCTCATGCGACGCGTAATGCCTTGATCCCTATGGTCACGGTGATCGCCGCATCGCTCGGGCCGCTGGTGGGTGGCGCGGTGATCCTGGAGCAGGTGTTCGGTCTGGGGGGCCTCGGGGAGCTACTTCTCAATTCCGTGCTTGACCAAGATTATGCCGTTGTCCAGGGGATAGTCCTGCTCCTCACGTTGGCGATCATCGTCCTGCAGGGAGCGGCCGAAGTGGCCTACGGGCGCCTCGACCCAAGGATCCGCTGATGGGAAAGCTAACCGCCTTGTTCGGTACCCTCCGGCGGACCGGCCCGGTACGCATTGGCTTGATCGCGGTCGCCGCAGTGGCAGTAATTGCAGCCGTACGCCCAGAGCTCTTGACGTCCGAGGGGCCGCACCAGATCGACATAAATGCCATCTTGAAGGGGCCGTCCTGGGCTCACTGGTTGGGCACTGACGAGGAAGGGACCGATGTCCTTTCCCGAGTCATTTACGGCACGCGCCTGGACTTGCTCGTGGCCGTGGGCAGCACGGCACTGGCCGTCGCCATTGGCGTACCCGCCGGCCTCATGGCGGGCTATTCGGGCAAAGCGCTCGACCGAGGGCTTCAGAGCGTCGCGGTCAGCACGCTGGCATTTCCTCTTGTACTCTTTGCCGTACTGATCGTGGCGAGCTTTGGCGCCTCGCTCGTCACCCTGGTGTGCATCCTGGGCTTCCTGTTCGTGCCCCAGCTGTTCCTGGTCACCAGAGCTCAAACCAAAGCCATCCGTGAGCGAGAGTTCATAACGGCCGCTGTCGTCACAGGGCAAAGGACGGTACGGGTCTTGTCTCGTCACGTCCTGCCCAACGTGATCGGCCCCGTCCTGGTCCTGGTGCCGCAGCTCATGGCGACGGCCATCCTGGCCGAAGCGGGTTTGAGCTATCTCGGCCTCGGCCTCCAACCACCCAGCATCACGTGGGGGACGATCTTGTTGGCGTCCAAGGACTACTACCGCCAACAGCCAGCGTACGCGGCCGCGGCCGGTCTGGTCGTCACCCTTTCGGCCGCATTGCTGATGCTTGCCGGCGACGTTACTGCGGAGTCCCTCGACCCGCGAAGACGCCGCGCCGGAGCGAGAAGGCGTCGCGCCGAGGCCGCGCCGGCCGAATCTGGCGCGGTCGGCCCGCCGGTGGCTCCGGTCGTCGCCGTTCCCGAAGTGCTACCGGGCCCCGCCCGCACGCTCGAGGGTAGCCTCGGCGGCGCGACGGCCGAGACGTACGGTGCCGGACCGCCGACCGGGCCGGGCCCGGGTGGGGTGCCAGTTGTCGACGTCAGTGAGCTGACTGTTCTTTATGCATCGCGTAGCAAAGGTCCTGCGGGGTCGTCGTCTATGAAGGCGGTCGATCACGTGTCTTTTAGCATCCAGCCGGGCGAATGCCTCGGCCTGGTTGGTGAATCAGGGTCGGGGAAGTCGTCGATTGCGAGAGCCCTGGTCCGGGTGGTCAGAGCCGATGGGTCTTTTCTCTTCAAAGGCACCGACTTTTTCGCGCTGAGGGGTGAAGCATTGCGGACTACGCGACGAAACGTCCAGCTCATCTTTCAGAACCCCCGCGGCAGCATCGACCCCCGCCAGACAGCCCGGCAAGTGGTTCGGGAGCCAATAGACGCCCATGGCTTGCTGCCGAAGGACAAGATCGAGGCGCGGGTCGACGAACTGATGTACCAGGTCGGGTTCGACTCTGCGCTGTCCGACCGACGGCCTCACCAGCTGAGCGGAGGTCAGTGCCAACGGCTCGCCATCGCGAGGTCGCTGGCCCTGCGGGCAGAGTTGTTGATCTGCGACGAACCGACTTCAGCCCTCGACGTCTCGGTACAGGCTCAGATAATCAACCTTCTAAAGGACCTTCAGGGGGTGGAGAGGACAAGTTACCTGTTCATTTCGCATGACTTGGCCGTCGTACGACAGCTGGCCCATTCCGTCGCGGTCCTGTACAAGGGCCAGATTGTCGAGCGGGCGCCCGCGGCCGAACTGTTCTCGGCGCCGGCGCACCCTTACACCATCGAACTTCTGAGCTCGGTCCTGGAAATGCCGACTGGCCAGGAGGGGCCGGCCAAGCAGAGGGAGCGCAAGCGGGCCAGGGTCCCCGTCTCCTCCGCCACGGGCGCAGACGGATGTTCCTTCGCTGACAGGTGCCCATATGCCGATGACCGTTGCGAACGAGAAACGCCGGTCCCGGAAACTTCGGGCCGCGGTCACCTGGTCCAGTGCCATCATTGGCGGGCCATCGCGGAGGCGGCGACGTATGTCAAGGCCTGAGGCCAAGGAGACCACGCCGTCGACGGGCGCTGACAGGCGGACGCCCAGGCCGCTCCTGGAAGTCGAGCACCTCGACGTCGCTCTTCGTTCCGGCAGTTATACAAACCACGCCGTCGTCGATGTATCTTTCCAAATAGCAAAGGGCGCCCGCGTCGGGATCGTCGGCGAGACGGGATCGGGCAAATCGGTGACCGCCCTGTCGGTTTTGCAGCTCCACGACCCAAAGGTGGCGCACATCGGGCCCGGTCGCACATCAGGTTCGACGGAGTGGATGTGCTGAGGCTGCCCGATGAGGCAATACGCCGGTTGCGCGGCTCCCGGATCTCAATGGTCTTCCAGGACCCGATGACGTCGTTGAACCCGGTCCTCCAGATTGGCCGGCAAATCGACCAGGTGATCCGGACGCACCGAGACGTCGACCGCGACGAAGCACGGCGACAGGCCGTCGCGGCGTTGGCCTTGGTCCACCTTCCCGATCCGGAGCGGGTGCTGCGCAGTTTCCCCCACCAACTGTCGGGGGGCATGATCCAACGCGCCCTGATAGCAATGGCTATCGTTTGCCGGCCCGAGCTTTTGATTGCTGACGAGCCGACATCAGCGCTCGATGTCACGGTGCAAGCCGGGGTGCTGAGCACGTTCACCGAGCTTGTCGAGACACTCGGGATGTCGCTATTACTGATCTCCCACGACATGGGAGTGATCTCGAGGACGTGCGACTATGTCTATGTGATGTACGGAGGCCGGATGGTCGAGGGCGGCCCGACCGGTAGGGTGCTCGAGCACCCCCGGCACCCGTACACGCACCTCCTGCTGCAGTGCCGGCCACGGGCATTGGGACCGGTGCCGTCGAGGTTGCCGACCATACCCGGGTTGCAGGAATCGAGGGTGGTAGGGGCAGAGGCGGAAGGCTGCAACTTTGCTCCTCGTTGTCAGTTCAGAGATGAACGATGCTTCCGCGTGACTCCATCACTGGAGCGGGCCCGTCCCGGCCAAGAGGAATGGGTGGCTTGCCACCACTGGCAGGAGATCGATTTCGGCCATGACCGAAGGTCCTAGTCATCGCCAACACGCGCCCGCCACTTCCCGTCCGCAAATCATCTGACGTGCCACGGTCGGTCAATAAAACTGCCACTGCGTTATCCCCGGAGGTAAAAGCAAAATGAGCATTCGCATTGGAGTCGTCGGTACCACTAATGGCCATGCCGCCATCGTGGCCGGCTTCCTCAACGGCTGGTCAGAGAACGCGCCAACGCCCGTGCGGGCGGGCGGGTACCTCGACCCTTACTACCACTTCTGGCAGTACCAGCGCACCGAGCAGGCTATGGTCACCGGCACACCGCATGCCGCCGGGTCGGCACGGGTCACGAAGATCTGGAGTGCCGAGCAGGATGTCGCCGAAGTAATAGCATCCGCCTGCGACATAAGCGAGATCTGCAGCTCAGCCGCAGATGCTTGTGTCGACGTGGACGCCGTGATGGTCCTGAGCGGGGACCCGGACCAGCAACCAGCACAAGCGGCACCTGCGCTGGACCGAGGCCTGCCCACTTTCATCGACAAACCTCTGGCCTCTGACCTCGAATCCTGCCGCGCCGTCTTTGCGCGAGCAAGACAAGGCGGCGCACCCCTTTTTTCCGGGTCCGGTCTCAGATGGTCAATTGAGCTCCAAAACGCTAAGCGTGAATTCACGGAAGGTTTCGCCGAGCCGATTGAGGCGATTTACGTAAAGGTGCCTAACCGGGTCGAACAGTACGGCATCCACGCCGTTGAGGTCGCCAACATTTTCCTCGGTGCCGACGTGCGCCAGGTGAGCGCCGTTCATGATGCGACACGTACCGTGGCCCTTCTGACTTACGGCTCGGGTCAGACGGCCGTAATCGAGACCCTTCACGCTCAGGTGCGCCCGAGCTATTGCGTCATCATCTATGGCCAGCGGCACACCAGGACCGTGCACCTGTATGACACCGCTCTCGGGTTCCTCGGTATGTTCGACGCGTTCTTGTCAATGATAAGCACCGGTGTGCCGCCGGTCCCGGAGACCGAAGTCGTGAGGCTCATGGAAATTGTCTTCGCAGTACAGGAGGCATGTGCCGGCGCACCGACGGCAGTTCAGCTAGCCCCCCTCTAGTTGTTTGCTAAATGCCCGTTGATACTCACCATGTGGTCCAGCCGCCGTCGACGACGATATTTTGGCCGGTTACGAAGGAAGACTCGGGAGAGACGAGGAACATGATGGCCGAGCGCAGATCCCTGACATCGCCGACCCGCTTTAGCGGCGTCAACTTGTTCGTGCGCTCGATCCCCTCCGGGGTGATGACGTCGATGTTCGCTTCCGTAAAAGGGAACATGCCGGGGCTCAGCGTATTTACGGTGACGCCCGTCCCTCCTGTCCGCACGGCGAGATGCTTGGAGAGACCGACCAAAGCGTGCTTGCTCGTCACGTAGGAAGCGGCATCCCAGTCGAAGTCGTAAAGGCCGGGGTTGGCGGCGACGATGCCGTAAACGGAGGAAATGTTGACGACACGGCCCCAGCCACGCTCGATCATTCCCGGGACGAAGAGCTGGGCCAAGCGGAGGGGAGCCTCGACGTTGACCGCCATGACCTCCCGCCAGTCGCTCAACGACACGTCGGTCCAGGGCGCCTGGATCCCGTAGCCAGCGTTGTTGACAAGGATGTCGATGTCCCCGGCTGCCGCCACCAGTTCTTGCAGGTCGTCCTCGTCTGTCAGGTCACAGCGGACGGGTGTCACTTCCCGGTCCAGCGAACGGAGCTCGTCCGCCACCTTCTCCAGCGGTCCGGCCCGGCGCCCGCAGATGGCCACCTTGGCGCCCTGCTCGCTCAGCACGTCAGCGAAGGCGCGCCCGATGCCGGTGCCCCCACCGGTCACCAGCGCCGTCTTCCCATCCAGTACGGGATTGTTGGCCGAAACGCGCCTGTCGGTCATGGTTCCTCTCTTTTTTGCACCCACGCCTTTGGTGCCTCTCGGTGGTCTATCAAAATAGCGTCTCAACGATCTCGACGACACCGTAGTCGTCGTCGACCATGGGAACCTTGCGCCATTTGTCGAAAGCGGTACAAGGGTGCAGGATCCCGCAGATCAATAGGTCGCCGACGGCCAGTTCCGGGGCCCTGGTGGTGTCGATGTAGGCGTGCTGGTCGTTCAGCCCCGTCACGGACGCGACCACGGGCACCGGTCGAACCTCGGTTCCGGCCGGGATTCGGGACAGGACTACGGGCAGGCCGGCATCAAATGGGGCGTCCCTGCGGCCATAGCCGGCGATGGCCCGGAGGGGCTCAGGAGTGCTCAGGATCTCGCTCCAGAGCTCGAGGGCGGGCACGAAAGTGGGTTGGCCTGTCTCTCTTGCGAGGGGCGAGGAGCCTCCGTAGCTGCCGTGGTCATGAGTGGCGTAGCAGCCGCTCCGCAGTACGACCCTCGTCGGGGCCCGAAGGTTCGTCGCTCCGAGCACGATGGCGGCGCGGTCGAAAAACGTGCTCCCGCCGGCGCTCAGGACTACCTCGTCCCCGTCCCCGAATAGTCCTTCGCCCTCGAGGCGCTGAGCGACCACCTGCATGAGCCCGAGGAAGTCATCGACCTTGGCCAGATTTTCAACCGTCCTCGTGCTCCCGAGGAGCCCCTCGAAGCCCTCGACACCGGCGAGCCTTAGCGCCGGGCTGGCCGCCACCGCTCGCGCTACCACTATGGCCTCGTCGACCGACCTGATGCCGGCCCGGCCGCCGCTCGGACCGACCTCGATTAGTACTGGGAACAGGCGGGCCAGGCCGCTCGCCCGTAATCCCTCGGACAGGCGTCCAACCCCGTTGACGGAGTCCACGAGGCAGAACGCCTCGAACGCCCCGTCCCGGGCCGCCACCTCGCGGCCCAACCACTCGGCTGCCCGCGGGTTGACGATCTCATTGGCGATCAGGACCCGAGGTACCCCTGATTCGACACAGGCGCGCAGCTGCTGCATGGTGGCGACAGTCATCGCCCAGGCGCCGTTTTCGAGCTGGCGGCGCAGGATGCTGGGCGCCATCGTCGTCTTTGCGTGCGGCGCGATTGACACGGCGTGGGCACCGCAGAACTTCGCCATGGTGGCAATATTGTGTTCGAGCGCCGAGCGTTTGAGGACGAGACGCGGAAGTTCGAAGTCTCCACCCAGCAAGCCGGTGCTGAGCGCACTCCGGTCGTCGCCAATATTGCGAAGGACAAATGTCATGTTGGCTCCCCACTCCTCGATCGCCGGCCGGGCGACCGCATCAATAGTTGACCCATCCGCCGTCGACCACCACTACCTGCCCGGTAACGAAATCACTGGCGGCCGAAGCGAGGAAGACGAATGTGCCGGCTAGGTCTTCGGCCACCCCCCGGCGGGGGATGCTCTGTCGCAGGGCGAGTTCCTGGGCCGTCCGTTCCGCGGCGCCGGGGTACAGCTCCTCCTCATTTTCGGTGCGGATCGCGCCGGGCATCACGCAATTCGCACAAATGCCGTCTTTACCGACCTCTCTGGCCAATGACCGCGTCATGCCGATCAGGGCTGCCTTAGAGGTCACATAGTGGAGGGCGTTCACCGCCCCGAGTTCGACCATCACGCTCGACACGGTTATGACTTTGCCGCGTCCTCGTTCGCGCATGGCCGGGTAAACGGCCTGGGCGCAGAACAGTGCCCCGGTGACATTGACCCGAACGACGCGGTCCCATTCGGCCTCGTCGATCTCGGTCCAGGGCGCTCGCCCCGTGGCGGCCGCGTTGGCCACGAGGATGCCCACCGGGCCCAGCTCTGACTCGATCCGCTCCACCATGGCGGTCACCGCCTGGCGGTCCGACACATCGGCTTCGACGGCTATGGCACCGGCCCCGCCAGCGTGCAACTCGTCGGCCAGGCGCACAGCGCCCTCGCGGGCAGGTCCCGAACCGGGCGGGTAGTTGACGGCGACAGCCGCGCCCTGGGCGGCGTAAGCGCGGCACACCGCCGCCCCTATGCCCCGCCACCCACCGGTGACGACAGCCACATCACCCTCGAGCTGGCGGGCGACCGGGCCTGGCGGCATCAAAGACCCGCGCCGTCGAAAACGATCAACCCCCGAAGGTCCTTGCCAGAGGCCAGGTTTTCGTAGGCCTCGTTGATCTCCGACAGGGCATACCGGCGGCTTATCGTCTCATCCACTTTGAATTGGCCGCTTTGCAACAGTTCGACGAGCTTCGGGAAGTCGACCGGCGGGTTGCACGACCCGTAAGAGCAACCCATCAGCATTTTTTCGCCAGCGCGAAGCGAGTGGGGGTCGATGCTCAGCATCGCTCCGCTAGGTGGCGCTCCGATGACGACACATTTACCTCCCGGGTTGAGTGCGGCCATGCCTTGCTCGATGGCGACACAGCTGCCGACAGCGACGATAACGACGTCGACGCCGCCACCGCTTTCCGACCGGATGCTTTCGGCCATGTCCGACCCCGAGCTCGACACCCAACCGGAGGCACCGAGCCGCCGAGCGGCCTCCAGTTTGATCTCCACCGGGTCGACGGCGATGACGGGATAGGCGCCGGCCAGGTGGGCGGCGTGCACGGCGTTGAGGCCGACACCGCCGCAGCCGACCACGGCGACGCTCTGGCCAACGGTGACGCCGGCAGTGTTGAACACCGCCCCGGCACCGGTGCTCACGGAGCAGCCGATCAAGGCGGCCCGCTCGAGCGGGACCGAATTGTCGATTTTGATCGCCCCCGTCTCAGGGACGACGACGAAGGGGCTGCTGGTTGCCGGCCCATAGTGGAATATGGTTTCGTCGCCGCGCCGGAAGCGGGTTTCGCCATCGCCCATAAGGCCGAACTGGGGCTTGCGCGTGCAGCGAGCAGGCCGTCCCCCCAGGCACTGCCGGCATCCACCGCAGCTGGGCGCCCACGAGAGGATGACGTGGTCGCCGGGCGCGACTGTCGTCACTCCGTCGCCACATTCCACGACGACCCCCGCGCCTTCATCGCCGAGGACTATGGGCAAAGGCGTCCCTTCGAGGGAGCCGTCGATCGAGTGCAGACAACTGTGGCACACGCCTCCCGCCACCAGGCGGACCGCGACCTCTCCCGAACGCGGTGGCAGCACGGTGATCTCCTCCATCTCCATGGGGACACCGACTTGACGGAAAACGGGCGCCTCGACCGTCCACGGGCCCTTGTTCATGTCTCAGTTTCCTTTCCTGTTTGCGACTGTGGTCCTGTTTGCGAACGTGGTGACGTAAGTGCAGGCGGTTGGCCCCCGTGGCCGTTCTGGCGGGGGGCCCGTTCGTCCAGCGGGGCGCTCGCCATAGCCTCGAGCAAGGCCCGGCTGTAGGGGTCCCGTGGCCCGGCGAAAAATGTCGGAGCATCGGCCGACTCCTTCACCCGGCCGTGGCGCAGGACGAG
The DNA here is from genome assembly GCA_963750465.1 of uncultured Acidimicrobiaceae bacterium. Taxonomy (GTDB): domain Bacteria; phylum Actinomycetota; class Acidimicrobiia; order Acidimicrobiales; family Palsa-688; genus Fen-671. The sequence goes on from CAVVRE010000001.1 coordinate 520,774, forward strand.
GACATGGTCGGCGACCACTTGGGCTACAGCAAGGTCGTGGGTCACAAATATGCAACTGAACCCGATCTCCTGCTGGAGATCCTGTAACAGGCTGAGGATTTGCGATTGCACCGAGACGTCGAGCGCCGACGTCGGCTCGTCGCACAACAGCACTGGCGAGCGGGCCACGAGGGCGCGTGCGATGGCGACGCGCTGCAGCTGGCCGCCGCTAAAGCGCCCGGGCCGTTCGCGGGACCGAACCGGGTCGATGCCGACACGTTCCAACATCTCCAGGACGGCGGTCTTTCGTCGCGTCCGGCGCAGCTTGTGCAGCGGCTCCGCCACACTCTTGTAGATGCTGCGATGGGGATTTAGCGAGCCGGAGGGGTCCTGGAACACGACCTGGGCGGTGGCTACCGTACCGGGGCGGATCCTGGGTACCTGGCCGGCGACGGCGACTCGACCGCTCGTCGGTTGTTCCAGGCCGGCGACAAGCCTGGTGAGGGTGGACTTACCCGACCCGCTTTCGCCGATCACAGCCAGCGTCTGCCCCCGGCGCAGTGAAAGGCTCACGCCATCGAGGGCGCGGATCACGGTGTGCGAGGAATGGTAAACCCGGGTGACATCCTCCAACTCGACGGCGACGGACGCCCCGGCCTCGCTCACTCGCCGACCGCGACTTTCGTGACCACACTGCAGGCCACGCGTACCGCGGATACGGGCACGAGCTCGGGTTCTTCTCGCCAACACAAATCCTCTACCAGTTCGCACCGTGGCGCGAACCGACAGCAGCGCTCCGGATGGAATATTGATGGCGGGCTACCCGGGATGCTGGCCAGCTCATTCTTTCCTTGGGTTCCGAGCGTCGGCGTGCAGGCGATGAGCGCTTTCGTGTAGGGGTGCCGCGGGGCCCCGAGCAATTCCCCGGCCGGCCCCGTCTCGATGGCACGACCCCCGTACATCACGATAAGGGTGTCGCAAAACCGGGCCACCAGGCGCAAATCGTGGCTGATTATGACCAGGACGGCGCCGGTGGTGGCCGTGAAGCGGCGGAGCAGCTCGAGCACGCCCAACCTGAGCGTTGCGTCGAGAGCTGACGTCGGCTCGTCCGCCAATAGCAGTGTAGGTTGGGGCATTAATGCCATGGCGATGGCGATGCGCTGCGCCATGCCCCCGCTCAGCTGGCTCGGGTAGAGCTTCAGGACCTCGGTCGGGTGGGCAAAGCCCATTTGTCCGAGCAGCTCGACCGAGCGCGACCGAGCGGTGGCCCGGTCCGCCAGCCGCCTCCGCACTACGGCCTCGACGATCTGGGCGCCGACGGGCTTGAGGGGGTCGAAGGCCGTGAACGGGTTCTGGAGCACAACGCCGATGCTGCGTCCCAACTGCTGTCGCAGCTCTTCCTCGGTCCGGTAAATTTGGCCGTCTTCGCCCAGCTCTACCGAACCACCGAGGTAGAAACCGGCGGGCAAGAGGCCCATAAGAGCTCGGAGCGTGAGCGTCTTGCCAGCGCCCGTCTCGCCCACGATCCCGATCGCACTTCCCCTCTCGGCTGAAAGCGAGATCGGCCCAATGGCCGGCGGCCCGTCGGCCGAGCCGCGGACGATGGTGAGGTCAGAGACCCTGAGCCCGATCATCCGTTGCCCGTGGCGACGTCGATGCCGAACAGATCTCTCATGCCGTCGCCGGCCAGGTTAAACCCGACGACGAGAAGAGCCAGGGCCACGCCCGGGAATGTGGCCACCCACCATGCCTGGGCCAGGACCTCTTTGCCTTCTGACATCAAGAACCCGAGGCTCACGTAGGGGGGTTGTAGGCCCAGGCCGAGGAAGCTGAGCCCGGCCTCCCAGAGGAGGGCGATCCCGGCCTGTAGGGAGGCCAGCACGATGACCTCGGTACGGACACCGGGGAGGATATGCAGGGCAATGATCGCCGGTCGGCGGCGCCCGGCGAGGCGCGCCGCCATGACGTACCCCCGCTCCCGCTGAGACAGGACACGCGCCCGCGTGAGGCGGGCATATGGTACCCAACCCACGATGGCCACGAGAATGATGAGGCTGGGCATGCTGTTGGCGATCACCGCGGAAGCGGCTATGAACAGCGGGAGCGGCGGGATCGAAAGCTGGATGTCGGCCAGGCGCATGAGGAAGACGTCAAGCCATCCGCGCGTGAAACCGGCCAGGATCCCGACGGTGCAACCTACAAAGGATGAGAGGAGGACAACCCCGAGAGCCACCTCGAGCGAAGTCCGGATCCCCTGCGACACCCAGGCCATTACGTCCCGCCCTAATTGGTCGGTCCCGAGCAGGTGGCCGCTGGAACCGGGTCGGGCCAATATGGCCGCGAAATCCTGCGTTGACGGGCTCCCGGCGATTAGCGACCCGATTACGCTGAGCAGCACCATCACGGTGAGAATGCCGATGCCCGCCTTCAGCGAGCCGCTAACGGCCCAGTTGCTCTCAGCCGACCGCAGCCGACGCCGGGCCAGCCTGGACGTGTTTGGCGCGCCAACCGCGGTCACCGGGCCATCCCCGGAGTGGCGCGGCCTATGCGCGGGTCAAGCCAGAGCACGACGAGGTCGGCCGACAGATTGAGGACTATGAACGCAACCGCGATCACCACGACAATCGCCTGTATAACCGTCAGGTCGCGGGCCTGCACGGCGCTGATTAGGAGGGTGCCGATCCCGGGCCAGGCGAAGATGGTTTCGACGATTACGGTGCCCCCGATGAGCCAACCCGCTTGCAGGGCGACAAAGGAAACGAACGTAGCCATGGCGTTGCGAAAGCTGTGACCGAGGACGATCTCTCGCCGAGTGAGCCCGCGGGCGCGTAGAGCAAAAGCGACGTCCGAGTTCGTGAAATCGAGCAGGTTCGCCCGGAGCAGCCGCGTAAAGGACGCCAGCATGGGGATGGTCAAGGCCACGCAGGGCATTATCAGGGTTTTCGGACCGGCGAAGCCGAGGCTGGGGAGTAGGTGCAAGTGGACCGACAAAACTAGGACCAGGATGAGGGCGATCCAGAAGTCCGGCACCCCTTGCAAGACGACCACTAAGGGTCTCCACACCCGGTCCGCCCAGCCCTTCCGGCTGAGGACACTCAACACCGCTATTGCCGTTGACAAAAACAGGGCCGCCGTGAGGCTTATGCCGATCAGCGCCAGGGTATTGGGGAGCGCGGTCATAACACTGTTGATGGCCGGCGTGTCGTAGCGGTACGACACGCCGAAGTTGCCGTGCAGGACGCCGAAAATATAGGAGCCGTACTGGGCCAGGAGCGGTCGGTTGTAGCCGAGCTGGGCCGACAAAGCGTGGACTTGGGCGGCCGGGAGCGAGCCCCCGGCCAACACCGTGGCCGGGTTGCCTGTGGCGTGCACCAACAGGAAACTGACCGTCACTGCGCCGAACAGGACGAGAGCCCCGGCACCGAGACGTCCAGCGATATAAAACAGCGCCCCCTTGCGGCGCGACACCACCGGGGGCGCTTCGAGAACCTCAGCCGTCGTCAGGACCTCAGCCGTCGTCGGGACCTCAGCCGTCGTCACTTGGGCGACTTTCTTGGATACGCGGCGCGCTGGGCGACAGGCACGACCCCCGGGCAACTCGTCGGTTGGTCGGAGCTCCCCGGGGGCCGGTGCGGCAAAATTTCCCCGCGCTCAGCTTCCTCTGCTCCGGGTCAGCTGAAGGACGTGTTGGCAAACACGGGCTGGTAGGCGTCTTTGGGGTAGACGTAGCCATGCACCTTCGAGCTGAAAGCGTCGGTGTTGTTGGCATAATAAAGCGGAAGGTGGGGGATCACCTTCATGAAGAGGTTCTGTGCTTGGGCCAGGTAGCTGAGCCGAGCCGGGCCGTCCGGCGTCGTATTGCACTTGTGGATCAGCTGGGTAAGGGCCGCCCCCTTGTACTCTGGATGGGCGAGCACAAGGCCGGTGTCGAAGTGGAACGGGCCCCGTTGACCCAGCCGTACGTCAGGATAAATAGGTCGTGCTTCGGCTTTTTGGCCCCGAGGTCAGCTACTAGTACGCCCGGGTCTTCGACATCGAAGATGATCTTTATCCCGGCGGCGGACAATTGGGCAGCCATGGCCTCACCGACAAGCTGGTAGATCGGCGATCCAGTCCCCATCTTGAGGGTCAGACCCTTGGAGTACCCGGCCGCCTTGAGCAAGGCGCGGGACTTATCGGGGTCGTACGAGTAGGCGGTAGTCGGGGTGATGTGACCATAACAGCCTATCGGGATGGGCGATGTCGCCACCGTTCCTGCCCCGAGGAGCACGTCCTTGACGATGATGTCGCGGTTCACACCGTAGGCGATGGCCTGCCGGACACGGACATCGCTCGTCACGGGCTGGTCGCACCGGAACGTCAGGTGTAGCTCGAGCCAGCTTGGCCCCCCCGACAGGCCGACTTTGGAATCGGACGCCAGCGCCGGGAGGTCATGCGGGTCGACGCGCATGATCAGGTTGAGAGACCCGGACTGGAGCCCGTTAACACGAGCGTTCTCGTCAGTGACCGTAGTCAGGTCGATACCGGCGATGTGTGGCTCCGGCGCGGCCCAGTAGTTACTGCTAGCGCTCAAAGTAATCTTTTGGCCGTGCACCCATTCGCCCCACTGGAAGGCACCAGTACCTACTGCGCGCTTGGCCGCGGCCTTCTGTTGGATCAGCATCGGCGACATCGCCTTGATGAACGTCAGGTTCCTGGCGAAGTCAGGGTTGGGAGTCGAGAAGGTCACCTTGAGCACAAGCGGGTTGGAGTCGTCAACCGATTTCATCCCGCCGAGCAGGAAACCCCATGCTCCGGGCAGGTAGTGCATAAGGGTCGTCTTCATCGCGCTCGAGTTGAAGGGGGTCCCGTCCTGGAACGTGACCCCTGGGCGCAACTTAAAAGTCCATACGGTGGCGTTGGAGTTCGACGTCCACGAAGTGGCCAGAGCGGGGACGAGAAGACTTTCGCTGGTGTTCCACTGGAGGAGCCCGTCGTACACGCTGCGGACGACGGCGAACTCCTCAACCTCGAGAGCGTAGGCGGGGTCTATGAAGTTAGGCTCCGAGAGATTGGCTACCTGGAGCGTGCCGGAGCGCTGCGGTACCTGCGGGGACCGGGAACTGGTCAGAGCGGAGTCAAACGAACGTAGCAGGTTGGTATTCCGGCCTGTCAGGGCCCGCAGTGCCGGGAGCGCCACGGCGCCGGCCAACGCTCCGTGGAGCAGTGTCCGACGCGATACCAGAGGTGGGTTGTGGCCCGGCTGGCCCTCTAGTTCGTGGTTGGCTCGTTCGTGGTTGGCTCGTTCGTGGTTACTGCCCAAATGCTCGTCTATCGTCATCGCTCTCCTTGTAGTTGGTGGATGGCCCGAGGTAACTGACCAGACGGCCTTTCTTCGGTGCGTGTTTTGGGCTTTATTGCGTGTTTGGACCGTCGGTGGACCGTTGTGCCGAGCGCCCCGACAGGTGGGCCGGTTGAGGCTTGTCGGGGGTATTCAGCTGACCTGCTGCAATGCATGCTCTGCGGCCGCGAGCGTAATCTCGATATCCGCCTCCGTGTGCGCGGTGGAAACGAACCATGTGCCCCGGGCCGTGACGCGAACGCCTTCGGCATCGAGCGCGGTAATAAAAGCAAGCTGCTTGGCCGGGTTGCATAGTCGGTAGGAGCGGTAATCGGTGATCGGGCCAGGAGGGTCAAAAGCCGTGTTGAGCACGGCACCGGCTCTCTGGACAACCATGCTCCCGCCCTGTCCCTCCGAGATCCGCTCGAGTCCCTCGGCGAGTAGCCCAGATAGGTAACGAAGCTTTTTGTGGGCGTCGCCGTCCGAAAGGGCGTCGAGGGCGGCTAAGGCCGCGGCAACGGCCATGGCGTTGCCGTTGTAAGTCCCGCCGTGCATGACGGTACCGTTACCGAGCAGGTCCATGAGCGAGGCGCGCCCCACGAGCCCGGCAATGGGGAACCCCGCGCCCAGGGCCTTGCCCAGAATGGTCAGGTCTGGGGTGACGCCGAACATAGCCTGAACCCCCCCCGGATCGATACGAAAACCCGTGATGACCTCATCGAAAATAAGGACGATCCCGTGCTTGTCACACAACCGCCGGGCACCCTCGAGGTACCCGTCCGCCGGCGTGATAACGGACGTGTTGCACAGGACCGGTTCCATGATGATGGCGGCCACCTCGGAGCTGTGGGCTTCGACAAAAGCTTCCAGCGCTCCCAGGTTGTTCCAAGGCAGTACATCGAGGTCGGCGAGAGCATTGGGGGACTGACCCGCCGTCTGGGCCACTGCGGCAAACTCGCCTTCGGCGGGCATTTCGGTCGTGCCGGAGAACGTGCTGTCGAACCAACCGTGGTAGTGGCCTTCGAACTTGACGACCTTGGGCCGGCCGGTGGCCGAGCGCGCCAGGCGCAATGCCAACTGCACCATTTCCGAGCCCGTGCACCCGATCCGGGCTCGCTCTGCGGATGGCATCAGCGAGACGATCTTGCGGGCCAGCTCCACCTCGGCGGGTTGCTGGCCGGAGGGGCACTGCAATTTTTGCTGCGCTGCAGCCACGCGGGCCAAGAGTGGGGCCGGGGAGTGGCCGAGAACGGCCGCACCCATACCGAGGATGTAGTCGATGAACTCGTTGCCGTCGACGTCAACCAGACGCGAACCTTGCCCCTGCTCCCAGAAGCGACGAGGTGGCACGGCCGAAAGGCGGAAGTTGCTGTTGACTCCGCCCGGGATGACGAGCGCCGCCTCCTTCTCGAGCATCTCGGACCGCTCCCGGCTCCGGGGCCTGTGGTGTTCAGCCATTGTGGGCGGCCCTCTCTCGGCTCGGCCGTTCGCTAATGACTGAGTTGAGGGCACGTCGCGGTCCTTCTCGGTCCGCTCCTGGAATGCGATCTGCTCTGAGGTCTTCGATGCGGACCGATTGTTGCCCATTGCGAGCTACTGTGTCAAGGGGTCATCGTTGCCCGGGCGCAAGTCCACAAGGCCGCCAACGTATAATGTTTGACCTTAGGAGAGCATTTGTCGGGCAAGACGGGGACCCAGCCGACCTAGGGGCCCGCCGGATAAGGGCCGCGGCAACTCCAGGACAAAGTCACAATGCGGACACACGGTCCGCAGAAAGGGGTTCTCGGTGCGGGTGGCCGTCGGCGGATTGATGCACGAAACCAATACTTTTGCCCGAGGCGTCACAACGCTAGCTGACTTCGAGGCCTACCAGTTCGCCGTCGACGACCAACTGTTCGGCTTCCGGGGCACCAAGACCGAGCTTGGGGGGTTCCTGGACGGTTGTCAGCAACTCGACTGGGAGGTGGTGCCGACCCTGTACGCGGTAGCCCTGCCGGGCGGGCTTGTCGACCACGACGTGTTCGAGGGGCTCGTCGCTCGAATGACCGAGGCCCTTTCTGGGACGGCGAAGCCGGACGGTGTCCTACTCGCGCTGCACGGGGCCATGGTCACCACTCGCACCAGTGATGCAGATGGAGACATCTTGACGGCCGTAGCGACGCGGCTCGGGTTGGACGTGCCGGTCGTGACGACGCTCGACTTCCACGCCAACACGACCGATGCCATGGCTCGCCACGTCGATGCGTTGATCGGGTACGACACCTACCCCCACGTGGACATGTACCAACGCGGCAGAGAGGCGGTAACGGTGCTGGCGGACGTGCTGCGGGGCGGGGCCGCCGGACGGTCGCGCACCGCAAGGTCGGCGTCATCACGCCACCACAGGCTCAGTACAGCGATGCCGAGCCCGTGCGCTCGATAATCGAGCGCGTGCACTCTCTGGAGGCGACGGAGGGGCTCTCGGTAACCGTGACGCCGGGGTTCCCGTACGCCGACATTGACAGCCTCGGTCTTTCGGTCGTGGCGTCAAGCGGCGACCCGCTCTGCGCCCAACAAGTAGCCGACCTGGTCGCGGCCGACGTGGATGCGCACGCGGAAGAGTTCAACTACACCACCTTTTCGGTCGCTGACGCGGTGGACCGTGCTCTGCGGGCCGACGGCCCGGTCGCTCTGGTCGACTCCGCGGACAATGTCGGCGGGGGTTCGCCAGGTGACGGCACGGCCATACTCGCCGAATGGCTGGCCAGAGGTGGAACGGGGCTCATCGTGTCCCTGACCGACGAAGAGGCGGTCCGCGCTTGCTTCGAGTCCGGCGTCGGATCTGTGCCCCGACTGCTGGTCGGGGCCAAGACCGACGACCGGCACGGGTCGCCCGTCGAGGTCAGTGGGTCGGTGCGCATGCTGGCCGACGGGCGCTATGTCCATCGCGGTAGCTACGCGACGGGCATTACCACTCAGATGGGCCGTACTGCTGTGGTCGAAGCGTTCGGCAACACGATCGTCTTGACTGAGAGGCGGGTCATGCCCTTCGACGCGCAACAGTGGTTGTCGCTCGGCATTTCGCCGGCTTACTGCCGAGCGTTCGTCGTAAAGTCGGCCATCGCCTGGCGCGCCGCCTACGGGGAATACCCGCGCCAGGTCATCGACGTCGATGCGCCCGGCATCTGCACCGGTAACCTGCAACGTTTGAAGCTTTCCGGCGAGCACACCTCAATGATCCGGCCGCAGCTGCTTGAACCCTGATGGCCCATTCTGCGAAGCCCGAGCAACACGACCAGATCGCGGTAATCCATAAGTTGCTCGACCTTCTGGAATGCCTGGCGGTCGGCCCGCACTCGGCGGCCGAACTGGCGGAACGCATGGGTGTAGCGAAGCCGACCGTATACCGCATACTCCGCACCCTTCAGAGCCGCGACTTCGTGACGAAGGAGGTGGGCGGCCCCAACTACCGGTTCGGCAGCGCCTTTGTCGCCCTCGAAGCGGCCACCCGGGGGTCAACCGACCTGGTGTCCCTGGCCCGGCCGCTCATGGAGCAGGTAGCGGCGGAGTTCGGCGAGACGGTCAACCTGGCCGTGCCGAGCAATGGGCAGGTCCTTTATCTTGCCGTCATCGAAGGTGGTCACCGGCTTCGGACGCACATCCCGGCCGGGACCCGTGACCATGTTCATTCCACGGCCCTGGGCAAGGCCATCCTCGCCGCCTTCCCAGAAGAGGAGGCGCGCGTGGTCCTGTCGACGGTCGACCGCGTCAGCCGGACCCCGGCCACGCTTGTAAGCGTCCCGGCGCTGTTGCGAGAGCTCGCCTTGGTGCGAACTCGGGGCTTCGCTATTGACAACGAGGAGAACGAGCTCGGCACGATCTGTGTCGCGGCCGCGTTCAGTGACCCTGCCGGCCGGGCGACGGGAGCCATAAGTACCTCAGGGCCGCGATGGCGGGTAACCGACGAGATCGTGGGGGCCATGGGAAAGGCCCTCGTAGAGGCGTGCCGGTCGCTCGGTGGGCTTCTATGACTAGGACTCAGGTTGACGGCGGAGCTCGAGGGCAGGTCCGTGCCGAATTTTGACCTTCTGGTGCGCGACGCCATGGTGGTCGACGGGACCGGCCGCCCGGGCCGAGCGGCCGACGTCGGCGTGCTCGACGGCGTGATCAAGGCTGTCGGTATACTCCCGGCGGACGCCCGGGCCCGGAGCGACATCGATGCCACTGGCCTCACACTGGTCCCCGGTTTCATCGACATCCACACGCACTCAGACGTGACATTGCTTGCCGGTGCCGCCGGTATCAATAAAGTCTGCCAGGGCGTAACTACCGAGATGACGGGGAACTGTGGCTTTTCGGCCTTCCCAATCGCTGAACGCCAGCGCCGTCTGCACGCGGACCACCTTGCTTATCTGGGGCCAGACGTCGCCGACCTCACCTGGACCGACTTCGACGGGTATGCGCACGCAGTCGAGGCCGCCGGACCTATCCAGAACGTCGCCTGTTTGGCCGGTCATGGGACTTTGCGGATCGCAGTGACCGGCAACGCCGAAGGTCCCCTCAGCGCGGACCAGGACCGGGATATCTGCGCTCAGCTAGACGGCGCCCTGGAACAAGGCGCGTTCGGCTTTAGTACGGGGCTTACCTACGTACCGTCGATGTTCGGGACTCTGTCCGAAATAGCGATGCTCGCAAAGGTGGCCGCCCGACACGGTGCCGTTTATGCCACTCATGCTCGCGCGGTTGCCGGTAAAGAGCGCGACGCCATAAAAGAAGCGATCGAGGTTGGGCGCCGTTCGGGGGCCCGAGTCGAATTCTCGCACCTGGCCATCAATGACCCCCGGGCCTGGGGATCCGCAAGTGCATCGCTCGATTTGTTCGACGACGCGCTGAGCGCGGGCATTGACATCCAGTTCGACGTTTACCCTTACGATGCGTCGGCGTCATCGATCGCGCAGTACCTACCCTCCTGGCTAACGGCAGGCGGCCCCGATGCGGCCAGGCGACTGCTCAGCGACCCGGCCACCCGCCAGCGGGCCCTCGGCGAGACAGCCGCAGGCTGGTTTGGCGGCATTCCGTGGATGTGGGACCGGGTGCTGGTAACGCAGTCGGGTCAGGGAGATGACGAGTCGCCGGGCCACACGATCGACCAGCTGTCGGCGGCATGGGGATGCGACCCGTGCGAGGCGGTCCTCCGGTTATTCGAGTCTTACGGCAACGCCCTGCAAGTGGCGATGTTTTACAGGACCGAGGAAGACATGGTCGAGTTCCTCCGCCACCCCGCCTCGGTCGTTGGTTCTGACGGCGTAGCCATGGCCAAGACTTCCCTTTCTGAGAAAACGCATCCCCGGTTCTACGGGACTTTCCCTCGCGTGCTCGGGCGCTATGTCCGGGAGAAAGCGGTCCTCGGTCTTGAAGACGCGGTCCGGAAAATGTCAGGGGAACCTGCGGACCGTTTTCACATCGCCAACCGGGGCTATATCAAACCGGGGTACGCGGCGGACCTTGTTCTTTTCTCCGCCGAGAGGGTCTCCGACACGGCGACATTTGCCGAGCCCAACCAACTACCGATCGGGATCGACAAGGTCTATATAAACGGGCAGCTCGTGGTCGATCACGGTTCTTGGAACGGGACCAGTGCCGGCCGCGTCCTTCGCCGTGGCGACTGAGCGTACCAGGGGCCGCCGAGGGAATCCCATCAGGGTTCAGAGCTCAGAGCTCAGGGCTACCGGCGGTTTCCAGTCATCGCCACCGCGTTCGGCGTTATGGTCAAGCGGCGCGGAACGCCTCGGCCACGGCCTGGACGGCCCGCCGCTGGTCGGCGCTTATTTGGTCCGGGACCGTCACGCGGATCCCGACGAGGAGGTCCCCTGTAGCCTTCGCCGTACCTACCCCACGGCCGCGAACCCTCAGGGTGCGCCCATGCGGCGTACCGGCCGGCACCCGCACCCGGACGGGCGACCCACTCAGGGTGGGTACGTCGATCTCGGTGCCGAGGACCGCCTCGGGCCAACCGATCGGCGCCTCGACCATCAGGTCGAGCCCGTTGCGCCCGAACACAGGGTGGGCAGCGACGCGCACCACGGCGTAGAGATCCCCGGGCGCCCCGCCGTTCACCCCGGCGCCACCCTTGCCGGGTAGGCGGATCCTCTGGCCATCGTCCACCCCAGCAGGCACACGCACCTTGAAAGTCTGGGTACCGTCCGGCCGGCTGAGGGTCACCTCCGTCGTGAGGCCACGCACGGCGTCCTCGAAGCTGAGGTCGAGGACAGCCTCGAGGTCATCGCCCCGCCACGCCGTGGCCCGACCGCGCCCGCCTCGACCGACGACGCTGCTCAGAAGGTCGTCGAGGTCCCCGGGGTCGAAGGTAGTCCACGTCGAGCTGTCGAAGGTCGTCCACGCCCCGTCGTTATCGCCGGCAAAATATCCGCCATCGGACGGGGCCCACGTCTGCCCGCCACGATCCGTCCGGCCGGCCCCGGCTACGGCCCGCCGGAACTCGTCGTATTCGGCGCGCTTGGTTTCGTCGCCCAGAACGTCGTAGGCGGCCGTCACGCCCTTGAAGCGCTCCGTAGCTTCTACGTCGTCCGGGTGCGTGTCGGGATGCAGTTGGCGCGCCAGCTTGCGGTAGGCGCGACTAATAGTCTTCTTGTCCGCGTCCTCCGCTACTCCCAAGACTGCGTACAGATCCCGCTCCAGCCAATCGGCCTGTGCTGCCACGCTTGAACTGCCTCCTTCTGAAAACTTGAGTCCACCATTGTTAACTTCTCAACGGCGCTCAAGATTCCCGATTCGGGCGGGGGCTAGGTACGGTTACAGCGGCTCGACTGCTCTACTTACCTCGACCGACTCGACGGTCTCTGCGATACGTGTACGCGGGTTTTGCATGATCGACTGGGCCGGCCCGGCCCATATCCGGTTCATCTTCTCTAGCAGGCCCTCGGCCTCGCTGACGCTGTCGAAGTCGAGGTCTATCATCACCAGGCTGGGGTCCTCAACCGACCGAAGGACCCGATAGGCGTGGACGCCTGACCCCTTGCGGTCAGCCGGGTCGCTGTCGAACAACTGCTTCCAGCGGTCGAAGTCCGGGACCGAGTGCTCGATCCTGAGGGTGAACATTGGTGGCTCCTTTTCGTTGGGGGGTGGTGGTTGCCGCCCTGAGCGGGCGACGGCCCGAGCGACGCCCATTAGAACGGCACCATCGTGGTCAGTAGGCCGTGGGCCGGGCCCGCCCGGCCAATGCCTGACAGAAGTCGAGTGCGTCAAGCTCGATCCGGTCGCCTCCGTCGCCGGCCTGCCATTGACCGCCGGCCGGGCCGGACAGGGCAAGGGTAAAGGGCTGGCCGTGGCGACGCGCCCACTCGGCCACGACGTCGGCGATCATGCGGCCATCGTGCTCGGGGGTGAGGACCATGTCACGGCCGGTGGCGCGGGCGATGTCGAGCCGGTGCATCCAGGTGTCCCGCGTGAAAACGGTGTCGACGAGGTATCCGAACTGCCACCGTTCCTGGTCGAATGGCGGGTCTTGTTTCATCCGCACAGCCCAACGGGCCAGCGCGGGGACGCGTCGGCGCGCCCGGACGGCCCGCGGCGCGACAGCGGCCAGGCGATCGGTGAGCTGCGCCGGGGTCAACGTGGCCCGCTCGCGGACCTGGGCCGCGGTCATAGCGTCGATCATCGGGCCGCCATCGCGCTTGGCCGCGGTGCGGTAATCGTGGGCGAACTGCCGGAATGATGCCTGCGCTTCGGCCATGCCGAGCACATGAGCAACCATGGACTGGACGTCCCACAGCGGGCAGGTAGTCGGGCGCTGCCATTCCCCGCCGCCCAGCTGGCGCACAAGACCGGTCATGCGGCCGAATTCCGTCTCGGCCAGGACCATCGCCTCGCGGTGAGTGATCCTGGGCACGTCTGCCGGCGGTGTCATTGTGCTGGTCATGTGGTCGCCTCTCGCTGGTGCCTGGTCATGATGTGGTCGGCGTACATGTCGACGGCCTCGTCGACCAGGCGCAACCAACGGTCGCCGCCCGGATCGTTGGCTGTCTGCTGGGCCGACAGCCCGGCCACCAGCGCCGTCCACATGTCGAAATGCTCGGGGTCGTTGACGCCCGCTAACGTCAGGCGCGCCCGCATCTGGTCGAACACCTGCACCGCGAGCGCGTACGCCTCCGGCGATGGCTGGAAAGCGGGGAGCGTCCGTTGGAAAAGCAGCTGGTAGCGCTCTACATCCTCCGCGCTGAACTCGACAAAGACCCGGGCCACGGAGCGCAGGATCGCCCGAGGGTCGGTGGGCCACTGCTGGACGGTCAGGCGTTCGAGCAGCTGCCTGTTGCCCTGGGCGAACATGGCATCGTAGATGGCCTGTTTGGAGTCGAAGTACCAATACAGCGAGGGTGGCCGCATCCCGATCTGGCGGGCGACGTCTCGCAGGGCCAGGCCGGCTAGGCCCTGCGCCCGGCACAGCTCCCACGCCGTCTCCAGGATCTCCGCCCGGGTGGACTCGCGGCGCTCCGCTCGTCGATCGCGAGTCGCTTCAACTACCACAGTTCGAATTATCTACTGCTGTTAGGCAGTTGTCAAGGCACGCCCAACTACTCGCCTACCCGGCGGGACCTTCGAGCCCGACAATTGTGCCTACAAGGCGATGGTCAGATCCCGGTTCGTTCCGTTCGTACGGGGGCGGGGTCGGCTACGTGGGGCATCAGGGCGTTGGGCGGTATACGACCGAGCCGGCCGGCCTGGAAGTCCTCCACGGCCTGGCCGATCTCTTCGCGGGTGTTCATCACGAACGGGCCGTAGTGTTCGACGTGCTCGCCGATTGGCCTGCCGCCGAGAAATAGCACTTCCAAATTTTCGGAGCTCGCGTCTTGATGTTCTTTGGACCGCACGCTCAGCCACTGCCCAGGGCCGAAGGTGACGAGTTGACCGGTGCGGATCGGCTGGCGTTCTGGGCCTGCTTCGCCCGAGCCGGCCAGGACGTACATCAGCGAGTTGAAGCTCGGGTTCCACGGCAATTCGAGCACGGACCCCGCGGTGATCGAGGCGTGGGTCAGGCAGATCGGCGTGTGGGTCGAACCTGGACCGACCACGCCCGCCAGATCGCCGGCGATGACCCGGACCAGCGCACCCGCGTCGGGGGAGGCCACCAGGGCTATATCGGCGGCTTCGAGGGGCTGATAGGCGGGCGGGATCCACTTCTCCTTGGCGGGGAGGTTGACCCACAGCTGGATGCCGTGAAAGAGCCCGCCCGAAACGACCAGTTCTTCCGGTGGAGTTTCGATGTGCAAGATGCCCTGCCCGGCCGTCATCCACTGGGTGGCCCCGTCGGTGATGAGTCCGCCGCCACCGTTGGAGTCCTGGTGGGCAAAGGTGCCGTCGATCATGTAGGTCACGGTTTCGAAGCCCCGGTGGGGATGCCAGGGTGTTCCCTTGGGCTCCCCGGGCGCGTAGTCGACCTCGCCCATCTGGTCCATGTGGACGAAGGGGTCCAGCTCGGCGAAGGTCCTGCCGGCGAAGGCCCGACGAACGGGGAACCCCTCGCCCTCCAAACCGCTGGGCGCAGTCGACACTGACGCCACCGGGCGCTGCCGCGCCGGTGAGGGATCCGGAACTGGGAGTCGCTTCAGGCTTGTCCAGTCGGAGACGGTGACCGCAGGCATGGTGTCCTCCTCAGGTTGTGGTGTCAAGCCTACGGCCGCGGGAAGGCCAACGCGGCAAAGTCGAGCAGGCCGGGCGGCGCTCGAGGGCACGTGCGCTTCGAGGTCGACCTACCGATCGGTCGTCAATAACTCGGAAAGCGGGCCTGGCGGACTGGGGCCAGGGCCAGCCGGTCATGTTCCACCACGATTGGCCGCTCAGTGCTGATGATTTGGACGCCCAACTGATGTTTCTTCGCGCGGCACGGCTATCGCGTTATCGTTATTGGTGTCGAGAAACCCCTTTTTGGGCGCGGTCGCCGCAATTGGTTGCGTTCGGACGAAAAAATCGCGGGCAATCGCGATCAGAAATGCCAGCTGCACCCAAAAGCGCCCGTACCCCCCCGTTTGCCCAGCGGTTGGCGGCCTACGGCAAGATGCTCGAGATCGTGGACACCGATCTTCCCTATGTGCCACTGTTCGTCCAAGACGCTGGCCTCGCCCTCTCCAACAAGTACACCTGGCCCGGGTTCACGCAGTGGTCGAGCTTGGGCCCGTGGGAGCTGGACCTCAAGCGGAGCTGACGGCTGAGCGCGGGGCTCCGCCAAAAGGAGGGAACGAGCTCGCTCGCGCAGAGGCCGCACAAAAAGTCAGCTTGATCGTTGGTCAAATTAGGTCTCGCCGGCCGTCCGGGCCTGGCCGGCGAGACCTGGTTCACGGCTTCACGGCCCTCGCTGAGGTCCACAAGACGGCGGGGTTGATCCGGTCGGGATAGATGGCCAACACCTCCTCGTAGAGTTCTCGGGCCGTCTTCGTGCTTTCGGCCACCCGGTCGAAATCGCGTATGTACTGCCGGGTTTCCTCGATGATGCGGGGATCGTCGGCGCGGCCGGCCCGTTTGTGCCCAGCGACTAAGGCCCGCGGGTCGAGGGCTTCTATAGCATCGAGAGCGGCGATCCACTCCCGCCGCTTTTGGTCCGAGGACTCTGCCAGGTAGAGGTGGACGTCGTTGTAAGCGGCGTCGCCGGCGACGACCAGCCCGATGTCGGGGACATGCAGGCACGTCGTGTTATCAGTATCGGTGTGGCCAAGCTCCACGACGACTAGGTCATGGCCCTCGAGGTCCAGTACGGGGCTGGTGAGTGGTTCGGCGATGACGAGGTGTTTTGGGATCTGGCCCGGGAAGCGCCTCCCCCAAAAGGACTCCACCGCTTCGGCTGAAGCCTGTTGGCGCATGACCTCGACGACGCCGGGCACGGCCAGGGCTCGGGCGTCTGGGAAGCGGTCAAGCACCGCGGTGAGCCCGAAGAAGTGGTCGCCGTGGCCATGCGTGGCATAGACCGTGGTGAGGTTCTTTCCGGTGCTCTCCACCCATCGGGCCAACGCCTGTGCCTGGGTGGTAGTCATAAGCGGGTCGACCAGGACGGCGTCGCGCTCGCCCATTATCAACGTGGCCGAAATGGGGGACCACATCCGGTATTGCTGGCCGGGTGGTAGGTCGTCACCTACCGCCACCTCGAGCTCGAGGGGTGTGACGAACACGTCCCACGTCAGCGACGTCGCCTGGGTTTTCATGAGGGGTCCTTTCATTGTTTAGGTGCCTGCCGGACTACCTCCGGAGATGGTCTAGCGCTGGCAGGCAGTGGCACATCGGCGTTTGCCCTTTTGAGGTGACTCCGGACCAACGCCGCCGGCCACCCGTCCAGGCGGCAGCGACGTTGGCCTCGCATCTGACCCGGCTACTGGGCGGCGAACGCTGCTTGGTTGATAACTCTTGCTACCGCGCCTGGCTGAGTGATCATCGACAGGTGCCCGGCTCTTACGTAGACAACCTGGGAATGCGCACGTTGCGCCATGAACGTCAGCTCGGCCGGAGGGATCGCCCCGTCCTGGGTGCCGATGACCGCCCAAGACGGGATGGCCGCCCAGGCGGGAGGTCCTGATGGGGCCGTGAACGCGTCCAGGGCAAATGGGCGCTGAACCGCTCCGAGGATGGCCGCTTCTGTGGGCGGTACATCGGTGGCGAAGCAGGCGGCGAAGCCGGCGTAGTCGGTCCCGGGAGCAATCTTCAAGTAGAGGTCGTAGTCGCCTGCGGGTTGGGAGGGATCTACTACGAAGTTGAAGACGTTGTTGAGGTTACCCCCGCCCGTGAGACAGGAACCCGGTTTAGAGAACGTTAGTTGCTCGAGGGATTCGCCCTGCGCAGGCTCGAAGGCGTCCACGTAAACCAGAGCTTTGACATTCGCGTTACCGTAGGCGGCATTGCTGATGACTGCGGCCCCGTACGAATGGCCCACGAGCACGATGGGCCCCGTGATGGTACTGAGATAGCTGGCCAAATAGGCCGAATCGCTCGCCAGCCCGCGCAACGGGTTGGGTGGCGCATCGACGAGGTTGCCCTCGTGCTGAAGGACGGCAATGACGTTGTCCCAGCTCGAGGCGTCGGCCCACCCACCGTGCACGAGCACGATCGTCGGCTTAGGCCCACTTGGCCTCTGTAGCCCTTGGCCGCCGGGGCCGGTTTGCGCGCTGGCCACGGTCGGGACGACGGCCAAAGCAGCGATTATTAGAGCGGCCATTGCGGCCGTAAGAGCGGTAAGTGGCCAGCGCAGTGCTCGGGCCACGGTTGTCTTACGGGTCGTGGTTTTAGCTGTCACGGTCCGTCCTTTCTTTTAGAGGTTCATTCGAAAAAGGGGCATGCTGCTAAAAGGCCGGCGCCAACGACGGGGGTGGCGTGGCGTACGAACGTCACTCCGCCTGTTCCGTGGCGGCGCTGGACCTGACATGAGCCCCGCAGGTGCGGAGGCCGGAGCGGCACCACCGGGCACCGGTAGTCAGCCAGCGCAGTGACAGGCCTCCAGTGCCGATTCGATGAGTTCGAAGACTTCCTTGGGGTGCGAGACCATGGCCACATGACTAGACGGGACTTCGACCGTCGTCGCTCCCATGCGCCTGGCGAACTGGCGCTCGGCGTCGGGCGGGAGCGCTTCGTCCTCAGTAGCCACCAAGTACCACGACGGCAGGGCTTTCCAGGCCGGTTCACCCATCACATTGGCGAAAGCCGAGCTGGCGAGGGCCTGCTGCACGGCGTACATCACTTTGGCGCTCGTGGGGTTGACGTCGGCAGCAAAATGGTTGACGTAATCGTCCTCTGAGAGCCAGGCAAAACCCTGCTTATCAGTGAAGAGGTGGGCCAGGGCCGGGGTCACGGGCCCTGGGCCAAAAGCGCCCCCAGCGATTCACCCTGGTCGAGCGCAAAAGCGGCGATGTAGACCAGGCCGACGACGTTCGGAGCCTCGCGGCCCAGAGCCGTCATGACCTGGCCGCCGTAGGAGTGGCCGGCGACGATGGTTGGACCGTCTTGGAACTCGAGCACCTGGCGCAGCCTGGCCACGTCGTCGCCCAATGAGGTCAACGGGAACTGGGGGGCGACGACATGATGACCCTCGCCCTGTAAGCGTTCGATGACTGCGCTCCAACTGGAGCCGTCGGCCCAGGCGCCGTGCACGAGCACTACGTTCAGTCGCTGTTCCATTTCACTTTCCCTTTCTGTTTGCTCAAGATGTGGACGCTGTATGGGAATGAGTTGGGGATCCTGTATACGTCGACGGCTCCGGGCCATGGATCTTCTCGGTGCGGCACTGAGGGTCACTTGGTTGGCACAGAACGCCGTCCTTGTCTGACCCTCCCTGATCGGCCTCCACCTCGCTCCCATCGCCGCGGTCAGTGTTATGACAAGACTGACTCTACTCTGTTGCGTTCTATAATGCAACCCTGTATATTGGGATCGTGCAACGGACCAGCTTTGAAGAGATGAACTGCTCGGTGGCCCAGTGCCTCGAAGTCGTAGGGGAGTGGTGGAGCCTACTTATCGTGCGGGACGCGTTCTTGGGCGTCAGCCGCTTCGACGAATTCCAGGCCCGGCTGGGGATCTCCCGCAACATCCTGAACCACCGGCTGAACCGCCTCGTCGATAACGGCATCTTCGAGCGCGTCCCATACCAGGACCACCCGCCCCGCGCCGAGTACCGCCTAACCGAAAAGGGCGGAGACCTCTGGCACGTCGTCATGGCCATGCGCCAGTGGGGTGATCGCTGGGCCGCGCCCGAAGGGCCTCCACTGGATATCCGTCACCGCGCCTGCGGACAGGTCGTCCAGGCCGTGCCCGTGTGCTCGCACTGTGGCGAGGCCCTGGACGCTCGCTCCGTGACCGCCGAGGCCGGGCCGGGAGCGCGCCCCGGCGACTACGACCGGACAGGGCTAGGCGACCCAATCCCGTTCGTTGCCATTTCTTAGCGAGCCAGGTTTTACGCGCTAGCTCGCAAAGGTGGTAGGGTTATTTCAGTTCAACTCGGACGAATGTGCCCCCGCCTGATGGGGGAGGATTGAGGGGTCGATGAGGCTCCCGACCTTCAAGCTCAAACGGTGCTTTCGCTACGAGCGGCGGACCGGCGTAACCGCTAGAAAACTCATGACTAAATAGGCCTTTTTCGCGTAACTTCTGACTTCCGCTGGCCCGTTTTGGTACTAACTCGCGGTGGGTCCCGAGCTGACCGCCTATGGCGGTCACACGCCGATCTAGCGCTAAGTATGGGAGCGCCGCGTCCTGTTGATCTCGGACCAATTCACCACCAATTGTCGAGCACGCAAAATCGGCTTGTTTATGAAAAAGACTTACTTTTCGTTCGCTATCAAACCTGCCATCGGGACATGCAGTGCTCGTAGAACATTCCCACGGCAGGTCAACTCGAGCCCTGGACCCAGGCGAGAGTCTTGTCATTCCAGAGATCCTCAACTGCCAAGATCCTCAACTGCCAAGATCCTCAACTGAAGGGATAACAAATGAACATCGCCTATCCGGGGCGGCCAAAGAGACTACGACCGGCCGTCATGGCCGCCATCGCGGTGACGGTCGGCGTCCTCCCGTTGGTCACGTTGTCAGTGCCCGCTAGTGCGAGCACAAAAAGCTCCGCCCAACCAAAGCCGACGATCGTCCTTGAGCACGGCGCATGGGCAGACGCGTCGAGCTGGAACGGGGTCATCGCCATCCTCCAGCGCGAGGGCTTCACCGTCTACGCGCCGCCGGACCCGCTCCGCAGCCTCACCGGTGACGCCGCATACCTCGCTGACTTTCTCAGCACCATTCCCGGGCCCATCGTTTTGGTCGGGCATTCGTATGGCGGAGCGGTCATCACCAACGCCGCCACCGGGAACACCAACGTGAAGGCACTCGTTTACATCGACGCCTTTATCCCGGCACAGGGGCAGACTGTCTTCGGGCTTGACTCCGCCACACCCGGATCGTGCCTCGATCCCGCTACCAGTTTCAACGTCGTCCCCTACCCCGGCGCCCCAGCCGGAGACGCGGACGCCTACCTCAAGGTCGGGGCGAACGGCACCTACCCTGGTTTCGCGCAGTGCTTCGCTAACGGCGTACCCGCTCAACAGGCCGCTGAGCTGGCAGTTGGCCAACGGCCCCTCGCGCTGAGCGCCGGAGCCGAAATGTCCGGAATACCTGCTTGGCTCACCATCCCGTCCTGGGCGCTGATCGGTACCGCTGATCACGTCATCCCACCGGCAGAACTCGTGATCATGGCTAAACAGGCAAAAGCCCACATCCAGTATGTGAACGCGGGCCATCTGTCGATGATCTCCCATCCATTTGCCGCAGCCGGCCTCATTAACGACGCAGTTCGCGTCACCGGCTAACCATCCCAAGACCATCTTTGCAGTCCCGTCGAGCGCCAAAGGGGGGTTACCTCATTGGCATTCGAACTTTAGATGAGCTGAGCGCCAGACGGTATTTGAGCCTGACCGAGTCGAAATCCAGGGGGGTAACGGGCGCATCGAGCAATTTCGAGAGGATCCCGAGGAGTCGTTCGCGGGGCAAGCAACGGACACGCCGTGGGACGCCGTTCAAGTCGCCTACTTCAGTGGCGAGGCCCTGTGGACGTATATCAATACGCCGTTCCTCTACACCCAGGATCGCTTCAAGACAGAAGAGATCGACCCGGTCCAGGCCGACGGCGAGACGTGGCGTAGGCTCAAGGTGTTCTTCCCCGACGACGTCAAGAGCCATACGGGCGAGCAGTTCTTTTGTTTTGGGCCGGACGGCCTCTTGCGTCGTCACGACTACACTGTGGACATCCTCGGCGGGGCGACTGGACTGAACTACGCCTCGGGCTATCGCCGAAGTCGACGGGCTCATGTTCCCCACCAAACGCCGCGTCTACGCCTACCAGGGTGACTACGAACTCGTCCCGGAGCCGCTCCTCGTCGCCGTCGATATCAATCGCATCACGTTGTCATAACCGCGTACTGACGCCCCGCCCAGCCGGTCTGCGTAAGCCGGAGACCTGGCGCGTTTACTCCGCATCCCGAACCAGAAGCGGGACTTTGTCCCCACCTTCGGCGGAGCCGAACACCCCGAACGCGTCCATCAGCCGGGCAATCTGACCGACCTCGCGGATTTGTGCGTTTTCTGGGCGCAGTCGGCGCAACTGGGCGCGATCCAACGCAAAGTTTGCTCGCGACCGCGACCATTTCTATTTTCTGCACCCAAAAGGGGCGCCCGTTTCGTGGGCGCATACCCCGGCCGCGAGCAAACCACCGGTCGTCCACAAGGCCATTTGACGATCGATCGACACCTCATTCAAGTGATGCTGCGAGCGCCTCGGCGTCACGGCCTTTCAGCCAGCGTGGCGAAGCCAGTCCTCGAGGCCAGCGATATGTACGGTGCACAGGGCTGCGGCAATTTCAGGGTCGTTGCGTTCTATCGCCTGGAGGATCGCTAAATGCTCCCGGAGTGTCCGTTCCTGCGCGTTCTCGTCGGTTACTCCGCGCCAGACTCGGGCCCGGTTGGTAGGGCCGGAAATGGAGTCAAGCAGAGAAGCGAGAACGGGGTTACCGCAATAACTAACCACCCTTCTGTGGAACTCGAGGTCATTCGCCACGAAGATCCTCATTTCAGATTCCGGAGGTAGTTCCTCGAGGATTTGGTACAAGCCTTTCACTTGCTCAGCAGTAATCCGGCGTGCTGTCATAGCGGTAGCGATCGGTTCGAGAAGTCGGCGAACCGCAAGGAAATGGAGAAC
Organism: uncultured Acidimicrobiaceae bacterium; assembly: GCA_963750465.1. Lineage (GTDB taxonomy): Bacteria > Actinomycetota > Acidimicrobiia > Acidimicrobiales > Palsa-688 > Fen-671. The sequence goes on from CAVVRE010000001.1 coordinate 542,781, forward strand.
TGAGTCATCACGGTGAAAGTCGGTAATAAAGCTCACGGCTTCTAGCAGCAACTCTGGCCTTAGGCTGGTGACGTATGTACCGTCACCTTGGCGCACGTCGAGGATGCGGGCTAGCGTCAGTGCCCGAACCGCTTCTCGTAAAGAGCTTCGCGAAATGCCGAGGGAACCCGCTAGCTCATCTTCTTTCGGGAGCCGGTCCCCAGGTTGCAGTTCCCCCGACATGATCATGCCCTTTATTCTCTCGATCGCTTCGTCAGAGACGGCCATGTACGTCAATTCCTTTTCAAGTTCGGGGGCACGTCGTCTATCTCAATCGGAGTACAGGCTCGGCTCACCCAGAGAACTGCTCATGGTCCCACCGAACTTGTTCTCTCACCACGTGGCCTAATAAAGCACAGGACGGAACGGGTCGCTCCCCAGCGGCCCATCTGAGCGCTGAGAGCCCGAAAGTTGGCCGCACACTTCGCCAGTAGTTCGTGGCACCACGCAGTCAGCTGCGTAATCTGGACTCGGGTACATGGTGTCCGAGGCGTCGAGGGTAGCCGCGGTCGGAAAGCTCACGTGTTGTACTTCCAGCGCCACGACTCGAGAACTCCTCGAGATGGGCACCCTATCAATGGTGGGCACGTGGCTCGTCATGGAACGGAGCATACATCATACCAATGCGAGCGGTCCTCTCGCTCGTCACCCCGAAGAGTAGTCTAGGCTGCCTAGCGTAAAGGCCATAGTGAACCGGCGCTGTGGCGCGCCCCAACCGTCCCCGATGCTGGGCAGCAAGGCTCTGGTAGGCCGCGGTAACCCGCCGACGCGGGTACGCTGCTGGTGCAATCAGCGGATGTAAAGGTGGGCACGGCATGGATGCTGATTCACCTGGTGAGTGAGTCTCGGCCCCTGTAGCTCGCTTTATTCGGTGCTTGACAGTCGGTCGTCAAATAGCTATCGTGGGCAAACATCAAATGTTTACTCACAGTGGCTCGCCAAAGGGGCTCTCCGGGGCCGTTCGTTTGCATCCACAGGGGTAGTGCCAGTGACCCGCTTGGTCACCTGGTTCCCGCTTGATTGAAATCCGGTCAGACCGCCTTTCTCTCTCCTTGACGATCGGCCATGGGGGTGACTATCGTGGCAAACATCCAATGTTTGTTCAAGTTGGCTTAGGGGCAGAGATGCTCTGTTCATGCCTGAGGGGGTCCTGGAGAGATGGTCATGCACGGGTGAAGCCGCCGACCGGGCCTAAGCAAAGCTGACGCGACCGGCCTAAGAGCCATCGCTCGCTGAGGGGACCGGACCAGCGGGCGGCTCGGGGAGGGCGAAACTACGGGAACTGGGGGGCAATGTGAGCGAGAGTGCGCAGAACACGAGCTGGATGAAGGACGCCCGGTTTGGCATGTTCATCCACTGGGGTCTTTACTCGGTGCCGGCAAGGCAAGTGGGGAAAAACAGCCTGGCTGAATGGATAAAGAGCCGGGAGCGCCTGAGCGACGAGCACTACGACGCCTACTTCGCGCACTTCGACCCGGATCTGTACGACCCCACCGCCTGGGCCAGGGAAGCGGCCAATGCCGGTATGCGGTATTTCGTGGTCACGACCAAGCACCACGAAGGTTTTTGCCTGTGGGACTCGCAGTACACGGACTACAAGGCAACCAATACGCCGGCGGGGCGCGACGTCTTGCGGCCGATGGTGGACGCCTTCCGGGCCGAGGGGCTCGGGGTGGGTTTGTACCACTCACTTATCGATTGGCACCACCCCGAGTTCCCTGTCGACGGGTTCCACCCCCAGCGTGACGACGAAGCCTTCAAAGAGGCTAATGCGCATCGTGACATGGCGAAGTACCGGCAATACCTCCATGCGCAGGTTCGCGAACTGCTCACCGGTTACGGCAAGCTCGATTACATCTTCTTCGATTTTTCTTACGGGCCCCAGCGTCACCCGGAGATTTGGGGCGGGAAGGGGAGCGACGACTGGGGTTCGGAGGAGCTCCTGCGGATGACGCGCGAGCTTCAGCCGGGGATTGTGGTCAACGATCGCTTGGGCCTTCCCGGTGACGTAACCACGCCGGAGCAGTACCAACCCGCCGGCCCAATGCGCCTGGAAGGCGGCCAGACCCTGTGGGAGGGGGAGCAGACCCTCAACGGGAGCTGGGGGTACGACAGGGATAACTCCGAGTGGAAACCGCCCGAGCTATTGGTGAAGATGCTGGTGGACGGGGTTTCCAAGGACGGCAACCTTCTTTTGAACGTGGGGCCGACGGCCCGGGGAGAATTCGACGACCAGGCCCTGGCCACGCTTCGCCAGATCGGTACGTGGATGCGCCGCCACCAGCAATCAGTCTACGGTTGCGGCCCGGCGGCATTCTCACCCCCGCCAGACTGCCGTTACACAATGAGGGGTAAGCGACTGTTCCTCCACATTTTCTCGTGGCCGTTCGGCCATCTGCACCTGCCGGGGTTGGCAGGACGGGTAGAGTTCGCCCGCTTCCTGCACGATGGATCTGAAGTACAGCGAGAGGAAGTCGACCCGTCTCAAAGGGCGTCAACTGTGCAGATGGGAGGCCTGCCGGAGGGAACCCTGACCCTGCGCCTACCAGTGCGGCAACCGGGCGTAATGTCGCCCGTCATCGAATTGTTCCTGAAGAGCTAGCTGAATGTGCCCCGAGCCGCCCCTTTACATGTCCCCTGCCAATGAAAGAACTAAGGAGGATCCTTATGAAACTGAGTAAAGTGCCGTCGACTAAATCGTCCCACGCTAGACGAAAGGCAGCCGGCGTGGTCGTGGCCGCGGCGATGGTCACCGGGTTGGGCTATGTGGCCGTCCCGGCCGCGACCGCCAGCGCCGCGAGCCAGACCCCGGTAACCCTCACCTGGCAGATGTGGGCGGGCAGTCCGGCGGAGGTCGCCGCCTGGGACCATGACGCCTCCATTGTCCACTCGGAGTACCCTTGGATAACGGTCAAGCTGACTTACGACCAGCCGTTCGGCAACTACTTCACGAAGTTCCCCACTGAGATTGCCAGCAACACCGAGCCAGACCTGGTCGCCATCCAGAGCTTGCGAGCGACGGGTTTCCAGGCTGGTTTCATGCCGCTCACCACGTCCGAGTTGGCAACGGAGGGCCTGTCCGGCTTCTCGCTCAGCCAGTACAACCAGGGCATCGTGAACGGCCTCAAGAACTCCTCGGGCCAACTGATCGCCTTGCCCTACGACTTTGGCCCCCTGATGGTGTTCTACAACAAGACGGAGTTCCAGAAGTACAAGGTCCCTCTGCCCACCGTCGGCTGGACCTGGTCGCAGTTCCACAAGGACGCCGCCTTGATGACGAAGAACAGCGGCGGCTCGGTTTACGGGTACATCGTCGACCCGTATCTAGACGAGTTCCTGGCTTACGCGGTCGACAATGGCGCCAGTTACTTGAAGAACGGCAACCTAAACCTCAACACGCCAGCCATGGCTTCGCTACTGAAGAGCTACGTAGCGCCCGTGAAGGCAGGCGAGTCGCCGTTGCCGCCCACGAACGCGCCCGAGACCAACTGGACCCTGCAACAGTGGGAGGACGGAGTAGGTGCTATGTACATCGACGGGCCGTGGGATCTCATCAACGACATCGCGTCCGTGAAGGCGGGCATTGAGAACTTCAAGATCGCTGTGGCACCGTTGCCGGTTGGGCCTAGCGGCAAGTCCGTGAGCATCCTCGCCGGTTCGGGGTTCGGTATCTCCAAAGACGTGTACCGGAACCACGCCGGCATGAACAAGGCCGAGCTGTTCTCTGACGCTGTGAAGGCCATCGAGGGGCTGACTTCTCCGACGGCCGAGCAGTTCCTATCCTCCGAGGGACGCGCCTTTTCGGCCAGGACCGCCCAGCAGAAATACTGGTTCAAGACTGTCGGGGCCCAGGGTGTGACCAACGCCACCACGGACATGAACGCCCAGCTTCAGAACTCGGTGGCGTACGTCACGACGAACAAGTGGAACGGGACGACCGTCGCGTTCGACAATGAGGTCGTTGGCGTCATGCAGGGGAGCATTACCCCCCAAGCAGCGCTGGCCTACGTGCAAGCAAACCAGGGGGTACCGGCGGCCTGAGCGGCTCTGTACCGCTCTGACCCGACGGCTCGGGCCGGCTGGACCTACGATCCGGCCGGCCCGAGTACTGCTTTTGAAGGGAGACGAAGGACACCCATGGCAACTGTGGTCGTCCCTACACAAACGCCCACAGCCGGCTCTCTGAGTGCAGAGAGGAAGCCCCGCAAAAGGCGGAGCGACGGCCGCACCGCTTTTTTCTTCTTGCTCCCGAACGGGATCGGGTTCCTGGTGTTCACGATCGCGCCCGTCGTGGCGACGTTGGTCCTGAGCTTGTACTCGTGGCCCCTCACCGGGAAAGCGACGTTCGCGGGCCTGGAGAACTACGTCCTCCTGTTGACCAAGGACACCACTTTCCACAGCGCCATCTACAACACCCTCTACTTTGTGGCCGCCTATGTCCCGCTCAACATTGCCGTTGCCCTTGGGGTCGCAGTCTGGTTGCAGGGTTACGGCCGGGGTCGACGAATATTGAGAGTTATCTTTTTCGTCCCCGTCCTCACGCCGCTGGTCGCCGATTCTGTGGTATGGAGCCTGTTGTACACCAACCGCAATGGCCTGATCGATTCTGTGATCCACGGCGTGTTCGGGGTACAGGGGCCGGAATGGCTATCGGACCCCAAATGGGCAATGCCGGCCATCATCTTGATGTCGGTGTGGCAGGGCTTCGGCTACAACATGCTGTTGTTCACAGCAGGTATCCATGCCGTGCCGGAGACGTACTACGACGCGGCCCGGGTGGACGGAGCGTCTAAATGGCGGACGTTCCGGAGCATCACCATACCGCTGATATCCCCTTCACTGTTCTTCGGGATCGTGTTGACAGTTATTACCTCTTTTCAAGTCTTCACTCAGGCCTACGTGCTGACAGCCGGCGGACCGGGTACGAGTAGCACGACCCTGGTGTACTGGTTGTTCGAAAAGGGGTTCTCTGATTACGCCATGGGTTACGCATCGGCCATCGCCTGGGTCTTGTTCCTCATCGTCATCGTGCTGACCATCGTCCAACTGCGGCTCCAGCGGCGCTGGGTCCATTACGAAGCATGACGGGGAGCCTCTATGACTTGCTGGTTTGGGATGTGAGATGAGCACCGTCGTCATCCGACGCTCGTGGCGCCGTCGGCTCCTTTCCAATACGGGCCTGGCCATCGCCGTCTGCCTCTTGGTCTTGCCGATCGCGTGGGGATCCTGACGGCTCTCAAACCCGAGGCCGATGCCTTCGACAACAGCCTGGGGAGTTTCGCGCACGCGACCGGGTTCCGTAACTTCGTCACGGCTTGGGACTATGGGCCCTTCGGGCGGTTCCTGTTGAACGGCCTCGTCGTAGCATGTGGCGGCGCGTTCCTGACGCTGGCGACGTCGTTGCTATCAGGTTACGCCTTCGCCCGCCTGCACTTCCGGGGCCGCGAGAAGTTGTTCTTTATCTATGTGGCGACTCTCGTCATCCCCCAAGAAGTCCTGATCGTCCCTTTGTTCCTCCTGATGAGGGATCTCCATTGGGTCAACTCTTACCAAGCCTTGATCGTCCCCTGGGCGTTCAGTGCGTTCGGCGTGTTCCTGATGCGGCAGTTCTTCCGCAGCATACCCCTGGAACTGGAGGACGCCGCCAAGGTGGACGGTGCGTCCCACCTGTGGATCTTCTGGCGCGTGATGGTGCCCATGGTGCGGCCGGCAATTGGGGTGCTGGGCTTGTTTACTTTCATCGCATATTGGAACGCCTTTCTCTGGCCGCTGATAGTGATTAACAGCCGGGACCTTGCGACTGTGCCTCTGGGCCTACAGTTCTTCTTGAGCCAGCAGGGCTACCAGTGGAACCTGTTGATGGCGGGGGGGACAATATCGATCGTCCCCGGCGTGATCTTGGCGTTCGTGTTGCAACGCTACCTTTCAGAGGGCATCTCGCTGACGGGCATTGGCGGGCGCTGAGACCAATGGGCGACCTGACCAGCGCCACGGGAGCTGCCCGGCACCCGCGCCGGCTGTCCCCTCGATCGTGGCCCCAGGGCCTCTAGGGAAAATGTGGGTGTTTGATATTCGAGGGTTCGACCGGCCACGGCGCGGATCAGAAAAACCCGCCAACCTGGAGGACCATCATCTCGCCGACCACGGCCACAGTTCCCCCGGCGACATAAACGTTCGTGTCGCATTTCAACGAGATACGCGCTCCGGCGGCCGGCACCGCGGCACCAGCGTTGATTGTAAAGCTGATGGTGTTGTCGATGGTGTCGCCGTCGTTGTAGCTTTCTAGCTGGCTCCCGGCAAAGCCACCGTTGTTGGTCAATGTGCAGATTAGGTTCCCGGAGAAGTGACTGCCGGCGCTATCGGTAGTACCGGTCGATTGTACCGACGCAATGATCACGTAGTTCCCCGCCGGGAGAAAAGTGGCGGCGACTTCCGTCGGGAAGTTGTCGGGGACACTGGGCCCGTTGATCGACACGAACCTTGCGGCCGAGATCCCCGCCAGGCCTCGGGGCCCGGCAGGACCGACCGGGCCGCTCCCGCCGGGGATACCTTGCTGGCCCGGGGGCCCGGGGGTACCTGGCTGACCCGGGGGCCCGGGGGACCAGCTTCCCCCTTCGCGCCCGGGGCCCCCGCAGGGCCGGCCGATCCTCGCGGTCCGGTCTGGTTCCACTGGACCATTTTCTCGGAAGAACCACAGTTTTTGCCCGCTCGCACGTTGAGTACCCGCAGGGTACCCGTTGATTTACCGTAACACCCGGTGATGACATTGCTGGGCGACGGGCTCGCGGCATAAGCGATGCCGCCGGTGGCCAAGGCGGCAGCGATGGCTACGCTGACGTTGACAACCACCATGTGCCTTACATTTCTGCTCATTCTCATAGTCCTTTCGTTTCGGTGCTCCGGGTGGTCCGACGAGGTGCAGACGTTCGCCGGGACGGCTGCGCTCGCCGGGACGGCTATGCTTGCCGATGGCCTCGCTGGCTGGGCTCGCCGGTGGCCTAGCTGTCTGGAGAGCGCCTTACCTCGAAACTGAGCGAGCGTAAGAGGGCCGAGTGCCGGTCAGATGGAAACCGGGTGGGGGTGAGATGGAATTTCGCCTTGAGGACGATCCCGCCAAAGTCTCCCCAATTTGCAGGTATATATGCGAATTGTTGTGGCCTTCACTGGCAAAAAGGGGTCACCGATGTCTGCGGCGAGGGCTTGGCGACGGGGGGTCGAGGTGAAGAGAGGTTTCGGGTACGTCCGCGGAGGCGTCGCGCAAGAACCGCCACCCGAAGCGAAGCGGGAGCTCACAGTGTTCTACCTGTGTTGCTTCCACCCGAAATCGCCTGGCCATGCTGTGGTCGGCCAGGCCAGATAGTGCCTTGAGGAGGGCACGCTGGACGTCGTTGGCGTAATGCAAATTGCTCGTTCCCGGGCGGCACAGGACCCGCAACGCGCCGGGAGACGTGACCGCCGGTGACCCCGAGCGGCCAGGCTCTCGAGCGATCCGGGAGCGCATCCACTCGATCAGTTTGGTCGGATCTCGGTACAGTCCATCGAACATATGGACCTCGTCGGGATCGATGTGCGCCAGTATTTCCAGGAGGCAGTTACCCCCGCCGGAGTGCGCGGTCACGATCAGCCGGCCGCGTCGGGCCTGGACGCCGGTGGCCGCGGCGAACCGGGCCAGAGCGTCATCGGTCAGGCGCCGCAGGGCTCCCGCCTCTCCCAGCGCCGGGAATGTATACGCATCGTGCCGCCAACCGGGGTGGCCGCCGGCCCAGTTCCCTCGTGGCACGACCGCCAGAGTGGGTTGGGTGCGCCCGGGTTCGGCGGGCGCACTCGGGTTGTGGAAATCGAGGCCGCATATAGGTTCCACGTCCTTGTCGAGGCTCATCGACTGGGCTCTCACGTTGAAGCCGTGGAGGTGGACGACCACGTCGATGGTGCCCGGAGCAACCATGGCATTCCAGCGCAAGATGAGATCAGGGTGGGTGCCCACGTGAGCTTTCAGCAGTGGATGAACTGAGACGCACAAGCGCCCTGCGGCGGTCGATCCCGGAAGGCTGGCATTGAACGGCTGCGCTTCGAGCTCGACTTCGGAGAGAGCCCGCCCGAACCACCGTTGACCAAGAGCAGCGTCTGAGTTCCCAGCTTCTGACCATATCGCCATATGTCTGCCTCTTCAGCGGGGAAACGGAGTTCGGCGGGGCGTCGTCGCTTTCACCGGCAGTGTTGGATGAGGGTGCAGCACGGGTCGGTCGGGCGCTTGTCGGAGGGGTCGACCAGGTAGTCCGGTTTTTGGACGTGCCCGTCGGTCCCACCCGAAGGGTCGTACCGACAAACGTGGCGGTGGGGCGCACTGTCCCACAGGGACCTGGAGCCGGTCGGGTCGGTCACGTTGGCCACCGGTTGGTCAAGGTGGTGGGCCCACAACTCCATGCGCAATCGTTTCGCCGGGCTGACCTGTCCGGCGGGGGTGTCCTCACACGCGGCCACGACGAGCTCGCTGTCGGTCTCCCAGCCACGATTGTTCAGGTTGGCCGACCCGATGAGCAGTAACTCGTCGTCGATCACGGCCATCTTGGCGTGGACGTAGAGGTGAGGGCCCCGCTGCGCCGGCAGGCTGGCTCGGGCGGCAACGCTCGGGTGTAGATATGGAGTTTGGCGGCGTGTGGATTGCGATCCGTAATCGCTTGGATGAACTCCCGGCGGCGACGCCACTTCCCGGGTAGGTCGGTGATCTCGGAAGGAGGGATGAGGATCGTAACGTGCTGGAGGCGAGGTAGTACCGAGCGGATCGCTGCCGCGGCGCAGGTACTGATCATGTACTGCTCCTCGATATAAATGAATTTGCGGGCACCGAGGATCGAACGGACCCAGATGTCCTGGACGGCGACCGAACGAACGCGCGATGGGCGTCCGTTCGGTGGCCGCAGGACACCGTTGAAGGTTTCACCGACACGCACAAACTGCCGGCCGGTCGGCGGCGGCAGGGGCTGGGTGAACTGCCCACGCAGCGGCGCCCGTTGATCGATGGCCCGGGAACCCGAGCGGGCCCACCAGCGGCGAATGAACATCCGCAGGAGCGGGAGCGCGGACGGTCCAGAGACGCGAACCTGCACGTCGTGGAGGGGTGCGCCACTCCCGGCCGGCCCCGAACCGCTTCCACCGCTGCCTTCCCCCCACCCGAGCTGCCTGGGGCGATCCGAGCGGAAGGCGCCGGGTGGCGGCGGCAGAGCGTACACGCGATCCGCATTCACATCCACACCGCCGCCAATCGCGACTAGACCACCGGTGCCCTTTACCACCAGCAGCTTCTGGTGCTGGCTCTTCCTCACGCCGGGGTCATCTTGTTGCGCATGGCAGTTCGGGAGGCGGTTCAGCGCCATCACCGCCGCGTCGTTAAGCCGCGAGTGGTTCGGGAAGACGAGGGCCGGGGCGTCCCAAATGAGCACGCGGACCTGCACACCCATGTCGCCCGCCCGCTTGAACAGGTCGAGCAGGCAAGTGCCGGGCCCGTCAGGTTCACCCACGGGTCGCACCACCAACCCAACAGGTAGACGTAGTGGTCCCTCGTCCGGGCGGACTCAATGGCCCGCTGCATGGCCGCGAAAGTGGCGGGGCCATCGATGAGCGGCTCGACGGCGTTGCCGGGAAGGCCGAACCGCAACACGCCCCGCCAGTAACCGCCGGCCGCGGGGGCCGGAGCACCCCCGGCCTGCACGCGCAGTTCCTGCTGGGGGGCAAACCGAGCAGGCATATGTTCGAGAAACGTCTCGTGCAGGCTTGCTGGCGGTACCCGCTCCCGTCGGGCTCGTTCGATCAGGCGCATGGCCCCTGACACTACGTCGGCGTAGTCCGGCTCGGTGGCGTAGCCGGCGCGAGCGACGGCTCCGATGAACTGATAGGGGTCGCCGGTGTACTGCCAAGCGGCTGCATAACGAGCATTGCCTCGAAGCACGCGGCCGTGGGCGATAAACGCGTCGGCCGGCGTCGGATAGACGCGGAACCAATCACGAACGGTGTAGAGGTACTTCCCATCGGGCCGTCGGGTGACCGAAATGACCTCCGGGAATGTCGTGACGTCGGGACGACTCAGCACCTCTGTCGTCGTCAGCAACTGACGGGTGCCGGCCGGCTCGGTTCTTCCCGCCTTTATTCCAAAGAAGTTGTTACCAGGCGCATGCCGTCCCCAACCCGATTCCACGGCGGCCTGCCCGAGCGTAACCAACCACGGCACGCCGGTGACCTCCGCACTACGAGTGGCGAAGGGGTAGTAGGCCTCCGCGAAGCGGGCCACATGGGCCGGTACCGCTCTAGTCGAGCGCGGAGGGCTCAGGACGGTGTTCATTGCCTGCCCACAGCACGACGCGCGGGCATTATCAGCAGATGGCGGTATCCGACCACGAGTGCCTCCTCATTTCGGCCCGGCCCGAGATGGGCCGAGCCGGCCCATCTGGGGCCGGCCATCGGAAATTCCTGCAAGTTCCGTGCCAGCTGGTAAGGAGAGACACGCCGTGGCCACCCTTCGGCTCGCTACACAGTCACAGGGATTGCGTTCCGCTCGACCTGGCACGAGACTTGCAGGGCGTTCGCGGAGAGCTACCAATAGGCCACTGGCCAGCCGGAGGGGACCGTGATCGGGATCGAGCAGCGCGCGGAGAGCCGGATGGACCTTGGGATCTCGCCCGCCCTCGTCGCCGCCAGCGAGATGCTCGAGCTATCGTCACTCGCGCTCGAGTCCATGGTGGAGGAGGTGTTAGCGCAAAACCCGGTCCTCGAACGTCTCGACGTGGCGGAGTGCGCGGTCTGCGGCGATCGGTGGCCGACCCGCTGCCCCGTGTGCGCGTCGCCCGGTTCACCGTCCCGCCTGCCGGGAAGTCTTGCTACGGCCGTCACCCCCAACCCGCGCCTCGACCATCCGGCGCCCGAGACCGATGCCGACATTTTGCTCGATGCGGTCAGATTGGCTGTCCGGCAGAGCGATGTCCGGATAGCCGAGTACGTCGTGGCCAGCCTCGATCATCACGGCCGCTTGGACCAGAGCCCGGGTGACATTGCAAAAGCGTTGGCCACTGACCAGGACGCCGTGCTCCGAGTCTTGGCGGCGGTCCGGGAGAATGGCCCTCCGGGTGTCGGTGCGACCACCGCGGCCGAGTGCCTGCTCCTCCAACTCGATGCCCTCGATCTTGACGAGGTCGTATACGACCTCGCTCGTTCCGTCATCGCCGAGCATCTGCCGGCGTTGGCCAAAGGGCATTTTGCCGCCATTGCGTCGGCGCTGGGCGTGGACCAGCAACGCGTCGTGCAAGTACTTCACCTCATCCGGGAGCAGCTGCTGCCATACCCTGCGTTCGAGGGCAGCGCTCCTCCCTCGAATTCTCGGGTTGTCCCCGAGGTGATCATCCGCGAGCGCTCGGACGTGCCGGGTGAGTTCGATGTGGAGCTGGTCGAACCTCGGCGTATGCGGGTTGGGATTTCTCCGAATTACCTTCAATTAGTGGAGAAGCCGTCTCCTAACGAAGCCAGTCAATTGCGCAGTCTCGTCTTCGAAGCTCGCTCCCTGCTTGGACAACTGCGAGACCGCTGGGAGACCCTGCGACTCGTGACGACATGCACCGTTGAGCGGCAAAAGGACTTTCTTCGCAACGGCTCCCGGGCCTTGCGCCCTCTCACACGCGCCGAGGTGGCGGCGTCGCTCGGACTGCACGAGTCCATCGTGAGTCGCGCCGTTTCGGGGCGGTACGCCATGCTCCCCTCGGACAAGATCGTCCCGATGTCGACCTTCTTCAGCTCGAGCGGGGGATTAGCGGAAGAACTCAAGCGCATTGTTACTTCGGAACGCCAGCCCCTCTCGGACGAGGAAGTGGCCGCCCGACTTTGTCTGCTGGGCTATTCCGCTGCCCGGCGGACCGTCACCAAGTACCGTAACAAGCTCGGGATTCCCGCCGCCGGACAACGCGGAGACGTCTGGACGAAGCAGAGTTCGCAGGATTGCCGTCTGCGGACCTCCAGTGCGAACCTGACTTCGTAGGTTACGGCGGGGCCGATCGGCCCGGCACTGGAGGCCCTCGGTCGTAACGCCCATTCGGCAGTAACGACGAGTAGCGCTGTTCTCGAGCCTCGGGCGCGCCGGTCGTTCTGCGATATGCGGGATCACGGGTTCGGTTATGCGTACGACGACGCAGACCGAAGGCTCTGTCGCCGGGTACCAGGCACGCTTCTTGCAACGGAAGTGGTCAGAGCCATTCCAGGCTCGAGCACCCACGGAGGCGCGCATGCACGACTTAGATCAAGCCCCATTCGAGGCCGAGGGGTATGAAAGCTACCAACCCGTCGGGCCGCGGCGCGGTGGGGGAGGCACGGCGGAATGGCACGAGGCCGAACTGGCTTCGGAACTGCTCGAGATGGCGTCCGAGTCCGAGCTGGACCACTTCTTCGCCGACTTGATCTCCGGTGCGGGCCGGGCCGCCGGCAGCTTCGTCCGTTCGGACGCAGGCCGCGCTCTCGGCCGGATCCTGAAGGGCGCGGCCAAACAAGCCTTACCTGGGGTTGGAAGGGCCATCGGCGAGCGGCTGGCGCCGGGTGTGGGCGGAAATATCGGAGCCGGCCTCGCCGACCAGGCGGGGGCCATGCTCGGCCTGGAGCTCGAGGGATTGAGCGCCCAGGACCGGCAATTCGAGGTGGCCCGACAGTTTGTGCGGTTCGCCAACGCCGCGGCGGCGGAGCTGGCTACGGCTCCCCCCGGCGCCTCACCGGATGCCTCAGCTCGAACGGCCACGGCCCGAGCTGCCGCCGAACACGCTCCGGGGCTCCTGCCGCCGGGGCCAGGCGGTCCGCAACTTGGTGTTCATCGCCGCAGCGGGCGGTGGGTGCGGCGCGGCAACTCGATCGTCCTGTTGGGCATCTGAAACGACGGCGGACGGCACAGACCGTCCGGTGACAACTACAGCAAGGAGGAGAAAGCATGTATCAGCCCCAGTACGGAGAAGCCGAGTACGGAGAAGCCGAGTACGGAGAAGCCGAGTACGGAGAAGGAGAGTATGGGGAAGCAGAGTATGGGGAAGCAGAGTACGGGGAAGCAGAGTTCGGCCGAGGTTGGGGCCGGAGGCGCGGACGGAGGTGGAGGGACTCCGGAGACGACGAGTACGCCGGGACGCACGGCCAGGGCGAACAGCAATTTCTCCCGCTCCTACCGATAATCGGCAACGTCCTCGGGGGCCTGCTCAAGGAAGCGGAGGCCGAATCGTACGGAGAGTACGGAGAGTACGGAGAATACGGCGAGGGTGAGTACGGCGAGGGCGAGTACGGCGAGAACGAAGAAGCCGAGCAGTTCTTAGGCGGCATCTTCAAGGGAATCCTCGGTGGCGAGCTGGAACAGGGGGGCCCGGCACTCAACCCGGCCCACGAAGCCGAGCTGGCATCCCGGTTGCTCGAGGCGTCCAACGAGGCCGAGCTCGAGTATTTCCTCGGGGATGTGGTCAACGTGGTTGGCCGCGCTGCTCGCGGTATACGGGACTTCGCCGTTTCTCCTGCCGGTCAGGCCGTGGTCCAAGCAGTGAAGCCGCTCGCCAAAGCCGCCCTTCCTTGGGTGGGAGGCGCCATCGGTTCGGCCATCGCCCCCGGGATCGGAACCGCTGCCGGCCGGGCGCTGGGCACCGCTGCCAGCTCACTGTTCGAGATGGAACTCGGCGAGATGAGCAGTGAACAGGCCGAGTACGAGTTGGCAAGGCGCGTTGTCCAACTGACATCCAGCGCCGCTCGGACCGCGGCCCTCGCCCCCCCAGTGGCGCCCCCTCAAGAGCAGGGGCAGCTGGCCGTCTTTCGGGCTTCCCGGCGCTTCGCACCCGGCTTTTACCGCCGGGGTGTGTTCGGTATCCGGCCTTACGTCGGACGGCGTTTCGGAGCGTACCGGCGCTACGGAGGCTACGGCCGCCCTTACCGCCGGTACTACGGGGGGAGGGTCGCTCGCCCCTACCGCCGGTATTACGGAGGGAGTTACTACGGCCCCGCCGGCAGCGACGTCGCTCCTCCCGAGCCGCCGGCGGGGCCGCCTCCCGACTCCGGGCCCCCGCCCCCCGGCTTCCGCTGGGTGGCTGTGCCCATCGGTGCCCCCTCGCCTGGCGCCGCTCCGGGTATTGCATCGCCCATGCCCGAGCCCGCCCCGCCGGCCGGGCCGGGGCCGGGACCGACCGGCCCGACCCGTCGGCACCGCCTCCGCCCCAGAGCGAGATGGGCGGGATGATGGGCGTTGACGGCGGAGGTCAGTGGGTCCGTCGCGGTCACAAGATCATCGTCTACGGCGCTTGACCGATGTTCGTTGACCACGCCGCCTCCTGGCTGCTCGAGCAGGAGACTCGAGCGCTGCTGACCAGGTTGGTCGCCGTTCGGCCGTTTTCCCTTCAGGAGACGCTCGTTCCGGCTGCCGCCATCTCCCCGGCGGCGCTGTCGGCCATCGAAACCTACCTGATGACAGGGCGGCAGGAGCTCGGCAGGCAGGTCAACGACTTCCTGGCCTGGCTGCGCGGCGAAGGCCGCGCCGCCTCGGCCGAGGAGCAGCAGCGGCGCTTCACGGTCGTGCGCCTCGGCTTCAACACGGCCCTGTCTCAGATGGACCTGTTCTCCGAGGTCATTACCCAGCGCAGCGAACACGAGATTGGCGTGTGGCTGTCCGGCCTCGATGTGGCGGCGGCGGAGGCGCTGCTTCTTCCTGGCCACTTCTACGATGCGCCCCCGATCATCTGCCATCTGCACCGGGGGTTTGGGGGCGCTATCCGCCGGGCGCGCACCCGGCTCCCCGGCGGCGGGAACAATCCCGTGTCGATTATCCGCATCCCGCGGGAGAGGATGATCGGCTACGGGGTCGCTTCGTCGCTCGTTCACGAAGTCGGCCATCAGGGGGCGGCCCTGCTCGGGCTCGTCGATTCTCTTCGACCCTTGCTTCGCCACCGTCAGGTGGGGGGTATTTACGGGGATGCGTGGGCGCTCTGGGAGAGCTGGATCTCCGAGATCGTGGCCGACTTTTGGTCCATCGCCAAGGTGGGAATCGCGTCCACGCTCGGCCTCCTCGGCTTGGTGAGCCTGCCTCGCGCCTTCATCTTCCGGGTCATGCCTGACGATCCGCATCCCTTTCCGTGGGTCAGGATGTTGCTCAGCTGCTCCATCGGAGAACGGCTCTACCCGGACGGGCCTAACGGCCAATGGAACCATCTGGCCGCGCTGTGGCGGTCGCTGTATTCCACGGCGGGGCTCCACCCCGACCTTCGGAGGACGATGGCCGCCCTGCGCGAGACGATGCCGGAATTCGTGACGCTGCTGGCTGGGCACCGCCCGGAGTCTCTCGAAGGGCGATCCCTGGTGGAGGTGCTTACGTTGCCCAACCGAAGCCGCCACCACCTGATCGCCCGGTTCCGGTCCTGGCGCACGAACCCATCCCGGATATCGACAACCCCCCCGACTCTGACCTTCGCCGTCTTGGGACAGGCCAGAGCGAGCGGCCTCATCACGCCAGAGCGAGAAAGCGCTTTGCTCCGGCAGCTCATCACGGGTTGGGCATTGGACAGCACTTTGGCGACAGCCAGGGCCAGCGCCGGCATCGCCAGGATCCCGATGCACACCGGTCAACCGGCCATCTGGCAGATGCACAACACAGCTGACGCTTCACGTAACCACCGTTCGCACCACCTGATTGGAGGAAGGATATGACCGTAGAGCTTCACGCCTATCCAAGGAAGATAAGCGCAGGAGGGATAATTCTCCTGGAAGCGGCCTGCGAGACGATAGGAGCGTTCGATGTCGAATGGCGCATCGAGGGCCCGAGCCGGCTTAACCCACAACGACGTCCCCATCGCCATACTCGGCGAGACCACACTGGCTACAGGACCTGCCATCGTGAGCTACGAGGGAAGCCTCATCCGGGCCACCTTGGACACCGCGCCGCTCACTGCCGGTGTCTGGAAGGTGACGATAAGGCTCACCGAGATCGTCGGTGAGGGAGAGGCCCGAGAGATGCCACGAGGGCAGCACCGATTTCATCGAGATCCTGCCGCGCCCGTTCGCCGCCGGTGACGACGTGGCCGTGACCATGAAGCGCTCGTCCGTGCCCCCGACCGCCGATCAGGCGCTCTGGGCAGTGATCCGGAACAGCACGAACAAGCTGGGGTTCCATAGCTACAGCCGGTTCATGAACCTGGCCATCTGCGGCGAAGGCGCAGGTCGGGGAGACCACGACGAACCGCTTGTGCCCAGGGGCCGGGAAACCGCCGAATTCAGGCGGGTCGACCAGCGCACGCGTCTCCCCTTCCCCAATGTGGAGGCCTACCGGCTGCTCAAGGTGGCCACCGAGGTCTTCATGATGCTGCACTGTGGGGTCGATTCGGACCTGGCCAACCTGGATCTGGCGGCTGAGAGCCGGCGGTTCAACCGTGCCCTCGAGCCCGGGGACATCCAGAGCTATTGGGAGAGCTATTCAGCCGGGTGTACCTCGACGACGGGGCCGACGCTATCGAGATACTCCCTTATCTCGAGCTCATTCGCCTGAAGCTCCAAGAGATACCGGTCATCCGGGCCGGAGCCGCAGACGACGATGCCGCCATCTGCTACGGGATCCTGGCCGAAAAGCTGGCAAAGCCGTGCTTCCTTGAGCTGATCTGGTCGTACTGGCACGAGGAGGGCATGATGGTCCAGGCCCTCAACGCGGTGACCTGGCGGTTCCAGAACCGCCCCAACCGTTCCGCCGGGAGGGACCCGCTCCAGGGGCTCGAAATCGATCCCTTGCGGCCGCTCAACAACCTGTTGTGGGGCTACATCCAGGACGAGCAGCACCGCCTGACGGTGGCTCGTCGAGCCTACGAATACGACCACGAATACGGCTTGACCCTGGTCGGCAAGGCGGTGCCGCGGGTCTACGGTGCCGATTCGCGCTCCCGGTTCATCGAGGCCTTCCATCACCTGCTGTCGTTGTGCGCCGTCTTTTACCAGCAGGACGATGACACGACGGTCATCGCCGACGGCTTCCCCGTGCTCAATGGCCTCAAAGAAACGCACTTACTGATAACGCAGGGCGCCCACAACCAATACGGAGATCTTCCGTGGATGGCCCGGATGGAAGGGCTGATGCAGCAATGGCTGCTCTCTCGGCCCGAGATGCGGGAGTTCCTCCCGACCCGCACCATGGTTGCGTACCCCGAGACCTGGATGGACAGGGTGGAGGCGATGAAATCGCTCCAGGGCTGGACCGATACGTCCGTGCTGCATTTCCGGGACCTCGGTGTGTTCGGCGAGCAACTTCTCCTCGGCATCCGCTTTGGAGCGTGGACCAAGGTGATCGAGCCCGAGCACGCGGCCAATTGGGCCAGGTACTGGAGAGCCGAGCTGCAAGGCTACCTCCACGCCTACCGGGCCGTGACGGGAGTGGACCTGACCACCCGGGCGGACGCAACCATCCCGGCCATCCACCTCCAGCGCAGGTTGGTCGGCCAACGTGCTGGGCATTGACGGCGCCACGCCTGGACTTCACCTCGTCGCTGTACCTGGGGATGGCCCACCCCAGCACGTCCCTCAGGCCATGGGCTCGGCTCACCGCCGGTGCCCCCGCCGCCCTCACCGCCCCGGCGGCGGCGCCCAGGGTGGCGGGGGCCTTCGCCCGGCTTCAGGGATGTCAAGCAGCAACGCTGGCCCGCTCAACCCTGCACGCCTATTGGGATCTCATTCCCGTGTGCGCCGGCCCGGGCACCGCCATCTATGTCGACGCCGGCGCCTACCCCATTTCCCGATGGGGGGTGGAGCGGGCCGCACTTCGGGGTGTCCCTATTCGTGCCTTCCCCCATCTCGATGCCGACGTCCTCCGCTCCCGGATAGACGACGACTGGTCTGCCGGCCTGCGCCCGCTCGTGGTCTCGGACGGCGTGTGCGCGGGGTGCGGCCGCGCCACTCCCGTCCGGGCTTACCTGGACGCGGCACGGCGCGGCGGTGGCCTCCTCGTCCTGGACGACACCCAAGCGCTGGGCATTCTCGGACGGGATGCGGGGCCGGACGCCCCGTTCGGTCTGGGCGGCGGCGGATCGCTGCGCCACAGCAACATCGCGTCCCCCGACGTGGTGCTCGTCGCCTCGATGGCCAAGGGGTTAGGGGTGCCGATGACGGTCATCGCCGGGGACCGGAACTTGATCCGGGAACTCAACGAGCGCGGCGAGACCAGGTCGCACTGCAGCCCGCCCTCGATCGCTGACGTCTACGCGGCCGAACACGCGCTCGCCGTCAACCTCGAGCGGGGAGACAGCTTGCGCCTGCGTCTGGCCCGCAATGTCGAGTCGTTCCGTGAGGCCGTCCGCCCCCTCGTCCCGGGGTGGCTACGCGCGGTGACCGGGATCTTCCCGGTGCAGACCGTCGCGCTCCCGGGCAGCCGGGCCCGGCAGGTGCACCAGGGCCTGAGGCAGCGCGGCATCGTCACCGTCCTCCACCGGGGAACGTGCCGTCGCCGGTCGGCAATTAGCTTCGTTATCACGGCTGGCCATAGCCAGGGCGACATCGAGCGCGCCGGCGCCGCTCTAGGCGAGTCCCTGCGAGCCTCTCGGTGAGCAGATCTTCCGACGTGGGTGGGATGCACACGCCGGTCATCGACGCGCACTGTCACGCCGGCCGGGGCGACGGGCTCAGCGGCCCGTGGGACACCGCCGCCCCCCTTGGGGCGTACCTGCGCCGCGCTGCCCGCGCCGGCATCGGGAAGACGGTGCTCTTCGCGGCGTTCCACTCCGACTACGCCGTGGCCAACGAGGAGGTCGGGCGAATTGTGGCCCGGCACCCTGACCGTTTCTTCGGCTTCGCCTTCGTGCACGCCGAACGCGATCGCGGTCAGATCCGCCAACTTGTAGAACGGGCGGTGGACGGGCTCGGCTTCTGTGGCATCAAGGTCCACCGTCACGACGCCCGCATCAGCCGAGAGATATGCGACACGGCGAGGCATTTTTCATTGCCGGTGCTCTACGACGTCACCGGTGAGGTCTCCGTGGCCCAACTGCTGGCCGAGGAGTACCCGGACGTCGACTTCATCATCCCTCACCTGGGCAGCTTTGCCGACGACTGGAGCGCCCAGATCGCCTTCGTGGGTCATCTCGTCAACCACCCCAACATCTACACCGACACGGCAGGCGTGCGGCGTTTCGACGTGCTGCTCGACGCCGTTCACCGGGCCGGCCCGGCCAAGATCCTGTTCGGATCCGACGGCCCCTGGCTGCATCCCGGCGTCGAGTTGGCCAAGGTGCGGCTCCTCGGGTTGCCACCGGAGGCTGAGTCCTTGATCGTGTCGGGCAACTTCCTCCGGCTCGTACGGCGGGCGGGGGAGCGGGGGTCGGTGCCGGCCCACGATGCCCCCCAAAGCCACTATTGGCCGGAGGTCCGCAGCAACCGGAGGGGCCGGCCGGAGCCGCGGGATCCGTGGCTCAGCCCGTCGGGCCCTGGTTGACCACCGACGTCGCACCGCCGTTGACCGGCCCCTGTCGTCCTCGTCGCCCGGCTTGACGTAGCTGCAGAGCTCGGTCTGTTACTCCGAGGCGACGGGCGGCGCGACGGAGGTTGCCACCCTCCTCGGCGATAGCGATGCTGATGGCCGTCTCTGATGCTTCCGCGGCGATCTCTCGCAACGTGGCGCCTAAGCCGAGGCTCCTGCGGATGCACCGCTCGAAGGCCTGGTCGCGCCAGGACCACTGCTCCTCATCGGGGATAGGTCGCTCATCCTCGGGTATGTCCCCGACGGTCAGTGGCCCGCGGCCGACATGGCGGTGCGAGACCCGGAACGCCAGGTTGCGCAGATCTCTGACGTTGCCGGCGTAAGTCCGCCGCAGCAGCAAGTCGCGGACGGCATCGTCCATCTGCGGCGGCTCCGTTTCCGGGTGCTGCTGGTGATAAAAGTGGGCAAAGAGGGGCACCACGTCGTCGAGCCGATCGGACAGGCTCGGCAAACGTACCGTCCAACTAGCGATGCGATAGTAGAAGTCGCTGCGAAAGGTACCCCGAGCCTGCTCGCTCAGGAGATCGCGATTTGTGGCACAGATCAACCGGAAGTTGCTCTTTCGCCACAGGTTGCTGCCCACCCGCTTGAAGGTCCCCTCCTGGACCACCCGCAGCAGCTCGGCCTGCATCGCTGGTTGGAGCTCACCCACTTCGTCGAGGAACAACGTCCCGCCATCAGCCAGCTCGAAGGCGCCCTCGCGTGCGGCGACAGCACCGGTGAAAGCGCCTCGGTCGTGCCCGAAGAACTCACTGCCCGACAGGGAGGGCACGACCGTGGTGCAGTCCAGGACAACCAGTTTCCGCTTGTCCGGGCGGGCATCGAGGTCATGAATGAGCCGCGCCACCAGTTCCTTGCCTGTCCCACTCTCTCCGGTGATCAGGACAGAGGCATCCGTGAAACGCCCGACCTCGACCACCTCGCGAAGCACCGAACGCCAGGCCGGGCTCCTCCCCACCACCGATCCCTGAACCAGGGACGAACTGACCAGGTCGTCCACGGCCCGCCAGCGCCGCAGGCGGGCGACGACATCCGACGCCGGCTCGACGCACCCTCCCCACATCATCACGTCGGAAGATCCGGCGCTCAGGAGCTCCCACGACGGAACCCCGTCGAGCGTCGTCCCCGGCGTCGATATCCCGAGAATGCGCTCGGCCCCGGCTCGGCTGGCCTCGCGAACGAACGCGCTGAGGCGCTCTGTTACGACGTCGAACAAGACGATACCTATACGAGGTAGGTCGGTCCCCTCCTCGTGCAGACGAAGATCGATGCCTACCGCCTGCAGGGCGCCGACGACCTCCTCGACGACCTGGTCGCCCACCCCGAAGCGCGCCATCCAGCAGGGGACTGCCTGTCGCGCTCCCGCTTCGCCCGAGCCGGCGCGGACCGAGCCGGCGCGGACCGGGGAGGTCACGTTCCCGGCCACTATCTCCTCCGGTCGGTGCGCCCGGCTTTGTTAGGCGGTCGCCGCGCGCCTTCTGGGCCGGGGCCCCGTGAAGGCGGCGCCCCCTCGGCCGGTCGCGGCCGGTCGGGCTCGGTCGACACCTCGGGCTCCGAGTCCAACTCGATAACCCGTGGCCGCCCGAACTCGGCTCGGTCGAACCGATGCCGCCTCGCCCCGACGACCGGGACGACGCGCAGGTTGACAACATCCCGCTCGACCCGGAAGGACCCCGAACGCAACTCCGGGTATGGCCGCTCAGCGGTAATGCCCTCGATCCTGGCGCCCCCGGCCCGACGCCGGAGCTCCCGCACCTGGGCCACTACCGCGTCCTGAGACCCGACACCTCCGCCCCTGGCCACCAGCCGCTCTCCGTCACGGCCAGAAACGAGCCGCCAGTAGTAGAGCGTTTTATCGGACGTCTCTTCGGTATAGATCTCGAACTTGTCCATGACAATCTCCCTTCAGCGCCAAACATGACACCTCTCGTAGGTCGTCTCTCTGACCGTATTGCAGAAAGGTGGTGATGGCAACAGCCAAATTCCAAATGCCTCGTCGTGGTCACAATCGTATTAATATGGTCACAATCGTATTAATTGTCTTCCGCCCTCGCTCACGCCGCGAGGCGGTTAAACTGAGCGGAACAGTTCGACCTCGGCCATACTGCTTCGACGTAGTGGTGCGGTGGAGACCGTATGAAGCCCCTGTGGAGATCAATCACGGGAAACTCGCCTCACCGCCGCCCTCAGACTACTAGGGCGCCTTCACAAGAACCAACTGTGTATTGAACTGGCGATTACGGTTTCGACCAGGAGGTCAGACTGTGGCGGGCAATGGGCAGTTAAGTGTGGCCAGCTCCCTCGCACCGTCTTCTGCGTCCGCGGCCAACAATAGCAGCGTGCACGCCCGCTCGAAGCGGGCCCCGATTGCCTCCCAAGCAGCGACAGCCTCGTTTAGTAGAGCCTCGTCGTGGTGGAGACGACCCGCGGCTCGCAGAAGGTTGGCGGCGACGAAGTCGTTCTCGCCCGCCAGGTGCTGGGCTGCGGCTAGTCGTTCTTCGGCGTCCGCCGCTGCCGTGACTACCGCCACTTCGACGCTGATGGCCCGGGCATAAGGGCCGTAATTCCCCCACATATCTTGTTCGTCGATCGCCGCCGTGGCCCGCGCCCGGTCGAAGGCCCCAAGGTGCAACGCCACCCGCGGCTCGACGAACAGGCTGAAGCTGTTAACAGTCCTTTGCGTGCGGATGGTCATCGCCAGGTCCCACAGCTCTGCGTACGGCTCTTCGTCGCCGCGAAGCCCGTGCACGAGCGCGGTGGCGAAAAACGAAGGTGCCATCCATCCAGCGGCCGGGCTTCCAGCGCGTTCCCAGCCTTCACGCATGATCTTCGCCTGGACCAGCGCCTCGTCGAACTTGCCTTGCAGGGTAAGAGGAATTACCAGGTGGTTGGCGGCGAAATGAGGCAGTCCCTGGTTGGTGCTGTCGTGGTACGAGGTGCGGGCGTTGGCCAGGGCGATATTTAGCTCACCGGCGGCCAGAGCCGACTCGGTGGCCATGTGGAAGATGTCAGCCACCTCGCCGCCAGTGCGGGGCTGGTGACGCGGGAGCCGCTCGAGTAGTGCCAGCCGCTGAGCTGTGAATTGCGAAGCTTGTTTGAAGCAGTTGTCCTCGGCGACGGCGGCACAGTTGGCATCGAGAGCACTACTCAATAGGACGGGATCCCCGAGGCGGTGGGCCATCACCAGGGCATCCTTTGCCTGTTCGCGGTCGGGCACCGCCAACGCGCGAGCGCAGTCCCACGCTGCGGCCAAAGCAACATAAGCGTCGACCTCGAGGTCCCCGGGAGGGTGGAGCGCCCGAGCCCTGTCGACCAGCGCGACGAGCTCCTGGTGTGACAGCGGGTCGTCGAAGAGGCCCGGGCAGCGCCCAGCGAGGGTGGCCGCCGCGGAAAGCGCAATGGCCGCTGTTCTCACGTCGCCCGCCTCCAGAGCGCGGACTGAGCCCGTCTGGAGCAGCGAGAACGCCGCCTCTCCTCTCATCTCCGCAAAAGCGATACCGGCGGCGAACCGCAAGGCGGAGACAGCCGATGCGTCGTCCGGGGCCCGGTCGATGGCTGCTTCGACGTGGTCACGGGCCTCGACCAGGAACCGCCGGGCATAGCTCAGGTGGCCCAACGCCATGGCTAGGGCGAAATCGGCGCCGTCGGCCGAGGTGCGAGGAGCCCTCTGTAGCGCGGTGCGCAGGTCATCTGAAACCGAGTCGAAGCGGTCCTGCCATTCGAGGTCGTCATCCAGCGACTGCTCGATATCACGGGCAGTTGCGGCTGCCCATGAAAGGTGCCGACGGCGAATATTGGCCGTTTCACCACTGACCTCCAGCTGTTCGCTGGCGTAGGCTCGGACCGTATCGAGCATTCGCCACCGGCTGCCGGCACCGTCCTGCCCGCGCGCCAGGAGGCTCTTGTCCGCCAGCCGGCCGATAAGGTCGCTGGCCACGGCTATGTCCCCGTCGCTCGCCACCGTCGCCGCCGACCACAGGTCGAAAGAGCCCGCGAATATCCCGAGGCGACGGAACATGGCCCGCTCTTCGCCGTCGAGGAGCTCGTGGCTCCAGTCGATAACGGTGCGCATCGAGCTGTGCCTGTCATAGTGAGCACCAGGGCGGCTCAAGACGCGCAAGTGGTCATCAAGCGCCGCCAGCAGCCCGTCGAGGCCGAGCGAACGGCTGCGTGCCGCGGCCAGTTCGATGGCCAGGGGCATGCCGTCCAGCCGGCAACAGATTTCACCAATCAGGGGCGAACTGGCGTCAAAGCCGGCGGCCAGACCGGCCCGGTCGACGAAGAGGGTCTCGGCTTCTGAGCTATCAGGCCCGATGGGGGTCAACCCCAGGGGGGCTAGTTCCACGACTCGCTCGCCGATGATGCCCAGACGCTCACGACTGCTCGACAAGACCACGAGCTGCGGGCAACTGGCGAGGGCGGAAGCGACGAAGGCCGCCGCGGCACCCAGGACATGTTCGCAGCTGTCCAGTACGACCAGTGTCCTACCGGTGCACAAGCGCCGTTGCACCAGCCTCTCGAGCGGCTCCTGGGGATGCTCGATAACCCCGAGGGCAGCCGCGACCGCCTCGACCACGAACTCAGGCCGCACCGGGACCAGGTCGACGAACGCCCCACCTGCGGGGAAATTGTGGGTGCAGAGACCCGCAACCACCGCCGCCAATCTCGTCTTCCCGACGCCACCCGGTCCCACAATGGTTACCAGCCGGCTGCTGGAGATGGCCTCGGACACCTCGGCTAGCTCGGTCCTCCGACCAATGAAACTCGTCCACTTAGTCGGTAACCCGACGATTTCACCAATACCGAATGTGGCCTGAGCTGCTACTTCACTAGCGAGGGCAGCGAGGCCGCGCCGGTCCACGGCGCCTAATTTCCGCAACAGCGACGATACGTGGCTCTCCACCGTCCGGACCGAAATATGAAGCCGCCGCGCGATCTCGGCGTTGGTGAGGTGGTCACGGAGCGCATCGAGCACCTCAGCCTCACGGGCCGAGACGACCTCCAGGTCGACCGTCGCCATTAGCACCATTCTCCCGTCTTTCGAGCCACCTCCGAGATGGAGTTTGGGTGGCGTTTCGGTGGGGGTTCCGTGGTCGTTCCGTGGTCGCCCCGGATGTCGTGAGCGCCGTGGGGCCCGACCATGTTCACTATGAACCAATCAACTTACGAAAGACCTCAGCCGGATGGTTTCACCGGAGCAGGGGTCGTCGGGTACCGAGATGGGCGACGCGCCTTCGACGATCAACTCGGGGTCGCGGTTGGGGGAAACGAACGGGTCAGGGTCGGTGCCCTCCATGTGGACGACGCTCCGGCCGTGAGAGCCATGCTCGGACGGTGCTCTCGGGCGACCCTGTACAAGCGCTTCCACGGTTTTACAGACGGCGTCGCCCATGCCTCGCACACGTTAGCCGACGCCAACCAGGACGTCTACGGCGCTTGGAGCGCCGACCGGTGCGTCGGCATGGCCAGCCTCGCAGTGACAGAGGAAGGGCACGGGGGCATAGGGGTGTTGGTCGAGGACCGTTGGCAGCGGCGCGGCGCAGGCTCGGCCCTCGTCGCGGCACTTGTGGAGCGGGCCAAGGAACTTCGGTTGTCCAGCTTCATCGTGGACATACAGGCCGACAGCAACTTCATCATCCCGTTGCTGGCCCGGATCGGTGGGATCACGACGACGTTCAGTTACAGCGGCTACCGCGTGCGCGTCGGGCTCGGGTCACCCCTCACCGCCAGCGCCAGCCGGGCCGATTTCCCGGTCCAGGGTGATCGCCAATGATCAGCTACCACATCGTCGCGGCCGTCTCCGCCGCACAACGCGACGACCTCATCCGCCAGGCCGAGCAGCAACGTCGCACCCGACAAGGCAGGGTAGAGCGCCAGCGTGGGTTTCGGGCTGCGAAGTGGCTAAGAAGCCACATCAATCTCAACCACCATCTCGATCTCGACCGAGATCCCGAACGGCAGTGCGCCCATCCCGATGGCCGAGCGAGAATGGCGGCCACGCTCTCCGAACAGCTCGACCAACAGGTTGGAGGCGCCGTCGATCACCGCCGGCTGCTGGCCAAAGTCCGGTGCGGAGTTGACCATGCCGAACAGCCGAACAATGCGGACTACTCGGTCAAGGCTGCCGATCTCGGCCTTTAGACTGGCCAAGAGGTTCAGGGCAATCAGGCGAGCGGCTTCTTGTGCCGTTTCCACCTCCATGTCTCGGCCGAGCTTGCCTATAAACTCCCATTTCCCGTCGCGGAAGGGACCGTGCCCAGACACAAAGACCAGGTTGCCAACGGTAACCGCTCCGACGTAGTTGCCGACTGCGGCCGCTACCGCTGGAATGGTGTAGCCCATCGCATTGAGCTTGCTTTCGATTGCGTCGGTCATGCTTTCCTTTCGCGATTTCTAATAGACGCACCGGACCACGTCTCAGGACGGGCCGAACGTGAAGATAGGACGGGGCGCCCTGCTAGACGTCCAAAAATTCTGACAACTACCATCATTGTTTCCGCCTGGCGTCAGGGCTCGAAACGTGGCGCCACTAAGGCAAGGAACCGGGGTAGTCACCATCAATAACAGCAGCGACGGGCTCGAGCGCGTCGTGCAGTACGGTATGGCAAACGCCAACCAGTGACTCCATCAGTTCGTCGAACGATCCTGGGTCGAGATCAACTCCCTCGAGATCCACGCTTGTCCGGCAGCGCAGATCTCCGGCTCTGTTCAATTCCAGGTTGCCCACGGGCAGGGCCAGTTGAGCCGGGCTATGTCACGCTCGTTTCAGGAGCTCGGCCGCCGTGTCCGCATCCGTGATGAGCACGGTCGCCAGTTCTCCGCGTAGTACGGCGCGCACGGCGTCGAGTTTCGAGGGGCCGCCGGCGGCGATAACCCGTGACGGTATCCGTTGCAGCTCTTCGAGCCCGAGACCGATGACCCGCCGGCTGAGCTTGTGGTTGATGGCCTTGCCGTTACGATCAAAGAAGCGGGCGCAGATATCGCCCTCCATGCCCGCCATCACCAGCTCTTCCCACTCGACGGGTTCGAGATAGCCCTGACCGGCGTAGTCGATCCGGTCGTTGCGGCCGCCGACCCCGGCGAAAAGGATGTCGGCTTTGGCCGCCAGCGCCAGGGTGGTGGCGATAGCGGGGTCCTGCATGAGCTTTTGGGCGACGTCGCCGCTGCGCACAATGATCGGAGCGTGGACATGCTGGACCGAGCCTCCGTACGCGTTGGCCAAGGTGGCCGGCGCGCCGAACGGGTTGTCTCGGCCGTGGCCATCCTCCCGAACGGCGCCTACCAGGGAAACGAACGTAACCGAACAACGCGTATGGGGCACCAACGCGGTTAGACGAGCGGCTTCGCCGATGGTCCGGCTCAAGCCCAGCGCGATCGTCATGTCAGGACGCAGGACCGACGACATGTGCCGGACGATGCCCTGGGCCAGCATCGTGCGCAGGTTCCGGTTCCCGGCGTTGGCGGGCGGCACGATCAGTACCTCGGCCAGGTCGAAACGCCGCCCTATATCCTGTTCGAGCTCGGCGTACGGCCCCACGTCCGACGCCACGACCATCGTTACAAGCCCGGACTCCCGGGCCTGTTTGACGAGCCGCGTTACCTTGACACGCGATAAGCCGAGGCTGTTCGCCGTCTCTTGGTGCGTCAGCCCGAACTCGAAATGCAGCCGCGCCACGCGTGCCAGGAGGTCTGGGGGGTAGCCAGAACTGCCTCGTGGTCCGAACGGCTGTTGGCGTTCGTCGCTTTTGCCGTCACGAGCCACGTTGCGTACGTACCCTCTCCATCCGTCGCGCACGGCTCCTTCGCGGCCGGTCGGAGCCCGGTCCTCCCCGCGCCGTGCCTCGCTGGCGCCGTCTCGGCCGGCCTGGCACTGGAGGCAGCGGGCATGCGGTCCCACTGTGCCCCAGCACCAGAGCGGTCTTGTGGTGATGCATAGTTGCCTCGGTGCCTGAGCGTCCGGGTGAGGACGCTCAGGCAGCCGACCGGTTACTTGATGGTCTCCACGCTGTTGCTCCCGAGCTGTTCGGTCACGAGCTGCGACAGGGTCGACAGCGCTGATGAAATGCTCGTCTTGGGGTTTTGAGCGAAATCACCTGTAACTGTGTTAAGGGCGCGTGCATAGACCGGGAAGTTGGTGTTGGTGGGGAGCGGCGCGCTATTAGCAGCGTATTGGCTGAACTGCTCCGCGTACAGCGAGGACTTCACGAACGCAGGCGTGGTCCCGACCGAAGTGTCCGGGGGCACGAAGCCCGACCACACCGCCGTTTCCAGCTGATTGTTAGGGGACTGGCCCAGGGTGATGAACTTCCACGCCGCCGGTTTATCTTTGCAGGCCGCGCTGATGGCCCATGCCCAGCCCCCGATGGTCGTGGCGCTGCCGGGGGCTTGGCCGTTTTGCGTCGGGATGGGGGCAATGCCGACATCGGTGGCGGCCTGGGGCCACGGCGCGCCCGCTTTAGGCAGCCAGTCACCCGTGTACCAGTTGGAGCCGATGGCTATGGCCAATTTGCCTTGCTGCATGAGCAATGGTGGCTGGCCGACCGAGTCCGACGGGAACAGTTGGGACGTCGGTGCGCCCAAGCCGTTCGCGTACACCTGCTGGTAGAACTGCAACGTGGCCTTGAGGCCCGGGCTGTTGACAACCCATTTCCCGGTCTTGGGGTCGATCATTGCGGGGTTGGTTGAACCATCGATCAGGTTGCCGATGCCCTGGAGCACATTGGTCGGGCCGGCGCCCACACCGGCCGCCGCCCACAGTGCATAGACCTTCGGGTCAGACTTGTGGACCTTCTCCGCCGCGGTAATGATGTCTTGCCAGGTCTTGGGCACCCATGGCACCGCGATGCCGGCCTTCTTGAACATCACCTTGTTGTAGAGGATGCCCGAGTCATTGTTCCCGGCGTTCACGGCGTAAACCGTGCCGTGGATCG
The DNA here is from genome assembly GCA_963750465.1 of uncultured Acidimicrobiaceae bacterium. GTDB lineage: Bacteria > Actinomycetota > Acidimicrobiia > Acidimicrobiales > Palsa-688 > Fen-671. Next base: position 571,242 of record CAVVRE010000001.1, read on the forward strand.
TGCTGATCTGTTGGACGGCCTTGGGCATCCCCGTCCAGAAGGCGGGGGCGTTGTGGCCGGAGACCAAGCTATTCAGCGAGGCCAGGTAACCGGAGCCGGCGAACTCGCCGACATAGGTCGTTGGCAGCTGGATGACACACGGTGTTTCCGACGGGCTCCTGAACAGCACCGCGGCCTTGTTCATCTCATCGACGTCGGTGCCCCCGGTGCCGAGCAACGTGAGCTTTACCGACGGGTCCGACGCTTTCCACTGTTTGGCGATGGAACCCCACCATTTTGCGGCGAGGGCGTCAGTGTCGAAAACGTAGTTATTTGTATAGAGCACCGAGATGCTGTTCGATGAGTCCTGGGCTACCATCTTGGTCGAAGCTCCTGCGGCTGGCGCAGTAACACCAACCAGCGTGGTGACCGCCAGCGCGGCGCCGAGCGCCGCCACTGCGGCCGGTTTTTTCGATTTCATTCTGTCCCTCTCATTTCTGTCTCTCCTGGACGTGGCCAGATGACCGGCCCTGGTATGCGAGTACTGATTTCCCTATGTTGCGACCATACGCTTTTAGGCAGGGCCGTCGCGTTCGCCCTGTCGCCCTTTGTCGGACCTCCACCATCAGAACGGTTCAGTCCAACCGGTCTCCGGTCTCGGTGTCGAAAAGCTTCATTTGCTCGGCGTTGAACTCGAGCGAAACGAGGTCACCGGCCGACAGCCCGCACCGGGCCGGGAGCTTGCACATCAGCGCCTGGTCGTCGACGCGGGCGACGACGTGGGTTTCCGACCCGAGGGGTTCGACCAGTTCGATACGAGACGAGACCACGGGCATCCCCCCGCTCCCGCCCGAGGCCAACCGTATTTCTTCAGGACGGAAGCCGACGGTGACATTCTCCGACGTCGAGCGGGCCAGAACGTCGGCGTGACTGCCGTTCAACCTCTGGGAGACGCCGAGGAACTTGACGCTTGCCCCCGATTCGTCGTGTACGAGGGTCCCCGGGAACAGGTTGATCCTGGGAGAACCGATGAACGAAGCGACGAAGGCATTGGCCGGGTGGTCGTACAGGTATTCAGGCGTCGCCACCTGCTGCAGACGCCCGCCCTGCATGAGCACGACGCGGTCGGCCATCGTCATGGCTTCCACCTGGTCGTGGGTTACATAGACCGTCGTTATCGGGTATTGGGCATGTATCCGCTTGAGCTCGACGCGCATCTGCGTGCGCAACGCCGCATCGAGGTTGGACAGGGGTTCGTCGAGCAGGAAGGCCTGCGGTTGCCTCAGCAGGGCCCGGCCTAATGCCACGCGCTGGCGCTCACCTCCCGAAAGGGCGGACGGCTTGCGCCCGAGAAGCTCGGTGATCCCGAGCATCCCGGCAATCTGGTCGATCTCACGGGCCATGGTGGTCCTGGGCGTGTGTCGCGTTTTCATACCGAAAGCCAGGTTCTTTTCCACCGTCATATGCGGGAAGAGGGCATAGTTCTGGAAGACCATGGCCAGGTTCCTGTCCTTCGGCATGACGGCGTTCATCGCCTTGCCGCCGATGCGTATCACGCCGCGTGTCGGCGTCTCGAAACCGGCCAGCATGCGCAGGGTCGTCGTCTTGCCGCACCCTGACGGGCCCACCACGACGAGGAACTCACCGTCCTCCACCTCGAGGTCGAGGTCGTAAACCGCCGCCGAATTCTTGCCTTTGAAGAGCTTCGTCAGGCCCTCTAAAACAATGGCGGCCATAAGCGCTCCGTGACTGGTCGAACGCCCGCGCCCTCGCCGCCAGGCCCATCCCCTCCGGTGTCCGGGTTCATCCTTTTACCCCCCCGGCGAAGGCAAAGCCGCCGTTGAGCCAGCGCGAACAGATCAGGTAGAGCAGCACGACCGGGGCCGAGAAGAGGATGGCGTAGGCGGCCAGTGGGCCGTACTGAACCACGCCGTTCGCGCTCATGAACTGGTAAATGCCAACCGCGCCGGGCGTGTTGCCGGGGTTGGCGTCGAGCACCAGCGGGATCAGAAAGGCGCCCCACGAGTTGATGAAGGTGAGGATGGCGGCTACCAGGATGCCCGGCAAAGACAGCGGGATCACGATCTTCCACAGGTTCCGGAGTTCCGAGGAGCCCTCGATCTCGGCCGCCTCCTCGAATTCTCGTGGCACCTGGTCAATGAAGTTCTTCAGCAGCCAAATGGCGAACGGGATGGAAGTGGCCGATAAAACCAGTGAAGTGTAGAACGGCGAGTTGGCCCAACTGAGACGGACGAAGATCTGGTAGATGGGGATTAGCAGGAGCGTGACCGGCAGGCCCGTCAGGAACAGGACTATGAGCAGGATTGACCCCTTAAATGGCACCCGCCGGCGGGAGAGGGCGTACCCGGCCAGCGTGGAGACGGCGGTGGCCACGACGGTCGACAAAACGGCGAGGTACAGGCTATTTTTGATGGCGCCGCCCGCTCCGGCTACCAGCGCGGCGTGGAAGTTGGACAGCGACAGCGCTGGAGCCGTGAGCGCTTGGGTCGCATTGGGGTTCAGCGCCGCGTCGACAAGCCAGATGATAGGTAGCAAGAAGATTATGCCAAGCACGCCGAGAGCGGTGTTGATGGCGAACTTGCTCATTCGCGGCCGGCCCCACCGGGCCGGTTTTAGCCCCGGTTCGGTGGCGGTGCTCGCCCCGGGGGTGCCTGGGGCCACCTGTACTGGCATTTGCTGGGTCGTCAAGGAGAGATCACCTCTATCGCGAGGTCATGTTCGTGGGCGAGGCATGGTGGCGATGGTGTGCGGTTAGCCCGTAGCGCGCTGGGAGCGCAGCTCAGGGCGGAGTTGGCGGACGTAGATAATTGAAAGCGCCGCGCCGATCACGATAAGGGCGAGTGCGACAGTGGTCCCATATCCCAGGGCGTTGAACTGGAAAGCCTCGATGTACATGTACACAGGGAGGATGGCGGTCTGGTTGCCCGGACCGCCCTGGGTCATGGCATAGATGAGCGTAAAGTCCGAGATCGTCCCGATCGTGATGAGGAGCATGTTGGTCATGATGATCGGGCGCATGATGGGCAGCGTCACCCGGAACAGGCGGCGCCAATAACCCGCCCCTTCTAGTTGCGCCGCCTCATCGACCTCCTGGGGCACGTTGCGTAATCCCGCCGAAAGGATGAGCATGGAGAAAGCCGTGCCTCGCCAGGCGTTCGCCACACAAACGATAAGGAGGGGTAGGGTCGACAGAAGATCATCGGACGGACGGCCGGCAATTTCGCTCAGCATCCCGCCCGCCTGTCCGAACGCGTACCAAATAAAAGCCACGGCGATCTCGGGCAGGACCCAGGCCAGGATGACGACGGAGCCGACCGAGGCTCGGACCGTGAAGTGAGCCCGCTGGCCGAGCAGCGCCAGGCCCAGCCCCAGCAGTGTTTGTGCGATGATCCCCGAAACGATGACGAAGATCAGCGTGAGCTTCACCGAGTACCAAAAGACGGGGTCGTTTACCAACCGGTTGAAATTGGCCAGGCCAGTGAACGAATAGTTTTGGGCGTGCGGCCCCAGGAGCTGGAGGTTGGTGAACCCGAGGTAGACGGCGTAGATGGTGGGTATGAGGAACAGCCCGATCAAAAGAATGGCGGCGGGCGACATCCACACAAATGTCGTGGCCCTCACGCGCTCCCGGTCATTGGCAGGTGCGATCGTCTCGCCCTGGGTCTCGGGTGGAGCATGGAGGGCAGTTGTCATCGCCGGTCGCTCATGGGGCGGGGCGCCCGTCGGATCTCCGGACCTTCTATCAGCTCAAACACCATGACCCCCCTAACGGGCACGTCCTTGGCTGGTACTATTCCTAGCCCAAGACTGAACTTTTGTTCATGAGCTGAACACTTCGCTCAATTGTATTGTCCCATACCCCAATTTTCAAGGCGTCCCAGCCTGTGTTAACGCGCAGTTCACGCCGGCCCCTAAGCGTTGCGACGTTGGCGTGGCCGGGCACGGCCTCGGGCCGCGCTTTACCTTTACCCCGGGAACCTGCGCAACGATATCGCGTGAACGTTGCAGGTGGTTGTCGCCTTCCCGGGTCGTACGGAGGGGCCGAGGATGACGTAAATGGCTCAGTTCAATTGACCCGTTCAGCCGGCTCGTTCAGTCGGGAGCGCGGCCACGACGGCGATCTCGATGAGGATGTTCTTCAGTACGGCTCCGGTTGTCGCCCGGGCCGGAAAGGGCTTGGTGAGCAGCAGACGGTAGGTGGCATCGAACGCGGCCCAATCACGGTCCAGTTCGGCCAGGTACACGGTGCTGTTGACGATGTCGCCCAGGCCGCAACCGGCTCCGACCAATATAGCCCGGATGTTCTCGATCGTCTGGACGGTCTGTTCCTCAATGGTGGTGCCCACGATGGCGCGTGTACTCGGGTCATAGGGGCCTACTCCGGCGACGAACACGAGGCCGTTGGTTACAACCGCCTGCGAGTACGCGCCTGAAGGCACGGGGCTCGTGTTCACGTTGATGGCCCTCAAGCTTCGTTCACTCTCGGCCCCGCGCTCAGTGCGTGGTGTAGTTGATCTCACCGGCGCCCGGCGCGGCGATGGCAAAGCAAAAGCACCGAATGGGCGCGTAGGGGCTCGTTGCTATGAGGCTGTGGACGACATCCGGAGGGATGTAAACCAGGTCTCCCTGTGAGATCTCGCGCTCTTCGTCTCCTACGACCATCGTCCCGTGACCATAAAGGACGTAATAAAACTCGTGTGTCGGGTGCTGGTGGGGGTCGACTTTTCCACCGCCGGTGATCTCGAACTCGTTCACCAGCTCGAGCGCGCCGCCCTTGGTCGATTCGCGCATGGTTCCTGGCGCCATCATGTACCAGACTGGCGTCGTCCCGTTGTGCTCGACGATGGGCTCGACGGTGGCGATGTTGCGGACATCCATTCTCTCTCCTTTCAAAGGGCTCTCTGAGCCTCTCCTGCGGTACCGGGGACCGGCTCCCTCTTCGGCCCGTCAACTTTCACAGTTGGCGCTGCGAGCCGTCCAGCGCTCCCGTACCTCGGGGTTACGCACGGGCAAGCCGCTCCAATCGCCGGGGTTTTCATAAATGCCGCGGACCCCGGCGAGCAGGATCTCGGACTGTATGTCCGCTACCTCATAGGCGGCCCCCCCCAGGTGGGGAGTGAGGGTCAACCGGGGAACTTGCAACAACGGGCTCGAGCTCAGCAGCGGTTCCTCCGGGAAGACATCGAGCGCGGCACCGCCCAGGTGGCCCGACACCAGCGCATCGGCCAATGCCTCATAGTCGAGCACGGTGGCGCGGGCCGTGTTGATGAGGTAGCTCCCCGCCTTCAAGCGCGCCAGCTCAGCACGACCGATCACCGGGTAGGCGCTGCGGGCATGCAGGGTGACGATGTCGGCTTGGGCCAAGGCGTCGTCGAGGGGGAGCGGGACAAAGCCCTCGCCTCTGATGTCATCATCGTCGACCGCCGGGTCGACGATGAATACCTCGCTTACGAGGCCATTAAATCGCCGGGCTACAGCGCGCCCGACGGCGCCGAAACCAACCACGACCACCTTGAGTCGCGAGAGCTGGTGCCCCTTGTATGTCACGTAGGGAACCGGCAAGGCGTCGTCATCGGGGCGCCAAATAACGTCGCCCGCAGCCCGGTTCACCCCTTTTGTGGCTGTGGCGCTGGTCAGTTCCCGCGAGACTATGGCATGGTGGGCGATGGCAATGTGACGCAGCGCCGCCAGGCACAAGCCGAGCGTGAGGTCGGCCACCGCCTCCGCGTTGCGCCCCGGCGTATATATGACAGCCACGCCACGCCTTCTGGCCGCCTCCAGGTCGACGTTTACGGGTTCGGAACGAAGACATCCGACGACCTCGAGGTTGCGCACCTTGGCCAGCATCGCGTCGTCGACCGGCTCTGACTCGACCATGATGGCCCGCACCAGGTCAAGATCTTCTTCGGCGAGGGCGCCCAGAGCGTCCCGCACTTTGGGGACGCGTCGCAGCTCCCACGCCCGTTCCGCCCTGAGCGCAGCGCACGTCTCGGGGGTCAGGGTGGCGTTAAGAAACGCGAGCATCGTGTGCCGGTTGGACGTCGTGGCCGTGCTGCAAGGTCTGGTACAGCCGTTCGTACCGAGCGTGGCCTTCGCCGTGGACACTGGAGACAGCCGAGCGCTGTTCATAGACCAGCACCTCGTCGTCATCCGCGTCAGCCAGCGCTTCGTCGCCGCTCACCAGGACGGCACCGGCCACGCCGGCTACTCGGCCGAGCGGACGCACCCGGATCTGGTGCCCGGTTACATCGGCCAGGAGCTGGCACCACGGCGCGCTGGTGCTCATGCCGCCTGTTGCTGCCACGAAGGGCGGCCGTCCGGCCCAGCCCTCCTGTAGACAGGTCAGCATCGAGCTCACGGCATAGGCGCTACCCGCCAGAGCCGCGTTGTGGACATCTTTGCCACTGTGCGCGGCCCGCAAGCCAATAACCGTGGGGGCCAGCGTGTCCTGCCAACCCACGGGGCCGAAGCACGGGTTTCCGGTGAGCACGGTGAGAGGGGTTTCGATGCGGTCCTCGATAACGAAGCGGCGCGACACGAGCGCCGCCTCGAGCTGCTCGCCGCACAGTTCGGTGAGTGGGGCGAGCTCGGCGATCACGCCACCCGTTGGCCCGGCGTTACTTTCCAACACCCATTGGTCGATCAAAGCTCCCGGGCTGCGCAAGAGCGGGAAGCATTCCTTCGGTGAACGTGGAGTCTCCAGCACGACCTGAACGGGCGCCGTCGTCCCCGCTACGACGACAGGTACGCCATGCCGAGAAAAGCCCGTCGACAACGCAGAGAGGTGAGTGTCGCCCCCGCCCACGTGCACCGGCAGGCCGGACGGCAGCCCGGTGGCGCGAGCCACCTCATTTTGTAGTCCGCCCGCGACCGAACCGGCGGGGCGCAACTCAGGGAAGCGCTCGAGCGGAAGGTCGAACGCTTCCAGTAACGGCACCGCCCATCTGCCCTGCGCCACGTCGAGCATCTGGCTCATCGCCGCTGACGAGGGCTCGCTCACCTTGGTCCCGGAGAGCTGGAACACGAACCAGTCGTGGAGCTGTAGGACAGTCGTCGCGGACGACCACGCACCGGGCCAGTTCTGGCGGGCCCACAGCAGTTTGGGCAGGCCGAACTCGGGCGCCGGCCAATGGCCCGTCAGTTCGTAAACGGGGTCGGCGCCGAACTCCTCCGTGAGCTCGCGCACCTGGCCCGCCGCCCTGCGGTCCTTGTTGAGCAGACCGGGGGCCGTCGGGACACCGTGACCGTCGACGAGGACGAACGGGATACGGATGGCGCTCACGGTCACGCCGAGGTACCGGCGGCCACTCAGGTCGAGAGAGTGGGCCAGGCTGGAAAAGGCCCGGAGGGCGCTGGACCACCAGGCGTTGGGGTCGAACACGCCGGGGTCGGTAGAGTCACCGGCGGTCGGGTACATCGCCGACGTCGTCGCCAGGCTGGCTCGCGCCGTGATGTCGTAGGCCGTCGCCTTGGCCGCGCTGCCCCCAATGTCGAGCGTGACGACGACGCTCGCCTCGCTCATGTGCCCGTCCCTGGGGCTGACGTCACACGGGCACTTTTTTGCCGTACTTGGCCATTACTTCGGCCATCTGCTCGTCACTCAGGATGTTCGGCTGGCCGATGGCGAGGGCGCGGTAATAGAGACCGGCTAGCGTTTCGACCATCTCGGCGCCGTCAGCCGCTATTTTCAATGTCCCGCCGACGGCCACCATGCCGTGGTTGGCCAGCAGGACGGCCCGTGCCGGAGGGGGGAAGGCGTCCCGGACGTTGTTGGCCAGCTGCTGCGTGCCATAGGTGGCGTAGCGGGCTACCTGGATCTCGGTGGTGCCCAGCATGGCGATGTTGTAATGGACGGCCGGGATCGTCATCCCCAACACCGCCAGTGTCGTGGCGTGCGGCGAATGAGTGTGCACTATGGCCGATACTTCCGGCCGGCTCTGGTAGACGAGACAATGCAGCGGGGTTTCGGACGACGGGGCACGGTGACCGTGGCGGTGCGAGCCGTCCGGCCCGACAACAACGATGTCGGCCTCCTCTATGAGGTTGTACTCCAGCGAGGACGGGGTGATGTAGATGCTGCCGTCGGCGGTCTTGACGCTCAGGTTGCCGGATGTCTGGCTCAGGAGGCCGAGCTGGAGGAGCTTGCGTCCGTAGGCGACGAGCTCGCCTCGTACCGTTTGCGCTGTATCACTTGTGGCGCCGGCGTTTGCCGAGGCCTGGTCTACGTGAGCATCCTTGCCCGGGGGCTCACTCACCTCGACTCATACTCCCGGATGACCGCATACTCCCGGATGGCATTGTCAACCTCTCATGTGGCGCAGGGCCGAATGACGGGGGACGGGAACGGTGACGCTAGTGAACATTTGTTCACTAGCTGAACCGTATGTCCACATCTAGATTGTAGAGAGCTCAACGGCGATGTCAATAGCGGGCGCCGTCTCTAGTCGTACACAAATGTTCACGCTTTCATCAAAGCGTTCAGTGTGCCAGAGTGGGCATGGCTGGGATAAGCCCGGCCTAGCGAGGTTTGGGAGGGTCCGTGAGCAAGTTCGCGATGACTATTGGCGGCGCGGAGGCCACGACGGCGGCCACGTTCCCCGTTGAGGACCCCGCCACTAACGAGGTAATTGCGCACGTCCCCGAGTGCACCGACGCCCAGATGGACCAAGCCATGCGGGCGGCGGATGAGGCGTATCACCAGTGGCGGCAGGATGGGAAGCTCCGGCAGGCCGCTCTAGAGCAGCTGGCGGCAGCCACCGAGGCAAGGTTCGAGGAGCTGGCTGCCGTAATTACCTCCGAGGAAGGCAAGCCGCTCGGCGAAGCCCGCTCCGAGCTGGGCGATGCCGTCAACGAGCTCCGGTACGTCGCCTCGCTTAGCCTCGACGACGAGATCATCCGCGACGACAGCCAGACGGCCGTACGCGTGGTGCGTCGTCCGATCGGCCCGGTAGCGGCCATCACGCCGTGGAACTTCCCGCTGGGCACGGCGGTGGCCAAGATCGCCCCCGCTCTCGCCGCCGGGTGCACGATGGTGCTCAAACCCTCGCCCTACACCCCGCTTTCCTGCCTTCTCTTCGGTGAGGTGAGCCGCGACGTTCTACCCCCGGGTGTGCTCAATGTGATATCTGGCGGCAACGACCTCGGGGCGAAGATGACCGAGCACCCAGTGCCCCGCATGGTCAGCTTTACCGGGTCGGTCGCCACCGGGAAGAAGATTGCCACCACGGTCGCCCCCGACTTGAAGCGGGTCACCCTCGAACTGGGCGGTAATGACCCCGCCATAGTCCTGGAAGACTTCGATGTAGAAAGCACCGCCGACGGCTTGTTCGCCAATGCGTTCTCCAACTGTGGCCAGGTCTGCGTCGCCATCAAGCGTGTGTACGTCCCCCGCACGCGCCACGACGAGCTCGTGGCCGCCCTGGTGTCGCGCGTCGAAGCGGCCAAATTGGGCGACGGCCACGATGCCGGCACTGATATCGGCCCTCTGTGCAACAAGATGCAATTCGAGAGGGTGGGGGAACTGGTGCGCGATGCCACCGAGCACGGCGGCGAAGTCGTAACGGGCGGACGACAATCGGACCGGCCCGGCTATTTCTTCGAGCCGACGTTGGTCGTCGGCCTATCCGACGGCGCCCGACTGGTCGACGAGGAGCAGTTTGGGCCGGCCCTCCCGATCGTGAGCTACGACGACCTCGATGACGCTTTGGCGCGAGCCAATGCCACCCACTTCGGGCTCGGCGCGTCGATCTGGACGAATGACGCCGACCGGGGGGCCGATATCGCCCGCGAAATCGACGCCGGAACTGTGTGGGTCAACACGCATCAATCAGGCGTACCGGGCCAGCCGTTCGGCGGCCTGAAGTGGAGCGGTATCGGGGTGGAGGGTGGCACCTGGGGCCTCATCAGTTTTACCGAGCTCCAGGCCATCCACGTCGTCCGCCGCTGAGAGGAGCGCCGGACCGCCGGAGCCAGAAATGGCCCGTTTTCTGAACGAGCAACAGTTTGTTGTCCTTTCTGCGGTGGTCGACCGTCTTATTCCCCCGGACCAAAGCCCCGGGGCCCGGGAGGCGGGAGTGCCTCAGTACATTGACGAGTTGTTGGGCGCCTTTACCTTCGACCCGCCCCACATTTGGGCTGGCGGCCCGTTTTCTGGCCGGTACGGGGGCAAAAGTGGGTTCGAGCGCTTCCACTCCCTGACCGCCCAGGAAGAGCTGGCGTGGCGCACGCGGATCGAGGGGTCGCTGGGAATCCCCGAGCGCGAGCGCCTCGGCCCGGTAGTCGGCCTGCAGGAGCGGTACGTCACGGGGCTGGCCGCGCTGGGTTCCGACTTTCCTTCTCTTTCGGTTGACGAACAGGATAAGCGCCTGCGGGACCACGAGGATTTTGTTCAGCTCGCTTATGAGCACGCCTGCGAGGGCATGTACGGAGCTCCCGAGTACGGTGGCAACCGCGGCCTGGCCGGCTGGGACTACATCGGGTACCTCGGCGACGTCCAGCCCCGGGGGTACACGGACGCAGAAGTGAGCGGTCCGTGACCCGGGACTTTGACGCCATCATCGTCGGTTCCGGGCCCGGGGGATCGACGGTGGCCGACGAGCTCACCCAGGCCGGGATGTCCGTGCTGGTCCTGGAACGAGGCCGGAACCGACTGATAAACCTCGACAACCCCCACGAGCTAGCAACGGACTATTCGAGCGATGAGCTGAAGTTCATCACGCGCCACTTCCTCGGCCCGATCCCTGGCTCGAACCCCGGACATTCCGTCGCAACGAAACTGACGGCGACCGGGCCTATATCGGTGACGTGAACAACCTGCCGGCCACGGTCGGCGGCGGGGGAGTCCACGCCGATGGAAAGTTGCCGCGCTTCCGGGAAGATGATTTCCGCGTCCTTTCCGAGCTCGGTCCCATCGAGGGCGCCTCCATAGCGGACTGGCCGATTTCCTACGACGACCTCGAGCCGTGCTACGCGGATGCCGAGCGCCTCATCGGCGTGGCCGGGCTGGCCGGCGCAAACCCGTTTGCGGCGTGGAGGTCGGGCGAGTACCCCATGCCCCCCGGCGCCCCGATGTACGGCGCGACGATCACGGCGGCGGCAGCAGAAAAGATTGGGCTCCACCCTTACCCCGGTCCCACCGGCTGCAATTCGGTGCCGTACGACGGTCGTCCGGCTTGCAACAACTGTGGTTTCTGCGCCTACTTTGGTTGCCCCATCCACGCCAAGGGAGATCCGGTGGCCGTGCTGCGTAGGGCATTGCTCACCGGGCGGGCAGACCTGCGCCCGGATGCGTTCGTGTCCAGGATCCTGGTCCGCAACGGCGCGGCCACCGGGGTCGAATGGCTCGACTCCGACGGCCGCGCCCACGAAGAGCGCGCTCGGTACGTCGTGGTGGCAGGCGGGGCCATGGAGACGCCCCGTCTGTTGTTGCTGTCGGGGATGGCCCACCCCGAGATCGGCCGGAACCTGATGTTCCATATGCAAACTTTCGTCATGGGTACGATGCCCTTCCGGGTGCACGGCCACAAGGGCCGCTCGGTTACCACACTGCATGACGACCACATCATCGTCGACGAGGCGGCCAAAGCCGAGGCGAATGCCCACGGCCTGCCCTGGATCAAGGGTGGCCTGGTCGAGCACTGCAGCCCCTCGCACCCCATCGCCGAAGCCAAGGGTTACCCTTGGGGTACCGAGCATAAAGGACTCATGCGCCGTTCCCCGTTGCGCGACTGTTTTCTCGGTTTTTGCATGCAGGGTGACGACGTCCCCCAGGCTTCCAACCGAGTGGACCTCGACCCCACCGTCCGCGATATGAGGGGGCTCCCTGTGGCCCGCACTACTTATCAATCCCACCGTCACGAGATCGTCGCCTCCCGCTACCACGGGGCCAAATTGGCTGAAGCCTTGCGGGTGGCAGGCGCCGAAGAAATATTCTTCGGCACGTCACCAAAGACAGAGGGCAACCTGCGGGCCTCTCACTCAGAGATCTCGATGGTGCCAGTGTCCCGCCACGTCGTCGGTACGGCGCGTATGGGCCGTGACCCGGCCACTAGCGTCTGCGATCCATGGGGCCGACTTTGGGAAGCACCCAACGTCCTGATTGCAGATTCCTCACTGTTCCCGACCGGTTCGGGTTATGGGCCGACACTCACGCTGGTGGCTCTCGCATTGCGCAACGCCCGGGCGCTGACCGGCAGGCTGGGTCAGCCGAGCTTGTCGGCGTCACCGCCAGGCCCCGCCTGAGCGAGGGCCTGGCTCCTTCAGGCGCTCAGACCAGCTCGAACGCGCTTCGAATGGCGGTTGACAGCGCGCTCTCTTGGGAAGGCAGTAGGTAACCGATGTGCCGACCCGCGCCGTGGAGAGGAGGCCAGTCCCGGGACCGCTGACCTGCCTACCTCAATATGTTCACCGCCCGGGCGATCACGGTCGCCACAACGAGCAGTGCTATTGATGCTTGAACAAGCATTAGCATCTTTGCCCACCGGGAAAAGGGCATTACGTCCGTGGGACTGAAGGCGGTGGCGTTGGTAAAGGACAAATAAAGATAGTCGAGATAAGCCGGTTCCCAATTGGGTGACGTCAAGTCCGGCACGGTCATCTGCGGGAATAGGAAATCCACGTACGGACGCGGCGCGGTGGCGCGAGCAACTGGCCCACCCCGGTCCCATTCCCAATACCAGAGCGAAAAGACGATGATGTTGGTGATGTAAATGCTGGCTCCGCGGGCCAGGAGCAGGCCGGCGTTCTCACCCTCGGTGCCGTTGACCAGGCCGTTTACCAGCTCGGCCGTAGACCAGGCGTTGGCGAGCGAGATCAGCGCGATCAGCGTAACGCTCGCCGTCCGCAAGGTGGTCGAGGTACGGCTGATCCGCCGCGGGTTGGCGGCTATGAGCCCAACCCCCAACGCTCCCTCCAGTGCAGGCAGGAGCCACGCCGGATGGATGACAAGCCGGTTCGGCAGGAGCATCTGAAGGGCGATGGCGACGCCCACCGCGATGGCCACGGGCAGGCGCTGTTCCCCCTGCGTCGCCCGGCGCCAGGCCGGCTCGACACGACGAGGCCCAAAACGGGCGGCGGTGATTTCTGGTCCGGCCAGCCGCTCTAACTGGCGCAAGTGCTCATGCAGTGCGTCGAGGATGCTTCTCAGCGATGGCGCGACCTCGCCTGGAGCATCGGAACCATCGGGCTGCGATGGATGGTTAGCCATGCCCAAAATAGTAACGGTCGAGCCGTTTTCCCGGCCCAATTCCATGCACAGCGTGAGGGAGCGGGGATCGAGGCGTTTCGACTGAGGTCAAGCTTCTGAATTTCGGGGCCCCGCGACCTCTCGGGAGTAGTCGAGGTTCTGGTTGGCGTCGGAAACGCAGGCGTCGGAAATTGCCTCTTTGGGAACCGTCGTTAGGGCACATACTCCCTCTTTTGGGTGCGGTCGAATCATTTGGTCGCGCTTCGGCGCGAAAAGTGCCTTCTAGCGCACCCAGAATTCCCTATCGCACCCCGGCCATCCGGTAGAAGACCCGCACGCCGTCCACTTCGACGAAGTGATGGGTAGGACGAGCGGGGCGGTGGTCGTCGGAACCCTTCACTCATGCCTCGGCCGCGACACGGATGCTGCGGACCTCCGGAGGCGCCCCCCTCAGTGTGGCCCTCCCCGCCTCGAGCCGGGCGATAGGCACACGGAACGGCGAGCACGACACGTAGTCGAGGCCGATGTGGTGGAAGAAATGGATGGACTCGGGATCTCCGCCGTGCTCGCCACAGACGCCCAAATGCAGGTCGGGGCGGGTCCGACGCCCCTCCTCGACGGCGATCCGTACCAATCGTCCAACGCCGTCGACGTCGAGGCTCTCGAAGGGGGAGACGGTGAAGACCCCCATGCTCAGGTAAGCCGCGAAGAAGGCGGCCTCCACGTCGTCGCGGGAGAAACCCCACGTCGTTTGGGTCAGGTCGTTGGTGCCGAAGGAAAAGAAATCGGCCACCTCGGCGATCCGGAACGCAGTGAGGGCGGCGCGGGGCAGTTCGATCATGGTGCCGACGGGGACCGATAGCGTGACGCCCTCGGCGCGGGCCACCTCGGCCAGGATGGCGTCGGCCTCGTCCCGCACGAGCTGCAGCTCCATCACCGAGCCGACGAGTGGGACCATGATCTCGGCCTGGGGCCGGCCGCCGGCCTTGGCCCGGGCCGCCACCGCCTCGGCCAGGGCGCGCACCTGGAGGGCGAACAGCCCGGGGACCACCAGCCCGAGGCGTACCCCGCGCAAGCCGAGCATGGGGTTCGACTCCGATAGCCGGTTCACCGCCGCGAGCAGGCGGACGTCTTCGTCCACCACCTGGCCTCGCTCCTCAGCGCGAGCCACGCGCACCATCAGCTCGGCCCGGTCGGGTAGGAACTCGTGCAGCGGCGGGTCCAGCAGGCGCACCGTCACCGGCAGACCGTCCATGGCCTCGAGCAGGTCGACGAAGTCCGCCCTCTGTAATGGGCGGAGGGCCTCCAGGGCCTCCTCGCGCTCGGCCGGGGTGGCGGCCAAGATCACCCGCTCGATCAAGACCCGACGGTCCCCCAAAAACATGTGCTCGGTGCGGCACAGCCCCACTCCCTCGGCCCCCAGGCGGCGGGCCAGGCCGGCGTCGCCGCCGGCGTCGGCGTTGGCTCGTACTCGGAGCCGGCGGACCGAATCGGCGTGACCTAGCATCCGGTCGGCGGCCCGCACCAGCTCGGCTGAGTCCTCGTCGTCCTGGAGCTCGGCCAGAGCCACGTCGACACCGTGCTCGAGGTAGCGCAGTACCGGCGACGGGACGACAGGCACGGGCCCAACGAAGACCTCGCCGGTCGAGCCGTCAATTGAGATGACGTCCCCCTCCCGCACCTCGGCCTGGCCAGCCCGGGCGACCCTGGCCCCGTAGTCGACCTCGAGGCCCTCGGCCCCGGACACGCACGGCCGGCCCATACCCCGGGCGACCACCGCCGCATGCGAGGTCCGGCCCCCCCGGCTGGTGAGCACGCCGGCGGAGGCGACCATGCCTTCGAGGTCCTCGGGGCTGGTCTCCCGGCGCACCAGGACTGCTCGTTCGCCCCGCGCCGCCCACGCCACGGCCGTGGCCGGGTCGAAGGCGGCCCGGCCCACCGCCGCGCCCGGAGAGGCGGCCGTGCCCCGAACCAGGAGCGTACGCGGCGCCGCGGGGTCGAACTGGGGGAAGGTGAGCTGCGCCAGCTGGGCACCGCTCACCCGCTGCAGGGCCTCGTCAAGGGTGATGAGCCCCTCGTCGACCAGCTGGGTAGCGATGCGAAAGGCAGCCGCCGCCGTGCGCTTGCCGACCCGGGTCTGGAGCAACCACAGCGTGCCTCGCTCGACGGTGAACTCGATGTCGCACAGGTCCCGGTAGTGGGTCTCTAGCCGGCGCATGGCCCGACGGAGGTCGCCGTAGGAGACCGGATCGAGCCGGGAGAACTCTTCCAGGCTGACGGTGTTGCGGATCCCCGCCACCACGTCCTCCCCCTGTGCCTCGGGCAGGTAGTCCCCATAGGCCCCGGGGCGGCCGGTGGCCGGGTCGCGGGTGAAGCACACTCCCGTCCCCGAGCCCTCACCCAGGTTCCCAAAGACCATGGTGCAGACGTTTACGGCCGTGCCGAGGTCATCGGGGATGCGCTCGCGCCTACGGTACAAGCGGGCGCGGGGGCCGTTCCACGAATCGAACACCGCTCTGGTAGCCATGTCCAATTGCTCGCGCGGGTCCTGGGGGAAGTCCCGCCCGGTGTGGGCCTGTACGAGCGCCTTGAACTCCTCCACCAACTTCTGCAAATCCGCGCTGCTGAGGCCCACGTCGCTGGCGGCGCCCCTGCGCCGCTTGGCGTCCTCCAGGGCGTCCGAGAAAACGGCGCCGTCCACCCCCAGCACCGTCTTAGCGAACATCTGGACGAGGCGGCGGTACGAGTCCCAGGCAAAACGCTCGTCCCCCGCAGCCTCGGCCAAGGCTAAGACCGATAAGTCGTTGAGGCCGACGTTGAGCACCGTGTCCATCATCCCCGGCATCGAGAACTTCGCCCCCGAGCGGACACTGACCAGCAATGGGTCGTGCACATCTCCCAGCCGACGACCGACGGCGTCTTCGAGCCGGCGCAACGCCAGCGTCACCTGGAAGCGCAGCGTCGGGGGCGCCTGGCCACTGGCCAAGTACTCCCGGCAGGCCTCTGTCGTGATGGTGAAGCCCGGCGGCACGGGCAGGCCCAGGCGGGTCATCTCCGCCAGGTTCGCCCCCTTACCACCGAGGAGGTCGAGCTGGTCCGCCGCCCCCTCGGAGAAGTCGAAGACATAGCTGCCGATCATCCGCTGGCCGCGCTCACGGGTGTAGTCAGTAGCGGTTACCGGTGCTCGGTAATTTCCAGCCAGGGCGTGGCCGGCGGGCCCGTGACGCCAGCATCGATGGCCCACACGCTCCCGGCCAGCGGCTCCTTGGTCAACCGCTCGTCTTCGAGGTCCCGCTGGGCGGTGGTGATGTACAGATGATCGAGGTTTGGACCACCAAAGCAGCAACTCGTCGTGTAACTGGCGGGCACCCGTACGACCGTATCGAGGCCTCCATCGGGGTCGTAGCGGCGCACACAGCCCCCACCCCACAACGCCACCCAGAGGTACCCTTCGTCGTCCGTGCACATGCCGTCCGGGAAACCGTCCGCCCGGTCGACCTGTGCCAACGTGCGCGGCTCACCGATCGAGCCGGTTTCGAGGTCGAAAGGGTAGGAGCGCACCTCCTCGGTGACCGTGTCGATGAAATACATGGTGCGGTTGTCCGGGCTCCAGCCGAGACCGTTGGAGACGCCGATCCCGTCGAGCACAGGGCTCATCTTGGCCCCGGGTCAAGGCGATAAAGCGACCCCTCGACCCGAGACTCGTCGTAGCTCATGGTGCCGACCCAGGCCCGCCCTGAGGGGTCGCACTTCGCATCGTTGGCCCTATTGCCGGGCAGGTGCGGCTCAAGCTCAACTACATCTCTGAGGCTACCGTCACCCTGTAGATGGGCCAATCTGTCCGTTAGGGCGACCAGCCAGCCTCCCGCCGCCGCCGGGAGCGCCGCTCCAACATGGGACGGGAGCCGGAACTCTGATTTGAGCCTGCCTTTGGAGTCGCACACCTGCACTGTCGAACGGAGGATGTCTACCCAAGAGAACTCCTGAGACCGGGCGTCCCAGCACGGGCCCTCTCCCAGAAGTGAAGGCGCTTTCAGCCAAAGGTCGGCCTTGAGTGTCCTGACCATGTGTGCTTTTTAGCACGCTTGTTCTGGCTTTGACGATTCCGCGCCCCGTCACGACGTTGTCAATAGCGGCTCGGTCGGTGGCCTCCTGCCGTTGCTGTCGGTCCTAGCCGGACGCGGTGTCGGGCCGGTCATTCGGGGGGAAGGAGGGCGTCTACGAGAGCAGCGCCGGCCATGTGGTAGACGGCGGCCACCGCGTCCCTCCGTATCGGCGCGTAGACGTGGGGGAACGTACCCCCGTCCGTAGCCGGTTCCCAACGCAGAGCCTCACCCAGCGGCTCGGTGTCCAGTGCCACCACCACTAGCGCCGGCTCATGAGGGAACAGCCGCAGCGCCGTTGCCGCTACCTGCCCCCGGGAAGAGCAATGGATGAACCCACTGGCGTGGTCAAATGGAGAGCCGTCAAACTCACCACTGCCGTCGAATTCTGTCCATTCGGACGGCAGCAGGATCTTATAGATCCACACACCTTCACTCTGGCATGAGCTCGAGCCTGCGGGGGCCACAACGTCAGCCCGTCCCCTAGTGCCCCGGGCCCCGCCCAGCTCCTCCCGGGCTCCTGCTCAAATCGGTGGGGGGTGGGCGCAGTTCGCACGCACCCCCACTCGAGGTCTGCCCCGATAACGGGCTAAGCGGCAACCGGCTCTGCACTGGTGGTAGCGGACTGGTTGGCGGTAACGACTTCGACCTTCCTGGGCTTTGACTGCTCGGCCACCGGGACGGTAAGGGTGAGAACGCCGTTGTCATAGCGGGCCTCAATGCGATCGCCGTCGAGGTTGTCGCTGAGCTCGAAACGGCGTGTAAAGGTGCCGTGGGGGCGCTCAGAAACGAGCATCCGGCTGTCCTCAGCGACTGCGGTGCGTCGCTCCGCCTTGACCGTCAGCGTGCCGCTCTCGAAGGTTACGTCGACCGAGGCCGGATCGACGCCCGGTAGGTCAAGCTGCAACAGGATGTGGTCATCCTGGCGGTAGGCGTCCATCGCCATCCAGGGCTGACGGCCGTTGATCGTGACGCCCCGGGTCAACCGGTCCAAGTCACGAAAGGGATCGAAACGCATCAACATCTGTAGGTTTCCTTTCCATGGTCCCGGCAACTCCGGGTACAGAGTTTAAGTCTAGTAGGAAATCTATCCAATAGGCACTCAACTTTCTTCTTTGCTCAAAGACAGGATCGCTCGATCTTGCTACCGGGCGGGACCGACACGGCGCTGGCCGGCAGGACGCTCGACATCCTGCGGGCCAACGGGCGATGAGACCGGGCCGCGGCCTTGACAGCCGCGGGGAGTCACCTAGGGCGTTGCGTCGACCGTTGCCTCAAATTCGGTTCCGGTCAGCCGGCCGAGGGCGCCCGCCCTCCGCGCAGGAACATGAGGGCCACGAGCTGGAACACGAGCACCGAGAGGAGACCCGCCGCCACCAGTGCCACGTAGTTCTGCGACCCGGGCCGCCAGGGGAGGCCCGAGGTACCGACTAGGGGTTTCTACGGGCGCGACGGGCGGGCCGAGACGCGAACCTGACTGGAGTACCGGTCGGTCGGCGCCCGTTCTGTCGCCCGGATGCAGGCCAGACCCCGACAGAAAGGAACGCTGATGCCCAAGGTCACGGTCGGCCGGGAGAATTCCGCCGATATCGAAATTCACTACGAGGACCACGGAGCGGGCCAGCCCGTAGTACTCATCCACGGGTACCCGCTCAGCGGCCGGGCCTGGGACAAGCAGGTCCCGGTCCTGCTGGAGGCCGGCCACCGGGTTATCACCTATGACCGCCGCGGGTTCGGGCAGTCCAGCCGCCCCGCCGTCGGGTACGACTACGACACCTTCGCCGCCGACCTGGACAGCTTGGTGGAGCGCCTGGACCTGCGCAACGCCGTGCTGGCCGGGCACTCGATGGGCACCGGGGAGGTCACCCGCTACCTGAGCACCTATGGGTCGGCTCGGGTGGCTAAGGGCGTTTTGGTGTCGCCGATCCCGCCGTTCCTGCTACAGACCAGCGACAACCCCGACGGGGTGCCACAAAGCTTGTTCGATGGGTTCGTCCAAGCGGCGCAGGCAGACATGCCGGCCTGGATGAAGGGTTTCCTGGACAACTTTTATAGCGTCGACAGCCTGCGCGGCACCCTGGTCAGTGACGAGGCCTACCGGTCGAGCTGGAACCTCGCCGCCACCGCCTCGGCCACCGCCGCCGTGGCCTGCATCCCGACCTGGGCGACCGACTTCCGCGCTGACCTGCCCAAGATCAAGGTGCCCATGCTCGTGGTACAGGGCGACGCGGACCGGGTACTGCCGCTGGACAAGACCGGCAAGCGGCTGCCCGACCTGATCAACGATCTGCAGCTCGTGGTTATCGAGGGCGGGCCGCACGCCATCCCCTGGACCCACGCCGACCAGGTGAACACGGCGCTGCTGGAATTCCTGCGCAGCTGACAACCGGCCACGCCATCAATATCCAGAAATCTGGACCAAGAACAATTACTGCCGAACAACAACCCCCATAAAAGGAGACACCATGTCGAACCATTTCAGTGCGGACAAGCTCAAGTTCCCCGGCGACGACAGGCGCCTGGACTTAACCGACCTGTTCGTCTTCGAGTCATCGGACAACCCGGACAAGACGGTCCTGATCATCGACTCCAACCCGACCAGCGCTCCGCCCCCCATACCGGCGGCCACCACGGGCCCGGAATTCCACCCCGACGCGGTTTACCGGATCAACATCGACAATAACGGCGACTTGAAAGCCGACCTGGCGTTCACCTTCACCTTCTCCCCGTTCGACAACGGTGTCCAAACGGGAACAGCCTGGTACGCCACGGGCAGCCAGGCTCAACAGCCAGAGCCAGCCGGCGAACAGCTCACCGCCTTCCTCCCGGTCAGCTTCGACGGCACCGTCCGGCCTGTCCAGGTCGGCCCGGTCCGGCTGTTCGCCGGGTTGCGCAGCGACCCGTTTTTTGCCGACGTCGAGGGCGCTCTGCACGGGTTTCAGTGGACCGGCCACGACGACTTCGCCGAGAACAATGTCGACTCCATCGCGCTGGAGGTGCCCAACGAGATGCTCGGTTCCGGCCCCGTCATCGGGGTCTGGGCCACGATCAGCCGGCGCCGCGACGGAAAGCTCGAGCAGATGGACCGCGGCGGGAACCCGACCATTAATCCGTTCATCAACCCCGACGGCGAGAAAAACCTGTACAACTCCCGCCAACCGGCCGACGACGTCGCCAACTACCTGGGGCCGTGGTCGAAGATCCTGGAAAGCAGCGGCTACTCGCCCGAAGAAGCCAAAGCGGCAGCTATGCAGGTGTTGCCGGACATCCTCCACTACGACCGCACCCAGCTCGCCGCCTACCCGAACGGCCGCGTCCTCACCGATGACGTCTACAGCATGCGCTTCGCCTGGCTGACCCACGGCAAGGTCCCGCCCACCGGCCTTAAGCCACACGACGACCTGCAGGCCCAGTTCCCTTACCTCGGCCCGCCGAACCCCCCGAAGACCAGTTCCTGACCCGAACGCCATCGGGCCGGGCGGGTCCTTGCCCGCTTAGCTCGGGCAGAGCAGTCCGGAGGCCCCTGCGTGAGGTGATCCCGAGCTTGGTGAAGACCTTGCGCAGGTGCCATTCCACAGTGCGGGCGCTGATGAAAAGCTCGGCGCCGATCTCTAAGTTCGTGCGTCCGTCCCGGGCGAGCCGGGCGATGTGCTCCTCCTGGGGGGTGAGCTCGTCGCGGGTGTCGTCTCGGCGCTTACGCACTCTCTCACCCGTGGCCAACAGCTCCCGCCGCGCCCGCTCGGCGAACCCGGCTGCGCCCATCTTGGCCAACATGTCGTGCGCCAGGCGTAGCTGTTGGCGCGCATCGACCCGTCGGTTCTCTCGACGCAGCCATTCCCCGTAGGTCAGCCTGGCGCGAGCCAGATGGGCCGACATGCGCGATTGTCCGAGCCAGTAAATCGCTTCTTGGTACAGCTCGTCAGCTGCCTCACCTGGCTCCACGAGCGCGCGCGAAAGGGCCACGGTCCCCTTCGCCCACTCGGTTGCGCACGGGCTGGCCCGTTCGGAAAGGCGTTTAGCAGCGTCACGGGCGAGCCCCTGGCGGCCGCACCTCGACGCCGCTTCCACCAACTCGTACAGTGCCCATGATGAAGTCGCGACCTCGTCCGCGGCGGCCGCCTTTTTGGCCGCCTCGAGGGCGAGCTGGTATTGGCCAAGGCCGTTGTAGAGGACCGCGGTGGCGTACTCGGTGGCCGTGATCGCGCATCCCTCACCCCTTGACACGGCGCCCCGCATCATCACTTCGGCCAGGCTCAAGGCGACCGTAGCCTCACCTCGCCAAGCGGCCAGCCGGAGCGCAATATACGGCAGGGTCTCGGCTCGGACGCCAAGGTCGAGACCTTCGGCCTCGGTCACGAGGCCAGACGCCCGTGAAAACTCGCCCGTCAATATGTGAAATCCGGCCAGGTAGTCGAGAGCGTACGGAAGTAGGACCAGCCTGCCGGTCGAGCGGGCCAGATCGGCCTGACTGGCGGCGAGCTCGAACCAGGCGTTGTCGTCCCACAGGTCCATCGCGGCCAGGTTGTAGGCCACGCCCAACCAATCGAGCTGGCGACCTTCGGCGCGGTACGAGTGCAGGGCGGTGGTCAAGATTGGGGCCGCCGCGGCATAGCCCTCGGTCAAACGGATGGCCAGGCCGAGCAGAAGCTGTTGCCTGGCGGGCCGCGGCTCAGGACCGAGGGGCGCCGACCGAGCCACCATAGCGAGGTCAGCCGCGTTTATGTCACTGGCCAGCCGGGCCGCGTAAATGGCGGCAACCAGCGCCTCCAGGTAGGTTTCCCTCGAAAGCTCGGCGTCGAGACCCTCGAGCCGTTGTGCGGCGTGGAGGAGCAGCGCGGGGGCGTCACTCCCGCGGCGGAGGTCAAACGCAATCTGGGCGCGCATACGTTCTGCCTGGGCTCGACCGAGCTCGTCGAGCGGGCCGACGTCTGCGGTGGCCAGCAGCGTCTCTGCCGCCAGGAAGTCTCCAGCCTGGAACTTCGCCCCCGCCGCCGCCAGCGCCCGTGAAGCTCGCGCCCCGAGGTCGGGTGTGAGCATCACCGCCCACTCCAAGAACGCGGCGGCCGCGGCAATACCGCCACGGCGCTCGGCACCGTTGGCCCGATGGAGTAGCTCGCTGGCCACCTCCTCGTCCGGGCCGTTGGCGGCGTGCGCTAGGTGCCAGGCCCGCCGATCCGGATCGGATTCGGGATCGGTGGCGGCGGCTAAGGCGCCGTGAGCGGCGCGTCGATCCCGAATCGCCGCAGCTCGGTAAACCGCTGACCTCACCAGCGGATGGCGGAACCGCACGCCTGCGCCGATCACCAGCAACTGATCTGCCTCAGCCGGCTCGGCCGCCCACCGGGCAATACCGAGGGACTGAGCGGCCCGCCATAGGAGTGCCGCATCTCCAACAGGATCGGCCGCGGCCAGGAGCATCAGGTGCTGGGTGGCCTCCGGCAAAGCGCGGACGCGACCCAGATAGTGGTTCTCGATCTGAGTTGGCAGATCCGCCGGGTTCGGAAGGCCAAAACCACCGGCCACCTTCGCTGCGGTGATACCCCTGGACAGTTCCATCAGGGCCAGCGGGTTGCCCCGCGTTTCCTCGATGATCCGGTCGCGCACTAACTGATCGAGCCGGCCCGGGATGATGACGGCTAGAAGGGCGCGAGCATCGTCCTCTTCCAACCCTGTGAGCAACAACTCGGGTAGGCGCACCAGGTCGCGCTCGTGTCTCGGTTCGCGCACCCCGAACACGATCCCGACCGACTCCGCCATTAGGCGTCGGGCCACGAACCCCAGCACCTGGCGCGTGGCCCCGTCCAGCCACTGCGCGTCGTCCACGAAACACATGAGCGGCCGCTCGGCGGCCACCTCGGACAGCAAACTAAGCGTGCCCAGGCCCACTAAAAAGGGATCGGGCGGATCCCCGAACGAGAGGCCGAACGCCACCCGTAGCGCGTCTTGCTGGGCCCCGGTAGCACTGGAAGCCGGCCGACCATCGCCACGCACAGCTGATGCAACCCTGCGAACGGCAGTTCCATCTCAGCCTCGACACCCGCCAGTTGGACGATTCGAAACCCGGACGCCTGCTCCTCGGCGTAGCGCAGAAGGGCCGTCTTCCCGACACCGGCCTCACCACGAATAACCAGGACAGCGCTCTGCCCCCCTCGCACATTCTCTAGCAGCCGATCCAGCACCTGGCGCTCGTTGGCCCGGCCGCGGAACTCCGGCTGGCGGTGGGCGGCCATTCGCCCGGAAGCCTAGACGACGACGGATCCGACGGTCCCTACGGACGTCGAAGGGCCCCTACCAGGCGGCTTGCCCTCAGCCCGTCGTTGCTCGGCGAGCGCATGGCCAACATGCCGAGCAATGCGGCGAGCCCTTAGCCGAGGATCGGCGCGACGGTCGTCGCGGACCGGATCCACTTCGCCCCAACGGCTGGGTTCCCTTCGGCGGCCGTCCATAGGCCCCCCTCGACATCACGCGCCACGCCCCACGCCGCGATCCGTTCTGGAGGCAAATTGAGCAGTTCGGCCAGGACGCCGATCCGCTGCCGAATAACGGCTGCCGCGTCAGCAAGTTGGAACGGCCAGTCGAGCTGGGCGACCAGCGACCACGGGTCGTACGACGGGTCGCCGACCATGGGCTTGGGGTCGACGGCGAGGTACGGAGCGCGCTTGGCGGCGAGCAGGTTGCCAGGGTTGAAGTCGCCGTGTACCACCACCTGGCGGTCCGCAGAACGGGGAAGCGTTCCGAGCAGTTCAATGCCGAGAGCGAGGATGCCGGGGTCGGTCCCGAGCGCTCGCAGCGTGCCGCCGTGCTCGTCGGCCCGGTACGCCGCCTGCTCCGCCCACCCATCGCAGAATCTGCTGCATCGAGCCAAAACGTGGGCCGTCGCCAGCCGGCAGCCCCCTGGCCCAGAGGGCGTTCAATACCTCGGCCCCAATCTCCAGCGCCTGCTCGTTCGGCAGCCCGGCGTCGCGCAGCGGCGTCCCCGGCTCGCACCGCTCGAGGAGCATCGTCCAGGCCTCGCCGTCTTCGGCCAGGAGCCGGACGGCGCCGGCGCCATCCCACCAGCCCAGGGACGCGGCCTCCGTGGCTGCCTCGGGATGCGGCCAGCTGACTTTGATCACGGCCTCGCCACCGCGGTACCGCACCGGCGCCACCCAGGCGCACACGCCACCCTCATACGGGCCCCAGTGACCTCGAGACCCCACCGGCGGCTGACGTCGGCAAAGAGGTCAGGCAGTCGCTCGAGCCAAGCCAGTCCCTCGGGTGATGTCTCACGTGCTTTGCGAAGGTACTCGGGGACCACGAGCGGCCGGCTCACCGGCCAAGATTAACGCGGTGGCCTCGCTACTGCGCTTACTGCGGCGCTCAGGCGCTAAGGGCGCGAAGCCGTTGGCGGGCGGCCGCCGGGAGGTTGCCCCAGGGGGCGATGCCGGCGACGTTGCGGGTGAACGTGACGAACATCCCTAGGTCCTGGTCACCACTTCCGGCCAGGCTTTCCACCCCGTCGAGCCACCAGGACCACAGCTCGGAAGAGGGCGGTAGCAGGGTTTCGGCAAGAGCGTGAGCGCCTTGGACGGCCTCGTAGTCGCCCTTTGTCACCGCCGATCGCACAAACATTCGCATCCTGGGATCTGACAGGGGGTTGACATTGCCCAGTTGGAGGCTGAGGCTGGTCGGGATGCTTTCCGTCTTTTTGCCGATCAGCGCCATGTCGGCAGGTTACAGCAACCCGGCCTGACGACAACCGCGCGTGGTCAACCGCGCGTGGTCAGCCGGGCTTGTGCGGGGCGAGGGTCGTTACATAGGGTGCGCCTCGATTGTCGCCGGGCTCGCCGTCGAAGGAGGGGGAGAGGGCCAGCTCCAGGCGGCGCCGTGCGGCTCTCGCACACCGGCGAGGGTGCGCGACGATAGTGGGATGGAAACGCCCACGGACTCCGGCCGCGAACAAGACTTCTCCGTCTCAGGGGTGGTCCTGATGAAAGGCCATCCCCGTCACCCGGTCCTGCATCATCACGGGCTCGGCGACCTGTCGGTTTCCTCGGAGCGGGTTAAGTTGCTCACTTACCACAGTGACGAGGAGTTGGCGGGATCCCCGCCAGAACAAATAACGCTCGGAACTTCGAGCACCCTGAAGGAGTTTGGTTCCTTCCTGTTCTTGGACTTCGGTAACGATTCTGTCCCACCCGACGACTCACAGTGGGCCATCGACTTCGGCCCGGTCAACGATGTTCAGCGCCTTTTGCACCCTGACGGCACCGTTAACCACGAGAAGCTGGTGGAATACCAGCTCCTGCTCTCGGTAGAAAGCATCGAGGCGGGGATCGGCTATCGCCAGCAGTTCACGGACGCGGTAATAGCGCGCGGAGGACGCTACGAAGACGAGTCGACTTTGTTCGAGTACCTGACCGCCAAGTGGCCGTTGTGAGCGACATCACCCTTTGCGCACGGCCGATCTCGGGGCCTTCCCAGGGTCATCACCCATTCCCGTCGCAGTCTTGGAGGCAGACAATTAGAGCGTGAGGTCACAAGCGCGGCTATTGACTCTCGCACCACGTCTCACCGACCGCCAAAGCAAGGAGCGCACATGGTCCCGCTACTTCCACGTCACGGCGGCGGTGCCGATCGTGGCGGGTTCTGGCACCGGATCGTACCGCGGGATCGGCGGCAGCTTTTCCTTGACGCTCACGGGCAACGAGGACCAGAAGACCCCTCCGTGCGGGCCCCCGTTCGTCCGCCAGATCCTCGTCATGATCGGCTCGGGGACCGTCTCATCTTGACGGCGGTTGACGTGGGAGCCGACAGGTGACCACGGCCCAGGTCCGGGATCTTTCCGCGTTAGTTGCCGACGGCAGCCCATTAGGTGTGGAGAAGTCGAGCTTCTGCAACTAAGTTGCCCGTCGAGAAGAGATCGATGAAGCCTCACCGTCAAGGAGCACGTTGGGATCGCCGGTACAGCTGTGTAACGAGACCAGGCGGGACCGGGTATTGGCCGCGGCCATCAGGTGCGATGCCGAGAGGGATGTGAGCAGCTAAATGACACTGGATCCACGGCTTCTGACTGTGCTCAACGCGGACGTCCCCAAGCCTGGCCCCGAGTTGACTGTGGCTCAAGCACGCGAGCGAGCGACCGAGTTTCAGGCGCGCATCCGGGACGCCTACTACCAGCCCGCCCCTGCGCCAGCCGCCATCGAGGACGTTCGGGTAGCCGTCGAGGGTGGCGAGATCTGGCTTCGTTGCTATCGGCCTCAAGGTGAGGCGCCGTTCCCGGTCCACGTCTACATCCATGGGGGCGGGTTTTGGCTGGGGAGCATCGAAGGGTCGGACATAGCCTGCCGCGAGATCTGCGTCGCCTCAGGTGCGCTCGTAGTGTCAGTTGGCTATCGGCTCGCTCCCGAGCACAGGTTCCCCGTCCCCGCCGAGGATTGCTACGCGGCACTGTGCTGGGTCGCGGAGCATACAGCGCATCTGGGGGGTGAACCCGGTGTCCTCTCGGTGGGCGGCGAATCAGCGGGGGGGAACCTCGCGGCCGTTGCCGCGCTGATGGCACGCGACAGGCAAGGGCCAGAAATCTCATTGCAGATCCTCTCAATAGCTGTCACTGACCTAACTGGTAGCCAACCGTCGGTCGAGAAGTTTGGCGAAGGGTACTTACTGAGCCACGCCGGCATGCGCACCCAGCGCCAGCATTACCTCGGCGACAAGGTCGACCCTCGCCAAGCTTATGTCTCGCCCCTCTTCGCCCCCGACCTCACGGGTCTGCCGCCAGCGCTCGTTGTGACGATGGAGTTTGACCCCCACCGTGACGAGGCGGAGGCCTATGCCCGGCGTCTTGTCGAGGCCGGCGTGACTACCGTGCAACGCCGCTTCCTGGGCCACGTGCACGGCTCCGCCATGTTCAGTGCCTTGCTTCCCGAGACGCGCTACTACGAGTTCCTGGCGTCGGTGATGGGCCCGGCGTACGAGGCCCGCCGGACGGGTTCGCTCCGTCGGGTAACGGCTTGAGCCCAGTCCCCGAGGTCTTCGAACATCGCATCGAAAATGCACGCGATATGGTCCACGCTCGGCCATACCTGAGGGCTGCCGTAGGTCGGCCCAACCACGCCGTCCGTAATTGCGAATTACGGAGTTCCACTGGGCGAAATGGGGGAGAGACGGCCGCCGGGGACGGGTAGGTTGCTGACATGGACACGTGGGATGCAATTCGAGCACGGCGCAATGTCCGTGCCTATTCTGACCGGGCCATAGACGACGGCGACCTCGAACGGATACTAGAGGCGGGTTGGCTGGCACCCTCGGCCCACAATCGCCAGCACCGTGACTTCGTCGTTTCCGAGGACCGTAACCAGCTCGAGCAGCTGGCGCAGGTGTGGCAGTGGGGCCGCCATGTGGCCGGCTCGGCCGCTACCGTAATTGTCGTCATCCCGGCGTTGACTGACGCCAGCGATCGAGAACTCGACCAATTCGACGCCGGGCAGGCCGTGATGGCGATGATGATCGAGGCCTCGGACCTCGGTATCGGCAGCGGGCATGCTTCCGTCGCCGATCAGGCCCTGGCTCGAGTCATTCTCGGGTTGCCCGAGGACCGTGAGTGCGCCTGCATGGTCGCGTTCGGCTACCCGGCCGACCGGCCCTTGGCGCCGGTGAAGAAGCTGGACCGGCGCCCGTTCAATGAGGTCGTGCACCGGGCCAAATGGTAGCTGCGAGCAGAGAGCGAGATGCCACCGACGCCGGCTCTTTGAACCTGCAGCGGACCTCCGTCCAGGCCCTGATGGTAAGGTTTTGGGGGTGACGATGCGACGGGGGCCGAGATGACCGGGCGTGAGCGGATATGGAAGCTGGTTTCCACCGGGACGGGCATGCTGGTGGCGTTGCTGGCCCGGAAGCTCATGAGGGCCGGTTACACGGCTATTCGCAGGGACGCCGCCGCCGATTCGCCGTTTGACCCCACCAAGTCCCGCTTCTCGTGGCCCGACGCCTTGTTGTGGGCCGCCACGGCCGGCGTCGGCCTCGGCGTTGCCAAGGTGGTGAGTACCCGCGTTGCCGTCTTCGGGTGGGAGGCGGCGACCGGCACCGTCCCGCCCGGGTTGGCCGAGGAGCCGCCGGTCAGTTGAGTTGGGCGAGGTTCCATTCGCCAAGATCGGGTAATGCTCGGCGGCGCTAGGGGATTAGGGATGGCGAGTGCCGTCAGCTGTAGCCGAATTGCGCCCCGCCGCTTCTCGACAACCCAGTGAGGGACTACCGTTCACGATATGGATACCGTCCATCCCACCCACGACCAGGTGGCGGAGGCGACCGCCGCCACCGAGGCGACCATGCGCCCGCAATCCGTGCCCGTCAACGTCTATGAGACCCCGGGAGCACTTGTCGTTCTGGCTCCTCTACCCGCAGTCACCGCGAAGGACGTCACCATCGAGGTGCGGCCCGGGACACTCCGGTTCTGGGCTCGCCTGCGCAGTGCCGGCCCCCGTGCCTACCTGGTACACGAATGGGACTACGGCGGCTATGAACGGGAGATCGATCTGCCGGAGGGCTATGGTCAGGGCCTCGAGGCCACTCTCACCAACGGGCAGCTCGCCATCCGGGTATTGCGCGGGGACAATACCGCCCCACTGAGCATGCAACCAGCGCCGGCTTAGCTCACAGCTCGCATTGGGGAACGGATCTCGACTGTACTGTCGGGCGATCTCATAGGTCCGCACAGAACTCCTTCATGGCCCGTAACGCCAAGGCGATGTTGTCAGTGGAGTTCGCATAAGAGAAGCGCAGGTAGCCTTCGCCCCGAGATCCGAAGGACGTTCCCGAGACACACGCCACCCCCGCTTCTTCCAGTAAGCGAGGCTGTAGTTCCGAGGTGGGTAGCCCCAATGACTCTACGTTGGGGAAAACGTAAAAGGCCCCGTCGGGCGACGCGCACGTGATGCCGGGGATCTTGTTCAAGCCATCCACGATCATGTCACGGCGCCGACGGAACTCAGCCACCATGTCCACGACCGGCTGCCACGGGCCGTCCAGAGCGGCTTTGGCGGCGAACTGGCTGAATGCGGACGTGCACGACACTGAGTTCACAACCAATCGAGTCACCGGCTCGACGAGGGCCGTCGGGAAAACTCCGAAACCCAACCGCCAACCGGTCATGGCGAAGGACTTGGACCAGCCGTCGAGGAGCACAGTGCGCTCTGCCATGCCGTCTACGTCGAGCACGCTCGCATGCTTACCGTCATAGCGGATAGCCCAGTACACCTCGTCGCTGAGGACGGTTATGTCGTGGCGAATGGCGATCTCGGCTATGGCCTCGCAGTCGCTAATGCTCGACGCGCTGCCGCAAGGGTTGTGAGGAGAATTGAGGATCAAAAGCTTGGTCCTGGCCGTCACCAGGCCCGCGAGTTCCTCGGGATCGATTCTGAACTGGTTCTCTTCGCGCACCGGCACAGGCACGGGCACGGCCCCAGAGAACCGTACTATCGACTCGTACATGGGAAAGCCCGGGTCGGGATAGAGGACTTCGTCACCTTCTTCGCAGAGTGCGAGGATCGTGAAGAACATAATGGGCTTAGCGCCGGGGGTCACGATCACGCGATCAGCCGGAGCGCGCAAACGTCCGGACTTCTCTAAAAATGCGCTCACCGATTCCCGCAGCGGCAGGATGCCGGGCGTAGGCACGTAGTGGGTATATCCAGCGCGTAGCGCATCGATGGCGGCATCCACGATATAAGGAGGGGTCGGGAAGTCTGGCTCTCCCAACTCGAGGTGGATAACTGTTCGCCCGGCGGCTTCCAACTCCTTGGCTTTGGCTAAAACCGCGAACGTGGATTCTGTGCCCAGACGGTCCATACGGGATGCAAGCTCCATGGTAGTGACCCTAACGCGGCCCGATAGCGGGGGACAATGGAGCAGGCTGAAGCGAGGTTTTGGTTTCTTTGTCCAACTGGGCTGTCGTAATCAGTGGGAGTGCACCCGACGCCCAGGCCGTGGTGGCCGGAATACCCGACGGGCGGCGCCTTCAAGGAAGGTGCACTCGAGCTCCGGCTCTAGGGTGGGTTGAAGGGCTCCAGGCGGAGACGGACTTGTTGCGCTCACTCTTCATCAGCGGTGCTTGAGGTCTAGCGCCCACACGCTGGCGCCCCAGAACTGGTTGAACCCGGGCCAGGTGTAATCGTTGGAGGAGTACGACACGTCCTGCTCGTACAGGGGCACATAGGGCTCGTCTACGGCCAACAGCTGGAGCATCTTTGCGTAAACGGCCAGTCGCCCCACCGAGGTCGTGGCGTCTAGGCTCTTGGTTAGGAGCTGGTCCATGACGGGTGGCGTCCAATCGGCGACGTTGAGCCCACCCGACTTGGCGTTTTGGCTACCGAGCCAGATGTTTTGGAAGCTCGGGTCAGGAGAACAACCGCCGGCGGTTGTATAGCTGAACGGCCGAGGCCCGCTTTGACCCTCCATAGCCGAGAACCACGCCGCCTGCTGCATGTCCTGGATCTTGACGGTAATGCCGATCTTCGCCAAGTCGTTGGCTATTACCTGGTCGACATTGAGGAAACTCCCGTAATTAAACGTCTTTAGAACCGTACTGAACCCCTTGGGTACAGATGACTCGTCCATCTCTTGCTTGGCCGCGGCCAGATCGTAGGGGTACTTTGGCAAAGGCTGCACGATGGCGTTGACCTGCGCCTGACTACCCAGCGTCTCGAGCTGGCTCGGCTCGATCAGTGTGTACCGCTCGATCGCACGAATATCATCGCCGCCAACGGCGGCTACGCCACCCCTCTATACACGCTGATATCACCGCAAGAGCTGCGCACGGTCGCTTCTCAGGGCCAAGTCGACAACTTGCTCGGCTCCATAAACCTTTACCCGTACAACCTGACCAAGGCCAAGCAGGAAATGGGAGAGTCGGCTCGATGTCCCCTATGTCCCGCTTTACCTACAGGATGACAGCGCCGCAATCTCGAGCAAGTTCGCGTTCCCAGGGTTCAACCAATACTCTACGAACGGCGCGTACGCACTGGGGATAAGGGCGGCCTGACTCGTCCCGGGTCTCTGGGACGTCGATGCCGCGATATCCCAGGGCAGTGTCTATGCCAGGGCCGTGTCTATAAAGGTAAGGGTCAGCTCCTCGAGGCGACGCCGATTGGCATCAGGGATGTCGCGCAAGGGCCCTTGCCCGGTGAGAACGGCCAGCCCGTGTACCGCGGACCAGATCGGGTATTCGATGCCCTCGCGGCGCTGGCGGGAGAGCACGCCCGCGTCGACCAGTTCGTCGAGTACGCGGCGGAGCTGGCCAAGGGGCGAGCGGTCCGGCCCAGGTCCCTCCTCTCGAGCGCCGTAGCCGTGTTGCTGTGGTCGTGCGAACGCAGTGGCGAACAGGCCCGGTTCCAGGCGAGCGAACTCGAGGTAGGCGAGACCTATCGCCCGCAGCCTGCGCAAGGCGGCGCCGGCATCGCCGTGCTTACCGCGGACGTGGGCGACGCCGGCGGCCATTCGGGCGGCCAGCTCGCCCATGGCGGCCGTGGAGACCACGGCGCGGAGTTCGTCATGGTCGGTGAAGTGCCGATAGGCGGCGTTAGGCACGACGCCCACCATCCGGGTGGCTTCACGGAGCACGACTGCGTCAGGTCCACCGGTCCGGGCCAGCTCGAGGCCGGCGGCGACCAGTCCATCACGGACGGCGCCTCGCGGCCGACGTCGCGACTGCGCCTGGTGGGCCGCGCCTGCTGAGTTACTGGCCGTCACCACCACAGGATAACAAGTGGACAGCGTCCACGAAAAGAGGCTATGGTGAACAGCGTCCACTAAATGACCTGGGAAAGTTCCCGCGCCCATTTCCCGCCGACGGAGCACCCCTCCTAAGAGAAAGGACCACCATGACCAGGATGACCCCGTTGCTCGAGCGCAATGAGCATTTCGCCCGCAGCTATCGCCCCCGGCCGCTGGCGCCGCCCACTACACAGATGCTGGTCGTCACTTGCCTCGACCACCGCGTCGACCCTGCCATCGTTCTTCGGCTAGAACTGGGGGACGCCCTCGTTATTCGCAACGCCGGCGGACGCGTCACCCGGAGCGTAGTCGCCGACATCGCGTACTTGGCCTTCCTCGCCGAACAGCTGGCTGGCGGGAATGACAGGCTCTTCGAGGTCGCCGTTGTGCACCACAGCCAGTGCGGGACCGGGTTCCTAGCAGACCCCGGGTTCCGGCACCGGGCGGCGGAGGCGACGGGCCTGCCCGAGGCGGAACTCGAAGCTTCGGCAGTCGCCGACCCGTACGCCACGGTCAAGGCCGACGTCGAACGCCTCCTGAGTTCGCCCTTGCTCTCACCCAAGGTGAGCGTCTCCGGCCACGTGTTCGACATCGCCACTGGACGAGTGACCACTACTGTCGATGCGCGGTACCCAGTGGCGCCCCGCTCTCTTACGGTGTCGGAACAGTCGGGGGCGACAAGCTCGAGCTGACGCTCCTAGCGGAACAGGCGGCCGGACGGTACCCCCGGGGTGACGGGTGTCGGCGAACTTCTTGTCATGTATATCGGACCGGACCAGGTTTGGGTTCTCGCCAGGATTACTGTCGCTCGCAAACTCGGCGGCGGCCAAGTGACACAACTCGTCCGCAGCATCGAGGCGGACCTGGCCAAGCAGTCGCCCTTGATCTACCGAGTCGATGTGGTGCCGTATGGAGAAAATGACTCAGCGCCCGAATAGGTTCCTCGGTGGCTGTAAAGTCCAAGAGGTCAGGGACCGCCAGCCGCCTCATGCATACAAGCACGTAATAAGCCGTGCACGGCATTTACTGAGCTGTGAGGATGGGGAAGTGCCTCGCTAGCTCGGCGCGGGCCGCCTCGTCGATTCGAACGCTGGCCGATCCTATGTTCTCGGCCAGATGCTGGCGGGTCCGGGTGCCCGGGATGAGCAGGACATTGGGGGCGAGGTCGAGCAGCCACGCCGAGCGCGATTTGCGCAGGAGTAGCACCTAGGCGGGCGCCGAGGTCGACGAGGACGGGGCTCGTGAGGATGGCGTTCTGATCGCCGCGCGGCCATCCCAGCGGGCAGAAGGGTACGAATGCGATCCCTTGAGAGGTGCATTCCTCCAGGACGTCGAACGAGCGTTGATCGGCGAGGTTGAACAGGTTCTGCACGCACACGATTTGCGTGTGGCTGACAGCTCGGCGCAGGTGTTCTCTTGTTATGTTGCTCAGACCGATCCCGTCGATCAGTCCTTCGTCACGGGCCGCGACGAGTGCGGCGAGCTGCGCGTCGAAACGGTGCCCAGGTCTGGTTCCCTCCATGAGCCGTAAGTTCACCGCGGCCAACCGCTCCAGACCGAGCGTCAAAAGGTTCTCCTCGATGCCGGTGCGCAGCTGATCTGGCTCGTCGTAGGGCAGCACGGCGCCTGCGTCATCGCGACGGGCGGCTACTTTGCTGACGATGGCCAGGTCGCTCGGGTACGGGTACAGCGCCTCGCGGATGACCTCGTTCACGGTGCCGGGGCCGTAGTACTGCGCCGTGTCGATGTGGTTGATCCCGCTTTCTATCGCCATACGCAGCACCCGTACCGCTTCGTCGCGGTCTCGAGGCGGCCCGAAAACGTTGTCGCCGGCCAGTTGCATGGCGCCGTACCCGATCCGCCTCACCTGGTACCGGCCGAGAGCGAACGACCCGGCTGCTTCGACGTCTGATTTGGTGCCCGTCATGTCTGCGCCACCGCCCGAGCTTCGCCTACGTGGGCTCCTGGCGCCTTTGGTTTTTGGGGCCAGCCGCGCCCAGGGCCGATCACCGTGGCCGCGCCGTGAGTTGGGGCTCTGAAATCCTCATCCGGTGCACCTGGTTCTTTGACGGCGGACGGGTTTGATGGCGGTCAAGCTAACGGGCGGTCGCGCCGGGTGGCGTCAGGGGTACAAGAATTGCTTGGTGAAGCAAGTTAGCCTGAGAGGCATGGCCAAAGTAGAGCCACTCTCTGCGACCGAGGAAGCCCTTTGGCGCGCAATGATGCGAATTGTCAAGATTATCCCGCGACATCTGGACAGCGACCTGATCAGAGGCGCGGGCCTGACGGCGAGCGAGTACACGACGATCATGCACCTTTCCGAAGCTCCTAATCGCGAATTGCGCATGGCGGACCTGGCCAGCGCCACCGACTTGTCGGCCAGCCGAATGACCCGGCTGGTGGACGACCTCCAATCGCGTGGCCTGGTGACGAAGACGGCAAGCTCCTCCGATGCTCGGGGGAACGTGGCCAGGCTCACCCCTCGGGGCATGGCCAAACTGAAGTCGGCATGGCCGGTCCACCTGGACAGCGTTCGGCGTCGCTTCCTCGACTACATCGACGCAGCGGCCGTTGAGGGCGTCGCCAAGGCCTTGGCCGAGGCGGCCGTCCATCTCGAGGACACGTCGGCCGAAGCACGGGCGCGGAGCCAGGGCCTCTAGGTCCCAGGCGGCAGAGCCCGAACAGCCGTACCCGGGAGGACCCAGGATCGATCGAAGCAAGGGTCAGAGCCCTTTGCCGAGGCGAGAGGTGAGGACGATGTCAACCACCTGGGGTACGGTTTCTGTCCGGGCCCAGTCGCGCTGCAATTCGCAGGCCAAGGACACCCAACCGATGGGTTGGGCGCCCGCCTGCACGATGCGCTCCAGGCCCGCCCGGTGCGCCTCCGGGGACGTCCCGCCCACGGCATCGACGACCGGGAACACCTCGTAGCCCCCGCGTAGCGCGTCCAGAGCCGGGAAAGCCAGGCACACCTCCGTCCACAACGCCGCCATGACCAGCTTTTTCCGGCCCGTCGCCTCGACCGCCTGGCGGAAGTCGCTGTCCTCCCAGGAGTTGATCTGAGTGCGGTCTATCTCGACCGAGTCCGAAAGGACCTCCCTGAGCTCCGGGATCGTCGGCGGTTGCCCGTTGGCGGCGACATTCACGGTGGAGAGCACGATGGGCAGCCCGTAGGTTTTGGCCAGACGTGCCAGCGACACGATGTTCCGTACCAGCAGATCGTGATCGATCGATGCGACCGCCTGAATCTGGCTCGGCTGGTAGTCGATCACAAGGAAGGCAGAATTCTGGGGCGTGAGCAACGGATCAGTTACCGGATCACGAATAGGTTCACTAGTCACGTTCGTGGCTCCTCTCCTGCGAGGCGGGCAAGTCCCTCCCCTTCGGTACCACAGGTTAGAGTAGCTTGCTTGCTCACGCAAACAAGATCCATATGACGCCCGCTCTTCTCGCGGTTTGTAGACCTGTTTGTCGGAGGTCGCCGAGGGCCCGTGACCTCTGGTTGCCGCTCCTAGCTACCGGGACCTACCGGCTCTGGGGGGGGGTGCGGTGCCAGCAGGAGGTTCCGGCGCCAGAGCCGGAGGCCCAAGTCCAGTTCCTAGCATGGAGTCGTGAACACCATTCCTGATCACCCCAAGGGCTGCCAACGGCATACAGATGGTGGGAACGACGGAGCGAGCTCCCGTCCAGACCGTCCGTAACCGCGATGCTGGGCTGACGGTCCTGGGCCAGCACCTGGACCAGCTTCTTTCGGGCCTTGGACCGGTCGTCCTGGTGAAGGGGGGCCCCGGGATGGGCAAGAGCCGCCTCTTCGGAGAGCGGGCGGGGATGGCGCGCCGCCTGTCGGTGCGGGTGGGCGACGGTGTGGCAGATGCGGGCGACGGTGTGGCAGGTGCGGGCGACACTGTCGTCCAACTGTCGGGTGTTGATGGAAGCCCTCTACGAGGGACCTTCCCCGATCCTTGGCGGGTCAGGGCGCGGCCCAGATCCGCCGCGGTCCGCTGGACCAGGCCGGTGTCGCACAGATCGCGGCAGACGTCCTGGGGGCGCCGGTGCCCGCGCCCGTGCACCGGGTAGAGCGAGGGAGTAAGGGCTATAACGGACCTAAGGAGGGAACTATGTCAGATGCACTGGCCCGGCTGCGGGCCGACGTTACCCGCGACGACGTGCTGCGGGCGGTGAAGGAATATGACCGGCTGGGCCGGCGCGGTTCTTCGCTGAACATGGTTTCGGCCCGAGCCGGAGCTACGAGCTGGTGTGGGACAACCGCGCCTACCCCCACAAGGCCATGTTGGGGACCGCCTATGAGCTGACCACAGGGGCGCGCTTGGCACCCGGTGACTTCGAGGGGGGCAAGGCCGGCGCCGTCACGGTGCTGAGGAACCTGGGGTTCACCGTCCGGGAAAAGGAATGACCGGCCAGCTGTGCCGGCCCGCATTCCTCTTCTCGGACGGAACAGCTTTCGCCGTATCTTTAGCACTAGCCATATCTGAGCAGCTGTAGGCCACATGGAGCCGTCGAGGTACAGGGTTGTGGTGCTGGGCCGATTTCTTCAGTTATTGCGGTCCTGTTAGAGCGACGTGACCGACTACTCCTTAATTGGTCACGTTGACCGATCTTGCGGCATCAAGCGGAGGTACTTGTCGAGCTCCGTACACGGCTTGAATGGCGGCCGGAAGGATGTGGTGTATACTGCTTGATGTATATGGCTACACGAACACAGATATATCTCACCGACGAGCAGCGGGCGCGGCTGGCCGAGCGGGCGCGGGCGAAAGGCGTCCCTATGTCGCAGTTGATCCGAGACGCCGTGGATTCATTTCTGGGCACCGAGGACGACCTCGACGCCACGTTCGGGTCCGCGCCCGACATAGCTGGACGCGTACCAAACCGAGCAGAGTGGGACCGGCGTGGCTGAGCTACTCGTGGACACCGACGTCTGCATAGATCATCTGGTGGGACGGCGCCGGCTCCCTCGCGGAGCCGGCAGGCTTGGGTACTCCGTCATTACCCGGGCCGAACTGCTGGCCGGGGCCAACGACGACGACGAGCCCAACGTCCGGCGCCTCCTTGCCGGGATGGACGAGATCCCCGTCGATCGCCGAGTTGGAGACCGGGCCGGGCTCCTACGACGTCACGTGCCGCGCCTCAGGATGCCCGACGCGCTCATTGCCGCCACGGCACTGGTTCACTCTCTCGCGCTTCAGACCAACAACACTGGTGACTTCAAGCGCGTCCCGGGGCTACGGTTACGCCAGGCGGGTCACCGGTAAGTTGCCGGGTGCGCAGATATTAGCTGTCAGAATTCCGGACTGAGACCCTCCCGAGAACGCCAAGAACAACCGACATCGGCCAGGCGCAGTTGAGAACGACCGGGACCAGCGTCCTCCGGCGGGACATACTTAGCCGGTTCGGGCTACCTCCATCTCGGCGAGGCGCGACCAGTCGTCCTGCGGAATGGTCGCATTGATGATCCGCGGGGTTTCAAGCAGATGGCCAGGCAGGGATTTTTGTGCCTCCCGGAAATGCGCTGAGCGTACATGGGCGCCGGCTGCGTCGTCGTCGCGGAACGCCTCCACCAGCACGTACTCGCCCGGGTCATCAACGCTGCGCGCCCAGTCGAACCATAGGCACCCCGGCTCCGATCGTGTGCCGTCGGTGAAGTCTTTGATGATCTCGGGCCAGCGTTCGGAGTCGTCGGGCTTGACCCGGAACTTCGCGGTGATGAAAATCACGCCATACCTCCAGTCGGCAGGTCGGCAAACGGTGTCGACCAGCGCCCACCGTAGCGAATGGACGAAAATCCATGCAGGGGTGGCCGACAAAGGTCTTACAACGGCAAGTCTCCGATCAAGGCATGCCGGGTATAGAGAATCTGACCACCGGAGGTCCGGTAGAGGCTCAGGCCTTTCATTTCAGCACCGCTGGGAAGTGTCCCGGTCCAGGCGACCGCCACCATCTCGTCGTCGACGACGAGCGCGTCGATGGTGTAGCGGATCAACCCGCCGGCCATCTTGACCGCGTTGTTGTAGTCGTCACGCGCACCACCTGGCCCTCGCCCGGGCGGAGTATGGCCGTAGTCAATGTAGTCGGGGGCAACGACCTCGTCGAAGTCTTGCGGACGACCCTTGGTGTAGCAGTCAAAGAACCTGCGCACGACCTCGTCGGGAGCCAATTCGGAACTCACTGTTCGTCTCCTTCGAATGCATGAATGCGGGGCCCTTCCGGCGTGATGATACCCGGTCGGGTACCTATGTCCAGGGTTCCTTTTTAGCTCGGGATCAGTGCTTGTTGGTCGTTGTTTGACGCGGACGACCAAAGACAGCCGGTTGTCGGCCGATGGCGACTCCATCTGTTGTCCTAGCCGCAGACTTCGTGGCCCTCGCCCGCAACCCCGCGTTCACGGGATGGCGGAAGTAGCAACGTCAGCGGCACGATTAAAAGGCCGAAACAATCGCGGCAATGAGGATGCGGGATATCCGCGCCAGAGAAAGGACAGATAATGCGCAAGCCGAACAATATATTGGAAAAGGACGTATCCGACGAGCTCTCCTGGGACCCCTGGGTCGACGACAGCCAGATCAGTGTCGAGGCCGACGATGGCCAGGTCACTCTTACCGGTGCTGTGCCCACGTACGCCGACCTGCTGGCGGCCACAGACGACGCCTGGGGAGTTAGCGGCGTCGCCTCTGTGGACAACGAGCTGCTAGTTGGGCCCACCGGTGAGACTCTGGTCGATGCCGACCTGGCAGCCCGGTGCATGGACGCCCTCGGCGCCGACCGTATCGTGCCCAAGGGCGCCGTGAGCGTCGACGTCCTGGACGGCTGGGTCACTCTGGGCGGGCGTGTCCGGCGCCACTTTCAGCGCCAGGCCGCCAAATTCGCTGTACAGCGAGTCAAGGGAGTCCGGGGGATAACGGACAACATCGTGATCTCGAGCGACCCCATACCGAGCGACGTGGCCGCCCGCATCCGCTATGCTTTGGCACGCAAAGCCATCCTCGAGGATTCCGTTATTGAGGTCACCAACGACGGCAGCACCATATACCTGGACGGGACGACCGACTCGTATGTGGCCATGCGGACCGCCGACGACACCGCCTGGGAGGCGCCCGGGGTGACTGAGGTCATCGATCGCCTGGTTGTGGTCCCGTAACCCCACTGCCGCCGTGAGGGGGTGTTTGGGGCACCGTCCGGCTCAACGCCACGGGTACGAGTACCTAGCCGGGCCCAAGGCGGACAGCGGAACAGAGGCAGCCCGCCAGGTTGCATATAGGCGGGACAAGGCGGGCTGCCTGAACAACGACGCCACCGCCACTCATCCGTTGAGCGCCTCATAGTGCTCCCCCAAGGCTCGGGCGAGCTCGACCCGCGAGTTCAGGTCCAGCTTCTTGAAGACCCGGCGCAAGTGGTAGTCCACAGTATGGCGGGAAAGGAACAGCCGCCGCCCCGCTTGTTTGTTGGTCATCCCGCGAGCCACTAACTCTGCCACCGTCCGCTCGGTGTCGGTCAGTTCTGTCCAACCGGTCATAAGCGTCGCGTCCAAGGTATGGCCGGTCGCTGACGGCTGAGGAGCTTCAGAGACGGCGGTGGCCACCGGCGCCCGGTCACGGGAAGGGATTTCCACCGCCAACCTCAGGACGGACCCCCGTCGGAGAAAGTTGGCCCGCAATGAGGTGCGCATGCACCTTAACGGCCACGCCGCTACTCAGCACTACGGTAGTCCCCTGTCCCGTCGGGGTAGGGCCTCTTGTCACGTGCTCCCAAAGCAAGCGGCGGTCTCCAGGCTGGAGCAATTCGGACGCCGCCACGTTGGTTATCATCGTGCGCTCGTTCACGGCCACCAAAGGCCCACTGGTGCGGCTACGCACGCCCAGGAAGGCATCGAGCAAAACGCGCTCAGCGGCCTGGGACGTCGCTGCCGTTGGCGGTCGCCAGGCGCTCGGTCCTCCATCATCGACTATAGGTTTAGACCCGGTGCCAGTCGGCTCACCGTGTTCCTCTTGAACAGCCTCGGTCACTTGCATGTTCCTTTCACATCGCCTGGCCCAGAGAGGGGGGCCACGTCTTTGGGGACTCCCCACCCTCTGGTCGTGGGTGCAGGTTTGGCGGGCAACTTCGTGCATTACGCTACGAGCCCGGCGTGGCCGTCGAATCCCCAGTTCCCATGGTCTTGGCCTTGGCGGCAAGGCCGGTTCACCGCGTAGTTATCCTCGATCGCGCCCTGGAGCCCGCCCGTCACTACGCGTTCGCGTGCGGCGACTGTGCAATCAACATGTGCCGGCTGGAGTGGCGCCCGCGTTGACAGGTCCTGCCCGCGAGAGAGGGGTATGGTTTTCTTATTTTGAGTCAGGGCCAGCGATTCTACAAAGGGCCCATGACAAAAGGAGATATAGAACATGTCAGTTGGACCAGTTGAATACATGGTGCTGGGTTGCAGTCAAAACGGTCTCGGCACGGCCGCCGACGAGATCTCCAAGCTTGTGGACAACGGTACGATCCGTTTGCTCGATCTCGCTTTGATTGAAAAGGACGACGGCGGAGGCATCGAGCTGTTCGACTACGACGAAGCTAACGCCCTGACCACTTTTGCTGCGGCGGGGTATTCTTCTTGATCGGGGCGATTTGGTCCTTCGCAGACCCCGTGGGGACGTTCGTCTCCATCGCCGACCTGCTCGGCTTCCTGCTCATATTCAAGGGCACGCTGGACCTCATCGAGTCGATCGCCGGCCAGGACGTCAACTCGGTCTGGTGGCTCGGTTTGATCGCTGGCCTACTCGAGCTCGGGTTGGGGTTCTGGGCTGCGCAACAGTATTTCCCCGCGAGGGCCGCCCTCCTCTTGCTCTGGGTCGGGTTTTACGCCCTGTTCCGTGGGATCTCCTCGATTGTGTTCGCCTTCCAGCTTCGATCAGCCAGCTGATCTCCATACACAACGTTCAGCCGGGTCGGGCACTTTCTGGGCCAACGCGGGTGTCCCGGTCTGGCTGGAGAGTTAGGACCGAGCTCGGATCGGGCGGGGGAGGCTCGAATTGGGCCCCTGGGGAGCTGGAACTCAAGCGGAGCTGAAACGTCGGGACGGCCAGTTGAACTGAGCCTGAACTTTGCGGGAACCCGCACCTGTGGTTCAGGCGCTCAAGAAGCTCGGGATCCGAAGTTGGACCAGTTCGCGATCAGCGTGCGACACTTCCACTGCTCGTAAGTCATGGCAGCACAAATTGGCCGACCCGAGCTCCTGAAGGTCATGCGTGGTGGTTAGGGCGAGCGTCTTACAGCCGGCCGCGCGCGCTGATTCGAGTCCGGCCGGCGAGTCTTCAATAGCTAGTGCCTGTTCGGGCTTAAGGCCAAGTTGAATTGCGCCCTGGCGGTACGGTGCTGGGCCCGGCTTCCCTTCGACCACGTCGTGGGCGCAGATGAGCACTTCTGATTCGGGCAGCCCCGCGACTTTTAGCCGGGCCCGGGCGACGGCGGCACTTCCGCTGGTCACCACGGCCCAGTTGGCGCGGGAGAGGAGTGAGAGCAGCTCTGCAGCCCCCGGCAAGGCTACACCTAGCTGGTCGCGAACCTCGAGCGCTTCGTGGCGGGCGATTGCCTCCACGGGGTCGACGGGGAGGTTTCGGCCCAAGTTCGTAATGGTGTCGGCAGCACGTCTACCAGGAGCGTCGCCGAGCAGCCGGTCGGGGTCGAGCCCGTACCACTTTGCGAACTCACGCCAGTGACGGTCTATCGCGGCGGTGCTGTCAACAAGAACTCCGTCCAGGTCGAAAAGGAGCGCCTCGACGTTCACCACCGTCACGCCACCAAGTGCTGATGCCTGGTCAGGAGGCGTCGCCGACTGGACGTCATGAGGGTGCATGGATGATTTGGACCCCGTGTTTTCGGAGCTGGCGTATGGTGGGGTGGTCAGAAGCAGCGTCGGTAATAACTCCCGCCACTTCGGAAAGGCCTACCACGGTGTAGGACGACGCCGTCCCCAGCTTCTCCTTACTGGCGAGGACATAGGTGTCGGCCGCCCGGCCCACCAGGATGCGCTTCATGGCCGCCTCATCGACATCCCCCGTGGTAAAGCCCTGCTTAGGGTGGATCCCAGCGACACCGAGGAAGTAGAGGTCAGCAGAAATAGTGCTGGCCGCCTCGGCCGCGGCTGCACCGCAGACCGCGGCCGAACGCTTGAACAGCCGGCCACCCAACACGAACACATCTACGGTCGG
Source organism: uncultured Acidimicrobiaceae bacterium (assembly GCA_963750465.1). Classification (GTDB taxonomy): domain Bacteria; phylum Actinomycetota; class Acidimicrobiia; order Acidimicrobiales; family Palsa-688; genus Fen-671. The sequence goes on from CAVVRE010000001.1 coordinate 613,484, forward strand.
GTGGCTGACCAGAGCCGAGGCGATCGTGGGGCAGTGGGTAATTATCGTGGCGGATAGGTTGGCGTCTAAGGCGGCGGCGACGGCAAGCGCCGTTGTCCCGCTGTCCAGGATCACCGTGCTCCCTCTCGTGATGAGCTCGGCCGCCCGTGCCGCGACGCGACGTTTGCTGTCGGGCGCGATGCCAAATCGTTCCGCTAATTCGCCGTTTGCAGGCGAAACCGGAAGAGCTCCGCCGTACACACGCTGGCAGAGCCCGGCCGTGGCCAGCTCACGCAGGTCTCTACGCACGCTGTCCTCCGACAGCCCGAGCTCCCGGGCCAGGTCCCGGGCCACTAGCTTCCCATCCCTTCGGAGCCGGGTGACCAGGAGGTCTCGGCGTTCTGCAGCGAGCATCGTGGTTCTCCTTGATCGTGCACGATGGTGCGTAGTACAATAACTCGTCGGGGGCACTTGGCGCTCAGCTTGGGAGTTGTTGTGACAACTGAGTCACGACCACGCATCACAAATGGACAGGTAGCCCCGACGGACGGCCTACGAGGCGGACCGGTCCACCTGGAAGTCGGTGAGGCCCATTCCGATGACGACGATGCCGGGGCGGAACCAAGCGCCTTTTTCGAGCGTTTCGCGGAGCTCGACTATCGCACGCCGGCTTACGCGGCCACTCTGCTTCGTCACGTGCTGGGCGCCCTATGCGAACAGGACAACGTCATCGTCGACGCTGGCGGACGCTATGAAAGAAGAATACGACGCTATTTACAAAGCCGGCATCGTGCTGCAGCTGGACTGCCCTGACCTGCCTGGTGCCGCGGGGGACGAGGACGTGGCGATAGATGAGTTCCGCAAATTGGTGGCCATGCGCCTCGAGGCGGTGGACCACGCGACGCGCGATATCCCACCAGACCGGATGCGCCTCCACATGTGCTGGGGCAACGGTGAGGGACCACACCATACCGATGTCCCTTTAGCCTACCTAATTGATCTAGTGCTCAATGCCAGGCCGGCGGCGATCTCGTTCGAAGGGGCCAACCCCCGTCACGAACACGAGTGGAAAGTGTTTGAAGACGTGAAGGTGCCCGACGGGAAGGTGATCATCCCGGGTGTGCTCGACTCGACCACGAACTTCATCGAGCACCCAGAGCTGGTGGCTCAGAGGCTCGTCCGGTACGCCGAGGTTGTGGGCAAGACAAATGTGATCGCCGGGAGCGACTGTGGTTTTGCCACGCTTGCGGACTTTCTGACGGTCGACCCCCGCATTACTTGGGCGAAACTGGCTGCAATGGCCGAGGGAGCCAGCCTCGCTAGCAAATATCTGTGGGCATCGTCGGCCTGATCCAGGAGCGCCGGGGTCGAAGTCCACGCGCCGCTCCTGTTAGGCTCAAACGGTCCCACGTCCAGGAGGGGGCTTGCAATGCTCGGTAACGGTGGCCAGCTGAGAGTTGTGGCGGTGATAGGGGCGGGAATCATGGGGTCGGCCATGGCCCGCAGATTGTTGTCGGCCGGATTGCCGGTGACCGTGTGGGACCGGTCGGCCTCGGCCTGCGGCTCTCTAGCCGAGGCCGGCGCCGTGGCAGCCGGCTCCGCCCGAGAAGCGGTCCGCGACGCTGGCGTCGTTATCACGATGCTGCCGACGTTTGACGTGGTGGGTTCCGTGATCTTTGACGGCGGCGTGGTGGATGATTTTGCCCGGGGCTGCGTGCGGGCCCAGATGGGCACTATCGGTGTGGAGGGGACCATCATGACCCGCGACCGCCTCGCGGCCCGGCGGCCCGATGTGGTGTTCGTCGACGCGCCGGTATCGGGCAGCAAGGGGCCAGCCGAGCAAGGCCGGCTGCTCATCCTGGCGTCTGGGCCGACTGCTGCGGCCGAGATTGTCGCCCCCGCATTCGAGGCCATCGGCCGCAAGACCGTGTGGTTGGGCGAAGCCGGGAAAGGCAGCCAGGTGAAGTTGATCGTCAATGCCTATATGTCCATCCTCATCGAGGGGGTGGCCGAAGCCCTTGAATTAGCAGACCGGATGGGCATCGGCCATCAGCAACTGGAAGAGGTCATTGAGGGCGGCCCCCTGGACGCGCCGATCGCCGACGCCAAGCTCCACAAGATGGACCAGAGTGACTTTAGTGCCGAGTTCCCACTGGAGTGGGCGCTCAAGGATGTGGACCTAGCCATCGGCGCCGCTCACGGCGGAGACCTACCTCTGCTCTCCGCCCTGTCCCGCCAGTGGCGCCTAGCCGTTAACGCCGGGCACGGGCGCGAGGACGTGAGCGCAGCCCGCCTGGCGCTGGGTGGTCGTTCCTAAATCCCGACATCCCACGGTGGCCTCGTCGGCAGTACGAAGCATCGAGGGAACGGAGAGATAATGGACGAGATTCCGCACACTGGGGATCGTTCTGCATCCCCGCCGCGATTCGGCTGAAGCTGTCAGCACCATCCTAGGGTGGGCCACCACCCGAGGTGTGACCGTTCTCGGCCTGGCGGAGGAAGTCGGTCGCCTCGACAGCGCGGCCGTAATGGTTTCTGCCGCGGCGATGGCAGACGAAGCGGACCTTCTTGTCGTGCTGGGTGGTGACGGCACGGTCCTACGTGCGATGCGGCTCTCTGATGGTCGGCGTGCCCCAGTCCTGGGCGTCAATCTCGGCAAACTCGGCTTCCTGGCCGAGGTTGATATCCCTGATTTGTCGGCCGCCCTATGTGCAATTGGCGACGGGGACTACGAGATCGAAATACGCACCGCACTCGACGCGGCCATTGGGCCGCAACGGTTCACGGCCTTCAACGATATCGTCGTCGTCCGGGTGCCTGGTGCAGGAACCGCGGCCATAGACCTCTCTGTCGAGGGCCACCATTTCGTCAGCTACGCGGCGGACGCTGTCATTGCTTCAACCCCAACCGGGTCAACCGCTTATAACTTTTCTGCCGGGGGCCTATCGTCGCCCCGTCTGTGCCGGGGATCCTCGTTACCCCGTCCGCGCCCCACTCCGTGTTCAACCGCTCGGTGATGATCGACCACAGGCACACGATCAGTTTGAGAGTCCTCCCATCCTCGGGGCGGCTCGCCGTGGAAGTCGACGGAATGGTGGCGACCTACGTGACGGCCGGCGACGACGTCGTTCTTACCGCCCGGGCAGATGGGTCACAGGTCATCAGGCTGGGCCGGACCACCTTCTATCAAAGAGCGCAGCGCAAGCTCGGCGTCGCTGGTTCTACGGAACTCAACGCGTCATCACCCGTCACGCCCAAAGCGCCGGAATCGTCTCGTCCACCCAGGTCAGGATGATCCTGTTAGCCGTATGAGTGGGCGGTCCCCGGCCCCGTGCGGATATGAGGTCAGCGGGCCTGCGGCAGGACGACCACTTTGTTGGCGTCGGAACGGAGGAGCTCGATGATCTTGCCCATGTCCATCAAGGGGACGCGGTGAGAAATGCTCCACGTGAGGTCCAGCTTCCCGGTGGCTAGGAGCCGGGAGAGATCCTGCCAGGTGTCCCAGATGCGACGACCGAAGACACCGCGGAGGGTGATGCCTTTCTTGTTGACGTATTTGGCCACGTCCAACGGCACTGGGTCAGCGGGGTGCCCGATCGTTACCACGGCGCCCTCCGGACGCACCCCCTCCATCAGAAGGCGCAGAGCCGCCGGTGCGGCCGAGACTTCAAAGCCGACGTCGACACCCCTGCGTTCAGGGAACGCTGATCGGATGGCATCCACGACGTCTTCGTCAGGCGCGAAGGCAAGCGCACCCAACTTTCTGGCCAATGCCCGGCGATAGGGGTTCGGTTCGACAGCGATGACATCGGTGGCGCCCAAGAACAACGCGAACTGGGTTACGAACAGGCCGATCGGCCCGCAGCCGGAAACCAGCACGGTACCACCCGCCACGGCCATCGCCGAGCGTTGTATGGCGTGCCAGGCGACGCCCGCGGGTTCAAGCAACGCCCCTGCTTCCATGGTCTGATTGTCGGCCAGAGGGAAACAGACGTGCTCTGGCATGGCGACCCGGTCTGCAAAGGCGCCATCCAGGTGCATGGCGACGATCTTCATGTTCATGCAGTTGTGAGCGTTGCCGTTCCGGCAGAGGAAACAGTAACCACAAGGTATATGCGTTTCGCACGCGACCCGGTCGCCCGGCTTGATAGTCGAGACTTCCTCACCGACCCGGACGACCGTGCCCGCAAATTCGTGACCTAAAACGACTGGGAACTTCAGGCCGAATGCTTCGGCGGTGCCTGTCCACTCGAATACCTCGCGGTCAGTTCCGCAGACCGATACCGCACCCACCTCGATCAGGACGTCGTGGGCCTCTACGGTGGGCTCCGGGTAGTCCTCGACGAGCTCGGCCCCTTTCCAAGCCCCTGTTTTCACTATGGCCCGCATTAGGGTTTAGTGACCTCGCCTTTCTTTCGGTCTACCACGAGATCCTCGGGTTCACCGTCTTCGGCGCAGAGGGCAGTGAGCTGATGGCTGCCGTGCAGACGGCTATGGTCGCAGGCCTCCCGTACACGGCCCTTCATAGTGCCGTTTACGCCCACCCGACGGTAGCCGAAGGGCTCACGTTCCTATTGAGGGCCACGCCAACGCCACCGGCCGCTTAGGTAACCGTGGTACGGCCCACACCGCTCGGCCCGTCGTTCAGCGCCGCCGCCGAGACTCTTTCGGGAGCGTGTCCCGGACGGCGGTCGCCCGGGACGCGACCGGCGCCGGCGCCGGCGCCGGGTATTCCCAGGTACTCCGCTAGCCAGGGACCGGTCACGCTGTCCGGAGAACGCGCCACATCTTCTGGTGTCCCGGTCGCGACGATGCGCCCCCCATCGGGGCCGCCACCCGGCCCCATGTCGATCATGTGGTCGGCGGCGGCGAGGAGATCCAGGTCGTGGTCAATAACGATGATCGTGGCCCCGGCGTCGAGCAGCCGGTCGAAGACGTTGACCAGCGTGGCCACGTCGAGGGGGTGCAAGCCGGTGGACGGCTCGTCGAAGACGTATAAGACCCCGCGCTGGCTGCTGCGTAGCCGGGAGGCGATGCGCAGACGCTGCGATTCGCCTCCGGACAGCGACGGCGTGGGCTCCCCGAGCCGCAGGTAACCCAGACCGACGTCCGCTATGGGCCGGAGGGTGGCGACGATCGGGCCGCCCTCGTTAGCGAACAATTTCAGGGCGTCGTCAACGCTCAGCCCAAGCACGTCAGCAATGGTCAGGCCGTCGACCCGAACGGCCAGGCTGGCATCGTTGAACCGGGCGCCGTGGCAGGTTGGGCACTCCACGGTGATGTCGGGCAGGTACTGGACGTCGAGGTCGATGTGGGCGAGACCCCGGCACGTCGGGCATTGGCCCTCCCGGGTATTGAAAGAGAAGTGCCCCGGTTTCCAGCGCCGCCGCCGGGCGTACGCGGAATCGGCAAAAAGGCGCCGGACGTGGTCGAACGCTCCGGAGTAAGTGGCGGGCGTCGACCGCGAGTTCTGGCCGATCGGGGAGGCGTCGATCTGGACGACCTGGCGGATCCCGCCCAGGTCTAAGCGGCGGACGTGAGCCGGCGGAATTGACCCGGCCAGCGCGGCTCGAACCGCGGGCACGAGGCTGTCGAGGACGAGGGCGGTCTTGCCTGCCCCGGATGGCCCCGACACTGCGGTGAGCCTGTGCACCGGGAAAAGGGCAGTGAGGTCGTGCAAGTTGTACAGGTCGGTGACATCGAGGGCGATCTGGTCGGACGGACCGGTCTGCGTGGGCCGTTCACGCGACAGGGCCGCGGCGCCGGCCAGGAAAGGGCCGATGATCGAATGCTTATCCTTTTGGAGCTGGCCCGGGGTGCCCTCGGCGATCACCCTGCCACCTTTCGCACCCGCCCCAGGCCCGAGCTCGATGACCCAGTCGGAACTGCGGATGAGCTCGCGCTCGTGTTCCACGATGACGACGGAATTACCGTTGGCGGCCAGAGCCGCGATCGTCTTGCGCAGTCCTACAACATTGCTCGGGTGCAGCCCGACCGAGGGCTCGTCCAGGACGTAGAGCATCCCTGTCGTACTGAGCCGCACGGTCGAGGTGAGCTCGATGCGTTGCCGCTCGCCGGTGGACAGGGAGGCGCCGGACCGGTCGAGGGTCAGGTAGCCGAGGCCGACGTCAAGCAGCGGAGATAGGTTCGCGTCCAGTTCGCCGAGTAGTCCGGTAGTTACCCGGCTGAGCTCGGCGGGCAGCCCGGCCGGCAAACCGGCGACGAACTCCTGCAGCTCGTCGAGGCCGAGCGCGCTGATCTCGGCGATATTGTGCCCAGCCAACTGGGAGGTGAGGGCCTCCGGCCGGAGCCGGGTGCCGTGGCACACCGAGCAGACGCGTGTGACGAGGAAACGCTGCACCAGCCGGCGCGAACGCTCGTTATCGCTGCGCAGCGAGCGCTCGACTGCGGCGACGGCGTTGTCGTAGTTGACCGAAAGTTGGACGGTCCGCCCACTTTTCCCTGAATGCAGCGTCACCTGCCGGCGGACCGGTTCGCCGTGCAGGACGATGTCGCGCTCGTGTTCGGTCAGCGAGCGGTACGGCACGTCGAGGCGGACCCCCAGCTCGCCCGCCGCGTACATCGACAACCTCCGCCCGCCAGAGTTCCATGGCAGTACGGCACCTTCCTCGATCGTCTTGCCCGCGTCGGGGACCAGGGTGCTGACGTCGACTTCGGAGCGTACGCCGAGGCCCTGGCAGGCGGGGCAGGCCCCATAGGAGTTAAAGGCGAAGGATTCTGCGCTGGGGTGTTCGAAATGGGCGCCACACACGGGGCACACGATTTCTTCGGCGTACGTGGCGACCGACGGGCCCACCCGATGGCCGTTCGGGCAGAGGTGCGAGCCGAGGCGCGACATCAGCAGGCGCAGTACGTTTAGGACCTCCGACATGGTGCCGACCGTGCTCCGTGGCCCTGGTATCGGCGGGCGCTGTCGGAGTGCCAGCGCGGCCGGGAGGTGGTCGACGTGGTCGACGTCCGGCCGCCGCGCTTGGGTCAACCTGCGGCGGCTGTAGGTGCTCAGGCCCTCCAGTAGCCGTTGCAATCCTTCGGCGTACAGAGTGCCGATGGCCAGCGACGTTTTGCCCGACCCGGACACTCCGACCACGGCGACGGTCCGCCACAACGGCACGTCCACATCTACGTCCTGAAGGTTGTTTTGCCGGGCGCCGCGAACACTGATGACCCGGGGCAACGCCGGTGGCACGGGAAGGCCGGGAGCCGGCTTATCAACCATTCGCGCCCGGCCCACCCGTTGTCAGATCGTCGGTCTCGGGGGGAACGGCTGGCGGTGTCTCGGCCCGCACCTGCGCCGCGGAGAACAGGTAGCTGGTGGCCAGGCTGCGGTACGGCCGCCATTTCTCCGCGATGGCCAGCACCTCCTGTTGGCTGGGGAGGTGGTCGAGCTTATAGGCGAGCTGGATCGCCTTGCGCAGCGCAAGGTCGCCTGGCAGGACCACGTCCTCGCGTCCGAGAGCGAGGATGAGTGCGCCCTGGGCGGTCCACGGGCCTATCCCGGGGATGGCGCTGAGCTCGGTTATGAATTCCTCGTCAGGCAACGACCGTAAAACACTCTCGTCCAGCCGACCGTCCGTGAGCCGTTCGGCGAGCTCGCGGAGCGTGGCTACCTTCCTCCACGACAGACCCGCTTGGCGCAGCTTCTCGGGGTCGATGGCCAGCAGGTCGGCCGGGGACGGGAGATGACCGCCAAAAAGAGCTTGGACACGGGCCAGGGTGCGACGAGTGGCGGCGACGGACAGCTGCTGGCCAGTGACTTGGAAAAGCAGAGCGCCGTATACGTCCATCGGCGGGAGCTCCGCCATCCAGGCGCGGGGGTCGAAATTCGGGCGGTCGGCGATGATCCCTGCCAGCACGGCGTCGGCGTCGCGAAGCTGAGCGCGAGCGCCCTCCAGCCATGCGGTGCGACCGGGATCCTCGGTTGCCGTCGTCGCTCGCTCTGGGAGGTCATCTTGATGTCTCTGAGGCTCGAGTTCGCCTGGTCCGGCGAGTGTGCCCAGATCTGTCATTTCGTTCTCCTTGTGCCGTTGAACCTGCGGTCCGGGGTCGTCCCGCCCTGTCGAAGCGCCCCGGAGGCAACCACTCCCGTCTTGCCGCTGTAGAACGTGACCGACCATGAGGAAATTCCTCGCCGTCTGCCTAAGACTCAGTACGGGCGCTCCGGTTATGAAGAGCGGCCGAGCGAGGGTTCGGACCGTACGAAGGTGCCCGGCTCCTCCGCCCGCATGGCCTAGGACGAGCTTCGGGGCCTATTATGCGGTCAAAGGTCATGGTCCAGAATGCGCCCACCGCACCGCCAGTTGGCCGGGGCCCGGCCGATGGCGCCTTCGAACTCAAGCCCCGGCTGCGGGGGGTCAGTCACCAAGTCGCGGCCTTCGTCTTCCCGGTCATGGGCGTGGTCGCTGTGCTCGTGGCTCGCACTGTGGGCCAGAAGGTGGCCCTGGGTATTTACACCGTTGGCGTAACCGGGATGTACGCCGCCAGCGCCACCTACCACCGGGGGCACTGGGTGCCCAAGACCAAGGCCCAACTGCGCCGGCTGGACCACTCGATGATACTGGTCGGTACCGCCTCCACCTATACCGCGGTGGCCGTGCTTGGGCTTTCCCATAGGGCCGCCTGGGCACTCTTGGCGGCCGTCTGGGCCCTGGCCATCGCCGGGGTCGCAATGCGCAACCTCTGGCTTACTGCTCCGGGGTGGCTGACTGGCTCCCTCTACATCGTCCTCGGCTGGGCGGCCCTGCCCGTGCTGCCCATCCTGTGGGCCCGGCTGGGCGTGACCACCTTCACGTTGCTGATCGTCGGTGGTCTCATCTATTCGCTGGGAGCGTTCCTTTTCAGTGGTCGCCGAGCGGACCTGGTGCCCGCTGTGTTCGGGTACCACGAGGTGTTCCATGCGCTCGTCCTGCTCGCCGGCCTCGTCTTCTACGCAACCATCATTGATCTGGCCCTGCGCGCCTGAGCAGCTGGCTGGGGCCACCCAGCCGCCGCCTCCGCGGCGGTGGAGGATGGGCGGTGGAGGATGGACAGCGCTCGTGGGAGGTCGACCGGCAGAATGGGGGGTGCCACCAATTGACGTACCATCGGGGACAGCCATGGTAAAGACCGGCCAGACGGCGTTGGACCAAGGCGGACGGACATCTGACATAGATGCCCTTTTCCTTTCCCTTGGCCAGCTGGGTCGTGACCTCCGCGCCGTGGACTGGGCGGCCACACCGCTCGGGCCACCGCGCCAATGGCCGCAAAGCCTGAAATCGACGTTGCAGCTTATGTTGACGTCACGGTTTTCGATGTGGATGGCGTGGGGCCCGCAACTCACCTTCTTTGCTAACGAGGCATACTGCCGGGCCACTTTGGCCAAAAAGTACCCTTGGGCACTCGGCAAACCCGCTCAGGAGGTATGGTCGGAGATCTGGGCCGAGATCGGGCCGCGAATCGATGGCGTGCTGAGCACCGGCATCGCCAGCTGGGACGAGTCGCTCCCTCTAATCCTCGAGCGAAGCGGTTTTCCCGAGGAGACTTATCACACGTTTTCCTATAGCCCGTTGGCTGACGAAGCCGGTGACATCGTTGGCATGCTGTGCATCGTTTCCGAGGAGACGTCTCGGGTCATAAATGAGCGGAGGATGCGTATCCTGCGCGACCTCGGTTCGGCGCTGGCGGGGACGCGGACCGAAGAGGACGTCTACGCCACTCTAAGTACCCAGCTCGGGAGCGACCTGCGTAAGATCCCGTTCAGCGTCGTTTATCGAATTGATGATGACGGGTCGGCGGCTAGCCTGGTGAGCGCCGCAGGGGTGGCCCCCGGCGACAGCATCGCCCCAGAGTCGATAAAGCTTGGTGGTTCATCCAGGTCTTGGCCCCTGGTGAGAGCGATGACGGGGGATATGGTGCTGGTCGAGGATTTGGCCGAGCGCTTCGTAGCCGTGCCGAAAGGGGATTGGGACGAGCCGGCCGCCTCCGCCGTCCTTCTCCCGCTCATGAACCAGGCGGGGGAGCGCCCCTACGGTGTTTTGGTCGCCGCCCTCAACCGATATCGCCCGTTCAACCAGGAGTACCGGGGTTTCCTCAGGCTTATTACCAACGAGGTGGCGGCCAGCATCGCCACCGCTCGCGCTTATGAGTCCCAGCGCGTCCGGGCCGAGGCCCTCGCCGAACTCGACCGGGCGAAAACGACGTTCTTTACGAACGTAAGCCACGAGTTGCGCACGCCTCTAACCTTGCTGCTCGGTCCGGCGTCAGATGCATTAGGCGACCTGGACAGCCCGCTCCCCCCGGCGCAGCGAGAGCGCGTCGAGCTGATCTACCAAAATGGTGGAAGGCTTTTGAAGCTGGTCAACTCCGTTCTCGACTTCTCGCGCCTGGAATCAGGCAAAGAGACGGCGAGGCTGGAACGAGTGGACCTCGGCTTGTACACGGCCCAATTAGCCAGCATGTTCCGGGCCGCCGTTGAGCGAGCGGGGCTCCGACTGGAGATCGACTGCGAAACCCTAGATGCCGATACCTTCGTCGACCGGGAGATGTGGGCCAAGATCGTCTCGAACTTGCTGTCCAATGCGCTGAAGTTCACCTTCGAGGGAAGCATTGTCGTCAGCCTGCGCCAACATCGCGCCGAGGGCGCGCCGGCGCGGGTCGAACTTCAAGTAAGCGATACCGGCACCGGGATCAGACAGGCGGACCAGGCCCTCCTGTTCGAGCGGTTCCAGCGGGTCGAAGGGGCCAGCTCGCGCAGCTTCGAGGGCTCTGGGATCGGGTTGGCCCTGGTGGCGGAACTGGTCAATCTCCACGGCGGGCATATCGAGGCCAGAAGCGAGCCCGGGCGAGGGAGCACTTTCGTTGTGGACCTGCCCGCAGGCGAACCACAGGACGAAGGTTCTTTTCAGGTTAGCGACCGGCAGGCCGACCTGCCGCCGGTGGAGGAGCTCACGTCGGGCTTCGTCGACGAGGCCATGCGATGGCTGGACAACGAGGGCAAAAGCGGTCTCGACGGCCAGGGCGAACGCCATGTGGTGGGATCCGACAGCCTCGATCGGCGCAGAATCCTGATCGTCGAAGACAACGGCGACATGCGGCGGTACCTGGCGTCGCTGCTGGCGAGCTCTTACCAACTCGACATGGCCCCGGACGGCGCCGTGGCCCTCTCCATGGTCCGGTCGGCCCCTCCCGACCTCGTCCTCACCGATGTCATGATGCCGAACCTCGATGGCTTTGGTCTACTCGCAGCCCTTCGGGCCGACCCGGCTACGGCGCGTGTCCCCGTGATCATGCTCTCCGCCCAAGCCGGGGAGAGTGCCGCCGTAGTGGGGTTAGACGCCGGGGCCGATGACTACCTCGTCAAGCCCTTTTCGGCGCCAGAGCTCCTGGCCCGCGTCCGTTCCACTCTCGAGCTCGAACGAACGCGCCGAGAAGTGGCCGCGTTGGAGGGCCGAATTGCGGCCGAGCTGCAAGCGAGCCTCATCCCCGTCGTCGAGTCACGGTCCGAGACGCTGGTCATTTCCAGCTACTACCAGGCCGGCGTGCACGGCACCCAGGTAGGGGGCGACTGGTACGACGTTATCGAGCTCGGCGCCGGGCAAACCGGGCTTGTGATTGGCGACGTGATGGGCCGGGGGGTGCGGGCCGCCGCCATCATGGGGCGGGTGCGAGAGGCCCTTCGAGCCTACGCCAGCACCGGCCTATCGCCCGCCGACGTGCTCGAGCACCTGGACACCACGGTGAGCGGATTTGACGGCAGCCAAATTGTTACCTGCTTCTACGCCGTTTACGATGAATTTGCCAAGACTTTTTCCTTTTCCAACGCTGGCCATCTACCGGTTCTGTGTAGCACGCCGAAAAACGGCGTGGCCCGGCTCGGCGATGCCCTCGGCCCTCCGCTTGGGGTGGCGCCGGCTCGCCGTTTCGAAGCGCGAACGGTTCTCGAACCCGGCTCGACGGTCGTGCTCTACACCGACGGCCTGGTGGAGCAACGCGGGTCTGACCTGGACGCCCGCATCGACGAGGCGGCCGCATTCCTTGAGGCCCGACGCCCGCCAGTGGAGGCGATTTCGTCCGCGCTGGTTGACCACCTGTGCCCGGACGGTTCTGACGACGATATTGCCGTTCTGGTGGCCCACATCCCTGTGCATTCGCCCCGTTGGGAACGCTTTACCGCCACTTTGCCTTTCGACGAGACAGCCGCGGCCAGGGCTCGCGAGGCGGTGGCAGAGACACTAGCCACGTGGTCCGTAGATAACCGCGTGGCAACCAATGTCGTTCTCATCGCTAGCGAACTGGTGACCAACGCGGTACAGCACGGCCGCCCCCCGGTCACCCTTCGACTGTCACGAACGACGTCGGAGCTCCTGCTCGAGGTTATCGACACGGCTGGGCACGTCCCCCGCGTGTTGAGGCCGGGGCCGGCCGATGACCACGGCCGCGGGCTCCACCTCGTCTCGACTCTCGCGGAAAAATGGGGTACTCGCATGACCGAGCAGGGTAAGGCGGTTTGGTGTACCGTCCCGTTCCCGGCAGCCGAACTAGCCGATTGAGCCACCTAGGCCGAAACTCCAGATCTAGACCTTTTCCCGTCGTGTGCGGCGTCGATTGGTGCTTATTCTGTTCGCGGCTCCCAGCGGAAGCGCCGCACCGCGACAACGGCCCCGACGATGCCCCAGGCAAGCAGCACCAGAAGGCGAGCCCAGTCGAAGTTGGCGGCGTGGGCGAAGGGGCCGATAAGCGCTTGGTTGAACGGCCGAAGTGGGAGAACCGAGGCGATATTGTTGAGGACGGTCGAATGGATAGGGAAATACGTCCCTGAAAGGAAAACCAGCGGGAACAGGATGAACTGGACCACCGCAGGGGCGGCGTCGGCGTTCGTCACCATCGACGCGACCGCCACCCCCAGGGCGCAAAAGCTGGCCGCTCCCAGCAGCAGGGTGACCAGGACGGCGCCCGCATGGTTGGGTAGCGGGACGCCGTAGAGGCGGCCGACCGCGACGATCAGTGCTACCACGATGAAACTGACCGCCACACAGTGGGCCACGAGGCCAGCGAAGTAGGTCGACGCGGGCAGGGGAGTGGCCCGCAACCTCTTGAGTATCCCCATTTGGCGGCGGTTCGCCAACACTATGGCCAGTTGGCTGTAGCAGGCGCCGAGCACGGAGACCGCCGCGATGGTCGGTATGTAGTACTGGAGCGGGGTAAGCCCATCGAAATAGGAGCTCGGCTTGGTGCCACTGAACACCGCGCCGAAGATGACAATGAGCACAACTGGGAACGCAAAGGTAAAAAAGGCACTTTGGGGGTTGCGCCAAAACGACAATTGCTCGTAGCGGACCTGGTGGGCCAACAGGGCCAGCCGGCGGCGCGGCCGGGCCGGCACAGGTGACGGGGGCACTGCGGCTGAGACCGTCAACGCCCACTCCTTCCAAGTCTCCTGCTCGGTCTGGTCTGGCTGTTCTTAGGTCCGGCCGTGTCGGCCTCGGCACTTGCCGCGGTGAGTTGCAAATACACCTCTTCCAGGCTTGGTCGCTGGACCACCAGGTCTGGCAGTGTCGTGCCCCGCTGAAGCGCCCAGCTGGTGAGGTGGTAGAGGGTGGCCGTGGGGTCATCGACTTCTAGGGTCACCAGCCGGCCCTGGGTCATGGTTGGGGTGACCGGGAGGTCGGGCAGCTCGCTATCGCCAGGTAGTGTGAAGTGGACCCGGGCGCGAGCGGTATCGCGACCGCCTATGGTGTCCGGGCTGCCCTCGGCGACGATCGTCCCTGAGGAGATCACCGCCACCCGGTCCGCCAGCTCTTGTGCTTCTTCCATGTAGTGCGTCGTGAGCAGGATTGTGGTACCGGCGTCGCGGAGGTCGCGCACCACCTGCCATGCACCCTGCCGGGCAGAGGGGTCGAAGCCAGTGGTGGGCTCGTCCAGGAAGAGCAGCCGCGGGTTGCCGATCACGCCGAGGGCCAGGTCGAGACGGCGTTTCTGGCCGCCGGAGAGGTCCTTCACCTTCTTTCGCTTTTGCTCTTCAAGACCGACCAACCCGATGACCTCCCCGGCGTCTCGTGGCGCCGGGTAGTAGCCGGCGTTACGGGCGACGGTCTCCCGCACCGTGAGGTAGGGCTCGACGGCTATGTCCTGAAGGACCAGCCCGATCTGCTCTCGTAGCTGACGCCCGCTGCTGCGGGCCCGGGGTCCAGGCCCAGCACCGAGACGAAGCCGTCGTCGCGCTGGCGGAACCCCTCCAGTATTTCCAGAGTAGTTGTCTTGCCGGCACCGTTCGGGCCAAGCAGGGCGTAGATCTCGCTGTCCTCAACGGTGAAACTGGCGCCGCTGACCGCCGTGGTCGCCCCATATTTCTTGACCAGCCCCCGCACCTCCACCGCGTTGGGCATACCGGGCCTCGCTCCTCTGGGCGCGCCGCTCACGCCGTGACCTGCCTCCTCTTTTGATATTGCCTCGGACCGGCCCGAGGCATTTGTGTAAGGCACTGTCATGTTGCTCCTTGTTGGGATGAGCCGCCGATACGACCGGGCGTCTTACCCTCGACAGGGGTGGTGAGGCACGACGTCACCTGTGGCTAGACGGTACCGAACACACGCCGCAGTTGCTTCCCATTAACGGGTAGCGCGACACCACGTCCTGGACGCCCCAGGTCACCACCATGCCGTGGCGGGTCGTTCATTCGACCGACAGCCACTGCCAGCAGATAGGTGTTACTCGGTCAGGTTCGACCCGCCGACGACCTTCTCGACCGAGCCCGCGCCCGACAACGCGGACTGGGTCGAAAAACATGCCTCCGAGGCACGTTTTTGGACCCAGTCCGGGTCCTACTTGGCTAAGCGGGAAGCCTGCTGACCGGTCTGCGGGGCCCGTCTGGGGGCACGGTCATCGCCGACGCAACGGCGGCAACTACCTGGTGCCGTGTTACCGGCCATCCTCGGCGGGGGTGTACCCGTCGGTCGCCGAGAAACGTCGGAACGGCTGGACCAGTTGGGCCAGTACGACACCCGCCAGCCGGGATGGGCGGACCTCCTGCTCGACGGGGACCGGCCGCTTGGCGATGCCGGTCAGGATCGGGGGCCCGGCCACCGGGAACTCGGCCCGGCCGGCCAACCGGTCCCACACGACGAGCACGAACCCGAAGTTGACGTTGCCCTTTTGGCCGAGCTCGCGGGCGTGATGGAGGCGATGGTACGCGGGGCTCACCATGACCCGTCCAAGTGGGCCTAACCGCCAGGACAGGTTGGCATGAGGGAGGGTGACCATGCAGCCATAGGCGATCAGGGCGGCGGCCGGGACCGTCCCGCTGGCGCCGAGCACCAGCGCGGGCAACAACGCGGGCATATATGTCGCATGGATCAGGGGGTGAGTCCGGAACGTCGTGAACACGCTCATGTCTTCCTGGGAGTGATGGAGAGCGTGGAGCCGCCACAGCGTCGTGAACCGGTGGTTGGCGGCGTGCGCACACCAGTTCATGGCGTCGATCCCGACGAGCGTGGCTATGACGATGAGAACACGCGGGACCACTGGCAGCTTGTCCAGGACCAGGAATGAGGCATGGCGTTGGATTTCGACGGCAAAGCCCGTCTCGACGAGGGTCAGGATCGGTATAACGACCATTCCGCCCAGGACAAAGTAAGTCGCGTCGACGAGGTGGGCGTGGGCGAGCACCGGCCGGCGTACTGCCGGCCAGCGCTGCTCGCAAATAAACAGCACCACGACCGAGACAATGATGGCCGGGCCGATAGCACGGCCCCGCGCTGTCGCGATCGAGGACCAGATGTTGTGGCTAGCGAGAAGGCCGGCCGCCCCGACTACGCCCAGCCAGGCGGATAGGCCGGCGATCGACAAAACGCCGGCCCACGCCACCGTCGGGGTCTCGACCTGGGCGAGCGAGGCCCGCCTGAGGATCGCAGCCATGATTTAGTAGGATACGCCGCCGCCGCTGGGAGCGGTCGTGCTGGGGCCACTCGAGCCGGACCCACCTGAGCTGGACCCACCCGAGCCAGACTTGACCGGCGTCGCCTTGGGCTTCGCCGGGTTGACCGTCCACCACTGGCCAAAGGCGTCCTTGACGTTGCCGTTGATGGAGCCCTTCGTGTCCCGGACGAACGTGTAGAGGGGTATGCCTTCATAGGTCACCTGGTGGGCGCCGTTTGAGCGCATTATGACGCCCAGGTGGCTCACGCCCTTCCCGACGGGCTTTGTCTGTCCCTTGGCCAGCACTACCGGCGGCCAAGCCACGGCGCACGAGCCTGAACAGTTGCTCTTGTTCATGCCGTCTTTGACAAACCGGTACAGCGTCATCCCGGTCGAGGTGGCCAGGACCGGCCCCCAGGGTGTGCTCTTTTCGATCGTGATCGAAATCGGGGCCGCTTGCGCCATCGCCGGCGACGTGGCGAACGCGATCGACCCCGCGGCGGTGGCCAGTGCGAGCGCGCCGCTGGCCAACGTTACGAAAGGCCGGCGGTGCCGGGCGCCTGATTGTACGTAAGTGGTTAGAAAGCTCATGATCCTCCTCGGGTTGTGAAGATGCGAAAGGTGTTACGAAAAAGACACCGGAACGGTTCCAACCAGCGGGGCCGCCGCACGAAGTGGCGTGGCCGCACCGCCCCGGCTCCCGAGCATTCTCCCTGGTTGAGCCGTCGCCACAGCCCGAATCTGATCGTGGGGGCGCTTCCTGATAAGTTGCTTAGCGTCGTCCGATCTTCTTGCGGTGCGCAACTGACAATTGCTACGGTCTCTGACATGGCCCTTTTGTCGTCAGTGCGAGCCCGTCTTGCCGTTCCTGTCGCCATTGCGTGCACCGCATTCGCGGTCGTGACCCCGGGCACCACCGCACATGCCGCGTCGATCAGTACTCGAGGACCTAACGTCGCCATGGCGTCGGGGACCGTCAACGTGGCGTACGCCGCCTCACTCGAGTACCTCAACGAGAAGGTTGTGGGCCCGGCGTTCACCAAGGCCGACGGCTACACGTTCTCCGGCCGGGCCGGCGCCTCCGGCGACCTGGAGGCGGACATCGCCTCGGGCGAGATCACGCCGAACGTGTTCGAGAGCGTGGGTGGCGACAACATAACGCCACTCGAGCCCAAGTTCACCAACGCCTATGTGCAATACGCCGGCACGTCGATGGTCGTCGCCTATAACCCGAAGAGCAAGTACGCCAGCCAGTTCGCTGCTCTCGCCAGCGGCAAAGAGCCGCTGAGCAACCTATTCACGCTGATGGAGCAGCCCGGCTTCAAGCTCGGTCGTACGGACCCCAATGTCGACCCTCAGGGCCGGGACTTCATCTTCATGCTGGAGCTGGCCCAGTCGTACTACCACCTTCCGGCGGACACCGTCACAAAGATCCTGGGCGGCCCGCTGAGCTCTCCGAGCTCCTCAGAGATCTTCAATGAGGCCTCGCTCGATGCCACGCTGCAATCGGGCCAGCTCGATGCTTCTAGTGCGTTCATCACCCAGGCCATCGAATTGCACCTGCCCTATATCAAGCTCCCCACCGCCATCAATCTGGGCAGTGCGGGCGATGCCGCGTTGTATAAGAAAGCCAGCGTCACGATCGCTGGCGGTAAGACCAAGCACGGAAGCCCGCAGGTGATCGACATAACGCTTATCGGGACACCTACACCGGCCGCCATCGCCTTCGTCCAGTACACGCTGTCCAAGACGGGCCTGGCTCAGTACAAGCAAGGTGGGTTCACCTTGCTTACGCCGAGCGCCTTCGGCAGCCCCGGCACCATCCCGGCCGCCATCAAGAGTGAGCTGGGCACCTGACCAAGCGGTAGCGGCGGGCGGCGTCCCCTGGGCGGGGGCTGACGTCCGCCGCGAGCCCGACCGGCCCGGTCGAGGTCGGCTGAGCGGCGCACCCCGGGCTATCCACTCCGTGTCGGGCGCCGTGGCGCTGGCGGGTGCGGGAGTCATCTGGGTGGCCTTGCTCGGCCCGGTGATCGCCCTCGCCACGCACTTATCGGGAAGCGCCATCGTCAGTTCGCTCACCGCACCCGGGGCCCTCGACCCCCTGGTGGTTTCGGTCACGTCCGGCGCCGTCACCCTCGCCGTTTTGCTCGTGGTCACCACCCCGCTGGCGTGGATGATGGCGCGCGACCGGCTCCCGTTCCCCCGCGTCTGGGAGGCGGGGGTGCTCTGCAGCCTCCTGCTGCCGCCGCTCGTTATCGGTCTTCTGTTGATCTTCATGGTGGGGCCGTATACGGCCATTGGCGAGCTCTTGGGCCGCGTTCACCTGTCGGCCACCAACACCTTCCTTGCTCTCGTAATCGCCGAGGTATACGAATCTGCGCCGTACTACGTCCTCGCCGCGCAAGCCGCTTTCAGAGGGGTCGATGGCGAGCTCGAACAGCAGGCGGGGCTGCTAGGTGACCGGCCGGTGCGTGTCTTCAGGCGGGTGACGTTGCCCCTGGCCATGCCCGGCTTAGCCACCGCGCTGGCGGTGGCCTGGGCTCGGGCCATGGGCGCCTTTGGGGCCGTGATAATCATCGCCTACCACCCGTTCGGGATACCGTTGCAGATTTATACGACTCTGCAGGAAACGGGCCTGGCCTCAGCACTACCGTTCGCTTTGGTCCTGTTAGTGGTGGCACTCCCGCTGCCACTGGTGGCCTATGCCTGGAGCGCCCATGCTGGACGCCGACTTCGAGGTTGAGCGGCGCGATTTCACCGTGCGCGCCACCTTGCAGGTAGGCCCCGGCGAGCGACTGGCGTTGTTCGGGCCGTCGGGGGCGGGCAAGACAACCGTGCTCGAGGTGATCGCCGGCCTGGTCCAGCCGAGCCGGGGTTGGGTCTCACTGCGTGAAAGAGTTCTGACATCAACGTCGCCGCCCCGCCGCGCACTGCCCCCGTGGCAACGACGGGTCGGCTTACTTCGCCAGGATCCAGGCCTCTTTCCCCACCTTTCGGTCATGGAAAACCTGGCCTACGCTCCCGCCAGTGGAGGTGAAGCCGCGGTACGGGAGCTGGCCGGCAGGTTGGGGATCGGTGACTCGCTCTCCGCCATGCCGAAGCGCCTTTCGGGCGGGCAGGCCCATCGAGTTGCCCTTGGTCGCCTACTCCTGGCTCCCTGCGATGCCCTCCTGCTCGACGAGCCGTACACGGGCCTGGACGCCAAGCTTCGGCGAACGCTCACCGACCTGGTCGTGAGCCTTGTGGCCATGCGCAATATCCCGGCGCTGCTCGTCGCCCATGAGCTCAGTCGACGCGCAGGCGTTCGCCGACCGTCTGGCGGTATTGGACCGTGGCTTGGTCCTGCAGGTCGGGCCGCCCGGCGAGGTGGTCCGCCGGCCCGCCTCCGTACGAGTGGCTGAGCTGGTCGGTTACCTCGGGTTTGTGCCCCTTTCACGACCGCTGCCGTTCGAGGGGCCCGGGAGATGTGCGCAGACTACAGTGGCGAGCTCGGGTGACGGTGGCCCCGATGCGGCCCACGGAGCCGCCGGAGCGGCCGTGGCGGGCGTACACCCGGATCGGGTCATCGCCGGCGAACACCCTGAGCGCGGACTGGTACTTGTAGGTGAACTCAATTCCTGTCGTCCAGCCGGTGGAAGCTGGGAGGCGGAGTTGCGTACGGGAGGTACGACGATTAGCTGCCGGCTGACTGACAACCCGGGCTCCCACGGTGACGGCTTCGTCGTCACTGCGCTCGACCCACCTGTGTTCGGAGCGGACGGAGCCGCCCTGGCCCCCACGTCTGCCCTGACGGGCCGTATTGGTTCTTATGCGGTACGCCAAGCATGAGCGCTGACGATGGGTTCGCACCGAGCCCGGGGCCGGGAGCCGACGACCTGATCGGAGCGCCGGGGGAGCCGAACGGGATGCGTCTCCGCCTGGCCCGCCAGGGTCGGGGGTTCTCCCAGCAGCAGTTGGCCAGGATGGCGGGCGTGTCTCGCCAGGCCGTCTCCGGCGTGGAGTCAGGGCTGTCCGACCCATCTTTGCGGGTCGCCCTCGCACTGGCGCGAGCTCTCGGGATGACTGTGGAGGAGGTGTTCGGACCGGGCGCTCCGGAGCCCCGCGTCGATGCCCTTCCCCTAGCACCACTCGGCCCCGCCGGCGCGCGCGTTTCGCTCGCCCAGGTGGGCAATTCTTTCGTGGCCATACCGCTGTCTGGCCCCGCCGCCACCCGGTCGGGGTTCGTCCCGGCCTCTGGTCTGGCGGACGGGTCGGGTTCCGACCTCGACCTGCCCAGTCGCCCTATCCGGCCACTGGGCCCGCCCCGGCCAACTCTCATCGTCGCTGGCTGCGACCCGGCCCTCCCGCTACTGGAAGTCCCGCTCGGCCTGCTCGACCCGCCGGTGTCGCTTCTCTGGTGGCAGTGTGCCAGCCACGAAGCAATGGACCTGGCGGCCAAAGGGCTCGTTCATGCGGCCGGGAGCCATTTACGAGATCGTTCGGGTGACTACAACATTGGGCGGGCTCGCAAGCAATTCCGGCAAGGGGCCGAGATAATCGGTTTCTGCTCGTGGCGCGAAGGCCTGGCGGTGCGGCCCGACGTGGCCGGCAGCACATCAGGGTTGGCGGATGTCGTCAATGCCGGCCTACGTCTGGTGAACCGCCAGCCAGGGTCCGAGGCCCGGCTGCTCCTGGACCGGGAGCTGGCCCGGCTTGGCCTGGTTCCTGGCCAACTCCACGGGTACGACACTCAAGCCACCGGTCATGTGCAGGTCGCGTCGGCCATCGCCGCCGGACTGGCCGACGCCGGCATCGCCAGCGAACCGGCGGCGCTGGCGTTCGGTCTCGCTTTCATCCCTTTGGCGACGGAACGGTTCGACATCGTCATCCCGGCCGCCTATATCGCGTCCCGCGAGGTACAAGGTTTGCTCCGTGTGCTCAGAAGCAGATGGCTACGCGATCAGCTCGCCAGCCTGCCGGGTTACGACCCCACGCGGTGCGGTGACGTCATTGCCGCTCTCCCGCCGGTTCACGAACGCCTGACGCGCCGGCTCACAATAGAAGCGGGAGCGTCGTGAAACCAGTCGACGGTGAAGCCGACGTACCTCAACCAGCTCGTTACGTGTTATGACGCTCCTGCCTTCGGTTTCGACGATGGTGGATCTCTATGGTGATGAGAACCCCGCACAAGAGGCCGGCCAAGAAACCAGACCCGCCCCACTCGAGCCGGAGCCGGATCCCGTGGCTGAGCAGGATGGCGAGCACCACGACGGCTATGACGACGAGGATGATCACCTGGGGGCGGAAACGTTCCATTTGGGCTCCTTCCGAACTCGTCACCTTCTGCACCTTCCGAACCGAACTTTGGCCAGCAGGGCTGGGCGCTACGCTCCCTGTTGGCTCTAGTCCAGCGAGGTCGCCTCGACGGTGCGCACCTGGTCATCCACCGGCAGGACGACGGCGAGGTTGGGATGGGTGTGCTCCTTGGCCAGCATTTTGATGGCCGTACCGTAGGTGAGGAACTCGACGACATGCCTGGCGAAATAGACGGGCCGGTCGATAATTTTGGCGTCGACCAGACCCGTGCCCCCAGCCTGAATGATGTGGCTCTGCAGTTCCTCCATGGCGGCTTCCCGGGCTTGGTAAAGCGTTTCTGTGTAGTTGGTGAGCTCAACGTTTTGCGTTGATTGGCCAATTGCGGTCCCCAGGGTGCGCCTGGGGGCATGGACGTAGGAGACGCCCGCCACCAGGTCCAAAGGGAACCAGCCGGAGGAGCTGAGCACGACGAAATCGCGCGCTGACAGGTCGCACAGGAAGGGTGTGCGGTACTGCACGTTGAAATGGCTACGGCCCGTTTCGTCGGTGTACGGGCGCACGGCGGTACCTGTTACCACCACGGTGTAGCGGGTGTAGGAAAGCTGGAGGTCCACCTCCACCCCCAGGACGCCCACGGTACCGGCCGCGTGGGCCTGCTGCCGGATGGCTTCTTTGGCTCGGTCCAGGGCACGGTGGAATGCCTCATGAGCGTCCGGGACCGGCCCGGTGCTCCAGTTCCAGACGCCGGTCAGGATCGATATACAGCCGACACCGAACACTACCTGGGCCGGCTCGAGCCCCACTGAATGAAGCAGCAATATTTCGTCAAGTGACAGGTCGGAAGTCGTCCCGCCCGGACCTGCGGTGGGGGCGCTCTGGGACGCTCCGAGTGCCCTCCCGAGCTGGCCCAGGTCTGCCTCTTTGCTTTCTGCGCCGGCGAACGGGCCCACGTCGATAGTCATGACCCGAGGCTCAGTGTGGGGACAGGACGGCCAACTGGCGAGGCCGAGCGGGCGCGGCGCACCAGAGAGCCCAGCAGTGAACAAGTTATGTAGGTATTGCGATAGCGCTCTGATTCGTCTACGAGCATACGTACGTCGTACAGGGACGCATTTGCCATTACCTCTCGGGCCTCGTTTATGGCGCCCGAACGAGCGAGCTCGTGCGCGTCTTCCAGGGGAGTGATCACGTACCCGGTCCCGCACCGCCCGGAGCCGTAGTACTCCATATTGCAGCCCTCGGCCATCACCGCGGTGCAGCGGCTGAACGCGACCGAGCTGGGTACAAAGCCAATCTCAATCAGCTTGGCGAGCTTGTGCCCGGCGAGCTGGGTCGACCACGGCTGCGGGGGTGCAGTAGCGCCTGCGACGACCACGCCCGTCCCGTACAGGTGAACCTCACAGCTGTTCTCGTTAGTTGGGTGGCTCATGTCGGTCTTCACCCCCACCACCCCGTGAGCCCCCATGTCCGCTGCTTCTTTGAGCATCCTCTGGAGGGCAGCGGCGTGAGCCTGCACCCACGAGGCGTCTAGTTCGGTGAGGCGCCCGACCCAACCCGGGTTGTGCGGCGCTGACTCGTAGCAGGCGCACGGGTAGCTGCGGACGGGATTGTAAGAATAGTTGGACCAGCTCGCGATCTGGCCGCAGTAATAGCCCTGGGCCAACCCCACAGGCTGTAACCCCATCGACAGGCAAGCAGCGAAGTCGGGGATCGTCAGGCCGGAGTCGAACGCGCGGGGCGGCGGCGCTGTGGCTGCGTTCAATTGTCGAACGTGATTATCGTCGTGGGCCTCGGTGGGGTTACCCCCTCAGAACCGGCACGGCGGGCGACTGCAGTCCCCAAAGAGAGGAACTCGATCGTGTGGTCTCCCCACTGGTGGCTCTTTTCTTCGAGCCGCATCCCGACCACACCGGTAGCGCTTAGGTTGTTCGCTTCGTCCTGCATCCGCTTCATAGCTAGCTCCCGGGCGTCGTACATCGCCTGAGTGAAGTTCTCCAATTCACGGTTCTGGCCCATTTGGCCGACCGCTTGAGCCAGACCTCTATGGGCGATGTGGTACACGCAGGTTCCCATCACGAGGGCTTGGGGCATATAGCCCGTTTGTGCCAGGGTCCAGAAATCCTGCCCGCTCAGGTCGCTGGTGAAGGGTTTCCCGAGCTTGTTGCGGTACGAAGTGCCGTCTTCGGCTTTAACCGCAGTCCCCACCGCGATAAATTCAGCCGAATCATGGCCCCATTCGTAGAAGTTGACATCTAGCCGCACGCCGACGACACCGTCGGCGCCGAGCTGGTCGGCCTCTTCTTCCATACGGTTCATCGCCAACTCGCGGGCGTTGTACATCGCGGCAGTGAGCTTGGTCAGCTCTTGAGAAGAACCCCAATTGCCTTTCTGCAGTCCAATATGGTAAATCGAGCTGCCCATCACAAGGCCGAGCGGGTGGAACCCGACCTGCTTTACCAGCAAGAACTCGTTGACAGACAAGTCGCTGGTGAAAAGCCCGTGCTCCAGCTCTTCCAACCTGGCGCCAGCGTCCTTGGGCAGATCCGAAGGGATAGTGCTCATACGCTTCCTCCGATTATGACGTTTTGCAGAGCCGCCTGAGCGCTCTGGTTACTGACCGCTTCCTCTTGTAAGGCAGACAAAAGACGGCTCAACCATTGCTCGACGGGTAATTGCTCAGTACGGATGCGGATACCCCCAGAGCTGCGCCCGACAGTGCAGCGCACGGCTGGGCCGTCCAGCGAGGCTTGGTAATCGTCCTGGTCGAGGTGGACCGTAATACTCTTGACCTCGTCCGGTTGGCGGTGGAATAGCCCTCCGGAAGCACGGGTGACTTCGACACGGTCTCCGAGGGCGTCCTGGAGGTTCTTACCCAGTACCCGCAACATCATTTTGACATCTTTGTTGTTGGCCAATAAGGCGGCGACGGTCAACTCCATGTCCAACGGCCCGTCGGGCTCGGACGGCTCCGTGCCGTTCATCGAGCCTGCTCGCCGCCGGCGGGCTGATCGGGATCAGGCGTGGAGGCACCGGTACCCAGGGCGGCGGGAGGCGGGACGGCCGCGATGGCGGCCTGGGCTTTGAGCGCGGCCAGCTCCGCTTCTACTTGAGCGCTCGAGCCGAGTGCGTTGAGCTGTTTGGCGATGTCGTCGCCGTGGTCAGCTCCAACATCCTCGAGCACGCCGGACTGGAGCAGCTCGTCGAGCGCCCCGGCGTGGGCTTGAGCGGCGGCTATCTTGTCCTGGGCTCGTCGCAGAGCGGCGCCGGAATCATTGAAGGTCCCCGAGATCCCCGCCACCTGGTCGTTGACGGCGGACGAGGCTTGGGCGGCGGCGTACTGCGCCTTCAGAGTTTCCTTCTGGGAGCGGAACTGGTTCACCCGGACCTGTAGTGCGTTGAGGGTCTGAGTCATTTTCTCCTGCTGTTCCACGAGCTGCTGGTGCTGCGGCTCCAAGGCGTCGATCTGTTCCTGGGCGGCCGCCTTACGGCTGAGCGCCTCACGGGCGAGGTCCTCGCGGCCGAGCTGAACTGCCTGAGCGGCCTCCTGGTTGAGGTGGTCCACTGTATGGTGGAACTGGTCTTCTTGCAGTTCCAGCTGCTTGCGGGCGGCGGCGATCTGCACCAGCGCAGTGCGGACCTTGGTGATCTGCTCGAGCATCTGTTCGTAACTGAGATCCAGCATCTCGCTCGGGTTCTCGGCCTTGTCCAGCGCCCGGTTGGCTTTAGCTTCGACAATGTCGTGAGCACGCTTGAAAAAGCTCATCGGGTCTCCAATGACGACGTAGGTACCTCATGCTACCGAGCAGCGGTGACAAGGGCATTCCGACCGGCTGCCTTACGTCGTGTGGCGAGTCATAGGCGTGAGGGCTGCTGCGCCGATATTCGGTGGCCGCGTTCAACAAATTTGTCCCGGATATTCGTAACCAGAGGGGACCGGGCCAGTCACTCCTCGGAGCCGCAAACGGCGGGCGTCGTCCCCAGTCAAAGCGCAAGGCGTGGCTATCGGGCCGTTGAAGTCAACCCCCGTTTGAAGGCCTCCCCGGCGACTGGCACCGGCGACTAGCACCGGGTGAATAGCACCGGCGGCAGGTCAAAGCGAGCGAACAATGCGGGTTCGGCGAACAGGGAGATGCGTTTGATGTGCGTCGCCGTCGTAGCCAGAACGACGATTGCGAACGGCTGGTACCTCCCGCCGTCACTCAGGTGGTAGGCCGCCGCGCCCAGCTGACCGTTGGCGTGGAGGGGGACCATTTGCCAGTCGCCCGGTGCGCCGATGCCGTAGGCGTTGATGAAAGGCACGCACGTCGCTTTGCCGGAAAACCACGTCGTGGTACCGGTCATCTCCAGAGCGGCGTCTTCGGCGAGCAGGCGCTTGATGCTCGCCATGTCGGAGTTCCGGAAGGCGGCCAGGTAGCGGTCCAGGACGCGGCGCGCACCAATGCTGGTCGGCTCCGCCAGGTCCTCGACGCTCAGGGGCAACTCGCCGAGCCGGGCCGGGCGCGCTGGAGGAGGCTCTTAAGAGCGGCCACGGACACGCCGAGCACTTCAGCGGCGCCGGGGACGGTCAGACCGAGCACGTCACAGAGGATGAAGGCGGCCCGCTGCCGGGTTGGGAGGAGCTGGAGCCCGGCTACCAGCGCGAGGCGGACGCTGTGGCGGGCCTCCACCACATCCGCCGGGTCGCCCCGCTCATCGATGACCAGGTGGTCGGGGACCGGCTCGAGCCAATGCAGACCCGGGGGCGCCGCCCTCGACGGCGACAGGGGTTCGAGAGAAGGCGGCCCGAGCCCCGATGGCAGGGGTCGCCGGCGGCGACGGTCCAGTGCTGTCAGGCACACATTGGTGGCGATACGGTACAACCACGTCCGAAGGGACGAGCGCTGCTCGAAGCGGCCGAACCCCTGCCAGGCGCGGACATAGGTTTCCTGCACCATGTCCTCGGCCTCGTGCACCGACCCTGTCATCCGGTAACAGTGAGCGAACAGTTCCTTGCGATAGGTCGAGGTCGCCGACTCGAACCCGTCGGTCTTCACTTCGGGTATGGCCATAATCGTTCTGACTCAGCGGTCGGCCGGAAAGAATCGGTCCGGCGCGATTCCCTCGTGGCTGCCGGTGAGTCAGTACGGGCATGACACAACCACACAACCCCCTGCCCGCTGGCACCGCCCGCCCCTTTTTCGACCCATTGGTGAAGGGTCTGCCAGCGGCGCCCGCCAGGCAGGTAGCTAGGCAGATCCTGGCCGGCCGCCATCTCTCGGTCCTGGCCACCACCAATGCCGACGGCACGCCGCAGATGGCCGTGATCTTCGTCAAGACGGACGGTACAGACATCATGTTCAGCACCCTCAATGGCCGACGCAAAACGACAAACATGCGACGCGACCCCCGGGTCACACTCCTTGTGCACAGTCTCCCCGCCGGCGACGCCGGCAGCACCTACGCCACCGTCCACGGAACGGTGGAGCTCATCGACGACCCCGACGGGTCGTTTCACCAGGTGATGTACGACATCCATATGGGCGGGGCCACACCGCCTGCCGAACCCGGGTCGGAACGGCTGATCGTCCGCATCAAGCCCCAGCGGATCTATGCGCCGCCGCCCTACTCGCCCTCGCCCGCCGAGTAGGCCGAAGCCCAACGGGTTATGCGGCGGCTGGCCGGTTGAAAGGCACCGTAACGCTCAAGCTGTCGGAAAACCACCGAGGAGCCGGATATTTCGGCCAGCCGCAGTGGGTTTGGAGGTAGTTCATATCGGTCGCCACATTGCCCATAAGGGAGCCGCTGTTGGCGGCGCGAAACCCGTACGTGTCGTCGATCGTGTACGTTATTTTTCCGGTGTACCGGCCATTGTCCTTCGTGACCGACCCGGTTACCCCGAGTCCTTGCGTGCCGCGAAAAGCCCAATACAAACCGGGGTAACGGCTCTGATTGGAGAAATTGAGGAGGGTGAGCGGGGAACTGTCAGTTGGCGGTGAGAACGGGCTGACCGGAGTTGGCACTGTAACGGTCGTCTGCCCCTGGTCAAACCGGCCTGCCGCGTACGACTGTATTTTATTGTTCATATTCAGGAAACCGGGGTAAGTCAGAAGCTCTCGAGCTACCCCGGAGTTCTGACCCAAAGACACCTGCGTGCCCGTGCCGTCAAGCCAGTGCTGGAACAGATTTGCCGCATCGGAAGGGAAAACGCTGTGCTCGGCAAGTTTGGCTTCCACTAGAGCCTGCAGCTTCCTGATCCTGCTGCAGGACGTATTGCCCGGCGTGGTCCCGTCAGTTAACGCGTCCGGCTTATAAGGAATTTTCCCGCTCACGCTAAGCGACAGCGCCATCGAGCTGATCGAGTGGTTCTGGCTCTGGGCGGGCTGGGCGTTGGCATTTGCCGGCGCCGTCCCTACTAGGCCCAGCAGGCCAATGACCGGGGCCACGGCCAGCGGTACCAGTACAGCCAGCGCCCGCCCCGGGGGCAGAGAAGCGCCAAAGCGCTCCTGACGGCGTCCGCGGCCGCCATTGTTGCTGTTCGACATATGCCTTCCCAAACTTGCCAACTGGTAGAGCCAGTTTACAAGTGCCGGGTGCGGACTGAGAGCGCGGCGAACCTTGAGCTAGTCATGGGAGAGCAGGCCCAGCTCGTGCATGCGGGCGATGGCTTCGCGGCGAGTGGAGACGCCGAACTTCCGATACATCGATATCGCCTGGGTCTTCACGGTGTTGCGCGATACGTACAGTCGCTCCCCGATCTCCTCGAGGGTTAGGTGGGTGGACAGCAGCGGCAGCAGTCTTAGTTCGGCGGTCGTGAGCGAGGAGGCTCCGCTGGTCCCCTCGGTAACGGTAGCGAGCTTGGCATGCAGTTCTGCGGCCTGTTGGGGGAGGACGCCAAGGTCAGGTCGTTGCTCGAGGATGTCTCGAGTTTGGCGCAGCACGGCTCGGACGCCGCTAGGGTCTCCGAGAGCGAGGTACGCCCTAGCCAGCTCGAGAAGGGCTTGGGCGGAGACGGCTGGCAACGCGTAGGTGAGCAAGGGCCGCAGGCGGGCCGCGTGGGCGGCATGTTGGCGGGCCTGAGCGAGGTCGCCCTGCTGGGCGGCGATGCGGGCCGCCCAGGCGTAGACCAGGGCGCTGGTCCAGTAGTCGTCGAAGTGACCCTCTCGCACGATCGTCAGGGCCTGTTCGATGAACGTCTGGGCGCCATGCCGGTCAGCGCCTTCGGCCGCCGCAATGGCGCGTTCGGCGAGGACCAGAGCGACCAAGGGCGCCGCCCCGGCAGCTACGGCTGCGTCGAAGGCGTGGGCCAGGATCGGCCCGGCCCGGCCGGCGTCGGCCTCGAGCAGGTACGAGACGCCCTCGGTGTGCAACATGGTGGCTCGGAACGGGCTCGCCGGGCTGAGCCTTTCCCAAGAGTTCTGAGCGTCACGGCGCATCTCGGCGATACCGTGACGGCACAGCAAAGCACGCAGGTAGGCCAGCAAGCCGTCAGTGGTGTCGCCGTCAGGCAGATCGCCGGGGGACGCAGCCCGTTCGGCCGCCGCCGCCCAGCGTTCGGCTGCCCCCGGGCGGCCCAGTAGAGCGAGGATCAATGTGCCGTGTACGGCGATGGCCGTATAGTTCTGGACCCACGTTTTGTCTTCGAGCCACTCCATCCAGCTCAAGACAGTGTCGACGCGCCCGCTGGCCCAGACCGGTTGCATCCAGGTCAGCACCAGCCGCGCCACCCGTTCGGCATCGCCGGCGGCCTGGGCGTGTTCGATGGCTGTTGACGGCCTGCCGTTCGCCTCGAACCAGGATGCAGCCCGAGAGTGCAGGGTCGGGATCAGGCCGGGTTCGCGCCGCGTGAGCTCGGCGTGCAGCAGCTGTCGGAACAGCTGGTGGTAGCGGTACCACTCACGGTGGCGGTCGAGGGGGACGACCAGCAGGTTGTGGCGGTCGAGTTGCTCGAGCACCCGGCCCGATCCCTCGGTGTCAAGGGTGGCGTCGCAGAGCGGACCGGACAAGCGATCAAGGATCGAAGTCCGAGTGAGGAACGACACCTCTGCGCGCGAGACCCGGTCGAGGAACTCGGCCC
Source organism: uncultured Acidimicrobiaceae bacterium (assembly GCA_963750465.1). GTDB lineage: Bacteria > Actinomycetota > Acidimicrobiia > Acidimicrobiales > Palsa-688 > Fen-671. The sequence goes on from CAVVRE010000001.1 coordinate 642,720, forward strand.
GCAGGTAGTCGCTCATGTAACGGTCGTCGCCCGTGAAGGAGAACACGGCTTCAGCTCGAGGGCTGCCGGCGTTCATGGCCAGCGCAGCCAGGTACAAGCCGGCCGGCCATCCCTCGGTCTTCTCGACCAGGTCGTGGGTCTCGTCGCCCCCCAGTTCGGTCCCCGCTGCGGCTAACAGAGACGATGCCTCGGCGTCGTCCATGGCGAGCTCGTGGGCGCCGACTTCGACGATGCTGCCTTCGAGCGCGCAGGCGGGCCGTCGGCAACGGCACCATGTTCCGGGTGGCGATGGCGAACTGCGACCCGGCTGGCACGGCCAGGGCCAGTTCGGTGATGGCGTCGAGGCATTCCCGGTTCGTAACCGCATCGACGTGGTCTACGACGATGGACACCGGCCGGCGCATTGACGAGACAGCGGATACCAATGTGGGGACAACGCTTGGGCCGGCCCCGGGGGAGGCCAAGGCGTGAAAGACGGCCGGGCGGATCGGCTCGACCCGGTCCAGAGCCACGGCCAGATAGGTCAACAGCACGGTAGGGTCGTTGTCGCCGGCGTCGGCCGACACCCACGCCAGGCGAGGCTGTTTCAGTTCGGCCCATTGCGCCAACAGTGTCGTCTTGCCATATCCGGCCGGCGCCACCACGGAGATCACCGCAGGGACGCCCACCCCGATCAGGCGGTCGAGCAGGGCGGTGCGAGCCACCATCCCGGGCCGGGCCACCGGCGGGTGAAGCTTCGACTCCAACAGCTGGAATGGACGCTCCGCCTGGTCGGGCCGCAACAACGCCCAGGGGAGACCCGCTCGGGCCGGTGCGGTCACGGGCGCAGCATACCCGTCGGGGGCAGCTACGGAGCCAGGGCTGACTTCGCCATGAGACCTCTTTCACCCCGGTGCGGGTGGAGACAAATAGTTGGCCAACAACGAGGATGAATCCGCGGCAAGGGATTCGTTGACCGCAGGGAGCCCGCTCATGAGTGACCATCCAATTGTCCTGGCCGTCGCCTCCTACCCCTCCAGGTCGACCGCCGAGCGTGATCTCCACGCCCTGACGGGCCTTAGACACCAAGCCCGGGTCGATCAGGTGGCCGCCGCGGCGGTGGAGAAGGGCGCGAACGGATGGCTGGAGATCGCCCGTCACCACAGCTCGGCCACGCCGCTGGCCTGGGGAGGCGTCCTGCTCGGAAGCGCCCTCACCGTCGTGGCCGCCCCGTTGGGCATCAAAATCCTGGCGTCCGTGTTGGCGACCAGGGCCGCATGGGAGGGGGCCGCCGTGATCGTCAGTCACTTCTGGCACGAAGTCCCCAGGGATCTGATCCGCACCATGGCCAACCTCCTCGAAGCCGGCCAGACCGGGGTGGTGGTTGTCGCCGTCGGTCACGACGCAGGGCACATCACCCCGATCCTGTCCAACGCCACCGCCAAGATCGTGACCGACTGCGTCCAAGGCGACTTTGAATCCGACTTCGCAACGGCGATGGCCGGGGCTAAAGCACGACCACTCGCTTCCTCCACATAGACGGGGGAGGCGACCCCATGCCTGCGAACGCCCTTTTTCAGATCAGCTTGGCCGCCCGGGCGATGTCGACCGCTTCCCACCGCGAGCTCGCGCCGAGCTTGCGGTAGATCGTTTTCAGGTGAGTCTTGAGGGTATTCATGGACACGAATAGTTGCGCTGCGATCTCATGGCTGGTGAGCCGGCTTGGCAGGTAGCGCAGGACCGTAACCTCGCGAGAGCTGAGCTGCTCGACGAAGTCGGTCACGGTGCTCTGGCGCAGGGGGGCGAGGGTGGCGTCGGCCATGGTGATCAGCTCTCCGGTGTAGGCCGCCAGCGTCTGGTCGGGGGAGAACGACCGGAGCAGGCCGGACACGGCGAGTCCCTGTCCGATGACGGTCCGCAAGAACCCCTCGGTCCGTCCCAGCGATACAGCCCGTCGTAGGTAAATGTGCGCCGCAGGGACGTCGTGGCCGAACGCCACCAGAGCGCGCAATACGCCCCCTTCGACGCGTTCACGTTTCGTCTGGGCCGTGTCGAGGCAGCCCAGAAGTTCGTCAGCAGCGCTCGGCTCTCCGAGGGCGATAGCTAGGCGCGCTCGTAGCAACTTGCTCTCGATGCGATCGGGGAGATCGGATAGAAGTTCGGTCCCGTGTTCGGGGGCGAAAGCTATGGCTTGGCGCAATTCCTCGACGGCCAGCTCGGCCCGCACACTTTGCGAAGGCGCGGCGAAAGCAAAACGGGCTTCGGTCAGGTACGACGCGGCCGCTTCCTCGTGCCCTTGGTCGGTCGCCAACCTGGCGGACCACCGGGAGACGAGGCTGTTCAGGTCTGTGCTCCCGAGGGCCTCCGCGGCGGTCTTTGCGGCGCTCAGTTGCCGCTCGGCGGCCGCGAACCGGCCCGCTTCGAGGTCAAGGGCGGCGCCGACGACGGTAGCGAGGATGGTCCCTATATCGTCGGGTGGAGCGCCAAGCTGTTTGGCGGCGTCAAAAACTTCCTCAGCGATACGCCTGGCCAGTCTCAGGTCGCCGGCCTGCAACGCCACCCACGCCCGCAGAGCGGGCAGGTGGACGTCGTCCACGATGGGGTGGCCAACGGGAGCCGAGGGCGAGTTGACCACGCCGCTCACCCCCACTACATCTCCAGCCATCAAGTAACTTCGTGCCCGTTGCACCGCCAGGCTGGCGAGCAGCGGATGGTGGCGATTGGCCTGCCAAGCTGCCTCGGTCGCCACCTGGTTGTGGGGCCGGGCCCGCTCCGGCTCCCCCCGGGCCAGGTGGTACTCCGCCCACGTGCAATGCAGCAAGGCCCGCAGGCTCGGATCCGGATCGGTATGGGCCTGCTCGACGCGGGATAACCATCCCTGCACCTCTGGCTTGCCCATTTGGGCTAGGCGCAGCACCAGGTGCACCACCTGTTCGGGATCATGGCGTGCCGCGTCGAGACCGTATTGGGACAGCCAGGCCCGGACCGCCATGATCGACAGCTGTTCGCCGGGCCCGGTCTCCAGGGCCAGCGCCGGGTTGTCGGCCACGGCCGGCCATCGCGAGTTGCCCGCGACCGTCGTACCTGGCCAGAAGTACCGCGGCTCAATATCCGCTCGCTGGCGCGAGGGCCTGACCGCTCCGGCATCGGTGGTCTTCGCCCTCACTGCCAAGAGGGCGGTCTGGCCGAAACCAACCCCATCGGCGACCAGGCCCGAGCGCTCACGGCCCGAGCGCTCAGGGCCGAGTGCTCAGGGCCGTGGTCGTGCCGTTCCACCACTTCCTCGATGGTCAACATGAAATCCTCCTGATGGCTGGAACGGCGACGGCCGTGCAAACCTATCGATTGGCCCCGCCGGTTTCCGGGCGTAACGGGCCGGGGCGCGGGTCCTCTCGTTCCTTACTAACAGGTACTCCGCCCTGCCACATCCGCCACAGCGGATGAAGAGTGCGCTTAGCCCCCCTGACGGTGGGCGGCGTAGGGTCGCCCACGATGCAGATCCAGCCGGGAGGGTTCCTGGGACGCCATCGTCGCCTGCTCGGCGTGTTCGCCCATCCCGATGACGAAACGTTCTGCGCCGGGGGCACGTTTGCGGGCTATGCCGCCAGCGGCGCCGAAGTCATGGTCGTGTCAGCGACGCGAGGGCAGGCGGGCCAGATCCGCGACGCGTCTATAGGCACTCGGCGCAGCATTGGCGCCGTCCGCGAGGGAGAACTGCGCCTCGCCTGCGAGCGGCTCGGTATTACGCAGGTCCGCTGTCTGGACCACCTCGACGGCACTCTGGCCGACGCCGATTTTTCCGCTCTCGTAGATGAAGTGGCGGACATCATCGTGGACTTCGGGCCGGACGCCGTCGTAACCTTTGGCCCTGACGGCGGCTACGGCCACCCGGACCACATCGCTATCGGCGCCGTGGCCACGGCGGCATGTCAACGAGCAGCCAGGCCCTGGGCCCCTCCCGGGGTGGCAACGACCTCGCCCCCTCATCGAGCGCCGGCGCTCTACTACGGGTGCTTCCCTCCTGGCGATGTGCTGCTTATGGAACGCTTGGCGGAATGGCTGGTCAGCGAACCCAAGCGGTTCGCCGGGAGCCCGGCCTTTGCCCACGCCCTCCTGATATTGGCAGAGGAGGTGGGCACGCTACGTACCATCCGCGACCATGTCGAGGTTCGCTGGTACCCGCCCGGGTCCTTCGTCGTCGAGCAGGGAGAGGCTGCCTACGAGCTGTTCCTGGTCCTATCGGGGGCCGCGGACGTATGGAAGGAGACTGAAGCAGGTCGGCGGGACCTGGTGGCGCGGCTCGGGGTGGGGGAATTCTTTGGCGAGCTGGGCATCGCAGGGCGCCGGCGTCGGAGCGCGGACGTCGTCGCTGCCGACAGCCTTACCTGTCTCGTCCTGTCGGCCGCGCCACCTTCGAAGTTCGCAGGCCGGGGGAGCGAGGCCCGACTGGCCGGAGCGCCGCTCGGTACCACAGTGGAGGCCTCCTCGCGTGCGACCAGCAGCCGGGAAGCTCGGACGGTAGTGGCCTGCGACGTATCCGCACAGGTCAAGCGCAAGGTGGAGGCCCTGGCCGCCTATCGCAGTCAGCTCCCGCTGGAGCCCGACATGTTCCCTGAGTTCCTGTTGCAAGAAATCTTCGGCCGCGAGTATTTCGAGCTGGTACCGGCGGCCCGACCGCGTGAGGGCGATTTGCGCCAGAAGTGAGGCGGGCCAGAACTGAGACGGGCCAGAACTGGGACGGGCCAGAACTGAGGCGGGCCAGAACTGAGACGGCCCAGAACTGAGGCGCGATGGTGGGCTCGAAGACTTGGTGAGCGGCCTTTCAGCCGGTCGAGCAGGACGAGCCGTGCCGCCTTTCCGCGGCTAACCCTGGCGCCCGTGGCCCGGCCGGGCTGAAGTCGCCGGTCTGGCGGTCCTGGTCGTACTGCACCGGCGCCGGATCACCGGACGCCAAGCGGGCGACGGCGGCACAGAGGCGCTCGACGTCGGAGATGGTGGCGTTTATGCCGAGGCTGGCCCGGACCGCTCCCGGGATATCGGCCCGGTTCCCCGCCCGGACCTGAGCTCGGTACCTTTCGACGTCCGCGCTTTCGAGGCCGAGCAGGCGCATGAGGTAAGGATGGGCACAAAAACACCCGTGGCGGACGCCTATAGCGTCTTCGGCTGAGAGCCGCGCTGCCAATAGGGAGTGTGCGATGCCGCCAACCGTAAATGTAGCGACCGGTAGCGTCTCTGCCTCAGGGCCGGGGCCGAGAAGACGGACGCCGGGGATCGCGGCCAGCCCCCGGCGCAGGGCCGAAGAAAGTTGATTGTCGTGGGCGACTATGGCCGGCCAACCGATTTGCGTTAAGTGTTCGATGGCAGCCCCCAGAGCCACCGCACCCACGACGTTGGGCGAACCCGCCTCTTCCTTCTCCGGGGGCTGGGTCCAAACCACCTCGTCCAGTTCGACCAGGTCGACGGCCCCGCCACCGACGAGGAAGGGGTCGCCTTCAATGAACATCTGGCGCGGCCCAATAAGCACCCCCGCACCAAACGGGGCGTACATCTTGTGGCCACTCCAAGCGATGAAGTCGGGCCCGTCAGGCAGTTGCCTGTGGGGCGCCAGCTGCGCCGCGTCCACCATCACGGGGACACCACGCTGGTGGGCCTCGGCGACAATCTCGGCGATGAGTGGCATCCAACCAGTGACGTTGGAAGCGCCCGTTATGGTGAGGAGCTTCGGAGGCGGTTTGTCGTCAAGTGCTTCCGTCACGGCCGCGATGCCGATGGTCCCGTCCTTCTCGCATTCGACGTAACGGCAACGGGCCACTCGGGCCCACGGGAGGAGGTTGGCGTGGTGCTCCACGACGGTCGTCACCACGACGTCCTGTTTTGTCAAACGCAAACGGTAGGCGAGGTGGTTAACCGCCTCCGTCGTGTTGCGACATATAACTGCTATGTCGTCGCGGCCGTTCCTGCCGGCGAAGTTCAGAACGCTCTCCCGGGCCGCTTCGTAGGCGTCGGTGGAGCGCTGCGATTTATAACCGGCACCTCGGTGAACGCTCGAGTACCACGGTAGGAATTCCTCCACCGCGCTGAGCACGGCCGGCAACGGAGCCGTCGACGCTGCCGCGTCGCACGACAGGTACGGGCGCTCGTGGCCGTCGACGCACGGTACAGGGATGCCGTCCCCGACTAGCCGGACGGGTAACGAGAGCGCAGAGAAGGGGACGGCTATACCTCCTCCGGCGTTGCTCCATACCGGACAGCGCCTTTGGCCTGGGGAACGATGCAACCGTCGCACTCCCTGGCCATGGCGATGGTCAGCGCGAGCTCATGGACCTTCCGGGGCAAAGCCCCACGCACCCTAGCAGCGTCTTGCCATGAAGCCAAGCCCGCGTCGACCGCACGGGCCGTCTCGCCGGCTTCGCTTGGCGAGAATTAGGGGTTTTCCCTAGGGCGGGCGCGGCCCCAAAGAAGGACATTGAAGGGGTGGGTTCGCCACACGAGCGACAGCTACGGAAAGGACAACAGAAAATGTTCAACCTCAGGAGCCACGACCCCAAGGCCGCTAGTGCCAGGCTCGAGACCGGCCCAGCCCCCGAGACAAATGCCGTGCACCACCAGCCCTGGTGGCGACAGGGCCGCGCCCTAGCCCGGGTAGTTGCAGCAGGGGCCGGCACTGGCGCAGTCGTCGCCGCTCTCGCCGTCCCGGCCGCGGCCTCGGGTGTCCCCAATATTTGGGACGCCGCCCAGGCTGGCCTGAGCTACCCCGTGTACCAGCCCCAGACGGTCCTGGGCTTGTCTATGAGCAACTTCAAGCTGCTCTCATGCGGAGCTGGCCAAGACCAGTCCGTTTTCGCTACGTACGGCAAGGCCTACGCTCCTGCATCGAACCAGGGCAAGTTATCGGGTTTCTCCGTCGCCGAGGGCTACCCGACGATCTGCAACAACCCCGGTACAGCCTGGCAAGTCGGCGTCTGGAACGTTGCCATCCCCAAGGGGTCCGTCAAGGTCCGGGTGTCTGTGTACTGCAGCCCCGCGGTGTTGAAGTACTGCACCACGGCGTCGGGGGTCAAGAGCGGGTACGTCCTCCAATGGGCTCAGCCCTACCAGTTCGGCACCAGCCCGAAAAAGCAAACTCAGATGTTCATCGACACGTCCCGCCTCACCCTCCCTCAGGCGCTGCATGTCGTGGCCGGCATCAGGTCCCTGTAGGGGCCGGGCCATCGCTTCCGGGCCGGCGGCTCGGTTGGATCCCTTTACCGCCAACACGACGCGAGCACCGGGAAGCCACAAGTTTGCGCCTCCCGGTGGCGGCGTGTTCAGGGGCAAAACGTTGCTCGACCTCGGAGACAGATCGAGGGAGCGTTAGTGTCCTGAAGCGACCGCGGCAGCCCGTTCCGGTCTTATCTATCCGTACGTGGGATATTGGGGCCAGCCGGGCGGGGAGTCCTCCCAATCCTCTTGCCGGCCGTACGGGGCTAGGTCCTTGATGTTTTGGACGAACATAGTCCGGTCGAGGCCGCGAGCGGTGGTGGTATACGTCCGGTAGACGTCCGAGCCGTCACGCAGGAACATGTTCAGAGCGAAGAGCTCACCGGCGCCGCAATCGTCCGAGAACGACGAGCCATACGACGAGACGAACGGCAGCGTCCAACCCATCCGGGCCTTGTACGCCTCGATTTGAGCGAGCGGCATATTGGAGACGGTCACCCAGGTGATCCCGGACTCGCCCAGGCCGGCTAGATCGGCGACATTGTTCGTGAACGCGGTGCAGCCCGGGCAGTACTCATCTGGCCCGCGGTCCATGAACTGGTAGACGGCGAGCTGCACTCGCCCGTCGAATAGGTCGAGCAAGGTCTTTGTGCCGGTCGGCGTGTCGAACTCGTACCCGTTGTCGAACTTGACCATCGGGAGCCTGCGGCGCCGCGCCGCCAGCGCGTCCAGCGCGCGGGTGGCCTCCTTCTCCGCCTTGAGCAGCTCGTCGCGGGCCTCCTGCCACTCCTCGACTGATACGACCTTCGGTTTTTCCACTCGTCCATTGTGCCCGACGCCCGCCGATCCCCGCCGTGCCGATCCCCGCCGTGCCGAACCCATGGCCCGCCAGCGCCACCCGGGCGGGCCGGCTGAAGGCCGCTGAACCGGCTGGCCGAACCGGCCGGCGGAAAACATGCGGGACCGTGCCACAATGGCGGTCATGGCCCCGCCGATCCTCCTCACTGTCGATGACGACCCCGAAGTGTCTCGGTCCCTCGCTCGCGACCTCCGCCAGCAGTACGGCGAGGAGTACCGCATCCGACGGGCCGAGTCCGGGCCGAGGGCCTGGAGGCGCTGAAGGAGCTGAAGCTTCGGGACGAGAAGGTCGGTCTCCTGCTCGCTGACCACCGGATGCCGGAAATGACCGGGGTCGAGTTCCTGGAACAGGCCCGCCAGTTTTACCCGAAAGCCCGCCGCGTCCTGCTCACGGCTTACGCTGACACCGACGCGGCCATTGCCGCCATCAACCAGGCCGATGTCCACTACTACTTGCTGAAGCCCTGGGACCCGCCGCAAGAGAAGCTCTACCCGGTCCTCGACGACCTGCTGGAAGACTGGAAAATGCAGGACCGTCTCAAGTCGGAGGAACGCACCCGGGTGGTCGGCCACCGTTGGTCGGCTCCGTCACACGAAGTGAAGGATTTCCTTACTCGCAACCAGGTGCCGTTCAAGTGGCTCGAGCTCGAACGGGACGGGGAGGCGGCCACCCTTTTGGCAGCCAGCGGTGGGGACGTCGACCACTTGCCACTCGTTATCACTGAAACCGGCCAGACTCTGCACGCTCCTTCAACGGCGGAGGTGGCGGCGGCGTTCGGCCTTTCTTCCACACCAGCGCTCCCCTTCTATGACCTCATCGTGATAGGGGGTGGGCCAGCCGGGCTGGGGGCAGCGGTGTACGGCGCCTCGGAAGGACTGCGTACCGTGCTGGTTGAGCGGGAAGCAACCGGAGGCCAAGCCGGGCAGAGTTCCCGGATAGAGAACTACCTGGGCTTCCCGAGTGGTATCACCGGCGGCGAGCTGGCGTGGAGGGCTACCACCCAGGCCCGCCGGTTCGGGGCGGAGATGCTGCTCACTTCGGACGTGGCCAGCCTCGACGTGTGCGGGTCGGCCCGGGTGGTCGGCCTGGCTAACGGCAGCCAGCTGTCGGCGCACGCCGTCCTCCTCGCCACCGGTGTGGCTTACCGCCGCCTGGCCGTGCCGGGCATCGACGCCTTCACCGGGAGTGGTGTCTACTACGGTGCCACCGCCACCGAGGCTCAGTCGTGCGCCGGCGACGACGTCTATATAGTCGGCGGCGCTAATTCGGCGGGACAGGCGGCGGTATTCTTCTCTCGCTTCGCCCGTCAAGTCACCATAATGGTCCGAGGCCACAACCTCGAGCGTTCGATGTCCCACTACTTGATCGAACAGATCCGTCAACTGCCCAATGTGCACCTGCGGACGTGCAGCGAGGTCGTCGGGGCCAGCGGGAGCGACCACCTGGAGCGCTTGAGGATCGCCGACCGGGAAGCCGGTACAGAGGAAGAAGTAGACGCCTCGTGGCTGTTCGTCTTTATCGGGGCTGCCCCTTACACCGATTGGCTCTGTAAAGAGGTCGTCAGGGACGAAAATGGTTTCGTACTGACAGGCCCGGACCTGTTGACAGACGGGCAACTCCCGGCCGATTGGCCCCTCGAACGCCAGCCGTACTACCTGGAAACGAGCGTCCCGGGGATCTTCGCGGCAGGCGACGTGCGAGGTCAGTCCGTCAAGCGGGTGGCGTCCGCCGTCGGGGAGGGCGCCATGGCGGTAACCCTCGTCCATCGGTACCTGGAGCTGTTGTGAGCGACGTGACTGCTTCGAAAGCTGAGCTGCGAGGCTGTTTTCTTTTCGAGAGCCTCAGCGACGAGCAACTGGACTGGTTGGTCGACCACGGTACCGTCGAAACCTACGACCCGGGTGTCAACGTGTACAACCAGGACGATCCGGCCGAATACTTCTACGTGTTGCTGGGCGGCGAGATCCAGTTGGTGAAGCGCATGGACGCCACTGACGTCATATTTTCCACTGCCAACCAGCCCGGTGCGTACGCCGGGGCTACCCGGGCATTTATCAGCTCGGCCGCGGACCAGTCCTATACCTCCAACCTGAGGACAGTTACACGTGTCTCGATTGTTCAAGCTCCGGGCGGAAGATTTCGCCTACCTGCTGAACACCTGGTTCCCGATGGCAGTGCACCTGTTGGACGGGCTGTTCCACGGTTTCACCAATGCCGAAGCCCTCTCCGGCCAGCGCGACAAGTTGATGGCGCTGGGCGCCCTTTCGGCGGGCCTGGCGCACGAACTGAACAACCCCGCCGCCGCCGAGGTGCGTGCCGCAGAGGCGCTCGGTGGGAGGCTCCAGGAGGCCCGCCGCGTGCTCGTCACGTCTGGCCCCCAAGCTCACCGAAACCGAGTTTTCGGCTCTTCTCGAGCTATTGGGCGAGGCGGTCGAGCCGGGCGCGTTCTGTACCAACTTTGTCGGCTCTCCAATCGGGCGACCTCGAAGACGAGCTGGGCGCTCGCCTCCGTCAGGCGGGCGTTGAGAACCCCTGGGAAGTGGCCGCCACCTTGGTGTCCGCCGGGCTGGACGACGCCTGGTTGGAAAGCGTGCTCGAATGCTCCGGCGATTCAGCGCCGGACACGGTTCGCTGGTTGTCGTTGGGCGTCGATATCGACAGCCTCGTCAGCGAGATCCGCAACTCGGCGGGACGGATTTCTGAGCTCGTCGGGGCGATGAAGAACTATAGCCACCTGGACCAGGGCCAATTCGGGGAGATCGACATCCACGAAGGCCTGAACAGCACCCTGGTCATGTTTTCGTACAAGTTCAAGAAGGGCATCAAGCTCGTCAAGGATTACGACCCGTCCCTGCCCAAGATCTCGGCGCAGGGTGGTGAGCTCAATCAGGTATGGACCAACATAATCCACAACGCCATCGATGCGATGGACGGCGAAGGAACGCTGACGATAACTACGAGCCTGGATGGCGACTGCATATTGGTCGAGATCGGGGACACCGGTCCGGGAATACCGCCGTCCATACAGCGCCGAATTTTTGAACCGTTCTTCACTACGAAGGACGTCGGTCACGGAACGGGCCTTGGCCTGGACATCAGTTACCGGATCGTGGTCCGACGTCACCACGGCGATATCCGCGTCGATTCCTCACCGGGTGACACCCGGTTCCAGGTACGGCTGCCGGTCAAGCAGCCAGCCGCATAGCTTTCAGGGGGATCCCGGACGACGGGGGCGGCCACGGGCTTGGACGCGCCTGTCGGTGGCAATCTGTTTGGGCTCTCTGTCCGTATGTACTGAACGACCGGGACTGAGACCGCGTCTGGCCAACAGCTAGCCCGTCTCTGGCCCGCAGCGCGGGACAAAGGAGCGGTTGTGCGAACCAAACGTCAGCATAGATTGGGCCATTTCCTGGGAGTTAGTGCCGTGATGTTCCTTAGCTTGGGTGCAGTCGCGCCAGTTGCGGCCTCCGCTTCCACCGGTTCGGGCGGGAAGTCGATCGGCGGCGAATTGGGCGCTATCGGCTCGGCCAAGGCAACGGGGAAGACACTTAGCTTGGCGAAGGGCAAACCCGGCATCTTTGTGATCGGCCCCAACGGGCACTCCCTTTACGTGTTCGACGAGGACCACGGGACCAAAAGTGCCTGCACCGGGACCTGCGCTTCCACGTGGACGGCCTTGACTTCGAGCGGGACCGTCTCTACGGGGACGCTCATAAAGAAATCTGAAGTCGCAAAGGTAGATGGGCAAAAGGCCAACCAAGTCGCCTACTACGGGCACCTGCTCTATTACTTCAAGGGAGACACTTCGCCCGGCCAGACCAACGGGACGAAGGTTGCGGGCTGGCACCTCCTGGGGCCGTTCGGCAACGTCATGCTGCCCCGCTGACCCGTAGCCTTGTCGCATTAGGCTAGGTCACGGCGTGGCCAATAGAGCCGAGCGCATACGTCACTGCCATCGTCGATGCTCCCACCGCGATGTTGCGAAGCGTGGCCCGGCCCGAGGGCGCCTTGCCGAGGACGGCGGCGGTCGTCCCCTCCCATCGACAACGCCCCCGCGGTCAAGCCAGACAGACCGGCCAGTGCGAGGGTCGTGGTACTGGACGTAGCGGCCGCCACCCCCACCACCAGACCGGCTGTGCTGATGAGCCCGTCGTTGCAACCTAGAACGGCCGCCCGCAGGCGGTTCAGCCGGTTCACGGACGTCGACAGAAGATGCGCTGACGCGTAGGGAGGCAATTCCGGTTCGTCGGTCATTTCCACTGGGACGCTAGCGGCGCGACCGCCAGTTAGCCGCTCTCACCAATGCGAGCTGGCCCAAGTGGCCATTGGCTATGCGGAAGACGAATGCAATTCAGCGACGAGCGAGACGACGCCCGCTCGGGGTGTCGGGCGGTGTGTAGTTCAGCTCGAAGTGGTGGTAGAGCGTCGACTCGTCCGCCTGAGAAAGCTCCTCGCCATGCATCTCAATGTCGGGCGCCGAACGGACCTGCTCCTTGGTCGCCGTGACCTGCAAGTCCTCCGGGCCGACATGGACACCGCCCAACGGCACGAAGGTCAAGTGACGGCCGATGAAGCCCTCCTTAACGGTCGCGAACTGCGGTTCGTCCGTCTCGACGTCGACATAGACGTCTTGCAGCTTGCCGATTTTTTCGCCGTCACGATCGACGATCATCTTGCCGTGCCACTCGGCGATGCTCCACTTGGCCTGCTCCTGCTCCTGATCTTCGGACATGAGAACCTCCTTCGCCCCAACTCGATGGATGCTACCCCGGGATGGCCCGGGGGTCACCGGGACCGGCTCCCGGGCGGAAAGCCAACCAAGTCTATCCATGGGTTGGACAAACATGATGGAAGCAGTCAAGATTGGAACGTGACCTTAACCCGCCCAATTGACGACCGGACGAGTTACGTCGTTTTGACCCACACCGCCCCGGCGCGGGTCCATCGTTTGGTTGAGCGTCTGAGACCGTACCCGACGTATATCCACGTCGACGCGGGCGCACCCGGCGGCGTCGCGGACGAAATCTTGAGCGTGGTGGGCGGTGGCGTCCATGCGCTGCCCAGATATCGAACAGGCTGGGGCTCTTGGGGTCTGGTGGAGGCCACTCTGGCCGGGCTTCGGGAAGCGGCCAGCGCGGGGGCGTCGCACATTGTGATCCTCACGGGGACGGACTACCTGCTCCGCAGCGCCGACCAAGTACATGCCTACCTCCAGCAGGGACCCACGAGGTCGTGGGTGCGCCATTCCCGGATCCCGGTACCGTGGCTCGGACGCGACGGGGCGAGGTCACGGGTCCGTCATTGGAACCGAGGTGTTTTCGGTCGCCGCTTTCAGGTGCCACTCCCGCGCCGACCACCAGAGGGGGTCGTGCCCTACTATGGGCAGGCCCAGTGCGCATTGTCCGGACGTCTGGCCGCTTGGATTGTGGCCCGCTTCGACAAGGACCCCTATGTGTCGCGCTTTTTTCGGCGCACATGGCTACCTGACGAGCTTCTATTGCCGTCATTGGCCATGGCCTCGCCATTCCGTGATGAAGTATCTGACGACAACCTTTGGTTTTCTCGCTGGGGCGGGGGCTCTCACCCCGAAGACCTGGGACTTGTCGACCTTCACGACCTCGCAGTCGCGTCCGAGCACGGCGGCGAGCAGGGAGGGTGGGGCCCCGTAAAGCTTTTCGCCCGTAAGTTTGCCGTGGGCGGGCCCACCGATGTCCTGGACTGCCTTGATCGCGAACGCCTTGGTTATTCACCGGCCTGACGTCACCGGTTCACGTTAGGGGCCACGTCGAACTCGGTAGGGCCGGCTTACCTCGAGCGACGGAACGCCGACGGAAAAGTTGCAATCATTCCACCAGACCTGGCTGGCCGGGTACGACGGTACGACAATGGCCCAGGATCTGAACGATGCGTTGCCACGTGTCGCGGCGGTGGCGTCCATCGAGAACCGTCCTGTGAACTGACCGGTTCTCCGCCAAGACCTATGCGATGGCGTCGAGAGCGACAGCGGAGAAAGTTTTTGCCTTTTTAGACATCCGGCTGGTGGCGTTGGTCCGAAGACAAGGTGAGATTTACCCCATACTCACCCACGCATTCCCCGCCACCCGCAAGGAGAACTAAATGCCTGCTATCTCGCGCCGCCGCTTTCTTCGCGATGCCTCCCTTGGGGCGGCCGCCGTGGGCGCCATCGCCGCCGTCGGGCCGTCGGCCCTCGGCCTGGCCAGGCTCGGCGGCGCCGGCGCCGGATGCCTCTCACGAGCACAGCGTCGCGTCCTCGTCGTCCCCCGGCACTGAAGTCATGGCCCACGTCGTTGACCGCTCGTCCGGCACGATCTCCATCTATTCCGGGACCCAGAAGGTCACCTTCCAAAACCGCGCCGTCACCGAGACGTTATTGAAGGCCCTGCAGTGAGTTCGCTGACCACGACCTGTCCAGTAGTGACCGACGCCAAGGAGAGCTGAGCAATGTCATCGCACCGAGAAGCACCAGGCACATCAAAGGACCCGGTGGTCGATAGCACCGACGTCTATGCCTTCGTGAGCCCGGACAAGCCGGACACCGTCACGATCCTAGCCAACTACGTCCCCCTGCAAGATCCTGCCGGAGGGCCGAATTTCTTTGAGTTCGGCGACGACGTGCTCTACTCGATCCACATCGACAACAACGGCGACGGCGTGGCCGAGTGGACCTACAATTTCAATTTCAGAACCGAGACGGTGGACCCCAACACCTTTTTGTACAACACCAGCACCATCATGCCTCCACCGCCGGGTAGCACGACCTATGCCCATTTCAACCGGCCGCAGTTCTACTACGTATCCTTGGTAGACGCCTCCGGTACGGCCAAGGTGTTGCAAGCGGGCCTCCCGTGCCCACCGTGCAACATTGGCCCCCGTTCCACTCCGGACTATCCTTCCCTTTCGGCCGCCGCTATACGCAAACTGCCCACCGGTGAGGTGGTGTTCGCCGGGCAACGAGCAGAAGGGTTCTTCGTCGACCTCGGGTCGGTGTTCGACCTGGGCGGGCTTCGCCCCTTGAACAGCCACCACTTGATCCCGCTGGCGAACGGCGCAGGGGTGAACCCCTTGGCGTCGAAAAATGTGCACACCATTGCCATCCAAGTGCCGATCAGGAAGCTGACGTCGGACCAGTCAAGGCCGACCAGCCCGACCGATCCAGCGTCAGTGCTCGGGATTTGGACCACGGCTAGCCGCCAGACGGTGAAGAGGATCCAAGCAGGGGAGGGTAAAACGGTTGATAGCGGCCCTTACGTCCAGGTCTCCCGTCTGGGCAGCCCGTTGGTCAACGAAGTGGTGGTGCCGGTGGCGTTCAAGGACTACTTCAACAGCCAACCACCGGTCAAAGACAGCCAGTTCGCCGCGGCCGTGGCCGACCCGGAGCTAGCCAAACTGATCCCCGCACTGTACCCCGGGGCCTTCCCTCACCTTGCTGCCTACCAGGCTGCCGGCAAAAAGCGCCCAGATATCGAGGCCATTTTCCTGACCGGGATCCCGGCCAGCATCCTGCCGAGCGCCCCGACCAACGTCGGCGGCAAAGTCCTGGCCGAAATGCTCCGCCTGAACGTGGCGGTATCGCCCAAGACCGTGGGCGACAAGGGTTACAGCCCCCTCGGCGTCCTCGGCGGCGATGTGGGCGGCTTCCCCAACGGCCGGAGGCCCCGGGATGACGTCGTCACCATCGAACTGCAGGCCTTGGCCGGGGCGACCATCGCTTTGGTCGACAAGACCTACAAAGTCGACGCGGTGGTCAACGCCGTGACCGATGGGGCCCCTCGGAACCTAGCTGCTTCCAGGCGACGTTCCCTTACCTGGCCGATCCTCACGATGGTTACAACAACCCGGCCGCCACTCCGTTGGCCCACCCTGACGCCAAGTAACCAGCCGGGATGCGCCCCCAACATTTGAGCACGGAAATCGGGCCGGGCCAAGAGGAACAGCCCTTCGAGGATTTGGGCCCCGGGTCCGGGCCACCTGATGCCCTGGTCTTGGACATCGGCGGCGACATCGGCGCTCTCATCCTTTACGCAGACGAAACGTGCCTGGGCTCAGAGATCGACCTCACCCCGGCCGGGACACTGCGTAGCCATCACATCCATACCATGGTACGGCGCCGGAGGGCGACCAACAAGGACATCGTCGCCGGGCTATACCCGGAATTGCCCGAAGGCACTTATACCATTTGGGGCCGCGAAGACACCGGCGAGATCGGCGAAGTGACCATCGTGGGTGCCCAGGTGAGCGAGTTCCACGCCGGCGATTGCCGGCCACGACCGCCCGGGCCGAGACCGCCGGCGACCACAGCTGGTGCTGACGATGGCCCCGATCGCCCAGGTGGGGGCTCCGGGGACCGGCGACCAGGTGGTGCTCAGCCGCTCTGGGCCTCAAAAACGGGCATAGACGTTAGCGACTTTCAAGAGGAGCCCTAGCCCCGCCCACCAGCGAACGGGAAGACGGGTACAGTGGACCTACCGGCTCGAAAGAAGGGGCACGGATGACCTGCACTTCGAGCGACGCGGCGGTTAACGGGCAAGGTGAATTTGGTCTGCCCACGGTGCTTGGGGTGTGTGGCACCCTGCGCCCTGAGGAGGCGATCAGTTTTGTTTGAGCGCTTCACTGACCGAGCGCGACGGGTATTGCTGTTGGCCCATGAAGAGGCGCGCCTACTTAACCACAACTTCATTGGGACCGAGCACATTTTGGTCGGCCTCATCCACGAAGAGGAGGGCGTGGCGGCCAAGGCGCTCGGATCGCTCGGGATCAGCCTCGAGTCTGTGCGCGAAAAGCTTGAGGAAAAGAGGGGCCCGGCCGGGTTGTCCACGACCGCGTCAGCCCCCTTCACTCCGCGGGCCAAGAAGGTGCTCGAGCTCTCATTGCGTGAAGCTCTCCAGCTCGGCCACAACTACATAGGTACGGAGCACATGCTCCTTGGCCTGGTGCGGGAAGGCGAGGGGGCGGGGGCGCAGGTACTGGTCGGGTTGGGCGCCGACCTCGAGCAGGTGCGCCGGCAGGTGATCAAATTGCTGGCCGGTCCCGAGGCCACCGGCCAGGAGAAGCCGGCCCCGGGCACGACCTCGAAAGGCCGGGAGGTGCCGGCGGGCAGTCCGGTACTCGACCAGTTCGGGCGCAACCTCACCCAGATGGCCCGAGAGGGCAAGCTTGACCCGGTGATCGGGCGAGAGCGCGAGATCGAGCGGGTCATGCAGGTACTCTCTCGGCGCACCAAGAGCAACCCGGTCCTTATAGGAGAGCCAGGCGTGGGCAAAACCGCCATCGTCGAGGGCCTCGCCCAGCGCATCGTCTCCGATGAGGTGCCCGAGACGCTGCGCGCCAAGCAGCTTTACACCCTCGACCTCGGGGCCCTCATAGCCGGCTCGCGTTACCGGGGTGATTTCGAAGAGCGCCTGAAGAAGGTCGTGAAAGAGATCCGCGCCCGGGATGACGTGATCTTGTTCATCGACGAGCTCCATACCCTCGTTGGCGCCGGCGCGGCGGAAGGGGCGATCGACGCGGCCTCGATACTGAAGCCGTTGCTAGCCCGCGGTGAGCTGCAGACAATCGGCGCCACCACCCTCGACGAGTACCGCAAGCACCTCGAGAAGGACGCCGCCCTGGCCCGCCGCTTCCAGCCGGTCAAGGTGGAGGAGCCCTCGCTCGTCCACACGATAGAGATCCTCAAGGGCTTACGTGACAGTTACGAGGCCCACCATGGCGTTACCATCACCGACCAGGCCGTTGTGTCGGCGGCCAACCTCGCTGACCGTTACATTGCCGACCGCTATCTGCCGGACAAGGCGATCGACCTCATTGACGAGGCCGGGGCCCGGCTACGCATCCGCCGCATGCGCACCCCTCCCGACTACAAGGCGATCGAGGACGAGATAGCCAAGCTGAGCAGTGACAAGAAGGTCGCTATCGAAAAGCACGACTTCGAGCAAGCCGAGCGCCTGCGCGAGCGGGAAGAGGACCTCCTCCAGCGCAAAGCGACCAAGGAGCAGGAGTGGAGGGCCGAGGGGGTCAACCTCTTCGACGTGGTCGACGAGGAAGTCATCGCCGAGGTGCTGGCTAACTGGACGGGCATCCCCGTTTACAGGCTCACTGAGGAGGAGACCTCCAGGCTGTTGCGCATGGAGGAGGAGCTGCACAAGCGCATCATCGGCCAGGACGACGCCCTCAAGGCCGTCTCGCAGGCGATAAGGCGCACACGGGCCGGCTTGAAGGACCCGAAGCGCCCGGGCGGGTTCATCTTCCTCGGGCCCTCGGGTGTGGGCAAAACCGAGACGGCTAAGGCACTGGCCGAGTTCCTCTTCGGCGACGAGTCGGCTCTGGTCCAGCTCGACATGTCCGAGTACATGGAGAAGCACTCCGCCAGCCGGCTGGTGGGTTCACCTCCTGGGTATGTTGGCTACGAGGAGGGAGGCCAGTTGACCGAGGCGGTTCGGCGCAAGCCTTTCTCGGTCGTGCTCTTCGACGAGATCGAAAAGGCCCATCCCGACGTGTCCAACGCCCTGCTGCAGATCCTCGAGGAGGGGCGGCTTACCGATGCACAGGGCCGTACCGTCGACTTCAAGAACACCGTCATCATCATGACCTCAAACCTGGGCACGGCCGACTTGCGCAAGATGCAAGTGGGTTTCGCCAAAACGGACGCGGCGCTTACGCACGACAAGATGAAGGCCAAGGTCCACGATGCCTTGAAGCAACACTTCAGGCCGGAGTTCTTGAACCGGGTCGACGACGTCATCGTCTTCCACGAGCTCTCCAAAGACGAAGTCAGCGAGATCGTCGACATGATGGTGCACCGGCTCCGAGGCCAGCTCGTGGCTCAGGGTCTCAGCATTGAGCTCACCCGAGAAGCCAAGTACCTGGTCGTCGAAAAAGGTTACGACCCGATCATGGGTGCCCGCCCGTTGCGACGTGCGCTCCAGCGGATGGTTGAGGACCCCCTCTCGGAGAAGATCCTGTGGAAAGAGTTCCGGGCCGGCGACACGATCATCGTCGACGCCGACAACGCGCAGCTCACTTTCCGGGTCATCGAGCGCTTCGAGCCGCCGCCGGTCGAGCTAGCCGGAGCCGTCACCAGCGACTAGCGCGTCTCGCCCGGGTTATGACTCAATGAAGATGCACTCGCCGGGGCACTCCTCGGCGGCCTCGGCCACAGAATCCTCGAGGCCCTCGACCACGACCGCGACGCCGGCCGCTCCGCCGGGTTGGCTCTTCACGTCGTCGCCCTCTTTCACGTAGGCGAGACCGTCGTCCAGCAATGTGAAGACTGCCGGCGCGATCTCCTCACAGAGCCCGTCACCTGTGCACAAGTCTTGATCGATCCAGACCTTCATGCTGCTCCCTTTTCTCCTAGTTCCTCGTTAGAAGCCGAGCTGCAGCCGGGCGGCGTCAGACATACGGCTCATGTCCCAGGGTGGGTCCCAGACCAGCTCGACGTCGACCTCGTTGACGCCTGGTACCGACTTGACCCGGGCGATGGCATCTTCCCTCAAGACGTCCCCCATCCCGCAGCCGGGGGCCGTCATCGACATCTTGATCTCGACCCGGTGGCCACCCTGGGGGAGTGGTTCGGCCTCACAGGCGTAGATGAGCCCAAGATCGACCACGTTGACCGGGATCTCTGGGTCAAACACGGTCTTCAATTGGTCGATCACCTGCGAGACATCGAACGGGCCGGTCTTCTGCGTGGCGATTTCGGGCCCGGTGCCGGTGGTCAGCACCAGACCGAGCGCGTCTGCATCCTCGGTGCTGAAGCGGGCCAGGTAGCCATCACTGGTCTGGACCGTGACGCTGCCCCCGAGGGACTGGGTGATGATGACCTCATCGCCCTGCGAGAGCGTAACCTGCCGCCCGCCCGGGATGAGGGTGGCGTCGCAGTCACGTTGAAGGGTGACCGCCCGGCGTTCCGGCCTGATCGTCATCTACTCACTCGAGGCCATCTCGGTTTTTCCTTCGAGCGCGCTACGCAGCGCGTGCCAGACGAGCGTCGCGCACTTCACCCGCATGGGGAACGCCGACACTCCCGAGAGCGCGGCGAGCTTTCCGAGCTCCGGCGCGGCGAGCTCGGCCCCGGGCTCTCGGTCAGCATGGCATGGACGGACCCGAACAGCGCCAGCGCATCCTCGCACCCCTTACCTTTGAGCGCCGTGGTCATGAGCGAGGCCGAGGCGACCGAGATGGCGCAGCCCACGCCCTCGAAGGCTATGTCAACGATGCGATCGTCGAGGAGTTTCACGTAGAGCGTGATCTGGTCGCCGCAGAGCGGGTTCATGCCCTCGACGGTGCGCGTTGGGTCGGCGATCCGGCGGAAGTTCTGCGGATGGCGACTGTTATCGATGATCACGTCCTGGTAGAGCTCGCTTAGGTCGTTGCTCATGTTGCCAGCCGGTCGGTGACCAACGCCCCCACGCGGGCTCGAAGCAGGTCGTGCGGGATGAGATCGACCATCTCGCGTGCGAACGCGTATGTGAGGATGCCGCGCGCCGCCTGTCCGGGCACTCCCCGCGAACGCAGGTAGAAAAGGGCATCCTCGTCGAGATGGCCCACGGCTGCGCCGTGGGCGCACTTGACATCGTCGGTGAGGATTTCCAGGCGCGGCCGGGTATCGATCTCGCCGTCGTCGGAGAGGAGCAGGTTCTTGTTCGCCTGTCGCGCATCTGTGCCAAGGGCGTCCGGTCGGACGACAATGTGGCCGTTGAAAACGCCGTGCCCGTGTTCGTCCACCACACCCTTATAGAGCTGACGACTGGTGCCGCGCGGCGCGCTATGGACAACCAGGACCGGGTTGTCGTGCTGCTGGTTGCCGCGGGGCATGTACAAGCCGTCGAGGGTAACGTTCGCCCCTTCGCCCTCGAGGTTGACCCGCACCTCGTGGCGGGCGATTTCCGCCCCCAGTGCGAACATGTCGGAGGAAAAGCTGCTCTCTCGAGCCTGGCGGACGTCGAGCAGCGCCAGATGGAAGGCTGAGCCGGCCTCGTCCTGGACCTTCCAGTGCGTGATATTGGCGCCCGCTTCGAGCATGACCTCGGTCACGGCGTTCGTCCAGTAGACGTCGCCGCGGAGGCCGGTGTGGGTCTCGACGATCGTGGCCCGGCTCCCCGGGCCCGCCAGCACGACAGATCGTGGGTGGGAAACGAGCGGCGCGCCGTCTGTTTCCGAGAAGAACACCAGCTCGATCGGGGCCTCGACGACCACATTGGCGGCCAGGGAGACGAACGCGCCATCCTCGGTGAGAGCCGTGTTAAGCGCGGCAAAGGCATGGTGAAATGGCGCCAATGTGGGTGAGAAAATCGGTTCCAAGCGCTCGCCCCCCTGGGCCAGCACCGATGCCAGGTTGGTCACCATCGCACCAGTGGGCAGCCCGTCGACGCGGGAAAGCTCGGGTGCAAAGCGGCCATTGACGAACACCAGACGGGCGCCACCGAGACCGGGGCCGAGCCCGTTGATCGCCGTCGGTGCGCGCTTGTAACGGAACCCGGGCGGCGCCGGCTCGAAGGGCACCGCCAGGAGTGGTTCGAGGCGCGTATAGCGCCAGTCCTCGTCCTTGCGGGTCGGGAAGCCGTGCTCGCCGACCCAATCCGTCGCCGCTCGCCGCGCCCCGGATAACCACGCGGGACCGTCGTGGCTGGTGTTCGGCTTGACCAGCTGGAGGTCCTCCGTGGGCGCTACCGCGACAGCCGAGGCACGGTTGCGACCGGTGCTCACGGCCCCGCCACGACTGACGCCGAGGGTTCGAGCGACACCTGGTCGAAACCGACATACCCGTGCTGCTCCAGCGCACGCGCCAGGTGCTTGTCACCTGAACGCACGATCCGGCCCTCGGCCATGACATGAACGCGATCGGGGACAATGTAATCGAGAAGCCGCTGGTGATGGGTGATGACCAACATCGCTCGGTCCTGGCTCCTCAGCGCGTTGACGCCGTTCGCCACTATCCGGAGGGCATCGATATCGAGGCCGGAATCGGTCTCGTCCAATATGGCGAGCCTGGGCTCGAGGACGGCCATCTGAAGAATTTCATTACGCTTCTTCTCGCCCCCCGAGAACCCCTCGTTGACCGACCGGCTCATGAAGCTCCGGTCCATCTCGACGAGCTGCATTTTCTCCTTGGCGAATTCCAGGAAGTCCATGGCGTCGAGCTCGTCGAGCCCACGCTGGCGGCGCAGCGAGTTGAGCGCGGTGCGCATGAAGTAGAGGTTCCCGACTCCGGGGATCTCCACCGGGTGCTGGAAGGCGAGGAAGACCCCGGCGGCGGCGCGCTCCTCGGGCAGCATGGCGAGCAGGTCCTCCCCGTCGAAGAGGACTTTACCGGTGACGTCGTAGGCCTCGTGGCCAGCGAGCACGTTCGCGAGAGTGCTCTTGCCCGACCCGTTCGGCCCCATGAGCGCTTGCACCTCGCCCGCTTTGAGCTCGAGGCTGAGGCCACGGAGGATCTCGTTGTCGCCAATCTTGGCGTGGAGGTTGTCGATGGTGAGCATCAGCCCACGCTTCCTTCCAGGCTCACGTTGAGGAGCCTTTGAGCCTCGACGGCGAACTCCATAGGCAGTTCCTTGAAAACCTCACGACAAAAGCCGTTCACGATCATCGAGACCGCGTCCTCCTCGGAGATGCCTCGCTGGCGGCAGTAGAAGAGCTGGTCTTCACTGATCTTTGAGGTGGAGGCCTCATGTTCGACCTGTGCGGTCGAGTTCTTTACCTCGACGTAGGGGAACGTGTGCGCGCCGGTGTCGCTCCCGAGGAGGAGCGAATCGCACTGGGTGTGGTTCCGGGCCCCTTCGGCCGAACGCATGACCTTCACGAGCCCTCGATAAGTGTTCTGCCCGTGGCCGGCAGAGATCGCCTTGGAGACGATGGTACTGCGGGTGTTCTTGCCGATGTGGACCATCTTGGTTCCCGTATCAGCCTGCTGGCGGTTGGCGGTGAGGGCGACCGAGTAGAACTCGCCGACCGAGTTGTCCCCCTGGAGGATGACGCCGGGGTACTTCCAGGTGATGGCTGAACCGGTCTCGACCTGGGTCCAGGAGATCTTGGCGTCCGCCGCGCACCGGCCGCGCTTGGTCACGAAGTTGTAGACCCCGCCCCGGCCCTCGGCGTCCCCGGGGTACCAGTTTTGTACAGTCGAATACTTGATCTGGGCGCCCTCGAGCGCGACGAGCTCGACCACGGCTGCGTGCAATTGGTTCTCGTCCCGCATCGGTGCGGTGCAGCCCTCGAGGTAGCTCACGTACGCTCCCTCTTCGGCGACGATCAGGGTCCGTTCGAACTGGCCCGTGTTGGCGGCATTGATGCGGAAATAAGTGGATAACTCCATCGGGCAGCGCACGCCCTTCGGGATGTAGCAGAACGACCCGTCGGTGAACACCGCGGAGTTGAGCGTGGCGAAAAAGTTGTCCCGGAACGGGACGACCGAACCGAGGTAGCGGCGTACAAGGTCCGGATGGTCCTGGACGGCTTCGGAGAAGGAGCAAAAAATGACGCCGGCTTCAGCGAGCTTCTTTTGGAAGGTGGTGGCCACTGACACCGAGTCGACAATGGCGTCCACGGCCACACCGCCGAGACGCTCTTGCTCCCTGAGGGAGATCCCGAGCTTGTCGAACATGGCCCGCAGTTCGGGGTCGACCTCGTCGATGCTCGCCAACGCCGGCTTGGGCTTCGGGGCTGCGTAGTAGCTGATGTCCTGGTAGTCGATGGGCCCGTAGCTGACGTTTTGCCATTTCGGTTCGGCCAGAGTCAGCCAGTGGTGGTACGAGCGCAGGCGCCATTCGAGCAGCCAGTCTGGCTCGTTCTTCTTGGAGGCGATGAGAGCGATGACATCCTCGCTAAGCCCCGGGGGGACGACATCGGTATCGAGATCGGTGACGAACCCGTACTGGTACTCGCGGCTGGCGAGCTCGGCGACGTCGCTCGGCAGACCGGCCGTGGCTCCACTCATCGCGTGCCTCCCGTTGCTGCTCGACCCGTGTTTCTCACGCCAGTGATCTCCGGGCCACTGATCTCCGGGCCACTGATCTCCGGGCCACTGATCTCCGGGCCAGTGTTTTTCGGGCCGGTGCTCTTCAGGCCAGCGATCTTTAGGGTGCTCATGGTCGTCTCCTTGTGGCCGGCGTCCGATGACGTCGACCGGCTCGGGTTCATGATCCCCCAGGTCAATCAATCCTACAAGTTTTACCTTGCGAAACTCACATAATATGTAGTGGCCACGTAGAATCGCCCGGTGGAGCGTGTGCCGGTCACCTCGACCGACCTATCACCAGCGCAGCGGCACACTCTAGTGGCGCTGAAAAGGCGAGGTGAGGCGTCTGTCGATGACATCGCAGAGGCAATGGCGGTTACGCCTAGCGCGGCGCGTCAACATCTGGCCGCTCTGAGATCCGCCGGGCTTGTCGCCACGCGCCAGCAACGAGGGCGACCCGGGAACCGGGGGCGACCGGCCGACCTCTACCACAGCACCCACGAGGGCGAGACGCTGTTCGCCCAGGCCCTCGGTGACCTTTCCGTTGAGCTGCTCGGCTACATCGAAGAAGAAGATCCGCACCTCGTCTCCCGGGTCTTTGAGCGCCGCCAGGAGCGGCATGTAGAGCACGTCCGAGGCCAATTAGAGGGCAAGAACCTCAACGAGAAGGTGGCCGCGCTGGCCGAGATCCTCGACGCGGAGGGGTATATGGCCGAGTTCGAAAAGCTTCCTGACGACAGCTATCGGGTTACCCTCTGCAACTGCGCCATCTGGCCGGTGGCCTCCCTCTACGGAGCCGCCTGTTCGACGGAGCTCGAGTTCCTCCGAGCCGTTTTCCCTGAAGCCGACGTCCAACGGGTCGAGCACAAGGTGGCCGGAGCGCACGTCTGCGGATACTTGCTTGGACATCGGGCAGCCCAGCCGCTAGCCCCCGACGAGCAATCCAAAAGGGAAATGACGTCAGCTTGAATACTTGAGCAAGGGCACGCCGGCTTGGCCGACGACCTCTCCTGTACCGGTCCCGTGGCGGAACCATGGCCAGCTCACAGTGCGTAGAGCAGGCTTCCAGTCAGCGGGTCCTGGCCGTAACTGGTGCACAGCTCGGCGAGGACATCTTCGTGACTGAAGCCGATGTTGACGACCGTGTCGTTACCGGCGTAGTAGATCACGACGGTGCCGTCTGCTCGGCGAACCATCCCACAGGAGAACACCACGTTCGGGACATGCACGTAGGCCGTCTCGGGTGTGCGGCAGTCAGCGGGGGACGGGAAGAGCACCGGGATGCTCGACATGCGCACCCGGCGGGGATCTGTAAGGTCGTGAAGCGCAATGCCCAAGACATACGGGTTGCCGTCCATCGTGGACCGGACACCGTGGAACAGGTTGAGCCAGCCGTGGGACGTGCGGACCGGGGGTGCACCAGGGCCAACCTTGTCAGAAAACGCGCTCGGGCCGGCGCCGGTCCGCATGATCGGCTCATCGTCGACCTTCCAGGGACCGGTACGAAATTCGTCGGTCTCACCGACACGGATTTGGGTGTAGTCACCCCCGACGTCGCCTTGTCGGTGATCGTTGGGGCGGAACAGCCCGATGCAGCGCCCGTCGAAGCGGTCGGGGAAGATGACCACGTTGCGCATGTCGCGGTCCAGCATGGGCCCCTGGCGAACGAAGCTGCGCAGGTCGTCTGTGGTCGCCAGAGCGACCCTCACTCGGTTCCTAACTCGGGCGTGGTAGGCGCTGTAAGTGACAGCGATCGTCCCGTCAATCGGGTTGAGCCGGGCGTCTTCGACACCTCCTGATTCCATGTCGACGACGTCGTCGGCGCTGACTGCAGGTCCGAAAGAGTCCTTCAGTGTGGCTGGGACCAGCGCCGGTCGTTGGTCAACTCGCCAGTCGGTTATGCCGTCACGGCTGCGGGCCACACCAAGGACGCTCATCCCGCAGCGCAAATGCGATCGGAACAGCAGCGCGGTCTCACCGCCGACTATCGCGGCACCGGCGTTGTGGACGGTGACGACCTGCAGGCCAGGGTCGAGCCATACCGAGTTCACGTCCTCCGGGGCCAGGACCGGGTTGGCGGGGTAGCGCAAGACAGGGCTCGTGAGCGAGACGGCCCCCTGCACGCCCCCGAGGTCGATGGTTCGCTCCACACTTGCCTCCACACTCTCGGACCGGCCTCGACGCCGATCGCCGTTGCGTCGACAATAAGTCCTTTCCGAGGCCGGTCGTCCTTCGCCATCAGCAGCCCTATAGCGCCATGCAAACGGCTGGCTCTTTAGAGAAAAGACAGTGACGTTGTTTTGACGGCCCCGTACGTTAGAACCAGGTCTGGCTCCACGGTGCGCTTGGGCACCCCGGTAAGGGCGGCGAGTTCGGACCCGTCGATCGTCTCGCGATCGAGCAGCAGCTCAATGACCCGACTAAGTGTTTCGCGATGGTCGAGGAGGAGCTTCGTCGCTCTGACCTCGGCGTCGCGTAGCAGTCCGGCTACCTCCTGGTCGATGGAACGCTGCGTCTCTTCGGCATACGGTCGGCCAGCGAAGGGGTTGTCTCGGCTCGGCCCCTCGGCCCGTAACCAATGGGGCCAATTTCAGTGGAAAATCCCCACTCCCGGACCATTCGCGTCGCCAGGTCAGTGGCTCCGGCCAGATCGTTGGACGCCCCCGTTGAGGGTTCCCCCAGCACCATGATCTCGGCCGCTCGACCGCCAAGCCGAACGGTGAGCGAGTCCGTCAGGTAGCTCTGGGGGTACAGGTGGCGTTCGGAGAGGGGCAACTGTTCGGTCACCCCGAGCGCCGCCCCCCTCGGGAGGATGGTGACCTTGGCCACGGGGTCGGCATGCTCAGACAGAGCGGCGACGAGAGCGTGGCCGGCTTCGTGGACCGCGACCGAGTATTTCTCCTCGGGCAGCAGTGCGTTCGAGGGGTCTCGGCGCCCGATCAAAAGGCGGTCTCGAGCGGCATCAAAGTCTGCCGCCGAAAGGACGTCCCGTCGGGCCCGGACGGCGTTGATGGCCGCTTCGTTGACGAGGTTGGCCAGATCGGCGCCCGAAAAGCCGGGTGTGCCCCGGGACACGGCGTCCAGGTCCACGTCGCTGGCCAGCTTCTTGCCCCGTCCATGTATGCCGAGGATGGCCGTGCGCTCGGCCCGGTTGGGGAGCGGGATCTCTACCGTCCGGTCGAAACGCCCGGGCCGCAAGAGCGCCGTGTCCAGGATCTCGGCTCGGTTAGTAGCGGCCATAACGACCACGCTGGCGCCGGGCTCGAAGCCGTCCATGTCCGACAACAACTGGTTGAGTGTCTGCTCGCGTTCGTCGTTGGAGCCGAAGCCACCGGGGCCGCGCCGGCCCCCGATGGCGTCGATCTCGTCAATGAAGATGATGGAGGGGGAGCGCTTGCGAGCGTCACTGAAAAGGTCCCGCACCCTGGACGCGCCCACACCGACGAACATCTCTACGAAGCTCGACCCGGACAGGGCGAAAAACGGCACCCCCGCCTCGCCGGCCACGGCCCTGGCCATGAGCGTCTTACCGGTACCGGGAGGGCCAACCATGAGCACCCCCTTCGGGCCGACCGCACCTGCGGCGGCGTAGCGCTGGGGGTGTTTCAGGAAGTCCACGACCTCCATGACTTCCGCTTTGGAGCCCTCGTAGCCAGCAATGTCGGCGAAGCGCGTGGTCGGCTTGTCCTCGTCGTACAGCTTGGCCTTCGAACGCCCGATACCCATGATCCCTCCGAGCCCTCCGCCAAGTTGCTTGCGGCTGCGCCGGACAAACCACACCAAAACGCCGGCAATGAAAAGCAGGGGCAGCAAGTCTTCGATCACGACCAGAAGCGATGTGGTGGTGGTGCTGGTCGCCGTCACCTGGACCTTGTGGTCGAGGAGGAGGGGGGTAAGAGCGGTGTCGTCGAGGGCAATCGGGATCTGCGACGTGTAGGTCTCGCCACTGGCGAGCTTGCCGCTGACTTCGCCGCTTGATGTGATCGTTGCGGTCGAGACCCGGTTGGCCGAGACTTGGTTTACGAAGCTGGTATAAGTGAAGTTCCGGGCCTGCGCCTGCCTGACGTTCGCGTGAATAAGGAGGATGGCCCCTAAAACGCAAGCGATCCCCAGCGCCCAGCCCCGCCAGTGCTGCGGCGAGCTCGGGACGTTCGCCCGCGGCGTTCCGGTGGGCGGTTCGCCGCGCGGCGCCGGCGTCTGCTGCTCGGCCATCTCGTTCCGCGTGCCCCCGGGGCGCCCAATCACGGGGACCCGGTTAGCTCCGGCTCGCCCGGGCGCGCCTGCCCGTCTGCGGTGGGACCGGTCCGGGATCGCTCTGGGCTGGCGATGAAAGCCGAGGCCGCAACCCGTACTCCCCACTGGGCAACCCGGGTCGAGGACGGGTGTCCCGTCAAAAAGAACTCGCCCACCGACAAGTAGTTCGGGGCGCCTGGGCCAAAACGAACGAGGTACACGTCCTCGCCACAAAACGGGCCGGCGGCCCGAGTAAAGGTTTGGCCGGCGGCGGCCAGCGTGGCGCCCGCCGTGACGGGGGTGGAGCCGCCCTTATACCCACCCGGCAGTGTGGCCACGAGCCCGTTTGGTATTTGCCGTAACCCAATTGTTCCGTTCCGTCCACGAGATGAGCTAGAACGCGAGCAACGGGGTCAAAAACGACACGCCCCAGCCCGGTGGTCTCGTCGTAGTCGAGGAACGGTTCGTGTCGCATCAATAGCGTTGAGGCCTTTCGCTGACAGACGAACAAGTGACCGTTTGCGACGGCCCTTGCTCGAACGTCTACCAGCCACAATACCCTAGTTCATAGATACTAGTAATGATTTTCTAGCAGTTTTTTATGGGGACGGGGGCGCGCTGGGTGCGCTGCGAAAGCGCTTGGCCTAAGGACGTGAGCAGAAGGACAGGGGAGGGGCTGCATGCTTCATGAGGTCAGGCTCGTCCGGGGCAGTCAGCTCAGGGCGGACGGCGCCAGGGAGCCGCTGATCACGGCTTCAGCCACGTCGACGAGGCGCAAGTTTTGGTTGCGGGCATATGTGCGCAAAGCGGAGAAGGCCTGCTCCATGTTGAGACCTTCTCTTTGGGCGACCATCCCCTTGGCTTGTTCGATGACGATGCGGCTGTTGAGAGCGTGCTGGAGCTGTTGGTTGATGACCTGGGCCTCGAGCGAGGCGCGGTGCTGGAGGATGGCGATGGTGGCCACATCGGCCAGGGCCTGGGCGGCTTCGACATCGGGCTCGAGCATCTCACCTGGCCCGACTTGGAACAGGTTGAGGGCGCCGATGACCGTGCCTCGCCAGCGCAAGGGCAACGCCTGCACCGAGTGAAAGCCGGCCGCCACTGCCTCAGCGGCGAACAGGGGCCAACGGCTGGTCACCCTGGCCAGGTCCTGGTCCACCACCGCCTTGCCACTGAGATAGCAGTCCGAGCAGGGGCCTTCCTTGGACTGCAGCTCGAACAGCTCCAAGACGCGCATGGCTTCGCTGGACGAGGCCATTACCCGCAGCTCACCGTCGGGCCCGGCCAACATGAGACCGGCTGCGCCGACCTCGAGCACCTCGACGCAGCGGTCAGCCAGCAAGGTGAGCAGCTCGACCACATCGAAGTCCGCTACCAGCGTATCTGCGAGCTCTACCAGCGTCCTAGCTAGCAGCGCTTCTCTGGGCATTGGCCCTCCAGTCACATCAGCCCCGGCCACGTCGGCCCTCCCGGGCTAGGAAGACCAGGCCCAAGACCTATGCTACGACGGTCACGCCTCGGCGTCTGCCAGTGGCTCTCTAGCACCATGGTGCTCCCTCCGCGAGGCTTCCGTCGTCGTTACCCATGCCGACCTGGAGCGCCCTTTCGACTACGTCTTTTGCTACATCCGTCAGGGGACGGCCGTTGCCGAACGCGTAAGCCCTGAGCCGGACCAGAGCTTGGCCGACGCTGACCTCGAGCTGGGCGGCGATCATGCCGGCGGCCTGGTGCACGACATAGTGGAAGTCGGCCCCCTCCTCGAGCTCGGCTGCGAGCGCACCCGGCGAGGCGTCCGCCTGGAGGGCGAGGACGGACCGGGCGACGATGCCGGCCATGACCAGCGCGTCGGCGTGCTGGTCATCGCTGAGCGGGCCCGGCCTGGCACAGCAAAGGTTGAGCGCCCCGAGACGTACCGCCCCCACTTGGAGGGGGAAGCCGAAGACGGCCCGGCCCCGGCCTCGATGGCGGGTGGGGAAAAAGCCGGCCATCGCGACGTGGCCGGGTTAGCCAGGTCGGGCTCGAGCACGGGCCAGTCCCCGAGGTAGGCATCCACGCACGGCCCCTCGCCGAGGGCAAACTGTAGTTGTTCGACTAGGTCGCTCATCTTGTTGGTGCTGCACAGCGAGCCTGTGGGCGAGTCAGCCCACATCAGCATGATCCCGGCCCCGCTCATGGCGGTGACCTCGGCGCAGACGGCGCAGAGCCGTTTTGTGCCGAGCGCAACATCCCCAGTACCGACGAGCCGGCCGAGGATCCGTAGCCGTCGCTCACCGCCGGTTCCCACTCACCGCCCCCCAGGGGAGGTCGCTTTCGTCATGCCGTCGGCTCGCTCGGTCGCTGCCGCCCGCCACCCAGTAACCGATCTCGTAAAGCAAAGGCGCCGTGTTTCTGCGGGATTGCGACTGCAACTATGTTCCGCGACGTTCGACCAGTCGGGAAAGTTTCAAGGTGTCCAATGTGCCCAAGGCCAATCCGGAGGGCGACCGCAAAGTGAGCTGCCGGCCGTGGTCCTCGAGAAACTGCCCGGCCCGGCCCAGGGCGCCGAGGGTGACGGTGTCTATGAAGGTGGTTTCGGCCAAATCGACGACGACTGTGCCATCGTGGTCCGCAATAACGCGACAGATCACGTCCACCAGAGTCGGGAGGGCAGCAGCATCGCATTGGCCTCGAAGCGCAATGACGGTCGAATCCGACTCGACGCAAACAGACACGACGAGACGAGCGACGGTCCGCGTGAACGGCGCGTATGCGGTAACGGTCACGGGTAAACCTCCATGGTGCGCAAACGCCAAACACTGACGCGCTACCAGGGACCGGAGCAACGCTCCCGAGGGCGCCGTAATCGGCGGCAAAACCCAACACGGTTCGGGATCGGCCCGTGTCAAAATCGAGCGTACCACGCCCTAGAGCATCATTGGCATTGGCATTGGCGAGGGGGGCTAGCTCGAGATAATTGGCCCGCCACAGCTTGATGGCGTCATCGATAGTCGAGGGCCTCGGCAAATCGTCGTGGCTGCAGCCGCTCTCGACTTCGCCCAGGTGCTAGCAATTGATTTCTGGAATTATCTTGGTAAAATGAACGTCGATGACAGAGTGGAGCTTCCTGACCAACCATGCCCGGGTCCTCGTGTGCATCGCCCACGACCCGGGCGTGCGCCTACGCGACATCGCTACCAGGGTGGGGATTACGGAGCGCAGCGCATACGGCATCGTCACCGACCTGACCGCGGCCGGCTACGTGGTCAAGGAGAAAGACAACGACGGCCGGCGTAACCGCTACCAGATCCAAACCCACCTCCCGCTGCCAGAAAGCCTCGGGCGCGAGCGCACCATTGGCGAGGTACTGGACGTGCTCGTGGACAGCACCCGCAAACCGGTCCGCCGCGCACCGGTCCGCCGCCCAAGTCGATCAACGCAGGCGGGACCGCAACCGGTCCACAAGCCGGTGGCGGCGAAAGGGACGCGATAGATCGACGTTCGCGCTTTCTGCAGTAGACCCCTAGAACGCCGAGGAACTACTGGCGGTCGCCCGCCGGGCTGCTCACTAGCTCTGGGGCGCGCTCGGGCGCCGAGGCCCGAGCCAGGTTGACGATCACTTCGACTGCCGTCCGGCCGTCGGGCGCCCACGCGTCGGCACCGGTCAGGGCCGCTGTGGCCGGGTCAGTGACGGCCTGTCCGCCCAGGACGACCGGGATGCAGGTATCGACCTGGTGCACCATGTCGGCGATCGTTCTGACGGCGTCGAGATTGGTAGATTCGGTGACCCCGATGCCTACGGCAATTAGCCGATAGGCGCCAGACGCCGTCGTTGCGAACGCCTCCGGCGGCACGTTGGCACCGAGCTCCAGGCAGCTGAAGCCCTCCAAGCGGACCAAGTCCGCCACCACCGAGATGGCGAGCGTGTGGTGTTCGCCAACAGGCGCCCCGAAGACCACCGTCCCACGATTGCGCCCCGGACGACGGAACCGAGCACCCAACAAGGCGACGAGGCGGGCGGCTGTGGCCGTGGCCAGGTACACCTCCGCCACCGGGGCGCCCGGCAGAGCCAAGCGGCCGCTGATGTCATCGATGGCGCCGACCAACAGGTCCAGGTAACAATCCGCCGGTGCATGGCCGGCGGCCAGCGCCTGCTCGAGGACCCGCCACGCCGCCGCCTCATCGCCGACCACCAGGATCCGGCGCAGCCGACCTCGCCAGTCGGCCTCCGGGCCGTGATCGCGTGCCGGGTTCGGGGCCGGCGCATCCCGTCTGGCTAAGAAGGGGGCGAGGTTGTCGGGATCCACGACCCAACCCGTGCCCACCCGGCGGGCGGCGAGCCGTCCCTGCCGCACGTAGCGGTAGGCGGTCATGTAGTGCACACCGAGGGCGGAGGCCACCTGCTTCAGGTTGATGCCGGCGTCCTCGGCGCCACTTCGCATTTCGCCCGGCCCGGCCGCGGAGGCCCCCTTCGGCCCGTCCTGCCCTGTCGGTTGGTTAGCACTCAAAGCGTCCTCGTTTAGCACTCAAAGCCGCCCCTTGCATCACTGTAGTTACGGAGCTGTACTTACGCTATACCTGGGG
Source organism: uncultured Acidimicrobiaceae bacterium (assembly GCA_963750465.1). Lineage (GTDB taxonomy): Bacteria > Actinomycetota > Acidimicrobiia > Acidimicrobiales > Palsa-688 > Fen-671. The sequence continues at coordinate 675,524 of CAVVRE010000001.1, forward strand.
CCACGGAGATGGCTTACCACTACATGTTGGGGCCCAGGGCCGACAATCGGGGAGGCTATGGCGATCATAGAGACAACCGCCGAAGGACCAGGGACCAAGGCGCGTGAGCGAAGAGCCATGTCCGCTGACGCCCCTGGCGCGAGCGGTATGCGGGTCCAAAAGCGCAACGGGGAACTCGAAGCCGTGGACGTGAACAAGATCGTTCGGGCCATCACCCGCAGCGCGATCGGTTTGGACGGAGTCGACCCGATGCGCATCGCCACCCGCACGATCTCAGGCCTTCGCGACGGTGCCACCTCGCTGGAACTGGACGAGCTCTCGATACGGACGGCGGCGGCCCTCGTCAGCGAGGAGCCCAACTACTCGCGACTGGCGGCGCGGCTGCTGTCTACGGTGATCGACAAGGAAGTCCGGAACCAGGACGTCCATTCGTTCTCCCAGTCGATTGCGCTCGGCCACTCGGTAGGGCTCATCGCCGACGGCACGGCCGCCTTCGTGCGCGCCCACCGGCGCAAGCTCGACGATTCCATCGACGTCGGCCACGATCGGCTGTTCGAGTTCTTCGGCCTGCGGACGGTCTACGACCGCTACCTGCTTCGTCACCCTGAGCAGCGGTCCGTGATCGAGACGCCTCAGTACTTCCTGTTACGCGTGGCGTGCGGCCTTTCGCGGGCTCCCGACGAGGCCGTCGAGTTCTACCGGCTGATGTCTGGCCTCGACTACTTACCGTCGAGCCCGACGCTGTTCAACTCGGGCACAACTCATCCCCAAATGTCGTCCTGCTACTTGCTCGACTCGCCCCGGGACGATCTCGAGTCGATCTACAGCCGTTACAGCCAGGTGGCGCGGCTCTCGAAGTACGCCGGCGGCATCGGTCTCGCTTTCCATCGCGTGCGCTCTGACGGGTCGCTCATCCGGGGCACGAACGGGCTCTCCAACGGGATCGTTCCTTGGTTAAAGACTCTCGACGCCTCCGTCGCGGCGGTAAACCAGGGTGGCCGGCGCAAGGGTGCGGCCTGCGTCTACGTCGAGAGCTGGCACGCCGACATCGAGGACTTCCTGGAGCTCCGGGACAATACCGGCAGCGAGGCGCGCCGGGTGCACACCATCAACCTGGCCAACTGGGTCCCGGACCTGTTTATGGAGCGGGTAGAACAGGACTTTTTGTGGTCCCTGTTCGATCCCAAGAAAGTCCCGCAACTTTGTGAGCGTTTTGGCGACGAGTTCCGGGCTGCCTACATCGCAGCCGAGGCGGGGGCGCTCTACGAGCGACAAGTGCCCGCCCGCCAGCTCTACGCCAAGATGATGCGTACCCTGGCCCAAACCGGGAACGGTTGGATGACCTTCAAAGACCGGGCCAACGAACGTTGCAACCAGACCGGGAAGAGCGGCGCTGTAGTCCACCTCTCCAACCTCTGCACCGAGATCCTGGAAGTGACCAGCGACGACGAAACCGCGGTGTGCAACCTGGGCTCGGTGAACCTCGGAGGCTTCGTCCGCGATGGCCAGCTCGACCTGGAACGCCTCGGCCCCGTGGTCCGGACGGCCGTCACTTTCCTCGACCGGGTCATCGACATCAATTACTACCCCACGTCTCAGGCGGCTCGGTCGAACGAGCGTTGGCGGCCCGTCGGGCTCGGGATGATGGGGCTTCAGGACGCTCTTTTCCGACTTCGACTGCCGTTTGACTCCGACGAAGCCAAGGCGGTGTCTGCTCGCTTGGCCGAGGAAATCTACTTCCACGCCCTTTGGCGTTCGACCGAGCTGGCTGAGGTCGCCGGCCCTCACCCGGCCTACTTGGAAACAAGAGCCTCAGATGGCGCGCTCCAGTTCGACCTCTGGGGAGCGGAGCCCGCAGACCGCGCCCGCTGGGCCGACCTTCGGAGGCGGGTCTCCCGCTTTGGGCTCCGCAATTCGCTCCTCGTGGCCGTGGCGCCGACCTCTACGATCGCTTCGATCGCCAATTGCTACGAGGCGATCGAGCCGCAGGTTTCGAACCTGTTCAAGCGGGAGACCCTCTCGGGCGAGTTCCTCCAGGTCAACACGTACCTCGTCCGGGATCTCCAGGTGCGCGGGCTCTGGAGCGCGGAGACCGTCGACGCCATCAAGCGGGCGGAGGGATCGGTGCAGGCGATCGCCGCAGTACCAGGGGAACTGCGCCATCTCTACCGCACGGCGTGGGAACTCCCCCAGAAGGCGCTCATCGACCTCGCCGTCGCCAGGGGACCGTTCATCGACCAGAGCCAGTCGCTCAACTTGTTTGTCGAGTCGCCGAATATTGCCAAGCTCTCCTCGATGTACATGTACGCGTGGAAGGAAGGCCTGAAAACGACCTACTACTTGCGCTCCCGACCGGCGACCCGGATCTCGAAGACCACGGTCGACGGCGCCGGGGGGCCAGGGGCAAGGGTGGCGACCATCGACACGGCGTTACCCGACCAGGACACCATGGCGTGCTCTCTCGAGCATCCCGAGCACTGTGAGGCATGCGAATGACGGCCCTCGGCCGGGCCGAGGCTCAGCGCCAGTTCCCCAACCGGCGCGATGATGCCGGTGTGGCCCCGACGACCGTCCGGCGGGCGATACTCGACCCCGGGCTCGACCTCACGCTGCGCCCGATGCGTTACCCAGGGTTTTACGAGCGGTACCGCGACGCGGTCCGTAACACATGGAACGTCGAAGAGATCGACTGGACTGACGACCTCGTTGACCTTCGCCAACGCCTACTGCCTTCCGAGCGCCATCTCATCCGCCGCCTCGTGGCGTTCTTCGCCACCGGTGACTCGATCGTCGCCAACAACCTTGTCCTCAACCTGTACAAGCATCTCAACGCGCCCGAGGCCCGCTTGTTTCTTTCCCGCCAGCTGTTCGAGGAGGCCCAGCACGTCCAGTTCTACCTGGCCCTTCTGGATAACTACGTCCCTGACCTCGGCGAGCGGGCGGAGGCGTTTGCCGCCATCGACAACATCCCCTCGATCCGGGCCAAGGCGGAATTCTGTTTCAGATGGATGGACAGCATCGGTCGCCTGGAGCGCTTGCAAACAGCCGATGACCGCCAGACGTTCCTCCTCAACGTGATCTGTTTCGCGGCCTGTATCGAAGGGCTCTTTTTCTTTGCCTCTTTCGCGTACATCTACTTCCTCCGCTCGAAGGGCCTTCTGAACGGCCTGGCGGCCGGGACCAACTGGGTATTTCGCGACGAGAGCGGCCATATGGAGTTCGCCTTCGCGGTCGTCGACGTTATCCGTGCTGAAGAGCCCGAGCTATTTGATGACAACCTGGCCGAGCAGATAACCGCGATGGTCGAAGAAGCGGTGGAGGTAGAGGCGGCGTTCGCAGCCGACGTCCTGGCTGAGGGAGTATCGGGCCTTTCGCTGGCGAGCATCCGGCAGTACCTCGAATACGTTGCCGATCAGCGTCTCGACCGTCTCGGGGTGGCGAGGCGGTTCGGGTCGAAGAACCCGCTCGACTTTATGACCCTCCAAGACGTCGCTGAGCACACGAATTTTTTCGAGCGCACCGTGTCGGCGTACCAGGTCGCCACCGAGGGAAATGTGTCCTTCGATGAACGGTTCTAAGCGTTGAGCCATGCTGGTACCCGAGCGCAATTTGTCTTCGTAAACTTCGGAAGGAGAGCACCGTGACCGATGGGCCTTTCCCTCGTCCGCTGGCCACCCTGTACGGCTACCCACGCCAAGGGCCAGGACGGGAGCTCAAGAAAGTCACCGAAACCTACTGGGCGGGTGGCGTCGACGCCGGCGAGCTGTTGCGGGCCGCCCGCGAATTGCGGCTGCAACGGCTCGGAGAACTGCAAGGCGCTGGTATCGCTGAGATCCCGAGCAATGATTTCTCCCTCTATGACCATGTGCTCGATACGGCCGTGATGGTCGGCGCCGTCCCATCACGCCACCAGGAGGCCGTGCCGGACGTGAGCTCGCCCGCCGGTCAGTTGGACCGGTATTTCGCCATGGCCCGTGGCACTCCAGAGGTCGAACCACTCGAGATGACGAAGTGGTTCGGTACGAACTACCACTACCTGGTCCCCGAGCTCGAGTGGGGGAGTTCCTTCACCCTCGATGCCCGCAAGCCCGTAGGCGAGTTCCAAGAAGCCCGGGAGATCGGGGTGACGACCCGACCGGTGGTCCTCGGCCCGTTGAGTTTCCTTTTGCTCGGGAAGGTTTCGCCCAGCTCCGATCCCATGTTTGACCCGCTCGACCTTCTCGATCGTGTCGTGCCCTGTTATGTGGAGCTGCTGGCGCGGCTCCGCGACGTAGGAGCTGATTGGGTGCAACTTGACGAGCCTGTCCTGGTCACCGACCAACCACCGTCGGTTTTGGTTGCGGCGCAGGAAACCTACGCCGCGCTGGGGGGCCTGACCGCACGGCCGAAGATCCTGGTGGCCTCTTATTTCGACCGGCTGGGCGACGCGTTACCCGTCCTGGCCACTGCCCCCGTAGAAGGACTGGCCATCGACTTTGTTGGCCCCGCCGCGGAGAACCTCGACGGACTGGCCGCGGCGGGCGGGATCCCCGAAAAGCGCCTCGTGGCCGGGGTCGTCGACGGGCACAACGTTTGGGCCACCGACCTCACCCATGCGTTGAGCACTCTCGCCACACTCCTGGGGTTAGCCGGACGGGTCGACGTGGCGTCGTCGTGTTCTTTGCTGCACGTGCCACTCGACGTTTCCCTCGAACGGGATCTCAACCCGCAGGTGGCCCCGTGGCTCGCATTCGCTCGACAGAAACTGAACGAGCTCGCCACCCTGGCCCGTGGCCTAGCCGACGGACGCGACGCCATCGCCAGCGAACTGGAAGAGAACCGAGACCGGTTGGCGGCGCGCGCCCGGTCGCCTATCGTGCGCGTCCAGGCTGTACGGGAGCGATGCGCGGCGATAGACGCCACCGACCTCAGCCGCCATGGGTCGTACGAGCAACGCCACAAGGCTCAGGGCCAACACCTGAACCTGCCTGTTCTACCGACAACGACGATCGGGTCCTTCCCTCAAACCGCCGGGCTGCGCAAGGCTCGGGCCGAACTCGGGGCGGGACGGCTCGATGCTGTCGCCTACGGGCAGGCCATGCGCGACGAGATCCGCGACGTGGTGGCATTGCAAGAGGAGCTTGGACTGGACGTGCTCGTGCACGGCGAGCCGGAACGCAACGACATGGTGCAGTACTTCGCCGAACAGTTGGAGGGCTATTTGACGACGTCCCACGGCTGGGTGCAGTCCTACGGGACCCGGTACGTCCGTCCGCCGGTGGTCGTGGGTGACATCTCACGCCCCGGAGCGATGACTGTGTCCTGGTCGACGTACGCTCAGAGCCTGACTGAGCGGCCCCTCAAGGCCATGCTGACCGGCCCGGTGACCATGCTCGCTTGGTCGTTCGTCCGCGACGACCAGCCCCTTCGAGATACGGCCCGCCAAATTGCCTTGGCCTTGCGGGACGAAGTCATGGACCTCGAGCAGGCGGGCCTGACCGTAATCCAGGTGGACGAGCCGGCCTTGCGCGAGACACTTCCACTCCGGCGGGAGGACCGCGCCGGCTACCTCGCCTGGGCGGTCGAGGCGTTCCGCCTCACCACCTCGGGCGTGTCCGACCACACCCAGGTACACACCCACATGTGCTACGCAGAGTTCGGCGACGTGCTGGAGGCAATGATCGAAATGGACGCCGACGTGATCAGCCTGGAAGCCGCTCGCTCGCAAATGGCGATCGTCGCCGACCTGGCCCGAGCTGGCTACCCCAATGACGTCGGCCCTGGTGTCTGGGACATCCACTCGCCGCGAGTCCCATCGGTGACCGAGATAATTGCTCGACTGCGGGCCGCCATCGCCCTCTTCCCCGCACAGAGGCTCTGGGTCAACCCGGACTGCGGTCTGAAGACCCGAGGTTACGCAGAGGTCCGACCGAGCCTCGTCAACCTCGTCACCGCCGCCCGGGAGGTACGCCGAGAACTGTGAAGACCCGCGAACGGTCGTGAGGTGTGCCCGTGGCCCTCGTTCCCTTTGATTTCCCGGCGACTTTGCGGGGCGGGGAGGCGATCGTCGCAGGGCTTCGCCCACGGGTTGATCGTCGGGCGGCGGGGCGACCCACCTAGCCGTAGCGCGAGGGGTAGGTTCGATATCGGCAGGTCGGTGCGTCCCCCGAGGTGACTGGGACGTAGAGAGATGATGATGACGATGAGGATTTCCCGCCAGAGGGCCGATTTGCGTCGTGGGTGAGCTCCTCGCCATCGCCTTCCTCGGCGGGTTCATCACCGGGGTATCCCCGTGCATCGTCCCCGTCTTGCCCGTAGTGGTGGCCGGCGGGTCGACCGGGTCGAGCCGAGCTCGGCCCTTCCTCATTATTGCCGGCCTGGTGCTCAGCTTTAGCCTCGCTGAGCTCCTCGGGACCACCATACTGAGCGCCCTCGGGCTCCCCCAGGACCTTCTCTTCTGGTTGGGCATCAGCGTGCTGCTAGTCCTGGCCCTTGGCCTCCTGGTCCCGACGGTAGGTTATTGGATAGAGCGGCCCTTCAGCCGGCTCGGGGCATCGCGCCAAGCCGGGGGCCGTGGTGGCTTCGTCCTCGGCCTCAGCCTCGGCCTCGTCTTCGTGCCCTGCGCCGGGCCGGTGCTGGCCGCCATCTCGGTGGCCGCCGCCAACCATCGGGTAAGCGCCTCGTCTCTGTTGGTCACGGTCTTCTACGCCGCCGGGGCCGCGCTGCCCCTCCTGGTGTTCTGTGTGTTCGCTCAACGAGCCGCCAGCGGGTGGCAAAGGCTTCGTAGGCACCTGCCGGTGGTCCGCCGCCTCGCCGGTGCGGTGCTGGCGCTGACCACGCTCGCCATCGCCATCGGCCTGTTCGACCCGTTGCAGCGCGACGTCCCCGGTTATACGTCAGCGCTGGAAAATCGGGTGGAAGGCAGCTCCTCGGTTTCTTCCCAGCTGCAGGCGCTGAGCGGCGAACACGCCAACAGCTACGCCAAAAAGCAGCAGGCCGAGCGCCCGCGGCCTCCGCTGCCAAGGCCTCCGCTGCCAAGGCCTCCGCTGCCAAGGGACGGGCGCTTGACGGACCTGTGCTCAAGGTGCCTGCGCCGGCCCCAGGACCGGCCGCCTTCAAGGCGGTGCGGCTGCCTGAGCTGGGGCCGGCGGCGAACTTCGCTGGCGTCGTGGCGTGGCTCAACACGCCCGGGGGCCGACCCCTGAGCTTGGCCCAACTGCGGGGCAAGGTGGTGCTGGTCGACTTCTGGACGTATTCCTGTATCAATTGCCAGCGGTCTCTTCCCCACGTCGAAGCCTGGTACAACGACTACAAGACCGACGGGTTCGTGGTGGTGGGAGTGCACACGCCCGAGTTCGCCTTTGAGCACGTCCTTTCCAACGTCCGCAGCGCTGTGCACAGCCTCGGAGTCGACTACCCGGTGGCGGTGGACAGCAACTACGGCACCTGGGACGCTTACAACAACGAGTACTGGCCGGCTGACTACCTGATCGACCCGACCGGGCAGGTCCGGGTCTACGACTACGGCGAGGGTGGCTACTCCACAATGGAGACCGACATCAGAGAGCTGCTTACCGCCAACGGTGCTGTTGACCTCCCGCCCCGGACCGACGTGGCCAACCAGACACCGACCCAAGCGATAACTCAGGAGAGCTACCTGGGTTACAACGAGGAGGAGTTCGCCGCCGGAGAGAGCGCGGTGCCAGACAAGGCGGTCTACTACCACGGCCCAGCGAGTGTCCCGCGCGACTCTTTTGCCTTCAACGGGTGGTGGACCGACCATAAAGAGGAGGCCACCGCCGGGGTCAACGCCGAGATCACGTTGAACTTCACCGCCAACGACGTCTACCTCGTCATGGGTGGCACGGGCACGGTCGACGTCTCGCTTGATGGGCGCCGTCTCGCCAGCATCGAGGTCGAAGGGGTACCCCGGCTGTACACGTTGTTATCGGGAGCGCCGTTGGTGTCCGGCGAACTGCAGATATCCTTCGCGTCCGGAGTACAGGCCTACGACTTCACCTTCGGCTGACCTGAGCTCATATCGCAGGCCGGCCTTCGGCCACCGGTCCGCTCTTGCGCTGGCGGACGCCTCGGACTAGATGTATCACTGGCGATCGCGAGGCTCGGAAGCTCCGAGAGTGGATAGCCGGAGGCGACCAGCGCCTCGAGGCGGGATATCGTCGATCGCCCAAACGGGGTGAGAGAAAATGGCCAAGGTCTTGTGCGTGCTCTACGACGACCCAGTCGACGGGTACCCGAAGAGCTACCCCCGTGACAGCGTGCCCACAATCTCCTCGTACCCGGGGGGCCAGACGACACCATCGCCGGAGGCGATCGACTTCACGCCCGGGCAGCTGCTCGGTAGCGTCTCGGGCGAGTTGGGCTTGAGGGCCTACCTCGAAAAAGGAGGGCACAGCTTCGTCGTCACGTCCGACAAGGACGGGACCGGTTCGGTCTTCGAGCGCGAGCTGGCCGACGCCGACGTAGTTATCTCGCAGCCCTTTTGGCCTGCTTACCTTACGGCTGAGCGTATTGCCAAGGCTCGCAACCTGAAGCTGGCCATCACCGCGGGCATTGGTTCCGACCACGTCGACCTGCAGGCGGCGATCGACCGCGGGATCACCGTGGCCGAGGTCACCTATTCGAACTCGATCAGTGTCTCCGAACACGTTGTCATGATGATCCTGGCGCTGGTACGCAACTACATCCCGTCCTACGGTTGGGTGGTGCGTGGCGGCTGGAACATCGCCGACTGTGCCGAGCGTTCGTACGACCTGGAGGGCATGAAGGTCGGGACCGTAGCCGCCGGCCGCATCGGCCTGGCCGTGCTCCGCCGCCTGAAGCCCTTCGACGTCGAGCTGCATTACACCGATCGTCACCGGCTGTCCGCAGACATCGAGCAGGAGCTCGGGCTCACCTTTCATGAAACCACGGCGGCCATGGTGCCCGGGCTCGACGTCGTTACAATAAACGCGCCGCTGTACCCCGAGACCGAAGGCCTCTTCAACCAGGTGCTCCTGTCGACCATGAAGCGCGGCGCTTATATCGTCAACACCGCCCGAGGCAAGATCTGCGACCGGGACGCCATCGTTCGCGCCCTCGAATCCGGGCAGCTGGCCGGGTACGCCGGAGATGTGTGGTTCCCTCAGCCCCCTCCTTCCGACCATCCCTGGCGGACCATGCCGCATCACGGGATGACGCCCCACATCTCGGGGACGACGCTCTCGGCCCAGGCCCGCTACGCCGCCGGCACGCGCGAGATCCTCGAGTGCTTCTTCGAGGGCCGACCGATTCGCGAGGAGTACCTCATCGTGGACGGTGGCCGTCTCGCCGGTACCGGTGCCCACTCCTACGGGGCCGGCAACGCCACCAGCGGTTCAGAGGAGGCGGCGCGCTTCAAGGCGTGATCCTGGCGCACGGGCTCTTCATGACCTCGTCACCACCTAAGAGGGTACGACCGCTGGGCGGCCTGGACCGTTCGGCGGGCCGCCGTCGTCCTTCATGATCATCACGCCGTACAAAGACTGTGGAGCTGCGGTGAACATTCAACGCTTGCCCTAAAACCCAGGCTTTGTCTTAGTCAGTTGTCGTCAGCCCGAACCTGGGGGTGGTTTCGCCATCAAAACGGTCTCCTTACACCGGGCCGCATCATCTCCTCGATGGCCGAATTAATAGCTCCGTATTCGGCCCCGATGTCCGTGCCGGCGAGGAAACGCCTTTTGGGTGCGGAAAACCGAATTGGTCGCGTTCGCGAGCAAGTTTTGTATTGGGTCGCGCCCAGTTGCGCCAACCGCACCCAGAAAACCCAACCACCGCGCATTGCGTGCGAATATAACCACGGCTGGCGCGAATGGGAGTACTCCGCCACCAGTTTGTCGGCGCCCGCCATCCCCCATTACCCATGGGTGCCAATTTCGACCGGAGGCGGCTAGTCCGGCAGCGGTTGTACCGTTTACGGTGCGCGAAAGAGATGTACTCGGCTTTCTGTCCTCGCATCTCAATTGTCGCCAAATCGCGGCCAGGATGTACTTTTCGTCGATGACCGCGAAATGCCACCAAAAGGCCATTTACAGAAAGCTGGGCGCCTCATCTGGTGCCGAGGCCGTGGCCATCGCCATCGCCGTTTCCTGCGGGCTGTTGTAATCCCACGTCTGTCGTCGTCCACGATCCGGGACGGTGCGCGATGCGTCGCTCAATGCCGGGCTCACAGCACCACGGGCGTCACCCGGGCAGGATGTTGATGGCCCTGGCGATCACGAGCACGGCCAGAAGGAGGGACACCGCGGACTGGAACGTCATGAGCATCTTCGACCAGTGTTTGATCGCAGACACGTCAGTAGGGCTAAACGCGGCCGAGACCGCGAATGACATGTGCAAGTAGTCGATTAGTGAGGGGTACCAACCAGCTTTGACCCACTCAGGGTTGTTCATCTCAGGGAACACGAACGCGGGCAACCTGACGGTCCCGGTGGCGCGTTCGGCGGCCCCACCCTGGTCGAGATCCCAGTACCACAGGCCGAACGCAATGACGTTGATGAGCCAGACGGCTGCTCCGCTTCCGAGCAGTCGGTTAGCGTCGCCAAGCTTGGCGTTGGTGATGATCTTTTGAACGAGGTGGACGGCGCTGAACGCGTTGGCAAGGGTAATGGCCGCGATCAGTGTGCTCGTGACGACACGGAGCCACCTGTCGCGTTTATCGATCCGGCCCGGGTCACCAATCACCAAAACAACCAGCAGACCGACCCCGATGCTCGGGTACAACCACGGCGGTCCGAGGTTGAGGGAACTGGGGAGCGTGAGGTGGAGCAGGATGGCGACGAGCACAGCCGCAGCCATCGCGAACCGCGGCTCGCCCCTGTGGTGGTGCATCTCCTCCACGGGCGCCTCCCCAGGCACCTTAATCTCTTCCTCAGTCATTAGAGCTTCTCATGCGTGATCGTGGCGCTCGAGCGTAGTGGCCACGTCACGCGGTAGAGGGCCGGCCGACCGGTGGGCGGCTGGTCTCAGTTCGGAGAGGACCTAGCTTGAAATCACAGCGATGGCATCTGAGGTACGAGAGGTTGCCCGAGCCCGGCCACCACCGCCGTCTATAAGCCACGACAAGGACGTGTTTGTCGACGGCACAGAACCGGGGTTTGGTGGAGAGTCGGAAGTGGATCATCGGCTAATACTCCAGGTGCCTCATGGCCTCATCCTGGCAGTGCTGTGCTTCGGCGAAACCACACTAATCGGGTGAAGATATGCCGACAGGCCACGGCCTAACGTCGTCGCAAGGCCACCGAAGGGCCGTAATGCCGAGAGGAACTGACGACGCACTACGAAGAAGTCATTGAGTTCTGAAGAGCGCGCTTTTTGGGATGTGACCGGACCGTTCGGGAGTACGACCCGTTCATGAGTGTCGTTGTTGCGACCCCAGCGCCACTGCCGCTTCATTCGCTGCCACCCTGGGTCGATATTTCCGCCATGGCCGTAGCCGCCGCCTTTGGTTCGGCTACCGGCCGAAACCGCAGATTGCCTTTACTGGCCGTTCTCGGCGCCGGGGTCATAGCCGGGCTCGTCGGCGGCATGATCCGTGATTTCCTGCTCGGGCTGGAGGCGGCCGCCATCGCGAACTGGTACTACATCCCCGCGGTCCTTTTGGCAGCATTGGTGGGGGGTTTCCTTGCCCCTCGGCTCGCCCAAGGACATCTTTCCTACCTGCTGGTACGGGGCGTGGCGGTGGGGCTACTCGTGACTATCGGGGTGCAAAAGGGCATCGAGTACCGAACACCAGCGGACGCCGCCATCTTCCTCGGGATCGTGACCGGGACCATGGGCGGAGCCACGGCCGATGTGATGGCCGGTGAGCGTGCCGCCATCTTTCGCCAGGCGCACTGGGGCCTGGTGGCGGTAATTGTGTCGGCCTCCGTGTTCTGGCTGTTAACCACGTACGTAGATTTCTGGGTCGCCATCGTCGCGGCCGCGCTGGTGGTGGCGTCGTTGGACGTACTGAGTTGGAAACTCGGGTGGGCCAGCCCAATGTTCCCGGGGGACCACGAAGCGGCCTAGGTGTTGGGCCCATCGATGGTCAAACGGTCATTGGTACGGCGGCGCGCCGGCCAAGCATCGACCGACGTCGCCAGGCGCATCTGAGTGCGACATACCCCGAGGTCGGCGGCAGCATCAATGTTTGATGTCGGTGCGGTCGACCGATCCGCCTTGCGCTACAAGGACGATCGCCACCATCTCCTTCGGGAACAGACCGTGGTCGACGACGCCCGGTGTCGAGGAGAGCCGGGCCGCCAGCGCTGCCGGGTCGCCGACCGTACCCTCGTAGTCCGCGATCACCCCGCCGTCGGGGCTAAGCGGGACGTCGCGCAACGAAACGGGGGCGACGCGCCGCATGGTGGCGCGGAGGCCAAAGGCGAGCAACTCGAGAGGGACGGGGCCGCGGAGAGCCTCTACTGGTTTGGACGAATCGGCGATCACAACGAAGCGGTCCGCGGCTGCGGCCACGATCTTCTCCCGGGTGTGCGCCGCCCCGCCGCCCTTTACGAGCCAGCCGTCGGGAGCGATCTGGTCGGCGCCGTCGATGGTCAAGTCGAAATGGTCGACGTTAGCGAAGGTTTCCACGTCGAGCCCGAGCTCGCGAGCAGCGGTGTCGGTGCGCGGCGAGGTCGCCACGCAGCGGATATCGAGCGAGCGGCGGGCCAGGGCGGGGAGAAGGAATGCCACCGTCGAGCCGGTCCCCAGACCGACGGTCATTCCATCTTCGACCAGATTCCGCGGCCGCTTCTGCGGCCAACTTTTTTTCGTCTTCGATGCTCATGGTTCATCGGCTCCGGGGTCGGTTGGCAATGCCTGACGGTCTTGCAGTCACAGCCGGTGTAGCGCCCGTGACCTCAGGACATAGCGAGTGAGGATTTAGCAAGTGACTTTAGGATATAACAGACCCCTCTACCTCCTGGCTTTCGACCACCGGAGTTCCTTCGAGCGCGACCTGTTCGACGCGACCCGCCCTGTCCCGGACGGCAGTTTCTACGACCCGGTGGGAGCTCTGCGCGACGTCGTGCAGAACCATTTGCTGCAACTCATTGGCCTGTTCGCCTCCGAGGCGCCGGTCACCGTCGCCGCCGACGGCCTCCGCGACAAGCGGGTGGAGGTCTTCAAAGCCATTCCGTCAGCCGACCCCCGCCACCACGTCCGCGGGCAGTACGACGGGTACCGGTCGGTGCCCGGGGTCAAGCCCGGTTCGCAGACCGAGACCTACTGCGCCCTGAAGCTCGAGATCGACAACTGGCGCTGGTCGGGTGTCCCGTTCTTCATCCGGACCGGTAAGTCACTCGCGGCCCGGGCGACAGAGATGAGGATTATCTTCAAGTCGCCGCCCCACCTTCTTTTTGCCCCGCACGCGCAGCCTGCTCCCGACGAGTTCATTCTGCGGATCGACCCCAGCCCGGGCGCCGACCTCGTCGTGCAGGCGAAGAAGCCCGGGGTTCAGTCGACGCGGACGGTCGACCTGTCGTTGATCTTCTCGGAAGAGCTTGGCGATCTGCCCGAGCCGTATGAGAGGCTGCTGGGCGATGCCCTGCGGGGGGAGGCCAACCTTTTCACCCGAGAAGATAGCGTTAAGGAGACTTGGCGCATCGTACAACCGCTATTGGACTCGCCGCCTCCGGTCGAAATTTACGCCCAGGGGTCATGGGGGCCGGCCGGTGCCGACAAACTGCTGGCGGGGTACCCCCATTGGCGCGAGCCGTGGTTACATTCGCACGCAATGCGCTGAGGTCCCCTTTTCTGGGCGCGGTTGGCGCAATTGGGCGCGATCCGACACAAAACTTGCTCGCGATCGCGACCAATTCGATTTTGCGCACCCAAAAACGGGGATATCTCGACCCACTAGGCCCCTTCCGCGAGCAGCGCCCAAAGCGACATGTGCTGCGTTGTTACCGGGATTGGAAGATGTTACCCGCCCGCTCAGCCAGGTCTCAGGGTAGCGATATAGAAGCGAAAAGCGCTTACGGCGTGCTGTCCGAGACAGCACCGCAAATGCGACCGGCCGGTCGACTTACGGTGCTTTCTCAGCGTCGATCAGCTGAGAGACCGCCTCGATCAGGGCCAGATGGGTGAAGGCCTGGGGGAAGTTCCCGAGGTGCTCACCGCTGCTGGTGTCGATCTCCTCGGCGTAGAGGAGCAAGGGGCTGGCGAAGGTAAGCAGTTTCTGGCACAAGTTGCGGGCCCGGCCGGTCTCTCCGATCATGGCCAACGCAGTGACCAGCCAGAAGGAGCAGATCGTGAAGGTGCCCTCTTCCCCTTCGAAGCCGGTATCGGTGCTGTCGACCCGATAGCGCAGGACGAGGTCGTCCTGGGTCAACTCGTCGGCGATGGCCAGGACCGTGGTCTTGACCCGGGCGTCGTCCGGGGGCAGGAACCCCAGGATGGGGATAAGCAGGAGGGAGGCGTCCAGCTCATCGTTGGCGTAGTGCTGGCGGAACCGACCGCGGTCGTCGACCCCCTTGTCGAGGATGTCGGCCTTCATCTCGTCAGCGGCCTTTTGCCAGCGCTCAGCCCGTGCGGTATCGCCTCGTTCCCGGGCCAGGTTGATGCCTCGATCGGCGGCTACCCAGCACAGCACCTTGGAGGCAGTGAACTGCTGGGGATCACCTCTTATCTCCCAGATGCCCTGGTCCGGGTCGTTTCGGTGGGCGATGGCGTCATCGACGAACCCGGCCAGGCCGTCCCACACTTGCCGGACGATCTGCTGGGTCTGGCCCTGGTGCAGGTGGGTGTCGACCGCATCCAGGATCATGCCCCAAACGTCGTTCTGATGCTGGTCCCAGGCACCGTTGCCGACCCGCACAGGACGCGACCCCCGGTAGCCAGAGAGATGGTCGAGGGTGTGCTCGGTCAGGTCCCGTTCGCCCCCGATGCCGTACATGATCTGGAGTTGGAAGGGCTTGTTCAGGTCACCTCCGCTCACCGCCTCGATCACGAAGCCGAAGTACTCGAGCGCCTCCCAGTTGAAACCCAGGCGGTATAGCGAGCGCAGCATGAACGCGGAGTCCCTGATCCAGGTGTAGCGGTAGTCCCAGTTGCGGGCCCCTCCCGGGGTTTCGGGGAGAGAGGTGGTCGACGCCGCCATGATCGCGCCCGTGGGGGCATAGCTGAGGCCCTTCAACGTGAGGGCGCTGCGCTCGATGTAGTGGCGCCAGGGATGATCGGGGAAGGTGCCGGCGCTCAACCAGTCCCGCCAATACTCAACCGTGGTGGCCAGGTCACCGAACGCGTCTTCAGCCGTGGCCGGCGCCGCTCCTCTCCACGACAGGGCGACGAAACCCGACTGGCCGTTCTCCAGTGTGGTCCGTCCGTAACAGCGTTCTCCCAGCACGCCGAGCCCGAGGCTGCTCGTCACGGTCAGTTCCGGCCCATCATCATGGGCACGGATAGTCATCGACCGGTAACCCTCGCCTTTGTAGGCCCACTGACCGCTAGTCGACCCGTAGTCGAACAGGGGCAGGCAGTTGGCAATGATCTCCACCTTTCCGGCGATGCAGGTTGCGACGCGGACCAAGGTCCCGGTCGCAGCCGCATCAGTGGGGGCCCGCCGGTAGTTCGGCCGGCGCTCGCCGTCCGTCACCGGACGGACCACGAGGAAGTCCTGCACCACGAGCCATCCCGTTGGGGTATGCCAGGTCGTCTCCAGCACCATCGTCCCCGGCAGGTACCGGCGCTGGTTAGGGACAAAAATGTTGGAGGGGCCGAACCGGAACGACCCGGCCGAGCGGTCAAGTAAGGCGCCAAAGACGCTCGGCGAGTCGGGGCGAGGTAAGCACAGCCACTCCACTGAGCCGTCCAGTGCCACCAGGCAGCTGTCCTCGCAGTCAGACAGGAACCCATAATCGGCGATGGGGGGAAAATCGCTCACGGCGCCCGCTCCTTTGTGCTGCTGTCGACGGGCAGGTCACACGCACCCTTAACGACCTGCACCTATTGGCAATGCTCAATGTAGGCTATGTTCGCGTGCCTACGCCCGTCATCACCCCCTTTGGATGATGTTTAGTGTTTTTGGCCAATGCCCGTTTTCTGGGTGCGGTCGGCGCTTTTGGTTGGGTTCGAAAGCAGGAACCGCGATGAAGCGCAACCAAAAGCGCCAACTGCACCCAAATGTCTGTTCGAAAGAGCTGCCGCTCCAAGGCCGGGCTTCCCCCGGGTCCTTAGTTGGAAACCCTGCCTTCGCTCACCGGCAACACCCTTCGGGCGGATATCAGCATCAGACGGGGAATGGTGATCGCATTGGGGAACCCGCCCGTCTCCGTCAGGACCCGCAAGGGCGGCGGGGGCTCGATCATGTCCTCTATGAGCAATCCGGCTTCGCCCATGGCGTGGACATACCTGCTTATGGGCCGGTGGGCGAACTCGAAGTAGACGCCGGGCGCCACCTCGTCGATGGCGACATCGTCTCGCAAGTACGGGCCGACCGTCCAAAAGGTTTCGCCTGAGGTTTCGTTCTCTATCCAGCCGCTGCCGGGCGCCTGGAGTAGGGGGTGGGTTAGCAACAACAAGAACCGCCCGCCCGGCACCAGCACCCGGGCGATCTCGTCAATGGCGGGCTCGAACGGGTCTACATGCTCGAGCGCGAGGCAGACCACGACGGTGTCGAAGCCCGCGCTCACACAGGGGAGTTGTTCCGCCCGGGCCTGGACAAAACGGGGCGAACCGCCTCGCTCGTGGGCGGCCCGAACCTGCGACAGGCTGGGGTCAATCCCGACCACGTCTGCCCCGCGCCGTGAGATGCGCCGAGCGATCTGCCCCTCGCCGCACCCCACGTCCAAAACGCGCTTGGCCCCTTTTAGATTGTCCTCTACTAATGGAAGGACTTGGTCCTCATATTCGGCATCGGCTCCTTCGGTGAAAGTCTGCTGCCACCAAGTCGAGTGTCGATCCCAAAATGAGCCGCCCAGCACCACGGCCAGACTAACGCGCCCCCCCTTGACGGTAAGCCATCAGTGGCCTACGCCATTGGGGCCAGTGGCCCCACCCCGGGTTCTGGGCCCACGGGCTGTACGACCCTGGCGTCAGCCTCGGCCTGGTCGGCCGGAGTATGGGCACTGACGTGACCGCTGAGGGAATATGGAGGGGGCAAATTGGATGAGGAACTGTCGCGGATTAGCGCCGCCGTCTCCCACGTGTCACCCGGGTGCTTGCTGCTGTGCAACGAGCCGTTCGGCTCCGCGAACGAACGGGAAGGGTCAGATATCGGCCACCACCTCTGACGAACTCACACCGTGAACTACGAAGGCGGGTTAGAGAGGGGGTATATAAAGTCGGGCCCGTACGTGCCGGTCCCATCAACGAGCTCGATCTGCATGAGCTGGCCAGCGGTGTTCCCGAGGTCGAACATTGCCCCTATCGCGGTTCCGAGGTCAGTGGTATTGCCGTTTTCCCAGGCGCCCTGAAGGTTGTCCAGAAGGACCTTGTAGGTGGCGTTGAAGGTCTTCAACAAGGCGGAAACATTGTCGGGTGGGTTGGGCCAGCCGCCGGCGGGTACCTCAGCCATCGGGTAGGTCGACGGGAACGGGACGGCCGCTCCCTGGTACACCCAGCTGTTGCCTTCCAGTACCAGTTGTTTACCGTTGAAGATTTCGCCGAAACGGTAGTAGTGGGCAAGTTCACTACCCTCGTCGTCGGGCGACGTCGATGACCCTTCCCCCTGCTCGGTGATCTCGGTGATGGCCGCCTGCGCGTCGGTCAGGCTTGTCACTGCATTGAGGACATTATTTTGGCCCAGCGTGTTTTGGCCAATGGTGGCGGTCATCTGGTTGTTGCTACTAAAGCTCGGGTTGACCTGGCTGAAGGCGGTGCTGATGGCGCTATAGAACTGGCCGATCGTGGGGACATCGACCGGAGGTGATGTGATCGGGCCTTTTTCGGGGTACTCGATGCCCATGTAGACGTTGCCGATATAGTCCGTCGTCAACCCTCCGAGGTAAACAGTGAGGCTGGGCAACACCCCCCCGGGAAGGCCTTTGCTCGGGTAGCTAGGCGGAGCCGTGTTGATAGCTGGTACGCCGCCGATCGAAGTGAGCATGTTGGCGGCCAAGCCCATATGTAGCATTTCCTGAAGGATCACGCTATTTATCAGCTGGGCCGCCGGGTCCTGTTGCTGTTGGCACGACCAATAGCCGCACAAGTAGGGAGGGAGCGTCGACAGCTCGAGCTCTATGGCCACCTGAAGGCTGTTCTTCAGCCAGGCCAGGTCGTACTGCTCGGGTGGGACAGCGAGCAGGTCGGCGATACGCCTATCGGGCAACGTCGTGGTCGTCATGGCTGGCGCAGCTCCTCAGTAGATTGGGGGCGGTGGTTGGGCCTGTCGCTGAGAATCAGGGTTGGTAGCCGTCGTTCATCCAGCTCTGGATTAGTTGGACATTGTCGGAAGACCATGGGTTGCCCGGAGGCATTTGCCCTGAAGAAACCTGACCGAAAACGGCATTAGCATTTTGATGTTCCCCAGTCGGGTCACTCATCCAGCTATAAGTACTCAGAAATACGTTCATGGGTAACATGTGGTCGATGTCCGTCTGCGTAAACAACGGTAGAATGTCATTGTTATAAGATACAGGCACCGAGTATTCCCTTTCGACGACTTGCCATTACCGCTGTCTGAAAACAGAGCGGAAAAACGGTCCTTTCACCAAGCTGAAGGTCCAACTATGTCATCAACCCACGCCGCAGCACCGTCGTGCTCCAGATCCAAACACTGAGGGTGGTGCGGACGCTACAGCGTCTTCCTTCAGCTGTCAAGGGCGAGGGGTATAAGACCAGTCATGTTCGCCACCCCTTTTTATGTCATCTGCCCTCTTAGTCTGATATCGCGGACAGGCTGGCGGTCCCGTCCAGCTGCTCCACCTTGTAGGTTTGGAGTGCCGGGAACACCGTACGTTGCACCAGTGTGGCTCCTTTGACCGTGGTGATGCCTTTGGTCTTAAAGCTTTGCGGCGAACCGCGGTCAACACCGACCGATGGGATCAACACGGTAAAGCTAGTCTGGGCGTGGCTGATGTCATTGCGGTTCAGCACGACGGTCACAAGGCTGGCGATACCGTCGACCTCGGTGACTACCGTTTCGGCCTTATTGAATGTCTTGGACAGATGACTGTCCTGGTACGAAAACACCACGGCCCCCTGCTGAGTTATTGGCCCCGAACCTTCCGGGAAATAAGTAGCATGAATCCCGTCTCCGTGAAAGGTATACTCATCGGCATCTGCCATCCCTAAGACCTCCTTACGGCATTGTTAACGTACGAATCGGCATGAGGCAAAAGGCAGCCCGAGTACGCCTCGGGTCTCAGTGGCGTCTCATCTTGACGCCAGCTGTACTTAGTTCGTACAGGAGCCGGTTTTCGTCTGTTACCAGCCTATTGCTCCTTTTCACGCCGATCAAGGGGCTCCGGAAGTCGACGAGCAGTGGGGCAGAAGCGATTGTTCCCGCTCAAGACGAATATGACCTGCCGCTTGTAATGCTCGGCGGTGGTTTCCGGGCCGCCGAGCTAATTGCCGGGTTGTCGTGGTGTCTGCGACGGGGCCGTTCCCACTAATCGGTCCGGGTACCGACCCGAAGACCCGCCCAAAGCTGTCACGGCAAAGGGTCGGCTCGCGGTGTCTCGAACCGTGCGAGGCCGTCCGCCAGCCGGGAACGTTTCGACTGGCCGAACTGGCCAGTCGGACACCGGGCACCAGGACAGGCAGCCACGATACGGAACTGGTCAGGACAGTACGCGTCTGCGAAAGTTGCGGAGCCCGAGGGCCAAGAACAGGGCCGCGAAGCCGATAATCACGGGATAGACGATGTATAGGTGCATATGGGGCGCATCGGTGAACGCCGCCCGCATACCCTCGTTGACGTAGATGAGGGGGTTGATGAGCACAAGGATCTGGAGCCAGTGGATGCCGCCTGCCTCGACCGGCGCCAACCGGGTCCAGCTGTAGTAGGTGCCGCCCAGAAAAGTGATGGGCAGGATGATGAAACCGAACATGAGCCCGATGTTGCGAGGCTCGAAGCTAGTGCCGAGGACGAGCCCGAGACCGGCCATGGCGACACTGGCGAGAGGTACGAGGGTGACAATGAGAAGCCAATGCAGCGATATGTGCGCATGCACCCCCGGGGCGTGGACCACCGAAGCGATCGGCAGCACGATGGCCGCCGAGAGCACCCCCTGGGCCGCGCCCGACAAGACCTTGGCCACCGCAACCAGCCAGATCGGGCACGGGGCTTGGACCCGGTCCTCGATCTCACGCGTATACCCGAACTCCTGAGCCATCGTCAGCGCGATCGACTGCACTCCCTGGAACATGATCGAGATGCCGACCACCCCGGGCACGAGGATGGTGGCGAAGGCGGACGCCTGCGCCGGACTTTGGCCTCCGATGCCCTGGCCGATCTGCGGGAACACGTACAGGAACACGAAGCAGAGCAGGAACGGCTGGATCAGCGTGCGCAGTACGAACTCCCAGAAGTGCTTGCGCAGGACGACGACGTCCCGCAGCATGAGCGCGCCGAGGGCGGTGGCGCTGGCGGCGGTGACCGACCTGAGCGGCCGGTCGCCGATGTGCTCCGTCCGCACGGGGACGACTGTCGTTGCTGCCATCAGTCGCGCAGCTCCTTGCCGGTCAGGTTGATGAACACGGTCTCCAACGTGGGCTCTGCAATGGAGAGGTCGTAGATATCGAACCCACCACGCTCGGCCGCGCTTACGATCGTGGGCACGAGGCGATTGTTGCCTTGCACGTGCAGTTGTAGGGCGCCATCGCTCGTCCGGGTGCGGGTGATGCCGGTGACCTCGGCGCCGAGTAACAACCCGAGCTCCCCGGGGTCCCCGGTTGTCTTGACCGTTACGACCGTGTCCGCCCCCACGCTCTGCTTTAGGGCCGCCGGCGTGTCGAGGGCGAGGATGCTCCCGTGGTCCATGATCGCCACTCGCTCGCAGAGCTTGTCGGCCTCCTCCATGTAGTGCGTCGTGAGAAGGATCGTCTGCCCATCTCCGTTCAGTTCACCGAGCAGGTCCCACAGTGCCAGCCGGCTCTGCGGGTCTAGCCCAGCCGTCGGTTCGTCGAGGAAGAGCACCGACGGGCGGTGGAAGATCGCTCGGCCCACCATGAGGCGCTGTGCCATGCCGCCAGACAGCGCGTAGACCGAGGCCTTCGCCCACCGCGAGAGCTGGAACTTCTCCAGCAGCTCGTCGGCGACGCGCCGTGATTCCTTGCGCCGATGCCGAACAAGCGACCGTGGAAGTAGAGGTTCTCCCAGACCGTGAGCTGGCGGTCCAAAGTATTCTGCTGCGAGACGATCCCGCTCAACTGCTTCGCCAGGGCCGGATGGGCGGCCACGTCCACCCCTCCAACGAGGGCGCGACCGCTTGTCGGCAAGACGCGGGTGGTGAGCATCCCGGCGGTCGTCGTCTTCCCGGCGCCGTTCGGCCCCAGGAGCCCGAAAATCTCGCCTGCGTAAACGTCAAGGTCGAGCCGGTCGACTGCGGGCGAGTCGGCGCCGGGGTAGACCTTGGTCAGCTGCTCGGTATGGATAACTACTCTCCGATCGGGCCGGGCCTCTGGCCCAACGGTGCCCAGGGGAGCGGTTGTGGCGCTCTGTGAGCCGCTGCTCGCCATGTGCGGTCATGGTAGCCCGCGGGGGCGTCGGGAAGACATAGTGCTGGTCCGGGCACGTGGCTGGGCGCCGCGACCCGAAGTTCAACGAGCGGAGTCCCTCCGCTGGAGCAGGCTGCGAACCCCCAGGCGCTCTCGTGTCAGCGTGGCGGTGAGCGGCGACGGGAGCCGTTCGGCCCTTGCCGTGCCCAGCGCCTCCCGGTGCCGGTTCCACAGCCACACCAGCAGCGTCGCGGCGAAGGCCACCCAGAGAAGGGCGAGCGCTGACCTCGCCAGAGGTGATGTCGTCTCGGCGAGCCACCGCCACGACCACAGAGCGGCAGGATAGCAAGCGGCGAAAGCCCAGACGAACGTATTTAGGCCCATGGCCACGGCGCAGCCGAGGTGAAACACAAGGACCACAGCCAAAGCCCAAAGAAAAATCGGCCGCGGCGCAAAGAGTGCCGCTGGCACCAACACCTCGAAAATAAAGGTCAGGCGGGTGAGAAGTACCGCCGCTGTTGGGTGTCGGGTCAGGGTCCGGGCGTATCGAGGATGCCCGAAAATGCGCGTCCGGAGCACCGCAGTTGTGGCATCCCCTCGCCACCAGACGTCCGATTGCGCCTTCGATATTCCAGACACGAAATAGGCAAGTAAAAGCTGGCCGGTGAGGAACACTGCCCACGCTTCCCTTACGAAAGCCGACGACCCGAGCATGGCCAGGGCTGAGGCGACGAGCACAACTACCACCATGTCATCAGAGCCATCATTCGAGAGATGGTTCCGTTTCGTCATTAGTATGTACAGGCCGGTAGTAACAGCTACCAAGGGGACGGACCGTGGCACCGCCACGAGGGCAGCAGCGCTGAGCAGTTGCGCGACAAGAACGCCAACATAGGGTCCCCTTCTCATCGACAGCCTGAAGAGACGGGCCATGGTGGTGTTGTGGGAAGCGATCGACCCTTTCAGCAACCCCAATATTTCGAAGTCGAGGAAGCCACCTGTCCCGAGGGCCTCTCGACGCAAGAGGAGCTCGGCGGCCGACATGATGACGGGGATGGCGGCTAGCCGTACGGCGAGTGACAGATCAGCGGACGACGGGGCGAGCACGATCATGCCACCGAGCCTTGGCAAGATGACTCCATTGGTGCTCGATCAACTCGATCAAGGGTATGCAGAGCGGACCGGAAGACCTGCCGTGCGTTGAGACGGCCGTCTGGCGATGCCGACGTGACCCAGATGCCAAACTGAATCCCGTCCGTGGTGGGTAAGGCTGCCGCGGCTGAGACGCGGCCAAGGATCAGAAGGTAGGACATGCTGATGATGACCGCGTCGTCGTTTGGGTGGTGAAGGCTGTAGCTCTTTACGACCCGAGCGCAGGCCTCGAACATTGCTTTTTTTTCCCGCCGGGTCGGATTTAGTAACGCGTCGCTGAACCTCCGTTCAAGCGGAAGGTCCAGCGCGTACCAGTGCCCCAACCCGCCGGTCGTCGACCAGGTCCGGTAGCGGACTTCAAAGTCGCTCGTGATCGGCTTAGGAGCGAAGAAGTTCCAGGCTGGAAGGAGGCCAAGCTTGTCAAACCGGCGAAATTTCTGTGCGAACGGTCGCCGCACCTGAGTCAAAGCGCTGGCCGCACCCCAGACGATAAAGACGGCCAGCACGACCATCGTTGGGAGCGTCAAGTTGATCAGGTCGGCAGCGGCGGGGGCGTGCCCTTCTCAAGATGCCGTTCGCGGTCGAGTAGGCGCCGGCGTTCGGCTACCAAAGCGCTCACGCCGGCTTCGAGGCCTCGCCCTGGCATGGGCGCTTGGCTAACGATTGGGTCTGCCCCCAGGCTTACCGGGCCCAGTTTCCCAGTGGCTGAAGCGGTCGCGCGCCCCCGATCCCCTCGACGCCCTCGATCCCCTCGATGCCTCTAATGCCCTCAATGCCTCTAATACCCTCAATGCCTTTGACGCCCTCCACACCCTCGATGCCTCTAACACCCTCGATGCCTCTAATACCCTCAATGCCTTTGACGCCCTCCACACCCTCGATGCCTTTGACACCCTCGATGCCTTTGACACCCTCGATGCCTTTGACACCCTCGATGCCTTTGACGCCCTCCACACCCTCGATGCCTTTGACACCTCTAACGCCTTCCACACCATCGATGCCTTCGACGCCGCTAACCCCCTTGACGCCTCGAACGCCTTCCACGCCCTCGACACCGCTAACGCCCTTGACTCCTCGAACGCCTTCGATGCCTTTAACACCCTCGATGCCTTTAACACCCTCGATGCCCCTGATGCCTTCGATGCCCCTGATGCCCTCCACACCGTCGATGCCGTCAACCCCGTCGATGCCCTCAACCCCGTCGATGCCGTCAACCCCGTCAATCCCGTCGATCCCGTCATCCCGTCAATGCCGTCGATCCCGTCAATGCCGTCGATCCCGTCGACCCCTTCCACACCGTCGATGCCGTCAACGCCGTCGACGCCATCGATGTCGTCCACAGCGCCGACGATCTGGGCCCGCCGGACGTCGTCCATATTCTTGGTAGCTGGCGGTCTCCCATTTGGTCGCATACGACGCTTGAAGACGGTCCAACCCCCCTGCCTCTTCAACCGGTTACCACCGATCTGCTGCGCATCGTCTAGTGCTGACACGGGTCCTCCGTTCGCGACTGCCCAAAAGTAGGCTTTTGCAAATCCAGCCAGTGTTCCCGGCGGCCATCCAAAAGAGGCACGCTGCTCGGGCCACGTCCAACGCTTCAAGACCTTAGCCCGGGCTGTTTCGATTGTCCACCACTTCGATCCTCAACCACGGTTCCTGTTTGAGAGGACCCTCGCACCCTGGAGGCTCTGTGGGCCCGTATACCGGACCTCGATCAAAGGGAGCGCCTTGATTTCTGGCCGCAAACTCCAGTCAGCAGCCTGTGTCTCTACCCGACACACTGGGTAACCCCGAGGTCGGGCCGGGGTGGAGACGATGTGGAGCCTGAGTGTAGATTGATCGGCGGCCAATCCTGGCGGACCGACCGCCGAGGCCTTTATTCAGAGATGGGCTCGCGCCATCGAGGGAAGCGTATGAGCGCGCCGGAAAGTCCTATGTCAGGATCGAGACACGACCGTTACTACGCAAATATCGTTTTCTCCGATTTAGCTACCCTGCATCAGCCGCTCCATATTGGCTCTCATAGCCGCTTCCGACACTTCTAACCCCGCCGATGGGCTGAATATTACGAATTCGGAACCCGCCTTGGCCGCCGGCACGTGGCCAGGAGGCATGTAGAACGCGTCGCCGGGCTCGATGACTTCTTCATGGTCCGAGTAGCGGACGGTCAAGCGGCCAGCCGTAACATATCCCCAGTGTGGGCACTGGCAACTGTCGCCTGGCAAGCCCTTTAGCAAAGGCGCCAGGTCGGAGTCCTCCCTGATCGACGTGAAGTTGACGGTATAGCCGTGGAAGTGGGCGGTGCGGTCCTCGGCCGGGCCGTAGTCGACGACCTCCGGGGCGCTCTCGCGTGAGACTTTTGACATCGGGTTTTTCTCCTTAGTGGTTGGGATGGTTAAGTGTGTTCGCTCCCGGCGAGAGGGGCTGGTCGTGAGCCGGAAGTGATGGTGACCGTAGCGCTTCCCACAATAAACGGGCTTACCCATTTCGGGATGTTCCTCACTGTGGTGTGCTCGACCTTCGTGGCGGCAAAACCCTGTACCTCGAGGGAGTGGAGGGTGGGCCGATTGCACTCACAACCGACCATAAAGTGGTTGATCCCGTTCATGCGGTCCTGCATGCGGGAGAGCTTGGGGTTGTCGGACCGGACGTGCTCGATAAATAGAAGACGGCCACCGGGTCGCAGCACCCGGCGCAACTCCCGCAGAGCACGCGGCTGGTCATCCACGCCGCAAAGAACCAGGGTCGAGACGGCCGTGTCGAATATGCCGTCCTCAAAAGGGAGATCCTCAGCCGGGGCTCGCAGAATGGTCGGTTTAGGCGTCTGTTCGCGCACTTTACGCTCGAGGCGACGCAACATAGGCATCTCAGGCTCTGTCATTGTCAGCGACTTGACGCCCGGCCCATAGAAAGGCAAATTCGCTCCTGTCCCGGCGCCGATCTCCAGGACCTGCCCGGTCGCCTCGCCGAGCAACGACTCTCGGTACGCGCCCAGCCCGGCCTTCTCGACCTTGACCATCTGGCGGTCGTAGGTGGCGGCGAAGAACCTGCTTCGGAGTGTGATGGCAACCTCATTTCGTCGGGCCCAGTTTGTCTGGCCCAGTTTGCCGGTTTGGTCCCGAACTCAACGTAACGACGCCGCCTGCTCAGTCGCATGGGGCAGTTGCCCCATCTTCGGGGATTTCAGGGGGTGACGGGGCCTTCGTCAGGGATCAGGCCGTGCTGGACGGCGAACAGACTGGCGGATGCTCGGCTGGTGGCGCCGATCTTGGCGTAGATGTGCTCCACGTGGTTACGGGCCGTCTTCGGCGTGATGACGAGCCGAGACGCGATCTCCTTGCTCGAACGGCCCCGGGCCAGGAGCCGCAGGACGTCGACCTCGCGGGCGGTTAGGCCGGCCGGCCCGTGCCGGCGACGCATGGTGCGGTGACCCGCAGCGCCGAGGACCGCCTCCACCACGTCCGCGTCGAACCGCCCGCCCTTCACGTCGTCGCGTAGCTCCCGGGCCGCATCTTCGTCCGAGAGGGCCGGACGGTAAGGCCGAGGCTCCCGCATCGACTGGTAGGCGTCTACTGCGCCCGAGATGCGCGCCGGCATGCAGATGGCCCCGCCAGCCAGGCCGCGAGGATAACCGGATCCGTCCAGGCGTTCTCGGTGCTGTACGGCTATAGCGCCGAGCGGGGCCAACGACACCGATTGACTCAACATCCGCTCCGTCAGGTATGGGTGCAAGCGCACGCGTTCCCACTCGCCCGCCCCCAGACGACCCGGCTTGTCCCAGATGGCGTTCGACACGCCCAACCGGCCGAGGCCGAGCACCAGGCTCACCCGGTGCAGAGTCCCTTGTTCGTCTGTCGCCAGCCCGAGCCGCACACCGGCAGCATCGCCGAGTTCGGTCACGGCGCGTGCGTGGCCGAGCGTATAAGGGGATTTCAGGTCTACAAAGTCGGCCACCGCCACCAGCGCATCATCGACCTGGTCGGCGACGAGCGATACGCCGAGCGCCGGCTCCGCCCCGATCACCGCCTCCCAGGTAGAGGCGGAGTCCAACTCTCCAAGGATCGACTCGGCGTCGGTACACAAGACCTTCGACAGACCCGGGTCAAACTGAGACCCGGCCCGGTGTTGCGCCAACGCGACAGCAGCGGCGACTCCGCCAATCCGGTGAGCCACCTCGACGAACTCGGCCAGCTGAGCCAGGCGAGACGCCATCGGGACTTCGTCGCCCTTCAACTTGCCGGGCCACCCGTGGCCGTCCCATTGCTCGTAGGACGCCCCGACGGCCTGTTGCACGGCGTCGGGCAGTCCGAGTTGCTGCGCCAATGACCGAGCCAACGCCGCGTGCCCGGCGATCATGCCGTCGAGATCGCGATGCCCGGACAGCACGAACTCGAGCCCAACCCGGAAGCGGTGCAGAGGAGGGTTCCCGCTGCCTACGAGTTTCAACGACGCGGCAACGGCACGCAGGCTGCCCGGGTCATGGTCGTACTTCCCTGACTTGAGAAGGATGTCGTCGCCGAACCACTTCGCCTGCTCGTGCGCATCGGAGTGGCAACCGACGTTCACCAGCAGAGCCGTGTAGTAGACGACGGAGCGCTCATCGTCGTCCAACCCGACCCGCTCACCCAGGCGGAGGGCGATCAGGCATTGACGCAAGACGTGCTCCATCGGCTGCCCGAAACCGAGATCCACCCCGAGCGATAGGGCGGCGACGATTTCGGCCAAACGTACCCGTAAACCGGGGGAGGAACAGTGCTCGATCACACCGCGCACACTACCCTTATTGCGGGCGTGATGCCGGCGCCATTTGAAGCGTCATGCCGGACCTATTCCCGGCTTCACGCCGCAGTTCGCCGACCACCAGGTGGGACCCGTGGTGCGTCGGCGCTTACGGAAATCGGTAAACGCGCCAAATGGCGGGCTCGGGTCAACATTTCGCCAAACCCCGGGACATTATGTCTTTCCTCGATGCTCTTGCCGCCGTGCTCTGTCGTCGATGCGTGACAATTGCGCCCTCCCGTCTGGTTATTGGGTCGCGCATCCGCCTTAAATGCCGGCGTAACTTCTCGGAAAACTGGGACAAAGGGCGAAGAGGCTCCAAACGACGCGCATTAGTGGGCGGCGGGTAACGGAGGCCGGGTTAGGCGGAGCCTGGCTCGCGCCGCTCTTGATTGGTGCCGCGCCGTCGTCGTTCAGCTCGTCTTTTAGCATCGTGAACGTGGCCCCGCAAAGAGTCGAGCGGGGCTTCGACATGGCCGCCGCGGAGCTGCGCCAGGTACAGTCAGCTGCGCCAGGTACAGTACGGCGAAGAGGATCAGGCTCCGGTGTGACTTTGTAGCTGCGACATGACCCGACGACCCTCTGGCCAGAGGCCTATTTGACAGGAGTTGTGATGCCAGTACCGTTCCGTGGCTCGATCAACGTGGACATCCGCGAATCGGAGCCGGATTGGGCCCCTTCGAGCCGCCGAGGGCACCGTCAGGAGCGCCCAATGTCGTCTACATCGTCCTTGACGACGTCGGGTTCTCCGCCATGAGCTGCTACGGAGGCCCGATTGAGACGCCGAACATCGACCGGATTGCGAATGCCGGTGTGCGCTACACCCAGTGGCATACGACGGCGCTGTGCTCGCCCACCCGGTCGTGCCTGTTGACGGGGCGCAACCACACTCGCAACAGCATGGCCTGCATCACCGAGGCGGCCATCGGGTTCCCCAACGGCAGCGGGACTATCCCGCCGGAGAACGGGATGCTTTCGGAGATCTTGGGGGAGCGGGGCTGGAACACCTACATGGTCGGTAAATGGCACCTGTGCCCGACCGACGAGATGAACCTGGCTTCCACCCGCCGCAATTGGCCCTCTGGCCGGGGGTTCGAACGGTGGTACGGGTTCCTGGGGGCGGAAACGAACCAGTGGTATCCAGACCTGGTCTACGACAACCATCCCGTCGACCAGCCCCGTTCGCCCGAGGAGGGCTATCACCTAACCGAGGACCTTACCGACAAGGCGCTGGAGTTCATCCAAGATGCCAAGGCGGTCGTCCCCGAGAAACCGTTCTTCCTGTACTACGCCCCGGGCGCTTGCCATGCCCCCCACCACGTCCCGAAGGAGTGGGCGGACCGGTTCAAAGGCCGTTTCGACATGGGTTACGAGGCCATCCGGGACACCACCCTGGCCCGCCAGAAAGAACTGGGGATCGTCCCCGCGGGCACGGAGTTGCCGCCCGTCAACCCCATCGGCACCCCCGAAAATCGTCACGGTCCGGACGGTCAACCGTTCCCAGTGCTCGACTACACCCGCCCGTGGGGCTCGCTCAACGCCGACGAGAGACGTCTGTTCGCCCGAATGGCCGAGGTGTACGCCGGGTTCCTGGCCCACGTCGACCATCACATCGGCCGGCTGCTCGACTACCTCGAGCAGAACGACTACCTGGACAACACCATGATCGTGGTTGTCTCCGACAACGGGGCGTCCGGCGAGGGTGGCCCGAACGGCTCGGTCAACGAGATGAAGTTCGCCAACGGCATTGCCGACGACCTGGCGGCCAACCTGGCCCAGATCGACGAGCTGGGCGGCCCCCTCACCTACAACCACTACCCGACGGGGTGGGCCATGGCCTTCAATACGCCGTTCAAGATGTGGAAGCGGTACGAGTTCAACGGGGGCACCGCCGACCCGTGCATCATCTCCTGGCCGGCCGGCACCAAAGCCCGGGGTGAGGTCCGCCACCAGTACCACCACGCCATCGACATCGTCCCGACGATCGTTGACGTGCTCGGCGTAAATCCCCCCGAGACCATAAAAGGTCACGTGCAGAGCCCGCTCGACGGGCTCAGCATGCGGGCCAGCTTCGACGACCCCTCCATCCCGTCTCCTCGGAAGACCCAGTTCTACGCCATGCTGGGTTCCCGGTCGATCTGGCATGAGGGGTGGAAGGCGGTCACTACCCACCCGGCGATCTCTGGCTGGGGCCATTTCAACGACGACGACTGGGAGCTGTACCACACCGACGTCGACCGCAACGAGAACCACAACCTGGCTGCGGAACACCCCGACAAGGTCCGCGAGCTGGTCAACATATGGTTCTCTGAGGCGGGAGCCAACCAGGCGTTCCCTCTGGACGACCGGTCCGCTCTGGAAATTATCAGCACACCCCGGCCACAGCTCACTGCTCCTCGCAACCGCTACGTGTACCGGCCGGGGACTGCGCCTGTCTCCGAGTGGCAGGCCGTCAATATGCGGGGCCGCTCTTACGTCATCGGCGCCCTGGTCGACATCCCCGCCCCGGGAGCCCAGGGCGTGCTGTTCGCCTTGGGGTCACGTTTCGGTGGCCACGCTCTTTACGTCAAGGACGACCGGCTGCACTATGTCAACAACTTCGTCGGTGCTGACGAACAAATGATAGTCGGGACCGAGGATATACCCACCGGTAGCAACTTGATCCTGGCCGCCTCGTTCGAAAAGACGAGCCTCGAAGCTGACCACACTGCCGGCACTTTGTCCCTCTACCACGGGGACCACAAAGTCGGGCAGGCCCAGATCAAGACCCAACTGGGAGCCTTCGCCATCGCTGGCTCCGGCCTCTACGTCGGGCGCCACCCCGGCGAACCGGTCACCGATGACTATCCGGGACAGGCCCCCTACACCTTCACCGGCGGCACCATCGACCGTGTCGCCATCGATGTCAGCGGTGAGCCTTTCATCGACCTGGAGCGCGAAGCCCAATTGATGATCATGCGCGAATAGGGCGCAGCGTTGTCTGTCGCCTCAGCATGGCCGATTGCTGCCCCGGGCCATCTGGGTGCCGGCCTGGTCTCAACCACCTGTTCTGGACGCCCGGGCGGGCGCCGGCAGAAAGGCTGTTTACGCCCGACGGTGGTGGGCCAGGAACTGTTCCATGGCCAGAAAGTCAGTACTTTTCAGCTCGGTTTCGCAATAACGAGCCTCGCTCCTGCGGAGTGCTTCAAAAGGGTGCTCGCCGGGACCGAGCTGCGAGTCATGATGTATTTCCAGCCGGTTCTTCCCGTACATGCAATGCCAAGCCCCCAGCTCGGCTGGGAGCTGGTTTGGTTGGAACTCGTCCTTCGTGACAACAATTACACCTGGCCGGCCCGCCAGCTCCTGATGGTTCCTAAACCTGGCGTACATCAGTACGTCCCCCCCGAAGGCACGCCAGAGCAGTACGTCCACCTCTCGCAGGCCGAGGTGCCGGAACGCCGTCAGGCGGGCATAGGGGCCGCCAGCCCACGCCTCCTTGACCTTCCGTCGCGGTGCCCGCATACAAACGAAGGCTACATTCTGGGGGGCCGGTGACGCCCATGCGGACCAAAGGCGCCCTCGGCCGGCTCGAATCCCCCACATAGGGTGAGCAGGTGGGATCGACGGAACGTTTACCGTTCCTGATGAGAGTGCCGTCCGGCCGTAGTCGCGAGCCAGCTGGCCCAAACAGCAGCCGCCCATCTAAAGAACAGGAGAGGACGATGACGCTCAAAGGAAAGGTGGCCATCGTAACCGGTGGCAACTCGGGGATCGGCAAGGCCATCGCGCTGGCCCTGGCTGGCGCCGGGGCCAACATCGTGATCGATTTCGTGGCCAACGAGCAGGCCACCGAGGAACTGGAGAAACAGATCGCCGCGCTCGGCGACCAGTCGATCGGGGTGCAGGCGGATGTAAGCAAAGTCTCCGACCTGCAGATGCTCATCGACCGGACGGTAAAAGAGATGGGCCGGCTCGACGTCATGGTCAACAACGCCGGCATCGAGACACGGACCTCGGTCCTGGAGACCACCGAGGCGCAATACGAAAAGGTCATGGAGATCAACCTGAAGAGCGCCTTCTTCGGGACCCAGCTGGCCGCCAAGCAGATGATCGCCCAGGGTGGAGGGGGCCGGATCATCAACATCAGCTCAGTGCACGAGGACTGGCCCATGCCCGGCAATGCCCCTTACTGCCTGTCCAAGGGCGGGATGCGGATGCTGACCCGGCAAGCGGGCATCGAGCTGGGCCCGCACAACATCCAGGTCGTGGGGGTCGGCCCCGGTGCCGTCGCCACTCCGATCAACACCTCGACCATGGCCGACCCGCAGAAGATGAAGACCCTCGACGCCGCCATCCCACTCGGCCGCATGGCCGAGCCCGAGGAGATCGGCAGCGTGGTGGCTTTCCTGGCCAGCGACGGGGCTAGCTACTTGAACGCCACCACCATCTTCGTCGACGGTGGCCTGATGCACAGCAGCCCCGGTCTGTAGCAGACCGGTCTATAACAGCCTGTCGTTATACCAGGTCTATAACAATCTCTGAACTCCAAGGGAGGCTCCGTGCCAGACCATTACGACGTCATCATCATCGGTACCGGTGCCGGTGGCGGCACCCTGGCCCACACGCTGGCCCCGTCGGGCAAGCGGATCCTGCTGCTCGAGCGGGGGGATTTCTTGCCCCGGGAGATGGACAACTGGAGCCCCGACGCCGTCTTCGTGGACGGGAAGTACATCTCGCGCCGACACGTGGTACGACAGTGCCGGCCACGCCGTTCCAGCCCCAGGTCCACTACTTCGTGGGCGGGGCGACCAAGCTTTACGGCGCCGCCCTGTACCGGCTTCGGCCCCAGGACTTCGGGGAGATCCACCACCTGGACGGCCTGTCGCCGGCCTGGCCGCTCGGCTACGACGATTTCGAGCCCTGGTACAGCCAGGCCGAGTGGCTCTACCAGGTGCACGGCACCCGCGACGAGGACCCCACCGAGGGCCACTGGTCCAAGCCCTACCCCTGGCCGGCGGTCAGCCACGAGGCCCGCCTACAGGAGATCGCCGACGCCCTGAAGGGCCAGCGGCTACCACCCCTTCTCGGCCCCGGTGGGCATCATGCTCGACGAGGCCGACCGGGCCCGCAGCGCCTGTATCCGCTGCGCCTGGTGCGACGGCTACCCGTGCCTGGTCCACGCCAAGGCCGACGCCGAGGTCATCGGGGTGCGCCCCCTGCTCGACCTGCCCAACGTCTCCTTGCTGGTCAACGCCGAGGTGGTCAAGCTGGAGACAGACTCGACCGGTCGTAGCGTGACGGGCGTAGTGGTCGAGCGCGACGGCGCAACAAGAGGTCTACTCGGCCGACATCGTGGCCGTCTGCGCGGGGGCGTCCAACAGCGCCAAGGTCCTCTTGCAGTCGGCCAACGACCACCACCCCAACGGCCTGGCCAACGGGTCGGACCAGGTGGGCCGCAACTACATGTTCCACAACTGCAAGGCGGTGGCCGCCCTGGGCAAGGAGACTGAACGCGACCGTCTTCCAAAAGACCCTGGGGATCAACGACTTCTACCTGGCTGGTAATGGCCGGCACTGGCCGCTGGGCAACATCCAGATGATCGGCAAGTCCAACGCCGGGGCCATGAAGGGCGAGGAGCCCAAGCTCACCAGGCTCGCCCCCCGGCGGAGCCTCGACGACGTGGCCGAGCATTCGGTGGACTGGTGGCTCACCACCGAGGACCTGCCCCAGGCCGGACAACCGGGTCACCGTGGACAACGACGGCCACGTCCACCTGGCCTACACAATCGAGCAACGACAAGGAGGCCGAAGGGCCTCTACGAAGAGCTGAAGACGATCCTCAACCATGTCGGCATGGCCCAGCACCACGTGTTCGACAAGAACTTCTACATGGCCATGAACATCCCCATCGCCGGCGTCGCCCACCAGGCCGGCACGTGCCGCTTCGGCACCGACCCGGCCACGTCGGTGCTCGACGCCAACTGCAAGGCCCACGAGCTCGACAACCTCTACGTGGTCGACACCAGCTTCTTCCCCAGCATCGGGGCCGTGAACCCGGCCCTGACCGCTATGGCCAACGCCCTGCGGGTCGGCGAACACCTGATCGAGCGCCTCGGGTGAGCACTACCAGTACCAACGGGGCCGCCCGGCACCGGGTGGTGATCATAGGCGGAGGTTTTGGCGGCCTGCCGGCGGCCCGGTGGCTGGCCCGCAAGCACGTCGATGTCACCGTGGTCGACCGGCGCAACCACCACTTGTTCCAGCCGCTGCTCTACCAGGTGGCGACCGGGCTGATCCCCCCGGGCCAGATCGCGCCAGCCATACGCCACGTGTCTGCGCAAGCACAAGAACGTCCGCGTCGAGCTGGCCGAGGTCACCGGGTTCGACCTCGACCGCCGCATAGTGCACGCCAGCATCGTCGGCGTCGAGACCCTCGAGATCCCCTACGACAGTCTGATCGTGGCCGCCGGGGTCAGCCAGTCCTACTTCGGCCATGACGAGTTCTCCCTGTACGCGCCCGGCATGAAGACCATCGACGACGCCCTCGAGCTGCGCCGGCGGATCTTCGGTGCGTTCGAGATGGCGGAGATGGCTGACGGACCCGGTCGAGAAGGAACGTTGGCTCACCGTTGCTATCGTCGGCGCCGGCCCCACCGGGGTGGAGCTGGCGGGCCAGGTCCGTGACCTGGCGTGCCGGAGCCTGCGGGGCGAGTTCCGCACCTTCGACCCTTCCTCTGTCCGGGTCATCCTGCTCGACGGCGGCAAGGAGCCCCTCGCCACTTTCGGTGACGAGCTGTCGGGCAAAGGCGACCAAGGAGCTCAAGCACCTCGGCGTGGAGCTCCGGATGGGCGCCCGGGTGATAGGGGTTGACGCCACCGGCGTCGACGTGGCCGACGGAGACGGGCAACACCAGCCGGCTGGCCGACCTACACCACAGTGTGGGCCGCAGGCGTCGAGGCGTCGCCTCTGGCCACCGAGCTGGCCAAGGCCACTGGGGCCGAGCTCGACCGGGCCGGGCGCATCGCGGTGCTGCCGGACTGCACGCTCCCCGGGCACCCCGAGGTGTTCGTGGTGGGCGACATGATGGCCCTCAATAACCTCCCCGGCGTGGCCGAAGTGGCCATGCAAGGGGGCCTGCACGCGGCCAATACGATCATGCGGGCGCAGAAGGGTGAGCCAGCGAACCCCTTCAAGTACCGCGACCTCGGCAGCGCAGCCGCCATCGGGCGGTTCAGGGCCGTAGTGAACTTCCACGGGCTGCGCCTGAGCGGCTTTCCGGGCTGGGTCGTGTGGGCGTTGGTCCACCTGACCTTCTTGACCGGGTTCGGCAACCGCCTGACGACGCTGCTCAAGTGGACCCGTTCGTTCATAGGCAAAGGTCGGCCCGAGCGGGAGTTCAGCGTGATGCACACCGGAGGCGACTTAAGCACCCCGAGCGAAGTACGGTCGATTATCCAACCGAACCCGCTCCCCGCCTTCGACCCCGAAACTCCTCGCGGCGGAGCAGAATAACTCTCGGTCCGGATGGCCGAACCGAGGGCGAGACTGTCCGCCAACCACACTGACCTACGCCTTATCAGCACTTATTATGCCGAGGTGGACGTTGCCCGGAAATCACCTCACGCGGGTGGTGGGCCACAGGGATCGTCCTCGATACGGTAAAGAGCTCGGGGTGCCCCCCCGGCACCACGAATAGGAGGTATGAGCATGATCGTTGGCCCCAGCGAATACATCATCGTCGGGTTCCCCGGCAACAAGTTCAACGGCAAGATCGCGCCCGAACTGGCCAAGCTGATCGATAGTGGTTTGATCCGCATCCTCGACCTCGTCGTCATTACGAAAGACGACGCGGGAGAGGTCGCCTGGTTTGAGTTCGACCAGCTCGACGAGCTGGCACCATTTGCAGATCTCGATGGCGACGTGGGTGGCGTGCTCAGCCAAGACGACATCGACTACGCGGCGGCGTCACTGGCGCCAGGGTCGACGGTGGGATTGCTCGTCTGGGAAGACATTTGGGCGGCCGCTTTTGCCGAGGCCGTACGTGATTCGGGAGGTGTGCTCCTCGAGGGTGCGCGCATCCCCCACGAACTGGCGCAACAAGCTTTCGCCCCCATCTAGTCACCCGGGCGAGATGCGGAGCGGGCGACAAGACCGGCCGCAGCCATGACTAACGAACTCAAGACCAGAACGAAACTCAAGACCAGAACGAATTCAAGACCAGGAGGTCAGAAATGTTACGACGACGCCCCGTTATGCGGATGGCAGCGACAACGGCAGTAGTGGCCGGTACGGCAACGGCGGTGAGCGGCGGGGTCCGCCGTCACCAAGAATCGAAGGCTGAAGCGCAGCAGGCGGCGGCCGAAGCTCAAGCCCCGCCCCCCGTTTACGAGGCCGCACCCGAAGCGCCGGCCGAGGACCCCTACGAGCAACTCGAGAAACTGGGCAAGCTCCACGAGCAAGGGATCCTCACCGACGAGGAGTTTGCCGCAGCCAAGGCCAAGTTGCTCGCCTAGACACCTGTGAACGCGCCGACCGTCGTGGTCGGGCTGGCAGTACCCAAAAAGAACCCGCAGAAGGAGCAACGAAGATGACCACAACCACGGCGCCTGGTAAAGCCACCACGGCGGTGCGCAGGAGGACCACGACCGCGGTGCCCAAGAAAGAGGCTGAGCCCGTCGAGCAAGTCGACGACAAGGTGCCCGCCGGTGCCGAGGAAGTGGCACCTGTGACCAGGGTCGACCGTTCGCTCGAGAAACGGGTGGACCACGTGAGCGCCGAAGAGGCCACCGGCAAGGGGAAGGCAGCCCGTCTCGCCGTCCCTCGTTCGCTCCACTCCTCGTGGCGCCCCCCACCCGGGCGGCGCAGCCCGGTCGACATCATCGCCGAGCAGGCCACCAGCCGGGAGCCGATCCTGGTCCCTATCCGCCACGGGCGCATGATGGTCTCTCCGTTCACCTTCTATCGGGGGGCGGCGGCCATCATGGCCGCTGACCTGGCCGCCACTCCGGTCTCGGGCCTGCGGACCCAGATATGCGGCGACGCCCACCTGCTCAACTTCGGCGGCTTCGCCTCTCCCGAACGGGCCCTGGTCTTCGACGTGAACGATTTCGACGAGACTCTACCCGGGCCCTGGGAGTGGGACGTGAAACGGCTGGCCGCCAGCATCGAGGTAGCCGGGCGGGACGGGAGTATGAAACCGGGGGAACGCCGGGCTGCGGTGGAGGCCACCGTGCGCCAGTACCGTGAGGCCCTGCGCAGCTTCGCCGGGCTGACCGAGCTAGGGGTGTGGTACTCCCGCTTGGAGGGCGAGGCCTTGGTGGCCATGGCCCGGGCCGAGCTCGGCCCCAAACAGGCGCCCAACCTGGAGGCTAGCCTGGCCAAGGCCCGGTCCAAGGACAGCATGAAGGCGTTCACCAAGTTGACCACGGTGGTCGACGGCCAGCCCCACATCACCCCTGACCCGCCGCTCATCGTCCCGATGCGGGACCTTCTCAGTGAGGAACGGGGCGCCCGCATGGAACACGAGCTGCACGAGTTGTTCCGAGCCTACCGGCGCACGCTGCAGGCCGACCGGCGCCACCTGCTCGAGCAGTACCGCATCGTGGACATAGCCAGGAAGGTCGTCGGCGTGGGCAGCGTAGGGACCCGGTGCTGGGTCCTGCTCCTTATGGGCCGCCGGGACGCCGACCCGGTCTTCTTGCAGGTAAAAGAGGCCCAGGACTCCGTGCTCGCCCCCTACGTGGGCAAGAGCCGGGTCTCCAACCAGGGCCAACGGGTGGTCGAGGGCCAGAGGGTCATGCAGTCGGCCAGCGACATCTTCCTGGGCTGGCTGCGCGTCACCGGCCTGGACGACCGCCAGCGCGACTTCTACGTCCGCCAGCTCTGGGACGGCAAGGTCTCGGTCGACCCGGCCGCCCTGACCCCGGCCGTGCTCGCCGTCTACGGCCGGATTCTGCGGCTGGACGCTGGCCCGGGCCCACGCCCGCTCGGGCGACCGCATCGCCATTGCCTCCTACCTGGGCACCGGTCCGACCTTCGACCGGGCCGTCGGCGATTTTGCCGTGGCCTACGCCGACCAGAACGAGCGGGACTACCGGGCCTTCCTGGGTGCCGTGAAAAGCGGCGTCCTGCCGGCCGAGTCCGGTCTCTGAGCCAACGAAGCTTGACGGCGACGCTTGCGGCGACCAGGACGCTGACAATACGCCACGGGCAGCATTACCTGACGGGTGGACCAGCGCTGATGACACCTAGGCCATATGAGATCACATTCGCCGGCGAGGCCGTCCCCGCCATCGCCAGTGCCTTCGAAGACTTCGACGTCATCGTCGGCGGCGGCAACACTACTGTTCGGTGCTGGAACCAGTTCGTGCCCGCTGCGCCCGCGTCCGGTCAATAGGCCACCCCGCCCAATAGTGGGACCAAGACGAGGAAGAAGGTCGACATGTCTCGGCCGAAACCACTCACCCGATAGGAGTGACGGCAGCGGGCGTACCCGGGTGGCAGATTCATCTTGGACGACTATCTGAAGAGGACCGGCCAGAGAACTGCCGCCCATTGGTGACGGCAAAGGTAGTCGAGAAGGGGTCGACCCGTGGTCAGATCTGGTTCACAAGCAGAGCTTCAGCGGCTAACGACACCGCGCGCCGCCGGAATAGCCGGCGTTGTCTTCAGCGTGCTGTTTTGTGCGAGCATCGTGTTGCTCCGCACGTCATTGCCGCGAGCAGGGGTGGCGATATCGGCGTGGGTCCATCAGGACGGGGGCAGGGTGGGTGTCGCTCTCGGCCTGATGCCCTTCGCTGGCATCGCCTTTCTATGGTTCATCGGAGTTATCCGGGATCTGTTGGGAGACTTCGAGGACCGGTTCTTCTCGACCGTCTTCTTCGGCAGCGGTCTTTTGTTCCTGGCCATGGTGTTCGTCTCGTCGGGAATTGCCGGGGCGACTCTGGCCAGCGCCAAGCATTCGGCCATCACCCAGGTCACCGAACAGCAGATCGTCTACTTCGGCCGCGTCGTCATGCTGCAGATCAGCAACATCTATGCATTGCGGATGGCGGGCGTCTTCATGATCTCGCTCGGCACCATCTGGTGGCGAACGGGCTTGATGCCGCGCTGGCTGGCGATCATCTCGTACCTTGTCGCATTGACCTTGCTGGTGGTCATCAGCCTTAGTTTGTGGCTGGTGCTCCTCTTCCCCGCATGGACCCTTGTTGTCAGCCTGCTCATCCTCGTGCGCAATAGACGACGCATGGCTGCGACCTGAGGCGAAGCAGAATCCCCACTTTGGGGTGAGGCGAGAGGTGGCGTCCCGGTTGCAAAATGGGGGACAGCGTATTACCCCAGAGGCGGGTTGAGCGCACCCGAAGCCGCGACAACGCGGAGGAGGAACCACCGTGAGCCAGATCACCGAGCAACAACTTGAGGACATGGAAGCACTGTTCGTGCAGAGCGCAGCGAGCATGATAAGTGACGGCCAAACCATTACGTTGCAGGGCATGTCGCCGTCGACGCTGTACTTCTCGGACCGGCCCAAGCGCGAGGTCGGCCACATGTCCACCCGTCAGTTCGTGGATGTGTGGGGTGACGGAGAAAACAGCTTTGCTCAAAACCCCCCCAATGCCGTGCTCTCTTTCGCAGAGCCTGGCGACAGGCTTCCCGAAGACGCTGTCGTGGTGATCCAGGATCCCCGCCTCGAAGGCGACATGCTCAGCTACAACATCAAGCTCCTCGAAGGCATCGTACCGACGGCAACTGGGCCGTGTGCGCTGTTCATCGACCCGTTCGGCCGACCGTTGTCACCAGTTTCCGCCGCCGGGATGCACCGTAGAGAACGCCGGCGACGCTAAGCCTATATCTGTGCTTTCGGTCCCCGGCGGACGGACCGCTCCGAGAGCGAGCGTCCGCTCGGGGAGACCGGACAGCCTCCTCATCGGTGGCCATCAACTACCCGCCCCGTCGAGTAGCTGCGCGTAGACCTCCAGGTACGAGTCGACCATCCGCTTACTGCTGAACCGGGCTACCGCTTCTTCGCGGACAACACGACGGTCCAGCGTGCCCACCCGGTCGACGGCGAGGACGGCGTCGGCCACATTGTCGACCAGGAAGCCAGTGCGAGCATTATCGACCAGCTCCGGCATCGACCCTCGCCGTGAGGCGATAACCGGCGTCCCGCAGGCCATAGATTCGACCACGCTGAAGCCGAACGGTTCGTCGAAGTTGACGAGATGGAGGAGGGCGTTGGCCCCGCCGAGGAGGGCGTTGCGTTGCTCCCCGCCCACCGGCCCGAGGTAGCGGACGCGCTTGTCATCGAGATGGGGAGCGATACCGGCGTCGAAATACGCCTGGTCCTGGATTATGCCGGCCATGACGAGTGGGAGCCCGGCACGGGCAGCCACGTCGATGGCCTCGACCGCCCCCTTGTCCGGATGGATACGACCGAAAAAGAGCAAGTAATCTCCGGCGCAAGTTTGGGGTGTGAAGGTGTCCGTGTCTATCCCGTGATGGATGGTGGCCAGGTAATCCAGTTCGGGATGGCGGTCGGCGTCGCTAATAGCGACGTAGCCGGTGCGGTGATTGTATTTCTTGAAGACCGGGAGGATCCGCGGTGAAGAGAACCCATGGATCGTGGTGATCACGGGGGTGGGCACGAGGCCGGAATAGGTGAGGGGGAGAAAGTCGAAGCTGTTGTGAATAACGTCGAACTCGGCCGCTCGCTCGAACACCTCGGATATGTGGAGGCATTCCGAGACCTTCGGTTCGCCGTCGGTGTCCTCCGAGTAGCCGAGCGGGACGACCGACACGAGGCGGGCGGTCGTAATTGAGTCGCCGGTGGCAAAGAGCGTGACGTCTACGCCCCGCGCTACGAGGCCCTCGGTGAGCAGGGACGCGAACTGCTCCCACGGCCCATAGTGCCGCGGAGGGGTGCGCCACGAGATCGGGGCGAGGACCGCAACCCGCAACGCCGCCCCGCCACGGGTCGCCTGATATGACGTCACGGACAACGGTCAAAATCCTTTAGGGCGCGATGACCGTCCAGCCTCGACGCCGAAGCTCGACGGCCAGTGGCTCGGCCGGCATCTTGCGCATCAACTGTTCTTGCGCTGACAGCCTCGCCGTCGGCACGGTGTCGGGACCGCTCCCGCCAGGCTCTTTGTCCTGGAGCTGGTCGATAAAGGCTGTTACTTCGGATCGAGTGAACTTGCCGGCCGCTTGCCGCTGGGTGAAACCCATTGGGCCGCGGGCGTCGCGGAAAGCTCGTGTGGCCGGCGTCCTTCAGGAGGGACAGAAGCTGCTCTACCTGCCTCGGGGCCGCCGGCGGTCCTGACTGTTGACCGAACGCCATGTCGCCAGTCTTGCCGATGTGGACAAGAAATTCCGGCATGCCGACCTCGCTACCGAATAAGGCTGGCGACCGGCGCTCGTCGACCTCTCCGTGTCAGCGCAGTGAGCTTTCACGGACGCCGGTCGTAAGTAGGTGCAACAGTTCTGCGGTATCCACACGCGCGAAACCGACTGCGCTGTCAGAAAACCCGTACGGCAGGACGATCGCCTGGCCATGGGCAAGTGCCCCGCACGAATAGAGCACATTTGGGACGTACCCCTCGCGCTCTTCTTCGTTGGCGACGAGCAATGGGCCAGCTAGCGTCCCGATCACGCGACGAGGGTCATTCAGGTCCAGGAGGATAGCCCCGATGCCGTACTCGTGCATCGGCCCGACGCCGTGGGTCAAAACCAGCCAACCCTCTGGGGTCTCGAGCGGCGACCCGCAGTTGCCCACCTGGACCAGGTCCCAGGGTCGCGTGGGCAGAGCCAGGGTAGTAGACTCGTCCCATTCGATTAGGTCATCGGAGGTCGTGACGGCTAAGTTCTCACGGTCCCAGCGTGACAGGGCCATGTACTGGCCGCCGACCTTTCTTGGGAACAGGGCCATTCCCTTGTTGATGGCGAACGCCCCGGACAGCTGCGAGACGCGGAAGGTACGGAAGTCGGTGGTCGTCAGCAGTTGGGGCGCGACGAGAGCGTGGTCGAACGCGGTATAGGTGGCGAAGTACGTGACAAC
Organism: uncultured Acidimicrobiaceae bacterium; assembly: GCA_963750465.1. Taxonomy (GTDB): domain Bacteria; phylum Actinomycetota; class Acidimicrobiia; order Acidimicrobiales; family Palsa-688; genus Fen-671. Next base: position 717,092 of record CAVVRE010000001.1, read on the forward strand.
TCCGCTGTCACCAGTGAAGCGGACAAAACGCGCATCTTCCATACCCTGGGCCTCGGTCGGACTGTGGGGCCAGAGCACTCGCTCGGCGATTTGCGTGCCACTTGGGAACTCGACTGTGTAGTTGTTGGCTGCGACCCAGTGCAGGCCGACTATGGCGTCCCTGACCGCAGCTCTGGACAGGAGGTCAGGATGCAGCGAAGCAATGGCCGCGTCCAGCTCGGCCGGGCTGAAGGTGGGCCCGAGGCGGTCGAGGACGAGGGTGGCGGCCTGGTTGTCGCATCCCCGTTCGGCCAACTTGGAATGGAAGAGAGATTTGGTGTACGGCCCGGGCGACGGGGCGACCGCAATCGAGGAACTTGCCCGGGTCGTCGAGGCGGACGTCTCCGCCCACGTCGACCGTACCCGTGCGGAACTCGATCGACGAGACGTGGCCCTCACCTACCGCCCGCAGGCTCATCACGAAGCGCATTTCTCCCGGGGCGACGCCGCTCTGGTCGGGGTGGGCCACGATAGACGGGTTGAAGAGTGCCGCTCCTTCGAGCGAGACCTCGCGAGTGAAGTAGGCGCCCATGAGAAGCTTCTTGTCGGCGGCGACATCGTCTCCGTCACCGAGGCGTCGGGCGGCGAGGCGAAAGTGGCGCGACCATATGTCTTCAATGTCTCGGTGACGGTGGCCAAAGCGTTCCCTCAGGGCCGCCAGCGTGACCGTGACGTCGGTGTCGTCCATGGCCAGAATGCGATCAGTGACCAAGGCCACACGCGAATCGCCTCGGGGCATCTCTTCGCCCGGGACCAACAGCACGGCAAGGACCCGGCGGTGGTCGGGGAAAAGCCGAAGCGTGCCTCGCGACACCGTCGGTCGTGCCCCATCGGTACCGCTCAACGCCTGGTCCCCCTCAACTTGGCCCGCCCTCAACTTCGAGCCCCGCTCAACTTCGGCCCCGCTCAACTCGGGCCCCGGCCATCCGGCAGCCATGCTGCAATGTGGAGATCAGCGCCAGTGTGGACTCCGTCCCCTGGTTGAGGTTCGGGCCGTAGGAGCTAAGCCCGTCGTAACCTCCGCCGCCGTCGGGGTCGAACATGGGAGTGTGCGCGTCGTTGTCGCCGTAGAACCAGGCCACGGCGCTGTTGATACCGTCCGACCAGCGGTCATCTTTGACGTGGGCGGCGGCCCGAGCGCAGGCGTCCGCCAGCGCGGCGACCTCGATCGGCTGCTGGTCGAAGGCGGGGCGGGGGTCCCCGGGGCCGCTCCCGCCCACCGGCGTTACGGACAGGTGCCCGTCGTTGGTCTCGTGGTCGAGCAGCCACGCCAACAGATCCAGCCCGTCGTCAACCAGGCCCGGGCGGCTCAGGGCCACGCCAGCCGCGATCATCGAGTCGGGAAGCACGGCATTGGCGTAAGAAAGGCGAGGTTCCGGCCAAGGCCATGAGCCACCGCTGGCTCCGTCACCAGCCCCGTCACCAACGACCTCGACCGCGGCCGCCAGCAAGTCGGTAGCGACGCGATGACCCGGACGAACGGCGAGCACCTCGTACGCTCCCAGGACCGCGAATGCCATCGCCCGGGGCCACGGCGAGCGCTGCTGGGCCCCGCGCTCGAAGTGAGCGAGGGCTACCTGACGCACCAAGTCGTGGGGGCTGTGGGCGGCGGCCGTTCCCAGTCCCCACAGGCTCCGGCCCCAGCAATCCTCGACGGTGTATGGGCCACTCCACCTCCCGTCCTTGTCGCGACGGTTTCGACAGTCGCCGCGGGCGCCCTGGGCGCCGGCCACGAACCGTAACGCCTTCCGGGCGAGTTCGATGGCTACCGCGCTAGGGTCAGGTTCCCGGCTCGTGACCACCAATAGGCGGGCCATATCGTCGGTGCAGTAGCCGTGCTCTCTACGAGGGCTGGTGTGGTCAGCGTGCTCGAATGTGCCGCGCTCGTCGCTCATCCGGGCCAAGTGCTCGAAGCTGGGCGGGGAGCAGATCAAGCGGACACAGCCTTGGACCCGACCAGGAGGCTGTCGGCCAGGTCGGCGTACTGGCCGCCGATGGCCGGCCAACCGAATCCGGGGGCGAGGCGGGCCGCCTCGCGTGCCATAGCCGCAGAGCGAGCGGGCTCCGTGAGGAAGAGGCGCAAGGCGGCACCGAGAGCTATGGCGTCGCCGTGGGGGACGACCATGCCCGCCCCGCTCGAGAGCAGTTCCACTGCGTGGGGAAAGGCGGTGGCCACCACCGGTGTGCCGGCGGCGATGGCATCTACGAGCACTCCGGAGGTGACCTGGTCTCGCGACTCGTACGGCAGCACGACTACCGAGGCGTCCTGGATTAACGCTGTCAGCGAGGGCACGTCGCGATAGGCCGGGTCGAATGTCACGGACGACTCCACTCCTTTGGAACGTGCCCGCGCCATCAGCATGTCCCGGTAGGCCTCCCCCTCAGACGAGCGGACCTTGGGGTGGGTGCTACCTGCGACCACGTAGCGTGGAGCGGGGTACAGGTCCTTGAGGTCCGCCATGGCGTCAATGACCGATTCGATACCCTTTCCCGGGCCGAGCAGGCCCCAAGTGAGCAACAACGGCCGGCCCGTGTGGTCGGCGCGGCGTCGGGGCGGAGGGGTGACGGCACCGTGGGGGATCATTATCACCTTGGACGGGTCGACGTCGTACCGGCTGCACAACCGGCGCCGAGCTGTCAGCGCCATCACCACTACGATGCTGGCCGCGCTGGCCACCGCCTCCAGGACTTCCCTCTGATGGTCAGTCGGTTCGAGCAGCACGGTGTGGGCGACCACTATGGACGGGATCGTCAGCCGGTGCAGGATCTCGAGGACCTCTTCGCCGTCAGCCCCGCCGTACAAGCCGTAGTCGTGCTGAACGAGCGCAACGTCACACTCGTTCAGCGTCATGCTCGCCCTGGACACCGAGGCCGGCACGCCGACATTGATCTCGGTCAAAACTCTCGGGTCTGACGACCTGGCCCCGTCTGCTAGGCGGACGACACCCACCTCGGTCCCGCTCGCTTCGAGCCCACGAGCCAGGGCGGCGCTGAAGGTGGCCAGGCCGCATGGCGTTGGCGGGTAAGTACTGAGTATGCCGACGACGCGGCCCTGCCGGCGCGTCAGGTCGGAGGTAATCGGCGTTGTGGCAACGCTCACGGACGAGCTCCTCGCAGTGGCTCGGTTGAGGCAAACCTAAACGGACGGCCGCCACCGTCCAGCCCAAGCAAGGGCTCTACCGAGGGTCTCCAGCCACCCTACCCGTTCGAGGGGGAAAGCGGCCGAGTCGCTCGTTGAGTTACCTTTCTGGCATAGGAGTTCTCCGATGACCGTCCTGGTAGCTGTGTGTGTCGGCCAGCCCAAAGACATCGCCTGGCACGGCGAGACCGTGCACACGGGGGTCTGGAAGCAGGCCGTTGCCGGCCCGGTCATGGCGCGCCGCCTCAACTTGGACGGCGACGGTCAGGGAGATCTGGGCGGGCACGGGGGCGAGCAGCGGGCCGTGCTCGTCTACCAGCTCAGCTCTTACCGCTACTGGCAGCAGGTACTCGGACGTGACGACTTCGTCCACGGCCAGTTCGGGGAGAACTTCACCGTCGAGGGGCTGGCCGATGACGAGGTTTACGTCGGGGACCGCTACCGGGTCGGCGATGCCGTGTTCGAAGTAACCCAGCCGCGCGTCACCTGTTACCGGGTCGGCATAAGGATGAGCGAGCCGCGCATGCCGGCTCTCATGATTTCCCACCGCCGGCCGGGCTTTTACATGAGGGTTATTACCGAAGGCTACGTCCGGGCCGGCGATGAAATTATAAAGGAGTCTTCAGGACCTGAGGCCATGACGGTGGCCGAGGTCGACGCTCTCCTGTACCTTCCCGGCCACCCCCGCCAGCAGATAAAGCGGGCGCTGCGCATCCCGGCACTGAGCCCTGGCTGGCAGGCGTCTTTCAAGGAGATGCTTGACAATGACCAGGGTGGCGCCGGCAATGTCGGGCTCACCCAGGTTGCCACCGCCCCGCCGCCGGCGTGGATGGGTTTCCGCTCACTGCGTATTTCGAAGAAGGTGCAGGAAACCCCGTCGGTAACCTCATTGTGGCTGGCGGCCAACGACGAGGCCGTCCTGCCCGAGGCGGAGCCGGGACAGTTCATAACGCTGCGGCTCGCCATCGGGCCTGATGGCCCTGCCATCCTGCGCAGCTATTCTCTCTCGGGCCGGCCGGGAGACGCCGAGTACCGGGTGAGCGTGAAGCGAGAGCCCGGCGGGAGGGCAAGCGCCTACATCCACGACGATTTATTGGCCGAGGCGGCAGTCGATGTCGCGGCCCCTCGCGGGACTTTTACTTTGCGGGACGGCGACAACGCCATCGCCCTCATCTCGGCCGGCATCGGCGTTACCCCCGTCCTCGCTATGCTCTACGCCCTCGCCGCCCAGCGTTCCAATCGGGAGGTGTGGTGGCTCCACGGGTCGCGCAACGCAGCCGAGGACGCTTTCGCTCTGGAAGCCCGCGGGCTGCTCTCCGGCCTGCGCCAAGCCCGGTCGCATATCTGTTACAGCCAGCCCGGTCGGGACGACACAGTGGGCGACGCCAACACCAGCGCGGGCCGGCTGTCGGCGGAGTTGGTCGCCGAGTTGAATGTCCCACGCGACGGTGATTTTTACCTGTGCGGCCCGCCCGCGTTCATGGCCGAGCTCGGCTCCGGTCTGGTCGGCCTGGGCGTGGCCCCATCTCGCATCCGGACCGAGATCTTCGGGGCTCTGGCCCCGATCACACCAGGCATCGCGGCCAAAAGCACCCGCCCACCGCACCCGCCGCCGGGGCCTCCCGGTCGTGGCCCTGCCGTGGCCTTCCGCGGAGCGGCCTCAACGTCAACTGGGACGACGACTTCGCAAACCTGCTCGAACTGGCGGAGGCGTGTGACGTCCCTGCGAGGTGGTCCTGCCGCAGCGGTGTCTGCCATACGTGCGAAACGCCAATGCTTTCGGGGTCAGTCGACTATGACCCCCAGCCGGTGGACGCTCCGGCGCTCGACGACGTCCTCATTTGCTGTTCACGCCCCGAAACCGACCTTGTGCTCGACCTGTGACAGGTTTCTTCGGTTTAGAGACCTGCGGCGGTACCAGAAGAAAAACGCAGTAAGCCATTCGCGTAGGCTCGCTGCGTGCGGCTCAGCCTGGAGGAAGCGCGGGTGATCGGGAGCCTTATCGAAAAACAGCTGACGACGCCCCTGCAATACCCACTGACGATGAACGCCCTATTGCTGGCGTGCAACCAGTCTTCCAACCGGGACCCGGTGTTGGAATTGGACGAACCCTCCGTTGAAAACGCTTTAGCGTCGCTCAAACTGGCGGCGTTGGTGCGTTTCGACTACCCCTCTCACGGACGGAGCGTCACCCGCTATCAGCAGCTCCTCGGAGAGCACCTGGCACTCACCGACCAGCAACTCGCCTTGGTGGCCGTATTGCTGCTCCGGGGCCTCCAGACGGGCGGCGAGCTGCGTTCTCGGACCGAGCGCATGTGCGAGTTCGACGGCGTTGCTCAAGTCGAGGTCGAGCTCGAGGATCTGAGCGGGCGGCCTGAACCGGTCGTTTACCGCCTGCCCCGCCGGACCGGGCAGAAGGAGGAGCGCTGGGTGCAGCTCCTTACGGGCGGCTCGCCAGTCGTGCCCGGGGAGCCGCAGGCGGTGCCCGGGGAGCCCGAGGCGGACGTTCCTGCGGGGGGCACGAGGTCAGACCTCACCGCTGAGGTCGCCGAACTGCGCACTGAGGTGGCCGCATTGGGCATCAGCGTGGCGGACCTGCGGCACCAGCTCGAGACGCTACGCCGAGCGGTCTACCCGTCCATTCCAGACAGTGTTGACCCAGTCAAGAATCAGACTTAGTGTCGAATCATGCCCAGGGGAGAGTTGCCCGATGCAGCGCACCTCCTTCGTCAACACGGTGTTCAGGTCACGGCACAGCGTCTGGCCGTCCTGCGAGCAGTGTCCTCTCGGCCGCACGGCACCACGGACGAGATCGAGGAGCTGGTGCGGGCCGATATCGGCGTAGTCTCACGTCAGGCCGTTTACGACGCCCTCGGTACCCTGACCGACAAAGGCCTCATCCGGCGTATCCAACCGGCGCGGTCGCTAGCTCGCTACGAGCACCGGGTCGATGACAATCATCACCACCTCGTCTGCCGCCATTGCGGCCTCACGGTCGATGTCGACTGCGCGGTGGGGAGCCGGCCGTGCCTGGAGGCGGCCAACGACCATGGGTTCACCATCGACGAGGCCGAGGTCATCTACTGGGGTTCTTGTCCCGCCTGCCAGCAGGTGGGCCAACAACAGCGGGATGAACAGCAACAGCGGGATGAACAGCAACAGCCACGCGAAGCGGTGAAATCACCAGTCAAATGAACAGAGAGTCAATGAACAGAGAACCAAGCGAACAGAGGGAGCATTATGAACACTGAAGACATTGGCGCCGTCGACACCACCCCGCCCGGGATAGCACCATCAGCCAAGTGCCCGATATTGAACCACGCCCACACCGCCGCTGGTTCGATGGCGAACCAGCACTGGTGGCCGAACCTGTTGAACCTCAGGTTCCTCAGCAAGAACTCACCGCTGATCGATCCAATGGGAAAGGAGTTCGACTACGCGGCGGAGTTCGTGACCCTTGACCTCGCGGCCGTGAAGGCCGACATCGTCGAGGTGTTGACGACGTCGCAGGATTGGTGGCCGGCTGACTTCGGCCACTACGGGCCGCTGATCATCCGCATGGCGTGGCACAGCGCCGGCACCTACCGCATTCACGACGGCCGGGGCGGCGCCGGCTCGAGCACCCAGCGCTTCGCCCCCCTGAACAGTTGGCCCGACAATGCGAACCTCGACAAAGCCCGTCGGCTGCTGTGGCCGATCAAGCAGAAGTACGGCCGAAAAATCTCCTGGGGCGACCTGATGATCCTGGCCGGGAACTGTGCCCTGGAGTCGATGGGCTTTGAGACCTTCGGCTTCGGCGGCGGACGCGTGGATGCGTGGGAGCCCGAAGAGGACGTCTACTGGGGACCGGAGGACACCTGGCTCGGGGACGAGCGCTACACCGGAGATCGACAGCTCGAAAACCCGCTCGGCGCCGTACAAATGGGCCTGATTTACGTGAACCCCGAGGGGCCCAACGGAAATCCTGACCCCGTCGCCGCCGCCCGGGACATCCGGGAAACCTTCGCTCGCATGGCCATGAACGATGAGGAGACCGTTGCCCTCATCGCCGGCGGGCACACCTTCGGCAAGACCCATGGCGCGGCCGATGCCACGGAGTATGTCGGACGCGAACCCGAAGGAGCCGCCCTGGAGGAGCAGGGTCTGGGCTGGAAGAACACTTTCGGCACCGGCAAGGGTGACGACGCCATCACCAGCGGGTTGGAGGTCATATGGACCACCGCTCCGGCCAAGTGGGACAACAATTTCTTCCAGAACCTCTTCGGGTACGAATGGGAGCTGACGAAGAGCCCGGCTGGCGCTCATCAGTGGCGTCCCACCGATCGATCGGCGGACAACGCCGTGCCGGATGCTCACGACCCGTCGAGGCGACACGCTCCGATGATGCTTACGACGGACCTGGCCCTCAGGTTCGACCCCATCTACGAGCCCATCTCGAGGCGCTTCTACGAGCATCCGGGCGAGTTCGCCGACGCCTTCGCCAGGTCGTGGTACAAGCTCACCCACCGCGACATGGGACCGATATCTCGATATCTCGGCCCAGAGGTCCCAGCCGAACAGCTGATCTGGCAGGACCCGGTCCCGGCCGTCGATCACCAACTGGTCGACGAGCAGGACGTCGCCACCCTGAAGAGCAAGATCATGTCAGCCGGGCTGTCTGTCTCCCAGTTGGTTTCGACCGCCTGGGCCTCCGCGTCGACATTTCGCGACAGCGACAAGCGCGGCGGCGCCAACGGTGCCCGCATCCGTCTCCTCCCCCAAAAGGACTGGGAGGCTAACAACCCCGTCGAACTGGGGACCGTGCTCCGGGCTCTGGAAGGGATCCAGGCGGAGTTCAACGGCGCTCAGACTGGTCGGAAGAGGATCTCTCTCGCCGACCTGATCGTCCTCGGAGGGGGTGCGGCCGTCGAACAGGCCGCCAAAAACGCCGGTCACGACGTGCAGGTCCCGTTCTCTCCGGGCCGCACGGACGCATCCCAGGACCAGACCGACGTCGACTCCTTCGCCGTCCTCGAGCCGACGGCGGACGGGTTCCGTAACTACTTCCGAGCCGGAGACAAGCGCCGACCGGAGGAGCTGCTGATCGACCGGTCGAGCCTGCTGGCATTGACCACGCCAGAGATGACGGTGCTCGTTGGCGGCCTGCGTGTCCTGAGTGCGAACACCGGGCACACCGAGCTAGGTGTCTTGACCGAGCATCCCCAGACGCTGACGAACGACTTCTTCGTCAACCTGCTCGACATGGGCACAGAGTGGCGCGTGTCGTCCGCCGACAACGTCTACGACGGCCACGACCGGGGGAGTGGCGAGCTCAAGTGGACCGGCACGGCCGTCGATCTCGTCTTCGGTTCGAACTCTCAGCTCCGAGCCATCGCCGAGGTGTACGCCTGCGATGATGCGCAACAGAAGTTCGTGCAGGACTTCGTGGCGGCGTGGGTGAAGGTCATGAACCTCGACCGCTTCGATATTGACTGATCCAGGTGCATCCGCGGGCGCATCCGGTCGAAAGACCGGACCGCCGCACGGCCAATAGAAAGGCTGCTGTGCCCGAACGTCCTCTCTGGGCGCGAACGTCATTTGGTCGGCTCACCGACGGCGTAAGGGCACGGGTGGTGATGACCACGCAAGGCCTCTTCTCGCACGGGCGCTACCCGTTGGCCGGGACCATGGCCCACCGGGGCGACCCGGGCCTCTTTGGGCCAGGGTCAGCCACCTGGGCCGTAGTTGGGGACACCTCGGTGTTCGTAGGCGCCATCCGCGCCCTATTGCTCCAAGCTGCGCACCCCGAGGTGGCCGCCGGGGTGTTTGACCGCTCCCACTACCAACAGGACCCGCTCGGACGGCTCACGAGGACGGAGGCGTATGTCACGGCGACCTCGTTCGGGGCGCTGCCTGAGGTTGAAGCGGCCGTCGCCGTGGTCCGCCACCGGCATCGGACCGTCAGGGGCCTTTCGCATCGTGGCCTGCCTTACGACGCCGCCGAACCTACCCTTGACGCGTGGGTGCACAACTCGCTCACCGACTCGTTCCTGACGGCCTACCGCGTCTACGGCTCCCGGCCTTGTCCCGAAACCGAGGCCGACGGCTACGTGGCCGAGCAGGTCCGGGTGGGAAAGTTGCTGGGCGCCGACCCCCTGCCCCCGACGGCCCGTGCACTTACGGCGTGGCTCAGCGATCACCCCGCGCTCGGGCCATCGCCTGGTTCGGTTGAAGCCGTACGCTTCCTGCGCCGACCGCCGCTGTCATGGCCAGTGCGCGCCGCCTACGGTCTCCTGTTCCGGGCGGCGGTGGCGACCCTGCCCGAACGGGTCTGCGCGGTCATCGGCGTGCGCCCCCGACCCGGAGATCTGCAGGTTGGCCGGGTCGCAGTCCGCGCCCTGCGTTGGGCGCTGGGCGCGTCACCGGACTGGCAGCTCGCTCTGCTGAGAACGGAGGCGCCGCCACCTTCCGGAGTGCGTTTCCGCCAGCCGCTGCGTTTCTCAACTGAGCCCGACGTCCAAAAAGCAGGCACGACCGGGCTCGTTTAGCCAGGGGGACCGATGACTGTTGATGAAGGCCCCGTGGGCGCACAGACGGTCCGTCCCACGTCCACCGCGGACCAGCGACTGTGGTCCGGTCAGTCCGAGAACCCAATCGCCCTCTTCGTGCGCACGGAAACCGCCGGTGCGCTGGCACTGCTTGTAGCCGCCGTATCGGCCGTGGTGTGGGCCAATATCGACTACGGGAGTTACCAGCGCGCGTGGGGCAGCGTCCTCAGCGTTCGGCTTGGCCACTTCAGCATCTCTATGACCTTGACGGCCTGGGTCAACAGCGGGCTGATGACGTTCTTTTTCTTCGTGGTCGGGTTGGAGGCGCGCCGAGAGCTCGACATCGGCGATCTCCGCGATCGGCGCAGGATCGTCGCGCCGTTCCTGGCCGGGCTGGGTGGAATGGCCGTGGCCACCATGATTTTCGTCATTACGAACATCGGTCGGCCCAGCGAAAGCGGATGGGGGGTCGCCATCTCGACCGACACTGCCTTCGCTCTGGGGGTATTGGCCCTGATCCGGCCTCCTTTTCCTGAGCGCTCCCGTGTCTTCTTGCTCACCGTGGTAATTGTCGACGACATTGTCGCCCTGGTGGTCGTGGCGACCGTGTATTCGGGCCATGTTTCCTGGGTTCCCCTCGGTGTCGCTGCCGGTCTCGTGGCGACGATGACGGTCCTGGTCGTACAGCGAGTCCGGAGGGGGACGATCTACCTCCTGCTCGCCATCCCTGCCTGGGTGGCACTGTCGAAATCCGGGGTCGACCCCGTCGTCCTCGGATTAGCGATGGGCCTGCTCACGTATGCTGCGCCCGCCGCCCGGCCCGACCTGGAGCGGGCCACCCAGCTGTTCCGCGGGTTCCGCGAGCAGCCCACACCCGAACTGGCCCGGGCCGTGCGCAGAGGGGTCTCTGTGGCCGTCCCGCCAAACGAACGCCTGGAGGGGCTGTTCCACCCTTGGGCCAGCCTGCTGATCGTCCCGCTGTTCGCGTTGGCCAATTCCGGCATAGTGCTGGACCGCACCTTCCTCGTGCATTCCCTCACCTCGCCCATCACGCTTGGGCTGGTCCTCGGGTACGTCATCGGAAAACCGCTCGGTATTACCGCTGTTTCGTTCCTGACCTCCTACCTCAGTCGAGGCCGGCTGCAAGCCCCTGTCGGTTGGCTGTCGATCGCGGGGGGCGGGACGCTCGCTGGGATCCCCTTCACCGTGTCGTTGCTTGTAGCTGCGCTGGCCTTCGACGGGACAGGGCTCCGAGAAGCCAAGTTCGGCATTCTCGTGGCCGCCGTCCTCTCGTCCTTGTTGTCGTGGGCCGTCTTCCGCTCCGCCCGGCTCATGCCTCCCGCTCGTCGCGTCCGCGCCCTGCTCGGCACGGCCGGCGCCAGGACGGATCTCGTCCTGCCCGTCGATCCCGCCCGCGACCACATCCGGGGGCCCGACGACGCGCCGGTTACGCTCGTCGAGTACGGCGATTTCGAGTGCCCCTACTGCGGACAGGCCGAACCGGTAGTCCGCGAACTGCTCGCCGCCTGGGGCGACCTTCGCTATGTCTGGCGCCATCTGCCTCTCGTTGACGTCCATCCTCGGGCCAAGCTGGCTGCCATCGCCTCCGAAGCGGCCGCCCTCCAGGGTTCGTTCTGGCCCATGCACGACCTTCTCCTCGAGCACCAAAACGAGCTCCAGCCTCAGTACCTGGTGCAGTACGCAGGAGACCTCGGCCTCGACCTGGACCAGTTCCGCCGAGATCTCCAGGCGCATGTCGGCGCGGACCGGATAACCGAAGACGTAGACGGCGCCGACCTGAGCGGGGTCTCCGGTACGCCGACTTTCTTTGTCAACGGGCGTCGCCACCATGGAGCGTACGACCTCACCACCCTGACCGAAGCCATCAAACTCGCCAAGGCCCAGACATTCCTGTCCCGCTAGCGAACCTGGCCCGGCCTCCACTTCGCGGCGGGGCCCAATCCCCGGGTGGCCCAATCCCCGGGTGACCCAATCCCCGGGTGACCCAATCCCCGGATGACCCAATCCCCGGATGACACTGTTGCGTAGTCCTATTTAGGTAACAGCGGCCCTAAGGAGGAACAAGACATGGAGGACATCGCAGAGCCCCGAGCCGTAACCGGCCATGTCCGTGTCGGTCGGCCAGGCCGAGCATCCAGCGGCGTAGTATGCCAATGAGCGTCCCGAAAGTAGAAAGTGACAACGAGGTGAGGCCCTCCCGTGCGCCGTTAGCACCCACCCCTCGCTCCACTGTTCGGCCGTCCCACGTCATCTTCAACCTCTTGGTCTGGGCCGGCTCACTGTTGCTGGCCGCCTCAGGGGTGCTCCATTTTCACTTGTGGGATTCCGAGGGCTACCGCAATATCCCTACGATCGGCCCCCTGTTCCTGGCCCAAGCCTGTGTTTGTGTGGTCCTGGCCGTGGTAACCGCGATTTTCCGCAACCTGGTGCTCGTCGTCGCGTCCACCGGGGCGGCGGTGTCCAGTATTGGGGGTTTGCTCATAGCCATATGGTGGGGGCTGTTTGGGTGGCAGGAGAGCTTCGCTGCCCCTTACGTAGGGCTGGCCTTGTGGATAGAGGCCGGGGCCGCCGTCCTGCTCGGTGCGGCCAGCCTGCTGCTGGGCTTGCCCTGGTTGTCCAAGGTCCGATCGGCACGAGCCAAATCCGCCAAGATGGCCGGGGCTTGATGCCAGCCGCGGCTTGATCACAGGGGCCCCTGCTCAGATGGGCTCCGAACGGCGAGCAAGGACCAGCTCGAAATCCCGCCGCGCGTCGTGCCACCTGGTCATTGGTTGGAGACCGGCCCGCTCCAACTCGGCGTCGAGACCATCGATGGTGAACTTCGTCGAGATCTCGGTGCGCATTACCTCCCCGGGGTCAAAATAAACGTCGAGCCCGAGAGCGTCGATAGAGACGTGGTGACCCTCTCGGGCGATGAGGCGCATTTCGATCCAGCTGTTCTCGGCGTCCCAGACGGCCAGGTGCTCGAAGAGGTCCGGGTCAAAATCGGCCGCCAGCTCCTCGTTGAGGACCCGGAGCACGTTGAGGTTGAACTGGGCGGTGACACCGGCTGAGTCGTTGTATGCGGCCACCACCCGTTCGGTGCTTTTTACGAGGTCAGCCCCGAGCAAGAACCTGTCTCCAGGTGACATCGAGCCGGCCAGGTCGGCGAGGAAATGGGCGCGGGCCGCCGGGTCAAAGTTCCCGATGGTGCTGCCGAGGAACGTGAACAGCCGCCGACCTCCGCCGGGCACAAGGTGGAGCTGGCTGGTGAAGTCGGCGATTACCGCGGTGACGTCGACGTGGTAGTCGGCATGGATCTCCTGGGCCGAGCGGACGAGGATCTCCTCGCTGACGTCAAGGGGAACGTAGTGAGATAGCAGGTCGCGGCCCGCCATCGAGTCGAGCAGGCTCCGGGTCTTTTCCGAGCTGCCCGAGCCGAGCTCGATGAGGGTGCCGCACTCTGCTGCCCCCACGATAGCGGGGCCGTTGACCTCGAGTATCGAGCGCTCAGCCCGGGTCAGGTAGTACTCCGGGAGCCTCGTGATCTCCTCGAACAGTTGGCTCCCCCGCTCGTCGTAGAACCAGACCGGCGACAGTCGTTTCGGCGATGTGCCCAGCCCGACCAGGACGTCGGCTTCGAGAGCCGCCCGGCGGGCGCGCAGGGGTAGATGATTTTTGACCGAAAGAGTCATGGGATGATTGGGCCTAGATATCCCGGGCGAGCCGCGCCCCGGTGAAGGGCCACCGCGCTGCCGGCGGGAAAAAGTTCCGGTAGGTGAGACGAAGATGGCCGGGTGGCGTCGCCACGCTCCCGCCCCGCAACACATGCTGGTTCACCATGAACTTACCGTTGTACTCGCCCACTGCCCCTGGGGCGGGACGGAACCCCGGGTAGGGCAGGTAGGCCGAAGCCGTCCACTCCCAAACTTGGCCGAACCGCCCGCCCGCGGCGGCTACCAGGGGACGCGGGTGCACCGAGGCGGGATCGAACACGTGGCTATCGGCGAAGGCTTGAGCGGCGTGCTCCCACTCCGCCTCGGTCGGTAAGCGCGACCCCGCCCAGCGGGCGAAGGCGTCGGCCTCGAAGTAGCTGATATGGGTGACCGGCTCGGCGGGGTTGACCCGGACCAGGCCCCCGAGGGTGAACTGCCGCCAACCAGTTCCCTCCTTCTCCCAGTAGAGCGGGAGACGCTGAGGCCGGTCGCGGAGGTCGGCCCAGCCGTCGGAGAGCCAGAGGTCGGCCCGCTCGTACCCGCCGTCGGCGATGAACTCCGTCCAATCGCCGCAGGTCACAGGCCGATCAGCTATGGCGAAGGGCTCGAGGTACACGCCGTGGCGCGGCGACTCGTTGTCGAAGGCGAAGTCGGTCGATCCGTGACCGATCTCGGCCATCCCGCCTTCAAAGGGGGTCCACGACAATGGCGGGCTCGACGCCATCGCCGGGATTTCCACCGTCCGGTACGTCGGGTAGGCGGGGTTCTGGGCCAGGACGTGCTTGATGTCCATGAGCAGGAGTTCTTGGTGTTGCTGCTCGTGATGGAGGCCGAGCTCGATGAGGTCTCCCACAGCCGCTCCCGCTCCGCCGGCCAGGATCAATGACACGATCGCCTCATCGACGTAGCGCCGGTACTCGCCGATTTCGGCCGTACCCGGGCGCGAGATCAGCCCTCGGTCTGGCCGTGGGTAACGGCGACCGATGGCTTCGTAATACGAGTTGAACAGGAAGCCGTACTGGGGGTCGAAGCACTTGTACCCTCGACCGTACGGTTGGAGGACAAAGGTCTCGAAGAACCACGACGTGTGGGCCCGGTGCCATTTCGTGGGGCTGACATCTGGCATTGACTGTACGGTCTGGTCCTCGGGCGACAGAGGAGCGGCCAGGTCTTCGGTGAGGGTGCGGACCGAGCCAAAGCGCTCGGACAGGTTGGTGTAACGGGTCTCGGCGAGGGTCGATGTCATATGAGCTAGCCCTTACCGATCACGGCCGAGACCCAATTGAGGTCACGGACCGGTGCGGTCCAGACCTCGATGCTGCTGGCCAGCCGCGGGTTTAAGACCGGGGCTCCGTCTGGTTGCGCTTGCATGTAGACCTCCCTTAGCAGTAGTTCCGCTTTCGCAGAATGTTTGGTTGCTCGTTCGGTGATCTTGTCTGAGGCCGCGAGTTCTCCTGAGACCTAGCAAGATCGTCTTCGAGCGCTCGTGGCCGTTCTAGCGCGTCGGGGGAGTTAGTCGCGCCATGGTCCCTTCGGTCAGGTCCTCCTCCGGTCCTCCGGCTCGACGCGACTTCTCAGGAAGGTTTCACCACGTGCTCGCGGGAGGGCTGCAACCAGGCCCACCAGGGAGAACTCAGTATGATCGGGTTAGTAGCAGGACGTGGTGCCGAGGGGCGGCCCGGCAGAAATGGAGCCGTTCCGGCCCATCGCTCGTACAACTTTGCGTCAGGCACACAAAATCCGAGGAGGATCATGAACGCCGCAAGTATTCAGGAACACCGGGTGGCACGACCACGACGGCCCTTCGCCGCAGTGGTGAGTAGCGCGCTCGCGCTGGCCACTTGTGCGGGGTCGTTAGCGTTGGCCACGCCAGCGATGGCAGCATCTGCCCCGAAGACGCAGATCGCGGTCAAGAAGAACACGGCGTGGGGGACCATCCTCACGCTGGCCAGCGGCCGGACCGTCTACCGCTTCGTGAAGGATGGGAAAAACAAGAGCAATTGCTCGGGTGCTTGTGCGGTCGTATGGCCGCCGGTGCTGCTGGTCAAGGGTCAGACCGCGCCGGTCGGGAAAGGTGTCAGTCACCTCGGCGTCATAATGCGCTCCAATGGGGCGCACCAGGTCACGTATGAAGGGGTACCCCTCTACCTGTTCGTCCGCGACAATAAGTCGTCGATCGACGGCAACATCAAGGATGGCTTTGGGCAGTGGTGGACAGTCAACCCGGCGCACCCGAAAGCGACCCCGGTTAAGGTGGGCGGCGGCCCGACGACTACGGCCCCGAGCGGCGGCGGCGTCTCCTACTAGGTCATGACCCCTATCCTCAGGCGAGCTTTGCTCGCCCAGACCCTGACGGGGGCGTGGGCCGCCACAGACGGCTACGCCCCGCCGGGGGGTGCGTGGTGATCGCTCCCGCCGAGGCCGTGCGCCGGGCCCTGGAACTGCGCAATGAGCCTGCGCTCAAAGACTGCGCGCTGGCTGCGGGCCGGGTGGCCCTGGCCTGGATCTTCATCTACCACGGAGCGGGCACTCTGTTCGGAGCGTTCCATGGCCCGGGGCTGCACCGGGCCGCAGCCACGTTCGCGGCGACCGGGCTGAACCCCGGAATGGTCTTCGCCGTGCTCAACGGTATAACCGAGTTCTTCGGTGGAATCGCCGTGGGCCTGGGGCTCTTGAGCCGGCTAGCCGGGATCGGCCTGTTCTTCGACATGGTCATCGCCATGATCACGACGACATGGAAGATCGGCCTTGTCCAGACCTCGGCCGGGTCGGGTTATGAGCTAAACCTCGCCCTGGCGGCGCTGGCGCTCATCATCGTGCTCCTCGGCGCCGGCCGGGCTAGCGCCGACGCCTTTGTGGGGGCACTCCTCACCAGACGAGCGGCGGCTCACTCCACGCCCGTCTTATCGCCGTCCGGCTAGGAGCTCTGGCCCAGGTCTCGAGGCATGACATCGACCCGGCTCCCGAAAACGGCCGCCAGCGGACCAAAGCAGCGGAGCCAGAGGCTGGCTCGTCGCGACCTGTCGGCGGATACGCTCAACGGAGAGCCGGAGCCGCCGGGGCGCCGGGTCGCGATGACGAGGACGAGGACGAGGCGGTGGCGGCCAGGAGGACGATGTCGACAACCGTGCTAAGGGGCACGACGGTCGAGTCAATGACGAGGTGGTAGAGCGAGATATCGGCGGGGTCGACGCTATAGAGGCGGCGGACATAGGAGGTCCGGGCTTTGTCGGCGGCGTTCATCCGCGCTCGGGCCTCGTCCACGCTGACGGCCTCGATCATGGCGCCTTGAGCCAGCCGTAGAGGAGGTTTGCCGTCGAGTCGGACGTGGAAGCCGCAGTGGCGACCGAGCACGACGGCGGCCGCCCGTCCCAGGACCACGCCCCGACCAGCGGACGCCAACGCCAGCACCTCTGCCTCGGAGGCCTGGCGGATTTCGTCGTCGCACAGGCGGTACGACGGCGGTGACACGGTCGGCCCGGCGGGCATGGCGTGCGTGAGGGAGGCCAAGAGGCGGTGTACCGGGATGCTCCCGGCTTCTTCGGCGCAGAGCCGTTCACCGTGCCCCGGTGTCAGGCCTTGAACGGCCGGGCCTGTGACGCGGTCAACGAAGGGCACGCCCATCCGTTCGGCGAGGGCGGGAGCGACGACGCTTCCCCCTGCGCCGTAAGAGGCGGAAATGGTGATGAGGCACGTCTCGCGTGCGGCCCCGGGCACGGGAGTAGCGGCGTCATTGGTCACAGGGCCCTCGCTCCTGTCGTTTGTGCACGGCCAGGGCGACTCGGCTGAGTGCTTCGCCGGTGGCGGTGCTCGTAGCTCTGGTGGACACCAAACCGACACCCGGCCCGACCCAGCCCGGGCCGGCAGGATCGCGCTCGGGTCGCTGGAGCGCCGGCCCAGCTGTGGACCTCGACGTCATATGTGCGGACCCCCATGGAGGCGGATATGGTTTGGCGCGTCAAGCCTGGCACGGCCGGTGGTTCCCTGCAATACCCCCTT
Organism: uncultured Acidimicrobiaceae bacterium; assembly: GCA_963750465.1. Classification (GTDB taxonomy): domain Bacteria; phylum Actinomycetota; class Acidimicrobiia; order Acidimicrobiales; family Palsa-688; genus Fen-671. Next base: position 734,512 of record CAVVRE010000001.1, read on the forward strand.
GCCTCTGGTAAGCACTTGGTCCTCTCTGAGGCAGTGACAGTTAGTAGGTGGTCGCTCGAGACCTGTGCCCACTACAACAACGGCGCTTCGTACCTGAGCTATCGACGAGCGCCATCTACAGCCAGGGCGGGGTGATCAGGCGACGATGTATCAGGCTTCCACCGGGCGCTATCGCTGTTTCTCGTAGGGTTAGCCCGGCACCAGCGGTTGCGCCGAAGGTCGGTAGGGGCTGACATTTTTGCGACGACTGTGCCGAGGCCTCGAGCCGTCGACCGTATGGGAGGGATCTTGCCAAGCCGTAACCGAGATCGGGTGCCGATGATGCGAGCCGTGCCCACCCTGGCGGTGGGCCTGAGCGCCTTGGCCCTCAATGGTCCCGCCGCCCAAGCGGCTACTTCGGCCACGACAGCCCCCGCCGTCCCCGTCGTGGCGTGGGCTCGTATCACGGCGCCCAACGGCAGGAACACCGACGAGGTCTCGGCCGTACGGACACCGGACGGCGCCCTTCATCTGGTGTGGGCCAACGGCGGCCCCGGCGCGACCGAGGACCTGCACCAGACCGTCCTGTCTTCGTCAGGCCAGGTGGGCGTGACGACGACGATCGCCAAAGGGTGGTCCGCTATCGCCAACCCGGCCATAGTTCGGCAAGCCAACGGTGCGCTCGCGGTGGTCGCGGGGGCGACCCGGTCCGATCGCACTACCGACCTGATCCTCAACCAAGCGCTCTGGATCTCGCAAAATGACGGCGCCGGCTGGACGCTTGACCCCGGTGATATCTCGCTCGACAGTGGGGGAGCCGACCCCGTGAGCGCCACCGTCGGGCGGGACGGCTCGACCCTGTTCGCCACCTGGTCGACCACGGAGGGCGTTTTTGTCCACCGGGGAGCGGACCCCAAGGTGGCCCCGCACACGTTCCAGGCCGGCTCGGGCTGCTGTGGCTACGACCCCGGTATCGCGCTCAGCCCATCCGCGCTGGCGCCCGTCGTGGGCTGGTACTCCAACGCCACGAACCACACGGGCATTTATGCCGAAAGGGTCAACCCGTCGTCCGGCGCGCCTGTCGGTGTGGCCACGCTGCTGCCCGGGAGCGCGACGACAGTCGGCGGCCGGCTCCAGGCTGTCAGCCCCGAGGACCGGACCCCTGTGGTCGCCCGGCCAGGTGGAGGCGTGTACCTGGCTGCTGTCGGGGGTTACCCAACGCCGCAGCGCGTGCTCGTCTGGAAGTACCCGGTACCCAGCGCGGCCGTGGTCGGGGTGGAACCTTCAGGAGCTTCCGACGCGACGTTGGCCGCTGACCCAGAGGGGCGCCTTTGGGCCATTTGGGCCAGCGGGAGGGGCGGCCAACCCGTCATCCACGCCCGCCGGTCCAACCCGGCGGCGACCGTGTGGGGCGCCGAGGTGAGCGCCTTGCCCCCGCCCGGGTCGACCGAGCTCTGGAAGCTCGACGGTTACGCTCAGCACGGCGTCCTCGATGTGTTGGCCTCGGTTTCGACCGCCGGTTCGCTCGCCACCTGGCATGCCCAGCTGAAGCCGGGCTTGACGTTGACCTTGGCTACTTCCAGCGAGCCCCGGGCCTTGACCGTGCGGGTCACTGACGCGGGTGTCCCCGTGGCCGGCGCCACCGTCCGGGCGGGTGCGCTAGTGGCGCGGACCAATGCCACTGGCGAAGCCCGGATCGACTTACTCGAGTCGAAGGTGGCCACCTCGGTGCGGGCGACCGCGACCAACCCGGGCTACGTAGCTGCGACGATGGTGGCCCACGTCCAGGCCGGGTGAGGGACCAGGTCTGCCCAGCCAATATCCGTCTGCCCAAGGAAATTCGCTTTAGCGCCGGTCTCGTAGCCTAACTGGGCATGCGGATGCGATAAACGCTGCGGCCCAATGGCCCACGCCATTTTGGTCGACGTCGTTGGACGACCTCCCAGTTTTTAGCGCTCAAATGTGGTCCTCCGTCCGGGCGCTTATCCGGCGGCAGTCAGAATTGCGACCGGGCTCATACGAAGGTGGAGACGGGCCCGAGAAAGGGTCATAATAGATGACGCAAGCAACCAGCCTCTACTTTTTGGGGGCCGGCGTCTTATCCGTGGTGGGCATGATCGGCCAGATTCCGAATAGGGGACCTCGATGCAAGACGGAATACTGAAGAAAGGGTTCATGGGCCTTACCGGAGCCCTCGACCGCCGGTTTGGGTGGGACCACCTGCCGAAGCCGCTGGCACTGATGACTATCGTCGGGCTCCGGATGACGCTGCGCCGTCACAACCTCTTCGACACCTCGGGGACTACCGTCGGATGGGGGCCCGACCTGCCCCCGCCGGGCCCCGTTCGCTGGTGCGGTCGACGGATGGGACGGGCACCGACCCCCACCACCCCGACATGGGTGCGGTAGGGGCTCGTTTTGGACGGAACGTACCGATCGACGATACTTACCGCCAGCACGTGAGCGAGCCCAATCCCCGGACCGTGAGCCTCGAGCTGCTGGCCCGCAAGCAGTTCATCCCGGCGACCACCCTGAACTTGCTGGCCGCCGCCTGGTTGCAGTTCGAAGTCCACGACTGGATGAGCCACGGGGACAACGACATCGAGGGCCCGTGGGAAATCGAGCTCGATGATGACGACCCCTGGCCCCAACACCCGATGCAGATCCGCAGGACCCACCTGGACTCGACCACTGACGGAGGGCCGCCTACGTACCGCAACACCGAGACTCATTGGTGGGACGCTTCGCAGGTGTACGGCAGCAACCCCGAGATAGAAAAAATGCTCCGGACGTTTAGCGGCGGCCATCTCAAGCTGACGCCGGAAGGAGAGTTGCCGTTCGACCCGCCCAATATGCCCCAAATAGACGGGGCTGACGTGGGGGGTATAACCGGTAATTGGTGGTTGGGGCTGGCCATGATGCATACCCTGTTTATGAGGGAACACAACTCTATATGCGACCATTTAGCCGCGGCCCACCCGAACTGGACGGACGATGAGCTTTTTGACCACGCCCGGTTGATAAATGCCGCTCTCATGGCCAAGATCCACACGGTTGAGTGGACCCCGGCTCTCCTGGCGGACTCTGATCTGGAGACCGGTATGCGGCTGAACTGGTGGGGGTTTCAGGGCGAAGGGACATGGAGACGCTTCGGACGGCTGACCAAGAGCGAGGAGGTCAGCGGTATCCCCGGGTCGCAGCTCTACTACCACGGCGTGCCGTACGCCATGACGGAGGAATTTGTGGCCGTGTACAGGATGCACCCCCTTATACCCGACGAGTACCGCATCCGGTCCGCCAGCGACGACGCGCTCATCGAACAGACCGGTTTCACCAACGTCGCCGGCGTCAACACTCACAAAGTGCTGGAGGACCCGCGCATCGCGATGTCCGACCTGTTCTACTCGTTCGGGACGAGCCACCCCGGAGCGATCGTTTTGCATAATTTCCCGAACCATCTACGCCAGTTCACTGAGCCGGACGGCACGCTGCTCGACCTCGCCACCGTTGACATCGTCCGGGTTCGAGAACGAGGTGTCCCCAGGTACAACGAGTTCCGGCGTAGGTTCCACCTCCAGCCTGCGCAACGCTTCGAGGACTTTAGCGATGACGCCGGCGTCGTCGAGGACCTCCGCCGGATCTACGGCGACCCCGAGGCAGTAGACCTGATGGTGGGGCTGTACGCGGAGAAGCCTCCCGCAGGTTTTGCCTTCAGCGACACCGCCTTCCGGGTGTTCATCCTTATGGCCTCCCGTCGCCTCAAGAGCGACCGTTTCTATACCTACGACTATCGGCCGGAGGTGTATACCCCCGAGGGGCTGCATTGGGTCGAGCAAAATACGATGTCGTCGGTGCTCCTCCGCCACTACCCGAGCCTCACCGGCGCCTTGAGCGGGGTGGACAACGCGTTCAAGCCATGGCACACGGCGGGGACGCCGTGAGGAGCAACCGTGTGGCGGCTTCGTAGGACTTTTTGGAACTGGCTGATCACGTTCAAGTACCGCCACCACAAGCCGGAGGTGATACCCCCGCCGGTGGCAGAAGAGCGGCCCATAGTCCCCGTCCCGTTTGCGGCCAAGTTCCCCCGGATCCCTATCGACGGTATCGTCGTGGCCGACCATGTCCCTCCGGACGAGGCCCAGACCTTGCAACTCCGGTTCTGCCAGGTGCAGGCTTGGCTCTTCCGGGCCTTTTCACCCATGCAACCGGGCGTCTCGCCCATCGACCCCGACCCGAGTACCGCCCTGGAGGGGGCGTACACGGCCGCTCACTTCCGCTGCTTTCCAGCGCCGGTGCGCCCTCCGGAGTACAGGGGAGACCTCGACCTCGGGCACCTCTCGGTCGCCAGCCCTTACGCCTGTTACCTCGAACGTGACCTTAGCGGTGGCTATCGTTGGGACCTGACCGCCCTGGACGGGTTCGAGTGCCACGGGGGGCTTTTCTCCCCCCGTGCCACGGTCGAGTTCAGCCTCGACCCTTCAGAAGAGCGTCTGGTCCCCGTTCGGATCGATTGCGAGCTCGGTACGTGCCAGCCAGGGGAGCCCGATTGGGCCGCGGCGCAACACATGGCAATGTGCGCCGCCACTACCCACCTCTCTCTTGTCCGTCACTTCAACTGGATCCACCTGGTCTGCGGGGGCCCCCTGGCCATGTCGACCCGCAATTGCCTTCCTTTCGGGCACCCGGTAAAGCGCCTGCTGTGGCCTCACATTTTCGCCACCCAGTCCAGTAACGAGATGGTGACGCTCGACCAGATGACCCCAGGCGGGGACTTCGAGAACATATTCAGCTTTACCCACGATGGGATGTGCGCCCTATTCGAGGCGACCTGCGGCGATTTTGACCTGCGGATGGTCAACCCGGTAGCCGACGCAGACCGGCGGGGCCTGACGGACGCCCCGTTCGCCACCCCGGCCAAGGACAACCGCCTGGCCCTCATGGCAGTAATTCGAGATCACGTCGAGCGGTTCCTTGAGCTTTACTTCGATTCCGACGACGCGTTAGCGAGCGACGGGCCCTTTTCTCAGTGGTTGGATGACCTGAGTTCTCGAGTGCCCCATGGTGTCCTCGAGCTGGCCGGGCCGACCGTGACCCTTGACGGAGCAGTAGCCTTGCTGTCGACCCTCATATACCTCACGACCGTCGAACACGAGATCGTCGGTTCTGGCTTATGGAACTACCAGCTCTGGCCCGACGCCCAACCGGTACGGGTCTACCGACGAGGTCAGCGGCTACCTCAGGACGTTTATCAGCGCCTGGTCAACGCCAACTTCACCCTCAACGTCCACCGCACCCCCCTCATGAGCGACTTCTCATCCTGCGCGGTAGACGAACGCGGGGCCGAGGCGTTCCGCCGTTTTCGGAGCGACCTGGCCGCTTTGCAGCTCTCCATGGACGGCGATCCGGCTACGTGCTGGCGCATCGAGCCGAGGATCCTGAAGGCCAACATCAACGCCTAAGATAGTGTGACCGCGCCCCCGCCCAGTGTGACCGGACCGAAGATGACGCAGGCCGAAGATGACACAGGCAGAAATTGACCATTATTTAGAGAAGCTCGAGGAGCCGAAGCGAAGCACACTAATAGAGCTGCGCCAGACGATCCTTAACGTCATCCCAGAGGCAGACCAGGGACTGTCCTACAACGTTCCCGCGTTTCGGTTGAACGGCAAGGTCGTGGCCGGCTTTGCCGCCTTCAAGAACCATCTGAGTTACCTCCCGTTCAGCGGATCTGTATTTCCGGAACTTGCGGTCGACCTGCGCGGGTACAAGACGTCCACCGGCGCCCTCCAGTTCCCGATCGATCAGCCGCTGGCCCGCTCGTTGGTCGAGAAGCTGATCGCGGTTCGCGTAGGGCAGGCGTTCCCAGCAGACTGAGACGCGGCCTTTTCGCTAGGGAACCGTCGGGACCGTGAATTGGCGCAGTTATGCGGGAGAAATGAAGGCGGTCGTCAGCGGGCCTCCCACTGGAACCACCGGATCCCGATGGCGGAGAAGAAAGCGATATAGCCAAAGCACGCCAGCACCGAGAGCGTTTCGCGGCTACCCCACGTCGAAAGATCAAGCACTCCGGCGAAAAGCGCCATGACGACGCCGGTCGGGGTCCAACGAGCTATCGATTCCCAGGTGCTGCCCAGAGCTCCGCTCTGGCCGAAAAGGCCAAGGACGATGAGGGCGATGAAAACGATGCGCCCAACAGCGTTGACGGTGTCAGCGGACTTCAGCAAGCCCACCATGGCTTGGCCGATGCTGAGGAAAACTGCCCCGCCAAGGATCGATACCAAAAGGAAGAGCAAGTAGGTACCCAGAGACAACGACAAGTTGTGAAGGACGCTGCCGACAACGAGGACGACGAGCGCAATGATCAGGTTGGCAACGACTTGCACGGCCAGCCGGCTCGTCATGATGGCCCATGTCGGCGCGGGCGTGACACGTAGGCGTTGGAACACGCCCTTTTCGCGGTCGCGCGCCACCGTCAACGCGTAACCGAGGATCGAAGTCGAGGCGAGCCCGTAAGCAGTGCACAAACCGATGATGAACAGCGAGCCGCCGAAACGTCCGGTGGCCGTTGACGAATTGGTCGTTATGAGCAGGAGGATCGGTAATGCGATGCTGATCACCAACGAGCGGCGGTTCTTCACCAGGACCACCAAGTCGGCGCGCAGCAAAGAGGTGAGTATGAGCTGCAGGGGCGGTCTGGCCCTGAGCGCTGGCGTGTTAGTCACGGACTTCGCTCCCGGTCAGGCCGATGAAGACGTCCTCGAGCGTGACCTCTCCGTGGGCCACCGCCCGCACCCGCGGGTCGTCCCTGTGTTTTTCGATCAGGTCCAGTGGCCTCTCGGTCGTTAGAAGCTTGCCATGGTCGATTATGGCCACGCGGTCGCAAACGGCCTGGGCTTCCTCCATCGAATGGGTCGTCAGCATTATGCTCCCGCCTTTGCGCCGGATCTCCTCGATGCGGCCCCACAGCTGGCGTCTGGACTGAGGGTCGAGCCCCGCCGTCGGCTCGTCCAGCAGCAACAATGCCGGCTCGTGGATTACGGCGATATAAAGCGAAAGGCGTTGCTGCTGCCCACCGGAGAGCTGCTTGAAGGGCTTGGCCGCTTCGCCGCCCAGCCCGATGACGTGCAACTGGTCGTCGATCTCGGCGTCAGAAAGGGCTACGCCGTAAAGCCCAGCGTAAAGCCTGACGATCTGCCGGATGGTGAGTTCCGCCTGGAAGCTCGTCGCCTGGAGCTGCACGCCCATCCTTGCTTTCGCCTCGGCGGGACGGCGCTGGACGTCAAATCCGTCCAGCGCTACTGAGCCGGTGCGCGGCTTCACGAGACCTTCGATGGAGCTGAGGGTGCTGGTCTTGCCCGCACCGTTCGGCCCGAGCAAGCCGAAGATCTCACCGTGGACCACCTGGAAGCTGACGTCGTCGACGGCCTTTGTAGCTCCGTAAACGACCGACAAGTTGCGCACCTCCAAGATGGCGGTCTCTGTGGGCTTAGGTTGAGGGCCGGTAGTGCTGGCCACCGGCTCACGGCGGGGCTGGCCCGGGCGGAGCGTCACGACCGTTCCCGGCCCGACCTCGAGTTCCGCATCTGCGCCGAGGAGGTCTGCTATGTCAGCGGGTAGGCGCACCTGGCCGTCGTCGGACGGCACCACGTGTACCAGGCGTCCAGACGGTGATGCCACCACGGCAGTCTACGAGACCCCTCTGACGGGATGCCTATTTTCCTCAGGCCTTGATCGTGGGACGACGCGGTTCTTCAGCCGGTCGCTCAACAATTCGACCTGGTGGAGGGGGATTGCCGTCTTGTCCGCCCATCCGACAGAGCCGGTACCCGATGAAACGCCCGAGGCGAGGACCACATTGTCGAACCCATTGGTTGACCCTTGCTCGACCTCCGCCAGCGGTCGTGGGCATGGGCCGGGCACTTCGTCCCGAACCGCGAGGAGGTTGACGACCGGTCAGCGGCCGGACAAGGCTGGCGTCATGACCGAAGGCACCGACATCCAGCCACTGTTTTTTGCGGGCGCTCGCACGATTGTTGGTGCCATGGCCGACCCGGCTGTCAAAGCGGCCTGGGACCGGCCCTCGGTGCTCGAGGAGCAACTGGTCAGCAGTGTGGCCGGGCACCTGGCTCGAAGTGGTATGTGGGTCGTGGCCGAATACCTGGAGGGCACGCCCACTGGGCGTCCCGATTTTGAGAGTGCGGGCGCGTATTTTGCTGCGGTGGCCGTAGGGGCCAGCCCTGAAATGAGGCGCTCGGTCAGAGACCGGGGGGCCGCAGTGGCCTCCCTCGGACTAGAGGAGATTCTCCGCCGTTCCCGCGAAACTCTGAGCTTGCTCGAAACCAACCTGGCCGAGCTGGCCCCTGGTCACTTGATGGCCGTGATGGCCGGGAAGGTCATGACGCTTTCCGACTACCTGGTAACGCGGGTCGTGGAGCAGGCAGTACACCTGGATGACCTGGCCCGAAGCGTGGAGCGAGAGCCCTGGCCACTACCCAGGGCGCACCATGCCCTGGCGATCTCTGTCGCAACCGACATTGCTTGTCGCGTTCACGGGTCGGACGCCACGGTCCGGGCGTTGTACCGCCGAGGGTTCGCCGAGCCAATCTTTCCAGTGTTCTGAGGCCGAGGGTCGCACACGGGCGGGGAGAACCACTGGCCCACAAGCAACGCGGCGGGTAGTCGATCGGGTTGCGCCCGCTCGGGTTGTGCTCCGATCGGATCGGGCTGTGAGCCGGCGGCCAAAGGTGGGTAGGGTCCTAAACGGTGACCACAGAACTACCCGAACTGAGGGGTGCCGACTTATCTCATGTGCGGTACCGGAGCGAGTTCGCCGTAGCCGAGGCCCTGCAGGATGGGGTGCGGGTGTTGTGCCTTACGGACGACCAGGCCGCGGCGACGGAACTGGCCGAGGAGCTACGCCGGCGGGGGGGTTAAGGCGGGCGCCTTCAGGACCGGTCGCTAGGTCCAGTCGAGACAGTTGCGGGGGCCGCTGTCTTGGCCGTCCCGCCGTTCACGCTGGGCCTCCTGTGGGGGCGAGCACCGCAGCGAAACTACGCGTCACCCGATGCTCGAAGCCCGTGCCGGCTGGCAGCGGTCTCGGCCGGCTCCGTGACGAGGGCGCATCTACACCGCTGACCTACCGGGTCCGAATACCGGTTTTGGGTGCGATCGCCGTTTCTGGCCGCGCTCGGGCGCAAGAGTTGCGTCCTGTCGCAACCAGAAGCCCAGGCCGCGCCCAAAACGGCCCCATCTGCCGGGCTTAAGTACCGGCCCTAAGGTGCTGCCGGCCCTAGGTGCCTGGCCTCCCTGGGTGCCTGGCCTCCCTGGGTGCCTGACTTCCCTGGGTGACGGCCCTGGTTATGGCCCTAAGTGACTGCCCTAACCAACTGAGAAAGCCCTCAGCTGCTTTCAGCGATCCGGACCAGCTTTGGCGCCGCCGTGGCCCGTTCTGCGGCGCTCCGCTCCACGCAGAAATCGTTGCCTTCCGGATCGGCCAGCCAGACCCACCCGAGGCCCGGCCCGTTCGCGTCACGGTGGTCCTCGACCTCGGTGGCGCCCAGCTCGATCAGCCGAGCGACCTCCTCGTCGCGGGTGCGGTCCCTGGGGACCAGATCGATGTGCAGCCGGTTCTTGCCGGTACGCGGTTCCGGCACCGGGATGAACAGCATCGTCGGGCCCCGCCCGGGCGGGTACGACGGTGCCACCAGCACAGGTGGGTCGTCGTCGAAGTAGACGTTCCAGCCGAGCACGGCCGCCCAGAAGCGGCCAAGCGCCAACGGATCGTGACAGTCGACCGTGATATTACGGAGGGAGCTGGTCATAAGGCCCGATCCTACGACGCCTAAGGCGCCATCTAAACGAGGACTAATGCCCGCCTTTTCGCACGAGCACAACGGGTCTGTGGCGCTGACGGTTCTCGGCGAATGCTTTAGACTTTCGGCGGTATTGCCAGCTAGTTTGGGCCAGCCAGAGTGAATGGTCCATTTGGGACCGGCAGAAAAGGGAGATGCAACGACGTGGCATCGCAGCCGTACCAGCGGTTCGTTGGCAAAGCCGGGATAGTTACCGGGGCCGGGATGGGCATCGGTGCCGCGGTGGCCGGTGCGCTGGCGGCCGAAGGCGCGGCGGTGACAATCGTCGACCGGGATCCCGCAGCCGCCAAGCAGGTGGCCGAGGCCATCGAAGAGTCAGGCGGCCAGGTTCAGGCTGTCGTCGGGAACGTGGCCAGCAGCGAAGATGTGCAGCGTTTCGTGGCTGCCAGCGTCGAGCGCTTCGGGGGGGTGGACTTGCTGGTCAACAACGCCGGAGTCGTGATCTACGGAGAGGTCCCGGACTTCAGCGAAGAGGACTGGGACACCGTGCTCGACACCAACCTGAAGGGCCATTTTCTCACTGCCAAGTACTCCATCCCCGAGATGCGCAGAAGAGGGGGCGGGGCCGTGGTCAACATCGCATCGGTCCAAGCTCTGGTCAGCCAACGGGGCGTGGCCGCATATTCGGCCTCAAAGGGCGGTGTGGTGTCGCTCACCAAGACGCTTGCCCTCGACCATGCCAAGGACAAAATCCGGGTAAACAGTGTCCTTCCCGGCTCGGTCCGTACCCCCATGCTGGACCGTGCCGCCCGCCTGGCCCCTGGTGATCCCGAAGAAACCATCGCCCAATGGGGGCGCTTACACCCCCGAGGCACGGTGATCACGCCGGAAGAGATCGCCTCGGTCGTACTGTTCCTTCTTAGTGACGACGCCAGCGCCGTCACGGGCGCGGCCTACACCGCGGACGCCGGCCTCTCGGTGCAGACGCCCTTCTGAGCCGGGGACGAGCGCCGACATGCCCCCACTTCGTGGGCGGCTATGGGGGCAGTCGACCGAATGATCTCGGCCGCTGGGAACGGCTGAGGCACGGTCGAGGTAGGCTGGGGCCGGTGGTCCCCGCCTCACCGAGTAATGTGTGTGGGGCACACAACAAATACCGTGAGCCAGTACGCGCCGGAACCCGCGGGCGGGTTCCGCCATAGAGCGGAAAGGACTGGGGCCAGAATGTCCGGGGCGCCAACAGATTCTGAGGAGCCGTCTGCAGCAAGACTCCTACATCATCGTCAATAATATTTTCGATCCAGACGCGGATCTCGGACCGCTTTACGACGAATGGCGCTCCGTCCTCGACGGGATCGCGACGAGGTTTACGGCCGACGGCCTTTTGGCGTCGCCGCTGGAGGAGCTGCCCTTCGAGCAGCGGCTCGTCGCCGTGACCAAGGAGAGCGGGCAGCACATTTCCGGGCAATTCGACATCTCGCTCCCACAGGGCAACATCCACCGCGATACGCCAGTGTGCGCCAGCCCGGCGATGTTCCGACTGTTGACCAACGAGAAGCTCCTCGACGTGGTCGAAGAACTGATCGGGCCGAGATCACCTCGAACCCCGTTCAGCACGTCCGCATGAAGCTGCCCGAAGGTGCGCTCGCCGATGTACGCGACGGTTTGAGTGCTGCCGTCCCGTTCCACCAGGACCAGGGCGTCCTGTTGCCGGAGGCCGACGAATCGGACATCCTGACCTGTTGGGTGGCGATCACGGACGCTGACGAATCGAACGGTTGCCTTCAGGTCTTCCCCGGTAGCGACCGTCGGGGTTTCGTGGAGCACTGCCTAGGCACGTCGCCAGTCATGCAAGGCGTCGGTCAGATCGGGATACCGCCTCGGCTCCTGCCCGGCGCCAGCGCCCGGCCTCTGCCTATGCGGGCCGGGAGCGCCCTGTTCTTCAACCGCACACTTGTGCACGGTTCCTGCGACAACACGACGGCGGACAGGGTGCGCATTAGCTTGGACCTTCGGTACCAGCCGACGGGGCAACCCAGCGGGCGCCCGATGTTCCCCGGTTTCGTGGCTCGCAGCCAGCAAGACCCCGGCTCCGTCCTCCGTGATGCCGAAAAGTGGCAAGACATGTGGTACGAGGCCCGTGACCGCCTCGCTGAAACGGAAACACCTCGCTTCAACCGGTGGGACGTCGGCTCGCTAACCTGTGCCTAGGCAGTGCGGCTGGGCCTGCCCGGGCCACTGGCGCCGGGTGCCCGCTGCTCTACATGCTTCGGTGGCACTCCAGGGTCGGGCGCAGCTCTTTAGCGTCGTGTACCGGACGCGACCGGGAAGGAAGCACTAATGGCAAGAGCGACGCCGGACGAGACGAGGGAATGGCTCCGGCAGACGACCGTCGACCTGCTGGTCGAACTCTCCAGGTCCCCAGACGGCGACACCAAGGACGCACTGGAGGAGCGGGCCGTGAGAGTCGACGGCTTGGCCGGCGACCTCATCGCCGCTGACGCTGAAGGTGCCGTCCTTTTTCTGGGTGATCTGGCCGTAACGATCCTCAAGGCTCTTTGCCAGCAAACCGGCGCCGACCCACTGGCCACTCTCAAGGAGTTTGCCCTGCCGCCCGCGGACGTCCCTCCTAATTAGACCGTCCGGCCGGGTACCACGCTCTTAGCCCTTCACCCCACCCGAAACAACGCGGACCAGGTAACGCTGGGCGGCCACGAACATCAGGACTGACGGTATGGACAGCAACCCGGCCAGGATCATGAGGAAATAGAAAGGCGCACCTTTCCAGATCCCGGCCACGATCACGGCCGGCATGGCCAACGTGGGCGACGCCAGCCAGGCTGGGGCTACGCCGAAGAGCGGCTTCAATATCTGGTCGATCAGGCCGTTTTGCGAGTACATAAAGCTCCAGGCCGTGGCGGCGACAATGCCCGGTACAGCCCACGGTATTATCATCAACGGCTTTAGGAACTTCCCGACCCACAGCTGTCGGTTGAAAAACAGAGGGAGAAGTAGACCGAGCACGAACTGACCGACAAAAACGCTGGCCGTTCAGTAAATCGTCAACCACAGCGAAGAATAAAACTGGCTGCTCTGAAAGATGTGCGCGTAGTTGGACCACCCCACAAACCGGTCGCTTCCGTACGACACGGAGTAAAAACTGATGGCCACGTTCCATACGGCCGGGAAGGCCATTATGGCCAGGAACACCAGGTACGACGGACCGATCCAGGCCAGCGCGGCCATGAGACCACCGGAGCGGGCCCGCTCCGACCTACGGCGCGCCCTTCGGGACGTACTCCGTGGCGCCGTAATCGTCTCAGGGAGTTCGACGCCGCGCTTTACAGTGGCGGTACTCACGCCGGGACTTCATCTTTCCCACGACCCTGTGGCCGTTGGCGGGGGAGTGCCGGCCATAGGCGGTCCGGGCCGCGGCTCACGGGCACAGGACTTTGCTGCCCGATCTGCCGCGGCACATGCGAGTCATTCGCTGAAATTACGCCGTCATTGCAACAACGACTGGAGTTGTGACTGGAGCGTCGACATTTCGTTGGGTACGGAATGGCCGAGCTCAGTTGCCTCCACCGCGTTGAGAATGTCGATGCCTTCTTGGTACATGTTGGCGGTCAGGGGGACGGGCTGCTGCGCGTGCTCCTTGAGGATGTTCCAGAAGATCTGGTACTGCGGGCCCTCGATGGATTTATCCAATGGGGTGGCGGCCTTGACCGCTGGCATAATACCCGTGAGGTCCGATCTCGTTCTGGGGGGCGAAGACGTACGAGTAGAACTCCTCGATGGCCTTCATCTTGGACGACGGCGTGAACGAAGGCACAGACAGGATCCAGCCCCCGGTATTGGAGTCAACCGAGACATCCTTCATCTCGGTGGCGCCGAACTGCACCTTAGGGTTGACACTGAGCATGCCCCCAATATCCCAGAACCCATTGTAATACATACCGGCCTGGTTCTTGGCGAACGCGTCTACAGGCACGCTCTGGTTTTGCTCCGTTATGTCTGATGCCGGAGCGTACTTGGCCAGCTGGTCCCAGTACGAGAAGGCCCGCTCGACCACGCGACGACGTGGCAAAGGCCTTAGTAGCAGACTTGTTGACGAATTGGCCGCCCGCTTGGAAAACAAGGGGCCCGATGTTGTTGTACAGCATCGACCATTTTTCGCCCCCCGCATACTCGAACCCATAGATCCCATGCCCGAGGGCCGAGATCTTCTGGGCCGCATTGAGCACCTGAGGCCACGTCACGGTCGGCCCGAACGGCGCCAGCCCCGCCTGCTTGAAGATCGTCTTGTTCCAGTAGAGAGCGCGAGTGCCAGTGTCTATCGGGATGCCGAACGTCCCCTGGGGTAGGACGACCTCCCTCCATTCGTTGGGGTAGAAGTCAGAGGGCTTACGTTGGGCTGCCCGACGATGGTACTGCTTATGTCTTTGAGATAGCCCTTGGACGAGAAAAGCCCATAGTCCGCCGACGTGTTGATGTCTGCGATGTCAGGCCCGGAGCCGGCCGCAAAGGCTTCGTCAAACACGGTATCCAGGTTGGCGAAAGGTATATAGCGCGTCGCTATCTTGATGTTGGGATGGCTGGCCTCGAACCTGCTTACGAGCCCGGGGTACCCTGCCCCATGCAGCTGGCCGGCCCTGGGCCGGGGCCACACTGCCACAGGTTGATGGTTACGGGTGCGGTATCTTGGCCTTGAGGTTCATGGCGCTGGCCGCTGGTACGAGTCCCAGAGTGCCGCTATGCTCGGCACTCAGGCATTTTCATAATGGTTGTCGGCCACCGGCCGGCCCCGGGCTAACCACAGTCTGTGCCCGGGGTTTTTCTCGGCAAAGACTTTGACGTCGGCGGACAGGTACCGCATCGTGTACCCGAGGCGCCGTCTTGGGCTCTGGTTGGAATCGGCCCCGTGTTGGATCCGCCCGTCATGCAAAGAACACTGGCCCCGCCGTAACTCGAACGCGACCGCCTTGCTCAGGTCGATCTCAGAGATCTCGCTGCTGAAGGTGTTCTTCGAGGCGTCCACGGCGTGGTACGACGAGAAACCGCCTTCGAGGTGCGACCCGGGTATGACCTGCATACACCCGTTGCCACGGTCTACATCGTCCAGCGCCAGCCATACAGTCACCAGCTTGTCGTAGCGGTCGAGCCGCCCGGTCCAGTACGTGGAGTCTTCGTGCCAAGGAGTCGCCCTCCCTACGAGGGGGTCCTTCGAGATGAAGTGGCTGGACCAGAGCGCGATATTGGGCCCGATGATGCACTCAACCAGGTCGAGCACGGCCGGAGCGAGCAAGTAGTCCAGCAGGCGGCGGTCCTCAAAATGGGGCGTATCGAACTCGTCGCCTCGCTTTTCTCCCTGTCCGGCGCGATGTTGCTGGAAGATGCCATCCAGTGCCGTGAGGTCGCCATCGCCGAATAGCGGGCTCCTGTACAGGAAATAGCCGCGCTCCTCGTAGGACCTCAGGTCCTGTGGGCTGAGGAGTTCATGTTGCACGGGTCTGGCCATTTCGCTTCTCCTCTGGGCTCGTCCGTCTTTCGGTAGCCACGGCAACGTGTGGTGATCGCTCGTGCGCCGATGAGCCGGTACTTTAACCCCACTACTGGCGCCTGGATGTAAATGCGTCTCTTTGTACCCCCTGCGTACTGCTCCGTACCCTGTTCAGCGTCCCAGAAGACCCACGCCTGGGTCTTGCACTCTATGTGCAGATATTTGTACTGTGTTGATGTGACGTCGCAGGCCGTCCTGAGGCTGAGCGAGTTCACCCTGGGCCGTCCCTACCATGCGGCACTGGTCCGGCTGGCATCACGCGGGATAACCACGTCAGCCCATTCCCACCAAGATTTCTACGAGCTCTTCTACGTCCTGCGCGGGCAAGGCGAACAGAGGACACCATTTGGTTGCGATCCTCTCCATCCGGGCGACCTGGTCCTGGTGCGGCCAGGTGACAATCACTACCTGGTTGGCGTTACGCCCGCTGGGCTCGAATGGATCAACATCGCCGTGCCGATGGCCGCATGGCGCGGGATGCTCGACCTGGCCGAGGTTGGCTCCGGGGGCGATTGGGACACGTGCCGTTTGCCTAAACGAGTCGAGCTTTCCGGGGATGCGAAAGCGAAAGCGGAACAGGCTTTCCGCCAGGCGCTCGAAGTCTTTGCCGGCCGGCCGCGCCGGTCAGACCTCTTGCGCTTCATGCTGGAGGTCCTCGAGCTGTTGGTCGAGCCGTCCGCCCCCTCGGAGGGTTTGCGCCCGGCGTGGCTCGTCGCCGCCTGCGGGGCGATGGGGGTGGAGGAAAACCTTCGAGGAGGAGTGCGCAGATTGGCTCAACTGGCCGGGGTCAGCTCCGGTCACTTGTGCCACAGCATGCGCCGTTACTATGGGACTACGGCGACGACGTTTGTGGCCGACCTCCGGGTCCGGCATGCCGAAATGCTCCTGGCGACCACATCTGTAAGTGTCACTGACATAGCCAGACGCTCCGGTTTTTCGAGCCTTTCGTACTTCAGTAAGTCGTTCCAGGCCACTCAGGGCGTTTCGCCGCGCGAATTTCGAAAGCGGACGCGCAAGGCCGTACTGCCGTAAGTTTGGCGTTGCGCATCGTTTGATAAGCCCCGTTTGATAAGCCCCGTTTTGTTAATCAGGGTCCCCGAGGACACGGCTGAGCTCGTCACGCTCGGGCCAAGGGACTGGTTGGGCGCCGGTGTCGATCACGCCCGACCCCGCTTCCGCCACCGCGATAACATTCGCCTCGTATTTCTGGGCGGAAAAGGCGCGTCCGACGCTGGGAACTGTGGAGGGGTCGAAGGCGGCCAGCAGCGTCCCCGACGCCAGGGTGGCCCAGGGGTCAGCGCCGACGGCTTGGCATAGTGCGATGGCCGGTTCCCACCACAGCACCCGGTCGCGGTCCACCCGGAGGCGGACGCCCGAGGCGGCGGCCATCTCATGCAGGCCGGCTGCCAGGCCGCCCTCAGTGGGGTCGTGCATGGCCGTGGCGCCCAACCGGGCGGCCAGCAAGGCGACGGTCACGACCGAAATGCCTGGATTGTCAAGAGCGTGATGGGCCTCGCCCCGCAGAACGGGGTCAACGGCGCCCAGGAGCGCGGCCCCCTCCTTGGCGAGGACCGCGGCCCCCTCGATCGGGGCGCGGCCGATCTGGAAGACCGCGTCCCCGGTGCGCACACCACCGGTCTTCACGACGCGCCCGTCCTCGGCCCAGCCCAACATCTGACCGACTACGACCGGCTGGTTGACCGCTTTGGTCACTTCGGTGTGACCCCCCACGAGGACGATATCGCTCTCGTTCAAGCTTCTTTGCATCTGTGCGAAGAGCGACTCCGCCGCCTGCTCGGTCGATCCCGGCGGAAGAAGGACGGCCGCCAGGAACCAGCGCGGCCGGCCCCAGTGACGGCGACGTCGTTGGCGTTCACGGTGACCGCAAGACGCCCGACGTCTCGACCGGTGAGGGTAATGGGGTCGGTGGCGACGACGAGGACGCCTCCGGGCACGTCGATGGCACACGCATCCTCGCCGACGGCCGGTCCCAGCATGACCTCGGCCGGGAGAGGACCGAAGCCGGCCAGGAGACGGGACATGAGGCTTGCGGGAAGCTTGCCAACAGGAAGGAGCACTCCCACAGCTTTCCGCAAACGGCGCGGGCGCCGACAAGAAGACGTGCAGCGCCAAGTCCCGGCCAGTGGCTTCGCAGTCAAGCGGTGATTGAACCTGCCCCTGGTTGTCGGACAGTCGATCAGCTTTCGGACGGCTCGACCCTCAGGTGACGCTCGGCGGTGGCTCCACCGGCGCCGGGAAAGCACGGGTGTCGTTGGCGGCGGACGGGCCCGTCAGCGCCGCAGACTTTCCGTCTGCCACGAGGTGGTGCCAGCTCGTCTGCCAGTCTGGCAGGGCCGCGCTGGTCTGCTCCCAGTCGACGAACGTCGCTTCGTCGCACCAATTGTCCAGCAGCGCCTCCGTGCTCCGGTGCGGGTCGGTGTTCACATAGGCCTCCATCTGGGGCCTTGACTGCCAGGCGCTGACGCTCCACCAGGTGTTGTCCGCTTCGGCCAGCGCGTCCGCACCGAGGTTGCCCTCAGACTTCGTGGCCTGTTCGATCACGGCCACGGCGTGTGTGAAAAAATCGTCCAGGAGCGCCGGGTCCTTTAACCGAAGCCGAGTCACGGCAATAACTGGCATCACGACCTCCAATTTCGGTAGCCACGACCCGCGGCCGAGTCGGGTGACCGGGCGAGCCGAGACAATCATGGCCGATGGCGAGGCGCTTGTCACCGAGCGGGCACAAGTGTTCTTTTATCACTCGATCCGATAAACATTTGCCCAGGTCAGCTGCGGGGCGTAGCAAAGCCGGCGGCCGCCCGCCATAACTTCTTGTATCTGGCGGAGCACCAACGTCACTGGTTCACGTGCCGATAGCCACAGCGCGCTATGCCGAGTTCGTGGCGGAGCAGCTCGCCGCTGCCGGTCGATGTGAGTGGCGGGTCAGTCCCCGGGACGCATGGACATACGTCACGCCGGACATCCCGTCGCGAGACCAGGGCTGGAAGCTCCACGTGTCGGCCACCCTCGGCAGCGCTCAAGAGGTGCTCCGGCGGGCTGTCCCCCTCTTGATTGAAGCGGGAACGCCTTTCAAAGTGGCATCGACGGCTGCGGACCTGGCCTCGCTGAACAGCAACCATTGCCCACGGCCCTCTTCCGGCAAATTCATAACTGTTTACCCGCGCAATGATGATCAGGCCGTGGCGCTCATGGCGTCGCTCGACCGCGCGACAGAAGGCCTGCCCGGGCCGGTCATTCTTTCGGACCGCCCCTATCGCCAGGGCGGCCTCGTCCATTATCGGTATGGCGCTTTCCGGGGCCGGACTTATGTCTCGAACGACGGGGACTTGGTCCACGCCATAGTCGGGCCGGACGGCGACTTGGTCGAGGACCGGAGGACCGCCCATTTCGCGCCGCCGGAGTGGGCGCCGCTGCCGTTCCCCGATAACACTCGAAAGCCGGAGCAAAAGCCGGCCGAAGTGCTTCTCGACGAGCGCTTTGTAGTGCGCCAGGCCGTCCGGTATGCCAACAAAGGCGGGGTGTTCCGGGCCACCGATAAAAGGACCGGCGCAGAAGTTGTGGTCAAGCAGGCCCGGGCCCATGTGGGCGGGGACGAGCGGGGCCTGGACGCCGGGGACTTGTTGGCCAACGAAGCTCACATGCTCGAGCGGTTGCAACCCACCGGTATCACTCCCGGCCTGGTGGCGTTTTTCGAACAGGGAGGCGACAGTTTTCTGGCCGAGGAAGCGGTGGACGGCGTGACACTGCGGGCCTGGAACGCCGCCCGCTGGGAGGCCGACGTGCCTGCCACCAGTGAGATCCTTGTTGTGGCCAGGAAAGTGGCCGAGGCCCTGGCCATCGTCCACCGGCACGAGACCGTCGTGCGTGATTTCACGCCTAACAACGTGATCGTTCAGCCGGACGGCCTGATCAGGTTGATCGACCTGGAACTGGCCGCAACCCTGGGGACCGCCGACGGTTATCGGCCGCTAGACGACCCGGGGTACCGCCGGATGACCCCGGCCTATGGAGCGCCTGAGCAAGCGACCGGGCTGGCCCCGACCGTGGGGGCGGACAGCTTCGCCCTCGGAGCCATCCTCTGTTTCCTTTTCACCGGAGAAGACCCGTACATCGACCCGGATAGTCCCATGGCCCGGACCGCTCACCCGGTGGCAGCCTGGCTGAGCACCCAGCCGCGGGCTCGTCTCGTGCCCGCGGGCATCCGCCAGTTGGCCATGGCCCTTACCGACCCGAGCCCGGGCCGGCGACCGTCAGCGGGCGATGCGAGCACGACCTTGAGATGGCTGGAGGAACTGGGCCTGGCTGGGCCCCGGCCGACCCGTCGCCGCTTGGAAGAAAGCGCTATGACCGAGCTGCATCCCTTGGCGGATGCCGACAGCGATCGGGTTATCACAGACGCTCTGGCTGCCATCAGGTCGTCCGCCCGCCCCGCGGGAGACCGGTGCTGGCCGGCTACCGCCTTCGGCATGACGACCGATCCCCGTAACGTCCAGCACGGCACGGCCGGCGTGATCGCCGCTTTGGTCCAGGCGTGGCGCTCGACTGGGGATGACGACATCCTGGAGCTGGTCGGTGACGCTGCCGCGTGGCTGGCCGCCCGGGTCAACATGATCCCGTTCGGGCCGGTGGGAATTCACTTCGGCGCGGCCGGGCAGGCTTGGAGCCTCTTCGATGCCGGTCGGGCGCTGGGGGATGACCGGTTGGTGGACCAGGCCATCGACCTGGCGCTGCGGCTGCCGCCGGACTGGCCCGGGCCGGACGTGACGCACGGTCGGGCGGGCCTCGGTCTGGCCCTCCTTCACCTCCACTCCGGGATAGGCGACAACCGACTGCTGGCCGCCGCCGGCCGGTGCGCCGACTCGCTACTGCGCAACGTCGAGCGCAATGACGGTGTGATCACCTGGCGCACGCCGGCTGCGTTCCGGTCCAGTTTCGCCGGCCGCACCTTTTACGGGTTCGCCCACGGCACCGCCGGTATCGCCACTTTCCTGCTGGCCATGGCCACGACGACGGGCCGCGAGGACTGTCGTAGCGTGGTGTCCGACGCCGCCGCCTCGATCGTCGGGTCCTGTACCCGTCGCGACACCCTCATCGGTTGGGGCGAGGGGCCGGACGGGCCGCCGGCCCTGTTGCCACACTGGTGCAGCGGCGCTTCAGGCATCGGGTCCTTCTTGTTGAGATGGTGGAGGGAGAGCGGGGATGGCTCGCTGATCTCCGTCGTCGACGGGGCCGCTCGTACGGTCATGTCGGCCAAGTGGCGGTCGGGGATCTCGTACTGCCACGGCCTGGCCGGCAATGGCGACTTTCTGCTCGACGCGTCCGACCTTCTCGGCGACGGCCGTTACCGGCTGTGGGCGGCCGACCTGGCTTCGGTCCTCTTCCAGCGCCGGGTCATCCAGAACGGGCTATGTACTTTCGGGGACCAGCCCGGCCTGCGTACTCCGGATTTCAACGTGGGCCTGGCCGGGGTGCTGTCGTTTTTTCTGCGGCTCCGTCATGGCGGTTCGCGGCTCTGGATGGTAGAGCCATGACCCCGTTCCCCCGCTACGTGAATGCTGCAGACCTGGCTACCCGACTGTCGTGGCGGATCGCTGAGGACGGCCGCTCCGTCGTCTGCACGGTTGTCCAAACCAGCGTGGCCCCGGCCCTGGAGGTCTCGAACCTGACCCCGACCGGGTCGACCAGGCGCACTACGGTGACGGTCCCGTCCCTCGGACGTCACAGCCAGCTGCTGCCCATCTCAGGTGGTCGGGTCCTGATCTGTCATCACCGGGATGGTGGCCAGCAAATTGACCTGGTCACCTTGGGACATGGGCAGCCGTCGGTCCGCCGACTGTTGTCGGCCGCACAACCTGGTTTGCGTCTTATTGTTCCTTCCGGCAGGGAAATCGGGGGAGGGCGCGGCGCTACCAGCCCGACCTCCGGGCCCGAACGAGGCCTGGCCCTGGCCGTTTCCCACGGCGAGGACGCCCGATCGAGGATCTGGGAGCTGGGGGAGGAGGGTGCTCTGCACCCGGTGGCGGTAACGCCGGGCATTTTCACGGGCGGGATTCTGGCTGGACAGCGGGCGTCGTCGCCTGGGAGGCGAGGTGACCGTGGACGGCCGCCCGTGCCAGGGGGTAGCCGTCGACCTGGCCAGCGGGTCATGTGAGACCGTTTTCTCTCTCTCCGAGCGGAGCAATGACCGGCTCGTCGCCTGCTCGTCCGAGGGCGGAGTGCTCGTTGTCAGCACCGACCTGACCGGTGAGGTCCGGCTCGGTACCGGGCGGCCGGAGGATGGGCCGATCGGGTTCCCGGACGGGCTGCACCGGGGCGGGCACGAGGTCCGCCTCATTGCCCTGGACCGAAAAGGCCGGCGGCTGCTGGTGGCCCACGAGCTAGGAGCCATTTCGCTCCTGTCGGTCTACGACTGGAGATCCCGGCGGCGCCAAGCGGTGCACGCGGAACCGGGCATTGTCGTTGGCCCCGGCGTCCTCCGGCGGTCCTCGGCCTATCTCATTTACAGCACGCCGTCGGCCCCAGCGGCCATAGGGACCCTGCGACGCGGAGAGGCGGGCTGGTCGCTGAGGGACGAAGCCGTCGCCCCTCCTGAGAGGCCACAACCCGTGCCCGCCCGCCCCGTTGTGCTCGCCGGCGCCAGCCGCCCGGTCGAGGCGGTGAGCTACGGACAGCACTACCAGTCCGAACCCGTGGTGATCGCATTGCATGGTGGGCCGCTCGACGCCTGGCGCATGGGGTTTGACCCTCTCTTACATACCCTGGCCGCCAACGGCTTCGCCGTTGTTGCTCCTAACCAACGGGGCAGCACCCACTACGGAGTGGCCCATGCGCTAGCCATCCGTGAGTGCTGGGGTGGCCCGGATCTCGACGATGTGCTCGCCATATCACGGGCGCTGGTATCCAACCGGGCCGCCTCGGCGCCTCGGCCCATCGTGCTGGGTACGAGCTACGGCGCATTCCTGGCCCTGCTGGCCGCCGCCGTCGACCCCTCCTTGTGGGCCGGGTGCGTCGCCATCAGCCCATTCCTTTCGGGGCCAAGTTTGTACCCGCAAGCAGGCGAAACCATCCGGACGCTCATCAAGCGAATGGGGGGCTTGAGCGTCCCTACCGTGGACGGCAAAGCCCGGGACGTCTTCGAGCGCTGTGGGGAAATTACGGCGCCAGTGCTACTAATTCACGGCACCAACGATGACGTCATCCCCGTCGGGCAGTCCCGCCGGTTGTACCGGCGCCTGACCGCTATGGGTCACCGGAGCGCTGAGTTGCTGGAGATCCCGGGTGCCGGGCATGACCCGGCGGTCGGCCTCAACCAGGCGCCGGTCTTCGATCGGGTGTTGCGCTTTTGCCGGTCGGCGCAGCCGACCACTCTTCTAGGCACCCGTCCAGGTCCCCATCCACCCTACGAATTAGCCGAAAGGAGGTGAAACAACCATGATCACCACTGACATTGCTGAACTGCAGGTTCTTCCGGAGACGGAGTCTGCTGGCCTCGACGAACTGACCGAGGCTGGTCTCCTGTACTGCGCCTTTACCTGCCTGTTCACCTGTGGTCGCACCTGCGAGGTCACCGAGGTTCTCTACACCATCTGATCCAGCGACCAACCGATGTCGGACGGTGTGAGCCCACTACGACCACACCGTCCGGCACTCCTTCTTCATCCTATACCGGCCACGACACGGGGCCGCGCCGTAAGTTTTCGTCATTTCGTGAGGAGTTTCGATGTCCACATCTGCTCTGGCTAGCGGGCCCAGGCCACTTCCCGGGGTTCTCTCGGCGGCGCCGGGGCGGAGTGCCGTCGCCTGTGTGGCCGCCATGGCCACAGGCGCGGCCGCTCTTTTGCAGCCTGCGGTCATCGGCCGGGTGGTCGACGCCATCTCGCGGGGCCAGTCCGCCAGCCGTCCCCTGATCTGGTTGGCGCTCATAATGGCCGTCGCCGCCGTGTCGGGAGCAACCGGAAGCTTTGCCGCCGGCACTTACGCCGCGAAGTCGGTGCTTTTCCTGCGAGAGCGCTTGATTACCCACATCATCCGGTTGGGGCCCTCGGCTCAATCCGCCTTCTCCGGGGGCGACCTGACTTCCCGTCTCACGTTGGATACCACCACGCCCGCCACCATTTTGCCCACGGCGGTGAGCGTCGCCGTCTCTTTGGCCACATCGATCGGTGCGCTGGTGGCGTTGTCGATAATCGACTGGCGTCTGACCGTCACTTTCGTCGCCGCCCTCCCCATCGTCATGGTGGTCGTTCGCCGGTTCGTCGTCGACGCCGGCACTCTCACGGGCCGCTATCGGAAGTTGCAATCCGAGATCGCCACCCGGCTGATGGATGCCCACGTCGGGATCCGGACCATCCTGGTAAGTGGCACCCAAGCCCGGGAAGTGGCCCGGGTAACCGCCCCCCTGTCGGAGCTGACCCGGACCGGCCGTGGTCTCTGGTCCAGCCAGCGCCGGGTTAGCTGGCAGACGGCTCTTTTACTGTCACTGGTTGAGGTTTTGGTCTTGGCCGTGGCCGGGTTGGGAGTTTCCGACGGCCGTTTGGAGCCGGGCCAGCTCCTGGCCGCCGCCGGCTACGTGGCTCTGGCCATGGCTGGTTTCGACAGCCTGGACGCAGCCACCCAGGTGGTGCAGGCCCGCGTCGGCGTGGCCCGCGTCAGCGAGGTTCTGGCCGTTCCTGGCCGCCGGACTGAAGGTTCGGCCCCGGCCACGTTGCCAGCGGACGGGAAAGGCGAACTCTATTTCGACCACGTCTCCGTGCGTCGCGAGGGCCACACTGTGCTCGACGACGTCACGCTGACGGTGCCGGCCGGTGCTTCGGTGGCCGTCGTCGGGCGTTCTGGTTCGGGCAAGTCCACGCTGGCCGCGCTGCTGGGACGGCTAGTAGAGCCAGACGAGGGGCAGGTGTTCATCGACCGGACGGATGTCCGCTCCGTCAGCGCCTGTGAGCTCCACGGGGCCGTCGCCTACGCCTTTGACCGTCCGGCCCGCCTGGGTGCCACCGTCGCCGAACTGATCGCGCTCAGGGCGGCCCCGAAAGGGACGACGGCAAGGGACGACGGTGGGGACGCTCGCCCCGACCCTGGAGGCTCGGACCACCGAGGCGGCGAAGGCGGCCCACGCAGACGACTTCATTCGACGGCTTCCGGACGGATACGACACACCCCTCGAACGAGCACCGTTCTCCGGAGGCGAGCTTCAGCGATTGGGGATCGCCCAGGCTCTGGTGCGACCTGCTCGCGTACTGGTGTTCGACGACGCCACCAGCAGCCTGGACATGGCTACCGAGCTGGAAGTGACGAACGCTGTCGCCGGGGCCAGCGTGGGCCGCACGAAGCTCACCGTCACTCAGCGGGTCACCACGGCGGCCCGCGCCGACCTCGTGGTCTGGCTGGAGGAAGGCCGGGTCAAGGGCTGTGGCCCTCACCGCGACCTGTGCCGCGACCCCGACTACCTGGCCACCATCGCCCCCGGTGTGGCCGAGGAGGTGACCAACGCGTGAATACCACCCTCCCCGGATGGCGTCTAATCTGGCGGAACCTGGCCCAATACAAGCGAGCTGTGCTCCGCGTGCTGCTGTGGTCCGGCGTTGGCAGCTTGCCTGCGCTATTTTCTGGCCTGCTCATCGCCGCCGCTCTCAACCAAGGCTTTCTCGCTGGGCATACAGCTGCCGGCCTCGCCTACCTCGCCGCCCTCGTCCCGTTGTTCGGGCTTTCTGCGTTCGCCACTATTCGCCTGTACCCATGGTGCGCGGACGTGGTGGAGGGCGTGCGCAACCACCTGGTGACCACCGTCGCCGCCGGCGCTCTGACCTCTGACCTTGGAGTTCAACGCGTCGGGGGGCCGGAGTGTGTCACGGTGCGTCGAACAGGTCGAAGTGGTCCGCAACCTCCTGGCCGCGCTGGCTCGGAGCCTGAGACAGCTGGCCCTGCCCGTCGTGGCCGCCGTGGTCGGCCTGGCCGTCCTGTCGCCCATCCTGGCGGCGGCGGTTGCTCCGCTCGTCCTGATGGCCATGGCCCTCTATGTCCGGGTGGTGCGCCGCGTGGCGGCCAGACAGCGGGCCGCGGCCATGGCGGACGAGCACCTGGCGGAGCAAGCCGCGGCGGTGTTCGCCGGCCTGAGAGATGTCACGGCCCACGGGGCGGGCGACTGGGCGACGGCGCGGGTGGTGTCATCGGCCGCCGCGTCGGCGGCGGCGGCGTCCGCTCTGGCCAAAGCCAACACGGCCCGGACCCTGGTCGTGGCGCTGGGTGCGCAACTTCCTCTGCTGGCCGTGTTGGGACTGGCCGCCGTGTTGGTGCCGTCGGGGCGCCTCAGCATCGGTGCCGCCGTCGGTGCGGTCGCCTACGTGACCACCGCTCTGGCTCCTGCGTTGCGCACCCTGGTCCACAGCGGCGGTGGCTGGCTCGTCCAGCTCGGTGTTCTTGCCACCCGGATAGCCGAGACGGGGACCGAGGAGTTGCCGGCCGAGCCGGCACCACCCCTGGCCGAGCCGGCACCACTCTTGGCCGAGCCCGCACCACTCCGGGCCGGCCCGGAGCAGGAGGCCGTTTCTTCGAGCGCAGCCGAGGGCGTGAAGCCAATGGCTCTCGAAGCCCACGGTCTCCGGTTCCGTTACGGCGACCACGCGGCAGACGTCGTACAGGACCTCGACCTAAGCATTCCGGCCGGCGACCATGTGGCGATCGTCGGTTGCAGCGGCGGTGGCAAATCGACTCTGGCCTTGTTGCTGGCTGCGGCGTTGGCTCCCACCGGAGGGGATATCACACTCGACGGCCGCTTTCTCCAGGAGTGGGCCCGCCCTGACCTGTACCAGGCGATTGCCGTTATCCCGCAACAGGCTTATGTTTTCGCCGGGACCGTACACGAAAACCTCGCTTACCTGTCCCCTTCGGCGCCGGCCGTACAGGTCGAGCAGGCCATCGCTGCGTTCGGGCTGGCTGATGCGGTAGCGCGGCTCGGTGGGCTGGAGGCTACTTTGCCGGCGGGCGGGCAACTCCTCTCCGCCGGTGAGCGCCAGTTAGTCGCCTTGGCCCGGGCCTGGCTGTCGCCGGCGTCGATCGTGATCCTCGACGAGGCGACCTGCCACCTCGACAGCGTCGCTGAGTCCCGCGCAGAAGCGGCGTTCCGGGAGCGGGGCGGCACCTTGATCGTGATCGCCCACCGTTTCGGGTCCGCCCTTCGGGCCCGGCGCATCCTGGTGGCCGACGGGTTGTCCTGGGTTCAGGGGACGCATGCCGAGCTGCTGACAACCAGTGCCCGTTATCGCGAGCTCTATGGTCTTTCCGTCGGGGACAATGAGGCCCCCGAACGCTTGACAGTACCCAAAGCTCAGTCTCCGGTGCTCGCCTAGAGGACGTCCGTCGCACCGCCCGCAAGGCCCGCACGGCGTGTTGACGGCGCCGGGCCCAGAGCGCTCCCCCCTCCAGTCCGGGCGGACTTACCCACCTCCAGACTAGGTAACCAGACTAGGTAAGTCGCCTTGGCGCGCCCCCCGTAGAGAACGGCCCAGGGTATTGGGGCGCGGCATCTTCGCGGTCGAGGCTCATAAGCTCCACGCGGCTCAGAGGAACACGTGAAGCCCCGACGACGGGAGTGTCGAATGGCATCATTCTTGACGGACGCCCGAGGATTAATCCACCCCGACCGGGAGAGCGAGCAGGGACCTTTGGGTTTATTGCTACTTAGCCTGACATTTACGACCGGACTGGTCGATTCATTTAGTTACTTGGTCTTGGGGCACGTTTTCGTCGGGAACCAGACCGGCAATTTCGTACTTCTCGGGCTGGCTCTGGCCGGAGCCCCTGGTTTTTCCGTCACAGCTCAATCAGCGTCTTTAGTGAGTTTCGCGGTCGGGACGCTGATCGGAGGCCGGATCAGAGTCGGGAGATCGGACCACCGGGGAAAGTACCTCTTCGCAGCGGCGGGCGGGGAGGTCGCTTTCCTCCTTGTAGGCGTGGTCCTGGCTGCGTTTACCAGGGATCCGGCGGCTGGCGGCTACCGCTACAGCCTGATCTTCACCCTGGCCATGGCCATGGGTATTCAGACCGCCACGGCCCGCAAACTGGCCGTCCCCGACCTGACCACGACGACGTTCACCCAGCTAATCACCGCCACTTTTACCGACAGTCTCCTGGCCGGGGGAAAGGGTCCCGGATTGGCCGGCGCATAATGCCCTTTGCGGCCATCCTGGCTGGCGCTTTTGTCGGCACGCTGTTCGTGGTGGCCGGAAACGTCGTTCTGCCACTTCTCACCGCGTCCCTGGTATCGGCGGCGGTCACCCTGACGGCCGGGTACTTGCGCCGGTCGACTGGTCGATGGGTGAAGTTCTCGAACTAGCCACTTGGTCCCAAATTCGGCTTGTCTGGCGCCCGCGGCGAGACCCCGTCCGACCATGTGGCCCGCGCCGCCAGGGTCGGGGATCATCCGGTAGCAGCCCCGGCGCCGAAGATCTGGGGTGGTCACCAAGTTTTCCAGCGCCAGCGACGCCAGTTTGGCTATCTCCATTGGCCGCTGGCAGGAGGAGGCGTTGGCCGAGGCGTACCGGCGTCATGGCGGCGTCGTGTTTGGGCTGGCCCGGCGTCTCCTTTTCGACTACGTCCTGGCCGAGGAGGTGAGCCAGGAGGTTTTTGTCCGCCTCTGGCGTGAGCCCGAGCGCTTCGACCCCGCACGCGGCTCACTGCGCACCTACTTGCTGACAATGGCGCATGGGCGAGCGGTCGACCTCATCCGCTCAGAGAGGAGCCGCCACGCGGCGAGAGGAGCGTTCCACCGCGGTCGCTGAAGCCGGCTACGACCTCGAACAAGAAGTCTGTGAGCTAGCCACCGCTGACCGCGTCCGCCAGGCTCTGGCAAGTTTGCCGGGGACAGAGCGCAAAGCCATTGAACTTGCCTATTACGGAGGGCTCACTTATCGCGAAGTGGCAGCCGACCAGAACGAGCCTGAGGGAACCATAAAGAGCCGCATCCGATCGGGTCTGCGCCGCATGCAGGGCGCGCTCAGCACCGACGTACTAGGGGCAGACACATGATCCACGACAAGGTCGAAGAGCTGCTCGGCGCCTACGCTCTGCACGCGACTGAGCCAAACGAGCGCCGTGACATCGCCGCCCATCTGGCCGAATGTTCGCGGTGCCGGGCCGAGGTGAGTTCGCACGACGAAATGGTGGCCATGCTGGCGAGCCCCGCCCCCGAAGCCCCTTTGGGGCTTTGGGCCAAGATATCCCAGTCGATTTCCCAAGAAACTCCTGCCTCCCGCGTACCATCGCCGCCTCTCATTTCGCTCAGTTCGCCGGTCAGTTCGGTCAGTTCGCCGGTCAGTTCGGTCAGTTCGCCGGTCACAGCCGGGCCGATTAGCCATACCCGGGGCACCAGCCAACGCCGTTGGGCGGTTAGATGGGGTGCGTTGGTTGGCGTCGCCGCCGCCCTGGTTGCCTTCGCTGGTGTGCGGGTGGCGCAACTGGGTTCGCAGGTCAAGACGCTCGACAGGGAGGTTTCCGAGGTTGGGATAGCCGGCGCGGCGGCCAAGGCGGCGGGAGAACCTCACCGGACGATTAGCCTGGCCGCCACCCGGCCTTCAGCCGAAGTCACCATTATCGCCAGCCGCTCCGGAGCGGCGTACTGGTTATGGTCCTCCCTCCGTGACCTACCGGTCTCGGAGACCTACCAACTCTGGGGCCTGTCGCGAGGCAAACCGGTCTCATTGGCACTGATCGGGCCCAACCCCCGCAGTGTCGGGTACTTCAGGCTCGAGAACGCCATCACGAAACTGATGGTTACGGCTGAACCAAAGGGCGGGACGACGCTCCCCACGACACCGGTTCTGGCGGAAGGGAACGTCCCCCGGGCCGCCGTTGCTTAGTTGGTCCCCCGGGTCGCCGTTGCTAGTTGCTGGGCCCGCCGGGGCCGCCGGGGCCCGGCTGGGCCGCCCGATCCGGGCCGCCTGGCGGTACATCGGTCTCGGAGCGGCGCCGCCGTGACCATTTATCTACGGAAAACGGATAAAAGTCGCGCTCGGCGGCCTGTTTATGTCGACAAATGGACACAACGGCTGGTAAACGACCGGAGCTACCGACGACTTTTCGCCGATTTTCTCACGGCCGCGTCTTGTCACGGCCGCGTCTTGTCACGGCCTCGACCGCCTCGACTTCGTCTTACCGTCTCGGCGCTCTTCCACACCCCGCGCCGATCTCTTCCAAATGGACCGGCTATCGGTGAC
Organism: uncultured Acidimicrobiaceae bacterium; assembly: GCA_963750465.1. GTDB lineage: Bacteria > Actinomycetota > Acidimicrobiia > Acidimicrobiales > Palsa-688 > Fen-671. Next base: position 764,094 of record CAVVRE010000001.1, read on the forward strand.
TTCAACCTGGTTGGTCAGTCCTCGATCGCCGCGTAGGCGGCGTCCCAGAAGTCGGTGACCGTCTCCGTCGCCTCCGGGGAAGTCGCCATCCGCTGGGTCAGGAGGATCCCGGTGAGGCCGACGTAGGTGTCTGTGCGCCAAGTGGTGCCGGACCCACCGTCCCAGCCGTACCCGCCAGGGATGCCGGTCGACCCGTCGCCGGCCGGGACCGACATCATGAGGCCCCACCCACTGTGGTCGCCCACGAAAATGCTGTTCTCGGCTCGCTCGCTCGCGGTCATACGGTCGAGGGTCATGAGTCGGACTGATTCAAGGGACAGCAGGTCACCGCCACCTGAAGCCAGCATCGAGGCAAACGCCCAGAGGTCGTCGGCCGTTGAGACCAAACCGCCTGACGCATCGACCATTTTGGGTGGTCTGGACCACCAGCCTGCGGGTCGATCGAACACCCCCAGCACTCCGGAGGCGTCGTCAACGGCATAGAAAGTCGTGAACCGGTCGAGTTTGTCGGCCGGGACGTAGAAGGCAGTGTCGACCATACCGAGGGGCTCGAACACCCGCTCACGCAGGACCTCGGCCAGAGGTGTACGAGCCACCCGCTCTATGAGGGCGCCAGCCAGTGTCGCCCCGGTGTTGTAGCGCCAGGCGGCCCCGGGCTGCTCGAGCAGGGGGAGGCGGCCGAACCGGGCGACCCACTCGTCCAGAGTGAAGTCCACCGGCGGCCACGGCGGCCCGAGCGTCTTCAGGCCCAACTGGGCTTCGGCCCGTTGGACGGGGGAATCGCCAGCCGTCATGATCGACCCGAAGCCGAGGTGGAACGACAGGATGTCCTCGACCGTGACCGGCCGTTCCGCCGGCACGGTGTCGTCCAGTTCAGATGTCAAGGCGCGCAGGACCCGTTGTCCGGCCAGCTCGGGCAACCAGCGGGCGGCGGGGTCATCCAGTGCCATGGCCCCTTCCTGGAGCAGCAACATGGCCGCCACCCCGGCGATCGGTTTGGTCACCGATGCGATGCGGAAGATGGCGTCTCGCCCGATGGGCTGGCTGTCGCCAAAGGCCTTGTGGCCGATCGCCTCGACATGGGCCTGGTCGCCCCTCGCCACCAGGGCCACCAGACCGGGAAGGTCGCCCCTCTCCACGTGGCGAAGCAGTGCCCGGTGCAGTCCCTCAATCCCGTCATTGGTGAACCCGCGCGTCATGCCCTCCTTTTATCACCGCTGGGTGAGTTCCATGGCCGGAGTTCCCGGACTAGCTATCCACTGCCCCAGGTCCAGTCCGACCGGCCCGTCCCCGCGCCACGCCTGACGCTGACCGCCTCCGCCCGCATCCCGGCGCTTCGCCGGCAGGGGAGTGCTCCCTCCCAGGACCGCAGCCGGGCCAACTCAAAGCCCCAGCCGGGCCAGCTCAAAGACCGCAGCCGGGCCAACTCAAAGACCGCAGCCGGGCCAGCTCAAAGACCCCAGCCGTGCCCATTCAAAGACGCCAGCCGTGCCAACAAAGACGGAGGTACCGTGGGGACGATGATCGATGGCCGGGGACCCGCCGGGCGGCTATCGACCATAGAGCCTCCCCTCGCCGAGCCACCCCTGGCCCCAGGACCAGCGTCGGGCCCCCCCGGCGCCCAGGGTGGTCGATCCGAGCCGCCGTCGTGTTGGCCTTGGTGGCGGTGGCTGCCACTTTCGCGGCGCTCGTCATCACCAACGTGCGCATCTCTCGACGACCGGCAGTCAGTACAAACAATGTGAACTCCATCGTCAACCAAAAAGTGAAGACGGCCATCTCGCAACTGCAGTCTCAGCCGCCGGCCGCGGTGACGGCCTACGGAGCCGTCCGGGCCGGCCTCGTCCTCGTCGTGTCAGAGCACCGGAACGGTGGGCGGTAGCGAGGATCTCGGCTCGGGGATCATCATCGACACGCAGGGCGACATCCTGACCGCGCTCCACGTCGTCCAGGGCGCCTCCCGCATCAAGGTCACGTTCTTCGACGGCGTCACTTCGACGGCGTCGATCACGTCGTCCGACCCCGCCGACGACATCGCCGTCCTGAGTTCTCGACAGTTGCCGCCGGTGGTGGCGCCGGCGGTGCTCGGGTCGGGCCCCAGGTCGGCGACCAGGTGTTCGCGGTCGGGAACCCCCTCGGTCTCGTCGGTTCTCTGTCGGCCGGGGTGGTCTCGGGGCTCGACCGCACCTTCAGGCTGGGGAACGGGCGCACGTTGTCTGGGATGATCCAGTTCGACGCTGCAGTCAACCCGGGCAGCTCCGGCGGCCCCCTACTCAACGCCAAAGGACAGGTGATCGGGATCGTGACAGGTCTCGCCAACGCAGCCGGGACTGACGACTTCGCCGGCATCGGGTTCGCCGTCCCGATCGCCACCGCCGGCCGAGCGGCTGGCGCGCCCGCCAAATGAGCGCTGCCGGCGGGGGAACCGGACGATCGGCCCGAGGTCTCGCTCGAGGAGGTCCTGTACCACGTCAAGAGGGTCATCGTCGGCCAGGATGCGCTGCTTGAGACGGATGGTCGTGGCCCTCGTGGCCCGGGGCCACCTGCTGGTCGAGGGCGTGCCCGGCCTGGCCAAGACGCTGGCGGTGAAGACCTTTGCGGACGCCCTCGGCGTCGAGTTCCAGCGCATCCAGTTCACGCCCGACCTCGTGCCAGCCGACATCGTCGGCACCCGGATCTACAACCAGAAGCTCGGCGAGTTCGAGGTGTCGCTCGGCCCGATCTTCGCCAACCTGGTCCTGGCCGACGAGATCAACCGGGCGCCGGCCAAGGTCCAGAGCGCGCTACTCGAAGCGATGCAGGAGCGCCAGGTCACCATCGGCCGGGACACCCACTCGCTGCCAGACCCGTTCCTGGTCATGGCCACACAGAACCCGATCGAGTCCGACGGGACCTACCCGCTCCCCGAGGCTCAGGTCGACCGGTTCATGCTGAAGGTGCTCGTCGACTACCCGACGCCAACCGAAGAATTCGTCATCGTCGAGCGGATGATCGCGGGCCTCGAGGAGGTCCACGAGGTGATGGACGCCCAGCAGCTCAGGAGCCTTCAAAAGGCGGTCCAGACGGTTTTCGTCGACCCCACACTGATCGAGTACGCCGTCCGCGTGTCCATCGGCCACGAGGGACCCGGCGGCGGTCGGCCTGGGGGACCTGGCCCGCTACGTCACTTATGGCGTGAGCCCGCGGGCGTCGATCTACATGGTCATCGCCGCTCAGGCGCTGGCGCTGGTGCGAGGGCGCCAGTACGTGCTGCCGGAGGACGTGCGCGCGATGGCGCCCGACGTGCTCCGCCATCGCCTGGTCCTGTCTTACGAGGCGCTGGGCGATGACGTGAGCGCAGACCACGTCGTCGACGCCATCTTGAGGCGGGTCCCCGTCCCCGACGTCGTGCTGCGGGACCCGAGCGGCTAGGCCCGGCCGAGCGATGGTCGACACGGCCCCCTTGCTGACCCCCGAGCGGGTCCTGCGCCGGCTCGAGTGGCAGGTCGTCCGGCGCCTCGACGGGCGCCTGCAAGGCGACTACCGCACCCTGTTGCGGGGCAACGGCACCGACTTTCTCGACCTGCGCGCCTACGAGTGGGGCGACGACGTCCGCCACATCGACTGGAACGTCACGGCCCGGATGGACGAGCTGTTCGTGCGGGAGTTCATGGAGGACCGGGAGCTCACGGCGTGGCTCCTGCTCGACCGCTCCCGATCGATGGCGTTCGGCGCCGCTCGACCGGACCAAGGAGCGCGTGCTGTGCGAGCTGGCGGCCACTTTCGGCCAGTTGCTCGTGCGGAGCGGCAACCGGGTCGGCGCCATCATCTACGACGGCGAGCACCAATGGACTATCCCGCCCCGGCAGGGCCGTAACCAGGTGCTCGCGCTGATCGAGGAGCTGCTCCGCCCGGTAAGCGGAGGGGCGGTGACCGACCTCAGTAGGCTCCTCGACACCGCCGCCCGCATTGTCCGGCGCCGGTCGCTGGTCGTACTGATCTCCGACTTCATCAGCGAGCCCGGCTGGGAGCGACCGTTGTTGCGGCTCACCGAGCGGCACGAGGTCGTCGCCGTCCGGCTGGTGGATCCCCGGGAGTACGAACTCCCCGATGCCGGGCTGCTGTTCGTGCAGGACGCGGAGACGGGGGAGCAGATGCTGGTCGATTCGAGCGACCCCGAGCTGCGCCGCCGGCTGGCGGCCGTGGCTGAACAACACGACGCTTCTGTCCAGCGCGGCGTCGCACAGGCCCGGGTCGACCTCCATGTCGTGTCGACGGAGGACGACCTGGTCAGCGCGTTCGTGCGCATGGCCGAAAGCAGGCGAACGCGCCGCCGATGACCTTTGGCTCGCCGGGATGGCTTTTCTGCCTTCTGCTCCTTCCGGCCGTGGTGGCAGCGTATGTGTGGTCACGTCGACGGCGAAGGTCTCGAACGGCGGCCCTGGCCGCCCAGGGCCTGGTCGCGACGGAAGCGGCGAAATCGCCAGGGTGGCCCCGGCACGTTCCGTTCGCGCTGTTCATGGCGGCGCTGGCCCTCCTCGTCGTGGCGTGTGCCCGCCCGATGGCGTCCATCAAGGCGCCGCGACGCCAGGCCACGGTGGTCCTGGCCATGGACGTGTCGAACAGCATGGGCGCCAAGGACGTCAGGCCCTCCCGCATCGGTGCGGCCCAAATCGCCGCCAGATCCTTCGTCCACGAGCAGCCCGCGGCTGTCCGCATCGGCGTGGTGGCGTTCGGGGCCGGCGCAGTGATCGTGCAGCCACCTACTCTCGACCGCACGGATGTGCTGAGTGCGATCAACCACCTTTCTCTGGGGGGCGGGACTTCCCTTGGGGCGGGCATCCTCACCTCGCTCGATGCCATCGCCGGCAAAACCATCAAAGTCAACCAGACGGAGTTGGCCCAGGACGCCTCCGGAGAGGTCAACGTCGGTTTCTACGGCGGTTCGACGATCGTGTTGATTTCTGATGGGGAGAACACCAGCCAGGCCAACCCCTTGACCTGGGCGCGACTGGCGTCGATCGCCGGTGTCCGCGTGCAGACGATCGGCGTGGGTACGCCGGCCGGCACGACCGTTCGGATCGGCGGGTTCACAGTGGCCACGGCGCTGAACAGCCAAACGCTCAAAGGCGTGGCCGCCGTAACGAACGGCTCATACCATCAAGTCGACGACCAGGCCGGCCTTAAGGCCATCTCCAAGACGATCAACCTGCATTTCAGGATCGTGACGCAGTACACGGAGATCACGGCCGTCTTCGCCGCGGTCGCCGCCATGCTCCTCGTGGCCGGCGCCCTGGTCTCGTTGCTGTGGTTCGGGAGGGTGGTCTGAAATGAGCTTTACCTGGCCGGCTGCTCTTCTGTTCCTCCTGGCCGTGCCCCTGGTGCTTGGCGTCTACCTGGTAGCGATACGGCGCCGCCAGCGCCAAGCCATCACGTATTCCAGCCTGGCCCTATTGCGGGCCGCCATGCCCCGCCGGTCTCGTTGGTACCGCCACCTTCCGATCGCGCTGCTTCTAACCGGTCTGGCGGTGCTGGCGGTGGCGTCGGCCCGCCCTCAGCTCACCTCCGACGTGCCTCTGGCCCAATCGACGATCATCCTTGCCCTCGACGAGTCGGGTTCGATGTGCTCAACAGACGTGGTCCCAAACCGGTTGAGCGTGGCCCAGAAATCGGCTCGAGAGTTCGTCAATTCGCAGCCGAAAGGGGCGCGCATAGGGCTCGTGGAATTCTCGGGGTTCGCTGAGCAGGCGGTGGCCCCGACGAGGGACCGGAACAGCCTCGACCGGGCCATAAACAACCTCAGCACCAACCCGGGCACCGCCATCGGGACCGCCATCCTCCAGTCGCTGGACGCCATCTCGGAGGCAGACCCCCACGTCCAGCCGGTGGGTGATGCCGTGCTCAACGCGGCTGCCGCTTCGGGCGTCAGCGGAGGTCCCGGCAGTGCGGGTACGGTCACAAATGGGGGGTCGAGTGGGGGGTCGAGTACCGGATCGCCGCCCGTGAACCGAAGCTACGTCCCGGACGTCATCGTATTGCTGACCGACGGCGCCAATAACCGGGGGATCACGCCCCTTCAGGCCGTTCCCTATGCGGTCGCACGGCGAGTCCGGATCTACACGATCGGTTTCGGCACCACCCATCCCGGCCCCTTGAGGTGCACTGCGCAGCAGGGCGGTTTCTACTTTGACAGCGGGGGCTTCGGCGGCGGGGGCTTCGGCGGTGGCGGTTCAGGCGGAGGGTTCAGTGGGTTCGGCGGTCCCGGAGGCACCTCGCCCCTGGTTGCCGACCTGCCTCCGCTCCGGGCGGTCTCCCGGCTCACTGGGGGCGCCAGCTATACGGCCAGGAACGCCTCGGAACTGGACAGAGTTTTCGCCAATCTCCCCAAACACATCGTCGTCCAGAAAGAACACCACGAAGTTAGCGCTGTTTTCGCCGCCATTGGCGCCCTGCTGGCGCTGGCCGCCTTCGGTGCCGCGGTGCGCTGGAGCCCGCGCCCGTAAGACGGCCTTTGCGGCCGCCACTCGGCCCTGCATTTTCTTGGGCCGGCGGCCGGATACTTGATAATCGCCCGCCGTGGCCAGGAACATCTGGGTGCATTACGCACAATTGGTTGCGCTTCGACGCAGGAATTGCCCGATAGCGCGACCAATTTCTAATTCTGCACCCAGTTTCTTAGAGTTGACCCGGTTCGAGTTGAGCCGGTTCGAGTTGACCCGGTTCGAGTTGACCCGGCCGGAGTTGAGCCGGTTCGAGTTGAGCCGGATTTGAATTGGACTGAGCGGCTCCTAGTGCTCAGGCGAGCCCGTAGCTCCGGTCCACCCCGAACTCGTAGACGAGGCGGACCTCGTCCAGCATCCTTTGCAGAAAGGCGGGCTCGTCGAGCTCATTGCCGTACCACGCGAGCGGCCCGCTCGGGCGGTTCTGCATGACCCTGAACAGGCGCAGGTTCTGTGCCGCGGCTTCGGGCCCCTCGAGGAGCGTCACGGTGGTCTCAAGTGCGAGCCACGAAAAGGCCTGGTCGAAGACGAACAGGGTGCAGCGCGGATCGCGCCGGAGGCGCTTCGTGCGGACCCGCCCTTGCGTCCCGCTGCTCCAGAGGTGGCCGTCGACGAGAGCGACCCCGATCCGTACTACCTTGGGCACGCCGCCGGAGCCGATGGTGATCATGGCCGCGGAGTGCTGCGTCTCCAGGAACTTCGTTTCTGCCGAGCTAAGAGCCATCTTCGGAGGATAGGGGAACATCGAGGGACGTGCCGCACTTCCCCTGTGGCCCGTAGCCAACCCGGCGGCGCCATGCAACCGTCACCGGCTTGCACATGGGGCTCGTCAATGGGGAGGGCCGGGCCCGGTAACCAAGGGGTCGTGGGCGGCTCCAATCAGGGACCGATCAGGGTGTTCCCTTATGGCGGGAGACGGGCGCCGACCGCACAATGGTGGACATGATCTTCATCGCATTGCCACCTCCCCGCGGCACCGCCGTCGCCGACCGGGTGCGCCATCTTCGTACTGGTCGTACCAAGCACGTGCCCGGAGGCCCGGTCGCCGGGTCCCTTCTCCCAGCAGTTGATGGCAAGGTCGTAGCGTCGTGCTGAGCTTCTTGATTACCGCACTCGTCGGCGGCATCGTGATTGGCGCCCTCGGCCGCCTGGTCGTCCCCGGGCCTAACCCGATCGGCTTTTGGTGGACCGTGCTCTGTGGTGTGGGCGGCTCGCTCGCCGGCGGCTGGATCGGCCACGCCCTGATCCGAAGCGGTTTCGTTACGTTTGCGCTCGAAGTGCTGGCCGCGGCGATCCTCGTGGCCCTGGTCACCAAGCGCCGGCGTGACTGGGCCCGGCGCACGTAACCTTATTGGGCCGGCCGGGCTCGCTTTCGTTGCGCTTTTCTCGTCAAGTGGTGGGGCATGTCTAGATGTGAAGCCAACCCGGCCAGACGTCCGTGACGCCGGTCGGCCGGGTGCCTTACGCAGGAACATTGACGCAAGAACATTGAAGCCTTTCTGAGAAATCCGGTCTCGGGGACTAAGCCAGGCCGGCTTTCTGTTGGGAAATTGGACAGGTACAAGGGGTTCGGCCTCCGAGGAGGATCCCTTCGGGCCGCGACCAAAGTTCTCGAACAGTCGGCTACCTTTGAGCCGGCGCACAAACACGAAGGGAATTCAATGGCATTGCTCACGCGCGACGAAGTCGTCTCCAAGACAGCTCGAGCCTCGGCCGTCCAGGCCGGGCAGAAGAAGATGCAGACCGATCCGGGTATTAAGCGCTTGGTGCCGTTGAACGGTGGGGAGCTTGCCTACCTACGCCATCCTGCCACCGGCAAGTCGCCGAAGTTCCGGGTGGGCTCAGAAGAGTTCATAAACGCCATGGCCGAACTGGGTGACCAGTGGCGGCCCCAGTTGCTGGCCGAACTGAAGGAGCTGGGTTGGTCCGAGGCCTACGACGCTCTTGAATCTCGCTGAGCAAGTAAGCGCTTAGTTTCTCCGAGCTCCCTTTGCCTCGCTGGCCCCGCCAGCCGCGTGCCTCTCAAAACTCTGATCATCTCACCGGCTTGCCCATGCCAACGGCTCGGATGCCGTTGGCGAGGCGACAGGCTGACGCGGAAATTTCCTGTCAGTGCAACACCGGCAGCTGGCTTAGGTCGGCGGTGAGCCACTTCTTCTCCAGGCGTTGAACGGTACCGTCGGAGATCAGGGATGCCAGGGCGGTATTGACGGGGGAGAGGAGCGAGCTCCCTTTGGGGAAAGCGATCCCGTATTGCTCACCCGTTGGGATGAGGCCGGCAAAGGCGCCGTAGTACCCGGGCGCCATCGATTTCAGTGCGCCGAGGGTGGGCGCGTCATAGATGACGGCCTGGCACACGCCGGTCTGCAGGTCGAGCATCAAGGTAGGGACGTCGTCTGGTTCGAGTACCGTCTTCGTCGGCGCTATCCGGGTGTTGGCCACGGCCGCCCCCGTCGAGTCCCGGAGCGCGCACAGCTGAAGAGAGCGGAGCGCCGCTATCGAGGTGGGGACCGGGTTGACCGTCGTGGCCGCCAGCACGCCCTGGTCGACGGTCATGTACGGCCGGCTGAACGAGACGTCGCGGCTCCGGGCGTTGGTGATCGTGATCTCGGCCACAGCCATGTCCCACGGTTTTTTGCCGGCCGTGAGAAGCGCGCTGAACGGGCTTTGGACGAACTGGACGTGGGGCAGGTCGAGACGCTTCGCCACCGCGCGAGCGAGGTCGATGTCGAACCCTTGTGCATAAATAACGTGAGAGCCCTTGGCCACGCCCGTTTCGAAGCCCTCGCTGGGGAGGGAGACACCAACGGTGAGTTGCCCGGGAGCGCGTGTCTGCGGCGCAGCCTGTGCGGGTACGGCTGGGGCCAGGGTCACGGCCAACAGGATGGCGACAACGGCGGCTTTCATTGCGAGTTCGCAATCACTTTGACGGGCATCCCGATGACGGAGAAATCGTAGAGCCATTTTGCTGTCGTGGCCATCTGCCTGACGCAGCCGTGCGAGGCGGCGTAGGGCGGGACGTCGGGAAAATAATGGAATGCCACTCCTCCGTTGAAAGGCACTGCCCACAGGAGCCATTCCTGAAAAGGCGTTGACCACCACTTGGGGTATTTCGCGTACACCTTGAAATTACCGGTCGGGGTCGGTGTCGACGGTTTCCCGGTCGAGACCGGGATCACCCTGATGACCTTGTTGTTGTCAATAACCAGTACCACCTGCCGGTCGATCAAGACCTCAGCTCTTTTACCCGGCCCACCGCGCGTGACCGGCGTCGGGCGGGTGGCCGTCTGGAGCCGCGCCATCGTCTGGGGCCCGAGCACGCTGTCCCGGGTTAGCCCCTCCCATTTTTGAAAAGCGAGCACGGCTGTCTGGGTCTGCGGCCCCTGGATGCCGTCTGCATCGGCGGGGAGCAGGAAACCGAGCGACACCAGCCGGCGTTGGGCCGCCAACAGGCCAGGAACGCCAGGGCCGGACGCCGACACCGGAACCCTCCATACCGGCACGTTGGGCGTGTCCAGGTACTTGAGCGTGATCGGCAGCGACGTGACGATACCCGGGAACATCCCATAAGGCGTACCCCCGTCCACGAGCAGTTGCACGCTGGTAACGCCGCCAAACCCGCTCGCAGTGTGGACCAGTTGGGACAGCCGGGCATCGAGGCTTTGGGCGCTGCCGAGAGCAAAGTTGAGGCTCACGTCGACCGTAGCCTCGCCGTTGGCCACCGTTACGCGCCCCAGTTTTGTGCCGGCCGGGATATACGTCCGGTAACCGAGCTTGTACTCAGCCGCGGTTGGCCCCTTGAGCAGCGCCTGGAGGGCGTCCTCGGGTGACGTGCCGGGCCGGGTCGCCGAGGCTAGCTGCTCGCCCTCGAGGAACCACACCTTAACCGTCGGCGACGACGAGGCCCCTGAGGATTGTCCCTCCGCCTGGGCTGCGGGCCCGAGAAAGGACCCGAGAGCCGTCGCGACGGCCAGGACGACCGACACCAGGACCATCGGCACGAGGCGCTCCACCACGGCCGTCCTCGGGCCTGCCCGTCGAGCTGTCTGGCCGGAATCTTCTTTGAGGGATATCTCTTTGAGGGCTCGAAATCGGCCGCCGACAGGCTCCGGCATCGTCGAGCTCGTCGTCGTTCGCGCTGTCACGGTATTCCTTTGCTCAGAGGTGAACGCCCCGGCCGACGCCCAAGGCTGAAAGTAGCAGCGAGAAATCAGAGACTACAAGGCGGGCCGCCCGCCCCGGCGCCTGGGGGCCAGCGCCAGTTCCGACGCCGGCCGTAAGCTCGTTCCGCCCACGGACATGGGGGAAGGGAGCATGGCGCCGAGCTGGCTGACGACCATCGCCTGGATCTACCTGGGGATCTGTTTCGCTTCAGGGGGTTTGATCGCATACGACATTGCCTTCGGTAACCGGCGTCAACCCATGGGCGTGATGAACCTCGTCTACCCGATCACGGCGTTGTACTTCGGTCCGCTGGCTCTCGCTTTTTACTGGCGGTGGGGGCGAGCTCCGCGCGCCGCGCCGGCCGCCTCGAGCCGGGCCGGCGACGGGGGCCGGCCCCACCAAATGGAGATGGCGTCCGCCCCGGACAGCGCCCACCACCGCCACGGCGAACTAGCTGTCAGTGATGAGCTTCTTGGCCCATTCCCACGGTATGAGGGCGACAAAGCTGACGACGGCGACAAAGGTGATGAAGGCGAAAAAGGTGATGAAGGCGACAAAGCGCTAGCCCCGAACGGGCCGACGAAGCCTCGATGGGCGACAATGGCGACCGAAGTGAGCCATTGCGGGTCTGGGTGCGCCCTGGGCGACGTCATTTCCGAATTCCTCATCTTCGCCCTCGCCCTGACACTGGCCGGCTACACCCTATTTGCCGAGTACCTGGGCGATTACATATTCGCCCTCGCCTTCGGCATCGCGTTCCAGTATTTTGCCATCGCGCCCATGCGCGGTCTCGGATTAAAGGATGGGCTCAAGGCGGCGGCCAAGGCCGACGTAATGTCGCTGACCGCCTTCGAGATCGGCCTCTTCGGCTGGATGGCGGTCATGGCGTTCGTGTTGTTCCCTGCCCCCGATCAACTCATGCCCAATTCAGCCGCCTTTTGGTTCCTGATGCAAGTGGGCATGATCATCGGCTTCTTTTCCTCTTGGCCGGCCAACGTCTGGCTGGTGAACCGGGGCATCAAGGTCCCCATGTAGGCGAACTTCCTGACCCACGGCCAGCCCGGCCGTCGTGATCCGGCCGTCGTGATCCGGCCGTCGTGATCCGGCCGTCGTGAACCGGTGGTGGCCTCGAGCGCCTCCGGGCGCGTCAGGCCACTATCGAGCGCTCCAGTTCCAGCAGCGACCGGGGCGGCCAGGCCCAGCTGGGCGAAGGCCGACCGAGCGCGGTGGACGACCGCCAGCGCCTCACCGCGCCGGCCTTGTTCGAGCAATGTGGCCGCCGCCCTCAGGTAGCGCACGTCGTCGTAAGGGGCAAATTCGATGGTGCGCTCCACCGTTCGTCTGAGCGCGTCCAGGTCGCCCCGACGGGCTGCCTCAGTGGCGCAGAGGTCGAGAAGTTCGAGCATCACCAACCTGGCCTGGTGGCGGGGTTTTTCTGCCCAATCGTCGTACCTGTCATCGGGCAGCAAGTCGCCGCGGTAGCGGGCCATGGCGCCCCGCGCCACGGCGGTGGCCAATGCGAGATCTCTTGACGCCAGAGCCTGCGCCCGGCGTGCTTCTGAGAAGAACTCCTGCACATCGACCTGGAGCGCCTCTACGAGGACCAGGATCTCGCCTTCCCGGTTAAGGACGCTCCCGGCCGTGGCCCGCAGGCGGTTGAGCACCGTTCGCAACCGGTTGCGCCCGGCTGAGCGGGCCACCTCTGGCCACAGCGCCTCAATGGCCTGTTCGCTGTGCACACGGCCCCCCGAGACGGTGACGAACTTGAGCAGCTGGGCCTCCTGGCCAGGGCGGAGCGCGACAGCGCGGCCGCCCACGGTCAGCTCGAAGCGGCCGAGCACCGCCAGCGACATCGGGAGGGCGCTCGCCCTTAGCGCCACCGCAGCCGGCTGATCGGTATTTGCAGCCAAACCGAGCAGCTGCTCAGCTATGGCCCTCTCGCGCACGAGCGGGAGCAAGAGGTTGGCCAAGGCGAGCGGCCTCTTCGAAAGCGTGGGCGGCCACGCCGGCGGCGACGTCGTCCTGGCCGCGGCGGAAAGCGGCGAACGCCCGCATCAGACTGACCCGCCATTGCTCCCGCGGGTCGAGGCGGTGGGAGCCCAACGAGACCAGCCGTTGCTCGGCCACCTCCGGGTCACGGTGCCTCGCCTCGACCACCGCGTCTACCAAAGCCACCAGGTGGGCGGCATCCTTCGGCGCCGCTTTCACCCGGACCAGGTACTCGTGAGCCAGGGCCGTGTAACCGACCCTGTCCAGGAGGTCGGCGGCGTCGGACAGGAACTCGCCTGAGCCGAGGGCCAACCACGCCTTTCCGTGCAGCTCCACCTGGCGGATGTGGTGGAGGGTGGCTTCCGCGTCGCCCGCGTAGGACGACAGGACCGCCAGTCTCCAGTGACCCTGGGACAAAAGGAACGGGCTCTTTTTCAGTTCCGCCACCCGGAACACGGCCTCGACGCTCTCCCGACAGAGTTCGGCCTGCCCGAGCTCGCCGGCCAGCATGGCTCGCCAGATCATGACGAACCCCCACGCCGTTGGCCTGTCGGTTACGAGGCGCAGCGCGTCTTCTATGCGTTCCAGCGCCCGTGTGAATTGCCCGTCGGGGAAGTCGATGTGCACGGACCAGTCCACGAAGACGAACGACGCCGCCGAGCGAAGGCCGAGCCGGAGGTAGAGCTGTGACGCCCGGTCGAAGCACTCTTCGGCCTCAGCCAAGGCCGCTTCGTCGCGCCGCCCGCTACCGTCGACGCGCCGGCAGAGGGCATAGCCGAGGAACTCATTGGCCCGCGCCCTCGTCAATCGTTCGTCACCTCCGGCCGTCGCCAGGACCTGGCGGGCGGCGTCCTCGGCTCCTGAGTAATCCAACGCCGCCAGTTGGCGGACTTTGGCGAGCTCGGCCCCGGCCGAACGGTAAAGCACAGGGTCGTCCCTGCGCATCGCGATTTCCTGTGCCCGGTCGAGCAACTCGCAACACAGGCTGTACTTTCCGGCGTGGCCTAGACGCCTGGCCACCAGGACCAGTACTCCAGGGTGGGCTTCGACCGCTTCGGGCGGGAGCTGGTCGAAGCGGGCTCGGAGTTCAAGGGTTTCGGTCGCGTCCTCTTCCGCTCCTGGCATGCTGGCCAAGACGGCCGCCGCCTCATCTGCGTTACCGGAAGCCAACAACAGCTCGAACGCGGGGCCGGGCTCGCCCCGCCGCCGGTAAGCCTCCGCCGCCCTGGCCATGGCGTCCATGCGCATCGGCGCCAGGGCGGCCAGGTGGTCGCGGACGGGACCGGCCAGGTCCCACCAGGGGCCCTGCGAGGGGGTAAATGGGATGCCCGCCTTCAGGGCTCGCTCGAAGAGTTCTTCGTCCTCGCTCGCGATCCCGGCGAGTTCGGCATCGCACAGGGGGAGCCGCGCCACCTGGGCCAAGGGCGAACGGCACGCCGGTCCCAGGGCCAGAAGCGCTTCTTCCAGAATGGCGGCCACGGCGCCGGCCGGATGACCGGGACCTGCGGCGGCCTCGGCTACGGCCGTCACCGCTTCACCGGTCCGGGCCGCCCTGGCCGCGGCCAGGACGGTAGCCGCCGTCCAGCTCCCCGTCGCCTTGTCGAGCGCCGAGGCCGCCGTCGGGCCCACATCGAGGCCGAACCCGGAGCGGCACAATGCCAGGGTCTCCGTCGGGTCCATAGCCAGGTCGGCCGCCGAGAGCTGGAGGTACTCGGCTCGCCGCAGGCGGCTGGTCCCGGGAGGCAGCCGCCGGGCCAGGAGGACGAGACGCTGCTCTCCCTCCAGCGAGTGGGCTAGATGGTCGACCAGTGCCCCCGCCTCGGCTTCGATGTTGTGGGCATCATCGAACACGAACGTGCAGTTCTCGGTGGCCAGGGACGTCACCAGGGTGTCGAGCAACTCGACCGGGTCCTGTTTGCCCTCGGCCGCCGCCGAGGCCTCGGTGAACCCGGCCCGGCGCACAGCCTGGTGAAAACGAGCGGCCAGTAGCGAGCCGCTTACGCCGGCGTGCTCCGACTGGACATCGATGCCCACGCTGCGCCAGTGGTCCACCAGCTCGGCCGCCAACACGCTTTTTCCGTAACCGGCGGCCGCCTCTACGACAATCACCCGGTGCCCTGCGGTACGGCCAGTAAGGCGAGGCCTCGGCACATGGTGCGGCGGCAAACGGTTCATGAAACCTCAGCCGCGACTATACAAGTGCGCCTACACAAGTGCGCCTACACAAGTGCGTGGTCAGCGGTGCTCCCGGCCACGCCTTTACTACCTGATCCGGGTGACGCCCACGGGGTGGGACGAGCGTATGTTGGGGTGGAAAAGGCGTGCGGACAGAAGGAGAGCGCAATGGGCGTCGAGTCGGAAAGGGCCAAAACCTTCGGAAAGCTCGAGAACGGGCTTCGCCAGGCGAGCGATTGGTACCTGTGGGGCCCCTACCTGAGCGAACGGCAGTGGGGCACGGTGCGGGAGGACTACAGCGAGGACGGGGAAGCATGGACGTATTTCCCTCACGACCACGCCCGGTCAAGGGCCTACCGGTGGGGCGAAGACGGCCTGGCCGGTTTCAGCGACGTTGAGCAGCGAATGTGCCTCGGCCTGGCGCTGTGGAACGGTCGTGACCCGATACTCAAAGAACGCCCATACGGCCTGACCGGCTCGGAGGCCAATCATGGCGAGGATGTCAAAGACTATTGGTGGTACCTCGATGCTTTACCGAGCCACTCCTGGAACCGCTGGCGCTACCACTACCCCCAGCGCGCCTTTCCGTACGAAGACCTTCGTTCTGAGAACAGCCGGCGCAGCAAATGGGACCCTGAGTACGAGTTGCTAGATACGGGCGTCTTCGAGGACAACCGGTACTGGGTCGTCGAGGTCCATTACGCCAAGGCGGGCCCTCAAGACGTATTGATGTCGGTCCAGGTGACCAACGAAGGCCCGGAGGCGGAGACGCTACACGTGCTGCCCAGCGCGTGGTTCCGCAACACGTGGTCGTGGGACTTCGACGCCCCCAAGCCGGAACTAGCGGCTAACGGCCCGGCGTCGGTCGGTATCCGCCATCCATTCCTGGGCGAGCTCGAGCTGATTGGCCGGGCCGCTCCGGGCGGGACGGGGCCGACGTTGCTGTTTTGTGAGAACGAGACCAACGACCACCGCCTGTACAACGTGACGGCCAGCCCGGCCTACCCCAAGGACGGGATCAACGACCACGTCATATCGGGGGCAGCGACGGTAAACCCCGAGCTGCGGGGCACCAAGTGCGCCTTTTGGTACCAGCTCACCGTCCAGCCCGGGGCCACGGTTGACCTGCACCTTCGGCTACGCCCCAAAGGCGCCAAGCCGGCCGTGCCCGAGGCGCTCGGGAGCGACTTCGACCAGGTCATGGCCAAGCGGCGGGCCGACGCCGACGAGTTCTACGCCGAGCTCACTCCCAAAGAGGCTTCCGCGGACGAGGCCATGGTCATGCGGCAGGCCTTCTCGGGCATGCTCTGGAGCAAGCAGCTCTACTACTACGACGTGGCCCGCTGGCTGGAGGGCGATCCCACCCAACCGGCGCCGCCGCCGTCACGACGGTACGGGCGCAACTCCAGGTGGCAAAATTTCGATGCTTTCGACATCATGTCGATGCCGGACAAATGGGAGTACCCGTGGTTCGCGGCGTGGGACATGGCCTTCCACTGCGTCTCTCTGGCCCACGTCGACCCCGCGTTTGCCAAGTACCAGCTGATCCTGTTGTGCCGGGAATGGTTCCAGGCGCCCAACGGCGCCCTGCCCGCCTATGAATGGGACTTCGGCGACATCAACCCGCCGGTCCAGGCATGGGCGGCGCTCGAGGTGTTCGCCATCGACGGGGGCCGGGACTTCGACTTCCTGAGCCGCATTTTCGACAAGCTCCTCGTCAACTTCACGTGGTGGGTAAACCTGGAGGACAAGACGGGCAGCAACTTGTTCGAGGGCGGCTTCCTCGGGCTCGACAACATCGGCCCGATCGACCGTTCCCACCTCCCGGTCGGGGGCACGCTGGAGCAGTCGGACGCCACCGGCTGGATGGCCTCTTATGCGCTGGCCATGGCGGGCATTGCCGCCGTATTGAGTCGCACTGGCAACCGCCCGGCCCAAGACCTTGTCATCAAGTTTATCGAGCACTTCGCCGCCATTCGCGATGCCATGGACTCCCAGGGCATGTGGGACGACGTCGACGGCCTCTTCTACGACCGGCTGGTAACGCCCGAGGGCGATGTCGTGCCCATAAAGGTGCGCTCGATGGTGGGGATTATCCCGATGCTGGCCGCCATCGTGGTCGACGAGGAGATGATCCAGCAAAGCCTGGTACTTTCCAAACAGTTCCCCCGACTGCTCCGCGACCAGGGACTGGACGACCTCGACAAGATGTCGGCCAGCGGGCTACTGCACGGGGAGAAGGGGAACCGGCGCCTGTTGATGGGCGTCGTCTCCGCAGACCGGTTGGAGAGGATGTTTTCCAAACTGTTCGACGAACGCGAATTCCTGGCGCCGTATGGTCTGCGCGCTATCTCCGCATACCACCTGGACCACCCGTACGAACTCAATATCGAGGGTATGCGGGCCACGATCGACTACGAGCCCGCCGAGTCCACCACGGCCATGTTCGGCGGCAACTCCAACTGGCGAGGCCCGTTGTGGTTCCCTGTCAACTTCCTGGTCATCGGTGCCCTGGAGCGTTACCAGCGGTTCTTCGAGGACTCGTTCAAGATCGAATACCCCACCCGTTCGGGGAACAAGCTGACCATGGGCGAGATCGCGGCCGATCTGCGCCTCCGCTTGACATCGGTGTTCTTGGACGATGCGGATGGGCGCCGGCCATCATTTGGCGGTGTCGAGCGGTTCCAGACCGACCCGGCGTGGCACGACAACCTCTTTTTCAACGAATATTTCCATGGCGACAACGGCGCCGGTCTGGGCGCCACCCACCAGACCGGCTGGACCGGTGTCGTGGCCGACATCATTCGGCGCCGCCATGGCGACGTCGGCTCCGTCGGGGAAGTACTGCGGATGGTCGCCGGCCGGAAGGCTTAGTCGTGACCGGCATCGGGAAATAGGCACCGCAGTTGCCGTGCCCCCCGCCCTCGTCTGAGGACGCTGGGTGGTAACAGCGTCACGGCCTCGCTTCGAAAACCGTGTTGAACGGCGTACCTGCGACCCGCCGGAACGTACCAAAACCGGCGCCGCTGACGATGGCCCGGATGCGCGCCTCACCGGCCTGGGCCCCCAACGCCAGCCCCACCTCCTGAGCGAGAGACGACGGAGTGCAAAGTAGGGTGGAGAACCCGTAATAGGCCCGCCCGATGGGGTTCAAGTTGTCCTCTACTCGGTCTCCGGCGGCCGGTTCCACGATCATCCACGTACCGTCTGGCGCCAAGGACTCGCGGACGTGCCGGGCTGCTCCCGCCGGGTCGCCCATGTCATGCAGGCAGTCGAACATGGTGACCAGGTCGTAGGCCCGGCCCGGGTACGAAGCGGCCGGTGCCGTTTCGAAACTCACCCTTCCGTCCACGCCGGCCGTGACCGCCCGCTGGGAGGCGATGTCGATCGAACCGCTGTAGTAGTCGAAGCCAATGAAAGTGGAAGCGGGAAAGGCCTCGGCCATCAAAACGGTCGATGCGCCGTGGCCGCACCCCACGTCGGCCACCCTTGCGCCCCGTTGCAGCTTGGCCACCACCCCTTCCAACGCCGGTAGCCACTCGGCCACGAGATGGGCGTTGTACCCGGGGCGGAAGAAACGCTCGCACCCGTCATGGACGTCGGCCACATGGTCGTGCCAACCGACCCCGGCTCCCGTCTTGGCCGCGTCTGTGATCCGCGGCGAATCGATAACCGAACCGAGGGCGATCTGAAAAAATCCGGGCAGATAGGCGGGGCTGGTTTCGTCGGTTAAGGCCACGGTCTGTTCAGGAGGCAGTAAGTAGCGCCCGCTGTCTGGGTCATACTCCAGGTACCCCCCGGCGGCCTGAGCATTGAGCCACTCTCGAGCGTAGCGTTCGGAAATGCCCGTGCGACCGGCCAACTCGGCCGGGCTGAGGGGCCCGGCGCCGGCCAGCGCCCGGTACAGGCCGAGCTTGTCACCCATTACCACCAGGGCGGTGTTGAGCGTGGCGCCGACCTCGTCGACGGCGCGGAAGACAAAACTCATGAGCTTGTCGGTGTCGATTGTGGCGGGTTCGTGGACCGTCGCCATGGCGTCCTCCTGAGGATGTAATTAGGGGGTGCAGCGTCAACGGCCAAGGGTAAAGACACCTCGCCGCCGCTCGCTTCCGGGCCCCCCCTAATTTTCGCGTGACGAACCGGCGCCTGGCACCAGGGGCCCACCCTACACTCGCGCTCGTGGCCCTTTATGGCCGTGACAAAGAAAGACAAGCGATCTCACGGTTGCTGGCCGACGCTCGGGCCGGTCGGAGCGGTGTGCTGGCCATTGTCGGCGCGGCCGGGATGGGCAAATCAGCCCTTATTTCCTATGCCGAACAGGAAGCGGCTTCAATGAGGGTGCTTCGGGCCCGGGGCGTACAGTCTGAAACTCAGGTCCCGTTCGGGGGACTGTTCGAATTATTGCGGCCTGCGCTCGGTTGCCTTCCCCAGATCCCGCCGCCGCAAATAACCGCCCTGGAAAGCGCGCTGGCGCTTGGCCCGGCCCGGGCGGAGGACCGCTTTGCCATCGGGGCGGCCACGTTGAGCTTGTTGGCCGCATATGCCGACACGGCCCCATTGCTCATTGTGGTGGACGACGCGCACTGGGTGGACGGCTCCACGTCCGACGCGCTGCTATTCGCCATCCGTCGCCTCCTCGCCGACCCCATCGCCGTCATTATCGGGGCCCGCGAAGGCGAGGCGTCGCTCCTCGACGGGGCCGACTTGCACCAAATCCACCTTGAAGGACTGGACCGAGCGGCGGCCGCCGATCTCCTTACCACCGAAGGGGCCCGACGCGTCCCAGACGACTTGCTCGGTCGTTTGCACCGCCAGACCGGGGGCAACCCCTTGGCTTTGCTCGAGGCTTCCGTCGAAATCGACCGTTTCCGTCAGGGTGAGCCCCTCGACACGCCGCTACCTCTGGTGACCAGTGTCTCCAGCGTGTACCTGACCCGGACGAGAGCTTTGCCGGCCGATTGTCTACGTCTTTTGCTGCTCGCCGCGGCCAACGATACCGGGGAACTTTCCATCATCGCCCGGGCCGCAACTGCGCTCGGCCTGAAGGTCGATGACCTCTCCGCCGCCGAAGGGGCGGGGCTGGTCGGCACCCGCGAGGGTCGGATCTTCTTCCGTCATCCTCTGGTCCGCTCGGCCATTTATAACGACGCCTCGCCCGCTTCCCGGCGCGAGGTCCACCGGGCTCTGGCCAACGCCCTTCCCGACGTCGAGGTCGACAGGCGGGCCTGGCACCTGGCCCTCTCCGTGCTGGGCCCGGACGATGCCGCGTGCTCGGCTCTGGAGCAGGCCGGCGCCCGGGCGCGGGAAAGGAGCGCTTACGACGTGGCTTCAAGGGCTTTCGAGCGCGCCGCTCAGTTGGCGCCGAACGACTCGTGGCGGGGTCGGCTCTTGTTCTCGGCCGCCGATTCCGCCTGGTTGGGCGGCCTGGCGCTACGCGCCCAGGACCTTCTCGAGGCTACGGCCACCTCCGGGCTCACGCCGGAACTGACGGCGTACGTAGACAACCTTAAGGGTCACATCGCCGCCCGTCTCGGGCGGGTCGGCGAGGGACAGGTGATCCTGGCCCGGGGGGCCGAACGGGTGGCCGCCGCGGATCCCGATCGAGCGGTCCTCATGCTGGCCGAGGTTGTAAATGCGGCCTTTTACGCGGGGGACCCAAATGCCATGCGCAATGCGGCAAGGCGAATTGCCGAAGTGGCGCCCTTTGCTACTGGACGTCTCAGCTCGTTCTTCGCCAGCATGGCGCGTGGTCTGGCGCTCACCCTGTGCGGGGACGCCGAAAGCGGGGCCGTCCTTTTGCGCCAGGCCGTGTCTCTGGCCGAACGGTCCGACGAGCTGGCAGACGACCCGAGGTTGCTGGCGTGGGCGGCCATGGGCCCAGTGTGCCTGCGGGAGGCACGGGCAGGCAGGGAGCTAATAACCCGCGCTCTGGACCTAGCCCGGTCCCGGGCCGCCATCGGAGTGCTTCCCTACCTGCTCAGCCATGTCGCGATTGACCAGGCCACGACGGACCGGTGGGCGGAGGCGGAAGCCGCCTTCCACGAAGTGATTGATCTGGCCCGGGAAACTCACCAGATGACCGACCTGGCCGCGGCGTTGTCCCGCCTGGCCTGGCTGGAGGGCCGCCAAGGACAGGTCCGGCAAAGCCGCGCCCACGCCACTGAGGCCATAGAACTAGCCCACGAACTCGGCCTTCGGCTATGCGAAATATGGGCCACGGCCGCTCTCGGCGACCTCGAGCTGGGGCAGGGCCATTCGTCCGAAGCGCTGACCTGGTTCAAGCGGCAGGAATCGGTTGTCCGCGAATGCGGCATCGCCGACGTGGACCTCTCACCCGTGCCCGAGCTCGTCGAGCTCTACCTTCGGCTCGGGCAACCAGGCCCGGCCCGCCAAGCGGCAACAGTGTTCGAGGCGCAAGCCATGTCAAAAGGGCAGCCGTGGGCGCTCGCCAGAGCGGCCAGATGCCGCGGTCTTCTGGCTGACGACGAGCAAATGGACAGAGAGTTCGCCTGGGCGCTGGAGCTCCACGCGCAGACGCCCGACGTGTTCGAGACGGCCAGGACGCGTCTGGCTTACGGCTCTCGGCTACGCCGCAACCGGCAGAGGCCCGCTCCAGGGACCAGTTACGTACCGCCATCCAGGAGTTCGATCACCTCGGCGCCGGACCGTGGTCGAAAATGGCCCGAGCCGAGCTGGCCGCAACGGGGGCAACCGTTCGTGAGCGCGACCCATCGACCCGCGACCAGCTCACTCCGCAGGAGCTCCAGATCGCCTTGTTGTTAGCGGTCGGGCGGACGACGCGCGAAGCGGCGGGTTCGCTGTTCCTTAGCCCCAAGACGGTGGAGTACCACCTGCGCAACGTGTACCGGAAGCTGGGCGTGGCGTCGCGTGATGAACTGGCCGTCGCCATGGAAGGCCACCAGGCCGGCCTCTGACCGAGCGGGATATGCCTCTCCCTGAACGGTCCCTGGACGGGTACTGTCAGCCGTTATGGCACCTCTTGATGTCGTTGAGGCCTTCGGTACATTTTGGGCCGACCATAACCTGGAAGCGGCGCTGGGCATGCTGACGGACGACTGCATATTTGCGTCTACCGGCCCGGCCCCTGATGGAGAACAGTACGTTGGGCCCCAAGCGATCGGTAAAGCCTGGAAACCCATCTTCGACGACGTGGCCTCCAGCTTCGAAGCCGAGGAAACATTCGGCGCCGGCGACCGCGTGGTCCAGCGCTGGCGCTACCGCTGGGACGGCGGGCACGTGCGCGGCGTCGACCTGTTCACGGTACGCGGCGACAGGATCGCGGAGAAGTTGTCGTATGTAAAAGGATAGAGACGGGTAACGGCCGGCCGTCCCTAGCGTTTACTGGCCCTAGCGTTTACTGGCCCTAGCGTTTACTGGCCAGGGCGGCGTCCACCCAGCTCTTCAGCGCGTGCGCAGGTGCGGCCCCCACCTGGCGGGACACGACCTCCCCACCGGCGATCATGAGGAGCGTGGGTATGCTCCGGGCGTCGAAGCGACGGGCGAGGGCCGGGGCCTGGTCGACGTCCACTTTCACCAGCTTCAACTGGCCAGCCATTTCTCGGGCGAGCTGGTCGAGGACCGGGCTGACCATACGGCACGGAGGGCACCACTCTGCCCACAGGTCCACCAGGACCGGCACTTTGGCGCCGAGCGCGATTTCGTCGAAGTCGTCGTCCCCGGCCTCTGTGACCCAGGGGAGGGGTGTCCGGCATTTGCCGCAGTTGGGGACGCCCGAGGCGCTGGCCGGCACCCGGTTCTTCCCACCGCACTGCTCACAGGTCACAATGTCCGTCCTGTCGGTTGCCATCACCGGACCTGGCTATGCCGCTTGACGATGCATGTGAGAACCACATCGTCAATGTAACCCGGTCTCGAGGTTGTGTGACGCTCGTGTGCCGGAGGCGGGGTTCAGTGTTACTCGTCGAACACGGCCGTTCGGCTCACGATAAGGAGGTCCAACGGGTGCAAATAGCGCCATTTCAGTCCGGGGTCACGTGCCCATGCCAGGCCGGAGCCACGAAGTCACCGTCGCCTTTGCGCAGCCTGCGGCGCTACTCGGCGCTGCTGGTGGCGGTGGCCGTAGCTGGGAGCTGGGCCGGGCTGCCCAGCGCTGCTGCCGTCGCCGCCGCGGCGCCCAGCGCTCGAGCCATGAGCCCAGCGATAGCAACAAACAGCTGCCACCTTCCCGTGGCTACGGATACGTACGACGGGTTCAAGATCGGGGTGCCCAGCGGCTGGGACGTGTCGTCCCTACAGGGCTTAATCGGTGTGACTGCCAACGCAACCGGGTCAGAAGGGGTGCTTCTGTACCCGGCGTTGCTCACCAATGGCGTAACCACGCAAACCCTCTTCAGTTCGTTCATGTCCTACGAGCAGCACACCTTGAGCAAACAAGGGGAGGCTCTGACCTACCACGAGCGAGGCGGTGCGGAGCCCACCGGGTCGTTCCAGGTCCGGGGCGGGGGAACCGTCCTGGCCGGCCGAGCCAGGGTCCTGGTCCTGCCGATGCGTACGGCGGTGACGACCAAGGTCGGAGTGGCCGTCGCCTACTGGGCTCCGCAGGCGCAGCTCTCCGCGGCCATGCCGACCCTGGCCGAGATCGGGAGCTGTTACCAGCCAGAGCGGGCTGCTCTATTCCAGTTGTTCAGGAACGTAGGCCCCTTCACGTTCACTATGCCGTCGGGCTGGAAGGTATCGGGCCTGAACCAGGACTACATTCAGTTGAGCGGCTTCGGTACCGGCGCCGGAGTGGACTACGAGCTGTGGGGCCCGTTCGAACAAGGCGTCAACGCCACCCAGCCGATTACTTCTGCCGGCTCCGCTATCAATTACTTGTTCAATCTCTATCGGATCAAGATCACCAGGGTCTTGGCCAGTTATGTGCTGCCGGAACAAACGCAGCCGACGGGCGGCGTCCAGGCCACGGAATACATGGAGTTCCTCGGCACGCTTAACGGCAAACCGACGCACGGATTTGTGAATATGGTGGCCAGCATTAATGGGCCGTCGGCCTCCGGGGTCATCAGGTTGGGCCTGGCCACCCCGGCACTGTGGGACTCGGTTAATGGCGGCCTGCTCCAGATGATGGGCTCAATACAACACAATTTCAGTGGGGACCTCCAACAAATCGCGCAGATCAACCGCCAGTGGCAAGATTTCAGCGGCCAGGTATCCGACTTCGATGACGTTTTGAACAGCCAGCAGCTGGTCCAGGACCCCTCCAATGGGAGCCTGTACGAGGCTCCGTACTCCTCCTGGGACCCCAACGGGCCGAGCGGGCCGGGCTATTACTTGCCCAGCGGCCAGGTCCTGAACCCCGTCCAACGCCCCTGACAGGCCTCACCGCGCATGGTGGGCTCTCGTCGTGGCCACTGGCCCCCTGGTCCGCGCCCGGCCGCGTCGCCGGGCACCCATCCCTAGGGCCCGCCGCCGGTAGCACCGGGGCGCATGGCTGGGAAAATACCCGGCTCGCCGCCCACCGGCGCCTGGCCCTGGGGCGGTTGGCGGGGCCCGTTCGGGCTGCCCCAGCTGGCACACTCAGTACAAACTGACCTCCGGCCAGGAGCCAACCGCCACAGGAACTGGTATTTCGACAGGGCACCTCCGACTCTCGACCGTGTGGGCAATCGAAGCCCTCAGGAACAAGTTCGCACGAGTATCGAGGAGGGTTACGGGTTGCTGACCGGGGCTCCGCCAACGGCAGGGCTGGTGGCGTTGACTGAGGGGCGGCTGGCCGAGGCCCGAGCTCTGTTTTGGAGCGAAGCTGACGCCGCCCAGCGCTGTGGCGACGGCCAGGCCCTGGCCGAAGCGGCGTTAGGGCTTGGTGGTTTGTGGGTGCACGAGAACCGCTCGACGCTGGATGGGGCCCGCGTGCTGGCCCTCCAGCACAAGGCGCTGGCGGGTATAGATGGAACTGGCCCTCTGGCACAACGCCTGCGGGCCCGCGTCGCGGCCGAACAGGCCTACACGTCGGGAGAAATCGCCGGCATTCTGACCGCCCTCGACACGGCCAGAGCGGGAGGCGATCCCATCGCTATCGCCGAGGCTCTGTCTTTGGCTCACCACTGCGTGCTCGGGCCGCAGTACGGGCCAGCCCGCTTGACCATGGCCGACGAGCTCGTCGCGGTGGCGGCCACCACTGGGCGCGAGTTGGACGGCCTGATGGGCTTGCTGTGGCGGACGGTCGACCTGTTCCTGGCCGGGGACCGTAGGGCTCGCCGGTCTCTGGGAGAGCTTCGTGGCCAGCTCCACGTGCAGCGCTGCGATGCCGTGGCGTACCTGGTTGCCGCCCTGGAGGTCATGTTGGCTATGCGTTCGGGCGACCTCGAGGGAGCGGAACAGCTGGCCGTCAAGTGCCGTGAGCTCGGCGACGACGTGGGGGACGCCGACGCGGCCGGTTGGTTCGCCGCTCATTTGGTCGCCATCAGGTGGTTCCAGGGTCGGGGAGACGAATTGCTGCCGCTCCTCGACGAACTCGACCAATCGGCGACCGTGGCCGAGTCCAGCCCGGCACTTACCGCCGGCATTGCTGCATTGGCCGCTGGCGCTGGCGAAGTGGAAATGGCGCGGTCGGCCCTGGCTCGGCTGACCGCGCCGGGTTTGGACAAACTGATGTCGTCCAGCGTCTGGATGGTCAGCCTCATGGCGGTGTGCGAGGCCGCTCATATGCTCGGCGACACTGACGCCGCCCGTGACGGGTACCGGTTGCTCGAACCCTTCTCTGACCTTCCGGTTATGGCCAGCCTCGCCATCGCCTGCTTCGGGTCGGCGCACAGGCCGCTCGGCCTGGCCGCCTGGACGGTGGGTGACCTCGACTCGGCCGTCCGCCATCTCGAGCAGGCCGAGAAGGCCAATCTGGCCCTGGAGAACGGACCTTGTCATGCCATGAGCCTGGCCAGCTTGGCTGACGCCCTGGAGGCGGCGGGCCACGACGGGTTTGCTCGGCGGGCCGTGGAGCTGCGCGCTCAGGCCGTCCGGGAGGCGACCCGCTACGGGATGGCGGCGCGGGTTGAGGAATGGGGTGGGCGGACCGGCTCCCTGCCGATATTCGCGTGCAACCGGCAAGGCCGCGTGTGGCTGGTCACGGTCGGGGCGCGCACCGCGTCCGTGCCTCATAACGTCGGCATGGAGTACTTAGGCGAACTTCTTGCTCACCCTGATACGGCCATCCCGGCTGTGGACTTGGCTAGCTCCTACAGCTTCCCGAAAGGCCGGCGGCCCGACGAAATCCTGGATGGCAGAGCCAAGGCTGAGTACCGGGAGCGCATAAATGACCTGCGGGCGGAGATCGACAACGCCACGGATTGCGCTGACTTTGAAAGGGCATCACGGGCCAAAGCCGAGCTGGACGCGCTCATCCAGGCGCTGGCTCAGGTTACCGGCCTGTGCGGCAGAACACGCCTTCTCGGCGACGACAACGAAAAGGCTCGTATTTCGGTCCGCAAAGCGATAATGCGGGCGCTAACCACGATCGAAGAGGCCGACCCGCTGGTGGCCAGCGAACTAAGGGCCCGGGTGGTCACGGGGGCGCAGTGCGTCTTCGACAGTCGCTCACGGTTAGCTAGATAGGTCAGGAAAAATAATGCAATTGTTCCATCGCGTGTCACAGGCCGTCACGCCTTCTCAATAGGTTCGCAAAGACGCGGCCAAATGAGAAAGGAACACGACATGCTTCACAGCAGACTGCGCGCCGGCATAACTGCGCTGGCCGTTGTCGTCGGCGCAGCGGCGTTTGCCCCTGGTTCGGCCAGCGCCGCCCCGCTGGTTGGGACGGTTGGCGGCCTGACGCCTCCAGCGGCCCATCCCGTAACTACCGCACCAGTTCCAACGGCACCAGTTTCTACCGCCCCAATTACGAGCGCCCCAATTACGAGCGCCCCAATTACGAGCGCCCCAATTACGAGCGCTGCGCCCCCGCTGGTAACCAGCCCCGTCGCCACCAGCCCCGTGGTCAGTTTGCCGAAGACGGGGATAATCACCCGCCTCCCCATACCGGCCGTCCCGGGGGAATACCCTCTCCAGACGTCCCGGGATGCCGTAGTCGTGCCCTGGTACGACAGGTCGACCGACGAGCAGTCGTTCATCGTGTACCGGCGCGACGCCGGCGGAAACTGGCAGAACGTCTACCAGGTCAATACGCGTGACGAAGCCGGGGTGGGTGACAACTACTCCTGGGTCGATACCGACACCAACCAAAGTGGGCAGTGCTACATGATCGCGGCCGTAGGCATCTTCGGCGCCGGTGACAGCTCGGAAGAATGCACTGTCCGTCCCGATCCTTCCCAATTCCCCCAGGCCGTCCCTCAGGTCACCCGTCAATGGTTCGGCCTGAGCGACGTCAACGACGGGACCGGGCCACTGCAGACGGCCACCCGCGATTCCTACACGAACCTCATATGGAGCAACGAGACATTCGGCGTAAACCTCGACTGGAGCGAGAACACGTCGCTTTGGAAGGTCCAAGCCCAGGGTGGGCCCCAGGTCATGTACGGCCAGGCTGTGGCCCTTCGCGTTTGGGGAGGCGGGTGGCTCAAGTACGGGAACGAGACGTGGGGCGTCGACCTCCAGTTGTCGGACACGCCTTCGTACGAGTGGTACATCCTGGGAGCGCCGCCAGGCACGCCGGCAGACAGCGAAACATTCGCCCTCTGGAACAGCGCCGCCCACGACTACCTGGTGTTCGGTAACCAAACATGGGGCGTCAACCTCAACTGGTACCAGAAGACATTGCCGCAAAGCACGCCACCGCCGCCGCCGCCCCCCGGCGTGAAAGTCCTGATTGCCTACAACTGCATTTCCGAGGAGCGGCCTCTCGAAATGTGGGTCGAGGATTTCAGCGCCGGCACCGGTTTCGTCGACATGGGCCAACTGCAAACGGCATGGGACGATGACGGCGACTGCGCGCCCACGTCCGGCAATGTGTGGACATTCACCCCGACGCCTGGCCATACGTACCTCGTCAGGTCGGTTGACTTCGCGGCCCCGGGGTGTTCAAACGACCCGACTAACGGCGGTTGCTGGCGGTCGGACACTACGTTCACCGGTGACGCCAACGGGCAAGTGGTGAGCGACGAGATCGGATAGGCACAACTTCCCGTCAAGCTTGCGGCCCGGCGATGCTCAGCGTCGTCGGGCCGCTGCTATTTGCATAGCGGGGTGGCGCTCGCCGGCCGCTGTTCTGGGTTGGCTCTTTCTGGCAAAGCTGGCAAGATCCCATGGCGCCCCTCGCTTCGAGCGGTTTTAGGAGCCTGTGGCCACAACCGCAGAGGGGAGGAGGGCGCCGTGCCGCAACTGGACCACAGCCAAGCAGTGCCACGCCGGCCCGGGGGAGTATTGCACGAGCAACTCGTGGGCAAACTCGAGGCCCGGCTGGCCCGGGAACAGGTGGAGGCGCGCCTCCCGAGCCTGGTGGCCGGGTTGGTCCGGGACGGCGTCCTGCTCTGGTGGGGGGCCAGAGGCACATTGGGCCTGGCCGGCGCCAGCCCCGGTTTGCCCACTACCCAGTACAGGATCGGCTCGATCTCGAAAACTTTCGCGGCTGTCGCGGCAATGAGGCTAAGGGACGAGGGCGCCCTGGACCTCAACGACGCTGTCGGCCAACACCTTCCAGAACTGGGTGACCTACCCGTCACGATCGGACAACTCCTCTCGCACACATCTGGCCTGCCGGCGGAGCCAAAGGGCCCGTGGTGGGAGCGGACCCCCGGCGTGGCCTTCGACGACTTGGTGAAGTCTTCGGCTCGCCCGTCCGACTTGTTATGGCGTCCCGGCCGACGTTTCCACTACTCCAATTTGGGCTATGCCATCCTCGGGGAGCTGGTGGCGCGCCGGCGTTCGGCCCCCTTCGGGACGGTGGTCCACGAGGAACTGCTGGTGCCGTTGGGCATGGCCCGCACGACGCGACGACCCGTGGGCCCGCACGCTGAGGGCCTAGCGGTGCACCCGCACATTGACGCGGTGCTTCGCGAGCCCGAGCACGACGCGGTGGCGATGGGGCCGGCCGGTCAGCTGTGGTCGACGGTAGAGGACTTGGCGGTCTGGTCGGAGGTGCTTGCCGGCCATCGGCCCGAGGTCCTCAGGGCCGAGTCGGTGGCCGAGATGGCTGAGCCCATCGGCATCTCGGATGTCCCCGGCCAACCGTGGAGCGCCGCCTATGGCCTGGGCCTGCAACTATGGAACAACGCAGGGACACGCCGGTACGGGCACAGCGGAGCCATGCCCGGACACTGGGCCTTCCTGCTCGTGGACCAGTCCGCCAAGGACGTTGTTGTCGCCCTGGCCAATTCCACGTACCAGGGGCTACGGCCCGAGTTCTTCAACGACCTGCTTTCTCTGCTGAGCTCCGAACAGCCTCGCCCGCTGGAGCCGTTCCGAGCCGGCGGGGTGGGCCAGGGCGGAGATCAGGGATTGCTGGGGACCTGGTACTGGGGGCCGGTCGAATTCAGTCTGAGGCTGCGCGCCAACGGGCACCTCGAGTTGAAAGGCGCCCGTCCCGGCCGCGACGACACGTTCCGGCCCGCCGGCGACGGCACTTACGTCGGCGAGTCGGGGTACTTCGACGGCGAACGCCTCGTGCCCGTCCGCCGGGCTGACCAAACGGTCTCTCACCTTGATATAGCCACGTTCGTCTTTACCAGGAGCCCGTACGACCCCGCCGCGCCCATCCCGGGGGGAGTCGACGATCAGGGTTGGCACACAGGCCGCGAGAGGGAGGGCAACACCACCGGGTAGAAAGTCGTCCCCCAGACAGGAGAGTCCAGACGGCAGAGTCTGGACAGGAGAGCCCGGTCTCTGGTGGAAAATGCGGCACATCTCGCCTTTGGCTCGGTCCTCCGCCCCGTGTAGCCTGCTGGCAGTCGGGCGAGGGTCAGTAGTTTTGCGGCGCTGCCACTCCGACGATGCCGGTACTGGCGGCCAATAATCGAGCGAGAGGATGGCGTCATGGACATGAAGCTTGAAGTCGTGTTGCGCCCGGTTTCCGACGTCGACCGGGCGAAGCAATTCCACGGGCTGCAGCTCGTCGTGGCCGACGTCGATGCGGCTCGAAAAGAACTGTTGTCTCATGGGGTGGAGGCGAGCGAGGTGTTCCATGACGCCACCGGAGTGTTCCATCACGCCGGGAACGGCGCCCGGGTGCCAGGCGCGGCCCCGGACCACAAGAGTTACGCCTCGTTTTTTTCGTTCAGCGATCCAGACGGCAACGGTTGGTACGTCCAGGAGATCACGACGCGCCTCCCGGGGCGCTGAGGGTTTCGCCTGATCATCTGCCGGGCCACCTCGGCCCTGCCGGCCCCTACAGAGGAGGACCCCATGAACACCGATTACGACGTCATCGTCCTGGGGGCGGGCGCCCCTGGCGAGCATTGCGCAAATTCCCTGGCTCAAGGAGGCCTTCGCGTTGCAGTGGTGGAGCGCGAGCTCGTCGGAGGCCTGTGCACATACTGGGGGTGCATCCCGTCCAAGACGCTGTTGCGCCCGGGTGAGGCCGTCGAGGGAGCCCGGCAAGCGTCCGCCACGGCCGAAGTCGACGTAGAGGCCGCACTGGCCTGGCGCGACTATATGGTCTCCAAATACTCAGACGAGGGCCAGGTGCGCTGGCTGGCGAGTAAGCGGGTGGACCTTATCCGGGGGACCGGGCGGCTGGCCGGGCCAGGTGTGGTCGATGTTGACGGAGTGCGCCACACCGCTGCTCATGTCGTCATCGCCACCGGTTCTGACCCGTTCATTCCGCCTATCCCCGGTCTGCGGGAGCTCGAAGGCGTCTGGACCAACCGGGAGGCGACCGCCATGAAGGTCATACCACACCACCTTCTCGTGCTCGGCGGGGGGCCGGTGGGGGTCGAACTGGCGCAGGCCGTTCAGCGTCTCGGCGGCCAGGTGGTGGTGGCGGAAGGGGCCGGTCACCTATTACCGAGAGAACCGGCCCCGCTCGGCGAAGCGCTCGGCGCGGCCCTCAAGCGGGACGGGATCGACGTCGCTGTCGGCGTCACGGCCAGCTCGGCCCGCCGCGAGGGCTCGGAGTTCGTGCTGGGCTTTGCTGACGGCAGTGAACGGCGGGGTGACCAGTTACTAGTCGCCACGGGTCGCCGTCCCCGCGTCGAAGGGATCGGGCTGGAGACCGTCGGAGTCAAGGCCGACAACCACGGGATCGCCGTCGACTCCCACTTGCGCGCCGGTGATGGGCTGTGGGCCATCGGCGACGTCAACGGGTTGTGGCCCCTCACACACGTCGGCGAGTATGAGGGCGACGTCGTCGCCGCCAACATTTTGGGCCAGGCGCGAGAGGCCAACTACGAAGCCGTACCGCGTGTCGTCTATACCGACCCTCAGGCCGCGTCCGTAGGCTCGGTCGAGGGGGCCGCCTTCAGTGGCACGGCCAGTCTGGCCGAGGAGTCGAAAATGCAGACGTACTCGCGCGCCTACGCGGAGTCGAACGGTTTTCTGACCCTGTTGGGCGACGGGCAGAGGCTGACCGGCGCCTACGCCCTTGGCCCTGAGGCCGGCGAGTGGCTGCAGCAAGCCACGTTGGCCATCCGCGCCCGGGTCCCGGTCGAGGTCATGAGGGACACCATCCAGCCCTTCCCCACGTTCTCAGGGATTTACAATGCCGCCCTCAAAGCGCTTCACAGCGAGATGATGACGGCGGGCCAGCCGGCGGCCCAGAAATAGGCCACTCCACCTCACACCGCCCCCCCGATCGTCGTACCTAACCAAACTGCCACTAGACCGGCCGTCACCGACCCGGCCAGGTTGGCCAAAGCCAGGGCAACGGCGCCTCCCCGCGCCAGCTGGAATGACTGGTAAGCAAATGTAGAAAAAGTCGTGTAGGCACCGACGAAACCGACGAGCACGGCTGTCCGCAACGCGGGCTGCGATAAGAACTTGCCTGCAAGCACAGCGCTCAACAACCCGATCACGAAGCAACCCGAGATGTTGACCACGAACGTGCCCCACGGGAACGCCCCGGTGGCCCAACGACTTACCACGCCGTCGAGCCAGTACCGCGATATTGCGCCCAGCGACCCCGCCACACCGATCCAGACAAATTGCACCTGACGCTCCCTCCGTAGCTATGCCTGGTAGGAGCCATCAGCAGCGAAGTGCGGTTCAGGGCGAGCTCCATCGCCTCCGCCGCCATTTTATGGCTGGCAACTTGAGCTCGCATGGCGATGACCAATGGGCACCGATCGAGAATGACCGACGGTGCGCAGGCGCTGGAGTCCGGAGATGGTCAGGCAGGGGGGCGATCGGCCACCGCCGAGAGCGCGCCCGGCCGGGACTTCTGGTCCGGCAACGACAGCGCCGCCGCCGCTCCGGCTACCGCCGCCGCTCCCGAAGTCAGGGTGACCAGTACGCGCGGCGCGCACGGCAGCCCAGGAGTGCTGGCCGTTCCGACCGAGTCGACGCAATCGCACAAAGCCCCCGCGGCCAACCAGGTCCGCAAGCGCACCGAGTTAGAGCCCGAGAACAGGGCCCCACATCCGAGAACGATCTCGCGGACCGCTAAGGACCGGGACAAGGCCCGGCCGCCCGGGGTGGCCCCAGGCGCGCCGACCCACAGCCTCGCCAGGGACGGGGCCACCAATGTCGTGAGCCCGATGGCGGTGCGGATCATGGCCAGTAGGAGACCGACCTGGCGCGCCTGGTTCTCGTTCATTGGTCCTGTCACCCCGACTACGTACCCATTTCGCTTGGTTCGCATCCCGCGGGTGCGCGATCGGCACTGGCCACCGCCGTGCGGTCTAAGCAGTCCTGACCCCAGGTTCGGGGAAGAACGGTCGGCCGGATCAGCGTTCCATGATCGCGTGGTGATAACGGGATATTAGGGGTTGGTCAACTGGATGCTGTCCTGGTGGAGCCCGGCTAACGCCCCCGCGACCCAGCCACTGTCCCAGCTGTGGACAAGGTTTACCCACGGGCCCATCGTGTAGAGAACTCTTTCTGAAGTCAAAAGGGTGGAGTAATCTGTCACGTCCTGCCCCAGCAGGCTATATCCGCCGATCCATATTCGGTTTTGGGTGAGGAAGGGCGATTTATGAGCGTCAATGAAGGGCTGCGTGAGCTCGTAGTTGGCCGCAAAATTAGCCTGGCTCCCGTAGTCGGCCGCTGGTCCCGAGCCATCTTGGTCGTACGTTGACATATCGGCCGGGAAATCCCAGGAGGCGGCGAGAGCAAACACGTTGGGGTTCTTGAGGATCAGATCTTGGGCACCGTAACCTGACTTCGAGAACCCGATCAGCCAATTCTGTTCCGTACCAGAAGTGGCCAGGTTCTGGTCCACCCACGGTGCGAGTTCGGTGGTCATAAACGATTCGTATTGGAGGTTAGGGTCCGTGGAGCTGTTCGCATACCAGGGCTCACTGGTAAAGGTCGGTTCGACGATTGTAAGGTTGTACTGGTCCTCGGCGTCGAGCGCCTGTAGGGTCGCCAACCCATCTCCGTAGGTAGTGCCAGTCCCGCCTTCGACGGGGAGTACAAACAGGAAATTGTGCTTCATTCCCGCCACCGGGTTGGTGGGACGCAGCACCCGTAGGGTCTGAATACCGTAGCCATTGTCCGGGGATTGAACATCGTATGTTTGGACGCCACTGGCGTCTATACCCTGAGAGGTCACGGCAAAGCCGGCGTTGCCGCCCGACCAGTTGCCAGCCGTGGGTGTCCCGCTGGCCATGATGCCCGGTGCCCCCCCGCTCAAGGTGGCGTCGATGGCGGAGAGGGCTACGGTGCCGTTCTCGGAGAAGGTGAGGGTGGAGCCCACCGCGGTCAGCGTCAGGGTGGTGCCGGCGGCCAGCGCGCTGACCGGGTAGGGCGCGCCCAGTTGTGACCAGGTGCCGTTGTTCAGCAAGAACAGCATCAGCTCCGGGCTGCCACCGTTCCAGAAGTAGACGCCCACATAGAGGTCCTGGCCCCCGGCCTGCGCCCGGACGGCGGGACCGACCCACTGGCTCCCGCTCAGCTGGGTGGAGGTCACCGTTACCTGGGAGTACTGGTCGCTGCCGTAGGACTCGGCCGTGCGGATGTCACCCGAGTACCCGCCGGCATTGGTCCCCGCCACCGCTTGGTTGACGATGGTCAGCCCGCCGATAGTCATGTCGGTCCAGTTCGGGCCGAGGCTCCCGTTCGCCCTGGCGAAATTGTCCGAGGGGTTCCCGCTCGTGCCACCGGCAGTTGTCGTCGTGGTAGACGGGACGGTCGTCGTAGTGGTGCCGCCTGCGGTGGTCGTGGTCGAAGACGGGGTCGTGGTGGTCGTAGACGGGGCCGTGGTGGTGGTCGTCGTAGACGGGGCGGTGGTGGTGGTCGTGGTGCCGCCTCCGACGGCGTCGCCGCCCGCCCAGTTACCGGCCGTCGGCGTGCCGTAGGCGATTATCCCCGGCGCCCCCCCGCTCAAGGTGGGGTCGTTGGCGGTCAGGGCGACGGTGCCGTTGTCGGAGAAGCTGATGGTGGAGCCCACCGCGGTCAGGGTCAGGGTGGTGCCGGCGGCCAGCGGGCTGACCGGGTAAGGCAAGCCCAGCTCGGACCAGTTGCCGTTGTCCCTCAAGAACAGCATCAGCTCGGGGCTGCCGCTGTTCCAGAAGTAGAGGCCCACATAGAGGTCCTGGCCCCCGGCCTGGGCCCTGACGGCGGGGCCGATCCACTGGCCCCCGCTCAACTGGGTCGAGGTCACCGTCACCCGGGAGTACTGGTCGCTGCCGTAGGTCTCGGCCGTGCGGATGTCACCTGAGCTCCCGCCGGCATTGGTCCCGGCCACCGCTTGGTTGACGATAGCCAGCCCCCCGATGGTCATATCGGTCCAGTTCGGGCCGAGGTTCCCGTTGGCCCGGGCGAAATTGTCTGCGGGGTCCCCGCTCGTGCCGCCCCCGGTGGTCGTGGTCGTAGATGGGGCGGTGGTGGTGGTCGTGGTCGGTTTGGTGGTGGTGGTCGTGGTCGGTTTGGTGGTGGTGGTCGTGGTCGGTTTGGTCGTGGTGGTCGTGGTCGGTTTGGTGGTGGTCGTGGTCGGTTTGGTGGTGGTCGTCGTGGTCGGTTTGGTGGTCGTCGTCGTCGTCGGTTTGGTGGTGGTCGTCGTGGTCGGTTTGGTGGTCGTCGTCGTGGTCGGTTTGGTCGTGGTCGTCGTGGTCGGTTTGGTGGTGGTCGTCGTAGACGGGGCCGTGGTGGTGGTCGTCGTAGACGGGGCGGTGGTGGTGGTCGTGGTGCCGCCTCCGACGGCGTCGCCGCCCGCCCAGTTACCGGCCGTCGGCGTGCCGTAGGCGATTATCCCCGGCGCCCCCCCGCTCAAGGTGGGGTCGTTGGCGGTCAGGGCGACGGTGCCGTTGTCGGAGAAGCTGATGGTGGAGCCCACCGCGGTCAGGGTCAGGGTGGTGCCGGCGGCCAGCGGGCTGACCGGGTAAGGCAAGCCCAGCTCGGACCAGTTGCCGTTGTCCCTCAAGAACAGCATCAGCTCGGGGCTGCCGCTGTTCCAGAAGTAGAGGCCCACATAGAGGTCCTGGCCCCCGGCCTGGGCCCTGACGGCGGGGCCGATCCACTGGCCCCCGCTCAACTGGGTCGAGGTCACCGTCACCTGGGAGTACTGGTCGCTGCCGTAGGTCTCGGCCGTGCGGATGTCACCTGAGCTCCCGCCGGCATTGGTCCCGGCCACCGCTTGGTTGACGATAGCCAGCCCCCCGATGGTCATATCGGTCCAGTTCGGGCCGAGGTTCCCGTTGGCCCGGGCGAAATTGTCCGAGGAGGTTACAGTCGCGCCCGCATTGCCGGGGAACGCGACCAGCGGGGCGATCAGGCAGGCGAGGATCAGTAGCCTCCCGGAAAGAACGCGTGCTCTGTGCCCCGGCCTGGTAGTCGCTCTCAAGACGTTTCCTTTCCCGATCGCCGCATACGCCGAGCAGACCTCAAACCACCGTAGCCTTGCGACCCTTTAGGCTGGGGGAGTCCCTGGACAACGTTGCTCAAGTTCGGCCATTCCTTTTTCCGTGCGTGCTGCTTCGTTCGCAATTGGAACGTTGCATTTGAGAGTTCGTTTCGTTCCGTTGTGATACAGCTCGGGCCGAACGTGTGTGCGTGCACACGCGCACCGTGGCATACGGGATGCGCTGCCCGTCTGGGCACCAAAAAGATAGGAGCCTGGCTCATGACCCGAGGGGCAACCAATGGCGAGACTTCTGTGGAGGGAGCGCACTTGGATGTAGCGGATTTAAAGGCACGTGATACCGAGGCGGAAATGACCGACGACGAGCGGTTCTCGTTACTTGTCAGCGTCATGGGGACGAACACCTGGATCCACGAGCGCAACCCGCGGATCCCCGACGGGGTGCCGATGAGCGCAGGTTATGTCCCCGGAGTCCCCCGGCTGGGTGTCCCGGCGCTGCTGATGAGCGACGCCAGCCTGGGGGTCACGAACCCGGGTTACCGCGAGGGCGACACCGCTACCGCCCTGCCGGCAGGGTTGGCGCTGGCGGCGACGTTCAACCCGGTCATGGCGCACCAATCGGGCGCGGTGGTCGGCCGGGAGGCGCGAAGTAGGGGGTTCAACGTGCAGTTGGCCGGGGGCATAAACCTGGCCCGCGACCCCCGCAACGGGCGCAACTTCGAGTACCTGTCAGAAGATCCGCTGGTGAGCGGGGTGCTGGCGGCGGGATCGATCAACGGCATCCAGGGCGAAGGAGTCATTTCGACCATCAAGCACTACTCGCTCAACTGCAACGAGACGAACAGGCACTGGCTGGACGCCGTGATCGACCCCGTGGCCCATCGTGAGTCAGACCTTTTGGCCTTCGAAATCGCCATAGAGAGGTCTCATCCGGGGTCGGTAATGACCGGCTACAACAAGGTCAACGGCGAGTATGCCGGCGGCAACCCCGTTCTGATCCAGGACATCCTCAAGGGCGCGTGGGGCTACCAGGGCTGGGTCATGTCCGATTGGGGGGCCACCCAGAGCTGGGAGTTCGCCCTTGCCGGCCTCGACCAGGAGTCGGGGCCCAGATCGACACCATGATTTGGCAAAGGGAGGCATTTACCGAGCCACTCAGAGCGGCCTACGAGGACGGCAAACTTCCAAAAGAGCGCCTTTCCGACATGGTGCGCCGCATCCTGCGCTCGATCTACGCGGTCGGTGCCGACTCTTGGGCA
The DNA here is from genome assembly GCA_963750465.1 of uncultured Acidimicrobiaceae bacterium. Lineage (GTDB taxonomy): Bacteria > Actinomycetota > Acidimicrobiia > Acidimicrobiales > Palsa-688 > Fen-671. The sequence continues at coordinate 801,041 of CAVVRE010000001.1, forward strand.
GGGTCGCCGGAGGTCGATATGGCCAGGCACAACGAGATCGCCCTGGAAACGGCTCGGCAGGGAATTGTGCTGCTGAAGAACGACGGAGTGCTCCCGCTGCCACCGGAAACAGCCACGATCGCCGTTATCGGCGGGTACGCCCACGTGGGGGTCCCCACCGGGACCGGGTCGAGCGCCGTGACCCCCCCGGGCGGATATGCCGCCGTCATCCCCATTGGCGGTCCCGGGATAATGGGAGCCGGGCGCGCCCTGTGCCTGTTCCCCTCATCGCCGGTCGAAGCGCTGAGACAGCGACTCCCCAACGCCCAAATCGAGTTCGATCCCGGGATGAACCCCATGGAGTCGGCCATGCTGGCTCGCCGCTCGGACGTCGCCATCGTTTTTGCCATTCGTTTGGAGGGCGAGGGTTTCGACAATGCGGACCTATCGTTGCCCTGGGGGCAGGACGCCGTGATCGAGGCCGTGGCCGCGGCAAACCCCCGCACGGTCGTCGTCTTGGAAACCGGGAACCCGGTGGCCATGCCCTGGCTCGACGACGTGAGAGGGGTCGTCGAAGCGTGGTACCCGGGACAGGCCGGCGCTCAGGCGATCGCGGAGATCCTGACTGGCCGGGCCAACCCTTCAGGTCGCCTCCCCATCACCTTTCCTACCGACCTGGCTCAGACCCCCCGTCCCGATCTCCCGGGTCTCGGCCTGCCCTGGGGGACCCCCACGAGCATTCGTTACGAAGAGGGCGCCGATGTCGGCTACCGATGGTCCGCCCGGACCGGCGCCAAGCCGTTGTTCGCCTTTGGGCACGGCCTCAGCTACACCAGCTTCGCTTACAGTGACCTCGACGTCAGCGGGGGCGAAACGGTCACGGCCTCCTTGACCGTCACGAACACGGGCGAGTGCGAGGGCGCTGACGTGCCGCAGCTCTACCTGACGGATGCCGCCGGTGACAAACGGCAGCGGTTGTTAGGGTTCGAGCGAGTTCAGCTTGCGCCCCGTGAGTCGCGCCAGGTCGTGATTATTGCTGACCCCCGCCTTCTGGCTCGCTTCGACGCAAAAAACGGGCAGTGGCACATCGCCGCCGGCACTTACCGCGTCTGGGTAGGCAAGGCGGCGGACGACCCGGTCGTCACGGCGGACACCGTGCTGAACGAGCGTCGTTTCGGGAGATAATTGGGACGCCCCTGGCCTCCCCAACCCTCCGCGCCGGTCGCCACAAAAAACCGGGCTTATCTAACCCGGGCTGCTTGCGATCGTCAGATGGGGCGCCTTCGTTCGCGATAGCTCCCACGGCGCCGGGCACCTGGCCAAGGGTTAGGTTATTCGACCCGAGGAAATACAATGGTACGAAGCGACAAAAGAACGCGAAGTGAACAAGCTCCGGGCGCTTTGCCCGGGCTACTGCAGGGAGGCCTCGATGGCAACGGTGAACCTGGAAAAGATGACCAAGGTCTACCCCAACGGCAAGCCGGCCGTGCTGGACCTGGACCTGGACGTGGCCGAGGGGGAGCTGATGGTGCTGGTGGGGCCGTCGGGCTCGGGCAAGACCACGGCCCTGCGCATGGTGGCCGGGCCTGGAGGACATCACCTCGGGCACGCTGCGCATGGGGGGCAAGGTGGTCAACGACCTGGCCCCCAAGGACCGCAACGTGGCCATGGTGTTCCAGAGCTATGCCCTGTACCCCCACATGACGGTGGCCGAGAACATCGGCTTTTCCCTGAAGCTCAGGAAGGTGCCCAAGTCCGAGGTCCAGGCCAAGGTCAAGAGCGCGGCGGCCCTGCTGGGCCTGACCGACTACCTGGACCGCAAGCCCTCCCAGCTGTCGGGCGGCCAGCGCCAGAGGGTGGCCATGGGCCGGGCCATCGTGCGCGAGCCGTCGGTGTTCTTGATGGACGAGCCCCTGTCCAACCTGGACGCCAAGATGAGGGTCCAGATGCGGGCCGAGATATCGCGCATCCAAAGGCGGGTCGGGGTGGCCACCTTCTACGTGACCCACGACCAGACCGAGGCCATGACCATGGGCGACCGGGTGGCCGTGCTGCACATGGGCGAGCTCCAGCAGTGCGACACCCCCCAGTACCTCTACGAGCACCCCAACAACCTGTTCGTGGCCGCCTTCATCGGCAGCCCGGCCATGAACCTGTACGAGGCCATCATCTCCCCCGAGGCCGACGCCGTGCGGGTCGGCTCCCAGACCCTGGCCCTGGCCGAGACCCAGCTGCAGGCCCGCCCCGCCCTTAGGGGCTACCGGGACCGCAAGGTCATCATCGGCATCCGGCCCGAGGACCTGGACGACCCCGCCCTGGGCCCCCGCCCGCCCCCAGCACCACCATGGTGGCCGACATCGAGCTGGTGGAGGCGCTCGGCAACGAGCTCCAGGTCCACTTCCTGGTGGACGCGACCAAGGCCCGCTCCGAGGTCACCCAGGCGGCGGCCGAGACCGAGGAGCTGGGCGAGCTGCCCGACCTGCAGATGGGCGAGGCCAAGGCCGAAGGGGTGGCCCGCATCTCGCCCCGCAGCGACTTCCGGGCCGGCTCCCGGGTCACCTTCGTGGTCCGTACCGAACAGCTCCACTTCTTCGACGCCGACAGCGGCCAAGCGATCTGGGACTGAGCTAGGGCCGGGTCTTTCCGGCGCACTGCACGCACGACTCGCACGAACACCTTTTTGGGCGCGTTCGCCGAAATTGGTTGCGCCAACTCGCAAAACCTGCCGGCGATCGCGACCAAAAATTTCGGCGGCACCCAGAAAAACCTTTACCGGCGCTGGATTCCGCCCGCGCCTACAATACCTGCCGTGAGTGAACGCTAATGGGTCAGGCGATTGGCGGGACATTGCCACTGGCGGTCGGCATCACGCTCAGTCCTTTTCCCATCATTGCCGTCGTCCTCATGCTCACTACCCCGAGGGCGCGGCGCAATGGCCCTGCGTTCGTAACCGGCTGGCTCATCGGGCTGGCGGTGGTCGGAGCTATCGTCCTCGCTTTCGCCGGGGGAGCCAACGCCAGTTCCTCGGGGGCGCCGGCGACGTGGGTGAGCTGGGTAAAGATCGTGCTCGGCGTTCTCTTGCTACTGCTGGCGTGGCGGCAGTTCCAAGGTCGTCCAGCCCCGGGAGAAGCGGCCGCCCTGCCCAAGTGGATGGGACCGATTGACCAGGTCAAGGCGCCAATGGCTCTGGTCCTTGGCGCTCTGCTCGCCGCTCCCCTAAACCCCAAGAACCTTATTCTCACGATAAGTGCGGCGGCCACTATCGCTCAGACCGGCATATCTGGAGCGGACCAAGCTATCGCCTATATCGTCTTCGTGCTCATCGCCACCATCGGCGTGGCCGCCCCCGTCGTCGTGTACCTGGCCATGGGGGAAAGAGCGCCCGAAATCCTGGGGAAACTAAAGGACTGGATGGGCCACAACAACGCGGTGATCATGTCGGTGATCTGCCTGATAATTGGGGCCAAACTGATCGGCGACGCCATATCCGCACTTACGGCGTGAACCGCTCACATCCGGCCCGGCTCGGGCCGGCGACCGGGGAAGGCCTCTCCGTACGCTGATGCGCCACCGCTAAGTCTCACGGGCGAGGATGTCGGCGGCCGCCCGCATCTGCCGGGCTAGGTGCTTACGGGCCTCGGCCTTGGAGGTTTGCCGCATCTCCTCCTTCGCCTCACGGACGGCGCTGCGTAGCCCCTGGATCGCCTCGTGGGCCTCGGTCGTCGCCGCCTTCACCGCCTCCCGCTCCGCGCTGAGCTGCTGTAAGAGCTGCGTGAGCTCAGCCCGGGCCCGGTCAGCGCGGGCAACAGTGTCCTCGAGAGGTTCGATCATGGCCCCAGGCTACGCTCGTCGGATCAAGATGTGCTTCGCCACCGCCGAGGCACCTGTCGGTCAACATCGTCACATACCCGCACAGACGCCCCTATATTCTTGAAGGAACGACGCCTGCGTGCCGGTGGGGATGTAATCGTTACATGAACTATGAAGTACGTACGGAGACAGTTGCCGCTCGTCCGATGGCCGCCGTCCGGGAACACCCGAGTGGGGCAGGCCTGGCGGCCACGATCCTGCAGACATTGGACAAGGTCTGGCCGCTGCTGCGGGAGCAACGGGTACCCACCGTCCACAACATCGTCGTTTACCGTGGCGTTCGGGGCTCGGCTTTGATCGTTGACATCGGGGTAGAAGTTCTCGGCGACTTCGAAGACGGCGCCGAGGTACGCCACGCGGCAACCCCTTCGGGTGACGTTGTTACCACGGCCCACTTCGGGGACTACTCCGAGTTGGCAGGTGCATACATAGCGCTGGAGGGTTGGTGCACAGAACATGACCGCCGGCCCACCGGTGTCAACTGGGAGGTCTACGGCGATTGGGACGACGACCCCACCAGGCGACGAACAGATGTCCACTTCCTGTTGGAGAATCGGTGATATTCGCCCGCCAGCCGTGTCCTAGGGTTGCCCGCTGAACAGGGCGGGGGGCCGGTCCACGGTGCTCCTGATGTCCACGTACCTGGACTCCTGGCCGGCGTCGATAAGACTGACCATGGCGTCGAGCACGTGGTAAGCAAGTCGTCCACTGGCCCGGTTGTAGCCCGTCCCCGCCAACGAAGAAGCCAGATTGGATAGCCCGACCCCACGGCGTTGAAGCTCGAAGCCGTCAGTGGGCCTCTCTTCCCATTGCGCCGCTCCGGCCGGGAAAAGGCGCACAGGGCCACCGAACGTGTTCGGGTCCGGCAGAGAAAGGCTCCCCTCGGTGCCATGGATTTCCAGGCGCGGTAGGGCGGAACCCCAGACATCGAAGCTGGTAATCAGCGTGGCCACCGTCCCGCCGGCAAACTCCAGCAGACCGGCCACGTGGGTGGGGGCATCGACCGGAAGGACCTCGTTAGCTCTCGGGCCCGACCTTATCCGGCGCTCGACCCCGGCCCCCCGCCACGCTCCCGCAACGCGTGAAATGGGGCCTAGCAACGTGACCAGAGCGGTCAGATAGTAGGGGCCCATGTCAAACAGCGGCCCCCCGCCCCGCTGGTAAAAGAAAGCGGGGTCCGGGTGCCAATGCTCCGGGCCGTGGCTCACCATATTGGCCACGGCCGCTATCGGGCCCCGATCCGGCCTTCGTCGATGAGGCGGCGGCAAGTCTGGAGCCCTGCCCCCAGGAACGTATCGGGAGCGCAGCCGATAGCCAGCCCGTTTTCGTCGGCCAAACGCAGCAGGGTGGCACCCTCTCCCCGGTCGAGACCAAGCGGCTTTTCAAGGTAGACGTGCTTGCCGGTCCTGAGGGCGGCGGTGCTGATTTCGGCATGGGCCCGCGGAACGGTGAGATTGCAGACGACCTCGACATCGCCGCAGGACAAGAGCTCGCCGACAGACATGGCCCGCAGCCCATACCTTTCGGCCGTCGCCTGGGCGCGGGCGTCTTCTATATCTGCGCACGCGACGTAGGTGACGTTGGGATAGTCAGCCGTGAGATAGGCCTGGCTGATCTTGCCGCAGCCAACCAAGCCAACCTGTGTAGCTCCTGTCTCGGTCAACTGTTCACCTCCGGCCACCCGGTACCGAAATCACGTCTCCCAGCTTGGCACGGCGGTCGACCTCAGTGCCAGGCCCGTCCGCTTCGCTAACCGGCCTCCCAGGGCCAGCGTGCCCAGTTCGGAAGGCAAAGCCGTCGGGGAAGCAAATATCTAAGCGGTGCCGGGAACTATTGCGCAAAATAAGCTCGTGTTACGATAGAGAGGCCGGGGCCCGGGCGACGTCGGTCTCGGCCCGGCACCCGGGGACGTGTACGGGTCGCGGGTACCTCAATGAGTTGTCTTGCTATGGCCCGAGGAGGCTCCCGGCCCGGGCCGGTTTGTCCTAAAGGAGCCGCCTGTCCTTGACAACCGGGCCGGTCAGTGACGACACTTGGACGTCGGGGCGGGCCCTCGACGGACGCAGAAGGAGCCGCTCATGCCGCCAGCCAGGTGCCCCAATAGGCGTCGCCACAAAGACCGGTCCAGGCGTAACCACCTTGCCGCGGCCGCCGGGCTGATGGGCGCGGCCGTCGTTTCGGCGTCCGTACTGGGGACCTCAACAGCAGCATGGGCCACGGGCAAAGGTTCCTCGGGGACGCTCGTGCTCAAAGGGTACATATCGGGGACGCTAAAAGTGCCGGCCTTCCTGCCGCCGGGCCAGATCTTGACCGGCTGCCAGATATCGCCCACTCAGGGTGGCACGCTAGTTCTTCAATGGGACAGCGCCAAGTTGCACGTAAACGGGCAGAGCAAGACACTTAAGAACATCGACGTGCAGGTCGATGTCCAGACGTTCGGGCGCAACTATTCCATGAAGGTCAATAGCTTCGGCGCGGCGGCCGGCAACATCACGTTTGCGTCCAACCTGCCCTTCGGGTGGTCAACGGTTTCGGGCGCGGTTACTACGACTAAGAGTGGCAGTTCCGGCTCCGCCAGTGGCACAATGAGCGCGGGCAAGCAACACCCGGGGACAGTTACCATAAAAGGCAACTGGGCCGGCTGCGCCAAGATCGCTTAGCCGGGATCCGCGAGCGTTTAGCTTCGACGTGCGTTATCTTCAAGAGTTCTCTCCCCTGAGCCGAAGTGCGTCGGCCGCCACAGAGAGCGCGGCCATGTGGGCGTCCAGGCCCGACAACCCCGATCCCATCGTGTTGATAGCCAAGTGGGTGGCGCCGATCTGCCGCCAGCGCTGAACGGTATCGACCAGCTCTTCGCTTTCTCGCCCGCCAAAGGCCACCCGGCCCTCCATGCCCAGGGTGGCGGGGTCCCGGCCGGCCCGGCCGGCGGCGTCCGCCACGACGGCCATGGCCTCATCTAGCGCCGGCCCGGGTGGCATTTGCGGGAACCAGCCGTCGGCCAACCGGCCCATCCGCTTGTAGGCGGGAGCTGACGAGCCACCGAGCCAGACCGGTATGGGACGCTGCACTGGCCACGGCCAAAGTCCGGCGCCGGTCACCCGGTCAAATTGGCCCTCGTAAGTTATGCTCCGCTCCGTCCATAAACGGCGCAGCAGGCCCACCTGTTCCTCTTGGCGCCGGCCTCTGGTCCTGAAGTCCTGCCCAAGGGCTTCGTACTCAACGGCGTTCCAGCCGATGCCGAGGCCCAACCGGAACCGCCCCCCGGTCAAAATGTCTACCTCGGCCGCCTGTTTGGCCAGCAGGGCGGTCTGGCGCTGGGGCGAGATAATAATGCCCGTTACCAGCTCCACGCCGGTGATGGCGGCCAGGTACCCGAACAGGACGAACGGCTCATGGAAGGTCGTGTTTATGTCGTAGGGCCCGCTCCAACCCGCGTGGACCTCGGGGTCGGCGCCGAGCACGTGGTCGTAGGCGAGGATATGCCGGTAGCCAAGCTCCTCTACACCGGTGGCGTAGGCCCTGACCGCTCCGACGTCGGTTGCTATTTCGCTCTGGGGGTAAATCGCTCCGATCTGCATTGTGACCTGTTTAGCGCACGGCGCTCGGTGATGGCTCAGGCGGACCGGCCGCCAGAGAAGGTGCCGTTCGGGCCAGGAACACAACGCCGGCGATCATTATCACGAAACCAATGACGCCAACGGCAACTTTCCAGGCTTCGCCCTCGAAATGTTCCCCATATAGCCAGATACCCAGGACGAGGCTTACAAACGGGTTGATGATGACCATGAGGGGCTGAGAAACAGACAGCGGCCCAAAGTGAAGGGCGGCCTGGGTCAGTACCACTTCGAGGATCACGGCGATAACGAGGCCGTAAAGGGCGCCCTGTTTGAGCGTGGCCAGCACGCCGTCCTTACCTAAAACGTCGCCGGTCGATTTCAAGAATGTGGCCATGACCGCTGATGTCAGCCCGGCCGATGAGGCATAGAGCGCCCCCCGTCGCAGTGGTGAACCGCGGCCGGCCAGTAGGACCAGAACGGCGGCGACCCCTCCGCACGTGAGCAAGGCCGGTAACCACGCCTCCGCCGTCGCCTGCGGGTGGCCCCCTTTTGGCTCCGACATGACCAGGAAGACGGCCAAGCCCACTGCCGTCACTGACGCCGAAGCCCAGGCCGCCGGGGCCACGTGGCGGCGCAGCCACACTCGGCCAATTACGAGGGAGAAGACCAGCTCCGTGACCAGGATCGACTGCACTACCGATATCCGCCCCTCGTACAGGGCGAAGGCCTGGAAGGCGAAGCTGCCCACGATGGCACCGACGCCAAAAAGCCACAACGGGTTGCGGACCAAATAAAGGGCCAGTCGCCAACCCTTGTCTTTGGCCGGCGCCGCCGTGCTGGCTACATGCTGGGTGACGAGGTTCAGCGCGCTGGTGAACGCCGAGGCGAAGGCGAACAGGATGCTCAGCACGGTCCACGATCGTAGGTCCGGTCCACACCCACAGCCGGCGTGGCGCGCTAATCAGCCACGAGGGCCGAGATATGCGCTGCCCAGCCGGCGGAGACGTTCGTGAGTGCCGGCCATCGCCACCACTCCGGCCAGGTACTTCTTGGCCATCTTGGCCACGACGGTGTAATTGGGGTCTACGACATTGGCCACCGGCGTCTCCGTGGTCTGCGTGACGAGCTGGTAGGCGTCCATGACAGACAGGCCGGTCAATTCCACTACCCAGTGGACCAACTGGCTGTGGGCGATGCGGAAGGCATCCTCCAGGGGCCTGGTTGAACCGGCTGTCATTAGGTAACCGTCGTTTTCGAGGCGTGGCCATGGCGTGGGCACCCCTTTCAGCACGTCCACGACCACCACCGTGTCCATGGCCGCTTCCACCGCCACCCCGCACGTTTCCCCTTCTCCCTGGCGGGCGTGCCCATCGCCGAAGCTGAACAGCGCTCCGGGCACATTGACCCCCAAATAGCAGGTGGCCCCGGTCCGCATCTCGGGGGTGTCCATGTTGCCGCCCCAATCGCCGGGGACCAGTGAACTGCGCACCTCGCCCAGGGCCGGCGCCACGCCTACGGTCCCGTGCATCGGGTCGAGCGGTAGGTCGACCCGGAAGTCGGAATCGCGAGCTTCGTAGTGGACGACCCGGGAGACACGGTCGATGCCGTAAATCCACGTCATTTCGGGAAGGGGGGCGTGAAGCATGGCCGTCACGCCGGTGGCTGTGAGCGAGCCAAACAGGGGCACGGTCGTACTTGCCCCATACGTCTCTCTGGGCTCGATACGGGCGAAATGGAGGGCCAAGGTGTCCCCGGGTTCGGCTCCTTCGACATAAAAGGGACCGGTCTGAGGGTTCACGTAGCGCGGGTCGAGCACCTCGCTTACCTTGTCGTGAACCGTTCGCAGCCGACCGGCGAAGGCGTCGAGGGTACTCGTGACCAGGACCGACCCGGGCGAGACCGACGCCACTGGCTCGGCGCCGCCGAAGGTATAGGTCAATCGGCGTGGGTCTATTGCGGGGTCCACTTCGTGCCGCACGACCGGCGGCTCAGCTGCGGCTGACATGGCAGGGTCCTTTCGTGAGAGGCGGTGCTGCGGCACGCGCTCAGTGTGCCTGGTCAGCTGCTGCGCAGGCTAGCGAAAAGGTAGAGGATTTCAAGGTAAAGCCAGACCACGGTGGCCAGCAGGCCCCATGCCGCGTACCACTCCATGAAGCTCGGCGCGCCGTTGCGGATGCCCTGGTCGATGACGGCGTAATCGATGAAGAGGTTGAGGGCGGCCACGACGCAGATGACGAGGCTGATCACGATGCCGGCCGTGGTCGGGTGCGACCAGAAGAGCAAGTTGACGCCCAGGATGCTGAGGATCCAGCCGGTCAGGTACACCAGGCCGATCCCGAAAGTGGCCGCCACCACCACCAGGACGAACCGGTTGGTCACCTTGACCACCCCGAGGGCGTACAACACGTAGCAGACCAGCACGACGGCCAGGGTGGCCAACAGCGCCTGGGCGACGATGCCGTCGTAGGCGGCGTCATAAACCCGGGAGATGCCGCCGACCCAGAGCCCCATCAGCACCGAATAGACGAGGCCGCCGATCGGGGCGAGCCGAGGCCGGGCGATCCCGAGGAACGTCAGGGCAATGAGCAGGAAATACCACAGCAACCACATCGGCCCCGAGCTGGAGGTGATGACGCTGGCGGCATGGTCCCAGCCGAGGACGGCGAAACCGCATGTAACGGCGAAAAGGAACAGTCCCTTCGCGACCGTGCCCGCCGCCGTCATGGGCCGGGCGACGCTCGGCCCGCCTCCGAGTTTGGCGACGGCCTCGTCGGAGAAGGCGCGCTCGCTGATCATCTGCTGAGACAAAAGACTCTCCTTTGCAGGCGTGGCTTCACCGGGAGCAGCGTACGCGACGGAAGCCCGGCCGGCCCGGAACCCGGTTGATGACCGTGGCCGCTGCCCCTCGGAGCGGTCGGACGGGCCGGGATTTGCTGGGAAATGAGGCGGCGGTTGGGCGCGGCGCGGTTAGCTGGGCTCTAGCGCGGATCCCCTGGTCTTTAGCCGGAGAGAGGTCCAGCTCGCGTCCGCCGCCCAGCCGCCGTCGACCGGCAGGGCCACCCCGTTTATAAAACCGCTCCGGGCCGGGTCGGCCAGGAACGCCACGGCCCGGGCCACGTCCTCCGGGGCCGCGAAACGGGCCAGCGGCACCTGGTTGGCAATGTCCGCGTCGGAGTAAGCCCCACTGGCCTGGTCCTCGGCATCCATTTCGGTCTTTATCCAACCCGGGCAAACGGCGTTTACGCGTACTCCGCGGCCCCCCCACTCCGCCGCCAACGTCGAGGTGAGGCCGATAAGGCCGTGCTTTGACGCGTTGTACGCCACGCGGTGTGACACCGCCCTAAGGCCGGCGATCGACGCCACGTTGACTATTGAGCCGGCCCGGGCGGACAGCATAAGGGGCCCAAGTTCCCGGCACAGAAGGAACGGGCCGGTCAAGTTGACGTCGATCACTCGCCGCCATGACTCCGTCGGCGTCCTTTCCGCTGGCACAAGAAGGGAAATGCCGGCGTTATTGACGAGGACGTCGACGCGCCCGAAGCGTTTTTGTACGTCCGCGGCTAAGGCAATGACGTCGGCCTCGCACGACACGTCCATATTCGTCGGCCAGGCGCTGGCGCCGTGCTGTTCAACCTCAGCTGCCGTCGCGTTGGAGTCAGCCAGGTCGACCAGGACGATGTCGTAGCCCTCTTCTGCCAACGTCAGGGCGATGACGCGCCCTAGACCCCGGGCTGCTCCCGTCACTACTGCGGCCCGCCTTGGACCGTTCGTCATCGCGGCCGTTTCTGGGCCAACCAGGGTGGCCCATCCCAGGAGGGTGAGCTCATCGTTATCCCCGGGCCCCTGCGGTGTGACGTTCTAACTTCAGGCATGCCACATCCTGCCACTCGGGCTGCCACCCGCGACGCAAGCCAGGCCCGACTAGGACGAGGACGCCACGCAACCCGGTTCGACCGCCAAACTCTGCGCCGGAGCGGGCCGCGGCCCATCGTGGCTGACCGTGCAGTCACCCGCCACGCAGCCCATGCACGGCGACGGGCGCACCACTCGTTCGGGACCGACGGCGGCGTGGATGGGCGCCGGATCGGGCCCATGCTCATGGTCGGCCCATGGGTGCGACCGACGGCGAACACCATGTCGTAGGGCGAGCTCGAGCCCGGCCCAGGCGGCCCACCCGATCGGGGCCATGCCCCAGAAGCTGACGACGCGGTACAGGAGGACGATGGCGAGGGCCGACGTCGGACGGGTGCCGTAGGCGATAAGTAGAGCGGTCATCGAGCCCTCGACGACACCGATCCCCCCGGGGGTGATAGGGAGGCTGGCCGCTACCTGGGTCAGCCCATAAATTACGAGGATGCCCCGCCAGGGGACGGGAACGCCGAGGGCTTCCGTGCAGGCCAGCAAGCACAGGGCGTCGCACAGCCAGTTGGCCATGGCTAGCCCGAAGGCCTCGGCCCATCCGAGCGGGCCGGGGTGGACCAACCCCAGGTCGTCGACGGTTTTGCGCACCAGGCGGCCGAGGGCGCGGGCGGGAGGCAGGCGCCTGGCAACGGCGCCCCAGGACGTTGACAGCAGTTGTCGCACCCGTTTGCTCCGCCGGGCCACGAAGTACACGCCCGCCACCAGAAAAGGGATCGCCGCTAGACCGGCGGCCACCCACCGCAGGCTGGAGACCGGGCCACGGCTCCCGGCCACCCAGGCTCCGAGCGCCAGGATGACGAAGACGGCAAAGCTCGACAACGCCCCGGCCACCAGGATCACCCAGCCGGCCAGGATCTTCTGGGCACCTCGGCGGCGGAGCTGTTCGAAAACCCATGTCGCCGACCACGCCGCCCCACCCGGCAACGTGGTAGACAGCGCGTTGCCGGCCAGGGTGATCTCCACCATGGGGACGAAGGGGACGTCAACGCCACCGGCGCGCAGTAGCCAGCGCTGAAGGCGGGCGAAGACCACCATTGACCCCAATTCGGCGCCGATGGCCACCAGGAGCCAGGCCAGGTGGATGTGCGACAGCATCCCGCTGGCGCTGAAAATTTCGGAACGATGCTCGTAGGCGCCCCAAAAGGCGAGTACGACGATAACGACGGCAACGACTCGTTTTGCCGCCCTCTGCCATGGTTTGGCTACCTTTTCCCGGGCGCCACTTTCAGCTATGTATTCAGAACTGACCGTTCCGGTCACGTGCGCATTACCCCTGCCAACGCCAGCCGGCGGGAGTGCCCTCCCGGGTCGCACCGATGGAGGTAAACCGCAGAGCTGCGGGGTGGAAGTGGGCCATGCCTTAACCAGCTTTGCCGAAATTACGACGCGCCGGTGGAGTTATTTCGCCTCTTGTGGATTTCCCGCAGTCCACACCCTGACTCGAGGGCCGCCCGCCAGGGCCCCGAAGAACGCCGGGGCCAGCCCTCCGCCGCACCTCTTTTCTTGGCGCTCAAGCCCAAGCAAAGAGCGGTGGCTGAGGTGCCCTCAGGAGCCCAGGTTTGGCCCGCAGCAGTGATCCGCGGCCGCTGTGGCCGGAGGGGAGCCATAAGGGCCCGACTTTCGGTCAGACTGAAGCGGGTGAGCGACTCGAACGAACTGCCGAGCCACCGGGTGTCGTACGTGACGGCGGCGCGGGCCCTGGCCGAGACCGATCCCGTTATCGCCCGTCTGGTGGCGGAAACGGGCCTTCCTCGCCTGGGACGGTCGAAGCAGTCCCATTTCGCCGCTCTCGTGCAGGCCGTCGTTTACCAGCAGCTGGCCGGGAGGGCGGCGGCCGCCATTCACGGCCGGCTCATTGCCGCCCTCGACGGCGACATCGAGCCCGAGCCGCTCTTGGCCCTTTCGGACGAGACCCTTCGGGCCGTTGGCCTGTCCGCCAACAAGGCCGCTTCTGTGCGCGACCTGGCCGCCAAAACTCTCGATGGGACCGTGGTGCTGACCCCGCGCGGCTTGGCCCGGCAGGACGACGAGGAGCTGATCGCCGCCCTTTCCGCCGTCCGGGGCATAGGCCGCTGGACGGCCCAGATTTTCCTCATGTTCCAGCTCCGCCGCATCGACGTATGGCCCACCGGCGACTTCGGTGTCCGTCGCGGCTACGGCCTGGCGTGGGAGGTCCCGATGCCGACGGCCCGTCAGCTCGAGCCACTGGGCGAGCCGTACCGGCCATTCAGGTCGGTGGTCGCCTGGTACTGCTGGCGGGCCGTTGAGCTGTACGCCGGTGGGGCGCCGTCAGTGGTTACCGGTTAGGCACCCCGGTGGGCTTGAGCCAGGCCCGCAGGTCGTTGCGGCTGCGCCTGTCAGCTAGCGAGCATAATTGGGGACGTGAGCGAGCCGGCCAAGGGAGCGCGAAAAGGGCGGTGGGCTAGCCCGAACTCACCTCCGTCGGCCTGTCGGTGGTTCTACTTCGAGCGCGCCCGTTTTCGTCAGACCGGGCGAGACGAAGTGACCCGTTGACGCCCAGACGGATTTCCGAGCTCGGGCGGCGAGAACGTCGGAGAGCAGTGGCCCGCACCGCCTTGATAATTCTGCTCGCCTGGGTCGTCCTTATCGGGGTGTACTACGTGGTGCCGGCCGGCCGCGACTCGGCCACCGACGACCTGCTTCGGCTAGTGATCGGCGTATCCATTGTCGCCCTGGTCATAGCCTGGCAGGCCAGCCACATAGTAAAAGCGGAGATACCGGAGCTGCGAGCCGCGCAATCCCTGGGCGTTATTTTGCCGCTTTTCCTGGTGGTGTTTTCCTCGATTTACCTATCCCTCTCCGACACGTCGCGGTTCTCTTTCAGCCAGCCGCTCGACCACACCAGGGCCTTGTACTTCACCATCACCGTCTTCTCAACCGTCGGTTTCGGCGACATTACGCCGCGCACCGACAGCGGCCGGATCCTGGTCAGCGTTCAGATGCTCCTTGACCTCGTCATCATCGGCGCGGTGGCGCGCATCCTGATCAACGCGGCCAAGATGGGCCTGGCCCGCAACGACCAGAACTCACCGCAGGGATAATCGAAGAGGCCGTTCTTTGCACTAGTCCTCGTGCCATTAGGTCCTGGTGCCATTAGGTCCTGGTGCCATTAGGTCCTGGTGCCATTAGGTCCTGGTGCCATTAGGTCCTGGTGCCATTAGGTGTTCGTCAGGCGCCCGGCGCCATACCAGGCCCTGGCGGCACACGACGATATACTCGCGCTCAGAGAGACGACGAAGCCGTGGTCCGTGCCGATCCAGGAGGGTTTCGATGTCCAATGGTGAGGGTTCGCAGTCGGGCGATATCGAGCCCCAGGGCGGCGTCAACCCGCAACCATCAGAGCCGCCAGGCGATGTCCCGGCAGCCGAGCCCCCACCTAATGCAACCCCGCCGATTGCACCTCCACCCAGCGCACCTCCGCCTAGCGAACCCCCACCGACCGGGCCTCTGCCGAGCGCTCCGCCCCTCCCGGCCAACTGGCCAGCCGCTGGCGTGCAACAGCGGGGGAGCGGCAGATATCCCGTCGATGTTGGAGTAGATGTGCCCGACCGGATAGCTCGCTGGCGTCCTCTGGTGCAATGGATCCTCGCCGTTCCTCTGTACATCGTCCTTTATGTGTTGCGCATCGTGGCCTCGATTTGTGTCTTCATCGGTTGGTTTGTGGCCTTGTTCACGGGTCAATTGCCCGAGTCGCTGGGGAACTTGATCGCCGGTTACTACCGCCTCTATTGGCGGACAACAACGTACGCCTCTTTCCTGCGCGAAAAGTACCCGTCTTTCGGAATGCTGATGGGCTATCCGGAGTCCGGCGACGACCCGGCCTGGTTCGAAGTGCAGAGGCCCCAGAAGTTGTCCCGACTGACCGTGCTCCTGCGCATCATCCTGGTTATCCCCCAGCTGATCGCGCTGGTCTTTGTCGGGATTGCGCTCTTCGTCGTTTCGATTGTTGCCTTTTTCGCGGTGATAATCGCTGGACGTTGGCCTGAGGGGCTGCGCGATTTCGTGGTCGGCGCCAACCGCTGGGCGCTTCGAGTGGACGCATGGTTTTCGCTTCTCGCCGACCCCTACCCGCCATTCTCGCTGACCTGACCAGAGCGGGCCCCGCCTCCCGGGGGGCTTGCCGGCAGAGGCGGGCGGTCAACCCGGCTACGAGACCGGCTGGTCCCAAAATGCCCACGCAAGTATGTGCGTTGTTCGAGCGGCCCCACGTACCGTTGCCCCGCCGCATCTGGTTTAGGGCAGGCTTAAGCTGACGTCGCGCCGGCTATAAGGCCATGTCGGCTAGAATGGTTGAAGGTTGGGGAGTAGTCCTCTGCCGGGAGATCGACATGCTGGCGTGATGAACGCCCGGTCCCCGGGCCTGCATGAGCAGGTGGGCGAGACCTTCCGTCCGTGCCATCTAGTCGTGGCCGGGCGGTGGGCTGTGCCCCTCGCCCGGCGGAAAGGGCCCAGCGAGTGGGGTTCGAAATTGCCATCATCTGCTTCCCGGCCATTTTCCTGGCCGAGTTGCCGGACAAGACTATGTTCGCCAGCCTGGTCATGGCCACCAAGGGCCGCCCCTTCCAGGTGTGGCTGGGCGCGGCGGCGGCCTTTGTCCTGCACGTCGCCATAGCGGTCACTGTCGGGGTGGCCCTCTTTGCCATCCTTCCGCACCGGGCGGTCGATGCCGTCGTCGCGGCCATGTTCCTGTTAGGCGCGGCCTACGCCTGGCGGGAGGGGACCAAGACTGAAAACGACCAAGTTCTGCCCCATACGCCCAGGCGAGGCGCCGTGTTCAGCGCCTTTGTGGTGATATTTCTGGCCGAGTGGGGCGACCTTACCCAGATCCTCACCGCCAACCTGGCTGCCAAATACCACGACGTCTGGGCCGTTGGAGTGGGTTCCGTGCTGGCTCTGTGGGCCGTGGCCGGAGTCGCGGTGGTCGGCGGGCGGACATTGTTGCGGGCCGTCAATGTGTCCACCGTGCGCAAGGTCACTGCTGTGGTCCTTCTCGGCCTGGCTGCGTACGCCCTTGTCCTGGCCGTGCAGTGAAAGGCGGCGGTGAAAGCTAGCCGGTGAAGGGCGGCCGGCGAAAAGCGGTCGGTGATATATGTGTGGGATTACCCGGCGACCACCGCAAAGTGAGGGGAAACCCCTACTAACCGGTCCACAAATGTGGGGAGCGCCTGGTGGGCGGCCCATTCGACGTCTCGTAGCCTTTCCACCCGGGCTGCCCCCCAGGAGGTGGACTCCACCAGCGCGACCAGGTATTCCGGCGTCGCCCCGCCGGCGAGGGGGAAATTGGCCCGCAGGTCGTCGCCGTACTCAGCGTGATGGTCATGGTCGCCTCGCCGTGCCCGTCGGAGCGCTTCGTGCCCCGCTCGCCGAAGTTGCCCGCCCCAACCAGCGGCGTGGCCCCAAAGGCTTTCCACCAGGACTAAGCGCCCATAGGGCGCCGACCGGTGCCAGGCTTCGAGCGTGGCCTTAGGGTCAGACACCGTCCACAGCACGTGGCGCTCGACGACGGCGTCGAACCCGTCCAGCGGGCTCTCGCCGGCGTCGGCGTGGATGGTTCTAATGTCCAGCCCGGCTGCCTCCGCCTTTGATTTCAGCCGCCGGAGCATGGCCGCCGAGAAGTCCAGGGCGCTTACTTCGTAGCCCTGCTTGGCCAGCACGAGAGCGAGGAACCCGGTGCCCGCACCCACGTCGAGCACCCGGGCGGGAGGAGAGGGGAGGAGGTGACGAAGCGCCCCCGCCCAGGCGGCCAGCTCGAGCGCGGTCCGCGGGTTGTGGTTGGGGGTGCGGTCGTACGTGGCCGCGTCGATATCCCAGTAGGCGCGAACTTGTTCACTGACGCCGTCAAGACCTGGAGTGCCCATGTCTCCAGATTGCGTGCCCCGGCTCCGGTGTGCAACCGGAGACCGCGTTTTGGGCGTCACCACGGCGCCAAAGTGCGACCCTGTCGATCGCGGTCTAAATGTCCAGGAGCTGCTCCGTCGTGCCCACGTCATATACCGGTTGGCCGTCGACCGAGCGGACTCCATCGGTCAGTTGGTGCGGGTTGATGGCGCCGTCGTGGCCCAGGTGGAGGACCTCCGTCCCCCGGCCGATGGAGGCGGCGTCGGCGATCAACCGGCGGTGACACCGCCAGTACACAGCTTCAGAACACATGACGGCCGTGCGTTCCTTGCTCGCCACGGCCAGGACGGCATCCAAGGCATCCCAGAACTGCGCCGACCGCATGTAGTCGGCGTAGCCACGGAAAGAATCGTTCCGCAATGCCGTATTGGGGGAGGCGGGGTCGGCCTTTCGCCAACCTCCGAGGCGAGGTTCCCATATGTAGGCCACCCCGGCTTCAGGCAACCACCGCTCCATTTGCGCCCGGGCTACGTGCGGATGGCGTCTCGAACCGGGCGCCGTGCGGACATCGACGAGTGTGTCGATGCCGGCCGCCTGCAGCAAGTCCGCCAGCTCGACCTGCCCGAGAGTGCCGTGCCCGACGGTGAGTAGTTGCGTCTCAGTGCTCATTGACCATGCCCACGAGGGCATGTCTACCCAGGACGGGGTCCTCCATCAACGCTAAACGAAGGGGCCGCCTCCCATGGCGTCTACGGTTCATTGCTGCGGGTATCTGGCCGACGTCTCAAATAGTGCCGCTTTTGGGCGCAAACCAGCGAATTGGGCGTGTTTTCGCGCCAGATCGGCCAACCAGCGCAACCAGAATTGTGAAACGCACCCAGAACCGGCCACTGGCGCCGGACACTGGCGCCGGACACTGGCGCCGCCCGAACGGCCACCGCCTCAGCGAACGGGCCGGGCGGGTACTCTCTCCGGCAGATGACGACCGCTCTCGGCATGACGGGG
This sequence comes from uncultured Acidimicrobiaceae bacterium, assembly GCA_963750465.1. Taxonomy (GTDB): domain Bacteria; phylum Actinomycetota; class Acidimicrobiia; order Acidimicrobiales; family Palsa-688; genus Fen-671. The sequence goes on from CAVVRE010000001.1 coordinate 819,232, forward strand.
TTGGAGGTTAGCCGTGTGGGCCTCGGGCTGGCTGCTCTCGGCCGCCCGGCCTACATAAACGTCGGCCACGCCGCCGACCTGGCCGGCCAGACCGACGTGGAGTCTTTGGAGCGCGTGACTCACAACGTGCTCGATGCCGCTTACGCGGGAGGGGTGCGTTACTTCGACGCCGCCCGTTCGTACGGCAAAGCGGAAGCCTTCTTGGCCGATTGGCTGCGCGCCCGGGGCCTCGGGCCGACCGACGTCACTGTCGGATCGAAATGGGGCTACACATACACGGGGGATTGGCGCCTCGACGCCCCAGTGAACGAGGTCAAAGACCTGTCATTACCCAACCTGCGCCGGCAGTGGGCCGAGAGTTCGGAGCTGCTCGGGCCTGACCTCCGGTTGTACCAGGTCCATTCGGCCACGCTCGACAGCGGCGTGCTCGGGGACCCCGGGGTCATCGACCAACTCCGGCGGCTGAAGGCGGGCGGCGTGGCCATCGGCCTCACAGTTACGGGCCCGGAGCAAGGCGAAACCATCGAAAGGGCGCTCGAGGTCGGCATCTTCGACTGCGTGCAGGCCACATGGAACCTGCTCGAACGTTCGGCAGGGCGCCTTGGCGGCCGCCCATGCTGTCGGCGCCGGCGTCATAGTCAAGGAGGCGCTGGCCAACGGCCGCCTGGCCGGTCGTGGCCATGTGAAGGCGTTGGCTGAGGTCGCTGGCCTCGCCGGGGCCACCCCGGACGCCCTGGCCCTTGCTCTAGTCCTGGCCCAGCCGTGGGTTGACGTGGTGCTGAGCGGCGCGGCTACGGTTGGAGAAATCGAGAGCAACCTCGCCGCCCTCAGCGTCGACGTCAGCCCGGGAGTAGTCGAGCGGCTGGACGGGATCCAGGAAGACCGGGCCACCTACTGGCGCAAGCGGGCCGCCTTGCCGTGGAACTGAACACAACCGCGAACCGATGCGTCCACAAGTACCGAGCGATTTGCCGGGACGGTCAGCGGTGCAGGGCTTGTTCGTGATCGCGGTGCGTGGCCGGTTCCAGCTGGAAGGTGCAGTGTTCGACGTCGAAGTGCCCGGCCAGGCACTCGCCCAGACGGTCGAGGACCCGCGCCCCGCCTCCGTCCGCCAGGGCTTCGTCCGCCACCACAACATGGGCGGACAGTACCGGCAGCCCGCTGGTAACGGTCCATACATGCAGGTCGTGGACACCGAGTACGCCGGGTGTGTGGCAAATGTGGCCCCGGACCTCGGCCAGGTCGACGTTTTTCGGGGTGGCCTCGAGGAGCACGTCCACAGCGTCCCGTAACAGCTTCGCCGTTCGCGGCAGGATCAGCGCACCGATGGCGATGGCGGCGATCGAATCGGCTTGCTCGAACCCCGTGACAGCGATTACAACCGCGGCGACCAGTACCGCAACCGCGCCCCACATGTCCGCCAGGACCTCCAGGAAGGCGGCCCTGACGTTCAGGCTCTGCGCTTGCCCACGTCGTAGCAGCAGCAGGCTGGCGGCGTTGCCGGCCAGGGCCACCAGGCCGAACACGATCATCAGCGGCGGGCTGGCGGTCCCCGGGTGGACCAGGCGGATCACCGCCTCTACGAGAATGAACGCGCCCAGCCCGAACAGCAGCACGGCGTTCGTGACGGCGGCCAGGATCTCTGCCCTCAGATAGCCGAAGGTGCGCACGTCGCTGGCGGGGCGGGCCGCGAAGTGCACCGCCAACAGCGACAGCCCAATGCCCGCCGCATCAGTGGCCATATGCCCGGCGTCGGCAATGAGGACGAGAGAGTGAGCCAGCACGCCGCCGACGATCTCCGCCGTCAGGATGGCCAGGGTGATGCCGAGTACGAGCCCGAGCCGGCTCCGTTGTTCACCTGCGGCGGTTGTCGCCTGGCCGTGGTCGTGGCTCATGTGCGTGACGCTCCCAGCAGGCCATACCCGGTACCGCGGGGCTCCTCCACGTTACCGCCCCGCCTGTGATTTCTCGGTCCTCCGGCGCTCCGGTTGGCGGCCCGAGGCTCCCGGAACGGTGCTGGCAACGATGCGTTCAGGGCGCGGCCGCCGCCGGCTCTGGCTCCTCCCGCTGCTTTGAGCGTCTCCTCCAGAGCACGCTCAACACGATGATGAGAAGTACCACTACGAGCACCCCCGCCCCGATGAGCACGTACGTCAGGGTATTGGTCGGGGCCGCGCCGGGGATCATGACGTCGACGACGGGGGTGCCGGCCAGCGTTGAACCGGACCCCGAAGCGGAGTTGACCTGGTCGAGGTAGGCCTCGAACCCCATGACCGGACTGGTCTTCGAAACCGGGATGTTCGAGGCGAGGGCAACGCGGAACGTGAGGGCCCTCGTAGACGCCGGCGCCATGGTGGCACCCTCTTGCGCACCGACGTAAGCCTCGATGACACCGCCACTGCCGGTTGACCCGCTGAGACCGACCGCGATGAACCGGCCCTTCGGACCGGTCGTCGAGTAGGACAGGTGCACCTGGCTGGCATCCACGGCGGCCGAGTTCGGCGTGCCCCCAAGGATGGCGACCTCGACCCGGGCGCCCGCTAGAGGCTGGGAGGCGGGGTTGACGGCGTTGAGTGTGAACGTAGCCGGCGCGGCGCCCGCCTTCAGCAGTGTCGGGAAGGAGGCATTGAGCGTCGGGATGGCCTTTTGGGTCGACCCCTGGTATATGAGCGACTGGGCCGCTCGGCCGCCTTCGGCGTCGACGGCCACCACCCAGCACGAGACATTCCAGGCCGACGCCTTGTAGATAACGGTGGCGACACCATTGTGGTCCGTGGTGGCTTCGGTCCGGCTCAGCCGCCCGCATACGCCCGTACCGGACTGGAGGCCGGTGCTGAAATAGACGTGGTCGCCCGCCACGCCGTCCCCCAGTGAGTCCGAGGCCGTCACGACGATCATCGAAGTCGCCTTCCCGTCGGCCGGAAGGACCGACGGAGTGGCGCCGGCGAACGCCGAAACGACGGTCGATGGAGGAGTGCCGAGGCCGTTGGCGTCGGGGTTCTCGGCCAGTTCCTCACTCAGCGTGCACCCTTTGCCGTTGCCGAACTTCGTGTACGCCAGGTTGCTGAATATTTCCTGGACGTAGTACCGGCCCCCGTTTATCACCTGGTTGAACTCGCTGCCGGACGGGTTGGACGGGTTCGTCGAACCTAGAGGGCGACCGTAGACCTGGTCGCACAGGTCAGCGATCTCGTTGTTGGCGGCATCGGTCCAGGCGGGTTGCAATTCGAGCGGGTCGGTAATGACTTCGTTCAGCTCGTGGCTGAGAGTGTTGACCGCCCCGTCGGCCGGGAGATTGCCGTTCGGGGCCTGTCCTGCGTTGCAACCGGTCGCTTCGTAGGGCATATCGGCGTAGACCGTCTTGTCCCCATTTGCGCCGAATGCCCGGTGGTACCCGCAGAACCCGTCGAAGGAATTGGAACCGTCGATATCGACCGTCTCGACTCCGGGCGGGAAAAAGACGGGGTAAAAATGGGCCAGGTTGGTGGGCAACCTCAGGTCGCTCGTGATCAACCTCAGCTCCGCTTTCAGCTGCAGGTCGGTAACACAGGCTGTGTAACCCGGAGCTGGGCTGCAGTTGTACGGCGGGAAGGCGTCCGTGTCCACGACAGGGCCGCCGGCGTGGATGTTGTACTTGATGTAGCTGTCCTCACCCGCGGCCATTTGGTAATACTCGGTATCGACCGAGTAGACGTTGTCGGTGCTGCCGCTGGCGGCGGCCACATTGGAAACGTAGCTGTCGATAGTGCTCTCGTAATTGGGCGGGAACACGAACCGCCCCCCGAGCGGCTCCCAGAAAATGGGGGTGACGGTAAGGCCGGCACCACTGTCGGTCGTCATGACCGGGCCCCCGTGGTACGTAAGCGGCGGGGTGCAACTAGAGCACACCTGTGGCTCTATGGCGGGTTCGGGACGGGACGCAAGTTGGGCCGCCGGCCCGATCGCTGAGGGGCGGGCCGTTGAGGGGCCGGTCGCTGCCGGACCGGTCACTGAAGTGCTGGCGGTGGCGCCGGCCGGGCTGGCTGCGACCGCGCTGCACAACCCGCAGGCGAGCACAACGGCTGCGAGCTGGTAAGAAAAGCGTGGCCGTGAGGCCCTACCCTTAGCGGGTTGCACTACGCCCGCCCTTCGAGCCTCACGCCAGATCCACCTCGCTCTTTCTCCGCTCGCTCCCAGATGGGATAAACGACCAGCGTATTCGCGCACTGCGGCCGGACCAAGGCACCCCCTCGCGGCATTGACGCGAGCGGCCGGCCACGATGGCGCCGTCGTACCCACCGCCGCGGCATCTGCCCGCGAGGCCGGTGGGGAAGGGCGGGGCAGGGTTCCGCCGCCCTGACCTATATGCGCGGCGGCCGAAATTCTCGAAGGTTTCGAAGGCGCTGCTCCCGGGCCACCGAAGTGGCCCCGCCGAAGCGCGCCCCGAAAACAATGCCCGGGGGGCGGCAGACGGTTGGCCCCGGCTCGGGCCTACAGCTTCGTCTGCGCCTGATAGAGAGCCGCCAGCGCATCGTCGGGCCCGGTCAGGTTTACCTGTGCCGCCGTGCGCCGGCCGGATATGTACAGCACCAGTTCCGTCGGGGGGCCAGTCAGAGTCGCCTTGGCGCCTGAGCCGAACGAGCGGTGACGGCCATCCGGGCTCACGAGCTCCAGGCCGAAGGGCCGGACGCCGTGAGCCACTCGGCGGCCGAGGAAACCCGTCATCCGCCAAGAGAGATCCTCGAGGTTGGCAATATCGCTCCGAGGCCCGCGCCCGTTCGCCCGGCGCACGTCTTCGTGGTGGATGAAGTACTCGAGCCCGTTGACGAGAGTACGGGCGCCCGGGACCCGCCAAGGGACGAGCGGGGCGCCGGCCCGCAGCCGGGAGACGACCTGAGGGTACCCCTTTGCCATCTCGGCCGCTCTGCGCTCGTCGCCCCAGCGCCGGAAATGCTCGCGCAATACGAGGTGGGCGGCCATGTCGGCCGTCGTCCATCCTGCGCACAGCGTGGGCGCGTCAGGCCCGAGCTCGTCCAAGAGGTCACAGAGCTGCAGGCGCTCCTGTTCGTCTATGGGCGCCGTCACGGCCGCACTTTACCTGGTATATCGGAGGAGCCCCTCCGGACGACGAAACTCCGGCAGTAGCATCCGGAACTGGCTTCTGCCATCCTGGGCCGTGCAAGCTAACGCGGTCCCAGCCAAGTGGTCCAAAGCCAAGGGTCAAGCGTGGTCCAAAGCCAAGCGGTCCAAAGCCAAGCGGTCCAAAGCCGAGTAGTTTCGAGCTAGGCAAATTCAGAGGAGGTCCCGCAATGGGCAACTGGCAGCTTGACCCTTACCACACGCAGGTTGAGTTCTCGGCCAAACACCTCGGGATGATGACCGTTCGGGGGCACTTTGCCGACGTCAGCGCCATCGCCGACATCGACCCCGCGAAGCCGGAGATGTCATCGGTCGAGGTGACGATCCAGACGGCCAGCGTCCGCACTAACAACCCGGCCCGCGACGACGACATTCGGTCGTCGAACTTCCTGCAGGTGTCGGAGTACCCGACGATCACGTTCAAGAGCACGGGTGTCGAGGCGACGGAACCCGACCATTACACAATGAAGGGCGACCTCACCATCAAGGGCACGACGCGCCCGGTTTCGCTGGACGTGACAAATTACGGCGAGTTCAACGACCCCGAAATGATGGGCCACCGGATCGGCTACAGCGCTCACACCCAGATCAACCGGAAGGATTTCGGCTTGAGCTTCAATATGGTGCTGGACGGAAAGTTCGTCGTCAGCGACCAGATCCAGATCTTGATCGAGGGCGAGCTCGTGGAGCAGAAGGAAACGGCGGAGACGGCGAGCACCTGACGTCCCCGCCGAGGCGGGGCACGGGCTGAGGCCTCACGGCCCGGCTCGCCGCTACGCTCCGCTCATTTACATTTGAGGGTGTCAGTTATTTGGGTGTAGAGGGATTGGATCTGGGACGAGATCGTGCCCAGGCTCGATGTCAATTGGGTGAGAGAGCTGACGTTCGTGAGGTTCTCTATGTTCGTCTTGAGCGCATCGATCTGCGGTTGCAGCGTTTTCGCTTCCTCGCCTTTTAGCTGTTTCGCCGACTGAACAAGATTGTTGAAGCTCTTTTTGACGTCAGCCAGCCCGTCCTTGGCCTTGCCGAAATTCAGGTTCGAAACATCGGTCTTCACCGAATCGATGGAGTTGTGGAGGTTAGTCCGGTCGCTACAAACCTGCTCTACTGCGGCTGATTGGCTGTTGCCTCCACAGCCCGCGAGAAGCCCGGCACTCACGGCCACGACGGCAAGCGATTTGGCAATTCTCTTCATAGCGCTCTTTGCACCCCTCGATGACGGACTTTGGTTCCGGGCTTGTCGCCTGCGCACAGGCTAGCTGTAAGTCCTGTAGGCCGTAATTCCTTAAGGCGGAGCCATCGCCCGGGGGACGTCCGCTCGGAACCTCATCCTCTCAGGACGGACCGACTGGTCATCGGCGGAGCGCGGGCACGGCCGAACCCGGGCCCGAGCCGCTACGTGGGCGGTCCGTGGCCCGGGGTCTAACGGCTATGGGCGAAGTCTGGCGGCTGAACCGACCAGCCGCCATAGTGGGCCGGGGTAGAGGGCCGGCCTTGACGCCGGCCTTGGTGGCCGACCTCGAGGGGCCGAGATGGTCGCGGCCAGGGTTACCCGGCGTCCTCCTCGTCCTCGAGCTCGGCCTCGAGCTCTGCTTCAGCTACCGCCACGGCAAGCCCGAGGGCCCTGGCGATGTTGCCGCCGGCGGTGACCACCCGCGCCGTCCCAACGATGGGGGCGACCGCGACAAGGACGCCTTCGACGTCGTCGATCGTGACCCCGACGTCGGCGGCAACGCCGGCGTTCAACAGGTAAGACGTGGGCGGCGCGCCGACTGCGACAAGGGCGGCGAGCCGGACCAGCATGTGCTCACGCGCTTCCAGATCGCTGTGCTCGATCGAGGCGGCGGTCATTTCGGCGAGGGTATCGAGGACGGGGGTGTCGCTGTCGTCATCAGGCATGTGCAGTTCCTTGTCAGGTCGGGCTCGGATTGAGCGTTGCCTCTGCCGGTGTCACTGCCGGTTTGGTGGCCGGCGTACATATCGTCGCGCCGTGGAGGACGAAGAGCATCATCCAGATCGTGTGAGGTGCCAGATCGTGTGAGATGCCAGGTCGTGTGAGATGCCAGGTCGTGTGAGGAGCCAGACGCTATGACCCTGGGGAAGGTCAGGTAGCTGCCGCGGTGGCCTGGCCAAGAAGGCCACGGCTGGGCGGGCGGCTGAAGGTGTTCGGTCGGAAGTGTTTTGATTCTGTGAAGAGGTGTTTTGATTGTATGAAGACTTTGACCGAACCCGTTTGTTCGGGGCAGAACAAGGATGTGGAGCGAACAAGTACCGACAGTCCCGGCTCGAACGCTAGATGCGCAGGCGGCCGCAGGCCTTTAGCCGGCGGCGGGGGAGCCGGCGGAGGACAGGGTAGCGACCACGTTGGCGGTGGGGGGCTCCGCTATCACAGGCCGGCCCGGGCGTGGCCACTTTCGGTCGAAGCTGTCCCCATCGTCCTGCCGCCGGTACCAGCCGCCCGTCAGGGAGGGACCGGTGGGCGCTGGCAGATGCTGTTGCCAGTGCTGGGTTCGCTGGCCATGGTCGGGTTCGCCTTCGTCGTCCGTTCCCTCGTGTACCTGGTAGTCATCGGCCTGATGGTGGTCAGCATGGTCGGGGCGACGCTGGGAGCACAGATAGCCGGCAATAGGGAGGAAAAACGCCGGTGGGCCCGCACCAAGACGCGCTACCTGGAGCTCGTCTCTAACGCCGCCGCCGAGTCTCAGCGCGCGTCGGAGCTTCAGCTGGCCGGCTTGAGCGGCCTCTACCCGGGGCCAGACGTTCTGTTGAGCCTCATAAAGGCCGGCGACGGCACCTGGGAACGCCGTCGCACCGACCCCGACTTCGCCTGGGTACGCATCGGCCTCGGAAAAGTAGCGGCGGCCCGGCCGGTCAGGCTCGGGGACCATGGGCCTGCGGTGGCCGAGCCCGACCCGGAGCTGGCCAGCGCCGCCGACAGGGTGGTCGCCGGCACGGCCATGATCCCGCTGGCTCCCGTCAGCCTCCCGTTGGCCCGGCTCGGCGTGCTGGCCGTGGTGGCGCCGGGCCCGACCGCCATCACAGGGGCAAGGGCGATGGTGGCGGCCTGGCTGGCGTCCCTCGCTGGTCTACATGCGCCGGGGGATCTGCGCATTGCCGGCCTTTTTCCAGAAGAAATGGCAGATAGCTGGGATTGGCTGAAATGGCTCCCCCATTGCCGCGCCCTCCAGGGAGGCGAGGGTTTCGGGCGGGCGCAGCGCTCTGTCAGCACCGACCCGGTCGCTTTCGCCGAACTCACTGGTGACCTCGTGCGGTCCCGTTCGGAGCGCCCCCGGGGGACGGGTGCGGCCGAGCTGGGCCAACTTGGGCTGGGCCAACCTGGGCTGGGCCAACCTGGGCTGGGCCAACCTGGGCTGGGCCTAACTCGGCTGGGAGCACGTCGTAATCGTGGTCGACGGCTGGAGCCCGACCCGCTCCAACACCGCCCTCGACAACCTGATGAAGCACGGCCCCAATGTGGGGGTCAGCGTGATCGTGATTGTCACCAGCCCGGACGAGGTACCGTCCACAGGCGGGGCGACGGCCACCGTGGCCGAGGACGGCACCTTGCTCTATGTCGAAAGCGGGCCCGGGGGCCGCGTCGAAGGAAAGGTGCGGCCTGACCAACTGAACCCCGACGCCGCCCTGGACATCGCCCGCCGCCTCGCCCCACTGCGCTTGGGCTGGGAGGGGTCCTCGGCCACTTTTACCGACAGCGTTCGTTTATGCGAGTTGCTCGGGGCCGAGGGGCCTTCGGACGTGGCCAGGGCCGGCCGGCGGCTTTCGCTGCCCGATGTGGCCGGAGCCTCCGGTCGCCGGCGGCGCGACCTGCTCAGAGTGCCCATTGGACGCGACGAGGCCGGCAATGTCGTCGAACTAGACCTGAAAGAGGCCGCCTCGGCTGGAATGGGCCCGCACGGGATCATGGTCGGCGCCACTGGCTCGGGTAAGAGCGAGCTCTTGCGCAGCATCACCGCCGCCCTGGCCACCCGCCATGAGCCCGCGCTGCTCAACCTGCTCCTGGTGGATTTCAAGGGGGGCGCCGCTTTTGCTGGTTTAGAACCTCTCCCGCACGTGGCCGGCCTCGTCACCAACCTGGCCGAAGAGCCTGACCTCATCGGGAGGGTGAAGGCGGCGCTGGCCGGCGAGCTCGAGCGCCGCCAGAGGCTGCTGCGCGACGCCGGCGACCTCAGCTCGATCAGCGAATACCACGTCCGAGTGGCCGGTGAAGGCGGAGGTCCGGGACCGTTGCCCTACCTGGTCGTGATTGTCGACGAGTTCGGTGAACTGCTCGAGGCCGAGCCCGGTTTTGCCGACATTTTCAACGCCATAGGCCGGATGGGGCGCAGCCTGGGCGTGCATCTCCTGTTGGCCACCCAGCGCCTCGACGAGGGGCGGGTGCGAGGTCTCGAACCCCATTTGCGCTACCGGCTGGCGCTGCGGACCTTCGAGCGCGTCCGAGTCGCGAAGTGTCCTCGGTTCGGCGGCCGCGTACGAACTGCCTCCGGTGCCCGGCCTCGGTTACCTGGCCGTGGACGAGTCCCTGGTCAGGTTCAAGGCCGCCATCACCACCCTCCCGAACCGACCCGCCCGTCGGGCACTGAGCCCGCTGGCCACCGACGCCCTCCGTCCTCTCACGCTCCTGCGCCACGAGCGCGTTGATACGGGCCGGGCCTTAGAGCAATTCGGCACGAGTCCGGCCGGCGAGGCCCGCGACGCCTCGTCGCAGGATTTGGGCACGGAGCTGCACGCGTTGGTCCAATCGGTCTCGGCCCTGGGCGGCGCCCCGGCGCGCCCGATCTGGTTGGCCCCGTTGCCTGCGGCCGTGACCCTGGGCGCGCTGGCCGGGGCGTCCCCGGCAGCTCGAGCGTTGCCCGTCCTAGGCGTTGTCGACCTCCCGCGGTCGCAACGGCAAGATCCGCTGGTGTGGGACCACACCGGCGCGGGCGGCAACCTGGGCGTGGCCGGCGCCCCCAGGACCGGGAAGTCAACGCTGCTCGTAAGCCTGGTGCTGGCTCTGGTCAAGGGGGTCAAGCCCGATGATGTCCAGTTCTATTGCCTCGACTTCGGCGGCGGGGGGCTCGGTGCGCTCGAGGGCCTGCCTCATGTGGGTGCGATTGTGGGCCCGGGTGAGGTCGAGGCTGCCACCCGGTTGCTCCAGGACATGCGCACCCTCGTAAGTGAGCGGGCCGCTGGCCGGCGCGCAGGCTACGGCGTGGGCGCCGGCCTCCGAAAGACCAGTGGCAGTGCGCGCGCCGCCCGGTCTGGCCACGGCGAGCCGGAGGTCTTCGTAGTCGTAGACAACGTGGGGATGCTGCGCCAGTCCGCGCCTGAACTCGAGCCCGATCTGTCAGCCCTCGCCACCACAGGGCTCCATCAGGGAGTGCACGTGGTCGTAAGCGCCAACCGCTGGTTCGACGTTCGTCCCCAATTGCTCGACGCTCTTGGGACCAAATTAGAGCTGAGGTTGGGCGACCCGGCTGAGACGCTCACCAAGCGCGACGCGGCCAAGGCCCTGCCGGTGGACCGCCCGGGAAGAGGCGTGACCCGGGACGGCCACCTTTTCCAGCTGGCGTTGCCCTCTTGGTCCTCCACACCCGGCCCGGATGGCGAAGCGATGGCCATTTCCGAAGCCGTTGTCGAGGGCGCGCGTCCCGGCAGGCGCGGCCCGGGCCCCCAGGGTGGCGGCGCTCCCGGAGTCGCTCGATGAGGACGAAGTCGATGTCCTGGCCGCTCAGGCCGGTTCCGTCGGAATCGACCCGGCCGCCGGTTTTCTTGTCGGGGTGAGCGAGTTCCGGTCGAGCCCGGCCCATGTGGACCTGCTGGCCCGGGGCGCCCATCTCTCGGTGTACGGCGACGGGGGGAGCGGTCGCACCACCCTGCTGGGTCGTGCCCTGAGCGATACGTTCTCCCGGCTTACGCCGGATGAGCTGACCGTGCACCTGCTCGACCCGGCCCGCGGTTTGATCGACTTCGGAGAGGACCCTCATGTGGCCACCTACGTCACGTCCTCTGGCGCAGCCGAGAAACTGGCCCGGGAGCTGGCTGACGAACTGGGCCAGCGTCTACCTCCCGAGGGTGCCAGCGTGGCCGAACTGCGAGCCTGCCAATGGCAAGGGCCCTCCGTGCTGCTCGTAGTCGACGACTACGACCTCCTCGTCGGGGCCATGGGCAGCCCCCTGGCGTCTCTGTCCGAGGTCGTGGCCCAGTCCACGGCCGTCGGTCTGCACGTAATTTGTGCCCGCAGGGTGGCGGGCTCGCAACGGACCAGCTTCGAACCATTCTCGCAGCGTCTCCGCGAGCTGCGCCCCACGACCGTTGTCCTGTCAGGCAGCCCCGATGAGGGCCTGGTGGCCGGCAGCATCAAAGCGCGACAAATGCCGCCCGGACGGGCGTGGTTAGTGGCGCCGTCGGGGCGGGCGCAACTCGTGCAGTGCTGCCTGCCCACCGCCCGGTCCGCTCTGAGCGCAGGTCACCTCGCCCCCCATCGGCGGCGCAGTCCCCGAACCGCTACCGGCCAGCCCCAAGGTGCGCTGGTATGAGCGTCGCCCGCACAGTGCTGGTGACCGTGGCCACCCTGGCCCGCGAGGTGGACGTGGTGGCTGACGCGGACACGCCGTTGTCCGAGCTCACTAGACCGGTGGCGGGGGCGCTCGGTTTGAGGGCGGCAGACATCGCCGTGACCGTGACGCGGGCTGGCGACCCTGAGCAGTCTTTTACCATGCGCTTCACCGACACTCTTGGTGAAGCGGGTGTCGTCGATGGCGACCGGCTCAGCCTGCACCCGTTCAGCCAGCAACCGGGCAAGGCTCTCCAGGTCGCGTGGCTAGGAGGTGACGTATGAACGACGGGATAAGCAATGGGGGCGTCCTGACCGGTACGCGCCAGCCGGCGTCGCGGTCATCCCTCGGGCGGTTCGGGGTGGCCAGCCCCGAACAGCTCCACCTGGACCGTGAGCCTGGCCAAGGGCCGGGCCAAAAGACGCGACGGCGCCGGTGGCCGTGGGCCCTGGCCGGGCTGGCGACCGTGGCGGTGCTATGCGCCGGGGCGTTCATGGCTGGGCGGGTCACCAAACCGGCGCCGCCGGCTCCAGCGCCGCCTCCTCCTCCGCCTGCGACCGCCGGGGTGGTGGCGTTGGCCCAACCCGTGACAGAGGGCCAGGCGTTGAGCTCGAACGACCTTACGGTGATCACCATCGTCACCGGTCCCGGCGCGCCCAAGGGCAGTTCCTCGCCAGCGACGAAATTGCCTTATTTCCCGGCGTTAATGGAGACAAGGTTGGTGGGCCAGCACGTCCGTAGCGATCTTCCGAGCGGCGCCCTTCTCATGCCAACCGAGCTGACAAACACGCCCTTCCCGGCCAAAGGTCAAGCGCTGGTGGGGCTCGACTTGCAACCGAGCGAAACGCCCACGGGCGGCGCCCTGCTGGCGGGCGACCACGTGGGTGTGCTCTTTGTCCCGGCCGCTTCGCAGCCGCCTTATCCAGCGCCCAAGCCACTCGTCACGGCCCAGGTAGTGGCGTCTGTGGCCGGCCAATCCGGCAATTCGTATGTCACTGTCCTGGTGCCAGCGGGCACCGCCGCTCGGCTCGCTGCCTATGCGCAGCACGACGAGGTGGCGCTGGTGAGGCTCGGGCCGGCGGTCCCGTGGCCGCCGCCGACGGCCAAGATCACGAGGCCGGCAGCACCAAAGACGGCCCCCGTCACCACGACGCCCAAGCGAGCAGCGCCAACAACGACGGTCCCCGTCACGGCCAGGAGGCCGGCGCCACCGACCACCGCCCACCATGGCCATGTGGCCAGGACCGGTAAGACTCCCACCGGTAAGACTCCCACCAGCAAGACCGCCACCGGTAAGAAGGCGCCCGGCGAGAGCGCGACCGGTAGGAAAGGCCGGGCCGCGGCCTCGAGGCAGGCTCGGACGCCGGCGCCGGCCAAGTCGAAGTAGCCCGGCCGACACAGCGAGGCCAAAGGTCTGTCGATGGCGCGTCCCGCCCGTCGATCCGGTTATCCCGGTTGTCGATTTCGCCGTTGCTCTAGTGCCCATTTGACGAACAGGTGGCAAGGATCGTTGCCACAACTTTGCGCATATTTACTTCAGGCGAGAGGTCGGGCCAGTTCCCGGGAATTGCTGGAACTGCGGGCCGCCGCCGGCCGGTGGTGGGCACGCGCCGGCCTACTTAGACCGGCGTCAGCCGCTCCCGGACGCCGACTCTCAACTTGTCATCCTTTCTCTTACTTTCTGAGACAACTATCGACGTTCCATACACACTTCCGCGTCTGCATTCTTTTTTGGACTCGCGACCCCCACCAGTATCCGTTGTCGCATGCGAGGAATACCGAAAGAGCATGGCGTTCCCCTAACAACTGACTCGTGACTGACCCTCGCTCGAGTACAGCACTCCACGAGGCCGCCGTGCCGGGGGCGGCTGGGCAAACATTGGTTACCGTGGTCGCCGCCCTACAGGTGGCCCGTCCCGCTGAGCCGGTGCAGCCGGTGCAGCCTGCTCACGTGGCGCAGCCTGTTCAACCGGACCGTCTGTCAGCTACGAAAATGCGCGGAGCAGGCCGACGGCGGCCGTGAGGGCCAACGCGACGAAACTGACCCAGGCCAGCGCCCGTCCTTTGCTCCGCACCGCCAGCGTCTGGCGCCGGCCACCCCCATCAGCGCCAACCCCGTCAGCGCCAACACCGTCAGCTCCAACCCCGTCGGTTCCAACCCGGCCGGCTCGGGCCCCGGTCGTCCGGTAGTCATACGAGCGAGGCGCAACCGGCCACTCGCCGGCCTGGCTCCACGGGACGGTGCCGCTGGCCGGCGAAGCAGAGCCGGGCCCGGGCCACGCCGGCCGGGAAAGGATCGGCCCGGCTACCGCCCTCGGCGGATCGACGGGCACGGGCAGCCCCAGGCCCCGGAGCGAGGGCAGGTCTACGCCCGCACGGCGGAGAAAACTGGCCAGGACGTTGCGACCCATGGGTTTGCGGAAAGCCGAGGGGAGGGACAGGCCGACTTTGGTGTTGCCCGACGAGATGACCATGATTGGCCCGTTCACGGTATGCCTAACGAGTACGTCGCTTACGTCTGCGGCCCGCACCGTGGTCGTGCGCCACCGGGTGCGCCGCACAACGGCCGCCGGGCTGACGACGAGGCTGGGGCCCCGCCCCGCAGCAATAACGCCTCAAATATCACCGTTAGCGACGACATGGCGATCAAGACGACGAGCCAGTTTTTCAATCCCGCCAGGCCACACACCACTACGACTAATACGAATAGCACCGGCAGGGCCAGGAGCGATTTCACCCATTGGCGCACGCCCGCCAGCTCCACGCCGCCCCCCGGGGGAAGTTTGGCCCCCGGCCCGAACAGGTCTACACCCATACCCCAGTTACCCCGCATGCCCCAGTTAGCCTGGAGCGTTGGCCCGTGCCCACCCCTCCGGCGTCCACGCTGCCGGGTCGTAGGTGTTGCTGGGGTTGTTATAGGTAGTGGCGATTTCGTCTGCTTTTCGGTACAGGTCGTCGCGCCGGCCGGGCGACATCGAGCCTTGCTCGGCGGCGACGTCTGCCAGCCGGCGCAGCCAGTCAGCCGTCCAGGCCGCCGTGCTGGCTGCGATCGCCCGGCCCTCTTCCACGCCGCGTTGGAGGTTCTCGGCGCAAATCAACAAACCCTCTAGTTGGAGGCGGGGCTTGGCGTGACGGTTGGAACCCATAGCGGCCAGGTCGGCCAGCCCGGTGCCTTCAGAGATCTCGCCTTGTTGGATAAGCAGGCGAGAGGCGTGCACGGCGGCCACCGACGAGCTCGTCGTGGCCCCCCCCTGGCGGGCTTCGTTGTCTGCCTCTTTCAATAATTTCAAGGACCTGGCAATATCGCCGGCATCGCGGGCGGTTAGCCCTTGCCCGAGTGGGCGAGCCACTTTGTCCCGCCATTGCTTGCGTTCGCTCACCTTTACTTTCGGGTCGTCGATCCCGACAATGCCTTTAGCGCGGCCAAAGAATCCCCGTTCTACGGGAGGATCCTCGACATCCTGAGGCCTCAACGGCGTTTCGCCCACCATGCCGGCCAGGTGGCTCGACCCGGGCCCGGCAGGGTTGAAAACGACCACCCAGGCGCCCTCCGCCATGAGCTGGTCGATGCCGTCCGGCAGCACGACGCGGCCGACGCTGGCCACCTTGGGTTCCAGCTCCGGGTCGGGCGGAAAACCGAACGGCGGCGCCGCCCAGGCCTGGAGGGCCTCCAGGTCGCTGAACACCGGGACGGTGCGGAACGACTCCGTGGTTACCGGCCGACCGGACGGCCCCAACGGGACCAGGACGGTGGCGCCTGGAAATCGGTTCGGCTCCAGATGGCTACGAAGGCCGGCCGCTACCCGCCGCAGGGCTAGCGCCACCATTTCCGGGTTGACCACCTTTTCCAACCCGGCCACCACCGGCATCCCGCTCACGGTCCGAACCTACCGCCGCCCATCGCAGACGCGTCGTTGGACACATAGTTCCCGGCGGCTTGCGATAAACGCTCCGAGGTGGCCTGCTCGAGGGCGGAGAGGTTGGACAGGGCCGGCGTACTGGAAGTCAGGAAGCTTTCAATTGCGGCCTGGACAGTAGCGTGACCGGCCGCCCCCACCGCGCTCTCACAGGCCGAACTGACTGTCCCGACCGTGGAGAGCAGGCTCCCGGCCAGCGAACCTATCGCCGGGGCGGCGCCAGAGAGGCTCCCTGGCTCGATTTCGATGAGCAATTTCCATCCTTTCCGTGCCCCTTAAGGCCTTTTGGGTTGCCTATAGGCCGAGGAAGTGGGCCACGCCTTCGGCCCCGTGCATGAGGCCGGCGCCGACGTGCTCGAGGCCCTCGCCTGCGTGCTCGATGCCCTCGCCTGCATCGTCGATACCGTCGTGGAACCACTTCACGTTGTTGTAGGCCCAGTCACCGGCGAGGTAAAGAGCCGTTCCGGCAAGGACAACTTGGCCGGCTACGGGGATCCAGCTCGACGAGACGTCGATGATACCGAGGGCACCGCCGAGCGCCTCAGTGCCGGCTCCGCCGAAAACGGCGTCTGCGCTCACGACTCCGTTGGCGCCGGCCATGCCCCTATCCACCCAGCCTGCCGTCCCGTCGTCGTCCGGCTTGATGATGGTGGCTACATCCGAGACCACGGCGGCGCCGGCCATGAAGCGTGACGCGCCGGTCAGCTGAGTGGCGAAGCGCATTTCGGGAGTGATCCCGCCGACAGCAATGTCCTGTATGGCACCGCGCGAGAACAATGCTTGCGCAATTCGTTCGGAGTCTGCGTACTGCGCCACCTTGGCCGCGTATTCCGTCGGTGATAACTCGCCCGCCTCGAACGCCTCTTGCCAGGGCGCTAGGTTGCGGGCTCGCCAGTCCGCCAGGGCACCCTGGATAGCGCGGTCCGTTTCCAACCAACGCGCTCCGGCCCTGGCCAGCGGGGCCAGGAACCCGACCCCTACGGGCACGAGCCCGAAGCCCGCTTTGTCGTTCAGCCAACCGATCTTTGTCGCTATCGAAGACCAGCTCGGGATGGCGTTCGCGATCTGCGCCGCCGCCCCGGTGGCTGCCGCTTCATATTGCTCCCAGGCCGCCTGTGCCCGGGCCACTGCTGTCCCCACATCTTGTTGAAGGCTGCTCTGCACGGCCACCTCGGAGTACGCCCGCTGCGAGGCGGCCGTGGGGTCGTGGGCCGGTAAAGGCTGGGAATTGAGCAGGCTCAAAGCCGACGACGCCGACGACTGCGCCTGGGCGACCTGAGCCTGCGCGGCCCTCACCGTGGCCTGGCACTCGCCCAGGACCGAAGCAAATGCGGACAGGGCACTGGACGCGTCGGCCAGCGCGGCCGATGCTGAGCGGTGGTTGGCTTCGAGCGTCGACACGCACGAGCCGAAACTCACGGCTCCCTGACCGGACCAGGTCGTGCCGGACAACCCCGAGGAGACCGAGCCCAACTGAGAGCCCCAGTCCCTCACGGCGCTTGCCGCCGCTCCGAGGCGCGCCGCCGCGCTCGAGAGCGTGCCCGGCTCCCCCGGGATTGAGGGGATCCCGCCCGTAGCGCTCCCCCCGTCTGAGGGGAACATGGCCCTAGACGGCCCCGAAGGTGGACGCCACCTGCTGGTCGTTGCTTTGGTAAGAAACGGCGGCTTGGGCGGTCAATTGCGAGATGGTTTCCAGCGCCTGGTGCAGGTTGACCTGAGCCGTCTGCCACTGCTGGAAGGCGGCCAGGAACCGCTGCTGGCCCATGCCCGCCCAATCGGCGCCGAGAGCGCTCACTTGTCCTGAAAGTTGCTTCAAGAGTGCGTCGATCGTGCCCGCACCCTGGTTGAGCTGACCGGAAGTTGACTCGAGTTGCTCGGGGGTGACCCTGATCAGTCCTGCCATTGCAAGTTCCTCCTCTGCTTGCGGCATTGCCGGATTTCCTGATCTTCAACCCGCCGTGTGATGCTGTCGCAGTCATTTTGTGAAGAAGCTGCGATGACCTCGGGTGAGTTCCCGAGCGCCAAAATCCGGTGACCAGCCCGTTGCTATCTAGTCGGGAAAAGGCCCTAGGTCAGGGCCTAATTGGGTGTAAATGAGCGTTTTGGTTGCGCTCGGGAGCAGAAACCTACAGCAACCACGGCCAAATGCGCCGGATGCACCCAAATCCGGCCCCGCGGGACGGCAGCGGGCGCCGAGGCGTCACGGCGCTGCTGGCCTTCCTCCGGAACGCTAATACCGGGCCAGTGAAACCTCGACGCTGCAAATGCCTGCCACTGGCCCCGTCTGCCGCTGGCCCCGTCTCCCGCTGGCCCCGTTTGCGGCTGGCCCGAGGACCCCGGTCGTCTCATTAAAGCTAAACGCCCTGGCCGATTTCTCGGCCAGGGCGTTTATAGCAATTGCCCCATTTAGGAAGCGAGCGGCAAACCTACTTCCGGGCTGGTCTCGTCGGAGTCTTTGGCGATGGCGACGTCCAGGACCTGGTCGATCGTCTCGGCCAGGGTGAAGGTCATGTTGGACCGCACCTCTTCGGGCACGTCCTCCAGGTCGGGGCCGTTACGGGCGGGCAGGACCACTTCTTTCAGCCCGGCCCGGTAGGCGGCCAGCACCTTCTGCTTGACACCGCCGATGGGCAGGACCCGGCCCTGCAAAGTCACCTCGCCGGTCATGCCCACCACCGGCCGAACGGGCCGGTCCCGGAGCAAGCTCACCAGGGCGGACACCATCGTTACGCCGGCCGAAGGCCCGTCCTTGGGGACGGCCCCGGCCGGGACGTGCACGTGGAACCGCTTGCCCTTGAAGGCGCCTTCGTCGATGCCGAGCACCTTGGCATGCGCTCGCACGTACGAGAGGGCGATCTCGGCCGACTCCTTCATGACGTCCCCGAGCTGACCGGTCAGGGTCAGGCCCTCGGGCCCGTCCATGGCGGTCGCCTCGATGAACAGCACGTCGCCCCCGACCCCGGTCACGGCCAGGCCTGTGGCCACGCCGGGCACGCTGGTGCGGTCAGCGGCTTCGAAGAAGAACCGCGGCCGTCCGAGCCATGTCCGGACATCGCCGGCATCGACGGCCACGGGGGCCTGCACGGAGCCGGCGGCCAGCTTGGTCGCCACCTTGCGCAACAGCCGGCCCAGCTCCCGTTCGAGGTTCCGGACCCCGGCCTCCCGGGTGTAATCGGCTGAAACTGACCGCAAGGCGTCGTCGGTCACCGCGACTTCGTCTGGCCGGAGGGCGGCCCGCTCGAGCTGGCGGGGCAGCAGGTGGTGGCGGGCAATGGCCAGCTTCTCCTCTTCCGTATAGCCATCGATACGGATTACCTCCATCCGGTCCAGCAGTGGCCCGGGGATGGTGTCGGTCACGTTCGCGGTGGCGATGAACAGGACCTTGGACAGGTCCAACTCCACCTCGAGGTAGTGGTCACGGAAGGTGTGGTTCTGCGCCGGGTCCAGGACCTCGAGCAGGGCCGAGGACGGGTCGCCGCGGTAGTCGGCGCCCACCTTGTCGACCTCGTCGAGGACTATGACCGGGTTCATGGTCCCGGCCTCGCGCAGCGCCCGGGCCAACCGGCCGGGTTGCGCCCCGACATAGGTCCGCCGGTGCCCCCGGACCTCGGCCTCGTCATGGACGCCGCCCAGCGACACCCGGACGAACTTCCGGCCCAGGGCGCGTGCGACCGACTCCCCGAGGGAGGTCTTGCCTACGCCCGGCGGGCCGACGAGCGCCAATGTGGCGCCGGCACCCCGGCCGCTGACGGGCACCAGCCCGCGCTTGGCCTGCAACGCCCGCACCGCCAGGTGCTCGAGGATCCGCTCTTTGACATCCTTGAGCCCGTCGTGGTCCTCATCGAGGACGACCGCCGCGGCGTTGACGTCGAGCCTGTCTTCGGAGGTGACCCCCCACGGGATCTCCAGCACCGTCTCGATGTACGTGCGCACCCAGCCCTGTTCGGGGCTCTGCTCGCTCATGCGCTCGAGCTTGGTGATCTCGCGTTCCAGTGCGGTCCGCACCAAGTCCGGGAGGTCACGGCCGGCGATAGCGGACCGGTAATGTTCAGGGCTCCCGTCGTCCGAGGTGCCCTCGAGCTCGCCCAGCTCCTTGCGAATGGCTTCGAGCTGGCGCCGCAGCAGGAACTCACGCTGCGTCTTCTCCATCCCTTCCTCGACGCTGCTCTTTATCTGCTGGCGCAGGGTCAGGTCGCCCAGAGTGTCCCGGGCCAGCCGAGGACCAGCCGCAGGCGGGCCTCGACCTCAACCGTCTCGAGCACTTGCACCTTCTGGGCCAACGTGAGATCAGGCGAGTACCCGGCCAGGTCAGCGACCTGTGAGGGCTCGGTGACGTCCCGGAGCCGTTCTGCGATTTGCCGGGCGCCCCGCGAGAGCAGGATGTTCTCGAGCACGGCCCTGTACTCGCGGGCCAGCTCCGTCATCGTTTCTGTCGCCGGGCCCTCACTAATCGGGTCCACCTGGACCCACAGCGCCTGCCCCGTCCCGGGGACGCCGGTACCGATGGCTCCCCGTGAGAGGCCGCGCACGACCATGGCCAGAGCGCCGCCGGGGAGCTCTCCCCGCTCGACGATCTCGGCTACCACGCCGACCGACGCATACCGGCCTTCAATGTGGGGGACCAGCACCAGCCGGCCTCCGGCCGAGCCGGCGGCTTCGACCGCCACTCGCGCTTCCTCGGTCTCGAGGGCCATAGTGAAGACCATCCCCGGCAGGATGACACCTGAGGTCAGTGGCAGCAGGGGCAAAGTCTGGGTCATCTGAGGCATGTTCTTCTGTCTCCGATCTAGCTACGTCGTATTGACGTACTTGAATATGTAAGTGTAACGGCGAGCCGGCCCGATTCCTTCCCGAGATCGTCAGGCTCGTGAAACCGCCGGTCAGGTCACGTCACGTCACGTCGCTGAGCACGGTGGTCCTGGCCGCCACCAAACAGAGGGCCGCGGCCACCCCGGCCAGCAGGCCAACGGCGGCTGCGAAGGGCAACGGGCCTCCCCCCGAGAGCCCATGGGCCGCTGCTCGGCGCCACCAGGCCGAGCAGCATGCGCAGCGTCGTGGTTTTTCCGGCCCCGTTCGGGCCGAGGAAACCGACGACGTTGCCCTGGTCGACTTTGAAGCTGAGCCCGTCGACGGCGACCACGTCCTCGAAACGCTTGGTTACGCTCTCGAACTCGATCACCGCCATCGCTGGCCCCGTTTTGTCTCATTGGTTCGCATGAGATCATCGTCATCCGTCCGGGGGTGGGCGTCGTCGGCCGGGGCGCGTCTCGTTCCGTACGCCCTCCGTCGCAGGCGGGCGGTCCTGCGTACGCTCGGGAACGCAGTTGTGAAGCCGTCCGGTGGGCGACGTCGGCGCCGGGTGGCCCCGGTACCTTGGGGCGCGATGGGCGAGGTGGTCGAGCACGAACCGCTCCGGAGCGGATCGGGGTGGAAATGGGGCCGGCTGCCATGGGGGCTCTCCTGGAGGAAGGACCTGGCCCTGCCTGTGGTGGTCGGCGTTATCCAGATAGCCGGCGGTTTGGCGGCTACTTGGCACCACCACCAGTCCAACCCGGTCGACGTCGGCGCCCCTCATTTGGCGCTGCTCCTGGTCGGGCCGGTGGCCCTGGTTGCCCGCCGTCGCCACCCGGTGGCGGTCCTGTGGATAACCCTGGCCCCGACGCTGGCCTCGTCGGCCACGCAGACCACCTGGCCCGCCTACCTGAGCCTCATTGTGGCCTTTCTTTTTGCCGATACGAACGGCCACCGGCGCGCCTCGTGGGCGGTGATAGTCGTTGGTTACGTCTCCGCCAACTGGTTGGCGCCACTTGCGTACGGCCACGCCGCTGCCTCCCTGGACGGCGTGTTGCTGCT
This sequence comes from uncultured Acidimicrobiaceae bacterium, assembly GCA_963750465.1. Taxonomy (GTDB): domain Bacteria; phylum Actinomycetota; class Acidimicrobiia; order Acidimicrobiales; family Palsa-688; genus Fen-671. The sequence continues at coordinate 840,677 of CAVVRE010000001.1, forward strand.
GGCCGCGTGGTTGGCGGTGGTGGTGGTGGTGGGCGAGATCCTGCGGCTGCGCCAAGAGAACGCGCTAAAGGCCCAGGCGGCTCGCCACCTCGACGACCGCCGCCGGGCCAGCGAGGAGCGGTTGCGGATCGCCCGTGACCTGCACGACGTCATCGGCCACAACATCTCCCTGATCAATGTCCAGGCCGCTGTCGGGCTCGACTTGATGGACACCCAGCCGGACCAGGCGCGAGCCTCGTTGGCTGCCATCAAAACGGTGTCCAAGGAGGCGCTCGAAGAGTTGCGCATCATGCTGGTGGCGCTGAGGCAAGCCGGCGACGACGCACCCCGGGCTCCCGCGCCGGGCCTCGACCGGGTGCCGGAGCTGGTCGACCTCACCCAGGCGGCCGGGCTCACGGTGAACACGGAGGTCGTCGGGCTACCGCGCCCCGTCCCGACCAGTGTGGACGTTGCCGCCTACCGGATAGTGCAGGAGTCGCTCACCAACGTCGCCCGTCACGCCGGCCCGGCCACGGCCACGGTCCGGCTGTCCTATCAACCGGAATGCCTGGTGGTCGAGGTGTTGGACAACGGGCGGGCGCCGGCTGGCCACGGCAAGCCCGCTCCTGACGGCCCTACGCCGGCCCCTGGCAGCGGCAGCGGGATTGCCGGCATGCGGGAACGGGTTACTACCGTCGGGGGCCAGCTCGAGGCCGGCCCCCGTCCGGGTGGCGGGTTCGCCGTCAAGGCCAGCCTCCCGCTCGGCGGTGGAGCATGATCCGCGTCCTGGTCGCCGATGACCAGGCCCTGGTCCGGGGCGGGTTCAAGGCCCTGCTCGACGCCAGGGACGACATCGAGGTGGTGGGGGAGGCGGCCGATGGCGCCCAGGCCGTCTCGCTGGCCAAGACACTCCAACCTGACGTGGTCCTTATGGACATCCGGATGCCAGTGCTCGACGGCCTCCAGGCCACCCGTCAGATCACGGCCGACCCCCGCTTGGCCGGCGTGCGCATCGTCATCCTCACTACCTTCCAGCTGGACGAGTACCTCTTCGAAGCTCTTCGTTACGGCGCCAGCGGTTTCCTCGTGAAGGACACCGAACCCGTTGACCTCGTCACCGCCGTCCGCGTCGTGGCCGAGGGGGATTCGCTCATCTCGCCGGGGATGACCAAACGCCTGGTGGCCGAGTTCGCTTCCCGGTCCAAGGCGCCCCGGCCCGCCACTGAGCTGGGCGTCCTTACCGAGCGCGAGCGCGAGGTGATGGCTCTGGTAGCCGGCGGCCTGACCAACGACGAGATAGCCGAAAGGCTGTACATGAGCCCGGCCACGGCCCGGACCCACGTAAGCAGGGCCATGACCAAGCTGGGGGCCAGGGACCGGACGCAGCTCGTCGTGATCGCCTACGAAACGGGGCTCGTGCGACCAGGTTGGTTGGCCTAAAACGGCGCCGGGGCGGCATGCGCGGCGCCCGCTAGGCGATGTGGTTTCATTCATCATCAGCGCCGCGCCCGTAGCGAGTTGGAGGTCTCGATGCCCGACGTGCCCGAACCGCATGCGCGGGAGGAGGAACCCGACGTCCGTTTCACGTACGCCAACGAGCGGACCTTCCTGGCCTGGAACCGTACCGCTCTCGCTCTCATCGCCACTGGTGTGGCTGCGAGTCAACTATTGCCGAGGCTGTCGGTAACGGGAGGACGTCGCCTGCTCGGCCTGCCGCTCATTGCCCTCGGTGCCGTCGTGGCCGCCGAGAGCTTCCAGCATTGGCGGGCCAACCAGCGGGCCATGCGGCGGGGCGAACCGCTCCCGACCTCCACCATGCCGCTGGTCCTCACTCTGGGCATCGTGGTGGTCGGGGTGCTGGCCGTAGTCGTCGCCGCCTTCGGGAAAGATTGAGGTTCAATGGCTGACCCGGCGGGGCAGGGTGAGCCGGCGGGCCCCGGGGGAGCAGTCTTTCCCGGGAACGCACGGTCCTGTCTTGGAACCGCTCGGGCCTGGCCCTCGTCGTCTGCGTCGCCGTGTTGCTGCGGCACCTCTGGCCGCTGCAGGGCACCGGGGATCTCGATCGCGCTGGTGATTGTTGCCGTGGCCGCCATCATGTGGGCGGTCGGGATTTTCGTCCTCACCACGGCGAGCGCCAGCCTTGACGAAGAGGCGTTGGTGGGGGAAAAGGTCTTCCGGCTCATAACCATCGGGACCCTCCTGCTGGCGTTGGTCGGGTTGGTGCTGGCCTTTTTCGGCCCCACCTGACCGGCACGTCCGGGGGATTGCCGGGGCCGGCCGGCGCCCGACCCACCGGCCGGCCCGGGCTCAGGCGTCCCAGGCGACCCGGCGATGGCGGATCTGGGTGCAGTTGCAGAATCTGGGCGCAGTTGGCGGTTTCGGTCGCGATCTGACGCAGCTTCTGCTCGCGATCGCGACCGAAAGTCCGAAATGCACCCAGATCGTCCCGGTTCAGCCCGATGCGACCCGACCCGACCCGACGCGACGCAACCCAAAGCGCCCGACCCCGACCTGAAGCGAGCCTTCAGGAGCGCACCCGAAGACTTCGACCGCCGTTCAACTGTCGGCCACTCGCCGGCCATCTGTGAGACAACCAGGCCAGTTAGACACAGGAAAATACGGAACGCTCCGTTTCACAAGGAGCTAAGAGGAGGCCGCATGTATCGCACGACGAGGCGCCGAGGAAAGGTTTTGGGCGCCGTTTTCGTACTCCCGATAGGCCTGATCTCGACAGGTGGCACGGCCCTGGCCAGTGCGCCGTCGGCGGCCGGAAGTCTCGATAGCCCCCCCGCCGGCGTTTTTACCGCACACGTGATCCTCTCGGGCTCGACGCTCACGCACTCGTTTACCCCTCAGGGGGGGACCGCACCAATGACGGAACCGCTGACCAACCCCGACGACATCACCCTCCTCGGTAACGACATCTTCGTCGGTTTTCAGAACGGCGTCGGCCCGCAGGGCCAGGCCAGCGCGGACGGCAACCTGGACAGCACCGTCATCGAGTTGAAGAAGAACGGCGACCCGGTCGACCAGTGGGACGTTCAGGGCAAGACCGACGGCGTCACCGCGGACCCAAAAACGGGTGAAGTCATTGCCACCGTGAACGAGGATGCCAACTCCGGCCTCTACACCATCGACCCGACGGCGCCGGCCGGAGCTCAAGTCGCGCACTACAGCTACAACGAGCCACTGCCCCATTTCGGCGGCACGGACGCCATCTCCATTTACCTCGGGCAGATCCTGATCAGCGCGTCGGCCCCAGGCGCGACCGGGGGGCCTGCTCCGAGCCCGACGTTCCCCGCTGTGTATTCGGTCAGCCTTGACCGAACCACGGATGTCGCCACCGTGGCGCCGCTATTTTTTGACGAGTCGACGGCCACTGTGGCCAACGTCGGCAACAACTACGGCCAGACCACCACTCTGATGCTCACCGACCCCGATTCGAACGAAGTCGTGCCGCGAGGGGCGCGCCTCGGCGGCGATTTCATGGTGACCAGCCAGGGCGACGAGGAGCAGATCTACGTCCACGACGCCGGTAGCCGCCACCAGAGCCTCTCGGTCCTGTCGCTTTCCCAGTCTGTCGACGACACCGCGTGGCCCAGCAGTTCGCGGGGAACGCTGTATTCCACGGACTCAACGAACGACTCGATAGACAGCGTCCGGGGGCCGTTCGTACCCAACCAACCGGTTGTGGCTGCGACACCGTGCGGGGCCAACAGCGCTCCCTCGACCTGCCCAGCGCCGCCCATCTATCCGGCCAACTTCCTTGGCACGCTCAACCCCGGTACGGGTCAGGTCACCGCCGTCACCGTCGTCGGGGCCGCCTACGTGCCCCAGGGTGGGCTCCTGTTTATCCCCGGGAGTGAGCACACCCCGCAGTACTGACCAAGAGCCCCCGTACGACTTCTGGAAGAACGGGAGCCAAGAGCTGAGCGACGTCCGTGCCCGGGACCGGACGTAGCCGTCAGAAGCGGCCCACGATTCGTCCGGGCGGTCACGACCAGCACCCTGGTCCTGGTGAACGCCGGGGTCGCGGCCAGCTCCACTCTTCCCGGTGAGTTGACGCCTCCCCGTTCGTCCACCTTAAGATGTGCCCTGGACCAAAACAGGAGAGCCGCGACCCCGGCTCGCTCCCACGGAGGTCAGGGGCCTCCCATCCGGCCGATCGGTCCGGTCCCGTTGACGGGGCGGGAGCCGCCGGTTCTCCCCCTGGTGGCAGTCCAGCCCGAGGCGCTCGCCTGGCCCGCCTGGTTGTCGTGAGGCAGGACGGCACCTGCGACGTGGCGTACCTGGTCGGCCACGGTTTTCCTGACCTCGGGGTCGTCGACACCCTGGCCCGCCTCCAGCTGGTGTGCCGGCGCGGCGGCGATCGCCTGCACCTGGAGGAGATCTCGGCGCCCCTGGCGGAGCTGCTCGAGCTGACCGGTTTACGCCGGGAGTTCGAGTGGCAGGCCGAAGGCGGGGAAGAGCTTCTCCACCTCGAGGAAGGAATGGATCCCGGAAATACGGTCTCCTGAAATCTCGATGACCACGATGGCCCAGGGCACGTAGCCACCGTCGGGCCCGGGCTTGTATTGCCCGAACGCGGGAGAGCCGTTTGCCTGGACGGGGACCAGCTTGGAACCCCGGCAACCGTGACCAGGCCCGACCATGAACCGAACGATGTCCTCGGACCCGCGCAGCCACATGGCGTACGGCGGCATCGACTGGACGGCGTCATTGTGGAGCAGGCCCACCAGTTGCTCGACGTCGTACCGCTCGAAGGCCTCTACATACCGGGCCAGCAACTCACGCTGGCCGGCGTCCATGGCCGGCTGGCGTGGCCCGCTGTCGAGCGTGGACAGGGTGGCGCGGGCCCGTTGGAGGGCGCTATTGACGGCGGGAACGCTGGTGGCGAGCAGCTCCGCCACCTCGGAGGCTTGCCAGCGGAGCACCTCGCACAGAACGAGGACCGCTCGCTGACGCGCCGGGAGGTGCTGCAGGGCAGCTACGAAGGCCAAGCGGATACTCTCGCGTTCCTCCGCCAGGTCGGCCGGATCGGCCTCGAGCGGCAGGACGCGATCGTCGGCGATGGGGGAGATCCACGAACCCTCCGGCAGAAAGGCCTCGAGCGAGGAGTCGACCGGCGGGCGCGACGGGCCCAGCTCCATCGGCCGAGCCCGGCGCTGGCGAGACCTGAGCATGTCCAGGCAGACGTTGGTGGCGATGCGGTAGAGCCAGGAGCGGGCGCTCGAACGTCCCTCGAAGCTGTCGCTCGCCTTCCACGCCCGCACCATCGTTTCCTGGACGGCGTCCTCGGCGTCGAACCCAGATCCGAGCATGCGGTAGCAATAAGCGGTGAGCTCCCGCCGGTGTGCGTCGAGTTCCCGGGGTGCTAGTGCGCTGGGGCTAACGGTCACAACGTCGCATGCTACGCCGCCCTCGCGGCTCAACAGAGCTGTAGCCATAAGAGCATGACGATGGGGGAGAAAGGAACTCATCGCCCGGCCCGTTTTGGGTCGGGTCGCGCCGCCCCGTCGGTGTTAGCGTTCGCTCGTCGGCCCGCCCATGAGCCCAAAGGGGAGCCCATCGACCCAAAGGGGTAAGAAAATGAACGTACAGGACGTGCTCAACGACAAGATTGCCCAGGACCTCCTAACATCCACCGAGCTAGCTCGGCTGGCGTACACGTGGAAGGACGGCACTCCGCGAGTGGTGCCCGTATGGTTCCATTGGACGGGCTCGGAACTGGTCATGGCATCCCCCGTCAACGCTCCAAAGGTCGACGTCTTGGAGGCCAGGCCTCAGGTCGCGGTATCGATCGACTCCAGCGGCTCCTGGCCCTATCACGCCCTCTTGCTCCGCGGTCCCGCCAAAGTGGAGCGCCTTGATGGCATGGTCCCCGAGTACGTGGCCGCTGGGGAGCGGTATACGGGTGCCGACTTCGTCCAGGCCTGGGCCGCGCACCTCGAAAAGACCGGGGTCAAGTTCGCCCGGATCGGGCTCACGCCCACATATGCGAAGGTTCTCGACTTCGAGACGCGGTTCCCGAGCGCTACAACGGCCGCCTTCAAGTCGTTCTTGCCCGCCGGTTGAGATCCGTCGCCACCCGGCCGGCAAGGGCCCTGATCTTGAGCCCGTGGGCTAAAAGCTGACAGGAAAGAACCGCGCCTACTCCTTCCCCCGCCCGCATCCTGAGGTCGAGAAGCGGTTCGAGGCCGAGCTGGCCCAGGACGTCCCCATGGGCTATTTCCCGGCTGCGCTGGCCGGCGACGAGGTGGGCGGCGGCGCCCGGCTCCAGGCGGACCGCACACAGGGCCGCCACCGACGTGGCCAAACCGTCGATGACGATGGATCGAGTGCTGTGAGCTGCCCCCAATACGAGCCCGGCTAGAGCCACGAACTCCGGCCCGCCGACGGCCGCCAGTGCATCAAGGGGGCCCGGGTTGTCACCAAGACGCGCCGGCCCGAGCCAGGGCGGCATTGACGGCCCCGCGCTTGCGCTCGAGGGTGGCACTGTCGCCGCCCGCACCGAGGCCCACTGTCTGTTCAGCCTCTAGCCCCAGCAGGAGGGCGCTGAGGGCGGCGGCGACGGTCGTGTTGCCGACGCCGGCCTCACCCAGCGCGACAACGCTGACGTCAGTGGCACGGCCCAGGTCGTAGCCTTGCCGGAGCAGTCGGTCGACGTCTCCCGCCGTCAACGCGTCGTCATCCACCAGGTCGCCCCGGCGCCCCCGCGGGCGCAGGTCGAGCGCACCCTGAACGAGCCCGCCGTCGACGCCGGCGTCCACGGCGACGACGCCCAAACCGACGGCGCGGGCGGCGGCCGCGCCCAACGACTCTCCGGCGAGAGTGGCTTCCAGTACCTCTCGGGTGACCGTGGAGGGATAGGTCGACACCGCGTGCCTCGTTACCGGGTGGTCGGCGGCCACCAGGACCAGGCTGGCCCTTTCGACCGTGTTGATGCCGAGAGCGACCAGGCGGTCCAGCGCCCGGTCGAGCACGCCGAGCGACCCGGGCGGCGTCAGTAGGGTGTCAGCCTGGTCGCGCGCCCCGACTACCGCCCGCTGGTCGGGAGCGCGGAGTTCGGCGGCGGTGGGCGGCTCGCGGCCGCCGTCCCAACGTTCGTGGAGCACTACCGTCCCGAGCGGCGCCCGCCGGGACCAGCCGGCCCGCTCCAGGTTCGGGGCGGGAGGCAGCTCATCGGGCCAACCAAGGCACAGCCAGCCCAGCGTCTCCACCCCGGCGGGCAGGCCGACCAGGGCGGCCAGCTCTTCAGGCGGGAACAGGGTCACCCACCCCATCCCGAGGCCCTCGGCCCGGGCCGCCAGCCACAAGTTCTCGATGGCGCAGGCGCAGGACCACATATCTGTGTCGTGGAAGGTGGCCCGTCCGAGCACGGCAACGGGGGCCGCCCGCCGGTCGCAGCAGACCACTACCCCTAATGGCGCCTCGCGGATCCCGTCCAGCTGGAGGTCGAGCATTCTGCGCCGGGCATCCTCGGAAAGCAGGTTGGCCTGCCGCTGGCGCTCCCGCTCTGCGATGACTGCGGCGCGCTGGCGCGTCCCGGCCTCGCTGACCAGTACGAAGCGCCAGGGCTGGGAGTGCCCGACCGACGGCCCGGCGTGGGCCGCCGCCAACACGCGTTCTACGAGGGTCGGCTCCAGCCGGTCAGGGCGGAACCGCCTTATGTCCCGGCGGGCGCCGACGATGTCGTAGAAGGCCCGGCGTTCTTGGTCCCCAAAGCGCCACGACCGCGGGTCGGCCGCCCGTTCGGCCGCGGAGGTGGCGTCCCCGACGACCGGGACCGGCCGGGGCCAGGTCATGACGCCGCCCGGGCGCCGTGCCGCTCGCGACATCGGGCTCTTCTAAGCACCGTTGCCGCCACCGGCCGCCACCACGAACCCGGTTGTTTCGCAAACGACGCCGGCGGCCCCGAGGACATCGCCGGTGAAACCGCCGAGACGCCGCCGGGCACTTTCCAGGACCACAGCGGCGGTCGCCCACCCGGCGACGACGGCGGCTGCGCCGCGCCGACCGGCTACCGCCGACGCCACGCCGAGGGCCGCTCCCGCCCCGGCCAGGGCGGCCAGGAGGGCCTGGTCGGTGCGACCGGTGCCGTCCGTCGGTGGCAGGAAAGCGGATGCCAGCCCTTCCCGGCGAGCGTAAGGCAGCCACCGGCTCCCGATGACCATGACGGAGCGGGACGAGCAATACAGCGCGCCCAGGAGTACGGGCGAGGGTTCGAGGGCGGCCAACGCCGCCACCCGGGAAACCAGGGCCAGACCGAGGGCGACGACGGCAAAGGAGCCCACCCGGGGCTCGGACATGATGTCGAGGCGGTTCTTGGCCGGGACGTGAGCGAAAAGGCCGTCGGCGGTGTCGGCCAGGCCGTCGAGGTGCAAGGCACCCGTGAAGGCGCAATCGGCGGCCACCGCCAGTGTGGCGGCGAGGCTAGGGGAGAAGGAGCGGCGGGCCCGCCGCCACGTCAATCCCACGAGACCCCCGATGGCCGCGCCCACGAGCGGGAAGTAGGTCATGCTGAGCGGGGACGGGGGCGGAGCCGGCTCTCCAGGCGAAGCGGGGCCGGACCGGCTGAAGCCGAACGGGGTGAGAAAGGCAACAGCCGCCCGGAAGTCGGAGAGGGCGGTCACAGGGCGGGCGCCTCGACCACGGCCGCCTGCAGCGGTATGACGCGACCGGCGACGACCAGGAAAGCGTCTCCCGCCCGCTCGGCAAAGACCGAGTTGACCCGCCCGAGGAGGTCGCGGTAGCGGCGCGACACCGGGTCGCCAGGGACGATCCCATAGCCAACTTCGTTCGAGACCACGATCACCTGGCCGGGCCGTTCGGCCGCCAGAGTGGCGACCTTCGTGGCCTCGTCGATCACCTCTTCGTCGCCCCGGCCCCGGCCCAGCAGGTTGGCCACCCAGAGCGTGAGGCAATCGATGACCACGGTGCCGCCGGCAGCGGCAGAGCCGAGCGCAGCGCCAATGTCGAGCGGCTCCTCGACCGTGGCCCACGACGAGGGCCGCTCGCGCCGGTGCCGGGCAATCCTTTCGATCATCTCGTCGTCGAGCGGTTCGCCCGTGGCCACCAGCGTGGTGGGGGTGGGGCCAGCCGACGCCAGTCGCACTGCCAGCGCCGACTTCCCGCTACGGGCGCCGCCGAGGAGGAGAGTCAACAAGGCGGGGCCGGCTTACGACGAGCGCAAGAGCATCGCATGGCTCCCTCCATAGTCGACGCGGACCGGCGACTGGCGCCAGGTTGGCCCATCCACAGCGCCCGGGGGTCACGGTCCCGGGTGCTGCGCCTCGGCCGGGGGTGAGGGTCCCGGGTGCGGCGCCGATCTGGGGCCAAAAACGTGCCTCGCAGGCATGAAAATGGCCCCAAATATGGGAAATCTTGGCGCGCAACCGTCAAAAGTCGATCCCCTTGGCTTCCCGGATCCCGGCTTCGTACGCGTGCTTTACGTTGCGCATGTCGGTGACTGTGTCGGCGATGTCGGTCAGAGAGGCGGGGGCATCCCGCCCCGTGACGAAGATGTTGACTTTCGAGGGCCGGGACGCGATCGAGTGGGCGACGTCGTCTGGCTGTAACCAACCCCAGTTCACCGGGTACGTGATCTCGTCCAGGACAACGAGCTGGTAACGGCCGGAGGCGATGGCTTCCTTGGCCACGGCCCAGGCGGAGCGGGCCATCTCAGCCGAGTGCTCGAGGTCCTCGACCTCCCAGGTGAAGCCGTCTCCCATGGTGTGCCATTCGGCCCCGAGGTCGCTCAGCACCCGCGCCTCGCCCGTTTTCCACTTACCGGACTTCAGGAACTGGACGACGCACACCTTCCAATGGCGTTCGAGGGCGCGCAGCACCGTGCCCATAGCCGCCGTCGTCTTGCCTTTGCCGTCCCCTGTGGCGATGAGCACGAGCGACGGGGCGCGCCTGGTCGCTTGGGGCGGGGGCACAGTTGGAGGCTGGGCGGCCGGCGGCTGGGCGCCCGTTGGCTCGGAGGTTGGCGGCTCAGCGGTCGGCGGCTCTGCAGCGTTTGGCGGCTGGGCGGACGGTTCAGCGGGAGGCTCGGTTGACATTGTCGGCTCACTTTTCCTTCGTGGCTAGGAAGCACGGTCGTGATCGGCGCGACGAGCCACCCGGCGGACGGGCGAGATGGCTAGCCCGGACCGGCCCGCCAGCACCTCGACTTCGGCGCCAAAGAAGCGCCAGACGTTAGTCTCCGTGAGCACTTCGGTCGGAGGGCCGCACACAACCGCCCGGCCGTGTGACAGGACCAGTACGCGCTCGGCGAATTGGGCCGCGAGGGTGAGGTCGTGGACGGCGCACAGGACGCACAGGCCCTTTTCCCGGCGCAGCTGGTCGGTTAGCTCCAGCACCAGCTGGGCGTGGCCGAGGTCGAGCGAGGTGGTCGGCTCGTCCATCACGAGGACGGGTGCCTCCTGCACCAGGGCGCGGGCCAGCACGGCTCGCTGCGACTCGCCTCCGGACAGTTCCCCGAGCGGACGCTGCGCAAAGCCCCCGAGCTCGAGCCGTTCGAGAACGGCCGCCGCCACCCGCCGGTCCCTGGGCGTCTCGGGGCCGAGATAGGAATGGTGGGCCGAGCGGCCCAGGAGCACGTAGTCGGTGACGTTCATCGAGCGGGGCAGAACCGGCCGTTGGGGGACGTAGGCCACAGAACGCGCCCGGCCCCGGCGGTCGCCGCCCGGGTGCTCCCGGCCGCCGATACTCACCCGGCCTGCGTAGGGGACGAGCCCAGCGACGGCCCGGACCAATGTCGACTTCCCGGCCCCGTTCGGGCCGATGACGCCCAGCCACCCGCCGTGGTCGACACTGGCCGAGACCCCGGACAGGACGGTTGTCCCCCCGAGCACGACCGACACGTTCTCGATGTCCAGCACTTCAGGTCAGCCTTCTCGACTGTCGGAGTATGACGAGGAAGAACGGGGCACCGAGGAACGCCGTCACGACCCCCAGCGGTACCTCGCCCGGGGAGATCACGGTGCGAGCGATCAGGTCGGCCAGGATAAGGAACCCGGCCCCGAACAGTACCGAAAGCGGGAGGATGCGCCGGTAACTGGGACCGGCCAGGAGCCGGATCGTGTGCGGCACGATTATGCCCACGAACCCGATGAGCCCGCTCACTGAAACTGCGGCGGCCGTCCCGAGCGTGGCCGCGATTATGACCACCAGGCGTACCCGTTCGGCTCGCACACCGAGGCTGGTCGCTTCCTCGTCGCCCACCGCCAGTACGTCGAGCAGCCGGCGGGCGCCCACCAGGACGGCCAGAGCCACTGCGATGTAGGGGAGGACCGTCACCACCTGTCCCCAGCCGGCCGTGGACAGGCCGCCCAGTATCCAGCTGTAAACGACGGTGAGGTCGCCGGGAGAGCTCTGTTGGAGCAAAAACGTTTGCACCGCCGTGAAAAAAGCGGCTACTGCCACTCCGGCCAGGAGCATCGACGCCGCCGACCGGCCTGCGGCGCGGGCTCGGCCGAGGGCGAAGGTGGCGGCGACAGCCACGACAGCACCGGCAAAGGCCGCCACCGGCAAGGCGTCAGCCGGCAGCGGGCCGAGGACGGGCCCCTCGACGATCACCACGGTGGCGCCCAGCCCCGCCCCCGAGGCAATGCCGAGCAGGTACGGGTCGGCCAGGGGGTTCGAAAAAACTCCCTGGTAGGACGCCCCGGCCGTCGCCAGCATGGCCCCCACCAGGCCACCTAGGACCATGCGCGGCATGCGCAGCTGCCACACGACGATAGAGCCCGTCTCGGACAGGCCCGGGTGCAGGTGGACGAAGGGGAGCTTGCTGGCCAGTTCAGCCAATACGGCGCCGGGCGCCAGGTCAGCCGGGCCGACGAGGATGCTGGCTATAGCTGCGGCCAGTAAGAAGCCCACCCCGACAACGAGGTGGGCCGGACGGAGCTTGGTCGGGTAGAGCGTGGGGGCCTGTTGCTCTTCGATGTCGAAAAGGCTCGGCCCTTTTTCCCTGGGCTCGGCCGCCAGGACGCTCATGACCGCAATACTTTCGCCAATAAGGCGACGAATATCTCGATGGTGTGCGGGCCCCACTGTGACGCCACCGAGTCGTTGACCCCGACCACGTGATGGAGCTGGACGGCACTCAGCACGCTAAAGCCCGGCCGGCGGGCAAAGCTGGCCGCGTTCTGGTGGCAACATACGGTGTCGGCCAGAAATATATAGTCGGGGTTTTCTTTGAGGATGTACTCGGCCGAGATCTGCGGGTACCCAGTACCGTGGCCGGCAGCGTCGGCGATATCGCGCATTCCGAACAGAGAGAACTCCGCCCCGATGAACGTTTTTGAAGTCGCCGTATAAAAAGTCGGGTCGACTTCGATGTAGTAGGTCTTGCCCCGCCCGGCGGTCCCGACGTTTCGCGTAGTCGCGGTCAAGTCGGCGGCGAGCGAAGTTTCCACGCTGCGGGCTCCGGATGGGCGGCCCGTAGCCGTGCCGAGCTCGGCTAATTGGTTGTCAACGCCCGCCATTCCCTTTGCCGGCGGCAGCACTAAGGCCGGGATATGCAGTGCCCGCAGTTGCTGGATGAGCGCCCCCGTTTTGAACGCGAATATGACGAGGTCTGGGCGCAGGGAAAGGTAGTCCTCTGCGCTGGACTCGTAGCCCGTGAACTTCGTGCGCGGCGCGCCAGGAGGGTAGGTCGAGTATTTGTCTACACCGACGACCTGGCTACCGGCCCCCGTTGCGTACAACATCTGGGTGGCGCTGGCAGAAAGGGAAAGGATCCGGTCCGGACGCGACGGGATGACCACGCTTCCATCGCCGCTCTGCACTGTCACCGGGAACGTGGCGGTTGTCGCTTTCAGCCCAGCCAGTTTGGCCGCGGGCGGGGCCGGTTCGGCCGCGGCCGGAGCCACAAATATCAGGCCATTGGAGAATACGAAGCCCGCGACCGCCAGCGAAATCCTGGCCCACCTCTTCCTCATGGCAAATTCCTCATATTTTGGTCGAGTTTGCTTGAGGACAGGGCTGACCCTGCGACAAGCTCGTGGCCTCGACGTGCTTAGTCGCTCCCTGCTGGCCAGGCGACCTGGCTTACCCCCTCGCCCGAATTGGCGGAGGGACGACAGTTGCGGGACAGCGCCGGGTTCTCACCGGACTTCGCTGACCAGTAGGTTGCTGTTGCTGAACTCTAGGCCGGGGCCGGGCCGCGGGCAAGGAGCCCGGCCTCCCGACGGCTCAGACGGCGGCGCTCAGACAGCGGCGGCGCTCAGACAGCGGCGGCGATTTCCTCAGCGGCCTGGTCGGCAGCGGCCAGCAGCTCGGCCGAGACACCACGCCTCGGCGTAATGACCTCGTCGATCAGCCCGTAGTCTCTGGCCTGTTCGGCCGTCATGAAGAAGTCGCGGTCGATGTCGCGTTCGACATCCTCGAGCGGTCGCCCGGAGTGGTAGGAGATGATCTGCGCCATCCGTTTGGTGGTGGCCAGGACCTCTCGCAAGTGGATCTCCATGTCCCGCGGTGCTCCCCTGGTGCCGGCCGAACCCTGGTGGATCATGATCTTGGCGTTCGGGGTGGCCAGGCGCTTGCCCGGGGCGCCTCCGCACAGGATCATGGCGGCGGCGGACATACCCATCCCGACGCAGAGCGTAGAGACCTCCGAGCTGACGTGCTGCATCACGTCATAGATCGCCATGCCTGCATACGACAGGCCGCCGGGCGAGTTGATGTACAGGAATATGTCTTTGCCGGGGTCGGCGCTATCTAGGTAGAGGATCTCGGCGACGAGCAGGTTGGCGATCTGGTCGTCGACCTCTTGGCCCAGGAACACGATCCGCTCGCGCAGCAACAGCGAGTAGATGTCGTAGGCCCGCTCTCCTCTGGATGACTGATCGAGGACCGTGGGTATGACGGACAATGGAAATCTCCTCCTGCGTCTCTCGGGCTCTTAGGCTCATAGGCTGCCTGCGTAGTCGTTGTAGGCGGCGTACGCCGCTGCGATATAGGCTATCTGGTATCTCGAATAGGCGATGCCTTTTCTAATATAGTGTTGGTGGCGATGAACGAGCGTCGGCATGACCCGGTGTTCCCGGGGTTCAAGGAGATGGCGGAAAAGAGGAAATCATTGGCGGGAACGCTCTCGGCCCGGCGGGTCGAGCTGGGTTTGTCGCAGACAGAGGTGGCGGCGCGAATGGGGACGTCCCAGTCCGCCGTGGCCAGGCTGGAGTCGGGCCAAGCGGACCTGCGCCTGTCGACCCTCGAACGCTACGCAGCGGCCCTCGGCCAGCGCCTGGACTGGAACCTGTCGCTGATCTCGCTGGAGGCCAGAGACGATCGGTGACCAACGGCCAATGGAGCATCGACCAAATGAGCGTTGGCCAGTGAGCACAGGGTCATGAACCTCTCCGGGCCTTGGGACGAGCGCCCCTCGCTCGACGCCCAGCTCCTCGAGCAGCGGGTGGTGCGGCTATGGGGGCCTCTCGACGACGCGTCGGTGGCGCGCGCCTGCGCGGAAATGATGGCCCTCGACGCCACCGGTGACGGGGCGGTGCAGCTCTACGTGGGCTCGAGCGGGGGGCCACTGCATTCGGCCATGTCGCTCATCGACACCATGGACCTGCTTGGCGTCCCCGTCCGCGTCACCTGCCTGGGCCGGGCCGAAGGGGCCGCGGTCGGGGTGGTGGCTGCCGGGGCTCGGCGAGTGGCCGCTCCGCATGCTCAGTTCCACCTCGCCGAGCCGGAAGTGTCCGTCAGCGGGAACGCCAGCCAATTGACGGCCTGGGCCGAGCAGCACAGGATCGAACTCGAGCGGTTTGTGAAGCGGTTGGCGCAGGCCACGGGCCGGCCAGTCGAGCACCTGGAAGCGGACCTCTCCATGGGCCGGTGGCTCGGGGCCGAAGATGCACTGCGGTACGGCCTGGTGGACGAGATTCGGGCCCCGGGAATGGACCGGCCCCGCCGCGGTCCGGGCCGCCCACGTCCGGGCCACCCACGTTCGGACCGGCGCGTCCGTTCGGCTTCGGGCCGTCCCGCTGAGGAAAAACGGTCCCTATCAAGGACTGGGCCTATCAAGGACCGGGGCTATCAAGGACCGGGGCTATCAAGGACCGGGGCTATCAAGGATAGTGATGTGCCCTGGACGCCGCCGGCGCGGCCTCTTTTAGCCGCAAATTCGTTATGTAAATGAGGCGAGCCCACGTTCCCGCCGGCTGAAAAAGTGGACTCGGAGCGTCAACTTTTGGCCGGGGCTTTATGTGCGTTTTTGGTCATGTTCGGGCCATCCCTGCTTGCTGTTGAGGGACATCCGGGCTCGCCACGCGTAGTTAAAAACAATTAACAAATCCGTCGACGCGGCGCGTTCGGTCCTGGTCGGGGCGTATTTATGCATGAGAATTATTGGGTGCGGCTTCAGGTTTGACGGGGTTAGGCTGATGCCGGACCCTTTCCAGAGCCCTCCCTGGGCCGCCCACCAGGAGAAATTTCGACTTGAGCCTCCCCGAACGCTTCTTCGCCGGACTCGGCCGGTTTTCGGTCCGTTTCCGCTGGCTCGTCATTGGCGCATGGATCGCCATCGCCATCATCGCCAGCATCACCCTGCCCTCTATGGGCAGCCAGGTCAACAACGACAACTCGCAGTTCTTGCCCTCGAGCGCGCCCAGCCAGAAAGCGGCCACCCTAGCCACCCCGCTCATCGGCAACGTCAGCTCCCAGAGCCAGGTGATCATCGTCGCCTCCGTCGACGGCCACCTAACCCCGGCCGACTTGTTGGCCATCAATGCCATGGCTAAGACGGCGGGAGAGGTCCCGGGGGTCAGCGACTCCAAGGTGGTGGGCGTCTCGACCGACGGAAAGGCGGCCCGCATCCTGGTCACCGTCGATGTCGGGCAGAGCGACATATCGGCCCAAAAGACGATCATCGACGCCCTCCAGAAGGCGGCGAACGAGGCCGACAACGCCAGTTCCGGCCTGTCGTTCCATGTGGCTGGCCCGATCGCGACCAACGTGGCCAACCAGGCTCAGTCCAACAAGACGGGCAGCGAGGTGCAATCCCTCTCGTTCCTTTTCATCATCGTGCTGCTCCTGCTCATCTTCCGCTCCCTGCTGGCGCCGCTGATCACGCTGGCCCCCGCGGGTATCGCCCTGGTGATTTCGATGCGCTTCATCGGCGCCCTGGCTTCGAGCTCCGGCATCAAGATCTCGGAGATCACCGAACTCCTGCTCATTGTGTTAATGCTGGGTGCGGGCACGGACTACGGGCTGTTCCTGGTGTTCCGTACCCGTGAGGAGCTGCGCGCCGGGTTGGAACCGAAGGACGCCGTCGCCCACGCTTTGGCTCGGGTAGGGGAGTCCATAAGCGCGTCGGCGGCCACCGTTATCTTCGCCTTGCTGACCTTGTTGCTAGCCAGCTTCGGCCTATACCACGACCTCGGGGTGCCGTTGGCCCTCGGCATCGCAGTAATGCTCATTGCCGGCCTTACGCTGTTGCCGGCGTTGCTCGCCGTCTTCGGCAAGGCTGCATTCTGGCCTTCGAAGACGATCCGGCCCGTTCGTCCCGGGGAGGTTGAAAAGGACGGTTGGTGGGGCCGTATTGCCGCCCGTCTGGTGGCTAGGCCAGGGCGTACGTTGGCCGCCGGGCTGATCTTCTTTATCGGGCTCTCGTTCGCCGCCCTCGGCTATTACTCGTCCGGATTTGCCGGCGCCCTCACCGCGCCGGCCGGCACCCAGGTCGCCGCGGGCAACGCGCTGCTGGCCAAGCACTTCCCCTCCTCGAGCGCCAACCCCGCCAACCTCGTGTTCCGGTACGGCGATTCAGTGTGGACGAACGCCACCCCGATCGCCAAGGCCGGTCTCTCGCTGCAGGCCTCCGGTATCTTCAGCGAACTGGCCGGCCCGCTCAACCCGAATGGCACCGCCATCCTGCCTAGTGAACTCGAGGCTCTGTACTCGAAGCTCGGCCCTCCGGCTGACCTCCCGCTGCCTCAGCCCGCGGACAGCACCATCCCGCCGGCCCAGTACAACGCCTACCGGTCACTGGTCCAGTACGTGTCTACGGACGGCAAAACGATCCAGTTCCTGGCCAGCCTGAAGGCCGGCTCCCAGGACTCGACCCCCGCCCTGCGAGCCACACCCCAGGTCCGCACGGCCGTGGACAAGGCGGCAACGGTCTCGGGCGCCGAGGCAAGTGGCGTCGCCGGCGAGGCGGCGGCCATCTTCGACGTGAGTAGCACGTCCAACCACGACCTGACGACGATCATCCCGATAGCCATCCTGGCCATAGGGCTGCTCCTGGCCCTGGTGTTGCGAAGCCTTATCGCGCCGCTCTACTTGATCGTCAGTGTGGGCCTCTCGTACCTGGCCGCCATAGGACTTTCGACGATCGTGTTCATCTACATCGGCGGCAACTCCGGCATAACTTTCGTGCTGCCCTTTCTAATGTTCATCTTCCTGCTGGCGCTGGGCGAGGACTACAACATCCTGGTCATGACGCGGATCCGGGAAGAGGCTAGACATATGGAGCTGCGCGCCGCCGTCATCCGGGCCGTGGGCCGGACGGGCCCGACAGTGACGTCGGCGGGTATGGTCCTGGCCGGGACCTTCTTGGTGCTGGCCTTCTCGGCCGGCAGCGGCCCTGGTAGCAGCCAGGTCCGCGACATTGGTTTCGGCCTCGCCATAGGCATCCTTATGGATACCTTCCTGGTCAGGACGTTACTGGTGCCATCGACGGTGGCCCTCCTCGGCCGCTGGAACTGGTGGCCGTCGACGCTCTCCATGGAGCCCGACGAGACTACTAACGAGCCACCCGGGCAACCGGCTGGCGCCCTGACCGGGCCACGGGGCTGAGGCGCAGGGCCCGCAATCCGGATATCACCCCGGCTAAACTTCGGGGCCATAGTCCAGGGCAACTTTCGGGGTATCAGCGCGTCGGTCGGCACCCTCACACATACTGGCTCTTGGACTGGGAACGGGGGTTGCGTGAGCGAAAAGCTGGTCGCCAGCCGAGGTGTAACGGTCAACAGCCAGCGCTTTGACGTGGCCATTTCGCAGCACGCTGACGAGCAGTTCTGGCGGGTCGACGTGCGCCACCCCGTGGGGTCGAGCGCGACCGGCACTGCGCTCGATGGCGACGACAACTTTCTCTGCTACCTGATCAAATCAGCCGTCGCTGGTGAACCCTCGGCCTGGGAAAGCCTCGCCCGCTGGGGTCATCGGCGCCTCCACCAGCCGGTTTGGTAGTGCCCCCGGCGCCTCGAGTCGCGGTGGCCCCTACGGCGGCTGACTTCGTGATCGAGGCGGTCCAGCAGGGCGGCGGCCAGCTAGTCGGCGATGGGGAGGCTGCCGACGCCCTCGTCTGGTGGAGCTTTGCCGAGGATGGGCTGTTCGAGACTCTTAGCGCTCACCAGGGCATACGTTGGGTGCAGTTGCCTATGGCAGGCGTAGAGCATTTCTTTGAGGCCGGCGTCTTCTCCAGCCCGCACGCGAGCGGGGTCACGTGGACCTGCGCCAAGGGAAGTTACGCCCGGCCGGTGGCTGAGCACGCCCTCTGCCTGGCCCTGGCGGGGCTCAGGCAACTGCCAGAAAGGGCCCGGGCTCGGTCCTGGGGAAAGCCGGCCGGCATTTCCCTTTTCGGCGTGCCCGTCACGATCCTTGGTGGCGGTGGCATCACTAGGGAGTTGTTGGCGTTGCTGGCCCCGTTCGGCGTTCACGCCACTGTTATGCGCAAGGGGACTGACCCCGTCGAAGGCGCGGCCCGCACTGTCCCTTCGGCTGAGCTCCATTCAGTACTCCCGCAGGCCCAGGTCGTTTTCGTCGCTTTGGCCCTCACATCTGAGACCGAAGGCATCATCTCGGTGCCCGAGCTGGACCTGATGAGGGACGACGCGTGGCTAGTCAACGTGGCCCGCGGCCGCCAAGTGGACACCGCCGCCCTGGTCACCTCCCTCCAGGAAGGAAACATAGGAGGGGCCGCGCTGGACGTTACTGACCCCGAACCCCTGCCGGACGGTCACCCTTTGTGGTCGCTGCCCAATTGCCTCATCACCCCGCACTCCGCTGACACCACCCAAATGATCCGCCCGCTGTTCGCCGAGCGAGTCAAGGAAAACGTGGAGCGGTTTGCCAGCGGCCAACCTCTCATCGGGCTGGTCGACGTCGCGGCCGGGTATTGAACCCGCTCCTGCGTTCCGAGCTCCGCCTGGGCGAGCTGCTGGCTGAAGGGGGTGAAGGGCGTGTCTTCGAGGTCGTGTCGGGCCCGGCCGGGCTCGGCCGGCCGAGCGTGTACAAGGAGTTGCGCCGCCCGCACCCCGTCCCGGAACTGAGCTCGCTCGTTGTCTTCCCATCCCTCCTCGCCGCTCGTGACGCGCCCCTTTCGGCCCGGGTCCTCTCGTCGTCCGCCTGGCCCGTGTCCGTGGTGGTGGGGGACGACCCATCGATGGCCCTCGGGACGGTCATGCCCCGGGCTCCGCACGGGTTCTGGGTACGCCACCGCGACGGCCGGAACAGGCTGGCCAGTCTCAGCTACCTGGCCAACGACCCTGATCGGATAGCCGTCGCCTACGGAGTCATGATGCCCGCACCCGGCGCACCCGAGCGGGTTGCCCTCGTCTACGCCCTGGCCCGGCTCCTCGACGCCTGGCAGGCCGGAGGGTCGCAGCTGCAGGTCGTCCACGGGGACCTATCGGCCAAAAACGTCCTCTGGTCGCTGGACCCGGTGCCGGCCGTGTACGTCCTGGACTGCGACGGCGCTACCGTTACCGCGGCGGCGCCGGGTGACCCCGGGTGGCCGGGTGACCCTGATGAGACGGGAGCGGTGGCGCAAACCGGTTCCTCGGACAGCTTCAACGTCGGGGCCGTCGGCTTAGCCGATTGCGAGCCGGCCCGGCCCCAGTTGGACGTGACCGGCCCAAGCCAGGCCCAAGTGGACCAGGCCCAAGTGGACCAGGCCCAAGTGGACCAGGCCCGGCTGGACCAGGCCCGGCTGGACCAGGCCCGGGTGAAGCGGCAGCGGGCCACCACGCCTAACTGGGGTGACCCGGCCGTACGCCCTGGCGGGCAACCGACTGAGGCGTCGGACCGTTACCTGCTGGCCATCGCGTTCCTGCGGGTCGTCGGGGCCGCTCACTTTCCTATACAGGGCCACCAACGAGGCGGCCAGCATGTGAACGTGGACCTGGAGCTACCGCGGTCCTGGAGGAAGTTTCCCGATATGCCCGGGCTCTGGGAGCTCTGTGAGCGGTCCCTTTCGCTGGTCAACGCGGCCGACCGCCCGGCGCCGGCGGAGTGGCTGGCCCATCTGGAAGAGCTGCTCGGCGTCCTGTCGGCGGTCGAGCTGGGGGCCTCAGTGCGCCAGGCCCAGGGCGACCCGAGACCAGCTACCCCGAAACTGGCTACCCCGAGACTGGCCACCCCGAGACTGGCCACCCCGAAACTGGCCACGTCACCCTCCGTGCCCCCCGCCCGCTCCTTCGCGCCCAGCGTGACGGTGCCAGACGTCGTTGTCCGCCCCGTTCTGCGCCACCGGCCACCGTCCACATGGCGGCTGATCAGCGCCAGCGCCCCTCTGGGGGTGGGTGGCGAAGTGCTGCGCGGGACGGGTGGCGGGGGTTCGGGCACGGGCGCGCCCGGGACGGTGGGTGCCGGCGCCATCGGGGGCTCGGCGGGGACCGCACCGCCGCTGAGCCCGCGCCAGATGATTGGCCAAGTCTTGGTGATGTGGGGAGCGGCGCACCGAGCCGCCGCCAGATGGACGCGCTCCCCTGGCCGGCGGGCCTACGGCGTGCGCCGGCTGGCCGGGGTCCTGGTGCTTGACGTGGCCGCGGCGTGCGTGGCCTTGTTCGTCGTAGCCATGATCGTCAGCCCCTGGATCGGCCTCTAGGAGACCGAGTTTGCGAGCCGAGTTCATATTGTCTTTGAACTGGGCCTCCGGTAGCGTCGAACCGGTCATGGCGAGCGACCACCTCGGCACCGAAGAACGCTACGCCGTCTTTCCCTTCTACCTCTGCCTGGACGTTTCCCAGTCGATGAGCGGTGAGCCGATCGCCGAGGTCAATGCCGAACTGCCCCAAATCCGGGCCACCGTGGGCCAGGACCCGGCCGTCGCCGAGGTCATCCGTTTCGGGATCGTCACATTCAGCGACGTCGCGCGGACGGTCCTGCCTCTGGCCGACCTGGCCCTCGTTGAGTCGATGCCCAAGGTCGAGGTGGAAGGCCGGACTTCCTACGCCGCCGCCTTCGACCACCTGCGGCGCGTCATCGAAGCCGACTATTTCGCTGGTCGGGCGACGGGGGAGCGGTGGTACCGGCCGGCCGTGCTGTTCGTGTCTGACGGGCGGCCAACCGACCCCGAAGAACGCTGGCTCGAGGCTCATCGGCGGCTCATCGACCCGTCCTGGCGTCGGCACCCCAACATCCTGGCTTTCGGCTTCGGCGAAGCGGTCCCTGAAATCCTGGCCACCGTGGCCGAGAACAAGCCCCATCGGGCTTACGTGGCGGCCGAAGGCGCCGCCCCTTCTGCGGTCGTGCCAGAGCTCATGGCCGGCCTCGTCCAGTCGATCGTCAGTTCCTCTGCCAGCGCCTACACCGGCACGCCCCAGCTAGTGCCCCCACAATTGCCCAACATGCAAGCTATCCCGGTGGACGAGTTGGAATGAGCCACGGATGGGCTGGCCCGGCTTGGGGCGAGCCTTCCACAGCCAGCGAGTCGCCCGTCCCCCTCCGAGCAAGAGCCTCCGTCGGGAACGCCTGCTACCGCGCTGACGGAGGCCGGTCGGAGGAGTTCGTGGTCCTGGCCGCTTCGGTAGCCGGAGTAGCTCACCGGTTGGCCGGGCGGCGCTGCGAGGATGCCTACGCCTGGGCCAGGGTCGAGCCGGGCGGGCTGGCTTTAGTCATCGCCGACGGCGTCAGCACGGTCGCCCGGGGCGGCGAGGGGGCTGACATTGCGGTCAGTGCCGCCAGCGAGTACCTCGCCGATCCGAATAACTGGGCCGACGCGAATAATCGGGCCGACGCGAATAACTCGGGCCGACGCGAATAATCGGGCCGACGCGAATAATCGGGCCGGCGCGAATAATCGGGACGACGCGAACAACTGGGGTCAGAAGGCGTGCGAGGCGGCGGTGCGGGCGGCCAGCGAGGAGCTGTCGCGTGCTGGAGGCGCGGTGGCGGCCGAGTTGTCCACGACCATCGTCGTGGCCGTGCTTTCCGCTGGCGCCGGAGGGGCCACGGGGACCCTGGCCCGTGTCGGTGACAGTTCCGCCTTCGTCCTCGAGGGAGGTCAGTGGCGTGAACTGTTCCTTGACCCTGACGACGACGACCTAAGGGGGCTGCCTGTCGAGGTCTTGCCGTTGCGAGAGCACGCCAGACCGGGTGCCATCGAGCTCGCTTCGGTCACTTTGTCGGCCTCGAGTGCGCTGGTGCTGCTCACCGACGGCGTGGCCGACCCGTTACGGGAAGGGCCGGAAACCGTGGCCCCGGCGCTAGCCGCAGTCTTGAGCGGAGGCCCGAGCGGCGTACTGGCCCCCCTCGACCTGGCCTATGCCGCAGATTTCAGCCGCCGGGGCTGCCAGGACGATCGTACCGTTCTAGCCATCTGGCCCCTTCCGGCCCGCCCGGGCGCCGACCACTAGCACCCGAAGGCGGGCGTGCCCTACACTGCCGGCGTGGCTGCTCCTACCGCGGCCCCGCCCGCCCCTCCTTTTAGCTCCCAGCAGCCAAGGCGAGCTCGTTTCGCGGCCTTTGCCCACTCGATCCGTCCCGTCTGGTCGAAGCCGGCCGCTTTTCGCGCTCTCCGGGTCACGCTGGTCATGCCGCCCCTGTTCGCCTTCACCAGCCAGGTGGTGGGCAACCAGCAGATGGCGACGTTCGCCGCCTTCGGCAGCTTCGCCACCTTGTTGTTCGCCAGCTTCGGCGGAAGCCGGCGGGACAAGCTGCTGGCCCACACCCTCCTAGCCGTCGCCGGCAGCGTCCTGATCATCATCGGCACCGCCATTAGCTTCAACACCGCGGTCGCGGCCGTGGTCACCGTCCCGGTGGCGTTCTGCGTGCTCTTTTCGGGCATCGTCGGGCCGAATGCGGCCTCCGGAGCCGTGGCCGCATTGGTGGCATACGTGCTGCCAGCCACGTCGCGAGCGTCCTTCAGCGTCGTCCCCGACCGTCTGGCGGGGTGGTGGTTGGCCTCGGTGTTCGGCACGCTGGCCGTGCTCCTGCTGTCTCCCCGCCCGCCAGGAGACCGTCTGCGAGCCGCCGCCGCCAGATCAGCCACCGCCTTGTCCGACCAGCTCAACAACGCGCTGGAGCGCCCGTGCCTGGGGCAGGACAGTGAGGCGACGATGGCGGCCAAGCGCGCCCTGATGAACGCCTTCGACTCGTCCCCCTATCGCCCGACCGGGCTGGCCGTGCCTGACCAGGCGCTGGCCAACCTGGTCGAATCGCTCGAATGGTGCACCACCCTGGTCTCCGAGGCACTTCGGGAGGGCACGGACCTGAAGAAAGTGGCGGCGTCCGACCGGCGCCTGTTCGCCGAAGCCGCCACCGTGCTCCGAGACACGGCCGAGCTGTTGGCCGGCACGGACATGCCTTCTCTCGGTGAGGACCTCGACGAGCTCGAGAAATCGGTCGACGCCGCCGGGGAAGCCATCCTGGACGACGGGAGCGCGGGTGAGGCGGAGGCGGTCCACATCTCGTTCCACGCCCGGATCGTGGCCGCCGCGGCCATCAGCTGCGCCACCGACGCCCTCATCGCCTGCCGCGACGCCGACCCTGAGATCATCGCCGCGGAGCTCTCACGTTGGCAGGGAGATCCCGGGGTGGCTGGCTCGCCGCTGAAACGGACGGTCTTCCTTTACAGCGCCCGCCGGTTGCTCACGGGCCACGCCAGCCTGCGCTCGGTATGGTTCCTGAACAGCGCCCGCGGCGCGCTGGCCGTGGCGGTAGCGGTGGCCGTAGCCGACGTGACCGATGTCCAGCACGGCTTCTGGGTCGTGCTCGGTACGGTCTCCGTGCTGCGGACCAACGCGGCGTCGACCGGTGCCACTGCGCTGCGCGCCCTGGGCGGGACCGTCGTCGGGTTCTTCATCGGCGCCGGCCTGATCATCGTCATCGGCAGCCACATCGCCGCGCTGTGGGTCGCCCTGCCCATCGCGGTACTGATCGCCTCCTACGCTCCGGGCACCTTCCCCTTCGCCGTCGGCCAAGCCTTCTTCACCGTGACGATCAGCATCCTGTTCAACATCCTCGTGCCCGTGGGCTGGAAGGTGGGCGTGGTACGGATCGAAGATGTCGCCATCGGCGCCGGCGTGAGCGCGCTGGTCGGTCTGTTCTTTTGGCCCCGGGGCGCGTCCAAGATCGTCGCTGACGACCTGGCCGATTCTTTCCATCGCGGCGGCCTTTACCTCGTGCAGGCGACAGCGTGGGCGCTCGGGATGCGGCCGGGGTTGCCCGACGGGGGAGCGGCCACGATCCGGGCCAGCAGCCGCCTGGACGACGCCCTCAGGGCGTTTCAGGCCGAACAGGGGAGCAAGCGGGTGCCAAAGGAGCAGGTCTGGCGCCTCGTGGGCGGGGCCAGGCGCCTGCGCCTGACGGCCCAGTCCCTGACCGGTACGCCGCGGCCCGAACACGAGGCCGATGCGGCTCGTCAGGTCCTGGTCGAGGAGTCGGTGCGGCTCGCCGGCCTGTGCGATGACCTGGCCGCCCGGCTATCGCGAACGTCTGCCACTGTGGCCCAGGAGCTGGTCAGCCTGCCCGCTCCGGAACGGCTCACGAGCGACGACAACGAGGGCTACCTCTTATGGGTGCGTGAGCACCTCTTGCACGTCAAGCGGGACCTGGCCGCCATGGCCGAGCCGGCCACCAACATCGCTCAGCAGCGGGCGCAGCCCTGGTGGCGCTGAGGCGGCCGTGGTTCTCCCTCTGACTAACCGTCATTCTCCCCCTGACTAAGTAGTCTCGCCGTCCGGTGGGGACGGCGGGGGCACACTGCCGGTCCCTTCGGCGGCCGTGCTCGTGGCTGGTGCGTTGTCTGCCTCCGGGGCCCGATCGCCCGCGCCGCGGCCATCCGAGGAGGTGGCGACGGGCGGTTCCGATCCGGCGTCCGCCGCCGTGCTCGCCACCGCGGACGTAGTCGTTGGCCCGGGCTCTCACCTCGCAGGCTCTCACCTTCCGGGCCCTCACCTTCGAGGTTCTCGCCTCCGGGGCTGTCCTCTCCCGAGCCCTCGTCTCCCGCCCTCCTGTCCCCTCCGCTTCGGTCCTCGGTCGTCGCCTCTGCGGCGCCGTTCTCGACCTTCGTTGCCACCGCCACCGCTGTAGCCGCCGCTTCGCCACCTATTACGGCTGGTTGGTCCCCGTGTGCGCCATCTGCCGCTCCGGCCTCGTCGTCCTTGCTCGGTTTGTCCGCCCCAGCCGCCTCGGCTTCCCGTTGGGCCGCGGCTTCCTGTTGGGCCGCGGCCTCCTGTTCGGCCTGGGGCGGTTGCCCGCGCCGGGCCGCCTGGTCCGCCCGGGCTTTTTCCCCTGCCTGCACCGCGGCCGGGAGCGGCTCGCCCACCAGGTCGTCGCCCGGCTTCGGCCTCCCTCTCAGGAGGAGGGCCCCGGCGACGACGAAGACGCCGACGCTCGTCCAATCGTTCAAGCGCAGGCCCAGGTACCGGTGGGAAGGGTCGATGCGCAGGTACTCGGTAAAGAACCGGCCGAAGGTATAGATGGCCGCGTAGGCCGCGAACAGGTAGCCCCGCCTCAACTTGACCTTGCGCTCCACCAGTAGCACGAGGCCGACCGTGGCCAGGTCCCAGATGCACTCGTAGAGGAACGTCGGCTGGAACGTTCCCGGCAGGTACACACCGTCGACCATCGGCGGGCGGTACTTCGGCGGGTAGATGTTCCCCAGTTGGGCCTGGTTGGTGATGCGCACCGCCCACGGGAGCGTGGAGGGTCGGCCGAAAAGCTCCTGGTTGAAGTAGTTGCCCCAGCGGCCGATGGCCTGGGCCAGGGGGACGGCGGGGGCGACGACGTCCAGAAGCGGCGGGAGGGGGACCTGCATCCGGCGAGCGGCCAGCCACCCGCCGAAGACGCCGCCGGCTACACCACCCCAGATGCCGAGACCGCCGTTCCATATCTCGAAGATCTGGGCCGGGTTACCGCCGGTGTCCTGCTGCCAACTGGTGGCGACCGAGTACAGGCGGGCGCCGATCAGGCCCGCCACCACGGCCCAAAAGGCGATCGGGACCATCGTGCCGGAGAAGCCGCCCAGTTGCACCCAGCGGCGCTGCGCCAGCCACGCCGCGGCGAGCACCCCGATGGCAATAAGCAGTCCGTAGAAGTGGAGCTCAAAGGACCCTACGGTGATGCCGTTGGAGGGAGGGCTCGGGATGAATCCGATCACGTCGTCGCGTCAGGTTAGCCACCCAGGGGCGGGGAGATATAGAACGGGTAGCGATGGACCACAAGACACCTGCACCCGGGAGGGCCCAGCCCCAACGGGCGCCCCGGCGTGCTACCTACAGGCTGCAGCTCCACGGCGGCTTCGACTTCTCCCACGCCGCGGCCATCACGGGGTACTTGGCCGACCTCGGCGTGAGCCACGTTTACCTCTCACCCGTGCTCCAGGCCGCGAAGGGGAGCACCCATGGCTACGACGTGGTCGACCCTTCGGCAGTCAACGAGGAACTGGGCGGCGAGCACGGTCACACCGAGCTGCAAAAGGCGCTGGGCGAGGCTGGGCTCGGCCAGATACTCGACATCGTGCCCAACCACATGGCCGTGGCGTCGAGGGACAACCGTTGGTGGTGGGACGTCCTCGAAAACGGGCCCTCGAGCGTCTACGCCGGCTACTTCGACGTCGACTGGGGAACGCCAGAGGGGCGCGACGGCCGGCCGCACCCCGTCGTCCTCCTGCCCTTCCTGGGCGACCATTACGGCCGGGAGCTCGAGGCCGGGCGGTTCAAGCTCGAGCGTTCGGCCGGCAGCTTCGTCCTGCGCTACTACGACCAGCAGGTGCCCATCGCCCCCCGGAGCCTGGACCAGCTGGTCTCGAGAGCGGCCCGGCACCTGCCGCGCGGCACCGAGCCGGCGGTCCGGGCCGAGGTCGAGAGCATCGGCACCGCGCTGGGCCGGCTCCCACCGTCGTGGGCAACGGACCGGGCCAGCGTCCGCGAGCGCCACCGGGACAAGGAGGTCCTCCGCGCCCGCCTGGCCGTCCTGTGCACCGAACACCCTGAGGTGGCCGCCGCCCTCGACGGCGAGATTGAAGCCGTCAGCGCCAGCCCCGACGCCCTCGACGCGCTCTTGCAGCGCCAGAACTACAGGCTGGCGTTCTGGCGCACCGCGTCCGAGGAGGGCCAGTACCGCCGCTTTTTCGACATAAACGAGCTCGTGGGTATTCGTGTCGAGGAAGACGCTGTATTCGCCGACAGCCACCGGCTCATATTGCGCTGGATACGCGAAGGCATCATCGACGGATTGCGGGTCGACCACGTCGACGGCCTGCGCGACCCGCTGGCGTACCTCCTCCGGCTGGACGAGGCGGGCGCCGGTGTATGGGCGCTGGTCGAAAAGATACTGGCCCGGGGTGAGGAATTGCCTCCCGATTGGCCGGTGGCCGGCACGACCGGTTATGACTGGCTCAACGTGGCCGGCGGCCTGTTCGTGAAAAAAGAAGGGGCCCGCGTACTTGAAGCCGCCTTCAACGCATTTACAGGGTCAGAGCAAGCTTGGGAAGACATTGTCCACGATTGCAAGATCCAGGTACTGGACAGTTCGCTGGCGTCGGACCTCACCCGCGTCGTCGAAGACATGGCCAGGGTGTGCGAAGGCCATCGGCGGCATTCCGACCACACCCGCAAGGAGTTGCGTGAGTGCCTGGCCGAGGTGATCGCCGCCTATAGCGTCTACAGGACCTACGTCTCGCCCGGGCAAAAACCGTCCGAACGCGATATCACCGTTGTGACCCGGGCCATAGCAACCGCTGGTATTCGCTGCCCGGATATCGACGGGGAATTATTGACTTTTCTCCGCGACGTGCTACTGCTGAATATAACGGGGCCGGCGGAAACCGAAATGGCGCTGCGGTTCCAGCAGGTTACCAGCCCGGTTACGGCCAAGGCGGTGGAGGACACCGCCTTTTACCGGTATATGCCATTGTTGGCTGTAAACGAGGTGGGCGGCGACCCGGGTACTCCTGCCACCGATGCGGACGAGTTCCACTCCTGGTGCACCCGGTCCCAATCGCGGCACCCCTTCGGTTTGCTGGCGACTTCGACCCACGATACGAAACGTTCAGAGGACGTCCGCGCCCGGCTATCCGTACTGTCCGAGATACCTGAGGAATGGGTCGAGACGACGAAGAGATGGCAAGTCCTGAACCGTAAGCTACGAGTGGCAGATCTGCCCGACCCGGCTACGGAGTGGATGTTTTACCAGACTCTGGTCGGGGCGTGGCCAATATCGCCTGAACGGGCGCTTGAGTTCCTCGAAAAAGCGGTGCGAGAGGCCAAAGTACACACCAGCTGGGACCAGCCGAGCCCCATCTACGAGGGCGCCGTCAACCATTTCGCCCACGGGGTAATGAGGTCGCGGCGTTTTATATCTGAACTGGAGGAATTTGTCGATATAGTCCGGCGCCCCGGACGTTCCAATTCCCTGGCTCTCAAATTACTGACACTGACTGCTCCCGGCGTGCCGGACCTGTACCAGGGCACCGAACTGTGGGACCTGGCGCTTGTTGATCCCGACAACCGCCGGCCGGTCGACTACGACACCCGTGAGGCGTTGCTCGGCGAAGTGGCCGCCGCCGACCTGCCGAGTATTTGGGCCAGCGGAGACGAGCGGGGCTTGACCAAGCTGGCTCTGGTGCGCCGAACGCTCACCCTGAAGGCCCGGCACCCGAGTTCCTTCGGTGAAGGGAGGAGCGGCCGGTATAAGCCGCTGTCTGCCAGCGGGATGGCGTCCAACCACGTAGTGGCGTTCGGCCGGGGCAGCAACGTGGTGACAGTCGTCACACGATGGCCGCTACTCCTGGAGCGAGAGGGAGGTTGGGGGCGGACCGCACTGGCATTGCCCGCCGGTGACTGGTACGACGTGATGGCCGCCCGCCGTTGGCGGGGCAAAGTGGCGCTTAGTGACCTGTTGTCCGGGTTGCCGGTCGCGCTCCTCGAAAAGGTCCGGCCCGGGCGGGCCGGCCCGAGGAAGCCGGCCCCGAAACGGTGCCGGACTGAGCATCGCCGGTGCTGGGTATGGCTCGATAATGGCAACGTTCGAACTATGGGCTCCTGGCTGCCGGCGCGTCGAGTTGGTGCTTTTCCCTTCCGGCCGGCTGCCCATGGCGAGGGGCCATCGGGGCCGGTGGCGCCTCGACGTACCCGAGGCGAAGGCCGGCACCCGTTATCTCTTTTCTCTCGACGGAGGTCCAGGGCGCCCCGACCCCCGGTCTGCGTGGCAACCCGAGGGTACCGATGGGCCCTCTGCTCTCGTAGATCACAGCGCTTTCAGGTGGAGCGACGAAGATTGGGCCGGCTTCGAGCTGTCCACGGCGGTCGTCTACGAGATGCACATTGGCACTTTCAGCCGGCAGGGGACTTTCGACGGGGCCATCGAGCATTTGAGCCACCTTGTGGACCTCGGGGTCACGGCCGTAGAAGTCATGCCGGTGGCGGAGGGCAGCGGGACGCGGGGTTGGGGCTACGACGGCACCGACCTATGGGCTCCGCACCGTTCGTATGGCGGGCCCGAGGGATTCAAGCGTTTTGTCGACGCTTGCCACATGAAGGGCCTCGGGGTGGTACTGGACGTCGTCTACAACCACCTCGGCCCGGCCGGGAACTATTTGAGCGAGTTCGGGCCGTACTTCACCGACCGCTACCGCACGCCCTGGGGCTGGGCCGTAAACTTCGACGGCGAAGGCAGTTACGGGCCCCGCGACTTCGTAAACTCCAATGCCCTCATGTGGTTTTCCGCCTACCACATCGACGCGCTCCGCCTCGATGCCGTGCACGCCGTCTTCGATGAGGGCGCACTGCACATACTGGAGGAGCTGTCGGCTGCTGTCGAACGGCTCGCAAGTGAGATGGGGCGCGATTTGTGGCTCATCGCCGAGAGCGACCGCAACGACCCGAGGATTTGTCGTTCGCGGGAGCAACACGGCTACGGCATCGACGCCTGCTGGGACGACGATTTCCACCATGCCCTTCACACCGTGCTGACCGGCGAGAGTGAGGGTTATTACATGGATTTCGGCCGGATTTCTCAGTTGGCGAAGGTCTTTCGGGACGGTTATGTGTTCGACGGCCAGTTCTCCGAGTTCCGCCAACGCCATCACGGCCGGCCGGCGGGCGACCTGCCCGGCCAGTCGTTCGTGTGCTGCCTGCAGGATCACGACCAGATCGGCAACCGGGCCTTCGGGGAGCGAACTTCTGCTCTCGTCGGGCCGGACCTGTTGAAGGTGGGGGCCGCCCTTGTGCTCCTGTCGCCCTTCGTGCCCATGCTCTTCCAGGGTGAGGAGTGGGGCGCCTCTACCCCGTTCCTTTACTTCACCGACCACCAGGACCCGGACCTCGCCCAGGCCGTGAAAGAAGGCCGGCGCCGCGAATACCCCACAAGGGCTGGCATGGAGGTGCCTGACCCGCAGGACCTCACCACGTTCTTGTCCTCGAAGCTCGACTGGGCCGAGCCAGGACGGGCACCGCACGCGGAGCTTCTCGACTGGCACCGCCGGTTGGTGGCTCTCCGCCGTCAGCAGCCGGACCTCGGCCCGGGCGACCTCAAGCAGGTCACGACGGCCCACGACGAAGAAGCTCGCTGGCTGGTGGTGCGCCGGGGCCGGTTCAGCGTCGTGGCCAACTTTGCCGGCGTACCACAGGCCGTGCCACTCGAGTCTTCTGGTTCGGTGGTCCTCTCCTCTTCGGCCGAGGTCTGGCTTGAAGTCCCCGAGGACGCGGGTGACGGCGGTGCCGGCTCCGGCCCTGCACCACGTTTGCGATTAGCGGCCCGCTCCGTGGCGGTGGTGGAGCATTGAGGCCAAGCGCCACTACTCTGAGCTGGCGCTGCTAACCTTGGCGGTTGCTCGGGCGTATAGCTCAGTTGGTTAGAGCGCATGCATGACGCGCATGAGGCCGGGGGTTCGACTCCCTCTACGCCCACCCATTCTGAACAGGGATTTCTTCCCTGAGAGGACACTCTCGGAGCGCCCGAAAGCCCTCGGCGTGCGCGCTACGTCCGCGATCGAAAATGATGTCGCGCGCCCGGGCACCCTTTGTCAGGTCTGTGACGGACGGGTCGCAGTGCCCGACAGGAAGGCTTCCATGCGAGTCGCCGCTTCGGCGATAGGCCGGACCTTGTGTCGATAGTGGCGGTAGAGCGTGCGGGGGTCGTCGCCCAGCAGGTCGGCCACCTCCTCGATGCTGGCCCCATTGTCGAGAAGGAGCGAGACGGCGCTGTGGCGTAGCAAGTACGGGAACCGCGCATCGGTGATCCCTGCCCTCTTGCCCACTCGCGCGAACGTCCGACGGACATCGGAGGGGTCCAGCGGTGTCCCGACCGCAGACGGGAAGACCAGGCCCTCGTCGTGCCAATGCGAGCCGGCCAGCCGTTCCTCTGACTGGCGCTTGCGGTGTGCCCGCAAGGCACTCACAGCGGCGGGGGGCAGGGCGATGGTGCGCCGTCCATCCTTCGAGCGTTTGACGGCGCCTCGAGAAACACGCCCGTCTGGTCCTCGTTTCATTGCTCCCGAGACCGTGAGTGTGGGAGGGGTTCTGTCGAGCTCGAGGTCCGACCACAACAAACCGGTGAGCTCGCCAGGGCGTAAACCGGCAGATAGTCCGACGACCAGCAGAGCCTCCAGCCGCTCGCCCTTAGCCGCAACGAGTAGGGCCCGAGCTTCGTCCGCAGTGAATGACCGACGTTCGGTGGGCGGTTTCGTCCTCGGCATTACCGCCAAGGCGGCCGCGTTGCGGGCCACCAGGCCGCGCCTCTCAGCATGGCGGAGAGCGTCGGCGAGGATTGAGCGCATACGCGAGACGTGGGTTTTGGCCAAGCCGGCTCGCGCTTTCGCGGCCAAGAACTCGTCGACCCTTTCCGCGCTGAGCTCGTTTAGTTTCAGTTCTCGAAGCGCCGGGGCGATGTGTTCGCGCACAATTTGGGCATAGTTGCTGCGAGTGTTGTCGGAGCCGACGCGGCCGTCGACGACGGTCACCAACCAGTGCTGGAGCCACGATCCCACCGTGATCTTCGAGCCCTCAGGGTCCAGCCAAACGCCCCGCTTTATGTCTGTCTCAATTGAGGACAACCAGGCCTGGGCGTCTGTTTTGGTGGCAAAGGTGTGCGGGGCGGCGTGACGGGCGCCGTTATGCCAGTATGCGGCCTGCCAGCGTCGGGAGGGCAGCCTGCGGAGACTGCCAAAATGGCGGCGATAGTTGGCAGGCATTCTCCGGTCTACTCCGTTGCTTTCGGGTGGCCGACGGAAGCGTCAGTCAACCATACGGTTCTTCGGTCTGGGTCAGGGCAGTACCACAGCCGGCCGGCGCCAGTCACTTCGTACTGCCATTGTGGGAGCCGCTTGTCGCCCACCTGACGGTGCGAGAGCCGTCCTTTGAGAGGGTGTTGTCGTCTGTCCACTCGAAGGGGATCGGTGCGCAACCGTTGCCAGCATTCATTGGTGGGCCCGGGAGCATGGCGCCCGAGCTCCTCCCAACCGTCGGCGGCGTCACTGGTGGCGAACACCACGTCCCACTCCCCGCGGGCCGGTGGGGGAGCGACGCGCTCACCTCTTCGTGGGGGCGTCCGCCTCGACGGCGTCACGGTGGGGTGACGCGCTTACCCAACGGTTTCTTGATAGGGCTCGTGAGCCGATCAGTCAGCTCAGGGTCGGCCAAGATAGCGGCAGTGTCTCGCCATTGGGTCAAGTAGACCTCGAGCGGAACGAACGTGCCCAGGTCCTCGCAGTCCTGGATCACAGTGGGAAGGTCCCTCACGAACTCAGTGCGCTCGGGGTCGCTGAGATAACGGGTCCACGGCAACGCCTCAGCGACTGTCTGTGCGAGTTCGCCCGCTTCGAGGTGCGTCACCATGCGAGACAGAAGCCGAGCGAAGCCGGCCAGCTCCGTAAGATCGCTGGCCCGACTGAGGACGAGGTCGGGTGCGTTGCGCCTCCGCAGGACCACCCTTCCCCGTTCTTCCACCACGGAGGCCACCCGCGTAGGTTGCTGGACCAGATCGGAAAAAGAGAACTCGGCGAGGGCAGCCACGTCAATAAGACTACCGCCACCTCTGAAGTACCTCAAGACTCAATTCGCCTCAACTACTGGGCCGCCTGCCGGCGCCACCCATTATGGAGGGTCTGGTATGGCAACTCGGCGGCCCGGCCGATAGCACGCCAGCTGAGCCCTAAGGCCCTCGCTCGATCAATCGTTTCGGCCAGCTGACACCGCGCCGTCTTTACTCTGGTGGCTGCCTCTCCGACCGCTTATAGGGCTGCCACGCTAGACACCGGTACCACGTTCAGCGAGCGCGTGTCACCGTCCCGGTCACCCTGACAAACCGGGAACAGCCGCAAAGGCTCAGGCGCCGCGGCCACTACGCCAACTCGTCTCGGGCGTGCGGGCATTGTCGAGCCAGGCCGTTATCTCGGCTGGGTCAAACCGGATGAACCTACGCCATTTCAAGTAGGGCACTCTCTTCTCGGCGACGAGGCGGCGAATGTGGCGCTGCGTCACCCCGAGGTGCTCAGCGAGCTGCTCGATGGTGAGAAGGTGGGGAAGTGGCTCGGTCTCCGGCATCGGTACCTCCTGCATCCACTAATGGCAGTCGCAATAGTGGCACACGAATTGCCCCAGCTGTGATATTGCTTTGGCGTCCATAATTGCCTGTTGAGTCCAACTGGTGCCGGTTCGTGCCACCTACAGACGGCTAGAGACATGTACTGCCACAAATATTTTTTCTCGGTCGTCGACCACTCATCACCAGCTGCCCGCGCCATTGAGCAGCCCGGGACGCTCACCCTCAATCGCGGGACCGGTCCCGACACCTCTCGGTCCTCACACCCACGCCAGCTGCATACCACAATCCCCTTTTTCTCCTCAGCCCATATACGTGAGTAGCACCTCCCGCTCGATGCTTCAGCCATCCAGCTTCGCCGAGCCTCCGCGCGAAACCGTCTATCCAGTCTCCCAATATTCTCTTTACCGTCAGCGGCCACTATTTACCGGTCACCGAAAAATGTCTTCACAGCCCCGGCTAATACCCATATAAAGACAAGAAGTCCGAACACGATTACAACCTTCGGTTGTGACGTTGTACGTGACGTCGATTTTGGGAGGCTGGTACCTGGGTGGCTTGGATGCGCATGATGGGCGCCGAGTCGGTCGGTTACCACGAGCGCACTGTCCTTAAGCGCGGGGATGACCAGGTCGCCAACGCGCTCGACTACTACGCCTTCCGGGGGGGAGATGCCCATGGTGTGGGGAGGGGCCGGCGCCGTATCGCTCGGCCTTGAGGGCGAAGTTGGCGTCGAAGAGTGGAGGTCGGTCTTCGGCACCGGTGGCGCCCGCCACCAGGAGAGCGGCGAGCGGCTAGTGCACTGCCTGCGGCCGGGCATGGAGCTAGTTGTTTCCCCGCACAAGTCGGTGGCCGAGCTGGGCGTGATCGGCCAGGCGGAGGACATGCACTTGATCCTGGATGCCGAGCGAGACGCCACCATGGCGTACCTGGACGAGGTCGTCACGCAGTACGAGCACACTGGTCTGGCGCGGCGGCAGGACCTGAAGGGCGGTCACGAAGGCCAGGGAGATGGACTCGGTTTGCTCGTAACGTGCCTCGGGGCCGAGCGGCACGTCGGTGGCACCCGCAAAGAGGGTGTCGGGGTAGGGCTCGAGCCACAGGACTTCGCCCAGCCGGGTCGGCTCGGGCGGTTCAACCTTGGGCGCGACCCACTCCTTGACCGGGCGTCGGCTGGCCGAACGACGGGCGTTGAGGCACCGGTTAGTAGCGATCTGGTAGAGCCACGTGCGGAGTGATGAGCGTCCCTCGAACCCTCCGAAGCTTTGCCAAGCGGCCACCAGCGTCTCCTGCAGGGCATCCTCGGCATCCTGCAAGGATCCGAGCATCCGGTAGCAATGCATCTGTAGCTCGCGGCGGTGCGGCTCGGTCAGCTCCCGGAAGGCGTCGCCGTCCCCGGCCCGTGCCCTCGACGTCAAGTCGGCCGTCACCATTGGGACGTCAGCTGTTCCTTCGTCTTGTCGCACTTCCATCCTGATATAGACACCGGCCCACGGGCGAACCGGGCGCTGGGCGGGCGCCCAAATCCCCAATCTCGGGGTGCCTACACCAGTGGTAGCCAACGATGCGAAAGAAAGGAAGCGGAAATGGGCAAAATTGTGATCAGCACGAACATCTCGCTCGATGGAGTGGTCCAGGATCCTGACGGTAAGGAAGGCTTCAGGCTGGGCGGCTGGTTCGCACAGTTTGGGGGCCAGGACGTTGAAGCGTGGGCCAAGGTCTCATTCGAAGAGTCCCTCGGCACCGAGGCTCTGCTGTTGGGTCGGCGCAGCGACGAGTGGTTCGCCGCCCGGTGGTTGACACGGAGCGGTGAGTGGGCGGACCGGTTGAACGGCCTGCCGAAGTACGTCGTGTCCTCCACTCTCCATGATCCCCGCTGGAGCAACTCAACGGTCCTCAAGGGAGACGTGGTGGACCAGGTCGGGAAGCTGAAGCAGGAGCTGGACGGGGATATCGTCGTCTACGCCAGTTATCAGCTCGGGCGCACATTGATGGAGCACGATCTGGTCGACGAGCTGCGACTGGTCGTCTTCCCGGTCGTACTCGGGGCCGGCCAGCGCCTCTTCGGGGAGACGAGCGACAAGAAGCCCATGCGCCTCGTCGACGCCAAGACGGTCGGTGACGGCCTGGCCTTCCTCACTTACGAACTCGTGCGAGGCAGTTAGCTACCCCAGTCCATATTGAGCCAATACCCGGCCTCGCCTTGGCGGGGCCGGGCCTCGCCGGTCGCGGCCTGGCTGAGCGCGGCCGGAAGCGAGATCACGCCACGATTCGGTTGTCGAGCACCCGGGGGTGGAGGCCGCAGTCCGGGCCCTCCAAAACAATTCCCGGGCGGGGAGCTTTCGGCCGCCGATTTCGAGTCAAAGGTTGCGGAACGGTGGGCACCTCTCGATAACGTGCCGGCGCGCCCGGGGAGCGAACTCGACCGCGCATTGAGTCACGTTTTCGTCGGGGCAGACGCCTACATTTCGAATAGCGATGAACGAGATACCGACGATTGGCCGCCGGTAGGTTTGTGACCGCCGACGAGCTGCGCCGGGAGGTTAGTGAGGCTCTATCGGCGACAATTGAACCGAGCACCAGGCTCCGCTGCAACGTGACCATCCGGGCTCGAGTTCGCCGGGTCAGCGTTGCCCCGCCGACTATGGGAGACTACGCCGCGTTCGACGCAGATCAGCCGCGGACAATCTGCCCGTTACCGGCCGGCGAGGATCCGAGCCTTCTGGCCTTCGAACTCGGCCTCCGTGAGGACACCCGACGACCGGAGCTCACCCAGCTGCTTGAGCTCGCTAAGCATCGTCGACGTGCTCCCCACTGTTTGTTCGGTAGCCGGCGCCGTCTCCACGGGCGGGCTCATGGCCTGTTGCGGCATCGTGGATTGTGCTGGTGCCATGGCGTATTGGCCAGCCTGTTGTGGCGGGGCCATAGAGGGCGACGGCGCCATCGCACCGGGGTACGCCTGGGCCGCCCACTCGGCTTGTTGTCGTCGTTGGATACGGTCATGGACGACGTGGGCGGTTTTTACGGCAACGGCTGCCTTTAGTCCAGTCTTGATAAGACCCACGGTCTAACTCCATTCTCGATCAGGTCGGCTCAGTTCCGTCGAGGGCAGTGACAAGGTCGTCGACGACGATGGGGCCTTGGCCAATAAGAAAGGCGCCAGTTCGGGCCATCGCAGCCATAAGAGGAGCGGCCCAGACGTTCTCGTACACCAGAATGCCCGCCAGGCTGCCCGGTCCTATGGCTGAGGCCACCTCGTCGACGTCGGATTGGTCCAGCAAGGCTGAAGACGCGCCCTCCCACATCGTGACATCAATATCGGAACCGTGCTCCACCGCGTGCAACGGGACCTTACGGACGGTGCCGTCGGCCGCCTTAGCGACGAACTCGAGGTCCAGCACCCGCACCACGTTGCGCTTTACGAGATCGAACAGAAGGTCGAAACCCTCGCCGGTCATGCGCCCCGCTGGGAACTCTACCGCCAGGTAGTTGATCGGACCGAGTACATCGTCGTCCACGGGTCCCTCCGTCAGTCAAGCCTGCTGCTTCCAGCCGGTCAGTGAGTGCTTCTGCGCGAATATTATCCAGCCGTCCCTCCCGGATGTGCGTCTGGCCGAAAATTCGTCCAGGAATGATCACAGTCCCCGTGCGTAGAGCGATTATCGAACGCTCCAGCGCCTATCGTTTTACTCGTGAAAACTTCAGTTCCCGCGGGCCACGCCTCCGCCGAGTTTCGTTCCTCTGTCTTGTCGAGAGAGCGTTTGCTCGGCGCGCGTTGCCTCGCTTCGCCTCGGTCGGCCGAAAACCTGTGCAGCCTCGCCCTCTAGACAGGTTGGCGATCCGCCCGCTAGCCCGCCCCGAGGTTGAGCGGGTAGCTTCCGTGCTGGGACTGGCGCGTCTCTACCAGGGCGACGGCTATTACCTCGTGGCCTGGGAACACGATCAGCCTCTGGGCCACGCCTACCTCGCGCTGAGCGAGCCAGCGCAATTACAAGATGTGCAGGTCCGAGAGCAGTACCGGCGCTGTGGCGTCGCCTCAGCCTTGACGGCGGCCGCCGAGGACGATGCCCGAGAGCGCGGCTTCAAGCTGATCCGGCTCGGCGTAAGCATCGACAACCTCGCTGCGCAAGCGCTGTACAGAGGTCGCGGATGGGTCGACTCCGGGCTGCTACCAAAGCGCGTTCACGGGACGGTCCAGATCCGGACGGGGCCCATCGAGGTCGATGACACGTTCCTGATATGGGAGAAACGTCTCGGGTGATGGCGTGTCGCCAGTACCTGGGACATCCCGAATTGCCTGACGATTTGGGTTGCTCTACCTGAAGAAATAGAGAGGACAATTCAGCGCCACCCCCGGCTGGACAGGCTGCACGTCAGGGTTCGCTCGAGGTACCCATTCCAGCAAATCCGGCGCGCCGCGGCGAAACCCTTGACCTCGAACACACGTTCGACTACAATCACTTGCAACACCCTCGGGACCGGGCTCACGGGTCCCTCCTAGGAAATAGGACGCCCAGGAGGTGACGACCGGTGCCCGAGGGCCTTTGCGACGCCGACGGACTATTGGAAGCCGCCGGCCAGCTACGAGAGCTGCTGGCGGGCTTTGACCCGGCCGGCCTGGCCGGGCCGCAGTGCGCGGAAGTGGTCCAAGAGCTCGCCCGCACGGAGAAGGCCTGTGCCGCCGCTCGGGCCCTGACCGCCACCCGGGCCGTGGCCGCGAACGCCCACAAGGCGGCCGGCTTTGCCAGCGGGGCCGAATGGCTGGCCGCCCATATGGGGTCGACAGCCGGTGAGGCCCGCATGGCCATGGGCGCGGCCGAGGCTCTGGGGCCTTGCCCAGAGGCCTTGGCGGCCCTGGTGGCCGGCGAACTTTCGCTGGCCCAGGCCCACGAGATCGCCGCCGCCCACGCTGAGGCCCCGGGAGCCGAGCACAATTTGGTCGACCTGGCCCGCCGCTCGGGCCTGACGGCTGTGCGCGACGCCGTCCGGGACCGGATCTTGCAGCAGTCAGACCCGGCCCGGTTGTACGAGTCCCAACGGCGCAAGCGAGAGTTCCACCACTGGCGCGACCGCGACGGGATGGTCAGATGGTCAGGTGCGTTCACACCCGAGGTCGGCGTCCCGATCATTAACCGCCTGGAGGTAGAAGCCGAGCGCCTGCGGGCCGCGGCCCGCCGGGCCGGGGCCCAAGAACCGTACCCAGCCCACATGAGCGATGCCCTGGCCGCCATGGTGTCCGGCGCTGGGCCGGCGGCCCGGGCAAAGGCCAGGCGGTCCGGGCCGACCTGGTGCTCGTCTGCGACCTGGGCGCCTACCGGCGTGGCCACGCCCATGTCGGCGAAGTATGCCAAGTCCAAGGCGGCGCCCCGCTCCCGGTGGAGCGGCTGCACCCACTGAGCGAGGACGCCTTTATCAAGGTCGTGCTCCACGACGGCGTGCGCATCAGCACCGTAAAGCACTTCGGCCGCCACATCCCGGCCGAGCTGCGCACGGCCCTGGAGCTCGGGCCTCCGCCCGGCTTCGAGGGCACAGCCTGTGCGGAGGAGGGATGCGGGCGCCGCTACGGCCTGGAGTGGGACCACGTCGACCCGGTCGCCCACCACGGCCCAACCTCCTACGACAACCTCCAGCCCCGGTGCTGGCCCCACCATCGCGACAAGACCGAGCGGGACCGTCAGGCCGGGTTGCTCGGGCGGTGGTCGACGTGAAGACGGCGGACGTTATGGACATGCTCGTCCGCCTCCAGGAGCGATTCGTCGCTCGGATTATTGAGAGGGATCGCCTCGCGTTGCCGAACGGCCGGAAATTCAAGCTGAACAAAATACAAGCTGCGTCGGCCCCGGTTCGGGCCGCCCCGTCGCAACGGGTCGGACGATTTCGTCACACCGGGCCCTTGCGATAGGAATACAGACAATGAGCCAGCCCGAGCAGCCGGATGCCATTCCAGAGGTACGAGCCGCCAACATCATCAAAAACAGATCGGTCTGGACGTTCCCGGTCGTGGTTGGTTCTCTGCTCATCATGCTAATGACCCTCATCTACTTCGGGTCGATCGTCGACCCCACGGCACATCTCCATGGCTTGCCCGTATTACTAGTCAACGAGGACCAGGGGGCCAAAACTTCTTCGGGTCACGTCAACCTCGGCCGCCAGGTGGTCGCGGCGCTTCAGAGCTCGCCCGAGGTCTCGAGCAAGCTTTCGCTGACCCTTACCACACTGGCGGGAGCCGAGGCAGAAATGAACAAGGACAATGGCTACGCCACTGTCCTTATCCCGGCGGCTTTTACGACTTCCGTCCTGGCGCTCAGCGGCGCCCCCACGCCGGCGGGGAAGTCAAGCCCGTTGCCGACCATCGATCTATTGACGAACAGCCGGTCGGGGACGTTGGGGGTGAGCTTGGCGACGGCTGTGGTCCAACCCACCATCGCTCAGATCTCCAAAAAGATCGGGGCGCAGCTATTGCAATCGAGCGCGGCCAGCGGGTCGGCCAGCGCCGGTCCTACCGCTCTGCTGGAAAACCCGGTGACTCTGGCGGCGATGCCCTACCGGCCCCTCCCGCCGCATTCGGGGCTGGGCCTGAGTGCGTTCTATGCCTCCCTCCTGATCATGATGTGCGGCTTCCTCGGAGCGACAATCGTCAACTCTTCCGTCGACGCCGCCCTGGGCTATGCGGCGAGCGAGGTTGGGCCCTGGTGGCGCCAGCGGTTGCCGCTACGGATCACCCGCTGGCAAACGCTGTTGACCAAGTGGGTGGTGGTGTTGGGGGTCATGCTCTTGCTCACTGGCCTTCTTCTGGCGGTGGCGGCCGGGATCCTGAGGATGGACGCCCCGCATTTGTGGTACCTGTGGTTCTTCGCCTGGTTTACCGCCTCGGTGGTAGCCATCGGCACGCTCGTCCTGTTCGCGGCTTTAGGCGCTGTCGGACAGCTTATTGCTCTGCTCATCTTCGTCTATCTGGCGTTAGCTTCCTCCGGCGGAACCGTCCCGCTGCAAGCGCTGGGCGGCTTCTATAGGTTCGTGGCCAACTTCGAGCCCTTGCGCCAAATCCTCGGCGGGGTCCGGTCCATTCTCTATTTCAATGCGGCGGCCGACGCCGGTCTTGGTCGCGGTCTCATTCTCACTGCCATAGGCCTGGTTTTTTGGGTCAGTGTTGGCGTCATAGTCACCACGTGGTACGACCGAAGAGGCCTGTACCGACTGCAGCCAGAAGTAATGGCCTACGCTCACACCTCCGTGCGCGCTTATAAACAGCAACAACAGAGCCGGGTACGGAGTCCGGCCCGGACGGGTGCTCCCGGGGCCGGGACGCCAGGAAACACTAGGCACTAAGGCGGCGCGCCTAGAGGCTCACGGCCGCCTACTAGCGCACCTCTCGCGTCAGGTCAGATGGGCCGATGTCACGTCGAGGATCCCCGCGTCCGAGCCGCCATTGGGGAGGACGATGCTCAGCTGGTGGACGCCATGCAGCGGGACCTCGAGATGAGCCGGGCTGCCGGCGACCTTGACGATGGAGACACTATGTCCATTGGCCGCGAACTTGAGTGCCATGCCGACGGAACGGAAGGAGACGCCTACCGGGCCGGAATCGGACTGGTCCAGAATGGCCACCGCGTTGAGCTCCGAGTAGCTGGGCCCGATGTGCCAGGTGAACACCGTGTTGCAATTGGTCCCGGTGAGGGCAAACCCGGTGGTCGACTTCTGGCCGGAAATGGGGAGTATGGGCGCCGATGCGGTAGCGGCGCGGTAGGAACCTCCCTTACAGTTGGCGGTTACCGTCGGCTTGCCCAACGACTGCAGCGAAACAGGCTTTCCGGCCGCCAGCGCGGGGGCGGCGAAACTCATCGCCAACAAGCCCGCGGAAAGCATGGACAGGGCGGCGGATGCGAGGATGGGCCGAGCTCGAAATGGATTTGATTGGGTGTGTACCACGCTTCTTACTCCTTTGGGGACCGTACCAAGCCAACAACGTGTGGCCACTTAAATGTGCGCACGTCAGGGCGACAGGCGCCCTAGGGGATTCCCCTAGTTCCTCGGCATGGACCTCAGTTGAGGGCCATCGCCGCGTGCAGCGCGATGCCAACCGCCATGGCCGGCTCGTCGAGCAGCATCCGGTTGGAGTGGTTAGGTGCCGGTCGTTCCACACCGGGTGGGGCGACGCCGAGGAAGGCCATCGACCCCGGGACCTGCTCCAACACGTA
The DNA here is from genome assembly GCA_963750465.1 of uncultured Acidimicrobiaceae bacterium. GTDB lineage: Bacteria > Actinomycetota > Acidimicrobiia > Acidimicrobiales > Palsa-688 > Fen-671. Next base: position 882,565 of record CAVVRE010000001.1, read on the forward strand.
CGACCAGTCCTCGGCGCCCATGACCGGGCTGGACAGGTCGACCACACGCTCGTCACCCACGAGCGAGCGGGCTACTTGCAGTGTGCGCTGCGCCGCCCCGTCGTCGTTGCTTGTGACCGGGTAGCCGATGGGGAGGCCATGGCCCCCGCCGTGAAAGGTCGTTTCGATTTCTGCCTGGCAGAGATGGGCTTTGGCGACGTGGTCAGCGACCCGCCGGAGGTTGTCGAACACCAGAGCGCGCGTCGCCTGCGATACGGTCCGTACCGTGCCCTCCAGGACCGCCGTCTCAGGGATGACGTTGAACGCGGTGCCGGCCGAGATCCTGGTCACCGTCAGCACCGTCGGGTCGAACACGGGGACCCGCCGCGTGACCATGGATTGCAGGCTGGTCACAATCTCGCAGGCTACGGGCACGGGGTCGACGGCGTCGTGGGGCATCGACGCGTGCCCGCCCGCACCCCGGACCGTCACCCGGAAATCATCACAGGACGCCAGCAACGGACCGCTCCGGGTGTAGACCCAACCGGAGTTCCATACGGGCGAGACGTGGATGGCGAAGGCCCGGTCGATCACCCCATGCCGCTCGAGCAGGCCTTCATCGAGCATGACCCGCGCTCCACCGTGCCCCTCCTCACCCGGCTGGAACATGAACACCACCCGGCCCGGCACGTCGTTCTTCCGCCTGACCAGGAGGCGGGCGGCGCCTACGAGCATGGCCACGTGAGCGTCGTGGCCGCAGGCGTGCATCGTCCCGGTGACGGTCGAAGAGAAGGGGAGACCGGTGTCCTCGGGCATCGGCAACGCGTCCATATCGCCCCGCAGGAGCGTCGTCGGCCCTGGTCGTCCGCCCTCCAGGACGGCCACGACCGACGTTGTGGCCGCGCCAGTGGAGACGTCGAGTTCCAACCCGGAAAGTTCTTCCAGTATGGTCCGCTGGGTCTCCGGGACCTGGAGGCCCTGTTCGGGGTGGGCGTGAACCCGGCGCCGCAGTTCCACGGCCGCCCCGAGCAGCTCGTGTCCGGCACGCAAAAGGTCCACTTCCACTGTTGGCCTCCTTCAGGCGTAATGAGTCGGTCCCGCACGACCCTACCCACAATCACCTGACCGGATGGCCTGCACCCCGCACCGTCAATTGACCTCGAAGGTGCCTCCGGCCCGCCAGTACACGCCGTCCGACCGTTCCAGGAACTCCTCGTCCACGAGGTAGCGGCGCAAGGCGCAGAAGTCGGGGTGGTACCTGGACAAAACAGAGTTGACGCTCTTTTCGGTGTAGCGCCGGCCGGGTTCGAACTGGCCGGCCAGCAAGTCGAGGACAGCCAATCGGGCCGATCGCCGTCTGGGGACAGCCACTAGATGGCCATCTCGGAAGTACGGCTGTACCGCGTTGCTCACCTCCATGGGAACTCCATAAAGAAATCATGGCAAATTACAGCCACGATTGACCACAGTTTTTAGCTCGCTCTGGCCGCCAACCCCGACAAGCGATGTTCGCCGAGCTGTACCCGTTCCAGGCCCAGTGGCCACCGGGCCAGCGGGCTACCGGCCAGCGGTTACCGACCAGCGGCCACCGACCAGCGGACCGGGCGCCAACGACCGATCGGCAGGTCCCGCCGGTGCGGCTCCGAGCCCCCAGTATCATCGCCAGTATCATCGCCCAATGACAGACACGGGACCGAACTCCGGCAAGCCCTCCATTTACCGCTTCTCCCGCCCGGGCGGTGCCGAGATCGAAAGGCGTGAGCTGAACGACGACGAGTCGGCGGAGATGATCGCCCGGGAACTTTCCAGGGCCCAGGTGGTCCCCGTCGTCATCGAGCGCTTCGGCCACGTTGACTGGGAGTACGTGACGGAGGCCGACGAACGGCCCTGATGCTGCCGATGCTGCGGATACTTCGGCTGCCGGGGATGGTGCGGACCACTGGCCGCCCGAGGACGTCACGTAACCGGCAGATGTAGCTCACCGCCAAGCACCCCGTGAAACCCAGGTAACAAACGCTGAACAGCGGCTGTTGGTCCTCTGTTACCTGAGGCGGCGTACAAAGAGCCTATGGCCCACCACCGGTCCGGGGGACAGAGCGTCCCCGGCTGCGTGACCGGGAGGCCAGGAGGCCAGGTCATCGGGGTTCAACGGCGTCGACAACACTGAGAACTCGCCCCTTCGTCAACGCCCAAAGGGCGTACGCCCACTTATCGGCACTGGGCGCCGACCTCTGAACCAGGGGCCCGCCTCTGTCACCCGCCCAGGCCGCCATGCCTGAGGCGAGCCGTCGCCCGCCTCGGGGGTTTACCAGGGTAACCCCCGGTTCTCTAGCCGCCACTTCTCTGCAAAGGATTGAGGTATGTCCCAAACTACGGCGGAGCTCCGCTCGCTCCCAGTATCAACGCAGCGTATACACTCAGCGTATAATGCGCCTATGAGCGTCCCCAACACCCTCCTCGGCCTGCTCGGGCGAGAGCCAAAGTACGGCTACGAACTGAAGCGCGAGTACGACAATTACTTCGGCCGGGCCAAGCCGCTCCAGTTCGGCCAGGTCTACGCCACCCTTTCCCGTTTGGCCCGGGACAACATGGTGGCGCCGGCCGCGGTCGAACCAGGAGAAGGCCCCGACCGCAAGCGCTATACGATCACCGATGTTGGCCTGACGGAAGTCGACGAATGGCTGGCTGAACCAGTCGACCCGGAGCCCTACCTCCAGACAGTCCTGTTCGCCAAGGTCGTCCTGGCGCTCATGTTGGGCCGGCCCGCTCGCGCCTACCTGGACGCCCAGCGGGCTGCCCACATGCAGGAGATGCGCAAAGCCACGGATATGAAGCGTAAGGGCAACGTCGTCGACGGCCTGCTGGCGGACCACGCCCTGTTCCACCTCGAAGCCGACCTGCGCTGGATAGACCTGACCGAGGCGCGGCTGTCGGCGCTGGCTGTGGCGGTGTCCCGATGAGCGCCCATCTCGTACCCTCCATAACCCCTCCGGCCGTAACTCCCTCGGGGCATCTCATCGAGGCCCGCGACGTGGTCAGGTCCTTCGGCCAGACGCCGGCCTTGCGAGGCGCCAATTTGGCCGTGGCCGGCGGGGAGATCGTGGCCGTTATGGGCCCAAGCGGCTCGGGCAAGTCCACCCTGCTGCACTGCCTGGCCGGTATTTTCAAGCCCGACAGCGGGGAGGTCTGGTTCGACGGCCAACGGGTCGACCGGCTCGACGAGGCCAAGCGAACGAAATTGCGCCGGAACTCCTTTGGTTTCGTGTTCCAGTTCGGCCAACTTGTCCCCGAGCTGAGCACCGCAGACAACGTCGCCCTGCCTCTCCTGCTCAACCGGGTGGGCCGGAAACAGGCTTACCAACGGGCCGTGTACTGGCTCGGGCGTCTCGGGCTCGAAGGCCTGGAAGCCCGGCGCTCCGGAGAATTGTCCGGCGGACAAGCGCAACGGGTGGCGCTGGCCCGGGCGCTGGTGACCAAGCCCAAGGTCGTTTTCGCCGACGAACCCACCGGTTCGCTCGACTCCTTGACCGGGGAGGCCGTCATGAGCCTGATCGTGGACAGCGCGCGGGCGGAGGGCACGACTGTTGTGCTCGTCACCCACGACGCCCGGGTCGCCGCCTTCGCTGACCGGGAGGTCATCGTACGCGACGGCCTGGTCATAGATCGCCAACTGGTGGGGGTAACCGGATAGTGGTCCGCCTCGGTCTGCAATTGACGTTCCGTACGGGGCGCGAGGCCATCGTCCGGCTCCTACTTACGGCCGTCGCCGTGGCTATCGGCGTCACCGTGTTGCTGGCCGTTCTGGCCGGTTTCCACGCCTTCCAGGTCACCAGCGGGAGGGCGTGCTGGGAGTGCACGGCGGCCGCCCCCGCCAACGCTCCCGCTTCGCACTCGGAGCTGTGGAACTACAGCGAGAACATTTACCAGGGCCGCTTCGTCGAGGAGCTCGACGTGGCTGCGCTGGGGGCGGACGCACCGCTCGTGCCCGGCCTCACCAGGCTCCCCGGCCCCGGTCAGTTCTACGCGTCGCCCGCGCTGGCCCGACTCCTAAAGACCGTGCCCCGGGACGAACTGGGTGACCGGTTCCCGGGCGCTTACGCCGGCACCATCGGCTACCACGCCCTGTCGGGGCCGACCGAGCTGGTAGCCATCGTCGGGTACTCGTCCGCCCATCTGGCCGCTTTGCCCGGCACCATCAAGGTGGACACCATATCGACCGCGGCAGATGCCCAGGGCACGACGGGCATCTACCGGTTGGCCTTCGGTATCGCCGCCATCATCGTGCTCTTCCCTTTACTGATGCTCATAAATACCGCGACCCGGCTGGCCGCTGCTCGCCGGGAAGAGCGCTTCGCAGCGATGAGGCTCGTGGGCGCCACCCCGCGCCAGGTGAACGTCATCGCTACCGTCGAGGCCGCGGTGGGAGCTCTTCTGGGCGCACTGCTCGGGATCGGGGTCTTCCTGGCCGTGCGGCCAGGGCTGGCGGATATCTCTTTCTCCGGCGCCCGGTTTTTCGAACAGACGGTCACGCCTACGGCGCTGGGCTACCTGGCCATGATCATAGGGGTGCCGGTGGCCGCCGCCGTTGCCTCCCTGTGGTCCCTCCGTCGGGTGCGGATTTCTCCTCTTGGTGTCAGTCGAAAGACGACACCCGGGGCCCGAAGCTCTGGCGGGTGGTGCCGCTACTGATCGGCATACCGTTGTTCGTGGTCCCTCTGCTCGGCGCCTCGAAGAGCCTCAACAGCAACAACCCGCAGATATCCCCGCTGATTTTCGTCGGGCTGTTCCTAATTATGGCGGGTCTGGTAATGAGCGGTTCCTGGCTGACCATGCAAGCGGCCCGGATCCTCGGGCGCACGGCCCGTGGGGGTTCATCTCTGTTGGCTTCCCGGCGCTTGGCCGACAGCCCCAAAGCCGCCTTCCGGACTGTCAGCGGGCTGGTGCTGGCCGTGTTCGTCGGTTCGCTGCTCGCCGCCATCGTGCCCGTGTTCAATTCGGCCGAGACCAGCCTTGGCGGTAACGCCAGTTCGTTGACCAACGTCTTGCGGGCACCCTACGACGCCGGACCAGGCTTGGGCCTCCCCGCGGCCCAGGCCGCTGGACTGGTCCATGAATTGAAGGCCTACCCGGGCGTTTCCGTCGTCCCCATCTATTCCAACCCGAGCTTCAATCCGGCCAGCGGCTTCGCTCCGCCCCCAGCGTCCTCGGCCGCGGGCGGCCTGGCCCGCCGTGACCCACCGACGCCGTCCGGCGGCAACGGCCAGTACGACAGCATAATTAATTGCGCCAGCCTGCGCATGATGCCGGCGCTGGGTAAGTGTGGCGCCGGAGTCAGCGCCGTATATGCCAACGCCAATAACGACATTCTGACGGATAACCCGTTGGAAATAGATATGCCGGTTGTCACCGGGAGCAGCCCGGACGCCCCCAGCAAAACGGGCGACCTGGGAGTGGGCACGCTCCTGGTCAAGGCGAATGACCCGGCCACGCTCGAAAAGGCCCGGACCCTGCTCACAGAGTTCGACGCCACCGTGCCCCTGGGTAACCGCGCTGGGCTCACGGGCTGGCAAATGGGTGACCTGGAGCCGGAAACATTTGGTGAGGTGGCTCAAATCCGCAACAATGACTTGACCAACGCGGAGACCGTGGCTCTCGCCATCGTCGGCCTGACCCTGCTCGTGGCCGCGTGCAGCCTGGCCGTCACCGCGGGCGGGAGCATCGTGGAACGCCGCCGGCCCTTCACATTGCTCCGGCTCAGCGGCGCCTCGGGCCGTACCCTCTACCGGGTCGTCCTGCTCGAGTCGCTCCTCCCTCTGGTCACGGCCTCGCTGGTGGCCGCGGCTACCGGCGTCGGCGTGGCCGTACCGCTGGTAAAAGCGTTGCCAAAGCTGCGAAATGAGCCCAACCTGGCCCTCCCGGGCCCCCCCTATTACGTAGCCATGGGCGTCGGGCTGGTCGTGGCCCTCGCGGTCATTTCTTCCACGCTGCCCTTGCTGGCCCGGGTTACGCAGCCCGACAGTGCCCGGTTCGAATAAGCCCGGGCCGGGGGCCATCCAGATGGTTCGGGTCTGGCGCCTGAGATAGGGGTCTGGCGCCTGAGATAGCGTCTGGCCATGGTCACGCTCCCTCAGGACGGGCACGTCCACAGCCAGTGGTCCTGGGACGCGCCCCGGGGCCACATGGAACGTACCTGTGCCCGGGCGCTCGAGCTGGGGTTGACGTCGTTAGCGTTCACAGAACACGTCGACCTCACGCCCTGGGCGCTCCACGGAGCCACCGTACCCGCTGACTCCCGGGGCCATATGGGCAGTGGCACCTTTCTGGCCGGAGCACTGGACGTCTACGGCTACCTGGAGTGTGTGCACCGGTGCCGGGCACTTTTCCCTGACCTGGAGGTACTTTCGGGCCTCGAACTGAGCGAGCCCCATTTGTACCCCGCCGCCATCTCCGAACTGCTGTCAGGGGGAGAATTCGACCGGGTCCTGGGCTCCGTCCACAGCCTGGTCGACCTCGACCCCGACCCAGATCTCGACCCCTACCTCTACCTCGACCCAAACCTCGAGGTCGACCCCCACCCCCATCTCGACCCCGCCTTCGGGACCACCCCTCGGGTGGAAATTGGCGCCACCTATGCCCAGCGGCCCGCCCTCGACGTGGTCCGAAGTTACTTGACGGAGGTAGCGGAGATGGCTGGAAGCAACATGGCTTTTTCCGTTCTGGCCCACATCGACTACCCGCTGCGGTCGTGGCCCGCCAGTGCCGGGCCCTTCGAGCCGGAGCTGGTGGAGGCGGAGTACCGCCGCGCCCTGGAAGCGTTAGCGGGTTCCGGGAGGGCGCTCGAGGTCAACACCCGGCTGCACCTGGCCCCCCAGGTCGTCGACTGGTGGCACGAGGCTGGCGGCCAGACGGTTACGTTCGGCAGTGACGCTCACCAGCCGGACCGGCTGGCCTGGGAGTTCTCGGACACCGCGGCCATGGTGGCCGCCCACGGGTTTCGGCCGGGGGCCACGCCATACGAAATGTGGCGACGGGCCTGAGAAATTTCAGGCCCGGAACGCGGTAGCGTCTCTGGCGGGACAAACACCAGCAGGACCGGGGAGGCGACAGCGTTGGCCCAGCACCCGCTACACGACAAGGCCGCCCCGCCCCACCTGCGCTGGCGGCGCTAGCGGTGCCGAACGGGCCGCCCCGCGCCACAGTCGGCCTGGCCATGATCGTCCGCAACGAATCGGCGACGCTGCCCAGGCTGGCGGCCACTCTGGCCGGCCAGATCGACCGCTGGACGCTAGTCGATACCGGCAGCACCGACGGCACCGTGCAGGTGGCCCGGGAGGTGTTCGCCTATGCGCCGGGCAACATCATCGAAGACCAGTGGCGGGGATTCGGGCCGTCTCGCAATGTCGCCTTCGAGGCGGCCGAACCGCATACTGACTGGCTCCTCACCCTCGATGCGGACGACACCTTCCACGGGGAGATCGCTAGCGGTGAACTGGATGACGTCGACGTGGTGCACGCCGAGTACCGCTTCGCCAACCTGCACTACTGGGTGCCCCGGTTGGTGCGCTCGGGGCACGGCTGGCGCTGGCACGGTCGGGCGCACGAGTACCTGGCCGCTCCCGATGGGCCTGGGCGAGCCCGCCGCAGCCACGCCTTCTGGGTAGAGCACCACGCCGACGGCGGCAGCCGGGCGGACAAGTTCGAGCGCGAAGTGCGTCTGCTGCTGGAGGACTGGGCCGAGCGCCCGGACGACCCCCGCACTGCCTTTTATCTGGGGCGCAGCTACGACGACGTCGGTACCGATGACGAAGCCATCGCCTGGTACCGCCGCCGCCTGGCGCTGGGCGGGTGGGAAGAGGAGACGTTTTACGCTCGTTTCAGGATGGGGGCGTGCCTCATCCGGGCCGGTCACGGGGCGGAGGGGTGCGGGGAGCTGTGGCGAGCCTGGGGCGAGCGTCACTGGCGCGCTGAGCCACTGGCCGTGCTGGCCGAGCACTACCGCGAGCAAGGGCTGTGGCAGTTGGCCTGGGAGGCCTGTGAGCTCGCCTTCTCCCACACCGGCGCCAAGCCGAACGGAGGCGTCGTCGGCACCGTGGATGCTCTCTTCGTCGACACGGCCGCCATCCAGTGGCGGGTGGCCTATGAAGCGTCCATTGCCGCCTGGTACGTGGGCCAGGTCGAGCGGGGCCGGCGCCTGGTCGGCTACGTCCTCTCCCGGCCCGACCTCCCTGACGCGTTGCGGGAAGCGGTGGAGTCGAACCGGCGCTTCTACGAACCCAACCGTTGAGCTAGGTACGCTTGCAGATGAGAATTACAGGTGAAAATTACAGGTGAAAATAGCCCGTTTGCAGGTTCTGTATCACCGAGTCGATTGGTTGCGAGCTGACCACGATTGCTCCCCGCAGCGGCGACCCAATGGCAAACAGCAGCGCCAGGCTAAGGCCGACAATTATCGGTAACCCGGCCACCAGTAGCGCCGTTCTTCGGTTACCACGCAGCGCGATAACGTCGGCGTTCACTATTAACGCCAGGCCCGTCAGCGCCAGGGTCACCACGTAGAGACCGGGCAGCTCGTGTGACCCCACCGCCAGGCGGGCGCGACGGTCGCTGGTGATGGCATCGAGAGAGGAAAGCAGTTCGGTCGATGCCGGCGTCCCCAAGATGGATCGGCCCGCCTGTCCCCGGACCACGTGCTCCAGATGGGCGATGGCGTCCACCGTGGCCGCGTCGGTGCCGCTAGCGGCATTCGGCCCGTGCCATTCGTAGGTACGCGTCGCTTCCAGGTAGGCCAGCAGTGCCTGCTGGATGGCTTCTGAGTCGACGCCCGCACTGGTCGTGGCCCAGGCCAGGCGGGAGGCGTCGGCGGCCTCCGAGTTTACGATCCCCTGCGCGGAGGCCAGATAATTGGCGCCATTGGCCACCGTGAGCGCCATTAACACAGCGAACGCAGCCGCTATCGCGGTCATAATGGCGGCCGCGATAGTGAAGGCGCTGTCGCGCTCGGCGACCGGTATGAATGCCTTTAGCGCCATGCGGCTGGCGATGGCGGCCAGCAGGGCCAAACCGACGCACCCCACGACCAGGGCCCACGCCGGCAACGAAGTAAGCCAAACCATGAAGTGCGATGCTATCCAGGTTGGTCACCCCCCACGCTTTCGGGCAGTTTGGCCGGGCAGTTCGGCCGGGCAGTTCGGCCGGGCCTCGGTAACCGCAGATTCGCCCCCCCGGGTTTGGTTTGAGATACTTCGATCGGTGAGGGCGCTTCGCGTTCAACCGATGCCACTCTGGGTCGTCGACTTCCGCCAACGGGTCCTGGTCTCGCTCTGGTTCGTCCCGGCCATATTCGTGGCCGGATCAATTGCGTTGGCCAACCTCGTCCTCTGGCTGGATTCGGTCGTCGCCGCGCCGGTGGCGCTGCGCCCCGATTTGGTGCCCGACCAGGGTGCGGCCTCGAATTTGGCCGGCGCCATCGCCGCCGCCACCCTGGCCTTCGTCGCCGTCGTGTTTGCCACCACCTTGGTGGCGATACAGCTGGCCGCCAGCCAGTACTCGCCGAGAACCGTGCGAATATTCATCCGTTCTCGTGTCACCCGGGTGACGCTGGGCCTGTTCCTGGCCACATTTGTCTTCTCGTTGATAGTGCTGGTCGACAACCGGTCTTCGCTCTCGTCGGCCAAACAGTTTGCCCCCGTCGTGTCGGCCACGACATTGCTGGCGCTCACGGTGGCTACGGTGGTGGGTTTCGTCACCTACCTGCACGGGGTGGTGCGGCTCATGCGCGTCCAGTACCTGCTCGAGCGGATCGCCAGCGAAAGCCGGCGGGCGGTGGAGGAGAATTTCCCGCCGGCCAGCGCATATCTGGACGCGCTTCCGCCTCAGCCCAGCCTTTCGCCGCAAATTCTCGCCTACGCCGGCACCACCGGGGTCCTCACCGCCATCGACCTGCACGGCCTAGTGGAAGCGTGCCGTCAGCAGGATTGCTGGGTCGAGCTGAAGGTCGGGACCGGTGAGTACCTGGACCACGACACCCATTTTGCTGTGGCCCACGGCGGAGAACTCGCTGACCGCGACGTCACGAAGTTTTTCCTTGTCCGGGGCGAACGCACCTTTGTGCAGGACCCGGGTTTCGGTTTTCGTCAGCTCGCCGATGTAGCCATACGGGCGCTGTCGCCGGCGGTGAACGACCCGACCACGGCGGTGCAGGCCATCGACCGTATCAGCGACCTCCTGGGCCTGGTCGGCCGCCGGCCGGAGCCGACCGGCCTGCGGGTCGATTCGGCCGGCCTCGTACGGGTCAAGTGCAAATGGCGCGGTTTCGATGAAATGCTGACGCTTTCATTGACAGAAATCATCCGCTACGGCGCCGACGCGCCTCAGGTGGTGCGCCGGCTACTGGCCATGTTCAACGAGCTCGAGGTCACCCTGCCGGTCGAGCGGCGGGCGGCCGTCGATAGCCAGCGTGACCTTCTGGACGCCGCGGCCAGAGCCGCTTTGCCCGGGCCGTTCACCCAGGTGGCTTCGGTACCCGACCGGGAGGGTCTGGGGTAAAGGCGACTGGGATAAAGCCGGCATCTATCGAGGGCTCTCTTGAGGTTCTATTGAGGCTCGGCCAACCCGCCGCGATCGACCACTACCGCCGCCGCCGGCTCCAGCACCAGCGTGCGCCCGCCCGGGTTGAGCCGGTTATAGGTGCCCACGAAGAGCTGAGGGTCCAGGGTGGCACCTTCGCCGTAATCCTCGTCCCGCCACAGGCCGTAATGGAACGGGACGGCCAGCCGGCTCCCTTGCAGCCAGGCCAGCATGGCCGCCTCGTGGGCGTTCATGTTGCCGGTGGTCCCATTTATAGAAATAAATGATGCGGTGACGCCCCGGGTATCGGCGATTATTTCGCTGTCATATTCGGTGTCACCGCTGTGGTACACGCTGACGTCGCCCGCCTGCAGGACGAAGCCGACGGCGTCCGGGGTTGGCTCCAGTCCGAAAAAGTGACGAGCGTGCACGGTCCGGACGGTGAGGTCACCGAATTTCAAGACGTCTCCCCGGGCCACCGGGATGGCCCGCTCCGCGTCGACGCCGGTTTCGACCACCTTGTCGACGGCCATGGGCGGCCCCACGAATTGGGAGCGTTCGTGGCTCATGAACGGCGCTATGGCGTCGGGGTCGAGGTGGTCGGCATGGCTGTGCGTGGCCAGGATGACGTCGGCGTCGACCTCGCCGGGGTCGAGGGGGGCGGGGACGTTGCGGGGCAAGTGGTAGCTGCGCAGGACAGCATCAGAAAGATACGGGTCGACGACCGCGATCGTCCCGCCCGGAGTTTTGAACGCGACGCCGGCCTGGTACAGCCACCACAGCGTGAGCGTGCCCGGCCGGACCTCGGTCTCGCGGATTTCCTGCCAGAGTTGTGGCGCCGTTTTCATGGTCGCTCCAATTGATGCAAGGGGTCGCCCTCGACCGGTCCGAGCTCGGCGATGGCGTCGCTCCAGGCGCTCGCCGGGAGCCTGAGGTAATGGACCTTGTGGTTTTGTTCGAAGGTGGGGACACCCTTGCCGAGTATCGTCTCCAGCACGATCGCCCGGGGCCGGTCTCCGGGAGGAGGGTCGCTAGGCAGAGCCTTTACCAGTTCTGCGTGCTCATGACCATTAACCCTCTGAGCTTCGAAACCGAAGGCGCTGAAGCGTTCGACCACCGGTTCGACGCCCATCACCTCGGCGGTAGCGCCGTCGGCCTGTATGTGGTTGTTGTCGATCAGGACGGTCAGGTTGTCGAGGCGGTAGTGGCTGGCCGACATGGCCGCCTCCCAGACCTGGCCCTCTTCCAGCTCGCCGTCCGACACCAGGCAGTAAACCCGCGCTCCGGTCCCGAGGAGCCGTTCGCCCAATGCCATCCCCACCGCCTGGGAGAGGCCCTGGCCGAGCGACCCGCCGGTGATCTCGAAGCCGGGCGTGCCCTCCAGCGGGCTTTCCTCAATCCTGGACCCAGGCTGGCCGTACGTGTGGAGCTCGTCCTGTTCGTAGGTGCCCAGCTCGCCCATAATGGCAAACAATGCGATGGCGCTGTGACCGGTTGACAACACGAACCGGTCGAGGTACGTGCCGTCGGGCCGGCGCCTCATAACGCGAAAGTAAAGATGGGCGAGGACGTCGGCGAGGGCCAAGCCCTGCCCGGCATACCCCTGGCCCCGGCCGGTACACATATCGAGGACCCGCAGGCGGGTTCGCTGCGCGATGGCCGCGATGCGGGTGATGTCCGTGATCCGGGTGACATCAGTGATGCCGGCGCCCTCCGGCTTTTGGGACGTAATAGAGAGCGACATTTAACGAGCCTCCATCAGTTCGGTCGCCAACCTGGCCAGCGACGCCGCATCAAGATCCAGCCTGGAACGCAGGTAATCAAGGGGGCCGGCTTCTCCCCACGTGTCCGGGACGCCGCGACGAGTCACCCGGCACGGGGCGCCGGCTTCTGCCACCGCTTCGCATACGGCGGAACCGAGGCCGCCTATTACGGAATGGTTTTCCACCGTTATGACCGACCGGAAACGGCTGGCGAAGGCCACGACTGCCCCGGCGTCGAACGGCTTAATGGTCGGGACGTGAAGCACGGCGGCATGGAGGCCGGCCGCGCTCAGGATTTCCCCCGCCTCGAGCGCCCACGTAGTGCCGAGCCCGGTGCCGATAAAGCCGAGCTCACCCTCCGCTCGCAGGAGCCTGGTCGCTCCCACGGTGAAGTCGATCGGCGGCTCCAGCACGGCCGGCACCTGGCCCCTCAGTCCCCGAAGGTAGACGGGACCGGCGACGTCGACCGCCGCCCGCAGCGCGGCGGACAACTCCGTGGCGTCCATTGGGTCGATGACGGTCATACCCGGGACAGCCCGCATGATGGCCAGGTCGTCGTTGCCCTGGTGACTGGCGCGGAACGGCGTCGTGATCCCCGGCAGGAAGGCAGCGATAACGGCCGTGTGGGACCCCGTAGACAATGCCATCTGGACCTGGTCGCCGGCGCGCCGGGTGGCGAACACACAATATGTAACCGCTACGGGCAAAAGGTGGGTTTTGGCCAGGCCGCCGGCGATTCCCATCATATTTTGCTCGGCCATGCCGACCTGGAAAAAGCGTTCGGGGAATTCCTGGGCGAAGGGGGCCACGTCGGTGTACTTGGACAGGTCGGCGGAAAGCACGACGATCTCGGGCCGCTCATGGCCGAGGGCCACGATGGTCTGAGCAAAGGGGGCGTCAACCAGAGGCGCGGCTGACGGTGTCGTGACCGCCGTGATAGGCGGGCTCGATGCGGGGACTGTTGCGGTCATTCGACCGCCTCCTTTGATATTTCTCTCACCTCGATTGATATTTCTCTCACCTCGAGGAAACGATATTGACATCCCCCCGGCCGAGGAACTCGGACGATAACGCCGCCCCGAGCCCGGGGCCGGTGGGCGCCGCCAGTTGGCCGTGGTCAATGGAGATCGGTTTGTCGAGGACCTCGTGGTAATAGCCGTTGATGAAGCCCCGGACCACCTCGACCCCGAGGCAGTTCGGTTGAGCGGTGGCCACGTGCAGGTTGGCCAGCGCGGTGACGGGCCCGGTGCAATCGTGGGGAGCGAACGGCAGATGGTACGTGTCGGCCATTTCGGCTACCCGTCGCGCCTCGCTTATGCCTCCGGTCCAGGCCAGGTCGACCAGGACAATATGCGCCGCCTGCTGGCGCAGGACCTCTCGGAAGGCAAAGCGGGATATCAGCCTTTCGCTTACCGCCTGGGGGACCCGGGTCTCCCGCACCAGCCGGGCCAGGTCCTCGGCGCTGTCCGGCTGGCAAATATCCTCAGCCCACAAAACCCCGATCGGTTCGATGGCCCGGCAGATCCTGATCCCCATATTGACATCCCAGCGGCCGTGCCCCTCCACGAGCAGCTCGAAAGTATTTCCGACGCGGTCTCGAGCCGCCTCAAACACAGACAGCCCGGCGGCCAGGTCGGTCTGGCTCAGGTAGCTCCCCACCGGCCCCATGGCCGACCAGCCGGCCGGCCCGGTCGACCCTCTGGGGTGCAACTGCGGGGCGAACCGGTCCCAGGGCCATACTTTCATCCCGAAGTAGCCCAGATCCCGCAGTTCCGCCGCTAGCGCGGCCGGCTCTTCGAGGGCACGGTCCCAGTCGTGGTCGGCCCCGGCGTTGACGCACGTGTTGTAGGCCGGGACCCTGTGACGACAAGCTCCCCCGAGCAGCTGATAGACGGGCAGGCCGGCCACTTGGCCTAGGGCGTCCCACAAGGCCATGTCCAGTGCGGAAAGGGCGCGCATTTCCGCCCCGGCAAACCCGAAGAAGTTGGTGCAAGAAAAGAACGCCGACCACAGCTGGGAAATGGCGCCGGCCGGCTCCCCGAGGAAGAGCGGCGCCGCCAGGTCATGTATTACCCGCTCGACGGCTCCCGGCAGGTAGTAGGTCTCGCCCAGCCCGACCGCGCCGGTGGAGGTATGGACTCGAGCCCAAAGCAGATTAGGTTGCGCTTGACAGCGGACCGTTTCGATGGCCTCGATGGTCCCGACGTCGCGAGCCACTTCGCCCTGGATGTCTGCCGAAGGTACGGGTTCGTTCATCGCGTCAAGAAAATGCGGGAGTGTTCACAGGAGAGAGCCACCGTTCACTTGTAAGACGGTCCCGGTGACGAAAGAGGACTCGTCACTGGCGAGGTATAGGACGCCCTCGGCAATGTCTCGCGGGTCGCCCAGGCGCCCGACCAGGGTGCGCGACGCGGCTACCGCCCGCTCGGCGTCGGTTACCGCCTTCAGGGCCGGAGTATCTATCGGGCCTGGAGATATGGCATTGACGCGGACACCCATGGGAGACACTTCGCGCGCCAAGGATTTTGTGAACCCGATTACGCCGGCCTTAGCCGCGGCATAGACGGCGGCCGGCCGAATAGAACCATATTCCCCCGCAGTAGAGGCAAAGTTGACGATGGCGCCGGACCTGGCCGCGAGCATGCCGGGCAGGACGGACCGGCACGCGACCAGCGCCGTAAGCAGGTTGGCCGAGATCATGTCGGACCAGTCAGAGGGTGTGGAGCCGGCAAAATCGGTCACCTTGAACGTCCCGGCCACATTGATGAGCACCTCCACCCGGCCCGCCGCCTGGTTGAGCTCGGCCACAAGGGCCGAGAAGTCCTCCAGGTCAGCGGCATCAGCCGCCCGGCCCCACGCCGGCGAGGCGCTGCCCTGGAGCTCGCTCACAATGGATTCCAGGGGCTGGGCTGCTACGTCCGTTACGGCCAAGCGGGCGCCGTGGGATGCCAGTAGCCGGCAGACTTCCCGCCCGATGGTACCGCCCGCCCCGGTTACGAGCACCACCTTGTCCTTCAGTCGCAAACGTCCCCCCCTTGTCACCGTATAGCTGGGTCAGCTACGGATACTTTATAGCTGCTTCAGGTACTTTATAGCTGCTTCACCTCCCCCCACTCTATGAGTCTGGTCCTCGGGGGTCAAACCAAGTGGCCTGACCACTTGGCCGCTCGGGCCGGGGGAGGGGCCGGGGTAGGGGGGCCGAGGTGGAGGGCCGGGGTCGGGGGCCGGGCATTGCCCGCTCGGGCCCGGCGGGGACGCCCGTTCCGACGACACCTATTTGGTCACCTTTTTGGTCGCGGCGCGGGCCGCTCGGCGGGGAAGGGAGCGGCGCGTACCGTTCTGGCTCTTGACGAGTTGTTCGGGGAAAACCCGTCGCGACTCGCGCAGGTGGGCCGCCATGGCGCGGCGGGCGGCGGCGGGGTCCCCCCGTTTGATGGCGCGAAGTACCCTGGTGTGCGCGGCGATCCCCTGGGAGACGGCGTCGGGCGTGCTATGGCTCTCGAACATCCCCTTCACGATGAGGGTGGCCAGGGGAGCGAGGAGCGTCGGCAGCAGCGGGTTGAGCGTCGCTCTGGCCACGGCCACATGGAACCCGACATCTGCGGCGGTGTAGGCGGCGGCGTCGTCGGCACTGTCGGCCATGGTGGCGAGCAGGCGCTCGAGTGTGGCCAGCGAGTCCGGGGTGGCTCGCTGGGCGGCCAGTTCAGCGGCCACCACTTCTATCGCTTGGCGGGCTTCGTAGAGCTGGTCCGCGGTCGGGCTGGGCACCGCCAGCAGTAATTGGTGGCCGAAAGCGTCGGCCAGGTCGCTCTCCGTCGGGTGCCGTACGAAGGTACCCCGTCCGCTCTCGGTCTGGACGAACCCCTCGGCCCGCAGCTCGGCCAGGGCCTCTCTCAAAAGTGGCCTGCTCACGCCGAATTGCGCCGCCATTTTTGCTTCCGTCGGCAAGCGCTGGCCGACCTGAAGCCGGCCCGAAGTGATCTCGCTGCGCACCTCGGCCACCAGTTTGTCCACCAGTGTTGCCCTCTTGATCGGCAACAACTGCATCTTCGTAGCGGCCTCCATGTAGTCGGGTGGGGGCGGGCGGCTAAATCTACGTGGCCGTCATTATGGAGGTACCGTCGGTCATGTCGTTACCCTCGGCTGGCAGGTACTGGCAGGTACTGGCAGGTAATAGTGAGGGCCCAAGCGCCGTGGGTCGCGTGCGCCCCCCGGTACGGCACCCGCCGGTAAAAGCGCCCGCCCGTGCAGTACCGACCGGTAGTCCAGCTAGTCCCCCCCGAACGTCTCAACCTGAGCCCCCCAACATCGTCTGCCCCTCCGGATGTAGCCACTTTAAGACAGCCGGGGTGCCTTGACAAGTGGCCAGGCCACCTGATTGTATTTCCCAAGCGTCACCAGTGGCCAGCCCCGGGGGGAGAATAGTTGGAGATCGTCGAGATCGAGACGTACCCGGTGGGCGCCGGCTGGAAGAACTGGCTATTTGTCAGGGTCCTTACCGATGAAGGCGTGTACGGGGTCGGCGAGGCGACACTAAACGGGTTCGGGCGCACGTGCGAGGCGGCTGTGCGCGAGCTGGCCAACCTGGTGCTCGGCCGCGACCCCTGTCAGGTGCGGAATATCGTGGCGCAACTGTACGACCGGGTCTCGAACGAGGGCGGCCACATCCATCGTACTGCGATGGCTGGCATCGAGGAAGCCTGCTGGGACATCCTGGGCAAGTCGCTCGGCGTCCCGGTCTACCAGCTCTTCGGGGGCCGTTTGCGCGACACCGTGGATTGTTACGCGAACGGTTGGTACCGGTCCGAGCGTACGCCCGAGGCCTTCGCCGGCGCCTCTGCCGCAGTGGTAAAGCAGGGCTTCCGGGCTCTCAAGTTCGACCCTCTCGGGACGACCAGGGGTTTCTTCGCTCCCGGCGAACTGGTGCGGGCGCGCGAAATAATCGCCGCCATCCGTTCCACCGTTGGGGCGGACGTCCGCCTTTTGATCGACCTGCACGCCCGCCTGGCGCCAGCTGCGGCCGTGGCCTTTATCGAGAGCTGTGCCGACCTCGACGTCTTCTGGTGGGAGGAACCAACCACCCGGGAGCGGGAGGAGCCCACCAGCGCCGTGGCCGCACTGGCGAGGGGCCACATCGCCAGCGGTGAAAATTTTCACACAGTGGGCCAGTTCTTGACCCTTCTGAAGGGGGGCCACGTTTCCATCCTCCAACCGGAGCCGATGTCTCTGGGCGGGTTTTTACCGAGCCTGGCCGTGGCTTCGATGGCGGCCGCGGACGGGGCGTGGGTGGCGCCGCACCAGAGCGGTGGCCCGGTGGCGACCGCCGTTTGCCTCCAGCTCGCCGCGTGCATCCCCAACTTCCTGGTCCAGGAGCACTTCGACCCGTTCAACGAACCCTGGACGCAGGACCTCGTCACCTGGGCGCCCGAGCTCGACCCGGGCACAGGTCAGCTGTCGTTGCCTGATGGGCCTGGCCTCGGCGTCGACCTCAACCTCGACGTCGTGCGCGCTCACCCCTATGACCCGGACGCCTTCCTGGACATCACGGCTCCAGGTTGGGAACAGCGCCTGGGCCGGCGCGACCCGGGCACAGCCGAGTGAGCACTGAGCCCCCGGTGGCGGCCCCCTTGGTGCCTCAGGGCGGGTCGGACCTTCGCAGCCGCGGTGGCCCCAGATCCCGACGAGCACAGGGTACGCTCAGCGGCCCTCCCGTGGTACGCGAGTTCCCTACTCTGAAAAGGACCTCGGTCAGCCTCGAGGCGGCTGAGGCCATAAAGGCGCTCATCCTTTCCGGCGAGCTGGGATCGGGGGACGCCCTCCCTCCAGAACGCAACCTGGCTGTCATGCTCGGCATCAGCCGCCCCTCCGTGCGCGAAGCCCTGAGGGTGCTGACGGCCATGAACGTGGTGGAACCACGTCACGGCGGCGGCACATATGTCACCTCGCTCGACCCCAGGCTGCTGGCCCGGCCGATAAATTTCCTGCTGCAGGTCAAACCGCGCACTTTCCTTCACCTCTTCGAAGTGCGCCAGGTGCTCGAGGTTTCGGCGGCCCGGTTGGCGGCACCAAAGATGACCGACGAAGTGGTAAGCGAACTCGAGCGGCTGGCCGACGAGGCGGCCTCTGTGCTCCGTCAACCCGCTCGGTATTCCGAAGTCGGCTTCGAGCTCCATACCAAGATCATCGAGGCGACGGGCAACCCGATTTACCTGAGCCTTTACGAGAGCATTTCCGACCTGTTGCTCGAAAGTAGGCGCCGGACCGCCCAGGTAGCTGCCGTCCGCCGCCAGGCCCACGAAGACCATCTGGCCATCGTGGCCGCGCTGCGCAAACGTGACGCGGAAGCGGCGGCGCAGGCCATGCACGACCACCTTGAAGGTATGCGGCGGGTGCTCGCCGAGATGCTGACCCCGGAAGAGAGGCCGTGAAGGTCCCTAGGAGCTACCCGGGGACGCGCTGCCATTTTTTTTGCCCGCCAGGGTGCTAAATACGGAAGGAGGAAAGTTTGTCCCAGCCCCTGGCGTGGCCACCGACCTCCGGTGAGGCCACGAGGGCCCGCCGAGTGCGATAGTGGTCCCAACCAACAAACTTCCAACGAATAAAGCAACCCGAACCAACAGAACCGTCGAGAGATCCGAATACAAGAAGAGAACAAAGCACACAACAGGAACAATAGGAGGAGTAATGATCAGACGAACCTGCCGGCTGGGAGCCATGGCGCTCATAAGCGGCGCCGTCCTGGCCGCTGGTGTGTCCCCGGCCCTGGCGTCACCAAAGACGCCGGCGCTCAAGGCCCACGAAGCTGCTTCGCCCCCGTACACGATATATTTGTCCAACAACTTCGTTGGCAACGACTGGCGGGTGCAGATGGAAAAGGAAGCCACCGTCGCGGCCACGTTGGCGCCGTTCAAGGGTAAGGTCAACCTTCACATCACCAACGCCGGCAATACCGTCCCCGACCAGATCAGCTCGCTGCAGGCGATCGTGGCCAGGAAGCCGGCCGCCATCCTGATTGACGCCGGGTCTCCGACCGCTCTCAACCCTGTGATCAGCCAAGCCTGTAGCCAGGGCATCGTCGTCGTGAACTTCGACCAGGTCGTGACCAACCCGTGCGCGTACAAGATATTCTCCAATTTCACTACCGGTGAGCAGCAGAGCGCCAAGTGGCTCGTGTCGGTCCTGCACGGCAAGGGCAACGTGTTCGAGGACACCGGGCTGGCTGGCGCGCCCATCAGCGCCACAATTTCCAACGCCTGGGCCTCGGTGCTGAAGAGCCACCCCGGCATCAAAGTGGTCGGGACTTACCAGGGCCAGTACGCGCTCGGCCCCGAGCAAGAGGGCGTCGCCAGCCTGCTGGCCGCCCATCCCAACGTCAATGCCATCCTGACCCAGGGTTATTGCACCGGCGCCATCAAGGCGTTGCAAGCAGCAGGCAAGCCATTGGTCCCCATGCTCTGCCAGGCTTATAACCAGACCTTCGTCGCCCTCGCCACCGACAAGGGTGCGTCCGGGTACGTCATGGCCAACCCGGCATGGCTTTCGGTCCTGGCCATGCAGGCGGCCGTCAAGGTGCTCTCCGGGCAATCCGTGCCGAAGACCAACGAACTGAGCCCGCCCTGCTTCTACAAGGGAGGCTCCTCTCCGGCCGGGACCAAGTGCCAGGCGATCGCCGTCGGGGTCAACGCTTTCCCGTCGCTCTCACCCAACCTGACCCTTCCTCCCAGCCCCCCGTTCATGACCATCAAGCCCGGTCAGGTCGTCCCTTAAGTAGGTAATTAGGTACGTAGGTAACTAGGGGCGCTTGAGGCTTATCGGACGCCGGCGTCAGGCTGTTAGTGCGGCAACGGAGACGCGCGCAGCCAGGCCGGCGCCCGGGGCCTGAGCCCCGCCGACCGGCGCCCTGAGGCCCGAAGAGGAGAGCATGAGCACAGGAGGCACCGACAGGTCTTCGGAACTTCTGATCGCGACGGGCCTGAGCAAGGCTTTTGCCGGTGTACACGCACTTTCGGATGTCAGCTTCGACGTCCGGGAAGGCGAGGTCCACGCCCTCCTGGGAGAGAACGGGGCCGGCAAATCGACCCTCGTGAAATGCGTCTCGGGTGTGATCAAAGCGGACCACGGCGAGGTTTTACTGAGGGGGCAACGTTTCCAACCGCACGACCCGGACGAGTCCTCGCGACAAGGGGTCGGCGTCGTGTTCCAGGAGCTACCGCTCATCCCGGACCTCTCGGTCATGGAGAACATCTACTTCAACCGCCAGCCACTTTCGCCGGTGGGCACAGTAGTCAGGCGCCGGCTGCGCGCCCAGGCGGAGAAGCTGTTTTCCGACCTCGGGCTGAAGGGGATCGACCCGACCAGACCAGTCCGCGACCTGTCAGTGGCCGCCCGCCAGTTCGTCGCCATCGCAAAAGTGTTGGCCGACGACCCGGCCGTCGTCGTGCTGGACGAAGCGACGTCGGCATTGGGGCCGGCCGAGGTGACGTGGCTCCTGGAACAAGCTTCGACGCTGGCGGCCCGCGGCAAAGGCGTTGTCTTCATTTCGCACCGGCTATCCGAGGTACAAGACGTGAGCGACCGCGTCACCGTGCTCCGCAACGGGCAAATGGTCGGGACGTGGGACCGCGGTACGGCGACGACCGATGACCTGGTTTCGGCCATGCTGGGCCGGAGCCTCGAGCAGCTTTACCCGGCCCGCGCCCCCGAGCCCCGCACCAAGGTTTTGCTCAGCGTGCAGGAGCTGTCGGCCGGGCGCCGGCTGAACCACGCCAGCCTCGACGTCCACGAAGGGGAAATCCTCGGTGTCGCCGGGCTGGAAGGCCAGGGCCAGCTCGAGTTGTTCCTCAGCCTTTACGGGGTCATCCGGTCGCGGGGCTCTATTTCCGTGGACGGTGTGCGGCGGCAAATTCGCTCACCGCGCGACGCCTTGAAAGCGGGCATCGGGCTGGCACTGGTGCCGGAGGACCGCAAGACCGAAGGCATCTTGCCGACGCTGAGCGTGCGGGAAAACCTGTCATTGCCGGTCCTCGACAAACTGCACCGGTTCGGGCTCGTGCGCCGCAACGAGGAGCGATCGGTCATCGCCCCGGTGGTGAGGGACCTGAAGATCGGCAGTGGGGACGCGGAGCAGACCGCGGCCAGCCTGTCAGGCGGCAACCAGCAAAAGGTGGTGGTGGGGAAGTTCCTCCTGACCGGGGCGCGCTTGCTGCTCCTGTACGACCTGACCCGCGGAGTGGACGTTGGCACTAAGGCGGAGATTTTCAAAATGGTGCAGACCCTGGCTGAAGAAGGCTACGGGGTCCTGTTTTACTCGAGCGACGTCACCGAACTGGCCAACGTCCCCCATCGCGTTGTGGTGATGTTCGACGGCCGTGTAACCACCGAGTTCAAAGCGGGGACCTTCAGCCAGGAGCAGCTCGTGGCGGCCATGGTGGGCGAGGAACTGGCCCCGGAGCGCCTCGAGGAGGCCACTGTGGCCGGCCCCGTCGACCAGGCCGGTGCGACCAACGCGTCCGGTGCGACCAACTCGCCCGGTGCGACCACGGCCTCCCGGGACAGTCACGCGGGACGGTCGGAACCTGTCCCCGCTTTCAGCCCCGCTTTCGGCCCGCAGCGGGTCAACGGGCTCCAATGGGGTGAGGCGCGGTGATCGACGAGTACGGTTTGTCGGGGAAGGCGGGGCCTGGGCTCGGCGAAAACCCTGGCCCGTGGTCGGTCTCAGAGCTGGTAACCCGGGCGCGCAACAGTGACATCCGACCCCTCACGGCCTGGATCTTGGCCCTGGCCCTCTTTTTCACCTATGCGGCACTGCAACCCGGGGTGATCAGCCGGGACCAGATCGGCACCCTCTGTGCCGACACCCTCCCGTTGGCCGCTGTCGCCCTCGGCGAGGGGATCGTCATTCTCACGGCCGGGATCGACCTGTCGGTGGGCGGGGTCCTGTCCCTGGGCACCGCCCTGGCGGCCACCCATTTCACCAATGGCTCGACCACGTTGTTATGGAGCATCGTGATCCTCGCCATCGGGGTGGGCGCGGGCGCGTTCAACGGCCTGCTCGTGGGCCGGCTCCGCCTGCAGCCGTTCATCGTCACCCTGGCTACGTGGTCCATTTTCGACGGCATCGCCCTGCAGGTGCTGCCGACGGCGGGCGGCTCGGTCCCGGCGTCGTTCTCGAACTGGATCAATCAAACGACGGCCGGCGTCCCTAATGCGGTGTGGGCGTTGATCGTGATGGCTGGCGTGTGGCTGTGGTTCAAGCGGACCCGAGCGGCCCGGAGGATCTATGCCATCGGATCTGACAGCGAGGGGGCCAGGATCGCCGGCGTCCACCGGCCCCGGACCCTGTTGACTACTTACGCCATTTCGGGGTTCTGTGCCAGCATGGGAGCGCTGTTTTACGCCATGCTCACCGCCTCGGGGGACCCGACCGCAGGCGACGGGCTCATCCTCCCGGCCGTAGCGGCAGCCGTTATCGGCGGCACGAGCCTGTTCGGCGGACAGGGAGGATTTATCGGGACGATCGCGGGCGCCCTGATACTGACGCTTTTGGGCGACGTCATATTTGTGTTCAATTTGCCCTCCTACTGGACCGTGTTTGCCGACGGCTTCCTGTTGATCCTGGCCGTATTGGTGGGTAGCGGCCTGCAGCAACTGCAGGCCCGAGCGGTGAAGAGATGACCCCGGACGGCGCGAAGATGACCCCTGACGGCGCAGAGATCACCCCGGACGGCGCAGAGATAACCCCGGACAGTGAAGAGGTGAACCCGTGAACACCGGGGCCGTTCGCCCCCTTTTGGCCCGGAACCGCGCCGTCGTCCTGGCCTACGTGCTCGTCATTGTGCTCGCCGTCTTCGGCGAGATAGTGACCACCGGGTTCTTGAGCGTTTCCCACGTGGACCAGTTGCTGATCGAAGCATCGTTTATCGCGCTGGTGGCGGTCGGCCAGACGTTCGTAATCCTGAGCGGCGGGATCGACCTGTCCATTCCCTGGGTGCTTAATGCGGCGGCCGTGTTGCTCACCATCTGGGCGAACGGCAGCAACACGAAAACCATCTGGCTCTTCCCGGTGCTGCTCGCGGGGGGCGCCGCCATCGGAGCCCTGAACGGGATCGGGGTGGCGTTCCTCAAGATCCCGCCCATAATCATGACCCTCGGTATGTCGTCCATGGTCGAGGGCGCCCTGCTCCTATACACCAATGGCGGCTCGGGTGGCAACGCTCCCACGAGCGTCGTCTACCTGGCCACCCACCGATGGGCCTCCGTTCCCGTCGTCGGCCTGGTCTGGGTCGGCGTCCTCGTGGTGGCCACGCTCGTGCTGAGTGCGACGCCCTACGGCCGGCGACTGTACGCCACAGGCCTCAACCGGCGCGTGGCCGAGTTCTCCGGGGTGAACATACGGGGCGTGACAGTAGCCGTCTACATCATCAGCGGCGTCGCCGCCGCGTTGGCCGGCATAATTCTGTCGGGTTACGTCGGCGAGTCTTACCTGGGAATGGGCGACCCCTACCTGTTCGCCTCCGTGGCCGCCGTCGCCATCGGCGGGGCCTCGGTCCTCGGCGGTACCGGCAACTACATCGGCTCGACGGCCGGGGCGCTCGTGCTGGCCATACTGGCCGCCATACTGCCGATCCTCGGCTTTACGCAGGCGACGCTGGAGATCGTCTACGGCTGCGTCATCCTCATCGCCGTATCGCTGTCATCCCTGCGGCTGTCGTCCAAGCGGGCGTTGGACTGACACCAGGACTGGCGCCAGGAGGGACGGTGCGTGTGAGCGCTCACTCCCGGTGCCGAGGGTAAGAAGTGCTGGTGCCTAAGTGCTCAAGCTCGATTAACTGGTCAACTCGACTAAGTGGTCAAGCTCGACTTCCGGCACACCAGCTCGGGGTCGATCAGCACCCGGTCCCGCCTCTTGGTCCCCGACGTGAGCTGGTCGACCAGGAGCCGCACGGCGGCCCGGCCCACCCGCTGGAAATCCTGGCGCACGGTGGTGAGCGGGGGAATGAAGTAGGCCGATTCCGGGGTGTCGTCGAAGCCGACCACGGACACATCCTCGGGGACCCGGCGGCCCCGCTCGTGCAAGGCCCGCAGGACCCCGAGAGCCATGTGGTCATTGGCCACGAAGATGGCCCTGGCATCGGGTATCTGGGCCAGCACCTGGCCGGCGTCGTAACCCGACCGGGCGCTCCAGTCGCCGTACAACGGGGGGGTCACGTCCGCCCCCGCCTCCTCGAGCGTGGCCCGCCAGCCGGCCGTGCGACCCCCGGCCTCCTGCCATTCCGCCGGGCCGGCAACGTGGAAGACGGTGTCATAGCCCGCCGCCAATAGGTGCTGAGTGGCCAAACGAGCCCCGGCCGCTTGGTCCACCGTGACCACGGCCACATCGCCTTCCGGGTCGCCCTCCACCGCCACCACAGGCGTGCCTATGGGTAGGTACGCCAACGCCTCGTGGGCCGACGTGAACGGGGCGATGACGGCCAAGCCCCTCGACGGCCTGGCTGGTAAGCCGGCGGACCGCCTCACCCACTGATGGACGGTCGAGCGAGTGCACGGCCATCACCGAGACGAAATAGCCCTCGTGTTGCGCGGCCTGCTGTATGCCGTACAGAGTGGACGCCGGACCGTAAAGGGTCGTGTCCAGGGCGACCACGCCGAGGGTCTTGGATCGCCCGCTGGCCAGGGCCCTGGCGGCCGTGTTCGGCCGGTACCCCAGCTGGTCGATCGCAGCCAGCACCCGGGCCCGGGTGATCTGGCGCACGCTGGGGTGGTTGTTGAGCACCCTCGAAACGGTCTGGTGGGAAACCCCAGCCAGGCTCGCCACATCGGCGATGGAAGGAGGCCGCTGAGTGTTTGAGAGCGCTAACATTTCGCAGATGACCTCGCAAGCGTACGGCATCGGAGTGGATTTCGGGACAGGCTCGGCGCGTACTTTGCTGTTAGACCTGCGATCGGGTGAAGAGCTGGCCCTCAGCGAACTCGCTTATCCCCACGGCGTGATTGACGCCATGCTACCGGAGACAGGTGAGCGCCTCCCAACTGGACTGGGCGCTCCACGACCCCGACGACTACAGGCACGTGCTGGAGGCCGGCATCAAAGCCGTGCTGTCCGAACGGCCCGAGGCCGCCGGCCGCGTCGTAGGCATCGGCCTCGACGCCACATCGTGCACCGTGCTGCCGGTGACGGCGGAGGGTACGCCGCTGTGCGAGCTCCCGGCCTGGCGGCGCCCGGCCTCACGCCTGGCCCAAGCTCTGGAAGCATCACGCCGCGCAGTACGTAGCCAACCGGCTCAACGAGGTGGCGGCGGAGCGCAAGGAATCATTCTTGGCCCGGTACGGGGGGCGGATTTCTTCCGAGTGGTACTTCCCCAAGCTGATCGAAATATGGCTCGAAGACAGACCGGTTTACGACGCCGCCGCCGGTTTCATCGAGGTCACCGACTGGGTTGTGTGGTATTTGAGCGGGCATGTACGCCGTTCCGCTTGCCCCGCCGCTTACAAGGCGCTCTGGTCCGGGGCGGAAGGTATCCCCAGCCCGGCGTATTTCGAGGCTGCTTACCCGGGTTTTTCCCAACCGGGGGCCAAATTGGGCCGGGATTTCCTCCCGTTGGGGAGCAATGCCGGGTCGATCCGACCAGACTTGGCCCGCAAATTAGGGCTACCCGAGAACGTGGCCATCGCGGTGGGCAACGTCGATTCTTTCGTCTCGTTCCCGGGGGCCGGGGCCGAGGGGGCCGGCACCTACGTGATGGTGGTGGGGACGTCTATTTGCGATTTGGTGGTGCACCAGTGGGAGATAACCCTGCCCGGGATTACGGGGGTGGCGAAGGACGGCATTGTGCCGGGCTTGTACGGCTATGAGGCCGGGCAGCCAGCGGTGGGGGATATGTTCGGCTGGTTCGCCGACATCCTGTCCCAGGCGGGTGGGAACGGCGCCGTGGACAGCCTCCCGGAGCTCGAGCGGGGCGCCGCCGCTCTGGTCCCGGCCCAGACCGGGCTCATCGCCCTCGACTGGTGGAACGGCAACCGCAGTGTCCTGGGTGATGCCGACCTGTCCGGGGTGCTGGCCGGGCTCACGTTGTCGACGACAGCCGTGGACATCTACCGGGCCCTGCTCGAGTCCATCGCGTTCGGCAACAAGGCCGTCCTCGACAATTTCTCACAGGGAGGCTTCGAGCTGGAAGAGGTCGTAGCCTGTGGCGGTATTGCCGAAAAGAGCCCGCTGCTCATGCAGATGCTGGCCGACGTGTGCGGTCTCACTATTCGGGTGCCGGCCTCGTCCCAGGTCCCGGCCCGGGGCTCGGCCCTCTTCGGCGCCGTGGCTGCGGGTGCAGACGCGGGTGGCTTCAACGGCATCGCCGATGCGGCCAGAGCGCTGCGCCCACCTACGGGGCCAACATATGTACCCGACCCACAAGCCACCGCGATGTATGGCGAGGTGTACCGGATCTGGAAAGAACTGCATGACACGCTCGGCCGGTCCCAGCCGTCCTGGCTCCACGAGCTGAAACGCTTGAAACTCTTGGCCGAGCCCGGACTGGGCCAGGCCGTCACGACCAAGGAGGTCATTTGATAGCGCGCCACCGCCCAAAGATCGGCCTGCTCGGGGTCATGCAGGAGTTGTACGACGACATGATCCCGGGGATCACCGACCACCAGGCCGCCTACGCCAGGGAACTGGCGGCCTCCCTTTCGCCGGTCGCGGACGTGGTCTTCCTGCGGCCCGCTCGAAACCGTGACGACGTCGAGGCCGTAACCAGGGAGCTTCGGGGCGCAGGCGTCGACGGGATAATGATCGTCATGCTCACTTATGGCCCGGCTATGCGGACGGTCCGCGCCCTGTTGGAAAACCCGCTCCCGGTGCTGGTGGCCAACGTACAGCCCGAGCGCGAAGTAAAAGACCGCTGGACCATGGACGACCTCACGTACAACCAGGGCATCCACGGGGCCCAGGACCAGGCCAACGCCTTGCTGAGGGCGGGCCTTCCTTACTCGGTCATCACCGACGACTGGCGGGCCGAGTCGTTCCGGGCCTCGTTCGAGTCGTGGGCCAAGGCCGCTATGGCCGTCACCTCGCTAAAGAGCGCCAAAATCGCGTTGTTCGGGTACCCGATGAACGGTATGGGGGACATCCTTTACGAGGCCCCGGCGCTGATGCGCCGGATCGGCCCGGTCGTGGTGAACGAAAACCTGGGCGAGCTGTACGCCAAAATGCAAGACGTAAGTGAGGCAGACATCAATAGCCTTGTAGCTCTCCAACGTGAGCGCTTCGCCGTCAGCGCCGACCTGCCGGCGGATAGCCTGGCGTACGCGTCGAGGGTGGAAATTGCGCTGCGGTCCATGCTGGAAGACGGTGGTTATGCCGGTTTTTCGGTGCACTTCGAGCCGGTGGGCAAGGACGGCCGCTTTCGCCAGCTGCCGCTTCTGGCCGCCTCTGACCTGATGGCCGATGGGTACGGTTACGGGGCCGAGGGCGATACCAACGCAGCCACCCTGATGTGCGCCGGCCACTCCCTGATCGGGGACGCCCATTTTTCCGAGATGTACGCTATGGATTTCGAGTTGGGCTCGGTCCTCATCAGC
Source organism: uncultured Acidimicrobiaceae bacterium (assembly GCA_963750465.1). GTDB lineage: Bacteria > Actinomycetota > Acidimicrobiia > Acidimicrobiales > Palsa-688 > Fen-671. The sequence continues at coordinate 910,446 of CAVVRE010000001.1, forward strand.
CACATGGGAGAGGGCAACTGGAAAGTGGCCCGCAAAGACCGGCCGGTCAGGCTCATCGACCGTCCGCTCGGCATCGGTGGTCTCGGCAACCCACCGACCGCCGTCTTTTCCGCCGAACCCGGCCCGCTCACAACCGCGTCGCTAATACCCCTGGAGGGCGAGGCCTATCGCTTGCTGGCCGGGAAAGGCGAGGTGCTGGACACTCCGGAGTTGCCCAACGTCGAGATGCCCTATTTCCATTTCCGCCCCGACGAAAACGTCAAGGACTTCATGAACGCGTGGCTACATAATGGCGGTACCCATCATTTCTGTAGCAACCTGGGAGTGCATGTCGACCGTTGGCAATACCTGGCCGAGCTACTCGACATCGATTTTGTCGAGATATAAAGCGCTTTTCGGTAAGAAGAGCTGACCCATGCTCGAAGAGCTGAAGCACGTTGTCCTGGAAGCCAACCTGGAGCTGCCCCGGGCCGGGCTCGTGGCCCTCACGTGGGGCAACGTCTCCGGGAGGGATCCCGAAACGGGCCTGGTGGTCATCAAGCCGTCCGGAGTCCCGTACGCCACCATGAAGGCAGAGGACATGGTGGTCGTGGGGCCAGACGGCAAGGTACTTGAGGGAGAATTCCGCCCGTCCACCGACACGCCCACGCACCTGGTCCTCTACCGGGACCTGCCAGGGATCAGAGGCGTGGTCCACACCCATTCCACGTGGGCGACGGCGTGGGCCCAGGCCGACCGGGCCATCCCTGTCCTGGGCACCACCCATGCCGACCTGTCCCATATGGAGATCCCCATCACCGCCCCGCTCAGCCCCGAAGAGGTCCAGGGCGACTACGAAATGGCTACCGGGCACGCCGTCGTAGCGGCCGTGGCCGGCCGGCCGCCGGCCGAGGTACCGGCCGTACTGGTGAGCGGGCATGGCACGTTTTGCTGGGGGTCGAGCCCACAAAAGGCGGTGGAAGCCGCCATCTCGCTGGAGGAGGTAGCCAAGATGGCCTGGCTGACGGTGGGCCTGGCCCCGTCAACGGCCCCGCTGGACGCTCACATCGTTGAGCGTCACTTCGCTCGCAAACACGGCCCCGCGGCCTACTACGGACAGGGCTGAGCGGCGTGGGGCCAGCACAATGGGGCCAGCAGCGAAGAGGCCGGCAGCGACGAGGCCTGAATCGATGACGCCTAAATCGATGACGCCTAAATCGATGAGGGTGGTCAGGTTGAAAGGGCCGGGCCTCATCGAGGTCATCGATGAACCGCGCCCCGAGGCCGGGCCGGGCGAGAGCCTGGTCCGGGTCGGGGCGGTCGGGCTGTGCGGCTCCGACCTCCACTGGTTTGGCCAGGGCGGTATCGGCGATGCGCTGCTGAGCAGGCCGCTCGTACTGGGCCACGAGTTCGGAGGGACGGTCGAAGGGGGCCCCCTCGACGGCCGCCGCGTCGCCGTCGACCCGGCCATTCCTGACTTCACGTGCGCCCGGTGCCGGGAGGGCAACACCAACCTCTGTCCACACGTACGGTTCGCCGGCCACGGCACCACCGATGGGGCCTTGCGGGAGTACCTGACCTGGCCGACCGATCTCCTGCACCCGGTGCCCGAAGGTTTCAGTGACGCCACGGTGGCCATGCTCGAGCCGCTAGGTGTGGCTCTGCACTGCCTCGACCTCGGGCACGTGCACCTGGGCAACTCTGTGGCGGTAGTGGGCTGCGGCCCGATCGGCCTCATGCTCATCCAGGCGCTACGGGTGGCGGGGGCATCGCGGGTAGTGGCGGTGGAGCCGCTCGAGCACCGGCGCCGTGCCGCCGCCCGCGCGGGTGCAGAACTCGTACTGGGCCCGGCCGAGGCCGCTGAACACCACGGCGAGGTCGACATTTCTTTCGAAGTGGCCGGCACCGATGACGCCGTGGCCATCAGCATGCAGCTGGTGAGGGCGGGAGGGCGCCTCGTCCTGGCCGGGATACCCGACGACGACCGGACCGCCTTCCCGGCCGCGCTGGCCCGTCGCAAGGGGCTCACCATGGCCATGGCCCGCAGGATGAAGGAGGCTTACCCCCGATCGATCAGCCTGGTGGAAAGGGGAGCCGTCGAACTGGACTGGCTGGCGTCTGCATCCTTCTCCCTGGCTGATGCGGCGGAGGCGTTTGCCGTCGCCGCGCGCCGCGAGGGGCTGAAGATCCTGGTTCAGGCCGGCTAGTCGTTCGGAGGGCCGGCTAGCCGTTCGGGGGGATGGCCCCCTTTTTGATGAGCACGTTGGCGAAATAGCGGCGTTCCCCCGTCAGCACGACGGCGTAGGCGCCCCGGGCCGCTTCGTAGAAGGAGAAGCGTTCCAGGGCGCCCATGGGCCAGTGCCGACCGGCGGCGGTGTCCAGCACGGCCTGGACCTCACGCTGGACCGGCGGTAACTCGTCTGGCGCCGTGTCGACGGCCATCCTGTGGACGGGGTGGTCGACGAAGTCGTCCAGCGGGAGCAGCGACAGTATGGCCCGGACGGCCTCCGGCATGGGCACGCCGGCCATGGTCACGAGCCGCCCGTACCCGGTACGGCGGGCGACGCTGTCGGCCGGGAAGTTGGCGTCGACGACGGCTAGCTCGTCGCCGTGGCCCATGGCCGCCAATACGTAGAGCAGCTCCGGGCTGAGTAGGGGGTCGAGGTTTTTGAGCATTTCTAACCGGCCTGCATGGCGGCGGTGACGACCCCGTCGAGGGCGGGCCACACCTCGTCCGGGACCGACGCCTTCATGAACGCCACGCTTGACTGCGCGTGAGCCGCCGTCCGCATGCCGGCCACGACACTGGCCACGGCCGGGTGTCGGAGGGGGAACTGTATGGCCGCCTCGGGCAGGGTTACCCCGTGCTCCTGGCAAACGGTGGCCAGGGCGCGGGCGCAGGCTAGGAGATCGGCCGGGGCTTCCTGGTAGTTGAAGCGAGCACCGTCGGCTGGCCAGGGGCGTGATAGCAGGCCCGAGTTGAACGGGGCGGCGTCGACGATCGAAACGTGGCGCCGCTCACACTCCTCCACAAGGGGCTGGCCCGACCGGTCGATCAAGGTCCACCGCCCGGCCAGCATGACCGCATCGACATCGGTCTCCTTCACGATGCGCAGGAGGGGCTGCCAGCCGTTCATCCCGGCGCCAATGGCTCCGACCACACCGGCGTCACGCAATTCCACCAGGGCGGGGATGGCCTGGCCGATGGCGTCGTCCATGTGGTCGTCCGGGTCGTGGACATAGACGATGTCGACCCGGTCCAGTTGCAGGCGCTCGAGGCTGGAGTCGAGGCTTCGCCGCACTCCGTCGCGTGAGTAGTCATAAACCCGGGCCAGGTCGTCCGGCACCGCGAAGCCGCCGTCGTCGATGTCGGTCCCGCCCGGGGAAGGGTTGGGGACAAGGAGGCGGCCGACCTTGGTGGACACCACGAACTCGCTCCGGGGCCGACCGGCCAGGGCCAGGCCCAGACGACGTTCGGACAGGCCGAGGCCATAGTGCGGGGCGGTGTCGAAGTAGCGTACGCCGGCGTCCCAGGCGGCGGAAACCGCGCCCGCGGCCGTCTCGTCGGCCACGGGAGCGTACAGGTTGCCGATCTGCCCGCCGCCGAAACCGAGGGCGCCGACTTCGACAGAAGTTCGGCCGATTTTTCGTAGTGTCATGGGGCCTCCTCGAGCGAGTACCACGTGAGGGCGGTGCCACCGAACACGTCGGCGCGTTCGGCGGCGGACATCGATGCAGTAAAGCCTTCGGCCGCAGCCACCACATCTTCATAGCAAGCGGCCAGCAGGCACACCGGCCAATCCGAGCCCCACATGGTGCGGCGGGCGCCGAACGCGCCCAGCACGACATCCGCATAGGGCCGGATCTGCTCGAACGTCCAGCGCTGGTGATCGGCCTCGGTGACCAGACCGGAGAGTTTCACGGCCACGTTCGGGAACCCGCTGAGCGATATCAACTGGTCCTTCCATGGTTGGATGACGCCATTGGCGATGTCGGGCTTGCCGCCGTGGTCGAGCACGAAGCGGACCTCGCCCAGGGCGGCCACGGTGTCAATGACGGCCGGGAGCTGGTAATGGCGGACCAAAAGGTCGTAAACCAGCCCGGCCTCCCCGACGGCCCTCAAACCCCGGCGCACATCGGGGCGGCCCAGCCAATCGCGGTCGGGCTCGTCCTGGACGTGGTGGCGGACACCGACCAGGTGGTCGCCGCCCTGGCCTTCGCTGAGCGAGGCCAGCCGGTCCGCCACGTCCGACGCGCCCAGGTCGACCCAACCGACGACCCCGCTCACTTGCGGCGTGCTGTGTGCTAACTGCAGCAGTTCCGGCGTCTCTTCGTGCCACACACGGTCTGCACGACGACCGTCCGGTCGATATGGCTGGCGGCCAGGTCCGGGCGGAGGTCGTCGAAGGAAAACGAGCGCCGCAGCGCCGGTAGGTCCGCCGTAAACGGCTGGTCTCTAACGTCGAGGTCCCATACGTGGTGATGGGCGTCCACCCGCAGCGGTCGCGCTGGCTGCGCCGGCCCATCGTCACGCGTCGCACCACCCGCGGCAGCTGTCATGTCAGCCGTTTTTTGGCCGCAACCGCAGCCTGTCCATCCCACCGTCTACCGAAAGCCATGTGCCGGTCGTCGAACCGGACGAGGGCGAAGCCAGGTAGGCAATGGCATGGGCGACCTCGTCCACGCTCACCAAGCGACCGTGGGGTTGGCGGGCCTCGAGTGCGACGCGTTCCGCGGCGGGGTCGGGGGCGGCGGCCAGCAAGCGGCCCACCCACGGTGTGTCAGCGGTGCCCGGGTTCACGGCTACGACCCGGATGCCGTCTGGTACGAGGTCAGCGGCCATGGCCAGGGTGAGGGCCAGGACGCCGCCCTTGGTGGCCGAGTAAAGAGCCCGGTTGGGGATGCCGGCCGTGCCGGCGATGGAGCCGACATTGACGATCACAGCCGGGGCCGCAGCCCGCAGGGCGGACAGGCACGCTCTTGTGACGCGGACGATCCCCATGACATTTACGTCGAACACCCGGTGCCATTCCTCGTCGCTGTTGGCCTCTACTCCTCCCTGGGCGCCGATCCCGGCGCAGTTCACCAGGATGTCGAGACCGCCAAAGCGGTCGAGGACGCCGGCTACGGCTTCGCGCACCGCGGCATCGTCGGTGACATCCGCTTTGGAGTAGTCGAGGCCTTGGGGCGGCACGCCTACATCGAGCACTGCGACCCGGGCGCCTTCCGCTGCCAACAGCTGGGCCGTGCCGAGCCCGATCCCGGACGCGCCCCCTGTTACCAGCGCTCGTTTACCCGCGAAATCTCCATTGCTCATAACTAAATCATGTCCTCCTCAGGGGATGGGGGAGAGCTCCCGCCAAACTCGCCCGGCGGGGAACTCGAAATCGGTCACGGACTGAGGCCTTAGCTCGGTACCGGCGCCCGGGTCCATCGGGGGCAGGTACCGTCCGTTCACGACCCGCACGGGGTCGACGAAATGCTCGTGGAGGTGGTCCACGAACTCTATCCAGCGCCCTTCGGTGCTGGCGCTGACGGCCACATAGTCGAACATTGACAGGTGCTGCACGATCTCGCATAGTCCAACGCCGCCGGCGTGGGGGCAGACGGGCACGCCGAACTTCGCCGCCAGTAACAGGATGGCCAGGTTTTCGTTGACGCCGGCCACCCGGCAGGCGTCGATCTGGCACACCCCGATCGCTTGGCTCGCCAGCATCTGCTTGAACACCACGCGGTTGGCCACGTGTTCACCCGTAGCCACCCGTATCGGAGCAACGGCCCGGGCAATGCGGGCGTGGCCGAGGATGTCGTCGGGGCTGGTCGGCTCTTCGACCCAGTAGAGGTCGTACGGCGCCAGCCGGCTTATGTCGGCGATGGCCTGGTCGACGCCCCATACCTGATTGGCATCGACAGACAGGAGGATGTCCGGGCCGACGAGCTCGCGCACCAGCTTCACCCGCCTCACGTCGCCGTCGATGTCCGCTCCTACCTTCAACTTCAAATGGGTGAAACCCTGAGCGAGGGCGTCGCGCACGAGCCCCAGGACCTTCTCATCGGAGTAACCGAGCCAGCCGGCCGACGTGGTGTAGGCGGGATAGCCCTCGGCCAGCAAGTGCCGCTCCCGTTCCTCCTTCCCCCCGGTGGCCCGGGTCAAGAGGTCCAGGGCCTCGTCCGCGTCGAGCACGTCGCTCAGGTACCGGAAGTCGACCAGCTCGACGATCTGGCCAGGGCTGAGGCCGCTGAGGAGCTTCCACAGGGGCACGCCGCGGCGGCGGGCGTAAAGGTCCCACACGGCGTTGACGACCGCCCCGATGGCCATGTGGGTGACCCCTTTTTCGGGGCCGAGCCAACGCAATTGGCTGTCCCGGGTGAGCAGGCGCCAGAAGCCACCCATGTCCGCCAGGACCTCGTCCACGTCAAGGCCGGCGACCAGGGGTTCGACGGCGCGGATGGCGGCCACCGCCACCTCGTTGCCCCGTCCAATGGTGAAGACAAAGCCATGCCCTTCGTCGCCCCCGGTGGTCTGCACCACGACGTAGGCGGCCGAGTAGTCGGGGTCCTTGTTCATGGCGTCGGAACCATCGAGAGCGCGCGACGTCGGGAACCGGACGTCGCTCACTTCGAAATGTTCAAACCGCGTGGTCATGACCCGGGTGAAGCCTCCCCGCCGGCGAGGCGAGCCAGGATGAGAGGAATCACGATAACGGCTCCACGCCCGGCCTCGATCCGGTAGTTACAAACCCCACTAGTTACAAACCCCACCTAGTTACAAACCGGTATTTAGAAACCCTAATAGTTAGCAATCTTGCCCGGGCCCAGCATGTCCTGGGCCAGGCCGAACAGGACCGAACCTCCGGCGGCCCACTATATTGCCCCGGATATTGCCCGGGCGCATTGCCCTGGCGAGCCGCCGCCTCCCTCTCGCTCTCGGCGCCGGTCTCGGTCTCGCTCTCCATGCTGGCCTCGCCATCGGTGCCGGTCTCGCCATCGGTGCCGCCTCCGCCTCCTCGGCCTCGGGGGGCAGTTTCGATATCCTCGGCGGGTGTGTGCGGACGGTTGACTGCGACGACTCCCAAGGACGCCCTGGCCCGTTGGCTGGACATCGACGAGGTCGTTACGGCCGACCTACCAGTTAGTTGGAACGTGGCCCCGACTCAGCCCATCTACGCAGTGGCGACCAGTTCGGCCGGTGCCCGGACGTTGCGGGCGCTGCGCTGGGGCCTCATACCGAGCTGGACGAAGGGCCCGAGGATCGGCGCCCCCCTCATCAACGCCCGCTGCGAGACCCTGAGCCAGCGGCCGGCGTTCCGTACTCTGGTCGGCACCCGGCGGGCGCTCGTCCCGGCCTCGGGTTTCTACGAGTGGCGCCGCCGGGGCCGAAGCGCGGGCAGTCCCAAACAACCTTTCTATTTTCACCGGCCTAACGGCGAGCCGCTCGTTTTCGCCGGGTTGTGGGACCTCTGGCTGGACGCCGAGGAACGGCCCCTGCGGAGCTGCACGATCATCACCACGGTGGCCAATGAAACGATGGCCCCGGTGCACAACCGAATGCCGGTGGTCCTTCCCCGGGAAAACTGGGCGGAGTGGTTGCGCCCCGGGCCGTTGCGGGAGGACCGGCTGGCTGAGCTATTAACGCCGGCGCCAGAGGAGATTTTGAACGCTTACCCGGTTGGGAGCAGCGTCAACAAGGCCCTCAACGACGGCCCCGAACTGCTCGAACCGCAACCCCTGGAAGAGGAGCTCTGGCCCTTTCCAGCCCCTGCGACATGAACCTTGGCCTCAGGCTAAAGCTCGAACCACACAACCTTCCCGTCGGCCCGCTCTTCCGTCCCCCAGGCTCGGGCCAGCTCGCCCACGATGTGCAGCCCCCGTCCGCTCTCCTCAGTGGCGTCCAGGTCTCTCACCGTCGGGAGCCGGGTGCTGCTGTCGCGGACCTCCACCCGGACCCGGGGCTCCGCCCTCACCCGGACTTCGAACGGGCCGGCCGCATGGCGCAGGGCGTTAGTCGTCAGCTCCGAAACGAGTAATTCACCCGCCTCGCGCATGGCCGGCTGAGTAACCACCGAACCCACGAACCGGCGCGCATCTCTGACCGAGAGGGGTGTCGCGTCGAAAGAACAGGCTTGCCATTGCGACCCTGGCGTCGTCTTCCTCTTGTGTTGTTCGGCTTCGGTCATGGGAATGGGTGCGGCGGTCGTCATCGAGACTGGTCGAACGGCGTTACTGGTGGGTTTTCGAAGCCTCACAGAGGGTCTACCCATTCATCCGGGCAAGCGGCACGATCTTCTCGTCTAAAGGTGGCCGTGGAGCCCACAGCGCACAAGGCAGGAGTTGAACCGGTGAAGCTCTCTCCTTGCGGCGCTACCGAGTTGTGCGGGTAGTTGGCGCACATGAATGATGATCGCGCCCGGGGGCGCTGTCCCAACATGAGCCAAAGGGCTCAAGATTGCCGGTCAGCGACGTAGCGGACGTAAGAGGGGGCGGCGACCGGCCACCATCGGGGGTTCGCGGATGGCTACGGGACAACGATAACCGGCCAGCGCCCCGCTTTTACAAGTCGGACGGCAATCGACCCGATCACCCGATGACCAGCCTGGGTGGAGGCCCCCACCACGACGGCGTCGGCTCGGATCTCGTCGGCCACTCTAACCAGTTCGGCGAACGGCTCGCCATCGGCGGTGACGAACTCGATCGGTATCCCGATGAGTGGAGCGCCCTCCACAATCCGGCGCCGAAGATCCTCTGACGTATCGTCGAGCGCCTGTTTCATCGAGGCCGCACCCATCGGGGCCAACGCAGCCATGGTTGAGGCCGAACGCACGTAGACAACGAACAATCGCGCCGATTGGCGTCGCGCCAGGCCGGCGGCGTAAGCCGCGGCGCGGAGGGACGTGACCGAGTCGTCGACGCCGGCCAGGATCACCTGGGGGCCGTCCGTCCCCAGCTCGAAACCGGTCATGCCCGCCGTCGATGGCACCTTGTCGGCAGGCGCGAAACTAGCGTAAGTGGCTTATACGTCCCTGTTTTGTCACGGGACCGATGCATCCCCTGCCATTCGAGGTCGGGCTTTGAAGCGCCGGTTGCTGCTGGTGGGCTCACGCGCCTTTACACTATGCCTCCACGAGCGGCCGACATCAGGGCCACCTGCCCGGGTGGCCCGGCCGGACGCTGATGTCCAGGTCATAGGCACTCGGCGGGCCGGGAGGAAGGCCGAACTTGGACCGGATGCTGTCGAGCAGGCGCCCGCTTTGGGGCTCGCCTGCGGCGGCCAGCTGTCCTGCGGACAGGACCATGGTGCAGTACGCCTCGCCCTCTCTGGAGACGGCGCAGACCATGCGCCCCTGTTTCCAGGGGCGGCGGCGCCGGCCCCGCGACGGCGCTACCGGACCGGTGCAGGCAGTGGCGGTCATGACGGCAAAAATGGCGGTGCAATCGTCCTCCGGGAACCAGTCGTCGAAGCCGGCGCCGACCCAGAACTCGAAGACCGGTTCGTTCGGAGTTTCTTCGGCGCCGGCCGGTGGACCGCAAAGGCAGACCCAATACGGCTCATCCGTCAGGGTCACAAGAGCCGGCGCCAGATCTTGGGCCAATTGCTGGAAGTCGGACATTACCCCTCCTCAGGTAGCTTGGCCGCGCCCGGAGCGGACGCAGGCTTAGCGGGGTAGGGGCGAGGCGACGATGGCCCGAGGTGACTGAAGCCTTGCGCCGTTACGTTAGCGAGGAGGGCCGACCGTAATTAGGCCCGCCGGCCCGTCGGGTCCGGTCGTCGCGTCCATTTGTACCCGGAAAACGGGCAAAACTCGCGCTAGGCGGCGCCGCGGTTGGCTTCGTTACCCCGAGAAACGGCAAGGAGGCAGTGGAATGGCCGGTCGCCGAACCAACCCGGCCTTCTGGGTGCGCTAGAGAATTCTGGTTGCGCTAGAAGGTAATTCTCGCGCCGAGGCGCGACCAAATGATCCTACCGCGCCCAAAAGAGCCGATATGTGACCCCATCACGGCCGAGACGGCGGCCACGGCGTGACGGGCCGGCCCGGGGCGCAACCCGGCGAAAAAGGCGGCCCGCTTACGATTTCTTCGGCCCCTCTACCCGCAAATGCAGCTCCGCCAGCTGAGCCGGCGTCACTGGCGCCGGTGCCCCCATCAACAAGTCACGCGCCATTTGGTTGAGCGGGAAGGCAATGACCTCTCTTATGTTCGGCTGGTCTTCGAGCAACATCAGCAGCCGGTCCACGCCCGGGGCGATGCCGGCATGGGGGGGCGGCCCGAAGCGGAAGGCATTCCACAGGGCCGGGAAAGATCGCTCCAAGCGCTCGCGGGAATAGCCGGCGATGGCAAACGCTTTCTCCATCACCTCAGGTAGGTGGTTGCGGACCGCACCGGAAGAAAGCTCGATGCCGTTGCAGACCACGTCGTACTGGAAGGCCAGTATCTCCCCCGGGTCCTTGTTTTTCAACGCCTCCAGGCCGCCCTGGGGCATCGAGAACGGGTTATGGGAGAAGTCCCACTCGCCCGTCTCGGTGTTGCGCTCGAACATGGGGAAATCGATGATCCAGCAAAATGCCAACAGGTCGGGGTCGGTCAGCCCCAGATCCTGGCCAAGGGCGCCGCGGACCTGGCCGAGGGCGACGCTGGCCGACGCGGCGGCCCGACGCACGTGAGCACGGCGTCACCCGGAGCGGCCCCGGCCGCCACGATGATGGCCCCCATCTCGTCCGGGGTGAGCCGACGGGACAACGGGCCTTTGGCCTCGGGCTCGGCGGCCGGGAGTTGCAGCCAGCTCCCGATGGTGCTGAGGCTCTTGGCCGCCTCCCCGAAGGCATCGAACCAGCTTCGTGGCCTGTCCGCCGCCCCCGGGGCCAACAGGGCCCGGATGGCGTGCCCCTTCGAGGGCGCATCGGCGAACATGGGCAGCTCGGTCCGCCCGCCGAGCTGTTCGGTCAGGTCCACCACCTCCAGGCCGAAACGGAGGTCGGGCTTGTCGGTCCCGTAGCGGGCCATGGCGTCGGCGTAAGAGAGCCGAGGGTAGGGCGCCGGCGCCCGCTTCTCTGACAGCTCGGTCACGAGCCGGCCGAACAGCCGCTCTACCTCGCCGAAGACGTCTTCCTGGGTGGCCAGCGCCATCTCCAGGTCGATCTGGTAGAACTCACCCGGGCTGCGGTCGGCCCGAGACGCCTCGTCCCTGAAGCACGGCGCTATCTGGAAGTAGCGCTCGATCCCTCCGACCATCAGTAGCTGCTTGAACTGTTGCGGCGCTTGAGGGAGAGCGTAGAACTCCCCCGGGTACAGCCGGCTGGGGACCAGGTAGTCGCGGGCACCCTCGGGCGACGAGACGGTGAGCACGGGCGTCTGGACCTCCAGGAACCCCCGCCCGGCCAGGTGGGACCGGACCAACTGGCAGAACCGCGCCCGCTTGGCCAGGCGCTCGGCGAGCGGGCCTCTGCGCATGTCGAGGTAGCGGTAAGTCAGGCGGGCTTCCTCGCCGACGTCGCTGTCGCGTTCGACGGGGAACGGGAGGACGTCCGCTGACGACAACACGTCGACACTGCCCACCTCGACCTCGACCTCTCCGGTGAGCAGCTTCGGGTTGACCGTGGCCGGGGGCCGGGCCACGACCTTCCCCCGCACCGAGACGACGCTCTCCAGCCGCAGGTGGGACAGCGTCTCGAACGCCGGTCCCCCTGGGTGGCAGACCAGTTGGACGAGCCGGGCCCGATGGTCACCCTGCAGGAAGGCGCCCACCTCGAGGCCGGCGTCGCCCGCCCCCGGCCCGGCCAGGTCGGCCCCCGGCATAGGTAGGTCCGCCTCCGGCACAGGTAGGTCCGCCTCCGGCCCGGCCGGGTCGCGCAGGTCGACGAAGAGCAAGCCGCCGTGGTCGCGCTTGGCCGCCACCCACCCGGCCAACAGCACCTGGCCGCCGATGTCCGCCGGCCTCAGGGAGCCACACCGGATCTCCCGGTACCGGTTGGGGGCCAAGGGGCTGGCGTCGTACGTCTCGGGCATGTCGGAAAGAGGTTACCCTCCTGGCCAGTTCCGTAAGCTGTTCGGGTTGGAGATGCACAGGGAGAGGTGAGCCATGGACAGCTCGGCAAGGTCAAACGACACATTCGGGGCCCGAGGGCAACTGCAGGTGGGCGGCGGTACCCTTTCGGTCTACCGGTTGGACAAGCTCGCTCATGACGGCTTCGACGTGAGCCGCCTGCCGTTCTCGCTCAAGATCCTTCTCGAGAACCTGCTGCGCCACGAGGACGGCCTCAACGTAACGCCCGAAAGCATTGCGGCGCTGGCGTCATGGGCCACGAAGACAGGGCCGGCGGCGCAGGCGGAACGCACCCAGATCGCATTTTCGCCCGCCCGCATCCTCATGCAGGATTTCACCGGTGTGCCGGTCGTGGCCGACCTGGCCGCAATGCGCGACGCCATGGTGCGGCTCGGCGGGGATGCCGCCTCCGTCCAGCCCCAGGTGCCGGCGGAGCTGGTCATCGACCACTCCGTCATCGCCGATTTCTCCGGCCGGGCCGATGCGTTCGCGCGAAATTCGGACCTCGAGTTCGAACGTAACGGGGAGCGTTACCGTTTCCTGCGCTGGGGCCAGCAGGCGTTCGGGACGTTGAAAGTGGTCCCCCCGAACACTGGTATTTGCCATCAGGTCAACCTGGAGCACCTTTCGCGGGTGGTGTTCAGGACTGACGAGGGCGAAGCCTTCCCCGACACCCTGCTCGGCACGGACTCGCACACCACGATGGTCAACGGCCTCGGCGTCCTCGGATGGGGCGTAGGCGGCATCGAAGCGGAGGCCGCCATGCTGGGCGAGCCGGTCACGATGCTCATCCCCGACGTCGTCGGGTTCAAGCTGACCGGCGAACTGCCCGAGGGCTCAACGGCCACCGACCTCGTGCTCTCGGTGACCGAACTCCTGCGCAAGACCGGCGTGGTCGGAAAGTTCGTCGAGTTTTACGGCGAGGGCGTACCCAAAGTTGCCCTCTACAACCGGGCGACGATCGGCAACATGTCGCCCGAGTACGGGTCTACGTGCGCCATTTTCCCGATCGATCAAGAGACTTTGCGCTACTTGCGGTTTACGGGCCGCCCCGCCGAGCAGGTGGCATTGGTGGAAGCGTACGCAAAGGACCAGGGACTGTGGCATGACCCCGCGCACGAGCCCGTGTACTCCCAGCGCGTCGAGCTGGATCTTTCCAAGGTCGAGCCGAGCCTGGCCGGCCCGGCCCGGCCCCAGGACCGGGTGCCGTTGCGACGCGCAAAGGTCGCCTTCCGAGAGTCCCTGCCCAAAATACTTGGAAAGGAAGCGACATCGACGGCCGAACCCCGCGTCCCGGTGGCTGCCGAAGGCGAGCCGGCATACGACGTCGGCCACGGGGATGTCGTGATCGCGGCCATCACCAGTTGCACCAACACGTCCAACCCCGACGTGATGATGGCCGCCGGTCTCCTGGCCAAACACGCCGTTGAACGGGGCCTTTCCGTAAAGCCGTGGGTCAAGACTTCTCTGGCCCCGGGGTCCAAAGTGGTAGTGGACTATTACGACCGGGCCGGGCTGACCCCATACCTCGACAAATTGGGTTTCGAGCTCGTCGGTTTCGGTTGCACTACGTGTATTGGCAATAGCGGCCCCCTTCTGCCCGGGATATCAGACGCCGTGGCTGAGGGTGGGTTAGCGGTGGTCTCGGTGCTGTCGGGGAACCGCAATTTCGAGGGCCGCATAAACCCCGACGTGCGCATGAACTACCTGGCCTCCCCGCCTCTGGTCGTGGCGTACGCCATTGCCGGTTCGATGGATTTCGACATAACCAACGATCCGCTCGGCACGGGCGCTGACGGGGGACCCGTTTACCTTCGAGATATCTGGCCCAGCAGCGAGGAAGTGGCCACCGTGGTCCACGAGGCCATCGCCGCTGACATGTTCGAAAAAAGCTATGCCGAGGTCTTCCAGGGCGACGAACGCTGGGCCGCTCTGGCCGTGCCCCAGGGTGAGCGGTACGAATGGGGGACAACGTCGACTTATGTTCGCCAACCGCCTTATTTCGACGATATGCCGGACCAGCCGGCCCCGCTGGTGGACATCCACGGGGCCCGGGTCCTGGCCAAACTGGGCGACTCGGTGACGACCGACCACATCTCGCCGGCGGGCAACATCCGCAAAGACGGCCCGGCGGGGGAGTGGCTCATCGAGCACGGTGTGGCGCCCGGTGATTTCAACTCTTACGGGTCGCGGCGCGGCAATCATGAGGTGATGGTCCGAGGGACGTTCGCCAATGTGCGGCTGCGCAACCAATTGGCGCCCGGCACCGAAGGTGGCATCACCACCTTTCTCCCGACGGGCGAGCAGACGACCATCTATGACGCCGCCATGCGGTATGCGCAAGAGGGCACTCCTCTGGTCGTCCTGGCCGGGAAGGAGTACGGTTCGGGGTCTTCCCGGGACTGGGCGGCCAAGGGCACCGCTCTGCTCGGTGTCCGCGCCGTGCTGGCCGAATCCTTCGAGCGCATACACCGTTCGAACCTCGTCGGGATGGGCATTTTGCCGCTCCAGTTCCACGACGGCGACTCGGCCGAGTCGCTCGGGCTCGCTGGCCAGGAGGTCTTCGCCGTCACCGGCCTGGAGGCAGTGGGCAGCGGGCCACTGCCGCAACGGCTGACAGTGGAGGCCAGCGGCAAGGTGTTCGAGGTGTTGCTACGCGTTGACACCCCGGTCGAAGCCGAGTATTACCGCCACGGCGGCATCCTGCCCTACGTCCTGCGCCAGTTGCGTCGCCGCGGCTAATCGGACCCGCGGCTAATCGGGGGGAAAGAGCTCGGGGATTGGGCCGGCGGCAACCAGCAATCGCCCGCCGGCCACCGGCCAGCGCCGCGGTGCGAACATCCCGGGCTCGACCGACATGGAGCGGCGGCGATGGCTAGCAATGCGTTGTCACTGTTCCATCATGGATGCACGCGCCTTGGCCGCCGCGTCGGTCAGCGTTCCCTCACCCGTCAAAGTGATACGGACCTCGATGATGCCCCCACTGAAGTCGAGCGCGGGTGCGTAGGACGGCCAAACTCCGGCCAAGCCCGAACCGATGCGCAGGCCTCGCCCCCTCACGTCGTAGCTCACCGGGTTGGCGCCGGCCAGCGCCACCTGTGCTCCCGGCACGCCGTTCACCGCCATGGTCACGAGGGCGCGGCCCGCTGACGGCACGTCCACCTCGACCCTGACGCACACGGTCCCGGGGGACAGGGCCTGATCGGAGGTGACCACGCCGATCTGCCGGCCGAGCAGGTTGGTCACGTAGTGGGCCCGGCCCGCCCTGACCACGAGGGCGTAACCCCCCTCGGGACCGCCGTCCGACAGCACGATCCCCTCGGCCCCGGCGGGCGGCACGTCGAGCACGGCCGTGATGATGTGCGCCCGCTCGTGCACGTCCGGGCTGGCCGCCTCGGGTAGGCGGACGGGGCCGTGGTACACGTACTCGCGGCGGTGCTCGAAGATGGCTTCCGGCCGTTCATGGCGGGTGAGCTGTTCGCTAAGGGGCAGCACCTGGTGGCCGCTCGCCTCCGCCCACCACAAGCGGACCAGCTCGGAGAGCTTTTCGGGTTCGGCTCGAGCCAGGTCCCGGCACTCCGAGACATCTTCGTCAAGGTGGTAGAGCTCCCAGCGGTCGGCATCGAAGTCACCGTCATGGAGCTGTTCGGGCGGAGTGGGCACGAACTGGAGCACCCGGGTTGACCAGTGCAACGCCACCGCCTTCCAGCCGTCCGCCCATATTGCTCTGTGGCCCACCATCTCGAAGTACTGGCGGCGTTTGCGAGTCGGTTCGCCTGCGGATGTGAACGTATAGGCGAAGCTCGAGCCGGCCAGCGGCCGCTGGGTGTACCCGCTCACCTCGGTGGGCAGGCTGAGCCCGGCCACCTCCAGCACGGTCGGCATGATGTCCACGACGTGGTGGAACTGGCTCCTCAACCGGGCCGGCTCGGTGGTGCCCGCCGGCCAGTGCACGATCAGCGGCGCCCGCGTCCCGCCCTCGTGCGTGAACTGCTTGTACCAGCGGTTAGGTGTGTTGCTCGCCATGGCCCAGCCGGCCGCGTAACAGGGCGAGGTGGAAGGGCCGCCCCACGCGGCCAGCGCCGCCAGCTTGACCTCGGTGCTGTCCGGCATACCGTTTTCAGCGGGTATGGGGGAGCGGGTGCCGAGCGGCCCACCCTCGCCCGTGGCCCCATTGTCCGAGAGCACCATGAGAAGGGTGTCGTCCAGGGCGTCTCGGCGGCGCAGCTCCTCTACCAGGCGGCCGAGCTGGTGGTCGGTATGGGACAAGAAGCCGGCGTAAACCTCGGCCTGGCGCTCGCACAGCCGACGCTCGGGGGCGGAAAGGTCGGCCCAGGCCGGCACACCCGGGTTGGGCGGTGGGAGGACGGTGCTTGGCGGCACCACCCCGAGCCGCTTCTGGCGCTCGAGGTTTTGGCGCCGGACAACGTCCCAACCATCGCTGAACGCGCCCCGGTAACGGTCCGACCACTGCGGCTCCACCTGGTGGGGTTGGTGCATGGCGCCAAAAGCCAGATAGCAGAAAAAGGGCCGGGCGGGCGCCACCGCGCCGTGTTCGGCGATCCAGGCGATGGCGTGGTCCACCAGATCTTCGGTCAGGTGGTAATCCCCATCGTGGCGCGACGCGGGCTCGGGCAAACTGTGGTTGTCCTCATACAGCTCGGGCCGGTACTGGTCGGTTTCGGCGCCCATGAAGCCGTAAAAACGCCCGAAACCCTGGCCCAGAGGCCAGCGCTCGAACGGCCCGATGGGTGTTATGTCTTCTACCGGCGTGAGGTGCCATTTGCCCAGGGCCATCGTGGTGTAGCCCTGGGCGCCCAGGACGGCCGGGAGCATGGCCGCCGCTTTCGGGATCCGGCCGTTATAGCCGGGGAAGCCCGACGCCAGTTCCATTATCGACCCGACGCCCACGGCGTGATGGTTGCGGCCCGTCAAGAGGGCGGCACGGGTGGCCGAGCACATCGAATTAACGTGGAAATTGTTGTACACGAGGCCGGCTGATGCCAGCCCGTCTATAGATGGTGTCGTTACTCGACCGCCAAGACCCCCATAGCAGCCAAGGTCGCCAAAGCCGGTGTCATCCAGGACGACAATAACGATGTTGGGCGCACCAGCGGGCGGGCGGGGGAGCGGGGGCCAACCTGGCAATGGCTTTACTGCCGCGACTACTTTATTTCACCGCCCCGGCGAGCAGGCCGTTAACGAAATAACGCTGGAAGCCGAAGAACACGGCCAGGGGGACGATGATGGAGAACATAGAACCAGTGGAAATGATCCAGAAGTTGTTGGCCAGGGCACGTTCCTGGTTGTACAAGAACAGGGTCAGTGGTACATGGGGGTTGCCGCCCAGGAACACCAAGGCGACCAGTAGGTCGTTCCACACCCAAATGAACTGGAAAATGGCCAACGACGCCGTGGCGGCGAGGCCGAGTGGTATCACGACGCGCCGGAACAGCGTCCACTCGCCGGCGCCGTCGATCCGGCCCGCCTCTATCAAGGCTATTGGTATGCCGATATAGAAGTTGCGCATCAAAAAGATGCCGAATGGCAACCCGAAAGCGACATGGAAAATGACGACCCCTGGAATTGTCCCGAACGGGTTCCATCCCGTGACGTTGCCCAGGTTGTGGTACAGCGAGGCCACAGGTATAAGGGCCACCTGGAGCGGCACGACCAGCAGCCCGACGATAACCAGGAAAACAACGTTACGGCCCCTCCAGCGTCCGAACACGATCGAGTAAGCCGTGAGGCTGGAGATGAGGGTGACCAGGAGCGTCGCCGGGATGGAGATTTCGAGGGAGGTAACGAAGGAGTTCAGCACACCTCCCGGCGCAAAGCCGGACGGTACGCCGCCCCCCAGGGTGCTCGAAGTCCCCCCGGTAAAAAGTTCCTTGTAGTTCTCGAGCGTAAGCTGGGACGGGTTGGTGAACACCTTCCACCAGCCCGATATCTCGTAGAGGCTCGAGTCGCGGAACGAGATGATCAACATGGAAATGCTCGGCACCAGCCAGAAAAGGGCAATGGCGGCGAGGAAGATGTTGATGGCCAGGCGAGACGGCCGGAAACGCCGGAGCAGACTTCGTGTGCGGGGCGCCGTTGGAGCGGAGGTAGTAACTGGTGCGTCAACGGTGGTAGCCGTCATTGACCTCTGATCCTTTTCAGGTTGAACAGCATGGCGGGGATAACGAGTACGAACAGGATGACTGCGATGGCACTGGCCAGGCCGGTATGGACGCCCCCTCCAAAGCCCAGGTAATAGACATTTGAAGCCAGCGTGCTGGCCTGGCCGCCCGGCTCGGAGTTGTCGGCGCCCAGGTTGATGATTATGTCGAATATCTTGAGCACGTTGATGACCATCGTCACGAGCACGACAGTAAGAACGGGCGCCAGCATCGGGACGGTGATACGTCGTAATGTTTGCCACTCGGTGGCTCCGTCCACATGGGCGGCTTCGAGCACCTCGCGGTCCAGGGCGGCCAGGCCCGCCGCCACCACCACCATGGTGAAGCCGGCCCAGATCCACAGGTAAGCCAGGATCATCGATATGGTCACCAGCGGGACGCTAAGAAGGGCCTGGCCGGTTTGGCTGAGCCCGCTCGTCGGTGTCAGCGACTGCGGGCCCAGCCAGGCAATGCCTGTGAACCCGGGCTGGAAGTTGGAGGCGGTGATCCTCACGTGGTATTGCCCGGCGCCGACGTTCGGGAAACTGAAGTTCCCGTACGAGTTGGTGTGCTCAGTTGCAGTACTGTCGCCGTGGCTGTTGATCAACGCCACTTCCAGGTTGGGGAGGCCGACCTCGTCGGGGAAAACGTCGGTCGTATTGGTGGGATTTGAGGGTGAAAACGCCCGCCAGACCAAGCCGTTTACGTCCCCGGAGGCCGAAACCGGGGCTTTGGCCGGAAGGGCTCCAAGGGCGGACAGCGTGGCGGGGCTGATACCAGTGATCCCGATCTTCACCGTCCCCCCGGCGGCCACGGCCGCTGAGCTGTCAATCGACCCGCCGGGCCCCGCCACCCCGCCGCTGGCGATAAGGGACGAAGCCGTATCACCGGACGCCAGCGGGTAGGACCCTGGCGGGTGGACCCAATCGCTTACCGTCTGGATGACGGCGTTCACGGCGCCGACATGGGGATCCAGGGCAAAGATCTGGGTATAAATCAACGAAGACGCCGTCACGCTGAAGACGATCGGGATAAAGATGACCGTCTTGAAGGCGGTGGACCACTTGATCCGCTCCGTCAGGACGGCCAGCACGAGGCCGATCACGGTCACCACGAAGGGAAAAACCAGGACCCAGATCACGTTGTTGCGTAACGAGATCAGGATGTCGGCCGTCGAGAACAGGGCCTTGTAGTTGGCGAGCCCTACCGCCTTCGTCGCCGTTTCGTTGAGAAAACTGTCCCGGACCGTGACAATGGCCGGGTAAATGACGATCGCCAACAACAAGATGGCGGCCGGGACGAGGAACCCGAGCGAGGTTAGGTTTTCGCGTAGGTTCGTGTGACGGCGGCGCCCATTGCCCCCGGGCTCTTTCTCGACCGGGGCGACATCTGGTGCAACGACAACAGCCATCTTCACCAGCCCTTCACGAAGGGCCCGGGGCAGTTGACCCCTTTTAGGAGCCTGCCCCGGGCTATTCGAGGCCTACTGTACCAGTGGCCTAATGAAGTTGCACGGTATCAGTGGCCTAATGCGGCGGTCGCCTGCTTCTGCATTGTCGCTTGGATAGATGAGACGTTACTGCTGGCCGGGTTCTTCACGAAGTTGAGCATGTCCTGCCACAAGCTCGGCTCCCAGCTCCCCTGTAGGTCGTCGAGGCTGAAGACGAAGCTGGTGGCGTTCTGCAGCTCAGCGGCGTCAGCCCGGGTGACCGGGTCCGGGTAAGAGCTCAGCGACACCTTCTTGTTCGGTGATGTGAAGCCACCGATGTGCGCCCAGATGTCGGCCGCCTCGGGGCTCCCGAGGTACTTGATAAGCGCCTTGCCCTGAGCTGTGGACTTCAGCAGCATGGCCACATCACCTGCGCCCTGGATGGCCGCGCTGTTCTTCTTGTCGGCGGCGGGGGCGGGGAAGGGGAAGAAGTTATAGCAGGGGCTCTTGCTCGGGTCGGCCGTGCAGGCCTTGCCGTTGGCCGAGCTACCGGCCACGTAGTTGGTGGAGTTGCCCACGATCTCGTAGACCACGAAGTCGCCCTCGATCACCATGGCGGCCTGAGGCATCGTCCCCGGCTTGGGGAAGACCTTGTCGACGCATAGCGGGTAGGTCTCGGAAAGAGCGCCTTTCGTGCCACCGAGAAGGTAGGACGGGTTGCCGACGAGCTTTGCCATCGTGGTGAACGCGGTGGTCACCGTGGGGCTGGTCCAGGGGATGTTGTGCGCAGCGAGGGCGTTGTAGTTCGTGGCCCCGGCCGTCTTCAAGTAGACGTTCTGCCAGAGGTCAGCTACCGGCCAACCAATGTCGGTGCAGAGCGAGAACGGGGTGACGCCTGACGCCTTCAGTGTGGCGGCGTCGGTCACCAGCTGTTCCCAGGTCTTGGGGGTGGTCTTTATACCGGCCGCCGCGAACTCGGCCGGGTTGTACCAGATGGTGTTCTTATTGGCCCCCTTGAACCACACGCCGTAAAGCTTGCCCTTGTAGGTGACGAGATTGTTCCAGGCCGACCCGTAGTCGGAGGCCTCGCTGCCGATCACGGAGTTGAGCGGCTGGATCTGGTGCTTGGCGGCCAGGGCGAGCAGCGTGCTAGGGCTCGGCACCAGCGCTACTTGCGGCGGTGCACCTCCAGCGACGGCGGCATCAACCGCCGTGTCCATGTTGGAACCCTTCCCGCTGTAGTTCACGGAGATCCCGGTCTCGTCCTCGAAGGGGGCCAAGACGGCCTCGAAGTCCTGCTGTTCAGTGCTGGTCCACTCGGCCCAGAGGTTCACGGAGCCACCAATGTGGGAAAGCGCCGCGCCTTGTGTTGCCGCGCTGGCGGCGGTGGCAGGGCCGACTACGGCCGTCCCGACGGCCAACAGCCCCGTCATGGCCGCTATCGCTAATGGCTTACGCCTCCACCACCCCAAGATATCCGCCCTGGATTGTGTCATTTCTTGCAACCTCCCTTTTTCGGCCTCGGACATTGGCCGAGCTTCCTTCGACCGCCAATGGCGGACCAGGCCGGACTATAGCGGCCATCTATTCTGGCGGTCGGTCAGGCACCCATAATTTACGTGTGGCCTGCTGTTCTCTGCGGCGTTGGCTTCTACCTGCTCGGTCGAGAGCCCCCATTCGGGAGCAAGCCGACAGGCGTGGGCCCTTCTATCGGGCCGCTTCGTGCAGGTGACTGTGACCGGTCAGGTATTGGGGGACGACGAACTCCAACAGGGCGATTACGGCCTGAGTAGAAGCGCTCGGCTTGCCCCGCTTGCGCAGGGCCATGCCAACATGGCGCAGCGGCAAGCCGGCCACGCTGATCGTCTGGTAGCCCTCAGGCAGGTCCGACAGGCCCTCGGGCAGGTCCGACAGGGTAGTGGCCGGGAGCAACGCCGGCCCGTACCCCCGCAAGGCCAAGGCCGCCAGCAGGCGCAGGCCGTCGATGTCGGCCTTCGAGCGCAACGTCATCCCGGCCTGGTGGGCGGCTTCATCGAGTTCCTGGCGGAAGCCGGTGCGCGGTGCGGGCATGATCAGCTCGACCCCTTCGAGGTCCTTGATATGCAGGTCCCCGGCATTGGCCAGCGGGTGGTCTTTGGAGATCAGAAGGACGATGTCCTCGTCGAAAAGTGGCCGGAGCCTCAGTTCGGGGGTCGACAGCGGCAGGTTGACGACAGCGCAATCGAGGCCGCCGGCCGCCAGGAGCGCCCCGAGCGCCGATGACGTGGCCTCGGTGGTCACCAGGCGGACGCCGGGGTGGGCCATCGCCAGCTTGTCCAGCAAAAGGGGCACCAACCACCGGGCTGTGGTGGCGATCATGCCCAGGCGGACGCTGCCGACCACCTCGGCCCGCAACGCCGCGATGTCAGTACCAATCGCTTCTATTTCGGCCTGCACAGCCCGAGCCCGCGCTTCCACGGCGACGCCTTCCTCGGTCAGCCGGCCCGTCTGGCGGTCGATCAGCTCCACCCCGAGCTCCCGTTCGAGGCGCTTGATGTGGCCAGAGACGTTGGATTGGACCGTGTGCAATGTGGCCGCCGCCGCAGAAAAGCTTCCTGAATCAGCAATAGCTACCAGAGCCGCCAGCTGCCGCAGGTCCACATGGCCAGTATGGCTGGGAGGACGGAGCGGGCGCGACCCCGGGCCACCGGCCCTGCAGTTGGGCGCCGACGGCGGCAACTGATGTGCTCTCCGCCTACTCGCCCTAGCCCAGTGGCCTACCCACCGTGGTCGGGTGGCAGACCCGACCTGGCCCGGTCGGCAATGTTGCCCTCCGGCTGGCGGCGGGTATTTGATTGAGAGGTCATGGCACTCCGACCAGAGCCGACGCCGGTAGAAGCCGGGCCAGACTGGCCCGTTTCAACCTTGAACCGCGACCCGCACCTCGATCTCCCGGCTGGTTGGCCGCAAGTAGACATGAGCGAGGGCCCTGGTCAGGCCGTCGTGGCACCAACGGCCAGGCGCCCAGTGTGGCGGCACCCGGCGTGGAGGTACCCGGTGTGGCGGCGCTCCCTGAGCCCAATCATGCCCCACCGCCTCAGCAGCAGCCCCCGCCGCAGCCGGGAGCCATCGCCGCCTGGCGGCGTGGTGGCTTCGTTGCAAGCCCGGTCACTGGGAGAACTGGTGAGCGGGGCCATCGCCGTTGGCTTCGTTTTCGTCCTCGCCGCCAGCGTGGTGTCCGCGTTTCGCGCGCATCCCCGGTCAAGGAGTGCGGGCCAGGATGCTGGTGGCGTTCAACTACGCCACCTTCTTCATGGCCGTTGCCCTGCTGGTGGGCATGGTCTGCCTTCTCTTGCTGGGCCGGTCGGCCGCCGCCGGCGGGCTGGCACACGTGACGGCGCCGAACCAGCAGAAACGTCCGATCAGAGATGTGCTGGCCGCCGTTCTGGCGGCGGAGTCGGCACTGGTGGGGCTGGGCGGGATTGTCTCGTTCGTCCTGTACGCCACGCTGGCCGCCAGCCTGCCCGACGCCGGCGTGGGTCACATGCTGGCTGAGCTGGCCGTGCTCCCGGTCGTCACCGTCACCCTCTTATGGGGTTGGGCCGGCGGCATTTCGAAGCTGAAGCGCCTCTTCGGGGTCGGGAGCCCGGTTCCCACCCCTGAAGACCACGGCTCCGTAACCGGGCCGCCTGGCCCGCCGGCGGTGGCCGCTGTGGCTCCCGATCGCCAGGCCTAGCCAGTCGCTGGCCCGCTCAGGGTTTGGCCCGCTCAGGGTTTGGCCCGCTCAGGGTTTTGGTGGCCACCGCTGTTCGTCGGCCGACGAATGCTGGCGCGCCTTGTCCTTGGGAGACGGGCCCAGCGCCCACGCCCGGCGCCATTTTGAGGCTTCGGGCCCCGTGAGCGAAGGTGTACTGCCTTTGGCGGCCCGGCGCCGGGCCGACCACCAATCGCTCGTCGCCTCGTCGGCGAGGGCGGCGACCGCCGCCTCGATCCGGCCGACGAGCTGGCGGGTCGGCAGGTCGGCAGCGATCGGGGCCCCGAAGGTCACCTTGGTGCTGCCCACGTAAAGCCGTTTGGCCCCGCGAGGAAGCAGGCGGCCGGTCCCTTTTATATGAACGGGTACCACCGGGCGGCCACTGCGGGCGGCCAGCCAGGCTGCCCCCCCACGGTGGGATTGGCCCCAACCGTCCTGGCTGCGCCCGCCCTCGGGGAAGATCAGTAGGTTCCAGCCGGCCGCGATCAGCGACTCAGCTCGGGCGGGCGACTGCCGGCTCGCTTTCACTCGTTCGATCGGCACCGCATTTAGCGCGAAGGCAAAATAGGCGCCCTTCAATTTCGAGTCGAAAAAATGGTCCGCAGCGGCGAGGGTCACGACCTTGTGCCGCCAGGGTTCTGGCAGCACCGTCAGTACCAGCGGAGCGTCGAGGTGGCTCGAATGGTTGGCGGCGAAAATTACCGGCCCTTCAGCGTCCTCGAAACGGTCCAGGCCTTCAACGGAAGGCCGCGCCACGGCGGCTATAACCGGCCGCGTGACGAGCTCTGTCCAGGCTACCCGGGCCAGCCGGACCGAATAGCGCCTGGCCCAATCGGTCTCGTAATTAACCCCCAGCACCGAACGCTTCTTGGGCCGCGCCACCGCTGTCGGCCACGTAGGGGCGCCCAGCGGGAACGGCAATGGCCGCCGTAGCGCGGACAGAAGCTCGGCCTTCCTTTCGGCGGCGCTAACTGACATTGGCGAGCATTACCGGAGGGCAGCGGAAGTAGGTAATGGTCGGGTCGCGGCCGACCTGGTCCTCCGCCATTTCCAGGGCGTCCGCCAGCGTAGAAGCCGGCTTGAACCCCATGCGCCTTACCGCTCGCCGGTTACCGCCGACGATGATCGTGTTGCCGGCATACTCCAGGGCGTGGGCACCCCAGTACCACATATAAAACGGGTGCACGCCGTGGTAGGCGTAGCTCGTCCGGTAGAGGTGGCGGTACCACTCGTCGGTAGCAAAGCGTTCCTCGTACAGTTTTTCGATCTGGAGCGGGTCCGTGGTAGCCGACAGCACTTCCTCGAAAAAGTCGATGTAGGAAGGATGGTGCACCGGGTGGAAGGCCCACGGAGTCGGGTGGGAGACGATGATTACGCCTCCCGGGCGCACCAGCGGCTTGCCGATGTAGAGGTGGAAAAAATAGCCCAGGCTCAGGCACATGACCAGGATCGGGTTCATTATGGAATTGACGTTGTACGGGCCTACATGGGGGAGCCCGAAGATGACCACGTCGCTTTGCCCCTCGACATCGACGAGTTGCTGGCGGTGAAGATGGGCGGTGGTGGAAGCGTGAACGGCTTCGACCTCTCCGGCCTGGACACTGGTCATCTGCTGAGGCGACAGCACCGACTGAAAGAGCGTCCTTTTCGCCGTCGGGGTCAAGGCGTCGATGCCCCGGCTGGCAGCCACGAAGGTGGCGCGGTCCTTCACGCCCCACTCCCATTCGCGCTTTTGCAGGAACGCCATTTGGGAGGGGAAGGCATCATTGTTTAGCGTGGTCTCGATCTGGAAGACCCTAATTTGCTGGCCCAGCAACCGCCCGATGCGCCAGGCGGAGGAATGTAATTCGGAGTTCGGGCGGTCCATGAGCGACCGGCTGTGCTGGAGGGTGCGGACGTTGTGGTGGTGGCGGACGCTGCGGTAACTCATGAGCCCGGTCGACGTCGATTTGTGGCCGCCGTCCATAGCGACCAGGTTTATATTGACGTAGACCAGCAGGTCGGACTCGGCCACCCTCCGGTTGACTTCGACGTCTTCGCCTTCGTCGGTTTGACCCAGCATCACCAGGCCTGAGGGGTCCTCGGCATCGTGCTGCAGTAGCGCGCCGTACGGCGCAAAGGCGTCGAATATCCGGTCGCCCAGACAATGGCGCAATTCTGCGTCGGTCATACGCCGGTGGAGACCCGAGCGCGGCGATGAGGACCACGTCGTCGACGCCCGCTTCGGCCGCCATGTCGAGCACTGCCTCGATGACCCGCTGGCGGCTATCGGGGCGCCGCATCGGCGGCAATGGCAACGAAAGGTCATCGAAGGCGATCGTCAGGCGCATCCCTGCGTACAACAGATCGGGCAGAGGGCGACTGTCGCCCAGAGGTTCGAGTAATGCCCGGCGTATGGCCCCGTCCGGGTCGGGGAGCGGCGACAGAGGCTCCGGGGCATAAACGACCCGGCTGCGCTCGGCCGGCAACCGCTCCAGGCGGAAGCCCTCTCCGTGCCAGACGAGCACGGGAGGAGTGGAGCGGTCGACTTCGAGGACGAACCCGGGACGGGGCATGTGCGGACTGTGTCCCCTTTAGTTAAGTGACATTTTCTTTTCGCCCCGCATATCGAAAGCGATTTTTACCGCGCCGCGGCGGCCGGCGGCGGCAGCGTGTTCGATAGCTTCAACGGGACGCTCGAGCGGATAGGCCGCCGACAGTAGCCGTTCAAGGCGGGCCGCGTCGGCCAGCTCGAAGGCGAGGTCAAAACTGTGGCGCCCGCCCATCGCCGGTTCGGGGCCGTACGTATAAGCACCGCTGAGCGACACCTCTCGTTGCCAGAGAGGGGTCAGGTCGACGTGGGCCGGAGCCGGCATCCCGGCCAGCACCAGGGTGCCTCCTGGCGCCGTGACGGCCAGGGCATCGGCCAGGGAACTGGCGCTGCCGACGCAGTCAATAACCAGGGGTGCTCCTCCAGAGAGCTGGCCACCATCGCGGATCCAGGACCCGGTAGCCCGCCGGACGGCCCGCCGCAGCTCGGCCGGTTCGGCCACCGAGGTGGCCCCGAGGCGGGCGGCCAGGTCGCGCTGATGGGGGTGCTTGGCGATGGCGATGACCCGGGTGACGTCCTCTCGGAAGCGCGACAAAGCGGCGATGGTGCACAGCCCGACCGTGCCGGCGCCGATGACGACGGCGGTCAGTTCCTGGCCCGCCCAAGCCGTCGAAGCGCCCATGGGGCGGAGGGCGGCGTGGATGGCGCAGGCGGCCGGCTCGACAAGGACGGCGGCCTCGTCGGCCAGGCCCGCCGGCACGTTGTGGAGCTGGCTCTCGTGAGCCACGAAGGCCAGTGACCAGCCGCCGCCGGTTTCCCGGCAGTAACCGGTCTGCAAACCAGGGCTTATATGACCGCCGGTCAGGTTGACGCAGTAACGCCGCCGCCCCTCGGCGCACGCCGGGCACAGCGGCTGAATGCCCCGCGCCTCGCACGCAAGTACAGGTTCGATAACGACCCGGGCGCCATCTTCGGTGTCAGCGATGACTTCGTGGCCGGGGACGAAGGGAAAGCTCACGATCGGCTCGAACCAGCGCGACGAACGCCCGTCCACCGTCGCCAGGTCGCTCCCGCATATGCCGGTGAGGCGGGGGGCCAGCCTTTGCCAACCGGGACCGGGCAGTTCGCGGCGGTGCGACGTCGACCAGACGGAGGGGGCCAAAACGTCCGCCCGCACCTGGCCTCAACCCCGACGCCACCCGGGCCATGGCGAACCGGGCCAAGGTGCGGTCGACCTGGAGCGCCTTCATATCTCCCTTAGACCGGCGCGCTTACCGTTTTGGCTCACCACGGGGCCAAAGGGGAGCAGGGGGCGTTTGAAACCGGCAGAACGGGGCCAATGCTCGACGTGCCAACCCCGCTTACGCGCCAGGGCGGCCAGCTTCGTTTCGGGGTTGACGGCCACCGGGTACCCAGCGGCCTCGAGCATGGGCAGGTCGCTGGTGGAGTCGGCGTAAGCAACGCACTCGGCCAGGTCGAGGCCGTGTTCCCGGGCGTAGCTGGCCATGATCAAGGCTCTCGCCTCTCCCGTCGGAGGTGCCTCGTCCAGCTCCCCGGAAAGTACGTCCGCGTTTCCGCCCGCCCGGTACCCCGACCCCTGGTCTCGCCACGAGCCGAGCACGCCTTCGCTGCCCCCGGCTGTTTGCTTCAGGCTCATGTGGGCACAGATCACGTCATCGAAGAGAGGGCGGAAGGGCTCGATGACAAAATCCAGCGCCCCCGTGATCAACAGCGTCCGGTGCCCGAGCGCCCTGTGTTCGCGCACACGGCGTATGCCGGCGGGGAACGACTTGGCCACGAGCAGGTCACTCGTCAGCTCCCATGATTCCTGGCTGAGCTCGTCCAGGCTGGCGTTCTCGTAACGACGGTAGAACCAGCGCAGGAAATCGCCTCTGTCGACCATGTCCAGTGAGAACATCCGGGGCGCCTCGAGCAACGTCCGCACGGTGAAGCGGGCGCGCTCGGCCCGGCCCATGTTGCGGGTCGCGAACCAGGCGTAGGAGTCGACGACATTGGTCGCCATCAGGGTGTTTTCGAGGTCGAACACGGCGAGTTGGCGTTCGGGCGAGAGGATAGCCCGCCGGGCCCGCTCCTCCCGGGACAGGGCGGGCGGTCCTGGGCGCAGGCGGGCCTGGCTGGCCAGGCGGACCCGAGCGTGGCCGACGACGGCCGGGACGTAGATGTCGTGGAAGAAGTGGGGCCAATCTACAACCGCGGGGTCGAGGCAGAATTCTTCGCGTTCGTCGGGGGAGAGGTGGCCCTCAAGCTCGAGTAAGCGGTCGATGCTGAAGATCGCCTCTATTTCGGTATAGGCGCCGTACAACTCGACGTAGCTAAGAGCGCGTTCGGCCTCGGCCCGGCGCTCCTCGATACTGGCGGCGAGGTCGGCTTGGCTGCCTCGCAGGGGCAGCGCCTGCAGTGCCCGTTCTGCTCCCCGCAGCACTCGCGTGGCCTGCCGGAGCTGGGTCTGGACCCGGCGGCGGCCGGGGAAGGACCATTCGGGCACCACGATGGGCTGGCCTTTGTCGTCAGCCAGCGGGTGCTCCGAGAACCAGTCATGGACAAGGCTGACGAGCTGGCGGTAGCGGAGCGGGTTGCGCGCCCCAGAGGCGGTATGCACCACGTCGGGGGTGGCCAGGGGACCTCGGGCCGCTACGGCCAGGATGGCCGCCACGACGAGGTCAACCGGGATGACGTCGATAATCCCTTCGGGGATGCCGGGGAATTCCTTCAGCAGCCCCCGCGCGTAGCTGATGATGATCGGGTCGGCCATCCGAAAACCGCGGATCCAGCCCGGGTAGGGCTGCGACAGGGCGGCCTCGATAATGGAGGGCCGGACCAAGGTCACCGGGAGCTCGCCGCGACCCTCCATCAGGGCCCATTCACCCAAAGCCTTCGAATAGGCGTAGGCGTCAGGCCAGCCGAGCGCCTGTGCCCTGGCCTTACCCAGCTCGACCATATGGTCCTGGGCCCAGTCGGCCCGCAACTTCTCGGTCCTTTCGGCCAGAAGCGGCACGCCGGCGGCCCCCAGTTCGGAGCGAGCGGCCGCCCGGAGCCGGGCCAGTTGCTTGGGGTCGCGGCTGGCCGCTTCGGCATCCGAACGCGCCCGCCTGGCCGCTTCCACCTCGTCGCGCCAGGGGACCTTGGCGGCGAACGGTGTTTCAGACAAAAGGGCCTCTGGAGCAGGGCCTCTCCTCCCGCCGGCCACGTATGCGGTGGACACGGCGATCAGGTGGGGGAGGGCATTGGCCGTTCTGGTCTGGTTCAAGACGGCTGCCACCCGGGAGGGCCCAGGAGGTTGACCTCCACGGCGGCGTCGAGGGGGGCGTCGAAACTGACCGTGGCCGCGGAGTGCACCACCGTTGAGCAGGTGGAGAGCAGCTCCCGACCGGCATCGTCCAACCCGAGGCCGTCCAACATGACATCGCCCGCCAGAGGTATAACCCGGCTCGAAGCCTTTTCAGCGAAGCGCTCGCCCAGGTCGCGACGGAGGCGGTCGAAACAGTTGTTCCGCAGTAGGTCCCGCTCGACGCGTTCCTTCGCCCCACGCCTTCCCGGCCGGACGATAACAACTACCTCGGTCTCGGGCAGACACCGCAGGATGCGCTCCGTTAGAGCCGTCCCCAGGAAACCGGTAGCACCGGTGATCGCGATGCGCCGGCCGGCCAGTGCCTCTCGGAGCATCCCTCGTGTTTACCACGCCCGCTTCGTGTCCCCGCCGCTTGCCGGTGTTCTCAGCCCGCCCCCGGGGCTCGACGCTGGCGGCACCGGGGCTCAGGAGACCGCTATGCACATGGCCTAGGGACGACGAATTGAGGCCCGAATGGGCGGCGGCCCGGCTAGGGCCGGCGCTGGGCCGCCTTGGCCTTGGACTGCGGGCGGGTGTAGCGGCCGCTGTTCGCCGGCAACGGACGGCCCGTGGCGCTCACTTGAGCCTGGTCCTTTTTGCGTGACCGGCTGCTGGAAGCGGCTGGCTGTCCACTACGAGATGGGGATTTCTGCCGGCTCGTGCTGGTGGAGGAGCTACCGCCGCCTCTCTGGCTGGAAGCTCCGTGCGCGGCCAACCAGGCCTTCTGCTCTTTGTTCATCCGGAACATCAACATCCACAGCACATAGCCGGCCGGGACCAAGAACGTGAGCCACATACCATCAGACAGGCTCTTCGGCAGCGGCGCGCCTATCCCGACGGCCGCCCCGATCATGAACGCGATCCCGGTCACGTAGCGCTTGCGCCAATAGATCGTCCCGGCGCAGGCCAGGGCGATCACGACCAGGATCACGGCGGTGGCGGGATGGGTCACCGTCTGGCTGACCACGTGCGACTTGCCGTGGACCTTCTGGCTCACCTGCTCGACATCTGTGCTGAAATACGACACCAGGCCGACGAGCACGAGAAAAGCGGCCACGAGCAGGCCTCTGACGGGCTCAGGGTCCTGCATGCCCGAGGACGCTTTGCGGGCCTGCCTTATCAGGTCCATCCGGGTGGCCCGTTGGACCGCCTTCTGTTCCTTCTCGGTCTGGTCCGGGGCGGTGCTGGGGGGCCTCGGGCTTGGCGACCTGGTCGGCGACTATTTCAGGGTCTTCAGCGACTTCATAGTCCTCACCGACCGACGAACCGTCTTCATCGTCCTCGGGGGGAGCCGACCCCCGCCGGAAGAAATTCACTCCTCGTCCGCCCCGGTGTCTCTTTCCGCAGCATCCTCAGGTGCCGCCTGGTCGCCGTCGCCCAGGAGCCACGGCCTGACCGTGACGGTGCTCTGGCGCGGCCCGAGCTGCTCCAGCTGGGCCTCAACCGGGAGATCCTTCGGGGGGTCGCCGGAGGTTTGCATGACGATGGCCGGCTCTTTGCGCTCCGGCTCGAACACGTTTTGGAGACCAAAAGCGAAAGCAGTCAGTACGGCGCCGGTGGCGCTTCGCTGCCGCCAACGCTCGATCGAGTCGGGCAGGCCGCTGCGCCTCGGAGCTTCGTTTTCGAGGATTTGTTCGGTGCCTTCCGGCGCGGCGCGGCGGACATGCCGGCGGCCGAACTCGTCGACCGTCTCTACGAGCTCGCCTTCACCCTCTTCGTCTTCCTCGTCATCCTCGAGGTCCTCCGTGTAATGGAAAAACTCGGCGTCCTCGGTGAAAGTGGCCTCATCTTCCGTCCATTCGCCCAAGTCATCGCTGGCGCCGCCATTGCTCTCAGGCGCGCCCGCGCTTTCACCATTTGCCCGTTCCGGATCGCGCTCAGCCACCTCTCCAAACTACCTCTTCGGGGACCGGTACGGCGCCCAGCCCGACCGGGCCGGCCAAGACGTGCGCATCGTCCTACGAGCCGATCGGCCCTCCCTGCTGGTGCAGGCCCTCCGGCCGGGCGCCATGCTCATCCGGACGCGGGAGCAAGTTAGACGTAATAACCTCTACCTCGGTGCTCGTGACGCTGGCGTAGGGCCTGCGCCAGTGGAGTGAGCAACCAGGGCGCTTGGCTCAGTTGGTTAGAGCGCAGCCTTCACACGGCTGAGGTCGGAGGTTCGAGTCCTCTAGCGCCCACCAGGTCACAGGCGGGTTGTGGCTGGTCAGGCGCCACATTTCAGGTCGGCTGCAACTTTACCGTTAGTGACCGAAGATGTCCGTTTCGTGCCCCTCGATGGGGCACGGATGGGGCACGAGGGGCACGCGGGGGGCACGCGAAAACGTGATTATCCAATTTGGCAACGGTGCGCGATCGATGTTTTGCCAATGCGGCTCCACCGGGATTAGTGATGGAAACTCCACGGCGATGAAACGTCTGCTTCCCAGCCCAATTGAGGGGCGTATCTCCCTTGCCGACCTGCGGGCCGTCATGACGAACCGAAGCCCTGGCCACGTCACCAACCCCGACGATGGCCATGGATGGCCGGCGACGCCGCTGGGCGTCGTAACGATGGACGCCCACCCCGGGTGAGGGGGAAATCGGCAGGGTGCTAGTGAAGGATGGTGGGGCGGACCTGGGCTTTCGTCCTAAGAGTTAGGTCGTACTCCCTGGCCCTACGCAGGCCAAGAACAGTGCGGCACCGGCGCGCATTGTGTGGCAAACCCGGGCTCTGGCGCCGCACACAAGCCATCGTTATCTTCCGGGGTGTCTCCTCTGTACACGAGGGGGACGTTTCGCTTCGGCGTCGACTCGTTGTGTAGAGCCTTGTCTCCATCGAGCCGTTGTCAAGGCCGGTCAACCGGCCGGCGCACTCGGTCACCACGCCGGAGATCGGCACCATGGCCCGCTGTAACTCATACAGGTCGCCCCGACAACGCCGAGTCGTGGGCCGTGGCGTAGTGGCCCTACCCCCGGGCGGCCCCAGCGGCGGTGGCGTCGTCCCGGTCGAGCGCGCCGGTGATCGAGGGTAGCCGACTCGTCGGCTACTGGGTGCGGGCGGCGGACGCAAAGTCCGCCACCGTGAACGGCTCGAGCGTGAGGTCCTCGGCGACGTAGCGGTACAAGGCGACGCCGAACACGCCGCGTGTGGCGCCCCCGAACACGGCACCAGCTACGCAGACGGTCACCCCGACCAAGATAAGCAGGCCGCCGGCCACCTCGGCCCCGGTACCGCCTTGGGCCAGTGTCACCACCCCAATGACGCCGACGACAAACCCGGCCAGCACGACCAGCCCGGACACACCGCCGATGACAATGTCACCGGTGACCTGCGGGCCCAGCGCTGTCGGAACAGGGCCGCCGACCGTTTCATAGCGGCGAAGGGACCGATCCCCTCGAAAGCCAGGACGGGCACGACCAGGAACGTGACCAGCGACCAGATCGCCGCCCCGACCTCGCGGGAAATGTCGCCGGCGACACCGCCCCGGCCGCGCAGGGCACCGAGCGCCGCGGAGACCGCCGCCGACACCAGCGCCCAGATGGCGATGTTCCCGAGGCGGCTACGAGCGACGCCTTTGGCCGCGGGTAGGTCCGGTCCCTCGCCCCGCATCACCTGGTCGGCGGCGGCCGCGAGAACGACGTTGAAGTAAATCACTGAGAACGCGGCCAGGTACGTCGCCATCGCCAGCAACAAGATGCCGCCGACAGTGGCCCCGGTGCTGTGACTGTCAACCAGCAGACCGCCGGGGACGCCGAGCACGACAAAGGCGACGAGCGCCAGGGCACCACCGGTCAGCGGGAGCTTAGCCAGGCCCGGGTGCGAGCGGATGATCGCCCACGCCTTCTTGGTCAGGCCCCAGCCATGACGGATGCGTACGAAGATGCACGAACGCTAACCGTTCCCATCTCTCCTCGTCAGTTCCACCAGTTAGGCCCGTCGGGGACAGATCTTCGGCTGGGCGCCGTGGCCGGAGCAGCCCAACGTGCCGGCCATCGTGGCGCTAAGCCGTCACGGCTACATGCGGGCCACGGCGAAGAGCACGGCTGCGACCAGAAGCACGGCGCCGACAAGTAGGACAAGACGAGTGGCCCAGACCTGACGCATTCTGGTCCCTCAGACCATGTCGAGGCGTTCAGTGCTGACCTGAGTGAAGGGCACTCCGACGGCGACCAGCGCTTGTTCCATGGCGTCCATCATCGCCCCCGAGCCGCAGACGAGGTACTGATAGCGCAGGAACTGGCGGGGGAGATGGCGCAACAGCAGCTCGGGGGTGATCCGGCCCGACTCACCGTCCCAATCGTCGGGAGGTTGGCCGACGACGTGCACGACCTCGAGGTTGGGCATAGTGGCCTCTAGCTCTGCCAGCTCATCGAAGAAAACGATGTCGTCCAGCTGGGCGTTGGCGTAGAACAACGTGACCGGTCGCACGTCCTCACGCTCTCGCATTGTCAGCAGCATGCTGTACAGCGGCGTGACGCCGATCCCGCCGGCGATGAAAACGTAGCCCGGCGCCTGTCGACGGTCCATGGAAAACACACCGTGAGGGCCGTCAACGTAAACACGGGTACCGGGCAGCGACCGTGGGGATAGCGTCGGTGAAGTCGCCGGCCGCCTTGATCGTCAAGGCGACTGGGCCACCGGGCACCGTGTCGGCCATCGACGAGAACGAGAACGGGTGCTGGGTAATGGAGAATGGCGATTTATTGACTGCGATCCAAGCGAACTGGCCGGGGTCGAACCGGAACCACGGTGACCAACCGGCTCGATCACCAGCGTGGCCGTGCTCCCAGTTTCGACATCGACGCTTACCACACGCCACGGGCGGCGCAGCTTGACCAGGGGGTTGACGATACGGACCCATGCGAGCAAGAGGACCAGGCCGCCAATGTAACCGTCGTACACCACGTGCCGGACGATGCCGGTGACGTAAAAACCGACGAGACTGGCGTGTAGGAGGGCAAAGAGGACGATCAGCACGGCGATGATCCCATGGGAAGCGTGCCACATCTCGTAGCTGAGACGCAGCCGCTGGCGCCAGACAGTCGACGCGATGAGCACGAGCAATAGAAGGACGCTCGTGACCCCGAAGCGGGCTCGCCATGGTGCGCTCCAAAGCTTCAGCAGAGGCAAGTACTTGCTGGCGTCGGCAATGAACAGCAGCACCGGATGGGCGACTACGAAAGCGAGAGCTACGTACGATATCTGCCGGTGATAGCGCAACAGGGCGTCTATACCGAACGGCGCGGCAACCACTTTGAACCGCCCGACCAGTGCGAACTGTAACGCCAAGACGGACAAGCCCACGAAACCGAGGGCCACAGAGAACTCTACGAGGAACGGTCGGCCGGGCGGGTTGGTCTGTCCGATCGTCAACGCCAGCGGCGCCAGGCAGAACACCACGTACAGCAGAAGCCACAGCAGGCCGGTCAGAGCAATCTTCATATGCGCCACCGGTGGCGTAGGCAGGGCGGGAGGGCTCGTGGCCATTCAGTCATGACTTCCTTAAGCAGGTGCGCGGCCTTGTCGGGACGAAGGCGTCTCTGCCCTCGGCCGGCCCGAACCCCAAGCCCTGGTAGGCAGGTGCCGTGCAGCGCAGCCTTCGACGAGTGTGCCCGACTCCCGCGGCCCGCAACCTGCCAGTCCGGTGACCCGTGGGCCGATGCGAACATATCGACACACTCGACCAGCCGCTGCTCGCGAGGCGGGTACATAGTGACCAGCTAACACTGGGGACGGGACCCGGCTTGTCGGGAATCTCCTGGAACGGCTCCGATTCCTCCGTGGAACGGGCATAAGGGCCGGTGAACCTTGGTCTTTCTCGCAGGAATGCGGGTCACCAATGTGGCCCTGCCGGCTTCGCTGGAGGTGACCATCCACTGACCTGGCTTGCTTCGGTCAAGATTGGCACTTCATTAGCCGGCGTCGCGAGGAGGCCGCCGTGGATGCCCCCGGCGTGAGCGTCCGATACGCCCGGCGTCGTGGCGGGGCGCTGTTGCCCGCCGGCGGTAGCCGGCGTGGGCCCGACGGCGCAACGCTGCGGGTTGAGCATCACATGTCGATCCCGAGGCCGGTGTCCGGCGCGCGCCAAGGGCGGAGGTGGCGAGCCTGCTCTCGTTGCAGTATGCGCCTGTAGGTCTGCCCGCGTTGAACCTCCTGTTCATGCTCGATGGCCCGGCCGAGCTCGGCCAGACGACGAGGGACGTCGGGGTGCTTGGCCAAGAAGGCCTCGCGGGCCTGCTGGGCCTGCTCCAGCTCATCAGCCTGCCGGTGAGCTGGCCCCGGGTCGCCTCCAGCTGGTCGGCATAAGGTTGGCCGTGCTGCTCCCAGGCCTGCTTGGCCTGGTCGAAGCGAGCCGATGCCTCCCTCAGCTGGCGGCGGGCCTTGTGCCGGCCCCAGGGCCCAAGGTCCCCGGCTTCGAGGTCCTGTGAGGCTCGCTGGTAGCGCGAACGCCGCTTGGTGGAGGTTACGGGCCGCCGCCCCAGGAATGGAACGGGCCCAGCGGCCGGTGCCTGCGTGCAGGTCGGCGACGTCCTGCTCGGCGGCACGCAGCTGGCGCCGGGCCTGGTCGAGGTCGGCCGAGCGGTCCGGAGGGAGCGAGCCCCGCAGCTCCTGGCGCTCGTGGTACAGGCGGGCCAGGCGCTCCTCCGGTGACTGGGCATGCGCCCAGCGCTGGCGGCGCTCCTGGCCCCAGGCCCAGGCCAGGCGGCGGGCGGCGTGACGGATGTCGGGGGCGACCACGTGCACGTGGCTCTCGCCTCTGGCCCTGCTCATGGCCACGTAGGCCAGCTCTCGGCCGCCGCCGTCTTCCAGGGCGTAGGTGGCGTCCACGGTCTGGCCCTGGGACCGGTGAGCGGTGACGCTGTAAGCATGGGCGAGCTTGTCGGCCCCGATGTCGCCCGGGCCCATGTGCAGCTCGGCCCCTTCGGGCGTCACCGCCACTAACGAACCGGCCGCCAGGTCGACGGAGCTGACCACGGCCCGCTGCGAGGTGACCCAGGCGCCGCCCGGCCCAGGGGAAAGCGTGACCACCCGGTCGCCCGGCCCGGTAGCGCCTACCTCCTTCGGCTTCCAGCTCCGGGCCGGAAAGATGGCCCAGCTCCTCCCACACCAGGCGGGCGGCCCCGTTGAGCCTCTCCACGGCGTCGCGGTGGTAGGCCACCAGGAGGGCGTCTTTGCCGTCGGCGACGTCGTAGGCCCAGGCCCGGACCATCGTCCAACATGGCCTGGCCCCGGCTGGGAGCGGGGTGGACCCGGCCGTTCAAGACGTACCAGGCCGCCGCCATGGGCACCTCCCCGGCCCGCAGCTGGTCGAGGGCGTGGCGCTCGGCCGGGTCACGCTGGCGGACGTTCTCGGTGAGGGCAAAGACGCGGCCGGGGTGACGGCGGGCCAGGGCTTCGAGCGCGCCCCCGGGGCCGACGGCGTCGAGCTGGCGGTAGTCGCCCACGATGATGGCCCGTGCTCCGGCAGGCCTCTACGGCACCGAGCAGCTTGGCCATTTCGGCATCGGGGGTCATGCCGCTCTCGTCCACGACGAGCACATGGCGGGGGCTGAGGGCCTGGCGCTGGTGCTCCAGCCGCCAGGTGAGCGACGCCACCGTCCGTGAGCTGACACCGGCACCCTCCTCCAGCGCTTTGGCCGCCTGGCCCGAGGTGGCGGCCCCGATGACGGTGTAGCCGGCCGCTTCGAAGCCGGCCCGCACGGCCGCCAGGGTCGAGGTCTTGCCGCTGCCGGCCACCCCGATCAACAAGTCAAGCGAGTGCCCGGAAGTGAGCAAGCTCTTGGCGACTTCGGCCTGTCTCTCGTTGAGACGGGCGCCTCGGCCCAGTTCGGTTTGCAGGACCGCTTTGTTTGCTACCAGGCCGGGGACGGCCGGCGCCGCTCCGCTCGACCAGCTGGTCGGCGAGCTCGGCTACCCGGCGCTCGTCTTCCAGCACGCAGGCGGCCGCCCACACCGGCCCCCGGGCACCGGCAACCGGCGGCAGGGCCACGGCCCGCTCGTCGGAAAGGACCTTCTGAACTGCGGTGTCCAACATTGAGACGGGCAGGCCATGCAGCAGCGGCGCCACCGCCACCACCGCGTCCCGGAGGTCGAAAGTCTTCTCCGCCGCCAGGCGCCCACCGGGGCCGAGCAGTTCGTCCGCCAGCTGGTCGACGATGTCAGGGCCCGGCGGCACGTAGACCCGGCCCGCCCGCTCTACGGCGGCCGCCAGCTCGGCCGGCGGGTAACCGGCCTCAGCCAGCTCGGCCCGCCAGCGGGGCAGGAGGTCTTCGACCATCGGGTGCTCCTTTTTGTCCCGGGTGGTGCGGGCGGCCATGGACCGCGCCTGGTAGGAGGCGTCCCGGCCGACGGCGGCGTCGATCTGGGCCGAGCGGGTGGCGTGCACCTCCCAGGCCTCTTTCGGGACGCCGGAGATGGCGAAACTGCCCAGGCGGCCCGAGGGGCCGGGGTCGGGCTCGATGCCATAACCCAGCTCGACCGCCTTGGCCGCCGCCGCCATGCGGCCGATGGCGGTGGCGGCGTGCAGGTGGTCACGCAACAGGGCCGTGTCGAGCCCTTTCCAGCCGCCCCTGGCGTCCCCCATGGACACGACGTTGGCGACCAAGACGTGGTCGTGCGGCTGGGGGTCGCT
This sequence comes from uncultured Acidimicrobiaceae bacterium, assembly GCA_963750465.1. GTDB lineage: Bacteria > Actinomycetota > Acidimicrobiia > Acidimicrobiales > Palsa-688 > Fen-671. Next base: position 948,279 of record CAVVRE010000001.1, read on the forward strand.
CGCCCGGGTTGTGGCGTGGCGGGACACGGCCCAGGTGAGCCCGCCCGTTGGCGTACGCAGCTGCGCCCGGCCTCGTCTCCCGCCCTGCTCTGTTGTCACCTGGTCGAGGTACCCGAGGGTGGCGGCGGTCTCTGCGTCCAAGATCGCGTGCATGTCCTCGGCCCGGCCGATGACCCCGAGCTCGGCTACCGACTTGCCCGGGCTGACCACCAGCTCCATGCCCGGCCGCATGCAGGCCACCAGGCGCTCGCCGCTCGCCGGGTGGCGGGCGCCGCCGGCGCCGAACAGCGCCCGCCAGTCGGCCATGTCCACTTCACCTTCGAGGCCGAGGTGGGCGGCACCCGAACCGCCCCAGGACATCGGCGTCTCTCCCCGGGAGGAGTAGTAGTCGAGGGCGTTGGCCACCGGGTCGTCGCCCCGGCCGGCCACGGTGTGCTCGTGGTAGGCGACGGAGTGAGCCCCCATCATCCTCATCCACGCCACGTCACGCTCCTGCTCACTCCCGGCATCACCCGCATTTGGCAACGGCACGTTGCAAACGTGTCAAAGCCTTTTTGTCGTTATACAGATAAAGCTCAAAGACTGGAAGGGGTTTTTTGGTGAGCGGTCAATAGCGGTTATTAACGGTAAAGAGAAATATTGGGGAAATGGGTGAGGAGGTCGAACTAGGGGAGCGGCCAGGTTAGATGGCCGAACGACTGAGTGCAGAGGCGGGCTGACCGGTGGCGGGAGCCGGAGCACGACGGGCTCGTTATGCGGGAAGATTGCTTGTGCTGTGGGTGGTCAATCTTGGGACCGCTAGCGCTTGAGGGTGAGGCCACGGGGTTAGGTCGATGAGGGCCTGACTGTGGGGCCGGTTGGCGAGGGGTCTATGACCGTCAAGAAAAAAATATTCGTGTCTGTAGATGTCCCTAAACATGCTTAGGCGGCACGAAACGGCACCAGTTGGCGCCAAAAGGCAATTATGGGCACCAACGGAATATCACCGGCCAAGGAAATTCTGTGCCACTATTGCGACCTGCAATTAGTGAACCGCAGGAGGTACCGATGCCAGACGCCGAACCACTTCCTCACCTGCTCACCATCGAGCAGCTCGCCGACCACCTGGGCGTGACCGAGCGCCACGTCCGCCGCCTCGTCGCTGAGAGGAGAATCCCGTTCTTGAAGGTTGGCCGTTTCGTGCGGTTCGACCCGACCGACGTCAACAGGTGGCTTGACCGGACGCGGCGGCAGACGGCTGGGTCGAAAGGATTGCTCCGAACCGGGGAATGCGGTCACTGGCGGTAGCTATGGTCGGGGTCTTGGGGCTTCGGTGCAGATAGAAAGGGGGTAGCCATGAGCCGGCGGCAGTTCGGGCGAGTCCGTCAGCTCCCTTCAGGTCGGTGGCAGGCTCGGTACGCCGTGGAGGACGGCGAACTGCGTACCGCGCCGTGTACGTTCCCGACGAAGGGTGACGCGGCCCGTTACTTGGCGACGATCGAAACGGATTTGGCACGTGGCCAGTACATCGACCCTCGGCTCGGGACGGTCACGCTCTCGGAGTGGGCAGACCAATGGTTGGCACGCCCCGGCAAGCGCGCCAACAGCATCGCCCGAGACCGTCAAGCGCTCGAGGCATTCTTGAAGAGACCTCGGACGGCCGACCACTGGCCTCCATAACCCCCATGCACGTCCAGGGCGTTGTAGATGCCCGAGCCAAGCTCGTTTCGCCGGCGACGCTCGCTCGGGACTTCTCAGCTCTGCGAGCAGTCCTTAACTCAGCCGTTAATGCCGACATCATCGGCCGTTCGCCCGCTCGGAAGATCGCCCTGCCGCGGCCTCGTCCGCCTCGCCGCGTCGGTTTACGACCAGACGAACTGGAGAAACTGGCGTCTGAGGTGCCGGGCCGTTACAGGCCCTGGTGCTCGTGGCCGGGGTCCTTGGGCTGCGTTGGGGAGAGGCCGTTGGATTGCGCGTCGGAGACATCGACTTTCTCCGCCGAACGGTAACCGTTTCTCAAGTCGTCGAGGAAACGGCCGGACATATTGCGGTCGTGCGGGGAGCCAAGACCGATGCCGGACTGCGAACCCTGTCGGCTCCTGCGTTCCTCGTCGACGAGCTTGCTCGACATCTTGCCGAATATCGTCAAATCGATGCTGGTGATCCCGAAGGCCTGGTCTTCGTAGGTCCTAGGGGTGGCATCCTCCGGCGCCGGTTTGCGGAACGCACTTTTGCTCCTGCTGTTAGCAAGTGCCGGGCTCGACCGCTCGCTGACTTTCCACGGATTGCGGCACGCGGCCATCACGACGATGGTCGAACTGGGCGTCCATCCAAGGGTCATGCAAGGGCGTGCCGGTCACGCCACGTCGAAGCTGACAATGGAGCTCTACGCCCATGTCCCGGAGGCTGCCGACCGGCAGGCTGCGGAGCAGCTTGACGATTTTCTACCGCCAGGCAATGCGAGGCGATCCAAGGGCGTCCGAACGCTGAGGCCCCGCCAAATGAGCAGCCCCGGCCCGAGCGGGGTACGCCCGCCAGGGTACGGCACCTCTTGCTCTGCTTCTCGCCGGACCGAACGGGGCGGGTAAAACCACCGCCCAATCGCTGCTTCTGCCGCCCGAGGTCGCGTTCCTGAACGCCGACGTCGAAGCGGAGAGGCTGATCTCTGAAGGTCAGCCCTCTCAGGGCATTGATATGGCGGCGGGCAGAGCTGTCCTCACTCGCTTGAAGCAGCTCGTAGCGGGGAGGACGCCTTTCTGCTTGGAGACGAACCTCGCTGGCCGAGGTCTTGTCCACTTGGTGAGGTCATGGCAGCGCGAAGGTTACGTGGTCCGCCTTTACTTTGTCGCCCTCCGCAGTCCCGAACTGGCCCTCGCCAGGGTGGCAGAGAGGGTCGCCGCCGGAGGTCACAACGTGCCGGACGTGACTGTCCGACGCCGTTGGCAAGCAGGCCTCCGGTCGTTGTTCGAAATCTATGCGCCGCTGGTTGATGCGTGGTCGCTCGCCGACAACAGCGGACCTGACCTGTGCGAAGTGGCAAGAGGAGAGCACGCCGAGGTCGAGGTCATCAAGCACGACCTCTGGGAGTACTACCGCAGGGCTTCCGGCTGGTCGCTCTGAACCGTGCTCGGGCCTGGGTCAGGAGGCAGCCTGTTCGTGCGAGAGGAACTCGACGCCGTTGCCCAAGTCAACTGCGATCGGCAAGCCGTGCTTGCGCCGGTTTGCGACTTCCCGGGCGATCGCCTCTTTGGCCCTCGAGGTGAGGTCGCCGCCGGGGAACTCGTTTTCCGGCTCTCACTCCCTGGCGCCTTTCATCTTCGGTATTGGCGGCCACGACCCGTTCCTTTTTAGCGCGTTACTTCTAAGGTACCCGGACACACATTCCCGGCGACAGCAAGTGACCTTTGGTGACCTTTATGGTCCGCTGGATGGGGCACGCGAGGGGCACGACGGCCCTTCGAACGCTGTTCGGGGGACATAAAAAGCTGCTCAGAGGGCTACTGGTGATGGGTGACCTCTGCCTTCACACGGCTGAGGTCGGAGGTTCGAGTCCTCTAGCGCCCACTCATCGTGAGCAGCGAGAATGGCTGCTTAGCAGGACTTGTAGCGAAAACGATAGCTGGTCGTGGTGACGGTTCGCGCCGGTATATCACAACCATTGACGTGTCGTTCATACACGCCCTGGGCCCAGCGGACCGGGTGTATATGCGGACTCTCAGCCGTGGGTAGTTCTTGCACCCAGAGGTTGGCGGCAACCTGCGCCGCCGATTAGTGGCAGAGTCGTTCCGTGGGGTCGAGCCAACGGCCGAGCAGCGCGCCAGGGCCGCTGGCTCCGGCAGAAGTGACCTGCTGTTGCTCGACCGAGCGGGCCGACCAAAGCGACGGCTGTGGGCGTCAGGGGCTGGGCGCCGCCCGCATCACCTCCCGGCGGACTGGTCCTGGCCGCCTCGGGAAGCCAGAGCCAGCGATACCTGCTCGCTGCCGAAGAAACCCTCGGCCCTGCCCTTTGGTCCTCCCCGAGCGAGAACTCGTCGACGGCCTTCGGGGGTGGCCGCGCTCGGACGATTGGCGCTTCACACCGGTGACGTGCGGCTCACACCGGTGACTTTGCAGCAGCTTCGCCAGGCGACAGAGATCGCAACGGCGGTGCTAAATGAGACCGCGCCGTGTGTTCGTCGCCAAGCGGCCTGTTTACTGAGCTCAAGGCGACAGCCGATGGCATTCCGCGACAGGCTCACCAGTGGCTCTGCGCGATGGGCGAGCTGGGACGCAGAGGCGTGCTCTTCAGGCTCTGGCCCGATTTAGCCGCCGAACCTCAGGTGGTGCGAATGGCGCTCGCCGTTGACGATAGCGAGCTGGCCGAGAGTGCCGTTGGCAGCGCAAACTACCGCTCCGAGCGCAACCCTGGTGTCTGGTCGCTCGCCGTCACTGCGGCCCACGCGAGCGGGCTCGTCAACGAAGGTACTCACAAACTGTCAGAGGCGGTCAACCTGTTCAAACAACGCCCCCGACCCATTGCGCTTGCCGCCGCCTACGAAGACCTGGGCCTTGCGCAACTGCGGCATGGGATCGCGGACTCGGGAGCTGACGCTTTGACCCAAGCCCGCTGTTCCCACCAACGAAGACCCCGTTCCCGGGTACCCCACAAGTGCCAATACCCCGACGTTCCAGGGCGATGCGCCGGAGTCCAGTGCCTGTACCACGCCGCCGCTGCCTTATTGTCAGAACTACCCCGTGGACGGTTCGACGTCCACTCTGACCACGTCCGCCGCCTCGGCCCAGGTGGGTGGCCCTGGCAGCATGACCAGCAGCCCCCTCAGCGCCACCACGACCCTTCGCGACTATTACAACAACCCTGTAAATGGCAAACAAGTGAGCATTTTCGCGCCAGGTACCCATGCCTCGGTCCTGCCGGCCACCGCCCCCACCACTTCTGCCTACCCGGAGACCGCCAATGACGGCACCGTCAACTACAACGTCTCGGACAGTTGCGCGGAAACCGTTGACCTGAAATCGGTCGACGTCGACGACAACGAGCCAATAGCAAACCCGTCTCAAGTCGCGGTGACGTTCACCCCGGGCCCCGCCTACTACCCGGACCAGGCTCAGACCCCGGCCCCTTGCGGGCCCCCACCGGTCACATCCCAGATAGCGGTGACGGTCGATGGCAACACCTCTTCACCGGGCACAGTGGCGCAGGCCCCGGCCGACGGGACCACGCCGGCCATCGTCAACGTGACCCTGGGGGACCAGTTCGGCAATGCCGATTCCTGCCAGCCGGTGGTGCTAACGGCCATTTCGAAGACCTCGCACGCTGTAATAACTAAGCAGGTACCGACGAACCCGTGCTCGGGTAGCCAGTACAACCAGCCTGGCTATACGGGCACTGACGGCGTGGCCACCTTCGACGTGAGCGACGCCGCCTTGGAACAAGTTGTCTTCGGGGTCACCGACACGTCGCCGATCTCCGTGTGGCCAACGAACGCAATGACGAACCCGGATGATGTCGCGCAGATCCATTTCGAGCCCGTCGACGCCAGCCAATCGTCGGTGACCATCACCCCGGCGACCGCGCCGGCCGACGGTCAACCGGCGGCCACTGTCACGGTGAGCCTGGAGGACATTGCGGGCCAGCCGGAGCAAGCCAAGTCGGTAACTCTGGCGGCGTGTACACACCCCATCTCCTCGTCCTGCACCACGGACGCCACCGCGACCGTGGCCCCGATAAGCAAACCGAGCACCACGGACGCTCACGGGCAAGAAACCTTCAGCGTCGGAGACAAGAGCGCCGAGACGGTCGACTTTCAGGCCAGTGTCCCGAGCGACGGGGTGACAGTGAACCAGGTTGCGTCAGAAGTTTTCACCGAAGGCGGCGTGTCGCTGAGCGCCAACCCGGCGTCGGTCGTGGCTGACGGCACGGGGTCGGCGACCCTCACTTTTTCGTTGAAGGACATCCACAACAGCGGGGTCGCCAGCGTACCTGTCAGCCTGGCGGCCGGTCCTGCCGGTGCGACAATCTCAACTCCCAGCGCCACCACCGATGCAACCGGCACCGCCCAGTTCATGGTGAGCGACACACACCCCGGGCCGGTGACCTTCACCGCCACCTACACCTTCGACACGGCCGCGACGGGGCTCGCGTGCTTGGGTTCGCTCAGTGGTACCACTTGCACCGCGACCGTTGCCACGACCGTTGATTTCATAAGCCAGCCGAGCACTTTCACCGTCGTCGCATCGCCGGCGGCCAACGTCATAGCCGACGGGGTATCGTCTTCACAGGTGACGGTTACGGCGCTCGACGCCGGCAACCACGCGATCGCCGGGCTCCCGATCGTCCTCAACGCCGCCGGCAGCAATAACGGGGCTCCGGCGGTGACGCCGCCCAGCGCCGTCACGAACGGCAGCGGGCAAGCAGTCTTCACGGTCGCTGACTCGACGGCCGAAACCGTGACGGTTACCCCCAGGTACCAGGAGATCGGAAGTGCATCGGCGACTTCTTACGCCGGTTCCAATTGCACCACCTCGTCGTGCAACGCCACCATCATCTTCGTCCCGACCGAGGCCCAGCAGTCGACGATGACGGCGACGCCCACTCCGCCCGCCACGGTGCCGGCGGACGGCTACTCGTCTTTCACTGTTACGGTCACACTTCTGAGCGGTTCGGCCGCACCGCTGGCCGGGCATTCTGTCCAACTGCAGACGGGTTCGCTCACGGCCATAATCACGCCCCCCAGCAACGATTTTGGCGGTCTAACTGACTCCTCGGGCAAAGTGTCCTTTGCCGTCACCGACACGCAGCCCGAGACAGTTGTCCTCCATGCTCGTGACCTTACGAACGGGACCATCCTTGACCAGACGGTGGGAATTACGTTTGGGCAGACCGAATCGCAAGCATCGAGCGTCGTAGCGAGCCCTTCGTCATTGCCGGCCGGTGGCCCTCCCGGGTTGCCGAACCAAAGAACGGTAACGGTCCAACTCGTCATCCCAGCGTCCACGCCGACCTGTTCCTCGACGCTTTCCGGGCACATGGTGAAGCTGACGACCCCGTCGGGGACGGCCCTCCTATCCCCACCCGTGACCACAGGCAGCAGCGGGCAAGCCGTTTTCACCGTTTCCGACATGGCCGTCGAGGCAATCCTCCTTACCGCCGTCGATACGACGTGTGGTGTCACCCTGGCCCAGACGCAAACCGTTACCTTCACCGCTGACGAGGCCAACCAGTCGACGGTCACCATCAGCCCCATAAACACACCCGCCAGTGGTCCCGCCGCGACCCTTTCGGTCACGTTGAAAGACCCTTCCGGTAAACCGATTGTCGGCAAGCTCGTGTCAGTCCCCGCAGTGGGGAACGCCACGGTTACGCCACTGTCATACCCAGGGTTCGGGCCCGGGCAGACCAACAGCAACGGGCTAGCCCAGTTCTCTGTGGCGGACGCCACCGTGGAGACCGTCATCCTCGCCGCGTACGACGGGACAACCGAACTCGACCAGGTGGCGACGGTCAACTTCACGGCTAGCGAATCCAACCAGTCCACCATTTCGGCATTGCCCAGCGGGGTACCGGCCGGAGGAGGCCCTGCGTCATTGTGCGGGGCGGCGTGCACGTCAACGGTTACGGTGACCCTGCTCAGCGCAGGGCGGCTCCCGATCCCGGGCCACGTGGTCTCTCTTTCCCCCAGCTCGTCTACGGTTTCGGTCAGCCCGGCCACCGCGACGACGAACGGTAGCGGAGTGGCTTCGTTTACGGTAAGCGATTCTGCCGTCGAGAACAACGTCGTGCTGAGCGCGCTCGACCGGACGAGCGGCGCGGCTATGGTCCGAACCGTAGCGGTCAATTTCACAAGCAACGAAGCCAATCAGTCGACGGCGACGGCCACACCGGCGGTGGCCGTGGTGAAGAAGTCTTCAACTATTACCGTGACTCTGCTGACTGGAAGCGGCGCACCGGTACCGAACCACATCGTCAGTTTGAGCACGGGGTCATCAACGACCAAGACGAGCGTCCTGACCGCCGGAGGGAAAACCAACTCGGCCGGGCAGATCCAGTTCAGTCTTACTGACACGGCCGCCCAGGCCGTCTCGGTGGCGGCCACCGACACTACCGCCAACCCCAACGTGACGCTTTACAAACCGGTCACGGTCACATTCGTCAAGCCCTGAGCGGACAAGGAGCTATAGCTATGCTTGCAAAACCCCTGTACGGGCTGCGCCTCAAGCCGGTCGCCATCCTGGCCGGCTTGGCCCTGATCGCGCGGGTCGTTGTGATGGCGCCTGCCCCTGCATCAGCGAGCACGCCGAGCATCGCACAGGCCGCTCCGCTCGAGGGAGTCGCCTTAGGCGGAACTGCTTTCACAGACCAGCTCCAGGTCACCGGGGCCACGGGGACGGTCACGTTCCTGCAAGCAACCGGTTCGGACAATGTGACCGTTTCCCCGTCGGGTCAGGTCACCGTCGCAAGCACGGTTCAGCCGGGGACCTACGCTGCCTCGGGAACGGACAGCGACACGAGCGGGGATTCCGGGACATGGAGCTACACGGTCAATGTCTTGCAACCAGCACCGGATGGTTTCAGCAACACAGTTGACAACATCTACCAGTCCGAGTACTCGGTAGCCCAGCAGCTTGGTCAGTCGTCAACCGTGGAGCCCGTCTCTCAGTACACCCAGGCGGTGTCTCAACTGTCCCCGACCCAGCTCGCCATCCTGTACTCTGCTGCGCAGCACAACCCGGAGTGGGTGCAGATCCCCTCGCTCATGCAAACCGTTGCCAGCGCCCTGCCGGGCTCAGGGTTGACGACCACCGCCACAACGATCTCAACCGAGAAAGCGGCGCTCAGTGTAGCCAAGCCACGAACCTCGCTGTCAACAACGGGATCCTCGCCCACCTCGGCTAAGAAGGCGGGGGCCACAAAGGCTGGTTCCACAGTCGTTCTCAACGACACGAACTCGAGCGCCACGCCCGTTCAACCATTCAGCCCTCAAGATTGCTCCAGCGACCCGAACATCCCCGACGCGGCCATCTTCGCTATAGAGATAGTCAACGACGTCGCCTATGGCACGTACAACTTTGTCACTATTGAGGCAACTGTGTTCGACGTGCCGCCCGTGTCCCTGATTTTCCTGGCCATTGCCGAGGTCGCTTCGGTGGTCGTCTTGGTTTCCCAAATCACTGAGGACACCTTAAATTACGAGGCGCTCCCCGCCAGCGAGTGTGACGCCAATAACCAAGATGGCTACCTCGCCAACATCGACAACACCACCACCCAGACTTATGCGCTGTTGGCCAGCCTGGCCGGCACCCTCACGTCGATCCAGAGCACCGTCAACACCACGCAAACAGACGTGCAAAACGTTGAGGCGCAGTTGACGGATCTCAAAAACACCTTCCTCACCACGATTGCCAGCGACACCCAGACCATGCAGGCGACCGTGGGAAGCGATACCCAGGCCGTTACGTCCCAGCTGGAGACGGACTTGAAGGCCCTCCAGACCGACGTCACCGACATCCAAACTGATCAAAACACGCTGAGCCAGACTGTGACCAACGACGTGAACGCAGGTACTTCCCAGGTCCAAAGTGCGCTGTCGACCGACTTGAAGCAAACACTCAGCGAAATCGACAACCAGGCCGGTTCGCTGTCGACGTTGGTCACCGGGGACAACCAGCAGGTTATGAACACGCTGCAAGCCAATTTCACTACCCAGCAGAATGAGTACCATTCGAACCTTAAGATTTCCATTGAAAAGGCACTGGCGCAGTGGGGCTCCGTAGTGCCGCCAGTGCAGTATGTACTGCCCGCTTCACAGGGTGGCTACCTCAACTCGACTCCGGTGGGGGTGCAAGAGGTTGTGACCGACGACATGAACGCCCTGGGAGCGGACGGCCTGAAGGCCAGTCCCGCGGCACTCAAGTACTTGCAGCAAGCTAACGCGGCGCTGGCTGCAGGGCAGTACACGACTGCGTACACTGACTACGCGTCCTGCTACGAAGCGTTCGCCTGATGGTTATGGACGCCGAGCGGTCGCCCCGAGCGAGTTGGCGGTGGGCCGGCGCGGCCGTAGCCGTTGTCGTACTACTCGGGGTCGGTGTAATTGCCGGGGCCACCTTGTTTGGTACGGGTGGGGACCGGCCCTTATCTGAAGGGCCTATCAAGCCACGCACCCAACCGGGCCCACGGGGTCAGGCGGCTCGGCCCGACGCCACGCTGCCGGCGTGGTCGACATGACAGGGGCCAAAGGTGTCGTCTGCCGGCCTCCAGTGGCGCCTGGGCCAGGCCATCGTGATCGCTTGGTGTCCGAACTGTTCAACGTACGCGACGGTCAGCGCACTTACCTCCTCGGTTGGCAGGTAGTCCCATACCGAGGCCCGGGCACCTATACGCTTGCCGACTCGGGGAACATGCTGGCTCTCGAACCCGCGACGGGAGGGGCACCGTTAGGCTTCGGAAAGGGAACTCTTACTTTCTTCGGGACTGCTGACTCGGGCACTGTGCATGCCGTTGTGAGCCTCCACTCCGGCGGTTCGCTGCGCATTCAGGGTCCCTGGATATGCGTCAGCACATGACGGCCGTTGGGTCCGCGCAACCCGTACTTCGTAAGGTTTAGAAGGGCGCGGCCGGAAAGGCTTTCGGCAACAGCTGCGGTGAAGGGACCTCAAGAATGCCCGTTCTGTTAGGTTCCGAGCGGGCCGAAAAAAGCCGCTTAGCTGGCAGCACGCAGGTCCCGGAGTAATTGTGCTCCAAAGACGAAAGCCGCCCCTAGGGCCACGGCAGCAGCACTCAGCCATTGCCCCGAGCCCTGGGCTGAGCTCACGATTAAAGTGTCGATGCCCAAGCCAGCCAGCCAGATACCGCTCACTGCGAAAATGGTGGTGGCGACGGTGTCGACCACGGTTGCGGGCAACGGGACCCAGCGACGGAGAGGGAACAAGCGGTGTCGGGCAATCCAGAGGGCACCAAGGGCGACCAGTCCGAGCACTCCGAAAGCCACGCGGTACAACACTGTCTCGTTGGCCCAGTCGGCCATGGCGGCGTGGGCGCACGACCCAGCGTGGGGGTAAAGACTTAGCCAGCGCCGGCAATCAGAAACGCTAACCCCGGACGTGGACCAAGGCCCCGCCAAGAACTGGTTGGAGGCGCCCACGAGCCGCATCACTCCGGCGACCAGGCCGCTCACCCCTACGGCGACGGCACCCCAAGCCCCCAAGGACCAGGCCGATACGAAGGCGCCGCGCGCCACCCACCACCGACCCCGTGCCCGGTCGGTGACGGCCACCAAGCGCGCGTCGCCAAAGAGACGAACGGCTTCAGCTTCAGCCTCTTCCGGGCTCTTGCCGGCACGGGCGGCCTCGTCGGCCGAGTCACGCAGGTGCGCCTCCGCCTCGTTCAACATCGAACGGGCGTCGCGGGGAGAGCTCTGCCGCAGCTCGACGAAAAGTTTGTCCAGGTAGTCGTCAATGGGGCCGTCCTTCATGACGTCACCAGTCGGGGCGGCACGGCCGCCAGGACGGCGTTGATGGCGGTGGAGAGCCTTGACCATTCGGCTCGCTCCGAGCTCAAGGCGGCCCTCCCCTTGGAGGTCAGGCGGTACTCCCGGCGGCGGCGCCCTCCGGCTGAAGCCCAGTCGCTGGCCACCAGGCCCATGTCCTCCAGCTTGTGCAGAGCTGGGTACACCGAGCCTTCGGGCAGGTCCAAGGCTCCGTCGCTGCGCTGTTTCAAAGTAGTGATGATGGCGTAGCCGTGCCCAGGCCCGCTAGCCAACACGCCCAGCAGCACCAAGTCCAAGTGGCCTTTGGTCCCCTCTCGAGTGGGTCCGCTCATACCTCGACAGTCTAGGTATCAGCAACCCTGGCGTCAAGCTAGCCTGCTCGGTCCAAGGCCAGGCTCAGTTGCGTGGAGGGCCAGCGATCGCAGAACGTCTATTCGCAGCCTGTCTCCATCCTTCCCGGTGCGTACAGTTCCTCACGCGCTCCGAACTGGCGCATATGGGTTTTAGGGCCAAGCAACCGGCCCCTTACTTGACAACCGCATAGTCGGCCGATCGCGGAATAAGGCCGGCCCCTGTCTTCCACGCCGATGTGTGCAACGGTTCGGAACCCACCCCTGGATTTGGGGGTAAATGCCGTCGCCGCCCGGCCCAGGAGCGGGTGGTCCCTTTTGACCTGCTCACGCCAAACCCCGTCCGCTGCCATCTCGGCTTCGCGCTTCCGATGATGGCGTTGGGAGCGCCGCTCGTACTCTCTGGCCGCCGAGACCCGCGCAGTCCTTGGAACGCCCATCGCCATAGAGGACCATAGCGAATGAGCCAGGGGCTCGGGCCTGAACCCGTGCACTTGCGAGATGATCCCTATTCGCGCTTGGGGGTGGTCGCTGCGCGGCGTTTTTCAACGTGACTCAATTGGTGCACCTCGGTGCCGAAACAGAAAGCCCTGCTTCAGCTGGCCGTGATCGCGACCGAGCACGTTATAGAGGGCGGCGTTACTAAATTCGCAACCCAGAAGTCAGCCGTCTAAATCGGGTGACACCCGGAGAAGAGGACTCCGGCCAACCGTCATGCAGCAGGTACCCAGAGGTCGAACCTGCCAACCTGTGGAGTTTTGTATCGAGTTCCCCCCTCCGGGCCGAGATGAAGCCGCCCGCGCTTCTGGCTCGTCGCCAGCTGGCACCCACCGGCGACAATGCGATGCTTGCTTCGAGGACACCCCAAATCAGCGCTTGGGGGCGTCAACCGGCGCAAATGCACCGATCCTTGGCTCTAGAACAAGCGTGACATAGCCGCCTCGGGTAGTCCTTTGCTGCGTTTTGTGGGCCTTCCAACTGTGCGAGCTCATTGAGGAGAGCGTTCCGCACGCTCATCAGCAGAGGCCTCAGCGGAAGGCAATGGCCCTCGTATCCTCTTGGAGACCGCTTCGGCCGCTTCGCGGTGGCGCCGGCGAGTGGCCCGGGTATAGGCGTCGAGGGTGGTGCTCGATCGGTTGAGGCGGAGGCGCTCCTGGGCCACCTTCACCACGGTGCCTTCGTCATGCAGGATGGTGGCGTTGTTGCGGCGCAGCTCATGGAAACCGAACCCGGCTGCGCCGGCCTGCTCGCCCGCCGGCACCCAGACGCCGTTGCGCCAGTTCGAGTAATGGAGCGGGCGGTTCCGCTTGGCGGTGGAGAAGATAAGCGTGCTGGGGGCCGGCGCCGGTAGCGCATGGCGCTCCAGGTGCTCGGACAACTCTTTCACCATTACTTCGCTGAGGTCGATGGCCGCGGTCGTCTTGTTATTGGTGGGGGAGAGCTGTTGGTCCCGGTCTAGCTGGAGCGACACCCTGATCGTGGCGGCGCCCAGGTCGATGTCGCCCAGCGTTATGCCCGCGCACTCTCCCCAGCGCAGGCCCATCTCGGCCCCGAGCCACATGAAGGTGGAGTGGCCCGGCCCGAGGGCCTGGGCCAGGCGCCCGTAGTCGTCCAGGGTCAGCTCGACCATGTCGCCCTGGGCCACCTCGGGCAGCTTCCGGTCGTCGGCCGGGTTGTCGAGGCGCTTCTTGTCATCGACGGCGTACTGGAACAGGGCGTGGAGGGTCGAGGCCATGCGGTGGAGGGGGCCAGGTGGTCGACGGCGGTCCGGTTGTCGACCAGGCCCTGCAGGGTCACCTTGGTCGGGCCGGCCACCTTCAGGGGCCCGATAACGGGCTTGACGTAGTGCTTCACGGTGCTGGCGTCCCGGGAACGAGAGCTGGCCCGCTTGAGCGGGTTCGAGTCCAGCCATTTGTCGGCCAGACCCGCCACCGTCAGGGCCGAACCGGCCACCGGTACACAGGTCCCTTGCAGGATCTTGGACTCCTCGACTGTCAGCCAGGCGTTGGCGTCGGCCACGGCGCGGTAAGTCTCGGGGGCGTTGTGGAACACGCCCTGGTAGAAATAGCGGGCCCGGTAGCGGCCAGAGGAAAGCTGGACGACCGTGCCGAAGGCCCGGCGCCGTTTCTTGGGCATGACCGCGAGGGTAGCCATTATCCACGTAGCAGACACGGCCTCCACGATGTGCTGGTCAGAGGCCCTTAGCGCAGCCTTCACACGGCTGAGGCCGGGGGTTCGAGTCCCTCAGCGCCCACTCTTGTAGGCAGGCGCTGGGAGAACAGAGCCGCCCAAGTGGCACTTAACCCGAACAGCCCGCCCGGGGAGGGGAGGACCTGGGGGCTGGCGTTCGGTGAGACTCTGAATGGGGCGTGCTGAGCTGGGGAAACGTCACCTCGATCTCTTGGAAAAACGTCAACGGGCTCGGGGACGGCCTCGTCCTGAAGCCGCTGACTGGGAGCCGACAGGGACGCGGCCCACGGTTAGCTCCGGTCGAGACGCCGAACGGCCGATCTCCTGCGCCGTTGGCCCGACCTTCCAGTGAGTACCCGATAGACGGTACTGTGCCGTCTCCGTCGCCCATCTGCCGCGTCCCAAGTACGAACGCGCGTGCCCGTGTTCCTCACCTACCGCCTGCTCGACGGCAAGGACACCGTTGATGCCTGCCATATCGACGCCGCAGCGGCCTTCTGGGACTACTCCCGAGCCTCAGCCCAGCTGATCTTCGGCGACAGGCTCGGGGACGCGGACGCAGACCGACTGTACGCGGCGCTGGTCAAGGCCCGCCCCGCAGGCCTCGACCGCACCGCGCAGTACGCGGTCTTCGACAACAACATCGGCAAGGCCAAGCTTGAACGGCTGCGCCAGCCATTGGAGGACGATGGGCGGGCGGTCGAAATGTGCGAACGAACCGGGGGTCGTCAGCGCCTCGTCCTAGTCGCGACACAGCTTACGAACTACGAATGAAACGAATAAAGGTCCGGTGCCTGTCGTTGAAATACTACGGTGGGCGGCCTAGTGTCGGTGATGCCTTTGATAAATGCGGCTACCCTGACTGTCAGCGATGGCGACCGCGAACGTCTGGAGCGCATGGCCTGCTCGATGTCGCAGCAGCTGCGCACGGTACAGCAAGCAAAAGCCTTGATATTGGTGGCTGATGGGTCCCGAATGAGGAAATCGCCCGGGCTTCGGAGGTGGACTACCGACGCCGTGCGGCGCGGGCGGCTGCTGCCCGCGCTGGCCTTGACTTAGGCCTCCCGAGACCAGACGAACTGAGCGAGCAACGCCTGCAGAAGCACCACACCTGCAATCCCGGCGCGGGTTTCACACGGGGTTAGTCGGAGCCTTGGTAGCCCGTGTAGATGGTCGTGAAGCCGTTGCTCATCAGCTGGCCCAGGTCCCAGACAGCGGAGGGGATGGAGACATTGATGCCGTTCTGGTTCATCGTCACTGCCGTCACAGCCTTGAGGTCGGCGGTGCTGTTGTAGCCGAGCCCGCTATAGGTGACCGGAGGCTCGTAGGCAGTCTCGGTGCACACGTTCGCAAAGCCATCGCGCCAGCCCGAGCAGCGCGCGCGTTTGTGGCCGACTCGGTTATCCACTCAGCCGAAAGCCCCGGTCCCGAATACCATTGGTCGGTTTTGAACGCCTCGCCGTTGGTGTCGTCGGTGACACCGATGGTCCAGTAACCAGGGGTGGGGGGGCCCGAGATATCAACCGTGACCCTGTCACCTACGTGGGCCGTGACGCTTCGGTTGTCGGTCGAGTTCGCCGGCAGCACCTCCCACCAAGCGCGGATGTAGAACGTGGCCGGAGCCTGGCAGGTGCCGTAGTCGTCGTAAGGTGTCTCGCCTATGCCGGCCTGGATCAGGTCGTTGGTGCCAGTCCCCGTGCCCTCGATGCCTACCCACTGCGCCTCGGACGTCTGACAGGTCTCGTCCGCCTGCAGCCGGGGGACTGTGAAGGTGCCTGACACCGATGTGAAGTTGCTACCGGTGACCTGGTAGCCCGACCAGTTCACGGTGGTGTCCTGTGTGGTCGACATCTGTGCCGGCCAGGGCGCTCGCGGGACGGGAGGCGCCTTGGTCGGGGGGGAAGGCTCCGTGCTCACTACCGGCGCGGGCGCCGCCACGTAGGTCGAGCCCTTGGGGGCGACCTGGATGTAGAACAGGCCCCGGGAGAACTCCCCGGCGGCGTTGCGGCCGATCAGCTCGAAGGCCACCGAGCGGTACACGGGCGTTGGGTTGGCGCGCCGGAGGAGCCGTTGCGAGTACCGCCTCGTCAGCCGATTTCTCCCGCTGTGCCGACGCGGTCCTAAAGGCGAGGATGTTGGCCGCTATGCCGGCTCCGAGCCCGTCGAGGTACCTGGAGAGTCCGCACGCCCGCCGCGACCGCGTCGGTGACGTGGCCTGCTCGGTCCACCTATCCGGCCCAGGACACCGCCGTTGACCTGGCCTGCAGAGCTTCGAGCGGGGGAGCGCCGCCGACATGTACGAGCGCGTTATCTGGCCCCGCTGGTACCAAGTGCCATAGATCGCGGCCGTCGCTGAGGGCGTCGACGGCTAGCTGGACAACGGCCGCGTTCGCCGGTTGTGCCGCGGCCGAGGCCACCCAACCCCGATGCCGCCCCAGGAACGAAGCCTTGGACCAGAGATCTGACGAGCACTGCTCATACCCGCTCCCGGCTTTGGTGTCCTTGCTTCCACCGGCGTAATCAGTAGCTTGGCTACGTTCGAAGCGGTTGCTTGTGGCCGCCTGGGTGGGAGGCACTTCGGATGAGGAGTAGGGGTAGCCCCTTTGACCAGATGATCCTTTACGTTGTCGCGGGTGTGGTCCTCGTTGCCTTCATTGGTTTCGGCGCCTATGACGTGCTGGGTGGGCGCACCACGGCAGCGAACTCGCACCATTCTGTCACGGGCGCCGCCCACACCTCCGTCACCACGAGCCCAAGTGCCGCTTCGGCTGCAGCTCCTCTACAAACCACCATAACCACACTGGTGGTCGTGCCCATGCCGCGCATCCCGGGTAGCGTAACAACCCTCCCGAGGTCGGTCTCCTCTCACGCGAAGGGTGCCGATGCGGGCGCTAGCCCTGCGACCACAGTGCCTAGCCGGCCCAGCCCCTCTTCGTCTGTGCCCCAGCGACAAACGGTCCCGACCACGGTGCATACGGGGAGCACCGCTCAGAGCGGTGAGAGTCAGGGCCGGCCCGGGAACCGCTTGGCGCCGCCGACGCCGGCAGGGTACCCCGAGGCGGCCCCAACCACCGCTCCCGCCACGACAAGGTCCGGCTCGACCACGACTGGTACTTCCGCCGCGCTGCCGTCATGGTATAGAGCGACGTCCACGCCCGAGGGGCTCGCTGTGAGCAAGAGCACCGTCCCGCCGAGCGCAAGCCCCTCGTCCACCGCAACCACGGGGTCGAACGGGCCAACGTCTACGGGACCAGGCGGTACGACTTCGATATTTCGGACAGGTGGTGAGCGCCCGTCTACGAGCACGACTCGGCCGACCGCAAGCACCACAGGACGAGTGACCACCAAGCCGAGGCTGCCCACCACGGCGACAACCCGCGGAGCTATGGCGACAAGCTCTCTGCCAGCCCGTTTGGCTACGCCAACAGCCCGGCCGGTAACGACCACGGTGCGGCCAACGAGACCCCAGCCGGGTACCACGACGTGGCCGGTTACGACAAAGCGGCCGGCGACCACTACCACCCAGCAGGCAAGCTCCACCACAGCCCCAAAGCCGACGACGCGCCCGAGTACCACCACCAAGCGCCCGACGCCAACCACGACCCGGCCAAGAACTAGAACCACTCGCCCGTTGACAACCACGACGAAAAACACACAACCGACGACCGCGACCCCGCAGGCCACGGGGGTCATTCCCACCGGCCCCGGCACGATCCAGACCGAGGCACCGACGACCATAACCCCGGCGACGACCACGACAGTGCCGGTGGTGACAACCTGGGCAACTCCGGGCCAATATTCCTGGGATGTGCCTAGTGGCTGCACAAGCATTAGCGTGTCGGTACAGGGCGCCTCAGGTGCTAGTGGAACCGGAGGGTCGTCGGCTGGCACCGGAGGAGACGCCAGTATTGTCACGGCGACAGTTACCGTTACGCCGGGTGATTCCCTGACGATTTATGTCGCTAGTGAAGGTAGCGGCGCTACGGCTGGAACCGGGTATAATTCAGGCGGCGCTGGCGCGTCTCTAAACAGTAGCGACAGTAACAGTGGTGGTGGCGGCGGTGCGTCGGCAATAACTAACGGCGGCACTGGATATGTAATCGCAGGCGGTGGCGGCGGCGGTGGTGCCACATATGCATATGTGAACCCCGGTGCTTCAGGTAATGGTAGTAACGGCGGAAACCCAAGTGGTACAAGCGGCGGTAATGCGGCGAATGACGCCACAGCTAATGGTGGCTCCGGTGCGGCGCAATCAGGTGCCGGCGCTGGCGGACCAGCTTCTACTTCTGACGGTTATTCTTGGGATGGAAGCTCAGGTACCGCAGGAACCGGTGGTGCTGGCGGCGCGTCTTCAGGCCTCGCCACAGCGGCCGGCGGCGGGGGCGGCGGCGGATATTACGGCGGGGGCGGCGGTGGCGCTGCCATTCAAACCTTAGCTAATCAAGCCGCGGCGGGCGGCGGTGGTGGTGGTTCATCGTTCGGCGGAAATGGTGCCGCTAATGTCAATTATTCTGTTGCCGGTTTAGCCGGTAATGGCATCGTAACAATTACCTATTAGCAAACGCCACTAGCCCAGCCTCACCGCCAATAACTCCGATGTGACGGTAGGCAGCGGATACGACGTGGCTTCGCTTTCTCACGAACGCAATTAGCGCTTGCTCTACTGCGGGAGCCCGTCCTTGCCGACCTACCAGGCAACCGAGAGCTTTCGGCGCGAGTACGCCCGTCTGAGCGGAACGCCGCGAGCGGCGTTCAAGCGAGCCATCAAGCACGTGGCTGACCTGGGAACGGGCACTTCAGGGCCGGGTTGCGCGTGAAGGGCATCGCCGGCATTCCCGGATGTTTCGAAATGACCTGGGACGACGATGGCAGGGCGATCTTCGCGTACGGTTCCGAGGCTCGGGCCGGTGAGACACACGTCGTCTGGCTCGCGATCGGTACACACCCCATCCTCCCCTGACTGGGCCCGATGGACGACGTCTCTAAGGCGATCATGGAGACGATGCACGAGATGCTTGCTCAAAACATCCACGCCTGAGGCTTGAAGGATCCAAAACGCGCCCACGGCGGGCCACATCGAGGGAGGCAGGAAGTTTGGTTGGAATACGCGGGAGAGAGCTACATTTCGGCGTCCAGCTCTCAGCACAGGGCACGACGTGGGACCGTTTCGCCGAGGCCGTCTCTGGGGTAGAGAGGCTCCTCGGCACCTGACATAATGACCTGAACGAACTTGTCCGTTTAAAGCGGGACAACCACACTCGGCGATGGCGAGCGTCGGAGCGGCCTGATCGATGCCGACGACGTCACCGGCCGGCCCGAGCAGCTCGCGAAGCAGGGAACGCCACTTTGGCACCAGCCTCGGTCACCTGGTGAGCAGCCCAAGGCGGCAGGAGTGGCATGGCCAATGACCGCTGAGAATTGCCACATTCAGTTAGCAGACACGACGGTCATGATGTGCTGGTAGGAAGCCTTTAGCGCAGCCTTCACACGGCTGAGGTCGGAGGTTCGAGTCCTCTAGCGCCCACTAGGAGTGAGCAGCGGGTACACGAGGCTGTACACGCCGTGAGCCAAGCAGACCGCGTGAATAACGCGTTCTGGCCTGGGCACTACAGACCAAGGACATCTCAGTCCACCCTCGCCTTGCCAAGATGAGGGTCGCGGGTTCGAATCCGTCGTCCGCTCCAGGTCAGGGATATAATCCGGGACCGAGCATAAGGCGGCATGGGACCCACGTGGGGGCTAAGAACTCCGGGCACAGTACCGGCCGTGGAGTGACCAGAACAGAGCAGGGACGAACATAGCCCCGAGACGGGGAACGGCCAACACGCCAACGCGGTGAGCGCGGATCGTAGTTGTCCGTCTCGATCGGTATCATGCGCGCTCCCGTACCAGGACCTCATCCTCGAACAAACGTTCGACGAATGAGCGGGCATTCCCCGTCGGCGACGACCTTATTTACGACCTCATCAGGGACGTCCAGCCTCACGCGGTTCTTTGTAGCTTGCGAAGCGCCCGCGCGCCGAACAATTGGCATCAGCGATGGCGCAGGTCCGAACACGAGACAGCGTCAAGAAGCGCGACGGATCCGTACGCGACAAGTCGTATCGAGCCGCGTCCCAGACCGCGCAGTGACAGGGGTCCGTGCGAGCAGCACCAAAGCCCGGCTGCGAGACAGCACGTCGACGCCTGACCTTCCGCCCGTCTATCGGCGGGTGAACGTGAGATGGGTGACGCCGCTCGGGGAGCTGACCGACTCCACATTGAAGCGTTGCTCGAGTTGCTCCAGCCCGTTCCAGAGGTGTTCGCCGCGTCCGAGGACGATGGGCACGATCGCTATGTGGAGGTGGTCGATCAGGTCGGCGTCGAGAAACTGACGGACGGTCGATGGTCCTCCGCCAATGCGGACGTCCAGGCCGCCGGCAGATTCTCGGGCGACCTTCAGCGCCTCGGGGGGACTGGCGTCGATGAAGTGGAACGTCGTCCCGCCCGTCATCTCGATCGAGGGCCTGGGGTGATGGGTGAGGACGAACACCGGGGTATGAAAGGGCGGTTCGTCGCCCCACCAGCCCGTCCACTCCTCGTCCTCCCACGGGCCGCGCTGGGGTCCGAACTTGTTCCGGCCCATGATCTCGGCACCGATCCGCCGCGCTCCAGTTGCTCGCGAGGGCGTCGTCGACGCCGGTGCTTCCCCCTGGCCCACCCTGCATCTCCCGGAAGGTGCGGGTAGGGAAGAACCATTCATGGAGCGTGGTACCGGCGTGTCCGAAGGGTGCTTCGAGACTTTGGCCCTCGCCGCTGCCGAAACCGTCGAGCGAAACCGAGAAGTTGTGGACCCGGACCCGTGACATTGCAAGTCTCCTTACGAGATGTGCCTGGCGTACGCTGGCGACCCGTTCCGGCGAACCGGGCTGCCACATACATAGACGACCCGACCGCGGTCAAAGTCATCGGTGATCGAGTCCCGCACGTGCCCGAACCAGCCCCCAACACCGAGCGGTCAGGCAAGGCCGGATTTCCTGATCGTCCCCAAACATCACGTCGGGACGTCCTGATAACCCAAGGAGGGACTGCCCGTATCGCCGGCCGGGAGCCACTTATGCCTGACCGAGGGTATTTGCTGAAGTCGTCGTTGCCACCGACCACACCGAGTACTAACCGAGGCTTGGCGATTCGGCTCCGGTGGCTACGCCGAGGCCGTAAGGCGGCCTGTACCCAGCACGCTCTCGATGAGGCCGCCGGTTAGCTGCCTCGAGGATGAACTTCGGGCGTCACCAGTCCCGTTTCGTAGGCTGCTACCACAAGCTGAGCGCGGTCTCGCGCGTCGAGCTTGTTCATGATCGGGCTTACGTGAGTCTTTGCCGTGAGGGGGCTCAGGAATAGCTCGCCGGCAATCTCGTCGTTGGACTGTCCGCTGCCGACCAGGGTGAGGACTTGACGCTCCCGGTCCGTCAGGAGGTCGATGGGATAAGCGGCGGTCAAGTCGCCCGGACGGGCTCAGGCTGCGATATCGGCGATCAGGCGTCGGGTGACGCTCGGGGAGAGGAGGGCGTCGCCGCGAGCGACGACCCGTACGGCCTGGACCAGAGCAGGGTCATGGGGCGATCAGGCCGCCGCCCTGCGACGACGGCGGGGGGGCGAGGACCTCGAGGCGGTCCTCGACCTAAGCTTCGAGGACGCCGTCCACGACCGAAGTGACCCTCTATAGACCGGACTGTCCGCAGACCTTCAAGGTGCGTGTGCCCGCCGGAGTGCACGACGGCCAGAGGATACGCCTACCCAACAAGGGTGGACCTGGGGTGAACGGCGGGCCGGCCCGTGATCTCTACGTTGTGGGCGCATGGCGGCCGACCCCTATGTTCGGGCGCAGCGGCCTCGACTTAACGGTCGATGCACCGATCGGCTGGCCCGAAGCCGTCCTCGGCACAGAGATCGAAGTACCGACTCTGGGCGGGTCGCCCGTCCGGGTGCGGGTGCCGGCCGGTACCCCCTCACGGGCGCACCCTCAGGGTCCGCGGCCGCGAGGTACGCACGGACAAAGGTACGGGAGACCTCCTCGTCGGATCCGCGTGACGGTCCCCGACCACATCACGGAGGACCAGCGGCAGGCCGTCCAGGCCGTCGCCTAGGCTTTCCGCACTGCTCGATAAACACGCTGCGCTACGGGCTTAACGCGCTGTTCACTAGCGCGAACGGGGCGGCGACCTCGCTGACCATATCTGGCACGACTGGGCGCCAATTGACTACGTTCAAAAGGCTCATGGCACCCAGTGGCGCTTGGCACCAGGTTTGCCGCTTTCGCGCATAAAAAGATGATCTGTATTAGGGGAGTGCTGAGTGATACAACCAGGTGACACCAATATTCGTGTGCCGTCGACGGACCGGCCACTTGCCCAGTTGTTCGACCTGTCCGGCAGGGTCGCCGTCGTCACGGGCGGGAGTGGGCTCTACGGCAAGCACATATGTCGCGCCCTGGCCGAAGCCGGCGCCCACGTGTCTCTCGCGTCCCGCAACCTCTCGGAGTGCCAGCGTTACGCGGACGACCTCCGCTCGCAAGGGTTCAGCGCCACCGGACATCGGCTCGATCTCGCGAGCGAAGCGTCGGTGCAAGAATTCTGCGACGAGGTGATCGACCAGCGCAGCCGCGTCGACATCTTGGTCAATAATTCCGTCCTGCGCCAAGGAGGGGACATCACGACCACGACTGTGCAGGACTGGCGGTCCACCAGCACCGTTAATTCCCTTGGTCTGTTCCTCCTGACTCGGAGCATCGGTGGGCAAATGATCCAGCAGGGATCGGGATCGATCGTGAACATCTCGTCGATTTACGGTGTCGTCGGCCCGGACTTTTCCATTTACGAGGGAACTGACATGACCATGCCGGCCTTCTACGCCTTCGACAAGGGGGGGATGATCGCGTTCACCCGCTACCTCGCCTGCCGGCTGGCAAGGCACGGTATAAGGGTCAACTGCATCAGCCCTGGAGGCCTTCGGGACCCCTCCCAGCCGCTCGCTTTCGTCCGCGCCTACGAATCACGGGTGCCGCTAGGGCGCCTCGCGGGGCCCGAAGATATCAAGGGCGCCGTCGCCTTCCTGGCGTCAGACGCCTCGTCATACGTCACTGGCACCAATCTCCTCGTCGACGGTGGTTGGACGGCGCGCTGAGCTACCGCGTCACGTCCACCCAGGTCCGCCCCACGCATGCCGCCATAACGGCCTCGGCCACTGCGACAGCGCGGATGCCGTCAGCGACCGTCACGCAAGGCGCGTCAATCCTCTGGACAATGGCGAGGAAGTGCTCCAGCTGGCGCGTGAACATCGCGTCCCTCGGCTCAGCGCAGTCGTAGGAACGGACAGCGCGGCGGCCAGCTGAACGCACGTCGACAGTCCCGCGCCCGGCGTCGAGGTGAAGAGACCCTCGGTCACCCACGAATGTGCACGAGCGGCCTCCGTTATCCTGTACGTAGTCGAGGTGAAACGTCCCGATGGGGTTGCCTTCGAATTCGAGCACGCCGTCAACTACGTTCGGGTCCTCGAGAAGGGGGAGGTCACCCGAAGTGTGAGCGATTGCTGCCACTCGACGTATTGGCGCGACCAGCCACTCGAGGTAGTCCCACTCGTGGCTGTAGTCAAACAGGATCCGGTACGCGGCCGGCGTCGCGAACCGGTTGCGGGAAAGCCGGAGGGTCTCGTACGCACCCAGCGTGGCGTGCACCGAAACCAACTGACCGATCCCAGCCTCGCAAAGTACCTTATGTGCGAGCCGCATCGGCGCACAATGGCGCAGGACGTAACCGACGAGCACAGGGGTCCCCGTTTCGGCGACTACTTGCTCGATCTGGCGTCCCGCGGCGACAGAAGGGGCCAGTGGCTTTTCCACAAGCACCGGAGTACCTTTCCGGCACGCGGCGGCAACTTGTTCGGCATGGGACTCATCGGGGACCGCCACGACAAGGCCGTCAAGATCGCGGTCGAGGAGCTCGTCGAACGAGTGCGCCCATGACGCCAGTGGCGCCAGCTCGACGGGCAGCTCCCGTTCGTCGGGGACGACGTCGTACAGGCAGACTTCCCGAACTCCGAGGCCGGCAAGCAGCCGGGCATGACGCCGGCCGATCGACCCGAGACCGCTCACCCCGACGCGGAGCGCCTCACGCAACAACTTGCTCCGGCATCTAACACTAGATTTTATCGGTCAAGGAGCTAAGAGAGGCAAAGGCATGCTTGTTCGTACCGCCGAAGTTCTGCACGTGCGCTACAAAATGAAACGGCCCGCCGGGCCCGCTGGGACGATGAACCATAGTCGCGAATCTCTCCTGGTTAAGCTGGTCGGGGACGGTGGCTTGGTCGGATGGGGCGAGACCTACTGCCTGCCGGGTACGCGAGACACCCTCAATGCACTCGTCGCCTCAGTCATCGGGCGCGACCTGCTGCGTGGCCCCTTACGGTTCGATGTATTCCCGTTCGACGAACCGAGTTCGGCCCCGGCGCTCGGCGCACTGGACACAGCGGTCCATGACCTTGTCGGGAAGGCTCTCGGTGTACCCGTCCACCGCTTGCTTGGGGGCAAGCGCCGCGAGCGAGTCCCTGTGTACGCGTCCGGCTTCCTCTACCAGGAGGACCTGCATCCCGCAACCACCTGGTTCGAGGAGGCCGAGGATCTGCTCGGCGCGGGCTTCCGAGCGATGAAGGTCCGCATCGGCGGACTGTCTCCTGCCGAAGAGCTGCCGCTACTCGAGCGACTGAGGAACGTGGTGCCGGATGACGTCTACTTGATGGCAGACGCCTGGGGTGCGTACTCACAAAGGGAAGCGCTTCAGGTTGGCCACGTGCTTGAACGGCTGGGCTTCATGTGGTTCGAAGAACCGTGCGCGCCCTTACACGGTTATGGCGGCTACGAGCGGCTGGCGGGCGCGCTCGAGATCCCACTGGCGGGCGGCGAGTCCGTGCGATCGACCTTCGAGATCAAAGAGCTAATCGACCGTCGAATCCTCGGAGTCCTGCAGCCGGATATCGCGATATGCGGAGGAATGCGCACCGCGCTCTTTGCTGCGGAACTCGCTGCCCTTCAGGGCGTCGAATGCTGTGCGCACACCTGGAATGGCGGGATCATGGCCGCTGCCACGCTTCATGTGCTGGCGGCCCAGAGCGGAGGGTCATCCCAGCTGGCTCCGGTCTTGGAATACGACACTTCGGAAAACCCGTTCATGCGTGAGCTGCTGTGCGAATCTCCTGAGCTGCAAGACGGATGTTACGTGGTCCCCGACGCGCCCGGGCTCGGTGTCGAGATCGACGAGTCCGCTGTCAGGAGCTACGCGGTGTGACCGCTGGGGAAAGGTCCAGCTGCAGCCAGCGGATGACAAACGCGCAATCTTCGCGGCACCAAAACGCGATCAGAGCGCTGTTTTGTCCTAGGACAATCGTCGGATAACCACACTTGAGCGCGCTTAGCTCTTCGCCGAGACTTCTGTCCGGTGAGGTTCCCGATGGCGGCCCAGCCCACAAACAGACGTCCTCGCCCATCGCCCACCGTTCGCCGTCTAGGGCGGCCAGGCATGCCCAGATCCCGCCGCCGCCGTCACGGCGGTACACGCCGAGCAGCCGACCGTCGTCCAATACGGCAATTTTTGCCGTCTGGCCGAGGATCCCGGTCGGACGCGTCCCGCCGAACGTGCGGCCGTCCAGGGAGGTGGAGAACGCGGTAGGCAGCGTCTGCCCGGAGTCCAGCTTGACGCGCCAGCTCACCGCCAGGAGCCGCCCATCAGGCAGCTCGACGAGAGACTGCTCCCAATTCGCCACTCGTTTGTCCCAACTATCGAACACCGTCAGCGAGTCGGGCCACGAGCCACCGCGATCGTAGGAGACGAGCGCGACCGCCCTCATGCCCTTCGAAGTGTCGCCGTCCCATCCGGGCCAAGTCGATGTGGGTGCCAACCAGCGCCCATCCCGCAACTCCACGACCTGATGGCAGACCTCGAAGGCCGGACCCTCGAGCGGCGCCACGATCGTCTCCATCGGTGACCAGACATGACCACCATCGACGCTTCGCGAAAGGACCAGCTCCATCGGCGTGAAACCGATGGAAGGATGGTTGATGAGGCCAGCAGCGGGGTCGTCGCGGAAATGACGGGCCCCGAAGGCCGTGAGCGTGCCGTCGCGGAGCCGGCCGATTCGCACGCTATACGTGGAGGGTCGCCCTGAGGTCGTCGGCGGGCGGAGCGGGTGTGGCTCCGACCATGTCGCGGCATCGTCGGCTGACCAGGAAAGATAGGTGTTGTAGTCGTGGCTCTCCGGGGCCTGACCAAGGTCGAAGCTGCAAAGCAGCCGACCGTCGCTCAGCCGGAGGAGCGAGGGGTGCCAGGCGTTAACGGAACGCACCTCCGGCCGGGGGTTGCGATAGACGAGGCCGGTCGCGATGGTCCGCATGGGCACTCCTCACTCAAGCCGACAGTGGTTCGGGTGGGGAGCCGAGCGCCAGTCCCGCGAGCCGGCAATCGGCAACGAGCTCCTCCAGGGACTCGTCCGATGAGGCGAGGCCTGGGACACCGATCATGACCCGGTCCACCTTGAGCTCCTTCCAGCTCTGCAACGCCTCGGCACGAGTACTTACCGCGTCCAGCTTGGCTGGGTCGACAAAGGCCAGCTCGTCCCTGTTTGCCATGCGCTGCCCGTAGGTCTGCATTTCCTTCCACCGCATCACCGGGGAGATCCCGACTGACACTGCCAGGGTGGTCGGGTCGCGCCCGATCTCCTCACACCGTTGGTGCAGGACGGCGATCGCGTCCGCAGTGTCGGCGGGGAGGACGTCAAGGTTGATCTCGTCGCAGTAGCGGGCTGCCAGGCGAAAGGTGACGTTCGGCCCGTGACCTCCGATGAGCAGGCGAATCCTCGGTTCCTGGACACAGCGGGGGTTGTTGACGATATTGCGAACGCGCACGTGCGCGCCGTCGAAGGAGAAAGGGGGCTCACCCAGGGTGACCATCCGTGAGATGACTTCCAGGTGCTCTTTGAGGATTGACAGACGGGTGCCAAGAGCCGGGAACTCGTACCCGAACGCCTCCACCTCATCCTGTCGGAAGCCGGCCCCGAGCCCGAGGGTCAACCGCCCGTTGCTCACCACATCGATCGTGGACGCCATCTTGGCGGTCAGGGCCGGGTTGCGTAGCGTCGAGTTGAGCACTGTGAAACCCAGACCGATCCGTGGCACCGCCATGGCGATCGCCGTGGTCATCGTGACGCACTCGAACAGGATATGCTCACCTCCCCACTTGGTCTGGATGTGCTCTCCGGTCCAGACCGAGTCGAAGCCAAGGCGCTCGCCAAGTCGCGCGATGTCCAGGCATCGGCTCCAAGCACTCAATGGGTCCCAGCCTTCGAATTCGCCGAACCAGCCCTGGGGAAGGATGAGGCCCGCTCTCATGGCGCGGGCGCGTCTCTGGTGGCCGCGTTCGTAGTGCCCACTTGCCCTCGCTCCTTCATCAGTTCGTGACGGGCCCGGAAGAAGTCGAGTCCCTCCAACAGCCGGAGGACCTCTGCTGCCGCAAAGGCGTGAAGATCTGCATGCGATTCCACCGACGTGGCGGCCAGGTGCGGCGTGAGGATCACGTTGGGCAACTTACGCATCTCGTCACTGGCGCCAGGCGGCTCGTCGGCTCGAACATCCAGCGCGGCGACTCCGACCCGTCCCGATCGGAGCCCTTCCATCAGGGCGACCTCGTCGATCAACCCACCTCTGGCGACATTTACGAGGATCACGCCATCTTGCATGCGACTGATCGCCCTGCGGTCGATCAGATGGCGCGAGGCGCCAGTGAGGGCACTACAGAGGACAATCATCGCGCTTCGCGCCAGCAGTTCATCCAGAGACACAAGGTGCAGGTCCTCAACTGGTGATTGAGTGAGGTGTGGGTCATGAGCGATCGTCTCCACCCCGAAGGCCTGTGCTTTCACAGCTACTCGGGAGCCGATCCGTCCAGCGCCGATGATCCCTAGCGTCCGGCCGCGAAGTCGCCGAATGGCCCGAAATTCGGGCCATCCATAGACGTCCCAGTCGCCGTCGCTCGCGGCTCTGGCGAAAGGCAGGAGCCGCCTTGTAGCCGCCAAGAGGAGGGCCAGCCCATGGTCGGAGACCTCTTCGGTGCAGTAGCCCGCAACGTTCGCCACAGGGATCCCTGCCGCCCGGGCCACATCTACGTCGAAGGTGTCGAGGCCCACACGGTACGACAGGAGGCCGACACACCGGTCCAAGGAAGCAATGAGCTCGGTCGGGAGCCACTCCGAAACAATAACGATGTCGGCCATCGGGAGTAACGAAAGGGCTTCGTCATCGGCTGCGGGAACGACCAGTTCAACGTCGCGCTCGCCGAGCAGGTCTCGTTCGATCTCGTACGACCAGTCCAACGATCGGATGGGGTCGAAGACGAGCGCGATGGGCGAGCGGGAGGAAGAGTCATCCGTTCTCTGTACGCGTTCGGTCATGTCGGCGGTCATCCGGTTATCCGCTCAGTTGTGTCGGCGTCAAACAGGTGGACGCGGCCCGGTCGGACCTGGGCTAGAACGTTGTCGCCGACAGACAGGGGGAGGTCCGGGGCCACACGCGCCACGACTGCACTTCCTCCGACAAGTAGTTCCACGAAAGTGTCCGAACCAACGGGCTCGAGCATCTGTACCTGCGCCTTGAAGGTCATCGAGGGCTCACTAGTGCTCGGCACGATCGACAAGTCTTCGGCGCGCATGCCCGCCAGCACGCGGTTCCATGTACCGTCGCGCAATCCGAGTTCCGCGGCGCTACCGAGAGTGAGGTGAAGATCATGGCCAATGAACTCGACCCCGCTTTCATGGCGCTCCAGGACGCCTTCGATCAGGCTCATCCTCGGCTTGCCGAGGAATGTCGCTACGTACACGTTCTCGGGCCGGAAGTAGACCTCGTTCTGTGTCCCGTACTGAACAAGCTTGCCCTCGTGCATAACCGCCACAAGGTCCGACAGCGTCATCGCCTCCTCCTGGTCGTGGGTCACGAAGATGGTCGTCGTACCCAGGCTCAGGTGGAGCCGCTTGATCTCGGTGCGCATGCGGCCGCGCGATGCCGCGTCAAGATTGCTGAACGGCTCGTCGAGGAGGTAAACACTCGGCTCTTTGACAAGGGCGCGCCCGAAAGCTACGCGCTGCTGCTGCCCTCCAGATAACTGGCCGGGCCTCCGCTTGAGCAAATGCTCGATCGAAAGGATCTCAGCGACCTCGAACACCCGCCGCTGGATCTCAGACTTACCGCGCCGATGCAGCTTGAGGGAAACACGAGGTTGCCGAAAACGCTCATATGCGGGTAAAGCGCGTAATTCTGGAACACGATGGCCATGCCACGCTCGTTCGGAGGGACATGTGTAATGTCGCGCTCTCCCAGATAGATCGAGCCCTCATCGGGCTGGTCGAGCCCGGCAATGAGACTGAGTGTCGTGGTCTTTCCGCAGCCCGAGGCGCCGAGTAACGTCACGAACTTTCCGACGGGGAGGTCGAGGGACAACCGGTCGAGCGCTTGCACTGCACCGTAGCGCCGCGCCACGCCGTCAAGCCGAACCGAGGCACCGTTCGTACGAAGGCCCATGGTGGCGAGGCCCCGAGGTCGATCCGGTAGACGGGGTGCAGTTTGAACCGGCCGGCTCTCCATCCGGCAATGCCATCGCCGAGATTTGACGGCCCGGCCCGACCTGGCTGAGAGCTCGGCGGCATCGAGCATCTCCTGGGTGATCAGCCCCCCTCGGCCGGACACGACCGGTTCCCTCGCTTCGGCCGCAGCCAAAACGAGGTCTGCCAGCTGGCGGCCGTAGGCCTCCAACCGCAGGGTGTTCACTGGATCGAGCGGGTCGAATTCAGGCTGCTCGTATGCCGTCGTCCACCCCGTCCATTACCAAGAAGAACCCGCCCGTACGCATCCACCTCGATCATGCCCTGCGACCCGATGAAGAGGAACTGCATCGCCGATCCCAGCCCGGGACCTGGTATTTCAAAGCTCATGAGTACGTCTGCCATAACCCCATTTGCGAACCAAAAGACCGCGATCGTGTCCTGATCGGGCGGTCCCGTCTCGGCGTAACGGTTGTACTGGAAAAACGCGAGGGTCGGACGACTGTCAACTAACCAGCGAAGGATATCGCAGCCGTGTGCCCCCCAGTCGGCAAAGATCTTCTGTTGTCCGGGATCGAGTTTCCATTGGTCTTTGGTGACGCTCATATCCCACCAGGCCTCTGCGCCAGTGACGCGTACCATACGCACCCCGCCGATGGCGCCGTCGGTGATCAGGTGCTTCGCAACAACCGGAGCATTGCGGAACCGGTGCTGAGACACGACCGCCAGCCGCACGTTCGCCGCGTCACAGGCCCGGACCATAGCCTGGCATTCACCAGCATCACGCGGCTCATCGGCTTTTCAACGAGAACATGCTTTCCGGCGTCAGCTGCGTCGAATGTGAGGGCTCGGTGAAAGTTGGGAAGGTGTCGCAATTACGACAATGTTGATGTCCGGGCGGCCAAGGAGCGAGCCGACATCGGGGTCGCATGGGACCCCGTAGTCGGCGGCGAGATCCCTTGCCCTGCTGCCGCCAGCTACGGCCACCAACGACGTAGCTGGCACATGCCTCGCTGGCCACCTCGGCCCACGTGCGTCCCATGAACCCGGAGCCGACGACACCGACGCCTACAACCACGCGATCATCCGGCACGCAGGTTCCGTGGCGCTCAGGACCACTAGGCGCCAGCGAGGTAATTGACGATGAGTTTCTGGACCGTAGCGACCGTCTTTTCGTGGCACTGGGCCGGAGTCCAGGTGCCCTTGGACAGGTTGGTGAGAGCTTGCACGAACGGCGTGTTCCAATCGTAGGGAGCGTCCCCGGGCCACGCCAACTGGTGCCGGGACTGTTCGTTGAGAACCGTCCCGAATGGGAAGCCCTTTTGCACGTCTGGAGCGCTGTTGACCGACTTACGGCTGGGGGGCAGGACGTCCCCGGCCTTGCCCAGCGTGACCAGCTTCTGAAACGCGGTCCCCGTGACAAACTTGATAAAACTCAGAGCAGCGGCTTGATTTTTCCCGAATTTGTTGAGGCCAAAGCCTTCGCAGACGATGACGCTCCCGCTGGTCCCCGGCTTGATGCCCGGCATGACCGACCAGGCGACCTCTTTGTCCGTGATCGTTGACTTGAACGCCGCCTGACCGATCTGGGCGTAATACTCGACGATATTGATCTCAGATGACCCAAGGTTCTGGTTGAACAGGTTCGCAGTGTCCTGGTCGGACGCGGCATTGCTTCCCGTCGGCCCATACCACTTGGTCTTGAACCCTCGTCCGATCGCCTCCCACGCGAGCAGCGCATTGTCGTTGTTGAACAGCAACTCCGACCTGTCGGAGTTGAACATCTTTCCCCCGGTCGAATTGTAGTAAGACAGCCAGAAGGGAACGCCGATCGAGTTCCACGGTACAACGCTCGCCTCTCGCTTGCCGGATATAAGTTTTGGAGCGTACGCGTAGAGTTCGTCCCATGTACCGGGGATCTTGGTCGGGTCGAGCCCGGCAGCCGTCCAGTCCGCGGTGTTCCACCAAAAGAGCTCCTCGTCCGCAAAGAGCGGAGCGCAGTACAGATGGCCCGCATTGCTCAGCTGTCCGAGCGCGGCCGGGATGAAGTCGCTGGTGTCCCCCATGAGGGGGCCAAGGTCTACGTAGATCTTCTCATGGAACTGCGAGACGAAGTCAACCGAACCGAAAAGTACGTCGAAGTGCGGATCCTGGTCCACAATCATTACTGCATAATCCGTGGCACGCTCTGCATACGGGATGACAGTCGCGTTCACCTTGGCACCAGTCTGCATGCCCCACATCTTCCCGGCGACCTTCGCAGGCGTGATGTCGGTCGGGTTGCAGGCAACGTTCAGGGTGAGGCCGGAGAACCGAGCGTCAGGCTCGATGGACTCCAAAGCCGATGCGAACCTCCTGGTCCCAGCGAAAAGCAACGGAGCTCCGGCTGCGAACATCGCACCCGCCTTGAGCACCGTTCGCCGGTCGATTTGTTCACTCCCGAGCCCGTTGCGCACCTCTTCCTGCTGTGTGCGGTCCTCCCCAGGGTCCTTCATGTTGGTCCTCCTCTTGTCCCATGTTCCGGTTAGTGCAGCCCGAACAAACAGTCCTCAAGTTCTACCATGTCGATAACCATGGCGGGCCGCACGACCTGCTCAAATCTTCATGACTTCATCTAGTCTTCATATTTTCATATAGTTGTCGGTCAGACCCGACCGCACGCGACGATGGAAAAGGATGACCAGCACGAGCATCGGCAGCATCGCCGCGACGCCGGCGGCGGCCTGATAGGTCGCGGGCGGTGTTCCGGTCAGGCCAGGAGCCGAGTCTATGTAGCCGATGCGACGCGTGACGGTTACCGCTCCTTGGTGCCCGAGCACGACCGCGAACAGGAATTCGTTCCAGGTGCTGATGATGAGCAGGATGGCCGTCGCTGCTACCCCCGCCGACGCTGCAGGCAGCGTCACTCGGAACAGCGTGCCGAGGCGCGTGCAGCCGTCCATGCGTGCCGACGATTCGAGAGCTTTGGGGACGCTCTGGAATGTGTTACGCAGCAGCCAGATCGCCAGTGGGAGGGAGAAGGCGACGTTGGCAACGATCAGGCCGAGCACAGTGTCGGTGAGGCCCAGGTGATTGAACAACAGGAGCAACGGGATGGCGAGGACGATGGCCGGGATCGTGTAGGTGAATATAAGCGCGCCCATTATCACGTTCTTTCCTGGCAAATTCAGGCGGGCCAGAGGGTAAGCGGCGAGCGAGGCGATCAGCAATGTTGCGAACGTGGTCCCCAGAGTGACCTCCAAGGACACCTGGAAGGAGGAGAGCCATTCGGGGCTGCGGAAAATGGCGCTGTAGTTGGCGAAGTTGAGATGCGCGGTGAGGCTGACTGGGATCGACGTCACAGCGCTCTCGGGCTGCAGGCTTGCAATAATAATCCAGAGTGTCGGAGCAAGCGACCAAGCCAGCAGCAGGAAAATGCCGGTGTAACGCATGACGCTGCGGATCCGAGGAGGCAGCTGCGGCCGCGGTCGCCTTGCGGCCGCAGGCCCGGATCCGGCGAGGGCTCGGGTCATGATGGGGGTGGCCCCGGTCGTCAGCGGGTCGTCTTCCTCAGCCTCCGTTGCCCGCCGGTGGGCCGACGTTCACCGCGTAGGTAGATAACGAGGAGGCTCGCCAGCACGATGAGCAGCATCAGGAAGATAGCGAGCATCGCCGAGTAGCCCAGACTGAGATTGGTAAAGGCTGCTGTGTAGATGTAGTACGTGATCGTGGTCGTCGAAAAACCCGGTCCGCCGCTGGTGAGCTGGAACAGCAGGTCGAACACCTGCAACGAGATGATCACCTGCAGGATTGTCACGATCAGCAGCGTTGGCCGGATGGCGGGCATGGTGATGGCCCTGAACGCCTGCCACGTCGTCGCGCCGTTCATCCGGGCTGCCCGGTACAGCGCTTCGGGGACAGCGCGGAGAGCAGCCAACAGGATAAGAGCCAGCAGGGGCACGGAGCGCCATGCCGTGGCGAAGATGGCGATAGTCAAAGCCGGACCAGGTGATTGTAGCCACGGAACTGGTCCATGCGCCAGGCCGAGACCGTGCGCGATGTCGGTGGCAATTCCGTAGGTCGGTTGGAAGATAAAGCGCCAGAAGAAGCCAGTGACGATGGGTGCGATAGCCCAGGGCAATATCACGATTACTGCGATTGGGGCTTCGAAGCGTGATCGGCGGTTCATGAGCAACGCCGTGCCGAGGGCGAGCGGCACCGTGAGCGCCGTCGAAGCGGTCGCGAACAATATGGTCCGCAATATCGATGAGCGGAAGAACGGGTCGTTCAACATCAGGCCGATGTTGTGAAGGCCGATGAAGTGACTGGGGAGGTCCTCGAGAAGGTTGATGCGCCATAGGCTCATCACGAATACCGCCACGATGGGCGGGAAAACGACTACACCGACCAAGATCGCCGCCGGCACGAACAGCAACAGCGCGAACCGGCGTTCTCCCATGCGGTCCACGCGCCGAGACAAACGCCCTAAGAAGGGCACCTTTGGTTGGGTTACCGGCAGGTTCCCCACATCCAGGGTCATAAAGCCTCCAGCTTGGAGCACGACGCGTCGTCGAGCCGGCCGATCCCGTCTTTCCGCGCTGTTCGCTCCAACCGTCGGGGATCTCGTGTCAAGGAGGAGTAATACTAACCGTCAGAACACCTGCTCCAACAGAGGACCACCCATCACACGTCCGGTGCCCGCTAGTGTACTGCGTGTTGGCATGTCGGTTCTTTCAGCCTTCCCGCCGGGTTGACATATCTTTTCTCAGGCTGCTACCTTTTCGCGCGTTTAGTGGTGTGTCCTGTTTGCAACTACGGCTGACCCGGTGACGCGTGGTCGGGGGGTGGCGGTCCTATGGTGAACACAGCTGAGGTCTACCTCGAGCGGCCCGAGCCGAGGGGTACTGTCAACCTGCCGGCAGCAGGCGTCGTGGTCCCCATGGTTACCCCCCTGTTGCCCGATGGTAGCCCTGACCTCGAGTCGCTCGACAGGTTGACCGACCACTTGCTTGGCGCCGGCGTAGTCGGGTTGCTGGTGCTCGGGTCGACGGGTGAGAACAGCGCGCTCGAGCGCGGCACAACGGGTGGTCGTCGCTGAACGATCGATCTCGGCCGTGCGCGGTCGGGCGCACGTGATGATCGGAGTGCCTGCGCTCGGTACGCGCGATGCCGTGACAGATGCACGTCGCTACGCTGCGCTGGGCGCTGATTCGTTGCTGCAATCCGCGCCGTTTGGCTTCCAACTCTCCCAGAAAGAGCTTGCCGACCATCTACGGCTTGTTGCCTCGAGTGTGGACATCCCGCTGGTCGCCTACAATGTCCCCTCGCGCGTCCAGGTGGTCCTTGAGCCCGGCCTGGTGGCTCAGCTTGCGTTCGAACGAGTCATAAGAGGCGTGAAGGACTCCTCGGGCGACCTTCCCAAGGCCCGAGTCTTCTGCGAACTGACCCGAGACATCCCCGACTTCTTCCGGTACACGGGGACCGAACAGAGCATCGACTCAGCGCTGCTCGGGGGATTTCACGCGACGATGCCCGGGCTCGCCAACGTCTTCCCGGACTTCCACGTGGAGCTGGCCCGGCGTGCTGCGAGCGGCGACTGGGCCGGTGCAGCTGCCGTCCAGGGGTCGATCGTAAAACTGCTGGAACTCTACGATGGCCATATGGCGGAAGCCAGCTTCACAGCCCATTTTTTTGCCGTCGTCAAAGAGGCTCTCGTTCAGCAGGGGATCATTGCCCACAACACCTCGGCCGCTCCATTTAGCCAAGCTGACGAACGGGTGCGGCGGCATGTGGCCGCCGCGCTGGACCGGGCGCGCGAGATTCGGGCGCTGGAGACGCGGCCCTGAAGAGGACGTTGACACGGGCCGCGATCGAACGAGCCCAAGCGTGAGTACTCCCGAGCTTTCGCTGCAGCTGGAATGAGTGAAGAGGCATGAAAGTCTTGCAACTCGGAGCTGGTTCGATGGGAACCAGGCGCATGAGGGACCTGTCCGCCTATGGGGATCTGGACATCCTTCTATGCGATCGTCGCCCCGACCGCCAACGCGTGGCAGCGGAGCGTTTCGGCGTGTCGCTCTCTGCATCAGCAGACGACGGGTTCGCCTGGGATCCGGACGTGGTCATTGTGTCCACCCCACCGGACGAGCACGCCCGGTACATTCATCCTCTCGCTCAAACACGGCAAGCACTTTTTCTCGGAAGCGGACATTTGGCCATTCGATTACCGCCGGGTCGAGCAAGTGGAAAAAGAGAAGCGGATAGTCAATCGCTCGCTTCTTGTACCCTCTACTTCAGCTCGATCGTCCGCGAGGTCCGACACGTGGTCCGCGGAAGAAGCTTGGTCCTCTTCATGCGTTTGGGTACTTCTTCTCGGTCGACGGTCCACGCTGGCGCCCAGGGCGAAGGCGACGAGTACTACGCACGCCATCGTGCGACGGCCCCCGCACACGGGAGTGCGTAGCCGTTCGAGCTCATTGCACTCGACTACATCTTCGGTGGGCCCACTAACGTCGCCGGCTACGTGTCACGCCGGGGAGCGCTCGAGATGCAGTCCGAAGATACGTGGTCGTTGCAGATGGAATTCGAGTCCGGAGCGGTCGGTCAACTCACGGTCGCCATGGCATGCCCACAGACAGCCGCGCGAGAGGATGGGCCGCCGGCGATCACGGTTACGTCAGCTTCGATTTGAGTGGAGGTTCGGTTGAGCGGGCATTACCCGGGAGAGCGACGGAGACACGGACGATCTGCGACTGGGCGGCGGAGTTGGAAAGTGTCTATGCCGAGGGAGTTCGCGACATTCGTCGCTGCCGTTCGAGGCGACTGCTCCTGGCCCTATTCCTACGGAAGAGCAGCTTCGTGTGTAGGTCGTTGGCGGCCGCTGA
Organism: uncultured Acidimicrobiaceae bacterium; assembly: GCA_963750465.1. Classification (GTDB taxonomy): domain Bacteria; phylum Actinomycetota; class Acidimicrobiia; order Acidimicrobiales; family Palsa-688; genus Fen-671. Next base: position 984,759 of record CAVVRE010000001.1, read on the forward strand.
GCTCACCGCGCTAACGGGCCGGATCGAGCCGGTCAGCCCTGATCGGTCACCGGCCGAGCTTCCTGACGCATACACCCTGGGACAACCTTGAGGATGGGAGGCAGCACGTTTCTTCAGGTCAGTCGCGTGAAGCCTTGGCTGGCGACAGGCCCGAGTAACTGTGCCTCGACTGTGCCGTCCTGCTGAGCCTTTGCGAGCAGCTGGAACACTTCTGTTAGAGCCTCGATGTAGAGGTCGACGTGGCGAGCCTCGTGCGCAAAGGACGGGTTCAAGAGCTTGCCGGCGGGCGTCCCGCGCTGCAGCATCAGTTGCGTGAACAGTGTCGCTGTCGCCGGCCCGTCCTGGTTGAACTAGGCAGATGGCTGAGCAGAGAAGATGTCAGTCACCTCCACAGGTATGCCCGCCACGAGAGCCGCATCTTTCCATCCTTCCTGGACTCGGGCACCTGTCTCGACGAGACGGTTCCCGACCTCGAGAGAGCGGTGCTTGCGCAGCGTGGCGAGGGCTGCCGCCGGGCCGACTCGTTCGGTCCAGTACGAGCTGCTGACGAACGACCGCTGAGCCTCTTCCATGACTGCACGGATGCCGATCACGGCCGCCATCGGAAAGCCGTTGCCCAGGGCCTTGGCGAAGACCGCCACATCAGGGTGCACTCCGTACCTAAGGTGCACGCCCCATGCTCAGCCGCAGGCCAGAAGTCACCTCGTCGAACACAAGGACGGCGCCGGCACCCTCGGCGGTGTCCGGCACGGCGGCAAGGAAGCCCGGAGCAGGTTCGTGGCCACGCACCGGCTCCGTGGCGGCCCGTCGCAGCCAGGTCGCTGCCATGCATGTCTACGATCGCCTGCAGTTGTGTCGTCCAGCCGGTTGTACCGGAACGGGAGTGCCGTGCCCCGCAACTCGCGCGGGACCCCGAGTGGGAGATAGGCCCGGGAGGAGGTGCCCATCGACCGCGTCTTGCTCTGCCAGGTTGGCGGCGAGGTACCAATCATGCCAACCGTGATAGCCGCAGAAAGCGACGAGCACGCTGCGGCCCGTCGCGCACGGGCGAGAAGACGAACGGCGACCGCCAGGGCCTCGCCACCCAGATTTGCACACGTAGCGAACCATCTCCGGCCCACAGTGGAGAAGTTCGCGGAGGAGATCGGCGAGCTCGGAGAAATCCTCGACACAATTGAGCGTGGACATGGAGCCTTTGGCGATCACATCGAGCACTGCCACGTTGATGTCGTCGTCGGCGTACCCGAGCACGCACGTCCCAATGCCAGATGTTCTGAGGTGCAGATATTCCACGGCCATCCAGAGCCCAGACTGTCACCCCTTTGGCCCACGAATCGAAGCACAGCCATGCGCCCGGGGCAAACAGCTCGGGCCGCTTCAAGAGGCCTTCAGGTACGCCCAGGGATTCACGCCGACACCGCGTCGCTCGAGGTCGCTGTTTCCGGCTTCAGACATTTCCTGATCCCTCCGAGTCCTCTATCACCAGCCGTCAGGCTAGGCCAAACCCTCCGTGGCTCGGTCACAGTTGCGACGGGCTCGAGAGGGGCACGAAGCGGGTGCCCGCTACCGGTTGACCATCTCGGTGATGAGGATCGGCAAGGACAGAATCGATGCCGCCGAGAATTGCCATGTCGTGAGCGACAACATGGGGGAGCCGTGCGTCGAGGCGTTTGGCCGCGGTGGTGTTGAGGTTGGCGCACCGCCAACTGCCCGGCAACATACAGGTCACCGATGCTGGCCGAGTGGCTCTGCCCGGCGGCCGCCAGCACTGCTAGCCCGCCGAGGGCCAGGACAACCGCCAGGATGACCGGGCGGGTGACGATCTCGCCGAGCAGGATGGCGGCCAGGACGACCACGAGCGCCGGCTCGAGCCCGGAGAGGATGAGCGCCGTCGACGGCGCTGGTCCGCGACAGTCCGCTGGTGTCGCCAAGGTAGGCCAGCGCCGGCTCGAGCAGTCCGAGCATGACTGGGAGCCGCCACGATCGCGGTGGTCGGTAGCCACGGACCAAGTCGGTAGCCACGGACCGGGAGGACCGCCACAGAGCACCAGGAGGCGGCAGTGAGCTCTGCGCAGAGCAAGGTGTCGGGTCGAGACCGCGAGCGGCAGGGCCTGGGGGGTGAGGATGTGGGCATAGAGGGCGAAGCGGTGCCGTGCCTAAATTCCACACGACCCCCACTCGATGTCGGGTCGGAGTTGCATGCTCGCATCCGGGCGGACGAGGCCTGTACCCGGGCCCCCGTCGTGCACGCAGGGATCACACCCCCGTGTGGACGGAGCGGCGCGTCGTCTGAGGAGCTGTCGCAGGGGTACGCAACGTAGGCCAGCCGACAGGAATCCGGTGCCCAGGACGTTACGTTAATGGTGCCCTGGCCGCCGCAAATCTCGACAAGGTCTTTTGTGCGTCCCGTCGACAGCTCGAGTAGGCGCAGCATCACGGGCAGGTTAGCGGGATGACCGACGGTACCAGGCGGATAACTCAGGTACGCGACGTACTGCCCATCGGGTGAGGGTGCGGAAACCAGTTCACTCGTTCGTCGAAGGTGAGTTGCTGCACAGAGCCGTCGGACAAGTCGTGGCAGAACAACTGAGCATGGCCAAGAGCCATTGACGCGACTTCAGAGTTGAAATAGACAGTTTTGGCGTCGGGAAAAAAGTCGGGGCCGTCGGCGGGAGAGTACCCGTCACCCAGTAGCCGCTCGACGCTCGTCTCAAGATCGAATAGCCAAAGGGCACGCTTACCCCAGTCGTCGCCGTCGAGCATCTCAGTGCCAACGTAGGCCAATGTGCGGCCGTCCGGCGCCACCCCGTGAAGAAAATGCCTGGATCCGCGAGCGGAACTTTATCGCGCGTCAAACGCTCGGCATGGCCGCCCTCCCACGGCAACCGGTACAAGTGCCAGTCGTTCGCCGAGACGTAGTGCCAGCGGCCGTCAGGCGAGACAAGATGGTCATTGTTGAGCTCGGGAAGACCTGCCGATGGTATTGGTTCGAGCCCCGACGGCGACTGAATGTTGATCCGGTAAAGCAAGCCATCAGCATTGACTACGATCCACTGTCCGTCTGGGTGCCAGTTGGGAGACTCGAATAGCCGATCTGACGATGCGAAATGCAGCAGTGACGTTCCCGTTTTGATGTCGAGCAGGTGCGATTGGGCCGACTGACCTGGCAGTACGCTTCACCGTAGCGAACTGGCCGCTCACTAGCTATGTAGGTTCTCTGGGTCATGGTTTGCACTCACTTTCTGTGGTTTGTCTATCGGTGCGGTCAGGAGGGATCGTCTGCCGAGGTGGACCTCCGTTTTGTGTGGGAATTTGCCCAATTACATCCCGAACGCGGGTTCATTCAACGATCTTCCCCCGTACAACTCCGGTGGACGACCAGTCCGGCGACATCCACCTCCTCGAGTTTGCGAGCTAAAGGCAGGACGAAGTGCGCTCGCCAGCCAGTGCCGACGACCAAAATGAACGGGAGAAGTCATCGTGTCGCCTGCGTTCCGATCGTGTGGTCATTTTCATTTCTATTGCGGCCACTGCTGCGGAGGGGGCTTTAGGGTAACAAGTTCCTCCCACAGTGGCTCGGGTACCGGCTCCGACACCAGGCCAACCAGTTCGTCCACGTGGGCCGACGTCGCCGTACCCACGATGGTGAGTTAACGCGTGGGTCCCGCACGGACATGTTCAATGCCGCCGCCCGCAGGGAGGTCCCGTACCTGGCACAGGCTTCCTCCATGGCCCGGATGCGTTCGAGCACCTCGGTGCTGGCCTGGCGGTAAGCGTAGCGATCGGTATGACCTGTGCCCTTGGCCAGGATGCCGCCCCCGAAGACGGCGGCGTTCACCACTCCGACGCTGGCTGCGGCCGATCATAGGTTCGGCGGACTTGTCGACCAGTGTAAAACGGTTGTGGGTGAGGACCACTTGGAATTTTCCGGTAGCAAGGAACTTGTCCATCACGTCGACGGGTCCCCCGGCCACGCCGATATGTGACGCCGCTCCGGCGTCGCGCATCGCGACCAGAGCTTCGACGGGGCCGCCCCGGGCCATCGCTTCTGAAAAGCCGATGCGTTCGGGGTCGTGGAGGTACAGAAGCTGGAATATTTGTAGCCCTAGACGCTCCAGGCTCTCGTCCGCCGAGCGACGGCGCCGGTTCCGCTGAAGTCACCGGTATTTGGGTCAGGATCCACTTTGGTGGCTAGAACGAACCCTGCCGGCAGGCCGCCGCGTTCAGCAATGACCGCCCCGATGCGACGTTCGCCTCTCCTTGGCTATAACCGTTGGAGGTATCGAGAAAGTTTATGGGGCCGTCGAAGACATGCCTGACTGTCTGCACTGCTCGCTCGAAATCAACTTCGTCGCCAAAGACCTGGGGCATGCTGCCTATGGGCGAGCCGCCTATGCACAGCGGGGTCACCATCAACGACGTGCGGCCCAGTGGCCGACGGGGAAGTTCTACGCTCCCGGGAGCGCGTGCGTTAGCGGCGGGAGACGGGTCCGTCACGAACGGGGCTCGAGCAAGACGCCGTTGCGGGCAGCCACGCCCCAAACCATTTGGCGCTCGTCTTGGGGATGCGCTCCTGCGTCTTGAAATCGACCCACACGATCCCGAAGCGTTGAGAGTAGCCAGCGGCCCATTCGAAGTTGTCGACGAGTGTCCAGCAGAAGTACCCGCGCAAATCGGCCCCCTGCGAGATGGCACGATGGGCGGCCTGGAGATGAGCTTCGATGTAACCGACTCTTTCTGGGTCCTTGATCTCGCCCTCTGGGTCGACGTAGTCGGGGAAGGCAGCCCCGTTTTCCGTCACATATAGAGGCAAAGGGCCGTATTCCTTGGACAGGTGGAGCAGCAAATCAGCCAGACCGTTGGGTTGCACCGGCCATCCTCGGCCGGTAACGGGAGTCACCGGGGTCTAGACGTTCGACCGCATGGAGGACCGTAGGATACGGCCGGGCCCTGGTTTCGCCCTCGCCTTCGGGCGCCGCAACAGTGTGGCACACGTAGTAGTTAACCCCCAGGAAGTCCACGTGGGCATTTATGGTTTCCAGGTCGCCGGAGCGTATGTGGGCGTCGCCACTGATGGGCGTGAAGAGGTCAACCATGTCTCGCGGGTAAGCCCCCTTGAGTAGGAGACCCAGGAACCACCGGTTCGCATAGCCGTCCACCCGTTTCGCGGCTTCGGCGTCGGCTGCCAAGCCAGAAGCGGGATAGGTGGGGTACAGGTTGAGCGTGATGCCGAGATCAGAGCCGGGCGCCATTACCGCCCGAACGGCCTCGACGGCAAGGCCGTGGCCGAGCAGCAGGTGGTGAGCGGCGCGCAGCGCCGTCCCCAGGTCGCTTAGCCCCGGGGCGTGTTCCCCCAGCCCGTAGCCGAGGTGTGCCGACACCCAAGGCTCGTTCAGTGTTATCCATAGCCGGACACGGTCTCCCAAGGCTTCTACGACGTGATGGGCATAATCGGAGAAGCGTTCGGCGCTGTCCCGGTTCGCCCACCCACCTTTCTCCTCCAGGGCTTGGGGCAGGTCCCAGTGGTAAAGTGTGACGGCGGGGCTTATGCCACGCTCCAGCAACCTGTCGAGCAACTGCCGGTAAAAGTCGATGCCTTTTTGGTTGTACGACCCGGCGCCGTCGGGTTCAACCCCAAGGCCAAGCCACGGAAAGCCGGTAACGTTGAGCCCCAATCCCGCAATCACCGCGACATCCTGCTCCCAGCGTTCGTAGTGGCCACATGCTATATCGCCCGTGTCCCCGTGGAAAATCTTTCCCGGGGTATGGCAAAAAGCATCCCAGATGGACGGCCCGCGCCCGTCTTTGTCGACGGCCCCTTCGATCTGGTAAGAAGCGGTGGCCGTCCCCCACAAAAAACCATCGGGAAAATCGAGCGCTACAGTCACCACACTACCTCCATTGTTGCTCGGGCGGACGAAGCTGCGCCTTGACCGGTACACTTCAAGGCGGACGCGCCCGCTGGGTTCTCCACGAAAATCTGCTGAGAGAGCTCGTGCCCGAGCTCCCGTTCGAGGCCGGGTTTGGACCGGGCGACCGGTAATCCATCCCGACCTATGCCCATAAGAGCGCATCATCAAGATGAATTCAGCGGCCCAAGCTGATGGGGCGATTTCGGTCCGCCAATAACTCACGAGCCGGATGCAGCAGAACTCTCCGACGCTCCCTTGCCCGCTCCGATTTGTCGTCGAGCCTCGTCAATGGTAGCGATGATCTGAACCGTCTCGTCGTGCCCGTGTACGGGCGATTCAACCCGCCCGTCACCGACGAAGCTCGCAAACGCCTCAGCTTCGTAATGCAAACCTAACAGGACATCGGGCGTCGGAGCCTGTTCCCACCGAAGTACCTCTTGGCCACCGGGCCAGCCCCCTCCTCGCCTAAGGACAACCCTGGGCGCCGCTATGAACGGCGGTCCCAACTCGACACCGCCTCCCCGGTCCGGAGATCGTGGCGTGGACAGGGGTCGCAGCGCGTGTGGACGTTGACGCAATTCCAATGGCACTGCCGTGGCGCGTCACGACCACAGCGTGGTCCTCGACCCCGCTCGGGGCCAGTGCACCCGTGCAAAAAATGGTCGAAGAGGCCCCGATGATAGCCGAGACCAGGGAGATCGGATAGACCCCGGCGTCAAGCAAAGCCCCACCCCCCAAGGCAGGGTCGTAAATCCGGCTCTGTGGGTCAAAGGGCAGCATGAAACCGAAATCCGCAGACACCTCGGCAACTTCGCCGACCTCGCCCGATTCAAGCACTTGGCGGAGCACGTCGAACCCGGGTAGATAGCGAGTCCACATGGCTTCCATGGCTAGGACCCCTGCACCTCGGGCGCTGTCGACAACGGCCGGGCCTCCTCAGCAGAGGTGGCGAAGGGTTTCTCCACCAGGACGTGTTTGCCGGCCACGACCGCCATAAGGGCCAGGCTGGCGTGCTCGTTATGTGGGGTGGCGACGTAGACGGCATCAACCTCGGGGTTCATAAGCAGGAGGTCGTAAGAACCATACGACCTCCTCGCCTCGAACTTGTCCGCGAATGACTTCGCCCGAGCTTCGGAACGTGAGGCCACCGCAACCAGCCGCTGGCGAGTGCACACGAGGAGAGCGGTGACGAACCGAGCGGCAATCCACCCTGGCCCTATGACTCCCCACCCCAGGGACGGGCCATCAGAAAAGGCCCGAGGGTTCGGAAGGCTGTCCGTCATTCGGTGCCTCCAACGTCTGCGGCTGGCGACATCACGTCGCTCAACTCGGCGGCTTCGGCGTGCCCATTTGGTGCGGGTAAACAGGACCTCGTTCGACAAAGGTCACCTGGTCTCGCAGACCACCCGACAACCAACCGATCTTTTCTGGTCACCTCAGAGCTCCCTAATACGGATATGGCGCCAGCGGCACCGGGCGGTGGGCGCCCAGCGGTCCTGGCCGAGCTTGGGGTCGTTGTCATGGACCTCGAACGCGATATGCCCACGGCGGCCGAGCACCGCCAGGACCTCATCGCGGTCGTAGTGGGGAGCCTCGAGCCGGGCAAGATCGATCTCGGCGACTAGAAGATCGTTGACCCAGACCGTGGTACACGGGCTCGCGCCGACGCAGCGGATGCGGAAGTCATTCCAGTCCCCCCACCGCCACACAGCAAGGAAGTCCTCGGCGTTGGCGCCCTTGGTCAGCATCGCCGTCTTTGCGGGCGTGAAAGGTTCGACGCTCGTGGCTGGGTCATCCTCTTGCAGGCCGGTGGGCGTCCCGTCATGGTCGCGGATAGCGTCCGCGCGAAGGGACGGCGTGGAAACCGCCGATCCCGTTGCCGTAGAACCCGCCGATGGAACCGGACTGGCGGTGGTCGATGAGTACCTGCAACCCCTCCCAGGAATCGCGTCGCCGTCGGACCATGATGCCGGTGTCCGCTGGCCAGTCCGGGTTGGCTTCGAGTCGCAGCTCGAAATCGCCGTAATCACAATCGGAGATCAGGTACCCGCCGTAACCCGACCCCGCGGGTTGCTGTCGGCCGACGATGGCCCCGTCCTCTACGCTCCAGGCAGCCGGATGGGCGTCTGCCCGGGAGTTATAGTCGGGCGGGAAGTCGGTCATCGCATCGAGTACGCCAGGACCACCTGGGTAGAGCTGTCCGTAGCGGCGCGGATCGCGCTCCATCCGGCGAGGCTGACCCCGTCAAACAGAGACTCAAATCCTGGCTCAGTCATTCTGGTGTTCCTTTCTTGTGTACCGGATGCGGCACGAACTTCGGCCGGGCCGCCGTTGAGCCCAACTGCTGACATTGATGGTCCCTTGACTGCCAAATGGCTCAGCTCGTCGTTGCCTGAACCGAAAAGAGCCCCTCTGGGTCCACCTGGGCTAGCCGCACAGAACATGTCATTTTCGAGCCAGGAGCGGCAAACGTCACCCATCGTCGATGTCCTTTTCCTGCACCCTCACCGGGCCTGTCTGGTCCTGCCAAACGACAAGCGGCGGAGCCTGGCGGAGCACTCGAAGCCTGGCCACGTGTGCCAGGCCCCGCCGCCCTCAAGTTCACTTCAGCGCCCCCACGGAAAGGCCACGCTCGAATAGTCGCTGCAGACCGACGTATACGATCACCTCTGGGATCGCCGTCAGGACCGCCGCGGCAAGCACCTTTGTGACGTCGTCGTTGTATTCGCCAACAAAGAACGTGGGCACGAGCGTCACGGTTTGCAGATTCTGGCTCTGCAGGAACACAAGGGGCAGGAGATAGTCATTCCATGCGTTAATGAGAGTCAGTACCCCGATGGCAGCCGCGATTGGGCGCATGAGCGGGAGGACGATGGAGCGGAAGGTGCGCCAAAGGTTCGGCCCGTCCACGCGCGCCGCTTCGATGAGACCGTCGGGTATCCCGTTCACGAAATTTCTGGCGATAAGAGTCGTGAAGGGTATCTGCAGGGCTGCTAACGGCAGAATGACGGCCAGCAGCGTATTGTATATGCCTAACTTCTCCGCGGTAGCGAACAGCGGGGTCAGCAGCACGACCTCAGGTAAGGTCAGGACCGCGAGCAGTAGCCAGAAGTAGAGCTCCTTGCCCCGGATGTACAGCTTCGAGAAACCAAACGCGGCCAGCAAAGTGCACACCAGCACGATCACGATCACTGACGCGGCGATAATGGCGCTATTGCGAAAGAACGTTGGAAGTACTCCAAGCGACAGCACTCCTTGGTAGTTGTGCCAACCGGTGCCTGCGAGGGAGCCCTGGACCATGGCAATGAGCGGGAACAGGAAGGGGAGCACCAGGATGGTGAGGAAAAGCTGAAGGGCCAGCTTGGTACGCCACTTGCACGCTTCGAACACGTTCTTACTCCGATCTGTGGCGGAGCGGAAACCTACGGTCAGCGCTATTGCTGCGGCCACGGCCAGGATGAGGAGCACGATCGAGATCGCCGCGCCGTACCCGACCTGGGCCTGGGGGATACTCACCCGGTAGATGAACGTCCCCAGGAACTCCGATGCAAAGTTCGGACCGCCAGCGGTCACAAGATAGGGGATATCGAACAATTTAAGCGACCATATGGCTGTCAGGATAGACACGCGGCCGTCGTTCCCCGGACGCTTGGCCAGATGATCCGGGTGAACATAGGTACGGCTCCCGCCCCGTACAAGGCGCGCCGCCTCGATCATTTCACCGTCGATCTGGCTCATAGCCGCGAAATAGAGGATGAAAGCGACACCTGTAGACTGCCAGATCCCGATGGCGATAATTACGCCCAGAGCGGTCTGGGGTTGAGCGAGCCAATCCTGGGCCAGAAATCCCAGCCCGAAGAACCGCAAGACGCTATTGAATTGACCGTTAGGGGCGAAAATCTCGCGGAACACCGGCGCCATCGTCGCAGAGGCAAGGATTACCGGTAGGAATATGATCACCTTATAGATTGAGCCCAGCCAGACCTTGGAGTGCAGCAGGGCCGCGATACGATCCCGAGTACGACCTGCGCCGATAGGGTGACGAGGAAAAACAGTAATGCGTGGCGAAGCGTCCCCCAGAAGACCGGGTCCGCGAGGAGTTGGCGGTAGTTGTCGAGCCCGACCGACTGACGGGTAGGGCTCACCCCGTCCCAGGTCAGAGTCGAGATGAAACCCGTGTACGCGATGCAGTAGTAAATAAGACCCCCCGACACCAGAAGCGCGGGGGCAATCCAGGGAAGGCCGCGCGGCCTCGAATGACGCACACCGCTGCGCCTTGCTTGGCCTTTTCGCAGGACATGACTCGTAGTCCTATTGCTCTCGGTGGCCGGCAAGGTACCGACGGGGCCGCCGTTTCGGTGGTCCCCCCTAGCATGGGCCGGAGCCCATGCTAGGGGGGGCGCTTAGCCATGCAGCACCCGTGTTTATGAGTTCGGGCAGCAAGCTATTGCCTCCGTATGGCCTTGGCTTACCTGGCTACTTTGAGACCGGGTTCTGTTCTTGCGCCTGTTCCAAAGCGGCTGCGGCCTTGGCTGGCGTGGCCTGCCCATCAAGCACGCTCTGGTCTGCAGTTACTATCGCGGTGTCCATAATCGGGGAAATATCTGCATTTCTGGTCTGCGTGACCTGGTTGACGAGCGCCGCCAGCTTGTTCAGCGCCGGCACCTGGACGCCGGCGTCGACGAGGGGGAGTGAGGAGAAATTCGCAGAGACGCCAGTCAGTACCGGGTACTCGTCCAAGTTGTCCCCTACTCTCAGCTGACCGGCCTTGGTCGAGCTCAGCCAAAGGGCGAAGGTTGTGGCGGCGTTCTTAACCTTCGAATTGGTGCTTACTGCCAGCCCATAGTCGGGGTCGCCGAACAGCGTGACAGGATGGCCACCCACATTGGGGAAAGGAACCGGGACAAGGGTTGACAGTTTCGTGCTGGCGGAAACGCCAGCCGCTTCGACGTTCTGCCGCAGATAAGACGTGACGGTGTTCTGCTGGTACCAGGTCCCCATTTGGACCATGGGAAGTTTACCCGAGACGAAATCATTGTTGATGTCGGGGTACTGCTCCGTGCCGTCGGCCCCGGGGTTCAAGATGCCGTCCGTGCTCAGTTCCTTGAACAGGGAAAGTCCCTTAACGATAGCCGGGGATGTCCATTTGATCTTGCCCAGCAACGCCTCATTGAATGCTCCCGGGTCGATGCTGTTCACCAGTGTGTGGATCGTATCGACATCAAATCCGGGCGCACCAACACCCTCTCCGAAGCAACCGAGGCCGTGGGAGCGGAATGTCTTGCATACGCTCACCCACTGGGCGAGTGTGGTCGGTGCCGTCAGCTTGTACTTTTTTGAAGAGGTCCAGGTTAATCCATCGGAACCCAGCTGCCACCCGTCCGACCTGTGCAACTTTAAGTTGCCCGTTCTGGGTGAAGTCAGTTATCCCCGGTGCGTAGAGCCCCTTTTTCCAATTGCTACCACGCAGGCGCTCCATCGCTGGAGTAAGGTTGAGGGCGTACGGGGCAAACTGAGGAAATGCCCCGGCAGCACCGTTGGTCGCCACGTCAAAAACGTCTGGTCCGGCTCCGGAGAGCAGGGCTGGCCGCAGACCGGCCGTGTAGGCGTTATCCGGGAAATTCTTGTAGATCACTTTGATGTGAGGGTACTGTTTGTTGAAGGCTGCGATATCAAGCTGCGCCAGGCCCGTTACAGGCGTCCACCCCCACCAGTTAACTGTACCCGAGGTCGCGGAGCCACCAGAGGTAGATGCGTCAGCGGCGGGTGCGGACACGGCGCACAAACCAACGCCGGCCGTCACGATGCTAGCCACCACGATTGACGCACGCGTCCGGTGTTTCTTCGACCATTTATTACGCATTGTTGTTCCCTCTTGAATTGTTGTCTTTCGCATTGTTGTTCCCTCCTTAATTGTTGTCTTGGCTGTCATCGGTGTTCCTCACACAACGCAATGGACAGTTTTGATGTTGGCCTCATACCTCGATGCCACCAACCGGTCCGGTCGCTCAAGAACACATTTGCCGGCATCGGCTTATCGGAACTTGAGATCCTGCCCCCTTTGTCTTCGATTGACATTTGCTGCTTAACTGTTGCTTTACTTCCACCGCGTCGAGTGAGACAATAGCCCGGGTGGCGGCCTTCTGGGTGGCGGGTCTAATTGCTCCTGTCCTCAACAAGTTCAATCGCTGAGTCATAGGCCAAGTCGAGCGCCAAATGCGTGGCCCCGTAGAGGGGCGCTTCAGGGCCGAGCGAGCTGGTGACGATCCGCAGGTCGCGGGTCGAAACCATCGTGGCTTGGGCGTAAATCGCCTCCCGCACGCCAGCCAGGAGGGAGATTCCCAGTGCACCTAGGGAGCCCCCCATCACGATGATGGCGGGGTTGAAAAAACTGACGACGGCGCTCATGACGGTACCCAGGGCCCTGCCCGCCTCACGGACCATGTTCACGACCACGGGGTCACCCTCGGACGCCAACCGGGACACGTCGGCGACCGTTTCGACCGTGTAGTCCCGTGCCTTCAACTGCTTGAGCAAAGCACTCCCGCTGGCTACGACATCGAGGCAGTTCTTGCTCCCGCACCGGCAGATCACCGGAGGGTCGACGTCAGCCACCGCGATATGGCCGACCTCACCGGCAGTCCCGTCGTAGCCTCGGTAAACCTGGCCGCTGGCGATTATGCCGCAGCCGATGCCCGACCCATGCTTTATGAACAGCAGGTCATGCACACCTTCCCGACGCCATTTGGCGTTGTAGTCGCCCCAGGCCATCACATTGACGTCATTGTCGATGGCGATCGGCCCCTGCACCCACTTTGCCAACTGGGACGACACCGGCCCGTTGCCCCAGTTGGCAAAGTGCAACGGCCCGACGTGGCTGTCGGCGAAATTGACCGGCCCGGGAAAGCCAACGGCGCATGAACGCACCATGTCGACTGACAGCTCCAGGCGGTCCAGCGCTTGGCGGACTTCGACTTCAACCGGCTTGAAGACCTTTTCGTCGCCCGACTCGATCACTATCGGGAAGGCGCCGCCAGCGAGAGGTGCCCCAGCTAAGTCACTCAGGCGCCAGCGGGCGTGCCTGGACCCGAGCTCGATGGCCAATACCGCTCCGGTGCCAGGGCCGAAGCCGAGGCGCCCGGCGTGCCGGCCGCCGGTTGGTTCGGTGTCGCCGAGCTCGACCAGGAGCCCGGCGTCGAGCAGCTCACGCACTCGCAGCGACACGCTGGACCGGGGCAAGGCGCACAGGGCGGCAAGCTCGGACCGGGTAGCCATGCCCTGGGAACGCAGCGCGCCAAGCAGTGCCTTGTACTCGCTCCGCTGCCCTTTGACTGGCTGTGGCGAAAGGAGCACTAGAATTAGACTAACTTCGGCTGGTTCCATATGTCAAGCGGATTAATCTAGCCAGACTTGAGAAGGTGATAGCCACAGACCGAGCGTCGCCTCGGGCTTCGCCGCACCGAGCCACCCGCAGCACTCAACCTCTGGGCGTCGCCAGCGCGGCCGGCAGGGGCCAACGCGATGTGCTTGTGAGAGGTCAGGCTGTGACCTCGTTGTGCGCCTAGCGGGATCTCGGCCAGGCGGGTCACACGTATTAGCCCGGTCGGGCCGTGCTGGCCGCCAAACGGGTCCAGGTGGCGCGGAAGCACCCGCGGTCAGATCGTTGTTGCACGCGGTCCCCTGCCCGCGACACCGAGGGCACCCGGAGCGTGAGGCTATGCCGAAACGGCCTCGGGGGGCTACGGGATGGCGCCCCCAACCGGCCCGAGGGAGGTCATGAGAGCCCGGCCGGAACGCTTGTGGCTTGGCGAACCGGTGTGGCGGCTCGGCGCCTTGGCGAACGCCCAGGTCAGGAGGGACGGAGCTGGTCGAGGATGGTGGCCCTGAGGTCGAGAGTGGCCCTCGCCCGGGCACCGACCTGGGACGGCTCGTTAACGACGCTGTGCCGGTTGGATTGGGACGTGACGAGGGAGGCGCTCGAACTGGTCGGCGATTGCATCCAGTACGGCTGGTCCCCAAGTCCCTCCCAAGACGAAGAGGCCTGGATCGGCGATAGCGACGAAGGCGACCAGAGCTCCGCAGACGGCCCGGCCGAGAGCGGTCCTCAGTCGTCGCGAGTCGGCACTGTCCCCCCGGGGCGTGTTCCAGCAGAGCTTCCGAGTCCACTGCGGTGGAACCAGGCCGCCTCAAGCCGAGCTGAGCAAAGATGTGGATGAGGGTGGCGGCTCGGCCGTTGGGGCCCCAAGTGACCAGGTGTGCCATTTCGCCGGCGAGACCGGTATGCCCCCGACGTACTTCTCCATCGGAGACGACGGCGGCGCCGAGCCCGTCGCCGAGGTACACGTACACGAAGTCGTCGAGTGCGCCGGGGTCGCCGGCCTCACGTTCGGCGCAAGCGGCCCAGTTAACGTCGTTGTCAACTGTCACGGGGCCATCGACGAAAGGCTTGAGTACGTCCCTCGGGGAGAGTTCGCCGAGAAGAAAGGGGTTGTCGGGCAGGTAAACGAGGCGGCCGGTCTGCCGGTCGACGGCATCGGCGGCGCTGAGCACGGCCAGCCGGGCCGGAGCCTTGCCGGCTTGTACCTGCCGCACGACTGCCTCCAGCACCTGGCTAACGTCCGCCGGGCGAGCCCGGCGACCGACCTCCATCATTCCCCGACATGAGACGTCACCGCGTACGTCGGTTATCTCGGCGAGCACACCCGCGGGGGCGATACTGACAACGAGCGCCGACCCGAGGTCGCTGGCCAGGGCGAAGTAGGAACCGGTCCGACCTCGGCCGCTCGTACGTTCGCCCGTGTCTCGGACCAGCCCCGCCTCCGATAGCCGGCGGATGCTCTCGGACACGGTCGGCTTTGAAATCCCGGTTCGGAGGGCCAGCTGGGCCCGGGTGAGCTGCCGCTCGACCATCAGCGCACGAAGGACATGTTCGTCGGTCAAGGAGCGGAGGAGGTCTAGGGACGGCTTGACAGGAGCCATACTGGCAAACTTTAGTTAGGACTCTTGCCAAGAACGCGACGTTTGGTCTACCATGGCGCAGTTGATAAGGAGTCCTTCCGAAAGGGGCAAGCCATGACGAGCATCTCCGAAACGCGGCCGCAGCCGGCATTGCCGCAGTTACCGCACTGGGAGACGACCCCGTCTGACCTCAGGGAGGCGACACGCGCCGTGAAGTCCGCCATACGTTCGCGCATAGCCGCTTCGGGTCGGAGTGTCGAAGAAGTGCTCGCCAAGGTTGAAGCGCTCATAGGGGAGCGCGTGGCGGAGATCGCAACAGAGAAGGCTAGAGGGGGCAGTGTCTGGCCGGTAGTCGACTATGCCGACGTCCAAACCGGAAAGTAGCGCCGGCGACGCTGAACAAGCTACGGCGCCGCGGCTGCCTTGTCGTGCGCGGTCACTTCCCACGTGAGCAGGCACTTCAGTGGGACCAGAGCGTCGTCGACTACCTCGAGAGCAACAGGTTCTTCGAGAACTATCGCGGGCCTGGGGACGACTTCTTCGCCACTGTCGGCTCGAAGCCCGAGATTTACCCGGTCTACTGGTCGCCCGCCCAGGCGCAGGCCCGACAGAGCGACCGGATGGCTACCGTCCAGGCCTTTCTGAACAGCCTCTGGAAAAGCGAGTCCGAGGGCGTAAAGTGGTTCGACCCGGAACGCGATTCTCTGTACCCCGACCGCATCCGGCGCCGCCCACCCGGAGCCACCTCGGCGGGCCTGAACACGCATCTCGACCCCGGGACTCTTGACCTATGGATGACGGAGGGGAACCAGAAGGCGTTCCGGCACCTTTTCGACGGCACAATCGAGGAGTACGACCCCTGGGACGCCACCCACCGCACGACTGGCCCTCAATACCCCGGGACGACGATGTGCTCTGTCTTCCGGACATTCCAAGGCTGGACCGCCCTGTCGGACATGGACCACGACCAGGGCGTGCTGCACACCATCCCCGTCCCCGAGGCCATGGCATACCTCATGCTCCGTCCTTTGCTGAAAGACGTGACCGACGATGACATGTGTGGGGTCACGACCAGCCGCACGTTCCCCGTCAGTGCTAAGTGGCACTCATTGTTGCTGGAAGCGCTGACCGGTATCCCCGATGTGAAGGCCGGCGACTCTGTCTGGTGGCATTGCGACATGATCCACAGCGTTGCCCCGGTGACCGACCAAAATGGCTGGGGCAACGTGATCTACACCCCTGCGGCGCCGTGGTGCCCCCGGAACAAGCGGTATTCGACGTTCGTTCGAGAAGCCTTCTTGTCGGGATCCAGCCCCAGCGACTTCCCAGCGGAGCACTACGAGCGTGAATGGCAGAACCGGTTCAAGCTCGAGGACCTTAACGAGATAGGCCGGCGCGGC
Organism: uncultured Acidimicrobiaceae bacterium; assembly: GCA_963750465.1. Classification (GTDB taxonomy): domain Bacteria; phylum Actinomycetota; class Acidimicrobiia; order Acidimicrobiales; family Palsa-688; genus Fen-671. Next base: position 1,001,029 of record CAVVRE010000001.1, read on the forward strand.
CTAGGTATCTGACTCGACCCGAAGCAACTGGGCTGGCTGAGGCGGGCGTACCCGGTGCCCCGGGTCGGCCAACTCCGCCTTCATCACCTGTCGCCAGCTGACGTGCAAAGGTTGTATTCCGAGCTGCGCAGTTCGGGTTCGACCGGCCACCATGAGAACGCCATCTCGGTCGAAACTGGCCGGGCGGTCGGTTTCGCCCCCGTCGCCTCAACCGGCCCTCGCGGTCATCTCGGCGCCGTCCAATTTCTGTGCGTGAGCGACCCTGCTTGGAACGTGGGAGAAGGGGAGCTGTGAAAACGTCCGGGTCGAGTGTGCTGTCGTCGTCCACCTGGACGGCCCGCGGGTGCTCGGCCTTCCCAGAACTGACGGGCGCTCGTGCGCCGATCGAAGTGGCAAGTTGCCACGCGTGATTTAGTTGTCAAGGTCCACATAGCTCAAGAGCTGGCTGCAGCGACCATCTTCGACAAACGCATCCGCCAGGGCTCGCTTCGACTTCTCGGCGGCGCGCTGGTAGCGGAACACGGCGCGAGGACGGCTCTTTCACCATTGCGTCGCTGAGGTCGAAGGCCCCGGAGGTCTTGTTCTTGGTGGGGGAGAGCGCTTGGCCCCGGTCTAGCTGGAGCGCCACCTTGAGCGTGGCCACGCCCAGGTCGAGGTCGCCCAGCGTCATGCCCGCGTACTCTCCCCACCGCCGGCCCGTCTCGGCCAGCCGCTTCTTGTCATCGACGGTGTACTGGAACAGCGCGTGCAGGGTGGAGGCCATGCGGTGGACCGTCGAGGGTGCCAGGTGGTCGACGGCCGTCCAGTTGTCCACCAGCTCCTGCAGGGTGACCTTGGTCGGGCCGCCCACCTTCCAGGCCTGATGACGGGCTTGATGTAGTGCTTTATGGTGCTGGCGTCACGAGAACGAGAGCTGTCCCGCTTGAGCGGGTTCGAGGCCAGCCATCTGTCCGCCAGTCCCGCCATCGTCATGGCCGAACCGACCACCGGTACCCAGGTCCCCTGGAGGATCTTGGACTCCTCCACTGCCAGCCAGGCGTTGGCGTCGGCCACCAAGCGTTAAGTCTCGGGGGCGTTGTGGTACTCCCTCTGGTAAAAATAGCGGGCCCGGTAGCGGCCAGAGGGGAGCCGCACGACCGTGCCGAAGGCCCTCTGCCGTTTCTTGGCCATGACTGCGAGGGTAGCCATTATCCACGTAACAGACACGGCTTTGACGATGTGCTGGTCAGAGCCCCTTCCCCTAATTGTCGCCAAGCGAAGCCGGCGAGACGGCCCGTGCGGTCGACGCGGAGCAACCTTCACACGGCTGAGGTCGGAGGTTCGAGTCCTCTAGCGCCCACTCAGTGTGAGCAGCACGAACGCTATCTAACTGCGCGTACGGGGAATGAGCGCATGTCGTGGTGACTGTCAGTAACGGTTCGTGCGGAAAGCTGACGGCTGTTGCCGTGTCGTTGGTACACGGGGTTGTACACGCCATGAGCCAAGCGGACCGCGTGTATAACGGGCTGTGACCTGTGTATCAGAGACCAGCGAGCGCCGACATGAACCCCCACGCCGCAAACTTGGGAAAGGATCCCACACCGCGGCCTGGACTGCCGGCAAAGGGGCCGACGGCGCCATCGTCACCGACGCCATCGAGGAAACCACGTTCGCCGAAGCGGCCGTCACGCCATGGTGGGCGCCGGTTGTACGGTCGGCCACGCCTTGTCACAGTTCAATCAGGCACCCGGTGGCGCTGGATGTAGTCCTCGTCGAGGGTCCAGCCGAGACCAGGACGCTCAGACAGTACTAGCTCACCCTTCTCGAGCGGCGGACGGGTGGCAATCAGGTTCCACCAAAACGGGTCGCGAGCGGGATGAAAGCATTCGACCACCATTCCGTGGGGCTGGGAAGCGACGAGGTGGGTGGCAACCTGTGGTTCTTCGTGGTGGCCCATCCGCACGTCATAGGTATAGGCAACGGCGGCTGTGCGCAGCCAGTTCGTGGGACCGCCAGACCACGAAGAGTCGAAGTTGCAGATGTCAATCGAGCCATGTTCCATCAGGTCACGACAACCCGCTGGAGAGTATTCGCTTTGCCCGGCGCAGACTGCGATCCCGCCGCGCATTCGAACGTCGCGCAAGCTGCGTCGATCGTTCTCCCAGCGGACCGGTTCTTCAAACCAGGCGATGTCGAGGTCCTGGATCCGGTCGCAGAGCTCGAGCGCCTCAGGGACCGTGTAGCCCTGGTTGGCGTCGATGGCGATGAGGAAGTCGTCGCCAGCGGCCGCACGGGCCTTTTCGACCCGCGCGGCGTCTTCGGCGGGAGTGAGCCCGCCGACTTTGAATTTGACCCCGGCCAACTGAAGCTTCTGGTAAGCGGCGATCTCTTCACTGATTGGGCCGAGCGGCTCTCCGTAATAGCCACCGATGGCGATCAACGGCACGCGATTGCGGTAACCGCCCCACAGCCGCCACAGCGGCTGCCCGAGGAACCTGCCAATAGCGTCCCAGATTGCGGCGTCAACGCCGGCGAGCGCCACGAGGGCTAGGCGCCGGTCGCGCAGGATGTCGAACGTCGCCGGGTGGCCTGCGTGCCACGACCGCTCTGTAGCGAGCAGCTCGAGGCCGACTACCGCCGGGGCGATCTCGTCGTGGACGATACGCTCGATTTGCGACAGCGTCTGGTCCTCGTCGCCGGCGTAAGCCTCTCCGACGATGCCCGCCGACGTGTTGACGCGCGTTACCAACGTGGCACGCTGGGTCATGTGGTAATGGCTGCCGCGAAATTCCTTCTCGAGCGCAGCGCGGAGAGCCACTGTCTCTATGCTCGTGATCACCACGCCGGGGTCTACAACCGATTCGCGCCAATCCGTCACCGGACGGCCGTTCCCCATCATTTACTTAGCGAAATCCTCAAGAGCGCCAGTTCTGTATCATTTCCAGAGAAGCTTAGTTCCCAGATCGTGACGCTACAACGTCGCCAGCAGGCACTATCTAGAAGTCGACACGCGCACGATGGCCATGATCGCTCCATCTAATTAGGCTCGCTAGGTCGGTGGTGGCGCGAGCCACGCTGGGCACAAGCGTGCACGATCGGGGTGCCCCTCTTGCTACCGGTCTGGCGCCAGACCCGAAACTCGCCGCCTTCCAGATAGGTCTGTAAGGCATTATCTGATGATGTTTGCCTTATAGGTTGCGCTTTTCTCCCGGCACGTACACGGCGCTGAAATCGTATTTAGGCTTTCTCGGGTATAAACGCGGCCCTTCAGTCAAGGTGCCAGACCTCCTCGAGGCGATGGAGCTGACCGTTCTCGTCGGTAAGGGAGTTGATTATGTCCTTGAACCACTCCCACCAAGGGGCATTGGCCTTTGAGGCGGCGAGCCTGGCGACGCAGTTGGCGACATCGGGGAGGCGCGTGGCGAACCCGATAATGCGGTCGCCCTGGCGAAAGAGGCTGCAGTTCGACTGACCGGCCGCCTTGATGTCGCAACGAGCTCGGCCGATTTCGTTGTGCCGGCGCTGTACTCGGTCGCTGTGACGGGGTGGGTCTTGAAGGCGAAACAGAGTCGATCGATGGGTGGCTCCTTGTCTTGCTCGATCAGACCATCGAGTAACCCCCGTCAACGGCGATTGCCTGCCCAGTGATGTAGGAGGCATCGTCGGAGAGCAAGAAGGCGGCCAGGGCCGCGGCCTCGGCCGGCTCGCCACTGCGACCGAGGGGGACGCGGGTTAGCCTCCGAGTGTTGATCTCGTCTTCGGCGGCGCTGTGCTCGAGGGCAAGATCGCGCACGAGCTGGCGCTGCATCGGGGTGTCGATGATCCCCGGGACGATGGCGTTGACGCGGACCGGCCGATTGGCCAGCGCGACTGCGAGGCTCCGAGTGATCGAGATCAGCGCCATCTTCGATGCTGCATAGACCATGGCCTCGGGCGTCGACACTAGCCGTGCCGAAACCGACGACAAGAAGAGAACCGAGGCTCTGGGGGGCATCTGGGGCAAGAGCGCCAGAGTGAGGAAAAGCGCCGCCTTCGCGTTCACGCCCATCACCTCGTCCCACACCCGCTCCGTCGTGTGCTCGACCGGGACGAGACGCAAGATCCCTGCCGAGTTGACGAGGCCGTCGAGAGCGCCGGCACCCGCAACGAGTTCTTGGCGCGCCGCCGAGTCGGTTAGGTCGAGAATATGCGTGCTCGCACCTAGGTCACCGAGCGGCTTCAGGCCTTCGGCCTCCCGGTCGACGACCAGCACCTCGTCGCCATCGGCAAGCAGTCGGCGGGCGATCCCTTCGCCGATCCCGCTCGCCGCCCCGGTGACGAGGACGCGTCGCCCGTGGGCCTGCTCACCCACGCCTGGCGACCTTAGCGACGGCACCCGAAGCGGCACTGCGGTAGCAGGCCTCGAGCGTCTCGACCGTTCGCGCCCCGAGCCACCCCGGTGAGCAGTTTTCAACCGGGCGCCCAAGGGCCAGGTCGACCAGCGTGTTCGGGGGACCGTCGCAATCGTACTGCCCCGCGTTCGCCTCGAGCTCGGGGCGGAAGTCCTCGTCCGGCGCCCGGAACAGCCACAGCGCCTCGCGGTCAAGGTCGATGAGGAGCTGGCCCTCCGAGCCGATAACGCGCAACTCGACCTGATGCTTGTTGTCACCGGCGTTGACGTGCGTCGAACCGCCGTCCATTGTCCCAACCGCTCCGTTCGCGAACCGCATCGCCACCGCGTCGTGCAACTCGACGGGCGCGGCCTGCGGCGCCGACATGAACGCGAACAGCTCCACTGGCTCCAGTTCGGTGCACAGCCAGTAGGTGAGACCGAGGGCATGGCTTAGCTGGGCCTGCCCGTAACCACCACCAGACAGCCGGGGGTCAGTCCAGGTGGACTGCTCAGGGACCGTGTCGAGCGAGGCCTGCGGATAGGCATCCGGTGTTGAGCAGCAGCTCGCGAGTCGTTGAGGCCATGTGCAGCATCAGTTGCTCGATCGACCCGACGCCTTCGCGGCCCATCAGCTCCTTGGCCTTGCGCACCATGGGCCGGTAATTCCAGCCAAAGCTGATCAACAGGTGCCGTCCCAACCGGTCGGCGGTTTCGACGAGGTCCCATGCCAGAGCGGGGTCGATCGTGACTGGCTTTTCGACGAGGACGTGGGCGCCGGACTCGAGCGCCGCCTTGGCGTGCTCGTGGTGCAGACCGGTGGGGCTGGCGATAAGACAGATGTCGATGCCGGCATCGATCACGTCGTGGTAGTCCTCGCTGGCCATCTCGAAGCCCCAGTCGTCGCGGATCTTGGCGAGCATCTCGGGCCCTTGCGGGCGACCGCGACAAATCGCACCTCGTCGCTCCGCTTAGCGAAGTTCGGAAGGTGAGACATTACCGCCCAGGACCCGGCGCCGATCACGCCGAGCCTCAGCTTGGCCATCTTGCCCCCTTGTTCGAGTAAATGGCAGGAATCCGTACTGCGATCAAGTCCCAGGCTAAAACGGGCGTGTAGAGAGGTCAAGCCCGACCGGAGGCCGGAGCAGTCCTCGAAAGCGATTGTCGCGGTGCCAGAAACCGGCGTCGTTCAACCCTGAATACGGGCGATCGGTGCGCCGATGGGGATCTCGTCCTGCTCGCCGACGAGGGGCTTAGCGAGGTCCCCGCCACGGGCGAGAGTACATCCGTGGTCATCTTGTCTGTCTCGACCCTCATCAACGGCGTGCCGACTTCGCCATTGTCGCCGACGTCGACGGCCACACCGCGACGACCGCCACCTTCGCCGTGTCTCCGAGCACCTGGCAGCTTCACCACCTGGTTGATCATCGCTCGCCTCCGACACAGCCGGCACGAAGATATTGGCGTAGGTCCACTCGGCGGTCACCGGCGGGCAGACCAGGCCCACCGAGGTTGACTCTTCAACTCGCGCGGCCACTTCTGCTCGCAACCGTTCAAGTTCGTCGAAGGTGCCCCCGTCGCGCCGATGCCGTGCGTACGTGTGATCGGGTCACGCGCCTGTCAGGCAAGTTCCCCGGCGGGCCGGTACGACGCCCTTGTCGGAGCGAGAATGCCCGACATATCGGTACGTCTTGGCCTCTATAAACGTAGAGCCATCTCCCGCACGGGCCCGGTTGACGGCACACCGTCCTGCGGATTCCATCACTTCCGACTGCTGCCCATCGATGACCTGACAGGCCATGTCGTACGACTGGGCAGGTATGGCCAGGTCTGTCACGGGCGTGGTCAGTTGGATGTGGCTATACTCGCCGAACCTGCAAACGAAGATGGGCAGGAGATTCCAGATGGCGGCCAGGTTAACGCCCTCGTGGAAGGTACCGATGTTCGTTGCCCCGTCGGCGAAAACGGCTACAGAGACATCGTCGGTGCCGCGAACCTTGGCCGACAGGGCGGCGCCCGCGGGACGGGGTCGGCCTCGACCCGGGCATCGGGTGGGGCCAGGCCGATCGTCCGGGACGTCCGGCGGCCTTGGACCTGATGGAAGCCTCCCGTGAGGTGGTCGACGAGGTTGCCTGGCGCCTGGTCGTGGAGCGGACGTTCCGCAAGGCTGACTTCCGAGAGGACCATGCCGGGCAGGTCTGGTCCCGAGGCCCCAAAATTGGGGCAGGAGCCAACGACCCGAACCGTCGCCAGAGCAGATCGCCCGCAGCGCGGCCGAGGGCCATAAGTTGTGAGCCGAAGGCCAGGAAGTCGCGGACGTAGCCCGATACTTGGAGACAACCCCGACAACGTGGTACCGCTGGGTCCACTAGTACGGCGACATGAAGGCCGACGACGGCTAGAGGTTGAAGGATTCTCGAGAAGGAGAACCAGCGCCTAAAGACGATCGTGGAGAACCGAGCCCTCGACATCGTCGTGTTGAAAGAGGTGGCCCGGGGCGGTCCTACCGATTGTCAAGTCGTTGGGGCGAGGTAATCGGTCTTGATTGCAGAAAACACTTCGCGGGCGAGGCAACGCTTCAAACACCTGATGACCTCAGGCATGCTCAGCCCCTCGGCTCGTCGTCGCGCTGCATCTTCACGAGTTGGCTGGTAGTATCGGAGTCTGACGATAACCCCGATATGCAGGGCTCTGTCAGCCAAGGTCCGCCCTCCGCGGTGCACCCGGTTCCGGTTTGTCTTGCCCGAGCTCGCCGGGATGGGTGCCACCCCGCACAGACGGGAGAAGGCGTCTTCTGAGCGACGCGGGTCCGGGTTGTCGCCGATCGTGAGCCGCCGGGATTGACGTGTGTCAGGGCCTAGGCCGAAAACGATGACGTGGCCGCTGCGGGATGTTTGGTGAGTCGCTCTGCTTCTACCGGATATCTCGAGCTTCGCTCTCGAGAAGTCGGACAAGACAGAATCATCAAGGGCGGTCGATCTGCATCTCCTCTAGGTGCGTTCGTTGGCGGAACACAGCAAGTATTTCGCCGATTGCTCACCGAGTGATGGACCCCTCAGCTGCCCAAACTCCACCAGTTGCGGCGGCGGCACCGGAGTCGTCGCCTCCTCGAGTCTAGGGCGGCACGCGATCTACGACGGGTCGCTTTCATGGATAGGTTGCCCAATGGCCGGACCAATCACTTGACATGCGGGAGTCAATGTAGCGATACTTGCGCCGATATCGAGGCCGGCCGTCCGAACGAACCTCCGCCGGTGGGGCCTCGGACGGTGCTGCGCCGAAAGTCGGTGCTCACCCATAGCGCCTGGAGGCGAACATGGGAAAGATCAGCAGATTTGAGCTTTGGGTATGCCGCAAGAAGGGCGGTGGCAAGCCGGGCGGTCTGCCAAACCTCTACGAGTCGTTCGGACATGAAGTCGTCATCATAAGGTTGACGACCGACGACGGCTTCCAGGGCCTTGGGTCGGTGCTGGCAGCGTGTGGCACGGCGATCCCTATGCGTACCTGAACGATGTCATAGCGCCCGTCGTTTCGGGGCGGGACGTTCACGACCGAGAAGCGATCTGGCAAGAGCTGTTCATGATCAACCGACGGTTCGCCTTTCCCGCTCTACCTCCCCGGCCCGCTTGACGTTGCACTATGGGACATCGCAGCGAGGGAAGCCCAATTGCCGCTTTACAAGTACCTGGGGGCCTACCAAAAGAAATCCCGGTCTACGCGCGCAGCCAGTTCATGCCTGAGACAGAAGAGTATCTGACAGAGGCGCTTCGTTATGAGCAGCTCGGAGTGACAGCATACAAGATCCATCCTTCGGGCGACTGGCGCAGGCACATGGAAATCTCGGAAGCAGTTCGGGAAGCTGTTCCAAATATGGTTCTCATGCTGGACCCTGCTCTAAGTGATTATACGCTGACCCAAGCGGTGAAGGTGGGGAGGAAATTAGAGGCGCTCGACTTTCATTGGCTGGAAGAACCATTCTACGATTCATTTGTCGGTAAATATGCTGACCTCACGCGAACGCTTGATATCTCCATCTGTGCCACTGAAGCCTCTTATGGTGGCCCGTCCGGCGTCGCTGAGTTCCTTCGAGCGGGGGCAGCGGATATCGTCCGAGCCGATGTATCATGGAAGTGGGGCGTCACAGGCACGCTAAAAACTCTTCATTTGGCGGAGTCGTTCGGCATCAACTGTGAACTACACACGACGCTCATGGGGCTCACTGATATAGCAAACCTCCACGTCGCGGTGCGGTCAAGAATTCCGAATACTTTGAGCTGTTTGCACCTCATGAGGAGTGGAGCTTTCCCCTCAAGGAGGCCTTCGCTCCGGACGCTAATGGCGACCTTTATGTGCCTGAAGGGCCTGGGTTGGGTATGGACATTGATTGGGATAGCGTTGACGATGATACGCTAGTGTTTCACGACGCCACGTAGAGGATAAGCTCAGAAGTTATTGGCAAAGGCGAAAGCCATCCCTTATGGTTGTGCGTGGGGTGTTCGAGGGCTAAAACCAGGAGCATCAACCATATTGGCAGGACCAATACTTGACACCTACGGAGCCGGATGCAAGGATCGTCGGTGTTGGGTGTGATACCAGACTCCGGGGGTTCGCGATGTCGAAGAGTTCTTCCTCGGCCGCGAAAATGGGCTCCATCTCCGACGAGGACCTGGCCGATCGATCAGCCAACTTGGTGGCACTCGTTAGCGGCACGTCCAGTGGCATCGGCAATGCGTGCGCTATTGCGCTATTTCGTTCTGGGTACCAAGTCTTCGGTGCTGACATCGCCCCATCGCCCGAGAACCTTCACAACGAGCCTGGCTACTACCACCACCACGCTGACCTCTCGCTGCCGGAAGGCGTCGATGATTGGGTGGGGGCCGCTCGGCATCATTCCAATCGTGTTGATGCCCTCGTCAACTGTGCCGGCGTCCACCCTCCGCCCCGCCTCATAGACGACTGCACGGACGACACCTTGGCTCAACTGTGGTCGACCAATGTCCTCAGCGCATTCAGGGCCTCCACGAAGTGTCTCCCGTACTCAGGCAGACGCGGGGAACCATCGTGACAATTTCCAGCCTCGTCGCCCAGATTGGCCAAGAAGGCGGTCGAATACTGCCTAACTAAGGGCGCTCTTGACGGGATGACACGAGCACTAGCCATCGACGAGGCCAAGAACGGCGTACCGCGTCAACGCAGTCTGTCCGGGCGCCATTCGGACACCTCTGGCATTACGATTGAACACCGACTCCGAGCTTCAGACGGTTGCTCGATGGTCCTGGAGAGGGCCGGGCTTGGAACTCCAGACGAAGTTGCTGAAGTAGTCCTGTTTCTGGTCTCGGGCGCAACCTTTGTGACGGGCCAGACAATCTCAGTCTCAGGAGGGGCGGAACTTGGCTACGAGCATTCAGAGGGATCGGCAATCTGACATGCGCATATGGAGAATGCCGACCGTCCGGTGCGCTTGTCGGTCGGAGCTGGCGGAGATCGTCGTCTGTCCGGACGAACTAGCCAAAGCTGCGGGCATCGAGTGCTGGATGTTCACTGCCTCGCACGTTATTTTCCAGCGACACTTC
>CAVVRE010000002.1:0-13726 GCA_963750465.1 uncultured Acidimicrobiaceae bacterium
CCGCTCAAGCGCCCCAGGTGACCCGGCCAATTTCTGGAGGTACCGGGCTAGTCGAGCAAGCCGAGCTGGCGGCGGAAACCTAGGTCGTCGAGCCGGCCCCAACGTTCGACGATGCGCCCGTCGCGCAGGCGGAAGATGTTCACGCCCGCCATGGCGACGGCCTCGCCCGAGGCGGCCACGCCCATGATGGGGGCGCCGGTATGGGTCCCCTTCGCGGTGAACCGCTCGACGACGATGTCACCTTCGGCGACCAGGAGCTCCAGGTCACTATGCCAGTCCGGGAACACGGACCGGAACAGCGCTCCGGCGCTCCGCATCCCTTCACGATCGGCGCTGGCGCCGAACGGTGGGTCGTTATTGACGAAATCTTCCGCGAGGTAATCGTCGACGGCGTTGAGGTCGCCCTCGGTGAACAATGCTTGGATGAACTCGCTAACAATGGTCTTGTTTTGTTCTGTCGTGGTCATGTCCCGATTCTGGGGCCTTTCGCGTTTCACTACTACCCCAACAAGTTGGGGTGTCACCGGGGATTGGCCCGACATCCTTCATCGTCACCAAGCCGGCCCGCAGGGCCGGAGCGGTAGTGACGGCCCGTCAGGCCGGCATGCTTTCAAAAAAGGCACGAGCCGCCTCCGGCGTCTCGCTATAGTTTCACTCGCTTTGCTCGCTCGTTGGTGCCGGACAGCCACACGGCCGATACGGTTCAGCGAGGCCGATTAAAATCTGCACGCTCCTCCAGACGACGTCCACCGACGTCACCGCCGAGCCGAAAGCAAGTGCCCGAGGACTGTTGACCAGTACGGCAGAAGTACTTGAAATTCGGCTCCGGGAGGCGGCCGATGGAAGCCACCTCCCAAGCACCCAGCTACTAGCCGACGCAGCCGGCGATGGCCCCAGCCGGGACGCAGTTGTCCGGTGTGTTCCTGGCCACCACCGTCAACTTCAGCGAGACCGGGCTACCGGGGGTGCTGAATATGCCCCCACCGCCGGACCCGGCGCTGTTTGCGGTGACGGCGGACAGGCTGAGGGCCAAAGAACCCGCCGGCAGGGTGGGCATGAAGTTGGCGTCGATCCCAACGTCAGCGATGCCGCCTCCGAAGCCTGAGGCCGTGTTCTTGGTCACCACGGTCGCGTTCAAGGTGAGCACACCGCTGGGGGGCGGGTTTGTGACCCCCTCGGCCTCGAGCTCAGCACCGAAGTTGAGGTTGGCGATGCCACCGCCCAAGCCCAGGTCCCCGCTGGCGTCGGTGGGTGCCGTGTTGTCGTCCACCTGGCTGGCGTTGAGGGTGGCGGTGCCGTGGTTCAGGATCCCGCCCCCGCTGGAGCCGGGCGCGCTGTTGTGGTCCACCCGGGTGAGGTTGAGCGTCATGGTGCCACCGTTGGCGATACCGCCGGCCCCGTCGGCTGGGCCGCCGGTCGAGAGGTTGTCGTCCACCCGGGTCGAGTCGAGCACCAGGTTGGCCCCCCCGGCGGCGCCGCCGTTGGTCGTGCCGCTAGCGATGCCGCCCCCGCCGCCTCCGGTGCTGTTGTCGTCCACCCTGCTCAACTTGAGCGTGAGCGTCCCCCCGTGGTTCAGTATCCCCCCGCCACCACCGCCCAAGGCGGTGTTGTGGTCGACCCGGGCGGCGTTCAGGGTAAGGACCCCGATGGGGCCTAGAGGCGAGGCGACGATACCGCTGGCGAGCCCACCGCCGCCCATGACGGCCGTGTTGCCCGTGACGCGAGTCCCGTTCAAGGTGGCCGTACCCTCATTGTTTAGGAGGGCGCCACCCGCGGGGCTGGAACCGCCGGTCAGGGTCAGGCCCTGCAGGGTCAGGTTGCCGCTCGGGCCGTCGACCTCCAATAGACGGAACTGGGGCGCGCTGGCGCTGCGGGCGATGGTGGCATTCACGCCATTTATCGTCACCGGTGCGGTTACGACCGGCAGGCCATTGGAGGCCAGGATCCCGCCGATCATCGGGTTCGGGTTGGAGCTCGTATTGTTGACCGCCGTGAGCGTGTAGGTGCAGCCCGGGGCCAAGTTGACCGTGCCACCACCGGCGCTATTGGCGGCTGCGATGGCATCCACCAAACCTGTCGCCCCACCTTTCGTACCGGCGCAGGGCACGAACGCTCTCGTCGGTGTGGCAGAAGCGGTGAGCGGAGCGGTAACCGAAAGGCCGACGAGTGCCACGGTCGTGCCGCACGCGACTTTGGCCAGTTTCTCGAACTTCATGACGTACCCCCTCTGGGTGTTTTCCCGCACCTAAGCACCCGATTCCACCCTCGTCAACGAAGTTGACCAGCTCCGGTCTGAGAAGAACCGGGACCGCCGCTTTGCGTGGTCCGCGGCGCAAGATGAGTGACGGCCACCAGTCGCCGGCGGGCGGCCGGGCTGTGCCTACGGAGGACAGGGGCTGCAACCTGGTGCCGATTGCTGGTTGGTACGGCACGGCCCCGACGAGGCTCGCGAGCGGGTGATGCGCCTCGAGCCAAGCCGAGAGAGCGGGTGGGCACGGTCACGAGTCCGGAGCGGGCGAGCGGCGCTTTCTTGGGAGAGCGCTTTATCGTCAGGTCTTGCGTTCGTGGCCAGCCACCGCCTAACCGGATGACGACGCGGCTATGACCATCTCAAGCCGCGACGCCCGGAAGAAGCTCCACTCGGATGACCGACCCGGCCACGACACCGGGGATCGTGCCGGCCAGCAGCAGGGCTGTGAGACGACCGCCTGTCTGCCCCTGACGCCAATAGCGGTAAAGGGCACCCGCTGTGGCGACCACGTTGTACAGGAGGTTCGTGGGTCTAACCCCGGGGCTGGGAGTGCCGAGAACAGATACCTGGAACGGCAGCAGTTGCACCGCCCCGGATACCCCGGCCGTACTGGCCACGGTCGAGACTGCTAGTGGGGCGGAGAATGCTGCGAGGTACAATCCAGGCCCGTGCACGGCCCTAACCTACCCTCGGGCGCTTCCACTAGTCTTGGCCACCGCGCCAGCCGAGCTGCTCGTCTGCAACCCCGCAGAGCATGGGGCTAAAAGAAAGGGCCCTGTTTAGGAAATCGAAGGCCCCACCACTTAGGCGCCGGTCCTCAGGCTCCCTCCGGGACGGGTACCAAAGAGGGCGGGTCCTGCCGCAGTACCACTGGATGGCTCGCCCCCGAGTGGACTCAGCCTAGGAGGTCGGGGTTGCGCTCGCGCTCAAGCAGCGCTCTAGGGATGAAAGCGCCGATAGCTCTCGTGTAGTTGATGTGGTCGAGCTGGCCGCGCTCGTCATAAGCGCCCGTTTCGAGGATGAAATCGTCGACCCGCACAAGGTCGTCCGAGTCACTGTCCTTCATGTTGTCGTCAGGTTACGCTGATGTGGCCTCGAAACGGTTGTCAGCCACGCGGGCAACTAAGATCGCCGAGTAGATCGCGGGCAGGCCGGAGGGTGTCAGGCCGCCCGAGGCACCCGCTCTTGTGGCACGACGGGTCCTGCTGAAATGACCGAGTTGAGCGCATAATTGGGGATCTCGTGCGCCCGAGACGGACCGTCTCCGGGCGCGACAGGAATACAGACTCGGCAGGGAGTATTAACCAATAGAGCTTTTATTCCTGAGGATCCACCACCGCCGTGGTGAACCCTACTACGGTCAAGCTCAACTGGTCCCTGGCCTGACTTGAGGTCGGCTGACGGCTCGGCTTGTCCGTGCAGCAGGTGTCGACTGGGGGCCAGGTTTTCTAGTGGCACCAACTGTTCCTTGCGTGCGGCCGACCGCCCTGCGCCAACAGGGCGATCGCACCGGCGCCGCACACCTGGTGCAGCGCGTGCCACCCCTTTAGCAAAAGGAGAGAAAGGGATGGCAATGACGATCGTAGGTCCCACGCGGTCGGTGACTGGCGGTGTGGACACCCATTTGGACGTGAACGTGGCCGCTGTCGTGGACGGCCTTGGCGGCCTGCTCGGCGTGGCCCAGTTCACCACCACGGCCACGGGCCACGGCGAACTGCTCGCCTGGCTCGGCAGTTTCGGCCCCGTGGGCCGGGTCGGGGTGGAAGGCACGAGCTCTTATGGGGCGGGCGTGGCCCGCGCCCTGCGGCGAGAGGGCATCGAGGTGGTCGAGGTGGACCGGCCCAACCGCCAGTCCCGCCGGCGCACGGGCAAGTCGGACCCGGCCGACGCCATCGAGGCGGCCCGGGCGGCCCTATCGGGCCGGGCCAGGGGCGGGGAAGGCCAAGGACGGCAACGTGGAGGCCATCCGGGCCCTGGTGGTGGCCAAGCGCTCGGCCCGCGACACCAAGATCAAGGCCATGAACCAGATCCGCCACCTGGGCTTCACCGCCCCCGACGAGCTGCGCGAGCGCCTGGCGGGCGTGCCCCGCAAGTACCTGGCCGCCACCGCAGCCGCGCTGCGCCCCCGGGAGGGCGGTGACCAGGTGGCCTTTGCCACCAAGACGGCCCTGTGCTTATTGGGCCGCCGCGTGCTGGCCTTGGAGGCCGAAAAAGAGCACCTGGACGAGCTGTTGGCCAAGTTCGTGGAAAAGACGGCTCCCCAACTGCTCGCCCTGTACGGGGTGGGCGTCGACACCGCCGCCGCGTTGCTGGTCGCCGCCGGCGACAACCCCGAGCGCATCCGTTCCGAGGCGGCCTGGGCGCACCTGTGCGGGGTGGCCCCCATCGCGGCGTCGTCGGGCAAGGTGACCCGCTGGAGGTTGGACCGGGGCGGTGACCGCCAGGCCAACGCCGCCCTGTACGTCATCGTGATAACCCGTATGGGTGCTGACAAACGGACCCGCGCCTACGTAGAGCGGCGCCTGGCCGAAGGGCGCACTAAGCCCGACATCATCAGGGTCTTGAAACGCTACGTGGCCCGGGAGGTCTACCACCACCTCCCCCGGCCCTAAGGCCCTCACAGCGGTGGGCTTGGCTCGAGAATCGGCTGGCACCCTGCGGGGTTGCCCACAGAACGATCTGCCGGCCCGCCGCTGTGAGCCCAGTTCCCCGCACCGCGGCTGGGATCTTGTCGCCTAATAAGAGCTTGCCCTCAACGAGTGGCTCATCCCTGTCTTGCGTAGTCCCAGTCGCCCGGTGACCACAACAGCAATAAGGAGCAGGAATTGGCATCTGACTACCTCTTGCCGCCATGACCACCGCCCGCGACGACAGCGCGACGACCGTTTGCCCGGTCTGCGGCCTGGCCTTCCAGCCCCAAGGACGCCAACGCTTCTGCTCGACCGGCTGCCGCCAAGCCGCTTGGAGGGCGGGGCGCCAAGCCCCGCTCCAGCCTGTGGTGGCTCGCTCCAGCACCGTCTACGAATGCCCCGCCTGTGAAGCTCGCTATCTCGGAGAACAGCGCTGCGACGACTGCAATACCTGGTGCCGGCGCCTTGGCCCGGGAGCGCCGTGCCCGCACTGTGACGAGCCGGTGGCTATGAGCGACCTTTTCAGTGACGACCAGCTCGCCAAAAACCCCGTGCTCACTCGGCGCAAGTCCTGACCTCTGTCGCTCGGTGCTCTCCAAGGACTTCCTCGTGATGGGAAACGCCCGGCTCCGCAAAAACTTCCTAATAAACCTCTTGACAAACATAGGAGCATCGTTATGGCCCCTCCTAGGCCGTGCGTCTTTCGCGTACATAATGCACGTCATATTGCCGCCTGGCTATTGAAGTGGCAGCCTGCGCGTCGATCCGCCAGGGCCGCCCGGCTCCTCACCGACAGGCCGATCGGCCTGTCTTAGGGTCCCGTTCTCTCCGAGCTTTGTAGCGGGAATCACCAGGTTGGTTGTGGCGCCGCCTCCGGCCCGCTCGTTGGACGGCCTCGTTCTCTTCGGCCGCGCTGGTGTGGCGGCGCCCAAGCTCCGGAGCTCGCGATCCGATATGCCGACCAGCTCGGCCACTTCGCCACGCGGCAGGCCGGAGCCGACGAGGTCCTCTACCGCCTCAGCCTGGGCGCGCCGAGCGTCGGCCTGGGCGCGTCCCCAGACCGCTTTGGCCTCGCCGAGCCGGGTCACGGCCCCGAAGAACAAACGCGCCGCGGCAGTACGCGTTGCGAGACGTTGCTTCGTGACCGCCGCCTCCTGGGCAGCCAGTACACGGAGCCGTCGTGTGGCGGGGTGATCGTCGCCGCGTGTCCCGGTGTGGAGCGTGCCTCCATTAGCCATAGTTAGCTCCTATCGACTCATAGGCCTCGATACGCAGAAGACTAGGCGAAAACACCAGTCGATTTCAAGACTTAGCTACCATTAGTGCTAATGCAGCCTCTCGGCCCAGAACCTCGGGAGCAAGATATGCAATCCGCTAAGCGGATCGCTGCCGGTCCTTCCTTCGGACCGGCGGGGGCGCCGCCTGGGGAGGCGCCGGCGGGGGGCGGCCCAGGCCTCGGAACGGCGGGGCCGGGGGGCCGGATGCGCCGGCTGCCGGGGGGCAGGAGAAGGGTCGTGTTCGTGCGCCTGTCGCCCGACGAAGAGGCCTGGATCGTGCCCAAGGCGGCGGCCGAGGGCCTGTCGGTGCAGCGCTTCCTGGTCGAGTCGGCTATGCCCGAGGGGCGGCCTTCGCTCCTCGCCCGCCGGGCTCTTTACCGCGAGTTCTTTGCCGCCCGGAGGGACCTGCACGGGGCCTGCACGAACCTGAACCAGCTCGCCCACTTAGGCAACCAACGACGGGAGGTCCCCACGGGCGCTCGAGGGATGCGTGGCCGAAGTGGAGGCGGCAATGGCGCGGTTGGTGGGGCTCGCCGGGCTCCTCGTGCCGCACCCGAAGAGCTCGTTCGAGGGGGCGGAGGAAATGGGGGCGGGGAGGTGATCGCAAAGGTCACCCGGGGTGACGAACCGGGCGAGGCCGATGCGCTATTTGTTCTCGGCCGGCCGGCACAACGAGCACGAGGACCCCCACGTCGTGGCGGCGGCCGCGGCCCTCGGCGTCAGTGGTGGCTTGCGCCCATCGGTGGCCGAACTGAAAGGACCTCGAGGCGGCCATGGAGGCCCCGAGCGTGTTGTACGGGACCGAGGTAGCGGGGGGTACCTGCTGGCACCTGGCGCTGTCGACCAAGGGCGAGGTGGACCGCGATTTGACCGACACCGAGTGGGCCGAGGTGGCCTGGGAGGCAATGCGCCGCCTCGGCTTCGACGCCGGCAATGGCCAGCCGCCGTGCCGTTGGGTGGCGGTCCGCCACGGGCACTCGGAGGCCGGTAACGACCACATGCACCTCGTCGTGAACCTGGTGCGCGAGGACGGGAAGGTCGCCTCCACCCGCAACGACTTCAAGCGCCTCTCGGCCCTCTGCGCCGACATGGAGCGCCGCTACGGGCTCAGTGCCGTCGAGGGGCGGGCCAACAAAACGGCGATGCCCGGGCTCACCGGCGCGGAGGCGGAAAAGGCGCGCCGCACGGGACGGGACGAAGCGGAACGGGCCGAGCTCGCCCGGGTGGTGCGTGCGGCGGCTACTGTCGCCGCCAGCGAAGCCGAGTTCGTGCGGTTCCTCCGGGACGCCGGGCTGGCGGCCAGGCCCCGTTACGACCGCGTCGGCGGGCATCGCGTGGTCGGCTACGCGGTGGCCGAGGAGCCCTCCGACGGCGGGGTGGCCGTCTTCTTCGGTGGGGGAAGCTGGCCAGGGACCTCTCGCTCCCGGCACTACAGGGACCGCTGGCGCGACGGCGAGGCCGAGAGCCAGGAGCGCCATCGCCGAGTGGGCTGGTGAAGCCCCGGCGACGGGCGTGCACGAGGCCCCTCGGGCCAGCCGGCACCTCACCTACCGCTGGGCCGAGGCCAGAGAGCGCTGGGGTAAGACGGCACCTCGAGAAGAGCACCAGGCGTCCGCCCAGCGCTCCCCGGCCGGCTGGAGAGAAGCGACGGAAGGTCTGGGCGACGTGGTGCGCCGGCTTGGCGCCGTCCCCGCCGAGGACGTAGCCACCTGGCGAGCAGTGGCGTCCGACGCGGCGGGGGTGGTGGCCGTCTTATCGGGGCGATTGGAGCGCTCCCCCGGGCCGCTCGCCCGTGCCTCGGCCCTCCTGGCCCGCTCGGCCCAAGGGCCCCGCCAACAGCCAGCGAAGGCCGGCTACGTTCCGCGGGGCACCATCAAGTCGGTGGCTGCCCTCATGGCCCAAGCGGACCTTGACGAGGACACGCCGACGGCCTGGAGGCTTCTCTTGGCCGAGGTTCTCCGGGTGGCCCAAGCGGTCCATGACGCCCACGTGGCGCGCTCGGAATCCGAGCAGGCTGGCCGCCTCGCCGACGAGGCACGGAAGGCCCTGGAGAAGGCAAGGGCCCGCCTCGGCTCGCTGGGAGGGCTCCGGGCAGAGCTCCCCGCGGTGGTCGAGGCTGCCCAGGGGAAGGCGGGGCAGGGAGAGGAGGAAGCCGCGAAGCGGCGGCGCCGCCAGGCGGGCAAAGGGGCGCTGCGGCCAGAGCAGTTCGCCGGGACAACGCCGAGGCCGGCCTCGCCGAAGCGGTCGTCGGAAGTGGGTAGGTGAGCGTGCCAGAAGCGGTGTTGGGACCAACGCTCCGCGCCTCCCCGCTGGCATACCTCGTTTGGCAGCCTGGCGATTATAGACGTGGGAGTTACTCTTGGCCTTGCGCGAATTATGTTCGCTGGAGCGGATCGAAAGGTCCACGCCTTATCGTCGATATGCACGCAGAGGTCCCGCGACCCTTTGCCAGTACGTATAGGCGGACGGGTTCGACTCAAGCTGCGACCGACGTCTGTCGTCACCGCCACCCGACGGGAGTGCACGGGGGCGCTCAGTCCCCTGGTTTCCACCAGTTCGCCCGAGTCGAGCAGTTCCTGGTTGAACGCCTGCATGAAGGCGCCCAGCGCCGCGTAGTCCTCTGCCGTCCACGCCGGCTGCGCCGAAGGCCGACCGGCCATCTGCTGATAGTCCTCGTGGGAGGCGAAGCAAGATCATGTACTTCATCCGCGCATCCTCTCTCTCCGGAGCGTCTGGCGTCGCCCTCAACTTGATGTCGGAGCGGAGTCGACGAATCGGACATCGCGACCAAGACGCTCGAGGTCGGGGCCCTCGAAATGTCGGATGCGCGTCCTCGTGCCTTCCGAGCTTGAGGGTCGCACGGGGTCCGCCTTAACGCAGCCGATGGGACAAAGGAACCGACAGCTCGCTTGGTTCACCCGTGCGTGGCGCAAGCGGCCCACCTCCAGCACCTAGCCGGATCTCCAGGAAGTCGAGGATCGCGTTGAGCCCGAACTCGAAAGTGTGCTCGGGTGCCGCGCTGTAGTCCGCCGCAGTGTGGAGCACCAGTGGTCGTTGCAGTCAATATCACCCAGATATGGTCGCGGGCGTTCGCTCGTGAGCCCTGGTTTAGGAGGCGAGCCCCCGACGGTGGGCGTACGCGACTGCCTGAGACCGGTCGCGGCTACTGGTCTTGGTGAAGATGTGGTTTACATGAGTCTTGACCGTGGCCTCGCTCACAAAGAGCTGCTTGGAGATCTCAGGGTTGGATAACCCTGCCGCCATGAGCCGCAGCACCTCGACCTCGCGTTCGGTCAGGCCGTCTGGCGGAGGACCAGTGCCTGCAGCCGCCAGGGTCGAGGTCTGTAATAGGCGGCCTTGGACTTCCGGGTCCATAACGGCCTGGCCCGCAGCGGCCGCTTCGAGGGCACGCCGGATGTCTTCTCGGCCGGCGGCCTTGGTGAGATAGCCGATCGCACCTGCTCGCAAGGCCCCCACAATGGAGGCGTCGTCGGCGTAGGTGGTGAGTACCACAACCTGCGACGCCGGGTGAGTGTGGCGGATATGCCGCGTCGCTTCTATGCCGTCGACCCCTGGCATGCGGAGGTCCATGAGGACTACATCGGGCGCTTTTTCCTCAACCAGGGCGATGGCGGCATCTCCGTTGGACGCCGCACCGACCACGTCGAAACCCGGCAGTGTCTCGATGAGAGTGACCAGTCCTTCTCTCACTGCGGCCTGGTCATCAGCGACGACGACCCTCATGCAGGGACCGCGATCTCGACGGTCCAGCCCGACGTCGTTGGCTCAGCGCGCACCCGCCCGCCCACCACCTCGACCCGTTCGCGCATGCCCCGCAGGCCGAAGCCCCCTCCTGTGGCGGCCAGCTCGCTGGCCGCCACCGTCTCGGTGGCGGAGTTGTTCACCACGAGCACAGTCGCAGCGGGGCTGAAATCGAGGCAGACCGAGACTTCCGCCCCAGGGGCGTGCTTGCGAGCATTGGTCAGGGCCTCTTGCGCGGCGCGGTACACGGCCAGGCCAGCGTCGGTGCTCAATGTCCGGGGCGGCCCACGACCGTGAGCACGGCACCTTCGCGCCCTGCCAGTGCGGCTAGCTGCTCGGCCAGGTCCACCGGCTCGTCCCTCAACGCATGGACGGCTCGGCGCGTCTCCTCCAACCCCTCGACGGCCAGCCGCCGGGCCTTTTCTACCAGGCGACGGGCTTTGTCCTGGTCTTTACTGGTCTCCAGGACAGCGTGGGCCGCTTCGAGCTGGACCGACAGGGCGCCCAGGGCGTGGGCCAGCACGTCGTGGATCTCGCGCCCGAGACGGTTGCGCTCAGCCAGGGCGGCCGCCTTGTCACGCTCGGCATCGGCGCGGACCCGCTCGGCCAAAAGCTGCTCAGCCTGATGAGCCCGGGCCTGGTACTGCCGACGGCTGGCCCCGGTCAGGAGCCCGGCTATGGCGGCAAGCGCGCCCTCGGCGATGACCTCACCGGGGACAGGCCCACCCAGTGCTAACGCCGATATGACGACCGAGCCGAACCCGGCCGCTCCGATGACGATGGCCGGCCCGGCTGCAAAGGCGACACCTGCACCCAGGCAGGCCACGGCGACCAGGGCGACGGCGAACGGGCTGTAGCCAGCCAGTACACCGCCGGCCACCGAGAGCAAGGCCAGGCAAGCCCAGGTCACCCCCGGAGGGGCGCCAAAGCGGCGGCTGGCCATCCAGCCGAGCCACCCGATGACGGCCAAGGCCATGAGGGCGGGCACCGCCCAAGCTCGGCCCGAGAGGTGGGGTTGGGCTTTGTGGGCGGTGGCCCACAGTATTGCCACTAAGCCACCCAGGCGGGCCAAGGTCAGCGCCCGGGCCGGACGTGTGCCCCAGAGCGAGCCCAACGAGTGCTCCACTTCCCACATGATCCCACTCCCCATGGTCGTCCGCAGCGCCTTCTCGCTCAGGCCAGGGCCGAGCTTTGGCGGAGCCCGCCACGAGGGATCACGGCGCCGGTGCGCACGGCCTTGAGGTAGAGGACGCCGGTCCGGCTGGCCACTTCGGCCAACGCCATCAAGATGAAGGCGGCGACCCACGCCTCACCTGAACTGATGTGGTGCAAAGTGCTGAAACGCTCGACTGCAGGCCGGCCGCCATTGCTCAGCCAGAGCGAGAAGGCCATGCGGGCGCCGATGCCGAGCACCCAGAGCACGGCGGCGGTCACGCCCGCCTTGGCAAACGCCGTCTCGCCTACCCTGCGGACGCTGGTGACCGAACCGGCCAGGAGGCCCAGCACGGACCCGGCCAGGAGCAGAGCGCCCTCTAGCAGCGTGTCATTACCAGCGGTGGGGATAGTGCTGAGGAACTGCGACGCGGCCCATACCGTCATGGCGATAGGTACCACGAGGCGCACGACAGTGATCTTGTGCCCCCGGACCTGCAAGACCACAAGACCGACAAGGGCGATGTTCATGAGGTAATCAGTGATCGTCATGTAACTAAGTGTCTGATCCGGGGACCCGAGCCGCATCGCCTCAGGGGTTGACTGTGGGTTTGATTTGCGTCTCCACCCACTACGCCGTGCGGTTACACCACCCGGAGAAGACCAGGAAGTCTGCCGGCTGGAGTTGTCCTTCAGGCTCAAACTCGGCTGACCGGGCCGCTTTCACCGTGTTGGCATTCGCCAAAATATCTAGGCACGCAGCTCCAGATCGCGTGTTATGGGCGCCCCAAGGAACACACAGGCCTTGTTAGAGTCTCAACTGGACGTTGGCGAGCGCAGGCCCGTCTGCGGGGCCTGTCGCTCGTCCGCAATGCAGAGGCGGCTTAGTTACCTTGCAGGGCTGACGGTCCCCATTATCACCACGCCCGTATCGACCGCGATGAGCAGGCCCGCGTCAATGCCTGACTCGATCGTGGCGGCGGATGTCAGCGGCTCGCCGTTCACGCTCTTCGCTAGCGACAGCGTTCCACCGCCAGGGAGCGCCTGGGGGAGTATGGCCACACAGTCGCCGCTCGTGACCCCTTCGGGGCTGCAGATCACAAAGTAGACGTGCATGAAGGGCGTCCAGCCGGGGTCCCCAGGCGCGGCCTGGATCGTGTGATCGTGGATCGGCGGGATAAAGCCCTGCGGCGTGCCCGTCTGCGGCGCGATCACGTAGAAGTTCTGCTCCTTGGCGGCCGGGACGGGGGAGACCGGGGTCCCCGTCTGGGGGAACGTCAACCTCACCTCGACGCCGTTGACCCACACGAACTCCTGGCAAGCAGCGCCTATGTGCGTCTGGTTGACACAGTTCACGGGGCCCCCCGCGGCTTGCGCCGCCGGAATAGCCCAGACGGACATCGAGATCGCGGCCGATACGACCGCGACGGCGACGGCGATGGAACGACGGATTGAGTGGCTCATGGTCTATGCCTCCTTGTTGGTTTTAGGAACTCGTCGGTCCCCTTGTTCGGTGAGCCCCGGGAGCCGGGCTAGACGGGTACGGCCTCCTGCGCCCCGGCAAGTGCCGGAGACGAGGTCCTGTAGCCCTTGGCGATGAGATAGATGCCGATCCCCAGCTCCCAAATGATCTCCGGGATCGTCATCACAGCTTGTACCGCGCCACCAGCCTTGATGACGTCCAAGATGACGAGGACTCCCGAGATGATGACGAGCGGCCCACCGACCAGCCCGAACAGGGCAAGGCGCGGCGGCACCAAGCCGGAGGTGTACATGAGCCAGCCGAGGATCAGGCCGTTCCCAACGCCGACGATGAATCCCGGCCCGAGCCGGAACGTCCACTGGTAGACGTCAAAGATCGCCTGCCCGAGCGTGGCATTGGTCCCGCTCAGCGCGTCCTGGCGAAGGGTCGAGATGGCGAGCATGCAGACGATGCCGATCGCGATGAAGGTGGACTCCATGAGGCGCGCCGCCACGTAACCAATGGCGCCCGCTTCGTGCACCCGCTTATGGATCGAGTACGGCACCACGGCCGTCCCGACGTTCGAGATGATGAGGAGCAGCTCAAGCACCGCCCCGATCGCGATGAGCGTCTGGGCGTCGTTCCCCGCGCCCGTGACGTACTGTCCTTTCTTGTCGAGCACCGGTGCGTAAAAGAAGAATCGCGCAAGTATGGACGTCACGAAGGTGGCAATCCACAACCACCCTGTGAAGGTAGCGATCCTCCGGTAGTTCATACCGTCCCTCCCTCCACCCAGCCTGCGAAGGGCTTTCTACCACCTACCCCACTAGGCAATCGGAACCTTATATACCCATATAGGACGGGGCTATTCGGACGGCCTACCCCATAGGTAACCCAATGGGCCATGATTCCTCAGCGTGACCAAGCGCCAAGAGGCCCTACGTCTGACTCGGGACTTGCTCAGAGCGGCCCGCGGCCGTCAGACCGCCGGCAGGGTCACCGAACTCGGGTGG
The DNA here is from genome assembly GCA_963750465.1 of uncultured Acidimicrobiaceae bacterium. Lineage (GTDB taxonomy): Bacteria > Actinomycetota > Acidimicrobiia > Acidimicrobiales > Palsa-688 > Fen-671. The sequence goes on from CAVVRE010000002.1 coordinate 13,548, forward strand.
CCATAAACTTGGCCATAATTTCGAGCTGGCTCAGGCCGATCCAGGCCACCGGGAGCGAGACGCCCGTCACAAAAGTCCTGTTCAGGCAGGGTGCAGCCGATTCCAGCCACAAGCGCCGAAGCTCTTGAAAAGCCTTGGGAGTGCAAGCTCCCCGTGGGTTCAAATCCCACTCCCTCCGC
>CAVVRE010000003.1:0-15376 GCA_963750465.1 uncultured Acidimicrobiaceae bacterium
GCGGGTGCCGACGACGTGCAGGTTGTCGAGCCCATCGGCTTTGGTGTTGACGTCGAGGACCGACGTCGGTGGGTGGGTACCGAAGCAGCGGGTCCCGGCTCGGTAGGCATCGCCGGCAACGGCAATGCCCAGGCATATGTCGAGGTTCGTGTCCAGCACGTGGTGCTGCGCCAGACCCACTTGGTTAAAGGTCTTCCGGAGCTCGTCGTAAAGGCCTCCGCTTTTCTTGTCGTCTGTCGATTTGTAGGCCAAGTGCACGTGTCCCTCTTTGTCGGCGATGATTGGGTTGTCGGGCATGGGCAGTATCTCGGTGGTCAGCCAACAATCGACGGAATGCTCGGCCACGTCGTTGAGCCTCCTGCGAGCTTGTCACCAGTTGCAACGGCGACCTCTCCAATTGAGCGTCATCGCCGTCTCCTGTTAGTGAGCACCAAACGCTTCATTTCCGGAGCCGGAAGAGAGAACCTACAGAATGGACGATAAGTCCCGCATGGTGGCGAGGGTTCACCCAATCGAGGTGAATCGGCCAGGAACCGTCGGCCGTAGGTTTGCCGATGGTGGTTACCCTGACTGCGGTCGACCTGCGGTCCTTGAGGTGGGAAGCCGCACCCACTGGGAGCGAAGGGCTCGTTCCGAGGCAGAGAAGGGGCCGGAAGAAGTCGATACCGAAAGGGTGACCCTGTCATGCTGACCGTCGACCTGTCCCGGGCGCAGTTCGCCGCCACTACCGTCTACCACTTCTTTTTCGTGCCGGTGACCATCGGGTTGGCCTTTTTGTGGCCATTATGCAGACCATCTGGCATCGCTCGGGCGAACCACAGATGCGCCGTCTGACTCGATTTTCCGGCACCCTGCTCCTCATCAATGTTGCAATTGGAGTGCCAACGGGGCTTATGAAGGGGTTCGAGTTCGGCATGAACTCGTCTGCTTATTCACGCTTCGTGGTGACGTCTTCGGCGGTCCCCTCGCCATGGAAGGCCTGGCCGCCTTCTTCCTCGAGTCGACCTTCCTCGGGCTCTGGGTCTTCGGCTGGGACCGGCTCCCGAGGGCCGTGCACCTGGCCTGTATATGGCTGGTTGCTGTCGGCACCGTGATCTCGGCCGGGTTCATCATGGCCGCAAACTCTTGGATACAACACCCGGTTGGCTACACCATTAACTCGAAGACGGGCGAGCGGAGCTCAATAGCATCGGGCACTGTTCGCCAACCCCGTTTTCCTGTGGGTTTAGCGCTCGTGCTCCTCGCTTCGGCGGTGACCGGGGCACTGGTAATCCTGGCGGTATCTGCGTGGCAAGTCCGGAAAAGGGGGCTCGGTCGATGCCTTAGCGCACACGGCCAAGATTTCGCTTGTAATCCTCGTACCTGCCACCATACTGGCCCTGTTCGTCGGCAGCGAGCTCGGGGTCGTCGAAGCCAGGTACCAGCCCATGAAGATCGCGGCGGCCGAGGCCCAGTGGGACACGTGCCAGCCGTGCTCGTTCTCTCTGTTCCAAGTGGGCGGCGGGAAACTCGACGAGACACCCACCCAGATCCTCGAAATCCCTCATCTTCTTTCCCTTCTGGCCACCAACTCCTGGAAGGGCCAGGTCGAGGGCCTCAACCAGGTCAACGCCCAGTACCAGGAGGAGTATGGCCCCGGCTACTACGTGCCCAACGTCTTCATCCAGTACTGGTCAATGCGCGTTATGGCCCACACTGCGGCGCTCGTCTTCCTGCTGGCGCTGTGGGGCGCATGGGCCGTGTGGCGGCACCGGCTGGAGCGTGCCCGCGGGTTCCTCTTTTCGCGACCTGGTTCGCCATCGCAACCTTTCTCATGAACACGACGGGCTGGTTGCTCACCGAGAACGGTCGGCAGCCCTGGATCGTCCAGGGCCTCATGCTGACCAAGGATGGTGTCTCGACGTTGAGCTCGACCTGGGTCGTGATCACCTTGGTCCTGTTCGTCCTGGTATACGGTGTTTTCGGTGTTATTTACGCCGTTCTCATGGTCCGCTATGCGCCCCGGCAGCTTTCGGAGAGCGATGAGGGCGAGCCCGCAGCAGCCGGTCCAGATGGGACAGTGCCCAGGCCGGACGAGACCCCGGTCTTAACGGACTAGAGGACGGGGTGGAGCTCCAAAGCTTTTTGGTTCGCAGTTAGCGCCTTCTTGTGGACCGGGTTCTTCATCTTGGAAGGTTTCGACATGCGCGCAGGCGCAGTACACATGTTGGTCGGTAGGACCGGCCTCGAGCGCCGGGTGGCCATAAATACCATCGGCCTGTTCTCGGACAGTGACGAGGTATGGCTTGTCGTCGCCGGCGCCGCCACGTTCCCTTCTTGGTACGCCAGCGCGTTCTCCGCCCTTTCGTTGGCGATGATGCCGGTGATCCTGGCGCTCATAATCCGAGGGCGCGTCTTTCCAGTACCGGGGCAAGCTCATTAGCCAGCGGTGGCGGCCGACCTGGGACTGGACCCTGACAATAGGGAGCATCATGCTCCCGTTACCGACAGGTATAGCGCTGGGTGACCTGCTCCACCGGCTGCCAATCGATAAACGGGCAACGACAATGGCTCGTTCGCCGACCTCCTGACCGCTTATGGCATCTGGGCCAGCGTCACGTTATCGCTGGCCCACGGGTCCCTTTCCTCAGCCTGAAAGCCACTGGAGGCGTGCGGCAACCGAGCGAGCGGCTGGTTCGTCCCCTCTTATAGGTAGCAGTTCTGGCAGTCACAGGCTTTTTCGTGGGGTTGCACCGAGCGGGAGCTCGCGGCCGGAGAGCTCAGCGCTGGCGTGTTCGCTAAATGTGGTCATTTCTCTGGGTTCCGCCCCGCCACCATCCTGAGGATGTCACCGAGGGCTCCTACGTCCCCGTGGCGACGCCGGATGATGTCGGCGACGACCCCGGTCCAGCCCGTCTGGTGGGAAGCGCCAATGCCAGCGCCGTTGTCGCCGTGGAAGTACTCGTTGAACATAATGTTGTCCTTCCACGCCGGGTCGGTCTGGAGTTTTTCGTTCCCCCCGAAACAGGGCCTGCGCCCGTCTGGGCCGACAAGGAAGATCGATGTCAGGCGATGGCGCAGGTCTTGTGCGACCTGACCGAGTGTCACCTTCTGGCCCGAACCGGTCGGGTACTCGACTTGAACGAGTCCCCGAAAAAGCGGTCGTAACGCCCAAGGGCTTCCACTACCAGGTAGTTGATGGGGAGCCATAGCGGGCCACGCCAGTTGGAGTTGCCGCCGAACATGGAGGTGGTGGACTCAGCCGGCTCGTAGTCGATGCTGGCCCGGAAACCTTCGACGTCGAGCTCGTAGGGGTGTTCGAGGTGATAGGCCGAGATGGCCCGCAGGACATATGGCGCCAGGAACTCGCGCTCATCGAAAAGCTTGGTCAATATCCTCTCGAGACGGTCGACGCCGACCACCCCGAGGAGCAGGCGGCGCTGGCCCGGTTCCCCGTGCACCAGCCCGGTGCCCGAGAGCTTGTCGAGGTCCTCGAGGCCGTGCTCGTGGAGCAGACGCGCGAACTGTTTGCCGACGAGGAGGGCCTGCTGCAAGGCCTGCTCTTCGACGACGGCGCACGCCAGCATTGGGATGATGCCGACCATCGAGTGGACCTTTACTGGCACGGGGGTCCCGTCCGGGGTGACAAGCCGGTCGTAGAAGAGACCGTCGAAGTCGTCCCACAGCCCCTGGGAGTCCATCGCGTCCCGGATGGCGGCGAAGTGCTCGATGAACTTGAGGACGAGGTCTTGGGCCGGCCGGTTGCCGAGCCGGTTGAGCACAACGGCGATCGCCGCCATAGATAGGGCGTAGGTCGCCATCCACCCGGTGGCGTCCGACTGCTCAAGGGTTCCCCCGACGGGCAGGTGAGAACGGTCGATCGGCCCGATGTTGTCCAAACCTAGGAAACCGCCCTCGAACACGTTGCTACCCGACCTGTCCTCCAGGTTGACCCACCACGTGAAGTTGACGAGGAGCCTGTCGAAGATACGGCTCAGGAAGTCGATATCACGACCTCCGTCGACGGCGAAGACCTGGAGTGCCGCCCACGCCTGGACGGGCGGGTTGATGTCGCCGAAGTCCCACTCGTAGGCGGCCAGGGCCCCGTTAGGGTGCTGGAACCACTCCCGGCACAGGAGGACCAGTTGGTACTTGGCGAAGGCCGGGTCGACGTGCGCAAGCGCCACACAGTGGAAAGCCATGTCCCAAGCCGCGAACCAGGGGTATTCCCATTTGTCCGGCATCGACATGATGTCGAACGCATCAAAGGTCCGCCATCTGGAGTTGCGGCCGTAGCGCCGCGATAACGAGGGCGCCGGCTGGGTGGGGTCCCCTTCGAGCCAACGCTTGACGTCGTAGTAGTAGAGCTGTTTGCTCCAGAGCAGGCCGGAGAAGGCCTGGCGCATCACCATCGCCTCGTCCGCCGAGGCGGCCTTGGGGGTGAGCTCGGCGTAGAACTCGTCGGCTTCAGCCCACCGTTTGGCTATGACGTCGTCAAAGTGCTTGCCCAGAGCCGCAGACGGCTCAGGTTTGGTGCCTTTGGGGCGCATGCGCAGACGCAGTTCGGCCTTGGCCCCTGGCTGGACCGTCACCTGGTACCAAAATGCGCACTTGGTGCCGGCGAGATCGGGGTTGACGGTCGCTTGGCCGCCTACTACGTGGTCGTTAATGCCGTCCTTGGGGTATATAGGGCTCGCCGTTACGCCGTAGAGCCGGTGGTAGTTGGTCTCGTTCTCGCAAAACAGGAGTTTCGGCGGTGCGCCCCCGGGTGCGGAAGCGCCCGCCAGCTCGAGCTCACCGAGGAAAGGATGTCGGATGTCGACCGAAGCGGGGCCGCTCGCGGACAGTTCGGGCTTGGGGGCGTGAAAGTCCCACGACCAGGTATTGCGGAACCAGGCCGAAGGCAGCACTTGGAGGGTCTCGGCCTCTGGACCCATGTTGGTGACTTGAACCGACATTAAGATGTCCTGAGCGCTGTCTTGGCGTAGTGGACTTCAACCACCCAGTACCGGTCGTCGTCGAATACGCCGGTGTCGAGCAGCTCGTACTCCATGTCCTGCTTGCCTCGCCGGCTGTTCTCATGGCGGAGGTCCTCATAGGGAAAGGCGCGTTGCGGGTAGTGGTAGCGCCAGCGGTTCCAGGCGTGGCTCGGGATGGCGTCCAGGTACCACCAATAGTCCTTCACGTCCTCGCCGTGGTTGGCCTCTGCTCCGGTCAGGCCGTACGGCCTCTCCTTCAAGATAGGGTCTTGGCCGTTCCATAGGGCCAGGCCCAGGCATAGCCGCTGCTCGACGTCACAGAAACCGGCCAGACCGTCCTCGCCCCAGCGGTATGCTCGCGACCGGGCATGGTCGTGGGGGAAATAGGTCCAGGCCTCCCCATCCTCGCTGTAGTCCTCTCGCACCGTCCCCCATTGACGCTCGCTCACGTAGGGACCCCACAGGTACCAGTCGCTCGCCTGGCGCAGCCCGTCTTCTAGCTTCCCAAACCCTTTGACCCGTTCAGACTCGGCACCCATGGCTAGCCCTCCTTTTCGCTGACTGAAGACATGCTGCTAAATTGTCAGGTTATTGGCGGCGTAACCCGTCGGTCATCATCCGGATCGGGTGTTTCCCGGACCAACGCTGCTATCTCCGGAAGGGGCTAGAGCCCTTCTGCTGGGCCAATTTCTGTAGAGTGACGTGATTACCGGCCTGGCCCTCTACGGCCGCGGTTGCCTGCGCCTCGCGAGGACCCCCGGTCGCTCCGGTGACGGCCTGGCCAACGCCTTCTACGTTGCGGGCCATGCCGACGTTCGACCGGGCCGCAGGCGATTTCGCATTTGCCTACGCGGACCAGAACAAAGGTGGCACTATTGCCCGGGTGACCTATGACCAGTTCGTATCCGATGTCGTCAAAGGGGTCGAGGCTCTTGGCGCAGCGATCATGGTCATCGGCGGACTGTTGGCCCTCGGCGACTACGCACTCTCGATGGTGCGGCCGGCCGCCGTACACGAAAGCTACCGCAGGCTCCGTCGGCGGCTGGGACAAGCAATCCTCCTCGGCCTGGAGGTCCTCATAGTCGGCGACATCGTGCGCACGATCATCGTTGATACCACCCTGGAAAACGTGGTAGTACTCGGGATAATCGTCATTATCCGCATCTCGCTCAGTTTCTCATTGGAGGTCGAGATCGACGGGGCCTGGCCCTGGAACCTTTGGCGTATTATGAAACAAAATGACGACAGCGAGCCGCCAACCCCCTAGGCGGGCACAACGCAGGTCGATTTGCTGGGAGCTGGTCACGGGCCAGACCTACTCGACGAGTCGGTCAACCACGGATTGGTTGTTTTGTAGCCACTCGTTCGCTGTGCAGCAGCCGCAAACGGAGCGTCCACCGGACGGGCGAACGTCGCCTCATCTCACGGACGCAAGTACTCTTGCGCCCTCGGTTGTCCGGCGAGCGACGAGGGGCCGAGGGGCTATCGCTGATCCGTCGAGCCCCTCAGGCCGGTGCTGCAGGCCCGTCCCGGGCCGATGTCCGGTCGTGCGTGCCGGGATCAGCGATCTCGGCGGTCGTCCCTTCTGTCCCCCCGGTCTTCGCGGCGGTCCTGGCGGCGGTCGACTCCGTGGCTTACGACGACGGCAGTGCCGACCACGGCTGCGGTACGGGCGACCGGGGCGCCGATGACGCCTACGCGAGCTGCGCCGCGGGTCGGAGCGGCATGTCATTCTCCTTCCGTCGGTACTTCGGCTTCGAGTGAGGCGAGGATGGCTTGGACGGGGATACGCCCGCTGGCGATGAGCTGGCCCCCGGCCCGCCGGGCGGCGGATGCAAACGGAGCGGCCCAGGAGTTCTCCCAGACGAGCACGCCGGCGGTAGTCCCCGGCTCCATAGCGGCGGCGAGGTGGGCTACATCCTCTTCCGCCAGGAGCTCGGCGAGCTGAGCCTCGGCGGCCCGGAGCTCGTCGAGCGCCTGGAAGTCGTCTATCTCGAGGCCTTCGACCGTGCCGTCCTCGTCCTTGCGCAGGATAAGCAGATCCAGCACCCGGACGATCTTGGCATCGACCAACCGGGCTATCTCACTCGCCATTTCGCCGGTGAAGTTGGAGGTCTCGGGCGGGAACTCCACTACCAGGTAGTCGACGGGCCCCAATTCGTTGATGTCTAGGTCAGTCATATCCTTATCTTGATACTGGCCGTCGTGCGAAAGGTACACCCAGTTTGGGTGATCTTCCTGCCAAGTCGAGATGTACCGTTAGGCGCGAGCGAGCGCGCCACGGTGCCCGGTGTCCGTCCGGTGTCTTCGTAGTCAGGAGAGGCAGAGCACGGGGCGCTCAGCACGGTTCGCCACCGCGATTTCACACAATTTGGGTGAAGCCGTAGCGCTGTAAAATCTCTAATGTGTCCTTGTAGGGCTCGCAGATACATGCAGCTCTGCTCGTGCGCCCCGCACCAAGTGCCACGCAGGCCCGCACGGGAGTAAACACCCTTATGACCGCCTATGGCGCAACGTAAGGTTGGCTCTGAGGGACGACTGTTTTACCCTTCTACCAGTTCATGAGGAGATGGCGGAGAACCCGTGGTCTCCTGAGGACACCGACGAAAGGACGACGCAATGATGATGTCAGTCGCGAAGCGGTTGGCCCCGGGCATCCTGGCGATTGCCGTTGTTGGGAGCGGCCTCGGGCTAGGCGCGGGGAGCGCCTTCGGATCCACGACTACGACGACGACTACAACGCATTCGGCTCCTGTCACCGGCAGCACGTGCTCGAAAGCGGAACGTAACAAGACCATAAAGATCGGCGGCACTACCTTGGTCTGCAAGCAGATCACGGTCTACCGGTGGCAGAAGAAGAGCTAGCGCCCTAAACTCCGATGCCCACAGATAATGCGAGCCGTAACAAGTTTTCATTTATTGCTGAGGGGCCGTTTTGGGGACATTCTGAAGATTTACGGATGAGTCTTGCCCGTGGTAGCCATCGTCGTATTCGTGTCAGGCATGGCCACCACGGTGCGATCACGAGTTGCGCATTAGTTCGCTATGTTCGTGGTGTCAGACGGCGCTGCAAGCGCGATCTTCGTGTTCTTGTTGCCCGAGCTTGTGCGCGACCTCCACGTTCATGCTCTCGGGCATGGTTGTCCTCCTGACCGGTAAAGATTCGAGCCGTTCTTACCTTTTGGCGCGCGAGTTGACCGCCCGTGGCGAGGCCGCTTCGACACGGCGGCACCGACAAATAGGTTCCGAGGACTTCGAGGATCCCTTGTGCCGATTGGTGGCAAAACAGACCAGCGCTTCAAAGCCTTGTACCCTCCGTGGCAACGAACAGGAGGTCCGGCAAGCTTGCCGTGGCCCCTCGTGGTCGCGGCTACGCCTGGTCCGACTTGTCGGTCGTTCCGGCTGGGAGCGGCGCCCCGGCTCTTACTCTGCATCGGCACCATAAACCGGCTCCAACTCTGTAAGCGCTTACCGGAGCTTGAGTAACGAAATATTCTCGTGCGCTCGCGAATTGTTCTTCCCCCGAGTCGGGTGATCGTGTTCAGAGGCTCGAACAGACCGGGGCCGTTTGTGCCAGCACCTTTCTCAGGACGGCCGCGAGGACGGACCACGGAGGTGCAACTATTTAGCCTGGCAGGGCCTGTACTCATGCTCGCCGAAGCCCTTGGCCGCGAGGCTCAACGCACCCGTGGGCTGGCCTTTTCCGGCCGAGGCAATGCTGCTACATGGCCCGAATATGCCAGGCAGGAACGGACGCTCATACGGACTAGGTGATTGAGTTGTTCACGCGTATGGGTGAGGATGGCTAGGTGCTTCGCCCGCATCAAGGCATGCGACGATCGGCCCTGAGCCGCTCGTCAGGTCCGAAAGAAGTGACGCCGAAGCGTCTGCCAGACCTGGAGCCGCGCCATCGGCGACAGGTGGTGCTTCAGGCCGCACTGAGGGTCACGGTAACCTGGGTACTCCTCGTGGCGGGCTACTACTACGTCCCACCGCTCGATAAGCACAGCAGCGCAGGCGAAATCGTCAGTCTAGGAATTGGGCTCGTGGTAGTTACTGTAATCGTCTTGGACCAGGCCCGCCGCGTCGTCCACGCGAAGCTACCGGGGTTACGGGCAGCCGAAGCGTTGGCGGTGGTGGTCCCGATCTTCCTGCTGCTGTTCTCGACACTGTACCTATCTCTGTCGCATACCTCTTCCTCAATCTTCAGCCAGAAATTGGACCACTCAAGCGCGCTCTATTTCACGATTACGATCTTCTCGACGGTCGGCTTCGGCGACATCGTCCCCGCCACCGATGCGGCCCGCCTCATCGTGAGCGCCCAGATGATAGTCGACCTGGTCATCATCGGCGTGGTGGCGCGCCTTTTGATCAATGCCGCCAAGATGGGCTTGGAGCGGGCGCACCAAGGTCCGAGCGACTGAACTTGTAACAGGCCGATTGCCGCAAACCACCCTCGTCATTTGCGGTCTGGGCCGCGCAAGGAGCGGCATTACTGCCAGCCGGGCGGGTAAGGGAGAACGCCTATTCCGTTCGACTTAAGAGCCCATACTCCCGCCAGGCTGGGCAATCTCACCCAGGGTGGGTGACGACAAAGCTCTCGGTGCCTGTGAGCCTTGTAAGGCACATACGAATTGGCTGACTAGACCAGAGCGCTAGTGACCCCCATGACGTACGAGATCACCTTCGCCGGGGAGGCCCGGCCGGCCATCGTCGAGGCCTTCGAGGATTTCGACGTCACGGTAGGCGCTGGTAATACAGTGTTGCGTGCCCAGCTTCCTGACCAGGCGGCCCTTTATGGTGCTCTTGACCGCGTTCGTGCGCTCGGCCTGGAGTTGCTGGCGGTGAAGACGGCCGAGCCACAAATCCCGCGAAACCTTCGTTGACCTGATAGCAGGGCGGCAACCACCTTCCCTGGGTGAGGCCGGAGGCTGGAAGGTGTGGCGTGATGAGACACGTGATGAGTAATCCTCTCGACGCCGAACTATGCGGAGGTGGAACGACATGGAGAAGTGCAGAGACTATCGAATAGACGGGAACGACGTTCGAAAAGCAAGAACGGCGAAAACGGCCAGTGGTAAATGCACATGGCGGCTGCGCTCACGTGCCTTCGGGGCGGCCGTGGTTGTCTTCGGTGCGTGCAGCGGGGCCTCGACCAGCCCCATCGCCGCAGCAGCCGCTGACCGAGCCCCGCGCCAAAAGCCGGTCCTCGCTGCGGAGTACCCGCAGTCAGAAGGGACCATCGAGCCACAGGTCTGCTCGAGTTGCACCCCACCGCTCATCTACTACGGGGGCCCTGTCCTGTCGACCAACGGAGCCAGGGGTCTCACTGTCACCCCCGTCTGGTGGCAGCCGAGCGGCAGTCGGTACAGGTTCCCGGCCAGTTATGAAAGCCTTCTCGACCAATACATCCACGACGTCGCGGCCGCCAGCGGGAGCACCGACAATATTTATTCCATCGACACCGAGTACGACGACGTCCTCGCTGGCGTGAAGACGTACATCAGCTATAAGATCAGCGCCGGAACTCCTCTGGTCGACGCCGGCGCCTTCCCGGCCAACGGCTGCAAGCCCGCCCCCAGCTTCAGGCTGTGCATCACCGATGCACAGCTGCGCGCCGAGCTGAGGACGGTGACCAGCAGCCAGAAGTTTCCCACCGACCTGTCCCATTTCTACCCTGTGTTCCTCCCGCCGGGGGTCGAGACCGAGGACGTCGACGGGTCGAACTCGGCCAGCGCCTACTGCGGCTACCACCGGGCCTTCGGGTCAGGCTCCGACCAGACCGTCTATGGCGACCTGCCGTACCCTCCTTCCAACGGCGGCTGCGACACCGGCCAGGCCCCCAACGGGAACCTCCGGGCCGACGGTGAGGTGAGCACGTTCGCCCACGAGCTGAACGAGGCCATCACCGACCCGCTCAACCCCCAGTACGGCTGGTTCGACGGCAAAGGCAACGAGATAGGCGACATGTGCGACAACAACTACGGGGGCGCATTGGGCTCGACCAGCGGCTCAAACCCGAGCGGCACGGAGTACAACCAGATCTTAAATGGCCATAAGTACTACGTCCAGGAGATGTTCAGCAACCTGGCTTACGCCAAGTCCGGGGTGGGCAAAGGCTGCGCCCTGAGCGAAGCGCTGGCGGAGAACCCCAAGGCGGCGGGCACGGGGACCGGGGCCACGACCATAGGTAACGACTTCGCCGATGCGTTCCCAACCATGTTGGCCGCCAACGGCAAATCGACCTCGACGATCACGGTGGCCGTTGGCGACACACTCGGGTACGCGGTAAAGGGAGACCACGTGCATTTCAGCACGGGCCTCGAGTACGGCACCGGCTTGTGCGGCAAGCTCAGCAGCCACGAAGCCGTCACGAACTACTCCGGCCATGCGACTGTGACCTACACGGCGTCGAAGTTCAACGCGCAATGCTGGGTGGTCGCAACCGAGGCCGAAGGCGGCCGGGCCGCCGAGTCCATCATTTACCAGGGCTCAGACGTGAAGTACAGCCCCACCGTGGTGGCTAAGTTCCCGTCCTCGCTGCGCCCAGGCAGCGCGACCGGCTTCACCATGACAGCAACGAACCCCTCGCCCCATCCCCTAACGGATGCCCAGGTGAACTTCTACATCTATGCCGGGACAGGGACCAAGAGGGACGTCAACGCCGGCCAGGTGCACCTGTCGTACTCGACCCACGGTATGAGCGGCCATTTCACCAACGTGCGGCTGACAGGGTCGACAGGCGGCGGCAACGACATCAACGGTTACCTCGGCCCCGCAGTGGGCTCCACCATGGCGCCACATTCCTCGGAGACGATCGCGTCCCATGTCACCCTTGCCCGCAACGTCTCCGTATCGAAGGCAGTGCCGCTGGTAGCCTTCGAGGGTTATCTTTTCCAGGTAAATTCCGCGGCAGGCGGTGGCACGACCGTCGGCGACACGCTGGCCACTGACATCAAAGTCCCATAGATGGCGAAGTCGGGCACCCTAGGCTGTGGCTCATCGCTCCGGGGCCTTCGGGACCATGTCCCGGCGGTTGTGGACACACGGTTTGGCGCAGCCGAGAAAAGCCGCAAGCTGTACCCAAACGACGCGGCGCCCAGCGTGGTCTTATCCCGTTGACCGCTTACATAGCTCACAAATTGACTACATCAGTCCGCGGTCCAGGGTCGGAGGTCCGGTTCGACGTAGCTCACGGTCCCACAACGAGTTTCGCGGCGGGCCGGAGGATTGAGCCCCGGGAGCATGTGCGGACGGGACTGGGCCGAGTGGAACGATCGTGCCTGTAACCGAGCCGACCGGAATCGTAAGAGGCGCTTCGACGCCCCCAGGTCGTGGTTGCGGTCGGTGCGCCCCGAGAAGGGATCCCTAAAGGGTGAAATGCTGGCCGGTTTGCCGGGTGCCATCGGCAGTGTCCCCGACGGCATGGCCGCCAGCGTCCTGGTCGGCGTCAGCCCGATCTACGGCCTGTACGCCAGCGCACTCGGCCCTGTGGGGGGCGGGCTGTTTGCCAGTACCCGCCTGATGGTTATCACCACCACCAGCGCGGCGGCCCTGGCCGCTGGTTCTGCGCTTTCGGGGGTCAACGTGTCCCACCGGCCCGAGGCACTGTTCCTGCTCACGGTCATTGCGGGCGCCGTCATGGTGGCAGCCGGCCTGCTCCACCTCGGCCGTTACACCAGGTTCGTGTCCCACTCCGTGATGATCGGTTTCCTCAGCGGGATCGGCGTCAACATCATCCTGGGCCAGGTCCCGGACTTGCTCGGCGTGCCAGCGAGCGGCTCGTTCGCAGCCGAAAAGGCGTTCAATGCCTTGGCCCACCCGAGCCAGGTCGACGTGGCGTCGTTCCTTGTCGGGCTGAGCGCCCTTGGCATCATCGTGGTGGTAAGCCACAGTCGGTTCAGGAGCGTGGCTGCGGTGGTGGCGCTGGTGGTGCCCTCGCTGGTCGTCATCGTCGCCGGCTTGGACACCGTGGCTCGCGTGTCGTCGGCCGGCGCCATCCCTAAGGGCATCCCGTTGCCGCACCTGCCAAAGCTGAGCGAACTGTCGCTCAGCGTTGTCACGGGCGCCTTGGCCGTAGCGGTCATCGTCTTGGTCCAGGGTGCCGGTGTAGCGGAGTCCGCCCTCAACCCTGACGGCTCGCTCTCGGACGCCAACCGGGACTTTGTCGCCCAAGGCGTGGGTAACCTGGCATCTGGGTTCTTCAGAGGGCAGCCCGTCGGCGGCTCCGTAGGCCAGACAGCTTTCGCAACGTGGCCGCCGGCGCCAAGACACGCTGGGCGTCGATCTGGTCGGGTCTGTGGATGATAGCGATCCTGGCGGCGTTCGCGGTGGCTGGGGTGGCCAAGGTGGCGCTCCCCACCCTTTCTGCCGTGCTCATCTACGCCGCCTTCGGTTCACTGCGCTTCGGCGAGATGGCGACCATCTTCCGCACCGGCCGGATTCCCCAGGTGGCCATCATCACGACATTCGCCGCCACCCTTTTCTTACCGGTAGCCACCGCCGTCGGCATCGGGGTGGCCCTCTCGCTGCTACTTCAGCTCAACCGGGAGGCGCTCGACCTTGCCGTAGTCGAAGTCGTCACCCGGCCCGACGGCCGCTTCGAGGAACGTCCGGCGCCCGCCCACGTGGGATGGTTTGGGGTCGATCGTGCTCGCACGCCACGGGAGCCTCTTTTACGCCGGAGCGCGTACGTTAGAGGCTCGGCTGCCAGACCCCGCAGGCGCCGCCCACCCCGTGGTTCTGTTGCGCCTGCGGGGCCGGACTAATCTTGGCGCCACCTCTTTCCATGTGCTGGCTGATTACGCTCAGCGGCTCGGCGCGGCCGGCGGCCGCCTCTACTTGAGCGGTCTCGACCACGAACTGGTGGCAACGCTCGACCGGACTGGACGTCTGAATGCGTCCGGGCCGCTCAAAGCCTTCGAGGCAACGCCGGTTCTGGGTGACTCGAGCGCAGCCGCCCTCGCCGACGCCAATGCGTGGCTCGGCTCCCAAGCCGACAATGACAAGTCCTGAGCGCTAAAATCCTGCGCTGGCAGGGGGAAGGGTGCATTCTGCGGCAATAAGACTGAGCGGTCTCAATCAGTCATCGCAACGAGAAACCGATCGAGCTTCTCAAATGGTGTCACCCAGCCAACGTTTTGTCGAGGGCGGCCCTTGAAGCTCGAGGCCGCACGGCGTCGAGGTCTTCGGGCGCGTTAACCAACAAGTCGGTGCCCTGGGGGAGGTGCTGGGACAATAAGCCATTGGTGTTCTCGTTACTGCCCCGCATCCACGGCAAGTGAGGGTCGCAGAAATGGGCCCTTACCACGGTGCCGTAAAAGGGCCGCTGCCCGGCTGATGGTCGGCGGCGCTCGGCCCAAGCGAGCCGCTATGGCCCCCACTTTGTCACCGGCGCTCAGCCCCATCAATATTCCACCCGCCGTTCCAAGCTGAGCGCCCGGGCCCCACATTCAGCTTACGTTTCCTAGCCATCGCAACCTCCTGAGTTAGCTCATAACTTCCTCGTCCTCAGGTTCTGTTGCGCGGACCATTTGAGCCGACCCTGGTTTTCCTGCGGTCCCGGTGCCCACCCGTTCCCAGTCGCCCACGGCTGCGTCGATATAGACCTGTGCGAGCTGTCCAGGCTCCCCTTGGGGCAATCTCAAGGCCCGGGCCAATCTGAAGGATGTCGCTGGGCAGTAGCCCGACCGAGGCTACCAGGGTCGGCTTTCAGCACTTCTCGCTCTCCGACCTCTGTCGCCAGGTGGAGTCGGGCTCGCCGGGGTAGAGTCGGGCTAGAAGAGCGCCCTCTCTTTAGACGAGAAGCTTGGCCTTTGCCGTCTGGAACTCTTGGTCACTGATCGCGCCCGAGGCCTTCAGGTCGGCCAGCTTGGTTAGCTGGTCGGCGCTGTTCGTGGGGGCAGCCACATCTTGGACATAGCTGCGGAATGCCTGGTCCTGTTGCTGGGCCTCTTTGGCCGCCCTATCTTGCATTTTTCCACCACGGGCGATCAAGTAGACCAGCACCCCAAGCCACGGTACCAACACGACGAATATCGTCCAGAGGGCCTTACCCCAGCCACTCAAATCGTGGCTGCGAAAAATGTCGCCGAAGACGATGATCAATAACCATATCCAGGCGAAAAACAGGAAAAACCATAACATTGTCCAAAAGATATTCAATAGCGGGTAGCTGGAAGCGAGCATTGTTCGTATCTTTCTGGTCGAGGTTTGGTTTACCGTGCCAGCACTTACGAGAGCGTTGGGCCCATCCGAAGCTGATGAAAACTGGCACTACGCAATTATGAAGGGCACCAGATGGACGTTGGATCACCCCCCTTGGGTGGTTTGCCGTGGGACCACAGAGCCTTGGTACGGGCGGGGTACCCACGCTTCCCTGGGCACGCTTTGCTCAGGGCCGAGGGCCCAGAGCCGCG
>CAVVRE010000004.1:0-379938 GCA_963750465.1 uncultured Acidimicrobiaceae bacterium
CCGGCAACGCTGCCAGGTGGCGTCGGTCAGTACGGTGGCGATCGCCGCTTTGACCCCCCCGTGGGCGTCGGAGATGACCAGCTCGACGCCGGCGAGGCCCCGGGCCACGAGGCCCCGCAGGAACTCGGTCCAGCTGGCCGTGTCCTCGGCGGTGACGATGTCGAAGCCGACGATCTCGCGTTGGCCCTGGTGGTTGACGGCGGTGGCGACCACGGCCGACACATTGACGACGCGACCGGCTTCTCGGACCTTTTGGGTAAGCGCGTCTACCCACACATAACGGTAAGGGCCGCAGTCCAGGGGGCGGTCCCTGAAGGCAGCGACTTTGGCGTCGAGCTCGGCCGCCATCCGGGAGACCTCCGAGCGGGATATGCCGTCGATGCCCATCGCCTTGACCAGGTCGTCGACCCGCCGGGTCGACACTCCCTCCACATAGGCCTGGCCGATCACTGCCACCAAGGCCTGCTCCGCCCGCCGGCGGGGCGTCAAGAGCCAGTCCGGGAAGTAGCTGCCCTCCCTCAACTTCGGCACGGCCAAGTCGATCGAGCCGGCCCGGGTGTCCCACGGCCGGCGCCGGTAGCCGTTACGGGAGTTGGAACGTTCCTCGCTGCGCTCGTTATAACCGGCACCGCAAGTTGCTGACGCCTCGGCCGACATCAAAGTCTCGGCGAAGGCCTGGAGCATGGCCCGGGCCAAGTCGGTGTCGCCGTCGTCGCCCTCGAGGTACTTGCTAAGCCAGGCGGCCGCGTCGATAGTGGAAGGGACAGTCACCGTGATCCTCCTCAAGTAGTTGTGTGGGAACTGCTTTCTTGAGGTTGACGCGGTGACCGTCGTGAGCGGGGGGACTCCCCTCAGCTCACCCCCTCGTACACCACCTGTCGGGACTCAACTGGTTCGAACCTGCGACTCGCCGCTTAGAAGAGGTCGGAAAGGCGTCTATTGGGGGTTGCCCACGTCATCTCAGCCTTCCTCACCAGGGATTTCGTACCCGGCGAAGGTCAGCAGACCCCGACGAACTGCTACCACAACTGCTACCAAACCTCCTGCGTACTGACCGACGGCAGGTTCGGCCGGGCCAGTGAGAGGACAGGCCAGCCAGTACAGCGCCTTTGAGTCCGTGAACTGCTGGGGGTCACCTCTGGTCTCCCAGATGCCCTCATCGGGGTCGTTGCGGTGCCGATGGCGTCATCGACGAACCGGCTAGGCCTTCCCACACTTGCCGGACGATCTGCTGGGCCTGGCCTTGGTGGAGGTGAGTGTCGTACGCATCGAGGATCATGCCCCAGACGTCGTTCTGATGCTGGTCCCAGACGCCGTTGCCGACCGTACGGGACGCGACCCCCGGTAGCCGGATAGATGGTCGAGGGTGGGCTCGGTCAAGTCCCGCTCACCGCCCATGCCGTACATGATCAGGAGCTGGAAGGGTTTGGTCAGGTCACCTCCGCTCACCGCTTCGCTACGAAGCCGAAGTACTCGAGCCCGTCCTGGCCATCGCCGAGGGGTTGACCGAAGACGACCTCGTCCTGCGCTACCGGGTCGACAGCACCAACACCGGCGTCGAAGGTAAGAAAGGCACCTTTACGATTTGTTCCTTCTGGCTGGTCACCGCCCTCGCCATGATCGGCGAGACCGTCCGGCCCGGAGCCTGTGCCAGAAACTGCTGACCTACGCCAGCCCCCTGCTGCTCTATGCCGAGGAGATCGACACCAGCAGCGGTGAGCACCTCTGGAACTTCCCCCAGGCCTTCACCGACCTCGCGCTGATCGAGGCAGTCTCTCGGCTGATCGAGGCCGAAAGGCACCGTAGAGGAGTGCCAGGCGCGGTGGTGGCACGGCGCCAAATAGCACGGTTTGACCGGGATCCTATCGCCGCCCACGCCGGCGAGGAGGGTTACGTTTAGAAGCAGTTGCTCAAAAGGACCCCACAGCCTCCTTCTCGAGGCCGTAGGCGAGCCTTACGCCGACATCGGCCGCAGCGGGGATAGTCGTTACAGAGATAAATACTCCAATGAGGGTGCTCGCCCGGGCCTCGGTCAGCGAGATGACCCCCACAATCCCGGCCAGCACGGCAACTATGACTGAGAACCAGTCGTGGGTGTCAATGAGGTGGCTGACCGGGCGTATGCCTAGCGAAAAGGCCCTGGGCGTCAGCCCCGTAAACCGGATGACGAAACCGAGCAAGAGGGCGGCGATCACGGCCAGGGCGAAGCCGACGCTCAGAGCAAAGGTGCTACGCCTGATGAGCGAGTACTGGCGCTTCGTCACACCGAACGCAAGCGAGACAATGGCGCCGTACTCGGGCCGACAACCATCGCCCCGACAATGAGGATTCTGGGAGTTGGTCAGCGGGCCCACCGCCCCGATGCGCCCTGCGATCACCAGGAGCATGTACCAGCTGGGAGGGAACTTCCCGTCGGAACGGATCTCGCGTCAACTTCTTCCCAGACCGGAGAGAACTCGTCGAATCGTGGCCGCCCCAGCGTTGTCCGGGCGGCGGCCCCAGAGATCGACGTGGCAACTTGCTCCCAGGCGATCGAGCCCCGTTCGTCACGGCCGAGGTCCCGCAGCAATTGCATTACCTCGTTGGCCTTTCCTTTAGGAATGTCGAACCGGATCGCATCCCCGTCGGGGGTTTCGCACCGACCCTCGGACGACGGCCAGGTTAAGCACTTCCGCGTCCGCCTCGAGCACGGGTAGGAGATGTTCGGTCAGCTCGAGGAGGGCTGACGAGTCGCACGTGGATCACCGCGTCGCACGTGGATCACCCCACAGTGTCCGTTCTCAGAAGGAGGCGATGGAGTTGATCGGAAGTTCCCAGGGGGAATGTTTCCCCAGCCCGGTCGCGCCATGGCCGGCCTGGCGGCTGGGGCTCTATGCGAACCGGGCCGTCGGCCCGTCTGTCGAGACGAACGGCCTCCGGGGAACGGCGCTGTTTGAAAAGGAGGCCATCGAGACGGCTCAGTGGGCTCGGACCCGTGGGTCCAGGAGGACGTAAACGATGTCGACCACGATGTTGGCGACGACGATGAAGGCCGAGGCCAGCATGACCAGCGCGATGATCACCGGCAGGTCCTCGTTGGTCACCGAAGTGACAGCCAGGGCGCCCAGACCGGGCAGGCCGAAGACGGTCTCGACGACGATGGCGCCCCCCAAAAGGGTGCCCAGGTCGATCCCGAACTGGGTGACCACCGGCGTGAGGGCGGAGCGAAGGCCATGGCGGTAGACCACCCTCCGCTCGCTCAGCCCTTTGGCCCGGGCGGTACGGATGTAGTCCTCACCGAGCACATCGAGCAGCGCCCCGCGGGTGAGGCGTTGGTAGGTGGTGGCCGTGACCAGCGCCAGAGTTACCCACGGCAGGATCAGGTGTTGGGCCCACCCGGCGGGGTCGGAGAACAACCCGACGTAACCGCTCCCGGGGAACAAGTCGATGCCGGCCAAATGGAACTGGAAGAAGAGGAAGAAGAGGAGGATCAGCCCGAGCAAGAACGGGGGCATGGAGTAAAAGACAAGGGCGGCCCCGGTCGCCGAGCGGTCGGCCAACGAGCGGGGGTGGCGCGCCGCCAGGACCCCGGTGCTGATGCCGATGACGAGCCACATGATGGCGGCGCCGACGGCCACCGAGATCGTCACCGGGGCGCGGGACGCGATGAGCGAAGACACCGGCTCTGAGCTGTAGAACGAGTAGCCGAGGTTCCCGTGCAGCAGCCCCCACAGGAAGCTCCAGTACTGGTCGATGACAGGACGGTTGAGGCCGAGGCGCCTGGCCACATCGGCCACCGTTTGGGTCGTGGCTTGCCGGCCGGCCAGGAGGCGGGCCACGTTATGGGGCGCCACGAAGAACATCACGAACACAACGATGCTGATCACGAGCAGCACGACCAACCCCTGGAGGAGCCGTCTACCGACGAAGGCCAGCAGGTCCATTCGCCTCAGTCCACTACCCCTACCGTGAGAGGCGGCGCCTGGGTCCGCACGCCGGACAATGTCCCGGCGCGGGGGTCGAGGGCGTCGCGCACGGCGTCACCGAGCAGGTTGAAGGCGAGGGTGGTGATGATGAGGGCGGCACCCGGGAAGACCAGGAACCACCACGCCACCTGGTAGAAGCCGACCGCCTCGGCCAGCATGTTCCCCCACTCCGCCGTAGGTGGGACCACGCCGAGGCCAAGGAACGAAAGCGTCGCCTCGAACGCGATGGCCGCCGGGACCAGCAGGGTGGCGTAGACGATGATCGGGGCGGCCAGGTTGGGCAGGATGTCCACGAACATGATGCGTAAGTTGCTCGCCCCGAGAGAACGGGCCGCCTCGACGAACTCCCGCTCCTTGAGGGCCAGCGTCTGGCCCCGCACCACCCGGCCCACCGGTGCCCACGAAAAGAAGGCGATGAGCAGGATCGTGACCGGCAGGCTGGGCCCGACGATGGCGACCAGGGCGATGGCGAACAACAGCAGTGGGAAAGACAGGACGATGTCCATCAGCCGGGCCAGGAGGGAGTCCGTCTGGCCCCCGAAGTAGCCGGACAAGAGCCCGACCACGACGCCTAGAAGCACCGCCAGCCCCGTCGCGGTGACGCCCACCAGGAGCGAGATCCGCGCCCCGTAAGCCACCCGCACGAGCAGGTCTCGCCCGAGGTCGTCCGTGCCGAAAAGGAAGGTGGCACTCGGAGGACGCGGCAGCCCGGCGATGGTAAGGCCGGTCGTAGGGAACTGCTGGTTTGGCCCGTGCCCTACGGCTTTCGCAATCACGGGGGCGCAGATGGCCAGCAGCGCCACCAGGACGATGACCACTGCCGAACCGATCGCTACACGGTCGTGGCGCAGCCGTTGCCACGCTAGTGCCCAGGGGCTGCGGCCCTCGATCCGCGACGTCGCCGCGAGCCCCTGCTCTTGGAGGTCCCGGTCTTGACGCGGGCGGCCAGGCCAGAAGGCCTCGCTGGGCTCAGCCGTCGACACGGACGACCCCTCCCCCACGGAACGCCCGGCGGGTTGCGGCGCCGTGCCCTGAACCGCCTCGGATTTATCCCCAAGGGGGAAGTGGCAGGCAACCTTGTGGGCAGCACCGTCTTCTAATACCGTCCGGAGCGGCGGTTCCTCGACCGCGCAGCGCTCTTCGGCGATCGGGCACCGGGAGGCGAAGCGGCAGCCCCGAGGAGGCCCGACCGGCGATGGCGGTTCGCCTCGGAGGACGACGCGCTGGCGCTGCGCCTCAATATCAGGGTCAGGGACGGGCAACGCCGACAACAGAGCGTGGGTGTAGGGGTGGCGGGGCCGCTGAGTCACCTCGTCGGTCGGGCCGACCTCGACGATCTTCCCGAGGTACATGACGGCTATGCGGTCGCTCACGTGCTCCACGACGGCCAGGTCGTGGGCGATGAAGAGGTAGGTCAAGCCCCAGCCGCTGCTGCAGGTCGTTGAACAGGTTGATGATCTGGGCCTGGACCGAGACGTCGAGGGCCGAGACAGGTTCGTCGCAGACGAGGACGGAGGGCTCGGTAGCCAGCGCCCGGGCCACCCCGATGCGCTGGCGCTGCCCCCCGGAGAACTCGCCTGGGAAACGGTTGTAGTGCTCAGGGTTAAGGCCGACCAGCTCCATCAGGTCCTGCACCCGCCGGCGGCGGTCGAACTTGTCGCCTATGCGGTGGATCGCCAGCGGGTCCCGGATCACTGAGCCCACCCGCCGGCGAGCGTTGAGCGAACCCGACGGGTCCTGGAAGATCATCTGCAGGTGCTGGCGGATCGGACCGGAGCTGGGAGTGATTGGCCCGGGTGATGTCCTGGCCCTCGAACATGATGGTGCCCTCGGTCACGTCGACCAGACGAGTGGCGCAGCGGGCCAGGGTGGACTTGCCACAACCGGACTCGCCCACGAGGCCGACCGTTTCCCCCCGGCTCAGCTCGAGCGAGACGCCATCCACGGCGTGCACGAGCCCGCGGCGGTGGGCCGAGCGGCTGGCCGAGTAGTACTTCACCACGCCCTCCAGCCGGAGGACGGGCTCGCCGGCACCAGCGTCGTGGGCGAGGTCAGTCATTTTCCGCCCGCTCGGGCGGGTAACGGGCGGGCGTGATGCTCTGGCGGTCCGGCCAGCCAGCACGCCGCCCCCTGTACGCCGCCGTCGGCCCCGCCTTCGGTGAGGTCCACTAACGGGGGCTCGTCGACCCGGCAGCGCTCCGTCGCCACCGGGCAGCGGGGCCAGAAACTGCAGCCGGGCGGCAACGAGATGAGGCTGGGTGGCTGGCCGGCGATGTGGGCCAGGCGAGCCTTTCCTCGAGAGCGGGTGGGAAGCGAGGCCAGCAGGCCCTTGGTATAGGGATGAGCGGGTGTGTAGTAGAGGCGACGCCGATCGGCGTACTCCACCACTTTCCCGGCGTACATCACCGCGACGCGGTCCGCCATCCCGGCTACGACACCAAGGTCGTGGGTGACCATGATCACCGCCATGGCCAGCTCGGCCTGGAGCCGCGTTATGAGCTCCATGATCTGCGCCTGCACGGTCACGTCGAGCGCCGTGGTCGGCTCGTCGGCGATCAAGAGCTTGGGCCGGAGCGCCAGCGCCATGGCGATCACTGCCCTCTGGCGCATCCCACCTGAGTATTGGTATGGGTACTCCTCGGCCCGCTGTTGCGGGCTCGGGATGCCGACGAGGGCCAGCTGGTCGACGGCCCGGGCCTGGGCTGCCTTCCACGAGACCCGCTCGTGAGCGCGGATGGCTTCGGCTATCTGCCAGCCCACCTTGTACAGAGGGTGGAGGCTCGACAGGGGGTCCTGGAAAACGATGCCGATCGCAGCTCCTCGCAACCGGCGGCGGTCCTCCTCGCGCATCGCCAGCACGTCCTGGCCGTCGAAGAGCACCCTCCCGGATATCCGGCCGCCGCGGACCAGGCCCATAACGGCCATGCAGGCCACGGTCTTGCCCGAGCCTGATTCGCCCACAATGCCGAGCGTCTTGCCGGCGTCTACGGAGAAACTTGCCCCCCGTACCGCTCGGACGACGCCGTCTGGCGTCGGGAAGCTGACCTCCAGCTCACCTACTTCCAGAAGGCTCATGGCCGCCCGGCGGGCGGGCGTGACTTCCAGCCGTCCTGAGTCCTTTGCGGGCACCCCATCAGAGCCAATCAGACCGGGTTAGGCACCGCGGTCGCGAAGACAGCCAGACGTAGGTTCGGGTCGCAGTTGAGGCCAAACCCCCAAAAGGTACAGCCGTGCATCGCGAGGCAAGGGTACACGGAACACTTCTGGTACTGACGCGGATAGCCCCGTCGCTCGTGATCAGGCGCTCAGGCTGTGGCCAGAGGGCAGTGACCAGCGCGACACATGTCGCCCTGGGCCACCTGAGCGGTTCTCTATTGGATGAGCACAAACGGCCCCAAAGAGCCGCCCCTCTGCACGACTCCGTCCAAGCGTCATCTCTCAAGCCGCGATGCGCTCGACCAGCGACTGTGGTACGGAAACCACCGTCTGTTTCCACGTGACGCTCCTAAAGGCACTTCGGTAGCCTCGCCACGTTCGGCCTCGGCGCTCGTCTTCGCCACGTGGGGCCGCTCCAGCCGTAAGCGGCATAAGACGAAGAGGGCAGCGTATGCCCCGTGTGAAATTGACCATCGCAACGGCACTTACAACCCTCTGGATACCGGTCAGCGCCGACTACCAGCCCAGTACCATGCTCGAGGCCGTTGTCAATAAGTACCTGTCGACCCTGAAGGCACATTTCCCTAATGCAAAGCTCACCCCCTCCTCTCCCCATCTTTGTCGACCGCCTAAAGCGCGGCGGGGCGCAGTGCCCGGTGCGCCAGCCCTACCGCAGGGCCGGTATCAGAGCCCGGGTACCCAAGGGTGCGCTCGTCCACGCCTTACGCCACGTTCCACTGAGCGGACAACCGTTCGACGTCCGTGGTAGCGACGCATGAAACGACGCCGCGCTGCCTTGGCCAGCACCGTGTCGCTGCTGAACCCCGACGGGCTAGCCGCCAAGGCGTGCGACTGGGCGTCGTTCCTGTCCTCTGTCTCCCCTGGAGTCGTGGACGCCGCCCCCAAGTTAGCGCTGGCGCTCGGGTTTGACGTGGAGGAACCATGTAGCAGGAGCCGGGCTTGACGACAGCTAGCCCCCGAGCAAGCCGAGCGCGGTTGCCTTCTCCACCGCTTCTCGACGCGACGAGGCATCCAGCTTCCGGTGTATGGAAGTGACCTGGGAGCTGACGGTGTTACGGGAGACGAACAAGCGCTCGGCGATCACACCCAACGTCAGGTGCGTCTGCAGGTAAGGGAGCAGGCGCAGCTCGGCCGGGGTCAAAGGCGTGGCACCGGTGGGTCCGGAGGGACCGGCCGTCACCGCCCGCCGGAACTCCTCTACCTGGTCAACCAGCACTCCCAACGCCGGGCGCTGGACCAAGATGTCGTCGATCTCGCGCAAAAGATGGCGGGCTGTCGTGGGTTCGGCCAGCGCCAGGTAGACCTTGGCCAGTTGAAGCCGGAGGCGCACCGCGAGCCACGGGAGCACGTAAGTGGCCATCGGGCGAGCTCGCATGGCCCGGGCCAGCTCACGCTCTGTTCTCTCCCGGTCGCCGAGGTGCACTGAAAGCCGGGCCGCCGCGACGTAGGCGAGGGTGCTCACCAGGTAGTCCTGGATCCTGACCTCGTCAATGGCGCTGAACGCCAAGTCGAGGTGGTCTGCCGCTTCCTGCCAATTGCTTCGGTCCATGGCCAGGAGGGCGAGCTCAGCCTGCGGCAGCGGCACGTCGGTCGGGCAGGCCAATTGGGCCCCTCGGCCCACGCTTCGGTGAAGCTGGCGCGAGCGGGCTCGACGGCTCCTGAAAGCAAATGAGCCTCTGCCACCATTACGATCGCATCGGGGCGACCGCGACTATCGGCGGGTTCCTCAGAGACCGCGAAGACAGCGTCGGCCATCATCACCTCAGGGCCGCGGGCACACATGGCCGCCCGCAAACCAGCCCGCGCCGAATCGAAACTACCGTAATTGCGGACGGTAGGAGGGTCGAAGGAGGCGGCGTCGAGGAAGGACGCCCACCGCTCGGCCGTTTTCGTGTCCCCGGTGAGCAAGCCCGCCCAGGCGGCCCCTATGGCGAGCTCGGGGAACTCCTCAATGGTCGCATCCCCGAGGGCGGAACGCCACCGCATTACTGTCCGTTGCCGCCCGGTCTCGTAATTTCTCATACCTACTCGGCTAAACAGGTCCACGGCCCGGGCGCGCTCGGATGTGTGCAACAACTGCTCGACCGCCAGTTCGGGGGACCCGTTGGACTCGAACCAATCAGCCGCCCGCAGGTGAAGCTTCTCGATGAGGTCCGCCTCGGTCCGACGTAGCTCGCCGAGTAGGAACTCCCGGTAAAGCCCGTGATAGCGGTACCACTCGCGCCGGCGGTCGAGCGGGACCAAGAACAGGTTGGAGGCCTCCATCCTGCGAAGGTCCTCGGCCGAGCTCGAAGACTGGAGGACGGTGTCGCACAGCGGGCCGCAGAGCTGTTCGAGCACCGCTGTCCGGCGCAGGAAGCGCTGGCTGTCCTCGGGTTGGCGGGCCAGCGACTCGGAGTACAGATAGTCTGAGAAATAGCGGTCGTCGCCGGCGACGACCGCTAGCTCTCCGCCTCGCTCCTGCGCCACCACCGCCGCCAGGTAGAGGCCGGCTGGCCACCCTTCGGTCCGTTCGGCCAAGTCGGCCGCCTGTTGAGCGGAAAGCACGACGTGCTCGCCGGAAAAGACCTGCTGCGCGCCGGCTGCGTCGAAGGCCAGGTCATCGGCCACGAACTCCATAGCGTCGCCGGAGACGCGTAGCCGGGCCAGGTGAGGTTGCTCAGAACGGCTGGCGGCCACGACTTGAGATCCCGGCGGGACCCGGGCCAGCACCAGGCCCAGCACGTCGTGACAGGCTGGGGACTGCAGCTCATGAAGGTCGTCGAGCATAAGGACGAACGGCTCCGGGCTCGTCCCGAACGCAGCGGCCAGGCGCGGCGCCGCCCGTCCCAGCACCCCGGTGCCAAAAGCCTCGACTTCGGCCACGAGATCGGGCCGGCCCGGGTCTATCTGCACGTACGCCGAGGCCAGCACAGCCAACAGGCTCGGGGGGTCGTCATCGAAGCGGTCGAGGGACACCCAGGCCACGCGACGTTCCTCCATCCCCGCCCATTCGGCCAAGAAGGTCGACTTGCCGTAACCGGCGGGTGCCGTGACCCCGACGACCCGGCAGTCGATCGAACGAGCGGTCTCAATGAGCCGTCGGCGGCTGATGCCGCCCGGGCGCAGTTGTGGCGGCGACAGCTTGAGCTCGAGTAACGCTTCGCCGAGGTCGCGACGTTTTGGGGCTGTCTCCAACAGCTTCGTGCTCACGGCAGCGCCGCGTGGGCCTCTACGGGTCGACCAGTCCCGTGGCTCGGGCGCTTCGGTCCCGCTCCCTTGGAGATCGCTGCGTACGAGACGGACCGGTCGTAGCCCAGCCACGTTTACAACCTTACGGCCTGCAGCGTCGTGCCGGTAGACAGTGGGCAACTAGGACCAGAAGATCGGGCGGCGCCGGCGGGTCAGCCAAGGGGGGTGTCACGACGAAAGCCACACATTGGTGGGGTCGCAGTTGACGTCGACCCACCAGAAACTGCAACCGTGCACCGCAGAGGAGTGGTAAATGGGCCACTTCTGGAAATCCACGGGGACAGTAGCGGCGTCGCCGAGGATCTGGCGCTCGGCTTGCGACCACAGGCCGGCGCCAGCCGCGACGCTGGGCGCGGCCAGTGCCCGGCTGATGAGGGAGTCGGTTACGGGGCTCGAGTAACCCCCGTAGTCGAAGGAGCCGTTGCCGGGGTCGGTGAACAGAGGTTCCAAGGTGGCGCGCCCGTTGTTACCGAACCAGTCCGGGAACCATCTTGGCGCAGCTATGTCCCAGACGTCGCGTTTGGCCGTGCTCGGGTTCTGGAGGTAGCCCCCGAAAAACTCAGCTTGGGTGACGGGGACGAAAACGACGTGGAACCCGGCCAGTCCCAAACTGGCCTGGAGCGCCTGTGCCAGTCGGGGCATTGGTTCGGTGGTCGAGTAGACGAGCCTGACTGCGACGCCGTGCGGGTAACCGGCCTGCCTCAGGAGCGCCCTGGCCTTGGCTGAGTCGCCGACACCGTTGTCGTCCGGGTACGGGTTGAACCCGGGAATATAGCCCGTGCTGGCGGGCACGATGGGCTGAGTTGCCACTGTGGCGATCGCTGGTCCGCCGTCGATCTGCACGATTGCGTTTTTGTCAACCGCGTACTCGACCGCCTCCCGTACCAGTCTCTTGCTAAAGGGCCCGCGTACTCGTTGAGGGCCAACAGGCGGGACGCTAAGTACCCGCTCGGCGGGCCGATAACGAGGTTCGGGCTCCCCTCCAGGCCCGGCAGGTCCTGGGTCGGCGGCTGTACGTTCCAATCCAGGTCGCCCACCCCGGCCTCAAGCTGCTCCTGCGTGCTCTCGGCCGTCAGGTCCTCGTTAATCACGACCTTGTCGACGTAGGCGTGGCGCAGGGTGTCGGTCGCCTGCTCCCATACAGGGTTGCGCTCCAGGGTGAAGCCTTTGCCCGGTGAGTACGAGGTAATCCGGTAGGGACCGTCGGAGAGCGTGTGCTGACGAAGGGCCGCGCTGTCGGGAAGGTACTTCATGTACTCGGTGGGGCGAGCGGAGTCGAAACTAAGGCCCAGGATGTTCAAGAAATCCGAGGTTGGTTGCAGAAGCCTGAAAATGATCGTCGAGGGGTTGCGAGCGCTCACACCCGGCAGGTTCGTGCCCTCTTCGTACGCGTTAACGGCCGAGACCGTGTCGCCTACTTTGGCAAAGCCGTTGCAGTAGGACTTCATTCCTACAATGGTGGTCTCGAAATAGCCCGGCGCGGCCACGGGAGAAGCAGGGTTGCAAAGCATCTTGAATTCCCGCACGAAGTCCTCGGCTGTGACCTGCCTGGGCGGTGTAGTGTCCCACATCACGCCTGGTTTTATATCGATGGTGTAAGTCCTGCCCCCGCCGGATATCCCCCCGTTCGCGGGCGTCGGGATGACAGTGGCGACGTCAGGGACAACTGCGCGCTCATCAGCGAACCTCGCGGAAACCGGGTAACTGAACAGCTGGCGGGCGAACATACGCTCCAGGACGGAACTCGCCGGGTAGTACGCGCTGACAGTGTCGAGGTTGATAACGTCGCCCATCCCGAGCATCGTGAGGGTCCCCCCCCGAGGGGGGCCACCGGTGGCTACGCGTGCCGCCGGCGATTGGATCACGTCGGCGTCTGCAGGGGAAAGGCCTTGAGCAGCTACGCACCCCAGGACGAGGACAGTTGCTGCCGTGGCTCGGGTGACTCTCCGACTGGACATCTGGTTGCCTCCGTCCACGCTAATCGTAGTACCGCGATTAGCTCCAGTGGCTCGAAAGGTCGAACCGCAACGCGCCGGCTGACCGTGAGCCGACCGCCATAGCTGCCGCGGTCCACAGCGTGTGTTCAGCCCGGCGCTTTAAAGTGCTCGAAACCCCGTCGGCGCCATTGCAGCCGCGGGTCGGGTCTATTAATGCCAATTTGTGGATCCGTACTACCCAGCCTGGTCGCTCGTCTGCAATCTTCATTGACATTCTGGTTATCTACCGGCTGGCGGCTCATCATCAATGGGTGGTTCTGAACAGAGAGGCAAAAGCAGTGCTTGCGCATGATTGTCCGCTGCTACAACTTCTGGGCGACGCTGGAGCTGTCGCTATTCCTTTATCTCGGTCTGACTGTTGGTCATCGTTTTGGCGACATGTTCCGCGGCCACGACATGGCGTGGCTTCGCCAAAGCCATGTGGACCGTCTTCATAATGGTGGTCCCAGTGTTGGGCGTGCTTCGGGACGATCTGAAGGAAGGGGCCAGATAAAACGCTTCTTCAGCACGGTGCGAACAGTTCGTGGTCGAGTGCCAGCTTGGACCAAGTCCATAGCTTTTCGGCTTCAGATGGCATCGACCTGGCTCTACAGTGAAGACCCACCTGTGCCACACCCTCATGAAGCTCGGTGTCAGCTCTCGGTCACGGGACTAAGCGGGTGAGCTCTCTCGGTCTTCTCCGGCTCGGGCGCCAAGCATCGGCAGCTATAGGTTCACCAGGGCCACCGTCGTCGCCTAGAGCCCAGTTTCCGCAGGCAGGACGCCGGTCTTCACCGCGCCCACAAAGGCCCGGTAGTCGCGCTCGTTCTGGTCGGCGTAAGCCACTGAGAAGTCAGCAATAGCCCGGTCGAACGTCGTTCCGGCCCCGAGGTAGGCGGCGATGGCGATGCGGTCGCCCGAGCGGGCGTGCGCCCGGGCCAGCGTCCAGCCGCAGATGCGGCCGTAGATGGCGAGGGTGGCCGGCGTCATGTTGGCCGGGTCGGCCGAGACCTTGCCGTCCCAGAGCTGGCGGACATAAAAGTCGCGCTGGCGGTTGTCCATGCCTACGGTCCGCAGCCAGCCCAAGAAGATGTCGCTGGCCGCCTGCATGACCCGCTGGCCCTCGACCACCCGCTGGCCCTGGTTGGAGACCCTGCTCTTGCCGACGTAGGGGGCGAGCACCGAGTCCTGGGCCTCTTTGACCTGCAGGAAGAGCGGGTCGGCGTCCCGCCGGCCCATGAGCAGCAAGACCCAGCACCGGGTCCCGACGCTGCCCACACCCACTACCTTCCTGGCTATGTCCACGATGCGGTACTGCTCGAGCAGGTGGCGCCGGTCGGGCTGGAGGGTGCGCCGGTAGGCCCGGAACAGCTGGTGGATCTCGTGCTCGTAGCGCAGGCTCTGCTCCTCGTTCAACAGGTCCCGCATGGGGACGACGAGGGGCGGGTCGGGGGTGATACGGGCCTCGCCGTTGACCACCGTGGTCAGCTTGGAGAACGCCTTCATGCTGTCTTTTGAGCGCGCCTTGGCCAAGGTGGCCTGCAAGTTGGGCGCCTCCTTGGGGCCCACTTGGGCGCGCACCAGGGCCACCAGCGCCTCGCCCTCCAGGCGGGAGTACCAGACTCCGAGCTCGGTCTGCTCGGCGAGGGCGCGCATGACCTCCCGGTATTGGCGCACCGTGGCCTCGACGGCGGCCCGACGGTCGGCGGGCTTCAGGCCACCGTCGCGCCCGGCCACCTCGATGCTGGCGGCCAGGCGCTTCACGTCCCACTCCCATGGCCCCGGCAGGGTCTCGTCGAAGTCGTTCACGTCGAACAGCAGGGCCCGTTCGGGCGAGGCGAAGCCGCCGAAGTTGAGCAGATGAGCGTCCCCGCAAAGCTGGGTGCGGAGCCCCGAGACCGGTGTGGCCGCCAAGTCGGCGGCCATGATCGCCGCCGCCCCTCGGTAAAAGGTGAACGGTGTGACCATCATGCGCCCGTGGCGGATGGGGACAAGGTCGGGCTCTCGGCTGGTCGCCTGCTCGGCGATGATGTCGACCGGGCTCAGCCGCCCGGGGGGCGGGTCCCAGACAGCGTGCACCGAGCGCGGCAGCGCCAGGCGGGCCGCCTTGCCCTTTGCGGCCGCCTCCTCGGCGCTCACGTGGTCCACCCGCTTTTCCAGGGGGCGGTCGACCGTGGTGGCCGGCTCTACCCCCTCGGCCTCGGCGACCCCCTCGTCGCCAGGCGCCCTATCGGCCCTCTCGCGTTTCCGTGCCACTGTGGCGGTAGTCATTGTCGTTGCTCCTTCTGCGGGTTTTTTGTTGCGTAGGACGGCGGTCGCCAACGATTCTCATAAACGAAATCCATGAAGCCGGCGCGCCCCGCGATATTTCCAAGAAATATAGCCACTGCTTGGAACTCGCACCCTGAGCTGCGGACAGGTCACACCGTGGTGACATTTCGACGGCAAGCTGCGCTTGCTGGTCCCATTTGAGATACGACTTCTCCTCCCGGCCCCCAGCGGACCCAGGCCCCCAGGAGCCAGCGTAATGGTACGCAGCTCCTGGTTCTTGGGCACTGAGCCTCTGACTCGGAAAACACAATATACGAACCTGTGGCCAATAAGAACGTCGTCCTACGTTCAGGGTTCACAATATGGCACGGAGCTACCAGGTTCCTCACCCCGATGTAGTGATTCGCGCGTGTACGTGGGCCGGGGGATAATCCTGCCAGTGATATCGACACCCCACCAGGGGTGCCGGTCGCGAGAGCTGGCGTGCCCGTGGAACCGGTCACGGTGGTCCCGTCAACAGGTGAGTCAGGAAAAGCATGAAAGTGTTCTACCGGATAGCAGACTACGGGCCTTCTCCAACGGTGGCGATAAATTTGATGGCCGTGATGCTCGGCAGGAACAGGTAAGCGGCGGCTTTGGTCGTAACGAAGCTGGAGAGGCCCGTAACCTCGACCGGCGGACCTCCATTTGCCTGCGGTATGACGAAAATGCTCTCTGCTGGGTCCTGGGTACCAATCAATGGATCTTTCGACTTGGGGTGAAGCCTGACAGCTCCGGCGAATTCGCTGTCATTGACCCACCGTCGCAGCACGAACTCGTACTGGTTTTCGATGTTAGAGTTGATGAAATGAAAGAGCATCCCGCGCTCGACGCCATCGTAGGGTTTCCGTGGATCATACGTCGGCCCATATGGCATACCGCGACGAACCAGACGGTGGGAATTGTTGCTGCCGCCGGGCATCCCCTGGCCTTGGACTGGTTGACCGCGTGGGTTGACGCGGCGTATGTGTGCGCCGACGGGACAGCGCATCCCCTTCGGATCTCCCGAACCATCGGCATCCACATACTCGAAATTGTTCAGCTGTTCGGGGGATATCCCTCCGGTAGGGCTGTCCGTGCCCGGTGACAAGGCCAAAGGGACGCCGTTGCGCCACCGCCCGCACATTTTTGCGGCCAGCAATTCGGGATCGATCTTGTCCTTGTTCGACTCTAAGAACTTTTCAAAGCCGACCACGTCGGTCTCGACCTTCTTGAAGACTGCGAAACTACCGTTCAGGCCAAGTTGTCGCGGCTCGGGTACCACGTAGTTCTCAGCGTCTTCTCGCAGGACGAAGAGCCAGGGCTCGCAGGGCCGCTGGTGATCGCGACGGTATTGTTCCGGGCCGCCGCGAATGGTGGGCGTACTGATCCCGTCGGTATACCCGAAGTGAACTTTGGACGTAGGCACGGGTTGGCCATTTTGCGTCTCCATCAGCGCCATCCCGTCTTGACGCCAGGCTTCTCGAAAGGCGTTTCCTTCGCCAAACCAGGCGCACAACCTTTCGCTGTAGCCCTTCATCGCTTCCGGGCTGATCGCGTGCAGCGTGACCAGGACGTGATCATGCCCTTTTCCAAAGCCGCCGATCCAGTGCTGGGGCGCACTTGGCCCGGTATCACCGATCGGCTCCGCTCGTTGCGCAGCTCCGTCGATGAACGCACCGAATGACTTGAACGATAGCGTTGGGGCGCGTTCGTCTATCTCCAGCGCCACCAACCCGGGCCAGGTGATACCGATGTTGAGGCAGTAGTCTGGCTTGTGGCGTGGGCCAGCTGCCGGGTCGTCTGCCGGTCCCGGCGCGAACCCTACGTGCCAGTCTTCGGCCGCGGTGATTTGCGGGCCTTCGGACTCGTCTCCGCTCACAAGGCGTCCGAGCTGCTTGCGCGCTTGTGCCGGACTTCCTACCGTCAATAAGAAATGCCGCACTATCGGCATTCTGTAACCGCGGAGGATGAACCCCTGGATGTCGGCCAGGTCGAGCGCTGGGCCTCCGAGGGCCGCGGAACCTGCCTCGGGCCCCCCAGATCCGTGCGGGTTTCCACCAAGCAACCGGCGAAACAGCCCGGGACCTTTCATCGTCGGTTCTCGCTGCGAGTTGTGGTCCGTGGCCAACGCCGAGCTCGGGGTTGGTCATGGTCCGTGACCAGTGACACCTGGTGCTATCGAGCGGTAGTCGATGCTGACTGGCGGTAATCGGCCAGCAGGGCTTTGATGTCTTGGACCGAGAGGCCTGGGTAGGCGCTGTAGAACCCGATGGGCGGGTAGTTGTTCGTCCAGCCCCCACTGGTAGAACGCCTCGGCGTTCTTGGCCACCGGGGTCGGCGGGCCGCCAATGACGTGGGGGAAGAGAGCATCGAAAACGAACGAGGTCTTGTCGGCAAAGTCCTGGAAGTACTTGTCCATATCACCGTCGAAGACGGTGAAGAAGCCTATGTGGTTGTGCTCAAAAGGGACAAAGTCGGCGAAATGCAGCGTCCCCAGAGAGTCCGACGCTTTATGCCCCTTGTCTCCCACCAGGGCCCCCGCCACCAGCTTCACGGCAAAGGCTTGCAGCCGGGACTTGAAGGACATGTACGTGAGCAAGAAGCCCTGCGAGGTGTGGCCCGTAAAACCGGCCGCCCGGGCGCACGCCTTGATGTCTTGGACCGAAGCGTCCTCGTAAGCGAAATACGTGTCTAGCGGCTCGCGGACATGGTGCTTCAGCCATTTGACCACCCTGTCGGGGTTATCGGCCACAGGCGAGGCGGGGGGGTCGTCCACGTGCTCGAAGATGGCGTCGAACACCGGGCCCGCAACCGCCACGAGCCGCTCGATGTGCTGGTCGACTTCGCCGTCAATGTCCGAGATGAACAGGAGCTTCTCGTCCCCCTCCACCATGAAACGGGAGAAATGCACCGTACCCAGGTCGTCCTGGGCTTTGGCCAGGTCGGGCATCAACGGGGGCAGCTCTTCGGGCAGCGCCTTGGCGTTGGCTGGGCCCGCAATGGGGAAGTCGACGACCAGATGGCTCTGGCTCATAGCGTTCTCCTTAGCATTAGGGCTCTCCCTTCAGGTCGGCACCAGAGGATTCGCCGATGCGCAGCTGTTCTGACTGAGGCAGGCTAAAGCGCGCTGGCCCCGCCGGAGTCACCCATTAAGGATGAACTCGACACCGCCGCCGGCTTGTTGGGCGGACGAGGGACGGCGGCGCCGGCTCGTCCCAGGCACCAGCGACACTATGAGTTGGCGAGTTGGGGAGTTGGCGAGTTGGGGAGTTGGGGAGTTGGCGAGTTGCGCCGCTGCCAAGGGCGTCCTCGTCTGGCAGGCTGACGTCGTCTTGGCGACGCTAACTTTACGCTGCCGCCGTAACCCCCCAACTCTTCTGCCCTTTCCCACGCGTGGCTGGCGTCACGCGGCGCTTCGCCGGCAGCAATGAGCCCGTGCCCGACGAGCTCGCCAAGCACCGCGAGCTTCGCAACTCCCTTAGAAAGCACTCGTTGCAGACGCCTGTATGGCGAGGTTCGGTCATCGCGCAGCCGGCCGCGCCCGAAGCGCACCTTTTTGGGTCGCCGAGACCGAGACGCAAATCTACTTCGAGCTCGTCGGCTGGCGCGAGAACCACCGAACACCCTCGCCTATTACGCCAAATTCCCCCGATTTGGGTGAAGCCACCGTCCCTGTCGAGCCCTTATATTTTGCTTGTGTTCGGAGCGCTTGCCTACCTCGTTGGTCGCGGGCGGCCTGCTGCACGAGCGTCAAGCCGGATAGGTCCGCGCCAAAGACGAGGCTTTCCAGGGTTATGTCCAAGAGGTCACCGCCAACGTTAATGGAGCCTCTGATAGCGCCGAACAGGATGCAAAGGTGGCTGCACAGCAGGACAAGGGAGTACTCAGTGACGAGGAGGTCGCCAATTAAAAGGCGAAGAGGCTGGCTTGAGCCCGCAAAGCTGGCAAGTCGGCACAGCTCCGTCCCGTCCGAGGCCGACAAGGGGATTTCGCCGGGCCTTGCCCAGCGATAATCAACAAAGAACAAAGCGATAGGGGCTTAGCCGATGCGTTGGCGTTGGAACCCGCTGCCAAGGGTAGACAAAAGTGCAGTTGTCAACGAAGCGCGAGCAGTGCTCGAGGGCGTCGCCCGGACGACCACCTACGCCGGCCGGCGGGTACCGCCGCCCTGGGTGTACGTAAACGAACTGGCTCACGCCGACGTCGCGACGCTGCTCCGTCTGGCTGACCGCGGACCGGCCCTCCACCCCGCGAGCTGGGACCACGCGTCCGCCGTTCTCGCAGGCGAACTGCTCACGAGGGCGGCCAAGACAGGGGCCCTTGAAGATGTCCAAAAAACACTGGTCCCGCTCGAGCTCGACCTCCTGGGCGGGACCTACCCGTCCGCCCTGACCCCCGCCAGGCTTGTGCGTTTGGTCTCCGAGGCACTGGCCGCCTCAGGGCCTAGCCGGCCAGACACCTAAGCCAACGCCAGTGCTCGAACTATGACCGATAATCCAGCTCCGCTGGCAGTTGAGGCGAAAAAGTCGAAGGGCCTTTGGCGCCGGGTCCTCGGCCTGGTCGTCAGCGTCGGCCTCATCGTGTTCATCTTTGTCGGTGTCATCCCGCAGTTCGCTAGCTACGCCGACGCCTGGACCGCCATCCAAAGCATGAGCACAGCGTGGCTAGTGGCCCTCATAGTTGCTGCGGCGGTCAACCAGATATCCTACGTATGGCCGTACCAGGCAGTGCTGGAGCACCTTCGCTACCGGCACGGGTTCTTCGAAACCCAGACGTGCTCGGCCATCTCGAACACGCTGCCGGCCGGGGGCGCTGTCGCTGTCGGGATGACCTTCCGCATGTTCGGGAGCTTCGGGTTCTCAAATGTCGCCGTCTCTACGGCCGTTGGGACGACGGGCGTTTGGATCTTGGCGTTCAAGCTCGGGTTGCCCATTGTGGCCGTCGTCCTCGTGGTCCTGGCTGGCCAGAGCACCGCCGGGACGGTGAGCGCGGCCCTGCTCGGGGTGCTCGTCATCGCCGTGTTCGGGCTGGTGCTGTGGCTGGTGTTCCGCAGCGATGCCAGCGCCCATCGGCTCGGGAGCCTGGGTGACAGGACCCTTAACTGGGTGTTGCACTTCCGCCACAAGCCGGCGTCGGACCAGGTGGAGCGGGCCGTGCTCCACTTCCGCGACCAGGCCAACCAGACGGTGCACGAGCGCGGTTGGCTACTCACGGGCACGGTGCTGGCCAGCCAGACAACCGTCCTGGTCCTCGTCTTTTTCTGTGTGCGGTCTGTCGGCATAACCGCCAGTCAGGTGAGCTTTTTGGAGGTCCTGTTGTCGATCGCCATCGCCCGCCTGGTTGGCGTCATCCCGCTTACTCCCGGTGGGCTTGGGACCATCGACGCCGCCTTCATCGGCATGTTGACCGCCTTTGGCGCCAACTCGAGCGTCGCGTTGGCCGCGGACATGATGTGGCGGGCGACGACCTACTTCCCGCCGATCTTCATCGGCCTCGCCACGTACGCGATCTGGAAACGCGGGATTGGAAATGGGACGTACGAAACGAGCCCCGATGTGAGACCGCCTCCGGTCCTTGCTGGGTGAGGCCCCGATCCGTGAATTACGCGCCAATGTCTCCGATCATTAATGTCGCGTCTTGTCCGCCTCGTTCAATCCTTTTTAGTAGTGTCTTCCGTGCTGGGGCCGGCGCCCTCCGCTCCACGAAGTCGCCTGCACCAGGGGCACGCCCGGTCCCAGTGCAGCGGCCCAGCCGGTCGGGCTGTGCTAACCATACAAGGACACCAGAGGGGTCGTCGACTTGGTCAAGCCGGACCTCGGCCGCGCCAGCAGATAAGAATCAAGGCGCCCGTTGCCCTTGGTACCAGGACGATCTGCGCCAGTCATTTCGCCGTACAGCTTGGCTTAGGCACAAGGGGGGCGGTTCGCCCACAGCGGCGCCTCGCTCGGCACCTCCCGCCCAAGGTAGAGGCGGGCCTCCGCCGGGGCGATGCGGCGGTGCATGAGGCAGTGACGGATCCGCGCCGCGAACATCCATCCGATCATGGAAACGCTCACGAACTCGAGCACGAGCGAGCTCGCACAGGCCGCGTCGACTTTCGCCGGGCCGCGGCTTTCCTAATTGCAGGGCTATTACTGACCTCCTGCGGCGATCGCAATTCGTCGCCCGCGGCAGGCACATTTGTGCCAAATTCACGTGGGGTGCTGACCGTGCTGACAACCGAGATCCCGAGTCCGGGGTTTTGGTCAGGGACACCAGCTCACGTGACAGGTGGCTTCGAGTACGAGCTGGCGCGGGATCTGGGCCAGCGATTTGGGTTGAATTTCGTC
Organism: uncultured Acidimicrobiaceae bacterium; assembly: GCA_963750465.1. Lineage (GTDB taxonomy): Bacteria > Actinomycetota > Acidimicrobiia > Acidimicrobiales > Palsa-688 > Fen-671. The sequence continues at coordinate 20,971 of CAVVRE010000004.1, forward strand.
CACGTGAAGCTTGAGCCCTTCAACCGAATCGTGTCCGGTCACCTCGACGGAGCAGATCTGGCCCTGGATATTGATCACTCCGACCGAGCCGCGCAGCAAGGTTCTCGAATTCTCGACGCCTTATTTGCAATCTCCTCCGACCATTGTCGTGCGCTCGCGAACAGCCGTCTCCGATCTGGCCACAGCGCGCACGTTGCGATGGGGAGCAGTCGGGGGCACGACATTCGTCGAGATCGTCAAAGCGTTGATCACGCCCGATACCCCGCTTCGGACGTTTGACAGCAACGCAGAGATGCTCAACGCGCTGAAGCAAGGTGAAGTCGACGCCATCGTACAAGATATGCCGCTCGCGGTTGCGACAGCGGACAGGTCTGACGGGCGCCTCCTGGCGGCCGCCCAACTCCCTAGCGCCGAAACGATCGCTGCGGCGCTGCCAAGGAGCTCGAACAATGTTGAGGCGGTCGACTCAGCAATACGAGCGTTCATGTCTGACGGCACCATCGACCGCCTCTTGCAGAAATGGATCGGGCTCTCGGCCGCGGATGCCGAAAAAGCCATCCCCCTTCTGAGGACCAGTCGATGACGGCGCTTCCATCCTCATCGGTCGTCGCAGCCTTGACGATCAACTCACCAACCGGGGCGGCTTGGGAATTCCTGGTGCTCTTCCTGGTCGTCATCCTGGGACCACCGATCTTGGAAAGAGCACGGATGCCCGGGATCATCGGTCTGCTCATCGGTGGGTTTGTCATCGGCCCCAACGGTTTGAATGTCATCGGAGCGGGGAACACAACGGTGCCAGAGCTGGGCCAGATCGGCTTGCTGTACCTCATGTTCGTCGCTGGCCTGGAGCTCGACCTGGTGCTCCTAAGGGTTCACCGCAACCGCGTGCTGGCGTTCGGGGCGACCGCATTCCTCATTCCCCTGGCCCTTGGGACCACCGTCGGGTTCTGGCTGGGATGGAACGCGCCAGCCGCACTGTTGTTGGGAGCACTAGTTAGCTCCCACACGCTATTGACTTACCCCGCCGTGCGTAAGGCCGGTCTTTCGACGCATCACGCAGTCGCGACGGCGGTTGGGGCGACCGTGCTGACAGACACCGCGGCACTGGTGGTGCTGGCGGCGGTGTCTGGGACGCAGGTTGCCGGGGGAAGCGCAACGTCAATCGGGCTCCAGATTGCCTTTGGTCTTTTCGTCGTTGTGATCTTCTCGCTCGTCGTACTTCCGAGGTTGGTTCGCGTGGGGTTCCGCTTCCTCGGCACCGAGCGGATCGTGCGTTACTTGCTCGCGATCGCGTCCTTCTTGGCAGCAGCGACGGTCGCTGAAATCGTCGGCATCGAGCCCATCGTGGGGGCGTTCTTCGCTGGGTTGGGGCTCAATCGCCTCGTCCCGAATGAAGGTCCACTGATGGAGCGCATCGACTTCTTCGGCTCGGCTGTCTTCGTTCCAGTGTTCCTCGTTTCTGTCGGAATGCTGCTCAAGCCAAGCGTGATGGTTCGGCCGGAAACGTTGAAGCTAGCGGGACTCTTCATTTTGGCCGCGCTCGGCGGCAAGACGGTGGCCTGTCTTATCGCCAGGCGACGGATGCAGCTGACCAGCGGTGAGACGGCCTTGATGCTGGGCCTTACGGTGCCACAGGCAGCTGCGACCTTGGCTGCCACCGTTGTCGGCTTTGACATCGGGTTGTTCGACGAGTCGGTTGTCAATGCCGTGCTCGTGTTGATCTTGGTGACGATCATTGCGGCAACGCTGTTGGTCGAGCGCGCCAAGAAGGCGGTACGCGTCGATCACTCGGGGCACGAGCCAATTGGCAGTCGCGTTCTCGTGGCACTCGAGGATCCGACGCAAGCGCGGATCGGGTTCTTCATCGCCGCGCGCATTGCCGCTCAGGACGGTGGCGTGGTACGCGGGGTTCTCGGCAGTTCACCGCACGAGGCAACAAAACAGCAGGCCGAGCTTTCGCAACTGCGTACCGCCGGGCATGCAGTCGGTCTCGACGTTGACCCTACCCTGCTTGTGCACACCACGTTTGTCGATGGGATCATCAACGATGTCGCGGCAGAGCGTCCTTCGTTTGTACTGGTCGGTCAACGGAGCAGGTCCGCTCACCTGGTACTTGGCGGAGCGGGTGAAGCTGTGGCCGCATCGATCACCACGCCGGTCGCCGTCGTGACCGGCGACGTCACCAGACCAACCAAAGTCGTCTTGGTCGAGCCGGAACCGAGTGCAGACCCTGTCCCGGGAAGTGCAGCGGCCTTAGCGAGTGATCTTGCTCTCCGCATTGGGGCAAAAGATCTCGAACGGCGAAAAACCGCTTCCACCAGAGATTTATCCGAAGCGGTCCCAGGTCAACTTTGGATCACACACAGCGAGACTTGGTCCGAGGTCGTTGCCGGGGACGACCTTCCTCGGGGAACGGCCTTAATGACGGTTCTGAATATGGGCGATTCTCGAGTCCCAGCGGCGGGGGACGGGACGCATAATGGCAAGGTTGACGAACCGGGGACCGACAGCCGTGGGGACGAAGTCGCGTGATCTTCCTACGGAGGACCGGCCCTGCGGGGCGCCAGGAACCGGTTGCCTCGTGTGAGCAGATCCCCCTATCGCCACCGGCGCCATTGAGAGCATCGGGAGCCATTTCGGCTACCGGGCCATTCGCTTCGACCTGGGTTCGGCGCCGGTCGTTGTCGTAGGTTTCAAAGCGCTTCCCCTCTGTCGTGTCGTCGTGCGGCAATGGGAACAGGCCAGTGCGCTGGAGTTCGCCACCCGAGCAATGTAGCTACTACGGAGGATTCGCAGGGGAACCGACGGCTTCTCAACTGGGCCGATTCTTTTATTTCGACAAGATAGACCTGGAGTTGATCGCCACTCGTCGGCAGGATCACAACCGTTCGGGCATTGCGGTGCAACTCGGCACCGTGCGGTCCCTGGGCAAGTTCTTGGAGAATCCCAGCGATGTGCCGGGTGGTGTGGTTGGCCATGTGGCCGAGAAGTTGAGTGCGGCTCGACCGGCATCGTTGGCACCGGTCCCTCGACCAGCACCCTCCCTCAAGTCAACTCGCTGGCGCAGCGGCCCGCGCAGTGGGCGCGCCGGCCTCTGTGGCGACTGTGGCGTCGGGGGCGGCGCGCGGCCGAGGTGAGAAATGGGCACGACCCACGTACGTGACCACGACCGCGACAATGACAAGAGGCATGACGTCGACGCCGTCGGAACCCATAAAAATGGTTGTCAACAGGACGGAGCTGAGAGGCAAGCCGAGCATGGCGCACATCATCGCCCCCATCCCCATACCGACGCCGGCCACCTCTGGTAGGCCGGCTGCGTGGGAGAGCAGCATGCCGCCAGCCGCTCCAATGAACATGCCCGGGAATACCGGACCGCCCCGAAAGCCGCTCAGCGATATCCCGTACGCGAGCCCCTTGCAGACGATCAGCAACAGCAGGGCTCCAACTGAGAAAGCGGCGCTGTTTGTCACGAACGAAGGCAGTGCGGACTGCCCGGAGAACAGCACCAAGGAAGACGACTCCCCGGTCCACTCAGCAAATGCGACGGCGAGCCCAGCGATTATCAGTCCGGCCACAGGGAGCAGGACGACGACCCGACCCTCGATGTGAGGTTTCAGGTACAACGCGAGCCAGCGGATGACGCCGCCCAAAATGACCGCTGCCACGCCAATGCCGATCGCCCATCCGAACTCAGCGCCATCAGGATGGCCAATGGGGGGGAGGTTCGCAATGGCGAGCGACACCGTACCGTGCCCAGTCCAGGCATCGAACCCAATAAACGTCAGCGCTCCGACGCCCGCCGCCAGAAGGCCGGGTACTAGGACCAACCCAAGGATGGGCCCACCGAGGCCCGATGCCTCCATCAGCAAGAAGGCACCGCTCAGGGGAGAGCCGAGCACTGTGCTGAGAGCAGCGAAGCTCCCTGCGGTCGCTACCACTCTGACGCTTTGCTCGGGCAGGCCGCGCCTGGCGATGAGGCGTATGGCCCCGGCGGCCAACCCGCTCCCGATGGCGATGAGAGGGGCCTCCGGCCCGATGACGGCGCCGAGGGCGAGACCAGCCAGGGCGGCCAAAACGATGCCCGGCAGTACCTTCGGCGTCGGCGGCCCGCCACCGACCTGGAGCCCATCGGCTGGTGAGTGACCTCCCCTGCCCGGGAGGTACTGGATCGACACGCCAGCTAGGACCCCTGCCAAGCACACCACGGGCAACGGCCACCAGATCGGCTCGCCGTGAAAACCCAACGATTTCAGCAAATAAGCGGGGTCGAAAACCCACTTTTGCAAATCGTCGACGAGGTAAAGGAACCAGTACGCCGCTGCCGCGACCGGTACACCGAGGATGGCGACGACAACGAGCAGTACCACGTAGTTCCGGCTCCGCAACAGAGCTAGGACATCGTTACTCGACGGCGGCGTGTCAGGCATGTTCACAGCAACCTCGTATCGTTGGTACTGGCCAAGATGACAACGTGCCGACCAGCTCCGTGCGCACTGCCGCAATCACCCAAGCGGTTGGCATCTTGCAGTTGCCCGATCAGCCCATGGTCAGCGATCGGCGGGTAACTCGTTCCGAGCGGCTTCACAATCCTGTCTCCTTAGGTTTGGGGCCGGTGCCTATTGCGAGCCCACAACCCGAGGTGGCTCGTCGGGTTCTGCGGCGGGCCGGTACGCAGGCAGCGGGTTCGGCTGGACCAGAGACCGAACGGTTGCGGGAGTGCTGAGGTCGCCTCCGACGTGCATGACGCTGAATTCTCGTTCGGGCCGTCCTCGGCCTATGAACGAACGCGGGTGCCGACGACGTGCAGGTTGTCGAGCCCATCGGCTTTGGTGTTGACGTCGAGGACCGACGTCGGTGGGTGGGTACCGAAGCAGCGGGTCCCGGCTCGGTAGGCATCGCCGGCAACGGCAATGCCCAGGCATATGTCGAGGTTCGTGTCCAGCACGTGGTGCTGCGCCAGACCCACTTGGTTAAAGGTCTTCCGGAGCTCGTCGTAAAGGCCTCCGCTTTTCTTGTCGTCTGTCGATTTGTAGGCCAAGTGCACGTGTCCCTCTTTGTCGGCGATGATTGGGTTGTCGGGCATGGGCAGTATCTCGGTGGTCAGCCAACAATCGACGGAATGCTCGGCCACGTCGTTGAGCCTCCTGCGAGCTTGTCACCAGTTGCAACGGCGACCTCTCCAATTGAGCGTCATCGCCGTCTCCTGTTAGTGAGCACCAAACGCTTCATTTCCGGAGCCGGAAGAGAGAACCTACAGAATGGACGATAAGTCCCGCATGGTGGCGAGGGTTCACCCAATCGAGGTGAATCGGCCAGGAACCGTCGGCCGTAGGTTTGCCGATGGTGGTTACCCTGACTGCGGTCGACCTGCGGTCCTTGAGGTGGGAAGCCGCACCCACTGGGAGCGAAGGGCTCGTTCCGAGGCAGAGAAGGGGCCGGAAGAAGTCGATACCGAAAGGGTGACCCTGTCATGCTGACCGTCGACCTGTCCCGGGCGCAGTTCGCCGCCACTACCGTCTACCACTTCTTTTTCGTGCCGGTGACCATCGGGTTGGCCTTTTTGTGGCCATTATGCAGACCATCTGGCATCGCTCGGGCGAACCACAGATGCGCCGTCTGACTCGATTTTCCGGCACCCTGCTCCTCATCAATGTTGCAATTGGAGTGCTAACGGGGCTTATGAAGGGGTTCGAGTTCGGCATGAACTCGTCTGCTTATTCACGCTTCGTGGTGACGTCTTCGGCGGTCCCCTCGCCATGGAAGGCCTGGCCGCCTTCTTCCTCGAGTCGACCTTCCTCGGGCTCTGGGTCTTCGGCTGGGACCGGCTCCCGAGGGCCGTGCACCTGGCCTGTATATGGCTGGTTGCTGTCGGCACCGTGATCTCGGCCGGGTTCATCATGGCCGCAAACTCTTGGATACAACACCCGGTTGGCTACACCATTAACTCGAAGACGGGCGAGCGGAGCTCAATAGCATCGGGCACTGTTCGCCAACCCCGTTTTCCTGTGGGTTTAGCGCTCGTGCTCCTCGCTTCGGCGGTGACCGGGGCACTGGTAATCCTGGCGGTATCTGCGTGGCAAGTCCGGAAAAAGGGGGCTCGGTCGATGCCTTAGCGCACACGGCCAAGATTTCGCTTGTAATCCTCGTACCTGCCACCATACTGGCCCTGTTCGTCGGCAGCGAGCTCGGGGTCGTCGAAGCCAGGTACCAGCCCATGAAGATCGCGGCGGCCGAGGCCCAGTGGGACACGTGCCAGCCGTGCTCGTTCTCTCTGTTCCAAGTGGGCGGCGGGAAACTCGACGAGACACCCACCCAGATCCTCGAAATCCCTCATCTTCTTTCCCTTCTGGCCACCAACTCCTGGAAGGGCCAGGTCGAGGGCCTCAACCAGGTCAACGCCCAGTACCAGGAGGAGTATGGCCCCGGCTACTACGTGCCCAACGTCTTCATCCAGTACTGGTCAATGCGCGTTATGGCCCACACTGCGGCGCTCGTCTTCCTGCTGGCGCTGTGGGGCGCATGGGCCGTGTGGCGGCACCGGCTGGAGCGTGCCCGCGGGTTCCTCTTTTTCGCGACCTGGTTCGCCATCGCACCCTTTCTCATGAACACGACGGGCTGGTTGCTCACCGAGAACGGTCGGCAGCCCTGGATCGTCCAGGGCCTCATGCTGACCAAGGATGGTGTCTCGACGTTGAGCTCGACCTGGGTCGTGATCACCTTGGTCCTGTTCGTCCTGGTATACGGTGTTTTCGGTGTTATTTACGCCGTTCTCATGGTCCGCTATGCGCCCCGGCAGCTTTCGGAGAGCGATGAGGGCGAGCCCGCAGCAGCCGGTCCAGATGGGACAGTGCCCAGGCCGGACGAGACCCCGGTCTTAACGGACTAGAGGACGGGGTGGAGCTCCAAAGCTTTTTGGTTCGCAGTTAGCGCCTTCTTGTGGACCGGGTTCTTCATCTTGGAAGGTTTCGACATGCGCGCAGGCGCAGTACACATGTTGGTCGGTAGGACCGGCCTCGAGCGCCGGGTGGCCATAAATACCATCGGCCTGTTCTCGGACAGTGACGAGGTATGGCTTGTCGTCGCCGGCGCCGCCACGTTCCCTTCTTGGTACGCCAGCGCGTTCTCCGCCCTTTCGTTGGCGATGATGCCGGTGATCCTGGCGCTCATAATCCGAGGGCGCGTCTTTCGAGTACCGGGGCAAGCTCATTAGCCAGCGGTGGCGGCCGACCTGGGACTGGGCCCTGACAATAGGGAGCATCATGCTCCCGTTACCGACAGGTATAGCGCTGGGTGACCTGCTCCACCGGCTGCCAATCGATAAACGGGCAACGACAATGGCTCGTTCGCCGACCTCCTGACCGCTTATGGCATCTGGGCCAGCGTCACGTTATCGCTGGCCCACGGGTCCCTTTCCTCAGCCTGAAAGCCACTGGAGGCGTGCGGCAACCGAGCGAGCGGCTGGTTCGTCCCCTCTTATAGGTAGCAGTTCTGGCAGTCACAGGCTTTTTCGTGGGGTTGCACCGAGCGGGAGCTCGCGGCCGGAGAGCTCAGCGCTGGCGTGTTCGCTAAATGTGGTCATTTCTCTGGGTTCCGCCCCGCCACCATCCTGAGGATGTCACCGAGGGCTCCTACGTCCCCGTGGCGACGCCGGATGATGTCGGCGACGACCCCGGTCCAGCCCGTCTGGTGGGAAGCGCCAATGCCAGCGCCGTTGTCGCCGTGGAAGTACTCGTTGAACATAATGTTGTCCTTCCACGCCGGGTCGGTCTGGAGTTTTTCGTTCCCCCCGAAACAGGGCCTGCGCCCGTCTGGGCCGACAAGGAAGATCGATGTCAGGCGATGGCGCAGGTCTTGTGCGACCTGACCGAGTGTCACCTTCTGGCCCGAACCGGTCGGGTACTCGACTTGAACGAGTCCCCGAAAAAGCGGTCGTAACGCCCAAGGGCTTCCACTACCAGGTAGTTGATGGGGAGCCATAGCGGGCCACGCCAGTTGGAGTTGCCGCCGAACATGGAGGTGGTGGACTCAGCCGGCTCGTAGTCGATGCTGGCCCGGAAACCTTCGACGTCGAGCTCGTAGGGGTGTTCGAGGTGATAGGCCGAGATGGCCCGCAGGACATATGGCGCCAGGAACTCGCGCTCATCGAAAAGCTTGGTCAATATCCTCTCGAGACGGTCGACGCCGACCACCCCGAGGAGCAGGCGGCGCTGGCCCGGTTCCCCGTGCACCAGCCCGGTGCCCGAGAGCTTGTCGAGGTCCTCGAGGCCGTGCTCGTGGAGCAGACGCGCGAACTGTTTGCCGACGAGGAGGGCCTGCTGCAAGGCCTGCTCTTCGACGACGGCGCACGCCAGCATTGGGATGATGCCGACCATCGAGTGGACCTTTACTGGCACGGGGGTCCCGTCCGGGGTGACAAGCCGGTCGTAGAAGAGACCGTCGAAGTCGTCCCACAGCCCCTGGGAGTCCATCGCGTCCCGGATGGCGGCGAAGTGCTCGATGAACTTGAGGACGAGGTCTTGGGCCGGCCGGTTGCCGAGCCGGTTGAGCACAACGGCGATCGCCGCCATAGATAGGGCGTAGGTCGCCATCCACCCGGTGGCGTCCGACTGCTCAAGGGTTCCCCCGACGGGCAGGTGAGAACGGTCGATCGGCCCGATGTTGTCCAAACCTAGGAAACCGCCCTCGAACACGTTGCTACCCGACCTGTCCTCCAGGTTGACCCACCACGTGAAGTTGACGAGGAGCTTGTCGAAGATACGGCTCAGGAAGTCGATATCACGACCTCCGTCGACGGCGAAGACCTGGAGTGCCGCCCACGCCTGGACGGGCGGGTTGATGTCGCCGAAGTCCCACTCGTAGGCGGCCAGGGCCCCGTTAGGGTGCTGGAACCACTCCCGGCACAGGAGGACCAGTTGGTACTTGGCGAAGGCCGGGTCGACGTGCGCAAGCGCCACACAGTGGAAAGCCATGTCCCAAGCCGCGAACCAGGGGTATTCCCATTTGTCCGGCATCGACATGATGTCGAACGCATCAAAGGTCCGCCATCTGGAGTTGCGGCCGTAGCGCCGCGATAACGAGGGCGCCGGCTGGGTGGGGTCCCCTTCGAGCCAACGCTTGACGTCGTAGTAGTAGAGCTGTTTGCTCCAGAGCAGGCCGGAGAAGGCCTGGCGCATCACCATCGCCTCGTCCGCCGAGGCGGCCTTGGGGGTGAGCTCGGCGTAGAACTCGTCGGCTTCAGCCCACCGTTTGGCTATGACGTCGTCAAAGTGCTTGCCCAGAGCCGCAGACGGCTCAGGTTTGGTGCCTTTGGGGCGCATGCGCAGACGCAGTTCGGCCTTGGCCCCTGGCTGGACCGTCACCTGGTACCAAAATGCGCACTTGGTGCCGGCGAGATCGGGGTTGACGGTCGCTTGGCCGCCTACTACGTGGTCGTTAATGCCGTCCTTGGGGTATATAGGGCTCGCCGTTACGCCGTAGAGCCGGTGGTAGTTGGTCTCGTTCTCGCAAAACAGGAGTTTCGGCGGTGCGCCCCCGGGTGCGGAAGCGCCCGCCAGCTCGAGCTCACCGAGGAAAGGATGTCGGATGTCGACCGAAGCGGGGCCGCTCGCGGACAGTTCGGGCTTGGGGGCGTGAAAGTCCCACGACCAGGTATTGCGGAACCAGGCCGAAGGCAGCACTTGGAGGGTCTCGGCCTCTGGACCCATGTTGGTGACTTGAACCGACATTAAGATGTCCTGAGCGCTGTCTTGGCGTAGTGGACTTCAACCACCCAGTACCGGTCGTCGTCGAATACGCCGGTGTCGAGCAGCTCGTACTCCATGTCCTGCTTGCCTCGCCGGCTGTTCTCATGGCGGAGGTCCTCATAGGGAAAGGCGCGTTGCGGGTAGTGGTAGCGCCAGCGGTTCCAGGCGTGGCTCGGGATGGCGTCCAGGTACCACCAATAGTCCTTCACGTCCTCGCCGTGGTTGGCCTCTGCTCCGGTCAGGCCGTACGGCCTCTCCTTCAAGATAGGGTCTTGGCCGTTCCATAGGGCCAGGCCCAGGCATAGCCGCTGCTCGACGTCACAGAAACCGGCCAGACCGTCCTCGCCCCAGCGGTATGCTCGCGACCGGGCATGGTCGTGGGGGAAATAGGTCCAGGCCTCCCCATCCTCGCTGTAGTCCTCTCGCACCGTCCCCCATTGACGCTCGCTCACGTAGGGACCCCACAGGTACCAGTCGCTCGCCTGGCGCAGCCCGTCTTCTAGCTTCCCAAACCCTTTGACCCGTTCAGACTCGGCACCCATGGCTAGCCCTCCTTTTCGCTGACTGAAGACATGCTGCTAAATTGTCAGGTTATTGGCGGCGTAACCCGTCGGTCATCATCCGGATCGGGTGTTTCCCGGACCAACGCTGCTATCTCCGGAAGGGGCTAGAGCCCTTCTGCTGGGCCAATTTCTGTAGAGTGACGTGATTACCGGCCTGGCCCTCTACGGCCGCGGTTGCCTGCGCCTCGCGAGGACCCCCGGTCGCTCCGGTGACGGCCTGGCCAACGCCTTCTACGTTGCGGGCCATGCCGACGTTCGACCGGGCCGCAGGCGATTTCGCATTTGCCTACGCGGACCAGAACAAAGGTGGCACTATTGCCCGGGTGACCTATGACCAGTTCGTATCCGATGTCGTCAAAGGGGTCGAGGCTCTTGGCGCAGCGATCATGGTCATCGGCGGACTGTTGGCCCTCGGCGACTACGCACTCTCGATGGTGCGGCCGGCCGCCGTACACGAAAGCTACCGCAGGCTCCGTCGGCGGCTGGGACAAGCAATCCTCCTCGGCCTGGAGGTCCTCATAGTCGGCGACATCGTGCGCACGATCATCGTTGATACCACCCTGGAAAACGTGGTCGTACTCGGGATAATCGTCATTATCCGCATCTCGCTCAGTTTCTCATTGGAGGTCGAGATCGACGGGGCCTGGCCCTGGAACCTTTGGCGTATTATGAAACAAAATGACGACAGCGAGCCGCCAACCCCCTAGGCGGGCACAACGCAGGTCGATTTGCTGGGAGCTGGTCACGGGCCAGACCTACTCGACGAGTCGGTCAACCACGGATTGGTTGTTTTGTAGCCACTCGTTCGCTGTGCAGCAGCCGCAAACGGAGCGTCCACCGGACGGGCGAACGTCGCCTCATCTCACGGACGCAAGTACTCTTGCGCCCTCGGTTGTCCGGCGAGCGACGAGGGGCCGAGGGGCTATCGCTGATCCGTCGAGCCCCTCAGGCCGGTGCTGCAGGCCCGTCCCGGGCCGATGTCCGGTCGTGCGTGCCGGGATCAGCGATCTCGGCGGTCGTCCCTTCTGTCCCCCCGGTCTTCGCGGCGGTCCTGGCGGCGGTCGACTCCGTGGCTTACGACGACGGCAGTGCCGACCACGGCTGCGGTACGGGCGACCGGGGCGCCGATGACGCCTACGCGAGCTGCGCGCGCGGGTCGGAGCGGCATGTCATTCTCCTTCCGTCGGTACTTCGGCTTCGAGTGAGGCGAGGATGGCTTGGACGGGGATACGCCCGCTGGCGATGAGCTGGCCCCCGGCCCGCCGGGCGGCGGATGCAAACGGAGCGGCCCAGGAGTTCTCCCAGACGAGCACGCCGGCGGTAGTCCCCGGCTCCATAGCGGCGGCGAGGTGGGCTACATCCTCTTCCGCCAGGAGCTCGGCGAGCTGAGCCTCGGCGGCCCGGAGCTCGTCGAGCGCCTGGAAGTCGTCTATCTCGAGGCCTTCGACCGTGCCGTCCTCGTCCTTGCGCAGGATAAGCAGATCCAGCACCCGGACGATCTTGGCATCGACCAACCGGGCTATCTCACTCGCCATTTCGCCGGTGAAGTTGGAGGTCTCGGGCGGGAACTCCACTACCAGGTAGTCGACGGGCCCCAATTCGTTGATGTCTAGGTCAGTCATATCCTTATCTTGATACTGGCCGTCGTGCGAAAGGTACACCCAGTTTGGGTGATCTTCCTGCCAAGTCGAGATGTACCGTTAGGCGCGAGCGAGCGCGCCACGGTGCCCGGTGTCCGTCCGGTGTCTTCGTAGTCAGGAGAGGCAGAGCACGGGGCGCTCAGCACGGTTCGCCACCGCGATTTCACACAATTTGGGTGAAGCCGTAGCGCTGTAAAATCTCTAATGTGTCCTTGTAGGGCTCGCAGATACATGCAGCTCTGCTCGTGCGCCCCGCACCAAGTGCCACGCAGGCCCGCACGGGAGTAAACACCCTTATGACCGCCTATGGCGCAACGTAAGGTTGGCTCTGAGGGACGACTGTTTTACCCTTCTACCAGTTCATGAGGAGATGGCGGAGAACCCGTGGTCTCCTGAGGACACCGACGAAAGGACGACGCAATGATGATGTCAGTCGCGAAGCGGTTGGCCCCGGGCATCCTGGCGATTGCCGTTGTTGGGAGCGGCCTCGGGCTAGGCGCGGGGAGCGCCTTCGGATCCACGACTACGACGACGACTACAACGCATTCGGCTCCTGTCACCGGCAGCACGTGCTCGAAAGCGGAACGTAACAAGACCATAAAGATCGGCGGCACTACCTTGGTCTGCAAGCAGATCACGGTCTACCGGTGGCAGAAGAAGAGCTAGCGCCCTAAACTCCGATGCCCACAGATAATGCGAGCCGTAACAAGTTTTCATTTATTGCTGAGGGGCCGTTTTGGGGACATTCTGAAGATTTACGGATGAGTCTTGCCCGTGGTAGCCATCGTCGTATTCGCGTCAGGCATGGCCACCACGGTGCGATCACGAGTTGCGCATTAGTTCGCTATGTTCGTGGTGTCAGACGGCGCTGCAAGCGCGATCTTCGTGTTCTTGTTGCCCGAGCTTGTGCGCGACCTCCACGTTCATGCTCTCGGGCATGGTTGTCCTCCTGACCGGTAAAGATTCGAGCCGTTCTTACCTTTTGGCGCGCGAATTGACCGCCCGTGGCGAGGCCGCTTCGACACGGCGGCACCGACAAATAGGTTCCGAGGACTTCGAGGATCCCTTGTGCCGATTGGTGGCAAAACAGACCAGCGCTTCAAAGCCTTGTACCCTCCGTGGCAACGAACAGGAGGTCCGGCAAGCTTGCCGTGGCCCCTCGTGGTCGCGGCTACGCCTGGTCCGACTTGTCGGTCGTTCCGGCTGGGAGCGGCGCCCCGGCTCTTACTCTGCATCGGCACCATAAACCGGCTCCAACTCTGTAAGCGCTTACCGGAGCTTGAGTAACGAAATATTCTCGTGCGCTCGCGACTTGTTCTTCCCCCGAGTCGGGTGATCGCGTTCAGAGGCTCGAACAGACCGGGGCCGTTTGTGCCAGCACCTTTCTCAGGACGGCCGCGAGGACGGACCACGGAGGTGCAACTATTTAGCCTGGCAGGGCCTGTACTCATGCTCGCCGAAGCCCTTGGCCGCGAGGCTCAACGCACCCGTGGGCTGGGCCCTTTCCGGCCGAGGCAATGCTGCTACATGGCCCGAATATGCCAGGCAGGAACGGACGCTCATACGGACTAGGTGATTGAGTTGTTCACGCGTATGGGTGAGGATGGCTAGGTGCTTCGCCCGCATCAAGGCATGCGACGATCGGCCCTGAGCCGCTCGTCAGGTCCGAAAGAAGTGACGCCGAAGCGTCTGCCAGACCTGGAGCCGCGCCATCGGCGACAGGTGGTGCTTCAGGCCGCACTGAGGGTCACGGTAACCTGGGTACTCCTCGTGGCGGGCTACTACTACGTCCCACCGCTCGATAAGCACAGCAGCGCAGGCGAAATCGTCAGTCTAGGAATTGGGCTCGTGGTAGTTACTGTAATCGTCTTGGACCAGGCCCGCCGCGTCGTCCACGCGAAGCTACCGGGGTTACGGGCAGCCGAAGCGTTGGCGGTGGTGGTCCCGATCTTCCTGCTGCTGTTCTCGACACTGTACCTATCTCTGTCGCATACCTCTTCCTCAATCTTCAGCCAGAAATTGGACCACTCAAGCGCGCTCTATTTCACGATTACGATCTTCTCGACGGTCGGCTTCGGCGACATCGTCCCCGCCACCGATGCGGCCCGCCTCATCGTGAGCGCCCAGATGATAGTCGACCTGGTCATCATCGGCGTGGTGGCGCGCCTTCTGATCAATGCCGCCAAGATGGGCTTGGAGCGGGCGCACCAAGGTCCGAGCGACTGAACTTGTAACAGGCCGATTGCCGCAAACCACCCTCGTCATTTGCGGTCTGGGCCGCGCAAGGAGCGGCATTACTGCCAGCCGGGCGGGTAAGGGAGAACGCCTATTCCGTTCGACTTAAGAGCCCATACTCCCGCCAGGCTGGGCAATCTCACCCAGGGTGGGTGACGACAAAGCTCTCGGTGCCTGTGAGCCTTGTAAGGCACATACGAATTGGCTGACTAGACCAGAGCGCTAGTGACCCCCATGACGTACGAGATCACCTTCGCCGGGGAGGCCCGGCCGGCCATCGTCGAGGCCTTCGAGGATTTCGACGTCACGGTAGGCGCTGGTAATACAGTGTTGCGTGCCCAGCTTCCTGACCAGGCGGCCCTTTATGGTGCTCTTGACCGCGTTCGTGCGCTCGGCCTGGAGTTGCTGGCGGTGAAGACGGCCGAGCCACAAATCCCGCGAAACCTTCGTTGACCTGATAGCAGGGCGGCAACCACCTTCCCTGGGTGAGGCCGGAGGCTGGAAGGTGTGGCGTGATGAGACACGTGATGAGTAATCCTCTCGACGCCGAACTATGCGGAGGTGGAACGACATGGAGAAGTGCAGAGACTATCGAATAGACGGGAACGACGTTCGAAAAGCAAGAACGGCGAAAACGGCCAGTGGTAAATGCACATGGCGGCTGCGCTCACGTGCCTTCGGGGCGGCCGTGGTTGTCTTCGGTGCGTGCAGCGGGGCCTCGACCAGCCCCATCGCCGCAGCAGCCGCTGACCGAGCCCCGCGCCAAAAGCCGGTCCTCGCTGCGGAGTACCCGCAGTCAGAAGGGACCATCGAGCCACAGGTCTGCTCGAGTTGCACCCCACCGCTCATCTACTACGGGGGCCCTGTCCTGTCGACCAACGGAGCCAGGGGTCTCACTGTCACCCCCGTCTGGTGGCAGCCGAGCGGCAGTCGGTACAGGTTCCCGGCCAGTTATGAAAGCCTTCTCGACCAATACATCCACGACGTCGCGGCCGCCAGCGGGAGCACCGACAATATTTATTCCATCGACACCGAGTACGACGACGTCCTCGCTGGCGTGAAGACGTACATCAGCTATAAGATCAGCGCCGGAACTCCTCTGGTCGACGCCGGCGCCTTCCCGGCCAACGGCTGCAAGCCCGCCCCCAGCTTCAGGCTGTGCATCACCGATGCACAGCTGCGCGCCGAGCTGAGGACGGTGACCAGCAGCCAGAAGTTTCCCACCGACCTGTCCCATTTCTACCCTGTGTTCCTCCCGCCGGGGGTCGAGACCGAGGACGTCGACGGGTCGAACTCGGCCAGCGCCTACTGCGGCTACCACCGGGCCTTCGGGTCAGGCTCCGACCAGACCGTCTATGGCGACCTGCCGTACCCTCCTTCCAACGGCGGCTGCGACACCGGCCAGGCCCCCAACGGGAACCTCCGGGCCGACGGTGAGGTGAGCACGTTCGCCCACGAGCTGAACGAGGCCATCACCGACCCGCTCAACCCCCAGTACGGCTGGTTCGACGGCAAAGGCAACGAGATAGGCGACATGTGCGACAACAACTACGGGGGCGCATTGGGCTCGACCAGCGGCTCAAACCCGAGCGGCACGGAGTACAACCAGATCTTAAATGGCCATAAGTACTACGTCCAGGAGATGTTCAGCAACCTGGCTTACGCCAAGTCCGGGGTGGGCAAAGGCTGCGCCCTGAGCGAAGCGCTGGCGGAGAACCCCAAGGCGGCGGGCACGGGGACCGGGGCCACGACCATAGGTAACGACTTCGCCGATGCGTTCCCAACCGCGTTGGCCGCCAACGGCAAATCGACCTCGACGATCACGGTGGCCGTTGGCGACACACTCGGGTACGCGGTAAAGGGAGACCACGTGCATTTCAGCACGGGCCTCGAGTACGGCACCGGCTTGTGCGGCAAGCTCAGCAGCCACGAAGCCGTCACGAACTACTCCGGCCATGCGACTGTGACCTACACGGCGTCGAAGTTCAACGCGCAATGCTGGGTGGTCGCAACCGAGGCCGAAGGCGGCCGGGCCGCCGAGTCCATCATTTACCAGGGCTCAGACGTGAAGTACAGCCCCACCGTGGTGGCTAAGTTCCCGTCCTCGCTGCGCCCAGGCAGCGCGACCGGCTTCACCATGACAGCAACGAACCCCTCGCCCCATCCCCTAACGGATGCCCAGGTGAACTTCTACATCTATGCCGGGACAGGGACCGAGAGGGACGTCAACGCCGGCCAGGTGCACCTGTCGTACTCGACCCACGGTATGAGCGGCCATTTCACCAACGTGCGGCTGACAGGGTCGACAGGCGGCGGCAACGACATCAACGGTTACCTCGGCCCCGCAGTGGGCTCCACCATGGCGCCACATTCCTCGGAGACGATCGCGTTCCATGTCACCCTTGCCCGCAACGTCTCCGTATCGAAGGCAGTGCCGCTGGTAGCCTTCGAGGGTTATCTTTTCCAGGTAAATTCCGCGGCAGGCGGTGGCACGACCGTCGGCGACACGCTGGCCACTGACATCAAAGTCCCATAGATGGCGAAGTCGGGCACCCTAGGCTGTGGCTCATCGCTCCGGGGCCTTCGGGACCATGTCCCGGCGGTTGTGGACACACGGTTTGGCGCAGCCGAGAAAAGCCGCAAGCTGTACCCAAACGACGCGGCGCCCAGCGCGGTCTTATCCCGTTGACCGCTTACATAGCTCACAAATTGACTACATCAGTCCGCGGTCCAGGGTCGGAGGTCCGGTTCGACGTAGCTCACGGTCCCACAACGAGTTTCGCGGCGGGCCGGAGGATTGAGCCCCGGGAGCATGTGCGGACGGGACTGGGCCGAGTGGAACGATCGTGCCTGTAACCGAGCCGACCGGAACTCGTAAGAGGCGCTTCGACGCCCCCAGGTCGTGGTTGCGGTCGGTGCGCCCCGAGAAGGGATCCCTAAAGGGTGAAATGCTGGCCGGTTTGCCGGGTGCCATCGGCAGTGTCCCCGACGGCATGGCCGCCAGCGTCCTGGTCGGCGTCAGCCCGATCTACGGCCTGTACGCCAGCGCACTCGGCCCTGTGGGGGGCGGGCTGTTTGCCAGTACCCGCCTGATGGTTATCACCACCACCAGCGCGGCGGCCCTGGCCGCTGGTTCTGCGCTTTCGGGGGTCAACGCGTCCGACCGGCCCGAGGCACTGTTCCTGCTCACGGTCATTGCGGGCGCCGTCATGGTGGCAGCCGGCCTGCTCCACCTCGGCCGTTACACCAGGTTCGTGTCCCACTCCGTGATGATCGGTTTCCTCAGCGGGATCGGCGTCAACATCATCCTGGGCCAGGTCCCGGACTTGCTCGGCGTGCCAGCGAGCGGCTCGTTCGCAGCCGAAAAGGCGTTCAATGCCTTGGCCCACCCGAGCCAGGTCGACGTGGCGTCGTTCCTTGTCGGGCTGAGCGCCCTTGGCATCATCGTGGTGGTAAGCCACAGTCGGTTCAGGAGCGTGGCTGCGGTGGTGGCGCTGGTGGTGCCCTCGCTGGTCGTCATCGTCGCCGGCTTGGACACCGTGGCTCGCGTCTCGTCGGCCGGCGCCATCCCTAAGGGCATCCCGTTGCCGCACCTGCCAAAGCTGAGCGAACTGTCGCTCAGCGTTGTCACGGGCGCCTTGGCCGTAGCGGTCATCGTCTTGGTCCAGGGTGCCGGTGTAGCGGAGTCCGCCCTCAACCCTGACGGCTCGCTCTCGGACGCCAACCGGGACTTTGTCGCCCAAGGCGTGGGTAACCTGGCATCTGGGTTCTTCAGAGGGCAGCCCGTCGGCGGCTCCGTAGGCCAGACAGCTTTGAACGTGGCCGCCGGCGCCAAGACACGCTGGGCGTCGATCTGGTCGGGTCTGTGGATGATAGCGATCCTGGCGGCGTTCTCGGGCGTGGTGGCCAAGGTGGCGCTCCCCACCCTTTCTGCCGTGCTCATCTACGCCGCCTTCGGTTCACTGCGCTTCGGCGAGATGGCGACCATCTTCCGCACCGGCCGGATCTCCCAGGTGGCCATCATCACGACATTCGCCGCCACCCTTTTCTTACCGGTAGCCACCGCCGTCGGCATCGGGGTGGCCCTCTCGCTGCTACTTCAGCTCAACCGGGAGGCGCTCGACCTTGCCGTAGTCGAAGTCGTCACCCGGCCCGACGGCCGCTTCGAGGAACGTCCGGCGCCCGCCCACGTGAGAAATGGTTCGGTCATCGTGCTCGACGTGCACGGGAGCCTCTTTTACGCCGGAGCGCGTACGCTGCAGGCTCGGCTGCCAGACCCCGCAGGCGCCGCCCACCCCGTGGTTCTGTTGCGCCTGCGGGGCCGGACTAATCTTGGCGCCACCTCTTTCCATGTGCTGGCTGATTACGCTCAGCGGCTCGGCGCGGCCGGCGGCCGGCTCTACTTGAGCGGTCTCGACCACGAACTGGTGGCAACGCTCGACCGGACTGGACGTCTGAATGCGTCCGGGCCGCTCAAAGCCTTCGAGGCAACGCCGGTTCTGGGTGACTCGAGCGCAGCCGCCCTCGCCGACGCCAATGCGTGGCTCGGCTCCCAAGCCGACAATGACAAGTCCTGAGCGCTAAAATCCTGCGCTGGCAGGGGGAAGGGTGCATTCTGCGGCAATAAGACTGAGCGGTCTCAATCAGTCATCGCAACGAGAAACCGATCGAGCTTCTCAAATGGTGTCACCCAGCCAACGTTTTGTCGAGGGCGGCCCTTGAAGCTCGAGGCCGCACGGCGTCGAGGTCTTCGGGCGCGTTAACCAACAAGTCGGTGCCCTGGGGGAGGTGCTGGGACAATAAGCCATTGGTGTTCTCGTTACTGCCCCGCATCCACGGCAAGTGAGGGTCGCAGAAATGGGCCCTTACCACGGTGCCGTAAAAGGGCCGCTGCCCGGCTGATGGTCGGCGGCGCTCGGCCCAAGCGAGCCGCTATGGCCCCCACTTTGTCACCGGCGCTCAGCCCCATCAATATTCCACCCGCCGTTCCAAGCTGAGCGCCCGGGCCCCACATTCAGCTTACGTTTCCTAGCCATCGCAACCTCCTGAGTTAGCTCATAACTTCCTCGTCCTCAGGTTCTGTTGCGCGGACCATTTGAGCCGACCCTGGTTTTCCTGCGGTCCCGGTGCCCACCCGTTCCCAGTCGCCCACGGCTGCGTCGATATAGACCTGTGCGAGCTGTCCAGGCTCCCCTTGGGGCAATCTCAAGGCCCGGGCCAATCTGAAGGATGTCGCTGGGCAGTAGCCCGACCGAGGCTACCAGGGTCGGCTTTCAGCACTTCTCGCTCTCCGACCTCTGTCGCCAGGTGGAGTCGGGCTCGCCGGGGTAGAGTCGGGCTAGAAGAGCGCCCTCTCTTTAGACGAGAAGCTTGGCCTTTGCCGTCTGGAACTCTTGGTCACTGATCGCGCCCGAGGCCTTCAGGTCGGCCAGCTTGGTTAGCTGGTCGGCGCTGTTCGTGGGGGCAGCCACATCTTGGACATAGCTGCGGAATGCCTGGTCCTGTTGCTGGGCCTCTTTGGCCGCCCTATCTTGCATTTTTCCACCACGGGCGATCAAGTAGACCAGCACCCCAAGCCACGGTACCAACACGACGAATATCGTCCAGAGGGCCTTACCCCAGCCACTCAAATCGTGGCTGCGAAAAATGTCGCCGAAGACGATGATCAATAACCATATCCAGGCGAAAAACAGGAAAAACCATAACATTGTCCAAAAGATATTCAATAGCGGGTAGCTGGAAGCGAGCATTGTTCGTATCTTTCTGGTCGAGGTTTGGTTTACCGTGCCAGCACTTACGAGAGCGTTGGGCCCATCCGAAGCTGATGAAAACTGGCACTACGCAATTATGAAGGGCACCAGATGGACGTTGGATCACCCCCCTTGGGTGGTTTGCCGTGGGACCACAGAGCCTTGGTACGGGCGGGGTACCCACGCTTCCCTGGGCACGCTTTGCTCAGGACCGAGGCCCAGAGCCGCGTGGTGATGCCGAGTGGATTGTTTCGGGCTGCCTGCCAGTCGGCTTCGAGCTCCGGACCCGTTGGCGCTATAGATGTGTAAGTCAAGCAGTCCGTCATGGTTGTAGGCGCTTCTGGTACCAGAGGAGGCCCGCTCCTGACGGAAAGTCCTCGACTCTGCTTATGAGATGGTACCCGTTCCGTTGGTAGAGAGATCGAGCCTGAAAGTCATAGGTGAAGTGGACGGTCTGCGAGCAACCGCGGGCTGTCGCCTCAGCCTCTGCGGCCGCGAGGAGCAGAGTCGCGAGCCCGTGACCTCGCAGGTTCGGGGCCACCCAGAGGTTTTGCAGTTCGCAGCAGTCTCCCCAGGTCCATCCGCTAATTCCGGCTACCACCCTACCGGCGTCGCGCACAAAAATCGCCAGGTCCCTTTCTTCACCGAGCCCCAGGGCGACCGACGCCTCACCACGGATATGAGCTTCCAGGACCTCGAGGTCGAGCGGATCCGGATGCTCCTCGACCTCGAACTCCGAAACGACCGGCTGGTCAGGCACCAACAATCTGCTCGATCACCGACAAGTCGTCGAAATAGGTCCGGTATGACCGGATCTTCCCGTCGCGGAAGTCCGCCACAGTGACGCCGGCTAACTGAACATGCCTTCCGGTTGCTTCCAGTTCGACGTCCTCGCCGAGGACCAATGGCCCGGTGTGATCTGCTTCAATGAGCCACTCGGCGAACGCTTTGTTCCCGACTTCGTCGAGCCCCCGGCACTTGATGACGACGTTGGAGAACGCGACATCGTGCAACGCAGCGAGATCGGCGAGTGCTGTCAGCCCGGAGACGGTCGCATACGGCGACCAACCGACAATGTCGTCGGTGAACAGGGTGCCCAGGTCGACCGGTGCGCCGATAGCCTCGGCCTCGATCGCCTTCAACAGCACATTTTTGCGCGATCCGCTCATTGCATCGCCGCCCGTGTCGTCATCGATTTGTTCAATAATCTCCTCACTGCCTCACGTGTTTTCATGTCCCGAGCGCCTGGGCCTTGGCCGTAGCGAACTCTTCGTCCGTTAGCGCGCCAGAAGCATGCAGCTGGGCGAGGTGTTCGAGCTGGCTGGCGGGGTCGGCTGGAGGAGGCGCATACTGCGCCGGCCCCTGGTCGTAACCGGCAGGCGCAGGACCGGCGTCCTGGTCCTGCGCCTGCACTTTATCGTGGTGGTGCTCCATCATCGCTCCGGCGACGAGAGCCCGGCGTCGTGTGCGCCGCCTGAACCCCATAAGAGGCTCCTTTCCGTTAGGGTGGCCGTTGAAGGACTTGGCCCCGTTTCAATCGTTCCATCGTTCGATTACAGCGTCTTCCTCCTTAATGGGTGAATCGTCGTCTCGAGCGGCGAGCGCGGCGAATTAGAAGCGGGCGTCGATTTTCCCCATGCCAACATCCCAAGGATGCTGCCAGGTCCCAGGATGTCGGCGCTCGAGCGCGACAACAGCGGGCAGGTTAGATTGGAGGCGTGCGGACGCCGATAAAGCATTCAGCCGACCCGATGTACGCGGAGTTCGAGGTACACCGGACCATGATCCGTGACCGCGTGCGCACCGAGGCCTTCCGGCGTGCGGTCCATTCGGTTGTTCACCCCGGCGACATCGTTCTCGATGTCGGGGCCGGAAGCGGGATACTGAGCTTGTTCGCGGCGCAAGCGGGAGCGGCGCGTGTCTATGCGGTGGAGCAGACGTCGGTTGCCGTCCTGGCGCGGGACCTGGCTGCTGCGAACGGGGTCGAGGCGATCGTCCAGGTGATCCAGGGTGACGTCTTGGACCTTGAGCCGGCGGAGCGCGTCGATGTGGTCGTCTCGGAGTGGCTCGGAGGTTTCGGGATCGACGAGGGGATGCTCGTCCCGGTGATCGCCGCCCGTGACCGCTGGCTCAAACCGGGTGGGACAATGATCCCGTACTCGGCCACGGCCTGGGCCGCGCTCGGTGTACGACCGCTATCTCGCTGACATGGTGGATTTTTTGAGGCACAACCCGTACAGCCTCAGGCTCGATGACCTGGTCGACAAGACTGTCAACGAGATCCTCTATTCCGGCAGCTCCCGTCACCTCGCGGCGGGCGACAGGCGCTCCGAGCCGAGCCGGTTGTGGACAACGGACGCGGCCCTCGTCACCGTCGAGCAGGCGCAGGCGGCTCACGAAGCTGAGACGGTGCTGACCGTGCACGAGAAGGGTACGGCCAACGCGCTCGCACTTTGGTTCAGCGCCGAGCTCGCGCCGGGCATCTCGCTCTCAGTCGGGCCGGGCGACCCTCCGACTCATTGGGGCATGACGACGGCCCCCCTGAACGAGCCTGTAGAGCTCACGCCCGGCATGGTTGCCCGTGTCAGGGTCAGGACCACTCCCGCCCGGCCGACCGGGACGTGGACAAGGTGGGCCATTGCCCTGCCCGGCGCCGACTGGGAGGAGCACGACGAGCAGGCCGTCTGGGAGGAGATCGAGGACTGACGTCAAGCAATCCTTGGGAGACACCGACCCTTCCTACCGTCTAGCCGTTTCGCCAGCATCCTACTCACAACTTGGCAACGCCGGTGGAGAGTTGCCAGACCCCAATAAAGCCCGTGATCCCGCCCGCAATTAGTCGCTGGTGAGTCTTGACCCAATTATTGGCGGACTGAACTATGTTCTGTGTCTGCTTCGGCCATCTGAGGTTGAAGATAAGAGGGAGCTCGATGAAAATATACGCGATGAGGGCGTAGGAGACTATGAGTAGCAAGCTGACGACATCGGCGAACTTGCCATCGATGACGTACTTGAGCGCAGCCAGGTACCAGACGCTGGGCAAGTCGACGACCACTCCGATCACGAGGGCGGCCCAATAAGAATCGGCTTTGGCAGCTCGTGCCGCCCATCCCGGGGGTTTTTCCTTCTCGGGCGGTTGAGGCGCTTTTTTGTGCCGGGGTCCAGACAGCTTGAGTTTGCCGGGGCCCCGCAAGATTATCACAGTGGCTACGAGAAGGATGACCCCGATTGTGATGTTGACTGCCGGGGCCACTGTGTGCTGGTTCGAGCTGAGCACGTCGGTGCTGCCCACTACGAAAACGATCACTAGCCCTGAAATAACGGTAATCAACAAACCACCGGTCAACATCCCGGCCAGCAGAACGGCCGGACGCGGATGGGGCAACAACAACGCGACGATCGCCAGGACGACCGGGTATAGGGCAGCGAAGACTGCGAGGCCGTAGAAGCTCACCCAGTCCATGGTCAGTTGGCGAACTCAATCGCGCTTTTTGACAGGCTGCCCTCTAGGAGTGATTTGTCACGTATCGCCAGGCGGCGAAGGACCTCTCGGTCGTCCATCCGGCTCGTCTCCTCGCTTGTTCATGGGCCCTAATCCAGGCTTGGCCCGAAGGGACTTAGTGTGGTAACCGCAGGTGAGGGCTAGTCATCATCCCGATGAGGTGATTTATGCGGCAAGGGACCTCGTGGTGGTAAAAGCGAAACAACTGCCAACGAGCCTGTCGGCGGTTCAGGGTCAAATGGGAGTATTGCTGGCCGCTGTCGAGGGGACCCACCTCGACTGGCCTGCTCCAGCGCGAGGCGACAGAGGGAAGACGCCCCGGCAGAAGGTGGGGCACGGGTCACGACAGGGTACTCGAGCCCGCGGGTGACGTTATCGACGATGGCCACGATCCGATTAAGACCAACTATTTGCATTACTCGGCAAACTGACCTCTTGGGGGCGCAGACAACGGCCTCACCGCCGTTCTCACGTACACGACGTATCGCTCCGATGATGGCGCCTAGCCCAGCAGAGTCGATGAAGGGAACCGCTGACAGGTCGAAGATCACTTGCTTCTTGTCAGTGAGCTCCGGTAGAGCTTGGCGAAAGTGGTCCACAGTTATCTGCTCAAGGTTGCCAATCAAGTAGCAAACGACCGTCGGTCCGACCTCGTCACATTTGACCGCAATTCGAGGCTCCTTCCGATTCTAAAGTAAGCCGCAGGACACCGCGATCGCGACAGCCTCGTCTCGAGAGGAAACACCTAGTTTTCTGTAAAGCGATTTCACGTGACTTTTGGCGGTATTGGGGGAGATATAGACCCGGGCCGCGATTTGCCGGCAACTGAGGTGCGACGAAAGGAACCCGAGCATCTGCCTTTCGCGCTCGGTGAGAGGTTCCAGCATGGTACTTTGCTCGCTCACAGCGGGCGCGGGAGCCGCCCGCTCGGCTTGGCGGAGCAAGTAGGCTGGGTACGGGTCTCCCCCGGAGGCGTACATGCGGCGAAGCAACGGCAGTACCTGTCCTCCCGGCTCCAGGAACGGCAGAACATATCCCTCCGGTCGGGCCGCGTTTACGGCCCTGCATATGGCGTCATCGGCTCGGACGGGCCGCCCAAGTTGCCGCTCCGTACAGGCCAGCAAAACCAGCCGCCGTACCTCGTGCGCCAGGCTGACCGGTCGGTCCGAAGAAAGTCGCGCCAGCGCCCGGTCAGGTCTTCCTGAAGCCAGGTCGATGCGAGCCAATGTTTGGCTCGAGATCTCCCTTCGATCGACCGCTCTGGCCACCGAGAGGGCGCCTTCCAGGTCGCCCAGCGAGACACGGCAACCGATCTCGACCTCGTTGGCCTTTTTTAGCAGGTGGCGGGGCAGGGGGTCCCTCAGCGCCACGTGACGCAGGTGCCCCAAGCGGTTCAGGGCCTCGCTCGGACGCTCCTGCGCCACCATCAACCGCACTAGGTCTAGCTCGACCGCCGAAGCCCAGTGGGAAGCCTGCGGAGATGCGCAGAGCCGGACCGCAGACTGGAGCAGCTCCTGGGCCTGCTCCAGTTCGTTGTGCTCCAACAGGACCTCGGCGACCGCCAACCGGGCGTCAAAGATGGCCAAGCTCTCTCCGCCCGGTTCTTCGGCTCGTTGCAAGGCCGCTCTTCCAAGTCTGTAGGCCAGGCTCAGTTGGCCTCGGCGGCAAGCAAGTACGGACAGCAGGGCCGGCTCGTTGGCCTCCGCTGCTTCTTGAGAACCGAAATGGTCAACGAGGATCTCGTGTGCTTCGTCCAGTTCTCCGAGCCAAAGATGAGCGTGTGCGGCCAGAAGAGGTGTATAAGCGGAGATGGCCATGTCGATGGTCTGCACCCAGCTGGGGCCGGCCGCCGGCGGACCCCCACGACCGGCCATGAGGCCCATGTTGCGCCAAAAACTCGAGGGTAGCTTGTGCCCGCTCGAGCGCACTCGACGCGTCCGCGATCCGGTGCGCATAGAGTGCCCACAAGAACTCCGCCCGGCCGCGCCACATCTGCTTGTCCGAGCACTCGGCGGAACAGGCGTTGAGCTGCTGCAGCAGTTGGACAGCCTGGGAAACCTTTAGCCGGCCCAGTCGCGTGGCAGCCAGAAGATACGTGTGGCTGGGATCCCTCCCATCATCGGCCTTGGGCGCGACCACTTCGTTATCCAAGAATACTGTGTTCCAGGCCCGAGGCAGGTTAGAGAACAATAGGGACAGGGCCCGGCCGTACTCTTCGGCTTGGGCAAAATGGTCGACGGCGGAACGCAGGTCCCCAATTTGTTCGCACCACGTGGCCGCGTGGAAGTGGGCATCGCGACCGACCCACAAACCCTCTTGTTGCAGGCGGCTTCTCAGCACGTCCGCCAAAAGATGGTGATAGCGGTATACCCCTTCGGCTGGGCCCACCGGTATAACAAAGAGGTTCTGGTCGGCGAAAGATCTCAGGATTTTGCCGGCGTCATGGCGGCCGGTTATGGCCAGGCACGACTCTTCGGTAAGATGGTCCAACACCGACGTTTGTAGCAAGAACCTGACCAGGTCCGCAGGTTGGCACAAGAGCACTTCATGTTCCAGGTATTCTGACACCGGGCCGAAGGCGCCGCTGTAGCAACGGACGAACCCCGAAGGGTCCTCGGAAGCGCCCAGTTCCAGGGCAGCCAGGTGCAGTCCGGCGGCCCAACCCTCGTTTCGCTCAGTCAATGTCTCCAAGTCCTCGTGGGAGATAAACCTCCCGACGGCCGAAGCAATTAACGCCGCGCACTCTTCGGAGGTGAAGCGGAGGTCATCGTTTACGATTGTGGTTGCCTCGTCCCGTACCAGGAGGCGCTGCGATGCGAACATTGGGGTTCTTTGGCCAACGAACACCAACCGTAGGTTGGACGGAAGATGGTCGACGAGGTGGGCCACCGCGCTTATGACCCGTTCATTGCTTATGAGGTGAAAGTCGTCTACGACCAGGACCCGCGGCCGGTCCCAAAGGGTGTGACCCTCCAGAAGGTCGAAGCTTTGACCGCCTTCCGTTGTCGATCTGTTGGCGAACGTGGCCTGATGTTGTGCGTGATCTGTCCCCATGGCGGCCGCGACGCTGTCGCGGAACAGCTTGGGGTCGTTGTCGGCCGCCTCCACGGTTAGCCACGCCACCAGGCCATTGTGACGCCGTTGTGCCCAGTCCACGAGGAGGCTGGTCTTGCCCGCCCCCGGCGGTCCGGTCACGACCGTCAGCCCGTGCTGCAACGCGATCGAAAGCTGCCGATCGAGGCGGTCCCGATGGACCCAATAGCGTGGTAGCGGAGGGGGCAGGAATTTAGCCGTTATGGGGCTGTCATTACGCCACGCCCAATCCCATGATGCATCTATAGCGGTCATTTAGAGCTGTCCTCGCTTTTTCTGAGTGGTAGCGGCTTTTCCCACACCATCGCTGCGGTTCGTTGATGGAAGCCACCCGTGTCAGTGGCAGCGTCGCTCTTTCGTCCGTTATTGCGTCATGGCTAAAGTCAAGCGGGACACCCGCGGGTTTCGTAGGCCCACTAGTTCACGCTAATCCGGTCCGTCCCCGCTGGCATCACGCACTGTGCGTGATTGTTGTAGGAAGGGTGCGGAGGCGGTCTGGAGTCTCGGGGCGGCCTTGACCTTTCCCCCGGACCAAGGGAACCACGGTCGCGAGCCGGCTAGGCCATAGGACTACCGGTTAGTAACGAGGCCAAGCCAGCGCCGGGCCAAAACGGGCGCCAGCCGGCTCACCCAATGTGAGTGATGCCGTGGCCGTCGTGACGGGCGATGATGGGTTCAGCGGGGTTAACACCCTTGTGGAAATTGAGGAGACGATGAGCCAGGACTATAAGGACCGGCTCCGGCGGCTGGCCGTCAATGACGCGGGTTTCACCGAGACGTTGACCGACCAGGCTGGTGCCAAGCCAGAGCTGGACCCGAAAACGCTGGCCCTGGTCCGAATTGGCGCCCTTGTGGCCACGCACGGCCCCGTTCCGTCGTTCGGGGAACAAGCCGATGCAGCGTGGGCGGCGGGGGCCACCGGCAACGAGATAGTAGGCGTGTTATTGGGCCTCGTTCCTGTCCTCGGCCTCCCCGGGGTGGTGGACGCCGCCCCCAAGTTGGCGCTGGCGCTCGGGTTCGACGTGGAGGAACCGCTGTAGCAGGAGCCGGGCTTAACGACAGCTAGCCCCCGAGCACGCCGAGCCGCGGTTGGCGCCGCCGTCCCTCGTCCGCCCAACAAGCCGGCGGCGGTGTCGAGTTCATCCTTAATGGGTGACTCCGGCGGGGCCAGCGCGCTTTAGCCTGCCTCAGTCAGAACAGCTGCGCATCGGCGAATCCTCTGGTGCCGACCTGAAGGGAGAGCCCTAATGCTAAGGAGAACGCTATGAGCCAGAGCCATCTGGTCGTCGACTTCCCCATTGCGGGCCCAGCCAACGCCAAGGCGCTGCCCGAAGAGCTGCCCCCTTTGATGCCCGACCTGGCCAAAGCCCAGGACGACCTGGGTACGGTGCATTTCTCCCGTTTCATGGTGGAGGGGGACGAGAAGCTCCTGTTCATCTCGGACATTGACGGCGAAGTCGACCAGCACATCGAGCGGCTCGTGGCGGTTGCGGGCCCGGTGTTCGACGCCATCTTCGAGCACGTGGACGACCCCCCCGCCTCGCCTGTGGCCGATAACCCCGACAGGGTGGTCAAATGGCTGAAGCACCATGTCCGCGAGCCGCTAGACACGTATTTCGCTTACGAGGACGCTTCGGTCCAAGACATCAAGGCGTGCGCCCGGGCGGCCGGTTTTACGGGCCACACCTCGCAGGGCTTCTTGCTCACGTACATGTCCTTCAAGTCCCGGCTGCAAGCCTTTGCCGTGAAGCTGGTGGCGGGGGCCCTGGTGGGAGACAAGGGGCATAAAGCGTCGGACTCTCTGGGGACGCTGCATTTCGCCGACTTTGTCCCTTTTGAGCACAACCACATAGGCTTCTTCACCGTCTTCGACGGTGATATGGACAAGTACTTCCAGGACTTTGCCGACAAGACCTCGTTCGTTTTCGATGCTCTCTTCCCCCACGTCATTGGCGGCCCGCCGACCCCGGTGGCCAAGAACGCCGAGGCGTTCTACCAGTGGGGAGTGGCGAACAACTACCCGCCCATCGGGTTTTACAGCGCCTACCCAGGCCTCTCGGTCCAAGACATCAAAGCCCTGCTGGCCGATTACCGCCAGTCAGCATCGACTACCGCCCGATAGCACTAACGAGGACGACGAGCATGAACGACGTTAATCGAAGCCATCTCCCGATCCGCCGGCCGGCCTTTTCAGGCATAGTCCGCCAGACGCTGGCCGGGTCGCAGCCCGACTGGGCCCTGGTCAGTCACCCGAGGCCACCAGAGGGCGCCCCGAACGTGCTGCTCGTCCTCATCGACGACGCCGGTTTTGGGAACCCGAGCACGTTCGGGGCCCGGTCCAGACCCCGAACTACACCCGCATGGCTCAAGGGGGACTTCGCTACAACCGGTTCCACGTCACCGCGCTGTGCTCGCCGACCCGTGCCGCGCTGCTGACGGGGCGCAACAACCACGCGGTGGGCTTCGGTTCTATCGGTGAGTTAGCCGGCGGGTTCCCGGGGTACTCGGCCATCCTTCCTCGCGACTGCGCGCCTCTCCCTCGGGTCCTCAACGACAACGGGTACAGCACGGCCGCCATTGGGAAGTGGCACCTGACCCCAGATGGCCAGCAGGGAGCCGCTGGCCCGTTCGACCGCTGGCCGAGCGGCTGGGGCTTCGACTACTTCTACGGGATCCTCGGGGGCGGGGCGAGCCAATGGGACCCTTGTCTGGCCGAGAACCAGAAGGTCATCGGCACGGCCGCCGCGTTCTACAATAAGGAGCAGCCCTACTACTTCCCTGACGCGATGGCCGACAAGTCCATCGAGTGGCTCCATGGTGTGCGCGCCCAGGACGCCCACAAGCCCTTCTTTATCTACTTTTCCACCGGGTGTAGCCATGCCCCCCACCACGTGGCAAAGGAGTGGGCAGACAAGTACAAGGGGAAGTTCGACCAGGGATGGGACCGCCTCCGCGAGGAGACCTTCGCCCGCCAGAAGGAGCTCGGGGTGATCCCCGCCGGCACCGAGCTGACGCCACGCGCCGACGCGTTCCCGGCGTGGGATGACGTACCTGAGCACCTCAAGGTCTTCTACTCCCGCCAGATGGAAGTCTACGCCGGGTACTCGGAGAACGCCGACTACAACGTCGGCCGCGTCATCGACGCCATTGAGGAGCTTGGTGAACTAGACAATACGCTCATCCTTTGGATCTGGGGCGACAACGGAGCGAGCATGGAGGGGACGGTCACCGGGTCGTTCAACGAGCTCACTATGCAAAACGGCATCCCGCTCACCGACGAGATGCAGCTCCAATTGGCCGAACGCTATGGCGGGCTCGACCAGTGGGGAGCCGCCATTATGGACCCCCATTACTCCGCGGCCTGGGCGTGGGCCGGGAACACGCCTTTCCAGTGGGGGAAGCAGGTGGGCTCGCACCTCGGCGGGACCCGCAACCCCTTGGTCGTGCACTGGCCTGATGGCATCCCGGAGGCCGGTGGGTTGCGCTCCCAGTTCACCCACGTCATCGATGTAGCGCCCACGGTCCTCTTGCTGGCGGGCATTCCACAGCCCGAGACGGTCGACGGGATCGAACAGGAGCCGATCCAGGGCACCTCGTTCGCCGCGTCGCTGTCGGATGCTGCGGCCCCGGAGCATCGCACCCAGCAGTACTTCGAGACCATCGGCAACCGAGGCATGTACAGGGACGGCTGGTGGCTAGCGATGAAGACGGCGCGGATCCCATGGGTGCTCACTCCCGATGCCCTCGGACCTTACGCGCCGGGTGTCTGGGACCCCGATGCCGAGCGGGCAGAGCTCTACTACCTACCTGATGACTTCTCGCAAGCAAAGGACATAGCTGTCGACCATCCCGAAAAGGTCCAGGAGCTCAAGGACCTATTCTGGGAGGAGGCGCAGCGGTACAAAGTGCTACCCCTACTGGCCGCCCTTTCGACGTTCTTCGGCATTTTGCCACCGATCCCGAAGGAGACGACCTTCGAGTTCCGAGGTGACGTTCAGAACGTAATGCCGGGCATGATCCCGCGCATTTACAACCGCTCGTACTCGATCACTGCAAATCTGCTGGTGCCCGAAGGGGGTGCGGACGGCGTGATCGTCGCCGAAGCCGACCATCTTGGGGGCTTCACCCTATTCGTCAAGGACGGCAGGCTCACCCACACCTACTCCATGATGGGCGTGTTCATCTTCAAGCAGGTGGCCGAGGAGGACCTCCCGACCGGCGAGGTCACCGTGCGCATGGAGTTCTCGGCCGACAACGCGAAACCCGCCACTGGCGGCGACGTGACCTTGTTCGTCGACGACCGCCAGGTCGGAAAGGGCCATATGGACCACACTGTACCGATCCGCTTTTCGGGGTATGCCGGCATGGACATCGGGCGCGATAACGGTGGGGTCGTGGACCGCGCCTACGAGGACAAGAAGCCTTTCGCCTTCACGGGAACAGTGAAGAAGGTCGTCTTCGACATTACCCCGCATCTCGTAGACCAGGACGAACTGGATGTGCATACTGCCGAGCAGCACGGCCAGGTGGCGCACGCCTTGTCAGAGTGATTTGAACCCGAGGAGAGCTTCATAATGACCGAAGACGAGACGACTTACGTACTGATCGGTGGGTACCTGTCGGCCGCGGCCGCACGCGAAGACTATGAAGCCGTCCTTGGTTGTGGGGCGCGCCTACTGGGTGCGGTCGTCGTCAGCAAAGACCTCGAAGGCAACGTCTCTTTGGAACAGACCGACCACACGGTCCGGAAGGCAGCCTTCGGGCTCGGCGGCGTGGGGTTTGTCGTCGGGCTGTTCGCACCTCCGTTATTGGCGGCGACGGCGATCGGGGCAGCTGTCGGCGCCGTCGGTGGCGAGGCGTTGCACAAAAAGATCGGTAGCGAAGTCGAGAAGATGGCTGAGCGGACCATCCCCATCGGCGGGGCAGGTTTGATCGTGGCCTATCCGAGCTCGGCACGGGAAAGGGTCGAGCCCGCGGTGAAGCGGGCGGTGCAGAAGGTCATCGGCCAGGCCGAGGGACACCGGGTGAAGGCGCTGAAGAGTGCTCTAGCCGACGCTCAGGAGAAAATGGCCAAGGAGAACGCACAAGGCAACGGGTAGTCCGGCTTGAAGAACAGGCGCTGCCACAAGAGCGAGTATGGGCCAAGAGGGCGGCGCGGCGCTCGGTGATAACGGCCTAACAGGCTGGGGCGGGGTGACGCTGCACCCGAGATGGCTTCGTCGGCGACAACCGAGTCGACGTCAGTCCTCGATCTCCTCCCAGACGGCCTGCTCGTCGTGCTCCTCCCAGTCGGCGCCGGGCAGGGCAATGGCCCACCTTGTCCACGTCCCGGTCGGCCGGGCGGGAGTGGTCCTGACCCTGACACGGGCAACCATGCCGGGCGTGAGCTCTACAGGCTCGTTCAGGGGGGCCGTCGTCATGCCCCAATGAGTCGGAGGGTCGCCCGGCCCGACTGAGAGCGAGATGCCCGGCGCGAGCTCGGCGCTGAACCAAAGTGCGAGCGCGTTGGCCGTACCCTTCTCGTGCACGGTCAGCACCGTCTCAGCTTCGTGAGCCGCCTGCGCCTGCTCGACGGTGACGAGGGCCGCGTCCGTTGTCCACAACCGGCTCGGCTCGGAGCGCCTGTCGCCCGCCGCGAGGTGACGGGAGCTGCCGGAATAGAGGATCTCGTTGACAGTCTTGTCGACCAGGTCATCGAGCCTGAGGCTGTACGGGTTGTGCCTCAAAAAATCCACCATGTCAGCGAGATAGCGGTCGTACACCAGCGCGGCCCAGGCCGTGGCCGAGTACGGGATCATTGTCCCACCCGGTTTGAGCCAGCGGTCACGGGCGGCGATCACCGGGACGAGCATCCCCTCGTCGATCCCGAAACCTCCGAGCCACTCCGAGACGACCACATCGACGCGCTCCGCCGGCTCAAGGTCCAAGACGTCACCCTGGATCACCTGGACGATCGCCTCGACCCCGTTCGCAGCAGCCAGGTCCCGCGCCAGGACGGCAACCGACGTCTGCCGCCTCGGCCCTGGGCGCGCTCCCAGGCAGCTTTGGCTCCGGCAAGCCGGGCCACGGCCGTGAGAACGAACGCGCCGCGGCAGTACGTGTGGCTAGGCGTTCTTTCGTGGCCGCCGCCTCTTGGGCAAGCGAGTTCCCGGAGCCGTCGTGTGGTCGGGTGGTCGGCAACGCGTGCTATGGGTTGCGGTGTATGGCGATTAGCCTTAATTAGTTCCTCTCAACTGCCTGCCTGATCACTAGGAGAGCACGCCTGATCGTTTGAATGTTCAAGCATTAGCTGATGTTAGCTTTGGCCGGAGCAAGATATGCAACAGGTAACCTGATCGCTGGCGGTCCTTGCTTCGGACCGCCGGGAGGGGCATGCTCTTGCTGTGCGTGACTATGTGGGTCGTGGTGGCGTGGACCCGCTCCCCAAGGGAGAAGAGGCGCCTAGGGAGGCGCCGGAGAGGGGCAGCGGAGCCCCGCTCCGCAGGGATGGGGAAAGGAGGGTGCCGGGGCGGGATGGAGCCGAACGGGGCTTTGCTACGGCCCGGCCGGGGGGACGGCTGCGCCGCCGTGCCGGTGGGCGCCGGCGCATCGTGAAGGTGTTGTTGTCCCCCGAGGAAGAGGTCTGGGTCGTCCCGAAAGCGGCGGCCGAGGGCCTGTCGGTGCAGCGGTTCCTGGTCGAGTCGGCGCTGCCCGAGGGACGGCCTTCGCTCTTGGCGCGCCGGGCTCTTTATCGCGAGTTCTTTGCAGCGAGGAGAGACCTTTCCGGGGCCTGCACGAACCTGAACCAGCTCGCGCACCTCGGCAACCAACGGCGGGCGGTCCCCACGGGCGTCGAGGCTTCGGTTGACGACGTGAGGGTCGCGATGGAGCGGTTGGTGGAGCTCGCCGGTCTCCTCGTGGCGCACGCGAAGCGCACCCCGGAGGGGGCGGAGGAGAGGTGATCGCCAAGGTCACGCGGGGCGGCGAACCGGGCGGGGCGGTGCGTTATTTGTTCTCGGCCGGTCGGCACAACGAACACGAGGACCCTCACGTCGTCGCCGCAGCCGCCGCCCTCGGCGTCAGTGACGGGTTGCGCCCTTCGACGGCCGAGCTGAAGGAGCTCGAGGCGGCGATCGAGGCCCCTTGCGCGCTCTTCGGGCGCGATGTGGAAAGAGGCGTTTGCTGGCACCTGGCGCTGTCGACCAAGGGCGGGGTGGACCGCGACCTGAGCGACAGGGAGTGGGCCGAGGTGGCCCGGGAAGCGGTGCGGCAGCTGGACTTCGAAGCCGGTGACGGCCGAGCGCCATGCCGCTGGGTGGCGGTCCGTCACGGTCGCTCCGAGGCCGGGAACGACCATTTGCACCTCGTCGTGAACCTGGTGCGCGAGGACGGGAGGGTCGCCTCCACCCGCAACGACTTCAAGCGCCTCTCAGCCCTGTGCATCGACATGGAGCGCCGCTACGGGCTCAGTGCCGTCGAGGGGCGAGCCAAGAAAGCGGCGATGCCCGGGCTCACCCGTGCCGAAGCTGAAAAAGCGCGACGCACCGGACGGTCCGAGGCGGAGCGGGCCGAGCTCGCCCGGGTAGTGCGCGCTGCGGCTACTGTCGCCGGCAGCGAAGCCGAGTTCGTGCGGTTCCTGCGAGATGCCGGCCTCGCGGCCAAGCCCCGTTACGACGGCGCCGGCGGGCATCGCGTGGTCGGCTACGCGGTGGCCGAAGAGCCCTCCGACGGAGGGGTGGCGGTCTTCTTCGGTGGGGGGAAGCTGGCGCGGGACCTGTCGCTCCCAGCACTACGGGAACGCTGGCGCGACGGCGAGGCGGCGAGAGAGGACGCCGCCGCCGAGTGGGCTGGTGCAGCCCCCGCTACGGGCGTGCACAAGGCCCCTCGGGCCGGCCGGCACCTCCCCTACCGTTGGGCCGAGGCCTCAGCGCGGTGGGGCAAGACGGCGCTTCGCGAAGGGCACCAGGCGCCGGCCCGCCGCTCCCCGGCCGGGTGGAAAGAAGCGACCGAACGCCTGGGCGAAGTGGTGCGCCGGCTTGGCGCCGTACCCGCTGAGGACGTGACCACCTGGCGAGCGGTCGCCTCCGACGCGGCAGGGGCGCTAGCTGTCTTATCGGGGCGCTTGGAGCGTTACCCTGGGCCGCTGGCCCGCGCCTCGGGCCTCCTGGCCCGCTCGGCCCAAGGGCCCCGCCACGAGCCAGCCAAGGCTTGCTATGTCCCGCGCGGCACCATCAAGTCGGTGGCCGCCCTCATGGCCCAAGCGGACCTCGACGAGGGCACGCCGGCCGCCTGGAGGCTTCTCTTCGCCGAGGTGCTCCGGGTGGCCCAGGCGGTCCACGACGCTCACTTGGCGCGCTCGGAATCCGAGCAGGCTGGGCGCATTGCCGGCCAGGCACGCAAGGCGCTGGACGAAGCAAGGGCCCATCTCGGCACAATAGAGGCGCTGAGGGATGAGCTCTCGGAGGCGTTCGAGGTGGCCCAGGAGAACGCGGACGAGCAGGAGGCTGTGAGGCGCCGCCAGAAGGGTCAAGTCGGGCTCCGGCCAGAGCAGTTCGTCGCTTTGATGAGACGTCCAGCAGCCGAGGAGTCCCCGGCAGCGGCGCGGCGAAAGCGAAAGAGCCGCGTGCGCAGCCAGCCGTATGAAGCAGGGCACTAACCGTTTCTACATCCTGGCTACGGTTGAAGAACCCTGTGGCTACGCCGCATGAGCACTAAGAAGGCTAAGCATGGCTAAAACAAACACCGGCCCCGCCCTACACCCCCGTTTCGGACGCCGCCCGCCCATAGTGGCGGGCCGCGACGCTCTGCTAGACGACACGGCCCGGGCACTAGAGGTCGGCCCCGAGCACCGCGCTTCTGCCGTGCGCTGCCCGGTAGCCGGGGTAACGGCAAGACGGTCCTCCTCGACATGGTCGGCGACGTGGCCGCCAAGAAGGTTGGGCTGGGGAGTACTGCACGTACAAGCACTCCCAGAAGAGAGCCTGATAGCGCTCTTGCTACAGCGCATACCGGAGGCCCTCGAGCCCTGGGAGCGCCTGGGCCGGGGTTCCCGGGACCTCCAGGCGCAACTCAGTATCGCGGTGAACCTTGGCGTGGCCTCCGCCGGCGCGACTGTCCCGCCCCGCTCTCACACCGGCACCCCTAGCGCGGCGGCGGCTTTTGAGAACCTACTGGGGCGTGTCGGCAGCTTCGCTGCCGGTCACGGCACCGGGTTGCTCATTACTATCGACCAGGCCCAGGCGGCTCCTCCAGAGGACGCCTCGGCGGTCGCCCGCGTCCTGCAGACGGTGGTGGCCCACCGGGTCCATCCCCTAGCGGTCATCTTCGGCGGGCTCCCAACGTTCCAGGGGCACCTGGGTGGCGCCGTGACCTACGCCCGCCGCCTCCCGGTCGACGAGATCGGGAGCCTGGAGCCGAGCGCGGCGCGCCTCGCCCGCGTCGAGCCGGCGGCTCGACGCGGCGTGGCCTGGGAACCCGAGGCCCTGGACCTGCTGGTGCGCCTCTCGGGCGGCCACCCCTACTACGTTCAACTGTTCGGATGGCACGCCTGGGAGGCGGCCCAGGGAGAACTACGATCACCCTGGCGCACGCCAAGGCGGGGCTGGCCTCGCCCAGGGCGGAACTGGTGGGCCAGTACGAAGCGGCCTGGGCACGCCTGCGGCCCCAGGAGCGCGACTATCTGGCCGCCGTCGCCACCCTGGGCGGCCCGGGCGGCGCCGGGGTCGAGGAAGTGGCCCAGGCGCTCGGCAAAGAGCCAAGGCAGCTGGCCGTGGCGCGCGACCGGCTGGTGCGCAGGCACGGGCTGTTGGAGGTCCCCGAGCGGGCCAAGGTGCGCTTTGTTGACGGGAGATGGCCGCCTGGGCCGCGAGGCGCCCCGATGGCACCTCGACGACCGCCATTGTCTACAAGGGGCCGGCGCCCTCGGAGGGCCAGGCCCGCACTTTTGCGGGTGGAGGCGATGGTGTGGAGGTGATGGTGTGGAGGTGATGGGACTTGAACCCACGACTTCTACGTTGCGAACGTAGCGCTCTTCCGGGCTGAGCTACACCCCCAATGGCAGAGACAAGATTAGCTCCTGGGGCGTGCGGGCGGACAGGGCTTGGTTAGCGCTAACCGAGCGGACGGCAGGGCAATGCATCTTATGGCCTCCACTTTTCCACGCAGGCCTGGTCTTTTGGGTGCAGTCGGCGCATTTGGTTGCGTCCCGGTGCAAACTCTGCGTCGAAGCGCGACCAGAACCGTGAGCGACGCCCAAAAACGCCCTTCTTGGCCCGGCCCCGGGAAGCCGGCCCCGCGCAGCGGGCCCCGGGAAGCGGGCCGGCGGGAAGCGGGCGCCGCAAAGGCCTGGCCGCAGCGCAGCCCCAGACCGAGTGGCCGGACGCCTGACGAATGGCGGACGCTTGACAGCGGTCGACCCACCGGCGGTCGGCCCACCGGCCGCGCACGCCGGCTAAGCCCCCGCCCTCTGCCCGCCTCGCCGAGCGACAGAGTCGACCGTGACCGCCACCAGCAGCACTACGCCCGTAACCATATAGGTCGCAGCTGCGCCCAGGCCGATGAGGTAGATGCCGTTGTACACGGCCGCGATCACGATGCCGCCGAGCACGGCATGGAGCGGCTTGCCCCGGCCGCCGTACAGGCTCGTACCACCGATGACGGCGGCAGCCACCGCGTACAGCACGTACGTCGGGTCGATATCAGTGGCGATCGAACCGATCTGCGAGAGGTACATCAGGCCCGCGATCCCGGCCATCAGACCCGTTAGACCGAAGGCGATGGTCCGGATCAACCGGGTGTTGATACCGGCCCGCCGGGCGGCCTCGGTGTTCCCGCCGATGGCGTATACGTAGCGGCCGAAGCGA
This sequence comes from uncultured Acidimicrobiaceae bacterium, assembly GCA_963750465.1. Lineage (GTDB taxonomy): Bacteria > Actinomycetota > Acidimicrobiia > Acidimicrobiales > Palsa-688 > Fen-671. Next base: position 58,341 of record CAVVRE010000004.1, read on the forward strand.
GTACGGGCCAGCACAAAGCTTGAAATGCCAAAGACAACGAGGAGGATCGGTATCGACCACGGGACACCACTTACCTCCTGCGTGCCCGTCCCGCGGTTGACGTTACAAATCAACACGAGGGCCACGCCGGCCACCGCCACCGCGCCGATTTTCAGCAGGGTCAAACCCATCGGCGGGGTGACCAGGCCCTGCGCCGCTCGCCGGACGTCGCGGAGGATGGAGTAGGTGGCGAAGCCGACCACCAGTACCACCATGACGATCCAGCTGGCGGTAGGACTGAGGCTGCCGCCGACGATGTCGAGCAGCACCCGGTTCGAGATGGAGATCACGCCCCCGACGGCGATCGGGAACGTGTCGAACATCCAGATCATCACGCCCTGCCAACCGATGTAACCAGCCAGCGTGACGATGAACGAAGGCAGCCGGAGGCGGGTAATGAGCGTCCCGGCTATAAGGCCGATCCCCGTCGTAGCCGCCAGCCCGGCCATGATGGCCAACCACCAGGGAAGGTTGTAGGGCGGGGCCACCAGGGCGGCCATAAGGCCCGCCCCGATGCCGGCCACAAACACCATGGAGAGGTCGATCTCACCGAGGAGCAGGACAAAAACTTCGCCGATGGCGAACATGATGAACACGACGGCCTGGTTGAAAAGGTTGACGATGTTGCCGGCCGACAGGAACAGCGAGGTTTTGACCTCGAAAACGATGATGATGGCAACGAGCCCGATGACGACGGGTAGGACGCCGCTGTCCCCCGAACGGACCTTTCGCCACCATGCGGTGACGTACTCGCTAAGGCTGTCCGCCAGTACCTCAGAGGTGGCGGCCAGCGCCGCGTCAGCCGGGATGACCTCCTCGGGCGGCGGGGCGGTAACTACAGCACCCGGAGAGCCAGGATCGGCGCCCGTCTCCGGCGAAGGTTGACTCGTCGACATTGGTCAGGCCTCCTCGGCCCCATTGCCGCCCGTCGGGGCGGATGCCGCCACCGGCCTGCTTGTCAGCGTCCCCGTGGTCATGTACTCCACGAGGCTTTGGGTATCGAATTCCGATACTGCGCCCTGCGCCACCATCCTGCCGAGGCGCAATACGGCCACCCGGTCGGCCACCTCGAAGACGTCGTTGAGATTGTGGGATACAAGCATCACGGCGTAGCCCTGGTCGGCCAGCCGGCGGACGAGCTGGAGGACCATCGAGGTCTGGGCCACACCCAGGGCCGCAGTGGGCTCGTCCAGGATCATGAGCTGGGAGTTCCACAGGACGGCACGGGCGACCGCCACGGACTGGCGCTGGCCGCCGGACAGGGACGCCACCGGCTGACGAATGGAACGGACCGTGGTGACGTGGAGGTCCGCCAGGGTGTGCCGCGCCGCCCGCTCCATCGGCGGTTCGTCCAGCTCTCCGTACTTCGTCAGCTCCCGTCCCAGGAACATGTTCTGGACGATGTCCAGGTTGTCGCATAGCGCCAAGTCCTGGTACACGGTGGCAATGCCCAAAGCGGCTGACTCTCTGGGGGAATGAATATGCACCGGGCTACCGCGCCATAAGATCTCGCCGCCGTCCGGGGCCAGAATGCCTGAGATTATCTTGATGGTCACGCTCTTGCCGGCGCCGTTGTCACCGCATAACGCAGTCACCATTCCGGACTGGACGGTGAGGTCGACCCCGCTCAGGGCCCTTACCGCCCCAAAGCTCTTCTCGACCCCGCGCAGCTCCAGTAACGATTGCCCTCGCTCGAGTGAAGCCTGAGGCATCCTAAATCCCTTCCTTCTCCCAGCAACTGGACCTTTGGCGGGGACCGGTCTGAAACCGACCTTAGTCCTCTTCGCCTGCTGCGGGAAGAATCCCGCCCCCTGGCGTTATTCCGGTTACTGCACCACTGAGTGACAGAAGCGCCTGGGCCAAACCTCTGGCCCAGGCGCTTGCAGTTACTGACTGACGGTTAAGGGACTACGGGTTAATGCCAGCTGCTTTGCAAGCGGCGGCGCTGGCGTAAGGCGCAGCGCACAGCTGAGCCGGCGGCACGAACTTGTCAGAGATAACAGTCGAGGCCATGTTTTTGGCGGTGACCCATTCCGGCTGCAAGAGCACGGACGGGACTGACTTGTGCTCAGTCGAGTCCGGGGTGGATCCGTTGACCAAAGCGGCGGGCGGGGTCATACCTGCACGCAGGTAGACGGCGAGCGCCACGGCAGCCTGAGCCTCGAGGTAGATCGGCTTGTAGACGGTGCCGCACTGGTAGCCAGTGAGGACGTTGCCGAGCCCCGTCAAGGTGGCGTCCTGGCCGGTGACCGGCAGGGTTTTGGCCGGGATGCCCTTGGACTTCAAGTAGGTGATGATGGGAGCGCCGTTCTCATCGTTAGGCATGAGGATGGCGTTGATCGTCGGGTGAGCGGTGTACTCCTGCTGGAACTCGGTCAGAGCCACGCTGGGCGTCCACGTCCCGGCAGGAACCTCGTTCGGCTGAAGCTTGCCGACGAGGGTCCACTTGCCCGACGAGAAGTGCGACTGCAGGACAGCGTCGTAACCGTTGGCGAACAAGGTGGCGTTGTTGTCCGTCACAGCGCCGTGCATTACGAGCACGACCGGCTTGGACACATGCTCGCTGACGATGCAGTTGGCCAGGCCGACGCCGAGCAGGGTGCCGACGAACGTGTTGTTGAAGCTGTCGTAGTAGGCGCGGTTCCCGCCGAGCGTCAGGCGGTCATAGTCGATGACCTTGACCCCATGATCGGCGGCGTAGGACTCGATCTTGGCGCCCACGCCCGAGTCGAGGGGGTCCATGATGAGGACCTTGTCGCCCTTGGTGATATCGGCCTGGGCGTCGGAGAACTCGGTGGCATCGCTACCGTGGGCGTTGACAACTGAGATCTGAGACGACTTGAGACCTGCGTCCTTCATGGCCTCGGTCAGGTACGGGGCGTCGAACTCGACATAACGGGTCGAGGAAACCGTGTCAGGCAGGATCACGCCGATGCCGCCGGTACCTTTGGCGGTGACCGACTTGAGCAAGGACATGGTGGTGAAGTTGCGGTTGAAGGTGCTGGCCGAAATCGACTGCGCTGACGCCGTCCCGATCTGGCCAGCCGAGGCGGCGAGCACCAGGACCACTGACGCCGACCCCATCCACTTGGCTTTCTTTGAAATTTCCATTTGTTCCCCTTTGCTACTTCAAACGAAGTAGAGCATTTAGCGGTATCCGTGCTCGTCGGACCGTCCGCTGGCAGTGGCGCCATTGCCACAGGCTGCAGTGGTTTTCAGGCCGACAAAGCTACCGGAGGTTTTGTCGCTTTTAGCTCCGGCGAAGGAACGGTACGCCTCTAATCGTGAACACGAACGTGAACAGAAAGGCTCGACCGTAAATATTCCGTAAAAAAGATGTTAACGAGCTGTAAATGACCTTGTCACGACGTCACCCGCGGTTGCGCCCCGATGGCGGAACGGCTAAGCAGCCGGGCCAGGACGGCTCAGCCCGGCGCGAACCGGTAACCCGCCCGGGGTTGGGTAATGATGACCGGAGGGCCGCCGCCGTTCTCCAACTTCGCCCGTAACCGCCGGACGTAAACGCGCACGTACTCGGTCTCGGTGGCGTAACCAGGCCCCCAGACTCGCCGGAGGAGCTGCGCATGCGTCAAGAGTTTGCCTCGGTTTATAGCCAGCTCGCGCAGGAGGGCGAACTCCGTCGGAGTCAGATGGACAACCTCGCCGCCCCGCGTGACGAGGCGCATGTCGAGGTCGATAACCAGGTCACCGACCTCTATCCGTAGGGGCGAGGCTTCGACCGGCTCGGCCGGGCGGGTTCGCCGAAGAGTGGCCGTGATCCTGGCCAGCAGTTCTTCGATCCCAAACGGCTTGGTCATGTAGTCATCGGCCCCAAAATTGAGCGCCGCCACCTTGTCCTGTTGGCCTCCTCGGGCGGAAACCACGATTATGCCGACGGCGGAGCGCTCCCGCATTTGGCGGCACAGTTCGAAGCCGTCGATTTCGGGGAGCATGAGGTCCAACAGCACGATGTCGGGTGATTCGGTCTCGACCAGCTCGAGCGCCCGTGCCCCATCCAGCGAGACGCTGGTGTCGAAACCGCGCACGGCCAGGTTGCTACGGACCAGGTCGACGATATTCGGGTCATCTTCGACCAGAAGCGCTTTGGTGCGCCGCCCTTCGTCAGACACTTTCCCCCGGACCTTCTACCGGTAAACGGACCAGGAAACCGGTCCCGCGTTGGACTTTCTCCAGGCTGATCTCGCCGCCGTGGGCCAGGACGATGCCCCGGGCTATGGACAGGCCGAGCCCGGCCCCAGTTGAGCGCTCGTGGCCCCGCGCCCTCGCCTCGAATATGTGCGCCGCCAGCTCCGGGGCGATACCGCACCCGTCGTCCCGGACCCTGATGGCCACCGTCCCCGCCGGTTGAAGGCTGACGTCGACGGTTACGTGCACACCCGGAGGGTTGTGGCGAAATGCGTTTTCAAGCAGGTTGACGAAGACCTGTTCGAGCCGGTCATGGTCGGCCCACACCGGGCCGATGGCCGGGTCGCAGTCGACGATGACGGCGGCGGAGGCGTCCGGGGGAAGGCAGGACACAGCCGCCTCCAACACCAGCGCGAGGTCGCACCAGTCGGGCTGGAGGCGCAGTAGCCCGGACTCGATAGCGGAAAAGTCCAGCAGGTCGCCCACCAGGCTGCCCATCCGGGCCGACTCGCTGGCGATCCGGTTCAAGAACCTGGTCTTGGACTCGTCGTCCCAGGTCACGTCGGACGCCAGCAGGCTGCTGGCGTAGCCGCGGATCGCAGTGAGAGGCGTCCGCAGCTCATGGCTCAACCTGGAGAAGAAATCCCGCTGTAACTGGTGCGACCGACGCAGCGCCTCCGTTTGTTGGCGGGCCTGCTCGGCCTCCTCTCGTTCCAGGGCCAGCCGTAGCGAGTTGGCCGCGTCACCCAGCAAGGCCGCCGCGTCCTCGGGCAGGGCCCGGGACGGCCCAGCGGGCAACAAGGGCGGCCCGGCCTCCCGGTACACCAAAGGCGGTGGCGATCACCTGCCCGGCCCCGTCGGGCTCGAGCTGCAGAGGCCCCTCGAAATTGGCATGGAGGATCCCTGAGATGGCACGAACGGCGTCGGTCCCGTCCCGGTCCGCCGGCCCGGGGTGCGCCTCGTTGTCCGCGCCGACGAAAACGACACAGCGGGGCGGGCCGTCCGGCGGCTCGACCCACAGTTCGATCTCGGCCGCCCGCGAGCCCGCTCTGCAGCGACTGCAGGGCCTGGAGCAGCCCGGTCGACACCGGCCCCGGACCGGCGAGGGTCTCCAGAACTACGCGTATTGTCTCCAGCACCCGGTTGCGAGCCGTAACTTCGGCAAACAGCCGGTCCCGCTCGATCGCCCCGGCGGCGTAACCGGCATATAGCGACACCAGGTCCATCTGGTCCCGGTGAGGGCGGCCTACGAACGGTTGGCACCCTGTCATTACCCCTATCAGCCCGGTTGACCCGATGAGCGGCACCGACCAGGAACTGCGCACCCCCGCTTGCTTCCCGAGGGTGGACAAGCCGGCCCAGGCCGGGCTCTTGTCAATGTCTTCGACGATAACCACCTGACCGCTGGCCGCCGCCATCCCCATTGGCCCCCCCTCGCGTCCAGCGGGGACCGTGGCCAGAGCCTCCAGCAGCGCGGGAGGGAACCCGGCCGACGTCACGCAACGCAGTGACCGGTCGTCCAGGAAGTGGATGCAAAGCTGTGGCGTGCGAATGGCGGCGCCCAGGGCTGAGATGACGAGCGGGAGGCTCGAGTTGGGCCGAGCCGAGGCCAGTTGGTCGACCAGGTTCTGGAGGCGGGTCAGCTGGTGCCGCGCCGTCACCTCCGGCTCGTGGCCGGACATGATGGCGATGACGTCGTCCGGGTGGCTTTCCGAGGGGACCAGGTCCGCCACGACCCGGCCCCGCCGCAACACCAGGATCCGGTCGGCCAGGTTGAACACCTGCTCGACGTCATGAGAGATCAACAGGATGGTGGTCCCTTCGGCCTTGACCTTGGCGACCAGGTCCTCTACCTGTTTCGTCTCCAGGACCCCAAGGGAGGCGGTCGGCTCGTCCAGGACCAGAAGCCGAGGTTGGCTCTGCATCGCCCGGGCCACGGCCACCAGCTGACGCTGGCCTCCTGACAGAACCCCCATGGGACGATCGCCGTTGAGGTTGATCCCGTACGACGACAGGATCCGCCGCGTCGCCTGTCTTTCCCGCTGGTCAGAGACGAACCAGCGGCCGGGCTCCCGCCCGAGGAAAAGGTTGGCGGCCACGTCGAGGTTGTCGCAAAAGGCGCCGTCCTGCCATACGACGGCCAGGTTTTTGCTGGCCCCTCTGGCGTTCGTCCGCACCTTCGACCCCCCGATATGGACTTCGCCCAGGTCGGGCGTGATGTCCCCGGCGATACAGCGGACCAGGGTGGACTTGCCCGCCCCGTTCTCGCCAATGAGCGCCACGAGTTGGCCCGGCCACACCTCGAAGTCGACATCGTCCAGGACCGGGAGGCGGCGGAAGGTCACTGACACTCGCTTGACCCGCAGCAGCGGCGGCCCGAACGCGGTCCCCGGTTCACGCAGCTCTAGCGCGCCGACGACCATACCTCCAGTGTGCTCTACCTTCACCACGAAGATGTGGGCGTCTCCGGCCCGGGCCCTCCGGTTGTCAGCGCTGGGGTTCGGCGGCCGCCGCCCCCGAAGCGGCCCATTGCCCGGCCGCGCTCTCCAGTGATGCCTGGAGCCGCAGCTGCAGGGCCGTGGTCGTCAAATCCGAGCGGGTCCGCTCGAGCACGGCCCGCAACGCATCGGCGCTCCGGCGCAGTCCGCCCGTGAGCGCATCGGGGAAGTCCACCCCCATGACGAGTTCGTAAGCACCGTCCATCGAGCGTAAGAGCACTTCGGCCTGGTCGGCATGGCCTTCGCGCAGCCGGTCGAGAACCTCGCGGCGCAGCTCCGACGCCGCTTCGCACAGCCCATTGAGCCAGGGCGCGAGGCCAATGGAGAGGTCGTCCCAGGTAGGCAAGCGGCCGCCCTCGACCAGGGCGCGGGTCATCGCCGCCTCCCCGTATTCTTTCTCTGCGTCCTGCAGGAACCCGGCGTAATAGACGGCCGGGAACGGTCCTAAAGCGGACTGCGCCTCCCGTAATGATTGCTCGGACTGGCCGAACAGCTGCTCCCAGCGTGACCGCTCCCGGGTGTGCACCGCCCGTATGGCGCCGCCGGCAAACCGGGTCGCCTTCCGGCAGGCGGCCAGCGCCACCTCGCGCGCTGACTGGACAGACGCCAGCCTGGAGAGGACGGCCTCAGCTTCGCTCTCAGGCAGGCCGATGGCGCCGGGACCGGTCGAACCGGCGCTGCTCAATTGCCCCGAGAGACAGCCAAACTGGCGTAGCTGCCGAAATCGCCGTAGCTGGGCTCCTGCCAGTCACTCTCCACCAAAAGGCGCGTCCGCATATATCCGGCCCCGGCCATCCGCACAGTCGACATCGATGGCCGTGCAAGAGCGCTGGCCCGGGGCCGAACACCCGAGTTATCGGCAGAGCTTGGGGTAACGGTCGTCCGGGCCAGGAGATAGAGGTAGGTGACCAGTGCGACGTCGATCAGCACCTGCAGAAAAACGACGGGCGCAGAACCCGTCAACACCGCGGCGCACAAGCTCAGCAAAGCCGCCACGGCCAACACGAAGATCACGTCGCGCCGCCGCCGCCGCACTTCCTGACGAGTATGCCGGCGAGCGGCGGCCGCCACCGGGACCGGCCTCTCGACCACTTCTCCAGGATCTACAAATCTTTTCTGCTTCGAACTAACAAACATTGGCGGGCTGGCGCACAGGCGGTTGGCCGGCGCCACGCGCGCCGGAGTGGCGCTCCCCAACACCCGTAACTCATTGCGGAACGAACCAACCGGGTCACCCAGGGGGCGCCTGGACCAAAACCAATAGGCGAGGACAATACCCCAAAGGCACGCGAGCAATAGCGTTGGGCCCATGGACGCAACTCCTCCGTTTAGCGTCTGACTTTCGACGGACGTTAGCCCGCGCAAACGCGAAAATGGTGGATGCTTGCCCGAGGACCATCCCGAAGGACTACTTGCGCACTCTAGACCACAACCCTCTTGGGCCGTGTTGTTTTGCTCATAGAGCGGGCCGGTTTTCCTGAGGTGGGACCTTAGCTGTCGAGACCGGTGCCGGAGCCGCCGATGAGGCCGTCTATTTCTTCTTCAATCGGCAACACCCGGCCCACTTCTGGCACGGAGCTCAAAAGCGGCGCTCCCTCTCGCCGCCAATGGCCCGTCCTGCCGCCGGTCTTCTCCCATAAGGCAAGCTCGCCAATCTCCATTGCGCGATCAAACGATTTGCACATGTCATAAATTGTCAAAGCCGCCACCGCACATGCCGTAAGGGCTTCCATTTCGACGCCCGTCCTGTCAACCGTCTCGACTTGCGTCTCGACCTCGACATAGTCGTCGCCGATAGTGAAATTTATGGTGACAGCGCCAACCAAAAGGGGATGGCAGAGCGGTATCAGCTGAGCTGCTTGCTTGGCCGCCTGTATCCCCGCAACGCGCGACACAGCCAAGACGTCGCCCTTGCTAATAGCGTTGCTGGCAACCTTGGATGTTGTCTCTGGCTGCATGTGGACCCTGCAGCGTGCCATGGCCCGCCGGTGGGTAGCTTCCTTGGGGGTGACGTCGACCATGCGAGCACGTCCCAAGGGGTCGGTATGAGTCAGGCCGCGTTCGGACACCGGCCTGAGTCTATGTCAAACGGCCTACAGGGCACATCTGGGAACCGGACCGAACCAGCGGCGCGTCACCGGCATGCGCCTACCTGCTGCTCAAGCCCGCCTCCGCCCTCTGTATTGCCGGGCGGGGTGGCAGTCTTCAACCGCCGATCCGGGTTCAACCGCCGATCTGGGTTCAACCGCCGATCTGGCTCATGCTCCGGGACGGTCGCACGAAGTTGACCTTGCCGATGGCATGACCGGCCCACTTACTGGCCACCTCGGCGACAATGGCCCCTGCCAGGTCGTCGTCGGTCCCGCCCCCGCGCAGGATTGCTCGCAGGTCCCGCTCCCGAACGGCGAACAAGCAACTGCGCAGCGACCCCTCCGCCGTCAGGCGCACCCGGTCGCAGTTCGAGCAGAAGGGCCTGGTCACGCTGGCCACGACGCCCACATACCCCGACCCGTCCAGGTAGCGGTAGCGATCGGCCGGCTCCGGGCCGCGACCGGGCCGCAAGTGCCCGCTTGCCTCCCCATTGGCCGCTCCCTCGGCCACTCCCTCGGCAGCCCCATCGGCCACTCCCTCGGCGGTCCCGTCGGCCACAACGGGCGCCAGAGGGAACACCGCGTCAAGCTGTTCGAGGATCTCGCTCGCCGGCACGACGCGATCGAGGGACCACTGCCCGTCGCCGTCCAGCGGCATGAACTCGATAAACCGCACCTCGACACCGCGCTCCCGGCCGAAACGGGCCAGGTCCACCACCTCGTCGTCGTTCACCCCGCGCACCAAGACGGCGTTTATCTTGACCGGCGCCAAGCCGGCGTTCACGGCAGCGTCGAGCCCGGCCAGGACCTGCGGCAACATGTCCCGGCCCGTGATGCCCGCGAAACGCTCCGGGCGCAGGGAGTCACAAGAAATTGTGACCCTGTCCAGACCCGCCTTCTTCAGCGGGACCGCCAGGCGGTCGAGGGTGGCGCCGTTGGTGGTCATCGAGAGCTCCACGGGCAGGCGGGCCAGTTGGGCGACGAGTTCGGGCAGGTGGGCGCGGACGGTGGGCTCACCGCCGGTGACCCGCACCGAGCTCAGGCCGAAACGCTCGACGAACACCCTGGCCACCCGCTCGATCTCTTCGAACGTGAGGATTTCGGTCCGCGGGAGCCAATGCATCTCCTCGTGCGGCATGCAATAGGTGCAACGGAAATTGCATCTATCGGTTACCGAGATGCGCAGGTCATGGACCTGGCGACCGAAATTGTCCTTCAGCGCTTCAACCACGTTCTCATCGAGGCTAGGGCCTCGCAGAGCTTAGGGCCCGTCGTGGCCGAGGCGCTGCACCAGGAACTGGCGGAACGCCGGGCCAATGTCCTCCCGCTCGAGGGCCAGCTCGACGGTGGCTTCGAGGTAGTCGAGCTTGTTCCCGACGTCGAAGCGCCCGTTCCGGAAGGTCCAGCCGTACACGGGATCGTGTTCGGCCAGGGACTTGATGGCGTCGGTCAACTGGATCTCGCCGCCCCGGCCCGGTTTGGTCTCCGCCAGCACCTCGAAGATCTCCGGCCCGAACACGTACCGGCCCATGATGGCCAGGTTGGAGGGCGCTTCTTCTCGCGAGGGCTTCTCGACGAGGTCCTCGACCCGCACGATGTTGCCTTCGAGCGGCTTGACCGCGGCGCAGCCATACGACGAAATGTCTTCCGGAGGCACTTCTTTCAGGGCGACCACGCTGTGACCGTACCGCTCGTAAACCCCGAGCATGCCGGCCAGGACGCCGGCGTCGGGATGCATTATGTCGTCCCCGAGCAAGACGGCAAATGGCAGGTTGCCAACGTGCTCTGACGCCACGAGCACGGCGTGGCCAAGGCCTTTGGGCTCGCCCTGGCGGACGTAGTGGATATCCGCCATTTCGGCAATCCGGCGCATCTCCGCCAGCTCATCCAGCTTGCCCCCCTCCTCCAGGTAATACTCCAGTTCGAACGAACGATCGAAGTGGTCCTCGAGGCTGCGTTTACCCCGCCCCGTAATGACCAGGATATCGGTGATACCGACCGACACTGCTTCTTCCACCACGTATTGGATGGCCGGCTTGTCGACGAGTGGCAGCATCTCTTTGGGCTGCGCCTTAGTGGCGGGCAGGAAGCGGGTACCGAGCCCCGCGGCGGGGATCACAGCCTTCCGGACTTGCTGCGGCATTACGTGGACTCCCTTGATGGGCGCTGGTGGAGAAGCCCTCGGGAGGCCCGAAGGGTATAGCGGGCATAACTGACGGGTGCTCTGTCGTTACTCTTCAGCGTGAACCTTCTACCGCGGCCGTTATGGCCCGAACCCCACCGGTCTGGCACCGGTGTCAGGGCCTTCCTGATAGTCGGTAGTTGGCTACAATTAGCAGTGTCGCCTCAAGAGTGCTAACGAAAGGGCTGCTTCATAATGCCAACCTACGAGTACGCCTGCAAGAGCTGCGACGAGCATCTCGAAGTCGTCCAGTCCTTCAAGGACAAAGCCCTGACTGAGTGCCCAGCGTGCGGGGGACCGCTGAGGAAGGTTTTCGGCAACATCGGGATCACCTTCAAGGGGAGCGGCTTCTACCGGACCGATAGCCGGTCCGACGGGCGCAAGGGTGCTCCGAAGAGCGCCGAGGGCAACGCGGGCGACGGCAAAGCGGGCGAGGGCAAAGCGGGCGAGGGCAAAGCGGGGGAAGGAAAGTCGGGCGAGTCAAAGTCGGGCGAGTCTTCAACGGCGAGCGGCAGCAAGGGCGATGGGTCAACCTCTCCGTCGGGCTCGTCAGGTTCGTCGAACTCGTCGGGATCGTCGAGCGGCTCCAAGTCGGAGGGTTCCTCGAAGGGCGGCTCGTCGGCGGCGGTCAAGGCGGCTTCGTAGCCTTTCTCGCGCTATGACGGGCCCCGGCGCCAGGGTCCGGGGCCTGTTTTGGCCAGATCGCCTTGCGCGCCGATCCGGTTTGGCCGGGTCGCTTTGCACGGTTCCTGACGGTTTCTGCATATAAACCGTCCAAAGCGAGTACCGGCGACGGGGCGATCAGGCCCCGCTCATCGACATCTCCGAAATCGCCAGCGTCACGCCGGCGGCGCGTGACGGCAACCACTCGGTATCGTTGGCCACGGCGATGACGCCTTGAAGCATCCGCTGAATGCTCGACGCCACCGTCAGTTCCCTCACAGGCGAAGCCAGCTCCCCGCCGCGGACCAGCAACCCTTCCGCCCCGACGGAAAAATCCCCGCTCACAGGGTTCACCCCGGAGTGCATCCCGGTGACGGACTGCACCAGTAGCCCGTCGCCAACCTGCGCCAACACCTCGGTCGGGCTTAGCTCCCCGGGTTGCAGGTGCACCGCCCGGGCCCCCACACCCGGCGCGCTCTTGTACCCGGCGCGCACCGCGCTCGCTGTCGACCCCGTGCCCGCACGCCGAGCCGAGGTGGTGTCATAAAGGAAGCGGCGCAGCACGCCGGCCTCGATCATGATGTTGCGGCGGCAAGCCAGGCCCTCGTCATCGAATACGGCCGCTCCCCACGCCGCCGGTTCGGTCGGGTCGTCCATGAGGGTCAGGGCGGCAGCCGCGACGGGCTCGCCCAAACGGTCAGAGAAAAGGGAAATGCCCTTAAGCACTCTTTCACCACTCAGAACGGAGCCGAGCAAACTGAGGATCTGGGCGCTGACACGGGGTTCCAGAACGACCGGGACATGCGCCGACCGGGGTTTGGTGGCCCCCAGCATCCGAACCGCCCGCTCCACGGCGTCGTTCGCCGCCCTGGCCGGGGACAGTTCGGACGGGCACCGGCCGACGGTGTAGCCGTGGGCCACCTTGCTTTCCGTCCCCTCGCCGGCCACGGCGATGGCCGAGAGGTAACAAGCGGTCGAGCGGTCCGAGGCCAGGACCCCGAGCGAACTGGCTACGGCCATCTCGCTCGAGGAATCGCCCCAGCGGGCGGACTCCACCAACCTGATGCGCGGGTCGCCGGCGCGCACTTCCCGCTCCAGGTCGAGGGCCGCGTCTACCTTGCGCTGAGTAGGCCAGCCCGCCAGCTCGTCGCGCCAGAGGTCGAGGGGCACCGGTTCAGCGCCGTCCGGCTCGGGCAACCCGACCCAGGGTTCGGGGCTCGAAAATTGAGCGTTGCTGCGGGCCTCTTCCAGGGTGGCCACGAGGACCTCCTCGTCCACAGTGCCGGCGTAAGCAAAACCCTGCCGTCCTCCCGAAACGACCCTGATGCCCGCGCCCGCTGAGGTGGCGGACGATAGCGACTCCACTTCGCCGTCGTAGACCCGCACCTCGGTGTCGGTGCCCCGTGATATATAGACCTCGACGCTTTCTCCGTCACGCGACCAACCGGCGACCCGGGCCGCCAGTTCTGCCAGCTCGCTCAACGAGCCGTGCCTCCGATCGTCAGAGCCCGGACCCGCAAGGTGGGCTGACCCATGCCGACGGGCACACCCTGGCCTTGTTTGCCGCACATCCCGGGGTACCCCATCGAGAAATCGTTCCCGATGACGTCGATGTCGCGCAGCACCTGGGGCCCGTTACCGATCAGGTTGGCGTCCCGAATGGGCTCAGTGACTTCCCCGTCCTGGATCAGGTAAGCCTCCGTCATGCCGAACACGAAATCGCCGGTGGCCGTATTTACCTGGCCGCCTCCGAGCTGGGCCACGTACACGCCACGCTCGGTCTGACGAATTATTTCTTCAGGGCTCTCGCTCCCGTTCATCAGGAACGTATTGGTCATCCTCACCATCGGCAGATGCTGGTAGCTCTGGCGGCGCCCGTTACCTGAAGAAGCCCGGCCTTCCTTGCGGGCCCGCAGCCAGTCCCACATGTAGTCCGTCAGCACACCGTTTTCGATCAGGACGTTGCGACCGGCCTGGTGACCCTCGTCGTCGATAGCCAGGGCTCCCCATTCGTGGCTCATAGTGCCGTCGTCGACCAGCGTCACGAGCGGGCTGGCCACCTCTTCGCCGACCCGGCCGGTAAAAACAGATACGGCTTTGGCGATGTGGTCAGCCTCGAGGCCGTGCCCGCAGGCTTCGTGGAAGAGCACTCCCCCGGTGCCGGACTTGATCACGACGGGCATGGTGCCCGAGGGCGCTGGCCTGGCCCGCAGCTTCAACGTCGCCCTTTCCGCTGCTTGCCGAGCCAGTTCCTCGACGTTGTGGCGGTCGAACAGCTCGAAGCCCATCGTGGCGCCTACGATCTCGCTCCCGGTCTGCATGCCGGTGTCCCCGTTGGCCACGGCGGAGACGCCAAAGCGCACCCTGACCTGGTCGTCGCTAGCAAGGACCCCGTCCGAGTTGGCGACCAGAACCTGACGGCGGCTGTCCCGGTAATTGGCGTTGAGCTGTCGGACATCTCCACCGGCGGCCCGGGCGGCGGCGTCAGCTCGTCGCAGCAGCTCGACCTTGTCTGCCTTAGCCACGCTGGCGGGCAGGATCTCGACAGGTGACGGGCTCGGCCGCGCCGCACGTGAAAGAGCAACCTCACGAGCGCCGTTTCCCCCACTTCGCGCCGCTCCCGACGCAGCCTCAGCCGCAGCTAGCAGGCCTCGCTCGGAAAGGTCCGCGGTGTGCGCAAATCCGGTGGTATTGCCGACGATCACGCGGATCCCGGCGCCCCGGTCGTGGCCGGAGCTGATGTCTTCCACCCGGCCGTCGTCGAGCGCAACCAGCGACCCTCGCCTGTCCTCGGCGAATATTTCGGCGAACTCGCCTCCTGTGGCCAGGGCCTCCCGCAGCACCCGCGCTATCACACCTTCATCTACGAGTGGCTCGGCACTTTGAGTAGCGGTCATTGTCGAGACACGCTACCGGTGCACCGGACGCTCCGTAGTACGACCGCGGCGCGGGACTTGTACACGAGGTACCGTTTAGGGGTGATCCTGGAGACCATCAACGGACCAAGCGACTTGCGGCGGCTCGACTACGACGAACTGACGTCCCTGGCGGCGGAGATCCGCGAGTTCATCGTGCGGGCCGTCTCATCGGCGAACAGTGGCCACCTCGGGAGCAACCTGGGTGTCGTCGAGCTGACGCTGGCGCTTCATCGTGTCTTCAGTTCGCCCCGCGACTATGTCGTGTGGGACACCGGCCACCAGGCCTACGTGCACAAGCTCGTGACCGGGCGACGCGAGATGTTCACGACGCTTCGCCAGTCCGAGGGGCTGTCGGGTTACCCGTCCCGAGCGGAGTCCGTTCACGACTGGGTCGAGAACAGCCACGCCTCCACCGCCATCTGCTACGCACACGGCCTGGCGGCGGCGGTCAAGCGAAGCAGTAACCCGAACCGCAACGTTGTAGCTGTAGTCGGCGATGGGGCGCTTACCGGCGGTATGGCCTACGAGGGCCTCAACAATTTAGGGCACAGCGATTCCCGGGTGATCGTGATCCTCAACGACAACGGCCGTTCTTATGCCCCCACCGTCTCCCACCTTTCCGAGAGCCTGACCCGGTTGCGCCTTCACCCAGGGGTCAGCTCCGCCAGGCGTCGCGTCGAATCGGCGGTGCGGGACCTGCCGAAGGTTGGCAGCATCGCTTATTCAAGTTTGCTGGGTTTCTATTCTGCGATCCGAGAAGTTATCGAGCCGCCGGCCTTTTTCGAGACCCTTGGCGTGCGTTACGTCGGTCCCCTCGACGGGCACGACATTCCCGGCATGGAACAGGCTTTTCGCCAGGCAGCCACCCACGACGGGCCTATCGTCGTGCACCTCCTGACCCAAAAAGGGCGCGGGTACGGGCCGGCGGAAGATGACGAAGAAAAATGCCTGCACGACGCCGGCGCTTTCGACCCGGCGACGGGGCCGACCGCATCGGCCAAAGCCATCAAGGGCTACACGCTTGCGTTTAGCGACGCCATGCTGGAAATAGGCGAACACCGGGACGACGTGGTGGCTATAACGGCTGCTATGCCAGGGCCGACGGGGTTGTTACCGTTCGGGCAACGCTGGCCGGACCGTGTTTATGACGTCGGCATCGCCGAGCAAGCAGCCGTCACGTCGGCGGCGGGCATGGCTATGGGGGGGCTGAGGCCGGTTGTCGCTATCTATTCGACGTTCTTCAGCCGGGCCTTCGACCAGGCCAACCTCGACGTCGGGTTGCACGGCTTGCCGGTTGTGTTCGCGCTGGACCGGGCCGGGATAACCGGGGACGACGGGCCCAGCCACCACGGCATCCTGGACATGGCGCTCTGTCTCAAGATCCCCGCCATGACGATTTTCGCCCCGTCGTCCGCGCAGGAGCTGAAGGTCATGCTCAACTCGGCGCTCGAGCTTTCCGGCCCCTCCGTGGTGCGATATCCCAAGACGGCCGCCCGCCAGGTACCCGCGGACCAGGTCGGCCGGGGCCTCTCGGCCCGGCTCGTGCGCAAGGGTGACGGTTCTGTCTGCATCCTGGCGGTAGGCAAGCTGCTCGAGTCGGCTGAGGAAGCGGCCACGCTGCTCGCCGGCGAGGGCGTCGAACCCACCCTGTGGGACGTTCGGGTAGTGCGCCCCCTCGACCCGGCCATGGTCACAGACGCCGGCCATCACTCCTTTGTGGTCACCGTCGAGGACGGCATCCGCAACGGCGGCGCCGGCAACTTCATCGCCGACGCTATTGCCGACCTCAATGCCAACCGCCAGAGCCCACCGGTGCTAAATCTCGGCGTACCGACGGCTTACATTCCCCACTCCAAGCCGGACCGGATCCTCGGCCAGCTTGGCCTCGACGGCCCGGGGATCGCCGCCTCGATCTTTAAGGCGATTGAGCGCGAGCCGAAGCCGTTGGACGTGACTGAAGCGCGGCCGGCGAATGCGGATGACATGGCCGACGTAGACGGGGAGGCCAGCTCAACGGCCGGTCTAACGAGCGGCGCGGCGGACGACGCCGGTAGGGCCGACAGCAATGGCCGAGCCAACCACAAGGGTGCCGGAGCCGCCGACGAGCACATAGAGTCCGGGGCCCCGCTGCCGGCGGGGCGGTAGCAGGCCGGCCGCTGCACCCCTGGCCTTCGAGCGACGACCAAGCGGCCCTGCCGGCGGGGGGACAGGGCCCTGGGTACTCGGCCAGCGCTTGATCTCGGCAGCGCTCGGTCTCGGCAGCGCTCGGTCTCGGCGGCGCTCGATCTCGGCTGAAACTCGGGGCGTTCGTCTGACCACCCCAGGGCATCTTGCGGACCGCTCTGAGCCGTAGCGGCTGTCTATTTGGGGCAGCCCGGCCCATTGGGTGCATTTCGCCCCAGCCCGTTGGGCCGATGTCCGGCTCTGTGGCCAGACCTGAGCCATAGCGCCCCCTTTTGAGTGCAAATCCGCACACTTGGGCAAATGTCTGGCTTTGTGGACCGATCTGAGCCGTAGTGCCTGCCTTTTGGGTGCAATCCGGACAATTGGGTGCATCTCCGGCTGTTTTGGCTCGCCCATCCCTGCGCCCAATTCCCCTTCCTGCACCCAAAAGTGGGCTACTAGTGGTCGCTTGGCGTAGCGAAGGTGCGTAGACTCCACTCTTGTAGCATGAAACATCATGATATAGACTAAAGAGTAGAAGGACCGAAACTTCCCCCTTCAGTACCTTCGGGACGCCCGGGAGGTCGGCATGCAACGACAGCTTTGCTTCGCACCAGAGGTTCTCCATATCCGGCCCTGGCCGGACGATGTCATCGACCACATGGGCCATGACCCGAGGTCGGCGTACGTGGAGGACTACTGGCTTGGGCTTCTTGGCCCCTCGACGACATGGTTGCTGCGCCGGCTCGCGGCCGGCTTTGAGTACAGCCCGGAGGGCTTCGACCTCGACCTTGCTGAGACGGCACGGTCCCTTGGCCTCGGGGACAGGAGTGGCAGGCACTCCCCCTTCGTCCGTTCTATTAATCGGACTGTCCAGTTCGGGTTAGCCCTGCTCTCAGGCCCGGAAGAACTCTCAGTGCGTCGGCGTCTGCCACCGCTCAACCGGGCTCAACTCTGCCGGCTGTCGCCCGGACTGCAAGCCCGGCACGCGGCATGGCGGGAGGAGCAGTTGCGTCTCCCGGCGGGCGAGCAACAGCTGCGCCGAGCACGGCAGTTGAGTTTGTCCCTGCTCGAGTTGGGCGAGGGCTACGACGCCACCGAGCGCCAGCTACTTCGCTGGCGTTACCCGGCGCATATTGCCCGGGAGGCGGCCGCCTGGGCGCAGAGCCAGAGGGGCTCCGAGTCGTTGGGAGAAGACGATAACCGCGACGAGGAGCGGGACGAGGAGCTGTCGCAGGCCCCGGATGGACCTCAGATGGTCGAGCCTTGGGCCGGTGCCCACCTCGACAGCGCCTGAAAAACCGGCCTCCGCCGACGGCTCAACTGGCTGGCCGACAAGCCGTTTGTCAGGTCGGACTGGCCCATGATCTGCACCCGACCGCTCACTGAGGTGGAGGCCGGGCAACGCCACCACTTTGGGGCACGTTGCCAACGGTCTAACATGGCGCTGACCGGCCAAACCCTGGAGGCGGCATTACAACTGACGAGCGGAACACCCCTGCTACCCGCCCGCAAGGCGGGACCGTATCCCCCTTGGGGAGCGTCCCGACGTGGGCCTGGCAAGTCCAGGGGCCGCCAGATGCCCCGACCGTTCTCCTGGTTCACGGTTGGATGGCGACAGCCGCGCTGAACTGGTACGGAGCACTCGAGTTCCTTGGGCGTTCTTTTCACGCCATCGCTCCAGACCTGCGCGGGCACGGCCGGCACGGGTGCGGGTCGCCACCTTTCAGCGTGGAAGGGTGCGCCGACGACCTCGCCACTCTGATTCGCGAGCTCTCCCTCGGGCAAGCCATTGTCGTCGGCTACTCGATGGGGGGAGCGATCGCGCAGGTGCTGGCGAAACGACACCGTGACGTAGTGCGAGGACTGGTGCTGTGCGCTACAGCGGCATCGTTCGCGAAGCGGGTGAAGCTACGCCCGGCGGTGACCGCGGCCGGCAAACTTGGTGGCTCGGCCGCCCGACAGTGGCCCGATGCGTCACGTCGCTTTCTCAACTGGAGGATTGCCCGTCATGACATCAAGGTCGAGCGGCAAGGTCGCACGGGAAAGTATGGAGGGCTCGCGGCCCAGGTGTTCGATGGCGCGGGTGAAGGCGTTGTGCCGCAGCGCGTCCACGACTGGAAGAGCCGCGAATACATGCAATGGGCGTTGGCTGAGCGGTCGCTGTCAGACCTGGGAGCGTTCATCGAGGCGGGCGCGGCCCTAAACGCCTACGACAGCAGCCGTTGGCTTCCGCAACTGGATGTACCAACGGCGGTCATCATCACGACCGGCGACGAGGTCGTGACCCGGCGACGCCAGGAGAAGATGGCAGCGCTCATCCCCAAAGCCCGTCGCTATCCGGTCGAAGGTGGCCACGATGCGGTGGTGGCGCGACCTGACATCTTCTTACCCATCCTGCGCGATGCCTGCATTGCGCTTACCGGGCACAGCTGATTCGGCTCGCCCCCGCCCGAGGCGGTGGTCGGAGCCCGGCCCCGCCGCCGTGCCATGAGCTCGGTTCGACGGTGACCAGGTCTCGGCGGAGGACTACTTAGCTATCGCAGGGCCGAAGACACCTCCCGGGCAGCGGCGACGACCTGGGCGGCGTAGCGCTCACCCGGTGAACGCGTTGTCCGCTCGATAGGGCCCGACACCGAGACCGCGGCCACGACCGCCCCGTCCATTTGAACCGGCGCGCTCACCGAAGCCACCCCGACTTCGCGCTCCTCCACGCTCTGGCACCAGCCCCGCGCCAGCGCATCGGGGTCGCCGGCGAGCACCCGACCGCCAGAGCCCTTTTCCATGGGGAGGGACGTCCCCACGGCGACGATGGTGCGCAGGCTGTGGGGTGACTCGAGGGAGACCACGCAAATACGTCGGCCGCCCTCCGCCACGAAGAGTTGAACGCTTTCGCCGGTCGCGTCCCGGAGCCGTTCGAGCGCGGGCGTGGCCGCCTCGGCCAGCCCCCGCCGGCGATGACCAGCGAGCCGGCCCAGTTCGACCAACCGTCCTCCCAACCGGTACGTGCCATCGGGGCCCTTGTCGACCAGCCCGTGACCCACAAGGGCAGTCGCCAAGCGGTAGGTAGTGGCTCTCGGCATGCCCGTCGAAGAGACGAGGCCAGCCAGGCTCAGCGGCCCCTCTACCGCCAAACTGTCCAGTACCGCAACGGCCTTGCCGATCGAACCGGCACCTTGTAGGCTGTCTCCCATAGCGGGATATTATCTCACTATATGAGACGAAGCAAAGGAGGCCCAGCTGATGAGCGGTACAAGCTCGCCGGCCACGATGGCGGAAAAGGTCTGGCGGCGCCACGTTGTCCGGGCCGGTGCAGGAGAGCCGGATCTGCTGTACATCGACCTCCACCTCGTCCACGAGGTGACGTCGCCACAGGCGTTCGACGGGCTCCGCCTCGCCGAACGCTCCGTGCGCCGGCCGGACCTGACGGTCGCGACGATGGACCATAATGTGCCGACGACCGCCCTCGACCAGCCCCTCACCGATCCCGTTTCGGCTCGCCAGATCGAGGTCCTGGCCGAAAATTGCGCTGAGTTCGGGATCCAGCTATTCCCAATGGGCGATGTCAACCAGGGCATCGTCCACATAATCGGCGCCGAGCTCGGCCTTACCCAGCCCGGCATGGTCATCGTTTGCGGTGACAGTCATACCTCCACGCACGGAGCCTTCGGGGCACTGGCATTTGGGATCGGTACGAGCGAGGTCGAGCATGTCCTCGCCACCCAAACGTTGCCTCAAGCGCCTCCCAAAACAATGGCAGTAACCGTCGATGGCGAACTACCGGCGGGCGTCACGGCCAAGGACATAGTCCTGGCCATAATCGGGCGCATCGGCACAGGGGGCGGCATTGGCCACGTCATCGAATATCGTGGCCCGGCTATCAGGGCCCTTTCCATGGAAGGCAGGATGACTGTCTGCAATATGTCCATCGAGGCCGGGGCCAGAGCGGGGATGGTGGCCCCTGACGACACGACCTTTTCCTATATCGATGGTCGCAGGTACGCGCCTAAGGGAAAGGAGTGGGAGACGGCGTTGGAAACCTGGCGTTCTCTTGTGACCGACAGTGACGCTCAGTTTGACAAGGAGATCCAGCTCGACGCGGGCCTTTTGGCGCCGCACGTGACCTGGGGTACCAACCCCGGGCAGGTGGTCCGCCTGGATGAGCGCGTTCCTGACCCAGACAGTTTTCCTGAACCGGACACAAGAGAGTCAGGCCAGCGGGCACTCACTTATATGGGCCTCGCGGCCGGCACACCAATGCGCGAGATCAAGGTAGACACTGTCTTTATCGGGTCGTGCACGAATGCACGGATAGAGGACCTGCGAGCCGCCGCCTCAGTGCTGGAAGGCCACACGGCTGCGCCTGGTTTACGGGCGCTGGTGGTACCTGGTTCGGGCCGAGTCAAAATCCAGGCCGAAAAAGAAGGCTTGGACAAAATCTTTATAAGTGCGGGGTTCGAATGGCGCAACCCGGGATGCTCGATGTGCTTAGCGATGAACCCTGACAAGCTTTCGCCTGGCGAACGATGCGCGTCCACATCGAACCGCAATTTCGAGGGCCGCCAAGGGCGGGGCGGACGCACGCATTTGGTGTCACCGGCCGTGGCCGCCGCCACCGCCGTTGCGGGGCATTTTGCCTCACCGGAGGATCTAAAATGAAACCGATACGAGTAATAACTGGCAAGGCCGTCCCACTGGACCGCGCGAATGTTGACACCGACCAGATAATCCCGGCATCGTGGTTGAAGCGAGTCGAACGAACTGGCTTCGGCCAGGGGCTGTTCTCCGAGTGGCGAGACCAGAGGGATTTCGTCCTCAATAGGCCCGAGTACGCCGGGGCCAACATTCTCGTGGCCGGGGCCAATTTCGGGATCGGTTCGTCGAGGGAGCACGCAGTTTGGGCCTTGATGGACTATGGCTTCGAGGCCGTCATCTCACCACAGTTCGGCGATATCTTCCGCAACAACTCCACCAAGGCCGGGCTCCTCCCCGTCCAGGTCGATCCCGACGTGGGCCGGGCCTTGCTCGACGCCGTTGCCCGCGACCCCTCTCTCGAGATCACAGTCGACCTCGAACGGCTTACCGTGGAGGCGCCGGCGGCGGGCATCGCCGCAACCTTCCCGCTGGACGCTTTCACGCAACGTCGGCTGCTCGAGGGCCTGGACGACATCGGCCTCACGCTGCGCCACGCAGACGAGATAGCTACCTACGAGTCGACGCGCCAATCTTGGCTGCCGGCCGTGAGCGCTTAGAGCCCGGCTGAAGGCGATAGCCAGGCCGGGCTGGGCCGGCCGGGCTGGACCGGCCAGACTGGCCCTGGAGAGGACCTGGTATCATGAAGCGCAGCGGGGTGGAGCAGTCAGGTAGCTCGTTGGGCTCATAACCCAGAGGTCGCTGGTTCAAATCCAGCCCCCGCCACCAAGTACAGGCGTTTTTCGCGCCTTCTTGCCCATCACAGGCCGCTGACCAGCATGTTTGGTCGGCGGCTTCTGTGTTTATGGGAACAGTTTGTGGGGACCTGCTTCCGGCGCGATGGGTCTTATTCGGGCTGTCTTTTCACCCCTTCTCGGCACTGGAATAGCGCCTCCCGTCGCTGCCTATCAAGGTGTAGGTCTTCCGCACCGACGACGCCATCAAGGGGCGTCGTGGAAGAGGATGCCCAGGGTGTAGCGCCTCCCGGTCCTCAGAACCGACACGCCATGGCGCACCGGCGCTGCCGACCAGCCGCGCTGAGTTGGGATCGGCCGATCCCGAGTAGTGAACACCATGCCCTGGAGATACGGGAGCGTCATCGACGTTCCCCGGGACTGCGCCCGTGGACGTTGCTCCATTAGGAGGAACTCGCCGCCGGTGTAGTCCTTGCCGGGCTCGGTCAAGTTGATCACCACCTGGAGCGGGAAGACGAGCTCGCCGTAGAGGTCGCGGTGCAGAGCGTTCCAATCGCCCGGGCCGTACTTCAAAATGAGCGGAGTCGGCCTGGTCTGTCCGGCCCTGTGGCACTGGTCAAGCCACTCGTCGAGGGTGCGGGGCCACGGGGTAGGCCGGCCGAGCTTTGCGTACCAGTCCCGCGCGATCGGGAGCAGGTGCGGATAAAGGGCGTGGCGCAGCTCGTCGATCGCTTCGGGGAGGGGGTTCGCGAGGTAGCGGTACTCGCCCTCGCCGAGCCGGTGTCGTCCCATGACGACGGTCGAGCGGAAGGCCTCGTCTCGGTCGTAGAGCTTGATCAGCTCCCGAGCATCGGCAGCAGTGAGCAGTCGCGGGAGCAGGGCACAGCCGAGGTCATCGAGCTCCTCGGTGGCTGCCCCCCAGACGGTGCTGTCGACTCGCTGCCGGTAAGCAGAGGTCGTGCCTATGGCCTGGTCGGTCATCGGTGGGCCTCCATGTCCAGCAGCTGGTGCTTGACCTCCGGGCCACCGAGGTAGGCGCCGAGCTGTCCGTCGGAACGGATGACCCGGTGGCAGGGGATGACGACTGGCAAGGGGTTGGTAGCGCACGCCGTGCCGACGGCCCGCACGGCCTTGGGATTGTGTACTGCGGCAGCCACGGACTGATAGCTGGCGGTCTCTCCGTATCCGATGGCCGGCAGATACGACAACACCGAGCGGCGGAAACCGGCCGAGAGCCGAAGGTCAATCGGCAAGTCGAAGCTGGTGCGCCGGCCGTCGAAGTACTCCTCGAGCTGGTGGGCGACCTCATCGAGCCGCCGCGGAGTTTCAAGAATCCGAGAGCTGATCCTGCCCGCCAGACTGTGCAAGACCTGGTCGAGGCCTTCACGCTCGTAGGCGACGCGAACCAGACCCATCGAAGTGGCGGCCAGAAGCAACGTCCCGACGGGAGTGTCGAGCGTGCGATAGGCGACATCGAGCAGGCCATCCTCATCGGCCTTGGCTGCGAGCCTCGCATTGAGCGAGGCGATCTCGTCGGCTCCCGGAGGAGAGCCGAACAGTTCGGCGAAGTCGTGGTCGGGTTCCATGGTCATGGTCATTGCACCGTGCCTTTAGTGTCATGTGTGCGGGCGCTTCGCGCCCAGTCTTTTCGAAGTTTGGCGATCCCATCGGCCGCGGCTCGGCGGGCAGCCTCAGGGGTGCCGCCGATGACCCCAGCCACTTCCGCATAAGGCAGGTCACCGAGGTAGTGGTAGACGACAGCCAACTGCTGTCGTTCTGCAAGCTGAGCTAAGACCTTTGCCAGGTCGAACTCGACACTGTCGAAGTTGCCCTCGGTGGCCGCAGCTGGGACCTCTGACACTGGTGTCGCGGAGCGCTGAGACTTACGAACGAGGTCAATCACCTTTCGGTGAGCGATCGTCACCAGCCACGCCTTGACGTTGGCATCAGCGGGGAGCTTCGGATACGCCCGCAGAGCCGACAGGAACGTCTCGGACCACGCGTCATCGGCATCCACTGGACCGACCATGGCCCGGCACACCCGCAGCACGGTCGGGCCATGGAGGCACACGATCTCGGAGAAGGGTTGCTTGTCGGTCACAGTAAGTAAACGCCCGGGCCGTGGGAAACGTGAGAAACCATCTCAGAAGAGCCTGCTTGCCCGCCCCGCGACCTCGGCTTCGAGGTCGAGGAGGAACCGCTTGCGGGCCAGACCACCGGCATAACCGGTGAGCTTCCCGCCTGCGCCGACGACGCGATGGCACGGGACAAGGAGACACACTGGGTTCCTGCCCACGGCGGCGCCGACCTCCTGAGGGGTCGTGCCGTCTCCCAACTGGCGTGCCAGGTCACCGTAGGTGGCGGTCTCGCCGTACGGGATCCGGCGAACCAGCGACCAGACACGCTCCTGGTACTCGTCACCGTTCGTGGCCACCGGAACCTCGAACTCCTGCCGGTCGCCGGCGAGGTACTCGCCGATCTGGTCGCGCAGGGCGTCGAAGCCGGCATCGCTGAATGTCCCGAAGCGGGACGAGTCAGGCTGATACCAGTGGCTCGGAAAGTACAGCCCAACCACAGTCCCCTCGCGGGCCACAATAGTCAGGTCGCCCAGTTTGGAGACGATCGTCGAGTGCGTCACCGCCCCCATTCCTAACGACCCATGGTCCACGGTCAACATCTAGCTCCTCCTGCCTGTCGAATCACACGCGGTAGACGTTCGGAGCGCGGGGAACGTGAGGTTCAATCCTGCCGAGCACCTCTCATGAGACGGTCGAAAAGCGGCCACGGAAGTGGTCTACCTCCCAAAGGGGCGGGTGGATCGACCGGCTCGCGGGCGTGCCCACCAAGCCTGGGAGCGGCCGGACACGCGGCCGGACCAGACCGCCAGAAGCGGGTTCCAAAAAAACATCTCACGAAACGACCTGCTAGACGGGATCTCCTGCGACGACCTCGGCGGTGCCGGCCGAGGATGACGTTCGCCAGTGGATCAAGACCCCGCTACACCGGCGCAGTGCCCTCAGGACAGACCCGACCAATAAGCGAGCGCTCGCCGACCTTACGGTGCATCACGCTCGCTGGCGCTGGCTACGTCGCCCACGAGGTGGCCAACTGGAGGAGGGTACGCGCCCCCCAGCCCGTGTTACCGCGGCTCAACCATCCATCGTCGCGGTCGGAGTGGCTGGGCCCGGCCATGTCAAGGTGCGCCCACGGGATGTCCTTCGCGAAGTGCTGGAGGAAGAGCGCCGCCATGATCGTCGAGGCGGCGCGGTCCCGCGAGACGTTGCGCATGTCGGCTACCTCGGATTCCAATCGCTCCTTGTAGGGTGCCCACAGGGGTAGGCGCCAAGCCGGTTCTCCGGCCGCGGCCCCGGCCATAAGAACGCGTTCGACGAGCTCGTCGGTCCCCAGAACGGCAGCCACCCCGGGCCCCAGGGCGATCACCTGGCCACCGGTCAGGGTCGCAATATCGACGATGGCATCGGGACGCCGTTCCCCGGCGACGAGAAGGGCGTCGGCCAGCACAAGCCGGCCCTCAGCGTCAGTGTTCACGACCTCGACCGCCGTCCCGTCGCGGGCAGTGACAACATCGCCGGGACGGGTGGCATGGCCGCCAGGCATGTTCTCCGCAATGGCAGCCCAGCCGTCGACCCGCACTGGCGGGGCCAGTTCCGGCAATGCCGTAACCGCCGCCACTACTGCGGCCGCGCCACCCATGTCGCCTTTCATCGTCTCCATGGCATCGGGTGATTTCAGCGACAAGCCACCTGAGTCGAAGGTGATGCCCTTCCCGACGAACGCGAGATGGGCCGAGCTCCAACCGGCGCGTACGTGACCCGGACCAGACGGGGAGGTTCGGCCGATCCCGCGGCCACGCTGGCCAGACAACCGAGATGTTCGGCGGCTATGCGCTCCTCATCCCAAATCTCGACTTCGAGGCCGGCCGCGACCCCGGCTTCGGCTGCGGCCTCGGCGAAGGTCCGGGGGGAGAGCTCCCGAGCCGGTTCGTCAGCCCACCGCCTCGCTCGTAAGCTCGCCTCGGCCATCACCTTGCCCATATGGGCGCCGGCTGCCGCCGGTTGTTCCTGGCCAACCAGTGTCACGTCTTCGAGGAGCGGCTCGGGGGTGCCCGGTGACGGACGGTACCGGTACCCGGCCAGCACGATCCCCTCGACCACGGCCTGTACTGCAGCCGCGGTGCCGTCGCCCGCCGTGTGCAACGTCGTGGCCACGGAGCGGACCCGCGTCATAGCCCTCGCCAGCGCCGCCCCGGCGCGGCGCAAGTCGTCGTTGGTGGGCGTCCCGGCGCGGTCGGAGGAGGGAGGGACGCCACCCGTTGAAACGGGGCTCGTCCCCACGGCTAGGAGGTGGCGGCCGCCGGCGAGAAGGGACTGGGTTTGGCCGATCTCACCGCGAAACCCGGTGGAGGCCAGGAAGGGCCCGGCGTTCCCTCGCTCGACGGCCTGGGCCACGTCTTCCCAGGTGCCGTTCGGACCGGCTGAGGGGATGGAGCGGACGGCCCGGGGTACGTCGAGGTCGGCGCCGACCGGGACGGCGACCGCTTCAGCGCCACTTGGGACGCCAGACGCGGTCGTGAAGTTAATTCGCACCGGAGTTTTCTCCTTGCACTATGGCCTTCGAGGGTCGGGAATGTACCGTACCGTAGCCGGCCCCGGTCCGTGAGCCCGCTGTCGGGAGGGCTCCTCAACGAGCCCTGATCGAGAACCGGCGCCGCGCACCGACGGCACAGAGGTACCGACGGCATAGAGGTATCGTTCGGCCATCTCCTCGAGCTGTGGCTGGAACAGTGCGAGCGGCTCCTCGGCGTTGCACGAGGTCCAGGGCTGATCCTGGGCGCATGGCTTTGAGTTGCCGGCACAACCACCCGGGCTCAACAGTCTTTCAAACCTAAGGTACCTGGCCATTTTTTACGTTGAGCACCTGCGTAACGGCGCCCACGGAGCCTCCGGTCATCACTGCGTGATTTTCGGCATCCTGGTCGGCCTCGGTACTTTTATCCTGCCAATGGCTATAGACGAGGCTCGAGGAGTTGGAGCCTGGTCCGGCGGACTTGCCCAGCGCGAGCAGGTCGCTCACCGGAAGGGGCCCGTTACAAGCCATCTTTTGCCTGGTGGGAAGGGACAGCAGCTTGCACCCAGCCGAGCCGAACGCAATCGTGGCGTCTCGTATTGTGCCATCCTCGGTCAGCCTCACGGTCGCACCAACGGTGACGGTACCAGGAGTAACCAAGCTCATCGAGACGTCAATCGGCAGGAGCGTATTAGGCAGGTCTATTGGCCTGGTGTGACCCGTCCAGGAAAACTTGTACTTGGCCGTGGTGAACGTAATACGAGACGAACCCATAAACGTCCCGTTAGTCTGCTTGTTTAGCGCCAACCTCGTCGAACCCGCAAAGTGCGCCTCGTATTTCTGTACGCAGTCGTGAAGCGGACAAAGCGCCTGCATGTGGGTCGTCGTGGTTATGTTGTCGGTGTAGCTGAATTCTAAGGTTAGTCCCAAACAGGATGCCCCATCGGGCGGCATCGGATTGCCATTGTACTTCGTTCGTTTTGCCGGCCCGCCATCCCGATTTTTCATGCCCAGCCCTGTCATCAGTTCGTTCTGCTCTCGAACGGCCTCGACCTCTTCGACCGGTATATGGGAGTCCGTAATTTGCCCGCTATCGTCTTTGTAGTAGCAGTCGCGACGGTCTTGTGAGCCCGACTGGATCAAGTGCTGCACGTGGACGAGCTCGTGCAAGAGCGTGATGGTCAGATTATAGGGCGAACCGTCTTTGGTGTACCCCGTCACCGCCGTCGGGTCGCTCGAACCGACAAGGTTGGTATTGAGGGCGATGTCAGTTGACCCGTCGGAGTCTATTTGCGTCACACCCTCGCCGACGAGGCCCGGATCTGCTTCGACATCGATGACCTCGCCACTCTCTTCAACGTCCTCAACCGTACGTGCGGGATCGCCGCCGGCCGTGACTATTGCCCTCTCGGCCGCGGACACCTGACCGGAAATGTTGAGCGCGGGCGAGATCTCGGCAGAAGCCTGAGAGCCCGGACCGATCATGGCTAGAGCCGCAGCAATTGTCGTGATGGTCCCGAACCTGGTCCGACGCAACGTTGCCAACCCCCTGCTCCTAGCTCTCGAATTCTGCTCCGAGGACCGACGTCGGCGTGGCTAGTCGTCAGCCAGACTTGGTCGCTCAGGCCCTGGCGTAGCGGCCAAGACGGTTGTTCGGCGCCATACCCTAGCGCCGTGGAGTGATACTACGCGCCGCTGCCCTGCCCGGGGCGTCGCTGACGTCAGACCACAAACCGCCCCCCCAACTGGATCGCGAAGATGGGGCAATCGCCCCATGACCCTGGCCCGGCTCATCTTTATCGTGAACTCACCAGCGCAAGTTAACCAAGGAGAGCTGACATGGGTATTCGCCGCAGGTTCTTTGCCGCCACTTACGACGCCCAAATCCGAAATGCGGAGCGGGGGGGACTGACAGAAATGCGCCGGTCGCTGCTCGCCCAGGCATCAGGACGGGTCCTGGAAGTGGGCGCCGGCACCGGCGCCAACCTTGCTCACTACGCTTCGGCCGTCATCTCCCTGACGGTCACCGAACCGGACGTGTCGATGATCAAACGCCTAGAGCGTCGGGCCCGCGCTGAAGCGCCCGATACCGCGGTGCTTCGGGCACCAGCTGAGGACCTCCCCTTCGAGGACGAAACGTTCGACGTGGTCGTCTCCACGCTGGTGCTGTGCGGCGTTGACGATCAACCTCGCGCCGTACGGGAGATCCGCCGGGTCTTACGCGCAGAGGGGCGTCTCCTGTTCCTCGAGCACCTCCGTTCAAGCGATACCAAGGTGGCCCGGGCCCAGGACCGGCTCAACTGGTTGAACCGCCTGATCGTGTGCTGCGACTGCAACCGGCCCACTCTTGACACCATCACCGACGCCGGCTTTGAGATCGAGATGCTCGAGCACACGTCCTTGCCTAAGGCACCGCCGTTCGTCAGGCCGACGATCGTGGGAACGGCCACGGCCCCGAAGGGCAGAAGCCATCTGGCCCAAGAGCAAAACTGCCTGGCCACGCCCGCGGTCGAGCTGGGTGCCAACCGGTAGGGGGTCGAACCGTGCGCGAGATCCACAACAGCGCCTGGGCTCAAGTGGAAGCAGGCCCCGAGGCCGTCTTCGAGCTGATAACCGACATCGAGCGCCTTCCAGAATGGAACGCGGCCATCGAGAAAGTGCTGACGACTCCCCAAGACCTAAGCCCCGGCGCCGAATGGGCGGTACAAATGCACCCGGCCAGAGGCATGCGCTGGAAGAGCGTCTCAAAGCTCGAAACGATCGACCGAGATAAGTTCACCTTCTCATACCGGACTGTCAACGCCGACGGAAACCCGTCGTACGCGCTGTGGAGCTGGACAGTTACGTCCGCTGGTCACGCCGCAGAAGTGCTCGTGAAATGGGACGTGTTCCTCCAGACCTGGGACCGCCGGGCCCTGGCCGGACCGATCCGACGCCGACAGTTGCGCCATGAAGTCTCGGCCTCCCTCCAGGCCCTCTCCCCTCTCGCCACCACTCCCGCCGACCACTGAATCAATAGGCGCCGACCCAGCCACAAAACGGAGCATCGCCAGCCGCCCCCACCGCTCCTGTTCCGCGGGCGGAGAGAGGGGCGGGAACTGCGGAGGTGGCTCAAGGGACCAATGATGGTCCATCTTTCAAGAAGGAACTTGCGAGACTTGCTTAACTTCGACCGCGGACGGCAATGGCCGAGCAAGCGACTCGGCGTCGACGTCGTCGACCTCCAGGACCAGTTCCACGCCGACGGGCGGCCGGCGGTGGGACGAGTGCGCGAGCCCTCCGGCCACGACCAAGTCGGGCTACCGGGCCAGACTTGGCCTAGGGGGCAGGAGCCTCTGCGGGGGAATTGCGGAGGGAGAGGACGGTAGGCGTAAGCACGTCATAGGGTTCGAGCCCGGCGAAGTGGCGCAAGCACTCGTCGACCATCAAGGCGAAGAAGCGACGCCGGCTCTCCTCGCTGACGCCTCCAAGATGAGGGGACAGGAAGACGTTGTCCATGTCCCGTACCGGCGATGCGAGGGGGACCGGCTCGGGGTCGAACACGTCCAGGCAGGCGACCACGTCGCCGCGCTGCAGCCGCTCGAGCAACGCCTCGCTGTCAACCACGCGGCCGCGCGAGACGTTGACGAACACGGCGCCCGGCAAGAGCAAGCCGAGCTGGTGGCGGCCGACCAGGCCCTCCGTATGAGGGGTGAGCGGCAGCAAGCAGAACACCACGTCCGCACTTAGCGCCGCCTCGAGCGGCCCAAAGACGACGCCGTAGGCTTCAGCCAGCTCCCGGGGCGCAAACGGGTCATAGGCGACGATGTCGACCTCAAAAGGCCCGAGGAGCCGGGTCAGGTGACGGGCGAGATGGCCGAAACCAAGCATGCCGACTCGTCTGTGGCTCAGCTCGGCCCGCTCGTAACCGCCTCGCCGCCCAACGGGCGAGGTCGCCTCGTGGGCGATCAAACGGCGGAAATGCGCACCGGCATGGCGCAGCCCGACGAGCGCCAATCCGAGCGCCCATTCCGCCGTCGGCCACGAGGAGCCGTGCGTAGTGTCCACGATGGGTACACCGCGCGCCGCCGCCGCCTCCGTGTCGAAGTGGTAGCCAAAACGGTCACCTTCGAGCTCGCCCAGCAGGGAGAGATGCGGCGAGGCCTTGAGGACCTCGGCGCTCACGTACGGTGACCCGTGGCAAACGACCAGTACATCTAGGGCCGCCGCAAACTCGGCCAGCGCCGGTTCGGCCAGGCTGTCGCGAGGCGCTGGCCCACTCAGCCCCGGCGCCACGTCGAACGCCTGGAACCGAAACTCAGCGACAGTCTCGAGCCGTTCGACATCGCAAGGGTCGACATAAGCGTCGCGGACGTCCCGGCGGCAGGCGAGACCAACAATTGGACGCGAAGCATCCCGGCCGGGCGGCAACCACCCGACGCCGCCGGTACGCCGGTGCCAGGGGGCGAGGGCGCTCATCTGATGGCCACCGAGCCGTCCTCGCGCAAGGCAGGGTGGGCGAGATCAGGAGGCTGCGACGGGTGCTTCGCCAGACCGCTATCGTCGAGCTCGACGCCGAGGCCAGGGCGCTCGGGCGCCAGGAGGTAACCGTCCCGGAGCTCGATGACGCGGTCGACGAGGTCGGTCCAGGGGGGACCGTCCTGGGGTAAGTGCTCTTGCAACTCCCAGTTGGGTGTGCACATGCCCAGCTGGACGTGGGCGGCCGTGGCGACGGGGCCCGAAGGGACGGCGTGGGGCAACACCCCGGCATGAACGGCCTCGGCGAGGGCGCAGAATCTTGTGGACGTGCGTGATGCCACCGGCTATGCCGACATCAGGACGGGCGTACGCCACCCCGGGACGCTCGAGGTACTCGGCGAATTCCCATATGGTCGTGTTCCGCTCGCCAGCGGCGACGGGGATTGGTGAACGAGCAGCGAAGGCGCGCAGTGCGACCACGCTGTCAGGCGGGATGGGATCCTCGACGAACAGCGGGCGAAAGCGCACGAGCTCCTCGCACAGCATCAAAGCGTCGCCGGCAGTCATGTTTCGGTGCAGCTCGACGCCGAGGTCGATTTGCCAGCCAACGGTCTCACGGATAGCGGCGAAGCGGGCCACCAGGTCTGCTAACGCCTGCGCCTGGCGCATCCCATGGTGCTCGTGCTGGAACAGCAACACCTTGATGGCGGTGTAGCCCTCGACGTCAACAGCGACGCGGGCGGCCTCGACGACCTCGTCCAGAGTGCCAGTCCGCAGGACCCGCATAGCCCGCACGGCTTTGCGGGCGCGACCCCCGAGCAACTGCCAGACCGGCACTTCGAAGTGCTTGCCCTTCAGGTCCCATAGCGCCTGGTCGAGGGCGGAGAGTGCACCGGTGACCGCCATGCCCCGGAAGCAAAGGGCCCGGTACAGAGCGAGGAAGTGCTGCTCGGTGTCAAACGGGTCGCGCCCTACCAGGTACGGGGCGAAAGAGCGAGCAATATCGGCTACCGCCTCGGGCCAGCCGAAGTACGTGGATTCCCCGACTCCGCAGGTGCCGTCTTCGGCCCGGACCCGCAGGTAGCAGGCCCGGGTGGCGGGGAACACCTCCAGCGATTCGACACGCATGTACATGCCTCTTTCTTCGTGGTTCGTGTATGGCGTGCGCCCGCCTTGCCTCAAGCTCGAGAAAGCCCGAGAGCGGCATCGACGTCGGCCTGGGCGGCATCGACTCTGCCGTCGGCCACTTCGGCGATCCCCACGGGCCGGCCCGCTTTCTGGGACTCAGCGACGGCCCAGATAATGGCGACGGCGAGGAGACCGCCGCGACCGTCGACTTCCGGCTGGCGCCCCTCGCCGACGGCGAGAGCGAAGTCGTCGAGTTCGATGCCGATCGTGGCCGCGTCTACCTCGGGGAAGGGCCGTTCGTACTCTGTCCCGTCGGGACCGAAGAAACTGGCCGCCGCACCGGAAAGCTCGAAGCCACCAAGCTCCTTGCGCAGCTCGGCTCCC
Organism: uncultured Acidimicrobiaceae bacterium; assembly: GCA_963750465.1. Taxonomy (GTDB): domain Bacteria; phylum Actinomycetota; class Acidimicrobiia; order Acidimicrobiales; family Palsa-688; genus Fen-671. The sequence continues at coordinate 90,984 of CAVVRE010000004.1, forward strand.
GACAGCGTCCTCTCGCCGAGCTGGACCACGACCGGGCCGCCCGTGCGGTCACGTGGCACGGTCATCGACCCGGCCCTACCGTGCAGGCTGCGCTGCACAAAGTGGCGCCCGGGACCGGAGGGTACGAAGGCGAGCTGGGCCAGCACGCCGGAACTGGCCCGGAACATGGCCACGATCGAGTCATCGCCAGTCGCCTCGATGTAACCGGGCACGCTCCCAGCGGCACCTTGATCGTCCGTCGGCCGCAACCGCCGGAGCGGCTCGGCCACAAAGGCGGCTCCGTACGCGCTTTCGATCTCGCCGAGGTAGTAGCGCAAGATGTCGCTGAAATGCACACCCATGTCGAGTGCTATGGGCCCGGCCTCCGCCCTGTGCCGCCAGGGAGTGATGATGACAGCATCGGAGCCACCGATACTTTGCTCGAGCATTAGGTGGAGCTCGCCCAACAAACCAGCCTCGAGTACGGCCCGCGCCAGCCGGTTGGGCCCGTCGCGACGGTAATTCTCGGCGGTGGCGAGCAGTGAACCCGAGGCCTCCGCCGCCGCCACCATCTGCCGGCAGGCCCGCACAGTTAAACCCAGCGGCTTCTCACAAATGACGTGAAGGCCCGTATTGAGCGCCGCCGGGACGATCACATGGTGGACGGAGGGCTCGGTCACCACGTCGAGCACCGCCACTTCGCCGGAACCGACGAGATCCTGATGGTCACTAAAGATGGCCGGACGCGTCCCCAGCAGTTCCTCGGCGAGGTCAGCCGCTTGCTGGGCCGCGTCCCGGCGAGGGTCGCATACAGCCATAACTTCGAAGCGGTCGAGGCCGACGCCGCGCAGTGCGGCGTAGGCACGAAGGTGGCGACGGCCCATTCCCCCACAACCGACGAGGCCGGTGCTCAGACGGTCCATAAAGAGCCTCTCCTAGCGTGAATGCGCCCCCCGGGCGAGCCCGCGCCAGGGTCGTCGGCTGCCTCCCGGTAGAACCAGATCGAGCCCGACCTCGGTGGTAACTCGAACGTCAGGCCCTTGTCGATGAGAGCCGGCCCGTCGACAAGGCGTTGCTCGCCGCGTTCAGCTTCCTCCAACACGTAGCTGGCGTCAGCGCGCAGGCGCCGTAAGTTGAAAGTGCGGCGCTCTTCGAGGCTGTGGCTGTGCCGGATCGCCTGTACAAACCCCTCGTTACCGTTGTGACTGCAGAACTGCCGGCCCACCCAGTCAGTGCCGCTTCGCCCCGGCGGGGTTAGCGCGTAGTAATCGCCCCGGAGTACGTACGGTGCCGAACGCCGCCAAATGGCGACCATTTGACGGGCCCTGTCGAGGTCGTACTCATCGAGGCGGCGGGCATCGATGGACGGCCCGAGCATCGGAGCCAGTCCGCAGTGGAACGCGAAGCTGTCTGCTTCGCTGGCGACAACACCTGCAGCCGTCGCTTCGGCCAAGTCCCATGACTGTGTTGTTTCTTTGAAGTACGGAAGCCACTCGTACATTGTTTGTTGGAAGTCGAGCTTAACCGGGTGTAGCCCGTAGCCGAAGTCCGTGAAATGCAACGGCACCGACCGCCGCATGGTCTCGAGGTCATTGCGCCTGCCTCCCGAGGCGCACGAATCGATCAGGAGCCAGCGGTGGCGCTCGAGCAGGGCGTCCCAGAAGTCGAGATGGCCCTGCACGTAAAGGTTCTCCGTGGCGCCGCGACGGTCAACCGGGTCATGGGCTTGCCAAAACTCGAGCGGCCCGTAATTGAAGTCCTCGCGATAGATGCCGACGCCGTAGGTCTCGATAACCCCGCTGATCATGTCCGCCAGAGCGCCGCTGCACTCCGGGTTGGACAGGTCGAGCAGGCTGGAAACGTCCTGGAGCCAAAAGCTGTGCGCGGGCTCGCTCGTTGGGCGCGGAGGACGACGGTCGGCGGCCCATCCCGGGCGTCCCAGCAACCATTCGGGATGGTCTTTGGCCAAAGAGGTCCCCGGGAAGACGCGTTCGGGCTCGAACCACAAGAGCAGCTGCGACCCGTGCCGGCCTGCGTTGGCACTGACTGGCGCCAGGCCGCGGGGAAAACGCTCTGGGTCCGCCGCCCAGGTACCCGTCACGCACCAGTGGGTCTCGTCGCCGGAGTCGTCCCTGCACTGGTACCAACCGGCGTCAACCCACCACACGTCATGGTCCAGGCCCACCTGGGCGAAACGCTCCTGGTAATCGATCTGGTTGTGCTCAGTTGCCCCGGTAAATTCGCCTCCGGGGCCCTCATCAGTAGAGGCGAGCTGCAGCAGGGGCAACACGGGCTGCCCACCGGGCCGGGGCATCACGTGTTCGCTGTACCAGCGGCGCCAGAGATTTATGGCGCGCCCCTCCTCTCCGGACCAAGCCATCAGGGTCATGCGCGGTGTCCGGACCGCCTCCCCCGGCAGGAGGTACAGCCGGACGTCTGCCTGACCGGCCTGAGCCACGACCGAACCGCCTTCGCCGCGAAGCTGAGCATGCCACTGGCCCGGCCAACCCACGGCAAGAGTCATGCCGCAGTCGCGGAACAGCAAACGGAAATAGGGAAAGGAGCGGTCGCACGGACGACCCAAGTAGGGTTCCATCTCGACCCCGTTCCCATCCAGCAACGCGCTCGATTGCCAGACGTACCCATCTTTACTGGCGAAATCGCCATTGCAGTGGTGCAGCACCGGGTCCTGACCAAGGAACGATGCGTCAAGGGCCAGCGGTCGCTCGAGGATGGCGCTGCGACTGTCGGTCGGGTTGGTGAACCATGTCGTCCACTCGACCACGGGGTAATCGTCGTAGGAGACCACCTCGATGCTCGCCTCAAGGCCAGTAGGTTCATGCCGGCCACGGAACACTGTCTCGGTTACGGTCGAGCTGAGCCGGCGACTGTGGCGACCCGGACGCCAGTTATCAGGCAGGCCGCGCACCGGCTCCCCGCCGTAACAGAAGCTGATGGGCAGGTTGGCGGCGGCGCGGAACGGCTCCTGTGCCCAGGCCCGCAGGCAGGCCCAGTCCTTCTCATTGGGCGCGGGATCCTCGGGGTGCTTGGCCATCGTCAACCCTGTCGCCGCCAGAGTTACCTATGTCGAACCCGCGTCGCAAGTCCCGTCACGCTTGGTCGCGGTCCTCATTCCACGCCCGACCCCGAAATGGCGCGGATGAAGGTGCGTTGGGCCAACAGGAAAACGAGGAGCATAGGCAGCGTAGTGATCATGGTGCAGGCAAACGCTACGGTTTCGGGGACCGTTTGGCCACCAGCGGAGGCGGAGCCGAACACTGCGATCACCTCGGTGAGCACCTCTACCTGCGGCTTGGTCGCAGCGACGAGCGGCCAGAGGTACAGGTTCCACGCGGTGAGCAACGATATGGCGGCGTAGGCGCCGGTCGCGGGCATGGCCAGCGGGACGATGATCTGGCGCAGAATCTGCCTCCACTTGGCGCCGTCGACGCGCGCCGCGTCGACGAGTTCGCTCGGCAAGTTGACGATGAACTGGCGGAACAGCAGCGTCCCGAAGGCAGTCTGGGCGGCGATAGGCAGGATGAGGCCTGGATAGGTGTTGAGGAGGTGGAATTTGTCGACGACGATGAAGGTCGGCACAAGCGTCACCGTTGCCGGCAAAAACAGTGACACCCCCAGCGCCAGGGTGATCCCCATGCGTCCCCGGAAGCGCATCTTGGCCAGGACGAAACCGCCAGAGATGCAGAGCGCCCACTGGACTCCCACCACCCCTGCAGTGAATATGACAGAGTTCACGAGCGTACGCGCTTCGATATAGCGCCACCCGGCGGCAAAGTTGGAGAGGTGTATTGAGTTCGGGAAAAACGGCGGCGGGAACGACGTGAGCTGGCTGTCGGACATCAGCGACCCGGCCGCCAGGTAGATGAGTGGGCCGGCCAGGATGAGCCCCACGACCAGGATGAAGAAGGCCCGGACAGCGCGCCGCAGGCGTTTGCGGGCGCTCATCCGCTGGCGGCCCGGTACATAAACCGTCCTCGTTGGAGGACCAGGGCGAAGCTCAACAACTGCGCTCATCGGTTCACGGCCCGGTACAAGAGCCGCCCACCCCCGAGGAGCAGGACGAAAAGTAACAGCTGAGCGAGCGATAACGCGGCGGCGTAGCCGAGCCTGATCTGGGCGAACGTGACTGTATAGATGTAGTATATAAATGTCGTCGTGGCATTTATCGGGCCGCCCGCGGTCATGATATTGACGAGGTCGAAGGACCCGTTCGAAAAGCTCAGGATGGCAATTATCGCAACGACAATCGTCATGTTGCGCAAGCTCGGGATGATGATGAACCGGAGACGGCTGAGCGCGCCTGCCCCGTCGAGCATCGCCGCCTCCATAAGCGATTCAGGGATGCGCTGGAGGGCCGCCAGGTACAGGATTATCGCTACGGGAAGGGTGAGCCAAATGTTGATAATCGCCAGTGCCGGCAGCGCGTACGTCGTGCTACCAAGCCACGCCGGGCCCACGATCCCGACCTTGTATAAGAGGAAGTCGAGGATACCTTCACCCGGCCGGTAGATCCAGGTCCACAGCACGGCCGAGGCCGCGAACGAGACAACTGCGGGCACGAAGTACAGCGTCCGCATTAGGGCAATGAAGCGGAACTGGACGTTCACGAGTATGGCGAGCAGCATCCCCAGGATGATCGTGGGCACGGCCCCGAGGCACAGGAACAACAGCGTGGTCTTGATCGAAGTCCACACCAGCGGGTCGCTGAACATGGCCCGGTAGTTCCCGAGGCCGATGAAGTGCGGTAAGCCGACCAGGCCCCAGCTGGTGAAGCTAAGGGCGACGGCAAGCACGATGGGGATCAAGATGAACACCGAGTACATGGCGATGTTCGGCCCGAGGAGCCCTATGGCCGGAAGCCAGTCCCGGTTGGCCCAACGGTCCTCGACGCGCGTCGATGTGGTCGCCTTAGTCGGGCGCGGTGCGGTTCGGTCCTCGTCCACCCTGAGTGATGTCGATGTCGCCATCGGCTCCCAAGTGCCTCCCGGAAAGCGCCAACGTCAGGGAAGGCGCCGCCACTGCTGAAAAGGTTCGGCGGCACCGCAGGTTAGGTGCGGTGCCGCCGAACCGACGGGCGATTGGTTCAGTACACGCTCTTATTTCTACGTCGATTTTGCCTGAGCGTAAAGCGCATTGGCCTGGTTCTGGAGTGTCGTGAACGCTTGTTTGTATGATTGATGCGACTCGAGGACCGCTTCGACTGCCTTCGTGGCGTCAGTCTGGAAGCTAGTGAAGGCCGTGCCAGGCATTTCGGGTGCGACCGAACCGGCTTTGGCTGCGGTGACGTACGCCTGGGTGTTGCCCGGTGGAGCGGCGAGCTTCTCCCAGAGCTGACCAGGGGTCAGGCCGGCCGGCGTGGCCGGCACCACCCCGTAGGCCTTCTCCTCGATCTGGGCACCTGTCGTGGAGAAGAGGAACTTCAGGAAGGCCAGAGCGGCAGGCACATTTTTGGCCTGCGTCGACAGGGCCCAGCCCACGCTCCCTGCTCCCGTTGGCCGGGTCGGGCCGTTTACCCCGTTGACGAACGGCATCGGCACGACGTTCCACTGGAACTTACCGGCGGCGCCCGGCCGGAGTGCCGGGACATTACCCCGCACCGACTGCTCCATGGCCACCTGTTGCGACAGCCACATGGTCTGACAGCCCGTGGAGTTTTCCGTGGCAAACGGGACGGCATCGCCATTGGTCAATGGCTGAAGCATGAGCTGCCACGCGTTGAGAGCCGCCGGGCTATCGACAGTGGCCGAGGTCGGCGTGAACGGGGCCTTTCCGAGAAGTGCATGGATAAATGGGTTATAGTTAATATAGGAATCGGGGCCGTAACAAACGCCCCACTGCGTCTGCACCCCGTCCCGCGTGACCGATAGCTTCTTAGCGTCGGCCAACATTTGCGACCAAGTCCAGTTGTTTGTCGGCAAAGGGACGCCCGCCTTCTTGAACAAGTTCTCGTTGTAGGCGATTACGATGGCGTCAGCCTCGTTGGGCAGACCGAACACTTGACCCTTCTTCGACCCCTGGTTGGGGATATAAGACGCCAAGATATTGGGCAGCCAGTAGCTCTGCGGGTAAGGCTCGTCCTTGGCCAAGTACGGGCTCATGTCTTGGTCAATACCGTCGTAGGCGAACTCGGCCCTTCGACGTCCGCTGGGTTTATGATGTCCTGCAGCGACCCGGCCAGCTTTTCTGTCAGCAAGACGGTCGTATACGACACGGTAGTGGTGCCCTGCACGGAGGCCGAGACTTTCAAGTTCGGGTTGAGCTTCTGGAAGGCGGCGATCACCGGAGCAATGATGGGCGCTGTGAACGCTTGCTCGGATATCGTCAGCGTCCCGGTCAGGCCCGAGCTCGACTGAGCTGCACTGATGCCGCCAGACGCGACTAGAGCGAGGCTACTGGTGACACCCACTACTGCTACCTGTAAGCGCCGGTGTCGCCGACGATGATCGGCTCGGAAGACCGCGGCGGATGTTCGAGGATGACGATCGTTCATGAGACCCCCTCTGAGCTATTTGACAGGCCCACCAGTCGATGGTGGCCGATTTTGCTTCGTACTTCAGCTGAACTCGCTCGGCACGCCTCGTGCGGAGCTACCTAACTCCCCAATTCTGCGCCTACATTTTGCGTTCAGGGACCGTCGATTTGCCGGGCTGCGGTCCCGGACCACGGTTCACTGTGGATCGTTGACAAGTCTACAGACTTGAACAGTAACGAGTCGTCTTGTGCGTGTCAAGGGAAAGTGTGCTGCTGAGCGGCCGATCAGAATGTCCGTCGCACGCAACAAGCCGGCCGCCGCACGCCTCACGCGTGAGGGCAAGTGCCAGTGGGGGGTGAACGACGGACTTCGACGGCGTAGGGCGCGAGGGCGCGCCGTGTCAGGCGGGAGCTCACATACGCAACCAGGATCAGTTCCCCCGTGTCGGCGTCCCGTACAGCACAAGGTATTACTCGGGCACGTCGTCCAGTTTGTGAAAATCGCGCAGGACGGTCCCTTCTTCCAGGCCATTGGCCTCCCGTTGAGTCTGGCATCCTCGAACCGTTCACACGGTTCCAAATGCCGCCCCGATTGCGGGGGCTTTGGGGAACAAGGACGCTGACTTACAGGTGTCTGGGGATGCTACACCCAGTAGGTCGACGGCGATCGCCAGGCCGATCCGAACTGCTTCTACAAGCCAAAGGCGTAAACCACGACGCAACAGTAAAAACTGACCGGGCATCGTCGGCATGCCGATCCGAATGCATGACTGAAACGAGCACTCGCCCTTTAAGGTCCTCCGACTCGGCGACGGCGCAGATCGCCCGCCGCAATGATTAACTCATTCAGGTCGCCAAGGTGCGAAGCGTGCTCGATGAGCGCCTCGGAGTCCCTGTACCGCTCGTGGACGATGCAGTCGGACTGATCATCGTTATCGGTCGGGGGGCGCGAAGTCGGGCGATTCAGCCGTGTGAAACCGAGTTGACGCAACGATGTAGCGGCGTTCCACGGCGGTCATCCCGACGAGGAGCGCGCCGGCAAGCCGGAGACACACAGGCGTCGCGGATATTGGGCCAACCGTGCGCCTGACGATGGAGGGTTAGCCCGATCGGCCAGCGCAAAATCGACGGCTACGGGCACAGCAGGCAGCCCCGGGACGCGCGCCCGAACGCGCGCCCATATGAGGTCGAGAGCCCACGAATTATGTGAGACTGGCCGAGGACTCGTTGCTTAGCGCGCCCCTTGGGGAACAATGGAACGAAATATACGCAGGAGCACGGACAGATCCGCAGGCTGTGCTGGTGATCAGCCTTGAGCGGAGCTCAGGTAGCGGGCAAAGAACGTCCGGGAGGCTTCCATTGCCTCGTCGGGTAGCTGACCGTGCTCGCCAAGGTAGCCATGGAAGCGCTTGTCCGTGCTCCCCAGCAGGTCGAACAGCTCAAAGGCATCCGCACGCTGGACCAGTCGGTCGTCCCAGTTGACTAGGAACAGCACCGGGCAACTGGTGCGCTGGGCGTCGGCACGTATACGCAGACCAGGAGGAGCGGGCCAGTTGGGGTGCATGAGGCCTAGGACTGCGGCCCCAATCCGGGGCTCGGCGGCGAGCAGGGAGATGCCGAGGCTCGTGCCCATCGACACCCCCCAGTAGCCGAGCCTGGTCATGTCAAGGTCGCTTGTGTCAGCAAGGAAACCGATACACGCCTGCCATTCGTGTACCACCTGGTCGGCGTTGGGCCTAGGCCAGCTCGGTCCAGAGGCAGGTGGACGGCGCTCACCGTGGTCGGGCGCGTCGAGGGCCACCGCAGACCACCCGCACGAGCCCACCAGCAACTGGGCCAGGCCCAGTATGTGCGGGTTACGCTTGTGGGAGGTACGGCCGTGGCCCACCAGGACGACAGGCCCGGTCCCGGCCCCAGCGGACGGTGACCAGAGGAGGCCCGGGACGGGCTCGCCGCCGACTGAGAGCTCGAAGCGCCGCTCGGTGACACCGGTCTCTTCCCCAACGATCTCGAGCAACGGCATGATGGCGGTTATAGCCCACCTGCGTCCCCCTTTGCACCCTACTTCCGATGGTGATTGTGCCCGTAGATGCTGCAGCTGACCCATGTACGGGGTCCCCGCGTCTGCCAGCTAAAATCGACGGGCATCATCACCAGCCCTGCTCCCCTCGTCTTCGATGCCTGAGCCGCTTTCCCGCGTAGGCGCACATAAGAACCGTTACCTCGGCTGGAAAAACAAGGTGGGGTTCAGTGGAACTGGCGCAAGAAAGGCGGCTATTTCCCCGGCCATTCCGCAGAATGCGGGCACTGCCCCTGGTTTCGCGGCGATTGGACGGCATCTGGTGCGTAGCGGCGAGGCTCCACGTAGAAGAAAGCGACACGCCTGAGGTGCTGCACGAGTTCCGTCGCACCCTTCGCGACGGCGGGGTGCTTTCACTGGTGACCGCTGCCGGCGAAAGCCAAGGATGGGAACCGGTACCGTATGCCCCGTTCGAAAGACGATGGTTCGTCTACCGTCGACCCCGAACGTCTTCGCCGGCAGGTTGAATCTGCTGGCTTCGTGGTCGTATCCGAGGACAGTGTGGAATTAAGTCGGCCCTGGTGGACGTGCTTGGCAAGAGCGACCTGACCATGCCCGCGGGCCGTCAATTGCGCTCGGGATATTCACACCTGCGCGCCGAGAGGCCAATTGGCTTGACTACAGCGAGAGAGCGGCACAGGCTCGCCTTCAGTGGCTGTCCGCAAACTTGTGATCATCGTCCAGCACGGCGAGAAGGAGCCCATTCCCGGCGACCCCGGGCTTACCGCCACGGGGCGCCGGCAGGCCAACTGCGCTGGTAGGTGGATTTCCGAGCGGTTCTCGGTCGAGGGGCTCTGGACGAGCCCGCTGAGGCGTGCCGCGGAAACTGCGTCGGAGGTCGCTCGCTGGACTGGGAGCGCCGTCCGTACCGACGAACGCCTTCGCGAGCGCACTAACTGGACCGGCCCAGGCAATCAGCCGCTCGAGGACTTCCTTGCAGAGTGGCGTCGCTGCTGGATAGACAGCTCTTACGTCCCTACGGGCGGGGATTCTTCATCGATGGCGGCCGAACGTTTCCTCGCCGCGCTGGACGACCTCCGCGGGACTGGGACGGTCACCGTGGCCGTGGCCCACGGCGGCGTCACGGTGGATGCACTACGGGCCCTCCTCGGCGACGAAGTGCTCCTTGCAACACATCCAGGCCTCATCATCGACGGCGTGCCGGCCGGTTCTATCACGCAATTGGCCTGGTCAGGTCGGGTATGGGAACCCAAGGTCATCGCTGCCACCCGTCATTTGGAAACCGTTACTCCTCACGGGCCGGGTTGACCAAGGAGTTATCGACCGCGATCAGCGGTTCGCCGCCTCTGTAGTAAAGCACTTGCTTAGGCCAGGAACCGGCGATCGCTGAACCGGAAGCGCCTTGCCTTCAGGCGTGTGTTGCAGGGTGGCGGCGGTGCGCGCTGGTGTGCAGAACGGGTGGCGTGGCTAATCGTCGGCCAGACTTGGTCACTCACGCCCCCGCATACCAGGCGAGACGGTTGCTCGGCGCCACGCCCTCGCGCCGTGGAATGGTACTAGGCCCTGTTGCCCCGCCGGGGACGTCGCTAACGTCAGACCACAAACCACCGACGCGCTTGCCGCCAGAACCGTTCAGGGTAGTGGCCTCCTAGCGGGTGCGGGTCGAGGTCTCCAGAGGGATGATGCGGTGCTCGACCAGCACGCCGTCGGATATTCGGAGTTCGCCCAGAGTATGAACTGGTTGGGCACGCCGCTGGGTGGGCGAGCCCGGGTTGAACAGGAGCTGACCCGAGTCGCCCTCCTCGTTCATAGGCGCATGGCTGTGGCCGAACACGACTACATCCGCGTCGGGAAAACGGCGCCGCATCCGCGCTGCGCGACCGGTCGCCGCTCCAGTGTCATGGACCATCCCGATCCGTACGCCGCCCAACTCGACCACTCGGCTGATGGGCAGCACCCCCACAAGGGAAACGTCATTGTTGCCCAGTACGGCGTGGACCGGGGCCAGCTCCCCCAACAGCTCAAGGACCCCCGCATCAAGGATGTCACCAGCATGCAAGATGGCGTCCGCTCCGCGAAGACACTTCCACGCCGCGTCCGGCAGTCGCGCGCCAACGCCGCGGCCTGGCCAGGCGGTCCGGATGTGAGTGTCGGCCAGGACGACGACTCGAACGCGACCGGAGGGGGACCGTGTTGCCACCGTCGCCAGGATAGGGAGCGACTGCCACCCGGCGTTGGCCCAGTTGTGGGCATCTGACCGGGCCGGATCGACGCCTCGCCCGGGTCGCCTCGCGGCCGATCCAACGCTCGACTGCCTCGGCCGACTCGGCGCTTGAGTACAACGCCACGTGCTTCTCGTACACGGCTCGCAGCAATTGTGACCGCTTCCGGAAACGAACCTCCGGGACCGGCAAAGTCACGCCGGGCATCGCACCGGGAGAACCCCTTTAGTCTCGGATGAAAAACGCAATGCCGGCAGGCACGGTTGGCAGATCGGTTGGGGATAACGCGTAAATCAGACACCCCGCCACCATTGAACCGGTGGTCGGCGCATACCAGCCTGACCCACTGTTTCGCTGTCGTCCGAGGTCGGAAGATCGAGGTTTCTCGGGCTTTTCTCGGGACCTACTCATACTTGCCCTATTTAGCCCTCTACAGAATGGGGCCGCGCCCCCGTGCATACGGTGCGCTTTTGCGGTCGAGTCTTCGACCGACGAGGCGGAGCATCGGGCTGCGCAGGCTGTCCCCCGTGCGTATTTCGGATGCGGGGCTCGTGGTCCCGGCTGTCGGATAGTCTGTGTCGGTCCGTGTGATGCCGTTGGTGGACTGGTTGGCGCCCGGCCGAGGGCATAACGGACTGGCAGACTCAGCCTGTGGCTTTCGCTAACTTGCCCCCAGCTGCTTGCTGGCTACACCAGGGTCTCCGCTCGGGCTTCGAGGTGTCGTACTTCACCCCTCATCCGCACGGGCTCCGGATCGAGGGAACCACGACCGGGTTCCAAGACGGTGCCGCCTGGGTGGTGAGTTACGAAATCGAGTTGAATCAACTCTGGAACACTCGCCGCGTCAGGATCACATCAAAGACGGCACTGGGATCGGTCGAACAGTATGCCGAGTCGGATGGTGACGGCCGCTGGCTGGTTGACGGCGACGAGGCCGCCCACCTCGACGGGTGCCTCGACATCGACCTCGAGGCTTCTGCAATGACGAATGCTCTGCCAGTGCACCGCCTCAGCCTCGCCGCGGGCGAGAAGGCAGCCGCGCCCGCCGCATACGTCCGTCTAACGAAAGGGAATATCGAACGCCTCGATCAGTTCTACACTCGGCTGGACGATCAAGAGGATCGCACGAGCTTCGACTATCAGGCACCAGTGTTCGATTTCCGGTGCCGGCTCACCTACGACCGGGCCGGTCTCGTTCTGGAGTAAACGGGGATTGGGATCCGCAAAGGTTGACCCGGCCCCGTGCGCTGCGGTTTCGCGGTCGCGTCCACCCGACAAGGGCCGCCGGAGCTCCTGCTGAGTCGTGAGCGAGGGCTTCCTCGGCGGTGCAGCAGTCGCTCCGGGAGTAGCCCGCGCGTGCCCGCGACGCTGGACGTCACCGTCACAACTCCTGTAAGGACGACCGCCACCGACCCCGCTGACCGGTACAGCTACGGGGTAGCACCCCCAAGCCAATACCGGTCCGCCACCGGCACTGAAGCAGGGACGACTACGAACTGGGGGTACCGGTGGCGTCGAGGACGCCTTCGCGCTCCTTGTGGCGGCGTTCGTAGTTGTGCACCTTGCGGGCCAGAGCTTCGTCGCCGGCTGCCAGGGTTTCGCGGATCTCGACGACGGTTTGCTCGTCGTAACCGGGCCATGGCTCTTCAGTGCGCAACGAGGTGATCCGGTCGGTCACGGTCGAGCGGTTGGCGTTTTTGCGCTCGTAGTCATCGACCCTGGCCAGGTCGACCTGGGAGAGCGAACCGAGCTTGGGAGTGATCTCGGCTGCCGTCAGCTTGTCGTAGTCGTTGATTGGGAGGTCGTTGATTGCGAGGTCGTTGTCGAGTTGATCTCCGAACTTGCCGACGATCTCGGTTGCTCTATCAGCGACGGTGCTAGCGGCCTCCGAGGTGGCTACGGCGGCCCGGGCGGCGGCCATCGATACAACATCGGTGCCGGCGTCGCCCACCCGCTTGGCTGACTCTGTGACCTGGTCCGTGACGTACTTGGCTGACTCACCCACCTGAGCGGCCACCCGTTGGACGTCTGGTTGGCCCGTCAGCCGACGGACCCGCTGCTCCAACTGCTCGTATGGGCCTCGGCCGGCGCGGGACCCGAGCACGAACCCAATGGCTCCACCGATTACCAATGGCAATTTCCACATGACGACCTTCTTTCACGTTGGGTGAGGCTCCTGGCTAAGGCTATCGACGCCGATGGTGGCGATGAAGTGGGTCATCCGCGCCCGATGACGCGTCGGCCGATGCGCCCGCGTAAGTCGGCCAGCGCCCGGGCTGGAACGGCCCGTGCCACCTTGGTCGGCCCAGGACCAGTTGGTAAAGCCCACATTGACAACCGTAGCGGTCTCTTCGGCGTCAAAACGCAAGTCCGGATAGGCGAGGCCGCCACGGCCCGGCTGGTATCGGGAATCCGCTAACAACCGAAATTCCGCAGCTACTCAGGCCACCCCCACCAGCGCCGGCACAAGGTTGTCACCGGCCGGCAGGGCCGCCGCCCGCCAGATCCGGGCTGACAGCAGGACCATCGCCAGGCCAAATGGCAGCATGAGCACCACCGCGACGAGCCCGGAAGATGACTGCTGCTGAGCCACTTCCAGGCCGACGACGAACAGGACCGTCAGCCAGCGCGCCACGCTCCGGCTCCGCCAAAGGGCAAACCCCATGAGGACCGGCGCGACGAAAACGCCGATGAAATATAACCCCGAGAACGCCTGTTCGAAGCCGGAGTTGAAGGTCGTGACCAGGAACCGCGCCGCTGCCTCTTGTGTCATATGGGCCGAAACGGCAGCAGCGAGGTTGACACCGACCAGGACGTTGACGATGGCCCCGCAGAAGGCACCGATGCCGCCGATCAGCGCCGCGACGGTAGCGACTGCGGCGCCGCGGTTCCTGACCAGTGCGGCGATCGCCGGGTATGAGACAGCCAGGGCGCCAAGTGCGAGGAGTGTGAGCGAGCCCGAGACGTAGAGCTGAACCGGGTGCTTGGAGGCAATGGGCAACACCTTCAACGCGGTCGCCGTGGTCTGTATGATCTGGTCGGTGCCCTTGGGGTTGAGGCCCTCGGCACTTATGTAGAGCAGGGCAGCGATAGGAAGGAAAAGCGCCAGGACCCGCTGACGGGCCCGGGCAGTGTTATCCACGGGTTCTCCGTTCGGTCGGAAGCCGGTCCTCTCGGCGAGTTGGTGTCGCGTGCAACCGCCGGCGCTCGGTCCGCACATTTGTCATTTCTCTTCTTTCCTTTTGAGCCCTTTGACCGGGAGCGACCCCGCGGGGAGGTTGCCACAAGAGCATGGGCCGCCAGGTCGATTCCACATGGTCCGGACGGATCTCCACCTGACCTGTCCTCACCACTGATACCCGACGAATCCGAGCGTGAGTAGTCATCTTCTGTGTTCCTCTCTTGGGGTGCATCGCCGCGTACGGGTGCCGCACGGGGAAAGAGCAGCGCCGGTGACCGTCAACTGGGTTCTGACATCCGGCTGTCCCAGCGGTCGTAGTAGGAGCGGACGCCGAACACCTTCGCCACCGCCCACAGCGGGGGCAGGAACAGGTTCTGGGCCCAGATGGGCGGCGAGGTCACCCGGCTTTCATGGCGGAAATGCCAAAAGGTGGCGCCAAGCTGGAGTGGGTTCTTCGGCGCGCCTCTCGGGGTCGTGTTCCCGTCGGCGACCAGGCCCGCGAACGCCTCGTGGAGCTCTTTGGCCAAGAGGGCAGGACGGAGCTCGACCGTGCCCTCGATATCGGCCGTCCCGGTGTTCCCCTCCGAATGAGGTACGCCAGCGGGGACGACAACCGTCTCGCCCGCCCGGGCCAGGTGCTCTTGGCCATTGAGGGTGAAGCGGGCTTCGCCGGCGGTAATGGTGAAGCGTTCCTCTTGGTGAGGGTGGATGTGCTCGGTAATGCTCCCGCCGGGCACACTGCGCCAGTTGAAGCGCACGACCTCGCCGTTGCTGTCCGCCGCTACGACCGTGTACTGGATGTGCTCACCGGTGGCGGGGTTGAAGAAGGGCCGGAACCGGGGCGGGGAGGTATCGACCGCGGGAGCGCTCACGGGGTTGGGGCTGCGAGCGGGACGGTCTTTGGTGAGCTGCGGGGACCGAGGGCGCCAAGGTCGTGGAACCCGGCGGCGGCGGTGCCGAGCAGGAGCACACCGGCGGCGAGCCCGGTCGTGGCCGCGAGGGCGGCACCGGACATGGTGGCCACCAGGACCAATGGCCCGATGGTGAGGACCCATCCCACGGGACGGTAGCGGGGGATGTGCACCAGGTGGTCGAGCCAGAGCAACAACGGCCCGATGGTGATGGCGATGGACGGCAGGACCCAGTCGCTGTGCCCGGCGGATATGACGATGACGGGCAGGACGAACGCGGCCACCAGCTCGATAACCGTGGCGGCGGTCACGGACCGCTCGATGCGTTTGGCTTCGGGGCCGGTGGGCCGGGCGCCCGTCCCGGCGGTGACCCGGACGCCGTAGGCCAAGACCGCGATGGCGAGGACCAAGGCCGCTCCTGTCAGGGCGGCACCCGCCCCGCCGCCGACGTTGAGAGCACCGCGGACCAGCCAGAAGGCAGCAAAGGCCAGCTGGATGAAGCCTCCCACCCGCCGCACCCGCTGCGACCAGGCGGCCCGGGCCAGTTCGGCACCCGTCGGCGCCGCGGAGACCGTCATGATTGGCTCCCCTGCGCCCGGTACCAGGACACTGTCTCCGAGACGGCGGTGGCCAGCGGCGTGCCGCCGCTCCCGAACATTGCCTGGTACTTGGAGGTGTCAAGGACGAAGGGCGCCTCGAACTCATAGGACATTTCGGCCAGCTCTCTCATCAGAGGGTTGACCAGCCCCAGGGCGCGCAGGGCGACCTTTCCGACGTTGCGGACCTCGACGGTGTGGCCGACTTCGGTGCCAACCAGGTCGAGGAGCGCCCGGGTGGTGACCGTTTCGGGGCCGGGCAGGTGCCAGACCTGGCCGACGGACCGCTCGTCAGTGCCGAGGGTGGCGAGGCCAGCGGCGATGTCGGGTACGTAGCTATAGGTGTGAGGGAGGTCCGGGTTGCCGATGAAGTCTGCCCGCTTACCGGCCACGGCTTTGCCGAAGACCCGTTCGCCCAGAGTGGACTCGGTGACGGCCGGCCCAAAGAAGTCGGATGCCCGTCCGATGGCCACGCGGGCCCGTCCGGCGGCGGAGGCGGCCAGGAGCTCTGCGGTCATCGCCGCTCGGGCCCGGCCTTTGGAGGTGGTGGCGGCGAGGGGGAGGTCCTCGGTCATCGGCTTGCCGCCGGTCGGGCCATAGCCGTACAGGTTTTCCATGGCCACCAGGAGGGCGTCGGCCCTTTCGGCTGCCCTCAGCACGTTCTGTTGCAGCGGCGGGAAAAGTTTCGGCCACTGCGTATAGGGGGCGTTCAGGCACTGGTAGACGACTGACGCACCCTTGGCCGCATCGGCGGTGGCTTCGGGGTCGGTGGCGTCCGCCGCCCGCCAGTCGACGCCGTCGGCCAGCGCCGCGGGGCGGTGGCGCGACACCGAGCGTACGGCGGCACCAGCCCCGGCCAAGCGGGCGGCGAGTACGAGGCCCACCTGGCCGGTCCCGAAGACGACGTGCAGCGGTTCTTCAGCCATTTGCCCGCCTCCAACATGTCGCTGACTGCGCTTGGCGGCAGAGAAGGTCGAGGCCGTGCCCAAGCGCGAACGGCTCCTGAACCTGGGTGAGGCACCTGAGTGCTGCTCCCATTTTTTCTTGCTCCTTATGTTCGGACCGGCCTGCTTCGGGGTCGGCGGCATAGCCTCTGCCGCGTTATTTGGGCGAATGCCCTTGAGCAGGTCAGACCGGGGTCCGGAGCCGGAACCGTCAACGGGGCCCACGACATGGGGCGCTGACAGCACGCTACACCTCGGCCGGCCCCGAACACCGAAAACCGCGAACTGTTTCGAGCCACTGACGACATCAGCGCCGCCGTCTGGTGGGCCGACCTTCACGTTCTGTTCTGACATCGCTTGGGCCGGTACTTACCGAATAGGTCGCCTCCGACTATGGGCCACCTGCAAGTGTCGCCTTACGACGCTCTCGCTCCCCCTTATGGCACAACGAGAATCGGGTACCTCGCGTGACGCACCAGCGCGACCGGTACCGATGCGAGGACATGATGGTAGGCGTACATTGCGCTACCGACAACGATGACGATGGTCGCGTCCGCACCGCAATCCCGGCTGACCCGGTCGGCGGCGGCAACAAGTTCGTGAGCGATGCCCCCGTCACGTCGCTCGAGCCTCCATCGCGTCGCCCACCCCTCATCCACGGCCCAACAGTACATACACCTTTCATATAAATATGCTATATACTTCTATCCATGAGAAGTCAAGACGCCACTAGCCGGCAGGACAGGCCAGGCGGTCGCGCTTCCGCCGCGGCCGGAGCTGCTCTCTATGGACTGGTCACGGGGGCGGTGCGGCGTATCCCACGCGAATTGAGCCTCACGTCCGCCTCCACCCTGGCCACCCTGGAGAGGACCGGCCCCCGGCGGATCACCGATCTGGCCGTGATCGAGGGAGTAACGCAGCCAGCCATGACGGTGCTGGTGCGGGTGTTGGAGGAATCCGGTATGGTCGAGCGGAGGGCAGACCTGACCGACAAGCGGGTCGCGCTCGTCGCGGTGACCGAGACCGGTGCGTCCTACGTTCGGTCCCGGCGGCGGGCGGGCGCCAATGCGTTCGTGCAATTGATCGGCAAGCTCACCGACGACGAGGTCGCCGCCCTGATCGCGGCTATCCCGGCTCTCGAGCATCTCCGGGAACTCGACGGCCAACAGCGGGAGCCGCCGACCCGGTCACCTGGCAGGCAGTCGGGGGGGCCACAGTGAGCTCCCACGACGGTGCGGTCAGCCCGTTTCGACAGCCCAAAGCCGTCTGGGCGGTCGCCCTGGCGTGCGTCGTCTCATTCATGGGAATTGGCCTGGTAGACCCGATCCTGCCCGCCCTGGCCAAGCAGTTGGACGCAACTCCGAGTTCGGTCGAGTTGCTCTTCACGAGTTATCTCGTGGTCACGGCGGTCGCCATGCTGATCACCGGCTGGGTCTCCAGCCGGATCGGGACCCGGCGGACGTTGATAACCGGGCTCACCCTCATCGTCGTCTTTAGCGCGCTAGCCGGATCGTCGCACACGATCAGCCAAATCATCGGCTTCCGCGCCGGTTGGGGACTGGGCAACGCCTTGTTCATCGCCACTTCGCTTGCGGTAATCGTCGGTTCGGCGTCTGGTGGGTTCAGAGGAGCAATCATCCTCTACGAGACGGCTCTCGGAGTCGGCATAGCCCTTGGGCCCCTCATTGGAGGCGAGCTGGGCGCCATCAGCTGGCGGGGCCCTTTTACGGCGTGACGGTGCTCATGGGAATCGCCCTGGCGGCCACCATCGCATTTGTCCAGGGCACGCCTCGACTTTCGCACCCGACGTCGGTCCTCGAACCGATCCGAGCGCTACGGCACCGGGGCCTGGCCACCATGAGTGTGACCGCGTTGTTCTACAACTGGGGGTTTTTCACTCTTCTGGCCTATACGCCATTTCTCATGCACCTCGGCATTCACCAACTCGGTTACGTGTTCACCGGTTGGGGGGTAATGGTCGCCATCTTCGCCGTGTTTGTCGCGCCTCGACTTCAACGCCGCTTCGGAACTCCGAACACCCTCTATGTCAGCCTCGCTCTTTTGGCCATAGACCTACTGGTTATCGCCATCTTCTCTTCCTCGAAGACCACCCTCATCGTTGCGGTTATCGTCTCAGGAGCCTTTATTGGCCTGAACAACACCCTTACGACCCAAGCCGTCATGTCGGTCGCCCCAGTGGAAAAGCCGATTGCTTCTGCTTCTTACGGATTTGTCCGCTTCATCGGCGGTGGCCTGGCTCCGTACTGTGCGAGCAAGCTCGCCATCGCCTTCAACGTTTCCGTACCCTTTTATGTGGCGGCCGGCTCCGTGGTAATAGGTATATGCGTGCTCGCCACCGGGCATGCTCTCCTCACCAACGCGGAAAAAGAGCCGGTCGAAGAGTTGGTCGGCCCGAGCTCGGCGTCACCGCCAATGCCGCCGGGCCGAGCCCCATCGGCCGTAACCGAACTGGTGCCCTCGGTCGGACGCATGGCGGGGGACCGTCAGTCTCCGATCGTGGCCGCCATCGACGCCGGCCCGTATGCCGAAAGAGTCACCGACGTTGCCATCGAGCTCGCCCTACTGCTTGATTGTCCGGTCGAGGTACTCCACGTCATCGAAACCGACGTAATGGAAGAACTTGCCCTCGATCTGGAGTCCCACGATGCAGCCACGAACCTCACGGTTAGGAGCATGAACCGAGTCCGAGCCGCCGGGCTCGCAGGCAGCGGACACGTGCTGCAGGCCATCAGCGATCACGGCGAAGTCGGTCGTCGCATTGCCGCCTTTGCCAACGACCGTCATGCTCAAATGGTCGTGATCGGCAGCCCATCGGACGCCGAGATTGCCCGGGCCTTCGATGCCGACCTGACCGACAGCCTCATCCAAGAGGCGCAATGCGCCATTCACATCGTGCAGACCGGATTTCACCAGCGGGCACCGTCGGCCGCACAACCTGCCGCTCGATGATGGCGGTCACGACCTCACGTCATCGTGCGCCGCTAGTGGAGATTATTCGGGCTAGTGGAGATTATTCAGGAGGCGATGACAGCCACGGTGGTCCGACCACCGTCGACATCGAGCACGCTGCCGTGTACGAACGAGGCCTCGTCGCTAGCCAGGTATACCGCGGCATAGGCGATGGCGTCGGGGGTCCCGCTGGCACCGGCGGGAGTGCCCACCATCATGACCTCGGCTGGATGCGGGCCAGGGTCGGTCCCATCCGGGTTGGGAGCGCGGATCACGCCCGGCGAGATGGCGTTGACCCGAACACCGGACGGTCCGAACTCCGCCGCCCACGCCTTTGTCAAGGTCTCGATGGCGCCCTTGGTCGAGCTGTATAGCGCGCTCGGCGATGCCGAGGCGGGCGATCCACGAGCCCAGGTTGATGATGGCGCCACGGCCGGCGGCGGCCATGGCCGGGGCGATGGCCGCGGTCAGGAAGTACGGCGCCTTGATGTTGACCGCATAGACCTGGTCGAAGGTTGCTTCGTCAGTGGTCGCAGTGGTCGAGCGGGGGAAGATGCCGGCGTTGTTAACCAGGATGTCGATCCGGCCACCCAGCAGTCGTGTCGCCTCGTGGGCCAGGTCGCTCGAAGCTACCGGGGAGCCGTTGAGGTCGGCCGCGACAAACTCCGCGCCACCACCCTCCGCCCGGATGCGATCGACGACCTCTGCGCCGCGCTCGACGTTGCGACCACTGACGACGACGTGCGCGCCCTCCGCCCCGAAGGCAATGGCGATAGCCCGTCCGATGTTGCTCGTGGACCCGGTCACCAGCGCCGTCTTGCCCTCAAGTCGCAGGCCCATGGCGTCCCTCCATCCGGTCGGTCCCAGATTGGACCGTCCAGTTCAGGACTCTACCCATAAATGGACCAATAGGTCCAGAAAAAACCTAGGCTGGCGCTGTGCCAGTGACGAAGCTCACCCCCAAGGGCGCGGCCACTCGCGATCGGATCGTGGCCGCTACGGCCGATCTGGTGCTGGCCCACGGCGTCGGCGGCACGAGCCTGGACGACATCAGGGCGGAGACCGCCACCAGCAAGGGCCAGCTCTTTCATTACTTCCCGGGAGGCAAGACCGAGTTGGTCGCCGCTATCGCGTCATTTCAGGGCGAACGGGTGCTCGACGCGCAACGGCCGTACCTCGATTCCCTCGACACCTGGGATGCCTGGGAAGGTTGGCGCCGCGCCGTCCTCGCCCACTACGGCTCCCAGCCACATTGGGGGTGCCCGGTCAGCGCCTTAGCCCGCGAGGTTATCGGCAACGACCCCGAGCGGGCGAGAGAGCTCTCGGCGTATATGGACCGATGGCGCCGGTACCTTCAGGCCGGGCTCGAGCGTATGCACTGCGCAGGCATCCTCCGGCCCGACGCCGAACCCGAGAAACTCGCCCTGTCTACCTTCGCTGCACTGCAGGGCGGTCTCCTGCTCACCCAGACCATGCAATCGCTCAAACCCCTTGAAGCGGCGTTGGACGGCGCCCTCACGACCCTGCACGCGGTCAGCGCCAGCCAAGCTCCGGCGCCACGTCGGTCAGTACCGAATCAAGAACGTGGGCGCAGTAGTCCACCCCGAGCTGGTTGGGGATAGTCAGCAGCAGAGTGTCAGCGGCGGCGATCGCCTCATCTTGGGCGAGTTGCTCGATGAGCTGCTCGGGCTCTCCGGCGTAGGTCTTGCCGAAGCGGGCCTTGGCCCCGTCGATGAACCCGACCTGGTCCTGCGATTTGCCTTCGCGGCCGAAGTACGCACGGTCGAGGTCGTTGACGATCGGGAAGATGCTGCGGCTGACCGAGACGCGCGGCTCGCGGGCGTGACCGGCGTCCGCCCAGGCCTTACGGAACCGCTCGATCTGCTCGGCCTGCAGCTGATGGAACGGCACCCCGGTGTCCTCGGTGAGAAGCGTCGAGCTCATGAGGTTCATCCCCTGCTCAGCCGTCCACTCCGCCGTCTTCCGGGTGCCGGCGCCCCACCAGATCCGCTCGCGCAGGCCATCGGAGTGGGGCTCGACCCGTAGCAACCCGGGTGGGTTGGCAAACATCGGCTGGGGGTTCGGCTCGGCGAAACCGTCGCCCTTGATGACCTCGAGAAAGACACGGGTGTGCTCGCGAGCCATATCGGCGTGGTCGGCGCCCTCCGCCGGCACGTAGCCGAAGTAACGGTAACCCTCGATGACCTGCTCGGGCGACCCACGGCTTATGCCCAGCTGTAGCCGCCCGCCGGAGATCAGATCAGCCGAGCCGGCATCCTCGGCCATGTAGAGCGGGTTCTCGTAGCGCATATCGATCACGCCGGTGCCGATCTCGATCCTGCTCGTCCTGGCGCCGATGGCGGCCAGCAGCGGGAACGGCGAAGAAAGCTGATTGGCGAAGTGGTGCACCCGGAAGTACGCCCCGTCGGCACCGAGCTCCTCGGCGGCGACCGCGAGGTCGATGGACTGCAGCAGCGCATCCGAGGCCGACCGCGTCCGAGATTGCGGAGACGGCGTCCAATGGCCGAATGACAAGAACCCTATGCGCTTCATGATTAGGCCAACACCTCACAGTCCACTGCTCTTCCTCATCAAGAGTGAAAATGCGGTCGACGTCCGGCTGTCGAGACGCCATTATCAGGCCACTGCCTCGAGCTCCGCCTCCAACCGCTCTGGGGTCGGCACCTCGACGGCGGCCCGTGCTGGTGGACGCACGAATAGGACGACGATGGCCAGGGCAGCCAAGGCGAAGCCGGCGCCGGCTGCGAAGGTCAGGTCCATCCCATGCACTAGAGCGTCCCGGGCCGCCGCACCGGCCGCCCCGCCGAGGCTGGCCACTTGGCTGAGGCCGACGGCGTGGGCCCCTGAAGTCAGGCTGTCGAAAACCGTGACCAGGACGGCCAGGCCGAGGGCGGCTCCGAGCTGCTGCATCACGTTGATGAGACCCGAGGCGGCCCCCGCGTCCGACGGGGCCACGCCGGCCAGGCCGGCGCTGGTAAGGCTGACGAAGGAGACGCCCATGCCGGTGCCGATCAGGACGAGGCTGACCAGGACCTGCAGGTAAGAGGCGCCGGGGTCGAGCTGGGTGGCCAAGAGCAGCCCGAGGGCGGAGAGCGCCGTCCCGATGACCATCAGCACTTTGGCCGGCAGCCGGTTGACTAGCACTCTGCTCGTGAGCTGGGACGACAGGAACACCATCAGAGGGGTGGGCAGGAAGGCGAGGCCGGTGACGAGGGGGGAGTGGCCCTGGATGTCCTGCAGGAACTGGGTGAGGAAGAAGATGATCCCGTACATCCCGGCGTAACCGAAGCCGCGGGCCACGTTGGCCGAGGCCCGGGTCCGGTTGGCCAGGATCCGCAGCGGCAAGATGGGCTCGGCCGCCGTCGTCTCGATGCGCACGAACACGCCAAGCAGGGCTAGACCAGCGACGAGCGGTCCAACGGTGGCAATAGCGTCCCACCCGGCGGTGCCGGCTTCGACCAGACCGAGCACGACAGCGGTCATCCCGACGGTAGACGTCACCGCTCCGGCCAGGTCGAAGCGGCCGTGCCGGCGCTCGGTCTCGACCAGTACGGCCCTACCTACGAGCAGCACGGCCAGGCCGATGGGGACGTTGACGAACATCACCCAGCGCCAGGACGCCCATTGGGTGAGCAGGCCGCCGGCGACCAGGCCAATGGCTCCTCCGGCGGCGGAGACGGTGGTGAACAGCCCGATGGCCTTCACCCTGGCCGCCCCATCCGGGAAGATGGTGGTCAGCAGGGCCAGGGCGGCCGGTGCCGCGAAGGCGCCGCCCACCCCCTGCAGGGCCCGGGCGACCAGCAGCATCCAGCTGGAGGTGGCGAAGCCGCCGGCCAGCGAGCTCACGGAGAACAGGGCGATCCCGGCCAAGAAGGTCCGGCGCCGGCCGAGCAGGTCGCCCGAGCGGGCGCCGAGCAGGAGCAGGCCGCCGAAGGTGAGTACGTAGGCGTTCAGCACCCACGACAGCGACGAGTTCGAGAAGCCGAGGCTGCGCTGGATGTGGGGCAGGGCCACGTTGACGATGGTGGCGTCGAGCACCACCATCAGCTGGGCGGTGAGGATGACGCCCAGGACTATGGAGGGATGGCGGCGCCACCCGCTCGCCCCTCGCCGGAGATTTGAAACTTGGACCATTGACTTCGGCCTTTCCGCTGGTATCCTGATAAGGGAATCGGAAGCTTCCTCCACTTAGTATACGGAGGGTGCCTCCGGTTTGCAAGAACTTTCGGCCAGAAGTTTCTGAAAGCAGGTTCAGTGGAGGTGCAAGGGGCCGTGAACGGCCAGCACGAAGGGGACGTCGATGACGAGCCGGCCGGCCGGCCCATGCGGGCGGACGCCCGGCGCAACTACGAGCGCTTGGTCGATGCAGCCCGAAAGGTCTTCGCCGACCAGGGCGGCGGCGCGTCGATGGAGGCTATTGCCAAACAGGCCGGCGTCGGCGTAGGCACCCTGTACCGGCATTTCCCGAAGCGCATCGACGTCGTCGAAGCCGTTTACCGGGATGACGTGGACCAGCTGGTCGGCACGGCCGACCGGGGGATGACCGATCTCGGCCCGTGGGCTGCTCTCGAGGCGTGGTTGCGGGCCTACGTCGACTACGGGCGGGCCAAGCGGACGTTCCTCAACGAGCTGCACGAGGCGTTCGAGAAGAACCCGGACCTGAAGCCGGCGTCCCGCGACCGTATCTGGGCCGCCTGCAATCGGGTGCTCAGCCGGGCCCAGGAAGCTGGGCCAGGCCCGCACCGACATCGACGGCCAGGATCTGATGCAGCTGGTGTCGCCCATGTGCATGAACAGCACCCTCACCCCCGAGCAAGGGGAACGGCTACTGGCGATGGTGCTCGACGGCCTCCGGCCCCCGATCCCGCAGTCGGCCCCCGACCCCGCAGCCGGCGGAGCCGCGGCTGCGAGCCAACCGCACCTGATCGCGCCGTAACTCGCCCCCAGAGGTCAGCTTTTCGTATTCGGGGTACCCACGACGGCTACGGTCGCGTGCGACGCCCGGTACCTCACGGCGAAGCCAGCTTGTTCTAACTTGAGCCTTCGGCGGTGACGTCGTCCTGGCGTCGCAACGTAAAGGCGGTGAGGTAGACAGAGACTACGCGACCGTCGGGCAGGCGCTCGAAGGTCACGGTCTCGCCGGACTCCCTGTACCCAGGCTCGACCACGAAGGTGTCTTCCTCGCCCGTGGCGATGAGCGTCGGCTTCCAGGTCGGCTCCTCAGGGTTGACGAAGGTGAGTTTGCCGTCGCGCCACTCAAGGACAGCGAAAATGTCGCGCCCGCGGTACGCGCCGAGCAGCGGGCGGTATTTTGCCGGCATCGCTGGTGGAGGCGTGAGTTCGGGCGCACCGGCGCGCGCCGCCTCCCGGGCGGTGCCCGCCAGGCCCATGGCCAGCGCGGCGGGGTCGCCGTCGGCACCGTTGATTAGGGCAATGGCGCCAACACCGCTCTTCGGGTCAAAGCAGACGTTGGTCCGGTTCCCCGGCAGCCCACCAGAGTGCTGGATCCAGATGACGTCATCCTTGCGCACGGCGAACCAGGAGATCCCCCAGGCCGATGTCCACTCTTCGTCGACGATGTAGCGGGGCTTGTGCATCTCCTTCAGGTCCTCGGTGCTGAGGACCTGCGCTCCGGTCCCGTGCTTGTTTGCGGCGGCGTCGCCATAGGCGGCGAGCTGCAAGCAGAGCCAGCTCGACAGATCCTTGACACAGGACCAGAGGCCTCCCTCGGCGAAGATCCCGGGCATGGCCGGCGCCACCTCGAGCTCGTCGGAGAAGGTCCGGCCGGCGTAGCCGGTCGCAACCCGGGTGGCGAGGCGCTTGGGGAGCGGCTCGAAAGAAGTCGAGGACATGGCCAGCGGCTGCAGGATCTTCTTCTTGATGTAGTCGGTGTACGGCGTTCCGCTCACCCGGGCGATGACCTCGCCAAGGAGCTGGTAGCCGAGGTTCGAGTACTTCCACTGACGGTTGGGCGGGATCACAGCGCCGATCTCGTCGACGTGGGTAAGGGTGCGCTTGACGTCGCCTTCGTAGCGTGGGATGGCCCAGTCCGCCCCGGGCGGTTCGCTGCGTAGCCCCGACTCGTGCGAGAGAAGGCGGCGGATGGTGACGTTCTCGATCGGTCCGGGCCGCCGATCAGCCGCAGCTAGTTCGGGCAGGAACGAAACCACCGGGTCGTCGAGCTGCAGCCGGCCGCTGGCGCGCAGCTGCATGATCGCCGTGCCAGTGAAAGTCTTGGTGATCGAGGCGATGCGGTACAAGGTCGACTCTTCGGGGCGCCGGTGCGCCGCCAGATCAGCGAATCCCACCCCGGCGGACCAGATGAGCTCGCCACCCGCCACGACCCCCACGGCCGCGCCCGGGAGACGGTGCTCCTTCACGAACGACGCGGCAAACGCCTCGAAGTGGTCGGCCTGCGGTGACTCTGCCATGACGGCCTCCTCGGTGTCCTCGCCACCAAACTGACGAACGGAGTGGATCGTACTCAGTACCGTCCGGCTGAGGTGCGGCGCCATCGTGAGCGCGGCGCGCACACTGGCACGAGAGCGATCAAGACGAGGGTGAGGCCACTTAGCGCGAGCAACTGCGGGTAGTCACCGTACCCGTGGAAGCGGAACACGACGTGGTCTGTGCCCGCGGGGACGTCGACGGCGACGAGCGCCGGCGCCACCATCCGGACCGGGCTCCGTCGGCCGTTGACGGTTGCCGTCCACGCGGGGTCGTAAGAGACGCTGAGCACCGCGACTCCGGGACGGCGCATCCGCACCGTCGCCGAGGCCCCGCCCTCCTCGAGGTCGGCATGCTCCGCGCCGACCGCGCCGGCGTAGGACCGGCTTCGCACCATCGCGCCGCGCCCATGCCCCCCACCGTCGGGCCCGTACCTGACCATGAGATATGCGCCGTCGTCGGCGAGCCCGGAGCGAAGCAGAGCAACGCTGCGGGCGCCGACGTTCGTCCGGTCCGCCGAGATCTCACCGACGATCCGGCCAGCCTGGACGTAGTCGTCGCCGGCGATTGTCCATAGCCAGTAGGGGCCGGAGCGCATCGCCAGCCGAGCACTCACCGGAGGCTCACGTCCGGCCGGCAGTATGAGGTACTTAATCCCGAACAGCCGGTAGTCGGACGGGTCGCGGTCATCGAAGAAGTACTCGGGGTCGGTCATCAGCGACGCCGTCCGCAGCGTGTACCCGACCTCATCGACGTCGCGGCTCTCCAGGTACTTGAACACAGGCACCGCCCCGACGGTGAAGTCCTGGCCCCAGTTCGAGGGCATGCCGGCGTACGTCCGGCCGCCGCCGTCGCGCGCAACCACCGCGACAAGCCGATCGAGTTCGGCGCCCTCGGTGTCATCCGCACCCCGCTGGGCCGCGATGGCGACGCCGTCGTGACGGTCATAGGCGCCGAGCTGAAGCCATGCAGGCGCGAGCACCGCCACCGCCGCAACGAGCACGGCCGCCACGGACAGCCCGGGCGGCCAACGCCGGGCGCGGGTTTCGAGCAGCCGCACTCCGCCGGCGGCCAGCCACGCCGCCCCGCGACCGGCGAGCAGCAGCGCCGCCAGCTGTACTCCCATCGTAAAGCGGCGGAAGAAGAGGTCGGCGCTGCCCGGGATCACGTCGACGAGCGGACCGAACGTCGTGCGACCGAACGCGAACAGCAGGCAGATCGCGAGCGCCACCAGCAGGGCGCGGGCGTCGGCATCGAACGACCACGCCAGCCAGGCCAATCCAAGCCCGAGCGCGGCGAGAACGGTCACGACGGGCAGCCGGCCGTGGTCGAGCAGCTGCCCCGAGACCAGCCAATCGAACACGCGACTCGCGCCGTAGCCGTTGACGAGCCCGCTGCCCTGCAGCGGCTCGTTGATGGCCGCCCACCGGCGCTGCTGCACGAGCGGGACAATCACCCACGCCGCCCCAAGCAGCGAACCGCCGAGAAGGACCGCCGCTCGCCGCACGCGTGTAACGAACGGCCTCCCGGCGACGAGCGGCCAGACCAGCAGCACGGAGAGCGCCAGGTAGCCCGTCTCGAAGTGCAGTGAGACGGTGAGCGCGGTAAGTAGGACCGCCTTGACGTAGCCACGCCCATCGCGGATCGCTCGCCAGCTCAAGCCCCACGCCAGCGGCAACGTCCACGACGCCCACAGCTGCGTCCAGACGCCGAACCCCGTCCACACGTAGGCATGCTGCTCGTAGCCAACTCCCGTGGCGCTCACTAGGAACGGCGCCATCGCGGCCGAAGCGGCCGCCGCCGGCATCCCCGCGCCGAAGGCGCGGGCCGATAGATAGACGCTGATCGGCCACAGCGACAAAAGCAGGTAGAGCGACCACCGAAACGCCGTGTCGGGGCCGACCGCCAGACCCATCAGCCCCGTCAGGATCGCCGGCAGGCTCTGGTAGTGAAGGAACTGCGGCGAGCCCTCACCGAGGAACGGGAACCAGCTCGTGAGCGGCAGGTGCCCGGCGCGCAGCTGCGCCGTCGCGAAGCGGACCATTTGCTCGTGCAGCGAGCTGTCGTTGAGGTAGGCAACCCCAACCGTGAGCTCCCGCAGGCTGGCGAGGTTCCAGCCGACCACCGCGGCAACGATCGACCACGGCCACCACGCCGCGGCCCGGCCACCACGCCGGGGCCGGTCCTCACCCCGGGGCCGGACCTCACCCCGGGCTCGGACCGCCAACCGGGCCATCTCCGACGCCCGCGCCGGGCAGGCGTCTGTGGCCCTCACCGGGTTAGCCGGCGCCCGTATTGCCCGTATTACCCGTGCGAGGGCCCGTGTCGGTGTCAGGCGCGACGGTGCAGCGGGCCAGGTGGAAAGTGCCCTCGCCTGTGTTGTCGCCGCTCTGGCCCGGGCCTATAACCTCCGTGCCGTCCGGGCCCACGAGAACCCTCACGGGTGGCCCCGAAACGTTGGCGCCCGGCCCCGGTCCGCAGTTCACCGGGCCACTGGCGGCTGCCGGCCCGGTCGCCATGTATATCGTGACCTGCTCGTGGATGCCCATTGCGCTGAGCTTGGCGTTCGCTTGGGGTAGCGCCGAGTTTTGGTTGATCGTTAGCAACACCGAGCCATCGCCCTCCGTCGTGATGGCGTACGCCGGCGGGCTGCCCGCGGCGCTCAGGACGAGCACGAGCGCCGTGCCGACGCCCGCTAGCCCGAGCGTGCTACCGGCGAGAACGCGCGGACGCCGGAGGAGACCGGTTCGGCCCGGCCGCGGTCGATCGGCGTGCGCGAGCGTCGGGCCGTGCTCTAGGACGAGATCACTCCATAGATGATCCGTGAACTTAGTCATTGCTGTGGTGCTCCTTTCTCAACCGGGACCTCGCCCGGGACAGTCGTTTACGAAATGCGACACGGGAGACGCCGAGGGCGACCGCCGCCTCCTTCGGGGTGAGCCCATCAAGATCGACGAGTTCGATCGCCGCCCGCTCGACCGCGGGCAGTTGCTCACCCCGCCACATCAACGCCGCTCCTTTGCGCTCGGCGTCGATCCGCTCGGCGAGCTCCTCGATCTCGTCCCCGTCGAGCGGACGATGGCCGCCGAGACGGGCGACCGCGTCTCGGCCGCCTGCCGATCGCTCGCAGTGGTGGGCGAAGACGCGAGCGGCGATGCCGAACAGCCACGCCCGATCCGAACCCCGGCGGGGGTCGAACCCGGCGAAGCCGTCCACCGCCCGGACAAACGTCTCAGACGTGAGATCGGCGACCGTCTGCGGATCGCGGCATCTGCGCGCGAAGTAGCCCACCAGGACATCGACGTTGCGCCGGTACACGTGCTCGAACTCCTCGAGTGGCGAGCTCGACGGCGTGCCGCGCGATCGCGCCATCGCCGCGACCGGTCGCTCCTGCAGCGGCACCACCAGTGCTCTTGTCTCAGTGCTCATGTTCTCTAGTTGCGATCCTGGTCTGAAGCTGTGACATCCCCGTGACGCCAGAACGCGTGGGCAGATCGCCGACCGTCTGGAACGGTGGGAGCCCGCCGAATCGGAGCGGTCTCCTGACCGCCATGTCGCGACAACCCCGGTCGGTCGGTCGGGCTATGGCTCCTCGGCGGCGGTGGCGACTCTTAGGCGCTCAAGCAACCCCGCCACTTCCGATCGGGACGACAGCCCTTGTGGCGGTTCTGGCGACGGGCGCTCGCCCAGACGTGGCGTACGACGATCCGGCGGGCGCAGGTCCGGTAGGCGCAGACATTGGCTTCACGGATCGACCAGCAGCAGCATCTCGTGTAACCCATCCCGGTCCGCTCATCTCCGTGCTCCATCCGGGCTGAAGTGGGGCCCGACGACCGGCGCCACGGAACCCAGCAAGAGGGAGGCGGCTTCGGCCACGGCCAGGTCGTTGGCGTCGATCCGCAACCCGGACGCCGCCGCTTCCAGGGCCTCGGCCTCGACCGCGGCGACATCCGCCACCCGTAGGAGCTCGCTCTTCGGCTGACCCCTCAGGGGATCCCCGGGCTGAGGCCAGCTGCCGCCCTCGGCCCGCGTGAGGATGCGCCTGGCCAGCTCTTTCCGACCGACATGGAGCCGGCACCAGGCAAAGCTGGCCCCGGGCAACACCTCTTCGTAAGCCGACGCCTCGGATCGGGAAGGGAACGGCCCCGTGGCCAGCAGGCAGCTCGCCCCGACGGCGCGATAGGTAGCCCAGATGGCCGCCAGGTTGGCGGCTCGAAGACGGTGACCGACCGGTGAGCTACACATGAACGCAAGTTGGTCAGTGTCGACGTAGGCGGCCGGAAGCCCTTGGCTGAGAAGGTTGAGGTAGGCACGAAAGCCGATCGTCGACTTCCCGGACCCGGTGGCCCCGCCCAAGAACACGATGGCGCCGTCGACCTTCGCCTGCGTGGCAAACGATGACGAACGGGGCAGCTCAGGCGTCGGGGGATGGCCCGGCGAGGGCCAGTCGCCCAGTAGGGCCAGGACATCTTCCGCCACTTCCTCGACCGAGCACCTGGTGGTGTCGAGGGTGGCGTCGGCGAACCTGGTGGTCTCGAGCACCCGGGCTTCAGCCCGCGCCTCGTCTAAGACGGCAAGTGACCCCTGGCGCCGGACCAACCGGTCCCGGAGCACGTCGTCGTCGGCGCGCAAGCGCACCACGGTCAGCAGCCGCCGAGGGACACGGCCCAGTGCAACCCCTCGCTGTGCGTCCACCACGCCGGAAACAACGATGCACCCGGCACCGGCGTTCGTGAAGTTGGAGATCAAGCTCTCTAGGTTGCGCGCCTTCAACCGGTGGCGTCGGGGGTCGTCCGCCGGCTCCGGGGAACAGATACCCAGCTGGTCGATGTCGACGTAGGCGCAGCCGGTCTTAGCGTTGGAGAGACGGGCGTAGACGGTCCATCCGACAGAGGACTTGCCTACGCCGGGAGGACCACAGACCCAGAGGACAGGTATATTCGACGCCTCCACGCCGACATTGTCGTACACAACCGGACGGCACGACCTCACTTTTCCCTGTGAGCGGCGGCCAAATAAGGGGACCAAGACGATTGGCTCCCAAACCGTTCAGCATTCCGCCGCAGCCTCGACAAAACTCAATGGGCAGAGCAATATCTTCGTATCTGTCATTTGCCCGCCAAGCTCGAATTCGTCGCTCGACGCACCGTGGCGTTTGAGGGCCTCCTCGACCCCGACGTCGAGTCGGGGCGGCAGCCATGAGCGGGCCGGGCGAGGTCGCTGACATAGTCGTCGCGGCCGTCCACTCGGGCGATATCGCTAGGCTGCGCCAACTCCTGGCCGAGCATCCTGGCGTGGCGTCGGCACCACTGGGCGGCAGGTACAAGTCTCGGACCCCGCTGCATGCGGTCACCGACTGGCCCGGTTACTTCCCCAACGGCCCGGAGATGGTGCGCCTGCTTGTCGAGGCCGGCGCCAACCCCAACGCCCGCCAAGCAGGGGAGGAAACCCCGCTGCACTGGGCCGCCAGCAGTGACGATTGGCGCGTCGCGGCGGCGCTCATCGATGCCGGAGCGGACATTAACGCTCCCGACGGGTCGATCGGGACCCCGCTCGAGAACGCCGTCGGGTACGGCTGTTGGGACGTGGCCAGGCTCCTTGTGGCCCGCGGCGCCGATGTCGACCAACCGTGGACCGCGGCTTCGTTGGGCTTGCTCGACCGGCTCGCCCAGATCCTGGGTGACAAGCCGTCCTCGCAGCGGGTGTCCCAAGCGTTCTGGCACGCCTGCTCAGGAGGCCAACGCCGCGCCGCCGAGTACCTGCTGGGCCGTGGAGCGGACCTCGACTGGGTCCCCGACTACGCCACAGGCACACCGCTCGACGCCGCCACCGGAGAAGGAACCCAGCACGAGAACCTGATCGGATGGCTTCGCCAGCACGGCGCCCACAGCGCGGAACCTGACGGCTGATCACCGGGCGGAGAGGCCGAGGCTAGCTCCCACCTCGAACCGCGGCCCGCTATTGGCCAGCTTGGGCCTCCTTGCTGTAGGGCAAGCCTGCGGGTATGAGTACCTCGCAGACCTCCCTCGCGTGGCGGAACGGCGTCGAGCTGGTATTCATGCCTTGGGGGATGGGAAAGTTGACATTCCCATTTGAGAAGACTGGGTCGGGGAAGCCTGAGATGCCGTGGTTACGCATACAGACGGCCGCCTTCAGGTAGTCGGCCTGGTCCGCGGCGGTGATCTGGGGGGGCGGTGTCCCATGGTGGGCGTACTTCTCGCAGGCTCGGACGGCGGACTGGAACTCCGGCGACGACATCGCCCCGCTCACCTTGAGGGCCCTTATGGCGGGTGAGGCCGGGTCGTCGGGGAAACTCAAGACTCCGTGTGAGCGCATGCACGCGGCGTATATGACGAATTCTCTGTCGGACGGCCCGCCAGTGGCCGCCGCGCCAGCCACCACCGCGGTCGTGGTGGTGGTGAGCCTGGCGACGCTGGCCTTAGGCGAGCCGCCATCACAGGCCGCTCCGGCAAGGGCGAGGCCAATGACAGTAGGGGCGACGAGCAGCAGCCGCAGACGTCCGGACGGACCCCCAGACAGTGCCCCGGTGGCGGGCCGCCGACGTCGCCGTGGTGGCTCCCGATGGAGTGGTGCCTGTGGTTGGTCCATGGAAAGGACGCTACGAAAGACCCCGTAACACTGGGATTACGTCCGCCCGGGGGTGCGGGCCATTTGAGCATGCCTGGGCTGTTACTTGCCGCGTTGTCTTTGAGGCTGGTAGCCGTCAGCGTTGCCGGCACACACCCGGTGGCAATCCCGCGTCGACCGGTACCTCCCTCGCTCCGGGGGCCGCACTTGGCCTGCATCGCCGCCGTCATTGCCTTGCTGTGCCGGGCGCCGCACCTGTCGGCGCGCGGACGCTTAGAGCTTGACACGACGCTTTCTTAGCCGCTGACAACCGGCGCGCCCTCAACTTCTGGCGTTGCCGGCACGCGCACTCCGTCCTGACGGGGTCTGAGTGGCCCTCGGCTCTGTGACCGCTGTGCCCAAACAGAGTGGAGGGCAGCTCTAGTTGCCGATACACCCATGAGGGAATTGGCCGCCGAGCTAGAAGACAACGCCCTCGACCCGTTCCCGCCGCACGGCGAACACATCCCCCGCCCGGCCCGCCAGCCCGGTCACTGACGGTAGCGCAGATGGGCCATCCGGAAGCCTGGCCCCCGGCTCGCATCAGCAATCGGTGCTACTCCCGAGGGAGGTTTTCCTTGGCCTGCTCGTAGCCGCCCGTAGGCGCGTTCGGGTCA
This sequence comes from uncultured Acidimicrobiaceae bacterium, assembly GCA_963750465.1. Lineage (GTDB taxonomy): Bacteria > Actinomycetota > Acidimicrobiia > Acidimicrobiales > Palsa-688 > Fen-671. The sequence continues at coordinate 124,032 of CAVVRE010000004.1, forward strand.
GGCCCGTAAACCACGTACAGCACGCCGGTAACGAACGCCTGAGAGGAGAGTAGGCGGAGCGGCCTTTCGGTAGTGCCGTCTTCGAACAGTCGCAGACCGGAGCCGGCCAGTGCCGGGTGGACGAAGAGATGCAGCTCGTCGAGGAGCCCGGCAGCCAGAAGCTGTCGGACGATCGAGACAGAACCGCTGAGAGCAACCCGCCGGATGGAGGGGTCGGCCTTGAGTGCAGCGACCCCTTCCACAAGGTCACCGTCGAGTTGCTCGGAGTTGCGCCAAGTGAACTCGAGCGGCCGGTGCGCGACGACGATCTTGCGCGTATCGCCGAGCCGCTTTGCGAATGCAGCATCCTCCCCACCAGCGGCTTCCCGGTCCGGCCAAGCGCCGGCGAAACTGTCGTAGGTGACACGGCCGAAGAGCATTACGTCGGCGTCATGCGTGCCCTCGACGGCCTTACCCATCTCGTCGTTGTAATACGGGAAGTGCCAATTGCCAACCGACGGGTCGACGACGCCGTCAAGCGCCATGAACAGGCTGGCAGTAATAGTGGCCATTTAAAGCTCCTGAATTGTCGGGACGGTATCGCCAGTTCAGACGACGCAGCCCAAATGTACTCATCGCGCCGTGGTCAGGGAGGGCAAACCAATGGCAAAATCAACGACGGGATGAGAACTCACCCAGGATCAGTGGCGTGGGCCGGACCGGCATGAGCCGTGACACAGTAGCGCGGCCGCGTCCATCCGTTAGCACGCGGCCTCCCTCGGGGCGACGTCTTGTACGGTCGCCGCCCCTCGGCCACCATGGCCTCCCGGACCGCCCACGGTGGCGGTCGTAGGCCGGGCGGCGCAGAAAATATGGAGTTAGCTCGGCGTGCTCGGCCATGATCGAGTACCGACGTACCTCTGCGTCAGAGAGGGCCAGCGCGTACTCGCTCACTCAAGAACCCTTTCTCGTGCGGTGTGTTTTATTTATCGCCGGACGCGGGCCAGAGCGGGACGGCGGTTTCTGGCTCGAACGGGTCACCCCATTTGTTACGGAAGGCGACCTGGTGGACGGGAGCCCGCTGCGCCACTGCCCAACGCCCTATCGGGTACCCGAAAGAGACACAGCAGACGCTGACCCAGCCGCTATCAGCGGGCACCCCGAGAATGGCCAGCTCCTCCTTGGCTCGGAAGTGGCCCAGTACGGTAGTCAAGGCCGAACCGATCCCTTGGCCTCGAGCCGCCAGCATTGCGCTCCACACGGCAGGGAAAATTGAGCCGCCAGACAATTCGTTGGGGGCGAACGCGAACATGAAGAGGGGGACATCTTCGAAATGGTCGGCCAGGTACTGGGCCGAGCGCACGACTCGCAGCGTTTGGGCACTACCGGCTTCGTCGGGTGTTGCCTCTGCCGCGGCGATTCGTTCCTTGTATGCAGTTCGCCACAGCTCCGCCAGGCTCTCCCGATAGAGGGGGCCAAGGCGGCCCTTGACGGCGGGGTCATCGACCAGCAAGAACCGCCACTCCTGCGCGTTGCTCCCGCTCGGGGCGCGGATGGCGGCGTCGAGGATTAGCGCCTGGGTTTTTCGGGGGATGGGGTCCGGCCGCACCCGCCGCATGGCCCTGGTCGTGTAAAGCGCTTCGTAGAGATCCATGGAAGGCATGTTGTCACCGCGCTCCGCCGGCGTCGAGAGCCTCAGCGCGGATAAGCAAATCAGGCTGCCCGTGCACGTGCCTGTGCTCGACGCCCTTGAGAAAGCGGCTGGCCATTTACAGCATGAGCTGGGGAACTTCGACCCGGCTTTGCTGTCTGGGCCCCAATGCGCAGCTGTCGTAAAGACGCTGGCAACCACGGAGAAGGCGTGCGCCGCAGCGCGGGCGCTGACGGCAGCGCGGGCCGTAGCGCTCGGGGCCCACCGGGCTCAGGGGTTCGCTGACGGGCCCGAGTGGTTGGCCCGCCAGATGGGCTCGGCCAGTGGCGAGGCCCGCTTGGCCCTGGGCACGGCCGCCAGTATCGGCTCGTGCCCGGAGGCCAAACAAGCCTTGGTGGCCGGCGAACTTTCCCTGGCTCAGGCCCACGAGATCGCCAGGTCACAACCCGAGCTCCCCGGCACCGAGCACGAACTGGTCGACCTGGCCCGCCGCTTCGGCCTGACGGCCGTGCGCGACGCCCATGTCGGCGAAGTATGCCAAGTCCAAAGCGGCGCCCCGCTCCCGGTGGAGCGGCTGCGCCCACTGAGCGAGGACGCCTTTATCAAGGTCGTGCTCCACGACGGCGTGCGCATCAGCACCGTAAAGCACTTCGGCCGCCACATCCCGGCCGAGCTGCGCACGGCCCTGGAGCTCGGGCCTCCGCCCGGCTTCGAGGGCACAGCCTGTGCGGAGGAGGGACGCGGGCGCCGCTACGGCCTGGAGTGGGACCACGTCGACCCGGTCGCCCACCACGGCCCGACCTCCTACGACAACCTCCAGCCCCGGTGCTGGCCCCACCATCGCGACAAGACCGAGCGGGACCGTCAGGCCGGGTTGCTCGGGCGGTGGTCGACGTGACCTCGGCCGCTGGACGGGCGCAGGTCAAACTTTCTGCCACCCGATAACCGGGCACGACGGGACCAAAGGCGAGCCGCATTTAAAGTCTTTTCCGTGCACGAGCTTTCTGACCGGCAACCCGGGCGAGGCCGCGTCGCGCAGGCCGACCTCCGAGTTCTGTCGTGGAAGATGGGTCGCGCCTCAACCTCATTATTGCGGCCGACGGTTGGTCAATTTCCTCGCACCGGCGCCCGAGATGCGTCAGTTACAAGCGGTGAAGACCGGAATGCCAAGGGGGCAATGCAATAACCGTCGTTATCTCAACAAAGGATCCAAATGCCATTCGCAGACCCCGCGATCCTCGGCCGACAGGTCATCGGCCACTCCGCACTGGCCCAAGCACGGAGGCTCAAAACGAAGACCGAGCCTTATGAAATGGCCAAACTGAGGCAGTTGCATTCCCCGCTCTTCGTCAGGGTTTACATGACCCCAAATCCACAAGCCTGCCGCTATCGTCCTCACCTGCTGCTCGTACAGCTCTACCTTCCCACAGCGTCCTCAAGTTGACTCTTCGACATTTTTGAACGCCCCCGAACGCCGCGCCGCTTCGCCTCCTGGTAGAGCTGGTCGCGCGTCCGACCACCGGCTCCACGGTGCGAGCGCAAGCCGCCTCGTCGCGCCGAGGAGATATCGTTGACAGACGTAGGGCTGGCTTCGCGCGATTCGCCGGCTCGAGCCCTTTCCTTGTTGACCGTTCGTGCCGCGATCTCTTGAGCCGTAGCTTCGGGCACCCCCCTCTCTTCTTGGGACTCCTTTATGTGCTTGTACTGGCGTTCTCGTTTTGCGTTCCACGCTTGTTGTGGCATCTTGGCCTCCTAGCTCGGCCCTCAAACATTGCTCAGGCTGTTTTCTGCCCCGCCCACGTGAAGAACAAACGGCCACCTCTTATCTTGGCGGCGACCGTATTTAGGCGGTGAACCTACCGAGGTCGAAGCTCGGGCCAAGTACGTCGCCCCGGCGCATGTCTGGCGTCTTATCGACGCGGAGCCGATAGCTACATACGCGGGGATGGTTCGGGCCTATGCCGGCCTGGTTCGGCCGAAGGTTCAGAGCGAGGTGACGGGCCGGATCATTGACCACGTGCTCGAGCGGCTCGGCCAGGTTGAACGAGGTGAGATAACCACACCCTTGATCGATATCGTGGACCGCCTGCACGGCTTATTGGTAAGGGAGCCAGCGCTGCACTGATCGCGTACCGTCTGATCGTGTACCGTCTGGTCGCGTGCCGTCTGGTCGCGTGCCGTCTGGTCGCGTGCCGTCTGGTCGCGTACCGTCTAGAGGTAAGGCTGGGGAGTTGACGGAGCGGCTCACACGCGACGAGATCCAGCCCCGTCCCACGGATCGGGGCCTTGCCAGGTGGCGACGAGCGGCGTAGCCTGTTACCAAGCGCTAGTGGGAGAGCGTCGAGGACTCGCCGGAAGACTGGAAGTCATCCCTCGAAGTTAGGTTCGAAGCCGCGTCTCAAGACCCTCGAACCACCCGTGCGAGCCCGGGCAGAGAGCGAGGAGCTCATGAAGACGTTGCCCGACTCCCCCAACATGGACTACCTGCGCCAGCAGGCCAAAGACGCTCTCGGCCAGCTACGGTCGACCCACCCGAACGCAGCGTTGTCCGAAGCTCAGGCGGCGATTGCCCGCCAGCATGGGTTCCACACCTGGACCGCCCTCAAGGACGAGGTTGACCGCCGGAACGCCAACCACCTCCACGCGCCAACGGGGGCGGCCGAAGCGGTGGCCGCGGCGTTCGACCTCGGAACGCCCAAGGGGCCGCTCGTCGCCGTTGAGCGCCAGTGGGCGGGCCAAGCGTGGTCGCTTTCGACCGACCGCGGGCAGTGGCTCGTCCGCCAGTTGTTCGACTGGTACGAAGGCGGCGACCGCGATACCGAGGCCGTGCTGGCGGAGGCGGCTGCAGGGGCCGGGATCAAGACGCCGCTGCTGAAGCGATCGACGAGCGGCTCGGTCATCGAGCCCATCGACGGCCCGGACGGCCGCTCGCGCTGGCGGGCGTTCGGCTGGACCCCGGTCGGCCCGATGCCGTCAGTGCCGATCGACGCCAATTTGGCCGCGGCCGCGGGTGCCATAATCGGCCGGGTCCACGCGTTGGGCCTGCCGCCGCGACGCCCGGTCGACTCCTGGTTGACCCGTCGCCGCCCGGAGTCGGACTGGTGGGACCTGCACCGCGACGCGGTTCGAGCCGAGGTGCCATGGGCGGACGCTCTGGCCGGCGCTATCGCGGCGATCGTTGAGGTGAGCACGGTCATCGATGGTGGCGACCCGAATGACACGGCCATTACGTCGGCGTGCCATTTCGCGCCGGACGCATTCCGGACGGCGGGCGATGACCTCGTCGTTGTCTCGTGGGAGTACGCCGGCGCCATTCCACCCCGCTGGGATCTTGGCCAAGCGCTGGCGCGTTGGTCTGCGGGCGCCGACCCGGAGGAGGTAAATGGCGCCGCCGCGCAGGAACTCCTCAAGGCGTACAAAAGGGAGGCACGCGGCGTCTCCGTGGGCCAATTGGACCTCGGCATATTCAGCGCGGACATCTCTGCTTCGCTCAACTGGACCGCCACCCGCCTACACATCGCGCTCCACGCCGAAGACCGGTCTCGGCGCCAGGTGACGGAGCGGGAGATCCCCGGGTTGCTGGCGGCACCGCCGAGCGCCCGCCGCTACGAGCGCATCCTCGAGGTCCTGTTACCCTAATTCCGACAGGGAGCGAAATTCTCCCGAGGGCCTCGCCGTTCTCATCGCGACCCGAGTCCTTCGCCCCACGAGAGGTCAGCGGTGCATGATCAGGTCGGCGTTCATGCGCCACGAACCCATGGAGCGGCGTTGACAAGACCGCGACGTCTGAGGCCTAGGATCGTCGCGTGGTTGTTCTGATGACAACGTCGGCGCTTGACGCGGGCTTGGACCGTGCCCTTCCTGGGCCCCGAGCCGGGGCGGCGTAGCGCTGTCGCACCCACGTGGCGTGGCGGCAAAGACACCAAGGGGCAGTGGGGTCGGATGCTGACGAAGCTGCGGCCTTCGCGTCGGCGCCCGGGCACCTGGCCTCGAGCGAGCTGGGTGCCGACCCGTAGCGTGACGGTCCGCAGCGTGACGGTCCGCAGCGTGACGGTCACGCTGCTAGTCGCTGGCCTGACCCTCGCCGGACCTCTGCCAGGCGTAACCTCAGACGAGGTGGCCGCAGCGTCGAGCGCGAATCCACCGGCTACTACCAAACCGGCTGCCACCAAACCGGCAGCAGCAGCGACGGTCTCCGGCGTACCGCCGCTCCGTACCAGCTGCAAACAAGTGACCCACCTGGGCGACTCGACCTCGGACGGCCTCGTCTCGCCTGACTTCCTGCCCGACCCCTCCCAAAGGATCCCGGCGCAGTACGGGCGTGTGGGTGTGTCCCGTTCGTTGATGGAGGTCGTGGGCGCTAACTCCATCGTCGAGACCCTCCCGGGGGACGAGAACGGCTACGAGATCGCTCAGGGCCTGGTGGCCCAGGGCTATCGAGGGTGCTGGGTGATCGCCCTCGGTACCAACGACACCGCCGATGTCTACGTCGGCTCGAACGTCGGCCTGGCCACCCGAATTAAGCGCATGATGTCGCTCATCGGCCACGAGCCAGTGCTGTGGGTGAACGTGAAGACCCTTCTCAGCAGCGGGCCGTACGCCGAGGCGAACATGCAGCTCTGGGACAATGCCCTGGTCGCCGCCTGCCCCACCTACGCCAACATGCGGGTCTTCAACTGGGCGCACATCGCCAACCCGGCCTGGTTCACATCGGACGGTATCCACTTCACCTCGACAGGTTCCGCCGTCCGCGCCGCCGCTATCGCCGACGCCCTGGCGACGGCCTTCCCAGCCGCAACGGCACTGGGCAATTCTGGCTCCGGCGCTCACAAAACTGAGAGTACGGGCAGCGCCCATGGCTCGTCCGGGAGTTGCGTCGTGAACTGGTCTCCCTCCTGGCATCTGCCGTCGACGTTCCTGCCCTGAGCGCCTCGGACGGAGTCTTCACGGGGCTTGGACCGGCGTAAAGAACTGGTCAGCTATCCGGTCTATGAACTCCTCGTCCAGGCGCTGCCCCGTTGTTTGGGCGCGGTACAAGGCCAATGCGGGCACGACGTCGGCCAAAAGTTCGATGTCCGTATTAGCCGGCAGTTCCCCCCTGCCGACGGCACGGGTCACGATGGTCCGGAAGCTGTCCGAAAACCTCACCAGCAACGTGTCCCGGCAGCGGTTGCCGAGCTCGGGATCGCCCATCGCCGCCGCGATGAGCGCCTCGTAAGCCTCCATGTCAGCCAGCCGGTTCCGGACCAAACTGCCCAAGAACTCGACGATGTCTTGGCGCAACTGACCGGTGTCCGGTAACGCGCCCTGCGCCTTGACCAAGGACTCGATGGCATCGACGACCAGCTCGACCTTGTTGGGCCAACGCCGGTACAGGGCCGCCCTACTGACCGAAGCGCGCACTGCGATCCGCTCCATGGTGAGTGCGGGGTAGCCGTCTTGCACGACCAGCTCGATGGCGGCCTTTATGGCCGCGTCATCAAGCTCAGGGTTACGGGGTCGTCCGAGGGGTGACATTCAGCGCTTGGCCATAACCAGTCGTGCTATCGGCTTAGCGCGACTCGAGAACAAGGACGGGCTCCTCTGCGGTTCCGGGCAGGGGCAGGGGCAGGGTCGGCGCACCAGCACCTTCAACGTTCAGGTGCGGAAGGGCGCGGTCCAACCAGGCCGGGAGCCACCAGTTGGCCGGGCCGAACATGTGCATCACTGCCGGGACGAGGACGGTGCGAACGATGAAGGCGTCGATGAAAATGGCACCGGCTAGGCCAATTCCGAACTGCTTTATGACGATGTTGTCGCCGAGGGCGAAAGAGGCGAAAACCAGGATCATGATCGAGGCGGCCGCGGTAATGACGCGACCGGTGGCGGCCTGGCCGCGGGTGACCGCGACGTCATTGTCGCGCTTGTTCACCCATTCTTCGTGGATCCGGCTGACCAGGAAGACCTCGTAGTCCATGGATAGCCCAAACAGGATCGAGATCAAAAGGACGGGGACGAACACCTCGACAGGGGCCTCGGAGGAGATGCGGAACAGCGAATGGCCCCAGCCCCACTCGAATACGGCATTCATGATGCCCAAAGCGGCGCCCACCGATAACAGGTTCATGATCGAAGCAAGAAGAGGCACGAGCAGGCTCCGGAATACGGCCATCAGGAGCAAGAAACCCAATAGCACGACCACAGCGATGAACAAGATGAGCTTGGACGACAACACATGGGCGAAATCGGTCCCGATGGCGGTGGCCCCCCCGACCAGGACAGTGATACCGGTGCCCGCTTCCGCTTTAGGGATGACATCGTCGCGGAGGTGGGCCACTAACGCGGAGGTCTGCACCGACTGAGGGCTGGTGGTGGGGTAGAGGTCGGCGATGGCGACCTTCCCGTTCGGGCTGAGCACCGGCGGCGAAGCGGCGGCCACGCCGGGCTGGTGCGACGCTGTCCCTATAACGTCGACGAAGGCCCGCTCATCCGAAGCCGACGGGAGCTCGGCCACTAGCTGAAGGGGGCCGCTAAAACCAGGCCCAAAGCCCTTGGCCAGGAGGCTGTAGGCCTGGAGCGTGGTCGTACCCGGCGGGTCGCTGCCGGCGTCGTCGAGCCCCAGGTGGAGTGAAAAGATCGGGAGCGCGATGGCCACCACGGTGGCCAGGGACAAGAGGGCCGGCACTCTCGGGCGGCGCTCGATCATGCGAGCCCATCCGTACCAGAACCCGGTCACCACCTCGTCGACCGGACCGTTGGCCCGCAGTTGTGCCCGCTGGCGGCGGCTGAGCACCCTCATGCCCACAAAGCCGAGGAGCGATGGCAGCAACGTGAGCGACGCAGCCATGGTCAGGACCACGGTCAACGACGCCGACACGGCTACCCCGTACAGGAACGACAGGCCGAGGGCGAACTGGCCGAGGAGGGCGATGCACACGGTGATCCCGGCGAAGAAAACGGCCCGCCCGGCTGTATTGACGGCGGTCACCGCGGCCTCCTCGACGCTGTGCCCGGCCTTTATAGCGTTGCGGTGGCGGGTGACGATGAACAGGGCGTAGTCGACGCCAACCCCCAGGCCGATGAGAACGCCCAAGATGGTGGCGAAGCTAGCCACGGAAAACACATGGCTGAGCAGCCCGGTGAGCGAATAGCCAATAGCGATGGCGATAAGGGCGGTGATGAGGGGTAGGAAAGCGGCGAACAGTGCACCAAAGGCGATGCCGAGCACGATGAGCGCGAGCACGATCCCTGCTCCTGTGCTCGAAGAACTGCCCTGCGCCTCAGCGTTCTCAATGTCCGGGCCGCCCAGGGCCACCTGCAGGTGGGCATCACGAGCGGCTTGTGCCGTCCCGATCACGTGTTCCACCGCCGCCTTGGGCACGTCCTGGCTCTGGGTGGTGAAGGTCACCGTGGCGAAGGCCACCTGCCCGTCCTTGCTCACCTGTCCCTCTCCGCCCGCGCTGAACGGGCTGGTCACCGAGCGCACATATGACAGATGGGATACTTGATCGAGCATCTCGCTCGCCTTGGCCTCGACCGGCCCGCCCCGAAGCGTGCCCGAAGGGGCATAAAGGACGACCTGGTCCGAGCTGCCCGATGCCGATGGGAAGTCCTTCTCCAACAGGTTCAGGGCCTTGGCCGACTGCGTGTTCGGCAGCTGGAACTTGGTCGAAAAATCGGTTCCCACCGCGGCGCTGAGCACGAACGAACCGACCAGGGCGAGCAGCCATAGGGCCAAGACCATCCGACGATGGCCGAAACAAAAGCGCGCCAAACTCCTCAAAGCAGCCTCCTGGGTCCAAAGGCCAGCGGCGGTGCGCCCGTTCTGACCAGGTGTAATTACTCTATCAAACTTTCGAGTCGTGCGTGTATCGTAATTTCGGCGGCAGGGCAGTGCCGGTCCCAGGCCCGGCCTCGAATTATGCGATAAGCAGCTGCTTGGCTCCCCCACCGAGACTTTGGCTCAACGAACTCAGAATTTGGCTCAACGAACCAGGCCTACGTCATAAGCGAAAATGACGGCCTGCACGCGCTTGCGCAGGTCGAGCTTGGCCAGGATGCCGCCCACCCGGGTCTTCACTGTGGCCTCCGACACCACCAACTACTCGGCGATCTCGGCGTTGGACAGACCGATGGCCACCTCGAGGAGCATTTCCTGCTCACGGCGGGTGAGCTGATCGAGGGCGGGGTACGTCGGCCGGGCCCGATATTGTGACCTTGGCGCTGGAGGGTGCCACCGGGCCCGCGGGAAGGACAGAGTCCACCTCTGTCGCCCCATTCTGGTTGTTGGCCTCTTCCTTCAGCCTGAGCCGCGGACCGCAGGCGTAGGAGGGAGACGCCATGTCCACTTCGCTTCCTGAGCGCCCCGACCTCGACCAGCTCCGCCGCCAGGCCAAGGAGCTGCGCGACGCTGGCCGCCGCGGAGAACCCGACGCCGTCGAGCGTTTAGCCCGCCACCACGGAAGCCCAGCTACAGGTGCTGTGACGCTAGCCGCCGCCCAGCTGGTTATCGCGCGAGAGCTGGGCTTCGCCAGCTGGCCGCAGCTGAAGGCGGCCGTCGAGGCCCACGCCACCATTCCCGAGCGGCTGGCTGACATCTTCGTGGCGGCGTCGGTCGACGGCCGTGTGCGCGAGGCGGCCGCGATCCTCGAAACTGCCGGCGACATCGCCCACTACAGCCTGCGAGCGGCCGCCGTCCTCGCCGACTCCGAACAGGTGCGCGAGAGGATCGCCGTCGACCCGGCCGCGGCCGTCGCCATCGACGAGGTTCGAGGCTGGCCGCCACTCCTGTATGCCTGCTACTCCCGCTGGCACAAGATGGACCCGTTCCGGGCGGCAGGGATGGCCGAGGTGGTCCGGCTCCTGCTCGACGCCGGGGCCAGCCCGAACACCAACAACGGAGCCAGACAGGGGTACCGCTCAGCGCTAAAGGGAGCCGTGGAGCTGAACAACCCTGATGTTGCCCGGGTCTTGCTCGAGGCGGGAGCGGATCCCGACCAGGGGCGGCCCATCGGCGAGGCGGCCGGGCTCCGCGACCGCCGATGCCTGGATCTGTTGCTCGCCCACGGCGCCAGGGTGGTGGCCGGAACCTGGACGGTCGGCGCCGCCGTGTATGCCGACGACGCCTACGCGGTGTCGGTCCTGCTCGAAGCCATGGAGAGCAGCAATGGCCAGCCCGCCCGGGAGGCGACCGAGGCGCTGCCCGACGCGGCCGCGGACGCCTCTCCCGATGTCGTCTCCGCCCTTCTCGACGCCGGAGCCGACGCCCGGGCCCACGACGACGACCGAGGCCTCTCCGCCCTTCGCCGAGCGGTGCGAGCCGGCCAGAACCACAACTCCGCGCTGCTCGTGAGCCGCGGCGCTCCTGACGACAGCACCGATATTGACCGTTTCATCGGCGCCTGCATGCGGGCTGACCGCTCGTCGGCTGAGCAGATCTTGGTGGAACATCCGGACCTGAGTGACCGGCTGACAGACGACGACCGCGGCGCCGTCGTCGAGGCGGCTGGCTCTGATTCGGTGGCGGCCGTCGGCCTGATGCTCGATTTGGGGTTCTCACCTCGTGCCCGCGACCGCTTCGGCGAGCAGCCGCTGCACAGTGCGGCCTACGCCGGGAACGCCGATATGGTCCGTCTGCTGATCGACGCCGGCGCCGACGTCGACGGCCGCGATGTCCGCTTCGATTCCACGCCGCTGACCTTCGCCACCGTGGGCAGCGGCGAGCACGCCGGGCCGCCCGCTAACTGGACCGAGGTGGTCCGGTTGCTCATTGACGCCGGCGCCTCTCGGGACGGCGTGTGGATCGGCGGCAAACCGCCCAGCGCAGAGGTGGCCGAGCTTCTCCGTGATTATGGGATCTCTCCCGAAGACGAGCCTGCGCCCGAACCAGACGACGAGGACGGCCCGAGACCCTCGCTCGGTACCGGGGTGATGGCCGACATGGCCCGACACCTCGAAGCCGCCTACCGCGACGTCGACCTTGAGTTGTTAGGTTCCCTCCTGCATCCCGAGGTCCACTGGTCCGGCGTCTGCCACAACCGCACCCAGGTCCTCGACTGGTACCGGAACCTCGTGGCCGACGGTCTCCGGTCGACGATCGAAAGCGTGGAGGTCGACGGCGATGCGGTCGTGCTCGGGCTCAGTGTGGGTCGCCGGGCAGAAGGGGCCCGTCCGGCCCCACCCGAGGTCCTCTACCAGGTATTTACGGTCGACAACGCCCAAGTCGTCGACATCCGGGCATATCCCGATCGCACCAGCGCGCTCACGCGTAACTCTCCTGAAGCCCACGAGGGACCCCCGCGGTGATCACTTCGGGCCGGACGGCTCGGAGCGACCCCTGCGACAAGTCCTGCGCCAAACCTAGTAAACGGCGGTCCCACTCGCGCGCCTCTGACGGCCTAAAGCGCCCATTTGCTCAGGAACTTTTGGTCGCCCCGATTCGTTCGCATCGCACGGACGCGCCTGAAACACGATAGCCAGCGGCGCATTTCACCCCAAGTCCCGCCGACGGAGAGGAGAGATGCGGCAGGGAATCGTGAGCTCCTCCAGTACTCAGGAACCTCAGCACGCCCTCAGTACCCCGACACCCCGGCGTAACAGTCAGACCACGGTGCGGCGTCGGGACGGAGGTGTGGTGATCATCGTTACCTCCACGAGCCCACTGAGGTCAGGTGGCAGTGACAAGACTCCATCGCAGCGGCGGTCGTGGGTTCGCTCAGTGATGACAATGGAAGGAAGCACCGGGCGCAGCGCAGCCGTTCAGATTGTCCCAGCTCAAGCGAGACGGCAATACTTCCCGCGTGTGATGGGACGGCGTCGCGACTGCTGCCGTAGTAAAGCGCCAGCGGGGCCAAAGCCAGACCATTGCACAGGAGCGAGGCAAAAACCACCGATGTCTGATGATGGGCGAACCCCATGGCCAGAGCGACCGTCCCGACGACGATTAGGCCGACTGCCGCCGCAAGAAAGACGGCGCCAGTGCCGCGTGGAAACCAGGCTCGGACGCCCCCGCTGAAGTCCGTGCTCATAGCGTCACGGTGGGAACGGGCATGCGTTGCCAACGGAGCCCCCTAGCCCCTGACACGGTCCGGTCCCAAACGTCTTGCCTGAACTTTCCAGGTCCAGAAAGAAACCAAAGGTATTTTTCTCCTCGTTACAACAGCTTGCGCAACATTTAGGCAACCGCTATCCAGGTCGCGACGGGCGGCGCCAACCAAGAGAAATAATGGAGGTGCTGTATGTTTTCTAAACCATTGCTCGACGGCCGAAATGTCCCAGAGCACGCCATTGCCTTTCCGTCGATATCATATCGGTCTTTTCGGTGGCCATGCAATAGCCACAGTGCCGATTGATCTGCTACTTGAAAGTGACCTCGCTCAACTACCCGTTGGCCCGACGAGTACCCTAGTAATCCGCGCATGCAACCCTAAGCATCCAAACCGCAGGACCCGAAAACCTCGGGCGCGACCCCAGTTTCGGGCCGTCAAGGCGGCCCCGCGGGTCCAGTCTTACAATTTCGCAACACGCGCCGCTAAGCGACCTCATTGAAATAGCGGAGCAGGCTTTGATCAACCGCTAACCCGGAAGCGCAGTATTGCGTGGCGAAATCGAGCTCAGGATCCCAGGCACGGCCGGCGCGCAATCATTTGGGACGAAAATGAGGCGCACCGCTCCGATCAGCGTCGTCTCGGGGGGAACTGCTTGGCTATGAACACGGTGAGCCACTGAAACCCTCCTCAGCGCGGCCCGGGGTCCCGGCTGGAGAGCCGAACGTCCGTCGGATCATCTGGTGGGGCGCGAGACCTCCGAGCTTTAGGGAACGCTGTCCTTTCCATTTGGTCACACTGGCGGCGTGACGGGGCAGACGGCGTGGGTGCGACCTCATGGACGAGGTGCTGGGAACGCCCGCCCGCGCCCGTCCGCGGCCCAACCTGGCGGAACGATCGCCCGCCAGGGATTTCGAGGTCGGACTCACGGGTCGTAGCGGAGCTATCCACTCCGGCGCCATCCAAACAACTCACCGTCAGACACAGGCCCGATGGACCTGAGCTGGACCGGTTCTGCCCGTCGCGGTTGGTTTTGCCCTTTGCCGCACGCCACGTAGCCCACGAGACCCAACCGCCTGGCGACGGCCACAGCTTCTAGCTGGCTGTGGGCTCCGAGCTTGCGCAACACGCTCTTTACGTGACCACGCGCGGTGTAGATACTGATGACCATTTCGGCCGCAATAGCCGGAGGGCTAGCCCCGTTCCCCAGCATGGTCAGCACCTCCAACTCCCGGCGCGTCAGCGCCTTGCTCTCGGGCATCTCGGCCCGTCGAGGTTCGGCAGGGACAGACAGGGAGGTGGCGTCCACCAGCATGGTGTCGGTCGTGTCGGCCCGGATGGCGTCAGCCACGTCGCGCAAGCGTGAGTTCAGCGACAGACACGCGGCCACACCTGCCTCCGCCGCGTAAGCGAGGGCTTGCCTGCTCGGTTGGCCTGCCAGCACCACTATCCGGACCATCGGGTCGCTCATCTTCAGCCGGTCGACCACGCTGATGGTGTCCATATCGAGCTTGGGCACGTAAAGGACAACTGCGTCGGGTCGGCAACCAGAGATGAGCTCGAACAGTTCTGTTTCGCTCATGGCCGTCGACACAACATCCAAGCCCGCTTGGCCGGCAAGAGCGGCCCCCAGTGCCTCCACAATCGTGGTGGAACTACCGGCGACGACCATGCGCCGGCGACCGCGGGGCTCGGGCTGGTGGCCGGGAACGACGGCATTTTCGGGCGCCACCAAGTCCGGTGGGACAGGCCTCACCTCGACTGGGCCGGATGCGACCTCAAGGCGTTGGTCGCTCAATCCAACCACCCCCCGACCACTGGCGACGAGTGGTCGACGGACCACGCCAATCCCCCGTCCATGGCTAGGACGCTCGTGACGGGCTGGGAAGGCCGCTTCTCGACCCCGTGGGCAACTACCCCTTGTGTCAATCCCCTCTCGGGCGAGAGGCCGGTGGCACCGGCTGGGAACTCGAGAGTCCAACCGGCACAAATAAGGTTCGGGTCGTCGAGCTGGCCGCCCGGCTCTAACCTGCCGCGGTTCAAATCGAACAGCTGTTGCCAGCGGTACGGGCTGCCGAGATGGGCCGCCGCCAGACTCCAGAGCGTGTCGCCGGGCTGGACGACATATACCGGGTCTACTTTCGGTGGTGGCGCCGTCTCGGCCGAAGAGCGGACGGCCCCAACCGGGACCTCGAGCGTCCACCCGGAGTAAATGAGGTTAGGGTCGTCGAGCTGGCCGCCCGGCTCCAATCTGCCGCGGTTCAAATCGAACAGCTGTTGCCAGCGGTACGGGCTGCCGAGATGGGCCGCCGCCAGACTCCAGAGCGTGTCGTGGGGCGCCACGACAAGATCGGTCGCCTGGCGTTGTGGCTCAACATGAGCCCGCCCAATATTTGCGGGCCTTCCGGCGCGGGCCGCTTCCCCACTTTGGGCCGCACTCGGGCCCGGGTCCGCAATCAGGCCGCGAGCGGGCGTCCCGCTCTGGCCAGGACGCGGTGCGCGGCCTGCGGTCACACCATCGGCTGGAGCTGCGGTGTGGCCAGCGGACGCGCCGCGGGCGCGAGTAGCAACGGTGGACGGCACGGTGACGGGTGCCGAAACGGTGCTCGGGGTCGAAGCCGTAGTCGGGGTCGAAGCCGTAGTCGGGGTCGAAGCCGCGCTCGGGGTCGATGCCGTAGTCGGGGTCGAAGCCGTAGTCGGGGTCGAGGCCGTAGTCGGGGTCGAGGCCGTGCTCGGGGTCGAGGCCGCGCTCGGGGTTGGAACCGTCCTTTGGACGGTTGGTACAACCTGGATGGGTGTTGTGGTGACAACCCGAGCAGCCGGCGCCGTGGGCAACGGACTTGGCTCGAGGATGGGCGGTTGAAGCGCCACAACCGAGGTGGTGGGTAAGACCGAACCAACGGTTGGCGCCGATGACGTGTGGGAAGCCGTCGATCCGAGATTGGCGTACTCCCCTACACCGATTCCTAGCAGGATGAAGCTCAGTGCCGCGAGGAACCAGACGATTCTTGTACTACGCATGAAGTTTGTCTCCTTGAAAGAAGTTGTTTGTCCGTGGTCAAGCGGGCCGACGCTTGACAACCGCATCGATGGCGCTGTGATGAACTCAGCGCTGCGGTGAGACCGCGGCGTTACGAAGACGCGGCGCGCCAGCTAGTCCTGGGAGACAGGCAGAACTAGCCGGGCCGCTCGAGGAGGCTCAGAAGGCGTACTGGATTGCAGCTGTCGGCTCTGAGGCTCACTTGGCCAGAAGGCCAGAGCCCGAGCACCAGGCGCGACGATCCGTCCGTGAACGGAAGACCGCTACCTGACGATCCAGACGCAGAGGACGACCCCGACGACACAGCAGGTGCAGTCGGCGGCGTTGGTGGCCCATTAGGGGCCGGAGGGAACAAGGGGGTATGCGATGACGCGGCTGTTGGCGGCGTCACAGAGGTAGTGGGACCCCCGGTATAAGCACGGGTGTCACCGTTCGAAGAGCGGGCGATTGTCGCGAGCTGGCTGGTTTGTGGGGTTAGGGCGTCGATCGGGGCGATCCCGAGAGCAGACCCGGCGGGAGCGACCGGGGCGACGGCACACCGAAGGGACCCAGAAACCGGGCCGGTGGGAGGCGTAACGAGGCTTTCGGCAGAACGAGATGAGCTCGCCGCGGGCGCGCGACCCGGATACTGCGGGGCCAACTCTGGGCCAGCCGGCGCCGGCCGCGCCACCGAGGAGACAGGCGGTCCGCCGCGATTTGAACCACTTGACGACGTCGAACCGGTCGAGCCATCTCGCGCCGGAGGCGAGCCGTGCGGTGGCGAAACCGACGGAAGCCCAACGTTGGGACGGACCGCCGCCGGAGCGGCCGGCGCCGCCGGAACCCCAAGAGACGGCTTAGCGGCGCCAACAGGAGCAGGGGCCGTCGGAACTACAAGGAATTTGGCTGGGGGTTGAACGCCGCTCGCCGGCGTGGGGACATGGCCTACCAGAGCCGGCGGCGGACCGCTCGGAAGCTGTGGCTCGGTGGGAAGAACCGGCGTCCCAGGGAGGCTCGGGCCAGTCGCTGAACTCACGTTAGTGGGGCCGCTCAGACCACCTCGGGTTGGAGCAGGAGCGTTCAGAAGTGACGCTGACGGAACCCCGACATTGAGTCCTATCACCGCTGGACGAGCCACCGGGGGCGCCGTCCCCGGCGAACCGTTTACTACCGGAGCCAAAAGCGAACGCAGTATCACGGGCAATCGAGGGACAGCAGACGAGGGAACAAGCGAAAGCGAAAGGGACGGCAACGAGATTCCCAGGGTGCTCGTTGAAGAGATAGTCACCGACGGCAGAGCGATGGCATGAGTACTGACGGCTGTGATGGTGATTGAGGGGAGGGTTATGGAGGGCAACGAGACGAGCTGAGTGCCAAGCGCCGAGATGGTCAATGATGGAAGGGACACGGCCGGGAGCGACAGCGTCGGCAGCGACACGGCCGGGAGCGACAGCGTCGGCAGCGACACGGCCGGGAGCGACAGCGTGGGCAGCGACACGGCCGGGAGCGACAGCGTGGGCAGCGACACGGCCGCGGCAGCGACAGCGTGGGCAGCGACACGGCCGGGAGCGACAGCGTGGGCAGCGACACGGCCGGCAGCGACAGCGTGGGCAGCGACACGGCCGGGAGCGACAGCGTGGGCAGCGACACGGCCGGGAGCGACAGCGTGGGCAGCGACACGGCCGGCAGCGACAGCGTGGGCAGCGACACGGCCGGGAGCGACAGCGTGGGCAGCGACACGGCCGGGCAGCGACAGCGGTGGGCAGCGACACGGCCGGCAGCGACAGCGTGGGCAGCGACACGGCCGGCAGCGACAGCGTGGGCAGCGACACGGCCGGCAGCGACAGCGTGGGCAGCGACACGGCCGGCAGCGACAGCGTGGGCAGCGACACGGCCGGCAGCGACAGCGTGGGCAGCGACACGGCCGGCAGCGACAGCGTGGGCAGCGACACGGCCGGCAGCGACAGCGTGGGCAGCGACACGGCCGGCAGCGACAGCGTGGGCAGCGACACGGCCGGCAGCGACAGCGTGGGCAGCGACACGGCCGGCAGCGACAGCGTGGGCAGCGTGACTGAGGGCAACGTCAGAGGCTTGCTGAACGCCGGGAGAGTAACCGAAGACAACGAAACGGGGGGGATAGGAAGCGCCGGGGCGATCGCCGTGGGCAGAGCGAGGGACGATAGCCCTGTCGTCAGCGACCCACTCGGCGCCGGAACTGAAGGCAAAGAAAGCGAGCCAGCAGCGAGCGGGGGAACAGTGACGGCAGGCAACGAGAGGGGCGGGATACTCGCCGTGGGGACTGAAACCGAACGCGACGGGACGGATGGGATAGTGACGGCAGGGATGGAGAGTGAAGGGAGCGCGACGGAGGGCAACGACGGGAGCTCAGTGCTGGGCGCCGGTAGGGCCGTCTTTGGAAGCGAAACCGTCGGCAACAAAAGGCTGGGGGCTGGTACCGACAGAGCAGAAGTGGACGGTGAATCGGGGAGCTGAACCGACACCTGGGGAAGGCTGGGCGCCGACTTCGTCGCTGTTAGGTTCGTGACAGTTTTGTCAACAAGGGCTAGGGCGTTGGAAGAGGGCGTTGTCAGCTCGTCCGCCGATCCAGTCGCCGCTGCGGCAGGGATGCGCGACAAGACGGGATCGCTCGCCGGTTGTGGCTGGGCGGATTCGACCGGGGCGGTGGTCGGCGAGGGCGTCGACGGAATCCCGATCCCGGAACCTGCTCCACCCAATATCGCCGCCGACGCGTCGCCAGCGAGCGCAGCGGTGGCACTGCTGGGCCCAATGGTTGTCGCGACCGACGGGCTGCTCGCAGCGGCTCCGGCGGTCGCGACGGTAGACGCCGTGCCAATCAGCATCCCACCCGGGCTCAGCCCGTTCGATGGCGTGGCCACGCTAACCGGCGGAAGAGAGGACGGCGCGGCGGACGCGGACGTGACAGGCTCAGAATTGCTGATCGCACTGGTGGCCGAAGCCAAGTCAGCGCCCAGAGCAGTTGCGACGCTTGCAGGCAGGCTCGATGATCCGGCGGCGGTAGTCGATGTTGTTGGCGCCGAGGTTTGGACGCCAGACAGTGGGTTCACCGACGGGGTTATGGCGGCCGGCAAAGAGGTTATGGCGGCTGGCGTGGGGGAGGCCTTCGTTGGAGACGGCAACTTCGTCGGAGGCAATGTGGCCTCGGTTGCCGGTGACGTCGCCGGGGTCGAGGTACCGGACGCGGACGTGGTCGAGGTTGGTGCGGAGGGCAGTATCCCGGCGAGGCTCTTGGACACGCTCGCCGAGCTGGCGGTCACGACCCGATCTACCAGAGCAGTGGGAGCCGCGGTCGTCGTAGTGGTGACCGGAACAGAGGACGTGGCCGACGTGGTGGACATGGGCGTGGCTGAGGGGGCCGACGTCGTGGTCGCCGGGACGCCTGTGCTGGACGAGAGGGCCGAGGTCTGGGCCAGGAGCGTCTTTGCAGACGTCGCAGCCGGAGTCGCCACCGTCGTTGGTGACGTGGCTGGGGTCGAAGTGTTGGACGCAGAGGTAGTGGAGGTGGATGCGGCGGGCAGTATCCCGGCCAGGCCCTTGGACACGGTCGCCGAGCTGGCGGCCACAACCTGAGTCACCAGAGCAGTGGGAGCCGGGGTCGTCGTAGTCGTGGGGGGAGCAGAGGAAGTTGTGGTGGTAGGCGGAGCCGGCGTAGACGTGCTCGCGGAAGCCGCAGTACTGGTCGTGGTCGCCCCAGGCGCTGTCGTCGTCGCGGGAGATGCCTCACTCGTAGTCGCCGGAGCAAAACTCGTAGTCGCCGGAGCAGAGGGCGTGGTACTGGCTGAGGGGGCCGACGTCGCGGTCGTCGGGACGGAGGTGGTGGAGGAGAGCGTCGTCGGCTGGACCGGCGGGAGCTTTGCCGACGTCTCAGCCGCCGTCGCCACCGTGGTTGGTGACGCGGCTGGGGTCGAAGTGTTGGACGCAGAGGCAGTGGAGGTGGATGCGGCGGGCGGTATCCCGGCGATGCCATTGGACAGGCTCGCCGAACTGTTGGCCACCGCCCGGGCCACCAGCGCCGTGGGGGCCGCCGTCGTCGTTGTGGTGGCCGGAGCAGAGGACGTGGCGGACGTGGTCGGCGTGGCGGACGTGGTCGGCGTGGCGGACGTGGTCGGCGTGGCGGACGTGGTCGGCGTGGCGGACGTGGTCGGCGTGGCGGACGTGGTCGGCGTGGTCGGCGTGGCGGGCGTGGTCGGCGTGGCGGACGTGGGCGGCGTGGCGGACGTGGTCGGCGTGGTCGGCGTGGCGGGCGTGGTCGGCGTGGCGGACGTGGGCGGCGTGGCGGACGTGGTCGTGACCGGCGTCGCCGGTGTTGACGATGTGCTCGTTGTGACGAGCGTGATCAGACCACCGGACCCCGACGAAGACGAGCTGGAGCTGATCGGCGCGAGCAATTGAGAAGTTAGGGAGCTCGGGCTCAACGTCTGTTGAGCATCCGCCTTGTCCGCCCACGAGGCCCAAAGAAGAAGAACCACCAACCCCCCGGCGAGCAGCAGGAGGGCGCGCAGTACCTGGCGCCGGCCCACATCTTGCGCTCGTAGTCGGATCGGGCCCAACTTTTAGCCGTCCCTCATAGTCCACTTGGGCGTCAGTACGTCCGTATCGTTACCAGGATTTATTACCTTTCGCGGTGGACGTAAACAACCAAAATGGGCTGAATTTGGCTGGAACCCGGTCCTATCAGCGAGATCCCCAACTTCCGCCATGCGCAGAAAATGGCCCGATTGCCACGCAGGGTGCAAATACTACGGACCTTAGGGGAACGGCTGTACGCCCCAGCCTATCTACGGGGTGTGCCAGCGGGTTGGTCCCGCGTCCGTCGGTTCGCGGGCATAGAGAGATGATCGGGCCCTGAACGGAGGTCTTGAGGGAGGTCGCGCGTCCGTCGGTTCGCGGGCATAGAGAGATGATCGGGCCCTGAACGGAGGCCTTGAGGTAGGGACGATGGCCTTCGTTGCGCCATTGTTGTGCCCGCTATACGTCGAGCGAAGGACGAGAATTCAGGCTTTACTCCGCGGGTTCCGCGTCCGTGATGTCGTCGGTTTCGTTCGGTTCCTGTACCTTTACCGAGCGGGATGTGCGTACTGAAAGACGTCGGGACGGACCGGTCCCGCTCAGTTCTGACGGGTCGATCTGAAGAAGTTCGGCCACCTCCTGGAGCTCGAAACCATGCTTTTGCAGCTCGTCAAGGGTGGCGGAAAGCGCTTCCGCCGCTTCCGAGAGGGCTAAATCAGCAGCATTTCGTCGCGCCAAAGCATCGGCGGCATCGAGGATCAGGGTCTCCTCATGGGTTCTTCGATCTCGGAGTCGTTGGGCGATCTGTTGGCGTGATTGACCAGTTATCCGGGGTCGGCGTGGGCTCATGGGCGCCACTCTATCGGGCCGCGGCTAACCCGTCGACAGGCGGATCTGCCCTCGGAAGCGGCGATTATCCACACGAACAAGCAAAGGCACCGGCAAAGATCGACGCGAGCGCCATGAGACTCGAGGGGCAAGGCGCGAGTTCCGGAAGCGGCCTTCTCCCGGGATGGCGGCGTCGGCGGGGGCCGACCCGCTATGCCGCGATTCCTTCGGCGGGACCTCGAATGAGCCGAAGAACGATTTGCTGGGCGGTTGACACAGGCGGGGCCGGGTTAACGGACGCCCGCGATCTACCGGTGGGCGGAAGGCCAGGGCGGCGTCTTATCTCAACATCCGGGGGCCAACCTGGCCGCCATCCGCTGTCAGTTGCGAGACCCTAGTGACCAATTCGCGCCGCGACGTGACCCGGAGCTTGGCGTAGATGTGGGTGAGGTGGTACTCCACCGTCTTCACGTTCACGACGAGCCGAGTCGCCATCTCAGCATTGGTACATCCCGATATAGCCAACCGAACCACAGCGTCCTCCTTCGCCGTCAAGAGCCCCCCTCTTATCAACGAACCTGGAGTACGCACGACACCCAGCGCCCCGAGCGAGCGGTCCGCCAGAAAGACGTAGGCCCGGGCGCCCAAACTCTCCGAGATATCTCTCGCCAGGATCAGCTCTCGCGTTCCAATCTTGCGCTTCCCGGCGCGAATGGCGGCGAGCCCCCACGCCAGGTGGGCGAGGGCAGAGGCTAAGAACATCCCCAGTGTTTCGCTGACCGCCGCCGCCTCGGCGAACAACATGTCGGCGCGTTCCCAGTCACCCAAGGCAGCGAAAAGCTGGCCTCGGACCCGGGCTGCAGCGGCCCGTCCAGAGACCCGGTCCGTGTTATTGAGCGCCCTCTCAAAGTCGTCCAGGGCCGCGCCTGCCTCGTCCAAGCGACCGAGTGCCACCAGAGATTGGGCGAGAACCGGGCCCATGGCATGGACCCCGGGATCCAGCCAGTCATGGACTTCCGTGAACTCAACGGCCGCTTTGTGAAGACCTTCGGCATCGTCCAGCGCCTGAGCCAGGTACGCTCGAGCCGCGCTGGCGTAGGCGCGTGCCGAACGAGTACCAGCGCGCTGGGCCCACTGCCCCGCCAATTCCACGTGACGCTCGGCGCGGTCAAAATCGGCCGTGGCCGAATACGGCAAAGCCGCCAGCGCATGGAGACCGGGCAGCTCTAAACGACGCCCGGCGTCGGAAGCCATGACTACCGCCGCTTCGCCGTGCCGCAGCGCTTCACCCAACATTCCGCGCCTGAAAGCGACGTTTCCGAGGAAGCCAGTGGCCACGCTGAGACTGATGGGCCATCCTGGGCGCCCGTCCTCAACGGCCAGGGAAAGGTCAACCTGTGCGCCCTCGAGTTGATCCGTCCAGAGCCGAACGATGCCGCGAGCGACAAGGCCGTGGCGGGCTTTGCCGTCCCTCTGGTCGTCCGCATGCCGCAGTATGGAGAGGGCTTCGTTAGGGCGGCCGCAGAGCGCCAGGCCTAGCGCTTTGGTACACAGAGCCGGCGACAGGGCCGTCGACTGGGCCGTCGACTGGGCCGCCGACAGAGGGGCCGACCGAGCTCCGCCCGTTACCGCCGGGGGCTGTATCGCTTCCTCGCTATAGCGCAGAATGGAACAGCAATCGCGGCGCATTGTGCTGACAACCGCCAATAGTGAGGCCACCCGCGCCGCGAGATCGGCCGGCGCCCCATCGGGGGATGCCCCGTTTTGCATGCTTGACCGGGACCCAACGAGCAGAAGCTCGGCGTCATCGACGCGCCCCAGCACAAGGGCAAGGTACCCCTTTACGGATCCCGACCACGCGTCGTCTGGCAGTCCGTCCAGCTGTTTGGCGAGAGACTCGGCGGGCACTTGGCCTGATACCAGCAGAGCCTCGATCAGGCCGAGCAGTCGCCAGCGGCGGGACGGTCCGGCCGGCGTGAGGCCCAACGCCAGTCTGAGCTCGGTCACTCCCCGTTGGGACCAGCCGGCGGCGAGATCCTCCCAGCCGTACCTTTCCGCTTCGGCGGCCAGGTCGGGGTCGGGCGCGACGGAGGCGGCGGCCTGGTGTTCCAGGGCCGCTCTACCAGTCAGCGCGCGGGATGCGGCCAAGTGCAGCTGCCGGCGCTTTCGTGGACAGAGCGTCTGATAAACGGCCGTGCGGACCAGCAGTTCCCGGAATCCCACTTCGTCACCGCCCGTCCCCGGGATTTCGCGCAAAAGGCCCAGTTCGATGCCTTCCTCGAGCGCCTCACTGAAATCCTCTTTGGGTAGCGCGGCGCGTAGGTCGACAACCCTGCACGTTTCGCCCAGGACCGACGCCAGCGTGACGACGTCCCGGGTAGCGGCTCGGCACGAGTTCAAATGCTCCGATATGGTCCTCGTCAGTTCGTAGGGAGCGGGAAGTGGCCCATCTGTCAGTTCGAATGTGGCCAACGGAAGTTGCTCGAGCAGCGAGACCGTGTGCCAGGGGTGGCCACCAGTCTGCTCAAACAACCGGACAGCAGCGCGCCGCGACAGGGCCGAGCCCGTGACCGCACTTGAAAGCTGTGTGAGCTCGGCCAGGCTCAGGCCGGCCAACCGCAGCCGCACCCCTTTTTCTACAAATAGCCGCCGCCAGTCTTCTCCCGGACGACCAGGGTCGTCTGGCCTGTACGTCACGACCACCAGGATCTGTTCTGCGGCCAGCCGCCGACAGGCAAAACGCACGGCCGCGAGTGATTGTTGGTCAGCCCAATGGGCATCGTCTATCACCACCACGGCCCGCTCAGTTTCCTTCAGAAAGTGGTGCAGACTGGCCCCGGCTACGAGAGGGTCAGTCTCCGGCCCGAGCCCCTTAAGGTCGGCGGCCAAATGAGGCAGACCTGTGGCGCTGGCGACGTCGACCAGCTGGCGGAGGAGGCCCCACGGCACGGCCCGCTCGTGTTCATCCCCGCTACTCCACAGGACCGTGGTTGGTCCTATGTGGGCCAGAAAGTCTTGGAGGAGGGATGTCTTGCCCATCCCGCCGACTCCTTCTATGGCCACCACCCGTGGCGACCCCTTGCGCGTGCTGCTCAAAACCTCGTTCAGCACCGCCAACTCGGCCTGCCGGCCGATAAAAGCCGCTTCTCCGGCGGTCCGAGGAATCTCTAACCGGGTTCCGGCGGTTTCAGGGTCAACTATGAGCACCAACGCCCGCTCTGTGCTTGGGCTAGTTGAAGGCGGTCTTTATCCATGCCACGCCGACGCGCCAGGGCGACGTGGACTACGGCTCCCTCCAAGGATTTGACACGCTTCTTTCCACTGCCGCGCCGTTCCAACAACGTCGTTGGTCGCTTCTATCCATGTCAACGTACGGCGGCGAGAGGCGCCGGCCAAGCCCTCATATGGGTCGTTTTCATCCACCCAAACTGGTTGTCTGGCCAAACTGGTTGTCTTGACAAAATGGTGGCCTGGCCATACGTGACCAGAAAATAGGGTTGAAAGTGCCCAGCAAAGGGCCGCCGCAGGATCGGGCCACCAGGCGAGCCCGCCCCCGTAGACAGCCGCAGTAAGCAGCCGCGAAGGCTCCGGTAACATATTCCGGCGATGCCCGACTTGGCCAATGACGCGCAGCGTCGCCAGTGGAACGATGATGTCCGGGTGTCTGGATGGCGCCATCGGGAGCCGATAACCGCCGTGGTGACGGCCACGCTTCTCGAGCACGTCGCCCTCGAACCCGGAGAAACGGTCCTCGATATCGGCTGCGGTGGCGGGCGGAGTGCCATTGCCGCGGCCCAGCAGATAGCACCGAACGGCGTCGCGGTGGGAGCTGATATTTCCGAGCCTCTGGTGGCATTGGCCCGCCAACGGGCCGCCGCCGCTGGCGTCACCAACGCCCGTTTCCTGGTCGCCGATGTGCAAACGGCGGCGCTTCCCGGGGGCTCGTTCGACGCCGCCATGAGCCAGTTCGGCGTCATGTTCTTCGACGAGTCGGTCACCGCCTTCGCCAACATCAGGCTTCATACGCGGGCGGGCGGGCGGCTGGCGTTTGCCTGCTGGCAGAGCCTGGCGGATAACCCGTGGTTCGCGGGCACAGCGGTACAGCCGTTCTGCCCGCCGGTCGAGAAACCTGGCCCGGGCAAGAACGCCACGGGGCCGTTTACGCTGGCCGACCCGGACTACACGGCTGGTGTCTTGACTGCGGCGGGTTGGTCAACCATCGAGCGGGCGTCCTACCGCCAAACCGTTACGGTCGAGCCTGATGCCCTCGAAGACGACGATGCGTACCTGCGCTATCTCGGGGTCGTGGACGACCGTTTGGCTGAGGCTCGCGCGGCGAGCGAACGGCACCTGGCCCGGTTGCGACGGAGCGACGGTCGGTATGACGCCCCGCTGGCCTTCCAGGTCTTCACCGCTCGCAATTAACCTCCGCAATTAACCCAGTGGGCTACCGCGCCGCGGGAAGCACCGGGAGCGCTTTTTGTGGCCTCTGGTCGAGTTGGGGCAGCGCCGGCTGGTGCCGTCCGAGAGCTTCGAGGACAAGCTCAATCGCTCGCTCCAACTGCGGGTCTCGGCCCGCGACATAATCCTGCGGGTAGACCAGGATTTCCTCATCGGGGTCGGTGCCGCGGTTTTCCACCGCCCAACCGACGTCTTCGAACCAGAACGCATACTCAGGCTGAGTCGTAACGCTTCCGTCGACCAAAGGCTGGCGGATGTCGATACCGATAACGCCGCCCCATGTCCTTGTGCCCACGACCGGGCCGAGGCCTAACAGCTTAAAACCGTGGGTGAAAATGTCACCATCAGAATCCGGCGTACTCGTTGGTGATTACGACGATTGGTCCGGCCGGCGCATCCTCGGGATAAGAAACAGGCGCACCCCTTCGCGGGACATCCCAGCCGATCCGACGACGAGCCAGCTTTTCGAGTATGAGCCCGGATACGTGACCCCCGCCGTTGAAGCGGACATCGACCACGAGGGCATCGCGCTCGATCTCTGCGACGTAGGACCTGTGGAACTCGGACCACCCAGAAGGCCCCATGTCCGGGATGTGGATGTAGCCCACCCGGCCAGCAGTTGCGTCGCGTACCCTTTCCCTGTTTGTCGTTACCCAGTCTCGGTAGCGGAGGGGATGCTCGTCGTTGAGAGTGGGTACGACGACTGTCCGTGATCCGGCGCCGCCAGGTGCGGCTTCGAAAGGGCCGGCCACAGCTAACTCGACAGGCAAGCCGGCCTGATTGGCGAGCAACGGCCCAGGGCCAGCGCTGCGGTCCACGGCCTGGCCGTTGACGGCGAGGATGGCCGTGCCGGTCTGTACGCCAGCACCCGGGGTCAGCAGTGGCGAAGCTTCCTGCGGGTGCCAGCTCGACCCCTCGGCCACCCGGGCTACCACCCATCTGCCCGATGCATCCCTAACGAGGTCGGCCCCCAGGTGAGCCAAGCCCCACGGCGGGGCTTGGCGGTACTCGCCACCGAACTCATAGCTGTGCGACGTGCCCAGTTCTCCCTGGACTTCCCAGATCAGGTCCGACAGCTCCGACCTGGTGGAGACTTGATCGACCAACGGAAGGTAGCGGTCGAGCACGCTTTCCCAGTCGACGCCCGAAAGATCGGCCGTCCAGAAGTGGTCGAGCTGAAGCCGCCACGCCTCTCTCAGCATCTGGGGCCACTCAGCCGCGGGGTCTACCAGGGCCCTGATCCGGCTGAGGTCGACAAACCCGCTGCGCCGCCCTGGCGGTTCCGTGGCCCCCTCTTCATCAGGCTTGGAAGATAAGCCGACCAATCTGAGACGTCGCGCGTTTTCGTGGTCGGGGGCCGAGGTCGTATAAGCAATTTGGCCCCGGTCCCCACTGATGGCTAGATCGGCCACTGCGCTGAGCCAGGTTTCTCGTCTGTCATCGACGAGGTCATAGCATTCCAGGACGCCGTTCGCATCGGCGTGCCGTATCCGACCAATTGCGTTCCAGCGCCCCCTGTATGGGCCGGGAAAAGAGAAGAAGTTTGTTCTTCAAGGCGAGGATGGTTTCGTACCGTGCCTCGGGGACCGGCACTTCCACCACCCGGCGCTCTATACCTTCCAGGTCGACGCGGACCGGCGGTTCGGCCGGGGAGACGGCTGACGGCTCTGCCGCGCCGTTCTCCCGCCCCGAGCGCTCCTGGCTGGCGGGCTCTTCTGGCTCGGGACGGACGACAAATGGTGATGGTGTCTCGGCCTTAAGGGTCACCAAGTAGGGGCGAGCGCCCAAGGGAAACCCGAGGTCGAAGAACAGGCTGTCGTACACCGGGTCGAAAGTCCGGTGTGAAAGAAAGTAGAGGTAGGTCCCGGTCGGGTCGAAAGAGGGGCAGCTGTCCCGGAACTGTGCCCCAGTGACCGCAAACGTGGCCCCCCCGTCCACGTCTCCCAATTTGACCTGGCTTGTGTGGGTGCTGGCCTGGTAGCCGTAAGCGACCCATTTGCCGTCCGGGGACCAGGATGGGCCTTCGATGCGGCCAAAGGCGGACTCGTCCACCAGTTTGAGCTCGCCACTCGCCACCGCCACGACGAACAGTTGGAACTTGTGGTTGGTAACCGCCAGCATGGAACCGTCGGGCGAGGGGACCATCTCCAAGACTCGGCCGAGCCCGGCGATGTCGAGGACCTGAGTGGTGATGCGGCCGCCATCCTGGCCCGGTTCTCCCGAGGCGCGGTGAACTTCGATCGCCTCGAAACCGCTGGCGTCGCTGACAGTGGCCACGTCGGTCCCTGAACCGAGGAAGCTGCTCAGCCTGTACCTCACACCCTGAGGCAGGCCGTGTTGCAACACGGGCCCGTCGAAGGGGGCGAAGCTGAACAGCTTGCCCCGGGTGTTCAAGACGATCCGCTTGCCAGACCGGTCCAATTGATAGCCCGACAAGTAGCGGTCGGCGGGGACGAAGCGGGGCTGGCGTTGAGTCCGGGGGCTGCCCAGTTCGACCGGCACCTCTTGCGTCGTGTCCGCAGATGGTTCGTAGAGCCAGAGGCGCGCCGCCGCCTGGTAGACGATGCGCTGGCCGTCGCTCGACGCCAGGCGGGCGTAATGGTCTTTGTGGTGTGTGTGCCTGGTGACGTCATCGCCGTCGAGCGAGCATGAGTACAGGTTGCCGATACCCTCGTGGTCGGACAGGAAAAAGACACGGTCGCCCACCCACATGGGCGTGGCCAGGTTGCCGCCGATGGCTTCGGGCCTCAGCAGGAGCTGGAAGTCCCCGTTGCCCTCCCGGTCTATCCAAATGGCCCCGGCGGTGCCGCCCCGATAGCGCTTCCACATGGCCGGGTCACCCGTGTTGCGCCCTATGACCACGCCTCCTCCGCGCCCGTAAGAGACCCCGTAAGAAACGTCGCGCACCGGGCCGTAGTCGAGGCGCACCGGGGGTTGCTCGCCAGCTTCTGAAATGGCGTAGGCCATGGTCAACGACGAGAAGGGCTGCCCGGTGTCGCTGGCGAACGCCAGCCTGCCGTCAGGCATCCAAGCCAAGGCCTTGGGGTTCGCTCCGTGGCCCGTCGGGATGGCGGCACCCAGCCACGTAAGCCGCCGGGCCATTCCGCCCCGTGCCGGGACCAGATGTATTTCCGCGTTGCCTTGAACCACGCTAGTGAACGCCACCATGCGGGCGTCGGGCGAAATGACCGGGGCCGCGATGCGGAGCAAGTCGGCCGTGAGCCGGCTGGCCCGGCCGCCCTCGGCCGGGACCGACCAAAGGTCGTCCTCGGTGACGAAGACGACCGTGTCCCCGCCGATAGAGGGAGACCGCAGATAACCGGGAGAAGGTTGAGTAGCCATAAGGACGCTACGCTAACGCCGGACGAGCCACTTAGTGACCTGGCGTCGTCGAGAGTCGATGACCCGCCTAGGCCCAGTCGAACACGACGCTCAACAGCGGCTGTTTGCCCTCGAAGAGGTCGCGGTAGACAGAAGGGGCCTCCGACGGCCTCGCCATCTTGGACACAAGTTCCCGCCCTTTTAGCCGCCCGCTGGTAATGGCCGCTCGAAGGTAGGCGTAACTTTCGGCCATCGACCACGTGTCTCCCGGCATCCGATGGCGTGCGGTCAGGGGCAGTGTCCACTCCAATGCGCCGGTGACCGTGAGACCGCGCAAGTGCACGTCGCGCAATAACGCAGTCGCGTCAGTGACGTGAGGCGCCCGGGGTGAGCCGAGCAACACGATCTGGCCACCCGAGCGGGCGAGGTGCGTCGCGGCCATCGCCAATGGCGGCAACCCGGTCGCCTCCACTACGATGTCGGCGCCGCCGGCGGCCACGATCTTGGTGCCGGCGCCCCTTTCGACATCGGGGCTCTCCTCGTACACCCGTTCGATCCCCACGCTGCGAGCCATGCCGGTGCGGTAGCCGTCAACGTCGAAGGCCCGAACTTCGAGCCCGGCCAGCTGTAGCAGCTGGGCCGCGAAGTTGCCCACGAGACCCAGCCCGAGCACCACCGCGCTGGCCCCGGGCTGCAACCCCACTGCCCGGCGCACGGCGGTTATGGCCACACCCGCCATCCTCACCAATACCATCAATACGGCGTCATCGCTTTCCTCGAGCGGTAGGACGAAGCGGTGGTCGATGTCGCCGACCGCGACAGAGACGTGCGGCGTAAACGCGAAAACCCTTTGACCGATCTGGGGCATATCGGGGCGCGAAGCTCCTTCAGGGCTGACCGCCAAAACACGCCCAACGGCACCGTAGCCTGGCGTGGAAGGGTATGCGTTCCAGGCGCCGGGCACAAAGACGGTCGGGTCTATTCCCGAGTAGTTGGCCACCTCGGTGCCTACGCTGACAATGGAGCACTCGGTTTCCAGGACGAACTGTCCCCCGGAAAGGTTCGCCGCCGCCACCGTTTCCTCTTCCACTATGCATTCCCGGGGCGCAATAAAGCGCACTGCCACGGCTGGCCAGGTCTTGCTCATGACATCGTCCCTTTCTTCACGAGTTCATTCCCCGTCCAGGTCCGTATTTCTGGTGATGGGCTCCCAACCGGCGACGTCCTCGCGCACAGCGTCGAGATGGGCAAGAACGGCGTCCACTGCGTCATTACCCAACGGAAGGTGGAGAGGTGATCGTTCCGCCTGGAGTGCCGCCAGGATCGCAGTGGCCGCCTTGGCTGGGTCGCCGGGCTGTGCGCCGTCGTTCGTCGCCACCATTTCCCGCGTAGTACCGACCGTGTCGAAATAAGCGTCGAGCTCTTCGCTCCGGGTGAAATTACCGAACAGCCCCGTACGGAAGGCGCCTGGTTCGACGATGAGCACTTTGATACCGAAGGGCGCCACCTCGTCGGCCAACGCCTCGGACATCCCTTCGAGCGCAAACTTGGTGGCGCTGTATGCGGAAAACCCGGCAAACGACATCTGACCTCCCATGCTGCTCATCTGTACGATCGAACCTGTGCGCCGGGCTCGCATATGGGGCAGAACGGAGCGGATGAGGCGCCCATGGCCCAAATAAGTGAACGTCGAACAGCGAGTGCAGCTCGACGTCGCTCGTTTCCTCCACCGCCCCAACGTGGGTTCGCCCGGCGTTGTTTACCAACACGTCGATCTGCCCGTGTCTCGCGATTATCTCTTCGACCACCGAAGCGACCCTTTCGGCGTCGGTGACGTCGAGCGACACACCCTCAACGCGATCCGGATTAGCCGAGATCAAGTCCCCGAGCGCTTCGACGCTACGGGCCAGTCCGATCACGTGGTGGCCGGCTCCCGCAGCCGCCTCGCTCAACGCCCGACCGAACCCAGACGATGCTCCGGTAATCACCCACACGCGCTTTTCACACGGGGATGTTCTCATTGCTTCCATCCGGCCAGTGTTACTCGGAACCTCACGATCGCGCCTACTCCTCAGCGACTCGAGGTTGCATGTTGTTTCTCCCTTGTGGTCCTGCAGATCTCACGATGTCATGCGGGACGGCTCTTCGAGCACTCCGGCCAGGGCATCGAGCCATTGGCCGGTCCCTTGCTCTCGCCAATCGGGCTGCTCCGCACCGTCGAGGAACGTGTCCTGTTCGGTGAGCACCAACAAGGTCCCTCCGCCATCCGGCCTGAACTCGACCGTGGTGATCGACACTGTGGCCACTACCCCGTCCACCGAAAGAGTGGAGGCGTAGACAATGCGCACGTTCGGGACGATGTCTTGGTACGCGGATTCGAAAGTAAGGCGACGACCGCCGGGGCTTCCTTGGTTGACCTCTCGGCCACCGACCCGAAAGTCGAGCTCGTGCGGGTTACCGGGCCCGGCGAACCAGCGAGCTTTCGCCTCGGGGTCGGCCCACACCCTGAAGACGTGGGCAGGCGGGACGCTATAGGTTCTTTCCAGGCTGAAGGTGGCGTGGGTAACGCTGTGACTGCTCATGGCTCGCTCCTTTGGCTTTCTTTCGTCATGTCGGGTACAACCGGGCATTCGGCCAGCTCTTGGCCCAGGCGGTCCAGCCGTCGTTCCCAGGCCGAGCGCTGCTGACTGAGCCACTCCTCCGCCGCCCTCAGCGCGGCCGGCTCGACGTGACAGGTCCGCACCCGCCCGACCTTCTCTGATCGGACCAGGCCGCAGGCCTCGAGGACCTCGAGGTGCTGCATGACCGCGGGCAGAGACATTGGGAACGGCTTGGCCAGCTCGCTCACCGACGCCGGTCGTTCGGTTAACCGCTCGACGAGGCCGCGCCGGGTCGGGTCGGCTAGCGCTTGGAAGACGTCATCGAGACCCCGCGATTGGTTAACCACATCATTAACTATACGGATACAGGCCCCGATAGTCAAGCAGTTACCTAACTGTCGTGATCAGGGACCCCGGACACCCCGAGACCGAGAGATCCCCAGACCGAGAGACCCGGGCCGGGAGCGACAATTGGTAGTTTTTCACCGTGGTACTTCAGTGAACGTAGACCCCTCCCCCGGCCGCGGCGCGCCAGCCGACGCGGGCGAGATGCTGTCACATCAGGCCCTCGGCGACGTGATCACCAACCTCGACGCGCAGTGTAGAGGGCGGCTCGGTGTCGCGGCCCGCCGGCTCGGCTCGGACGAGGAGGTGGTTTGGCACGACCAGGACGAGTTCCGTACGGCGAGCACGATAAAAGTCGGCATCCACGCCGCGTTGATGGCCGAAGTCAACGCCGGTCGCATCGACCTCGGGCGCCGGATCCCGCTGCGCACCTCCGACCTAATAGGGGGGTCGGGCGTGCTCAGTGTGCTACACCCCGGCCTCGAGCCAACGGTGGCCGACCTGTGCACCCTGATGATCGTAATCTCGGACAACACCGCTACCAATATCGTTATCGACCTTTTGGGAGGGGTTGACGCGGTCAATGATGGATTACGGGCATTGGGATTTAGCGAAATTGTCCTGCACCGCCGCCTGCCGTGGGCGCCGCCACCCCTGGTCGCCGGGCCACGGCCTCGGATCTCGGGCCAGGTCGGGCCATTCGGGACGGCGACGCCCCGGTCTCTGTGCCGCCTCGTCAGCGAAATCAATGCCGGGACCGTCGTTAGCGAAACGGCTTCGCAGCTCATGCTTTCCACCCTAAGGCACCAGCAGATCCACACCGGCGTACCCCGCGCCTTCCTGGAGTTGGCCCAACCGGGCGAGACATCTGACAAATGGCCGAGCGTGGCCAACAAGACCGGATCCATTGGAGGTTGCCGCGCGGATGTGGGCCTTATGGAGCTCCCCGGCGGGTCGGTGGTGGTGTACTCCGTGATGGCCGACGACCTAGCGGACGAAACCATGACGCCCCTTTCGGAGGGCGATGAACTGCTGGGCCGCGTCGGCGCCGCTTTGCTGAGGCGATGGTGGGACGGACCAGGTCCCGTACCGGTCCGAGCGGGCTGGCCGGAGTGAAGGACACTTGCCTTCTCGCATCGGCTCGGGTTGGGCGGGCGGCATAGTCGCCAACCAACCGTCCTCAACCCTTTGAGAGCTGCTCCCGGAGCGGCTCGCGAACGGTGCAGTTTTCGAACGCAAAGGAGTCAGCTAGCGCAATCAATTCGCTTTCGTCCAGGCCCCTGAAGAGGTCGGCATACTCGTCGACGAGAGGTTGCGCGAAGGTGATGTTCAGCAGCAAGGTACGGACCCAGTCGAAACGACCCCAGGGATAAGGGTCGAACGTCGGGAACTCCCGGGCGATCAGGTCCTGGACGGGCTGGGTTACCTCGCGTGGCCCCTCGCCCGTGCTACCCCACTGGTCGGCACCCAATCTGTCCTTCTTGGCCACGAAGCTGGCGAACCGGCGACGATATGGCGACGCCAAAGACGAGCTGACCAACGCCTGGCGACCGATGTCCTTGTACAACCATATGGCCCACCCGGCATCGTGGGCGCGGTAGATCTCCAGCTGGTCGGCCAGGATCTGGCGACGTTTAGCATCGACGACCTCATCGCCCGTATAGATAGGGCCGAACTCCCCAACGTACAGAGGGGTACCGGTACGGCGGGCGTACTCCGAGCGCTGAAGGAACTTTTGCTCAACGCCAGCGCGGTCGATGTACACGCCGTCTGTCCTCCCAGGGTACGGGCCCACGTCCGAGGCCGGCGGCGACGTAGTCGTGACACGTATACACGGTATTGTCCCACGGCTCGTCGAAGATATCGAACTCGGTCGAATAGGTATTACCGTCGATGAAGAGCGCATGACGGGGGTCGACGGCACGAATGGCCTCCACCAGCCTCCGGTAAAACGGCCCTACGACCGCCCGGGACTCGTCTGCCGGTTCGTTCATCAAGTTGTACCCGCCCACCCAGACGTTATCCTTGTAATGGTCGGCGATAGCTTCCCAAAGGTTGACGACCCGGTCCTGAAAATGACGGTGTTCCCAGAAAAGAGCCCTGTGCGTCGGGTTGTCCGAGTGCCAATGCTGGTTTTGAGACCCGGGAAGGGCGTGGAGGTCGATCACCGACACAATCCCGTTGGCCGCACAGGCGGCGATGGCCCGGTCGAGATGACGAAAACCGTCCTCTTTCACGTTGAAGGGGTTGGCGTCATCCTCGAGATGCCGGTAGTTCAGAGGGATCCGAACGGAGTTGAGCCCCGTCTGGGCCAGGAAGGCGGCGTCCGTCTCCCCGAAGAAACTGGTCAGGAACCGCTCGAAAAACAACTCATATCGGACCGTTCCCAAGGCCTTCAGTACGGCGGCCCGCATGAGCGACTCGTTAGCGGCATAGCCCGTGACGAAGTTTTCCATGTTGAGCCAGCCGCCGATGCATATGCCCTTCAGCCGGACCGGCTCGCCATCGACGCCGAGCATCTGGGCCCCGTCCGTCCGTAAATATGTGAGATCAGCATCACGCATTTTTGATCCTCCGGTGGCGGTTGAGCCCGGTTCGAAAACTTTCGGTGGCGAAAACTTTCGGGGACGACAGTGAACCTGAATTAGTGCCCCTGCAGCTTACCTTGGCTCGGTTGCCCGCCACCCGTTCCGGGTGCTGAAAAGCTATTTTCAGACGACAACCGTGCCCCCGTTTTCGGAGAAGGCAGTGGGCGGTGCTGGCCGACGCTGGTCAAGCGGGTGACGGATGCGCCAGCCGCGCCGGGAAATAGCAAGCGAGCCACATCAGAATCTGCGCTTAGGCGGTTGGTAACCGCACCCCGCGTCCTGTAGCGTTTGTTGTGTATACCGACAAAAGGGGGAACTTGTGTACCGGCCGTACGTCCCCACCAGAATTGCCCCGTGGCCGGGGGAACGGCAGGGATTGGAGCGGTGACGGTCGACGTACTCGCCCCTCGCGCCCTAGGCCGCACAGGGTGGTCCGTTAGCGGGGTGTGCGTGGGGACAGGCGAACTGGGGAACATGCCGGTATACGGGGACAAAGTCGCCGAAGAACTCGCCCTTGCTACCGCCCGTCGCGCCTTTGCCGGGCCCCTGACCTTTGTGGACACCGCCAACGGCTACGGTCTGTCCGAGCAACGCCTCGGTGTTGTCATCCGCGAACTCGGCGGGGTCCCTGACGGTGTTCTGTTGGCTACCAAGGTCGACCCCAAAGACGGCGGCCCGTTCGACGGCCGGCGGGCCCGGGACTCGGTGAAAGAGAGCATGGAGCGCCTCGGCCTCGACTACTTGCCTCTCCTGCACCTCCACGACCCTGAGAGGATCTCTTTCGAAGAAGCGATGAGCTCCTCGGGGCCGGTGGCTGCGCTCCAGGACCTTGTCGCAGACGGAGCTGTGGGCCATCTAGGTGTGGCCGGCGGCCCGGTGCACCTGCTCCGGCGTTATGCGGCCACCGGCATCTTCCAGGTGGTGCTAACTCACAACCGATGGACCCTGTTGGACAAATCTGCCGGCCCGCTGTTCGACGACTGTGCCGCGGCGGGGCTGGCGGCCCTCAACGCCGCACCCTTCGGCGGGGGGGTCCTGGCGAAGGGCTCGGCTGTCTCCCAGAAGTACGCCTACCGGCCCGCCAGTGCTGCACTGCTCAGCGCGTTGCACGCCATCGAGGGCGCCTGCACCCGGCACGGCGTTCCGTTGGCCGCAGCCGCCCTCCAGTTCTCCGTGCGGGACCCGCGGGTCACTTCCACTCTCGTAGGGATGTCGCGGCCCGAGCGCTACGACGAAGCGTTGGCCCTGGCGGCTTATGAAGTACCTGAAGAGCTGTGGACCGAGCTGGCTGACCTGGCCCCCGGGCCGGAGCACTGGCTCCAATGAGCCCGGCCACGAGACGCCAAGCGTTTCGCCGCCTTACCCCATCCCTCAGCTACAAGAACATCCACACTTCTACCTCAACCGAAAGGATGGAAACACATGAAGGCAGGACTTAAGTCAATCGCCATAGTTACCACTGCGAGCCTTACCTTACTCCCGATTGCGGGCCTGGGGCCCGGAAGCGCCGCCGCCTTCGCCAGTTCATCGCGCCCGTCTGCCATTTCCGGCACCATCAACTGGTGGGGCTGGACGCCGACCGACTCCGAGCTGGCTAATGCCGAAATTGCCGCCTTCAACAAGCAGTACCCGAACATCAAGGTCAACTTCAAGTTGATCACGATCACCGACTGGGTGGCGGCGCTGCGCCCGGCACTCGTATCCGGCGCTGGCCCTGACGTCTTCGAAATCCAGCCCGGTGCCTACGTCACCGAATTCAACTCCTTCGCCCAAAACCTGGCCCCGCTGGCCCAGCAAGCACTGGGCAGCAACTGGAAAACGAAAGTCGCGCCCAGCGGCATTGGGGGGTTGATGTACAACGGCAAGTTGACCTCCATGTCCGTTGGGTCGGTCTACGCCGGCACGTTGTGGATCAACGTCGACCTGTTCAACAAGTACCACCTGACGCCGCCCAAAACCCTCGCTCAATGGGTGAGCGACTGCCAGGTCTTCAAGTCCCACGGACAGGGCTGCTTCGTCCAGGGTGCGTCCCAAGAAGGCTTCGACCAGGACACCCTGCAGTCGATCGCCAACTCGGTCCAACCCGGGTTGTGGACGAAGGCGTCGTTGGGCCAAGCCAAGTGGAGCAGCCCCGGCATTGTCAAGGCGCTGACCATTTGGAAGGGGTTGTTCAAGGACGGCATCATGCAAGCCGGTGCACTCGGTTACCAACAGTACCCGGACGCGAACAACGCTTTTCTCACGGGTAAGTTCGCTATGGTCATGATGGGGACCTGGTACATGCAAAACGTGACCGAAAAGGGCATGATCTCGGCCCAACAAGCGGCGGGTGTATCCAACCCCAAACCCTTCCCTATCCTGCCGATACCCTTCCCCAACGTCGCCGGGGCCGGTAACACGAGCGAGATGTACGGAGACTCTGACTTCGGCCTCGCTGTCTACACTCATTCGCACAACACCGCCGCGGCTGACACGTTCGTCAAGTGGTTGGCCACTGCCTCTGCCGGTCAACAGGCCGTCGCCAACCAACTGGACGACCTTCCCGCGCTGCGCTCTATCCAGCCTGATTTCAACGCCATCAAGCTGGTTGACCCGTCGTTGCAACTGGCTCCTATAGCCAACCTCATCAAGCAAGTCGGCACTGTGACAGAACCGCGCGAATCGCTCCTGAGCGCCGACCTCCAGACCGCCATCCTGGCGGCGGCCCAATCCGTGGCCACCGGCTCCGCCACGCCCCAAGCGGCGGCTAAAACACTGCAGTCAGCCGCTGTGGCCTCCGGGGAGAAGTTCAGCTAAGGGCGACCGGCGTCGACGGAGGTGGCCCGGGTAAAGAAAAGAGCACCGGTGTGAGCGGCACGTCCGTGGTTGGGCGAGGTGACCAGGCCCGTTTGAACGCGGGCGACACACCGGTCCGCAGTCCTGGTAACGCCCGCGGCGGCGGTTCCAGCCGCCGCCGCGGCGGGCACGGCGGGTCGGGCGTCAGTGCAGCACGCGGCGGCCATCGGGTGGCTTCCGGGCTCCCATGGATCTTCCCGGCGCTGTTGTTGTGCGTGGGCTTGATCTACTACTGCATCGGCTACACCGGCTTCATATCCACCCTCAATTGGGATGGCATCAGCCCCAACCCTCAGAGCGTCGGCGTACAGAACTTCGTCTCCATCTTCCACGACCCGATCTTCTGGGGCGCGGTGCGGCATACCGTAATTTTCTTCGTGGGCACCTTCGCCTTTCAGACTGTGCTGGGCCTGCTGTTCGCAGTGCTGCTCCACTCCAGGATCAGGCTGGCCGTCGTCTACAAGGTCATAATTTTCGTCCCGGTCGTGCTGGCGCCCGCCATTATGGCACCCGTCTTCCGGGCCATGTTCGCGCCGGACGGGCAGCTCAACACGGTGCTGCAGCACGTGGGGTTGGGCTTCCTGGCCCAACCTTGGCTCGGCCAGACCACCACGGCACTCCCGGTCATCATGGCCATAACTGTGTGGCAATGGACGGGCTTCACCTTCGTGCTGTACTACGCAGCCATCAGCCAGCTCGACCCCGCTGTCCTGGAAGCAGCCCGCCTGGACGGCGCCGGCAACTTCCGCGTCTTGTTCAACATCATCTGGCCCAGTGTCAGCGGCACCACCCTCGTGCTGGCCACCCTCGGCGCCATCGGCGCCCTCAAGACCTTCGACGTGCCATGGCTGGTAACGAACGCTGGCCCCAATTACGCCACGGAATTCCTCGGGACTTACATATACCAGATGGTGATACCGCTCGACCACGTCGGGTACGGCGCCGCACTGTCGGTCATCCTGCTTGTCATGGCCATCGTGTTCGGCATCGTCCTGCAGTTGAGCTGGCGGAGAAGGAGGGCGGTGAACTGATGTTCGAAGCGCGCACACGTTCAGGGAGAATCTGCCTGCAGCTGCTCGTCACCATTCTGGTGGTGCCGTACCTGTTCCCGATCGTAGTCATGGTCCAGGGCTCTCTCGCCGGTCAGGGGTTGGACAACTACCGCGCTGTCCTGGAAGTGCCCGGCTTTTGGCGCTTCTTCGTCAACAGCGCCGTTATCGCCATCGGCGTGATCGTCATCGTTTACGTGGTCAGTATGCTGGCCTCCTACGGTTTTGCCAGGCTGCGCATATTCGGCCGCGAAGTTTACTTCTGGATCCTGCTGGCGTGCCTGACCCTCCCGGAAGTAGTACTCCTGGCCCCCTTGTTCACGACCGCGCTGAAGCTCGGGCTCTACAACACCTACTGGTCCGTGATATTGCCCCTGACCGCTTTGCAGATACCCTTCGCCGTGTTGCTGACCCGGACCTTCATCAACGGCCTCCCGGACGAGTTGTTCGAGGCCATACGCGTGGACGGGGCCAGCTCTGTGGCGGTGTTCCGCCATCTCGTGGTCCCGCTTACGCGCCCAATCGCCGCCGCCGTCCTCATCTTCACCCTCATCGGGGCGTGGAACGACTACTTGATGCCGCTCGTGTTCCTCCAGACACAGGACATGCAGACCATCACGCTTGTTCCGCAGTTCTTCGTGGGCGAGTTCAATAACGACCAGACGAAGATCCTGGCCTCGGCCGTCTTGACGGCGATACCCGAGGTCGTGGCATACCTATGCCTCCAGAGGCTGTTCGAGCGGGGCCTAACGGCCGGCGCCATCAAATAGTAAGTACATTTGGCAGGCACGATCGGCGGCCATCGAGCAGTTCGCCGGCGGTCCGCTCACGTCGTCTTAGGGGAAAGTCGAAAGGTAGGAGTGACGAAATGATGCAATTGGATAGCGCGGCGCTTCGGGTCCTCTACATCGGTGGTACCGGGACGATCAGCGCGTCATGTGTGCGGCTGTCTGTCGAGGCCGGGATGGACGTCTTCGTCTTGAACCGTCGGCGCAACAGCGCAGCGCGGGACCTTCCAGATGAAGTGACCTGGCTGACGGCGGATGTGAGCGACGACGAGTCCCTGGTGGCGGCCCTGGGCGACCACGACTTCGACGCCGTCGTCAACTTCCTGTCCTACGACGCCGACGATGCCCGCCGCGCTGTGTCGACGTTCAAGGGCCGGACGGAACACTACCTCCACATCAGTTCGGCGTCGGTGTACGGCAAGCCCGTGCTGCAGACTCCTATCGTCGAATCGACACCCACACACAACCGGTTCCTCGAGTACGCGCGGGCGAAGCTGCGAGCAGAACGGGCGTTGCAACACGCGTACGCAGAGGAGGACTTCCCCGTCACCATCGTCCGCCCGTCCCATACCTACGACGACGCCAACCCGCCCTTGCCAGGCGGTTGGACCGTGGTCGAGCGTATCGCACGCGGGGCCGAGATCCCGGTCCACGGCGACGGGACTTCGCTGTGGACACTTACGCACGCCGAGGACTTCGCCCTTGGCCTGGTCGGCCTGTTGGGCAACCCCAGGGCTATTGGCGAGACCTTTCACATCACCGGCGACGACGTCTACACCTGGGACCAGATATACACGATCGTGGGCTCCGCCCTCGGTGTGGACGCCCGGCTGGTGCACGTCCCCTCCGAGCTCTTCCCGGTGGTAGCGCCCGATTGGTTCTGGTCCGACCTCTTCGTGGGCGACCTCAGCCACAGCGCCGTCTTCGACAACTCGAAGATCCGCCGGTTCGTCCCGAGTTTCCGGCCGCAACTCACGTTCCATCGTGCGGCGTTGCGCATGATGGAGTGGCGCCAGATCCACCTGCAGCAAACGGCCTCGGACCCGGCCACCGATGCCATCCTCGAACGAATCACCAGCGCTTACCACGCTGGCCGCCAGGCGTTCGCCGAGCGATCACCCAGGTGACCTCCCCCGGTACAGTAAGCAAACAAGGTTCACATACCTGGGCTTTCCGGCCCGAGTTCACATCGAGCACCCTAATGGGAGGAAGATTGAGATGACGACATTGTCTGTGCTTTTCGTGGGCGGTACCGGGAGGATCAGTTCCGCCTGCGTGGTGCGGGCGATCGAGAACGGGTTCGATGTCTCAGTGCTCAACCGCAACCAGACCTCCCTGCGTCCGCTGCCCAAAGAGGTCACTTACCTGACCGCCGATATCCACGACGTGGCTGCGACCCGGAGAACTTTGGGTGGACGCCATTTCGACGTCGTCGCCGACTTCACCGTCCGCGAGCCCGCTCAAGTGTCGACGGATATCGATGTCTTTGCGGACCGAACCTCTCAGTTCGTCTTCATTAGTTCGGCGTCTGCCTATCAGAAACCAGTAGCCCGCCTTCCGATTACGGAGTCGACGCCGCTCGTAAACCCGTATTGGGAGTACTCGCGCAAAAAGATAGCGTGCGAGGAGCGCCTGGTCCAGGCCCACCGCGAACACGGCTTCCCGGTGACCATAGTGAGACCCTCGCACACATACGACCGCACGGGTTTGCCTTTCGATGGTGGCTGGACCGTCGTCGACCGGATGCGGCGCGGGAAACCTGTAGTCGTGCACGGCGACGGGACTTCGCTATGGGTACTGACGCACCACGACGATTTCGCCCGCGCCTTCGTGCGGCTCTTGGCGAACCCCCTGGCGATCGGCGACACGTTCCATATAACCAGCGACGAGGTCCTCACCTGGGACCAGATCCATCGGCTTGTGGCCCGCGCCGCCGGGGTGGTCGAACCTCACCTCGTCCATGTGGCGTCGGAGACGATCGCCAAGGTGCTGCCGGATTGGGGACCGTCGCTCCTGGGTGACAAGGCGCATTCGGTTATCTTCGACAACGCCAAGATCCGTCAGCTTGCGCCCGGATGGAGGGCCACCATTCCCTTTGCCGATGGAGCCCGCGAGATGATCGATTGGCTCGATGCCCAACCCGGTCACCAGGTCGTAGACGAGGCGGTCGACAAAGCCTTCGACGTGCTAGTCGGGCAATATTCCTGACCTGGCCTGGCTCTGACGCCCACCCCATAACTTCGATCTTGATGGTCCGGGTCGTTCCTGGGCTCAGTTCGACGCGGGCGGTGCTAATAAGTTGCCCGGTTGGCATGCTACCTCCGCCACCGGGTCGTGCACACCCGTCATCGGAAAGCACCTCCGGCGCCCAAGCCCGCAGACAGGCCCCGGACGAGGAACCGGTACCCCACAATGAACATGAGCACCATCGGGATGGTCGCCAATACAACGGCGGCCAGCACACCAGGAACATTTACACCGAACTCCGTCTCGAACGAGAACAATTGCAGAGGCAGCACCCGGGATGACGCTGAAGTCGTGAGTATCAGGGGAAGGACAAAATTGTTCCAATTGATCAAGCCCTGGTAGACCGCAAGCATCAGCAGCGCCGGGCGGGCGAGCGGGATGTGCAGCTTGCGCAGCACGGCCATGTCGGTGGCCCCGTCGACGAACATGGCGTCCGACAACTCGGTGGGCACGTCCCTCAAGAAGTTCACCAGAACGAGCAGGCTCACGGGAATGCCGAACGCGGCGCCGACGAGGATCAGCGCCCACAACGTGTCGTACAGGCCAACCCGGTCGATGACAACGAAGATAGGGATCATCAGTGCCTGAAGGGGGACGGCGAGACCGATCAAGACGTACTTGAACATGCCCCTGCCGAGGTTGGTGCGGTTCAGGACCACTCGTTGGGCTGCGACCACGCTGACTGAAAGTGTGATCGCCACTGCCCCTACCGCCACGACCACGCTGTGTGCCAGGTCGGTAAGGAAACCCGATTTAAATACCAGGCGGTACTGGTCGAGCGTGAATTGCCCCGTCGGCCGCCACGGGTTATCGGTCAGGTAGGAGCCTTGAGAGCGAAAACTGGAGACGATCAGGTAGTAAAACGGGATGACAACTACCAAGGCCCATACACCCAGCAACACGAACCTGCCCAAACGGCTGCTGCGCCGAGGTCGGCGTACCCGTGACCCCCCTGGCACAGGCTCTAACCTCCCTCGGTTTGACGCGCTGCCGACGAAAAGCGCGAAAGCCACATGATCACGCCTCCGAGCACTAACCCCACGACTACGAGAAAAACGGCGATCGTACTGGCATACCCATACTCGTTGGAGAAAAAGGCCAGGTTGTACATGTACAAGGGCAGGACAGTCGATGACCGGCCCGGTCCACCATCAGTCAGGATATAGAACAGGTCGAAGTTGGTGAGCCCCGTTATGACCATGAGGATGCTGGTCATGGCGATGGTGTTGCGCAGCTGAGGGATGGTCACGTGAAAGAAAATCTGGGCCGGCGTGGCCCCGTCGAGCTCAGCCGCTTCGTAAAGCGAACTAGGAACTTGCTGCCGGGCGATCCGGTACAGCAGTACATAAAAAGGCATCAGCTCCCAGGCCACGACCAAAGTGATCACGTAGACGACGATGTGCGGGTTACCCAACCAGTCTGTCGAGGAGAGGAACCCCAGGTGCAGATCCTGGCCCAGGTAAGCGAGGCCGCCCAGCGTGGGCGATAGGAACGCCCCCCACAGCAAGGCCACCGCAGTGGTGGACACGAGCAGTGGGACGACGTAGACAGCCGCCAGCACACTGTTCGTACGGCTCGGTCTCGCCGTTGCGACGCCAATGGCCACCGCGCATAGGGTTTGGACGAACCAGCTGACTACCGTCACCTGGATGGTGAGCCAGAGTGCGTACCACACCCCGCTGTCGCCGATAAACCGTGACCATTCTCCTAACCCGACCCACTTGAGGGCGCCGACGCCATTCCACGAAAAAAAGCTCAACGCCAGGGCGACGATCGCCGGCCCGACCAACAGAAAGGTATAGAGCAGCGTCGCCGGGCCGAGTGATACCAGCTCGCCGAGCGGTACCCGCCTCCGCCTGGGCGCCGTTTCCCTTATGACGATGCGGTCGTCTTGGCCAACCGAGACCGGTAACTGTTCCGTAGTGCTCATATGCGTCCTCAGTTACGATCCGCGGGACAAATGCCAACCAGAAACTGGCTTGGCATCGGGGGCGCTGGCTTCTGGCCGAACTCTGGTCACGATTGTTATTGTTGCCCGGAGACGATGGTTAGCCGGGATGTACGCGCCATCGGCCGATAGCCACGCAGCCCTACGCGCACATTCCCAGCCGCCCGCTGTCGACCTGGCCCTG
Organism: uncultured Acidimicrobiaceae bacterium; assembly: GCA_963750465.1. Taxonomy (GTDB): domain Bacteria; phylum Actinomycetota; class Acidimicrobiia; order Acidimicrobiales; family Palsa-688; genus Fen-671. The sequence continues at coordinate 167,447 of CAVVRE010000004.1, forward strand.
TTCAGCTACTGGTGGAGGGACCTCAACTTGCCGACTTGGACACGGCCACCATCTGGGACGAGAACTTGGACGGCATCTCACTAAGAGTGAACACGCTTTCAAGGTCCGACAGCAACGGGTGCCCGTCTGCGGCAGGTAGCGTGTTGTCCCACGAGTCTCCATAGTACGGTGCCTTCACGGCCAGACCGTATGCGAATTGAGTGAAAGAGTTCGCATCGTTCAGGTAGTTTTCGGCCGCCACCATCAACGGTGCCTCATCGCCCTTAAGCATGAGCTTGGCATATTGGGCCGATCCCATCTCGTCCGCCAGGAATTCTCCAGCCAGTTTCTGGAGTGCCGGGCTGGCGCCCGTCGTAATGGCGGCGTACTGGCCGACGTTGCCTTCCTCATCGGCTGGGTTGCCCTTGCCCCCGGGCACCGTTGGGAACGGGAACCAGCCGAGATGGCCCTGGTTGACGAATGAGGCGTCGGCCGTCTGCATCTGCGTATAGCCGAAGCTGAGCATCAGTTGCATGGCTGCCTTACCACTGAACATAAGGGCGTTGGGTTCGCCGTTCGAATAATCGACGGCACTGTAGCCCGGCTGGAAGTAGTCGTCTTTTACCAGCTCCTGGATCATGGTGTTGGCCTGGACGACAGCAGGGGAGGCCCAGGTTGTACTAGCGCCGCCTAAGAGCGACCCCACCAGCTGGCCGCCGCCCAGCCGGTCCACAAGCATCTCTTCCCAGATGAGGCCGGGCCAACCTTCGGAGTTGCCCAGGGCAAATGGGATGAGCCCGGCGTCCTTCACCTTGGCCGCGTCCGCGACCATCTGGGCCCACGTCGTCGGCGTCGTCAGATGGAGTTTGGAGAAGATGTCCTTGTTGTAATAGACCAACGCCGGCTGGGACCCCAGGATCGGGATGGCGTAGATCTTCCGGTTGAACGTCACCGGTCCGAAGCTCGCCTTGCCGAACTCTGCCTGCCAATTGCCGTACGACTTGAGGGCCTGGCCCAGATTGACGACTTTTCCTGCATCGACATACGGAGAGAACCCACCGCCTCCCGATGTCACAAAGATGGTGGGCGGCGTGTTGCCCGCCATGGCCACCGAGAGCTTCTGCTTACCGGCGTTGTTGTTCGGCAAGTACGTGACATCGATGTTGACGCCCGGATGGGACTTCTCGAAGGCCTGAGCGATACTGTCGAGCGGCGGGTTGGTGCCACCATTGACGAGCCAGAGAGAAATGGTTTGTGGTGGGCTGCTGGCAACCGCCGCCGGTCCGACCGCCACGATCGACGTGGCACCTGCCAACGCCGCAGCGACGAAGGACCACCGTCGGCGCGGGCTCGACTTCGATACTCGTGTCCTCATTTTCGCTACTCCCCTCTTCATTGGATCTCGGTGACGACCCGCGGGTCACGCCCTGCGGCAGAGTTGGACACCACGCCTACCTGGTCCCCGTCGCCGCGTTGCACGATGATGCCGGCTCTGTGTAATGGATCACACGGCTGTCGCATCCCTGATACACCCCCACGACCAGATGGGTTACTCAGGCCGCTGCAGGAATCGTAGATCTCCTCCTGAGGCTGTGTCAATCGTTATCGATAACGTTTTCGACGCGGCCGTCCGACCCGCTAACCTAAGCGTCGTGCGCCCGAAAACACGTGTCACTATCCAGGACGTGGCCGCCCGGGCGGGCGTGTCGGTGGCCACCATCTCAAAGGTCATCAATGGACGCTATGGCGTCGCCGCAGACACCAGCGCCCGAGTCCAGGCCGTAATGGAAGAGATGGGCTACGAGGCCAGCCTCGTAGCGAGGAGCCTGCGCAACCACATCACCAACGTCATCGGCGTCCTCGTGTCCGACTTCGACCCCTTCAGCACAGAGCTGATACGAGGCATAGCAGACGCCATCCACGGGACCGGGTTCGACCTCGTTGTCTACTCGGCCAGCGGTCGTTCCGGAGACCGCACCGGATGGGAGCGACGGTACCTGTCACGGCTAAGCGGGACCCTGGTCGACGGCGCTGTCCTGGTTACCCCCACCATCCTGGACGTTCCCCGCGGATCACCAGTGGTAGCCGTGGACCCGAGAACGGGTCCCTCCGACTTACCGACGATCGATTCCGACAACCTTCGGGGCGCCCAGAGGGCCACGGAGCACCTGCTGAAGCTCGGCCATCGCCGCATCGCGATGCTGTCCGGGAGGCCTGAGCTGAGGTCCGCGCAACTGCGCCAAAAGGGGTACCGGAAAGCGTTGGCGGCGGCCAACGTGCCTGTTGACGAAGGGCTCATCCAGGTCGGCCCCTACTCTCCCGATGTACCGCTGGCCCCGACGCGACAACTGCTCGAGGCCAACGGTCGTCCCACAGCCATCTTCGCCTCCAGTGACGTGTCAGCCCTCGCCGCAATGGAATTGGCCGCTCAACTCGGGCTAAGCGTCCCGGCCGACTTATCGGTGGTCGGCTTCGACAATATCCCCGAGTCAGCTTTGAGTTCTCCCCCATTGACGACCATCAGCCAGCCTATTCGCCAGATGGGGCAACGGGCGATCGACCTACTCGTAAAACTGATCCACGGAGAACCACCAAAAGCGACCCACATTACACTAGCGACGACATTAGTGGTGCGACATTCGACTTGTGAGCCCAAATAGTGAAAGCCTGCAAAACGGACGCGACCCTTGGGGCGGCGGTCACCATCAGCATGAACAACAATTCCCGGCAATAAAGGATCCAGATGCCACTCGTACAATTTGACCTGCCGCGGCCCTTATTCGAGGAAAAGGGCGCTGAGATCAGCGCCCAAGTGCACCTTGGGTTTATCGAGGCCCTTGGCATCCCGCCAGACGACAAGTTCCAGATCTTCCGGCCCCGGGACACGGACGAGCTAGTATTCAACACTACCTACGGAGGTGTCGACCGGAGAAGTCTGATGGTAATCCAGGTCCTGATGGTCCATCGCTATCCAGTTGCATTGAAACGGGACCTCTTTCGGACGCTGGTAACCCGCCTGAGCAAGATCGGCGTACGACCCGAGGACATTCAGATCGCCATAACGGAGAACGGTTACGAAGACTGGTACGCGGGTCGTCTCGACAGCGCATAGTTGGCCTCAGAGCTTCGGTCAGCGGGCGGGCCGCCACTCGTCGCGCCGCCCTGAGAACGGCAGGCGAAGGCCGTGTCCGCTCGGTCGCTGGACCCCGGGGCAGACGCCCGCCGAACTGGCGGCTCCGCTGTGACGGTCGTTCCCGGCACAAGCCCGCGGCGCCCGGGGCTCAGGCCGCCCTAGTCATGAGAGACGCCGACCGGTACTCCTGGAGCGGCGTACTCGCCTAGCCCACTGCATGCTCTTGTTTCGAGCGCCGTGACCGCCGCCAGCTCGTAACGTCGCCCCTGAGCGGGCGGTCAGGTCTATGAACAGCCGGTTGCGCCCCTGACCTGCTAAGGCGCCGCGCCGTCCCCAATCTCCCACGTCACGGTGAATCGCTAGCTTAACGCCCCGCTGACAAAAGTTCACCTGGCTGACGGACGTAATTCACTTCTTGGTACCCGATCATTCAGCCACGTGCGTTATCAAATGGGTGATTGATTGACTACCGGCTCTGGAACGCGCCTGAGGCGAAGACGGCTCGGACGCCACGAGCGGGCAACGGCGCCCGATCGCCTCCCCGTCGAGACCGCGACTCACCTCTATCTATTTCTCACCTCCAATCTATTCAGCCACTTTCGCGCCCGTGTGTGCCCGGCGGTAACAACTAGGGGCAGCGGGACGGTCCTTCTTGCGCCAAAAGGAAATGGCTCCGTCGCGCCGGCATTCACCCTGCCGTTCAGATCAGTCGCATCTCGCACGTTTGCTCCAACCGAAAGGAAGAGTGTGCACGAACCCATGACCACTCCCAGAACACCAAGACGATCGAAGACATTCACGGTCAAGCTCGGCTCCGGAGCTCTCCTGGCCGCAACTCTCGCCGCTTACGGCAGCCCCGGTGGCCAGGCCTGGGCCAGCGGTACGCCCAAGAGCCCTGAGCAGTTGACAATGGCCATAGCTTGGACGGGAACTCAGGCTGCCGGTGTGCCGCCGCTTCTCGCTATGTACAACAAAGAGAACCCGAGCGTTCACTGGAACCTGGTTGGGAACGTGACAGAGGAGAAACTGTTGGCCGAAGAGGCCGCCGGCGATGCTCCGAGCGTCGCCATGCTCGACACGACCAACCTGGTGGCCACCATGGCCACCACGGCCGCCATCCTGCCCTTAGAAGCCGGATATCTCGAGTAGCAAACTGAACCTCGACTCAATTCACTCCGGCTTCCCTCTACAGCAACACATACCTCGGGGTTCAGTACGCCCTTCCATTTTTCGAGGACACGTACGGCCTCTACTACAACAAGACGCTATTCCAGAAGGCCGGGATAGCTGGTCCTCCGACGACGCTGAGCCAGCTGGCGGCGGACGCCAAAAAGCTAACAATTACCGGGCCCAATGGCCAGTACACCCAGCTCGGCTTTGAGCCAACCTACCCCAAGGAACTCGAGGGTTATCTCTTCGGGGGACATTGGGCTAGCAGCACCGGCAAGGTTACGGCGACCAGCGCAGCCGACCGAGAAGGGCGTTCAATGGCTCGTCAATATGGAGAAATCCCTCGACCCGAGCAAAGTCCAACGCTTTCTGGCGGGCTCCAGTGGCGCGGCGAGTTCCCTGGACCCCTTCGCCAGCGGAACGGTCGGAATGGACGTTTCCGGCGAGTGGTTCATGCCCACCATCATTCAGCAATCACCCCATCTGGATTTCGCCGCCGCTCCCATTCCGTACCCTGACGGAGAGCCTCAGTTCGCCGGTACCGGTTCCGTCGGGGGAAACCCCCTCGTAATCCTGAAGGGCGCCACAGGACCCCCGGGCCTCGTGGGACCTGATCGACTGGCTCGCCACCACCGGCCAGGTCATCGCCACCAAGAGCCCCGGCTATGTACCACGACATCTATTCCGTCCCGGCGCTGAAGTCCCTAGTGAACGACTCGAAGCTGGCTCCCACGCCTCAGATGGCTTTCTTCTGGAAGTACAGCGGCCGAGAAGAACATCCAACCGTTCCCGCCGGTCCCGGACGCCACTTCCTATCTCGATGCCCTGACTAGCGCCGTTCAGGACGCCGAGGTGACGAACATCAGCGTCCAGAAGGCCCTGCAACCAGGTCCAAGACCAATACGCCCCCCTGATCGCCCAAGAGATCAAGACGGCCCGTAGCAACGGGCAGTGATCACAGGTACAGCGGGTAGGAAAGGCCGAGCCGGCGGCCGGGCTCCCGGCTGACGCCTGGCCGAGCCGCCCGCGGATCAGGCCAGGACGACCCAGCCGGAGCCTGACGGCAGGGCCCGCGCTACCACGGGCACCTCATAGACGTCGTCTGACATTACGGCGACGCCGCATCCTGTGGGGACTGCTCTTTGTGAGCCCTTGGCTCGATTGGCACCGTCGGGCTGGTCCTCTACCCGATGGCACTTATCGCTTTATTACAGCTTCACCAATTACGACATCGTTGGCCCGTCGCAGATTGTCGGGCTCAGCAATTACCAGCAGCTATTGCACGACCCGGAGTTCCGCCAGGCACTCGGGAACACGCTGTGGCTGGTAGTGGTCATGGTCCCGCTCAGCCTGCTGACGGCTCTTGGGTACGCTCTGCTCCTCAACTTGCCCGTATACGGTCAGCGAACGTTCCGAACGGTGCTGTACCTGCCCCAGATGGTCCCGACGGTGGCCGCGTGCCATCTTGTGGATCTGGGTCTTGAACCCAAAGTACGGGCTCGTCAACACCGTCCTGGGATGGTTCCACATCCTGGGGCCGCTGTGGCTGAGCAGCATATCAGCTGGTCAAAGCCGGCCATCGTGCTGCTTGAACATTTGGGGCATAGGAGGAGCCGCAATCATTTTCCTGGCCGGCCTCCAGGGGATATCCCCAGCACTGGTAGACGCAGCCAGGGTGGACGGCGCCAAGCTGTGGCACCGTTTTCGCCAGTGACGTGCCGGCGCTATCGCCGCTGATCCTGTTCAATGCCATCATCGGCGTCCTGGCCGCCATGCAGTACTTCACACAGGCGTTTGTCATGGGCGGGGGCGATACGGGGGAAACCTCGATTGGCATCGGCAATAGCCTTCAGTTCGCTGTGGTGTACCTGTATGAGGTGGCGTTCGCGGATTTAAGGGTTGGCTATGCCTCGGCGATGGGCTGGGTCCTTTTCTTGATCTGATGTTGATCTTCATAGCCGTCCTTTTGAAGGTATCGATCAGATGGGTGCACTACGAGGGATGGCGTGCAACAATGAGAACTTCGATGGCGCCGGCGCGTTGTACCAAAGACTCTCTACGTATGTGGTGCTGGGCGACTTTGTCGCTTCTGATCCTGCTGCCTTTTGCATGGATGCTCATATCGTCTCTCAAGACCAACCAGCAATTGTTCACTATTCCCATCAAGTGGTGGGTATGGCCCCTACACTTCGACAACTATTCACGGGCTCTCTCATTGATACCGTTCTGGTCACAACTGGGCAACACCGTCTTCCTTTCGGTGTCGACGGTAATAGGCACGGTCCTGTCCTGCAGCTTTGTGGCCTATGGGCTCGCCCGGGTGGACTGGCCAGGGCGACGTCCGTTGTTCGGGCTGCTGACTAGTGACGATGCTCCTGCCAGGAATCGTGACGCTTGTACCCACGTACATTATTTTTCAGGGACCTCGGGTGGGTGAACACCTACCTCCCGTTGATCGTACCGACCTTCCTGGGGACACCCTTTTACATCTTCTTATTCAGGCAGTTCTTCCTTAGGGTCCCGGAATCCATCAGTGAGGCAGCCCGGATCGATGGCGCATCCGAACTACGGATCTATGCCACCATCATCCTGCCGGTGAGCCGACCGGTGATCGCGGCGGTAACCGTGCTCGCCTTTGTGCAGGCCTGGACGGACTATCTGGGCCCGCTCATTTACCTCAATAAACCGTCTCAGTGGACCCTTTCACTCGGGCTCACCGCCTTCTTGAGCAAGTATGCGGCCCAATGGAACTACATGATGGCCGCCGCCGTCGTGTTTACTTTGCCCTTGATCATCGTGTTCTTCCTTGGCAATAAGCATTTTCTGAAGGGGATCAGCTTCAACACAGATGTCGGCTGACGTTCGAGGAGGTTGCAGATGACGACGCTGCGGGTCATGACCTACAACATGCTGCACGCTCCGGGCGACCGCCTGGCCCCCCTTGTCGACGTGGTCAAAGGCGTGTCCCCGGATGTCCTGGCCTGTCAGGAGGTGAACACGTACGACGGGATGATGGAGCTGTCCCGAGAATTGAAGATGATGCCCATTTGGGGCATGGCCAACGGCGCGGAAGACTACCGCAGTGGCCAGCCTGTCTTCGAGCACCTGGTGGTGTTCACGCGGTTCCCCCCTCGGGCCGTTCGTGTTCACCCAGGTGACCGGCGGGCCATGTTCCGCCCCGTGCTCGAGGTGCGTCTCCAGCCCCCCGGCGCACCCGAAATTACCATTTTGGTCGTTCATTTGAGAGCTCTGATCGACCCTAGTGAGCGGTTCCTGAAGTTCCGGGAGCTCGGATCCCTGTTAGCCATACTTGGCGAGGAAATGGGCCCGGTAATAGCCATGGGAGACTTCAACGCCATCGCACCCAGAGAGGTCGAGGGGACCAGTGAGCCGCGATCGGGGACCGGAGCGCCTGAGGACCACGTGGCCGCCGTCCGCGGTGGTGTAATTGGCGCCATCGAGGACGCCGGGTTCGTGGACTCGTACCGCGCTCTCAATCCCGGGGCTCTCAATCCCGGGGCTCTCAATCCCGGGGCTCTCAATCCCAACGGTAGCAAGGACGAGTCGACGTTGTTGGCCGGGGGAGGGCGGCGAGTCGACTATATTTTCGTGGGCGCCTCGCTGACCAGCTTTGTTTCCAGCTGCTACATCTTGGACAACGAGGCGGTTCACTTGGCATCCGACCACCGACCTGTCGTCGCCGAATTCACGTTCGGTGCGAACAACGCAAGGATCTCATGATGGAGCGGACACGCGGGAGGCAGAGCAGCACACGTCTGGATAAACAGTACACGTCTGGATAACAGGGAAAGGGTTGTCCCCACGGACGGCAACAAGATGACGGCGCCCCTCGGAACCCGAACTCTCCGGGCTAAAGCGCCCACTTTTCCACTGTAGTCCTCACCGGCGCGCCGCTGGCCAGGCTGGCATCTATGGCCAGCGAGACCAGGTGGTCCTGGCTCCCCTCAGCCAGAGGGTACGGCGGTGGCCCCTCGTCACGGCACCATTTGGCCATGCCAGAAAGCAGTGAAGCAACGGCGATCTCGTCGTCGGCCAAGCGCAAGCCGGGGTACGGGTTGCGGTAGACGATCTCGCCGTCAAAGCTAATGTGGTCGGTGTCGTAGCCATCAAGGTCGAGGTCGTAGCCCAGTTGACGCCTAATCAGTGTTGAGCTCACAAAGGTCCGCTCGTCCGCCATCCGATAAACGGTGTCGTCGACTATTTCCCCATGACTGCCGCGTACGACGATACGACGCGCCCGCAGCTGGTTATGCCACTGGTTAGTGGTGAAGTCGTACAGGCCCATATTGGCCCCGAAGTCGAGAGTGGCAATAACGGTTTCAGCCTGGTGGACACTGCTGTCGCCGGTCCAGCCATCTTTGTCCGACGGGTTGACCAGTTCACTCTCGAACGACGACGCCTTCACTGTGGCAGGGGCGAAACCGGCGTCAAGAAATCTCCGGATGAGAGCCACGGCGTGGTAACCATGCGTCGACGACGCCTGGACCGACGTCGTCTGGCCGATGACCCCTCCTCGCACCAAAGCCAGGCGGGCCTGGTGTCCCGGGTAAAGCGGGTACTGTTCGGCCACTTGCACTAGCCCGGTCATCCCAACGTCGTCCCAGAGCCGGCGCATTTCATCGACGCCAGCGGCCGGCGGAGTTTCCAACAGGACACGTATGTCGTTGTTGACGACAGTCTTGGTGAGGTCCGGGGCCACGGTCCGGGGGACGCTTATGACGACAAAGTCTGGCTTCTGATGACGCAACCCCTCCTCGAGCGACGAATACGCCGGAGCTTGCCAGAGGGCCTCCGCCTCTGCCGGGGTACAACTTTGATGGACGACGACCCCGGCGAGGTCAACCTCTTCCAATTTGGGGGCCAAGCGCAGGAAGAAGCGGGCACGCCAGCCGGTCCCGACGACCATAAAACGGACAGAAGAGCTCATGGCGCTCACTTTCTCAGGGGGCGGTCAACCCGGCCCGCTCATCCCACACCGGGCCCGGTAAGTTGCGACGCGACGGTGAAGTCTTTGCGGTCCAGAAGGTGAGCTTGGACAATTGGTCATTTTCACCCCGCTTCTCTTAGGTTACGAGACGGCACACACGGACCGGCGGACCCGCTTTCTCCCCGCGGACAATGGCGCAGAGGAACCTCGCGTCGCGCCGGCGGGGCATGGCTCCCCTTCGGAAAACGGGTGGCCCAACGGTCCGCAGCCGCCCGTCCCGGAGGCGGGACCATCGTGATCGAGGAGACCGGCACAGGCGTAGCCGTCCTCCCCGAAGTCAGCCTCGACGGCCTTACCAGTGCCGAAGCCGGCGCCCGGGGTGCCCAGAGCCAGCACGACGCCGAGCCGCCTGCAGGCCAAGCCTTCCGAGAGATTCTCGCCCGGAACCTCTTCACCTGGCTCAACTTGATCCTCGTCACCCTCGGCGTGGCCGTCCTGGCTACGGGATCGCTGCCCGACGCCGCCTTCGTGCTGGTGGCCGTCATCAACACAGTGGTCGGCACGGTGCAGGAGGTGCGAGCCAAGCGCACGCTCGACCGGCTGGCGCTCCTGAACGCGCCCACGGCGCGGGCCCGGCGTGATGGCGAGCTGACCGACCTGCCCATCGGAGAACTGGTCGTCGACGACATCGTCGAGCTGCGGACAGGAGACCAGGTCGCGGCCGACTCGGTGGTGGCCTCTGGGCGGGCCGAAGTGGACGAGTCGCTCGTGACCGGCGAAGCGGACCAGGTGCCCAAAGGGCCCGGGGATGCGCTGGTATCGGGCACGTGGTTGGTCGGCGGAAGCGTCGTCGCCCGCGTCACAGCCGTGGGACAGGACTCGTACGCCAGCCGCTTGGTCGGTGAGGCCCGGCGGTACACCCTGAGCGGGTCGGAGCTGGTCACGTCCGTCAACAAGGTGCTGCGCTGGCTGGCCATCCTGATGCTCTTCATCGGACCGGTCCTGCTGTGGCGCCAGCTGCAGATCCAGGGGTGGCGGGAGGCGGTCCGGGCCACCGCCGCAGGATTGGTGGGGATGGTGCCCGAGGGGTTAGTGCTCCTCACGACGCTGGCGTTCTTCAGCGCAGCGGTGCGGTTGAGCCGGCGCCGAGTTCTCGTGCAGGAGCTTCCTTCCGTGGAATCGTTGGCCCGCGTCGACGAACTGTGCACCGACAAGACCGGGACGCTCACTCAGGGTCATGTCGCCTGGGGAGGCCTGGTGCTCCCGGCCGCCGGGCCAGAAGAGGCAGAACAGCCGTGGCCGCCCCCGAACGAGGTGGAAGCCGCCCTCGGCGCACTGGCGTCAGTTCAGGATGAGAACCCGACCATGGCTGCCATTCGTAGCGCCAGCGAGATCTCGCCGCCGGCGGGGTGGGAACCCCTGCAGACAGTGCCCTTCAATTCGGCCCGGAAATGGAGCGGGACCACATTCGCGCCGCAGGGTACCTGGGTGCTGGGAGCGGCCGAGATGGTGACGGCCCGCGACCCGGCCGGAGTACGACGGTTGGCCGACGAACTCGCAGCCAAAGGCCGACGCGTGCTGGTACTGGCGCACGGCCGTCAAGAGCTGGCCGGGACAACCCTCCCATCGGACCTGTGCCTGGTCGCCGCCATCGAACTCCGAGAAGAACTCCGGCCCGACGCTCGGGCCACTCTGGCCTACTTCGCCGCTCAGGGCGTCACCGTTCGGGTCGTATCCGGCGACAGTGCCCCGACCGTGGGGGCTATTGCTACTGACGTGGGTTTACCGGGCGGCGACGACCCGGTGGACGCCCGATCCTGGCCGGAGGACCAGGCTCTGCGGGACGAGATGGTGCGCACCCATACTGTCTTCGGGCGGGTGACGCCGGACCAGAAGCGGGCGCTCGTCGATTCCCTGCGCCGCCAGGGCCATGTCATCGCCATGACCGGCGACGGCGTCAACGACACATTGGCGCTAAAGGATGCCGACCTGGGCATCGCCATGGGCAGCGGCTCTTCGGTGGCCAAGGCGGTGGCGCAGCTGGTCCTGCTCGACAACCAGTTCGAAATGCTCCCCATTGTGGTCGCCGAAGGACGCCAGGTGCTGCACAACATCGAGCGGGTGGCGTCGCTGTTCCTGGTGAAGAACGTCTACTCCCTCATCATCTCTGTCACCGTCGCGGTGGCGGGATGGCCTTACCCCTTCCTCCCCCGTCAGCTCACGCTCATCAGCGGGCTGGCCATAGGCATCCCGGGCTTCTTCCTGGCCTTCGCCCCGAGTGAAGAGCGGTTCCGGCCGGGCTTCTTGCCCAGGGTCCTGCGCTTTTCGGTCCCGGCCGGGGCCACGGCCGCGGCCGCTATCCTCCTGGCTTACGCCAGCGCCAGGGCACTGGACGCTACCCCAGCCGAATCGAGGGTCACGGCCGTCATCGTCGCCATGATCGTCTCGCTAACCGTCCTTATCATCCAGGCTCGCCCACTGAAACCGTGGAAGCTGGCCCTCATTGCCACTATGGCCGCTCTTTCCGCGGCCGCTTTCTTGGTCCCTGGGGTGAGCCGTTTCTTCGCCCTGGATGACTGGCCACCGGCCGCCGCGGTGCTCCAGTCGATTGGCTATGGGACCGCCGCGTCGGCGGTGATCTGGACCGTCAGCCTCCTCGTGTCGAGGGTGGCGTCACGACAAGTGCCGACGGCCCGCTAAGGCATGCACCGGTCTCTCTTGCCTGGCCCGGAGAAGTGACATTAGTCTAAGTCCCACTAAAGGAATGGGAATAGTCAGGTAATCAAGCCGAAAGAGGTCCCGGACATGAGTTCCACCGATGAGCTGATCTCCAATAATTCGAGCTATGTGGCTGGTTTTGCCAAAGGTGACCTGCCTCTCCCGCCGGCCAAGAAGGTCGCCGTCTTGGCCTGCATGGACGCCCGCCTGGACCCGGCCAAGGCGCTCGGCCTACAGGAGGGCGACGCCCACGTGATCCGCAACGCCGGCGGGGTGGCGTCCGAGGACGCCGTCCGGAGCCTTGTCATTTCTCAGCGGCTACTGGGGACCGAAGAGATCATCTTGATCCATCACACCGACTGCGGCATGGAGACCTTCAGCGACGACGCGGTCAAAGAACAGATCCTGGCCGACACCGGACTGCGCCCGAGCTTTGCCCTGGAAGCGTTCCCGAAGGCCGAAGCGGACGTTAAACAAACGGCGGCCCGGATCAAGGCCAACCCGTTCATCCCGAGCAAGAGCGTCCGCGGCTTCGTCTACGAAGTGGAGAGCGGTCGCCTGCGCGAGGTCCGCCTGGAGTGAGGGCTCCTACGGCGTCGGCGGGTGCGGTATGATCACACCTGTCGAGCTCAGCTCTGCCGCCGCCGTGCCAAAATCCTCGCTCGACAACTGGGCTACGAACCGGGCGGCGGCGCCAGAGGCGTCCAGGCTGGGACGGCCGTTGCTGTCCAGAGTGACGGAAACGAAGTCCCCGCTCACAAAATGACCATTGCCAGCCAGCGTGACTTTGAGGATGCCCGACAGGCTCAGGTTACCGTCAGTGGCAAAGTTGCCGTACCCGGCGAAGTTGCCCATGCTGTAGTCGATAAGGTCTCCTTTGTAAAACTCCATACCGCGCAAGACATGCGGCCCGCTGGCGATCACCATGTTGGCGCCGTCGTTTATGGCCGCATGGGCAAACGCTTCGGCGTTGCCTCGGTCCTCGCCTACGTAATATTCCTCTTGCCCGGTCACGTGATCTGCCTCGCTGCCCTCGGCGCCGGAATGCATGTAAACGGCCACGACGTCGGCCTCGAGGCGTGCTTTTTGAATCAGCGCCTTCGCCGCCGCCAAATCGAGCAGATCGTTAGTGTTGGTATATGGAGCGAACCCAATGAACGCCACCGAAGTGCTGCCAACGTGGACAATGCCAATCTGGCCCGGGAGGCCCGTCTGAGCAATTCCAGCCGCCTTTAGTGCCGCGCTCGTATCGATTAAGCCCTGCTCGCCAAAATCATGGGAATGGTTATTGGCGCTGTTCAGGACCGTAAACCCATCGTTGCGCAGATATTGGGCGTACGTGGGCGGCGTCCGGAATGCAAAGCACTCGGTTGACCCGGGGCCGCATTTCGAGCCCGTCGAATTGGTGAGAGTTCCTTCGAGATTGCCGAACACGACCGGTGCCGCCAATGCGGCGTGGACGGGCGCTAGATAGGCCGAAGGAGCCGGGGGCAACAGCGGGGTGTTCCCGAGCTCGGTGTCACCCACCACCGAAATAGTGACCGGCTCAGGGACCGCTGTCTTGGACTTCGGTGTCTTGGGCTTCGTACCACGTTTGGCGGAGGCCGGCGCGCCGGTGGCTCGCAGAGCCGATAGCTTCGCGTGAGATCTCGGCGTGGCTGCGGCCGCTGGTGAAGGGGCCGACCCCTCGGCTTCGTGCACCGCCACCGCCGCTCCAGCCACCACCAAGCCCGCGACCACGAGCACGCCGAACCAGCGGACAGCCAGCACGCGCCCTGGAGGGCGTCCGCGGTACGGTGGCCCACCGCGCCTCCTACCGTCGGCCGCCGTGTGGTCTTCTCCCGTCATCCAATACGGAAATCTACTAGCCGCCTGCTTCTGCCCGCACTTCCATGGGGCCGGCCGTGACCTTCGACGGGACTGCGCCGCTTTTCCGCCACCGTCCCGCACATCCCGACCGACCCCCTATTGCGACCCTAAATTTGGCGGAGCCCTCGGATGTTCGACCGGCCAGATGGCCAGTCGAACATATTCGACCGCCGGGGACGAGGCGATCCCAACCTAACCTCTAATAAGTCGGTGCGGACATCTCAACGTGCAAAAATGGACCTGCCAGTGCCCCTCCCCCACCCTTGACGGCGCACATTGCCGGGGGTAGTCTGATCCTTGCGTGCGCTTTGCTCAATTCGAGCCCCTCGTTACGCAGTCGTCGGCAAAGGTTAAGCGCGCTAAGCGCAATATCGTAAGGCGCGCTCCGCTATTCACAATTTGGACGCGGGTCAAGTACCACTCGAGGTCTTTTTCAGTTCCATGAGCTACGTGGTTGCATTTGACCTGAACGGCTGACGGCGGACGAGGTTATTGCGTTCCGCACTCAGTCCCAGCGGCCAGAGGCCGCTCGGAGCGACGCCGCTCAGATCAACGCCGCTCGGAACGGCGGATGCCACGGAAGGCCTAAGAGGTACTTGAACAAGGAGACTGCAGATGTCCACGCCAACACAGACACAACTCGAGACGGGGCTAGGCGGAGCGGTCGGGTGCGACTACCTGGCCTCCGAAAGCAAACTGTTCTTTGTCGCATTTGACACAGGCAACTTTTCTTCCGTGACCGTACCTCCGGCCCCGGTCGTCCACGACGTGCTGGGTACCGGGTACAACAATCCTGAGGACGTGAAGCTGAGTGCCGACGGTGTCCACGCCTACATCACCGAACGCAGCGGGGACCTGGTCCGCCTGGCCCTGAAAACGCCGGACCGCAGCGCCGCCACCGTGGTCACGTCGGGGATGACAGCCCCCCAGCAGATGTTCCTGGACGAGGCGCATGACTCGGCCTACGTCGTCGAGTTTTCTGCTGCGGGGAGGTTGCTCAAGGTCAACCTCACCAACGGGGCCAAGACGGTCATAGCCTCGGGCCTCAACAACCCGGTTGGCGTTGTTTTGAGCTCGAGCCGGCAGTACGCCTATGTCACCGAACAGACGAGCGGCCCGGATAAAGGCCGCGTCAGCAGGATCCAGGTCAGTAACGGGCTCCGGACGACAATCGCAAAAGGGTTGACCAACCCGTTCTTCCTGACCTGGACCGGCCCGTCGGAAGACGCCCTCTACGTGCCTCAGCGTGACCCGGCCAACTCCATCCTTATCGTCAACGTGACAAACGGGGCTACCAACACGGCGGTCAGCGGCGTTCCGGTCCGTCCATCCAGCGTGGCCGTGGCCAACTCGACCGAAATGCTGATCTGTTCCGATTCTGTGATCGAGGAAGTCATCTTCGCCCCCTTCCTCGCCGATGGGCCATTGTTGATGGGCATCGGCAACATCCCGGCTGACGAGATAAGCGCCACCACCGGCCTGGCCACCACGCCGGCCACCTCGCTTTGCCCGGTGACGGACGCTCCATTCGGCGGGTCGTTGCCGATCATGGTGAACTACCAGTCCGCCGATAGTGCCGGGGCCGCTTTTTACCAGGTGCTGGTGGACGGCGCGGTGCAAACGGCAGCGTGGACGGTGTTCCATTGGAACGGCACAGCCAACGTGCAGATAACCGTCACGCCCGAGACCGTCACGCCCGGAGGGTCGACTGGGTGCTACCCGGTGCACCCTGTGGCCCAACTGTTTGCTTTCCAGCCCCCGGCGCTCGGTTACCTGCTCGACAGCACCGCTCTCAGCAATGGGCTCCACAAGATTCAGCTGCAATTCGTTGACAGTTCCGGGAACAAGATGCCCGGAGTGGTGAGCCTGCCGACAGAGATCATGGTGAACAACCAGTCGTGCGTGGCCGTTATCTCGCCCCCCACCATCAACACAACCCCGGCGCAAACCGCCAGCGCCCAGTGCGGGACGGTTAATTACGGCTCAAACAAGTCACTGACAGTCTCGGTGCCCTACACCGCCACTCAGCCAGCTAAGTTCGGCCGGTTCTCGTTCTCCATCACTCGCGGCACCTCGCAAACCTTCGCCGGCCCGCAAAATGCGCCGGTGCCGGCTACGGCGCCGTTCACGGACTCGGTCGCGACATTGTTGGGAACGTGCTCAACCGCGGGGTTTGCCGCCGTGCTCTACGTGGCGGCCACCATGACCAATGGGATCGACCGACAGGGCCAATACGACGCGGAAGCTCAGGCGGGCATCGCCCTTACCCCCTGATCCCCGACACCAGCTACCAATCGTGGGTCACCTGGCCCGACTTCAGCCGCAGGATATGTGTCCGTTGCAGCGAAGCTCGAGGGCAATTGAAAGGGTCAGGTGATCCTCCGCCTCGGTACCGCGGCAGCCCTGATCGAGGGATCGGCGAGTACGGAGGCAACCCGTTCGACCGCGTCCCAGGCGTCGAGATAGCTCGTGTAAAGCGCTACGGGCGCCAGCCGGATAACGTCGGGCGGCCGGAAATCGGGAACGACGAGGTGGCGATCGACAAGTGCTCGGGTCGCGGCCCAGGCGTCAGGATGAGCAACAGCGAAGTGCCCCCCTCTGCGAACGGGGAGCTCCGGGCTAGCGCTCCGGGCCCCCAGGGGGGTCAGTAATTCTTGGCTGCGGTCGGCCAGAAGCGTGACGAGTTGGCGGGTTTTCTCCCAGATCCTCGTCACGCCGGCGGCTAGCAATGGAGCAATCCCCGCATCGAGGGCAACTATCCCGGCCACCGACGGGGTGCCGGCCAGAAACCGACCTATGTTCGGCACCGGGTCGTAGGCATCGGCCATGGCGAACTGGTCCTGCTGGCCCCACCAACCCCAGACCGGCTGGCGCAGGGTCGTCTGCAACCCGCTGCGCACGTACAACCATGACGGGGCGCCCGGGCCGCCGTTCAGGTACTTGTAGCCGCAACCCACGGCCAGGTCCGCTCCGGACGCATCCAGTTGCACCGGGACCACTCCGGCGGCATGACTCAGATCCCACAGGTTTAAGGCACCAACTTGGCGGGCAAGCTGGTTGACGGCCGGCATGTCCACTACGGCGCCGGAACGGTAATTGACGCCGGAGAGGCAAACGAGACCGACGTCGTCGGTGACCACCTCAGCCAGCGCCTCGGCCTCAATGCCTTCGACCGGGTCTGTGTCAATAAGGCGAAGTACGCGTTGTTGGCGCTCCGCGATCCCCTGCAGCACGTACCTCACGGTCGGAAAATCATTGGCATCAGCGACTATTACGGGCCGGTCGGGTCTGACGTCGATGGCCGCCACCGCCAATTTGTAGAGGTTGACGGTCGTGGAGTCGCCGATGACCACCTGGCCAGGAGCGGCGCCCACCAAATGCCCGACCCGGTCGCCGACAGCGGAGGGTAACTCGACCCAGCGCTCCCAGGCAGCCACCAGATCGCGGGCCCACTCTTCGAGCAAGTGGCCGAGAGCCTCAGTTGTACCGCGGGGTTGGCGGCCCAACGAGTTGCCGTCGAGGTAGATCGGCCCACCTCGGCTTATGAGGAACTCTTCCTTATAAAACGCCAGCGGGTCAAGGGAATCGGCCTCGGCCGCCTCGGCTCGGGTACGGGGGCCCGGGGTGGGCTCATCCACGAGCTCAATCGGTGGCGCGCTGTTCGAGACCCAACCGGGGCGGGGGAATTGTCTCCGGGGCGGCGGCCGGCATCTTGCCGGTCCGCGATGCGGTGAGCTGGGCGGGAATGCGAACTCCGACGGCCAGGGCGCACAAACCGACCAGGATCCCGAACAAGAAAGCCAGTGCTACCCCCGAGCGGTGCCCGAGGCCGTCTGCGGTGGCGGCTACGATCGCCCCGGCCACGCCGGTCCCGATCGCCTGGCCGAGCACGTCGAAGAGCTGCAGGCTGGCGGTGGCCTTGCCCTCGGCCCCTGGGGTGGCTCGGTCGAGAGTGGTCACGGAAAGGGGGGCATAGGCCAGCCCCATTCCGCCGCCGGCCACGCCCCAAGCTACGACCGCCAGTGCCGGGGGCACCGACGGCAGCAGGGCCAAGCTCATAAGACCGAGGCCACCCAAGACCAGGCACTCCCCCGTCCGGACCAATCGGCGAGGGCCTAGCCGGGTGATCTGATGGGCCTGCACCCACGAGCCCGCCGTCCAGGTGAGGGTGCCTGCTGTCAGGGCGAGAGCCGCCAGTGCGGTTGAGGAATGGCGCACAGTCGTAATGGCGTACGGAACGTAAACGTCCCCTGCGAAAAAACAGCAAGTCAGCAGGCCGCGGTTGAGGATCGTCGCCGGCAACCCGGGCCCGGCGGTGAGAGTCCGTGGAGGGGTCAACCGGCGCAGGCAAGCAGCCATGAGGCTCCCGCCGGCGATGGCTCCGCCGATAATGGCAGGTACGTCCCCGGAGCTGATCGAAGCCAGGGCGACGGCGGCGCCGGCAACTACGCCAAAAACGGGAAGGTACGGTACGGAGGCGTTGCGGGACCGGGTGGGGGCGGGAACATGTTTCATGGCCAGCACTGCGAGTACGCCGGCCGCGATCACCAGCGGAGGCAAGCCGAGGAACACCCACCGCCAACCGACAGCCGTGGCCACGAGGGCGGCGATTGCCGGCCCCACCAGCCCCGGGACCACCCACGCGGTCGAGAGGATGGCGAACATCCGGGGTTGGCTTCGTTCGGGGTACCCACGAGAGATGGCCACATAGGCGACAGCCGGAACGAACCCCGCGCCCAGGCCCTGTACGGCCCGCCCGGCCACCAGGACGGACATGTTCGCGGCCGTACCACCTATGACCAATCCCACCGCGAACAGGGCCAGCCCGATCAGCATGGGGGGCGCCAGCGGGCCCCGGTCGGCCAGGGTGCCCGCTACGACGATCCCGATGAGGCTGGTGAGCATGAACGCGCTGAACACCCAGCCATAAAGGCGGAGGTCGCCCAGGTGGCGGCTGACCACGGGAAGGATGGTGGCGATGGCGAGCGCTTCGAACGCCACCAACGTCACGGCTAGCACCAGTCCCACGGTCAATGGCCGTCGTTCTGGCGCCCACACCCCGCCCGTCAGCGACCGCTCATCAGCGGGCAGGGGCTGAGGCTGGCGCGTGCTCACCGGGGCGAGGGTACGACCTCGAGCCCACTTGAGGTCAAGCGCGCCCTCCCGAAGGGGCCCGGCGCCCGATGACCCGGGCTACGGTGACCCGGCTCACGATGGACCGGTCCGGTGAACAGGCATCACCCGCCGGACACCTGGCTCTCGCGACCCTCCCAGAACGGCGCCCGGAGCTTGAACTTCTGCAGCTTCCCGGTGGCCGTTCGAACCAGAGACGTGCGGAACTCTATTGAGCTGGGGCACTTGAAGTGGGCGAGACGAGCGCGAACGAACTCGATGATCTCGTCGCCGCTGGCCGAAGTTCCGTCCTTGAGTACGACCAGTGCCTTCACTGTTTCGCCCCACTTCGGGTCGGGCACGCCTATGACCGCCACCTCCGCCACCGCCGGGTGCTGGTACAGGCAGTCTTCGACCTCGATGGACGAGACGTTCTCTCCCCCAGTGATTATGACGTCCTTCCTGCGGTCAGTGATCGTTAGGTAGCCGTGCTCGTCGATATCGCCGCCGTCGCCCGTCTTGAACCAGCCGTCCACGACCGCCTCTGCCGTCTGCTCGGGTTGAGCCCAGTAGCCGCCGAACACGTGGTTGGAGCGAGCCAGGATCTCACCTCCGTCGGCCCGCCGGACCCGGACGCCGACGGCGGGGACGCCCGCCCGCGAGAGCCGCCGTGAGCGTTCTCCAACCTCGAGCTCGTCCCATTCGGCCGGAGCGCGATTGACGGTGAGCAGGGGGGCGGTCTCCGTCAACCCGTAAATCTGGATGAACTCCCAGCCAAGTTCGGTGGCAATCCGCTGGATAGTCCTAGACGGCGGCGGGGCGCCGGCCGCCACCACCCGGACCTTCCCGTGCCCGGGCACGGGTTCCCCCCGCCGCTGGCGGGCCTCGGCCGCGTCCAATACGGCAGCCAAAACGGCCGGCGCCCCGCATATCAGGCTCACCTCGTGGGCATCGACCCTGCGCAGGATCTCCTCACCTTCCACTTTGCGCAGTACGACCTGTTTGCAGCCCATGGCCGTAACGGCATAGGGCATGCCCCAACCGTTGCAGTGGAACATGGGAAGGGCGTGCAAGTAGACATCGCGGTCCGTGACGGTCGTATGCCAACCGAAAACGGTGGCGTTCAGCCAGCAGTTGCGGTGCGTCAACTGGACGCCCTTGGGCCGGGCCGTAGTGCCGCTGGTGTAGTTGATGCTGGCCGTACTGTCCTCGTCGCCCGACCACTGGCGCGGGTACCGGTTTGGCGGCGCAGCGGCGAACAACTCAGCATCGGCCCGGCCGTCGAGGACTATGCGCTCCTTTACCGTCACGCTCCCCAAGGCTTCATCGAGCTCGGGGTCGACCAGCAGCACCGATGCCCCTGAGTGGTCGACGATGTACTGCACCTCATCGGTCATGAGCCGGAAGTTGACGGGGACCAAGACCCGTCCGTATGAGCTCACTCCGTAAAAAGAGATCAGAAAACGAGCTGAGTTGGGGCTGACGATGGCTACTCGTTCGCCATCTTTGATGCCCATCTGGTCGAGGGCCAGCGCCATACCCCGGGCGCGCGCCGCCACCTGCCCGTAGGTGAGGGCGCCGAGGCTGGCCACCGCGCCGGGTTCGTCGACGACAGCCGTCCTGTCCTTGTAAACGAGGGCGGCGCGGTCCAAGAAGTCGCCCACTGTCAACGGAACCTTCATTGTGATCCCCTCTGCGACACCAACTGCCACGGGCCTACACCGGCTCGTACGCCACGCCCGTATGGTCGCACGACCGACTGGCTCGACGTGGCTGATGGGGGCCGGTCGCGCCGGGCCAGGCCCTAGCGACAGTAGTCCCCAGGCCGCCGGTCCACTAGCGCGTACGGGCACCTCCATGGGGCTAAGACGCGCATCGCGGCAGGTGGGTGAGGGTAACCGGCGGGCTGGTGGCCTTGTCTTGCGTTCCACAGGCGCGTCTGCCGCCTTGCTACCCACCCGGATCGGTAAGGATCGTCGGACGTGAGTGCTGCGCTGGCCGGTGGGCCGAAGGATGCGGTCTTCGTCGGGCGTCAGGCGGAGCTGGCTGCCTTCACCGACGTCTTGACCCGCGTCCGTCAGGGCCAACCGTGGCTGGTCACCGTTGAGGGTGAGTCCGGTATCGGCAAGACGGCGTTGGTCAGACGTTGTTTGGCATCGGCGACCGACTTCTGCGTCTTGTCCGCCCGGGCCGACCCGACCGAGGCTGACCTGGATTACGGGGTCATCGAACAACTACTTCGGGGCCTTGACCGCCGACTCGTGGAAAACTACCCGCTTCTGAGCGGCGACGTGGTGAAGTCCTCGCCGTTCGGAGTGGGGGCCGAACTACTGGCCATAGTGGGCGAGGAACTGGCCAAACAACCCGTGGCCGTCGTCGTCGACGACGTTCAATGGGCGGACCGCCGGTCAGTCGACGCTCTGTCGTTCATGCTCCGGCGTCTCTCCGTAGAGCCGGTCCTCGTAGTGGTGGTCATCCGCGGCGATCGCGATCATCTGGACGAGGCCACGCGGCGGCTCCTTTAAGCGTTGAGCAGCGCCTGCGGCTGGCTCTGATGGGTTTGAACCTCGACGACATCGAACCGCTGGCCTCAGCCCTGGGCGCCCCTCCCCTCGGCCGGGGTGCCATTAGGCGACTTTACGATGGCACCGCTGGCCACACTTTGTACCTCCGGACGGTGCTGAGCGACCTGGACGGGCTGGAGCCCTTGGGAGCCGAGCGTCTCCCGTTGCCGCCGTCCCTGGCCGCCGCCATCGGTGACCAGCTTGCTGTCCTGGCGCCGGAAACGAGGTCCCTTCTAGAGATGCTCGCCATCGTGGACGGGCCCATGCCACTGGTATTACTGGGCGCCGCTGCAGGTGTGGAGTCTCCGAGCGCGGCCATCGAACCCGCCGTGCGAGCCGGGTTGGTGGATATTTCAGACGGAGCCCCGAGCCAGCCGGTGGCCATCCGGCACGCGTTACAGCGGGACGGCATCTACGCCGGTACCAGCGCCACAAGACGACGAGAGCTGCACGCCCGAGCCGTTCCGCTGGTCGACGAGGCGGCGGCGTGGTCGCATCGGGTCGCCTCCCTCGACCGCCCCGACGAGGATCTCGCCGGTCAGCTCGAGCAGCTGGCCGCCGAAGAGGCCGGCCGCGGTCACCTGCCTTTGGCGGCGACCCACCTGTTGTGGGCGTCCGACGTCTCACCCGCTCGCGCCGGGCGGGAACGGCGGCTACTGACTGCTGCCCTCCACCTGATGTTGGCCGAAGAGGGGCGCGGCCTCACGCTGCGCGAAGCCGTCAACGCGTCGGGCCCTCCCCCCTTCGCAGCTGCGTGCTGGGGACAATGGCGTTCTCGGCCGGCCAGCTCCGGGAGGCGGAGCTTCGCTTCACCGAAGCACTGGCATCGGCCGAGGAGGAGCCCGGGAACGCGGCGTTGACGGCGATGATCGCCAACCGCCTGGCCGGCACGTACACCTTGTTGGGGGACGGCCGGAAGGTGATGGAGTTCGCTCGCCAGGCTCTGGCCACCGGCACGCTGGACGCAGCCGCGGAGAGCCAAACGCGCACCCTCGTCGCCATCGGGGCTTCGCAGGTGGCCGGTCCTCGCCCAGCGCTGGCGGAGTTGCGCCACCTTGACGCCGATCCCGCCGGGGTCGGTCCGGTGCATGTCGACGGGCTCTCGTTCCGGGGCGTGTTCCACCTGCTGGCCGGTGACCTGAGCAGCGCAGTGGCCGACCTGACCGCCAGCATCAAGATGGCCCGTAGGGGAGCAACGATAACTCTCGGCCTGCGGGCTTATTCGTACCTGGCGCTGGCTCAGTACCTGTCCGGTGCGTGGGACGATGTCCTGCTCACTTCCGATCAGGGGTTCTCGGCCGCCTCCATCCGGCCTCGGCGCTACGAATTGCCGTTGCTGCACCTGGCTTCCGGTTGCGTGCCCGCCGGTCGGGGGGCCAAGGAAGATGGCGAGCGTCACGCCCGGATGGCGGAGGAGGCGGCCGCCGTCCTCGACTACGGCCAGGAGCGCCTGTACGCGGCCATGGCCCGGGCCCTGGTGTGCCAGGCGTCAGGCGACTACGCCGGCATGGCAGACGCTCTCGGCTACTGGCAGGACGCGATCGTCCTCGACGGCCGCAGCCGGGTGTACGAAGTCCTGTGGCGGCCTCTGTTGGTGGAGGGCCTGCTTGGCTCCGGACGAGCGGAAGAAGCGGCCGTCGCCACCCAACGGTTGCGCGCCCAGGTGGCCGAGGGCAGCTACCTGCAAGCGGCCGTGGCGTGGTTCGAGGGCTGGCAGGCCGAGCTCGAAGCCGACCCCGAGCGGGCGGACGAGATCTACCAACGGGGCGAAGACAAAGCCAGCAGGGACAGCCCCGTCTACTGGGCCCATCTTTTGTTGGCCCATGGCCGCCTTTTGCGGCGCACCGGCCAGCGCCGCCTCGCCGTCGAGCGCCTGCGGCGGGCCAACGACGTGTACACCGCTCTGCGGGCGGCGCCGTTCATAGCCAGGACCGAAGAGGAGTTGAGCGCCTGCGGCCTGTCTCAGTCGCCGGCCAAAAAACGTTCGGTCCTGGAGATGACCAATCGCGAGACCGAAGTGGCCCACTTGATCGGGCAAGGCC
The DNA here is from genome assembly GCA_963750465.1 of uncultured Acidimicrobiaceae bacterium. Lineage (GTDB taxonomy): Bacteria > Actinomycetota > Acidimicrobiia > Acidimicrobiales > Palsa-688 > Fen-671. The sequence continues at coordinate 190,982 of CAVVRE010000004.1, forward strand.
TGACCAACGCTGAAATCGCTTCCGAGCTGTTCGTCACCCCCAAGGCCGTCGAGTACCACTTGGGAAATATCTACGCCAAGCTCGGCTTGAAGGGACGTCAACAGCTGCGTCGCTTCCTGGGTGAGTCTCGCCGGCCGGCCCTCGTCGGCTAGCCCGTTCGTTGCCGGCTGCGGCGTAGAGATGGCGGTCCCGGTCGGCCGGCAAGGTCGCCGTCGCCGTGACGTCGGACCGGCCCGGTAAGCTTCGGGTCAGGAGGCGAAGTGGGGAAAGCCGGGATCCTCAGGGCGGCACTGGTCGGCGCCGTTCTCACGGGCGCTGTTCTCACGGGCATCGTGACGTCTACGGGGACGAGCGGAGCGTCAGCCGCCGGGGCGAGTACACCTGTGCTCCCGTGCATTTTGCCGACCGGGGGGCTGTCCGGTCACGGTGGGTCGATCGGCAACCGGCAAAACGGTGACACGATTTGTCTGACATTGGGCGAGAAGTTACTCGTTTCGCTCTCCGGGCCGATGCGAACGGGGATGGCGTGGCGGCATATTGTCGCATCGCCGACAGGGATCCTCAGGCCCCTTCCTTTGGCCATCACGTTGGCCCGGGGGGTGACGGCGGCAGACTTCGTGGCGAAAAGCGAGGGCACCGTCAGGCTCAGTTCAGATAGGCGGGCGTGCCCGCCCGCCACCCCGGGCTCGGCCAGCTGCGACGCCCTCGTCGCGTGGAACGTGACCGTGACTGTCCGCGGCCCTCATCGGGTCGTGCCCCAGCCCGTTTCGCCCCAGCCCGTTACGCCTGCCGCCTGACGGTCAGCCTTCCGTTGGAGCCCGTGGCCCGTGCGGCTGGGCCGGCCGTTACAGCGCCTCCCAGCCGTAGCACGAGCGTCATTTACGATGTCAGGGCCCCGTTGTCCAAGCACGCAACTGATTAGCCGACCTTGTATTGGTACGGGATGGCCGCCAGCTCGTCGCCATCTGTGTTGGCCACGCCGGCCAAACTTCCGAGAGTCACGTCGTCAACGTAGAGCGTGCCCGAACTAACGGTCCCGGGTGCTCCCGTCGGCGAAATGTCGACCTCGATGGTTCCGCTCTGCCCCGGCATCAGGTACAGGGGGTTGGACAGGCTCCCGTCCCAGAGGTTGCCGCTGCTCGAGGTCACGGCCGGGTCGAAGGCCTCCGTAACCGCTGACAGGCTGGCGGACGCGTTGTCCACCGGGACGCCGCTAGCCGGGTACGGCCCGATCTCGTCGGGGTTCAGGAGCCAAAAGCCCGGGCTGACTTCAGGACTTTCGGTAAAGGTCAGGCTGGCGGAACCCGGCCCGAAGGTGCCCGTCACCCCCGGTGATGCCACGGCGGGAGAGAGGTCAGGGTCACCAGGTAAGTACTCCATGTCGAAGGTCACCGGGGTGCTGCCATCGGCGCTCGACACGCTGGGCTGGAGCTGGGTGGTGTGGGTCGGGACCAGGTAGTAGGGGAACGACAAACCGCTGGGCAGCGGGATGGTGAAGCTGGTCGCCGTGACAGCGGGGTTCTGGTTGGGCAGGTTGACCGTCTCCGTCTGGTTGGCCAACCTGGGGTCGACGAAGAAGGCTTCCGGTGCCACACCGGTGTTCTCAACCCGGACGCTGAAAGCGGTCGACGTCAGCGCCGGCACGCTGACAGACGAGGAGTCGGGCACTTTGCTTTTGACCCTCACCTGGTTGAACTGGACCGACCCTGTGAACGCGTCGTTGAGCTCGTTGCCGACCACCGGGTTGAACCAGTACAGGACCAGCTTCCATTGACCGGGGATGGGCGCTACGTGGTACACCTGCGTGTAGAGGGATGTGGCCGGCTCCAACCCCGCGCTCGTCGGCTCCAGGGTGACGTCGCTCGAGTACCCGACCGTCTGGCCGTTGGGGTCGACCAAATAAGCCAGGAGAAAATCGCCTTGAACCAAACCGGCACTCGGGTTATTGGCCAGTGCGATACTGGCGTCGAGGTCGGTCTGGCCCGGGGGCACGTTGAAGTAGTACGAGTTCGTTTGTGCCTCGCTCTGCGGCCGCCCGTTGCCTCCCGTGAGCACCCCGCTGAAGGTGCCTCCACTCGGGCCCATCGGGACCACGCTCCTGACCGTTACCGGAATGCTGGTTTGACCATCGGCCGACGAGACCACGATCGACTGGTCGGTATCCCCGGCTGCGGCGGGAGTGGTGAGGCTGAACGTGGCCGTCGCCGTTCGGCCCGGGGGGATGACTAGGCCCGAAGGCGTTATCGAGCCGGCCGGCTCGTACTGCCAGGTTTGGGCATCCCACTGGACGGGCCCACTGGTACCTGAAGAGCCGGGCCCGGTGGCGCCGTCCTGCTCAGTGAAAAACAAGGCGGTCCACCTCCCCGGGACCGGGTTGGTTACCTCGGTTTCGGCAAAGTCCCCCAGGCCCTGAGGCTCGCTGTAGGCGGCGTAGGTCCCGTCCGGCTCGAACAGGGCCACGTGCAGCACGGAACCCTGGCCCGTGAACTGGTAGTCGGCCGAGAACAACAGCCGCGACGGCGACCTCGGGTCGGTCCTCGGGACGTTGAAGGTCTCGGTCTGGTACACCTCGGTGACGCCCGACCAGATCGGCATGGTGCCGCTGTTGGTGGTCGGGTTGCTCGGGTCCATAGTGAACGTCTGAACGCCGCTGTCGGAGACCTGGTTGGTGAGCGCGCGGGTGGACAGGTCGACGCGCTCCGGGGACATCCCGGTGTTGGTCAGAGATATCTGCTGCGACTCCGGCGTTCCGGGCTGCCCGACAAAGTTGACCTGGCTGGGATTGACCAGGAGACCTCCGCCGTTCGAATGGTCAGGCCCGTGGCGGCTGGCTTGGCCCGAGATGGACTTGGCCAAGTTCACCGCGGCTCCAATGTCGAGCAGCCCGGCGCCCTGCTGGTCCGCAGGAGCGTCGATGTCGGTGGCGGTGCTCACCAGGATTTGTTTGACGAGGGCGGGCGAGGGATCGGTGCCCCCGTGGGCCTGAGCGTAGGCCTGGATCACGTCGGCGGCGGCGGCCGAAGTCAGAGGGGCCGACTCGCTGGTACCGCCGGATTGCTGGACGCCGATGTCAGTGCCCCCGAAGATGTCGGAACAGTCCGTGAATAGCGATGGATTGGTGGAGCACAGGGCCCAGTTGGAGTCCCCTGGCGCCACCAGGTTGACGGTGTTGCCGGCCTGACTGAACCCACCCGAGGACAGCGCCGAAATGTTGTTGTCGGCCCAGCGACCGTTGCCGACGGCGGGATTGTCGAAGCCCCCGGAATTGGCCTGCGCGTAAGCACGGAACGTGGTTGTCGCCCCCACACTGATCAGGTTGGGGTCGGTGGCGGGGGAACCGATCGTATTGGTATTGCCTGCGTCCCCCGAGCTCACGACCACCGTCACGCCCGCGGCCACCGCAGCGTCGTCGGCTTCACGGGTGACATCGAGGGCGGTGTCCGGGAAATTGTTGGAGCCAAAGGACTCGTTGATGACTTTGGCGCCGTTCTGGACGGCGTACTGGATCGCTTGGAGGAACCCTGATTCAGTGGTGTCGTTGTTCTGGCTGAAGACCTTCTCCGCCAGCACGCTTGCGCCCGGGGCGGCCCCGACTACCTTGATCCAACAACCACTGGCGGGCAGGCGGGCCGCCTGCCCAGGGTTGACGTACTGCGAAATGTTGTACTCCTGGTTGCCCTGAGCGGCGATCGAGCTGACGTCGAGGTACATCTCCCCGCCCGTGGTTGGCGTGCCCGCCGGGTCGCCAGAGAAGTCGACCTGCTGGACGACCGGCGCACCGGCTTGGCCGTAGGCCGGGTTGCGCTGCAGGTCAGGGTTGGTCGTGTCTAGCCCGTCGGCGATGGTCGCCACGGTCACACCCGCCCCGGTGGCGCCGAGCGACCAAGCGGCCGGCGCGTTTATCGCCTGGAGCGCCTGTGGGTCCAGCTCCGGCCTCGATTGCGTACCGCAGATCTCTGTGCCGCCACCCTGAGATCTCGGACCTGGCCCACCCCTCAGCACCGGCGGGATAGAGCGGCCTTGACCGGGGACGACGGGCTGGACCAAAGGTATCGTCGCATCGGGCACGACCTGCGTCACGCCCGGGAGGGACGACAGGGCACTTGCTTCCGCCGGAGTAACGCTGGCGGTGATCGTGTCGACCAGGCTCGTCGTCGACAGGACGGTCGCCCCGGCGCCCTGCAGTTGCGCCAGGACCGGTTCCTGCTGGTCGCAAGTAGCACTGGACGCACCAGTCCTTGGAGCGCTCGAGCCCACTGGTGTGCACGACCCGCCCATGACGATGATCACTGTCGTGGGCTGGCCACTCGCCTGTGGCACCGGCGCCTCGGCGCTCGCCACCGGCTGACTTACCAAGGCCGCCGCCACCGACACCGCCGTGGCCGCAGCAAATAGGGTTTTCCGCGCCAAAACTGCCATATCTGGTCCTCCCCCTCCGTCGTACCCAAATAGCGCACCGCTCGCTGAAGATGCGCACCCTAGCACCGACAGCATAATGAGGTCGGCGCAGACCTTCGGTGGGTGGGCGAGTGAGGCGGCGACGCCAGACGAGGTAACCGCCGGTAACGGTCAGCCACGAACGCCCAAGGCCGCCGCCCTCCGGACGACCAAGTGGACCGTGGGCCGGGCGAGCCGGTCCATGACCACGCCGGCGGGCGTCAGCGCCCTCGGTTGCGAACGCGCACCCAAGCGCTGTGTCGTCGACCTCGAGCCCGCCCGCCGGCTGCTTCAAGTACCGCCCACCGCCGACAGCACGCTCGAGCGCGCTCAGAGCGCGCTCAGAGGTGGTACGGCGATTCACGGGCGGGTTTTTGGGTGCAGGAATCCCTTTTGGCCGCGATCGGAGGCAAAAATCGTTCGCGAGCGCGACCAAAAGCGGGAACTGCACCCAGATCGGCTCAATTCTGGCGCCAGACGGCGGCATTTGGCGGCCTCCACGCGCAGATACTGCTGCCATGGCCGCAGCAGGTGGCGGTCGAGCGATTTTCCGCCAGCCTGGGGACCGTGACGAGTTGACGGGCAACGACCGCCTGAAACAGCCGGTGCGCGGCCCGCGTGGACGGATCAGGTGTTCGGGCTCAGCTGGACCTGGAACGGCGGGGTCCCGGCGAGCTTGCCGCCGTCGATCACAACCGTGGTGCCGGTTATGTAGGAGGCTTCGTCCGAGCAGAGCCATACAACCGCCGCCGCCACCTCGGCCGTCTGGCCCACCCGTTGCATAGGCATAGCGGAGGCGGCTGCCCTCTGGGCACCTTCTCCGGCTCGCATGAGGTTCTCCGTAAGGATCGGCCCGGGGGCGACGGCGTTTACTCGAACGCCCCGGGCGGCGTAGTCCAGCGCCGCCACCTTGGTCAAGCCCTCGATCCCGTGCTTGGCGGTGACATAGGCCGCCAGTCCGCCCACGGCTTGCAACCCGGCCGTCGAGGAGGTGTTCACGATCGCCCCACCGCCAGCCTCCAGCAGGGCCGGGATCTCGTACTTCAGGGCCAGGAACACTCCGCGCAGGCTCACGGTCAGGCCCGAATCAAAGGCCTCGACCGAGACCTCGGCCAGCGGAGTAGGTCGATGACCCCCTCCCGCGGCATTGTTACAGGCAAAATCGAGCCTACCGAACCGCTCGACCGCCGCCTCGACGAGGCGAGACACGGCGGCTGCCTCACTTACATCGGTCGGCACCGAGAGGGCGGTCCCGCCTTCTGCCTCAATCTGGCTGGCGACCTGCTCCAACGCCACCTGGTCCCGGCTGGCCAACACCACCGCCGCTCCGGCGCCGGCGAAGGCTCTAGCGACAGCCGCCCCGATCCCCCGGCTGGCGCCGGTCACCAACGCAACTCGACCAGCGAAGTTGGTAGCCATAGTCCGTCCTCCTTGTTTCAGGGCGTGGTGATCCCAGAAGGTGGTGGTCCCACGAGGGTGCCGACGCCACCAGGGGCGGCCCGTGGTCACCGCCGTAATTCAATCATACTGTCCGTATGACTAAATTATATGGTCCGGCCCGCCAGGCGTCAAGGGGGCGATAAGCACGGTTTACGCTCACGGTTTACGCTCACGGTTTACGCCCACGGTTTACGCCCACCGTCCCGGGCCGGGAACGGTCAGCGGCCGCCCGAACCGTGGCGCGCCCGAGGAGTCGAGCCGCCGGTCGAGCTGCCCGGCCGAACCCCCCGTTGACCGCCCGGTCGGGCTCCCGCTCGGTCCACCGGGGCGCTGATAACGCTGAAGGGCCATCTCGATGAGCTCGGTGACTTCGCCCGCCACCTCGGCCGGTTCGTGGTGGCGGGTAGCGAGGGAGTCGAAGGTCTCGAAGCTGGTCAGGGTATGGGCCAGCGTCAGGAGGTCCTCCATGTCAGCCGGTCGCGGGTCGCCTCCGGAAGAGAAAATTCGCCCGATCAGGACCTCGAGGCCGCGCCGACGGCGCTGGTCCCGCTCTCTGATGACGGAGCCGACTTCGGGGTCGAGCGCCGAGAGTGCCCGCAACCGGCGCATGGCGAGGCGGTCGACGGCCCAGAACCTGGTGAAACCCTCGACGAACTCCCGGAGCCCCTGATGGGGGTCGGGCTGCCGAAAGGCGGCCTCTAACTCGAAGAGGCGGCCGTCTACCGCCATCGAATCGCAGATGGCCTCGAGCAGCCCGGTCTTGGACTCGAACTGGTAGTAAACCGTGGCCCGGGCGACGTCGGCCTTCTTGGCCACGGCATCGACAGTGAAATCCGTATAACTCGTGGAACCCGCCAGGAGGCTCCGGGCGGAGCCGATCACCCGCTGGCGGACCTCATCGACCTGTTCCTGGCGCTTCCCGAGCTGGTAAGAACGCGGGCTCATCGTTGTCAGCGCAGCCTATTTCAGTTTTTCAATCAGACGTACGATCTGGGTGAACACACGGCATCGCAACGCTGGACGACCGCTGCGACTTCCCGACATGGCGCTTCCGACCTGGTGGCTGCCGAGTGATCGTCCGGATGAACGTCCTTACTCGGTCAGACCGTCACAGCCATTGTCAACAACGGATCGACCACGACGAGCTCAGGTTCCGTGGCGGAACGGACTTCGTCGAGGCTCACGCCCGGCGCCAGCTCGCGCAAAAACAGACCGCTGGGGCCAACATCGATCACGGCCATATCGGTTATGACCCGGTCCACGACGCGCTGGCCGGTGCACGGAAAACTGCACTCGCTTACGATCTTGATAGAGCCGTCTTTGGCCAGATGGTCCATCATCACGATGACACGTTTCGCCCCGTGGACAAGGTCCATGGCGCCGCCCATACCCTTTACCACCTTTCCGGGTATCAGCCAGCTGGCCAGGTCGCCCCGGGCGGAAACCTGCATGGCCCCGAGGATGGCCACATCGATGTGGCCGCCCCGGATCATGCCAAAGGAGATCGAAGAGTCGAAAAACGAAGCGCCGTCGTTGACGGTCACACTCTCCTTTCCGGCGTTGATGAGATCGGGGTCCTCCAAGCCTGGGGCCGGATAGGGGCCGACGCCCAGGATGCCGTTCTCGCTGTGCATTATCACGTTGACACCGGTAGGGAGGTGGTTGGCAACGAGGGTAGGCAATCCGATGCCGAGGTTGACGTATGTGCCCGGGCCAAGTTCCAGGCCCACCCGAGTGGCGAGCTGCTGACGTGTTAGCGACATCCAGGTCTCCGTCCTAGGAGGCGCTGGCCATCTCTGTGGCGAGAGGAGCCTCTTTCCCAGTACCGGTCAAAACTACCCGTTGGACGAAGATCCCGGGCAAGTGGACACGATCGGGTTCGAGCTGCCCTACGTCGACCAATTGCTCGACCTCAGCGATGGTCGTTCGGCCGGCCATGGCGCAGAGCGGGTTGAAATTGCGAGCCGAGGCGTGGAAGACCAGGTTCCCCAACGGATCTCCTACTTGCGCCCGGACCAGCGCAAAATCGGTGACTATGGCCTCCTCCAACAGATATCGACGACCCCCGAACTCACGGGTTTCTTTCGGGGCCGAGACCCGCGCCACGCTGCCGTCGGAGTTGTATTTGGAGACCAGGCCGCCCTCTGAAACCAGAGTGCCCACCCCTGCCGGCGTATAAAAGGCCGGGATACCACACCCTCCCGCCCGTAGCCGCTCAGCCAGCGAACCCTGCGGGACCAGCTCCAGTTCGAGTTGGCCGGACAAGTACTGCCGAGCGAACTCACGGTTCTCGCCAACGTAGGAGCTCGTCATCTTGCTGATCCGGTGTTCTCTGAGCAAGAGCCCCAAACCCCGCTCGTCCGCACCAGCGTTGTTCGAGACCACCTTGAGATCCTGAGCGCCCAGCCCGAGGATGGCGTGAATAAGGTCCATGGGGACTCCGGCGAGGCCGAAACCTCCAACGGCGATGGTGGCGCCGTGCCCTATGTCAGCAACGGCATCTGCCGCCCGCTCGAAAACCTTCGTCATCCTCGGTCATCACCCACGACGACCCAAAATAAGCCCTGGGCGACTCCAGCAACAATCTCGGCTATCAGGCGCCGTGCGGGCTCAGTCCGAGCGGAGGGCAGGAATGATGCGGCGGGCGTTGGCGCCATAGACATCGACCAGCACATCGTCCGGGAGGTCAAGGCCCGAAATGGTCCATCGCCCGCACCCTGGTGGGTTGGAGTGCGAATAGGGGAAGTACTCGTCGTCTGACTCCAGGAACCGGAAATACCCCGCAAATGCTCCGTGCTTCGGAGGGAAGGCGTCCGTACCGAATAGGACTCGGGTCGGATGGCTCAATATCAAGCGCCGAGTCGCCCGCGGCTGCCTTCCCAGGTCCGCGACTCTGGCCGCGATATCCACGTAGAAGTTCGGGTAGGTGTCTAGAATCCGGCCCACCCAGCCCAGGTCCTCGGCGTTGCAACCAACATGGGCACCGATGAACGTGACGTCGGCGTTCGCCGCTACCAGGTGCTCGAGGGCATCGATGAGTACCTGGAAACGGGGGAACTTCGGATCCGCGAAGTGCCACTCCGGGTGTACCAGCAGTTGCTCGAGCCGTTCGTTTCTCTCGCTCAGGGGCTCGAAGAAGGCCGGCGGGTCGGCGATGTGGATCAGGACGGGCAAATGCGCTTGGGCCGCCACCTCCCAAGCGGGCGCCAGCCGCTCGTCGTCACACAGGACCAGCGCGCCAGATTCGTCGCGGACATGGAGCCCGACGTCCTTCCACACCTTCAAGCCGGTGGCCCCCCGTTCCACCGAGTCCTGCAGGGTTTTCGCGAAACGGTCTGGCCACCCGCGGTTCTGACAATCGTCCCAGTCGAGGCGGCAGAACGTGGCGAACCGGCCCGGGTAGGCCCGGTCGTAACGGTCCAGGTTCGCATCGAGGTTGTCGCTCCAATCGCCATCCAGGTTGACGATGGTTTGTACGTTCCACTCGTCCATGTCGGCCACCAGCGCCCCGATATCCCTGACCAGCCAATCGGCCTTGTCGCTGGTGACTGCGAGCTCGTTCACGTCCATCCGACGGCCCAGGTGATTGTGCACGTCCACGACTGGCGCTGAAGCCCGGGCCACGTCGTGTTCTGCCAACCGAACCGTTGGCTCCGGCCGGTACTCACGCAACAACAGGTCGTCCCATTTCCGTTCCACCGATTAGACCCTTCCTTTCCGTTGAAATTTGGACCTTTCCGCTCTGATGCCGCCTCGTGGCCCCGTCCACACACAGCCCCAACCCGGCCCACCCTTTTCCAGGAACCTGACGTTCACGCCGGCACACCGGCGAGTTGATGTGCATCAAGCAGTTCGTCTACCAGCTGGCCGATCCGGTCCAGGCTGAGCTGGCCGGACAACAGCGGGTCTACCTACGCAGCCTGGTGCAAAAGGTCGCGGCGCCCGGCCAAAATGCCCTCGACGGTCAACAACTGGACGTTGATAGCCATCCGGTTCAGGGCGGCACAGGCCTCCGGCAGGAGACCGACTCGCCCAGGGACGATCGTCCCTCCTCGCACCGTGCACGGGACCTCAACGCAGCAGTTCTCGGGCAGGTTCTCTATGAGATGGCCCTTGTTGGCCACGTTGCCCATGAACGTGAACGGGATATTTGACTCTAGGGCGGCCACGATCCTCGGCGCGTACTCTACGCTTTGAGGAGTGGACTTCGCCGCCTGAGGGCCTACGTCCGCTAGTGAACACCGGTTCTCGGCGAACCGTTCTTCCTGACGGTCGAGTATGGCCAGATATTCCCGTCCCCGGATCCCGAGACCTTCGGCGTTACCGCCGGGGTGGAGGAACCACGGGTAGTACTCAGCGCTGTGCACGCTCGACTCGCTCACGAAGTAACCGAAAGCGGTCCATAAGTTCGAAGCGAACGGCATCCTGCTCACGGACGGCAGGGTCCTGACGCCCGCTCGCGCAGTAGAGGGTAGAAATCCTGGCCCCGGATGCGATCGTCAAGAACCACGTCATGTGGTTGATACCGGCCGCCGTCCAGGCCAGACGGGCCGGGTCCGCCAGATCGAGGTACTCCGCCAGCTCGCGTGCGGTGTTCTCGGCGTCGTGGCACAGGCCCTACGTGGCGTACGCTCGTCGCCCGCGGCAAGAGCCATGACCACCATCGCCATCGGGTTGGTCTCGTTGAGGAGCCACGCATCGGGGGCTTCTTCCTCGATCACTCTCGCGAGGGCCAGGACCTGCGGGATGGTGCGGGCCGCACGGGAGATGCCTCCGATCCCATGCGTATCGGCGATCGTCTGGCGTGACCCCGTAGCGCTCAGGGATGTCGAAATCGAGTTGGACGGCTCGCCTTCCCCCGACCGCGATGGTGTTCATGACATAGCCGGCACCGCGCACTGCTTCGGCACAGTCGTTGGTAAGCCTGACGCGAGCCTTGCGAATGGCTCTGGTCGACTATCGCCTCGACGACCTCCCCCACTTCTCTTAACCGCTCGGTGTCGATGTCCATGAGCGTGATCTCGGCATCGGCCGTCGGCTCTTGTTGCAGGAGATCACTAACCAGCTTCCTGGTGAAGACAAGGCTCCCGGCTCCGATGACCGCGATCTTTACCATCGCTGTATTCCTTTCGTCTGTCATATTGTTGACTTGCTGGCTCCTGAAATGGGACAGCGCCCCGGGACCATGACTCGTAGCCGTCGGAGGCGCCAACACTGACAGCGCGACCCGCCTCCGTCAGCAGCGGGTCTTCCGACAACGCCGGTACCCGGCGGCTGCCGCCGCACCGCCGGCACGGGCCGTACCGAATTTGCTAGTGCTCAGCGTTACACTGGCCGCTCACATACCGCTCAAGAGCAGAATTCGCCTGCGAGACAGCGCTCGAGACACCCGGAGTGGACAGATTCCTTGTTCAAGAAGACAAGGTTGAGTTGGGTCTCCAGCTGGGTATAGGCGGTCTCGAGCGTTGGGGCGCTTCGCCGAGGAGGAAGGTCTTGCCCTTTTGTTCGCTTCAAGAAGGGGGACACATCGACGCCCTTTCTTGGCCCAGTAACTTACGTAACCGGCATCGACCGAGGGCATGCTGCCCCAGATATAGCCGTCATTGCTCATGAGCGTCTCTGTCGACTTATTGGTCAGCCAGGCCCAGAGGAGCTCAGCGGCCGGGAGGTGCTTGGAGTGGGCATAGATGTTGATCCCGAGCCCGTTGGTGGCCGAGACGATCCCGGCGGGCCCGGCCGGCAGGGGGGCGATCCCCCAGGGGAACTTGGTCGTGCTGGCTATCGACGGCGAGGTCCCAGTCGCCGTCGGTCATCATGGCCACATTGCCAGGTGAGAACGAATTGGTCGACTCGACGTAGGTGGGCTGGGTCGTGACAGTAGCCGGAGGCGCCACATGCCACTTGTAAACGAGGTTGTTCAAAAACTGGAAGACCTGGTCTCCTTTAGGGGTGTCGAACGCTGAACTTGCCGTGTGAGAAATAGCTGACACCGTTTTCTTCTAGGAAGTTCGCCCAGCCGGTCTGGATAACCCGCCCCGGCGTTGCCAGCTGAAAAGCCGTACTGGACGATCTTCTTTGGGTTGAAGCCCGCCTGACCCGCATGCTTGCCGGTGTTGTCGAGCGTCAGAGCCTCGGCGTACTTGAGCAGCGTGCCCGCCATTGGTCGGGTTCCACGTTAGGTTTGTCGGCGCGGCTAGACCGGCCTTTTTGAGCTCGTTCTTGTTGTAGACCAGGCCGATGGTGTCCCAGTCCTTCGTGATGGCGTAGTACTTGCCCTTGTAAACGAACAAGCGGAAGCAAACTATGGAAATAGTCGCCGAGGTCTATGTGGATATTTCTTGATCAACGGTGAGACGTCGAGCAGAGCGCCCTCCGCCACGTAGGTAGGGAAGTTGGTGAGATTGTCCCAGAACAGGTCTGGAGGATTGCCGGCTGCGATTTCGGTGGCCAGTTTGGACCAATAGTCGGTGAACCCGACACTGACGACGTTGACGTGAATGTAAGGGTAGACCTTTTGGAAGTTGGCGATCGCCTTCTTGTAGCCGATCTCCTGGTTCGTGTCCCATAGCATGTAGTTGAGGGTGACGGGCGCCTGCGCCGCCGCCGTCCGTGGCGCCGCCGTCGGCGAGGCCATTGCAGTGCTTGAGAGAGTGAGCACGACGCTACCAACAGCGCAAAGTAGCGGACAGTAACGCCCGGCCTGCTCGCCAGCACCGCCCACGGCCACTGTCGTCGAGGTTGTTGGGTTTTCTCATTGTTGTTTGTCCTCCGTTTCTTAGTGGGCCTGGTAAGGCCTGGAAGGTGTCATCCGGGAGCGCTTTAACGGAAACTGCTGAGCTGGATTGAACTCAATATGTAGCGTTGGAAGATCAGGAACAGGATCACCAGGGGCAACAGCGACAACACGCCGCCGGCCATCATGAAGTTCCAGTCACTCCCGAAGCTCGACTGGAAGGTGGCGATCCCGACGGTCAGCACCCTGGCCCCGTTGCCATTGGTGGCTATAAGGGGCCAGAGGAAGTTGTTCCAACCGTAGACGAAGCTCATGATCCCGAAGGTCATCAGCACTGGTCGGCTGAGGGGTATCATCACCCTGGTCAACACCTGAAAGGAATTAGCGCCGTCGACTTTGGCCGCGCTCGACGAGGTCGTCAGGGATGCGCAGGAAAAACTGCCGCATCAGGAACACACCGAAGACGCTGCTGGCTACGTAGGGGACGACGAGGGCAGGGCAGCGAGTCGAGCAACCCGAGGTTTTTCACGATTATGAACATGGGGATGATCGTTACGGTCCCGGGGACGAGGAGCATGGCGATGAAAACGGCGAAGAGGGCGTTTTTGCCCGGGAAGTCCATCTTGGCGAAGGCATAGGCGGCCAGTGCGCAAAAAAAGACCTGGCCGACGGCGATACTGATCGCCACAATGGCCGTATTGAACAGGAAGTGGCCGAAATCGTACTGGTTGATCAGTTGGACAAAATTATGCCAGGTGAGAGGATGGGGTAGGGAGAAGGGTGAACCAGAGAACATCTGGTTGAGGGGCTTAAAGCTGGCCAGCAGGGCAAGGAGGTACGGGCACGACGAAAAGCAGGCTGGCTAGTAAGCAACACGAGGTAGCGGCCCTGAGGACGATAGGAGGATGCGGTATGTGTGGGATCTCATCGAGGTGCCTTTCAGCTGAGGTCGTAGACGAGGCGCTTGCGGAAGTAGAGGAACTGCAGGACGGTGATGATGAGGATGATGACGAACAGGATCACAGACAGCGCCGAGGCGTAGCCGATCTGCAGGAACTGGAAGGCGTGCTGGTAGTATGGCGAAGTTCATGACCTGAGTCGAATAGCCGGGGCCGCCGTTGGTCATGACGTAGACGGTGTCGAAGACCTGAAACGAAGAGATCATGTCGATTACAGTGACGAACAGCATGGTCGGGACTAAGCAGCGGGAGAGTGATGCGGAAAAAGCGCTGCACCGAATTGGCCCCGTCCAGAGCACACGCTTCGTACAAGCTGTTCGGGATCCCCTGGAGACCGGCCAGGAAAAACAGCATGTTATAGCCGAGGAACTGCCAGACGGTGACGAAGGCGACCGTGGGCAGGGCCAGGGTGAACGAACTGAGCCAGGCCGGGCCGGCAATGCCGAAAAAGCCCAGTACGTTGTTGATCACCCCGTTTTGGGGGTTGAAGATCCATTCCCAGACCACGCCAATGGCTACGGGGGTGGCCAACCAGGGCAGGACGGCGATGGTGCGGAAGACCCCGGCACCCATGAACTTGTTGCGCAAGAGCATGGCCAGCCCGAGCGAGAGCACTACCAGGGGGACCACCGTCAAGACGACGTACTCTGCCGTCGTCTGCAGCGAGGACCAGAACAGCGACGACGTAAATATGGCGTGGTAATTAGCCAGGCCGACGTATTGCGGCGAACCGACGAGGTTCCAGGAGAAAAAGCCGAGCACGACCACGGCAATGACCGGCACGAGGATGAACAGCCCCGCCCCCACCAGGCTCGGCAAGAGGTAGAGGTAGGCGACGCCCACGCGCCGCAGACGGTGGCCTCGTCCGGCTGAGGGGACAGCCGACGGTGAGGCGATGAGGCGTCTGGCGAGGGCCGGCCGGCCCGACACCCCGGGTATTTCAAGGGTGCTTGGTGTGGCCATGTGTCCCACCTTTCGCTTTAAGTAGCTCTAAGGACTGTCCTCGTCTGTCGGCGCCCTCTGCTCGGTGTCTCCGCCAGAAGGACGAGGGCACGTCCCTCCTCTTGGGCGAGGGGGCCACCTTCAGCGCCGAACTCGACTTCCAACTCTCCCAGCCATGCACTCACCCGCATGGCCTTGTCTACCTGTGCTACGGCCGAGGCCAGCAGCGGCTGCATTTCTTCGAGCTGTTGGGCACTGACGCGCTGCACCGGGGCGGTGAGGCTGACGCCAAAGAGGGTGGGGCCGGCGCTGACCGCCATCCCGATGCAACGCACGCCGAGCGTCGATTCCTCGGACTCAGTGGCGTACCCCCGGCGCCTGCCACCGTCGAGGTCCGCCATGAGCTGCGTCCGGGTCCGGATCGTGTTCGGCGCGAGCGGTGGCAATTCTGCGGGGTAAATAGCGGCGATCTCGTCATCTGCGAGGCACGCCAACATCGCCTTGCCCAGGGCCGTGCCGTAGGCCCGCTTGCGGTGGCCGATACGAGAGATCGACAGCAGGTCATAGGACGCAGCCCGCCGGTTCAGGTAGAGGACGTCACCGGCCACCAAGGTCCCGAAGTGGCTGCTTTCCCGGGTGACGGCCGTTAGCTCGTCCAGAGCTGGGTCGGTGATCGACCGCGCCGATCGCACCAAAGGAATGGATGTGCCAACTTCAAACGCCGTAAAACCGACGGACAGGCCGGCGGGGGACGACTGCAGGAAGCCGGCGTCGAGGAGGCTCCGGACCAAGCTATGCAGACTTCCCTTTGGTATCCCGGTTTGGCGCTGCAACTCGCCGAAGCGAAGTGCCCGCCTTGCCTGCGACACGAGCACCAACAGGCTGAGCGCCCGGTCGACCGTTCGGTTCCGCCCATGAGGCGCCCGGCTTGTAGCGGTGCCGTCCGCGGTCGTCCTGTTCGGGTAACCGTCGTCCCGCACTTCCCCCAGCCGCCCATGTTCGTATATACGAACACTGTTTGGCATATCTGCTTCACCATGATCGAATTGTGAGTGATTGTCAATAGACTTTCCAGAAATGCGCGTTCCTAAACACCCTCTGGGCGAAAGAGAGTGATCGAGGGCGATGGTGCTGCCAGCTCGGGACCGGTCAGAATGACTCACGTGCGTACCCTGCGAACTCTGGCCCTCGCGGTGGTCATGGTGACCGGGGCCGTCACTGCGGTGCCCGGTCCGGCCGGCGCCACCCGCCGGCAGCTCGGCGACCCTGTCGTCTCGCTCAGGCTGAAGCCGGCCCCGGTGGCCAGGGGCGTCCCCTACCCGATGCCGGCGGCGCCCGTTCAGCCCGAGCCCTGCCCGCCGCCGCCGATCCCGGCTCTACCGCCGCCGCCGCCACTCGGGCCGCCGGTGGTCCCTGAAGCGGCTGTGCCCCTCGTAGGCCCTCCTCGGCCGCGGCGAGTCAACCTCTCGGGTATATCGGGCAAGGGCATCTGGTTGACGATCTGGCCGGGCTCCCGGGTCGATGTCTCCGCCATAGTGGCCACGGCCCGGGCGGCTGGACTGAAGCAGCTCTGGGTTCGCACAGGTAGCAGCCAGAACGGCTTCTACGGAGGGACGACGCTGCGGGAGTTCGTGGCGGCGGCGCACGCGGCCGGCGTCTCGGTCGTCGCCTGGGACTTCCCGACCCTTTCTAACCCGGCGGCCGACGCGGCCAGGGCCGCCATGGCCTTCCGGGCCGGCGCTGACGCTTTTTCTCCCGACATCGAGACCACGTCGGAGGGGACCTACCTCACGGCCCGGCGGGTTCGGTACTACCTCTCCCTCGTGCGCGCCATGGCCGGCGACCGGCCGGTTATCGCCACGGTGCTGCGGCCCACAAGTTACTGGTTGGAAAATTACCCCTATGGCGCGGAAGCCCCGTTCGTGGATGCATTTGCGCCCATGGTCTATTGGTCGTGCACCGAACCGGGGGCGGCCGTCGATCAGGCCGTGACCGTCCTGTCACGATGGCGTCCGGTGGCACCCATCGGTCAGGACTACAACATGGGGCCCGAGGGAGGGCCGCCCGGGCTGCCTACGCCCAAGGAGATCTGGCGTTTTCTTGATGTCGCGCACCGCGCCGGGTCGATTGGGGCCAGCCTTTACGATCTCGAGACTGGTGGTCCGGCCCAATTGCAGGCGCTGGCCGCGTACCCGTGGCCGGGGCGGTGACCAGATCGTGGTGAACCAACGGGACGGGGGCGCCAAGCGGCCTACGACCCGCCCACCCAAACCGTCTTCAGATTGCAGAACGCCCGGATCCCCTCGGCCGACAATTCCCGGCCGTACCCCGAAGTCTTTATGCCGCCGAAGGGAAGCTCGGGGTACGACGTAACCATCCCGTTCAGGAACACCGCGCCGGCCTCCAGGTCCCGCACAAACCTGCTGCTTTCCTCATCATCGTTGGTCCACGCGTTGGCCCCGAGCCCGAACTCCGTTGCATTGGCGACACCTATGGCCTCATCGATGCTGCTGACCCGAAAGAGGGTAGCAACCGGTCCGAAAACCTCCTCACCGTACATACGCATCTCCGGGGTTACCTCGGTGACCACTGTCGGAGGGTAATACCAACCGGGCCCGGCGAGCGGTTCGCCACCGCACAGGATTTTGGCCCCTTTGCCTACCGCATCGGCGACGAGCTCCTCGACGTCCTCCCGTCCCGACCTGGTGGCGAGCGGGCCGACGTCGGTCGTCTCCTCGAGGGGGTCGCCGACAGTGAGGGCCGACATGTTCTCGACGAACCGCCGCTCGAACTCATCGGCGACAGACTCGTGAACGATAAAGCGCTTGGCGGCAATGCAGGACTGGCCGTTGTTCTGGCAACGCGCTGTCGTGGCCACCCGGGCCGCTGCTTCGAGGTCGGCGCTCGGCATGACGATAAACGCGTCGCTGCCTCCAAGCTCGAGGACGCTCGGTTTGATCATCTCACCGGCCACGGCGCCGACGGCCGCGCCGGCTGGGCCGGACCCCGTGAGGGTTACGCCGGCGACGCGGGGGTCACGGATGACCCGCTCGACGCGCGCCGACCCGATGAGCAGCGTCTGAAAGGAACCCTCGGGGAACCCGGCTCGTTTGAACAGATCGCTTATGTACAGGGCCGTTTGGGGGACGTTGGACGCGTGCTTGAGCAGCCCGACGTTGCCGGCCATTAGCGCGGGAGCGGCGAACCTCATCACCTGCCAGAGGGGGAAGTTCCAGGGCATCACGGCCAAGACCACACCCAGCGGCTGGTACCGGGCGTAAGCCGCCATCGCCCCGACGGCAGCCGGGTCGGCCACCTCATCGGCCAAGAGGGCCTCGGCGTGGTCCGCGTAATAACGGCAACCCCGGGCGCATTTGGACACCTCGGCCCGGGCCGACTTGATGGTCTTGCCCATCTCGATCGTCATCAGGCGGGCCACGGTCTGTTGGTCGGCGTCCAGCAGGTCCGCGGCCCGCTGCATCCAGGCGGCTCGCTGCCCGAAGGTGGTCATTCGTTGTCGCTCGAAAGCCGCCGCCGCTCGCTGCAGGGACAACTCGAGCTCCTTTTCGGAGATTTCCTCGAAAAGCTCCAGCTCCTCGCCTGTCGCGGGGTTCGTCGTTGCGATGGCCATCAGGACCTCCACGTCGGTTCGGTACTGCCACTCGAGTTTGCTGGAAACAGCCTACGCTCAGCTCAAAGTGACGCGAGACGGTGCCTGGAGCGGGTTCAGCCGGCAGGGCGGCCCGCCCCCTGCAGGGCCTTCGGGGCCGCTGCCTCCCTCCACCCGGCTCGAAGGAGATCGCCCTCTGCACCCGTGGCGATGATCGGCGGCCTCCACCGCCAAACCACCGTGCAGTGCCTAGATCTGTGCTCGAGCCCCCACGGCCAGCAGGAAGGCGGCGTAGCTCCACGTTAAGTTGGGCACACTCAGCTCGAAACCGGTCGTCTGATCGAACTGTTCGCTCAGCTCGAAGTAATTGCTGTGGTAAACAACGGCGTTCAACATGTTGTCACCCGCAGCCTTCAACGCACTCACGACCTCTGACGCCGGGCCAGAAGCAGTGACGCCGACCTGGCTCAGGAACGTGGCCGTCAGCGGATCGCTCGGTACTGGCGCACCTTTGTCAACCGCACTTGCGAGCTCGTAGTACAGCTGGGCGAAAGCACACGTACAAACCCCCCATGGGTGGCCCGTAGGGCTGGTCAGGCTCAAGCCGTCATACTGGTCACCTACATAGCGACCGATCAAAGGGCCGAGACCCCGGCTCGCATCGGCGCCGTTGACCGGGTAAGCACCCGCCCCCGTCGTCCACTGGGCACGAACCTGTGCTGCCGTCGAGAGAAGCTTTGGGTCCGTGGGTAAAATCCCATCCCCGTAAACGCAAGCCAGGATCGGGTCGACGCTGGGATCGTAGGGGGCGGCAGGATCGCCGGTCAGCCTCTGGCCGTCAAGTACGGAGACATAACAGTTGTCGGCTGGCGACCAGTGCATGGGCAACTGTTGACCGAGCCAACTGGCGGCGCCCTGGGCCGCGGCCGGGACCGAAATATTCAGCCCAGGGCCAGCCGTGATGACCTGGTTCAGGCTTCGGAGCTGAACGGACCGGGCAAAGAGCGATTGACCGACGGTATCCTCCCAGTGGGTGACGGTCGGTTGCTGGTACCGGGAATTGTCCAATAAATAAGCGAGGTCAGCCGAGATGACACTGCGGGCCGCGTTCTGCGTCCCCGGGTCCAGCCCCGCAAAACCCTGGAGGAGGGTAAGGACCCTGAGGGCAGGCCCATCACTTTCGTCCACTGCGCCCGTTGGCCACCCCTCGGGGGTGTACTTCGCCTGGCCGAGGACGCCCCCACCACTTTGACAGGTGCTGGCAAAGTCGACGTACCTGGCCAGGATCTGGGTCGCAGCTTCAGCGGGCGCCTGCGCTGGGGCCTGGTCTAAAAACGCCGAAACGGTAATGGCCGCATCGCGTGTCCAGTTGAAGACATAATCCTGGCTGATGCCGGCTACATCGCCTGGATAGTTCGACCAGGATGGGGACGCGAGGACACACCCTGGCATTGAAAAATTGCCCGGCACGTTGTGATCAGCGATCCGGAAACCGTTAGTCGCCATATTCCGCTGCATCAATGAGAACATGTAGGGCGCCACGGCCGAAGGATCTGCGCCTGAGGTCCCCGGTGGCAACGCCGCACTAATCGCCATTTGCGGATATCTCCTCTCACTTTCGCCGCTTACCTGTTGTTGGATGACGCAGCTTGGCGGGCGTTATATCGCGGCCGTGGGTTGAGGATAGCGCGACCACACCGGCGCCCACCTGGCCCCGAGCAGGCCACCCCCGCCTGGTCTTCCATATCGCTGAGGGCGGGCACGGATAGCCGGAGCCTCGCGGGACGAGGGCTCCACCAAATCTTTCGCTGGACAGTGGGCCCCGAACATATGTACGATGCTTCCATGGCACCCGCCAAGAGGGACGCCTTCAGGTGGCCCATCGAGGACGAAGACGTTCCCGGCACTCTGTTCAAGGGCCCGTGGCCCGAGCGCCACATAGGGCGGGGAGAGTACCGGGGGCTCGAGTTCCTCCACGTCAATGCCCGTACCATCATCAACACCGTGCCGGCGTCGTCAAGGATGTCGTTCAGGTACACGATCAACGCCTACCGCGGCTGCTCGCACGCGTGCACTTATTGTTTTGCCCGCCCCACGCACGAGTTCCTCGGCCTCGGGATCGGCGAGGACTTCGAGCGCCGGATAGTCGTCAAGGTAAACGCGGTCGAACTGGCCCGGGCCGAAGTGTCCTCGCCGCGTTGGCAGGGTGAGCTGATCGCGATGGGCACCAACACCGATCCCTATCAGCACGCTGAAGGGAAGTACCACCTCACGCGCGGGATCGTCGGGGTGCTCAGCGAACGGCGTAACCCCTTCAGCATCCTCACGAAATCGACGCTCGTGCTCCGCGACCTCGCGTTGCTCACTGAGGCGGCTCGCCGCACAACCGTCAGGGTCAACCTGTCGATCGGGACGCTCGACCGGGAGATTTGGCGTCTCACCGAGCCGGGTACGCCGCCGCCCGACAAGCGGCTAGAAGCGGTGCGGCGGCTCAACGAAGCCGGGATCCCGTGCGGAGCCCTCGTCGCCCCCGTATTACCCGGTCTTTCTGATACAGACGAGCAAGTCACGGCTGTAGTCGAGGCCTGTCGTGACACGGGCGCGGTGGGCGTCAGCGTCGTCGGGCTCCATCTGCGCCCGGGCGTCCGCGAACACTACCTGGGCTGGCTGGCGACGGCCCGCCCCGACCTCACCGACCTCTACGCCCAGCGCTTCAACCGCGGTTCTTATCAGCCTCGGCGAGAGCAAGAGAGGCTTTCGGCGCTGGCGGCGCACGTCTTCGGTCGTGGGCTGGCGCCCGGCACGACGCTGATGCAGACGTCCGCACCGACGATCGATGAGACCCCACAACGCTCAACGTGCGTGCCGGCACAGCTGGACCTCTTCACCCCCAGCCCGTTCACCCCCAGCCCGGTTGACTAGCCCGCGGCGGACATCGAAAGTGATGCTGGGCCGGCGCCATTAGTAGGGTGAAGATCCTTGGCGACCGCAACTGTCACTAGATCTGACGCGCTCCTCGAACCGATCGTCGACCCGTACAAGGGAAAGTGGTCGACCCTCTCCAACACGACCCTCGGGATGCTGATGGCCACGATCGACGCCTCGATCGTGCTCATTTCTCTTCCGGATATCTTCCGCGGCATCCAGTTGAACCCGCTGACACCCGGCAACACCAGCTACTTCTTGTGGTTGCTGATGGGTTACATGCTGGTGACGGCGGTCCTGGTGGTGAGTTTCGGACGGTTGGGCGACATCGTAGGCCGGGTCCGCATGTACAACATGGGCTTTGCCATCTTCACCCTCTTTTCGATCCTGTTGTCAGTGACGTGGCTACATGGCCGGGACGCCGCGCTGTTCATGATCGTCATGCGCTTGATGCAAGGTGTGGGCGGCGCCTTCATCATGGCGAACACGGCCGCCATCCTGACCGATGCCTTCCCCCCTACCCAACGCGGCTTGGCGCTCGGGACCAACATGGTGGCCGCCATCGCCGGCTCGTTCATCGGCCTCGTGCTGGGCGGCATCCTGGGGCCCATCAACTGGCGATTGGTGTTCTGGGTCTCGGTCCCGGTCGGGATCATCGGAACCGTCTGGGGCGTCATCAACTTGAAGGACAAAGGTGTGCGTAACCCGGCCCGGATCGACTGGTTCGGAAATGCCGCCTTTGCCGTTGGGCTGGTCGCGGTCCTGGTCGGGATCGTCTATGGGATCGAGCCTTACGCCGGCCACGCCATGGGCTGGACCAACCCGTGGGTCCTGGCCTGCCTGATCGGGGGACTGGCATTACTGGGCCTGTTCGTTTGGATCGAAACGAAGGTCCCCTCCCCGATGTTCCGCATCCCGCTGTTCAAGATCCGCTCTTACGCGGCGGGCAGCGTGGCCAGCCTCATGGCCGCCCTCGGCCGGGGTGGGCTCATGTTCATCCTCATCATCTGGCTACAGGGGATCTGGCTGCCGAGCCACGGTTACACCTTCGCCCAAACACCATTGTGGGCCGGAATTTTCATGCTGCCTCTGACCGCCGGGTTCTTGATGGCGGGCCCGGTGTCTGGGCATCTGTCGGACCGCTTCGGGGCGCGGCCGTTCGCCACCGGCGGCATGCTGATTGCCGCCCTTAGCTTCGGCCTGCTCGAGTTGCTCCCGATCAACTTTTCGTACATCTGGTTTGCCGCCCTGATCTATATAAACGGGCTCTCGATGGGCCTGTTCGCCTCCCCCAACCGGGCCGCCATGATGAACGCGGTGCCGCCTGACCAGCGAGGCCAGTCCTCTGGAATGGCCGCGACGATCATGAACTCGGCCATGGTCCTTTCGATTGGCATCTTCTTTACCCTCATAGTTGTGGGCCTTTCGGCCGACCTGCCCACCACGCTGTACCACGGCCTCGTGGCTCATGGCGTGCCCGAGGCCTCGGCCCGCCGGGTGGCCGACCTCCCGCCCACGTCCTCCGTCTTCAGCGCTTTCCTCGGCTACAACCCGGTCCAGAGCATGCTCGGGCCGACCGGTGTCCTGGAACACTTGAAGCCGGCCCAGGCCGCTTTCCTCACGGGCCGGTCCTTCTTCCCGAAGCTGATCGCCGTCCCGTTCGGCCAGGGCCTGCACGAGGCGCTCGACTTTGCACTGGTCGCCTGCCTGATCGCGGCGGCCGCTTCGGCCATGCTCGGAAAACAATATTTCTACCAGGAGCCATCCAGCTCCGCGGCCACCGGACTCACTGGCGCCGGACTCACTGGCGCCGGACTCACTGGCGCCGGACTCACTGGCGCCGAACTCACTGGCGCCGAACTGACTGGCGCCGAACTGACTGGCGGTGACCTCCTGCCGGCCACCGCGGTTGCCAACGGCCGCTACCGCGGGGACGACGGTGCGCCAGCCCTCGGCGACGTCGGCGCAGAGCCAGTACGAACCTCAGGAAGTGCTCGTCCTCCAATCGACGTCTGAGAGCTGAGCCAGCGCCAGCACCAGCGCGTGCGTACCTCTTTGGCCCCGCCCCTGGGCGCTGGCGGCAATGTAGAGCTGTTCGGCCAGAGCCAGCCCGGGTAGGGCCAGCCTCATGCGGCGAGCTTCATCGAGGGCGATGCCCAGATCCTTTATGAAGTGGTCGATCTTGAACCCGGGCTCGAAATCGCCGCGCAGGGCACGTGGGCCGTAGTTGACCAAAGACCACGAGCCGGCCGCCCCCGTGCCGATAGTCTCGACGACCTTCGCGACATCTAAATCGGCACGCAAGGCATAGAGTAAAGCCTCGCAGACCCCGATCATGCCCGAGGCGATGGCGATCTGGTTGACCATCTTCGTGTGCTGACCGGCGCCCGGCCCACCCTGGTACGTCACCACTTGGCCCAGGCGCTGAAATATCGGCAGGGCTCTATCGAAAGTCTCTTGCCGCCCCCCCACCATTATCACCAAGGAGGCGTTGCGGGCGCCGACATCGCCTCCCGATACTGGCGCGTCGAGCGAACCGATCCCCTTGGCCGCCGCGGCGTCGAAAATCTCCCGGGCCAGCTGCGGCTCGCTCGTGGTCATGTCGATGGTCGTGGTCCCCCTGGCCGCCGCGTTGAGCACGCCTCCATCGCCGAGGAGGACCTGGCGGACGTCCGACGGGTAGCCGACCATAGTCACCACGACGTCCACGCCCTCGGCCACCTCGGCCGGTGTGGAGCACCATTGCGCCCCTTGCTCGACCAGTGGCGATGCCCGCTCCTTGGTCCGGCTGAAAACCTTGACGGGGAAGCCGGCGGCCAGCAGGTGCCCGCACATCGGCAAGCCCATCACTCCCGTCCCTATCCAGCCCACGCTCAATGCGTTATTGGTGGCCACACTCGTTTCTCCTTTAATTGCCAGCTCCAGCCGCGGCGCACCCCGAACGCCCGGGTGCGCCGCCTCAACAATGCCTATTGTTCGGGATATGGGCCCTGAGGTGCCAGTCGACGGACAACGAGCCGACATTGACGTGGCCATCGTCGGTGCCGGGCTGGCCGGCGCAGCGTCAGCGTGGGCGGCCGCTGAGAGCGGGTTGTCCGTGGTCCTGTTCGAGCAGTTTGCCGTTGGCCACCACCACGGCAGTTCGCACGGCAGCGCGAGGATATTCCGGCGTGCTTACGAAGACGCGCTCTATGTTCGGCTGACGGGCGAATCGGAGGAACTCTGGCGCGAACTCGAGCTTGACACGGGGACGACGCTGCTGCGCACCACAGGAGGGGTTGACCACGGGGCCAAACGGGGCGTCGACCTGATTGATGAGCATTTGAGCGCGTCAGGTGTCCTCCACGAACGGCTCGATGCCGTCGAGGCCCGGCGGCGGTGGCCGGGCATGCGTTTCGAGTCCGCTGTCATCTTCCATCCTGCGGCGGGCGTGATCGACGCCGCCGCCACCGTCGCCGCCTGCGTCGAAGCCAGCAGAAAGCGGGGCGCCATCATCAGGGACCACGCACTGGTTACGGAAATAATCCCCGGGAGCAGAAATGCCGTCGTGAAGGTCAACGAGGAAGAGTGGCGAGCCCGGAACGTAGTTATCGCCGCCGGCGCCTGGGTGGCTGGATTGCTGGAGGGTATTGTTCGCTTTCCTCCGGTTACCGTGACCCAGGAGCAGGTGTTCCACTTCCCGCGCCGCGACTTATCAATCGACTGGCCCGTCTTTGTGCATCGCGACGCAATATTCGTTTACGGTCTCCCCGGGGGCCGCGATGGCGGTGACCAGAACGCCCAAAAAGTGGCCGAGCACGACAACGGCCAGATCACTACTGCATCCGGCCGCGACGGGGTGGTCGACCCGGGCGCACGGGCACGGCTGGTCGAGTATGTAAAGAGCTGGTTGCCCGGACTGGTCCCTGAACCCTTCAATTCGACCACTTGCCTCTACACGACTACGGCAGACGAAGGCTTCGTCCTGGACCAACGGGGCGCCATAATTGTGTGCTCCGCGTGTTCGGGGCACGGCGCCAAATTTGCCCCGTGGTTGGGCACGCAAGTGGCAAAATTGGCCGCTGGAGACGGGACCGTCCTGGAGCGGTTCCGCCTCGATCGCCCCGGCCTCTAGCTCCGAAGATAGAAGCCCGTTAAGCCCTCGTATTTTTATTCGGCCATCAGTAGCCGCTCGGGACGGTCGTTGTCGTCGTCTGGCCGCTACTGTTGCTCGAGCCGCATGCGGACGGGATAATGGCCAGGGCGGCCAAGGCCAATACGACGGTTACCCGTCGTCCCCATGCGGTTAGTTTCGGTCGGTTGCCTTTAGCTACGGTCTCTTCTGTATTTTCCATTATCTAGTTTTCTTGGTTAGGTGAATGATCTCGATGTCCCAATTACTTGGCCCTGGGAATTAAGGGCTTGGAGTTCGAAGACAGTGAAATGGCCCTTCACGCTCATGGGGGTTTCGAACCCGGTCTTCGGTCCCTGAGCCACCACCGACAGGTGGTGGTCGCTCGTGCCGGCCAGCACCTTCCAGGACGAAACCGCGGTGGCCCCGTTCCAGCTGGCATAAACGGTGGTGGTGCCCTCCGAACCCGCCCTGGCCGCGCCTTCCGGCGGGTATTCCGGTAGCCCGACCCAGTTATCCGACGTGGCGCGGTAGGTGAGGTCGGGCGAAGGCAACGAAGCGTCCAGGAGCAACTGGCCCGACTGGCTGTACTCCGAGAAGTAAGGCTGCGAACCCCACCCGACGAAAACGTTGCCGTTGGGAAGAAGTTGGTTGTCGCCCATGTAGGCGGCGTCGAAGTTCTTCCCGTGGGTGTATTCATTGACGACAGTTACCGTCTTGGCCGTCGGGTTGAGCTTGAGCTCCAGCGCCCGAGACGGCCCGGCCGGGGCGAGGTAGGTCCCGGCGCCGGTGATCTCGCAGCAATCATCGTCGAACATGGTGACAATGGAGCCAGAGTGCATCTGGACGTCGTGCTGCCATTCGAACGATGCATCCGTCGGCACCTGAAAAGTGGAGTGCTTGCCCCCCAATTGCCACTCAACGGCCCCGGTCCGGCCGTCAACCATGTAGGCCGTCCACGTATTGCGCATTGACACCAGGAACCCAGAACCTCCCTCCAAGTCTATCGAATTGACGTGGTAGGCGTCCCAGGGGAACCCGTTCGGCGGCGGCTGCGTTTTCGAATCGGTCAGCGGGATATGGTCCAACGCGTCCCAGGTGGAGACGAGCTTGCCCGTGGTGATGTCGTACTCCTGCACGGCCGAGTCGTCCAGCACGCCGGTCGAGGGGCCTCCGTACTTCGACAGGTCCATCGGGATGTCCTTGTTCGCCGTCACCCAGGCATCGTTGCCACTGATGACAAGCTCGTGCAGGGTGATGACCCAGCCGTCCTGGCCCGTCAAGGTGGCGATCTTCTGGTAGTGCTGGTTGACGATGATGTCTTGGCCACTTTGGGTCGCGCCTGTATTAGAGACGACCCCCTGCCACCACGTGAGCACCGGCTGGCCTTTATAGGTTTGAGCGGTCAGGTTCGAGGCCACGACGTCTACCGGGACGGGCTCGAACCACACGGGCTGGAGCTTTTTGTCGAGGATCAACGGCCCGCTCTGCCCGACCATCGGGGTCGTCGTCAGGTCGTAAAAGTTGGCCACCATGATGTACCCGGGGGCTAGCTGGCTGGCATCCGTGGCCATGTTGGGATGGACCTTGGGGGGGTGGAGCCCGGGAGCGGAAACAAAGCTGTAGGCCCCATTTGTGGTGTAAGCGCCAATAGGCGCAGCCGGCTGGGCGGCGGCGACCGAGACGCCCGTGAAACACGCCACCACCAGCACGACGACGCCGGCCAGCCGCCAGCGCTGACTGACGGGTGCCACCGCCGGTGCTTTCACAAGGACGAAGGTGACCAGGGCGGCGGCGATCACTAAGCCAGCCGCGATCAGGTAGGCGACGCGAAAACCGTTGGTAAGGGCCACTGGCACGGCGACGTTGCGACCGATGGCCCTGCTCGTGTACGCCGTGGCCAGGGAGATCAACAAGGCCAGGCCCAGGCCACCACCGGCCTGTCGTGAAGTGTTGACCAGGCCCGAAGCGAGCCCGGCCTGAGCGGCCCCGCCCCCTGGGTGGCGAAGATAGTCGAGGGCACGATCGACAAGCCGATACCGATGGCGGTGAGGATGCCGGGCAGCACGATGTAGCCCACGGCGCTGCCGCTCGCCCCGATCCGAGCGAACAAGAGCATGCCGCTGGCCATGATCACAAGACCACTGCCGAGGACGGCCCGGACCCCGAACCTTCCCACGAGCTTGCCGGCGCGCGAGGCACACAAAAAGATGACCAGCGCCATCGGCAGGAAGGCGAAGCCAGTGGCCAGGGGCGATAAGCCCAGCACCTGCTGCAGGTAGAGCGAGCTCACGTACCACATGGGGAACAGGGCCGCACTGAACAGGACCACGATGACGTTGGCTAGGCGCAACGATCGCGTAATTTGCTCGAAGGGGACGAGAGGATCTGGCGCGTGCCGTTCGACGACGACGAACAGCGCCAACATACCCGCGCCCGCCACTATTGGCACGATGGCGTTTGGAGACGTCCAGCCCCGCACGCCGGCCGTCACAATGCCGTAAATAAGCACCAATTGACCCAGAGTCAGGGTGAGGGCACCAACGAGGTCGAACCGGGGGCGCCCCGCCTCCTTCCGGCGCTCGGTCACCACGCGGTGAGCCACCAGTGCGGCCGCGATGCCTATTGGCGGGTTGATGAGCAACACCCATCTCCAGCTCAGTTCCTGGGTGATAATGCCACCGAGAACCGTGCCAGCTGCGCCCCCGGCGCCGTTCATGGCCCCCCACAGCGCGATGGCCCGGTGGCGGGCCGGTCCCGCGGCAAACGACGAGGTGATGATGGCCAGTGACGTCGCCGCCATCAACGCGCAGCTGATGCCTTGCAGTCCACGGGCCACGACCAGCATCTGGTGGTTGACCGAGAGGCCCCCGGCCAGCGAGAACAGGGCGAAAAGAAGTAAGGAGATGACGAACGTACGCCGTTGGCCGATGTAATCAGCGGCTCGCCCGCCCAGCATCAAGAACCCGGCAAAAAATATGGCGTACGCGTCGACCACCCATTGCAACTGGGTGGTCGAGAAGTTCAAGCTCGACTGGATCGAGGGCAGAGCGACGTTGACGATCGAAAGGTCGAGGATGACCATGAACTGGGCGACGCAACAGACGGCCAGTAGCCATCCCTGGCCGGGGCCAAGCGCTCCGGGGACCGAGCCCTGTTTGCCGTCGGCGGGCCTGCTGAGGCCGGCTGACTGCGACCCGACCTCAGCCAGGCTCACCGGCTCGTACCGACCTGCATCTCCTGCTCCCGCCACCGGTTCAACGCGTTCACGGCCGCGTCGACGATCCTGTCACCGAACTGCTTGGCGTCATTTATATGGGGAAGCGGAGCATCCGGGACCGCAACACCAAGGAAATCGCAAAGCGGCCCCCAGCCATCGCGCGGTGACCAGGCCAGCAGACGTTCGGCCGGAACGGCACTTTGGACTTCCTGGTTATAGCGTTCCATGGCCCGCGCCATGGCCCCACTGCCCGCACCTTCGTCGCTGCCGGCGAGCAGACCGCTCTTTTCCCACATCTCTTTCATGAGCGAAATATAGGAAGCCCACTTGGGATCGACTCGGGACCAGGCCGTGGACAGGTCGTGGAGCAGCATGTCCCCGTAAAAAATGCCCCAGATGGTCTCGCCCATGCTGCGTTCCCATGATTCGCCGTCACGCACACTGAGCAGGACCTTGGCGTCAGGGTAGGCCTCCATCAGGTCCCGGTAGAAAAACGCGCCAGGCCAGTCCACGGTGGCCTGAAAATTCCCGAAGATATCGTCCCAGTCGCTCCGACCCTCGAGCGCCTCTCGCCAACGAGGCACCCTGTCGAGGTCGCCAAGCACGTTTACCATGTGGTAGCACGGTTCAAAACCGAGCATTTCCAGGGCCACCTTTTGCGTAAGGGTAGCTGTGCGAGGTAGTCCGGCTCCGATAACTTTCATCAGGTTGTCTCCTTGGCTCGGTCCTGGACGGGCGCGCTCTCATTGCGGGACCTCTGTCGTGGACGTCGCCAGTCCCGCGTACACATTCTTCCCGGCCGGCATGATCCACTGGTTAAGGTGGTGTAACAGCTTTGTAACAATTCACGGCGGTGGCCGCGGACGTGGTCTGCCAGCCTCTTATGATGGCGCCTTCACCTCGGCTCCACCGGGCGCTGTTTCGGGCATTTGCCCTGGTTGACGCCGCTTTTACGGCGACTCGGAGCCAATCGACCCCGGAGCTGAGGTCAGGCTTCTAGCGCCGCGTAGTCCTGCCTGGTCGACGGTCCGCGAGTGAGGCTGCCGTCGCCCGTCGGTACCTGGGCGACCTGGTGCGCCACGAGGAACCGCACTCCCTTGACCCCGGTAAATGTCGTAACTGTGAACACGATCTGAGCGGCCGCCACTTGCTGGTCCTGGCCGCCAAGGCTCTCGAAGGACACGGGTAGGTCCACTGACACCACCCCGTTGTGCACAGGGCCGACCCGGAGGTGACCTACTGACGACGCCGGGCTCACCAGGCCCCGGCCCGACTCTCTGTCCGTCGGGCCGGCGGCGAGCTGGCCCAGGATGGCGGCGATGGTGGCCGGCCACGCCACGTCACGGTGCACAGGCACGAGGCGCCCGTTGTCGGTCTCCATGTACAAAGTCACCCGCGCCGTCGACAGGCCAGGGTCAGAGGTGCTCGGAGACGAGGTCGGGCCGAGGAGACCGTACGGGACAGCCTCGGGGTCCAGGGGCTGAGGCGCGCTCTCAGCCCCCACGCCGCAGCCGGCGAGCCCGGCACCGACCGCAGCTACCGCGACGACAGTGGCGGCGGCGCGGACCAATGCCCCGGCCTTCCTATGGGCCTTCTTGTGCACTTCGGGCCTATCCACTTCGGGCCTATGCACTTCGGGCCTATGCATTCGGGCCTATGCACCTTCGGGCGTCACCAGCGCCATGAGGGGCAACCGGACAACGAAACGGGCGCCACCCCCGGGGCGGTCGGTGACATCCACCTTTCCGTTATGAGCTTTCACATGCTCCGCCACCAGTGCCAGTCCTAGACCCGTCCCGGAGCTCTCGGAGCGCCGGCCGGCGGCCGCCCCCGGTAGAAGCGCTCGAATATGGCACTTCGCTCGGCGGGCTGGACTCCCGGGCCGATGTCGTCCACCGCCACCTCGGCCTCGTCGCCTCGCCGGTCGACCCGGACACCGACCGCCCCCCCGGCGTGAGCTTGGGCGTTGTCCAGCAAGTTGACCAACACGCGCTGGAGGCGGCGCCGGTCCCCTAGCAACCAGCTTCCATTGGCCTCCGGCGCCACCGTGACCAGGACGGCGTCATGGCTGTACGCGGCCACAGTGTTGACCACGAGGTCGTCGAGGGCGAGTTCCTCAAGGTCGAGGTGGGCGGCGCCGGCGTCAAAGCGCGAGATCTCCAGCAGGTCCAGGACCATGTCCGAAAAGCGCCGGATTTCGGCGCTCAGAAGGTCGAGCGCCCGGCGACCGTCGGGTGAGAGCTCCGCCCGCGACGCTTCCAGCAGCTCGACCGTGGCCTGGACCGTGGTCAGGGGCGAACGAAGCTCGTGGCTCACGTCCGAGGCAAACCTGGCGTCTCGTTTGATCCGTTCCTCGAGGGCGCCCACCATCTCATTGAACGAGGCCGCCAGCACGGACAGGTCGGGGTCATCTGAGGGAGGAAGGCGCTGGTCCAGCGCGCCCCCTGAGATGGCCGCGGCGACGTCGGCGATGCTGTGCAGCGGCCGCACCAGTCGCCCGCTCGCCCACCGTCCGACCAGCAGACCGCCCGCCGTGGTGGCCAGTGAACAGCCGAACAGCACGACGGCCAGCAGGTTTAGGGTACGGTCCAACTCGCCGAGCGACTGTATTTCGAAGTAGTCGGCGTGGACCGACTCCAGCGGCACCCCGACCACCACGGCCGGCTGGCCCTGGGCGATGACCCGCTGCCGGGCCGGGACGCCGTCGCTCACCATCTTGACGAGGGAAGCAGGCAGGCTGGCGGGTCTCGACGCGCCTGACGACTCACCCAGCGACACCGAGGCTGAGTACCACTCGCCCTGCCGGTAGGCCAGGGTGACCGTCCCTTGGGCATCGATGAGCGAAGAAAGGGCCTCGCCCAGGTTGGCGCCCGCGTACGTCAGATCGCGTTTTAGGACTCTGGCGTGGGAGTATGCCTCGTGGATGGCGGTTGACTCACGCTCATCGAGCAGATAGTGGTGCACCAACCCGTAAGTGGTGAGCGACAACGCCGCTGACAGGACGGCCGCCCCGGCCGCGAAGGCGATTGTGACCCGGGGCCTCAACCCCAAGCGGCGCCGGGGCCGGCGGCGGCGTCCGTCGCCTTTGGGTGCCCGGTCAGTGGGTGCCCGGTCCGTGGGTGCCCGGTCAGTGGGTGCCGACCGGATCGGGGGGGCCTCTGCCGGCCCCGCTCCGGGCCGGAGCCTGGTCCCGGCGGCACCACCATCCACAGGTTCGGGCCCTGAATGGGCCTGGGTTACCCGAGCAACCATCGAGGCCCGCTCATGGAGCCTGGAGCTTGTAGCCCAGGCCCCTCATAGTCAAGAGGAGTTCCGGTTTGGACGGATCCGTCTCGATTTTCGCCCTCAACCGCCCGATGTGGACATCAACCAGGCGCGTGTCCCCGAAGTAGTCGTAGCCCCAGACCCGGTTCAGGAGCTGGGGTCGGCTCATGACCCACCCCGGCTTGACCGCCAACTCGCACAACAGCCGGAACTCGGTGCCCGTAAGGGACACCTCGGCTCCGTTCTTGCGCACAGTGCCCGCCTCCGGGTGGATCTCGACATCGCCGAAGACGAGGGCAACTCCATCACGGGACCCAACCTGAGCCCGGCGCATAAGTGCCCGGATCCGGGCAGAAAGCTCCTTCGACATCACTGGCTTGGTCAGGTAGTCGTCTGCCCCCGCCTCCAGGCCCTCCACGATGTCCCTCGTCCCGGTCAGCGCCGACACAATAATGACTGGAACGTCACTGGCCCGCCGCAGTTGACGGGTGACTTCGAAACCGTCCAGGCCCGGCAGCAAGAGGTCAACGAGGACGACGTCGGCGCCGCTCTCGCTGAAGCTTTCCAGGCCATCTTCACCACTGCCGGCCTCGGACACGGCGTAGCCCTCCTGACGCAAGAGCATCCCGAGCGAGGCGCGGATGTTGGAGTCGTCTTCGATCAGCAGGATGCGTGTGGCCACAAGCGGCACCCCCGGCCGGTCCGGGAGTAGGTTTACGTCCTCCATCATGCCAGCCAGGCTCCGTACACGAGCGAGCGGCGCCGGACCGTTACATAATACTTATATAAGATGGAGGGCACACGAGCCCCCTTCAGGGTCCCCAAGCCCTGCGGAACGCCCGGGGCGGAGCAAGGCGCGGACGGCTGGGAGTTCAGCTGTGACGTTTGACCGGTCAGCCGGGCTCGTCCAGGTCCTTCTAGCACCGGTCCTCCTAGCAATGGTCCCTCTAGCCGCGGTCCCTAGCCGCGGTCCCTCTAGCCGCGGCCAACGAACGGCATCGTGGTGGCCATGATCGTCAAGAACAAGACGTTCGTGTCGAGGGGGAGGTTGGCCATGTACGCCACTGCGTCCGCCACATGTTGCACGTCGATCCGCGGCTCGGGCTGCCGCCGGGCCGCTGTTGCGCGTCAGTGGTAGCCGACATGTCGGTCGCCGCGTTACCGACGTCGATTTGCCCGCAGGCGATGTTGTAGGCGCGACCCTCCAGCGCGGTAGCCCGGGTGAGGCCCGTTATCCCGTGCTTGGACGCCGTATACGGCGCAGAATTTGGCCTCGGGACATATGCCGCCAGAGAACCGTTGTTTATTATCCGACCACCCTGGGGCTGCTGAGCCTTCATGAGCCGGAACGCTTGTTGGGTGCATGAGAAGGCACCGCTGAGGTTGGTATTGATTACGTCCGACCATTGCTCGAAGGATAAATCTTCTATACCGACGGGCGGAGCCCCCACGCCGGCGTTGTTGAAGAGGCAGTCCAGCCGGCCGAAGGAATTCTCGATATCGGCAAACAGCGATACGACTGAACTGGGATCGCTCACGTCGCCCGGTATGGCCCTTATATCGAGGCCAAGGCCGGCGGCCTCATTTGTGGCCGTCTCCAGAGCATCTCGACGCCGTCCAGCCACCACAACGGTGTACCCGGCGCGTCCCAGCGCGAGGGCACTGGCCTTGCCGATACCTGAACCTCCCCCGGTGACGAGGGCTACTTTCCTGGGCTCCTGCATATTGCCGGGGACTATAGGACGGGGCGGCCACAGCCGTCCACCGCTAAAAGCGATCGTGGTCTCACGTCGGGTGGCCAATCAGCCCGGGTTGTGACTTTTCCGGGTGCAGAAAAGCGAACTGGTCGCGGTCCGAAGCAGACAATGCCTTCAACTACAACCAAAAGCGCCGACGGCGCCCAAAAACGGGCTTTGTCGGTCCGGAGGCGGGTCCGTCGGGCCAGGACCGTTGCCGGCCACCGCCATCAATGCGCGTGAGCGCTCCTGGCTAGCGGGTCGCTTTGCCGAAGGGTCAGCCGTGCCGGGTTGGGGGCCCATCCGGCCCTACTGCCCGGCGGACCACCGGACCCTGGGCTATCGGACCACTGGGGCTCACTGGGGCTCACTGGAGTCCCCGACCCTACCCGTGAATCCGTTCACGATATTGAGCTCCCGGCCCGCGCCGAAGGACAACCGCAGCTTTCCCGGACTACCAAGGTCGTCGGTAGCAAGACCGATCGCGGCGTGCCTTGCGTCGCCCCTGTGATCCGGTCCAGTAGCAACGAAACGGACCGGGCGCCGAGGTCCTGCATCGGTTGGTGCACCGTTGTCAGCGGGGGCCAGCAAAAACGCGACAGCTGGATGTCGTCGAAACCGGTGACGGCCACGTCGCCAGGCACCGCCACCTTCACAGCCAGAGCGGAGCAGAGACCGGCCGCCATTTGGTCGTTGGCCACCACGACGGCCCGGGGTACGTGGCTCTTGCGCAGCAACCGGCTCGCGATTCGCGTCCCACCGGCCTCAGAGAAGTCGTCGTACACGGCGGGCCTCGACGGAGCGGGCAAGCCGGCCGCCTTCATCGCCCGCCGGAACCCCGCGAACCTGGCCTGGCTGTCCGGCGACTCGGGCGGGCCACCGGCGAAGATGACGTCGCGGTAGCCGTGCACCGTGAGGAGGTGCTCCGTGACCGCAAAGGCACCGGCCTCGTTGTCAGCGGCCACGAGGTCGGCACGCGGGGCGCGACGCCTGGCCGCGAGCAGGACCACGCGCACGCGGCGGGCCAACGCCACGAGCTCCGGGTGCGGGATGCTCCGAGCCAGCACGACCAGGCCGTCCACCTTTCCTGCTACGGTGCGGACCATCCCCGCGCTGTCGGGCCCGCGGGTGCCGGCGATCATGACTGCGTACCCAGCGTCCTGGGCCGTCCGCTCGGCCCCCCGGATCACCTGATCGGCGTAGAGGAGAACCTCGTGGCCGGCTTCGGCACTCTGGTCGCCGATATCCGCGAAAAGGAGGCCGATAACGCCGTGCCGGCTGGTCGCCAGCCCCCGAGCCGAACCGTTCGGGACGTAACCCAGCTCGTCTACAGCCGCCCGCACCAGCTGCCGGTTGGCCGCGGACACCCCGGGTTTGCCGTCCAGCGTCCGAGACACCGAAGAGGCCGACACCCCAGCTCGGCGGGCTACCTCGAATATCGTGACGCGTTCGGCCATATCACCTACCTCGGGTGGTTGCCCCAATAATCGCAAGCGCTTGCGTACGCAAGCGCTTGCAACTTCCCCTCTGCGATTTAGGTACCCAGCCTTCAGGTCGGGCAAACAGCCGCTCGATTGCTACTCCGTCCTCAGGTCAGGCATACGGGCCGCTCCGATCGACGCCGACTTATCCCCAACCCGCGCCCGAACCCCCCGAGGTCAGGGTGTGCCCCGCGCTCGGTGGCTGGGATGACCCCGGGCTCCGGGGCCGGGGGCTTGGGCCGGAGGCCGGCGGATCAGAGTGCAGGCCCGAGGTCCGGCGGTCAGGGTGTAACAGCGACCTTTTCGCCGTAGGGAACGAGCTCTTCCCACGTATTGCCAGGGGTGAGAGTGATCTTGTCACCACTTTTCGTGTCGACGAACACTGCCGGATGGTCGAGCAACGGGCGCTCCCAGTGCCCATAGAAAACCGTGCCATCGCGGAACACGAAGGCCGGGCCGGTGCCCTTGAGGGCGAGGTCGTTCTCGTGGACCCCGGTGTCGTCTTCGATCCATGGGGTCGGGTGCGCTTCGACGAACATGACGACCACGTTTGACGCCGTTATCTGGCTGCCGTCGCCAAGCATCGCCGGGCCGGTGTCGGAATATGACCGGTACCAGAGCCCGGTGTCCTTGTGCCATGTCCACGTCGTGACATCGAGCGGGAAATCGAGGTTGACAGCAGCCGCCGGGTTACCGCCCAGTACCGGAGGTCCGTAGCTGAAGATGGGCGTCGGCGGTTTCTCCGGGTAGTGCAGGGCGCCGGCCGCAGAATAGAGCGCAGCGGTGGACGTGGCCAGGTTGTGGGGGGCATAGCGGTCCGGGTCCGTCCAGTAGGCGCCGCTGGCCTTGTCGTCGCTGAGGTCACTGAGAAGCGACGTTCGCGAATCGATCTCCCCCACCGCCGGTTGAATGGCTCCCGAATAGGCGATGAGCATCCGGCCGAGAGGCTCGAGGATTTTCGGGTCGACCAGGCGGGCCGAACGTACCGGCTCGATGCGGTCCGCGCTTTGGCACTGGTACACCGATATGAACCTGGTGATACCGCCTTCAACAGGTTCCTCGAACACGATGTCGGCTTTGTCGAGGCCCCATTGGGGCCGGGCCTGTGGCAGGTTCTCAACTTTCACGGCCAAGGCCGCCCGCTTCGGGACGATCCCTCCGTGGGGCTGCAGGCCGGTCAAAGGGCACAAAGGGTCGCGGTGCACGGCCAGCGCCGGCCTGTGCCGGGGCCGGCTCGCCTTAGTCGCCCCCCTTAACGACGGGTGACGCTTGATGGGCGCCCGCCGAAGCGTCGTAGTTGTGCCCGCCCGGGTCGTCGACGTCGTGGGCGACGACTTGGCCGCGTTTGTTTTGGCCGGGCCGCCACACGCGCCTGCTAGCAAGATCAACACTGAGGTAGCTACCGCCGCCGCCACACGGCGCCCGCCCACTTGGGCCTTCATTCAATCCGATGCTATCCGGGCAGGTCGCCGGGGTGGGTGACCCCCTTACTCGCCCTGGGCAGCTTGCCCAGGGCGGTGACCCTATGCCCCGGAGAACACTTAGAGCCGGTCAGGGGCGGCTTTCTTGTCACAGGTATCCCGTACGATACAAATTCGAACTGTTCTTCAATCTCGAGCCCCCAGAGACGACGTGTGGGCCAGCAGAGAGAGGCCAACCATGCCGACACTCGAACGTAAATGGTGGACGCTCATAGCCGTCTGCACGGCCACCTTCATGCTCCTCCTCGACATAACGGTCGTCAACGTCGCCCTCCCTGCCATACAGCGCTCGCTGGACTCTTCCTTCAGCGACCTGCAGTGGGTGGTCGACGCCTACTCGTTGTCACTGGCGGTCTTCCTTCTGACCGCTGGGGTGATCGGCGACATCCGGGGGCGGCGAGGGGTATTCGCCATCGGGCTCGTCATCTTCACCATCTCGTCGTTGGTGTGCGGCTTGTCGAGCAGCCCTCTGATGCTCACCATCGCCCGGGCGGTGCAGGGGGTCGGAGGAGCCGTCATGTTCGCCACTTCCGTAGCCCTCATCGCATCGGCCTTCCATGGCCGAGACCGGGGAACGGCATTTGGCATCTACGGGGCGGTGCTCGGTGGCGCCGTAGCCGTGGGACCGTTGGTGGGCGGCGCACTCACCAGCGGGGTGGGGTGGCGCTGGATCTTCTTCGTGAACGTGCCAATCGGGATCCTGGCCGTGCTCTTGACCCTGGCCAAGGTCAAAGAGTCCCGGGACCCGACTGGACGCAAAATCGACTGGCTCGGCGTGGTCTTTTTTTCGACCTCCCTGTTCACCCTGGTGCTGGGGCTCATACGAGGTAACGACGACGGCTGGACAAGCACCAAGATCCTGACACTGTTCGTTATCAGTGCCGTCACCATGGCGTTGTTCATCGTGACCGAGCTTCGGAGCAACCATCCCATGCTCGACATGAACCTGTTCCGCCGACCGGCAATGACCGGTGTCTCGGTGGCCGCCTTTACGCTGGCTGCGTCGATATTCGCCCTGTTCCTGTACATCACCTTCTACATCCAGGATGGCCTGGGCTACGGTCCGTTGGCCGCCGGCCTCCGCTTTCTGCCCATCACAGTTCTGGCCTTCATCGTGGCACCCGTCGCCGGCAAGATGACGGGTAGGGTCCAGAGCCGGTACCCGCTCGGCATCGGGCTGGCGCTGTGCGCCGTCGGCATGCTCCTGATGGGGACGACTACGCCGACGTCCAGTTGGGTCCAGCTTCTCCCCGGGTTCGCATTGACCGGAGTGGGGATCGGGCTGGTCAACCCGGTCCTGGCCTCTGCGTCCGTGGCCGTCGCTCCCGTGGAGCGCAGCGGCATGGCGTCGGGTGCGAACTCAACGTTCCGTCAGGTCGGCATTGCCACGGGCATCGCCGGCCTCGGTGCCGTGTTCGCCAACCAGATCCAGCACCACACCACAGCCGTGCTCGCGACCACGGCCGCCGGCCGGGAAGTGTTGCACCGGGGTGGGAGCGCCCTCATCGGCGCACTGCAATCTGGCAGCCTGCGGGAGGCAGCAGCGGCCATCCCGTCAGCGCACGCCCAGGCTGTCCTGCTGCATGCGTACCGCGTCGGCTTCTCCCACACCCTCAACGTGCTCATGCTGATCGGAGCCATCATCGCCTTTGTGGGCGCCGTCTGTGCACTGGTGCTGGTGCGCCAGCGTGACTTCGCCTACAGCATCGTCGGCCCCGGCAGCGACGAGACCGTCGGAGCGGCTGAGGGCGCCCCCGGACGTCAGCGTCAGGCCGACTGGGTCGAGCCTTCGCCGGCATGACGTTCCGGGCCGACGGACGGAGGCCAGATCCGGCGCCGGTGTGGGTATAAACACCAGCACGTATGAGGGACCGTCACCTAACGACGCCACCCGAGTCGCCGCCCCGATCAGTGGGACTCGGGCCAGATACGCCGGCCTTGAGGGTCGCGGCCAACCCGGGCCCGCTTGACAACACGCTCCTTGATGGGCGCTACCTCCTGGAAAGCCCGCTAGGGCGGGGCGGGATGGGCGTCGTCTACCGAGCTGTCGACACGAGGCTCGACCGTACGGTGGCGGTGAAACTGCTCAGCGAAGCCGGCGCCGCGCACGAAGCGCGTTTCGCAAGAGAGGTACGCGCTCTTTCCCGCCTCGCCCACCCCAACCTCGTACGGCTGCTCGACGCCGAACTCGGGACACGGAGCTATCTCGTGATGGACCTCATCGAGGGCTGGACCTTGGCGTCATGGCTCGCCCAGGGGCCGCTCCAGCATGAGGAAACGGCCGCGATAGGCGCTGGCGTCGCCGCCGCACTGGCCTACGTGCATGGACAGGGGATCGTCCACCGAGACGTGAAACCGGCCAATGTTCTGGTTGACCTGAACGGAAAGCCTTACCTGGCTGACTTCGGGATAGCACGGCTCCTCGGCACGACAGGTCTGACGGGCACCGGGTCGGCCCTCGGTACTCCGGCTTACTTGGCTCCCGAGCAGGTGCAGGGGGGCGATGTCGGCCCGGAGGCGGACGTTTACGCCCTCGGCCTGGTGTTGATCGAATGCCTGAGTGGTCGTCGCGCCTTCGAAGGGACAGAGGCGGAGGCACTGGCGGCCCGCCTGTACCGAGACCCCGTTGCTCCCGCGATAGCCGGTCAGGGTTGGCAGACGATCCTGGCCTTGATGACGTCCCGCAACCCCTCTGACCGGGTGACGGCCGAGTACGTAGCTGGCTCGCTTTCCAGTCGGGCGTTTGCCCGCGGCCCGATGGCCGCTTCTGCCAACGGCAGACCGACTGCTTTGCTCGCACCGCCAGCACCCACGCCGTCGAGGCGAGCGGGTACCCCACGACCACGCCGACGGGCTTACACACTCGGAGCCAGCGCCATAATCGTCGCGGCACTCGTCCTCGGCCTCGACTTCAGTGGCGCCCTCTCGGTGAAACCGCACCCCAATGCAAAGGTCGTGGGCTCGACCAGTACACCGACTTCGACCACTACCGAACTGTCCACCACTTCGAGGCCCGTCGTCTCGACCTCCGGGCCCGTCCCGAAATTGCCGACGACCGTACCAAGCCCGGCGACCGCGCCGACCTCAGCAACGGGTCCCGGCACAGTGACGGTACCGAACGCGCAGACAAGCACGAGCCTCGAGCCGATCACGTTCCCGGCGCGAACGGCCCCCGCCGATGGTCACGGCTCCGGCGATGGCCAGAGTGTCGGGCACGCCGACCACAACGGGCACGCTTTCGGTAAACAACATGGGAAAGGTGCCGGGGACAACAGCGGCTTTGGCGAAGACGTTAGCAACGGCGACGGTCAAGGGGACGGCAGTTGACGGATGACGGATGACAACTTCATGTGGCAAAGGCTTGTCAGCCGAGCCGGTCCCCCGGGAGCGCATCGGGCGCTGGCGCCACAAGCAGCACCTGGTTTTCTCTATAGGTCCCGAGCGTCAATACCTCGGACCAAAACGGCCCGATCTGACGCGGTGGGAAATTGACGACCGCCAACACCAGACGGCCCGTCAATTCCGCCACACTGTAGTTGGTTATTTGGGCGGACGACCGCTTGACTCCAAGCTCGGGACCGAGATCGATCCGCAACTTCCACGCTGGCCGACGAGCTTCAGGAAAATCCTCTACCTGAATGATCTTGCCGACGCGAATATCGACCTTGGCAAAGTCGGCCCACGTGATGACCTCGTCCATGGGAGAACCATAACCGGTGCCAGCCAGGTCAAAGCGGACGACGCCGGTCTCAGTTAACGGCGCGGGCCCTGAAGAGTGGCATCCACTCCAGGGCCCGCCGATCCAGGCCGCCGTTATATCCCAACGGACCATCCCATCTGGGTGCAGCAAGGCAATTTGGTCGCGTTCCGACGCAGCTCTTGTCGTAGGGCACAACCAATTCGCGCCGTGGCACCTCGAACGCGCCGTGGCACCTCGAAGAGGCGCACGTCGCGCGTCAGTGGGAATTCTCCGTCTCGCGCCCGGCCAATGGCGGTGCCAGTGGACGGGACGCGGCGGCCAGGTTGTTACGCCCGACCCGGCGGATGCGCCCGGAGGCGAGCGCAGAGCGGACAGCGGTGCGGAACCGGCCCGGCCCCCAGTACTGGGCGGACACGGACCGCGACAGCCGCAGCGGTGACTGCGGGCTGGCCCTGTCGAGGGCAGCGACAATGACATCTACCTCATGGGCCAGGTATACGTCGCGGCGCGGGTAGACAGACGCCTGGGGCCGCGGCGACCAGACCGCCTTCCCGACGTGCCGCCGTCGAGGTGGGTGGGGCCAACCGGGCTGGGCGGCGCCGGTAGCTCGGCGGCCCCGGGTTGCTCTGCGCCCGTCGTTTCGTCGACGGCCGACAACGGTGACGCAATCTCTTCGAGGCTTTGTTGTTCGGCGTCAACGCCGAGGAAAATCTCGACCAAGCCGGCGCCAGCCATCAGGCAACCACCTATCACGTAGCCGACGGCGACGTCGCCTGGTCGCTTGGTGGCGATGAGCTGGCCGAAAAGGACCGGCCCGATAATCCCGCCGAGGCCCGTGCCCAGGGCGTAGAAAAAGGCGATGGCGAGCGCTCTCGTCTCCATGGGGAAAATCTCGCTCACGGTCAAATAGGCCGCGCTGGCGCCGGCTGAAGCCAGGAAGAAAATGACCACCCAGGCCGCCGTCTGAGTAGTAGCAGTCAGCACGCCACGGTCAAACAACCAGGCCGTTACGGCCAACATCACCCCCGAGGCGAGGTAAGTTCCCGCGATCATGGGCCGCCGGCCGACGACGTCGAACAAACGGCCAAGGAGGAGCGGCCCGAGCAGGTTCCCAACGGCGAAAGCGATCAGGTAGTAGCCCACCGAGGCCGAAGGCACCTGGTAAAACGTCGTAAGTACCAGCGAATAAGTGAAAAACACCGCATTGTAGAGGAAGGCCTGGCCCACGAACAGCGACAGCCCGAGGACCGAGCGGCGCGGGTAACTGCCGAAGACCACCCGGGCCACCTCGAGAAAGCCGACCGGCGGTCGCTGTTTTACCCTGATCGGCTCACCCGGGTCGTCGAGTTCTTGACCAGTCGAGTCGCGCACCTGACGCTCGATGTCATCGACGATGCGGTCCGCCTCGTCCGCCTTTCCATGGGTAAACAACCACCGGGGGCTCTCGGGCAGGTGACGCCGAACGAGCAGGACACCCAACCCCAGTACGGCGCCCATGAAGAAGCAAACCCGCCAGCCCAGATCGACCGCCAAAACCTTGGGGTTCAAGAGCACGAGCGTCGCCGCCGCCCCCGCCGCCGTCCCGAGCCAGTACGACCCGTTGACCAGCAGGTCCACCGTACCTCGGACGCGCGCCGGGATCAGCTCGTCAATGGCCGAATTTATAGCCGAGTACTCACCGCCGATACCCATGCCGGTCAAGAAACGGAAGATGAAGAACATCCACGCGTCACCAGATGTCGCCGTGAGGACGGTGGCGATCAGGTAGAGCCCCAGAGTCACCAGGAACAGCCGACGTCGGCCGAATCGGTCGGTGAGGTGGCCAAACAAGAGCGCACCGACGCAAGCGCCGGCGACGTAGACGCCAGCAGCATCGCCCACCTGGGCCGTCGTGATTGAGATGCCGCTCCCGGGGGCCGTGAGCGTGCTCCCGACGGCCCCCACGATCGTGACCTCGAGACCGTCGAGGATCCAGACTGTCCCCAGGCCGATCAGGACCATCCAGTGCCATCTCGACCACGGCAACCGGTCGAGGCGACCGGGGACCGTAGTCTCTGTTGTATTGCGTTCCGGCTCCCTGGCGACGGCGACCCTGGCTGTCATTTACCTTCACCTACCTCTTTTATTGGCATTTTTTGTGTCCTGTTGTTGTCCGTAACTACCGCTTTTATCCCCCGGCAGGAGAGATTTAGGCTCACATACCCCAACCGGGCTCACCGATAAACGAAAGGACGGCGCAGAGCCTTGTCACAGCAGAAAGGATGGGCGGGCCGACCTCCTCAGCAACCTCGGGCACGCCAGTGAGGTGTGGTATCAGTTGGTCCGGGGTAAGACTTGAATATCGGCTGGGTAGAAGCCAGCAGTGAGCCTTCGACCTACGGGTCGTACTGGCACACGTCTTTACCCATTAACGAAAGGACCGGTCCATGCTATTGATCGCCTTGTTCTTGCTGTTGGCGTTGCTGTTCCTCGGATTGGGATTTACCCTCCATTTCCTTTGGATCATCGCGGCGGTCATCTTCGTTTTCTGGCTCGCAGGGTTCGCTTTTCGGGCCGGGAGCGGCGGGGGTCGCTGGTACTACTGGTGATCCGCGGTGCAGCCAGCACCGCCGTCAATTCCTCGGTAGTGGGCCATTGAGTACTGGTCCCTGAGACTGGCCAGCCAGTTCTGGCCAGCCATTACTAGCCAGCTAGTACTGGCAACTGGACACGCAGGCCGCGCCTCGGCTCCGGGTGTAAACCCATGTCGGGCGCGGCCGCTTTCGCGTTTACTCTTCGATCTCTAAACAAGCCACATGATTGGCGAAAAGCCCATTCATCCAGCGCTGCCGCTTTGGACCCCGCCAACGACGGTGGCGGTCAGCTCACCCAACGTGGGGCGGGGCCAGTTAGGTGAGCCGAGGCGAGC
This sequence comes from uncultured Acidimicrobiaceae bacterium, assembly GCA_963750465.1. GTDB lineage: Bacteria > Actinomycetota > Acidimicrobiia > Acidimicrobiales > Palsa-688 > Fen-671. The sequence continues at coordinate 233,929 of CAVVRE010000004.1, forward strand.
TGTCGGGGTCGCCTGCCTTCGCCACCAGCCAGGGCCTAAGCTAAGGGCCCATCGCAGCCGAGCAGCCCGAACCCCGGGGGAACCAGTTGGTCACCCCACATTGCAGCTAGCCGAGCGCTAGTGCGGGCGTCTGGCGAGCCGACCCTGCCGACCGTAGAGGGGAGACGCGCCGGAGGTCACATCGTGCCGGCGCTGGTGCTCGTGCTGGGCTTGGCCGTCGTAGGCCTTCTGACCTGGATCTGCTGGACAGTCGACGACCACAACGAGGCCCGGCTTCTGCGCCTTCAGGTACGGGAGGTGGGCACGGTCCTCGCAGATGCGATACCCAACGTGGAAAACCCCCTCAATTCGGCGGCTGACATCGCCAGTGCCACGAATGGCGACGCAGCCAGGTTCACGGCGTATGTTGCCCCGTACGTGGGGCCGACAGGGCCCTTTGTTTCGGTTTCCCTCTGGCGCCTGGACGGCGCCGCTCCGCACATGCTCGCCGCCGTAGGGACATGGGCGGCGCCGAGCGTAGGGGCACCCGGCCTCGCAGCGGCTCTACGGTCGGCCAGCACGGCCTCACTGCTCGACGTTCGAGGGTTTTTCGGCCAACCACGGCCACATATCTCGTATGCGGTGGCGTCGTCGAACACGCATTTGATCGTCTATGCCGAGAGCGCGGTCCACCCGCACCAACCGCTGAAAGTGGCCAGGAACTCGGCCTTTGTCGATCTCGACTACGCCCTGTACCTCGGAGGCTCCGCCCGGCCCGGGACTCTGCTGGGGGCGACCAACAACTCACGGCTCCCCCTCACCGGCCGAACGGCCTCGGTTTCGACCCCTTTCGGCGACAACGTCCTCTTCCTGGTGGCGACGCCCGCGAGCCAGCTCGGCGGTTCCCTGCTGCACGACCTGCCCTGGATCGTCGCTATCTTCGGGACCCTTTTCATCCTGGTCGCGGCGGCTGCGGCCGAACAGTTGGTGCGGGGGCGCCGCCTGGCCGAGCAACTGGCGCTCGAGAACCAGGCCCTCTACGGTGAGCAGCGCAGCATCGTCCAGACCCTCCAGCGCTCCCTTCTCCCAGAGGAACTGCCCAGCGTCCCGGGCCTCGAGTTCGCCGCCCGCTACCTCCCGGGCACCGAGAGAGTGGACGTCGGCGGCGACTGGTATGACGTCATAGCCGCCGGGGAGGACAACGGTTTCCTGTTCGTCGTGGGGGACGTCTCTGGTCGTGGTATCGAGGCGGCGACGACCATGGCCTGCCTGCACTATGCCATCAGGGCCTACGCCGCGCAGGGCGACCCCCCGCCGGTGATCTTGACCAAGCTGTCGGGTTTGCTGCACGTCTCGGCCGACCGCCAGTTCGCCACCGTCCTGTGCGGAGCGGTCGACGTAGGCCGGCGCCGGGTCACTCTGGCCAATGCCGGTCATCTGCCCCCGCTACTGGTGGCTCTCGACCGGACCGACTACGTCGAGACTGACCTGGGCGCGCCTATCGGCGTGGACAACAACGGGCACTACGGGCAGGTGACCTTCGACGTGCCCAGGCATGCCACCCTCCTCGCCTTCACCGACGGCCTGGTGGAACGGCGGGGGGAGACCCTGGACGTCGGCCTCCAACGGCTCCGCGTCGCTTCCAGCGGCGAGGATGGTCCGCTTGATAACCTACTCACCAAGGTTGTGGACGACGTGATGACCGACGCCAGTCGAGACGACACGGCCATCCTGGGGTTGAGATGGACGACTTAGACGACGAGAAGACCACAAACCTGGAGGGCGCAGCCGCCTCCGTCGAACAGTGGCGCGAGGAATCAGGTGCACTCGTGATCCGCGTCACCGGCGAGGTCGACATGTCCAATGCCGGTGACATCCGCGAAGTCGTCGACCAGGTCACGGGGACCGGGGTTGATCGTCTCATCTTCGACCTGGGCGGGCTGGAGTTCATCGACAGCTCAGGCTTGGCCGTGCTGCTGGCGGCCGCTCAGAAGGTGCCTTCCGTCCAGCTTCGCAACCCTTCGCCCATCGTTCGCCGCGTCGTCGAGGTGACCGGGTTGTCCGAGACGTTGCCGACGGAACCATGAGCGATGCTGCCACTGGGCGCCCCGACGGCCGAGACTGAGCGTGATGGCCGGCTGTTCGCCGGCGTAGCCGGCTCGGTGACGAGCGCCAAGCGGTTCGCAGTCGAGGCACTTGCGCGTGCACCGAAGCCCGACCTCGACGCGGTAGAGGTAATGGTGTCCGAGCTGGCCTCCAACTGCGACCTTCACGCTCCAGTTATGCGCAGCGCCCAGGTTTCGGAAGTAGGCGGCTGCGGGTAAGTAAGGCCACGGAGAATCCCCCAAATTGCCGACTTGTGGGACTAGCCGGACAACCTGGTCGGTATCAGGGCGACAGTTACAAATACCTAGCTAGATATCCGGTAAGGACGCGGGCGCGCACGAACTGGAAAATCGTCTGTTGACCGCGACTTGTCGAATTGATGTTGGTCCTCGTAGTACCGATCTTCCCGGAGCCGTCCCATGAATTCCGTACAACACAAGGCGAATGAAGCGACCGAGGCCCTGGAGGAGGCCTCCACTGCCCTGGCGGAGACGGCAGAAGCCACCGTCGCATTGGAGGAGGCAGCTGAGGAGCTCATAGAGTCCGACGACCTGCTGCTGAAGGAAGAGCCTCGCCAGGTCGCGGCGCAGGTGAGCGCAGAACATCCCTTGGGGCTGCCCGGGAAGCCTCTCGGCGAACGTTCCCCCTTACGTTTCGGCTTCGCGACCGGTATCGGGTTGCTGCTGGCGGCTGCGGTGGGCTGGCTCGTGGTGCTCGCCGGTCATGTACTCGTCCTGGTAGTTATAGCGGCCCTAGTCGCCGTCGCTTTGGAACCGGTAGTGGCTTTTCTGTGCCGCCATGGTTTCCGGCGCGGCTTGGCCGTCGCCGTAGTAGTCGGCGCCGGACTGGCGATTGTAGCCGTTCTGGCCATACAGATAGTGCCCCTCGTTACGACCGAAGCCAGCCAGATAACTCACCAACTACCCCATCTTGTGCACGACCTCCAGGACAGGAACTCGGCCGTCGGCCGGCTCATCCTGAAATATCACCTGGAACAAAAAGCCGAGAAGGTCATTAGTGTCGACGCCTACGGCGGCGTCGTCCAACTGGGCGGCGTGGTCCTTTCGGTGGCCACCTCTACTTTGATCGTCCTCGTATTGGTCATCTACTTTCTGGCCAGTTTCCCCCTTTTGAAGGAAGTCTTCTACCGGCTCTTCCCTCGCTCCCGGAGGCCGCGCGTAGGGGTGATCGGCGACGAGATACTGACCCGCATCGGCGGATATGCGCTGGGCAATGCCCTGACCTCAATTATCGCCATCATCGCTAACTATGTTTTGCTGCGGATCCTCGGTGTCCCGTTCGCGCTTGTACTTTCGGTGTTGGTGGGTCTCCTTGACCTGGTGCCGCTGATCGGCTCCATCGTCGGGGGGGCGGTCGTGGCCTTGATCGCCTTTGCCACGGTCTCGCTTACCGCCGGGCTTATAACCATCGCTTTCCATTTGTTGTACCGCGCCCTGGAAGACTACGTAATCAACCCTCGCGTGCTACGCAAAACGGTTAACGTCAAGCCGGTGGTAACAGTGGTGGCTGTGCTCCTGGGCGGCACATTGCTAGGCATTGTTGGCGCTCTCATTGCGGTGCCGGTGGCCGCCGGTTTGCAGTTGATCCTGACCGAGGTTGTCTTGCCCAGCCAGGACAGCCGTTAGCACCTGGCGTGCGGCGCGTTTGACGCGGCTGCTTGCCTGCCGCGTTTGCTCGGATTGGGGAGTCTGATCCGAGCCGGGGGCGGCAAGACCGTCCAGTGCCGCACCTCCATAGAGGTAACGGCACCGTCCGACGCCGGGACCCCTTAGAGCGGGCCGGCGCGACGAGAGCCCGTGCCGAGGACCGACCCTCGGCCGTCTGAACGGATGGCGGCTCCAAACGCCCGGCCTTAGTCTTACCCTCCGCACGCGTTGGGTATGAGTAGTGTCTGCACCCCGTCGAATCAGCCCAGGCCGAGCTTTCGACGCTCGTTGAACGCGTAACCGAGAGCGCGGGCGGCCCGGCGCGCCTGCGGGTCGTCCTTTTGCTCGCCGGCGTCCTCGGCGTCGAGGGAGCCAACGTCGGCAGTGTCGGTGCCCTGGCTCGCCAGCTCGAGAAGGCATTCAATATTGGCAACACCGAGCTCGGCCTGCTCACGACGGCTACAGCACTGGTCGCAGCTGTCGCCGGCCTGCCGTTTGGTGTTCTTGCGGACCGGTCTAAGCGAGTGAGGATTTTGTCGTGGACGGTAGCCGGCGGGGCGGTGTGCATGGTGGCTTCGGGCCTGGCGCAGGGTTATCTGATGCTGCTCCTTACGCGATTTGCGCTCGGGGCGGCGACGGCGGCCTCCGGTCCTGTCGTGGCCTCGCTTACGGGCGACCTGTTCCCGGCCGAGGACCGCTCCCGCATATTCGGGATGGTCCTGACGGGGGAATTGGTCGGCGCCGGCGTCGGTCTGGCCGTATCAACAGAACTAGGGGCGGTGGCGGGCTGGAGGACGCCATTGTTCGTCCTCGCCGTCCCCAGCGCCGTCGTGGCCGTCCTGCTGTGGCGCCTGCTCCCCGAACCGGCGCGCGGGGGCCAGAGCTGGCTCTATCCGGGAGCCGAGGAGATCAAGCCGGCCGAGGAGGCACAGGGGGCGGAGGCCGAAGGGACTTCGCCCATAAGCCCGGAGGGTGACGGCCGAGGGGCCGAAGATCAGTCCACCACCGATGCGACGAACGTGCGCGAGGTCGCTCGCGACCTGGAAGGCGTGCACGCCAACAGCAAACGAATCCTCCGTCAGGACGCGGCCAGTATGTCCCCGAGGGCGGCGGCCACGTACGTACTGCGGATCCCGAGCAACCTGGTACTGATCGCGGCCTCTGCCCTCGGCTATTTCTTCCTGGCCGGTCTGCAGGCGTTTGCCGTGCTCTTTGCCGAAACGCGTTACGGGATCAGTCAGACTTTGGTGGTCTTCGTCCTGGTCGCCGCAGGAGCCGGCGGGATAGTCGGGACCCTGTACGGAGGCAGGCTGGCAGACAGCTTGATCCGCAAGGGACGCCCGGACGCCCGCGTCGTGGTGGCCGGGATCGCGTTCGTAGCGGCGGCCATTGCCTTCTTGCCCGGGCTTCTGAGCAGCAGCATCTTGGTAGCCCTGCCCTTTTTCGCCATTGCGGCTGCCTTTTCCGCTGCTCCCGAGGCGCCCCTGGACGCCGCCCGGCTCGACGTGGTCCCATCCAGACTGTGGGGACGAGCCGAGGCCGTGCGTACTTTTGCCCGCAATATATTGCAAAGTCTCGCCCCGCTGCTGTTCGGCTACGTGTCGTCGTCCTTCGGTGGTCCCCGTTCGGGCGCGGCTGCCTTCAACAACCGGCACCTGCAGGCGGTGGCCGGGCGGGGGCTCGAGTTCTCGTTCATCATCATGCTCGCTCCCCTGATTGCCGCCGGCATCCTCCTATTGGTCACCCGGCGGACGTACCTCGTCGACGTGGCCACGGCAGACGTGTCCGAGCGAGCGGGGTGGGACGCGAAGAGGTCGACGGCCCCGAGGGGGCCGTCGACCAGCGTGGGCAAACTCTAATATCTTCGGCCAGATCTAAAAAGTGTCGCGCTGCTGAAGGACTCGGTCCTGCCCTCCGTCAGGCGACATGCGCACATTTTCGTGCACCGTCGTCTGCCGGAAGGACCCGACGCCGAAAACTATGGCCCCAATAGCGACACAACAAATTCCGACGGCGAGTAGGATCACGCCAACCGCGTTGATGTTCAGACCACTTGTAGTGACAGTTACCGCGTATTTGAGGATCGCGCCCACAACTACCAGCACGATCCCAAGCCCGATAAGGCCGGTCCCAGTTCCTTTGTACATTTAGGTCCTCACTTAGTTAAGGCGGGCGTCGCATCGCCCGTCGGTGCTTGCCCGAGCAGGTACCCCACTGTTCCGTCACCTAAACATCGGGCGGCTCCCGATTTGGGCTAGATACCAGGTCAGAGCGTGTGATGTGAGGAATGGGCCAGCGATGGGTACAACGTAGGCGAGGGTTCCCGCGCTCCAGCGGCCTGGGCCTGGCGGAGGCCCAGGCCGCGACGCAGCCCGAATCAGAAAAGGCTCGATCAGAAAAGGCTCGATCAGAAAAGGACTGCTCCACGTGGCACATCGCCGAGTCGTCGTTATCACCGGGGCATCTGCCGGTGTAGGGCGGTCCACCGCCCAGGCTTTTGCTGCGAACGGGTTCGAGGTGGCCTTGCTGGCGCGCGGTGGGGCGGGCCTCGAGGGTGCTGCCATGGACGTGAGAAAAGCGGGCGGAAAGGCCCTGCCCCTCCCGGTGGACGTCAGCCGTTTCAACGAGGTCAACGACGCCGCCGACGTTGTCGAGGGCGAGCTGGGGCCGATCGATGTATGGGTCAACGACGCCATGACAACTGTCTTTGCCCCCACCTGGGAGGTCAAACCGGCCGATTTCCAACGGGCCGTCGAAGTCACCTTTCTTGGTCAGGTATGGGGGACGAAGGCAGCACTCGAGCGGATGAGACGCCGGGACCGCGGCAGCATCGTCAACGTGGGGTCCGCCCTCTCTTTCATCGGTATCCCGTTGCAGTCTGCATATTGTTCGTCGAAGTTCGCATGCTTGGGGTTCTTTGAATCCGTTCGAGCCGAGCTCCTCCATGAGGGCAGCCACGTGCGGATGAGTATGGTCCACTTACCCGCGGTAAACACCCCGCAGTTCGACTGGTGCGAGACAACCTTTGACCGTCATCCGCAGCCAGTGCCGCCGATTTACCAACCGGAGGTGGCGGCCAGGTTCATCCTGGAGGCGGCTCTCGACGGGCGCCCGACCAAAGTGGTTGGCTCCTGGAACAAGGTGCTGGTAACAACGGGGCGGCTGTTCCCCGGCCTGGGGAACCAGTACGCCGCTCTTGGCGCCTGGAGCGCCCAGCTCTCATCTCGGCCCGAGGGCTCCGATCGCCTGGTAAACCTTTATGAGCCAGCAGACGAAAGGGCGGACAGGGGAGCTCATGGAAGCTTCGACGAGCGCGCCGGCGGCTTCTTTGACCCGAGTTTCCTGAAGAGCCTTCCCTCCGTAGCCCGGACGCTGGCCCTGGCCGTATCACGGACCGCGGCTGAAAAGGGCCGACGCTACCTCTCTGGGGGCGCCACCAAGGCCAGCGGTGACTGACGGGCCCCGGGCGGGTGTGAGGCCGACCCCCGTGACGATCACACAACGCCTGGACGGCTACGCCCCTATCCGCGATTACGGGGCCCTGGGCGATGGCCGCTCCGTCGCGCTGGTGGCCACGGACGGCCGGGTGGACTGGTGGCCGGTCCCGACGATCGATTCTCCTCCGGTCTGTGCTGCCATTATCGACGCCAAGTCAGGCGGTTTTTTTTCACTTTGCCCGGCATCCCCCGGCAATGTCAGACGCCGTTACCTGCCCGGCACGAACGTCATAGAAACTATTTACCGCGCCCCAGGCGGCCGGGTACGGGTGATCGATTCTCTCAATTCGGGCGCAGCAGGCAGGTTGCCGTGGACCGAGTTGGCCCGCCGGGTCGAAGGCCTCGATGGCGAACTGGACATGGTATGGGAGCTGGTCCCGGGAGACCGCTTCGGACGGGGCCAGCCGCGAGCGAGCATGCGTGGCAATGTACCGGTCGTGGTCATCGGCGACCAGATGCTGGCTCTGGTGGTCGACGGAAGCAGCGTGGATATATCCAGGCGGGGCCGGGTTGGAGGCCGTCTGCATTGCCAACGGGGGACGCGGCGCTCTGGTGGCGGCCGTTGTCACCGACCACGAGCCGCTGTTCCTGCCACCCCCTGATGCGATAGATGCCAGGATTGACCGGACAATTTGGTCCGGGAGGCAATGGAGCGGTCTCGTCGACTACGACGGGCCGTGGAAGAGCGCCGTCACCCGGTCCGCTCTCGCTCTAAAGACATTGTTGTACGAACCGGGTGGAGCCATCGCCGCCGCCGCTACGACGTCGCTACCGGAGCGGGTCGGCGGCCCCAAAAACTGGGACTATCGCTTCGCCTGGGTCCGCGATTCATCCTTCACCCTCGACCGGTTCATCAACCTGGGCTTGCACGAGGAAGTTCACGCCTCTGTGTCGTGGATGCTCTCGGCCATCCGCCGTGGCAATCGACGCCTACAGGTGTTTTACACGCTCGAAGGTGGTACTCCCGCTAGCGAGACCCGGCTCAACTTATCTGGCTACCGCAACAGCGGCCCCGTCCGAGCGGGCAACGGGGCCTCCACCCAAACGCAGCTCGGCACGTACGGCGACCTGATCGATATGGTGCACCGCTACGTCGACGCGGGCCACATCCTCGATGGCGACACGCGCGACCTAATTACGGACCTGGCCAACGAATGCTGCGCTAAATGGGGCCAGAAGGACTGGGGATCTGGGAATTGCCGAAGCTGGAGCATTACACAATTTCCAAGATGGGGTGCTGGGTGGCCCTCGATCGCGCCGCCGACTTGGCCACCCGCGGCCAGCTCCCGCGGCGTCACGCGGGCCGATGGCGTCGCGAGGCCAGGGCCATACAGCGCTGGACACTGGACCACTGCTGGTCACGGTCCCGGCGTTCGTACACTTTCTACGCCGGTACCGAAGAACTCGATGCCGCCGTCCTCCTGGCTGGCCGAACCCGCTTCGACCGCGGCCCGCGGCTGGCCAGCACAATAGAAGCCGTTATCGGCGAGCTCGCCTGCGGTCCCTGCGTTTACCGCTATTCCGGGATGGCGGATGAAGAGGGCGCCTTTGTCGCTTGCAGTTTTTGGCTCGTATCCGCGCTGGCTCATACCGGCCAGCTCTCCCGCGCTCACGCTGCCATGAAGGAGTCAGTGGGGCTGGCCAACGACCTCGGGTTATTTTCCGAACAGATCGACCCGGTTAGCGGCGAGTTCCTGGGCAACATGCCCCAGGGCTTGTCCCACCTGGGGCTGATAGACGCGGCTCAGACGCTGGCCCACGCCGGGTTGGAACCTGGGGAGTAAGCCCCCATTTTTGGCCCCATCACGTGGCCTGGTCACCCCGAACACTCCTCGGGTAGGGTATCCCGCGAGGTTCGGCGTCAGCCCCGCCGCGCTTTATGAGATGACACTGGGGTTCCACGGGAGGGCGTAATGGACGAGGCGAAGGCCCGAAGACTGTTGAGTGCCGAAAGAACCCGGGTCGAGACGTTGCTGGCAGCCACAACCGCCGCCGGCCAAGCCGATCGCTCTGCGGCTGACGAACCCGGCGACTTGACTGACCCGGCCGAGCCGCTGACGGACGAGGAACTCGACGACGCAGTTACGGCTCAGCTGCGCGACCGGCTCGCCGCGATCGGGCGGGCCGAACGCCGGCTCCAAGAAGGGACCTATGGGCGGTCGGTCCAGAGCGGGGAAGTCATACCGGATGCTCGCCTGGAGGCCGATCCAGCCGCGGAGCTGACGGTGGCAGAAGCACAACGAAGCGAGGACCGCCAGGGTAACCTGCCCATCTGAACAGCACCAACTGGTTAGGACTGCGCCGTGGAAGAACCCCCCCCCCCGTTCGACCTGGAGGGGCGCGTGGCTCGGGTCACGGGCGGGCGGCCCTGGGGCTCCGGCGTTCCATACCCTCGCCCACGCCGGCGCCGATGCCGCCCTGGGCTGAACGGCTCGCTGAAGCTACGGCCCGGGTGCGCAGGCCACCGACCGGCGGCGAGCCGAGCGCACCCGGCTAATTCGCCTGCTGGAAGGCCGTAGCTCCAGCTGAGACGCCGCTAAAGCGGCGACAGGTTAAGCCTTGAAAATGGCGAACGACGCTCCCTGGGGGTCCATAAGCACCGCGAACCGTCCTGTCCCCGGGATGTCCATCGGAGGGGCAAGGACGGTGGCGCCAAGATCGGTCGCCTTCTTGACGTCGGCATCGACGTCGTTAGTTCCGAAGTAGACGAGCCAGTTATCGGGGACCTCGGCTGGTATGTCGGCACGACGAGGCATCACTCCCGCGATGGTCCGGCCGGACACCTGGGCTTCGGCGTAGTCGTCGCTGCCACCCCATCCCCACCCGAAGGTCTCGGTGTAGAAGGATTTCGACTTGCCCAGATCCGACGTCGACAGCTCGTTCCAGGTGATGGACCCCGGCTCGTTGACGAGCTGTGCGCCGATGTGATCGCCAGGTTGCCAGGCCGCGATGAAGGCGCCGGTGGTGTCCTGGAAGATGGCCATCCGGCCCGCCCCCATGACGTCCATCGGGGCGACGACGATGGTCCCGCCCGCCGCCTCGGCGTTCTTGGCCACCGCGTCAACGTCGTCGACATTGATATAGGTCGTCCAGCGCGGAGGCCCCGGATCTTGGGCCGGGCTGAGAGCGGCAACTTGCTTCCCGCCCTTCGAAACGATGGTGTAGTGCCCGGCTTCCTCGCCCATGTCCTGTCCTTGCCAATCGAACAACGCGGCGTAAAAAGCCAGCGCGGCCGCCGGGTCGGGCGTCCCTATGTCAACCCATGACGGGACCCCGTCTTCATAACGTGTCATCTCGGGCATTTGACCCTCCTCATATTTTCGCTCTTTGAAAGCACTCTTACCCCGTTGAGGACATGATGCAAGGGGTTCCTCTCCCGGCCGCCCAAGGCCCAGGTGGGGGCCGTGCCAGTTGCCCGTCACGCCGAGGTACGTTTCAGTGTCTCCCTCCGCGGGGGGCACACTGTCATCGACCGGGGAGGACCCTGTGGGAGGCTCGGGGCGATTAACGACCTACCTTGGCACTGCTCCGGGAGTGGGCAAGACGTACTCGATGTTGACCGAAGCCCGGCGTCGGGCGGCGGACGGCGAACACGTGGTCGTTGGCTGGATCGAGCACCACGACAGGCCGGAGACTGTCGGCCAGCTCGGCCAGCTCGAGGTGATCAGTCCGGGCCACGTGGACTATCGAGGCCACGACTTTCTGGAACTCGACCTCCCGACTGTCATGGCCGCCCAGGCCGACCTTGTGGTCGTCGACGAGCTGGCCCACAGTCTTCCGGACGGCAGCCGGAGACGCTGGGTGGACGTGGCCGACCTGCTCGCTAGCGGCTCCAACGTGCTGACCACCGTAAACGTGGCCAACCTGGTCTCCGCCCGGGACTACGCGGCGCAAATTACCGGCGCAGGTACGGTCGAGTCCGTACCTGACGACTTTGTCCGGTCCGGCGACGTGGTGCTGGTGGACCTACCAGCCGATGCCCTTCGACGGCGGATTGCCGCAGGTCAAGTCTATTCGGCCGACCGTGTTGGAGGGGCCTTGGCGGACTACTTCCGGGTGGTCAACCTCGAGGCGCTCAGCGATCTAGGCCGGGCCTGGCTTGCCGGCAACTTGGACGAGGTCGGCCCCGACCTCCTGGCCCGACGCGGCGTTTCGGGGGCTCCGCCCCGCCCGGTTGTGGTCGCCGGAGTCTCCGGGTCGCCGTGGAGCGAGGCGGTCATTCGGCGGGCCGTCGAACTGGCTAGCGAAGAGGACGCTGACTTGCTTGTCGTGCACGCCAGGACGGCCGACGGGGTGACTCGTCCCAGTCGGGACGCCCTCGACCACTACCGCGACATGACCGAGCAGATGGGCGGAAGTTATACCGAGGTCGCCGGTGAACCGCCTGCTCAAGCCATAGCCGACCTAGCCCGCGACCGCGGCGCGTCCAGAGTTGTCGTGGCCCGGCACCGTTCGCGCCTGGGCGAGTTGGCTCGCGGGTCGGTGGCCCGCCAACTCCAGCGCTTGTTACCAGGCACCCCCGTCGAGGAAGTACACGAGGCCAGCCAGGACGCCCCGATCGCACCTGGCTTCCCCGAGGCGACATAGCACCAGGGTCGCCGAAGCTCAGCCCAGGGACGGGCCAGGGTCCAGTGGGGGTCTTCCCCGATGGGAACTGCGCCACATTCGAACGAATATGGGTTCATGACAGATTACAGCTCCCAAACCCCGCCGCCCGGGACCACGGATCGTGGCCATCGACTTACCCGCAGCACGAAAGACCGCATGGTAGCCGGCGTCGCCGGTGGCCTCGCCGAGTACCTCGACGTCGACCCGGTCGCCGTGAGGATCGGCTTCGTTGTCGCCTCTCTTCTGCTTGGCGGCATCGGCGGCCCTATCCTCTACCTTCTGATGTGGGCGGTTGTGCCGGAGGAGGGAAAAAACACTTCCATAGCCTCCGACGCCTTGAAAGCAAATCCGTGGCAGCACTCGGGCCCAGACACTACCGGGTAATCAAACGGCAACATCAATAAACGAATTCGGGTCTCAGCCATTTCTCAAGGCCATTTCGGCCCGTCACCCCACTTCAGGGCTACTCGCTTCGCCGCCGGGTGCCAGCAGGTCTCAGAGGTCTCTCAGGACGTCAAGCCGCCCGCCTAGGCGCCGTATATCAATGGGTTCGGTGCACACACGACGTGCACCAATACCACGGCCAGTTTCCTCAGCGGGGATGCAAGTTTCACACCACGACCAGAAGGCACCGGCTGGCCATGGCCACGGTCCGGGCGAGCGAGCCGGTCAGAAGCTGGGTGGCCATGTGATGGTCACGGACGTCCCAGAGGGCAACAGCGGTGTCCCACGCCACGTCTCGCGCCGAGGCGATGCTCCAATTGCAGACCAGGTTAGCCACGGCGGCCACATGATCGTCGACATCGCGCACGTCCGGCGGTTCGAACGATTCCCGTATGGAGGCCTCGGACGCGTCGAGGAGGGCGTCGACGCGTTGATAGTCAACGTGGTGAGAACCATCGTCGGGCGCCGTCGCCAGGTCGGAGCATGCGGTCACGACGGCGATGGGGAGGTCGTGGTTGATGTGCGCGTTCATCCCCGCCAGGGCGAATTGGATCGGTTCGATAGCCGGGTTGCTGCGGTCGGCCAGCAGAGGCTGCCAGGCCACCGGCCAGGCCGACGCCGGCCCGGAGAGGGCGTCGATAGCGGCGAAGTACATATTGGCGAAGACGACATCAAGATGCGATACGAAGGCCGGGTCGCCGAACGAGCCTTCGTTGACTTCCTGGTTCACGCCTTGGGTGACCGCGAGGTACATCTGGTTGAAGCAGGCCACGCCGTCATTGGGCGGGAGGGCAGAACTGATCGTCCCCATGCGGGCAATAACGTCGTCGATAGTCGCCGCCGGAGGAGCCGGCGGCGGGACGTCAGTACTTGTCACCTGAGCACACATCCCGGTCCCTCATTCCTGCCCACCAGAGCTCCCCGCGCCCCGGGCGCGAGATCGAAGTGACGCCCATGGTTCCTGGTCCGAGACATCGTCCATCTCGTAACCCGAAACCGAGCCGACAGATGGGCCGATAACCACTGTCAAGTAGGCCGTCTCAGAGCTGTCGTTGAAGGACGCGTGGACGCGCCCGGCCTCGATATACACCGAATCGCCGCGGCGTAGTGAACTTCGCTCCTCCCCGACCCATTGTTCGACCTCACCCGAGCTCACAATTATGACTTCTTCCTGCACCGGGTGACGGTGGAAGTCATGCCCAGCGCCAGGCCAAATCTCGACATCCATCACCACTAACTGATTGGCACCGGTGGCCGGCGTGCAACGCCACCCGATGACGCCCCAGTCAAACTCCTCGCGACGAACGTCTTCGCCTTTCATAACGGCACCCATTGGCCTCCCTTTACGTCGCCGGCCGGACGTTCTTGAACTGGCGCATGTTCTCTGTCAGCGCCACCTCGGTGGGTAAGCGCTCCATCGATGACGCCCCGAAAAATCCCGCCACCCCGGACGTCCTGTCCAGTACGAATTGGACGTCAGCTGGCCCCGATAGAGGGCCGCCGTGGCACAGGACGAGAATGTCAGGGTTGACGGCTACGGCCGTGTCGTGCATGGCCTGGATGAGTGGGGGGCACTCCTCGAGCGTCTTACCGGATTGCGCCCCGATGGAACCGCCGATGGTGAGCCCCATGTGCGGGACGAGGACGTCTGCGCCCGCTTCGGCCATCATACGGGCCTCGTCGACGGTGAAAACGTACGGCGCCGTGAGCATATCCCGCTCATGCGCCAATCGTACCAATGCGACCTCGAGGTCGTAGCCCATGCCCGTCTCTTCCAGGTTGAGGCGGAAACTGCCGTCGAACAGACCTACGGTGGGAAAATTCTGGATACCGCTGAACCCGATGCGCTGCAGCTCATCGAGGAAGACCGGCATCAGGCGGAACGGGTCCGTCCCGCACACGCCGGCCAAGACAGGCGTATCGCGGACTACCGGCAATACCTCGCGTGCCATGTCGACGACGATGGCGTTGGCGTCCCCGAACGGCAGCAGGCCGGCGAGCGACCCGCGCCCGGCCATACGATAACGCCCGGAATTATAAATGATAATTAGATCGGCGCCGCCCGCCTCCGCACACTTGGCAGACAGGCCCGTGCCCGCCCCGGTCCCGATGATGGGGCGGCCCTGGGCCATCTGGGCCCTGAGTCGCCCCAGCGCCGACGCCCGGTTCATCCCTGCCCCCGGATCAGCTCGACCAGACGAGCGGCCATAGCGTCGGCAAATCTCTCGTCGTTTATGTCCATGTCGAGCTCGTGAACCTCAACGTCGCCGATCGTGTCGTGCACGCCATAGAGAAGTGCGGCGTCCGCCACGGGGTCGTAAAACGGCTGGCCCTCCACCGAGAGGGCCGAAACGCCCCGTAAGGGTACGAAGAGGGCCGTCGGGCTGGTCGCGGCCGCCAATTTCGCTCCAATACGGCGGCCGAGCTCACGGCACTCCTCTGGCGATGTCCTGACCAAGGTGACCGTCGGGTTGTGGACATAAAGTTTGCGCTCTTGCAATATAGGCGGGACAGTGTCAGGCGGTCCGAAATTCACCATGTCCAGCGCCCCGAGCGAGACCACCTGGGGCACCCCGGCCTGGCCGGCCCCCTGGAGGCGTCCGGCGCTAGCGGCCATGACCCCGCCAACCAGCTCGTCGGCCAACTCTGTGGTCGTGACATCGAGGACGCCGGCCAAAAATCCGCCCCGAACGAGCTCTTCCATCGATTGGCCGCCCACGCCCGTGGCGTGGAACACGAGCACTTCGTAGCCGAGGCCCTCGAGGGCCTGGCGCGCCCTCGTTACACACGGGGTCGTAACGCCGAACATCGTCGCCCCGATGAGGGGCTTCCCTGTCGGCGGGGGAGGACGGACTTTCACCATCCCCGCCATAGCGGCCGCGGCATTGGACAGGACCCGTGAAGAAACTGCGTTGATCCCCGAGATGTCCACCACCGAGGGCATCATCGTTACGTCGGCCACCCCGACGTACGGCCGCGTATCGCCCGAAGCCATCGTCGACACCAGCAGTTTCGGTACCCCGACCGGCAAGCTCATCATGGCGGCGGCGGCGATGGCCGAGCCGCCTGAGCCTCCAAGGGCCAATACTCCCTGGACCCTGCCCTCGCGGTACAGCTGGCTGATCACCACCTCTGCCCCGCGAGCCATGGTTGCCACTGCTTCGCCCCGGTCGTGAGCCGATGCCAGCGCAACTATGTCAGCTCCGGCCGCCTGAGCGACTTCCTGGCGGCCCACATCCGGCACCACGGCGGTGGGGCTGAACACGCCGGCATCGATCAGCAAGACGCTCACGCCGTGCTCTGCCAGCCGGCCGCGCAAGAACTCGTATTCGCGGCCCTTCGTGTCGAAGGTGCCCAGGAGGGCGACGGTTACAGCCTGCAATTCATCCCGCCGCCGGTCGTCGTCCGACATCGTCACTGATCAGCATCGTAGGGGCAGCACCGGCCCAGCGCATACCGGATCGGTTCATAATGGTGGGGTATGCAGATCCGCATCGACGGCTATGACCGGCCCGGGACCTCTTGCGGCCCGACCCTGGGGCTCATCGGGTGGTTATGGGGAATATTCATGTCGGGGCCGCCGACGACCGGAGAACCGTGACTCAGGAGGCTGAAGGGCGCCCGTATGGATGAACGAAACCGGGATTTCGACGTTATTGTCATCGGTGACTGCAACCCCGACATTGTGTTGCGCGGGGATGACGTTCGGCCCGAATTTGGCCAGCACGAAAAGCTCGTGCCCGACGCCGCCCTCGTCATCGGCGGCTCGGGGTCGATAACCTCATGCCGCGTGCGCCCGTCTGGGACTGCGGACGAGGTTCATCGGTGCGACGGGCGACGATCTGTTCGGCCGCTTCATGCTCGGGCAGTTGGATGATTGGGGCGTCGACACGACGCTTTGCCCGGTGCTCAAGGACGTCAGCACCGGGTTCAGCGTGGTCCTCAGCGATGGGACGGACCGGGCCATCCTCACGCACACGGGCACGATTGACAGCCTGCGCTTGGAAAACATGCCCCTGGACGAGCTGACCCGCGCCCGCCATGTCCACATAAGCTCGTACTTCCTTCAGCCGGCGCTGGCGCCGCAATTACCGGAACTGGTCGCTCAGGTGCGGGCCCGTGGGGTGACGGTATCCGTCGACCCTAACTGGGACCCGGCCGGCGCTTGGGACAACGGCCTGGCGTCACTGCTCGCCTCCGTGGACGTCTTCCTGCCGAACGCGGCGGAGGCGCGAGCTATAAGCGGCGTGCCCGGTGCAGCCGCTGCCGCGCTACAGCTGGCCCGCACCGGGAACCTGGTGGTGGTCAAGGACGGTGAAAAGGGCTGCATTGCCGCTCAACACTCGGCCGTCTCCTCACAACCCGGGTTCCCTGTTGAGTGCCTCGACACGACCGGAGCCGGCGACGCGTTCGACGCCGGGTTCCTGCGCGGGTGGCTGGAAGAGCTTCCGTTAGCGGATTGCTTGGCCTATGGCTGTTCTGCCGGGGCCCTTTCGACACGGTCAATCGGCGCCACCGGCGCCTTGCCGACGATCGACGAACTAAAGACCACCATTGCCAAAGGTAATTGACAGGAGCAAGCAGACGTGAACGAAGCTCACCTCAGGATCCTTTCGAGCCAAGAGTGGGCCGAGACCCTACAAGTTGAGATGCTCCCGTGGGTGGCCGAGGCGGGCGACCTGGGCGACGATGTCCTGGAGCTGGGCCCGGGCCGGGCCTGACCACCGACCTGCTGAGGCAACGAGTACAGAAGCTGACGGCGGTGGAGATAGACCCCGCCTTGGCCACTGCTCTTCGGGACCGCCTGGCGGGCAGCAACGTCACAGTGGTCCAGACCGACGCCACCTGTACGGGGTTCGAGGGGGGCCGGTTCTCGGCAATTGTGTGCATATCCATGCTCCACCACGTGCCGTCGGCCGACCTTCAGGACGGTGTCTTCCGTGAAGCCTGGCGGTTGCTGCGCCGCAACGGCCGGTTCCTCGGCGTCGACACCCTCGACAGTGAGGCGACGAGAGAGCTCCATGCCGGTGATGTTTTCGTCCCCATGGCTGCCGGGGCCCTCCCCGCCCGCCTGGAGGGGGCCGGGTTTGGCGACGTGGCCGTTTCGACCACCGAGCGCCGAGTCCGGTTCATCGCCTCGAAACCTTGAACGGCGCTCGCCGCTCCAGCCAGGTCAGCTCGGGGACGGGCGCCCCCCATCTCACCAATCCTGGTGCCGCCAACCGAGTAGCTGGGCCGCCTTCGAACAGTCAAAGAAACCTTCATTGCCGCTTAGTTGACGCCGCCAAGGCACGCCCGGGTAGTTCCTGGCCGCCAACTCCATCGAGGGTAACCCGCCAACTTGGTCGCCGGCCACGATCTGGAACACTTCGTGGCCGGACAGGTCTTCCTCGAGGGCCAGGTAGCACGCCCCCGCCGTCGCCGCCAACGACGTATATCCCCAAAGGTTCTTGATGACAACGTCATCTGATGCGCCCTTGTACGCGGCGACGGCGTCTTCGCGCCCGGGAACGACAAGATGAAGGCGAAAGCTGGCGATGCTGAGCGTAGAGTAGCGCCGAGCGACGGCATCAGCCTGTTGTTCGCAAATCCACTTGGACAAACTGTACGGATCCTCGGCGTAACACCTGTGGCTCTCGTCGAGAGGGAAATAGTCGTAGCGTGGCCAGCGGCTCCAGGCGACGCCGATGGCGTTGACACTGGAAGCCTGGCAGATACGCGTAATGCCGACCTCGGCTGCCGCCCGGAGAGCGTTATAGCTGGACACCACATTGTTGGCATGGACAAAAGAGTCCTCTAAAATCCCCGGCCGCGCCACCGCGGCCAGGTGCACAAGCCCGTCACAGCCGTCGAACGCTTTTATGACCGCGTCGTAGTCCTTCATGTCGGCTTGCACCCAGACGACCTGGCCGGTACCGACCTGGCCGGTGCCGAACTGGCCGGGCGCGAGGTTATCGGCGGGGGCCACCGAATCGATGGCAACAACCGTCTTCCCCCGCCGGCAAAACAGGTCGAGCACCCCGCGGCCGACCCGGCCGGCCGCTCCAGTCACAGCCACACGCGTAGCCATCGCCTCTCAGCATCTCCTTTTAGGGCTCTGGTGGCCCGGGACTATTTCCTGCTGAAACCGTTCCCGGGTCACCAGTTCCACGTGGTCCCGTCGGCCAATTGGCTAATGGGCAAGTAACTCCGTTTATAGGGAAAACTTGCGGCCAGCCCCTCGTCGATGTCGACCCCCAGGCCGGGGCCGTCTCCCGGCTTGAGGTAACCCTGGTTCACCGACCATTCGTGAGGGAACACCCTGTAGGCGTCGTCAGAGTGCTCCGCATACTCCTGGATCGCAACATTATGGACGGCCAAGCCGAAGTGGGCCGCCGCCGCCATCGTGATCGGCGACAAATCCGCCGCCCCATGGCAACCCATCCGGACATGGTACGGTTCGGCGAACGCCGCAATCTTCCTTAGGTGCGATATCCCACCGGCGTGTAGTACGGACGCTCGCAGATAATCAATCCAACCCTTACGGACCAAACGGTCGCAATCGTAAATGCTGTTGAACACCTCGCCGACCGCGAGCGGCGTCGTAGTGTGATGACGTACGAGCCGGTAGCCATCCTGAAGTTCCTCCAGGACCGCATCCTCCAGCCAAAAGAGCCGGTAATCCTCCAGGCTCCGCCCGAGCCCACCCGCCTCCGCCGGTGTCAGACGGTGGTGAGCATCGTGTAACAGTAAGGGCTCCGGGCCCACCGCTTCCCTGACGGCGGCAAACAACTGCGGCGCGAAACGCAAATACGCGTCAGAGGACCAATTTTCTTCTACGAAAGGGAGACCGTCGGGCTCACGGGCCCCGGCGCGCGTGGCACCCCGTACATCTCGTTCAACCCGGGCACGAGGCACTGCACGCGCACGGCTTCGTACCCTTCGCTCAACAGACGTCGGACCTCATCGATCGCCCCTTCGACCGTTCGGGCCGAGGCGTGTGTATAGACCCTGATGGCCTGCCGGCAACGGCCGCCGAGGAGGTTCCAGACGGGGGTGCCGAGCGACTTGCCCTTCAAGTCCCACAGAGCCATGTCCACGCCGGCCAGAGCGGCCATGGTCACCGGCCCCCGCCGCCAGTAGGCGCCGCGGTATAAGAGCTGCCAAATAGCTTCGATGTCGCCCGCCTCCCGTCCGATCAGTAGCGGAGCAACATGCTCGGACAGATAGGAGGCGACTGCTAGTTCGCGACCGTTGAGGGTGGCATCGCCAATGCCGTAGGTACCGTCCTCTGCTTCAATTTTGACACTGACATAATTTCGTCCCGGGCTGGTGACAATGACCCGGATATCTCCTATCTTCACGGCGGTATTTGTCCTTTCCGAACGGATGGGGTCGGGAACGGATGGGGTCGGGAACGGATGGGGCTCGGGACCCTCAGGGGATCGTCCACACGACCTCGTGGTCGCCACCGCCCACCACCCTGTCACGGTGGCCATCCTCTCCGCTACCGGCGTAGGCGGCGCCAGTACCGGTCGCACCAGTACCGGCCGCGCCAATACTGGCCGCGCCAATACTGGTCGCGCTAGTACCGCCGGCTCCCTCTTCGACGGCGACGGTTCCGGCAATGGCACAGGTCATCCCGGCCGGAACGTGGAGCCGCCCGGCGACGCGGTCCTCGCCCTCCCAGGCCCAGGCCAGTTCGAGCCGGCCGGCGGGCGCATCGAACTTGAAGGCGGCCTCCGTCAGGCGCCGGGACAACGCCGGAGCGAAGCGGATCTCCCCGGTGGCCGGCACCTCCGGGACGGGTCGCAGCCCGCACACCCCTTCGATCAACCAGGAGAGCATCGAACTCATGGCGTAGTGGTTAAAGGAGTTCATTGTGGGACATGCCGGCCAGCCGTCCCGGTCAAGGCCATCCCAGCGTTCCCACACCGAGGTGGCCCCCATGTCCACCATAAAGCCGAGCGAGGGTTGCTCCCGCCGGAGTAAGAGGTCGTAGGCCAGATCCGGGCGACCGGCGCGCTCGAGGGCCGTCAACAGGTAGGCGCTGCCGCAAAAACCGGTCTCGAGACGGCCGCCCGCTCGGCCCACGAGGTCGGCCAAATGATGACCCGCTTGGCCCGCCAGATCTCCATCAAGGAGGCCCAGGGCGAGAGGCATGACGTAGCCGGTCTGGGTTTCGGGCGCCACCACCGGGGCGAAGCGGTGCAAGCCAGGGTGGGCGCCGGCTGCCCCCGGGTCGGTGATCCTTCCGGTGGCGGTGTCGACGAAGTGGTCGAGGAACGATTTTTTGACGGTTCCAGCTCGTGAATTGAGCCAGTCCATCGTTTGCCGGTCCCCCAGGACGGCGGCGACCTTGGCCCCGATGAAGCTCGAACGGTACAGCCAGCAGGTGGAGAAAAGGTCATGAGAGGTATCCGGCCCCGCCGGTACCCAGTCGCCATAGTCGTTGCCCCGCCCCACCCGCCAGATCCCGTCTGGGTTCTGCTCGTGGACGAGCCTGAGCCAGTCGCGCATCGCGGGGAACATCGCCTCGAGGACATCCTCGTCGCCGTAACGTTCGTACATCAACCACGGCAGCAGCACGCCCGCGTCCGCCCACGCCGGAGCGCCCGCTTCGAAGGACCGCCCCGGCCAGCGTGAGGATGGCCGCGGCGCAACATCCGCGAAACCGCCGCGAGGAGTGCGCGCGTCCAAAATGTCATCGAACCACTTGGCCATGAAGGCGCTGATGTCGTACGTATACGAGGCTAGGGGCGCGAACAGGAGGGCATCAGCCAGCCAGCCCATCCGCTCGTCGCGCTGAGGACAGTCGGTCGGGACGTCGACGTAGTTCGCCTGCAGCGAGCACACCATTAACTCGTAGACCTGCTCCAGCAAGGGCTCGGAACACGAGAACCAACCGGTGCGAGGCATGTCGGTACTGAGCGTGACGCTCTCGGCCGCCCGCAGGTTCTCGGGGGCGGTAATGCCGGTGGCCAGGGCGTAGCGCCATCCGCGGAACGAGAAGGCGGGCGCCAGCTCCTCAGGTCCGTTGCCGGCACACACGAAGCTGTCCGAACAGCGCGCTCCCCGCAGGTTTTCCCGGTACAGCTTGCCGGCGGGGTCGAGGATTTCCCCGTAGCGCACTTCCACTTTTCGCCCGGCCCGTTCGTCGACTCTTAGGCGCAAGAACCCCGTGTCGTTGCGCCCGCCGTCTATGAGGGCGGAACCGTCCTCGAGCCACGTGACCTGAGCCTCGGCCATGCTCGTCACCCTGACCGGTTCCGACCGCTCCACTACCAAGGCGCCGGCAGTGCCGTTCGTACATTCGACGGGCTCCCACGCGGACACATCGTCTGCGCTCGCCCAGCCCGCGTCGATCAGCCGCCGGTCCCAGTCCTCGCCGTCATAGAGGTCGCTCGAGAGGATGGCGGAGGGTTTCCACTCCCAGAGCTCGTCGGTGCCGACCGTCGTCCGCGCCCCGTCGTCGTGGTCGACCTCGAGCTGGCAGAGGAGCTCGGGGATGGGGACGGGCTCGGCCGAGTCGGCCGCGGCACGAGAGGCGATCCGGCCCGCGTACCAGCCGGGGGCCAAGATCGCCCCGATGACGTTGTCGCCCGCGCGCAGCAAACCGGTCAGGTCGAGGACCTGGTACTGAGCCCGGCGGCGATAATCGGTCCACCCCGGCCGCAGAAGGCCGTCACCCGCCCTTTGGGAGTTCGCCCACAGCTCGTAGGCACCCAGAGCACTGACGAAAGCCCGAGCGCGGGCCGGGGCCGCGCTGAGGCTGAAGCGCCGGCGCACGAGGTACGCGGCTCGCCTCAATGAGCCGTCGGCTACAGGAGGGTGAGCCACCCATGTCCCGGTCCAGTCGCTCGGATGGAGCAGCCCCACTTCGAAGTGGCCGGCCCGGCTCCACGCGCTCGTCTCCCCCGAGGCCGTCCTCGCTCGAACCGACCAGAACGCTGATTGCCGGGATTCCAGCGGACGCCCCCGGTAGCGCGCCTTCATGGCTGGCGACTCGACCCAGCCGCTGTCCCAAATGTCCGCGTCGGCACCCGCTCGCTCACTCGTCGTGGCCACCGCCAGCTGATAGGCAGCCTGAGCGTCGCCGGCCGCGGGAACGGGTAAGCACCAGCTGAAGGCCGGGCCAGCCGTGCCTATCGCGTTCGGCGCCGCCAGCCGTTCGCAGCGAAGTCGCTCGGGACGCCATACGAGATCATGGTCATGGGGCACTTGGCACCCGTCCTTTCTCTATGAATCTCCACGAAGCTCTGTGCTCGAAAACCAGGCCCACCGGGTATGGGACCGCGCTCTGGCGCACCGTACAGCATCTTCCTATTAGGTACCGACTTTGCCTGATCGTGGCCTCGAGCCGCTACAGTGCCCAGGGCACACGCCCGGCCGCGCCCGGGGTCGGCGTGCGCCGCGGGCCATTTTCGAGGAGGAGGGGCCAAATTGCCAGGAGGACGGCCAGTTATCGAAGGAGCGCCGATTACCGACGGAGGAACGGCTGCGGGCCCAGTGAATCCGATTCGGGTCGACCCGGCTTGGGCCAACCCGCTTTGGGGCGACGACTGGGAGGAAGTGAGGCGTCTCTGGCTTCTCGACCCCGAAGTGGCCCATTGCAACCACGGCTCCTTTGGTGCCTTGCCGGCTCAGGTGTTGGCCAGTCAGAACGAGTTCCGAAGCCGCATGGCGGCCAACCCGATGCGATGGTTCGACCGCGAGATGCCCGATCTTTTGACCGCGGCCAAGACAGAGGTAGCCCAGTTCATCGGGCCCGCCCAGAGGACGTCTCCTTTGTGAACAACGTGAGCGCCGGCGTGTCGGCGGTCGTCCAATCGTTGCCGCTCAACCCGGGCGATGAGGTGTTGTCGACGGACCACGCGTACGGCGCCGTGTCCTCGGCCCTCGACCGGTTGTGCGCCCGCACCGGCGCCACCCGGGTCATTGCCAAGGTCCCCATCGACAGCACCGATGAAGAGGTGGTCGCCGTCTTCGCCGCCCACTGCTCGGAACGGACCGCCCTTGTCGTCATCGACCAGGTGACCTCCCCGACGGCCCGCCGGTTCCCGATCGAGGCCGTCGCCGCCCTCGCCCACCGCTTCGGCGCCGCCGCCCTCGTTGACGCCGCTCATGCTCCGGGCATGCTCCCGCTCGAAGTCCCCAAGCTCGGGGCCGATTTCTGGGTTGGCAACCTGCACAAGTGGGCCTGCGCACCGGCCGGTACGGGGGCGCTCTGGGTGGCCTCGCCCTGGCAGCGACAAATGCTGGCGCTGGTGGTGTCCTGGGCCGAAGCCGAAGGTTTCCCGTTGTCTTTCGAGCGGGTCGGTACTGACGACCTCTCAGCCTGGGTGGCAGCGCCCGGCTCGCTGCACCTGCTGGCTTCGTTGGGATGGGACCGGCTGCGCGCCCACAATGAAGCCCTGGTCCGTGCCGGTCAAGCCACGGTGGCTGAGATGCTCGGCTCGCCGCCAGGCGAGCTCAGGCACGACGCGGGGCTCAGCATGACGTTGGTCCCGTTACCGCCCGGGCTGGCCGACAGCCGCGAACAGACCCAGGCCATCAAGGCCGAGATGGCCAAGCGTGGGGTCGAGATCTCGATCGGCTGCTGGAACGGCCGCGGGCGCATCCGGCTCTCGGCCCAGGCCTACAACCGCCCGGCCGATTACGAACGGTTGGGCTTGGGGGTCCGCGACCTGTTGGCCGGCTGAGGTCCCGCCCTGTGACGCGCCGCCCGCAGCCTCAGGACGCAAACGGCGGCGGTTCGTAGCTCACCCCGAACGGTG
This sequence comes from uncultured Acidimicrobiaceae bacterium, assembly GCA_963750465.1. Classification (GTDB taxonomy): domain Bacteria; phylum Actinomycetota; class Acidimicrobiia; order Acidimicrobiales; family Palsa-688; genus Fen-671. The sequence goes on from CAVVRE010000004.1 coordinate 257,986, forward strand.
CGTCAGGCCGACTGAACTCGCCCATTAGCGCTCGCCGCAGCGGGGTCGTGCGCTCGAGGAACTCCGGCGAGTTGTCGAACCGGTCAGCGGCGCGCACCCAGGGCGGGCTGTAAATGTAGTGGGCCGTGTAACGGTCACGGTCGCCGTTGTGGGTGTACGTGCGATGCCAAACTGCGTTGTGGAATACCAGGACCGAACCGGCCGAGCGCGCAGATTACGTGCCCTATCGGTACGTCGTCCTTTTTGGAAATCACGTCAGCCGGGAGCCGGACCTGGCTCCGGTGGCTCCCCGGGATCAGCTCCATGTTGCCCATGCCCGGTTCTGTCTGGTCCGTCAATAGGAACGAAGCGCGTAGTTGCACCAGCGGGACCGGGTAGCCAAGTTGCTTGAAGTCATAAGCGCTGGAGCCATCCTGGTGCCAGCCGCCAACGCCGGCGTGTCCGGGCTGCATCGTGTTCCAACACGCCTGCAGGATAAAGCGGTCTCCGTAGATACCCCGGATCTTGGGCAGAACGGCCGGGTGGTCTATCAGCCGCTCCAGGCTGGGCTCGGTTTCGTAGCCGCGTCCTAGCTGACCGAAGACGTGATCACGGCGGCCGTGCAATCGTTCCGACGCCGCATAACACTCGTCAACCTCGGCGGCGGACAACACGTCGGGGATAACGAAATAGCCCCATGATTCGAAAATAAACCGGTCGACATCGGTCAGTTCTCCTGGCTTTACCTCAGCAGTCAACATGGGCCGAATGCTACCAGTCGCTCTCAACTAAGACGATCCCGGGAGAAAGGCCGATGAGTCGATCGGGCGCTCGGCACCTTGTGCGGACGGCCCGGGTTCGATACGGTCGGGACCATGTCGCCAGACAGAGCCGAAACTGCGCCACTCGAGGATTACTGGTTGACGAACGAGCAAATCAAATCGTTCGATGAGCGCGGTTACTTGGTCCTGCCGGGCCGGATCCCCCCGGGGATGTTGGCCCGTCTCCAGGCCGCCGCCGACGATTGGGTCATGGCGGGGAAAAAGGGGCGGGAACTCGGCGAAGCGGACGACGATTATCGCTTCGTGCCTCGCGACGGGCGCGAGGTGATGTTCCGGGTGGACTATCTTCACAGCAAAGGGCGGGCCGCCTCTCTCGAGCTTCTCGGCAGCCCGGAAATTCTCGGGATCGCAGAGAGCCTGGCCGGGCGGAACCTGGTCCCGACGTACGAAGCGATGGTCTTCAAGGACACCGGCAACGGGGCGCCGATCCGCTGGCACCAGGATGCCACCCACCCCCGCCGGTACCGAATCTTCAATGTCGACATCTATCTGGATGCCGCGCAGCCCGGTCAGGGCGCGCTCCGCGTCGTGCCCGGTTCGCAGGAAAGCAGGGTCGACGTCTGTGAAGTTGAAGAGAAATTTGGCTGGCAAGTCCCGGGCTCACTGGAGGTCCAGATGCACCCTGGTGACGTCCTGGTGCATGACGTAATGCTGGTCCATGGGTCCGAGCCGACACTCGGAAATGCGTTGCGCCGGACGCTCTACTACGAGTTCAGGCCGGCCGAGCAGATCCTCGAGGAGGGGCCGTGGGACCGGTCCTGGGTCGACCAGCGCCTACGTCTGCTGCCTCCGGCGCTCAAGGCTTACGCTGAAGCCAACCCCGGGCAGCCGGGGTTCAAGTGGCGTCCCGACGCCGGTTTCCGTCCGGATGTGTCCTCGGGGGCCGAGCTGAGGGTGCCGCACCTCGTACACAGCCCGGGTTCCTACTGCAGCGCAGGCGACGTGGCTGCCCCAGCGTAGTCCGGTCTCCGGCCGAGGCTGACCTTCATCTCGAGGACGGGCATCTCGAAGACGGGCAATCTGAGAGGATCGGGCAATCTGGAGGACGGGCTTCTTGAGGACGAGCTTCTCAAGAACGGGTGCGGACCGACGAACTCAGTACCATCAAGGTCTTTGTGCCGGTTACTTTGCCGGTGCTGCGCAACCGGTCGATTACCCGCTTCAAGTTCTGCACGTCGCTCACCCGGATCCATGCCAGCGCGTCGGGGTCTCCCGCGACGGTAAAGATGGCCTGGACCTCGGGGACATCGAGCGCGATGTCCTCGATGTCGTCGACCCTTGTACTACCGGCAAAGCGCAACTCGGCAAACGCTTCTACGGATTGGCCAAGGTAGGCATGGTCAACGAGCGCCGTATACCCGCGGATGACCCCGGCCTCCTCTAACCGGTCGATGCGACGCTTGACCGCCGGCGCTGAGAGCCCCACCGTACGCCCGATCTCGCCGAAGGTCTGTCGAGCGTTCTGCTGAAGCAGGCCGAGGATCAGTTCGTCGGTGGCGTCCACGCCGTTCGAGGGCCCAGTCACTGCAACATTGTAACAGTACGTCGGCCCAATGGCGTTGATTTGTTGCGTTCCAGCGGCCGTTTACATGCGATTCGTTGCGATACACCCCTTTCTCGCGTTATCGTTACACCGTGAGCGCCAGCACCAACCTGCGTGCCCCGGGCTCCTTCACCGAGGAGCACCTGGAGGTCCTGGACCGGGTCCAGCGGCGCGTGCTTTGGTTGGCCGTCAGCATGATCCATCATGCGAACAGCGTGCGGGGCAAAAGTTCGCAAGTAAAGGTGGGGGGGCACCAGGCGTCCTCTGCGTCCATGGTCAGCATCATGACGGCGCTTTATTTCGAGCACCTCAAGGGCGGCGACCAGGTCTCGGTCAAACCGCACGCCTCCCCGGTGCTGCACGCCATTAATTACCTGTTGGGCCGGCTCGACGAGCGTTACCTCACCGAGTTGCGTGCGTTCGGTGGTCTTCAGAGCTATCCGAGCAGGACGAAGGATCCTGACCCCGTCGATTTTTCGACCGGGTCCGTGGGGATAGGCGCCACGGCGTCAATCTGGAGCGCCATTGCCCAGCGTTATGTCTCAACCCACTTCGAGCATCCCGGTACGGGGCGCCGCATCGCGCTCGTGGGCGACGCCGAGCTCGATGAAGGGCCGGTGTGGGAAGCCCTCGTCGACCCCATTGTCCCCCGCCTCGGCGAGGTCCTCTGGATCGTGGACCTCAACCGGCAGTCACTGGACAGGGTGGTCCCGGGCATCGCCGCCAGTCGCATCAGGGACATGTTCGCTGCCGTTGGATGGAACACGATCACCCTCAAGTACGGCGCCCGGCTGCGCCAGCTGTTCGTTCTGGACGGAGGCGAGCTGCTCGAGCGCCGGATCGACGAGATGAGCAACGAAGAGTACCAGTACCTCTTGCGTCTGCCAGCCAACGAGCTCCGCGATGCTTTGGCCGGCTCCGGCGCGGGACATGCGGACATCACGCGGCTGCTCTCCCATCTCGACGACAAAGCCGTGGCCGCCAGCCTGCGCAACCTCGGTGGCCACGACCTGGGTGACCTGCTCGACGCCTTCGCCGCCGCCGACGAGGTTACGGACCGCCCTTCAGTTATCCTCGCTTACACGATCAAGGCGTGGCGCCTGCCGACGGAGGGTCACCCCGGGAACCACTCGGCCCTCCTGTCAGTGGAACAATGGCGCCAGCTCGGCTTGGACCTGGACGCCGAGCCAGATAAGCCGTGGGTGAACTTCGCCTCCGGGAGCCCGGAAGGACGCTTGTGCAGAGATGCGGCCAACCGTCTCGTCCCTCCCGAGCTCAAATCAAGTGCTGTGGTCAAACCGCCTGCCGAGCTCGGCGTGGCTCATCGCGGCTCGGAGTCCACCCAGCAGGCCCTCGGACGATTTTTGCTCGATCTTTCCCGGGCCGCTCCCGAAGTTGCGGCGCGGGTGGTTACCGTTAGTCCGGACGTGGCGTCGTCCACGAACCTCGGTGGGTGGATCAACCGGGTCGGGATGTGGCACGTGGACGAGCACCCGGACTGGTTTGAGCACGACCGCTCGACGCTGCTTCATTGGACGCAGTCGCGCAAAGGCCAGCACATCGAGCTAGGGATCGCGGAAGTCAACCTTGTAGGGCTTCTCTCCGAGCTCGGCCTGACGTGGTCACGCGATGGCCAGCCGCTGTTACCGATCGGCACGCTTTACGACCCATTTGTAACGCGTGCACTCGAGCCGTGGTCCTTCGGTATCTACGCCGGCGGCCAATCGATCCTCGTCGGCACTCCGTCGGGTGTCACCTTGGCCTCGGAGGGTGGTGCTCACCAGTCGGTGATTACTCCGTCTGTGGGCCTCGAGCAGCCGCACTGCACCGCCTGGGAACCAGCATTCGTCCAGGATTTCGAGTGGGCGATGCTCGACGCCCTGGCCAAGCTGGGCGCGCCGGATGGTACTTCGGCTTATTTCCGGCTCAGCACCCGACCCGTCGACCAGGCGCTGGCGGCATTGCCAGACGATCTCGAAGCGCGGGCTCAGCGACGCCAGGCGGTGCTCTCTGGCGGCTACCGGCTCCGAGAAACCCGCGAAAAGCCCGCTGTTTGCCTGGTGGGCATGGGTGCGGTCATGGCGGAAGTGCTGGGCGCGGCCTCCGCCCTCGAGGCGGACGGTGTGGCCTGCGACGTAGTGTGCCTGACGTCCGCTGACCTCGTTTTCCGGGCCGCCCAGGCCAGGCGAGGACTGGCCAACGGGCCGTCCGCAGCTCTGGACACGCTTTTCCCGTTAGAGCGAGCGGCCCCCATAGTGGCGGTGCTCGACGGTCACCCGCACACGCTGTCCTTTCTCGGGACGATCAACGCCACTCCGATCGCCAGCCTCGGCGTTAACGACTTCGGCCAGGTGGGGGATATAGACGACCTCTACCGCCATTTCGGCATCGACGAACTGACGATTGTTGGGGCGGCGTGGGATTTGCTCGACGAGTTCGGGCAAAAGCGGCGGCCGACCACGAGATGACCCGAAGACGCATGTGGTGGTGCGCACGCTCGCCGTCGCAAAAGCGGATCTCGTGCGGCGCACACGTCAACAAAGGACGTGACAACAGCGCCCGGTCTTTTGGGCTTGGCTTTGTTTCTTTCTTCGAACGGCCCGGGAAGGAGGCCCGTTCAGCACTTTTATGACTCCGATATCTTAGCTGGCCGGTCGGGATTTAGCCGGTAGAACCTATTGTGAAAATATGCACGAACTTTCCTGTCGTGTCCTCGCTTCGTCGCATTGCAACAGGCCGCCAAACCGGCTGGCGAACTGCGTTGAGCTGCTGCAGTTAAGTTGACCCGCTGAACTAAGCACGTAAAGGCTGCCGGGCCCAGGTCAGCCGTGAGTGCGTGCCCGGTCATCGGACGAGGCACGTGGCCAGCTGGTTGCGGCGCTGGTCAGGCTGCCCGCCCGGGGGGTGATCGCGTTGACTTCCCCTAAGTGCCGCGGTACCATTCGGCAACCAAGAAACGCCCTAGTTTGGGTTATAGGAAGGGGTTTAGAATATGAAGGAAAACGCGAGCGAAGACCACGGGAAATTCCCAGATCTGAGCCGCCGCCAGTTCCTTGCGGCGGGCGGACTGAGTGCGCTGGCCCTCTACACGGCCAAGAGCAACCTGGTCAGGTCGGCGCTGAAGACCCCGTCGACGAGCGGGGCGAGGAGCGCGTTCGGGGTAACACTCCCTTCCGGTGCTGCGCCGGCGTCGCAGCAGTACCTGATCGCGTACCAGAACTCGGTCGGGGCCACGTATAAGGCACTGGACTTCTACGAGACCGTCTACTCGCGCGCCCCCTTGGCAGACAACTTCGAGATTTCCCTGGTGCGGATCAACCAGAACTATCACATCGTCGCGGGCACGGCCACCCACTGGGCGCAGACGTCGCCGACGACGTGGGAGTTCTACATCATGCCCGGCATCATGTGGAGCGACGGCAACGAGTTGACGGCGAACGACTACGTGGAGACGTTCCGTTACTCGGCCGACCCCAAGCACGCCTGGGACTTCTCGTGGTACTGGTCCGGCGTGATCAAGAACTACACAGAGGCCGTCGCCGGCAAGGCGCCAGTCAACTCGATCGGTGTAGGCGTGGGCAAAAACAAGTACACGTTTGTGGTCACAACCGAGGGCCCCGTGGCCTTCATCCCCAACGCCATGCTGTACTCGATGCCGCTATCCGCCGCGGGACTGGCCAAGTACGGCAACGGCCTGTACAACATCAACCCGGCCACCGCCATCTCGTGCGGCCCGTACATCTTGAAGACCTTCAACCCGACGTCCGAGGTCGTCCTGGCGCCGAACCCGAAGTACTCGGCGCCGTACCGGCCTTACATCACGCACCAGAAAGCCAAGATTTTTGCGGGCGCTCAGTACCTCCCGCTCCTCGACACCGGTGCGGTGGACTTCAACGCCACCCAGGCGCTCTCGACGACAGACCTGGCGGTAGCCAAGAAAACCTCGAAGCTCTCCAAGGTAACGCCGGCTACCAACCCACAGGACTTCCGGGTTTACTACGTCTTCTTCAAGACCAAGGCCAAGCCGTTCAACAACTTGAAGGTGCGGCAGGCCTTCGCCCACTCCATCAACCGCGACCAGATCATCAACGCCCTGCTCCCCGGGCTGGCCGTCCCGGCCTACGGCTACCTCATGGAGGGGTACCCGTTCGCAGTCAGCAAACCCCTCGAGCCCGACACCAACTACGACCCGGCGAAGGCTCAGAGGCTACTGGCCCAGGCCGGGTACCCCAAGGGCCAAGGCTTCCCGACGGTGACGTTCAGCTACCCCGCCGGCGTCGGCGCCTTGGACACCACCACTACAGGGCTCGTCGCCCAGGCGCTATCGCAGAACTGGAACAAGGTCTTGTTCGGCGGCAACAGCACGCTGCTGCTCTCAGAGTTGGACAACTCGACGTTCTATAGCAAGATGGAGGCACTCCCGACCCAGGTAGAGATGGGTTTCGTGTCCTACGGTATGGACTACTTCGATGCCTCCAACATGCTCAGCGTCTACAAGGCCGGCGGCCGCCATGACTGGGACAACGCCCATTACGACAACCTGTTGACCCAGGGCGCGGCGGCGTTCAACACGGCCAAGCGCCAGGAGATCTACACGGAGGCACAAACCCTGCTCACTTACGATGCGCCCGCCGTGTTTATTTTCCACGGCCTCGACAAGTACCTGATGTGGCCGTACATGCAAGGGACGGCGCTGGCCAAGAACTACCTCGGCTACAACGGCCTGCAGTGGCCAGGGTTCTTCCCCTTCTCCACTTACCAAGAGGGAATTTACATCGGTAACAACGTCAAGCAATACCCCCGCCAGAGCGAGAGCTTCTAACCGGGCTACCCCGCCCGCGGGATGAAACGGTGATCGTACGACCGGGCCTCATGAAGTGGGCCCGGTCGACGCGCCGGCCACCTCGGTACTATCGACAAGGGCGTAGCCCATGATTGCTTACATCGGCCAGCGTATCCTGTCGCTGCTGTTCGTCCTGTTCCTGGCCACAGTCGCCATTTTCGCCATGATGCACTCTGTGGCGGGCGGGCCTTTTTCGTTCACGCAGGGGGACATGACGCCCTCGGCGATACACAACATAATGGTCAAGTACGGCCTCTCCGAGCCCATCTGGAGGCAGTACCTCAACTGGATCTGGCAGCTGTTGCACGGTTATCTCGGTATCCCCTTCGAGGAACCGACGATGACCGTCAACCACCTGATCGCTTCGGCCTGGCCCATCACGCTGATCGTCGGCGGCCTCACGATCTTCGTCTCGTTCACCGGAGGCATCCTGCTCGGTTGCATCGCCGCCCTCCGGCACAACACCTGGGTCGACCGGTCGATCACCGCCGTCGTCTCGACCATCGGGGTTGCTCTCCCCAACTACGTCATCGGCTTCCTCTTGATCGAGGTCTTCGCCATAAGGCTCGGGTGGTTCCCTGTCGGCGGCTGGGGCAACCCTATCGACGTGGTCCTGCCCGTCATCGCCTTCTCGCTGTACCCGATGGCTCTTATGACCCGCTACACCCGGGCCAGCACGCTCGAAGTGATCAACTCTGACTACGTCCGGATGGGCCGCGCTCGCGGACTGTCCGAGCGGCGGGTCGTACTCCGGTATGTCCTGCGCACTTCGCTCATTCCCCTCATCACCATCATGGGACCGCAGATCCCGAACATCCTCACGGGCTCGATCTTCATCGAGGCGACGTTCGCATTGCCCGGGCTCGGTAGCTACTTCACCACTGCCAGCCTGCACCGGGATTACCCTTTGATCATGGCGCTGGTGCTCATCGTGGCCGTCCTGTGGGGGATCTGCTATATCGTCAGCGATATCGCCTACGTGCTCGTAGATCCGCGAGTCCGCCTGGAGGGTTTGTCACGATGACCACAGTGCCAGCGCAAGTACCGGCACCCGCCGTCGCCGGTCGGCGCGCCAGTTCGAGCTTCTGGCGGGCCGCCTGGTACCGCTATCGCCGCAACAAGCTCGCCCTAGTCGCCGGCGCGCTAGTCATAATCATCCTCCTCACCGGGATCCTGGCCCCGTTCATCGCTCGGTACAGTGAAAGTTCGAACGACCTGACCGCCACCCTGAGTGGGGTGGGCCTGCGCCATTGGCTGGGGACCGACCAGCTCGGGCGGGACACATTGACCAGGGTGATCTGGGGCGCAAGGACCTCGATGACCGTCGCCATCGGGGCGACGGCGATCGGAGCCGTAATTGGGATCCCGATCGGGATACTTGCGGGATGGGTCGGAGGCAGTTTCGACTGGGTCGCCCTGCGCCTGTTCGAGCTGTTCACGATGATCCCCACCATCCTCGCCGCCCTGCTCTTCATTACCGTCTTCGGCGTCAACATCTGGAAGCTCTCCCTGTTCATCGGCGTCACGTTGTGGGTCGGCTTTGGCCGCCTCATGCGAGCGCAGCTCCTAGCCCTCCGCGACCGAGAGTTCGTGCTGGCAGCCCGGGCCGGCGGGGTGCCGCAGCGCCGCATCGTTGTGGTGCACATCCTCCCGAATGCCGTCGGCCCGATGATCGTCTTTTTCGTCCAGCAGATCCCGTACGTGATCTTCACCGCCGCCGGGTTCAGCTTTCTCGGGCTCGGGATCCAGGACCCGACCGCCGACTGGGGGAAGATGATCAATGACGCCGTGTCGTACCTCCCCATCGACCCGCTACTGGTACTGGTCCCGATCGCCTGCATTGCACTGGCCTGCCTCTCCTTCAGCTTCATGGGGGATGGCCTGCGCGATGCCCTCGACCCGACATCAACTTAGGGACGCCCGTGGAAAACGAGCCGCTCCAGGGCGCTTCCCCCGCGTCGGCGACCGAGGGACCGGCGCTGCTCGAGGTCCGGAACCTGCACGTCTCGTTCAAGATGGAGTACAACACGATCTATGCCGTACAGGGGCTAAACCTGGCCGTCCGGGCGGGAGAGAGGGTCGGCATGGTGGGGGAGAGCGGCTCGGGCAAAAGCATCTCCGCACTCTCGATCATGCAGATGGTGCCCCCACCGGGCCGGATCACCGCGGGTGAGATCTACTTCGACGGCCAGGAGCTGGTAGGCCTGTCGCGCAAACGGATGCGCAGGGTCCGAGGTGGCCAGATCGGCATGATCCCCCAAAACCCGCTGACGTCCCTCAACCCCGTATTGACGGTCGAAGACCATTTCCAAGAGGTGCTGTCGTTACATGTCGGGCTCAACAAAGAGCAGAGCCGCACGCGCACGATCGACCTGCTGACGTCCGTAGGCATTCCCGACCCGGCGACGCGTATGGGGGAGTACCCCCATCGCCTGAGCGGCGGGCAGCGCCAGCGGGTGATAATTGCCCTCGCCATGGCGTGCCAGCCGCACATCCTGATCGCGGACGAACCGACAACGGCGCTCGATGTCACCATCCAGGCCCAGATCCTGGAGCTCTTCGACGAACTCGTGACCCGCTCCAACCTCGGCGCCATCCTGATCACCCACAACCTGGGGATCGTGGCTGGCCACTGCGACCGGGTCCTAGTGATGTACGCCGGCAGGGTGATGGAGACGGCGACCGTTCTCGACCTGTTCGACCACCCGGCGCATCCGTACACGCTGGGGCTGCTCCGCTGTGTACCTCGGATTGCAACGACCCGGTCACGGACATTTCACTCCATTCCCGGGCTTCCACCAAGGGTGACGGAGATCGCCGAAGGGTGTCCGTTCGCTCCACGGTGCGAGCGGGCCAGCGATCGTTGCCGCACCGACACGCCGCCCATAGAGGAAATCGCTCCGGGCCACGCCATCGCCTGCTGGCACCCTGTCATCGGCGAGGCGGAGGTCGCCTGATGGCGCCTCACCGAGCAGACGGAAGGCAAGCATGACTTCAGGGGATCCGCCGCTGCTCGAGGTCGACGGACTGGTCGTCCACTACCACGTGCGTGGGCCCGGGACGGTGGTGCGGACCCACGAGACGGTGCACGCCGTCGACGGGGTCAGCTTTACCCTCGAGGCCCGCGAGACGCTCGGGCTGGTCGGCGAGAGCGGCTGCGGGAAATCGACGACCGGCCGGAACGTGCTGCTCCTCGAGCGGCCAACGTCTGGCCGGATCCTGTTCGAGGGACAAGACCTCGGCACGCTCGGTGCTCGCCAACTGACGGAGCTACGTAGGAACATGCAGATCGTCTTCCAGGACCCGATCGCGGCCCTCAACCCGCGCCACACCGTCGGGCAGCTCATTGGCGAGCCACTGCGTGTCCATAACCTGGTACCGAAAAAACGACGGCGCCAGCGGGTGGAGGAGCTGCTGGAGCTGGTGGGGCTGCCCGATTGATGCCGTCTCGCGCTTCCCGCACGAGTTCAGCGGGGGCCAGTGCCAGCGGATCGGGATCGCCCGGGCGTTGGCCGGCGAGCCGAAGTTACTCGTCCTCGACGAGCCGGTGTCAGCGCTCGATGTGTCCATCCAGGCGCAGATCCTCCAGCTGCTCAACGACCTCCAGGTGAGGCTCGGTCTCTCCTACCTGTTCATCGCCCACGACCTCGCCGTGGTGGGCGAGATGAGCGACCGGGTGGCCGTGATGTACCTCGGGAAAATCGTGGAGATAGCCGAGCCGCGACTCGCTCTATGCCCGTCCCCACCACCCGTACACACAAGCGCTCTTTTCGGCCGTACCGATCCCTGACCCAAGGCTCAGCCGGCTGCACCACCGGGCCGTGGTGTCCGGCGAGGTGCCGAGCTCGCTCGACCCGCCCGCAGGGTGCAGGTTCCACAACCGCTGCCCAATGGCGCAAGAGGTTTGCCGTGCCGAAGAACCGCTACTTGAACGTATGAGCGACGGGCACGAGGTTGCTTGCCACTTCGCCAGAGAGGCTGTTAGCAGTCAACCGTTCGGCGCGTCCATCAGTACGATCCTGGAAGCCTCGACGAGCATTGATAGGCTCGCGTCGCCTTCGGCCTCGCCCTCGGCAAGCACGCCGGTTGCAATTACGCCCACCGCAAGCGCACCGGTTGCAAGTGCGACGACTATGAGTACCTCGGCTGGGCTCGAAGGCGCCTTCAGCACCGATGCCTTTTCCACAACGGCGGCGGCAGTGCCCCCGGGAGGTACGGGAGCGCTTGATCAAGATCGCTGAGGCGCTCTGGTCCTCGCAGCCGTCCCGGGTCAGCCGTCTGTGCCGCCAGGCCGGTGTCGAGTACGCCGTCGGCGGCCTACCCTTGGTCGACCCGGCCACCTCGAACTACGAGGAACCCTGGGACTTCATGCCCCTGTTGCGACTCCAGGAGGATTACCGGGCCGCCGGTTTCGAGCTCATTGTTATTGAAGCCAGGCCGCCGCTCAACAAGGCAAAGCGGGGGTTGCCAGGACGGGACGACGAGATCGAAACCGTCTGTCGTCTCCTCGAGAACATGGGAAGACTGCGCATACCTGTGTGGTGTTACGAGTGGATGGCCGATTTCAACTGGGTGCGGACGGCCACGGCTGTGCCCGGTCGAGGGGGTTCGCTCGTAAGCGAGTTCGACGCATCGAAATTGGCCGACGCCGCGCCCACCGAGCTTGGCCCGCTCAGTGAGGAAAAACTCTGGGAAACCCTCGAATACTTTCTGCGCCAGGTCATCCCCGTGGCCGAACGAGCCGGCGTCAGGCTGGCCATGCACCCCGACGACCCGCCGCTGTCCCCGATCCGAGGTGTCGGCCGCATCATGCGGAGCGTCGAGAACTACCAGCGGCTCCTCGAGATTGTGCCCAGTGAATGCAACGGGATCACATTGTGCCAGGGGAACTTCACCCTTATGACCGACGACCTCCCCTCTGTCATCCGCCAATTCGGCCGGCAAGACAAGATCTTTTTCGTGCACTTCCGCGACGTACAAGGGACGGCGGAAAAGTTCGTAGAGACCTGGCACGACGAGGGCAAGACCGATCTGATCGCCTGCATGAAAGCTTACAAAGAAGTGGGCTTCGACGGCCCTCTTCGGCCCGACCACGTCCCGACGGTCGATGGAGACAGTAACGAACACCCCGGGTACTCGGCTTACGGCCGCCTGTACGCACTTGGCTACATCAGGGCGCTTCGCGACGCGGTGTGGCGGTCCTAGGGAGGCGCGATAAGTGCACATCCAGCCGACGCCCGAGGAGCTGGAACGGCTGACGCCGCTCAACCCGTTCGGGCGTTTCCCTGACGGCCGTCCGCGGGTCCCCGACGAGTTGCTCGACCGCCTCCTTCACGCCACGACCGAGCAGGCGTGGCAGGCGATGCATGAGCAGGGTTACCGGTTCCAGTTCGAAGGGGGCTGGCGGGAGACGCGCCCTGGCCGCGTCACCGTCGGGCGGGCGGTGACCGCCCAGTTCATCCCTTTCCGCCCCGACTTTCATGCCGTCGTCCAGCAGGCCGGCCTGGCCGAGGGACGCTCGACCAGCGGCGGTCAGAACTCCTGGGTGATCGAGAGCCTTCAGCGCCGAGACGTAATGGTCGTCGACATTTTCGGGAAAGTGGAGGACGGCACCGTGGTAGGTGACAACCTGGGGACGGCGGTAAAGGTACGCACCGGGGCCGGCGCCGTGATCGACGGCGGCATCCGTGACTATCAGGGCCTGACCCTGCTCGAAGACGTCAATTTCTATTTTCGCGGAGTGGACCCGACCCCGATCGCCAATGTCACTTTGGCCGGCATCAATATCCCGGTCCGCCTGGGACGGGTCACGGTGATGCCCGGTGACGTCATCCTCGGTACGCCGAGCGGGGTAATCGCCATCCCGCCCCACCTGGCGGAGGAGGTGGCCGTGCGGGCGGAAGACACGATGGTGCGGGACCGGTTCGGCCAGCTCCGGTTGGCCGAGGGGCGCTACACCAGCGGCGAAATAGATGTAGCGGTGTGGCGCCAGGACATCGAAGCGGATTTTCTCGAGTGGCGGCGGTCGCTCGAGGCGGCAGGGCAAACAAATGACGAGTAACCCCGCCTAGAAATACCTCACAAGACGACACGGGCCATGTACGAGTTCGGCGCACGCTATGGCCGAATTGGTCGTCGTGTCGACTTCCATGTCGTAGTCGACGCCCCGGTGGACGGCCTCTGCTTGAGCGGCCGCCATCCCGGGCACCCGGTCTGGCCGGTCTGCCTCCCTGGCGGTGGCCACGGCAGCGTCGCAGCGCACCCCGACCCACAGCACTTCGAGACCGCTCAGCGCCATCCGCAGGCGGGCCTGGGAGGCGCCCCCGCCGAGGAAGACTTCGTCCACGACGACGCCGGCGCCGGCCCGGGCCATGGCTGCCATGCCCTGCGGCCCAGGCCGCCTCGAGCCGGCGGAAGCCCGGCCCGACCGACACGCCGCCGTCCGGGGTGAACGTAATGAGGTCACCCTGGTCTCGCCTTCCAGGCATGGCTGCGATCAAGTCATCGACCCCCAGCGTAAGCCAAGGGCCCGGCAGCAGGTCCAGCAGGCAGCGGGCTATCGAGGTTTTCCCGGAGCTCGATCCACCGTTCAGCACAACAATGTCGGTACTGATGCGGCCCGTACCGATTGGGCCGGTACTGATTGGGCTCGTGCTCATGGCCCGGGTTTACTTCATGCTCCCGGCCGTAATCCCGGTCACGATCCAGCGGTTGAGGAAAAATACGACCACTGCTGGAATGGCGACGGCGATAATGGCGGCCGCGTTGATGATCGTGTACGGGACGTTCCGGCTGCCGATGGCGGCCAGTAACACCGTGAGCGGCTCGGTCGACGTGCTGCTGCTGAGTACGAGCGGGAAGATAAATTGTCCCCAACCGAACAGGAACGTCACTATCGCCGTCGCCACGATCCCGGGACGCGCCGTCGGCACCACCACGCGGCGGAACGCCTGGAGAGTCGTCGCCCCGTCGATCCGGGCCGCTTCTTCGATACTGGCCGGCAGGGCCATGAAGACGTTGTACATGATCCACAAAGCGAGAGGGAGGAAACCCGACGTGTAGACCAGGATTATGCCCAGGTACGTGTTGACCAGCCCCAGGTCGCTCATTATCCGGTAAAGCGGGATCAATGTGGCGTACACGGGGAGGGTGAGGGTGGCGATGACCACATAAAAGATCGCCCCCTTCAGCCGGAAGCGCAGGCGGGCAAAGGCGTAGGCGCCCACCACGGCGATGACGAGCGTCAGCAACGTAGCCCCGACCGTCTCGACCACAATGTTGATGAGCGACCGGGCGATGCCGCCGGCGGCATCGGCACTCTCCGGCCCGGCCCCAAAGAGGGCCTGGTAACTGGCCCAGATCGGGTGCGTTACAAACAGCTGAGCCGGGGCCGTCTGCGCCGCCGCGTTCGTCGACAGGCTCGTCTTGAGCGCCCAATAAATCGGGAACAGAGACCAGACCACCACCAGCGCCAGCGCCACTAAACGGCCCGTCCCTCGCAACCGCTGTCTCATTAATACTCCACTTTTCGGTAAAGGACTTTCACGACAGCGAGCGCGGCCACCACGGTGATCACCGTGGCCAGGAGAGAGAGCGCATAGCCCTGGCCGAAGTTGAGATCCTGGAAGGTGATGAAATAAGTCGTGCTCATGAGCGATGACCCTGTCGTGGCCCCGGCGTTCAGGACGTAGACCTGGTCGAAAATGTTGAGGGACATGACGAGCGCTTCGACGGTAGCGATGGCCAGCGCCGGCCTGATCAGCGGGAGGGTAATGCTCCTTATGACCCGGTGCCATGAAGCGCCGTCTACGCTGGCCCCCTCATAAAGATCGTCCGGGATCGACTGAAGGCCGGCAAGCACCAGCAGCGCCGCCAATGGGGTTATCTGCCACACCTGGACCAGGGAAATCAGCAGTATCGTCTCGATCTGGTGCGGCCCGATGAAGAGCTGGTACTGACCGATGAGGCGCAGGCTCTTCAGCACGGAGTTCAACACGCCGACGGTGGGGTTGTAGATCCATGACCAGATCACGCCCTCAACCACACCGGGGAGCGCCCACGGGAGGATGACTATCGCCAATATGATCCCCCGCCCGCGAAAGGGCCGCTGCAGTAGAAGTCCGATCCCGGTCCCAATGGCCACGGTCAATCCGACCCCGAACAGCGCGTACCAGCCAGTGTTCTCGAAGCTGGTGCGGACCTGGGCGTTGGTGAAGATGCTCGAGAAATTGCCAAACCCGACAAAACGGTTGGGCGGCGTCAACGGGTCGCTGTGGAAGAAGGCCTCGATGATCGTCAGGACCGTCGGGTAAATGGCGAGGGCGGCGATGAACACGACCAACGGAGCGATCATCAAATAGGGCAATGCTCCGTCCCGGCCCGGTCGTGTTCGCGCCCCGCCGGGCCGCCACCGGGAGCGAGGCGAGCCCGTTACCGTGGGCGCCTGCCTGTACCCATTGGAGCCAGATCGCGCCGGCGCGGGGCGGGTCAATCCGGTCACCGGCCGCGCGGTCGGCCATGTTTCAGCCTCCGAGTGAGGAGACCTGTGAGGCGATGGCACTTATGGCGCTCGCCACTGATTCCTGACCAGCGACGGCGCTGTGGATGTTGGTGTAGACGGCATTACTGAAGGCGGGGTACCACGGCGGCGCCCCGGCCGGGAAGATGGCCCGCGAGTGGTGCTCGGCCAGGGTGGCCAGCTCGGCCGCACCGGCGACCTTGCCGGACTTCACGAGGGCGTTGAGGCCAGCAACGCTCGCCGGCAACGGGTAACCGCTGGTCACCTCTGAGGGACCGTCTGCTCCCGCGAACGCAGCCTGGTTGGCGGCTTGTTCGTACCACTTGATGAACGTCACGGCTGCGCTCACGTTCTTGGCTTCCGCCGGGATCCCGATGCCGTCCGGGTTGCCCAGGTTGGGCGCGGGCCCGTTCGCTCCCGGGGTCGGGATGTAGTTGACGTCCCCGACGACTGTCGAACTGCTCGGGACGTTGTAGACGGACCCGACGTCGCCGGAGTAATCGGAGAACACGCTCGCAGTCAGGTTGTGCGCCTGGTCGATCGTGAAGCCCTGTTCGTCAATGAGGTCAAGGTTCCCCTTCGGGACGAGCCCGCTCTTGTAGGCCGAAACAAGCCACTCCATGGCCTTGTAGCCGGCTGAGTTCGGCGAGGTGAACAGCGGCTTGTACGACGAGCTGAGCACTTGGCCGCCAAAGGCCGCCGTCAGCTCGTACCAATAAGTCGAGAGGCCCTCTGCCGCAGCAAACGGGACGTCGAGCGGGTGCTGCACGACTCCTGACGCCTTGACCTTGTTGAGGTCGGCGGTGTACTGGGCCAGAGTAGTGGGCATCGTCGTGATCCCGGCTTTGGCGAAGTCCTTCGTGTTCACGGTCGTGACGAGGAGCGAGGCGTCGCTGGGCATGCCCAACAGATTGCCATTGCGCACGAACGAAGCGAGTTGCGGGTACTGAGCATAAAGCGCCGACGGGTTGAAGTACTTATTTAGAGGGAGGAACCATTTCGTCTGGTAGTACTCGCCTACCTTCGACCAGTCGACGTCGGCGACGTCGGCGAAATACGTATGGGCCTCGGCCGCCGCCACGATCTTGGTCTGGAGGTTGTCCCACTGAATGTACGAATAATTTACCTTGATGCCTGTTTTGGCCGTGAAGGCGGCCAAAAGGTTCTTGGCCGGCGCCGGGTACGCGATCGCCACATTTATGGTCACATCGCTCTTCGCGCTAGGCGTCCTACCCTGGGCCGCCACCGGCGCTGTCAAGCAGACGGACAAGGCCATGGCGCTGGCGAGCCCTACGGCAGCCACACTGCCGGCTTTCTTCGTTGTCTTAGTTGGCATTTTCCCCTCTCCCGTGTGTCTAGTTGCTTTTTATCCGAATGTGATGGGTGAGAACTGGCTGTGAGGAACTACCGATAGCACGAAGTACATCGTGCTCCGACGAGTACCTATGCGGGTAAAGGTCCCGGGCCATCGACGGCTGAGCTGCAAAGGGAGGTCGAGCAGCGGTCGGTAGCTCCCCCCTTTGCCGTCGTGAGACAGGCCTGGAGCCGGGGCCGGTAGCCGGGTCGCGCGTGGAGACACGAGCCCCCGCTCCAACCATGGCGATCTTCACGGCGCCTTTCCGAGCATGTTATCGCTAACGCATGCTCACTTTAGTATGAATGGGGCACCAAAGCAACGCGTTTGTGCAAATCGAGCAATGAACAAGCGCCCTCCCTTTGGGTGCAACCGCAACCGCTGGCCGTCATCCGGTGCGGGGTCGAGTTCGCCTTAAGCCGTCACCACCCGTACGCCGCGCTCGCCGAACATAGCCAGGACCCGCTCGTCAGCGCCGGAGTCCGTGACGAGCGTGGCCACCCGGTCGATGGGGCAGATCCGGGCGAAAGCGACCACTTCGAGTTTCGAACTGTCTGCCACGACCATCGTTTGCCTGGCCCGGCTCACCATGAGCTGGTTGATACTGGCCTCCCCCTCGTGCTGGGCCGTCGCCCCCGCAGAGGGGTCGATGCCGTTCACTCCTATGATGGCGAAATCTAGCGAGATCTCAGCTAGAAGTGGTGTCGCCAGCGGCCCTATGAGCTCGTAGGACTGCGGTCGGATCACGCCACCGGTGACCACCACCTTTACCCGGGGCCGGACGACAAGTTCGTTGGCGATATTTAGCGCGTTCGTCACGACCGTCACCGCCGGCTCGTTGGGCGAGCCGTGCAGGTCGGCTCGGGTGGCGATCGCCCGGGCCACCTCGGTGGTCGTCGTCCCACCGTTCAGGCACACCGTAGCCCCGGGCGGGACCATCGCCGCCGCCGCGACGGCGATACGCTGCTTTTCCGATGCGTGGCGTGCCGTTTTGTAGCGCAGCGGCAGGTCATACGAAACGTTGCTGGCCACCGCCCCGCCTCTGGCCCGGGACAGTATCTGTTGTTGAGCCAGTTGGTCGAGGTCGCGCCGGATCGTCGATGCCGATACACCGAACCTTTTGGCCGCGTCCTCGACATTCAGCCGGCCCTCTGCCGAGAGCAGGTCGATCAGCGCATTCCAGCGCTCGTATCGTGGCACCGCAGCTATTTTGCCTTTCTCATACTGCGCCCACGGCCGGTCCAACCAGGCGCCGGAGCTTATTTCGCTCCGATCGCCCACATCAGTGGAGCTGACTGCGGGTTCATGTACACTTTTACGATGGTACACGCAGATCTGCGCATCATTGTCGAGTTTGGACAGGTGCGGTTTGGACAGGTGCAGTTTGGGCAGGCACAGCACGCGGACGTCATAAGGCCCTGACCAAGTGACGCACGTGGAAGACGAGATCGCCAGCCAGCCAGGTTGCTGGGCGGCCGCCGCCGCCCTGGCCGAAGTGAGTGAGGCGTCCCTGCCGCTCCCGGGTGAGCGCGTTGCGGTGGTGGGTTGCGGCACGTCGTACAACATGGCCCTGGCCTACGCCGAATTACGCGAGGGGTCCGGGGCCGGTTTCACTGACGCCATGCCCGCCTCCGAACTGAAACGCCGGCGTGATTACGACCGCTTTCTTTTCTTGTCGCGTTCCGGGACGACCACGGAGGTGCTGCAGGCATTGGAGGGGGTCCCGCCCGGGACGCCCAGCACAGGCATCACCGCGGACGCGAGTTCCCCGTTGGCCACGAATGTTCAAACCGCGGTCGTGCTCGACTTCGCCAGGGAGCAGTCGATCGTGCAAACCCGCTTTGCCACCAGCCTTCTGGTGCTGTTACGAGCTCACCTGGGCGAGAATGTCAAGCCTCTTGTCCACGGCGCCCACCGCGCGCTGGCTGGAGACCTCCCTGACGGCGCGCTGGCAGCCAAACGGTTCACTTTCCTGGGTCGCGGGTGGAGCGTCGGGTTGGCTTACGAGGCCGCCCTCAAGCTCAGGGAGAGCGCACAGGCGGCCACCGAGGCCTACCCGGCTATGGAGTTCCGTCACGGGCCGATCAGCGTCGTCGACGCCGAGTCGGTCGTTTGGTCACTCGGCCCCGTGCCGCCCAACCTGGCGGAAGACCTGGCGCCCACTGGCGCCATTTTCGTCGTGGCTGAGCTGGATCCCCTGGCCGAACTGATCAGGGCCCAGCGACTCGCCGTCCAGCTAGCAACGGCCCGTCATCTTGACCCCGACCATCCGCGTAACCTGGCCTTCTCGGTCATCCTCGCGTCGGGCCATTAGGCACCCGGCCAGAACGGCAGCCAACAGCACGGGAAAGGCGTCCGGTTTGCGCAAGATCGTGACTATCGGGGAGGTCCTGGTCGAGTTTATGGCGCTCGAGCCGGGCCGCGGCTTTGGTGACGCCCTCGACTTGGTCGGCCCCTTCCCGAGCGGGGCCCCGCCATCTTCATCGACCAGGTCGCCCGGCTCGGGGCTGCTTGCGGCATGATCGCTTCCGTCGGCGATGACGATTTTGGCCGGCTGAACATCGCCCGCCTCGGGGGCGACGGGGTGGACACGAGAGCCATCGAGATCCGCGGGGGAGAGGCCACAGCCACTGCGTTTGTGCGCTATCAGGAAAACGGCGAGCGCAATTTCATCTTCAACCTCAGGGATAGTGCCGCGGCCAAAGTCGAATTGACGCCGGAGGCGTTGGCGCTGCTGCAAGAGTGTGGTCACATACATGTGTCCGGCTCCTCGCTGTTCTCCACTCGCCTGGCCGCCGTCATAAACGAGGCGGTCGCATTGGTAAAGGCGGGGGGCGGGTCAGTGTCCTTCGACCCCAATGTCCGCACCGGCCTGGAGCCAAGCTCGAACGAGTACGCCGCCCTTCGAGGCATCTTGCTCTTGTGCGACATGTTCCTCCCGAGCGGGCCCGAGCTTACGGTCTTGACGGAGGCCGACAACGAGGAGGACGCTATAGGGGAAATCCTGGCCCTGGGGGTGTCGTGCGTCGTGGTGAAACACGGGGCTGAAGGCGCCAGTTACCACGACGCCGCCACCGAGGTCGTGGCCCCGGGTTACGCAGTCAAAGACGTCGACCCGACCGGCGCAGGCGACTGTTTCGATGCCGCCTTTGTCACCTGCCGCCTGCAAGGCCGGACCGTCGACGAGAGCCTCGAGTACGCCAACGCCGCGGGCGCCTTGGCCGTGGCCAAAAAGGGCCCCATGGAAGGCGCCGCCACCTTTGCCGAACTAGACGAGCTGCGGTCCGGATCTCTGTGGCCACGGGCGAGAAAGCTCGACGTCCTCTCTGCGCCGAGCGGTGCCCGGCGACTTTCGGAGCAGGCCGGTATCACGTCTGTTTGTTCGGGTCACCCTCTGGTTGTCGAGGCGGCCATGCTGCAAGCGGCCGACGATGAGACACAGCTTCTGATCGAGGCCACCTGCAACCAGGTAAACCACCAAGGGGGCTACACCGGCCTCACCCCGGCCGATTTCCGTGACATGGTGCAGGCAATTGCCGGGGGACTGGGCTTCCCCATGGAACGGGTCATCCTGGGCGGCGACCACCTCGGGCCCACTCCGTGGCGCCGTCTGCCGGCCGAAAAGGCCCTGACGGAGGCGGAGACAATGGTGGCCGCTTACGTTGCGGCCGGGTACAAAAAGCTGCATCTCGACACCAGTATGGGTTGTCAGGGCGAGCCCGAGCACCTCGGCGACTCGCTCACCGCGGAGCGGGCCGCCCGGCTGGCCTTGGTTGCAGAACGGGCTGCCCGCCAAGCGGCCACGCCGGTGCAATACGTGATCGGCACCGAGGTACCCACACCTGGTGGCGCTCTCCACGACATCGAAGACCTGGAGGTGACGACGCCGGAGGCCGTCTTGGCCACGCTCGATGCCCACCGGCTCGCCTTCGCCGCCGTCGGGATAGAGGAGGCCTTCGGTCGCGTAATAGCCGTCGTGGTCCAACCCGGGGTGGAATTCGACACCGAAAAAATCGTGGTCTACCAACCCGAGCGGGCTCGCCAGCTGGTCGACGCCCTTGGCGCCCTGCCCGGCCTGGTGTTCGAGGCCCACTCCACCGACTACCAGCCCCCCGAAAACCTGGCCAACCTCGTCCGCGACGGCTTTGCCATCCTTAAGGTCGGGCCCGGGCTCACGTTCGCGATGCGGGAAGCTCTTTACGCGCTGGACCATATAGCGTCCGAAATAACCCCGGGCTGGTCAAAGCGCTCCTTAATGGAGACAATGGAGCACGAGATGATGGCACGACCGGGGTACTGGGAGCCGTACTATTCAGGGGGGCAGAACTGGCAACGAATTATGCGGCATTTCAGCTACAGCGACCGCATCCGCTACTACTGGGCCTCGCCGGCGGCCGCGCAGGCGGTAGACGATATCCTGGATCACCTGCGCGGGACGGGCATCCCGGCCCCTCTCGTCAGCCAGTTCCTGCCGACACTGTACCCGAGGGTGGCCTCCGGGGAGGTGCCCGCTGCGCCGAGAGCGTTGGTGCTCGAAACCATCAGGGACGTGCTGCGCCAATACGCCGCCGCCTGCAAGATGCCGCCATCAGGCACGTAAAATTGTGGACAGTGCCGGCCACAACGACGAGTACGGCCTCGAACGCTTCGTGGACGCGCAAGACCAGGGTGCGACGTACCAGCACGCGGTCGATGAGCTGCGCCGCGGTCGGAAAACCAGCCACTGGATCTGGTTCATTTTCCCCCAGATCGCCGGCCTCGGACGAAGCCCGACGTCTAGGCATTACGCCATCTCGTCGCTCGAAGAAGCCAGGAATTACCTGCGTCACCCCGTCCTCGGCCGCCGGCTCCTCGAATGTTCCGAAATCGTTGCCACCACAGAACACAAGACGGCATTGGAGATATTTGGTCCCATTGACGCGCAGAAGCTACGCTCGTCGATGACGCTGTTTATGAGGGCGGCTCCCGAGCAACTCCTGTTCCAGCAGGTGCTCGACCGCTATTTCGAGGGCAGGCCCGATACGGCCACCGACGACCTCATCGATCGATAAATGCCAGTGCCCTTCCGGGGCCGCCGCTCCCCTCGCCAATTTTGACGGGCAGGAAGAGGAAAGTCGCCCCCCGGGTGGGCACCTCCCCGAGGTGGCTCAGCGCCTCGATGAAGACCATGCCAGCGGAGAGCCCGACGAAGTGGACCGGAGCCGAGTCGTCCGCTGGGCCCATGCTCACTGCGTCGGTCCCTACACACCGCACACCGCGGTCCCGTAACAGTTCCATGGTGGCGGGCGAGGGCGCCGGCCAGCCCGGCACGCTCGAGAACACCAACGGGTCGAGCACGTAAGTCTTTCCCGCCGGCCCGGCCACGTAGTGGTCGTCCCAGTCGCTGCGGAACAGGACAATATCCCCCGCGACGATGGCGCCGTTCGCGGTTTCCCAATCGGCGATCACGCCTGGCTCTATGCGGGGACTACAACCAGGGCCGGCGGCGTCACGGAGGGACCGGACGTCCACTACAAGAGCAGGCCCGAGGAACTGTTCGAGGGGCACGCGGTCGGCGGTGATAGAACCGGACGGCCCGGCGTTGGGCAGCCCCGACTCGGGAGCGGGGACGAAGTGAGCCGGGGCGTCGAAATGGGTGCCCGTATGCTCGTCCATCCCCACCGAGTTGGTGTGGTACGGAACTCCTGTCCGGCTGCGGAGCCGCGGCGCATTGGCGCCGGCCGTCGTCTCGAACCAGTGGTCGATGACATGGCGGTAGGGCATGGCGCCCGGCCAGGCGCACGGGAGGTCTTCGGACAAAGTGAGGGAAAGGTCGACGAGCCGCGCCGACCTCATCAACTCGGCCAGTCTGGGCTTGGCGCCCTCGCGCCTGGCGTCCGCCACGTCCGGGTTGGTGCTGGTCATGCCGCAGTATAACGCCCGGCCAAAGCCGTTCTCTCTGGGTGAGACCCAAGCCCACAGTGGTACGGGGCTTTCCGGGCGCCGTTCGGGTTTTTGGGTGCAGTTCGGGTTTTTGGGTGCAGTTCGGGTTTTTGGGTGCAGTTCGGCTTTCTGGGTGCGCACACGTGCAATTTGGCCCATGTCTGCGCCCAAAAACAATTTATGCACCCAATTCGGCCACCGAGAGCTACAGATGGAGGCTCACGGCGGTTGCGCCAGGCCCGCTATTGCCCTTCGGTGCGGTTACGGGCCCGATATTGGAGCCAGGGCATTGCCGCTCAGCTGCGGGTCGTGATGGAACATGGGCCAGGATCCAGCCTGGTCAGCCAGCGAACCTTTGGAACCGGTGAGTTCATAGTGTTGCACTACGCCCAGGTCGTGCGCGTTGTAGCCGGCGAGTGTAACGCCGATGGTCCCGTTCGGGTCGTCGGTCACGAGCGCATAATTTTGCAAACCGACGCCCCGCTCTAGAGTGGTCAACAGTTGACCGCTGCGGCCGTCGAGCACCTCGGCGCCGCCCGTAGAAGCCACGATCACGTCCTGATAGCCGGCCCCCAAATTGGCGGTTACCACTCCACCTATGACCTCTCCATTTATGCTCTGACGCCAGGTAATCGAACCGTTGGTCCCATTGAGGGCGTAAACGGACCCCCCGCCGTGCTGGTTGTCGGTACCCTCGACGACCGCCAGCTTCCCGTTGCCGGACAGGTTGGCGAGGGCCGGGCTCGAGGAAGTAAGGCCGTCGAGGCGTCTCGACCAGATGAGGTGGCAATGCGAATTGAGGGCGAGCACCATTCCACTGTCGGGGGCCCCGGGGAAATAATTTCCCGTTCCGACGGCGATACCCTCTGACTCGTTGCCCAAGAACGGACCTACCGCCGGGGAGGATTCCACCGACTCGTTCGGGTTGTATGTGCATGCTAAGCCCCCGTTAGGGCTCTTGGTGCCGGCGTTGCCGGTGGGCGAAAGGACGCTTATGTGGCCGCCCTGGGTGTAATGGACACCGTAGGCCAGACCTGGCCGTTTGACCACCACCATTTACGATGTAGTTTTTGCTCCCGCCGTAAATGTCGGCTACAGCCGGTGTGGCGTAATTCCCGTCCCCATCGAACCAAGGGAACCCGGACAGCACCTTGCCCGTGGCTGCGTTGATGGCGTCCTCTTGTTGCCCTATAGACGGGGCCACCACGTCGACGCCGCCCTGCAGGTTGGCGACGGCTAACGAGGCGACGATCCCCGACACAAAACCGGCTCCGGGGTTATGGATGGCCACGGACCACAATTTGGTGCCGTTGGGCCTGAACGCCTCGTACCCTCCCTCGTGAGGCGTGGCCGCCGTGCCGGTACCCACGAAAATGGTGTCGTTGATGGATCCGGTGCTCAGGGACGCGACCGACGGTGTCGACCCCACCGGGATGCCCCCGGTGCTGGCCGGCCACCCGGGCACCGGGGTGCCGCTCGTCAGCGCGAAGGCATTTACATGGCCACCCAGGTCACCAACAACTACGGCGGGAGCCCCGTTCAGCACCGCGACATTGGGCGACGAGATGCTTATGGGATGGCCGTCGGTGACGGTTTGTGACCAAACGTTCTTGAAACTGAGCGTCTGCCCGGTAGCCGACGTCGCCGTGAGCGCCGTGAGCGCCGTGAGCGTCGGGAGCAGGACCGCCGCCGCCACCGTGACGGCGCTTCCAGAGACGCGGACGACCGGCCAACGCTTGTGGATGCTCATCCCCGAACACCTCCTCCGCGAGCGGACGTGAGGTGGAGCGTAGCGCGTGTCTTCACGCCGGCGCCGGCGCCATCGATACCCGGTCCGCGCCCTTGCCGAGGGGGTGGCCGTGCGCCCTCCGAGGGCCCAGGCCGTCTTGTCAGCCCTCCGTTGCTCCCGGTCCGGTCAGGTGGTCGAAACGCCGAGCAGCGAACCCACGCCGTACGTAACGCCGGCGGCCACGGCGGCGACCGCCAACTGTCGCAGTGCCGTCTTCCAAATGCTGCGCCCGGCGAACGAACCGATCATGGCGCCGAGACCGAGGGCGGCCAAGCCGCCGATGACCACTGACGCGACGACGGCACTGGTGCCCTGGGTGAAGAACCACGGCAAAAGGGGGAGGATGGCCCCAAGGGAGAAGGCAAGAAATGAGAAAATGGCCGCCCTCGCGGCGGACCCTGGTGCGTCCGGGTCGACGCCCAACTCGAGGCGGGCGTGGGTGTCCAGCGCGATCTTCGGGTTCTTGGACAGGATGCGGGCGACCGTGCCGGCGTCGTCAGGAGAGAGGCCCTGGGCCCGGTACATCCCGATCAGCTCTCGTAGTTCGGCCTCCGGCTCCTGGGCCAGTTCCTGGCGCTCGACCTCCACCTCTTTCTCTACGAGTTCCTGCTGCGCCCGGACCGAAACGAGCTCCCCGGCAGCCATGGAGAAGGCGCCCGCCAGCAGCCCGGCAATCCCGGCTAGCCGGACGGTGGCGACGTCGG
This sequence comes from uncultured Acidimicrobiaceae bacterium, assembly GCA_963750465.1. Taxonomy (GTDB): domain Bacteria; phylum Actinomycetota; class Acidimicrobiia; order Acidimicrobiales; family Palsa-688; genus Fen-671. The sequence goes on from CAVVRE010000004.1 coordinate 283,480, forward strand.
TTGAGGACGCGCCAGCCACACCGAGGACCAACGACAAGTTTGTCAATAGGCCGTCGCCCGCCCCCAAGACGGCCGCCCGCTGGGTCCCCCCCTTGACGTCACGGTGGCGGCTACCTCTCGGGTTTCGGGCTCCGAGCACCACGCGTGCGCCTTCCAGGCCCCGGGTCGCACCGCTGGCGCGTGCCATGACTTAGATCATAAGTCCGACGCCGGGCACCAAGATGCTCTCATAGCGATGTAGCTCCTGCGGCGGCAGTGAGGTTCGCGGCCGTCACCCGGGAGACTGGCCTGAAGCGAGGAAGCGGGCTGTCCGCTGGCGCCTCCCGGTTTGTTTTCAACGATTTACACGACCGGCGGTTTACCGGTCCGTTTTGTCGGGTGTTTACTTGGCCGCCCGTTATTGGGCCGGCCGTTTTATTCTGCGGCCGTTTTATTCTGCGGCCGTTTTATTCTGCGGCCGTTTTATTCTGCGGCCGTTCTATTCTGGGGGCGGTTTCTTTGGGGCCCGTTTACCGTGGGGATTTGCCCGCCCACCGGCATGAGTACCGCGGGCACGTGTTCCCGATGGCGCCGCCGCGCCGAACCACCAACTAAGCAGGGTGTGCCCGATCCCGCGCCATGGGTCGCCGGCGTTGACCCCATCACCTCGTCGTAAGTTTCGTAGGAGACGTGAGCCGACAAGCAGAACTCGTCCGTCCCGTGGCCGACGATGTTGAGGTACCGTCCAGGCCGCCAACAGCGCTCGACGACACGGGCGACGTAGGCTTCGACGTGAGTATTCGGCCACAGAGCGAAGTCTGGTCCGAGGGTCTTACGGCCAAAAGGGAGCAACTATCAACCTACGGAGGGATGGGAAATCCTGATGGACGGAGCGACGGTAATTATAGGTGGCACCTCCGGGATCGGCCTGGAACTGGCCCGTGAATGCGTCCGCCTCGGGCAAGACGTGGTCATCTCAGGCCGCCGCGCCGAGCGAGCCGAGCGAATGGCGGCGGAACTCGGGGGCGGAGCGAGCGGGATCGGCGTGGATCTCAACGAGACCGAAGACATCGCCGCCGCTCTGGCCGGCGTCGAGCAGGTCCGCCGCCTTGTCGTTACCGCGATCGAACGGGACAGCAACCATATCGGCACTTACGACAAGCACGCGGCGCAGCGACTGGTGACGCTGAAACTGGTGGGCTACCCCGAAGTCGTCCACCAGCTGGCGCCGCGCTTCGTGGTTGACGCTTCGATAGTGCTGTTCGGCGGCCTGGCCAAGGAGCGGCCCTATCCCGGGTCGACGACGGTGAGCACCGTCAACGGAGGCGTCTCGGGGCTGGTGCGGACGCTCGTATGCGAGCTCGCTCCGGTACGGGTCAACGCGCTGCACCCCGGCATCGTTGGCGACAGCCCTTACTGGGAGGGCAAGACCCTCGATGCGGTTGTGGAGCGCACACCGATCGGGCGCCTGGTGACTATGCGCGAAGTGGTGCAGTCGACCATGTTCCTGCTCGACTGCACCGCGGTGAACGGTGTCGACCTCTTCGTCGATGGCGGCTGGATGGTGCGCTGAGCGTCAGCGCGCCCGGGTCAGCGGTCCGGGGATCCGGCGTGGTTGAGGTGCGATTGGGCTTCACGGGTGGCGCTGAGTGGGCCTCCTACGGTCCAGTAGCGTTGCCCCGCGACGAGCAGTTCCTCGGCCGGGAACTTCGTGATCACTTCGCACCCATCGGCCGTGACGACTACTTCCTCCTCGATACGGGCGGCTGACCAACCGTCGGCGGCGGGCCAATACGTCTCGAGGGCGAAGACCATGCCCTCTTCGAGCACCTCCGGATGTTCGAGAGATACCAACCGGCTAAAAATTGGCTTTTCCCAGATGGAGAGCCCCACCCCGTGCCCGTATTGCAGAGCGAAGGCGGCCAGCTCGTCCGGGAAGCCGAATTCGGTGGCCTTCGGCCACACTTCGACGATGTCAGCCGTGGTGGCGCCAGGCTTCACCCGGTAGATGGCCTCGTCGATGAACTCCCGGCAACGCTTGTAGGCGTCGCGCTGGGCGATGCTGGCGCTGCCCACGGCAAAGGTGCGGTAGTAACAGGTGCGATAACCATTGAACGCGTGCAGGATGTCGAAGAAGGCGGGGTCGCCGGGGCGAAGGATACGGTCGCTGTACACGTGGGGGTGCGGTGAGCATCGCTCGCCCGAAATGGCATTGACGCCTTCGACATGCTCGCTGCCCAGGTCGTAGAGCGCCTTGGCCACGACGCCGACGCACTCGTTCTCCCGCACGCCCGGACGCAGGAAGGCGTACAGCTGGTCGTAAGCGGCGTCCACCATCGATGCGGCCGCCACCAAAAGGGAAATCTCGTCTTCGGTCTTGGTGCGGCGAGCCTCGAGGAACGCCTGCTGGCCGTCTGCGACCCGGATGCCTTCAGCCGCCAGCGCCTCCAGGATGGGCATTTCGACCACGTCCAGACCCAGCGGTTCGGCGGCCAGGCCATAGCGGTCCAGCTCGCGTTTGATCGAGCGGGCCACCTCCTCGGCCCGGCCCGCCTTCGGGTCGAAAGCCCCTCGGAGGGTCGAGATCCCGGGCCGGGAACCGGGCTCCGTACCGCTCCCATAGTCGAGCCATGGGTTGTACATCACGTGGTGCTTGGCGGCCGAACCGAAGTCCCAGATCACCGGCTGCCCTCCCCTCGGCAACAGGGAGAAGCGGATCAGCTTGTCCATGGCCCAGGTACCGATATGGGTGGCCGTCATATACCGGATGTTGTGGAAGTCGAACGACAGCAACGCCCCCAGGTCGCTCCGTTCGAGCTGGCTCCGCAGCCGGGCCACCCGGTCGTGGCGCAGGCGGTCGAAGTCGACCCGCTGCTCCCAGTCGACGGCGTTCAGCCCAAAACTCTTCAAAACCACTCTTGGCCCCTTTCTTCGTCGGTGAGCAGTTTGGCGCTAAGCGGCCCGGCCCGGCCGGCTCCGCGCCGTGCGGCTCAAACCGAGTCACTCCCTTTTCCCGGTGCGCCTTTCTCCGGTGCCCCTTTCTCTGCCCAGGGTCCCCAACCCGCCCGGCCCGGTCAGCTCTATCTGGTCAGCTTCTATCTGGTCACTTCGATCTGGCCACCTCGATCTGGCCACCTCGATCTGGACCGCCGTCCTCGACTCGCTCATCGGGGCTATAACCGTGCTGACGAGCTCCTTGTGGGCCGGGTGGTCCAGGTACTCGGCGATAGCCCCGGGAGACTCGACCAGCGCGGCCACGCCGAAGTCGGCGTTGCCCTGGCGCAGGCCCAGGTCCGCGCCGAACTGGTAGTCGATAATGCAATCGATGCGCGTGCGGAACGCGGCCAGCTCCTCGCAGAGGCGAGCCACGTCGTCGGGTGTGACCCCTTCCTTCCAACGAAAGACAGCCAGGTGCAAGATCATCGCAAGGGCAAGACCGGCGGAAAGGTCATGGCGGGGACAAGGTCACGGCGGAGGCAGGGTCACAGGCGTACCAAGTCGCCGCTATCCGAGACCGGCTAGCACCGACTGGACGACCCTCTCCACCGACGGGATGGCGGCGTCTTCCAGAGAATCCGCAGCCGGCACCGGGACGTGCGGGGTAGTGATGCGCCGAATGGGTGCGTCCAGGTCGTAGAAGCACTCCTCGGCCATGATGGAGGCCAACTCGGCCCCCCATCCACATAAGCGGGGGTTCTCCTCCACGGTAAAGAGGCGGCCCGTCTTGGTGACCGATGCGGCCACCGTCGATACGTCCAGAGGGACGAGCGAGCGGAGGTCGATGACCTCACAATCGGTGCCTTCCGCTTCGAGCTGCTCGGCCGCGGCCAGGGCGCGGTGGACCATGGTGCCCAGGGCCACGATGGTGACGTCCGAGCCCGCACGGCGCACCCGGGCTGTGCCCAGTTCGTCCACATGCTCTCCCGAGGGGACCTCGCCACTGGTCGGGTACAGCGCCTTCTCCTCGAGGAACATCACCGGGTCGTCGTCGCGGACCGCTGCGGCCATCAAACCGATGACATCGGCAGGCGTCGACGGCACCACGACCTTCAGCCCGGGCACCGCCATCAACCAGCTCTCCACGCTCTGGGAATGCTGAGCGCCGAAGCGGAGCCCTCCGCCGTTGCCGAAACGGACCACGAGAGGCAGCGTCACCTGGCCGTTGGTCATGTAGCGGGCCTTGGCTATCTGGTTGGCGATCACGTCGTGGCACACCGAGACGAAGTCGGCGAACATCACCTCGGCCACCGGCCGCAAGCCGGTCATGGCGGCGCCCATGGCGGCGCCCACGATGGCCTGCTCTGAAATGGGGGTATCCCGCACCCGTTCCGGCCCGAACTTGTCCAACAAGCCGACGGTCGCTTTGAACACGCCACCGGCCGCCCCGATGTCCTCGCCTATAAGAACGACAGAGGGGTCCCGGGCCATCTCCTGGGCCAGCCCGACCGCTACCGCGTCCCTGTAGGTGATCATTTGGCCCAAGGCGACGTCACCTCCCCGCCACAGGCGCACCCGGGACGTGGTAGCCGAGGTCGCCCGACCGGGGGTCTCCGTCTCCAGGCATCCCAGTCATTGTCGTCACCGTCGCCACGTGGAACCGCCGTCGGCGAACACCTCACGCTCGACGCTGGAGGGGTCCGCCACCGGCGCCGCCTTCGCCTGTTCACGAGCGTCGTCTACCTCAGCCCGGGCCTCCGCTTCGATCTGGTCGAGTACGGACCTGTCCGCGCCGTCCCGGAGGAGCCGTTCGCGATAGCGAGGGATGGGGTCTTTGGCCAGCCATTCGGCTACCTCCGAATCCGGCCGGTACTTGCCGGGGTCCGCCCGCGAGTGGCCGCCGTGACGGTAGGTGACCGCCTCGACCAGGCTGGGGCCGGCGCCCGAGCGGGCCCGGGCCACCGCCTCGAGCGCGACCTCGTAGACGATGTCCGCGTCGTTGCCGTCGATGGCGAGCGGCTCGAGGCCATAAGCGCTGGCCCGGTCGGCGGCCGGACGCCGGACGGCCGTGACCTGGTTGATCGGGGTGTACTCCATGTACAGGTTGTTCTCGCACATGAAGACGACCGGGAGCTTCCAGGTGGCAGCCAGGTTGAGAGCCTCGTGGAAAGCCCCGATGTTGGTCGTGCCGTCACCGAAGAACACGACCGTCACCTGGTCGGTCCCCCGGTACTGCGCGGACCACGCCGCCCCGTTGGCAATCGTCAGGTGGGCGCCGACGATGGCGTAAGAACCCATGAAGTTGGCGGGCGTATAGGTCAGGTGCATCGAGCCGCCCTTGCCGGCCATGAGCCCGGTCTGGCGCCCGAGCAGCTCGCCGAGCACGGCGGCCATCGGTGCCCCCCGCAGCAGGGCGTGGGCGTGGCCCCGGTACGTGGCGAAGACGTAGTCATCCGGCCGCAGGGCGGCCGCTACCCCGGCCGCGATGGCCTCCTGGCCGATCGAAAGGTGGCTGGTCCCCTTGACCAGGTTCTGCAGGAAGAGGTCGTACGCCTCTTTCTCGAAATAGCGCACCCGGACCTGAGCCCGGTAGATGTCGGTCCGCCGTTCCAAACCGGCGGGGGCAGCCGCGCCCTCGGCGCTGGCAAGGGGCTCGGTGGCGCTACTGATGACTGACCTCACAACGCAACTGAGGGGGCATCGGCGGGGACCACGATGCCATTGGCAGTTCAGCAGGATGCCGTCCCCGGCGTACCCGAACGCGGCAGCAAACGTAAACCACATGACGGCATGCTTGGAAGCGCACTAACCGCCGAGCGTAGCCGCCCGCGCCCGGCCAGATGCGACCCGGTTGGCCCAATGCGTTGTACGGGACGGACTCGAGCGGCGAGCCGGGCCGGAAGGCTACTGCGCCGGCCTACTGCGCCGGCCTGCGCCGGCCTATTGCGCCGGCCTATTGGCCCGGTTTACTGGCCAGCACTAGTGACCCCGTCCGGGGCGCAGGACGGGGACGTCGCTGGCCCGGCCGGCCCGGGCCTGGAGATGGGGCAGCAGGGCCAGGAAATCGAGGTCGCCGAGCCCTTCCTCGCAACTGGCGACCGCCAATTCGGCCACCAGGTCCGTAACCGGCATAGGCACCGATCCGCTGGCGGCGAGGCTCTGGGTCAGCTGGAGGTCCTTCACGAGCATTGACGTGGTGAACGTGGCATCGTAACGCCGCGCCAACAGGGCCTCGGTCTTGTACCTGACGAACGGAGAGCCGATAGCGGAGCCTCCCACCACCTCGAGCACCACGGACCGCTCGATACCGAAGGCCTCGCACAGTGTCACCAGTTCGGCCAGCATCTCCGCGGTGGCCGCCAGCATCGAGTTGACGGCGAGCTTCATTACCCTGGCCCGCTCTTCGCCGCCGACGTAGTAAAGCCTGGAGCCCACATGCTCCAGGAGCGGCCTGGCGGCTTCGACAGCGGCCCGGTCCCCCGAGACGATCAGGGTGATGTTCCCAGAGGCCAGCACTGTCGGGTTGCCACTGACGGGGCAGCGTATGTACCGCAGCCCCCTGGCCCCCGCGCCAGCCGCCACCCGAGCCGAAGCGACGGGAGAAATGGTGCTCATTTCTATGAGAAGGCCGCCCACAGGGGCGCTATCGACAAGCCCGCCGGCGGCCCAGGTAAACCTCGAGGACGGCCTCGTCGTCGGCCAGGAAGGTCATGGCCACTTCGTTTGTTTTCCAAATGTTGGCCAGGTCCGCCACGGCCACGGCACCGGAGCTGACCAGGGGCGCGGCCGGGCCAGGGCTCCGGTTCCACACCGTCACGGCCAAACCCTCCGAGACGAGCCGGGAAGCGAGCGTCGAGCCCATCTTGCCGAGCCCCACCACCGCGACGCGCACGTCTGGATGTTATTGCTTGGCGCCGCCTGACGGGTCGTGCTCGGCCAGTTCCCGGAAGGCTTCAGGCACCCGGTCCATGTCGGAGAACACCACGGTTGCATACCCGACTGCTCTATGGCCGAACTTGGCCCGAACGCTGTCCACGGACCGGTCGACGAGCCACCGGGCGGTCCCGGTAGCGAGCACCGATCCGGGCCGACCCCCACGCTCGCCCAGTGGCAGCTCGAGCTGCAGGGCGGGGTCGATGAGATTGGACACCGCCACCGCGAGCAGCGTGATCTCCCGTTCGGCCCGGTTCTGGGCCAGCGCCGTCGTGGCCAGTTCGACCGCCAGTTCGGTCAGCGTCAACGTCTCGGAGATGGCCGGTCGGACCGTAACCGACCGCGTCACCGACCTCATGCCCGTAAACCGCACCCGTACGGTTATCGTGCGGGCGGCCCGGCCCGCCGCCCGCAACCGGCCGGCGACGCGGTCAACCAGGTAGCCCAAGGCCGAGCGAACCAGCCCGGGAGTGGCCGCCCGGCGCCCGAGTGCAGCCTGCGCGCCGATCGACGCGGCCCGCCGGGGCGGCTCGACCCGGCGGGCGTCCAGGTTTCTGGCCAAAGCGCACAACTTCTCGCCGCTGCCCTTGCCAACCAGGTTGTCCAGGACCTCACTGTGAACGGCCGCAAGTTGGCCAACGGTATGGATACCGGCGCTGGCCAGCTGGGCCTGGCGCACTCGTCCCACGCCCCACAACAACCCGACGGGTAGTTTTTCGAGGAACGCCTTCTCCGCGTGGGCAGGTACGACGACCATCCCGTCGGGCTTGGCCACTTGCGACGCCACCTTGGCGAGGTGCTTGGTCCGGGCGACTCCGACCGATAGGGGCAACCCGACCTCGCTGCGCACCCTCGTGCGGATAGCCGCACCGATCGTGGCGGGCGAGCCAAAGAGGTGAGTGGCCCCGGTCACGTCCAGGAACGCCTCGTCGATCGAGATCCTCTCCACGACGGGCGTGAACGCGCCCAACACCTCTATCACCAGGTCGCCCAGACGCTGGTACTCGCGGAAGTGGCCCGGGACGAACATCAAGCCCGGGCATAGCTGACGGGCCCGCCACCCCGGCATGCCTGCCGAAACCCCGAACGATCGGGCCTCGTAGGATGCGGCCAACACGACACCGCCACCGACTGCGATCGGCCGTTTACGAAGTGACGGGTCGAGCAGCTGCTCCACCGAGGCGTAGAAGGCGTCGAGGTCGGCGTGCAGGATGGTGGCCTGGCAGCCATCGGCCATAGTCCAGAGATCCTAGTCGAACGTATGTTCCCTTGGCTAGGGGCCTGAGCTTGCCCGCCCCACCGTCGCTCAGACCACCCGATGAGTGGCGCCGAGGGTTTTCGAGCGGGTCACGCCAGGCCGGCATCATGGGCCAGGAGGGCGATCTGGGTGCGGTTGGTGAGTTGGAGCTTGGTCAGGATGTGGGTGATGTGAGCCTTGACGGTAGGGACGCTCATGACCAGGCCGGTGGCGATTTCGGCGTTGGTCCGGCCCTCGGCGATGGCCACGACCACTTCCCGCTCGCGTGGGCTGAGCCCGTCCAGCACGGCCCGGGCACCCTCCCGAGTACCCCCGTCAAGCGCTGCCCGGTCCATCAACCGGCGGGTGATCCTGGGTGAGAGGATCGGGTCGCCGGCTGCGACCCGCCGGACCGCCTCAGCGATCTCGGCGGGGGGCGAGTCCTTCAACAGGAACCCGCTGGCCCCCGCCCGCAGAGCGCGAACGACGTTCTCGTCAGCGTCGAAGGTGGTCAACACGATCACTTCGGGCGGCCGCGGCCGGCTCCGCACCCACCCGGTGGCGACGATCCCGTCCACGTGGGGCATGCGCAGGTCCATGAGGACCACGTCGGGTGCGTACACCTCGACCGCCCGGCCGACCTCGTCCCCATCGGCCGCTTGGCCTACAACGGCGATCCCGTCGGCCCCGTCGAGCATCATGGTGAGGCCGGCGCGCACCAGGGCGTCGTCGTCGACTATCAGGACCCGGACGATCTCGCTCATTCCGGCCCGCTTATCATGCCCTCGCGGATGCTGGCATGCTTCACGCCGGCTTGCTTCACGCCGGCTGCTTCACGCCGGCATGCCCTTCACGCTGGCATGCTTCACGCTCGCATGGTCCACGCTGGCACCGTTCATGCCGGCGTCGTTCCAGCTGGCCATGCATATGCTGGCGTCGCATTTAGTGGCATCGCAGATCGTGGCATCACTCGTCCGGCCACGGCAACCAGGCGTTCAGACGGAACTCTCCGGCCGCCGTCTTTTCGTGGTCCAGCCCACCGCCGGCCAGCCCCACCCGCTCCGCCAGGCCGATCAGCCCCGTACCCGTGCCCGGCGCCGTCGGCCCCGCCGTACCGTTGTCGGGCACTGGGTTGGTAATGGCAACGAACAGCCGGCCTCCCGGCTCCCCGTCGAGCAGCACTTCGACGGGTTGGCCGGCCGCGTGCTTGCGGGCGTTGGTCAGCCCTTCTTGTACGACCCGGTAGAGGGTGCGGCCCATGGCCGGCGGCAAGACGTCGGGGTCAGAAAGGTCGTCGCACAGACGTACGCGGGTCCCAGCGGCCCGTGACTCCTCAACCAGGCGGGCCAGGTCAGACAACCCCGGTTGAGGACGTTCGAGGGCCAGGCCGTCTTCGAGCTCGTCCTCGCGCAACAGGGTTATCACTTGGCGCAGCTCATCGAGGGCCTGGTGCGCACCAGTGCGGATTACGCCCGCCGCCAGCGCCAGCTGCTCGGGCGAGGCGTCGGGACGGAACTCCATCGCTCCCGCATAAGTGGCCAGCAGCGAAAGCCGGTGAGCCAGCACGTCGTGCATTTCGCGGGCGATGCGGGCCCGCTCCAGGGCCCGGGCCTCGGCCACCCTCCGGTCTTGTTCCGCTTCCGCCCGCTCGGCCCGCTCACGTAACGAGCCAATAAGGGCCAGGCGGGCCTGGGTCAGTGCTCCCCAGCCCACCAGGGCGGCATAGCTCACGACCACCAGCACGAACCACCACCCGTACGGAAGCCCGTTCATCGGTCGCCAGGCCCCGCGCACCAAGTGGGCCGCCACCCCCGCTCCCGCCACCGCCACGGCCACCGGGAACGGCCGGCGCTGGGCGACGAACAGGACAGCCACAGTGGCAGCCGGGGTGGCGGCCGGGGACAGCGCCGCCAGCGCGCTCAGGGCCAGCGCTCCGGCGACCGGCCAGCGCAGCGCCACCGGTACCAGCGCCACGCTGGCCACGCCTACGGAAATATCTAGCGCCAGCAACGCGGTCGAAGTGCCCGAGCTGAACTGACCCCAAACTGTCAACCCGGTCAAGCAGCCGATAGCGAACACGATCCCGGCCACGACGGCCGGGCCCGGCTGCGACCACCTGTCAGGTCCCGGGTGGCGTTCGGACCATGAGCTGTCCAGAGCCGCGGCCTTCACGTAGTCAAGCCTAAGACCGCCGGCACCAGGGACAACACCGACCAAAGTCGATGTCGGGGCGACATTCGTCGGCCCCGGAACCGACTCGGGCCCGATGTCCCAGCCAGCCTTGCGGAGCGACGATGCCTACATGACCAGTTACCTCCCAGCCACTCGTACCGGCGGCGGACGTCCGACTTCGGGCGGAGGGCCCTCGAGCCCATCCACGACAGCCATCGACATCGAGCACCTCCACAAGCGCTACGGCCAGAAGGTGGCAGTAGACGACGTCAGCTTCAGCGTGGAACACGGCGAGATCTTCGGCGTCCTCGGGCCGAACGGAGCCGGCAAGACGACCACCGTGGAGTGCGTCGAGGGCCTCCGCCGTCCCGACCGAGGCATGGTCAGGGTGCTCGGCCTGGACCCTCGCCGGGACCGGGACGACCTCCGCCAGCAGGTCGGCGCACAACTGCAGGAGAGCGAGCTCCCCGACAAGCTCACCGTCGGCGAAGCCGTGGAGCTCTACCGTTCCTTCTATCGGGCCCCGGCTGACGCCGCCGCGCTACTGGAACGCCTCGGTCTGACCGGCAGCTGGCGCACCCGGTACAAGAAGCTCTCCGGCGGCCAGAAGCAACGGCTCTCGATCGCCCTGGCCCTGATCGGCCGGCCCCGGATTGTCGTGCTCGATGAGCTCACGACCGGGCTCGACCCGGGGGCGCGGCGAGACGCCTGGGGCCTGGTCGAGGACCTCCGCGACGACGGCGTCACGGTGCTTCTGGTCACCCACTTCATGGAGGAGGCCGAGCGGCTCTGTGACCGGGTGGCCGTCATAGACGATGGCCGGGTGGTGGCCATCGGGAGCCCGGCCCGGCTCACCGAAAGGCTGGGCGGTGAGCGGCGCGCCACCTTCCGCCCTTCGGCTCCGTTCGACGACCGCGTGCTGCTCGAACTGCCCGAGGTCACCACCGTCGCGCGACGCGGCGACCTCGTGGTGGTGACTGGTACCGGTGACATTCTGAGCGCTGTCACTTCCACCCTCGCGGCCAAAGGCGTGGTGGCGCGCCATCTGCAAGTGGACCAGTCCAACCTGGAAGACGTTTTTGTAACCCTGACGAGGCACGCCAACCCGTTTGAGCCACAAACCCTTTGAGCCACAAACCCTTTGAACCAAAACCCTTTTGAGCCAGAAATTCTTTTACGAGGAGGAGACACCTTTATGACCTACGCCGCCGAAATCACCTCGACCCCAGCCTCACACGCCTTCAGGAGGTTGACGCTGGTCGAAGCCAAACTGCTCCTACGGGAGCCGGTCCCACTGTTCTGGGGTATTGCCGTCCCCATGCTGTTGCTTACGATTATGGGTGTATTCGCCGGTGGTGCGGACCCCCAACTGGGGGGCCTCCGGCTGGTCGCCGTGTACGAGCCGATCCTGATCGCCTTCGTCACCGCCACGTTCGCCATGCAGACCTTGCCCACAGTCCTGGCCAGCTACCGCGAACGCGGGATCCTGCGCCGGCTCAACACGACTCCCGTCGGGGCCGGGCGCGTCCTCGGCGCTCAGCTGGTCGTAAACCTGGTGGTGGCATTGGTCGCCACCGCCGGCGTCCTGGTTGTGGGCTGGGCCGCATTCGGTGTCGCCCTCCCCCGGCAGTTCGTCGGCTTTCTCATTTCGATCCTGCTGGTCGCCGCGGCCATGCTCGCCCTTGGCTTATCGATCGCGGCATTGGCGCCCAACGGCCGGGTGGCCGGGGCGGCTGGCGCCATCCTCTTCCTCCCCATGATGTTCTTCGCCGGGCTGTGGACTCCACAGGCGACCATGCCAGAAGTGCTACGCAATATTGGGAGTTACACCCCGCTAGGGTCGGCCGTGCAGGCCATCCAGGCCACGATGGTCGGCCGGTGGCCCCACCCGGTCGAACTAGCCGTGCTGGCCGGCTATGCCGTCTTTTTCGCCGTGATCTCGGGCAGGTTCTTCCGCTGGGATTGAGGAGGCTGGCGGACCAGAAGCTCGGAGCCCCTGGTTTGGTCTTCCGGATCGTGGTTCTGGGCGCGCTCCGCGCTTCTGGTCGCGATCGGACGCAAATATGGCGCCGAAATGCGACCGATTGCCGGAAATGCACCCAAATCAACCCTCCGTTTGGCCCGCTCGGCCTCACCACCGCCGATTGCGGGGAACGCTCCCAATTCGAAACGCTCCGTTCGGCCCGCTCGGCCTTGCCCCGCCGATTGCGCGAAATGCACCCAATTCAGCGCTCGCTGGGCCTCCGCACCATCGGAAGCTCAAGCGCCGGCGGCGCCTTGCCCGACTAGTTCGAACGCCTGCCACATGGCGGCGTATTTGCCGTCCCGTTCCAGCAGCTCCTCGTGGGTACCGATCTCGGCCACCCGCCCATGGTCGAGGACGACGATCCTGTCGGCCGACTGCGCCGTCTGCAGCCGGTGGGCGATAAGGACGGTGGTGCGGTCCCGCGAAACCTCCCGCATGGCGGCGGCCACTCGAGCCTCCGTGGCCAGGTCGAGGTTGGAGGTGGCCTCGTCCAGAAGGAGGACGGGCGGGTCGACCAGTTCGGCGCGGGCCAACGCCACCAGCTGGCGTTGGCCGGCGGATAGCGACCGGCCCCGTTCAGATAATTCGTGGACGTACCCGCCGGGAAGAGAGGCGATGAAGTCGTGGGCGCCGACGGCCCGGGCCGCTCGCTCCACTTCCGCATCGGAGGCGTCGGGACGCCCGTAGGCGATGTTGTCCCGAACGGTCCCGGAGAAAAGGAACGCCTCCTGGGGTACGTAACCAAGCTGGTGACGGAACGCCTCCAGGTCGAGATCCCGCAAGTCGTACCCGTCGACCCTCACGCTGCCGCCGTCGGGGTCGTAAAAACGGGCCAGCAACTTCATCACCGTCGATTTTCCGGCGCCCGTTTCGCCGACGAGCGCCACCGTCTCGCCCGGCTCCACCCGCAGGTCCACCCCTCGCAGCGCTTCCGGAACTCTGGCCGCGGGCCGGGCTTTCCGTCCGTCACGGTGTTGTGGGGCGCCCGCCTCTTTGGTACCCGTTTTGCCATCTTGGCTTTTGCCGTCTTGACTGGGTCGCTCCGGGACGGTCGGGTAGCTGAAACGGATGTCGTCGAGGGTGAGCGCTCCTATGAAGCGGCCGGGCTCGACCGGGTTGGGCGCATCGGGCGTGCGCGTTTCCAATTGCATGAGCTCGCCGATACGGCGGACAGATACGCGGGTTTGCTGCCACGAATCGAACACTTGCGATAGCTGTTGGATAGGGGAGAAGAAGAGGTCTATGTACAAGATGAAGGCGATCAGAGCGCCAGAAGTCACTTCGCCCCGGGCTACGAGACCAGCACCCACACCGAGAACGATGGCGTCGGCCACCCCGGAAAGGAACTGTACGAACGGGAAATAAGTAGCTACGAGTCGCTGCGCGGCCACACGCGATTCCAGGTAGTCGTGGCCGAGGTGGTGGAACCGTTCCTCGGTCAGCTTTTCGTGAACGAAGGCCTGCGATTCGCGCACCCCGGACAGGCTCTCCTGGAAGTCGGCGTTCACAATGCCGATCCGCTCCCGAGACAAGTCGTAAAGTCGAGCGGCCTTGCGCCGGAAGGCGACGGTGGCAATGGACAACGGGACGACGACCGTCAGCGTGCACAGGCCGAGCACGGGGTTGATGACCACCAGCGCGACGCCAACGCCGAGGAACGTGACCATGGCCACGAGGGCCGACAACAAGCCGTTCTGTATCAGAGATTCGAACTGGTCCACGTCGGTCGTCATCCGGGTCATGATGCGGCCGGCCATCTCTCTTTCGTAGTAATCGAGCGAGAGCCGTTGTAGTTGCGCCCATATACGGATCCGCAGGGAAAGCATGATCCTTTGTGCGGCCCGGCCGGTCACCAACGTCTCCCCCATCTCGACGACGAGGTCGGCCAGGACGACGACCAGGTAAATGCCCGAGACCAATAACAGGACTTCCAGTGAACCCTTGGCCACGCCGTTGTCCAGGCCCTGTTTTACAAGTACCGGGCCGGCCAGGGAGGCCAGGCCGTCCAGGATAACGAGCACGAGGCCGATAAGCAGAGGCTTGCGGAACTCGTTCAGCAGCCGCCTCAGGCTGAACCGGCGGTCCTGCCTGGATTCTTTTTCCACGTCAACAACGGGGAAATCGCGGACCGGTGGCAGCGCGTCCACCCGGGCCAGCAATTCGGGTGTCGGGGCCAGGTTCAACCGCCAGCCTCCACCGCCGCCGCCGAGGCCAGGGCCGATACTGGGCGGTCCGATGGTGCGGACGGGGGTAAGGGTGCGGGTGTCACCGCCGTTTCCGTTGCCGCCGTTTCCGTTGCCGCCATTTCCGTTGTCCCCGGTGGGGATGGGCGCCCACGCCGAGGCGGTAACGCCGTCCCGCCCGGCTCCTGACGATATGGCGGCCAGTGCCTCGATGCTGTCCCCGACGCTCTCCGCCAGGCTCTCGTCCAGCCCTGACAAAAGCGCCCGGTAGCTGGCGCTGCGGGCCATTAGCTCGTCGTGGGTGCCCTGGTCCAAAACTCGCCCTCGTTCCATTAATACGATGCGGTCGGCCAGGTGGAGAGTGGAACGGCGGTGGGCGATGAGCAGCGTGGTCCGGTCGGCCATAACCTCGCGGAGCGCGTTGTGTATGCCCTCTTCGATATTGGCGTCGACGGCACTGGTGGCGTCATCGAGGATAAGGATGCGCGGGTTGTACAGCAACGCCCGCGCCAGGGCGATCCTTTGGCGTTGCCCACCAGAAAGAGTGAGGCCCCGTTCGCCGACGAGGGTGTCGTAACCGTCGGGGAGGGCTTCGATGAACTCGTGGGCCTGAGCCGCTTTGGCGGCCGCCTCGATTTCCTCGGCCGACGCGTCGCTGCGCCCGTAGGCGATATTGGCACCCACGCTGTCCGAGAAAAGAAAGCTCTCTTCAAAAACAACGCCGACCTGGCCGCGCAACGAAGCCAGCGCCACGGCCCGGACATCGTGACCGTCGACCAACACGGCGCCCGTGGAGGGGTCGTAAAAGCGAGATACCAGCATGGCCACGGTGGACTTGCCGCTTCCGCTCGGCCCCACCAAGGCCACTTTTTCCCCCGGCGCTATATGGAGGTCGAACTCCTCCAGGACCGGCAGACCGTGGCCGTAGGCGAAACTGACGTCGGAGAAGTCAAGCTGTCCTCTCAGCCGCGGCAGTTCGATGGCAGCCGGAGGGTCAGCAATGCCCGGCTTCAGGTCGAGCAGCTGAAAAATGCGCTCGACGCCGGCCCGAGCTTGCTGGCCAACGGTGAGGACACCGGCCAACTGGCGGGCCGGGGCCATGAGCTGGGCGATGTACGTCGAAAAGGCGAGGAATGTCCCCAGCGTGATCTCGCCCTGAATAGCCAGCCAGCCCCCAAAAGCCAGGATGCTGACCTGCCCGATAGTGGGGATGGCCTCGAGCAGAGGCTGGTAGCGGGCCTGGAGCCGGACACCTCGCATCTGGGAGCCGTACAGCGTCTTGGACGCCGCGACCACCCGCCCGAGCTCGGCCCGCTCCTGCCCGAAGGCCTTCACCACCCGGACGCCGTTGACGTCCTCGTCGACGACCTGGGCGACGTCGCCCTCACGTTGCTGGGCGTCCCAGGTGGCCGGGAAAATTTTCCAACGCATACGGTAGGAAACGATGAGCAGGGCCGGCGCCACGACCACGCTGACTATGGCCAACAACGGTGAGAGGTAGATCATCAGTCCGAGCGACACCACCATCAGCAAGATGTTGCCGCTCATGATCGGGAAAAAGCTGAGGAGGCCCTGAACCAGAGTCGTATCCGAGTTGGCCCGGGCCACCAGCTGCCCGGTAGGCATGCGGTTCAGGTTGTCGAAGTCCATGGACTGGAGGTGGTCGTGCATGTCGTTGCGCATGTCGTACTGGACACCCAGGGCCACCCGGCCGCCCCGGTACCGGCGAACATACGCAAAGACCAGAGCGCCGACGGCTAGCACGATGAGCAGCACGAGCCACGGCCATAGCGGCGACCGGGGGACGAGGATCACGTTGTCAATGATTTGGCGTTCAACCAGAGGGGCCACCGTCTGGCACACGCTGCCGAGCACAGCGGCGGACAACGAGATAAAAACGTCGCGACGGTGCCGGAGCATGTAGCCCCACAGCCGCCGCACCCATCCCGGGTCGTGTTGGTCGCCCGCCGGGTCCTGATTGTCGATTTTCGTCCCCGCCGTCACTTACCTGCCTTCGGCGAAACGTTCTGCCGCTATTTGCTCGATGGCGTCGCCCAGCGACACGAGACTGCGCAGCGTTTGGCCCGGGTCGGGCGTCCTGGCGCAGACCTCATCGAGCCAGGCGGCCATAGCCGTCTCGATACTGCTGAGCAAGCTCTTCCCCTCCGCCGTCAACTGGAGGGTGGCGCCCCGCTGGTCGCCCTCCACGCCGGAACGAGCCAACAGGCCGCGCTTGCACAGCGATTCCACGCTGGCACTGATGGTCGGCTTGCCCAGGGCCAGCTTGGTGGCGATGCGAGAGGCGCGCTGGTCGCCCGAAGCAATGGCGGCCAGGACCCGGTAATTGGCCATGTTGACTTCGCCCGAGGCCCGCTCCAAGAGACGCGAAGCCCGGGCCAGGGCGCGAACGGCCTCGATTGTGCCCGCCGGCTGCCCGGGCGCGGTCGGGCACGGGCCGGCGGTTTCGCCGGCGGTGGGCGCGGGTGCGGTCGGTGCCATAGTCCAAGGGCTAGAGGTCACACGGCCAGTGTAAGCGCGATAGTTCGGTTGTCGAACTATTTTCGGTGAGCCTGTCGCAGGTCAGGCCGCGCCGGGACCAACGTAAAACCCCGTCCCCTGTTGTTGGCCCGCTCAACGAGCGTGCCGCCCAACGGGTTCGGGCCATTAGGTAGACGGTCCCCGTGGAGTACGACGACCGACGCAGAGGCCCCTTCGTTGAGCTACGACCGTTTTCGTACGTGGAAAGCCGCTCTCCGCAGGACGACGTCGGGCCGGCGCGAGACGAGCATGGTCTCATGACCAAAAGAACGGCCGAGGACGGCTTGGCGTCCCCGGCCCCTGGGCGGAGCCGGGCGATCGGGCCCCATGCGAGTGGCAAGGCACCACAAACCCCGTTTGGCGACTCGGGCCGGGTAATCGAAAACCCTCTTAGCGGCGAGCGGATCGAAATCCAGGGCCCGCCTCCGGGCAGCGGCTCGGCCCTGGCCTGGGAGCTGTTCCTGGCCCCGGGCGGGCGGGTGCCGAACAGCCACGTCCATCCTCTCCAAGAGGAACGTTTCCGCGTCCTCGCCGGCTACGTGCGCTTCCGGCTCGGTTTCCGGCACCTGGTGGCCGGCCCGGGAGACACCGTCCGCGTACCGCGAGGAAGAGTTCACCACTTCGCCAATGCCGGCCCTGAAGAAGCCCGCGTCTGGGTGGAGACCGAGCCGGCGTTGGCGATCGTCGCCATGTTCGAAGCGGCCGCCGCACTTGCCGAGGACCAGTTGGCCGAGGGTCGCGCCATACCGCGCCTGGTCGACCTGGCCCTGTTCATGCGTGACTTCGAGGCTGAGGTTCGCGCCCCCTATGTACCGGTCGTACTAATGCGCCTCTTGGTCCGACCGGTGGCCTGGCTAGCCCGCATACGCGGCTATGACGCCCGCTACCGCCGACTGCGAGCAACGGCCCGGTCCCGGCATGGGGCCCCATTGCCGGCCGGGTTAGGAAGAGCTGCCCACCCGTGACCGCCTCCGTTATAGAGGTCCGGGACCTGGTCAAACGGTACCGGCGGGCGTCCACCAACGCCGTTGACGGCCTGAGCTTTGATGTGCCCGAAGGACAGCTCTTCTGCTTGCTGGGGCCGAACGGAGCGGGCAAGACGACGACCGTTTCCATCCTCACTACCACCCTGGCCATGACCACCGGTTCCGTCCGGATTGGGGGCCACGACCTGGCCACCGAAGAGGCATTGGTGCGCAGGCAGGTCGGCGTCGTGTTCCAGGGCCCTTCCCTGGACCTGAACCTGACCGCCGAGGAGAACGTCCGTGTCCATGCCGTGTTGTACGGCCTCTACCCGTGGCGACCACTGTTCCGCCTGATGCCGCGGCCATACCGCCGACGGGTCGAAGAGGTGGCAAGCGTGCTGGAGGTGGACGAGGTGCTCGGGCTACCGGCGCGAGCGCTGTCCGGCGGCACCCGCCGCAAACTCGAGATCGTCCGGGCGCTCATGCACCGCCCGCGCGTGCTGTTCCTGGACGAGCCCACGGCCGGCCTCGACCCCGAAAGCCGCCACAGCCTCTGGTCTTACCTCACGGAGACGCGGCAGCGCGACGGCACCACCGTCGTCCTCACCACCCACTACCTGGAGGAGGCAGAACCGGCGGAGAGCGTATGCGTGATCGTCAACGGGCGCGTCGTGGAGCTCGGCAGCCCCGCCGCCATCAAGCGGCGTCACTCGAACCCGGCCGCCACACCGCTGGTCGAGGCGCGCCCGACCCTGGAAGACGCTTACCTCCAGCTGCTGCAGGCCGCTGAGCGATGACGCCCGCGTTGCTTCGCCCACCGTCATTCGAAGAACCGACCCGGCCGAAAGGGCCGGCTCCGGCCGCGGCCCGGAATGGAGCCGCGGAACTTCTGCGGCCGCGGCGCCGCGTGCCCGGGCACGAGCTGTCGGCCCTAGCGGCCATCGCTCAGCGTGATGTGACCAAGCTGGCCCGGGACCGGCTCCGGCTGGCGGTGAGCCTGGCCTTCCCGGTAATGCTGATCGCTGGTCTCGGTTACGCGTTGCAACCGACGGTGGGAAAAGCCACCGGGCTGAACGAGCTCGAGCTCGCCTTTACCGGTGTCCTGGCAGCCACGTTGTTCCAGTCGGCGGCGGCCGGGATGATCTCGCTCGTCGAGGACCGGGAGAACGACTTCGCCCGCGAGCTGTTCGTGACCCCCGTGTCCCGTCTCACTCTGGCTAGCGGCAAGGTGCTGGGCGAGACCCTGGTGGGCATGGTCCAGGGTGGGCTCATCGTCGCCTTCGGTCTCGCCTTCGGGGTCAGGGCCAGTCTCAACCAGCTCGCCCTGCTGATCGGGCCGGGAATGGCTTGCTGTTTGCTCGGGGCATCGTTCGGGCTCGCCACTCTCGCCGCGGTACCCAACCAGCGTTCGGCGATGCAGATTTTTCAGTTCCTCATCGTCCCTCAATACGTCCTGGGCGGGGTGCTGGTGCCCGTACACGGATTGCCCGTGGCCCTCGAGGCGCTGGCCAGGGCGATGCCGCTCACATATGTAGTGGATTTGACGCGGGCCGCTTTTTACTGGGGAAAGCCGGCTTACGGTGCCGCCGTCTCGCTCGACCCGGCGTTGGCGCTGGCTGTCACGGTGACGTTTTTCGCCGCCTTCATGGTGACCGGAGCCACCGTCTTCAACTACCGGGAGCGCCACCGTTGAGGGACCATCGCCATCCCGCCGGGGGACCGCACCGAGCCGCCGGGGTACCGCACCGTGACGCCCGGGTACCGCTGCTGTTCCTCATGTCCGACACCGGGGGCGGGCACCGCAGCGCGGCGCAGGCGGTCGTCGATGCTCTCGAACTGGTTTACCCGGGGCGGTTCGCCGCCATCTTGTGCGACCCGCTCACCGGCCGCGGCTCTCCGCGGCTCGTGCGCCGGGTCACCGGGCTCTATGGCCCGATGACCCGTAGTGCGCCGTGGGTGTGGGGCGCCGTATACCGGGCGTCGGACTCCGAACGGGCCGTCCGTGTGCTCGAGCGGACGCTGTTCTCCGGCGTCGACCGGCGGGTGATCGGGGTCATCGATGAGGTCCAACCAGCTGTGGTCGTGTCCTTCCACGCTCTCACGACTGCCCCTGCGGTCCGGGCGGCACACCGCACACCACGGAACCCGCCCGTTGTGAGCGTCGTGACGGATCTGGTTACCGTGCACAAGGCCTGGACCTGCCGCGACATTGACTACATTGTGGCCCCCTCTCCGCCCGTGGCCTGGCGCTTCTACGCCGAGGGGACTCCCTCCGACCGGCTGGTCGAGACGGGGCTGCCGGTGGGGCCCGAACTGACCTCAGGACCGCTGGCCCAGGCCGATCGAGCCACGCTCAGGCGGGTGTTGGGCCTGGGCCAGACGACGTTCGTGATCTTGGCCACCGGAGGGGCCGAGGGTTCCGGCCACCTTGGCCGCCAGGTCAGGGCCCTGGTGCGCTCCTGCTCAGGCGACGTCGAGGTCGTCGCCATCTGTGGGCGCAACCAGGCTTTGGAGCGCAAGCTCCAGCGGTTCCGCCGTCGAGACAGGGCGGCCCGCCTGATTGTGAAAGGGCACGTGAGCAATATGGCCGACTGGCTGCGTTGCGCCGACGTCGTGGTGACCAAGGCCGGTCCGGGCACCCTGGCCGAAGCGGCTTGCGCCGGCGCCGCGCTCATCGTCACTTCACACCTTCCGGGCCAGGAGGCAGGAAATACGGAACTGGTAGTGGCCGGCGGGGCGGCCCTGTACGCCCCGGCCGTGCGGGACCTGGTGGGCGCCGTCGAGCAGATCCACGGCAACCCCGCAGCACTGACAGCCATGCGGGAGGCCTCGGGCCGGCTCGGTCGTCCGCAAGCCGCCACCGCGGTGGCTTCGCTGTTGGCCGCCCTCGCCCTCCCGGATGCCGACCAGTTGGAGGCGGTGTGCCCCGACGTGGTGTTGACATGACGGTCGGCCGGGCCGCGGCGGTGGCGGCAGGCGGTACGGCGGCGGCCCTTGGTCTGGCCTTGGCCCCGGAACTGCGCCTGAAGCGGTCCCAACGAAAATTAACCGATCGCTGGCAAGACGTCGTCGTTGAGCCCCGCGGGAGGACCCTGCTTGGGATCAGCTTTCGTCCCCGCCAAGCCGACGCCCTTGGCTTAGAGCCTCGCAGAACGCTGGCTACGTTGCTGGGGTACCCGTACGACCTCGTGAGGCTGGCCGCCTACTGGGACCACATGGAGAGCGAGCCGGGTTGTTTTGACCCCAGTGAGCTCGACTGGCAGGTAGAAGCGGCCGAAAAGGCGGGAAAATCCGTCATTATCTGCACCGGCGCCGTCAAAGCGTTCGGGTACCCGGAGTACTTCGCACCAGCTCACCATGCTCGGCGCCCGATCCCCGAGGGATCGCTGGTTACTCCGTCGACGCACCCAGAACTGTGCGCCGGAGCGGTGAATTTCACCAAGAGCGTCGTGGAATGCTACCGTGACCGATCCGCCGTTTTGGCCTGGCAAGTCGAACACGAGGCGTTCGACCCTCTCGGACTTGAGCACTCATGGCGCCTTTCGGCCGCTTTGGTCGACGCAGAACTAGCGGTACTGAGAACCGCGGATCCCACCAGGCCCGTGATAATGAACGGCTTCCTGCCCACGTCTGTACCCGTGCGGCTCAGTCAGAGGTGGCGGACGCGCGGTCAGGGCGATTCTCTGGCCGGCGCGTTGCCCCGGGCGGACACGGTAGCGCTCGACTTCTATCCCCGGCATGCCCTGGTTAGTGCCGGCGCCTGGGCCCTGTACCTCGACGGAAGCACGAGGCGCTGGCACCAGGGCTGGAAGAGAAAGGTCCGTGATTGGGCCGCAAATGGCCGACCAGCCTCCAATGGCCGACCAGCCTCCAATGGCCGACCAAACGGCCCCTCGGCCGGCGCACTCCGGCGACAGATGATGGTGGCCGAGGGCCAGGCCGAGCCATGGGAAACGGTGACAACGCCGCCTACACCGCAGGACCGCGCTATGGCCAGTTGTCTTCCGGAGCACGTCATCATGAACTACAACCATTGTCTGCGTTGGCAGAACGAGGGAAGCCGGGCTGTCTCCTTATGGTCTTATCTGTTCTGGGGAGCTGAGTACTGGCTGGCGCGCCGCGAACAGGGCGACACCCGCTACTTGGAGGCGTTTTTACGCGTACTGGAGCGGGCCTGAAGGCAGCCCCGCAGCCTCAGCGCAGGGCGAGGACGTGGGACTTCCAGGGATCCAGGGCCACAAACAGGCCCTGGCTCTGGAGGTCGCTTCCCTCCCGCTCGAAGCCGGACCCCTCGAGGAGGTCCGTGAACTGCCATGACCGCCCGTCGAGATCGGGCCAGCCCAGCTCTACACGGCCTTGAGCCGGCGCGCCTGAGAGGTTGACCACGACCAGGAAGCGGTCGGCGCCGGCGCCGGACCAGCTCCAGGCCAGCAGGTTGGCGCAGGTCTGGTTGTCCGGCCACCCAAAGACATCCAGCAGACGCCATTCTCCCTGGCGCAGGCCGCTGGACTCAACGGCGGCGAGCAGCGAGCGGTACCACGAAGCCAGCTCCTGGTCCAAGGGCTCTTCCGGCCGGCGGGCCAAGAAGACGGGTGGGCGCACTCGGCGGCCCTCGAACTGGCCCTCGTGCCACATGGTGGCTCCCGGCAGGGTAGCGATGGCGACCGCGGCCGCTCGCTCGGCCTCGGGGCTCATCCGCTCCGCCACGCGCGGCTCGTCGTGGTTTTCCAGGAACCTGAGCAGCCGGGACTGGTAACCGAGGTCGGCGCCGAGGTGGCCGCGGACGGCTCCCGGCTCGACGCCCAGGAGGCGGTCGTAGAGCCGCTTGTCGTAGCAGAAGTTGAACCCCTGCTGCTGAAGTTCCCACTCCATATCCCAGTAGGCCTCAGCGATCAGTACGGTCTCCGGGTGACCCTGGCGTAAAAGGCCAATGACCGTCGGCCAAAATTCATCAGTCGGCGCCGGGCCCGTCCGTCCGCCCCATGTCCTGGAGAAAACGTTGTTGGTCATAAGCATGGCCATGTCGCAGCGAATGCCATCGCATTGGTCGGAAATGTCGGCCAGGGTCTCGGCCGCGGCGCGGCGCAGGGCCGGGGAAAAGGCGTCGAGCTGGACAACATCCGGCCAGGGCGGGAAATAGGGGTCGCGGCCACGGGCGAGGACGTTGTCGCCGACGGCCGTCCATCCGGCCGGGTCCGCCTCCAGGTCACCTGGCCCGCCTCTGACAAACCTCTCCGGGTGTTCGGTTGTCCAGGGATGGTCGGGGGCGACGTGGTTCGGCACGTAGTCGAGCACCAACCGGGCCCCCCTGTCGGACAGCGCCTTCCTGGCTTTGGCCAGCCCCTTGCGGCCCCCAAAGGAGTCATCGACCACATAGCGCCGGACGCAATACGGCGAGCCAATGATGTCGCTCGGCCGCACATCGGGAAGAGCCTGGCGGAAAGACGCCTGTAGTTCAGAATTGGCGTTGGCGACCGCCAGTCCGGCCGGGCTGCGTTGCCAAACACCCATGAGCCACACAGCGTCGGCGCCGGCAGGGGTGACAGAATCCCAGTCGGCGGGCGGTACGTCCGCCAGCGTCAACCGCCGGCCAGCCACCCGTGACCGCTCGTCGAGCCACACGGCCGTATTGACCTCGTAAATTACTGGTCGAGCAGGCCACCCGTTCATGTCACTAAGCCTCTTTGACCGGCACCCGGTGGTCGACCAGGAGGCCAAGACCGATGCCGACCATCCAGATATCTTTGCTCACGGCGGTGCCGGCCTGTGTCGGCCAAAAACTGCCCGGTTGGTGAAGGGATGGAGTGCGCAGGTACATCGCAATGAGCGCGCCGCTGAAAATAGTGAGGGCCAACCCGGCCAGCCGGTTGGGTATGGGGGCAAGAAGCAGGATGCCGGTGGCGATCTCGCCGGCCGCCAGCATCCGCATGAACTTCGCCGGTGGTATGTCGCGAAGGAACGGGTAAGCGCCCGCAGCCATACCGTGCACACCGGCCGCCTGTTCTTCGGAGCCGCGCCATTTGCCCAGACCGGCATGCAATATGTAGGCGCCGGTGGCCAACCGCCCGGGGACGTCATGAGCATGCAGGCCGAGAGACAACTTCGCTCCTTTCGCCGTGAGTACCGGCAAAGCTAGCACGAACAGCCGAAGTTGCCTTCGGCCGTCACTCGCCGGTTTCGACGGCTCGGGCCGGGTCGGCGCTCCATTGTGACCAGGAGCCCGCATAGAGCCGCCCCGCCTCGAAACCGGCCAGTTCGAGGGCGATTAGGTCGTGGCAGGCGGTGACACCCGAACCGCAGTACACCACCGGCGAATTCGCCGGCCCGACGCCAAAGCGTTCATAACCAGTGCGCAGCGCCTCGGGTGACTTGAACCGACCCTGTTCGTCGAGGTTGCCGGCCGTCGGCGCGTTGTGCGCACCCGGGATATGGCCGGCTCGGGCGTCAACGGGCTCGACGTCGCCTTTGAAGCGCTCGGGCGCCCGGGCGTCGAGGACTACGGCTGCCGCCTCAACCTCTTCGGCGGAAGCGAAACGAGCCGCCGGCCAGCGATCAAGGTGGAACACCCCTGCGCCAGGCGCGGCTGGCGCACTCGCGAGGGGGCCGGATTCGAGGGGCCGGGATTCGAGGGGCCGGGATTCGAGGGGGCCGGATTCGAACGGCCCGGGCCAGGCCTCGATACCGCCGTCGAGCAACGAGGCGGCGTGACCGGTCACACGCAGGAGCCACACCAGCCGAGCGGCAATCCTGCCACCGTCGTCGTCGTAGGCAATGACCCGGCTCTGATCGCTTATCCCGAGGGTGGCCATAGCGGCGGCAAAGTCTGCCGGTCTGGGAAGCGGATGACGCCCCTGCTCGGCCGTCGGCGGGCCCGACAAGCACCGGTCGAGGTCGACGAACACGGCCCGAGGGAGGTGCCGGCGTGAGTAGGCGTCATAGCCGGACCGGCCGTCGAGGTACCAGCGCACGTCGGCCACCACCACGTCGTCGTAATGTGCGGCCAGCCATGCCGGCCCCACCACGGCCGGCCCCACCACGGCCGGCCCCACCACGGCGCCCGGCTCCCCACCACGGCCGGCGACACGCTCGGACCGGCGTTTGGCGAATCTGTCACCGCTACACGCTATGGCAAACAGTAGGGCTCAACGGGGGGCGTGGGCCGACGGGGTGGCGCCGACATTTTCCGATAGCCATTTGTTGAGCGGGACGGCGGCGTGCAAGACGCTCAACACGCGCGCTTTTGCCTTGCTCGTCCCCAGCCAGGCCTCCGGTGGCCACAATTGCCAAACCGTGATCCCCTTGCCCCTCAAGAATTCGATGCGTGGGTGGTCCTTCGGATAACCCTTGGGCGCGGTTTTCAGCGAATCGTTCACCGCGCAGGCGTAACCTTTGTCTCTGATCTCCGCCACGATCGAGGTCAGAGCCACACCCGACTTCTCTCCGGCTACGGCGTGGCGGAAACGCTCCAATTGGCCCGGCGACATCATGTACATCCCCGAGCCGACGCCCAACCCGTCAGCTGACAATGTCACATAGCCAGACGAGCCGACCGCGGCGGCAATATTGGTCTTGTAGGGCGATTTGTCCTTACTGAACCGGACGTCCCGATAGGGACGGAACAATTTTCCGGGGCCAAACTCCGCTTCCAGCTCGGCCAGTAACTGGTCCATCGGACGCTTGACGCTTTCTTCGTAAACCTTATTGTGGGCCTGCCAAAAGGACTTGGAGTTATCCGCTTCGAGGCCTTCGAAGAACTCGATAGCGTCTGCCGGCCAGCCGCGAAATGCCACAACAGGATCATAGCCAGCCAGGTCCGGCACGGCCCCACCGATGACTCTCGTCGGCCCGCGGCGTCCAAGTAGCCAGACGGTTCAACCGAACAAAGGAGCAACCATGCCTAACCGGACTATTGCCCCACTGGGATCCCCTTGCTGGGCCGACCTCTGGACCTCCGACGTGGAGGGTAGCCGCCGGTTCTACAGCGAGATTTTCGGGTGGGAAGCCCAGGAGCCGAACCCCGAGTTCGGGGGCTACTTCATGTTCACTCGCAACGGTGCCCCCATTGCCGGTGGCATGGGGGACATGAACGAAATGCGGGCCGACAACACGTGGAAGGTCTACCTGGCCACCGACGACATAGCCCGAACGGCCAAGACGGCCGAGGCCGATGGCGCCCAGCTGATCGCCCCGCCCATGGCCGTAGCTGACCTCGGTTCTCAAATGGTGCTGATCGACCCGACCGGCGCCAACCTCGGCGCATGGCAACCCGGGACGTTCCCGGGGTTCACCGTGTTGAACGAGCCGGGCACCCCCAGCTGGTTCGAGCTCCTCACCCGGGACTATAGGCAGGCCGTCGACTTCTACCGCTCGGCGTTCGGATGGGAGACGGCAGTCGTAAGCGACACAGATGAGTTCCGCTACACCGTGATGAAGGACCCGAGCGGCCAGGGCGAACTGGCCGGCATCATGGACTCCGCCGGCTTCCTTCCCGAGGGTACGCCCTCTTATTGGGCCGTTTATTGGGCGGTCGACAACATCGACAGGGCCGTCGCCCAGATCGAGGCCCTGCATGGCTCCGTTTTGAGCGCTCCCGAGGACACCCCCTATGGCCGCCTGGCCACGGTGAGGGACCCGGCGGGCGCCGAGTTTAAGTTGCGTACTGGGGGCTGAACGGTCCTTGCGCAGGGGGCGTTTTGGCTGGGCAGTACCCCCTTCGGCTCGGCCGAAACTTAGATTGGGTAGCCCTGTGCGCTGGTAGGCCCACCGACTACGCTCGGGCCATGCCGCGACCAGACTGAGCTCCTCAGCGAAGTCCCATTATTTGCGAGGGTCCCCAAAAAGGAGCTGCGTGGGCTCGCCCGGGCCACCCACGACATGACCTACGAGGCCGGGACCGAAAGCACCGCCAACCACGCCTGACCTCGTCGTCGCCCCCGACGACCCCCGGTTCCCCGACATCCGGGCCCTGTTGGAGACGCACCTGGCGTTCTCGCGGCAGGTCACCCCTCCTGGGCACGTCCACGCCTTGGACGTAGACGGTCTCTTAGAACCGGCGGTAACGTTCTTCAGTGCTCGCCAGGGTGGGGTGCTGCTCGGGGTCGGAGCGATAAAGCGCCTCGACCCGTCCAACGCCGAACTGAAATCGATGCACACAACCGAGCCGTCCAGGCGTCAAGGGGTGGCGTCGGCCATCGTCGCCCATCTGCTGGCCTTCGCCGCCGCTTCCAATTATGTCCGCGTAAGCCTGGAGACGGGGACGATGGACGCGTTTGCCGCGGCCCGCTCGTTATATGCCAAATTCGGTTTTGTAGAGTGCAAACCCTTCAACGGTTATTCGGCCAACCCGTACAGCACCTGCATGACCGTTAGCCTCGGCCCAGAGACGGACGGCCCGGGCCCGCGGGGCTAAGCCTTCGGCTTCTTGGCCCGGCTCGGGGCCACTCGGGGTGGCTCGCCCGGCATTTTCGGGTAGACCGGCGGCCACGGTGCGTCGAGCAGGCCCGCCGCCCGGTCCCGGTCGTGCAGCGCCAGTACGGGCTCGAGCGACTGGGGTTCGTCCTCCATGACGGCCCACGGGTCCCCTCGTTCGGCCACCCGCCCGGGGACGGTGGCCACCGTCAGTTCGTCGGGGACTATCTTTTGCAGCTCGTCCCAGGCGAACGGGGTCGAGACCTGCGCCCCGGCCCGGGCTCGCACAGACCATGCCCCAAATATGGTCTTGTGGGGCGCGTTCTGGTTGAAGTCGACGAAAACCCGGGTACCCCGTTCCTCCTTCCACCATGCCGCCGTTATGAGGTCGGGGCGCCGGCGCTCGAGTTCGCGCCCGACCGCGACCGCTGCGTCGCGGACTTCATAGGACGACCATCGGGGTTGCAGAGCGGCGAACACATGGATGCCCCGGTTGCCGGTTGTCTTGGGCAGGGCGACCACGCCCAGCTGGCCGAACAGGAGGCGGACCTCGTGCGCCGCCTCCTGGACCATGGCAAACGTGACGCCAGGGGTGGGGTCGAGGTCTATGCGCAGCTGGTCGGCATGATCGGGGTCGGCGGCTTGCGACGGCCAGACGTGGAAACCGAGGCAGGCCAGGTTGACCGCCCACAGCACGTGCGCCAGGTCGCGGGCTACGAGAGCCTGGGACGTGGTGCCATTGGGCGTCGACACCACGACCGTTTCCAGCCAATCCGGCCGCTGCTCGGGGACCCGTTTTTGGAAAAACGACGGCCCTATGGCGCCGTTGGGGAACCGCTGCAGCAGCACGGGACGGCCGCCCATAGCGCGCATAAGCGGCGCCTCCACCGCCTGGTAGTAGCGGACGAGGTCGAGCTTGGTCTCGCCCCGTTCAGGGAACAGCACCTTGGTGGGGTGGCTGATCCGCAGCTCTCGACCGGCCGCTTCTACTAAAACCTCGTCGCCGTTCGGGTTAGTGCTCACACCGCGACTGTAGGCCGGTGTGGCCCCGTTGGCGCACCGAGTAAAGGAGGTACCGGGCCGGCATAAGCACTGTCAGTAATGTCTTAAATGAGGAACACAGCGCCACAGATGGCGGAGCTGACGTTCACCAGCGAGGACAACACCAAAAAAGGGAAGAACCGCAGCGAAGATGGGACCACCGCCCGAAACCACCGACGTTCCCGAGCCCCCGCCCACCCTCCTTGACCGGGGCTTTAGCCGGGGGTTCGCCGTGACTCGCGTGCTCATGACAGTACCCGTGGTTGTGCTCGCCCTGTCGGCCGCGTCGGCGTTTGCTTACGGCACCGATGTGTTCGTCAACGCCTTTCGGGAGGTGGTCCGCCACCCCCTCCCCGTAACCGACAAGATCAGCTTCTTCCTAGTAATAATCGACCTGTTCCTCATCGGCTCGACGTTGCTCATTGCCGCCATCGGGCTGTACGAACTATTCGTGAGCCCGGGGGGTGCCCGGCGGGCCGGGACGCAGCTACCAGCGTGGCTGGAGATGCGCGACCTCAATGACCTGAAGGCTCGCGTGGTGGCCATGGCTGTGCTCGTCGCCACCACCACATTCGTCGAGGTCCTCGTCGACCAGGCCGCCACCGGGAACGACGTATTAGAGATAGGCGCCGGCATAGCCCTTGTGATCGGGGCCTTGACGGCCTTCCTGCGCTTCGGAGATAGACGGAGCTGAGCCAAGGCGGGCCGGGCCGGTCCCCCCGTGCGCCAGTTGGCCGCTGGAGGTTACCCCCACCTCGCCGACGTACTCCGCGTTGGTGACGAGGGCGGCCATCGCGGCGCTCGTCGGGACGCCGGTGGAGTGGCCGGCCGAGTTGCCGGCCGTAGGATCAGCGTGGGGCCGAAGTTCAGGCCGGGCCGGCCGGGTCGAAGACGTCGAGCTTCTCGTATACCGTTTCTTCGATCCGGGCCGAAATCAGTTGACCCAAACGAAGAAGTTGCGCCCCTGGTTCGAGTTCGGCCATGTGCTCGTGCAAAACGGAAAAATAGCGCTGGCGGAGCTCGGTATTGACATTTACTTTGCTTATTCCCACAGCGATGGCAGCCCTGAGCGCGGTGGCTGGTATCCCGGACGCGCCGTGAAGGGAGAGGGGCTGTGAGACGGAGCGGCCGATGCGCATCAGCCGGTCGAGATCCAGCGCCGGTTCTGTGCGAAAGTGACCGTGAACGTTGCCGATCGAGACGGCCAGACAGGCCGCACCCGTCATAGTCATAAACCGCTCGGCGTCGTCGGGCTCGGTGAGCAAACCGACATCAGCGCCGGACGATGAATCTTCGTCGCCCTCGACGCGACCGAGCTCCGCTTCGACGTAGCCACCGGCAACCT
The DNA here is from genome assembly GCA_963750465.1 of uncultured Acidimicrobiaceae bacterium. Taxonomy (GTDB): domain Bacteria; phylum Actinomycetota; class Acidimicrobiia; order Acidimicrobiales; family Palsa-688; genus Fen-671. The sequence goes on from CAVVRE010000004.1 coordinate 313,244, forward strand.
GGGCGATGTCTGCCGCCGCTCTTACGAGCTCGACGTTCCTCACGAACTCCAGCCGAGACCCGTCAACCATGACGGCCCCGAACCCGGCGGCGAAGCCGGCCGCGACCGCTTCGAGCTGGCTCACATGGTCGAGCTGCAAGCAACACGAGACGGGGCTCTCGTCACAGAGCCCCAAAATCCCTTTGACCAGAGCGGGGCCGACCCGGGAGCGAAATGTCTCAGCGCTCACAAGGATTATCACGTCCCGGCCCCGCCGTTCCGCGGCGGCCAGTACGCCCACGGCCGCCTCCAGACCATAAACGGTGAACGCGCCCACGGCCCGGCCGCCGGCCTGCGCTCGGCCGACCACCTGTGCGAACGGGGCGATCACTGGCGCGCCAGCGAGACGTTTGTGCCGTTCCTCCCCGAGGTGTGGTTCATTCGTGACCGCGCATCGTCTCGATGACAGCTGAATCATCAAGGCGGCCAAACCCGGCCCGCTGACCGGCGAGGTAAATCTGTTCGGCCGCCTCCGCCACGGGCGTCGAGAAACCCGCCTGGCGGGCGGCCCCCCGGACCAACCCCATGTCCTTCACGAAAATGTCGAGCGCGCTGCGAGGCGGCTCGAACTCCTCGTCGAGCATCCGGGCGCCCCGGTCTTCGAACATGAACGACACGGCCGCGCCGTGGCGCAAGACCTCCCAGCATTGGCGCGAATCGAGGCCGAGCGCCTCAGCGAAAGCCAGAGCCTCGGCCGCCACAGCTATGTGTACCCCGCAGAGCAGCTGGTTTACCAGCTTCAAACGTTGTCCGGCGCCGGGGACGGCCCCTACCACGACCACGTTGCTGGCCATCGTGCGGAGTAGCGGGCTAACTTTTTGCACGGCCGCCTCCGTCCCTCCGACCATGGCCAGGAGTTCTCCGGATTGCGCCCGAGCCGAACCGCCCGAAACGGGCGCGTCGACCATTGTCAACCGCCGGCCGGCGAGCCGCCGCGCCCAGGCGGAAAGGGCGTCCGGCCCGACGGTCGCCATGACGAGGACGATGCCGCCCGCTCCTAAGGATCCCGCAACGCCGTCGGGCGAGAACAGCACATCCTCGCCCTGTTCGGGGGTGGCGACCATCAGCACTGCTACGTCGGCGTGGCGGACCGCCTCTGCTGCCGTGGCCGAGGGGCACAGGCCACCGGCGGCGGCCATAGAGGCGAGGCGCGTTTCATCCTTGTCGTAGGCGACGACTTCAAAGCCGGCGGCCACCACTCGCTGGGCCATCGGCGCACCCATGGCGCCCAGGCCAATCCAGCCGACTTTCAGGGCGTCAGCCATCGACTGGGGGCGGCAGTGGACGGGCCGGCTGAACGGGCCGGCTGACGGGGCCGGCTGACGGGGACTGTGGTTCATGCGACCGCCTCGAGTTTCTCGATGGCGTGGGCCAAGCTTTCTTCGTTGCCCACATTGCCGGCAAATACGACGTAGGGCATGCCCACCGCTCCGGGATTGGCGGCCACGGGGCGGAATACCGAAATAATGCCTCGGCCCAGCTGACCGATGACGACCGCTCGACGAATGCCGAAGCCTTGCACTGCGACATCGTGCGAGGTGATGCCGCCCTTGGCAATGACCCAGGCCGGCTCGGACCCGCGCAGCCGGGCCAGGGCGGTGGTAACCGCGAGTGACACGAGGCGGGCGAGGGCCAGATCGCCATCTTGGCCGCCCCCCTTCACGACGGCGCGGCTGGTGATGAGCAACGTGTTCGAACGGCTGAGCGCTGTGGCCAACCGTTGCGCCACCTCGGCTACATGCTCACCCCGCCCCCCGCCATCCACCACCTTGTTCACGTCCAGCTCGACCTCGGCCAGTGCGTGACGAGATCTGGCGTAGCTCACTTGTTGGTTGGTAAGGGCCGTGTGGGAACCGACGACCACCAGGCCGTGACCAGGGCGCCGCCCGCCCCGCCATATTTCGGCGCCCGACAACGGCTCATTTGGCCCCAGGCCGGCCAGGACAGGGACGAACGACGGCGCCGTCCGGTAGAGGAAGGCTTTTCCGTGTGCTTCCAGCCTCGACGTGGCCAGCGCCACCACCTCGTAGTCCGCGTACTCCAAACCATTCACTACCGCGAACCGCAGACCCTCCAGGCCGGAAAGGATCTCTGACACTCGCTCGGGCCCACCGACCCTTATGTCCTCGATGCTGATGCTAACTACGTCCGAAGCTCTCAATTCCGAAGTTCTGAGGCCTCGTGAGCTTTTTTCCGCTATGAACTGGCGTAAATCGGAAGCCTCATATCCGAACGTGGCGTCCCGAGCGAATTCTGTCTGCCCGACCGGTACGAACTCGCCGGCGACCCTGGCCCAATGGGTATCGCCGACCGTGACGCGACCAGCCTCGAAATAGGCCGGCGCCAGCAAGACGGCGTCGTAATCCGACCCCGCCACCGTCCGGTGAGCCAGATTTAGCGCTCCCACCTCGTCGAACAGGTGACCCCGGAGGGTGGAATCGCTCCGGCTGACCACCGTGAGGTCCAGGCCGGCGTCCCGGCCGTACTCGAGCGCGGCCGTGGCTACCTCTCTGTTCACTTGCGCGGCCCGCTCGCCATCGAGACTGCGTGAATTGGTGAGGACAAAGGCACAGGATCCCGGGTCACGAAAGGCCTCGGCCAACTGGTCGAGGTCGAAACTGAGCAAAATCGACACGTCGTGGACGGCCTGAGAACCGGTGGCGTCGTCGTCAAGTACGAGGACCCGACGGTCCCGCCCGCCGGCGGCTCGAACCTGTTCCCGGGCGTGGGCCATAACCATCGGCGGGGGGAGCGCCGGCCAAGGCGCCGCAGAGGGCGCCGATAACCCGCTAGAAATCTGGCCCACGGTCTCACCCTAACCGGCCCCGGAACCAGGCCAGACCTGACGCAGCGGGGCGAGACCATCCCACCCCGCCCCGCCTAAGCAGCCGTCTCCCCGGCCGAGCCGGTAGAGTCCGAACGCGAGCGAGGAGGACGCGCCATGTCAGATTCGGACGAGCTAGGGAGTGAAGAGGACTTCGTGGACGACGCCATCGACGATGACGACGGAAGCGACGATGACGACGAAAGCGACGATGACGACGTAAGCGACGATGACGACGTAAGCGACGATGACGACGTAAGCCCAGACGACCAATTGCTACTTGACCGCAAGGAACTGCACGAGCTCGGGCTGGAACTCGATAACCCCGACGGTTTCGCTGACGAGTGAGCGCTCGGTAGCGTTAGACGGCTCAGCAGGCTATCTGGGTACCCACCTTTCTTAGTGGGTGACGGGCCTCAGTCGGTGACGGCTGCCGTCCAGACCGGTCGGCCATCGCGCCACACCTGGGCCACGAGGGGTACCCCCGGCCGGTAGGCCAGGTACAGATGGGAGGGAGCGTCGAGCACAACGAGGTCGGCGCGAGCGCCGATGCCCAGGTGGCCGACGTCATCTCGCCGCAGCGACCGGGCGCCCCCGAGGGTGGCCGCCCAGACGGCCTCGTCCACCGTCATCCCCATTTCACGCGTGGCCAGGGCGATGCACCACGGGATGCTGGTCGTATAGCTCGTACCGGGGTTGCAGTCAGACGCCAGCGCGACCGTCACACCCGCGTCGAGAAGGCGCCGCCCGTCGGCGTAGCGTGAACGGGTCGAGAACTCGGCCGCCGGGAGCAGCGTGGCCACCGTTCCACTGGCCGATAGGGCGTCTACGTCGGCGTCGGCGAGGTGGGTGCAATGATCGGCCGACGCCGCTCCCGCCTCGACGGCCACCTGCACACCTGGCCCCGGCCGCAGCTGGTTGGCGTGGACCCGGCTGAAGAGCGAGTGCCGGGCGCCGGCTCGCAACACTTCGGCCGACTGGTCGGCGTCGAACGCGCCCGCCTCGCAGAACACGTCCACCCATCGAGCCTTGGGTGCGCAGGCGTCCAGCATCGTCGAACAGACGAGGGCGACATAGTCGTCCGACCGCCCGGCGAACTCCACCGGCACGACATGCGCACCGAGGAACGTCGTCTCTTCGGTGTGATTTTTGGCGATGCGGAGGCTCCGCTCTTCATCACGGGTCGTAAGGCCATAGCCAGACTTGCACTCGAGCGTCGTCGTCCCGGACCGGAGCGCTTCGGCGGCCAGGCGATTGACGGCGGCGTCCAGCACCTCGTCGCTGGCGGCCCGGGTGGCGGCGACGGTCGTCAGGATCCCGCCCGCCTCGTACGCCAAGCCGGCCGAGCGGGCCGCGAACTCCGCGCTCCGGTCGCCGGCAAACACGAGGTGGGTGTGGCTGTCGACGAACCCAGGCACGATGGCCCGGCCCCCAGCGTCGACTCGGTGGTCGCCCGTCCCTTCGGGCACGGTGCCGGCGTCCCCGACCCATGTAACGCGACCGTCAACCGCGACGAGAGCGCTCGCCGCCCGCCGGCCGAGCTGACCCGCGCCAATAGTCGGGTCGTTCGTGACCAGTAAACCAATGTTGTCGAAGACGACGACGCTCACGACAGCTGGAGGGCATTGATGGCGAGGCGGAGCGCGCTCCGCCACGTCGCCGACCAGGAGATGGCGCCCCCGCTCGACTATGGGCCGGCCGCCCACTACGACCTCGGTGACGTCCCGGGGACCGGCGGCAAAAACCGCCGCTTCCAGCAGGAAATCCTTCGTTGTCCCGGCCAGGCTCGGGCCGTCCAGCGAAATGGTCACGAAGTCGGCCGGGGAGCCGGGGCGGAGACGGCCTCCCGCCGGGTCGCCGAGGGCGTGGTATCCGGCGGAGGTCGCCGATTCGACGAGCTGGACGGTTGTAAAATTGCCACGCTGTAGCGATGCCAGCCGCTCGTCGAGCTCGAGCGCCCGCATCTCCTCGAAAGGGTCGACGACGGCTTGGCTGTCACTGCCGAGCGAGACTGGCGAACCGAGCCCGAACAGCCGGCGGCCCGGCCCGATCCCGTCCCCCAGGTCGCGTTCCGTCGTCGGGCACAGGCAAACTCCGGTGCGCGAGCCCCCCAGCGCCTTGGCGTCGGCGTCGGAGAGATGGGTGGCGTGGACGGCGATGGAGCCGGGGCGCAGGGCGCCCGCTCTGGCCAGCAACTGGACAGGGGTGGCACCGTACGCGGCCAGCACCGCGTCGTTCTCGGCCGGCTGCTCGGAGCAGTGGAAATGCAACGGCGAGGCGCGTTCGGCGGCCCACTCAGCTACCCGTTGTGCGGCCGCTGGGGGGACGGCCCGCATCGAGTGGACGGCCGCCCCGATGACCGGGCCGGTGCTGTCCGCCGGCCCGGCCGCCGGCCCGGTCGCCGGCCCGCCCGCCATGTCGGCCGCAAGCTTGGCCGCCCGCTCCGCCCACGCCTCCACGCTCCCGTCCCCAAACCGGAGCTGCACGCCTTCGAGGGTCGCGACCTGGCCCGGCCTCGAGGTAGCACGCGTCGAGGAGCACCACCTTGACTCCGGCCTCCCGCCCAGCAGCCAGGACGGCCCGGCCCATCTCGTTGGGGTCGTCGTAGCGGGCGCCGCCCGAGGCGTGATGGAGGTAGTGGAACTCGCCGACGACGGTGAAACCGGCCAGCGCCATCTCGGCGTACACGGCCCGGGCCAGGGCAAAGTACCGATCCGGTGTGAGCCGGTCGGCGACCGAGTACATCAAGTCACGCCACGTCCAGAAGCTGCCCCGGGCTCGTTCGGCCCGGCCGCGCAACGCCCGGTGAAAGGCGTGGGAGTGGGTATTGGCAAAGCCGGGGAGCGTGAGGCCGGCCAGATGGGTCGCATGCTCGGGCCGGCTCCCGCCGGCCGAGACGGCTTCGATGGTCGAGCCCTTGACCTGCAAGGTCACTGCGGACGCCACGGTCTCGCCCCCGAGCCAGGCGTAGTCGCAGAAGTAGTACTTGGCCGGGGCCGCGTTGGCCGGGACAGCGTTGCCAGGGATGGGGATGGCCGGGGCAGTGTTGCCAGGGATGGGGGTGGCGGCGGCCGGGCCCAACTGGCCCTCCAGAGCGGCCGTGGGCAGCGGAGGCTCCCCGCTCACGCCGGCTCGCTGGTCACTTTTTCGAGCGCGCTCGGTCGGTTTGCATGGGGATAGCCACCCCTCGGGCCTCGGCCACCCGGGCGGCCTGCTCGTAGCCGGCGTCCACGTGGCGGGCGATGCCGCTGCCCGGGTCGTTCGTGAGCACCCGGGCCAGCTTCTGAGCCGCCAACGGGGTACCGTCGGCCACGCTCACCTGCCCGGCATGGATGGAACGGCCGATCCCGACGCCGCCTCCATGGTGGATGGAGACCCAGGAGGCGCCGCTGGCCGTGTTCAACAACGCATTGAGCAGCGGCCAGTCGGCGATGGCGTCAGACCCGTCGAGCATTTGCTCCGTCTCCCGGTACGGGGAGGCCACTGAGCCGCAGTCGAGATGGTCGCGGCCAATGACTATCGGGGCTTTCAGGCGTCCGTCGGCGACCATCTCGTTGAAACGGAGCCCGGCCTGGTCGCGTTCGCCGTACCCGAGCCAGCAGATACGGGCCGGGAGCCCCTGGTACGCCACCCTCTCGGCCGCCATGGAAAGCCACCGTTGTAGGCGGTCGTCGTCCGGGAACAGTTGCCGCACGGCGGCGTCTGTGGCCGCTATGTCCTCCGGGTCGCCCGAGAGGGCGGCCCACCGGAACGGGCCTTTGCCCTCGCAGAACAGCGGCCGGATGTAGGCCGGGATGAAGCCGGGGTAGTCGAAGGCCCGTTCGAAACCACCCAGACGGGCCTCGGCCCGCAGGCTGTTGCCATAGTCGAACACCTCGCTCCCTCGGTCGAGCAACTCCACGAGCGCTGCGCAGTGCGTCGCCATTGACGCCCGCGCCCGCCTCACATACTCGTCGGGGTGGGCCGCCCGCAGCTCGCTGGCGTCCGCCAGGCTGATCCCGTTCGGCACGTAGCTGAGCGGGTCGTGGGCCGGCGTCTGGTCGGTGGCGATGTCGACCGCCACGTTGCGGCGGACAATCTCGGGGATGGTATCGGCCCCGTTGGCAACCAGCCCGATGGAGAGGGGTCGCGCCTCCTTACGGGCCTGTTCCGCCAGCGCCAGCGCCTCGTCGAGGTCGTGCGCCACCGTGTCCAGGTAGCTGTTCTGCAGGCGGCGCTCGATCCGGCTGGGGTCGACGTCACAGCAGAGGATGACGCCACCGTTCATCGTGACGGCCAGGGGCTGGGCGCCCCCCATGCCACCCGCGCCGCAGGTCACCGTCAGCGTGCCAACGAGGCTGCCGTCAAAGCGCTTGTCGGCGATGGCTGCGAACGTCTCGTACGTGCCCTGAAGGATCCCCTGGGTCCCGATGTAAATCCAGCTGCCGGCGGTCATCTGGGCGTACATGGTGAGCCCGAGCTGTTCGAGGCGGCGAAATTCTGACCAGTTCGCCCATTCGGGGACCAGGTTGGCGTTGGCCAGAAGCACCCGGGGCGCCCATTCATGGGTCCGGAAGACGCCGACGGGCCGTCCCGACTGCACCAACAGCGTCTCGTCGTCCTCCAGCGAACGCAGCGCAGACTCAATGGCGTAAAACGACGGCCAGTCCCGCGCCGCCCGACCAGTCCCGCCGTAGACGACGAGGTTCTCGGGGTGTTCGGCTACCTCCGGATCGAGGTTGTTGTGGAGCATGCGCAGCGCCGCTTCCTGAGGCCAGCCCTTGCAGGAGCGCTGGGCCCGCGCTCGGCCCGGATACGCGGTGGGTCCATGCGGCCACGCTAGACCTGGTGGTTGGCGCCTATCCAGAACCGAGCGAAACGCCCGACGGCGGCCCTCCTTGGTCGGGCGGGGTTGGCATGGGGTCGGTCTCCGCCCTGACCGCCTGCCCTCCATCGGTCGGCGCCAGGCCGGTGTTCGCCAGGCCGGTCGGCGCCGAGACGGTCTTCGTGGCCGCGGCCTTGGCCGCCGCGTCCGGCCCCGGCTTTGGCCGCTCGGCGTCTTCGGGCACCTGGCCGACCCCGGCCGCCAGCATGGCCGTGTTGGGGATCTTCAGCTTGCCGTCGTCGGTCCGAACGGTGACGTAGGTGAGGCTCATCTCCAGGACCCATGCGTCGAAGATGCCGCCCAGCGCCCCGGAACGGATACGGATGTGGTCACCGACTCCGAACGGGCGAGCCGTGATGAGGACCACTCCGGCGAAGATGTTGCCGAGGCTCTGCTGGGCGGCAATGCCGAGAACGACGCCGGCGAGCCCGGCGCCCACGAGCAGATGCTCGATCGAGACGTCGAGCACCGTTAGCGCAGACAGGACAACGAACAAGTAGCCGACCGCGGCGGCGGTGAACTTCACCGTCCCTTCGAGGGCGGGGACGTACTGGCGGCCGAGCATGCGGCTCAGAGCGGTTGAAAGCCGCGAGGTAGCTACGACCCCGGACCCGACGAGCACAACTGCGCTCACCCAGGCAATGAGCTTGGGGTTGAGGGTAGCGGCGTGGACGTTCCCGAAGATCGACCCGACGATGAGCGCGGCCAGCGCGATCGCTCCGGTCAGGATCCCGATAACCCAGCCGTGGAGCGGGTACGCACGCGGCACGGTGGCTACCTCCAGAACTTCCAGGACTGCCGGCGCTTCGCGCCACGGACCCTAGTCGATGGCACTGCAACCCAACGCGATGCCGGCGAGCGTCGGCGGGTACGAACACCAGTCCCGCCTGCTATTTCTTCAACACCCTGCCGATAATGATCGAGATTTCGTAGAACAACACCATCGGTATCGCCAGCGCCAGGAAGCTGAAAGGGTCGTTGGAGGGCGTCACCACAGCCGCCACGGCAAAGAGTATGACGATGGCGGGCCGGCGCCATTTCCGCCACTTCGTGGTCGGGACGACGCCCGAGATCATCAAGAACACCACGATGATCGGGTAAAGGAAGACGGCCCCGAACACCAGGCAGATCAGGACGTAAATATGGACGTAGCCGGACGGGGTGAAAAGTGGGGCGACGCCGGTACCACTGGCGCTGATCAGCCAGTCGAGGGCTTTTGGCCATACGAGTATGGCGGTACCCACGCCCATGGCGAACAGGGCGCAGGCCGAAAGGACGAACGGGACGGCGTATTGCTTCTCGTTGGTTCTGAGCCCGGGGGTGATGAACCGCCACAATTCCCACAGCCACACCGGCGCCGCCAGCGCCATGCCAATGTACAAGGACACTTTCAAGCGGGTGGTGAAACCCTCCGTGGGACTGGAGATCACCAGTTGAGAGGTGATCATGTCTTTGTGGTGGTGATAGAAGCTGCGGTAGGGGCCGGTCATGAAGTGGAGGACCGGGTTGTACAGGAAGTAGCCGGCAATCGAGGTCACGACGACGGCGACGGCGCAGATGAGGACCCGTTTGCGCAGCTCCGCCAGGTGCTCGAACAGCGTCATGGTGGCACCAGCGCCCTCGACTTCGCCGGGCTCGTGGCCGTTGAGGCTCGCCGTGGCCGCGTCGTCGAGGTACGGCGTGGAGCCGTTCTCCGGGATCACGATGGCGCCATCGTCCGAGCTCAGCACCGCGCTGAACGGCTCGGGCGAAATATCTGGCCCCTGGCCCTCTTGCGGATCGTCGTCGCCCGGCATCGTCAGCGGCGTCCCCGCCACTCAGAGCCGGGTTGCAAGTTCCTGGACATGTTCAGTGGGGGCTTCTGCTCCGGACGCGACGACGAGGCCAACTTCAGGGGCCTCGTTAATTGAGGGTCGGGTCGTCAGGGATGGCGCTCACGTGTACGCCAGCGGTCTCCTCTGGAAGGGTCATATCCGGGTCAGGGACGGCCGCGTAGGGATTGTCCGCGTACGCCGTGTCCGCGTACGCAGTGTCTGCGTACGCGGTGTCCGCGTATGCAGTTTCCGCGTACGGATTGTCCGCGTCCGCGCTGGCCGCCTCCGCGCTAGCCGCGTTGGCGGCTGCCTGTACGTCACGAGCCCCGGCCTCGAGGGCGGCGCGTGGTTCGGACAAGGCGCTACGGAACTCTTCCCGGAGGGCCGATGTGTGCTCGCGAGGCTCAGCCAAGATGTCACCGAACTCTTTTTGGAAGCCCGAAGTGTACTTGCGCAGTTCCGCCATCCAGCGGCCCGCCGTCCTGGCCGCTTCGGGTAAGCGCTTTGGCCCCAGGATGAGCATGGCGATCACGAAGAGCACAATTAGCTTTTCGGGGTCGAGGTTCACCGCTCCCTCCCCGGCCTAATCGGGCGGAAGCTGAGGGAACATGGCCACCATGGGGTCAGCTCCCTGCCTTCGGCCCCTCGGCTTGGGTCCGGGCAACGCGGTCAGCCACGATGGCGTCGAGCTCTTCTCGCGTTAGCGTCACACTGTCGGCCGCGGGCGGCGCCGCAAGGACCTGGTTTACGCCGTTGACCTGCGCCGTCGGAGGCAGGGCGACGGCAGCGGGCGGCGTCACGGGCGCACTAACGGCCGAGGCCGCCTCCGCCTCGGAATGAGACTTCCGGAACTCCCGAAGTGCCTCGCCTGTGTTGCGGGCGAGCTTGGGCAATTGCGTCCCCCCGAAGAGGACCACCACCGCGACCAGGATGACGATCAGGTCGTTTCCACCCGAAAAAATCGAAGACAGCACTGCTCTCACCTCCGTTCTCAACATTACCGGTCGACAGAGTCCCCGGGGTTTCACTGAGAGCCTATTGGACTACGTGCCTGCTGGGTCATCGGGATGATTTTTCGTCAGCCCATATACCCCATAGGGGTATAGAGTGTGTATTACAGACCACGCGGCGCAAGCCAAACGGGTCAGTGCGAGCAAAGGAGGCAGTCGATGCCCGGTTACAGCGAAGACAAAGAGGCCGTGCTGCGCCGGCTCCGGCGTATCGAGGGGCAGGTCCGGGGCCTCCAACGCATGGTCGACGAGGATTCCTACTGCATAGACGTGCTGACCCAGGTGTCGGCCACAACCCATGCCCTCGAGTCCGTGGCCCTCGAGCTTCTCGGGGACCATCTCGGGCATTGCGTTCGCGACGCAGTGGCCCAGGGCGGTCCGGACGCAGACGCCAAGCTCCGTGAGGCCCGGGAAGCCATCGAGAGGCTGGTGCGCTCGTGAACTCGGGCACCGGGGCCCTTGTTGTTTGACCACATCATCGCCACCACCCCGGGCGACGTGCTCAGCGACGTCGGCCGGTCGCTGCGCGAAGCGTTCTTCATGTTCTGGGAAACCCTGTGGCCGCTGGTGCTCGGCTTCGGACTGTCAGGCGCGGTCCAGGCTTTCGCCACGCGCCAGGACATGGAACGATCGCTGGGCAACCATCGCCCGGCGGCCATCGCCCGGGCCAGCGGCTACGGAATGGTGTCGTCGTCGTGTTCCTACGCCGCCTCCGCCATGGCCAAATCCCTGTTCCAAAAGGGGGCCGACTTCGTTTCGGCGATGGTGTTCATGTTCGCCTCCACCAACCTGGTGATCGAGCTGGGGATCGTGCTGGCGGTACTGATCGGGTGGCAGTTCACGGCGGCGGAGTTCGTGGGCGGGCCGATCATGATCGTGTTCCTCGCCTTGCTGGGAGGTATTGCTCTCCGCCCCGGGCTCGTGGCGCTGGCGCGCCGGGTCTCAACTCAGAGGCTGTCGCCGGCGGCCACGACCATCAGCACGGCGGCCCGTCGCATGGCGATCAGGGTGAACGGCGGGAACACGGCGAACACGTCGAACACGGCGGACACGTCGGACACGGCGAACACGGAGAAGAAAACGAGGCCGTCCTGGCGCCGGCAACTGCGGACCAGGGCAGCCTGGTCCAACGCGGCCGGCTACACGATGGCCGACCTCAAGATGCTCCGGCGGGAGATGGCCGTCGGGTACCTGGCGGCCGGGTTCCTGGCTGTCCTGGTCCCCGACCGTGTGTGGGCCACACTGTTCGTGCATGGCCACGGCATCTGGACGTCTATCGAGAACGCCCTGGTGGGACCCGTCATCGCCTTTCTCAGCTTCGTGTGCTCGATCGGCAACGTCCCGCTGGCGGCCGCGCTGTGGAAGGGCGGGATCAGTTTCGGCGGGGTGATCAGCTTCATTTTCGCCGACCTGGTCGCCGCCCCCCTGGTGCTGATATATCGCCGGTATTACGGCGGCGCGCTCACATTGCGCCTGGTCGGGCTGTTTTGGGCGGTCATGGCGGCCGCCGGGCTCATCGTCGGGGCCCTCTTCTCCGCCACCGGGCTGGTCCCTCAGCACCGGCCCACCCAGATCGTGACCACCAGCTTCAGCTGGGGCTACACGACCATCTTGAACATCATCTTCCTGGCTGGGTTCGGCGTCCTGTACTGGCTCTACCGCAGCCGGGACCTAAGTGACAATGCCTCGGGGTACGCGACGGACCCCGTATGCGGCATGAGAATTCTTGTAACGGCAGCGCCTGCCCGCAGGGTTGACGGGGACGAAACCTATTGGTTCTGTTCCGACCGCTGTGCGTGGCGGTTCCAACCCGGACAGAGGCAAACCGTCGATCCCGCGGCCGCGGACCACGCGGCCGCCGCCCCTCAACCCGCCCACTAACCGCGACCAGCCCCGCCGTGTCCAGTTATCTACGGAAAACGAGCAAAACTCGTAGTAAGCGACGGTCCGGCGTCGAAATATGGACGAGACGCCGGTCTGCGGCAGGGGGCTGAGCGCGACTTTTATGCGGCCCGGCCCTATCGCACCCGGGACAGGCTTCGTCGGGCGCGGGACCACGCCTGCTGGAGGTAGGCGCGCACAGCCGGTGTTCGCGGGCCGAGCACCTTCCGGGCGGCGCGGCCCAACAGGCGCCGACCTCTTGTTACCAGCAGCCACTCGGCCGGCTCGAGCGGGCTGACCGCCCCGGCCAGCCCGACGTCGACCCCCACTGCCGGCCCGCGCACTCCCGGCCCGAACACTTCCCGGGGCCGCAGCCCGGCGCCTGCATACGGCTCGACCACGCCGACTCCGGGCGCCCCCGCCGCCCGCAGCCAGGCGGCCACGTCCTCCGAGCTGGCGGTGACCCTCTGCACCGCCGGCCATAGCGGGGCCAGGACGTCACGAGGAACGCCGAGATGGCCGGTCACAGCTAGCTCGGCCTGGTCGAAACGCGAGAGGGCGGCGGCCAGGGAGCGGGCCGTCCGTTTGAGATCGGCCGGTCGAAGGGGCGGCCCGGGGTCGGGCCGGCGTCCCCGGCCGAAGGGCCAGCCGGGCTCCAGGCACAGCGTGATCGCGGCCCAGCTCCGGGCGGACGAACCCGGCCCCGGCCGCAACCTGGAGATCGCTCGGCCCACGGCCGCCCCCGCCACCGGCATGACCAGCGGCGCCGCGCTGGGACGGGGGGAAACGACCACGACCTCCCGGCCGTCAGCCCAGGCCCGCCTGACCGCGGCCACGGTCGCCGCCGCGGCCGGGCCGCCAGCCGGCGGGTAGCTCCCGACTACAAGGCAAGGCCGAGGGCTACTCCTCACAGAACCTGATCACAGAGCGCAAGCTGGCCTCCATCTGGTCGAGGACCGTGGGCCAGGTGTAGTTCTCCATCACGTAGCGCCGGCCGGCGGCAGCCAGATCGGAGGCGACCTCAGGCTTGGCCGCGACCAGCCGTAACTGCTCGGCCAGTTCGGCCGCGTCTGAAAACATCAACGCGCCCTGCGAACGGCGGCAATGCCACGCCACCACGTCGCTCTGGTCCGAGGCGATCACAGGGGTCCCGGCCAGCCAGGCCTCCATGATGGTGCGGGAGAAGCTCTCGACCCGGCTCGTCTGTACGTAGGCAGTAGCGGCGGCGAAGGCGTTGTCGCGTTCTTGGTCGGCGACGAAACCGAGGTCGATGATCCTGTGGGCCATCGAGACAGGGACCCGCAAGGCCCCACCGAACTCGCCTTTCCCGATGCTGACGAGATCCAGGTCCAGGTCGCCTTCCAGGACACCGGCGGTGTACGCCTCGAGCAGCCAATCGACGCCCTTGCCCTCCTCGCGCCGGCCCGCATGAAGCACGAAAGGCCGCGCCAGGCCGTGCCTTTTCATAAACCCGCTCGGGTCGTAGCCAGCGGGCACCGGTACTCCGGCGCCAGTCACTGTGTGACTGGCGGCCACCGGACCGAGCTGGTGGGCCAGGTCGTGCTCGGGACCGGACAGGAACCACACCTGGGCCGGTTCGGCCAGGACCGGCCGAAGCACCTCGAGGCGGGCGTAAGTCTCGTCGTGGAGGCAGGGGATAACGACGGCCCGTTCAGCTACCACCGGGACGCACACGCTCGTGGTCCAGAACAGGTACGGCGAAAAGATGACGGCGTCGTAGCTCTGGCCCTCCCGGAGCAGGTGCTCGAACAGCGCCGGCACGCTGAACAAAAACCCCATCCAGCTCACCTGGTGGTCCAGGTCCGGGATCCGGCCGGCCTGTATGGAAAGTTGTGCCCGCAGCGCCGGCCTGCTCGGGTGGCGGACGACCGGGAAGCGCCGCACTGCGAGGCCATTTTCTTCCGATAGGCCCGCAGGCATTTCGTTGGCCCAGCTGTAGTGGTCGAGGGCGCAAGTGGTTATGACCTCGACCTCGTGGCCTCTTTCGGCCAACCCGAACGCCGCCTCCCGGGTAACCGCCTCAGACCCTCCGAACACCCCGGCCCGAACCGGGGCGGGACGAACGCCAGCTTCATCTACGAACCGGCGACGCCCCGGGGCTGCTCATGAGCTCAAGCGTACCCGTGCCAGTTCGCTCACCCGGGACCATCACCGCTCCTCCTGGAGCGAGGCCCCCGACGCCCAATCCGCCACGGCCGGTGGCCAAGCCTCGCTCCGGCCCAGGAGCGGGCTCGACAGGCGCGGGCGCCAGCTAAGCTGCACCGCCACCCGTCCGTTGGCCTGCCCGGGGCCGAACCGCCGGTGGCCGTAGGGCCAGCCCACGAAATCGCCATGCCCCTGAACGTCGCTCTCGACGCCACCCCCTTGCAAGGGCCGCAAACTGGCATCGGGGAGTTCTGTTGGCGGATCCTCGAATTGTTCGGGACCAGGTCGGACCTTCAGGTAGGGGCTTTTTCCATAAGTCGCCGAGGCCGGCACGGGATCACCGCTTTATTGCCTCCCGGGGTAAAGGCGCTGGGGCCACCCGGGCCCGGCCTGCCGGCCCGCTTGCTCCACGCCTCCTGGGCGCACTGGCCCTTCCCTCCGGCCGAGCTCTATACGGGCAAGGTGGACCTGGTGCACGGGACGAACTTCGTCGTGCCTCCATCGCACAAGGCGGCGATGGTCGTGACCGTGCACGACCTCAGCCCGCTTCACTTCCCGCAGTTCTGCCCGCCCGCGGCCCGCGCCTACCCCGAACTGGTCAAGAAGGCCGTGGCCAGGGGGGCCTGGGTCCACACCGACTCGGAGTTCGTCGCCGAGGAAGTAGTAGAGGCGCTCGGAGTGCCGGCCGAACGGGTGAGGGCCGTCCACCTGGGGGTGGCACCCTCTGCGGCCGAGTCAGGGACCGAGAGCTGGCGTAACCTGCTACCCGCCTGGGTGACCTCGTACGTATTGGCCGTCGGGAGGGTCGAACCGAGGAAAGACCTGCCGGCGCTCGTGCGGGCGTTTGACCGCTTCGCCAGTCTCCAGCCCGGCCTCGCCCTCGTCATTGCCGGGCCCGACGGCTGGGGTTCCGACCAACTGGGAGCGGCGGTAACCGCGGCGGCCGCTGGTGACCGGGTCCTCAGGCTGGGCTGGGTCGACGAGCGGGACCGCGACGCCCTGATGGCGGGGGCCACGGTCTTCGCCTACCCCTCACGTTACGAGGGCTTCGGCCTACCGCCCCTGCAGGCCATGGCCAGCGGCGCCCCCGTGGTCGCCAGCGCTACGGGCGCGCTAAAGGAGGTCCTGGGCGAGGCGGCCTGGCTGGTCACCGTGGGGGACGAGGGCGCACTGGCCAATGCCCTCGAGATCCTCATCGAGGACGCCGACGCCCGTCAGGAACTGGCCCGCAGAGGTCGCGAACGGGCCGCCCTCTACACGTGGGACGCCTGCGCCAACGGGCTGGCGTCGCTGTACCACGAGTGCGCCGCAGCCAGGCTCAGCTAGCGGCACCCGCGATCAGTCGGTCAGGTAGGCCTCGATGCCCGACAGCAACTGTTTGGCCGTCCTCTCCAGAGAAAATATGGCCGCTCTTTCCCGGCCGGCCTTGACCAGCCCGTCCCGCCCCGGTCCTGGCCGGCAGGCCTCGTCCACGGCCATGGCGACGGTCAGGGGGTCCTTGTCTTCCACCAGCACGCCGGTACCCCCGAGCGTCTCGGGCACCGCGGCGGCGGCGTAGCCCACAACCGGAACCCCGAGCTCCATGGCCTCCAGGATGGGTACGCAGAAGCCTTCATGCTCGGAAAGGCAAACGAACACGTCGGCCACCGCCCAATAGGCGAGCAGTTCGGCGTCGCTGACCCCGTTGAGGATCTCGACGCTGTCACCGAGTTCCAGCTCGTCGACCAGTCGTTCGAGCGCCCGCAGGTATTGGACCGAGGTCCCCCCGCCCACCAGCGTAAGCCGGGCGGCGGGGTCGAAGACCCGACGGTACACGGCGAACGCCCCGACCACGTCATGCTGGCATTTGTTGGGAGCGACCCGGCCGACGAAGAGCCACTGCATGCCCGAGCGGCTCCGGCGCTTACGCAGGCGGTCGAGCGTCGCCTTGTCCGGTGGCCGGTGGTACTCCTCCAGGTCGACCAGGAGGGGGCAGACGAGGGTCTGCCGGTAGCCGCAGTCGACCAGCTCCGCCTCGTTGAAGCCCGAATCGGCGAACGAGAAGCTGACGTGAGGGGCCATCATGGCCAGTTCCTGGCGGGCCTCCTCCATGGCGGCTGCGATAGGCGGCTCCCAGCGAGCGAAATATTGAGCCGGCGTGATGTTGTGGTAGTGGCCGATCAGGGGTTCGCCGCCCTGCGCCCGGGCTCGCAGCCAACCCGCCATCGGCGAGCTGGTCGAGGACTGGTAGAGGAGCACGCGCTCCTCTCCCGGGCGCCGGGGGTCCTCCAGGTACGGCCGCGCCTCGTTGCCGAGCGGGGGGAGGATGTGCTCCGCCCAAATGTCTGACTTGAACCCGGCCTGGCGCAGGATACGGCGTGTTTGCAGGGTGTGGTTGCCGATGGCGTCGTGAGGGGCGAAGCCGGGAAGGTACTGGTCGATCCTCATTGGTCAATGCTCACTGGTCGGGCCTCGCTGGCTAGTCCTCACTGCTTGATCCTCGCTGCCTAATCGTCACTGGCGGCGTCTTTGTTCGGAGCGCGCCGGCCCGGGCGGGGCGGGTGTCGCTCAGCGCTTCCAGCCGCCTCAGGCGCTCTTCGGCCGCCCCCAGCCGGACCGCCAGCTCGTCTGATGTGGACTCCAGCCCCTCCGTCCTGGCCGCCAGGGTGTCCCCCAGCGTCAGGACGTGGGCGCCGAAGATGTTCAGCTGCGCCGCCAGGAAGCGGAAATACCAGGAAGTGAGCCGCTTGATGGCGGTCTTCACGAACTCCCACTCGCGTCTTTGGCTGGCCGTCGGCACCTCCACGTCGAAGGTAGCCACCTCTCGCAGGGCGGCGAGCGCTTCGCGGACGTTGTCCGGCTTTGACTCGCGTGCCCTCAAGCGCCGGGTCGCCTGGCGCACCTTCTCGATGTACACGAGGGCGGCCGGGCCGAAATCAGGCACCCTGGGCGCGGCCGAGCCGCCATTGTTGTTCGTCATACGAGACCGCCAATTTAGCGCCTGCCGATGGGGTGGAGGTGGATCCGGGTGACCACCACAGGCTGAGCGCTCGACGTGGTCACGGCGCCGCGATGCCGACGACGATGCTCTCATGACGGGCCGTACTGGCGGTCCCGAGGTCTGTCGCCAACCCGTAGCTAAACAGCTCGCCCCCCGTGTCGACCAGCCGGTAGCCGGCGCCCCCCGGCAGTGCCGCGATGCCCGTGATGGGGTCGGCGATGCCGTACCCGGCGATCGAGCCGAACGCGGGCGCGTCGAAGCCGCTCACGGTCCCGCCGGCACCCACGAGCCAATAGCCGGTAGTCGCCGTATCGGCCGCGATGCCGACGACCGGAGCGGAGTGCACCGTTTTGGCCGAGCTGTGGGCAACGGCGTCGCCAAAGGTGAACATGGCCCCGTTCTGGGCTACGAGCCAATAACCGCGGCCGTCCCCGGTGGCAGCCATAGCGGCGATCGGCGCGGGCAGGTGCAAATTGGTCCTGGGCCCGTAAAACGGGGCGTCGCCGAAGGCAAAAACCTTACCGTTCTGCGCCACCAACCAATACCCGCGGCCATTGGGAGTGGCCGCTATTCCTATAACCGGCGCCTTCAAAGGCAGTTTTCGCTTAGGCCCGTAGAACGCGGCTTGGCCGAAACTGAACACCTCCCCGGCCGCGTCGACGAGCCAATACCCGTCTCCGTTTTTGGTGTCCGCTATCCCGACCACCGGGTACTTGAGGCTGGCCCCGGCCAGCGAACCGCAATACCCCAAGTTCCCGTAAGCGAAGACGGCACCGCCGGTGTCTACTTCGTAGTAGCCGTTCGGCCGACGGCGCGGGCCAGCGCAACCGTTCGCCCGTAGAAGTGGACGTGGATGTGAGCGGCGAGCCTCATCCGGGACCAGCGCACCTGCGCCGCGGGCCATAGCATCCCCGGTCAATTGAGGATCGTGGTGGAACATCGGCCACGCGCCCAGCCCGTCCACGTTCGCACCGCTGGAGCCGAAAAGTTCGAAGTGCTCGATCACGCCCTGGTTGTGAGCGTTGTACCCCGCCACAGTGATGCCAACGCCGCCATCGGGGTCATCGGTTACCAGGGGAGAATTCTGAAGACCGATGCCGGTTTCCAACATGCCGACCGGTCGGCCGTTCTTGCCGCCCAGGACCTCCGCTCCTTTTGTCGTGGGCACAATGACGTCCTGCCGGCCGCCGTTGAGGTCGGCGGTTACGACACTGCCGATGACTTCGCCGTGGGCCCGTTGGCGCCAGAGCACCGAGCCCGTTGGCCCCGCCAGCGCGTATACCGACCCCCCGCCGTGGCCGTCGTCGGTGCCTTCCAGCACGGCGAGGGTACCGTTCCCGGAGAGGGCGGCCAGTGCCGGGCTCGAACCGGTCGCCCCGTCGAGGCGGGCCTGCCAGGCCAGGTGGCAATGGGTGTCGAAAGCCAGCAATTTGTCGGTGTCGGACGCACCCGGGAAATAGGTGCCTGTCCCCACGACAATGCCGATGGCGTCGCCGGCCAGGAACTGGCCCACAGCGGGCGACGATTCCATTACCTGGTTGGCGTTGTACTCGCATTTGAGCCCGCCGGTGGGGCTGCCGGTGCCGGCGTTGCCGGCGGCAGAAATAATCCGGAGATGACCGCCCTGTGTGTATTGCACCCAATTGGCCAGGCCGGCCGTTTGATCGCCCCCTTCGACGATCTCGGTGTTGCCGTTCCCATATAGGTCGGCCAGCGCCGGCGTGGAGAAATCGCTGTCCGAGGTGAACCACGGGAACCCTTTTAGCGTCGAACCGGTGAACGCCGTCAGCGCATACTCTTCTTGGCCGACAGAAGGAGCGATCACATCGGTGCCGCCCTGCAGGTCCCCAACCGTGAGGGACGCTCGCACAGCAGACGTCGCCTTGGCACTTTGGTCGCTTAAGGGGTTTTTGACCGCCCTGTACCATCTTTTGGTACCGTTCGGGTTGAACGCTTCGTAACCACCTCTGTGAGGCGTGGCCGCGTCGCCCACTCCGACAAAGACGATGTCATCGGGGGAACGGCGGTTCACCGGCGTCACCGACGGCGTCGAGTCGACGGGGATCCCGCCCGTGCTGGCCGGCCATCCCCTTATGGCTTGCCCGGTGGCCAACGAAAAAGCATAAACATGCCCGGACCGGTCGCCGACTATTACCGCCCGCGTGCCCCCGAGGGTGGCCACATTCGGGGACGAAAGGGCGACGGGCGCGCCCGCGTCGCGTAGAGCGTGAGACCAGATCTCGACGAAATCCGGTACTCCTTCGGCCCCCGTGGGGCGCGTGGCAATCAAGCCGGCGCCCAACAAAACGGTAGCTAGGACCAGAACGCGTGCCACCTGCAGTGCGCGACGCGGGCTCGAAGTGGGAAGCCCGCGCTGTGCCACCCTTTCATTTTTCACTACCCTCGGGGCGCTTTAGGCGCACCCTTGAGCACGGACGGCCGTCGCCTCCAGGGCCTGCCGAACGCGGTCAGCGGCGCCCGGCCAGGGCTCGTCAAGATGTCTTCGTCACCGGCCGCCCAAACTGCTGTTGCCCGGTGTAGGCGACACTGAAACCTTGAGACGAGAGGGCGGTCGGCGTGGCCACGACGGCTCCTTGTTGCTCCATCGTGTCCTCCTCCAATGATCCTTGCGCACCCGTCAGACCAAGGTCACTGAAAGCTACTGCTGGGCTGTAGGGGGCGAGCTCGGTCGTCTCGCACCGGAAGGTGCAGCGCGTCGTCGCCTCGACGATCCATTCGGCCGACGACCCCGGCCCGCTGTACTGCTCTTGGGGTGTGGTGTAACTCTCCCCGTCGGTGTTGTCGCTGAGGTTGATCTGCCACGTCGAGCTGCTCACCTGCCACAGAGTCACGGTCACGCTGTCGCCCGGCTTCACGGTCACGACGGTAATGTCCGTCTCGGCGGCCGGCAGTATCTCCCACCAGGCCTGGATGTCGAACTGCCCCGCATTGACAGGGTCGGCAAATTCGTCCACGCCGGCCTGGATGAGCGAGGTGTCGGTTGAACTGG
Source organism: uncultured Acidimicrobiaceae bacterium (assembly GCA_963750465.1). Classification (GTDB taxonomy): domain Bacteria; phylum Actinomycetota; class Acidimicrobiia; order Acidimicrobiales; family Palsa-688; genus Fen-671. The sequence continues at coordinate 333,832 of CAVVRE010000004.1, forward strand.
TCCCGTCGACGCCCACCCATTCGGCTACGTGAGCAAAACTTGGCGATCCCGGCTCCACGCTCGGGACCGTGAAGGTCCCTTTTACCACCTTGAACGGCCCGCCACTCGTCGAGTACCCCGACCAGTTGGAGCTTTTGGTCATTGTGGGCGGCGCCGAAGCCGCCGCCACCGAAAGTTGGTTGGTCGTGGTCGGCACGCCGCTCTTCACCGCCACGGGGGCGGCCGCCACCGAGATGTAGATGGGGTCGTTGACGTGCGACGAGGTGGCGCCAGCAGTCAGCGCAAAGGCGACGGTCCGGGGCACCATCGTCGGGTTGGGGCCGATGGTGACATTGGCCGAGAAGGTCCCGGTCGAACAGGCCTTAGGGTTGTGCGAATAGACGACCGGGAACGACTGTTTCGACAGGAGCTGGAGCTGGCACGAGGCGGCGTGGTCGACTCTGGCTGTAACCGCCACGACGCCGCCTCCGGCAGGGAGCTTGGGCGGCATTAGGCCCACGGAGACGATGGCCGAAGGCTGGGCCCCGGCCAGGAGAACGTAGAACCGGCCCTCCGCCGTCGAGGCACCGTTGCTGGCCACGAGGGCGAAGGCGATGCTCCTCTGGACGGGAGTGGAGTTGGGACCGACCGTCACCTGGGCCGAGAAGGCCCCGGTCGAGCAGCTTCTGGGGTTGTGCGAAAAAACGACGGGGAACGACTGGCCGGACAGGAGCTTGAGCTGGCAATCGGCGGCGCTCTCGACCGTTCCCGTAACCATCACGACGCCGCCTCCCGAGGGCAGGCTGCCCGGGGTGGCGCTCGCCGATACGACGACGGGGACGGGCGCCGGGACGGTGCTGGCCGCCGCGCTGGCCTGCCCGGCCAGCCCGAGCACGGCCGACGCGGCGGCGACGACCGGAAGGCCCCAGATCCTCGACCACTTGAGCTTGCTTTTCATCTCAATACCATTACGGGAACTCGGGCCACCGGGGATTCTTCGCGTATTAGCTAAGAAGCTGTTGAACGGACGATGTGAACTACCAAAGAGCCTAGGCGGCCGCTTGCTAGCGTTTTGAGGTGGCGCTCACGACAACGGCTCCGGGCCAGGACGCTGACGGGCACTCTCCGGCCCGGGCGAATTCCCGCGGGCGCCGCTCGAGCGGGCGGCACGCGAGCGGGCGGAACTCGAGCGGGCGGCACTCGAGCGGCCGCCATCGGAGCGGGCTCCGGGAGCGGGCGTTCGGGCTGGCTGGTGGGCCGGCGGTGGGCCTGGTCAGCGCGCTGGCCACCCTGTTCAGTTGGAAAACGTCGGCGTGGCCGCGGGTGAGCGCCGGCGTCAACTCGTGGGAAGCGGCACTTTCCCTCGGCTTCACCCAGCACCTGCAGTGGGGCCCGCAGGCGGTGTTCACGTTTGGGCCGTACGGATTTGTCGAGAACGTGCTCCCCTTTTCGCACCTCACAGCCGGTTTGGGGTTGCTGTACGCCCTGGCCATAACGTGGGGGCTGGCCGCCTTGATCGTGTCTGCGCTACGCAAACCATGGGGCCTCCTCCCGGCGGGCGTGGTGGCGTGGGCCGCGCTGGGCATTGCCGCCAACCTCCTGGAGGCACCCCAGCTGGGCCTGGCCACCGCCCTCGGGCTGGCGCTCGCTTCGTTCAGAGCCTCCACCACCAGGGCCCGTCTGGCTCTGCTCGCGGTCCTGGGTGCCCTGGCCGGGTTCCAGCTCCTGGTCGAGATCAACGTCGGCCTGGTGACTACGGCCTTGTTGGTTGTCGCCGTCGCCGGCGTGCCCAATACCGGGGTGCCCAGTGCCGGAGTGGCCAGTAGACGGAGGCAGGCCGCCGTCGCCGGGGCCGTTCCCTTCGTAGCGGTGGCTGCGGTCGCCCTCGTCTCCGCCAGTCAAAGCCTGTGGAACGTGGCCAGTTACGTCCGTGGCTCGCTTTCGGTGGCCCTCGGGTACGGCTCGGCCATGAGCCTGGAGACCGGGCGGCGGACCGAGGATTGGTACGCGCTGATCGATGTGGCCCTGCTGGCGGCGGTCGTCGTGCTAGCCCTGAGAGGCCGCCCGCGGCTCGAAAAGGTGGCCATTTCCTTGATATTCATCGGATGGACATGGGAGGCGTTGAAAGAGGGCTTCGTGCGCCACGACACCCACGACCTGACGTTCTTCGCTCTCGTCCTCCTGGCCCTGTGCCTGGCCCGCCTACCTCGTGCGCAGTTGCCCCTGCAGGCCGGCGCCGTCGTCGTGGCCGGACTCCTGGCCTGCCTGGCCAACGGGCATGCGCCCCCCTCGGTGCGCTCCCCCGCTGAGGACGCCACTGCCCTGGCCACGGAGGTGCGCGACCTGGCTGTGCCCGGGCACTGGGCCAAGGTCGAGCAAACGGCCCGGGCGGAGATCCAGCGCACGGGCGACGACCTGCCGGCGCCGCTGGTGGCGGCGCTCCGGGGCCACACCCTGGCCGTCGAGACGCTCGAGGACGCCATGACGTTCGCCTACCCGGGCCTGCAGTGGGACCCTGAACCAGTCCTCCAGTCCTATAGCGCCTACACGTCTTACCTCGACCAGCTCGACGCCCACTTCCTGTCCTCGTCTCGTGCGCCCCAGCGCATCCTCTACAAACCGGTCACCATCAATAACCGCAACCAGTGGTGGGAACCGCCGGCCACACTCGAGGCCATGTACTGCCATTACCGCCAGGTTGGGACGGTCGACCACTGGCTGCTACTGGCCCGGGTGCCGGGGCCGGGGCGGTGCGGCGCCGCCCACCGTGACCGGCGCGGAGACGGTGCGCTTTGGCCAGGCCGTGACCGTCCCTGCCGCTCCCGGGAAAATGGTGGTGGCGACCTTCTCTGTCAGCTCCCCGCTAACGGCCCGGCTCGAATCGCTGGCGCTCAAGGGGCCCGAGGTGGACGTGACGGTCTGGTCGGCCGCGCCGGCTCCCTCGACCTTCCGCTTTATCCCCGGTACGGCTGCGGACGCCCACGTGCTCGCGGTCCCGGGTTCGCTCGGGTACCCGGCGGGGTTCACGCCGCCGGCGGTCCGTAAGTTCGAGTTCACGGGGGGCGGCTGGGGGCGGGGACAGGGCTCGGTGCACGTCACCTTCTACTCCGTGCCGCTTGGGCGGCCGTAGTCGTCCGTTCTCGGGGAGAACGTGCCTCGAGTGGGGAACGTGCCTCGAGTAGGGACACCGAACTGGCCGGTAGGGTGCGGTCGCCCCCCCGACGGCGGGCAGCAGCAGGAGAGCCCAACGAGCCCGGCAAGGCCGCCACTTTTTCCCGCTGTCGCCACTCACCGCACACGGGCCACCGTGTTCAGTGGCATTTGGCGGTTACGTGATGCCTTTTTGGGTGCAGCCGAAGCTTTTGGTCGCGCTTGAGCGCAGACTCTGCGTCAGATCACAACCAAATGCGCCGAGCGCGCCCAAAAACCAACCTCGGGCACCCTCAGAGGGGTGCCAGCGGGGCCAGCCGCGGCCACCAGTCGCAGTCGCCAGTCGCAGTCGCCAGTCGCAGTCGCCAGTCGCAGCCGCCGGCCCCGCTCCGCCAGCACCCAAAGCGGCTAGGTAACCTCCACTCCCTCCAGCGTAAGCAGCTTGCGTTTCATGGGCAGCCCGCCGCCGTAGCCGCCGATCCCACCGCCGCTAGCGACGACGCGGTGGCAGGGCAGGACGATGGGTATCGGGTTGGCGCCGTTGGCTTGGCCCACCGCCCGGTAAGCGTGCGGCCGCCCTACCATCAACGCCAGCTCGGCATAGCTCACGGTCTCGCCATACGGGATCTCGGCCAGTTCGAGCCACACGCTCTTCTGGAAGTCCGTCCCGGCCAGCTCCAAGGGGAGGTCGAAGTGCCGGCGGTCCCCGGCGAAATACTCCTCCAGTTGAGCGACGGCCGCTACGAGCGGCTCCGGCCAGTCCCCTTCGCCGAGAGATTTGGTCGACGAACGTCGACCGTTCGCCATCGGCGCGTGCTCGGTCGCTTCGGTCGGGAGCTCGATAATGTGATCGCCTTCTCGTTGGACTCGATTGTCAGTACCCCGATCGAGGTCTTCATCTGGACACGCTGGTTCATGCTGCGCTTTCTCCTTTCAAGGTCGAACTGCTGTTAGCGGTGCCCGCCGCGGCCGCCGACGCCACCTCGGGCTCGGCGGCCACCGACTCGGCCACCGACCACAAGTGGGCGAGAGCGTAAGCCCGCCAAGGCCGCCACCGTTCGGCCATCCGGGTCAGCGAGACGGCGTCATTGGCCAGCCCCAAATGGCTCGCCGCCCGCCGCAGGCCGAGGTCGGTGGGGAGGAAAGCGTCGGGGTCGCCTATCGCCCGCATGGCGATGTAAGAGGACGTCCACGGCCCCACCCCCGGGATGGCGAGGAGACTGTCTTCGACCTCCGCCGGGTCCTCGCCCGGATCGATGATGAGCTTCCCGTCGGCCACCGCCTCCGCCAACGATTGCAGCGCCCGCCGGCGAGCGGCCGGCATCGGGAACGCGTCCGGCTGGCTGACGGCCAGTTCGGCCAGGGCGGCCGGCTCGGGGAACGTGTGGGTGACCGGCCCGAGCGGCGTCGCGAGCGGCGGCCCGGCCGCCTTGACGATGCCGCCGGCGATGGTACGGGCGGCCCCGAGCGAGACCTGTTGTCCGACTATCGCCCTCAACGCGATCTCGAGGCCATCGGTGGCTCCCGCTACCCGCCGGCCGGGAACCTCCTTTACGAGCGGTCCCAGGAGCGGGTCGGCGCCGAGAGCTTCGTCGACGGCCTCCGGGTCGGAGTCGAGGTTCAGGAGGTGGCGGCACTTGGCCACGGCGACGCTCAGATCCCGGAGGTCTGAGAGCGAGAACACCGCGCTCACATACCCGTCGGCCGGCGTAAGCCCGACGGTGCCCTCCCCGTGCGGGAGCCGGAGGCTCCTGCGGTATACGCCGCCGTCGAAAGCTTCCACGCCGGGCACGGCGCGGACGGCCAGGAAACTCAACAGCGGCCCGGCGGCGAACGGCCGGCGGTGGGCCAGTCGCAACACCAGCTCAGGCCGGCCCATGGCCGCGTGATGAGCCCCGGCTGCGGAGGAGTTCCGACTCTGGGTGCCCCGGCGCAATTCCGTTGGCGTGCGCCCGAACACCTCCTTCACCGTCTCGTTGAACTGACGGACGCTCTGGAAGCCGGCGGCGAACGCGACGTCCGCGGCCGGGAGGTCGGTCGTCTCGAGCAGTGTCCTCGCTGTCTGGGAACGCTGCGCCCGGGCCAGCGCCAGTGCACCCGTGCCCACCTCGGCTACCAGCACCCGGTGTAGTTGCCGTTCGCTGTACCCGAGCCTCCTCGCCAGACCGGGGACACCTTCGCTGTCGATTATCCCGTGGAGGACCAGCTTCACCGCCCGGGCAGCCACGTCCGCCCGCCCGAGCCACTCGGGTGACCCCGGGGCGGCGTCGGGCCGGCACCGCAGGCAAGCCCGGAAGCCCGCCTGCTGAGCGGCGGCCGCCGTCGGGTAAAACCGGACGTTCTCCCGCTTCGGGGTGAGGGCCGGGCAGCTGGGGCGGCAGTAGATGTGGGTCGAGGTGACGGCTGTGAAGAACCACCCGTCAAAGCGGGGGTCCCGGCTCTGCACGGCCCGGTAGCACCGTTCGAAATCGTCCATTACATGCATGCTTCCACGCATTGGGCCGCCAGTCTGGCGGTTTTCGGACATCCTCGTCGGGCGAAAGATCGGCGGCTGGGCTGAGCTGAGCGGCAGATCTGAGCGGCAGATCTGAGCGGTTTAGCAGAGCGCTTGAGCTGAGGGCTAAGGGTCTACAACACCTTTAGGATTGATCGATCGCCCTCGAGCTCAAACAGTAACCAAAGAGCAAAAACGGGTCCTACCTCATGGACTGTCATTCTGGATCGCCGTCTGGAGCTCGGATGCGACTTGAGGGCAGCTGGGCGAACTGCCCGCTCGACGCGCCGATGGCGGGATCTCCGACTGCGCCAGCGAAGGCGCCAGCCAGGCGGCAGAGGCGTAGCTGATAGCCCTGTCCGCCAGCTGCAACAACCGGTCGTCGGTAATAGGCCGGTTCAACAACACCCGGGCGAGGACTTTTTCGCCTGACGAGCTTTCGATCAGCCCACCGTGGAACGCGGGCAGCACCACTGACGGGAAGGCTAACTTTTCGGCTACGGGGATCACGGTAGCGTCGGCCAGAGGGAGCAGGGCGAACTGACGGGTCCCCGTGATCGGGCACGACATGGCCTTTTCCAGCATGGGCGCCTCACCGTCGAGCGAAGCCAGGAAGGGGCTGTCCGGCGAAAGATCGACAGGCGCGATCCCCTGGAACGCATCGCTCAGAAGCCTCATGGCTTCATCGGACGCTACTCCCCACCCTTTGTCACCGCTCGTAGGGTAGAAAACGCGGCCCGGATCTTCGAGCGGGCTCGCCATTACCAGCGTTGCCACCGGAGAGGCGGGCTCGCTCAACAGGGCGGTCTTGGCCACGAGGGCCCCCTCGCTCTCGGCGACGACGTCCACGGCCCGGCCTGTCCTCAAGGAGAGAGACCCCACTTGTGCCAGCAACATCCGGTCGAGTTCGGGGAGCGCCTTCACGGTATCGATGGCGGTATAAGGAAGAGGCTCCCCGGCCGGGCCGAGGCCGCTGTAAGAGAAGGGCACCTCCGTGAAATCGCCTGGCACCGGGTGCCGGCTGGTCCCGTCCCAGCTGGACCCGTACCCCGAGACGACCAGCACCGGTTGGCCTTTGCTGGGCGCCGTCCTGGCCACCAGGGTGCTGGCGTCCGCTTTCGCCGGCCGAACATGGCCGAACCCGGCCACCGTTCCGCCGATCACCACGCCGATCAGGCCCAGGGCCGCCAAGGGCACCGCGGGCACGAGATAACGCGACGGCCGGCGGTCGACCACGACGCGGACCAGGCCCGTCCACGCCCAGGCGTTGAAGAGCCCGCACAATGCACTGATGAGCGGCCATAGATAGGGCGGTGCCAGTGCCATCGCGGCCGTGGCCAGGCTCAAGACGGCGAAAGAAAGCGTCACCCACCCGATGGCACGGATAGCGATGAGGCGCCGCCACCAATCATTCGTCACGCCAATCGGGTGGGCGATAAAGGCCACGAGCAGCGCAGAGGGGACGGCCGCAAAGAACAACCAGGAGATTGGCACCGCCGCCAGCCCGAACAGCAGCACCACACTCGGGGCCAAAAGAACGGCCGCCAACGCCGTGGCGAAGATGCCTCGCGGCAGCAGCCGCCGCACTGTGGGCCCCTCGAGGTGCGATGGCCACGCCCAGGCGACAGAGGCGGCGGCCAGCGCACCCCGGACCAAAAGCATGGCCATGAGCTCCCCGACGAGGGCGGGCCACGAGTCGTGGTAGACGCTCACCCACCGCAGGTCGCCGAAGACCCCGAACGGGGCTATGGCGCTCGCCTGCGGAGCGAGGCTGGGCCGGGCACCGTGGTCAAAGCCGAGGACGAGGCCCGTCTCCGTAAGGTTGGCGGCCACGCACAACCCGACCAGCTTCCACCAGCTCGGGACATCTCGCCAGGCGCGAAGCCAAGCACGAACGGGCCCTTCGTCCCGGGCCTTATTGGCCATCCCTCCACGCTTGCACCAACCGGGCGCTAATGGCAAGCATCATGTACCCATATCGCTGGATCTAAGGGAGAGATTTGCCGAGCGGTGCTAAGTTGCCGTCGGTGAGAGCCGCGGACGAGGCAGGCACCCTCGTCAGCGAGCGGTCGGGCACGCTCCCCGCTGACGGTGAGTGGCGGTGGCGGCGGAGCGGAAACACCTGGCAAACGGCCTGGCCCCGGACCTTGGCGGCCCGCCCACGCCATCAGGCGGCCACGATGGACGCTGGTCGACACTTCCATTGTTATCGGGCTGATCGCGGCCGGTGTCGCCCTGCCCGCAGCCATCGCCCTCTGGTCTCACGCCTTCGGGATCCCGCGCTACGACGACTGGGCGTACCGCCGGGTGCTGTCGGATTTTGTCCTGACCGGGCACATGTCCCTCGTCGGTTGGGGAGCCATGACCCTGGTCGGCCAGATCTTGTGGGCCGCACCCTTCGCCGCCGTTCTCGGGGCGCACGCGTGGGTGGCAGGGTTCTCCGTCGCCATTGCTTCCGCCATAGGTATCGGTTGCGCCTACTGGTTGGCTCGCTCGCTGGTCGGGCGGGGCTGGGGAGTGGCCTGCACGTTGCTCGTGCTGGCGGCGCCCGGCTTCCTGGTCAACACCTCCAGCTTCATGACCGACGTGCCGGCCTTCTCGGCTGAAATAGCCTGTCTGGCGCTGGGCGTGGCCGCCCTGCGGGCCCGGGGGCGGATGCGTTGGGCGCTATTGGCCGCCTCGATGGCGGTCGGGTGCGCCGGCTTTTCAGTCCGCGAGTTCGACCTGGCCGCAGCGACGGCCGTCCTGGTTTCCCTCGCCCTCCAGGACCGGCGCAACTGGCGGACCTACAGCGTCTTCGGCGCCTGCGTCCTGGCTCTTTGCACCGCCATCTACCTGTGGACCTGGCACCTGGCCGGCGCCCAGCACGAAGCCCTCGGCCTGCCGACCGCTTCGGCCGTTCGAGCCCTCGCGGGAGGCTATTTCGCGCTGGCCTTGTTCGTTTCACCGTTCCTGCCGGCGGCGGTCCGGCGGTCAGGGCCAGCCCGGTCGCGGAGAGGGCTCATCGCGGCGGCAGTCATTTTGGTCAGCGGAGCCGCGCTCCTTATTTCGGGCCGGTCGATCTTCAGCGGCAACTACTTGACCCAGCAGGGCATGAGCGGCACGGCGACGTTGCCGGGGTTCCGGCCAGTCCTATTCCCGGCCCCGGTGTGGCTGGTGCTGAAGCTCATCGCGCTGGCCGCCGGTACCGTGCTCGCGTTTATGGCGGCCAACGCCAGCTGCGGCGTGTTGCGGTCCTGGTCAACCGGCCGGGACGGCGAGCGCAGCATCATCAGCATTTTCGTCGCCCTGAGCGGGATTGGGCTCGTCGTCTACGGGCTGTTCGTCCAGGGCCGATCTTCGACCGCTACGTGTGGGCTCTGGCCTTCGCGACCGCGGTGCTGCTGGCCCGGACCTCGCTGGAGACCGAGGCCACCTCCCCGGAGAGCGCCCGCCCCGGCGCCATTCACGAGTGGGCCGCTGCGAGAGGGACGCCTGTCTTGGTGGCCACGGTCGGCCTGGCGTTGGTAGCGACTGCAGTGGCCGCCGCTGTGACGCTGAACGCAGATGTCTATGACGGCGCCCGTTGGTCAGCCGGCCAAGCCGCAGTGAGGGCGGGGTTCCCGGCCAGCGCTGTCGACGCCGGCTTCGACTGGGTCGGATGGCAGGCGGCCACACCGGCAGAGCGAGGCCTGAACCTGACCAGTGGCCCCCCCTACGAGGTGTGGTACGACCAGATGTTCCCCCGGTTCAAGGATTGTGCCTTCGTCTCCGGTTCGCCGGTGGCCGCAGCGGGCGTCTTCCCCCTGGGCACGGTGCGATACCTAGAGCTGGGGTTCGCCGTTCCGGAGTACCTCTATATATACGGGGTGCGAGACGAGGGGTGTGCGCCGGCCCGCACCCCGAGCCATCGCTGACCTATGTGGCGCTGACCTATGTGGCGTTGACCTATTTGGCGTTGACCTATTTGGCCGCTTGAGCCGCCTTCGCGTGCTGTCGGGCGCTTATCTGGGACAGCAGGGTCTGGTAGGCCGGGTCGCGGGGGTTGTCCTTTATCGCCTGCCGGGCCAGGGAGGCGGCGGCGGCCAGGTCGGCCGGCGCGTTGGTCGGCTGGACCTCGGACAAGTCGAGGTAGACCTCGGCTTCGGAGGATGGGTAGGGCGCCCATAGTGGCTTCTGTTCGGTCGCTTTGGCCGTCAGCTGCTGGGCCTGGGTGAGGTCGGTGATGGCAGCCGCGGCTGACGGAGGGTGGCTCGCCGCGTTGGTCAGGATGTTCGCTTCACTGGCCGGGTAGCTCGGTTCCCAGGGGTTAAGGGCAAAAGAATGCTTCAGGTCGGCGAAGTACGCCGGACCAACCTGGGTCGGCTGGCTGGCCGAGCCGGCGCTGGCCGAGGAACCCGGGGCGGGCTGCTTCAAGCTGGTGTACGCCGCCCAATAGTCGTGGTCCGCTCGATATGGGCCGTCCGCGCCGAGAGCCAGGAAGGCCACGACCACGACGGCGATGGCGCCAACCCCAAGCGTCCACCAGGGGATGGTGTCCGGGCGACGCCCCGAGCTCGGACGCCTGCGCCTGGTGGCTGAGCGAGGAGCCCACGCCGGCGCCGAGCTGACCGGCCGGGCGCTCGGGAGTTCCGCCTCTGAAAAGCCGTCCTGGGAGGCCGAAACGCCGACTAGAGACGCCGGCCGCAAGGTGTCAGGGACCCGTACAGCCTGGGCTATCACCGTCGAGCACCCGACCAGGAGCCAGAACGAAAATGACAGGCCTACTTGCTGGACATTGAAGACCGCCTGGACGATGAAGGCGGCCATGGAGGCGGTGACCATGGCCAAGGTTGTCCTGTGTACCCGGGCCTGCTCCTTCACCTCTTCCAGGACGTTCTCGCCGCGTTCGAGCGACCGGAGCCGGCGCCAAGCCCCCACTGTTCGCAAGCTGACATACACAAGCAAGGACAGGAACAGCAACAGCCCGATGAAGCCCTGGTCCGCAAGGACGTTCATGAATATGTCGTGTGCGCCATTGACCAGGTAGTTCGGGCCGAGGCCGGCTACCCACGCCGCGCTTTGGTATTGCGGGTAAACGAGCGCAAAAGCATCAGGCCCTATCCCGGTAATGGGGTGATGGGCAGCAATGTGCACGGCGGCGGTCCATATGTCGTAGCGCTGCTGGACCGAGGTGTTGCCCCCCGACTGGAACAGGGTCGACAGCGAGTGAGAGAGGAAGCGCTTCCCGTCGGCCACCAGACCGAGGACGACGAGGGCGATGACGGCGGTTGCGCTCCCTACGGCCAGCGCAGGGCGCCGCTTGATCTCGGGGGCGAGCATGGCGGCGAGGACGACGAACGCGGCGATGGCCGCTACCCACGCGCCGCGGGCCGAAGTGCGGACCAGTTCCACGAGGATTACCACGGCCAGCAAGCCGGCTGCGCCCCGCCACCACCAGCGCTTGGTGCTGAAGCCCAGCGCCACCACGACGGGCAAGATCATGGCGAGATAGCCACCGAGGTGGTTCGGGTTACCCAGGGTGGAGAAGATGTCGTTGGAGAACGAGCCCAGGTTCCAGAGGATGAAGTCCCACCTCGTACTGTGAAATTCTGTGTCGTGAAGCTGGATGAGCCCGTAGAAGACCACGATGCCCCCGCCGGCGAAGGCGTAGGCGCCGAGGACCTTGCGGATGTCCGCCGCATCGAAGGCTTCAGCGGCGGCCATCAAGATGACCCCGAAGGCGGCCGCTGAGTAAAGGCCGTCGTACGATCCGTAGTTGCCCAGGAGGCTGACGTGTACATCCACGCTGGTGAAGGCCGATATGGCCGTCCAGGCCACCACCGCCGCTACCACCCACTGGAGGCCGTTGCGCCAACGGGGCACGGCCCGGTCATGGACGGCCGCCACCACCCAGAGGCCTATCAGGGCCATGGCCCCGATGATCGTGAGCGTGTACTTGGGGAGGTTGAACACGTCCCCGCTGTGAGGGTCGAAGACGACCGGCACCGCGGCGGCGAGGACGATGATGACAGCGGCCCGGGCGGCCCGGAGCCCTTCCTTGCCTTTAGCTACCTCTACGACGACCCAACTCGTCGCAATCGCCGCGCTTAGAAGGACCCCCAAGAACAGAGCAAAGCTCCACTTAACTGCCCCTGTGGCCAGGAGCAGAAGGGCGACCAACCACGCCGGCACACCGGCCAACAACGGCCAGCCAGGTATGCCCACAATGGCAGGGACACCCGCCACGGGAAGCAACCAGGCCGGTACCCGGGGCCCGCCTATCGGCGCCCGGCGAGCCCGAGCGCTCGCGTGGCTCTGGCGGGCGGGCAGGCCGGACCTGCGCCGGCGTAGGCCGGCGGGGTTTGACCTTTGTCTGCGATCCACTGCGGTGACGCTGCCCGCTGCCCTTTGCCACAATTGGAGAGGTTACTTGCGCACCCACCCCGTTCAGGTGACGCGCCCGAGGGGCGAGCGTCTCACTGGCAGCCTGCCGAGGGAGGCCCCGTCGACGTGGGCGCCCACTGACAGGGCCATGGCCTGCGATAACGTCCTTGGTGATAAAGACGGGCCCGTTTCTACCCCCACCTGGAGGGAACAGACCAGATGCCAGAACAGTGCCCGTGATAGGGATACCGACGCGCCGGCGCCGACTGGTGCGGACGGTGGCTTGCACCTTGGTGACGGCGTGGGGCTTCGCCGCGGTGGGTCTGTGGGAAGCGGCGCCGCCGGCTTACGCCGAGGTGGCGACGGCCCAGTACACGATCGGTACCCCCACGAACGCTGTCGCTGGCGTCGTCGCCTCGCCCGCCACGCTGTCTCAGAGCGCTCCGAGCCCCTTCGTTGTCAAGTTCAGGGCCACCGTCGCTCTCTCCGGGACCGGGGCTAGCACGGTGACCGTAAATTCGTCGACGGCGCTGGCGACGGCCCCGAACAGCGTCTCTCTTGTCGACGATACCGACACGGCCTGCTTTCAGGCCGGCACCAATGGAGGGCCGCTCGGTACGACGACGTTCACCATAGACCTGGCCGCTTCATGCAGCATCGCCGCGGGAGATGAGGTGGAGGTCGACTTCACTGCGGCCGGCCCTCCTATCACCGGCGACTTCGACCTCACGGTCACAACCTCCGGCAACGCAACGCCGGCCATCTCCAACATCCTGACTGTTGAACCGCAGCCGCCCACCATTTCGGCTACCTCGGTCGTGCTCGGCGCCAATGCCACTTATACGCTGAGCGATGCGTCGTGGTCGACGCTAACCACTGGCGTCAATGCGCTCGTGCTGACGGCCAAAGCCACGGCGGGTTCGACGATTTCGTGGTACGGCGGGGGCGTCGGGCTACTCCGTCACCTACACGACGCCAAAAGGCGCGCTGGCGGGCGACCCGGTAGTAGCGGCCAAGGTGACCACAACTACAACCCTCAACGACACGGTTACGTTGACCTTGACGGCCGCACTGGCCGCCGGCGACAACCTGACCATCACTGGAAAGGGGACTAACCCGTCGACCACCAGTACCGACGAGATGTCGGTGGGGCCGGAGACGGGAACGCTCGGGTCGTTGAGCGCGGCCGGCCCTTCTGAGACTTCCACCAATGCCCTGGTATTCGGCACCCTTGTCAGTGACGTGGCCGTTGTCCCCTCGCCGAGCGTGGCTGCGGCCGTGGCCACCTACGTAATCAGCTTCCAGGCCACCATGATGCTGTCGGGGACGCGTGGCGCTCAAATCTGCTTGAGCGAAGCGGCCGGACCGACCGTTTTTTCCAGCGCAAAGGGGGCGCTGGTCTCTGACACGACCGCCGGATGGCACTTCCTGGCCAGCGCTCTGACGTACGCCGCCGGGAGCCCGCCAACTAACCCAGGGTGCGACGAACCCGACAATGGCCTGGTCATACCCATGGCGACGGGTTACGAGGTCAACGCCGGTGACTCGGTCACCCTTACTTTGGCCGCGGTAACCAACCCCAGCGCGGGGACGGTGGCCGATTTTACGGTGGCCACCAGCGGTGATCCCGTGCCGGTGGCCGCCTCGCCCTATTCAATAGGGGCCAGCGGGAGCCGCGGCGTGCTAGTGAGCGTGAGCCCGAGCACGACCGGGTCACTAGCCACGTACACCATGTCCGACCTGCGGGCCAGCGCCCCATTGGCCGGTGGGACCTCGACGGTCACTGTGCAAGCTCCGCCAGGGACGGTCTTTCCCAACAGCCCCGGCTCCTACACGGTGCAGGACTCAACGAGCCCAGCGGGTTCGGGGACCGTTAGCGCCCCCCTCAGCGGCGGAGGCACCAACGATGTGACTATCACGGTCCCCGCCACCATTAACGCCGGGGACATCCTCGTGATAACGATCGAAGACGCCATCAACCCGAGCAGCGCCGGCAATGCCTATTCCATCACGCTGCTCGGTAACGTCACAGGCCCCCCAGCAGTGTCGCCGTTCCCAGATGCGGGCGTCACCTACCCGAACGGGGCCATAATCAGCTTCTCCGGGAAGGATTACGTCTTCGCCGGAGGCAGCGCTTTCCAGGTGCAAGGACCATCCGAGCTGGCCGCGCTGCAGCGGGTCGACCACGCTCAGGTCCAGTCGGCTCGTGCCGGCGCCCATGCCCCAACGGGTGCGCCCAGGATGGGGACGCTGCTATTTACCCGGCCCATCGACGGCACGGCCACCATTTACGTTGTCGGCGGCGACGGCGAGCTGCACGGGTTCGCCACTCCCAGGCAGTTCCTGGGCGATGGCTACGATCCCGCTCTCGTGGTGACCGTGACCAGCCTCGGGCAGCTCGGGGTAGGTGCGTCCGCCGGATCTGAGGGGGCCGCCGGGAACGCTCGTTCTACCAGCGCAGACGGAGCCATAGTGGCCTCCGCGGGAGCGTATTACGTGTTCGCCGGAGGGAGGGCGTTCGGTATCCCCACGCCGGCCAAGCTGGCCACGGTCCGGAAAGCGGACAAAGCGCGACCGCTACAGGGCCCCGTCGGTCCAGCGCAAACCTCCCCCGTCCTGGCCAGCGGAGAGCTGCTCAGCACATCGGGGAGGGTTTTTGTGAGCTACCAGGGCGATCTCTACCCCTTCAAGTCCCTGGCCCAACTCCGCGCCGACGGTTACGGCGGCACGGCGGCCCTGACCGCACCGTCCACGGGCGGAGTGCCGGTCGTGTTCGCCTACAGCGGCTCCTGACCTTTTCTCACCCGTGTCGGCCGCCAGGACGGCATGCCACCTCGCGATGCGGCCCGTTCAAGCCCTCGTTACCGGAGGCCGCCTCTGTTTTTGTCTCGAGGAATGTGACACGCTAGGGTTCGCGGCGTCTCACCAACAGGCTTGTTCCGGAGCAAGCCCGTTAAAGCACGGCACCAAGGTCCACCACAGTGCTCCGGACCTGGGCTAACGTCCGGGGTGGTCGGGCACCTGGCAGGGCCCAAACGGTGCACGGCACCAGCAGCACCGCCGCTAGCGGCGGAAAAATGTTCACCCTACCTAGGAGGGAAAACTAGCTAAATGCAAGAAGAACATCCTTTGGCAAAGTCGCCGGGGCGTGGGTGGAGACGTGCCAAGCTGCTAGCTGGCACCCTTGCGCTGACCATGGCGGGCTTCGGCAGCGTGGCCGTGGTAAGTGCTCTGCCGGCGTCCGCAGCGACAGCTTGCGGCAGCGCCACCGGAGCCCCAGGCTGCGTGACGAACACCTACACGATCGGCTCGCCGTCCGGCGGCGTCAATAACGTCACCGTCACCCCGACCACGGCCACCAGTGCCACGAGCACGACCTACACGGTCACCTTCGTGGCGGTAAATGCGCTGGCGACCGGGAACACGGTCACCATCGGTGACTCGACGACTGGCAACAGCGTCACCGCCGGTATCAACAA
Source organism: uncultured Acidimicrobiaceae bacterium (assembly GCA_963750465.1). Taxonomy (GTDB): domain Bacteria; phylum Actinomycetota; class Acidimicrobiia; order Acidimicrobiales; family Palsa-688; genus Fen-671. The sequence goes on from CAVVRE010000004.1 coordinate 349,279, forward strand.
TTCGAGCGTCGCCCTGATCTCGGGCTCGTGCCTCCAGTCGGGGACCGTCCCGACTACCACGGCCAACAGTAGCGGCCTCACGATCACGCTGAATTCGACAGCCTGTCCCTCTATCGCGGCCGGCTCGACGGTCAGCGTTACGTTCAATGCGACGGCCCCGACGGCGAGCTTCAACTTCACCGTCGCTACGAGCACCAACGCCACCTCTGTCAATTCGCCGACCGTTACGGTCGCCAGCGCGCCTCCGACGCTCACCGCCGGGACCCTGTCTGCTGGCCAAACGACCACTTACACCATTGCTGGCGTAGGTGCGAGCAACGCCACGGGTGGCTCATGGAGTGGTTTGACGACTACCGCGACTGTGCTCGAACTGACCTCGACAGGCAGTGCGATCACGTTCGCCTCAGCCAACAACCCGACGGCTAGCTATACGGTTACGTACACCCCCAACGGTGGCACGGCTGCGACCGACGCCGTCACTACTGTGACGCCCATCGCCGGCGGCGTAGCCCTTACGCTGACCACTGGAGTTGCAGTGAGCGGAACGGTGACTATCGTGGCCGCTGGCGTCAACCCGATCCCCCCTCAAACGACCCAGAGTGTGGCGGTCTTCATAACGCCCACGACGGCAGCGAATGGAGGGTCGGTGGGGCCGTCAAACGTCACAAATACGGTCAACTTCGGCTCGTCCGTTAAGAGCGTCACGCTGGCGGTCTCACCATTAGTGGCAGGCGCATCGGCGACGTACACGACCGGCTTCACGGCATCAACCACCACGGCCGCGGGTGCCACGACGATCACGGTCGCCGAGCCGAGCACAACCTTCACGGGAGTGAGTGGTGTGCTCGTCACTGACACGACGGGTGGGTGGCACATCGTCACTAACGCCCCCAATTCGACCGTGGCCCACAAGCTGACGATTGGTCCGGGCGACTTTGCGGCCAACGTGATCAAGGCTGGTGACGCCGTCACCGTCACGATCGCCGGGGTCTCCAACCCGGCGGCGGGGACGTACACCGATTTCGCGGTGACGACCTCGACCGACACGGTCCCGGCGAACGCACCGTCCTTCACGATCACCGCAGCTGGTACGGCTGGCGTCAACGTCGTCGTCAACCCGCCCACAGTCGGCACCCTTGCGACCTATACGGTCACCGGGCTCTTCGCGTCCAAGGCCATAACGGGTGCCCTGACGGCTAATGCCATAACGCTCACTGCCCCAGCCGGGACGGTCTTCCCGACCGCCCCAAGCGCCTACGTGATCACCGACTCGACGACTCCTTCCGGGTTCAGGCACGGTGGCGTTCGCGCCGACGGTTGTGCGGTGCGAACGGTGGGGTCAATAACTCGGTGACGTTCGTACCGCCGAACAGCATCATCTCCGGGGACGTCCTCACGATCACGATCATGACCGTGATCAACCCCAGCGCCTCCAGCAGCGGCTACCAGCTCACCATCTTCGGACCGGTGACTGCGGCGACTGGAGTGGCTTCATTCCCGAAGGCCAACGTGACGTACCCCAACTCGGCGCTGATCAACTTCGCCGGCACGATCTACGTGTTTGCAGGAGGGCACACGTTCGGGATACCGACTCCAACGGTCTTGAGCAAGATCAGAGCGGTCAACCCGGCCGTTGTTCTGAACGCTGCGCCAGGGACGGTGGTACCGGTCACTACGGCCCGTAGCGGGACGCTGATCAGCACGTACGCCGTCAACGGCAACGCCACCATCTACGTGGTCGGCACCGACGGCCAGCTGCACGGCTTCTCGACGCCGAAGCAATACAAGGCGACCGGTTACGACGGCGCCCTGAACACGACCACCAACAACACTGGTGGTATGACCATCGGCAGCACGATAGGTGTCCTGGGTGCCAACGGGACCGCTTTGGCCACCAGCTCTGACGGGGCCATCGTCAACTCGTCCGGCACGTACTACACCTTCGGGGGTGGCCGTGCCCTGGGTATCCCGACTCCCGCTCGGTTGAACCTAATAACTGCCCACAACACTGCTGTTGTGTTGACCGGTACCGTCTCGACGAGCCAAAAGCAAGCCAGCTTGGCCAGTGGCGTCATCCTTAGCGTCGGGAGCACCACGGGCGGCTTTGCGAGCGTTTACGTGAGCTTCAACGGCAACGCCTTCCCGTTCAAGACGCAGAACCAGCTCAAGAACGACGGCTACGGAGGCACGCCGGCGGTCCAGGCCCCGAACACGGGCGGGCTGCCAGTGGTGTTGACGTACACCGGTTCCTAACGGTTGAAAACTCGAGCTGGCCTATAGCTAAGGGTCAGCTAACGTTGGTTACGTCAAGAAGGGCGGCCCCCGAAAGGGCCGCCCTTCTGCTTTGCAGGACAATCGCAGCTTCTTCACACAATCAAGGCGGCTACTTCACAGAGGCGGGCGAGGCTCGCGTCACTACCCAGAGGGAGAACACATGCACCAACAACGTCCTTCAGAGCCGGCGCCCAGGCGTTGGCGGGGCCGGGCCAAACTGGCCGCCGGTACCCTCGCGTTGACGATGGGCGCGCTCGGAGCGGGCCTCACAGCCACCGCTCTGCCCGCCTACGCTGACGTGCTGTCGAGCTTCTACACGATCGGTACGCCATCGGGTTCGGTGGGCACCGTCAGCGCTACACCGGCCTCGGTTGGCGCCGGTGCCTCGACCAGCTTTACGGTCACCTTCACTACGGCCGCCGCGCTCGCAGGTTCGAGCAACTCCTCGGTGACCGTCGTACCTTCGGTGGCGCTGTCATCCGTGCCTACGAGCATCGACCTCATCGGCGGCAGCTGCCTGCAGTCGGGTACGGCTGGTAGCGGGGGTGCGGGCTCGGCTACCGCCAGCGGGATCAGCATATTTCTGATAGCTGGCTGCAGCATCAGCGCCGGCACCCCTGTCTCGGTGTCCTTCACGGCCAACGCGCCGGCCTCCGCCGGCACCTTCCTGTTCACCGTGACCACCTCGAGCAACGTGACTCCCGCCACGTCCAACACCATCACCGTCGGGACTTCAGGGGCGACTCTGTCAGCGGCCTCCCACAACTTTGGGGTCAACACGACGTTCACGATCGGCAACGTCGCGGTGACTGGCCTGACAACCAGCCAAAGCGTGGTGGCGCTAAGCGTCGTGCCCGCCGGGACGATCACACTGGCGAGCGGAGCGTCCAGTTACACGGTGACGTACACCCCATTGGGCGGCACGGCCACGGCTGACACTGTCACGGGCATTGCCCCGACAAGCACCTCGATGGTGTCGCTGACGTTGGCCATTCCCATTTCGAACGGGGGCACGCTCAACATCACAACCAACGGGGGGAACCCAACCTCGGCCGCAACGGCGGCCATGACGGTCCAACCCGCTACCGGTACTGCCCAAACCACAAACTCGATCACCTTCGGCAACTCGGTTACTGCGGCCACGGTCACCCCGGCCTCGGTGCTCGCTAGTGCAACGACCACCTACACGGTCAGCTTCCGTACCTCGAGCGCGCTCACCGCAGGCGGTGACATCTTCTTGACCGAGAGCACCGGCCCGACCAATTTCTCTACGGTCACCGGTGTCTCAATCGCCGACACCACCCAGTCCCGGACCACGGTTGTAACCGGGGCCGCTCTGGCCAGCGGGTCGGCCACGCTACCTACGAGCTTTACGATCAACGCCGGTGATTCGATCGTGCTCACCCTGGTCAACGTCACCAACCCGGTCGCTCAGACCATCTCGGACTTCAACGTCTCTACGAGCTCGGACAACGTGCCCACGGCGGCCCCCGCCTACACCATCGGGGCCAACGCTAGCCCTGGTGTGGTCGTCACCCCGAACCCCAACACGGCCGGGGCGATCGCGACCTACACCATCGCCAATGTAAAGGCGAGCGCGGCAATGACGGGGGGCAGCTCGACCATAGGGCTGCAAGCGCCGGCAGGTACGGTGTTCCCCAATTCGCCGGGCAACTACAGCATCACTGACTCGACCACCTCGTCAGGCTCGGGCACTGTCACGCTACCTCTGGTCGGCGGAGGCACGAACAACGTGACCTTCACCGTCCCCAACAGCATCACCTCGGGCGACTCGCTCACCCTGACGGTGCTCGGCGTCATCAACCCCAGCACGGCGTCCAGCACCTACCAGATCAATGTGGTCGGCAGCGTGACCGGGCCTCAGGCCCTCCCACCGTTCCCGCACGCCAACGTCACCTTCCCCAACGGGGCCATCATCACTTACTCCGGTAGCGACTTCGTTTTCGCCGGCGGCCGGGCGTTCGGCATCTCGAGCCCAGCGGTGCTCGCCTCTCTTCAGAAGGTGAACCACGCCGTGATCCAGACCGCGGTGGCCGGTACAAGTGCGCCCACGGGTGCTGCCCCTCGGGTCGGGACACTGATGTTCACCAGCCCGATCAACGGCAACCCGACGATCTACGTAGTCGGGACCGACGGTCAGCTACACGGCTTCGCCACACCCAAACAGTTCGGTGCCGGTGGTTTCAACGGGGCACTTGTTGTAACGGTGCCTAGCCTGGGTGGCCTCACGGTTGGCTCCACCGAGGGAGCCGAGGGCGCGGCCGGTAATGCCCTGGCCACCAGCGCCGACGGCGCGCTCGTCAACTCCGCGGGCGCCTTCTACGCCTTCGCAGGCGGCAGAGCGTTCGGCATCGCCAACGGCGGTCAGCTGAACACCATCAAGAAAACCAACAAGTCCACCATCCTCACGGGCACGGTCACCTCGGCCCAGAAGTCGGCCGCTGTGGCGAGCGGTGTGCTCCTCACCGTCGCAGGGCCGGCATACGTTACGTACCAGGGCCAGGTCTGGCCGTTCAAGACCATGACCCAGCTCAAGAACAACGGCTACGGAGGCACAGCCGCAGTGCCGGTGCCCAGCACGGGCGGCCTAACCGTGGCCACCTACGGCGGGAGCTAGACGCTTTAGGCCAGCTCAGCCGATAGAAAAGTAAGGAGGGCGGCCCTTCGGGGCCGCCCTCCTTCGCGTCCCGTGGAGACCGGCTCACGATGAGGTTGGTTGCGCTCAGGTCGGCCCAAGCACTGACCTGGCGCTCGTCAGCCCGGCCACACCGGACGCCGGCGGTTGCGCTTCAGCGGCACGGCGCAGGATCAGACCGAACGCCACCATGGCCATGGTAAAGACAATGACAAGAACGGACGGCCGGGACAGGCGCGTCCCAACCGTGCGGGACCGACGAGAAGGCGTCGAGCGGCCCTTTCGTGCCCACCGTATAACGACGGAGAGCGGCATAGAAATCGACCACCTGGCAGGCCGCCACTATCCCGACGATCACGGACACGAGGCGCAAAGTCGCCAGCCGGTCAGAGAAGCGTTCTCCGGCAATGGCGGCGGCCACGATCGGGATGCCCACCGCCAGGCCCAAGAAGTCCCGCCCTTGCCCAAGGATGCCCTCCTGGCGAGCCACGAGGACGATCATTGCCGTCGGCAAGACCACCCAGGCCACAACGGTGCCGACGGCCACGGCGGCGGCCCGTCTCTGCGCCACGCAGGCTCCGATGAGGACGACCGCCCCGAGGGCCCCCAACCACAACACGATCACCAGGTAAGGCGACGGTGCGTCCAGCCAACCGAACTGGCCAATACTCGACGTAACAAGCAGGTCCAGGCGCTCCAGCGCCAGCTCGAAGATGCCGCCCTGAGTCGTCCCGGGAGGGACCGGGCTGCCCGGCTCGGTCAGAAACGGGTTGGCTAACAGGTCCCAGACCAGGGAAAGGACACCGGCCAAGGCGCACACGGCGAACCACCCCTGGACGTAGCGCCTACGCAACAGGTCAGCGAACGGCGTGGCGGCGCCCACGCCGACCAACGCGGCCAGGATGAACAGGGCCCACAGGGGGCCAGGGCCCGGGTCAAAACCAGCACAGAAATCGAGACCCCGAGGGCGCCGACCACTGAGGCGCTCAGGTCCGCCGGTCGTTGGGAAACAACCGCCATGGCCGCCGTCCACACGCTAATGGCACTGGCAATCTCCAAGCCGCTAGGGCTTACGACGGCCGCCAGGTACAGCGCCATCGGGGTAATGGCCACAGCTACCCCGGCGGCTAACAAGGGGGCGCCACGGCACCGGCGGAGCGACGTTATGGCCAGGGCCAACATGGCAGCCGAAAGCGCGCCGCTGACGAGACGCGCCGCGTAGATCCCTTTCGCCGACACGAGGACCAACGTTGGCAGCCCTACCAGCGCGTAGTACAGCGGGGGGTAGCGCCCCACGTAGGTCTCAACCGAAACGGTGTGAGTCGACCCGTTCAACGGCCGTTGGCAGCCAGCCGGGACATTGGACTTGTACTGGAAACAGCCGACGTGGGTCTCCAGGCTGGCGAAGACTTCGGGTACCTGGACGATCACCGTGCTCTTCTGCGCTGTGGTCGGGTGCGGGAGGTCCTGTCCCACGAGCTGCCCCCGGACCAGGGACACGGCCCTGACCAAATGGGCCGGCTCATCCGGCCCAGAGCCAAGCGGGCTGGCAAAAGACCAGGCGGCGATGGCGACGAAAAGGACGGCGAACGACGCCAGCCAGAGGCGTACGAGAGGTCGGCCCGCCGGTCTGACCAGGTGATGAGCAGGTGCGGCTGAATGACGTTCCGGCCCGGCCGAGACCGAATGCCGCGGTTGGAGGACGACGGGCGGCCCCTGGAAGGTAGCCGCCTGAACGTCGCCAGAACTCTGCAAGAGCCCCTCTTTGGCCGACGGCTGGTGGGGCTCCCTCACAACAAATCCAAGCCTAGCCGGGGCCTTTCTGCCCCCCTGCAACCGTGGCTCGGGGCCTACAACCGGCCGTCACCCCTAACTGAAGGCTACGAAGACGACGTGCTACGAGGACGACGTGGTTGTGCTGGGCGGCACCAGGCTTGTTGAGGTACCGCTCGTCGTCGTCGTAGGCACGGTAGTCGTCGTTGTCGTGCTTGTCGTAGTCGTCGTGGTCGTGGTTGTAGTGGTGGAGGTGCTCGTAGTCGTCGAGCTCGTGGTGGTGCTCGGCACAGTTGTAGTGGTCGACGTCGTCGTGGTGACCTTGGGCGGCGGCCTCGACGTTGTAGAGGGGTAGGGGGGGATGTTCGGGCCGATGTTAACAGGGCGGGAGAGCGGCGGAAGGCTGCTCGTTGGCACCGTGGTCGTCGTGACCGGCACCGAGGTCGTGGTTGTCGTGGGCCTTGTCGTCTGTCTCGGTCGTCTCGGTCGTCGTGGGCGCTGGCCTCGTCGAAGTGGGAGCGGGCCGGGTGGTGGTCGGGGCGGGCCGGGTGGTGGACGGAGGTGGAGGCCGACTGGTGGTCGTGGCCACCAGCGCCCTGCTCGGAGGGGCTGTGGTCGGTGTGGGGCGAGCGGCGGTGGTGGGGGAAGTGGGGACCGTAGTCGTCGTCGGGGGCAGCGTGGTCGTCGTCGGGGGCAGCGTGGTCGTCGTTGGGGGCAGTGTGGTCGTGGGGGCGGTCACCGTGGTCGGTGGCACCACGACCCTGATTATTTTCGGTTTCGAGCTGAGCGCGGCCTGGAGTCGCGAGTTCTCGGCCGCCAGGACCTGGAGCTGCCGAGTGAGCGCGGAGATGGTCGCCGTCTCGTTGCTCTTGCCGACCGTGGGGGGCAGGGTCGTAGGTACCTGTCCCTCCTGGGACTGGATGACGCGGGCGGCGGCGTTGATGAGCTGCTTGGCCTTGACCGGGTTCTTGGCCGAGAGCGCCAGGCTGGCCTGACCCAGCTGTTTTTCAGCCAGAACGAGCTGAGCGGGGACACGGGCACTGGCCAGGTTCGGCTGCTCGAGGGCGCCGATGAGCGCGCCGCCTGCGACCACCCCTACCAGGAGCATTGTGGCTGCGGCGACCAGTAATCTGGCCCGGTTGTGACGACGTACGGCGCGGACCGCCGACGCCGCCGCCCTTACCTCGGCCGGCCCGCCCTCCGGGAACGGCGGAAGAGGCAACGCTCTCCTCAGGTCGTCCACCAGTCCGGTCAGCCCGGTCAACGCGGCGGCCGAGGCCGGCGTGACAGGGTGAGCCGGGGGCTTCCCGATGGCATCGTCGAGCGCCTCGGCCAGCGCCCGTTCATCCGGTCCTGGAAGTGGGTGCGTCACAGCCGGACCTGCCCGCGCAGCGTTCCGAGCGCCCGCATTTGCTGCATCCGCACGGCACCCGCCTTTTTCCCGATCACTTGGCCTACGTCGGCCGCGGAGAGACCAGAACATACCCGCAGCCACAAGACCTCCTGGTCGGCCTTCGGCAATCTGGCGAACTCCTTGCGCAGCTCGGTCAAGTCCTCGTGGGATATGGCCAGTTCTTCGCCCGACGGCTGGACGCGGTCGTCTTCCTCAGGTTGGTCCGGGAGCACGACCAGACGGGCGCGGCGACGATGCTGGTCGTTGGAGACGTTCCGGGCGATGCTGAACAGCCACGCCCGGAAGGCGAACGCATCGCCCCGGAAGGTGGCGACCTTGTCGATGGCGCGCGTGAACGTCTCCGAGAGGGCCTCGGCTGCGTCGTCGCGGTTGTCCAGTCTGACCATCAAGAACCCCATAAGAGACCTGGCGTAAGCCAGGTAGGCGGCCTCCCACGAAGAAGGGTCCCCCTGCTTGGCGGCGCCGACGCCGACGTCGTCGAAGGGGGGCATTGCGCTGGCCGATTTTGCCTCGTTGTCCTCTCGTTCGGCCGGCCTGTCAGAAAGACGGAGGACGGCGAGGGGCGTCACGGCCCTTGCCCGATTGCCTTCCACCACTCGTCCCCCCAGCCGGGCCCCGGGAGCCGCCCTCAAGGGCCGGCCCCGGCCGACTGCCAACCGCCCTTTGTGAACCCGTTTCTCGGAGCCTACGGGCGGGACGGAGAGTTGCGCGCCCGGCTCGCCTCCGGCACTGAGAACGCCATCCGTCGATGGCGCTTCGGGGTACGTCTCCCCCGTCTCGTTGCGCGCAAAACCTTTCCGGGTCGACCGGGCCACTCCGACCAAAATAGCCGGCGCGTTCTGGCCGGTCTGACAACTGCGGGCCAGCACCCAGCGCAGGGGAGCATCTGCCACCTGTTTAGGCTGGCCCGACCCGACAACCCTCGCTCAGCCGCGTTGCTTCGGGGCGACCAGCTCCCGGTACAAAGCAAGGTGGTCGGCCACCATCCTGGCCCGGCCGAAATGCTCGGCCACCCGCCGGCGGCCTTCCTCTGCGAGTCCCGCCGCTACGTGACGATTGGCGAGCACGCGCTGTAAAAGTGCAGCCAGAGCGGCAGCGTCGCCCGGTGGGCACAGCCATCCGGTCTCGCCGTCCTGGACTACGTGGCGGACTCCGCCCACGTCAGTGGCGACCACGGGCCGGCCCGCCGCTAGCGCTTCGATCAATGCCACCGGCGTGCCCTCGTTGCGGCTGGACAGCACCACGACATCGAGGTCGGCCAGCGCGGTCACGACGTCGTCCCACCAGCCGGTGAAATGGGTGCGATCTGCGATACCGAGGTGGGAGGCGAGGCCCTCCAGTGAGTGGCGGAGCTCGCCGTCGCCGAGCACAGCCAGGTGCGCGTCGGGGGTTTTCGCCATCGCCTCAAAGAGAGTGGCATGGTCCTTGACCGGGACGAGCCGGCCAAGAACGCCGACAAGGGGTACCTCACGACCGAGCCCGAGGGCCGAGCGCAAGCTACCCGGCCTTCCTGTCCCTGTCCCAACCGCCAATAGCGGCGCCAGGTCCAGCCCGAGGGGGATCACCCGGTACTGGCCCGGATTGCCTATCCCCAGGTCCACGAGTTCGTCGCGGATCTCCGGGCTCACGGCCACCAGGACGTCCGTGCGCCGGGCCAGCCGCCGTTCGAGCTCGACGAAGGCTCGCTGCTGGGGGCCGGCGAAGTAGCCCTGCAGGACGTGCCCGTGAAAAGTGTGTACGAGGCGAGGCCGCGTGGCCGACCGTGAGCTCAGTACGGCCAGGCGGCCTATGGTGCCCGCCTTGGCCATATGCGTGTGCAGCACCCGCGGCCGGCTGTCATTGACCAGCTGGCGAACGGCTTTCAATGCACGCGCATCGGTCGCCGGGCTGACGGGCCGCACCAGAGGGACGCGACGGACAGGCACGTCAGGGTCCGTGAGCTCGCCCTCCCGGGCGCTTGGCCGGCCGGCAGCCACCAGCGTAGAGGAACTCGGGCTCCAGTCCCTTGGCCAGCAGGAGCGCCTGGCCGGCCGGCCCACCTATGTTCAATCGCGTGATGAGAAGGACGACCGAAGTGTTCCGGCCTTCAGCCGGTCCCGGCACCCGCCGCCCCTGAGCTTCGCCGGCGAGGCTCGGCTGGAGCGTCACTGTCACCTCCAACGCTTCGGACCTCAGCCATCCGGTCCATCGTCGCGCCACCGGGGAACCCAACGTGGCGGCCGTCGCCTTGACGCCAGTTGGGAGTACGAGCAGGATCGCCCCATGGAGGAGCCAGTGCAAAAGGTGGTCGTGCTCGGGCAGGGCTATGTCGGGCTGCCGCTCGCTATACGAGCGGTGGAGGTGGGCTACGAGGTTGTGGGCTTCGACACCGACACGAAGCGGGTGGAACTCCTGGCCGACGCCAGCTCCTTCGTCGAAGACGTGACCGCGGGCCAATTGGCAGAAGCCCTGGCCACCGGCCGGTACTTCCCCACATCCTTCCCCGGGCGGCTCGAGGGGTTCGATGTAGCGCTCATAACTGTGCCCACGCCGTTGAGAGAAGGGGGCCCGACCTTTCGTTCGTTCAGACCGCGGCCCGTGCCCTGGCAGAGCACCTCCAACCCGGCGCGCTCGTCGTGCTCGAATCGACCACGTACCCGGGCACCACGGAGGAGCTGCTCGCCCGCGTCCTCGCGGACGGGTCCGGCCTCGTGCCGGGACGCGATTTCCACCTCGGGTACAGCCCCGAACGCATCGACCCTGGTAACCGCCATTTCGCTCTGGTCGAGATCCCCAAGGTCGTGTCCGGGATCGATGCCGGTTCCCTCCAGGCCGTCCAATCCTTCTACGACACGCTCGTGCGCAAGACGATCGCCGTATCACGGCCGAGGGAAGCCGAGCTGGCCAAGCTGATCGAGAACACGTTCCGCCACGTCAACATCGCCCTGGTGAACGAGCTGACGATGTTCGCCGCCGAGCTGGGCGTCGACGTCTGGGAAGCTATCGACGCAGCTGCGACCAAACCTTTCGGGTTCATGCGTTTCAACCCCGGTCCTGGCGTCGGGGGCCACTGCCTGCCTATCGACCCGAGCTATCTTTCCTGGCACGTGCGCACCAGCGTCGGGCGCAGTTTCCGCTTCGTTGAGCTGGCCAATGACGTAAACGACCACATGCCCGAGTACGTGGTCCGCCGCCTGAGCCTGGCTCTCAACCGGCGCAAACTGGCGGTCAACGGGGCCAGGATCCTGCTCCTCGGGTTGGCGTACAAGCCCAATACCTCCGACCTGCGTGAATCGCCCGCACTCAGCGTTATGCAGCGGTTGAGCTCACTGGGCGCCGAACTACGCTACGTCGACGACCACGTCACCGAGGCCGATGTGGTCAGCCTTAGCGGCCAGGTCGTGCAGGCCGAACTCAACGTCGACGAGCTAGCCGGGTCAGACGCAGTCGTGGTACTGACTGACCACGATGACGTCGACTACAACCTGGTCACGGCCCACGCCCGTTACGTGCTCGACACCCGCCACCGGTGCCGGGGCGAGGTGGTCGAGTACCTCTGAAGGGACGACTCGGCCGAGCGTTCAGCGGCCCCAATGGAAAGCCGACGATGCCGAGGATGAAGCCGGTGGTTATGCAAATCCCGGCGGCCATCAAAACGTTGCGGCTGGTACTTTCCCTGGCGCTGTTGGCGCGAAATGCAGCCCCGGCGATGAACAACAGGCCGCCGATGGCGCCGATGATGAACCCGATCTCACCGATCCGCCTCGCCGTTCCGGCCGCTAACCCGATGAGCCCCATGGCGGGAGGGTAGCACCGTGGCAGATCGGCATTGTGGATAGCCTGGCTGCTGATGCGAAGCCGACGGATCGCTAATAGAGATTAGAGTCCAGGTTTGAGCGAGCGGAACTGGGGTTAAGGGCGTTGCGCTGTATCCGGCTCCGGCGCGGTGCCATCGATTTGGCGGAACTGGGGTGGCCAGAGTTGGAGCACAAAACGACCCTGGCTTCATGATGGAATGGCTCCAGATGAGTTCTCTCCCCCTCTGGGGTTACGCCGTTGTCTTGGTCGGGTCGCTTGCCTTGAGCCTGGTGCTTGTGCCCGTGGCGCTGGCGGTCGCCCTCCGCTTCGGGCTACTCGACCATCCGGGCCCCGCCAAGTCCCACTCTGAAGCGGTGCCTTACCTGGGTGGAGCGGCGATTGTGGTCTCATTCGCGCTCGTTGTGGTCGTGGGAAACGTCGCGGACCCGCCGCCAAGTGGGCTCGGCCAATTGGCGGGCTTCCTGGGGCTCGGGGTATTGCTCGCTGTGGTCGGCTTGATAGACGACCTTGGCAAGGGCCTGACCCCCTGGCTTCGGCTAGTGTTCGAAGCCGGGGCCGGCGTCGGAGTGTGGTGGTTGGGAATATCGCCCCACCTCTCTGGAGTGCCCAAGCCCGTTGACGCGCTGATTACCGTCGTCTGGGTTGTCGGCATCACCAACGCTTTCAACCTGCTCGACAATATGGACGGCCTCTCTGCGGGGATCGCCCTCATCGCTGCACTGGCGATTTTCGGGGTGGCCTTGCTGCAGCACCGTTACCTCGTCTCCGCCCTGGCCTTGGCGCTGGCGGGCTGTGCGGCCGGGTTTCTGCGGGCCAACTTCCACCCAGCGAAGATCTACATGGGTGACGCAGGGAGCCTATTCCTCGGGTTCATGTTGGCGGTTTTACTGCTAAAGCTTCGAGCAAACGCCCCGACCCGGGTCCCGGTCGCCGTAATACTGGCAATTCCGGGCGTCGCCATCTTCGATACCACACTGGTCACGATGTCCCGCTTGGCACATCACATCAGCCCTTTTCAAGGAGGCAAGGACCACACAAGCCACCGCCTCGTGAAACGAGGCATGTCGGTGCCCGAGGCCGTGACGACGATCTACGCAGCTGGCGTAGTCCTCGCAGGCGCTGCGTTATTGATGTCGCAGCTGGGCCCGTCAGTGCGTATCGCCGGTGTTGTGGGACTGCTCGTCGTGGCCGCTACCGTGGCGGTGCCATTAGCCCGAGTACCGGTCTACGGGCCGACCACAACCAATGAACCGGCGCCCCGTCCAGACCAATCGCCTCGAGGACCGACCGAGGCAAGACAGCCACGCGGCGGCGGAAGCCTGGAAGGAGGGCGAGCAAGTTCTTTGCTCACCCAGCCGGACTAAAGCAGCCCAGGGCCACTCGGAACCGCAGCTCGGCACCAGCGCCCCCCGGCGTTCAATGGACGGCCAGCACCTGTCGACTACCTTGTGAGCATGCCTCACCGGGCACCGCTCAGAGCAATGAAAAGCTTCGACGCAACAACGCAGGCCACTGGCTCCAAAATGCAAATGACCGTCCTGATGCCTGCGTTACAAGAGGGACCCAACCTCGCCATCCTGCTGCCCAGGCTTACTCGGACGCTCGACGAACTGCTGCTGACATACGAACTGATTGTCATCACCAAGGACGGCGACCACGAGACGATCGAAGCCGCTTCCGGCGGAGGGGCCAGAGTCTTACTCCAGACCTCACAAGGTTACGGTGGCGCTCTCGTGGACGGGTTGAGACAGGCTGGCGGGGACTACATCTTGACGCTCGACGCCGACCTCTCACACCGTCCCGATTTCGTCAAGGACATGTGGAAGTTGCGGGACGCAGCCGATATTACTATTGCGTCACGCTACGTACCCGGCGGCACTGCGACTATGCCGAGATGGCGGTTGTACCTCAGCCGCGTGTTGAACCTGGTGTTCCAGCGCGGGCTCTCGATGCCCGTACGCGATCTCTCGAGCGGGTTTCGACTCTATCGTCGGAGCACCCTTGACCCGGATCGGCTCCAGGGTACCGACTTCGACGTACTCGAAGAGATCTTGGTCCGCGCCTTCTGCGAGGGTTGGCGCGTCCAGGAGATCCCCTTCAACTATATGCCTCGAGAACACGGTAGCTCCTCCGCCCGGGTCGGTCGACTCGGGCGAGCGTACATTCGGTCCTTCTGGAGGCTTTGGAAGTTACGCAACTCCATCGCTGCAGCTGACTACGACCACCGCGCATACGACAGCTCAATTCCCTTGCAGCGTTATTGGCAAAGGTCGCGGTTTAGAATTGTCCGCGACCTGATCGAGGGTGAAGGCCCGGTTCTCGATGTCGGCTGCGGGTCTAGTCGGATTATAAGTTGCCTCCCCAAAGGAAGTGTTGCCCTCGACATACTTCGGCGCAAGCTACGTTTCGACCGGCGCTTCGATGTCGCGCTCGTGCAGGGGTCTGGTTTCTCTCTCCCCTTTCCAGACAATGCTTTCAGTTGCGTCGTATCCTCGGAAGTGATCAACCGCGTGCCAAAGGACTCACCGCTGCTAAACGAGTTGTGCCGAGTTCTAAGGCCCGGAGGCCGCCTCGTTCTGGGCACCCCAGACTATGCCCGTCGAGAATGGGTCTACCTCGAGAAGGTTTACGCCAAGGTAGTGCAGGGGGGGTACGCTAACGATCAAGTCGCGCAGTATACCAGGAGCGAGCTTATCGAGATATTGGCCAAGTCAGGTTTAGGCCACGAGGAGACCCGCTATATAGCTCGGTCCGAACTGATAATGGCATTCAGGGGTACAACGCTCCCGACGCCGGTTCCTGGCAGTCACAGTTGAGACTTTCCGACCTGGGTCCGTCGGTGGCTAAGCTTTCGGCCAAAAGCAATGGTGTGGACCCTTGGAAGAGCGTCGCACCGATTCCCCACAAGTGGGCCTAGCACGCGATGGGCTCGGCGGCCCCCGGTCGGTCTACCATCGGATGACTAGATCTTTTGGCGGTATCTGGCTGGTTAGTTCCGTACTTGTCGCGCTCCTTGGCGGCGCCTGGGCCTTGGCGACACCCTTCGCCGCTCCCCCAGATGAGATCATGCATGTGATGCACGCCGATGCGGTGTCGCACGGCGAACTGGTCGGTCGGCCAGTCAAGGACCAGCTGCCAGCTTTCACCTTGGTGCGCGTACCTCGCGGCCTTCAGGAAATCTACCAAGAATCGTTCTGTTTCAACCTGAAGGCTGGAACCTCTGCGCAATGCGAGAAAGTACCCCCGGCCGGGGAAGACGAGGCCGCAATAATCGATGTTGGCCGCTACCCTCCCTTGTACTATCTGATGACCGCCTTGCCCGCCCTACTCACGAACAATGTCACCGGGTTGTTCTACGCGATGCGGCTCTTGTCCGTCGTGGCTTGTGCAGTGTTCTTAGGCCTAGCGATGGCGGGGGCAGTTAAATCGGTGCAAACCCCCACTTCTCGCCGTTTCGCTGCTAATTGCGTGGTCGCCCATGGTGTTGTTCCTGGTTGGAAGCGTTAATCCGAACTCCCTTGAAATTTGTATGGCCGCGGTAGTCTCGGGTGAGCGCGCTCGGCCTCGTGCGTGGTCGGACAATTGTCCCAGCGCCGGCGGCCGTGCGCAGCCTGGGGATCACGAGTGCGCTAATGGTGTGGCTGGTTGGCTCCGATCCGTTTGTGCTTTTCCTCATACTCGCGACGGTAGCGGTTGCCGCGGGTCGGCGCCGCCTCATCGAATTGGCGCGGCATGAGGAACGTTAAGATTTGGGCTCTCGTGGTGGCGGTCTCGACCGTAGGTGCGATCGCATGGGTACTCGATGTCGGCAGTCTGGACCTTGTGCCTAGCGGAGCGGTGCCTGGCGGGACCACCAACGCAGACCTGATTCTATTGGGGTTCGGACAGGCCGGAAGCTTCCTGAAAGAGTATGTCGGCGTCCTTGGTTCCCTTGATACGTTCCCCCCTCTATTGACAATTCTCGGGTGGGTCGTGGCCCTCGGCTTCTTGGTCGGGATAGGTCTCGTGCTTGGCCATAGCCGTATCCGGATAGCTCTTTGCGGCTCAGTTGCCGCTTCGTTGCTCCTGCCCGTCGGGGTGTGGGTCCTCGAGGCGCGGCGATTGGGTCTGTTCAACCAGCAAGGCCGTTACTGGCTGCCGTTTGTAATGGGTATCCCACTGTTGGCTGCCTGCGCAGTAGATGTTGAAGGCTCGCTCAAGCTTCCAACGCTTAGAACGGCGCGCTTCCTCGTTACGGTCGTCGCGGTGGGGCTCAGCGCCTCATTCCTTTCGGCCATGCAGCGGTACACGGTTGGTATAACGGGACCGATAAATCCGCTGGATCACCCAGTCGGATCCTGGGCCCGCCCCTTGGTGCTGTTACACTTGACATTGCATTTTGCGTGGTGCTCTGCGCCTACGGACTTTGGGCTCTTCGCCTAGTCCGTGTCGCAGATGGACCCAGCGGACGTGTCGCTCCGGACGGAACAGGCTGGTCCCCCGGGGAGAGCACTTGATGCTACGAAGCAATAGAGCGCTTGCTATCTGCCTTGGTATCCCAATAGTCTTAGTCTTCTCTTTAGCGGCCGGGACTACATCGCCCTAGCCCGCGGTGTCACTCCTCTCGTTCAGTGGGCCCGTTGTGTTTAGAACAATGCCGTGGCCGTTGGGCTCGTCCACGGCACCACCTTCTCGACGCCGGCTGCTGGAATGCCTGCCCGTGGACACCAACCGGGTGGCCTACTGCTCGAAGGAGTGATTTCAGCTCGACGAGTCGGCGTCTGGGCTTCCCCCGAGACCGTGGAGGCTTTTGGTTAGTTCTTTGAGCTTGTCATTTTCCGGTCCGGACCGCCAGACCATTGGCTTGCCCAGCGCCCTGGGGGCCGGTTCCAAGGGGTCGTGCTCAAGACTGGCGGGAAGCGGTCCCTTTTGGCTTTCAACCGATGAGGTCGGCATGAGCGACAGGCTCGTCGCAGTGAGGGCAGAGCCCTCCGGCCGACGCGGCGGCAGAACAGGTTGCAGTCGTTACATCGGCGAGAACCCAGGTAGCGCTGCTCGCACGAGGGGCACTCATATACGGTGGCCTCGGGCCGGGCCACCTCCTCAGGCCCGTACGGCTTCGAATTTCGAGCACGGTAACTGGCTTGTCGACAAGCATCGCTGCAGTAGCGGCGCCGCCCCGAAACCACAAAAGCCGAGCCGCACTGGGGGCACGAGCTCATGTCAGGTATCGTAACGGTATCGTAACGAACGGGGTTGTCACGCGGCTGGGTCGTCGACGTCCTTAGCCGCCCGTTCAGCCAGGAGGGCCTCGAACTCGAGCGGCGACTTCCCCTGGCAACTGCTGTGGCGCCTGGCCCGGTTGTACCAGTCGATGAAGGCGGCCACGTCCCGTCGGGCTTGGGCTTTGGTGCCGAAGCGCTGCCGCCTCAGTAGCTCGAACTCGAGGGTCGAGTGCCAAGACTCTGCGGCCGCGTTGTCAAAACAGGACCCGACGCGCCCGGCCGACTGGGCCACGCCGAGCGCTTCGCATGCCTGCTTGAAGGCCGAGGCGGTGAACTCCGACCCCCTGTCGGAATGGAAAATTACGCCTCTCACGTAGCCGCCTCTGACCGCCGCCGCCATCTTGAGCGCTCCGGCCGCCAGTTCGGCGTCGTGGTGCTCGCCGATGGCGAAGCCGGGCAGCCGCCTACTGGCCAGGTCGATGACGCTGGCCAGGTAGAGCTTGCCTTCCTCGGTCGGTATTTCTGTCAGGTCGCCGCACCATTTCTCGTTTATGGCGCCGGCACTGAAGTCCCGTTTCACAAGGTCAGGGAAGGGCGGCGCCGTCTTGTCCGGCTTGGTCAGGCAGCGGTAACGGCGCTTGGGCCGCCCGACCAGCCCCTGGGCCCGCATAGAGGCGGCCACGGTCTTCTCCGAGACAGCCCAGCCCCCTGCTACCAGATCTTGGTGCACCCGGGGCGAGCCGTAGGTGGCCCCCGAAGCCTCGAAGGCTTCCCGCACTGCCTTGTCGAGCGCGGCCCGGCGCAACTGACGCCGGGTCGGCGGCCGGTCGGCCCACTTGTAGAACCAGCTCTCGCACACCCCAAGGGCCCGGCAGGAAATAGCGTGGGGCACCGAGTGCTCGGCCCTTTGGGAGGCGATGAACGACGCCACGCTCATCGCGTCGCCTCTTTTACCCAAAGGACCACGGATCGCTTGAGCAGATCACGCTCCATGCGCAGCTCGGCGACCTCTTTCTCCAGCTGGCGCAACCGCTCAGGGTCGACCCTCCTCGGGTCGAGCTTCTCACCCCGGGCCACCCGGTCTGCTGCTACCCAGTTGGCGAGAGTGCCCTTGGGTATCCCCAAGTCCTCGGCCACGCTGGCAATTGACTTACCCGTCTCCCGGACCACACGCACGGCGCCCTCGCGGAAGACCTGGTCGGCACCTGGCAGCTGGTGGGAGCTGAGCACGGGGCCGTTAGCCTCGCCAACGAGTACCTGTCCTACCTCGCCGACCGCAACTATTCCTCGGAGAGCGTCCGCACTTATGGGTTTTGCCTGCTGGCTTTTTGCCGTTGGCTCGTTGCCGAGGACATCGCTCTGCAGGATGTCAGCACGGACGTGCTCTTGCGGTACTTGGCCGCCTGTCGCAGCGCCAAGGTGCCGGGGCGCCCTGCCCCCAACGTCGTGCGGATGGACGGTCGTCGAGCCGACGGTTATGCGGCCAGGACGACGAACCTACGCCTCGCCGCCATCGCGGGCCTGTTCGGCTTTTGGTGTATGCGCGACCCCGGGGCCAAGAACCCTGTCCCGCGTGGCAAAGAAGCCCGGCGCCTGTCGGCCGGAGAGCGCGCCGGGCTGCTGTCGCATGCTGCCCGTCGTCCTCGTTACCGCTCGGCCGTGCGCCTTCGCGAACCGCGTCGCCTGCCCCAGTCGCTCGACCGGCGCCAGGTGGTCGCCCTGGTCGGCAGCTTGCGGACGTGGCGGGACCGGGCCATTGCTGGGCTCATGGTGTTGTGCGGCCTGCGAGCGGGAGAAGTCCTGGCGTTAGAGGTGCGCGACGTCGACATCGGTGGGCGCTGGTTACTGGTGCGGGGAAAGGGCTCGAAGGAACGCCGGGTGCCCCTCGATGTCGAGGTGGCCGGCATGGTGCAGACCTACCTGCTGGCTGAGCGCCCGCAAACCACGGCTACTGCCCTGTTCGTGGTGGCCAAGGGCCCTAATCGAGGCAGGCCCCTTAGCCCCGCAGGTTTGCGGACAATATTCCGTTACCACCGGGCGAAGGCAGGCGTCCCCAACGGCCATCCCCATGCTCTGCGGCACACTTTTGGCACTTCATTGGCCGAAGCAGGCGTCGACTTGGCGGTGATGCAAGCGCTGTTGGGCCATGCCCATATAGACACGACGGCTCTTTATGTCCACCTTGCCCCCGCTCACGTGAAAGCCGAGTTCGATGCGGCCCGTGCCCGCCAACGCGCCCGCACCTAGGCGCAAGGGCCGCCGAGGCCTAATAGAGCATTACGACGCCGAGCTGGGCTGCACGGGCAGGGCCAGGGACGACTACATGTCCGCAGCACGAAAGTTCCTCCTGCATTGGCCCGACCCACAGTGCTGGGCCGACGAGCCGCTGAGTGACCGCCTCGCCGCCGCTCTTACGTAAGGCCGTTCTTGCTCTTTTTGATGCTGCAGGGCTATTTGCACCCTGGCTACGACTACTTGGTATCACGCAAGCTGGTGAACTTCTGGCGGGAAGCCGCCGCCGGCCCGCTGGGCCCAGACCTGGAGCGCTTCTGCCAAGGGGCACAAGCCATTGGCTATACGCCCGGGATGGCTGTGCGGGTCGCCTCGCAGTCGGTGGGGCGGATGCTGGTCCAGACCGGCTGCCACCTAGAGGAGCTGAGCTTGGCAGACTTTGAAGAACTTGCCAGCGCTTGCGCTGAGCGGGGAGAAGGCCAAGGCTGGCGCCATTACCGCTCCGCTTTGAGCGCCGCCCAACGCGTCCTTTTTCACCTGGGGATCGTCGAGGAGCTGCCACCAGCATGGGAGCACCCCAAGAGCTTCGAGGAACGCATGAGCGCTGTGTGCCGTCCTCTCCGGCCCAGTTTTGTGGCCTACTTGGAACGAAAAGCCGCCACTTGTCATGCCAAGACGGTCACTGGGTTGGCGACCCGGCTGGCCCACTTCGGCCAGTTCCTGGGAGAGGTTGACCCTAAACTGAGGTCGATCAGGGCCCTGGACCGGCGTCGCCACATCGAGCCCTACCTGAACGCTCTGGCCACTATGCCCAGTTCCAAGGCCGCTGGGACGATCACCAAGGCCGAGCAATCCCGCAGAGTGGTCGCCGTGCGTGGTTTCCTGGCCGACATTTCCGAGTGGGGCTGGCCAGAGGCGCCTTCGCGCAAGCTGGTCTTCCGCGCCGATGTCCCCCGAGCACCAAGGCCCCTGCCTCGTTACCTGCCCATCGATGCCGATCGGCGCCTGTCGGCCGCCCTGGAGCGCTCGCCCCACCGTCTGGCCGCAGATGCCCTTTTATTGCAACGATCTTGTGGGTTGCGCGTCGGTGAACTGCTCGACTTAGAGCTTGACTGCGTGCATGAGCTGGGGGCCAACGGCGCCTGGCTAAAAGTGCCCCTCGGCAAGCTCGACACCGAGAGGATGGTGCCGCTCGACGACGAGGCCGGGGCCTTGGTGGACCGCATAGTCGCCACCCGTTCAGACGGCCGCCCAGTCCCGCACCCGCGCACGGGACGGCCAGCACAGTTCCTCTTCACCCACCACGGCCGGCGTCTTGGCCAAGGTGCGCTGCGCATAGAGCTCGACCGGGCAGCGGCAGATGCCGGCCTTGGCCACATAACCACCCACCAGCTAAGGCACACCTTCGCCACGGCCATGGTCAACGCTGGCGTCTCGCTGCAAGCTCTCATGGCCCTGCTCGGCCATTATGCGGGTGAAAAAGTCAAGAGGGAACATCGTTCATGTCAGGAGGCTTCGCTGTCGAGGCGGGCGAGGAGCCCGTCGAAGATCTTTTGGCGTCCCACTTGGCCTTTGTCCGCGGCGTCATCGCGTTGGCGCTGAAGGGTGGGCCGGAACTCGATGGTGGTCTGGAAGAAGGTGCAGTTCTCGCAGATCGACTCGAAGTGACAGTCCAGCCCGACGGGCCGGGCGCAGTAGCCGTTGCCGAGCATGCGCCGGTGCATTTCGGCCCGCAATCGGCGCATCTCGGCGCCTTCGGCATCGGCGGGCAGTTCTTTGGGCGCGTCGTAGAGGGCCTCGACCTTCTCGGAGACCGAGAAGTACTCGTCGGCGACAGTGCGGTTGGCGATACGGGCATACACCATGGTCATGCGCATCGATCGATGCCCCAACAGTGCGGCTATTGCCTCGAGCGACATGCCCCGGTTGATCGCTTGGGTCGCCAACGTGTGACGCAGACGGTGCGGGCTGACGTGTCCTATGCCGGCCACCTGTGCAACTTTGGCCAGCGCTCGGTCGACGCGTCCTTTGCCGACGCGTTGGCCGTGCTCGATAAACAGGTACGGGCTGCGGAGGCTGGCGGCCCGCTCCGCCAGCCAGACGTCGAGGAGGTCTTTGAGCTGTGGGTGCAACGGGATGTAACGGTCCGAGCGAAGTTTGCCGACGGGCACGTGGAGCCAATAGGCGGCGCCGATCTGCACGACGGAGTCGACCGTGAGGTCCAAGAACTCTCCTTTGCGCAACCCGGTGCGGGCCAGGAATTCCACGGCCAGGCGCACAAACGGGTCAGGATCGGCGCGGGTGGCCTGCAGCAGTTTGGTGAACGCGCCGTCGTCGAGGAAGCGGGGCAGCGGGGCGTCGCGCAACGGCAGGTCGCCGTCGAAGACAAGCACCGCGGCGGGGAGGTCGTCGCCGTCCCATTCGGTGAGACGCTCGAAGCAGGTCCGCAGCCCACCGAGGTGCTCGGCCAGACTGGTCTTGGTGAGGGTGCCGCCCCGGGCCGAGGGACGGGCAGCGAGGTGCAGTTTGTAAGCCTCGATATGGCGGCGGCGAAGGTCCGCGACGCACGCCACCTCGGGGGCGTTGGCGGCCATCCAGGACGCGAACTCGCGCAGGACACCCTCGACCCGCACCATCGTCGAGGGCCGCAGCGACAGCCGCACCTGGGCGATGTAGCCAGTCAAGGTGGACGCCAACCGCGGAGCGGTCGACGCCCATTCGGCGGCCCGCTTGGCCGAGCCGTCGGGGTTGGTCTTGCGCGGCGGGGCGTCGAGCACACCGAGATGGAACAAGGTGGTCTGGGCGCCGAACAGCGCCGCGCTCAGGGCCTTGGGGCCGTGGCTGTCTGGGCGGTGACGGCCGATAGCGGCGACCAGCGCCGTTCGTCCCTCGTCGATGATGGCCTTGGTCGCCTGCTCGGGTGTCAGCCCGGCCAGCACCGTCACCTTGGTCAACGCGGACCACTGCAAGCGGGTCACGATGCGGTCGAAGCCGAGCTCGGTGGAGGTCTTGCTGAAGCGCTCATAGAATGCCCGGTGATGATGGGCGGCGACCTCGCCGAGGTAGGGGCGGCAGGCCACCAAGTAGTCGGGGCTGGGCCGCAGCCGGCCCGTGATGATCAGCCAACCCACCACCCGACGGTCCTTGAGCGGCAACGTGCACTGGGCTTCCAGCGAGAGGTTTGCCCAGCCGTCGGCCCCGAGGCGGGTGAAGAACATGCGGGCGACCGACGTCACCGGGTGACCGGCGAACATTCCCACCGCGACCAGGTCGGCTCGATACGCGGCGACCAGGTCCTCGACATCGGGGCGTCGCGCCGGTGAGGAGATCATCGGGCCGCCTTCGCATCGGGCGGGGCGACTTGGGCCTCGATCGCCTCCGCTGCTCGGAGGTATTCCTTCTCCAGCCAGTCGTTCGCCAGGTGCAGATAGATGCGGGTCGACTCGATCGAGGCGTGACCAGCCTGGGCCTGGATCGCCTCCAGCTTCATACCCGCCTCCCGGAGACGCGTGAAACAGGTGTGGCGGAGCTGGTGACAGGTGGCCTTCGTCAATTCGGCGCGCCCCGGGCGCCGGCGAGGATCTCGTCCAGTCCAGCCGCCGACAAGGGCTCTCCGCGCCGGTGGCCTTTCAGCACCACGAACAACTGGGTGGTCGTCGACTCCGGCGGCCGCTCGTCTCCGAGGTAGTCCCCCAGCGAGGCGAAGAAGCGCGCCGACACCGGCACGACACGCTGGCGGCCGCCCTTGCCCTCAGCCACGAACAGGCGTCGCTCCCCGCTGTTGACGTCCTCCAGGCGCAACCCGAGCACCTCGCAACGGCGCAGGCCGCCCAGAAGCATTGCTTCGACCATCGCCCGATCGCGATGGGTGCGCAACGCTCCCACCAGCGCGTCGATCTCAACGGGCGCCAGCACCCGCGGCAGGGTGCGAGGTGTGCGGACCAGCGGGACCCCGCCCTTGCCCCGCTTGGCACCGGGACGCCGGGTGGCCAAGTTAGTGGGGACCGGGTTGCGGGACACACCGGTGTCCTCTCGGACCGTCAAATAGGAGTAAAGGCCCCGCACGCTCGACAGCCGTCGGGCGATGGTGCGTGCTGCCAAACCAGCCTCACCGTCTTCGAGGCGCACGACATGTTCGCCACGGCGAGGAGCGCGGCTGAGCAGACAGGAACGCGAACACGTCAGCACTTGTCACATCAAAAGGTCGCTTTCCCACTGCTTCAAAGAAGATCTTCAAGTCCGACGCCACCGCCAACCACGTGTTGGCCCTTGCCCTCACCGCCACGAACGCCAAGTAAGAATCCAACAGTGGGTCGCCCAGGGTGATCGAGACCACTTCTCTTCCCCGAACATGACGGGTAAGGGAGGGCACAAACCGCTCCACAGGGCCTCCTCGCTCGGCTGCCCAACAATCCTCGCTGAGCCCGCCGGCCGAGTGGTGGATCACCCTTATATAACCACGTCTCAGCCGAGATGAGCCTGCGATACGGCCGGTTGTTCGACACCACGGTGCGTGCTGAGTACGAGCGGGCGCTCGAGCTGGCCAAAGCCCGCATCGGCGGCCTCCCCACTGGGCCGAGACGCATACCGGTCAGCTCAGGTGATTGGCGCCAGGCACCGTTCATAAAGGCCCGTTTGGCCGGTGGTTATTGCCTACGCGCCCCGGCCCAGGGCGCTTGCCCATATGCCAATATCTGCGAGCATTGCCCCAGTTTCCGCACCGACGCGGCCAGTGTCTCGGTGCTCGGGGCTCAACGCCTGGACGCCCAGGCCCTAGCTGCAGACGCCGAGGCCAGGGGTTGGCTCGACGAGGCTGAGCGGCACCAGCGCTTGGTGGCTCGCCTTGACACGCTCATGGGTGAAGCAACCACTGCGTGACTACTCCCGAGACCCTCGCCAGCGTGGAGCGGGCCTGTGTTGAGCTGGTATCCGCGCGGACACCAGTCACCTTCACCATCGTCGCGACCAGGACCGGTGTCAGCCGAGCCACCCTCTACCGCGACCAAAGCCTACGCGCCGTGGTCGAGGAGCACCGTCAGCGCAGTCACGACCCGAGAAGCCTTTCTGGGCTCTCAGCTGAAGTGCGCCACCTGCGCACCGCGGTCGAGGCTCTCGCGGACAAGGTCAGGTGCCACGAGGAAGCGCTCCGGCGCATCGACCGCCCCGCAGGGCCAGGTGAACGAGGGACACCACACCGGTGGCGGAGCGTCGGAGCCGATTAGCCGGTTAATGTTTTGACAACGCGGCCGCAGAGTCTTGGCACTCGACCCTCGAGTTCGAGCTACTGAGGCGGCAGCGCTTCGGCACCAAAGCCCAAGCCCGACGGGACGTGGCCGCCTTCATCGACTGGTACAACCGGGCCAGGCGCCACAGCAGTTGCCAGGGGAAGTCGCCGCTCGAGTTCGAGGCCCTCCTGGCTGAACGGGCGGCTAAGGACGTCGACGACCCAGCCGCGTGACAACCCCGTTCGTTACGATACCGTTACGATACCTGACATGAGCCGTGCCCCCAGTGCGGCTCGGCTTTTGTGGTTTCGGGGCG
Organism: uncultured Acidimicrobiaceae bacterium; assembly: GCA_963750465.1. Classification (GTDB taxonomy): domain Bacteria; phylum Actinomycetota; class Acidimicrobiia; order Acidimicrobiales; family Palsa-688; genus Fen-671. Next base: position 374,171 of record CAVVRE010000004.1, read on the forward strand.
GCGCCGCTACTGCAGCGATGCTTGTCGACAAGCCAGTTACCGTGCTCGAAATTCGAAGCCGTACGGGCCTGAGGAGGTGGCCCGGCCCGAGGCCACCGTATATGAGTGCCCCTCGTGCGAGCAGCGCTACCTGGGTTCTCGCCGATGTAACGACTGCAACCTGTTCTGCCGCCGCGTCGGGCCCGGAGGGCTCTGCCCTCACTGCGACGAGCCTGTCGCTCATGCCGACCTCATCGGTTGAAAGCCAAAAGGGACCGCTTCCCGCCAGTCTTGAGCACGACCCCTTGGAACCGGGCCCCCAGGGCGCTGGGCAAGCCAATGGTCTGGCGGTCCGGACCGGAAAATGACAAGCTCAAAGAACTAACCAAAAGCCTCCACGGTCTCGGGGGAAGCCCAGACCATCAACGCTGGGTTTCTTCTCCGTCCTGCGCGCCAGCACCTCGTAACGCACACCCTCCGCCCTGTCGTCGTTGTTCACCATCACCACGGGCGGATGACCCATTGGCTCGGCCCCCTGGTCGAGAGTTTGGCCGTCGGGTGCAGCAATCATATTTGAAGCCGCCCGCCTCCTAGCGGTTCTTCCGGCTGTTCCAGTTCCGCCAAACCACACGGTGGAGCGGGACAATCTCGGGGATATCACGCAAGCCGGGAACAAATGGCAGGGCCAGGAGCAGGATGGTCGCCGCTCCGGTCAGGTAAATGGCGATGAGGTCGACATTGGCGGAATTGTCAAAGCCGGGTACCTGGTACCAGAGGGTGTAAAGCCACAGCCACGGCTGGCCCGGGTAGCTGCCCGTCTCGTTCATGACGCCCCACTGGCTACCGGTGAGGTGTTGGGCCGTGGCTTGTTGGGCGAAGTACTCGCCGTCTTCCAGGAACAGCAGAGGTTTGGTGAAGTTCGTGCCGTAGAAGGCCTGGTTGGCGATCAGGTTGGCGTCGAGCGCCCCGCTTTGGGCCAGGGACAGCTCGGTGGCGATCATCACGGGGACCGGCCCGTCATCGGCGGCCGGGACCACCGGGGCCCCGTTGAGGAACCTCACATGGTCCAGGGCCTTCAGGTAAGCGTCCTCCCATGCCGAGCGGGTGTCGGGGGGCGCCGCCAGGTAAGTGCCAAGGGCACGGGCCAGGGTCGGGTCTGTCGGCGCCTCATGGCCCAAGGGGTCGAGGACGAAGTCAGTGGCCGTGTCGATGGGTAGCCTGACCCCGGCCAGTTGCTGCCACGAGATCCCGATGCCCTGGACGCTGGCGGTGCCGTTGTTGTACGGCGGGCCGTACATAGCCGTCTCGCTCGTCCCGTTCAGCTCGCTGACGGCGGTGCCCATGAAATCCGCCGGGGCCAACCTCCCCCACGTGGCCAGGCTCACCGCCGGCACGTCCGGAGACGACAGAACGGCGGCCAAGATAAAGACCAGGACGGTGACGATGCCCGTGGCTATGACCGCCTCTTTTACGATGTCGTAGACGCGGGTGGGGCCGGTCCAATCGGCGCCGTCGGCCGTTGCCGCCTGGCGGCGGGCGGCCCGGCCCCGGGCCGGGGGACCGGGAGCGGGTGGGACACCCCCCGTACCCTCACGAGCAACACGTGCGCCCCGACCACGGCGACGAGCACGACGGGGAGGAGGACGACGTGCCACAGCAGCATCTGGCCGAAGTTCAAGAGGTTGAAGAAGCCGCCCAGCCCGGTGGCGTTTATGGCGTCCTTCCCGCTCGTCGATATCCACTGGGAGTCGAAGTTCTGCTGGGACACATAGCCGGTGAAGCACTCTATAACCGAGGCCACGAACGCGACCACGCCGGTCATCCAGGTCAGGGCTCGCCGTCCCCTCCACGCCGCCATCCAGAACTTGCCCCATAAGTGGATGACAATGAAGGCCATGAACATCTCCACCGACCACAGGTGCAGGCTGTTGAAGAAGTGGCCGACAGGGTTGGTGTGCCACCAGTCCGGGCCGCCGAGGGCAATGGCGAAGCCGGACCCAATGGCGATCGCCAGGGCGGCCAGGCTGGCCACGCCGAAGACGTAGATCCACGACGCCACGTAGGCGGGCTGACGACCAGGTAGGAGCTTGCCCGGCGGCAAAGTTCGCAGGCCGGCGCGGCGCACCGCACCCGTCCACGTCTGGTCCGCCTCACTGATGGCGGTACTTGCGTACGGGCTCCTCGCTCCGGCGGCGGCCTCTGCGCCACTGGTGACAGGGTCGTCGATTAACGGCGCTGAGACTCCTCATCGCCGCCGGACCGGCCCGGGAAGGGCAGGAGCAAAGCGGCGGCAAATATCAGCACCATCACCGCGATCAGGACCAGGTTTGCCAGCGAGACGGTGAACACCGACCAGTGCAGGTAGCGGCCGGGACCGTTCAGGTCGACGGCTGCCACGACCTCCCGGGTCATCGGAGTCCCAAGCGTTGACGGCACCCTTCTGGTCTCGAGGCTGGCCGTTCAAGCTGCCACCCATTTAGCTCTTTGTCGTAGCCGTTCGCGGTATTGGTCATACGATAACCTAAGATGGTGCCTGCCGGGCTTGTTAGGGCCTAATGCCTCTTTTCCGCTCGCCTATTTGCCTAGGTTGGCCAGTGGCAAGTAAGGATTGAGTCGGCGCTGGAGCCCTGCGCTCGATGAGACTCGAGTCGCGCATAGAGGTCCAGTGCTCATTACGGCCGGGGGCCAGGATTTGACGCGGTAGCTTCGGGGCGGCCAAGGCAAGCGGGCCCGCGGGGAGTCAGGAAGGGCGGTACCCTCGCCGGTTACCACTCCGTCCCCCAGCCTTTATGGGACGCTGGGTCGATATGGCCCGCTTCGAAGATCACATGACTGAGGCGCTGCCGGGCGAGCATCACCGCCGAGCCGGTTATAAATATGGCCGTGAGGCACGAAATTGGCGAGGAATGTCTCGGGACGACACCTCCGCGGTGACCACTACACGCCCGAACCACTCGTTGCTTCAATGACTCCAACGTCTGGGCTTCGTCAATGGCCCGAGCGCAACGTCCTTCCCCGCTGCGGTCCTGCCCAGACGCGCCGGTGCCCCGGCTGGGTTGTTCCCAGACCGGGGCTCCGGTGCGCAGGGGCCGTACTGGCCTATTGGCCGGTCTACGAGGGGCTGGCGGCCAGCTGTCGGGGTGCGCGGTGCCGTAGTTCGGGATCTCCTCCTCGGCCGGGACCCGGCGGGAGTGCCAGAGCCCGAGGCCCGACAGGAGCAAGGTCACGCCGGCCAAGACGAAGCTCACGATGGACGCTATGAGGGCGATCTGGCCCATCTGCCACCAGCCGTAGGCGTTGAGCAGCATGCTGCGCAGGGTGGTGCCCTGGAACACCGTCTGTACGGTGGCCTCGGCTGTGGTAAAGGCGGCGCTCCCCTTGGGCAGGGCCATGGCCGCCCCGCTCAGTTCCGAGTAGGTCTGGCCTTTGCCGATCTGCTGGAGGTGGACGGCGATGAAGTGGTTGGCGTAGGCCTGGGCCTGGGCGCCCGTGGTCATCTGCTGGCCGGCGTACTTCTCCAGGTAGGGGATCATCCCCGGGGTGATCTCGGTGCCCGGCTTGGCCTGGGCGAAGGCGGTGGCAGCCGGGAAGGTGATCCTCTGGGCCGACAGCTGGCTGGAGACGCTCGAGTTGGCGAAGCTGTAACCCCAAAACAACAAGGCGCCGGCAGCCACCAGCGCCACGGTCAGCAGCAAGCCGCCGACCCCCACTATCACGTCGAATGATTTCCTGCGCATTTGAGTTTTCCTTTCGTTGCGACTGTTTGGTCTTGTAGTCATGATGCGCCATGGGGGTAGCCGCTTTATAGGGTCGAACGTCCCACCGCGAGCACCCCAAAGTCAGGGCTTGGGTAGGGCCTAGATCTGTCGTCGGCGCCAGCCAGACGAAAACCCTCGCGTTTGCCAGTACCTCGACGGGACCTCAATGGTTGATCGCCACGCTGGGTCACAGGGTCACGGCCGTCATTTCGATCTCGCGCGTCGGCGCGACGAACAGCATCTATAGGGTGTTCAGTGCCCTAGCCGGCTGCGCATATCGTCGCCCAGGAGCCGCCGCCTAACCTGGGGTTTTTCGATCAAGAGACTCTAAGCATTTCGGGTCTAGTACGGCCAGCTCACCATGTCGTCCCGCCTCGCGTCTACGACCGGTCGGTACCATTGCGTCGACAGTCGTGTACGGACCTGGACGTGGTGGTGATCAAATCGGCTGCTCACCGGAACCCGATCAATCACGAGCGTACTTTCCTCGACGCTCATCGATACTGCCATGGCCGTTGCCCCCCTCATCGCAGCCGCGTTCAGCTCTGGGAGCACCTCGGCCCGTTCGTCGTTGAAGTCCGAGAGCATGCTTGCGACGCGGGTCCTCAGATCGAGCTCGAGCCCGGTGCCGCCATGCAAACCCGGCCCACAGGAATGGGTGGCTGCTCTAGGGGCAATCGGAGATGAGAACCGCTCTTTTCGACACCGGTATCAAATGGCCTTCGAGCACTCACCGGCAGCGCGTTCGAGGGCGATGACTAAGGCTCTTGCCATAAATGAGATGGCTTTGATCGCGCCAGCCCAGAGTTTTCTCGTCGACAAGGGCCGCCTTTTTGGCTGGAGCAGTGGGGCGGGTGAACGCATACGGTGCGGACCTAGCTGAGGTCCTTCGGGTAATCACTCTCCCTTTGGGTGCTCGAAAGTGCCTATTGGCCCCGACCTCTGCGTGACCTCGAAGCCAGCGAGGACGTCACTCAACCAGTCCCGTACCGTACCCTATTGACCGAGCGGGCGGGCAAACGACGAATACTGACTTTCGGCCCTATCGCTTGCATACTCGCAAGCGATAGACATGTAACTGAGGGTTTTCGAAGTCGCAAAGGAGGTGGTGCAACTGGTCAGCTGGACCTGTACAGAGCGCCTCTTGGGGTTTTGTAAACCGGCGATTTGATAGTGCCGGGTCCGAACCCCCTGGGAAAATGACGACAGTGAGCTGGGCATAGCCCAGCTCAGTCGCAAAGATCAAGGCATCTCGAGCCATCACGGGGGTGGTGTCATCAGCCTCTTGAGGCGCCAAACCATTGACACCGACAACGCCCGCCTTCCGTTTAGGGACGGCGGGCGTTGTCGCGAGGTGAGGTCCCAACGGGTGGTGTACGAGGTTGCGGTCCTCGCATCAACCTGAGTGATTAGCGTGTTGCTAATCACGCTAATCACGCTCGTTTACGACTGTACCAGAGAATGGTAATTGTGTAAAGGGGTTCTTGGCTTGGTTGGCTAATAAATCGGCGTGCGCGTATAACTGGTGACGCGGCGTCATATTAAGTTTGGGTGTGGGGCGGGGGTCAGCCAGCGGCCGCTTCTATAGCTGGCCTGGGGTCAGCGGCCGAGGGGCTGGTGGTCCGCGGGGCGGCAAGAGTTTCTGCGCCCATGTAGCGTTTCCCGACGATCCATTCGTCGTTCTGCTCGACCAGCAAGGCGCCGAGGAGGCGGGTGACGGCGTGACGGTTCGGGAAGATACCCACGACATCGGTGCGGCGGCGGACCTCTTTGTTAAGCCTTTCCTGGGGATTATTGGAACGGATCTTCGGCCAATGCTCGACGGGGAAAGCGGTGAAGGCCAGGATGTCGTCGGCCGCGTCCAGGACATATAGTGCCGCGTCGCAAAAGCCGGCGGTGGTCAGTTTGTCGACGACGTCGCCGAGCTGGGCCCAGGTGGCGTTCGCGGTCGGCCTGTTCGAAGATGGAACGGACCAAGGTGGCGATCATCGGCCAGCTCAGCTTTGGGACCCGCGACGCCAGGTTGGCCAT
>CAVVRE010000005.1:0-281287 GCA_963750465.1 uncultured Acidimicrobiaceae bacterium
AGAGCCCGGATTGCACTCGGTCAGGCTCTTCTGATGGCCAAATAGAGCCAAAGGTCCGTCCAGCGAACTGACTTCTTCCCCGCCCGAAATACAGTTCCAGTGAGTATCACTTAAAACATGGTTGAGGTAGTGCCAAGAGGAACGTTCTCGAAATGAGTCTGACCTGGGGCGCACGATGCCAGCCCTGGAAAAGCTCAGTATGGGCCTCCGGCTTTCGCCAGCCCCCTAAGGAGGAGTTCAAACCGATGGACATTGTGACCGGGTTCGACGGTTCGCCAGCCAGCTGGCGTGCCTTCTTCTTCGCCCTCGGTATTGCGCAAAGGGAGAGGGCATTCATACACGTGACGTTCGTTTATCACGTCCCTGCGCCAGCGATGGTCGCGCCATTGGCGGGGCCATCTGGTTTGCCGCTGGACCAGGATGGTGGAGAACTCGAGCGCCAGGCGACTGCAGAGCTGCGAGTGGCCGGCGTGGAAGGTGTGTTTACCTGTATTGACGGTGACATCGCGTCCGAATTGGAAGCTCAGGCCGAGAGGTGCCTCGCTGACCTGGTCGTGGTAGGGCGCTCGCGCCACCCAGCATTGCGCCTCGGCGGCGTCCCCCGAAAGCTTTTGGCCACGGCCCTTCGCCAGGTGTTGGTTGTGCCGTAGCGCAGTCGCCATGGGCACGTTCCCTGGCGGGTCAGCAGCATGCTTGGCCAACCGAACATGGTTGCTGTCCGTGCCTTTGCCCAAAGCGGCGTTTACCAATGCCCGGAAGCTCCTTAGCCCCACGGTCGCGACCTTCGCCGAGAACTAGGGCCTTTTGCTCTGGAGGCACGTCTCGGCCCGAGGCAATACTGGGTTAGGTAAGCGCAATTGTTTTGGGTTGGTACCCGGGCGATAGCACCAGGTTAGGAGGCAGCGATGAGCGTGGTAGAGACGGCACGGAAAAGAACCGATAATCGTTACCGGAGCCGTCAGGATGGCGACATGACATCTGCGCCCCGGACTGAGCTCAACGCCGTGAGATGGCAAGTAAGGTCTTTGGAATCGAGCCGGTCAGTTGCACCCCTGGACCCCAAGCACGAGTTACTGTACGAGTTGCTGTGCCTCCGCGAAAAAGAGCTCGTTGATACCTCCGAGACACACCGCCGCGGCTAGGTCGAGGACGCGCTTTGCGCTTCTGGCGCGGACAAAGTCCACCGAGGATGCCACCCGTGACGGGCCCCGATGATCGAATTGGAGCAAGCGACGAAGCGCTTCGGCCCAACGCAGTCGAACAGGGAGGACCCTGCGCTCGGTGATAGGACGGGCCGGGCAGTATGCGACGGTTGACGAGCTATCGACCTGGCCGGGAAAACCTCGAGCTGGCCGGCCTCTGGTACCGCCTCCGCAGGAAGGAGTACCCGCCCGTGCCCGAGAGGTCCCAAAGCGGTTCTCGTTGACCGATGCAGCTGACAACTGGTGAAGACGTATCGGTCGGGTTATTCGCGGTCTCGTCCGGGATTGCCCTAAGTGTCTACGGAAGCCGCAGGTCCTGGACCCAGCTGCTGCGCACACCCTCGGTCCCGGGACCCCGGTCCAGTCGAAGGGTCAGAGCCGGCTCGGGTAGTATCCGTCATGTTGCTGACCCGAGGCGCTCGCTTGGAGGAGGGTGTTTAGATGTCTGGTCCGGTGCTGGAGAGCCTGAGCGAGCAAGAGTGCTTGGCGCTTCTAAAAGGTGTGAAGTACGGGCGGGTGGCGGTGGTGACACATGAAGGCCGGCCTGAGATATTTCCCGTTAATTTTGTACTGCATGGGCGCACTGTTGTCTTCATAACTGGGTCGGCCGTGATGCAGGCCCGGGCACCGCTCGGGCACGTTGCCTTTGAGGCCGATGAGATCGACGCGTCCACTCATGAGGGATGGGATGTCGTTGTAAGTGGCGTAGGCGCTGACATCACCGGTTCGGTCGATGCTCAATCATTGATCGCGCGGAGCGAGCGGATCGAGGTCTGGGCGCCAGGGCCGAAAGCGCACTGGATTTCCATTGTCAACGCACACTTCAGCGGCCGACGCATCAACGCATCCGCGTCACCGGCGACGTCGCCTGAACAGCCTTAGGGGCCGCGGCCCGGCCCTGCCGTAGCCCCAGGCCGGATTACCCCAGCAGCACTCCCTTCCGGGCAGCCGATTCGCGGAGAGCGCTCAGACCCGGTAGGTCGCCCCTCTCGATGTACTCAAGGGACGCCCCACCGCCCGTCGACAGGTGGTCGACCCTACCGTCCAGGCCGAACCTCTTGAGCGCACTAGCGGTGTCGCCGCCCCCAACTACCGTGAAGGCGTCCGTCGACGCCACGGCCGTAGCCACGACTCGGGTACCCGCGTTAAATCGCGGGTCCTCGAACACGCCCATCGGACCGTTCCAGAACACGGTGCCGGCGGTGGCGATCTCGGCGGCGAACAGCCGGGCCGTCTTGTGGCCGATGTCGAGTCCCAGCCATCCGGGAGGCACGTCGGTACCTAGGAAACTGATATCGCCACTGCGTCCCTCGCCCGGCCCGAACTTGCCCCCGGGCGAGAGAGCGTGGATGTCGATGGGTACCAAGATGCGCTTGCCCCTTGTCTCGGCCGTAGCCAGCAGAGACCTGCAAGTCTCGACGTAATCGCTCTCGAACAGGGAGGCACCCGTGCTGTGGCCCTGAGCGGCAAGGAAGGTAAAGCACATGCCGCCACCGACCAGCAGGGTGTCTACGCGGTCCAGCAACGTCTCGATCACACCCAGCTTGTCCGATACTTTGGCTCCCCCCAGCACGGCCACAAATGGCCGTTCCGGACGGTCTAACAACCGGTCCAGGACCTCCACCTCACGAACCAGGACGCGGCCGGCCGCCGAAGGCAAGAACTTCGGTGGGCCGACGATGGAAGCGTGCGCCCGGTGAGCGGCACCAAAGGCATCGTCGACATAAAGATCCTGGCCCTCTACCAACGAGGTTACGAACGACGGGTCGTTGTGCTCCTCCCGGGGGTCGAAACGAAGGTTTTCCAGCAGCTCAACGCGCTTTGTATCGGCTCCCTCGGCCTCCAGTAGTTCGTACAGCCGGCAGCGCACGGGTGCCATCGAGTACCTGGCGTCCGGCCGGCCCTTAGGCCGCCCGAGGTGACTGCACACAGTAACCTTTTCAGCTCCCTCGTCCAGCAACCACACCAGGGTCTCGATGGGCAGGCGGATGCGGAGGTCGTCGGTAATAACGTCGCCGGACATGGGGACATTGAAATCACATCGGACGAGGACCCGCTGGCCCTCGATCGGCCTCAGGTCTTCTAATTCAGGTAGTTGCACGGTCTTCACCCAGTTCTGTTAGGCCTGGCCAACGATCACGGTGAGGTCAACGAGCCGGTTGCTATAGCCCCATTCGTTGTCGTACCAGCCGAAGACCTTGACCAGCGACCCGCTAGCCATGGTCAGCCTGGAATCGAAAGTGCAGCTGGCCGGGGAGCCCACTATGTCCGAGCTCACGATCGGTTCGTCCGTGTAGACCAGGACCTTGGCCAGTGTCCCGGTCGTTGCTGCCGAGTGGAAGGCGTCATTGACCTCCTCCACGGTGACCTCGCGGCCCAGTACTCCCGTAAAATCGGTTATAGAACCGTCCTGTACGGGCACCCGGAGCGCAGAACCGTCCAACCGGCCCTTCATCTGGGGCAGCACTAACGCCGTGGCCCGGGCGGCACCCGTGCTCGATGGCACTATGTTGTTGGCCGCCGCTCGGGCCCGACGGAGGTCCTTGTGCACGAAGTCCAGCAGGTTTTGGTCGTTGGTGTAGGCGTGCACCGTGGTCATCAACCCCTTCTCCACCCCGAACGCTTCGTCGAGGACTTTTATCATCGGCGCGAAGCAGTTCGTGGTGCAGCTGGCGTTAGAGATGATGCGATGAACGGCAGGCTGGAACGTATCGTCGTTGACACCGACGACGAACGTGACGTCGACGTTGGTAGCCGGAGCAGAAATTATGACCCGGTGGGCTCCCGCTTCGACGTGGGCCGATGCCTTTTCGCCATTGTTGAACTTGCCGGTTGACTCGATTACCACCTCAGCACCCAGATCTCCCCAGGGGATGGCGCGGGGGTCTTTTTCCGAAAGGATCCTGAAGCTGTGCCGGCCGACGGCCAGGGTGTCCTCGGAGACCTTAAGCTCAAACGGGAGCCGGCCAAACGTTGAGTCGTATTTCAATAGGTGCGCACTAGTGGCCGGCGGCGCTAAATCGTTGACCGCCACCACCTCGATGTCGGCATCCTGTTCCAGGACGGCGCGCAAATAGTTACGCCCGATACGGCCAAACCCATTTATCCCAACTCTGACAGTCATAGCGCTCACTCCTAGGTGATCGGTGTCCTCTAGTTTGACGATATGGAGGTTCGCCGTGGCGCTCCAGGAGGAGGACGTCACAAGTTCACGGGCCTTTCGGCCCTAAGATTTGTAAACCGTCCACTCCCACTGCTGTCTTCTTCCGCTGGATGCGATAGGCATCTAAGCGATCGGTTACACCTTGCCGAGCGCGGTTGGGGGCCATGAATGGCCACACCGGCAAGCCTGCCCGCTTACTCCAGTGCTTAGCGCCTTGGACCAAGGAGTATCTGATGTTCACTCCAAATGGCTGGTTTTTCACCCCAGACGCGCCGGTGCCCCGGCTGGGTTGTTCCCAGGCCGGGGCTCCGGTGCGCAGGGGCCGTATCGGCCTACAGGTCGGTCTACGAGGGGCTGGCGGCCAGCTTCTGGGTGGCGGTGGCAGGGCCGAAGTTCGGGATCTCCTCTTCGGCCGGGACCCGGCGGGAGTGCCAGAGCCCGAGGCCCGACAGGAGCAAAGTCACGCCGGCCAAGACGAAGCTCACGATGGACGCTATGAGGGCGATCTGGCCCATCTGCCACCAGCCGTAGGCGTTGAGCAGCATGCTGCGCAGCGTCGTCCCCTGGAACACCGTCTGTACTGTCGCCTCGGCTGTGGTAAAGGCGGCGCTCCCCTTGGGCAGGGCCAGGGCGGCGCCGCTCAGCTCCGAGTAGGTCTGGCCCTTGCCGATCTGCTGGAGGTGGACAGCGATGAAGTGGTTGGCGTAGGCCTCAGCCTGGGCGCCCGTGGTCATCTGCTGGCCGGCGTACTTCTCCAGGTAGGGGATCATCCCCGGGGTGATCTCGGTGCCCGGCTTGGCCTGGGCGAAAGCAGTGGCAGCCGGGAAGGTGATCCTCTGGGCCGACAGCTGGCTGGAGACGCTCGAGTTGGCGAAGCTGTAACCCCAAAACAACAAGGCGCCGGCAGCCACCAGCGCCACGGTCAGCAGCAAGCCGCCGACCCCCACTATCACGTCGAATGATTTCCTGCGCATTTGAGTTTCCCTTCGTTGTGCCTGTTTGGTCGTTGTGACTGCTTGGTCTTGTAGTCATGATGCGCCATGGGGGTAGCCGCTTTATAGGGCCGAACGTCCCACACGCAGGCACCCCTAAAGTCACCGGTTAGGGGCCGTGAGCCAACAAGCCTGGGAATGGCGATCGAGGTGGCGGATCCCAAGCCGGTTGCTGACGTCGGGCAGTCTCCTTAGCCGGGCCGACGGAGAAGCCGCCTTCAGCTGCTCAAGATCAGCGGCGCTCAACGCAAATGATCCAAGGTTGTAGCCGTGTGGGAACTACGCCGAACGGCCACGAAGCGAGAAAGTCGACCATCCCGGGTCATGACGGGTCTCGGGGACCACTTCAATAACTCATGCGGAGAATCCGCCCGGAATGTGCACCTCGAGCGTCCGTGCAAATCGTGACCTTTTGGCGCGATACGTGAAGTATGCGATGGGGCTTGGCGGCATAGCCAGGACATCTTCTCGTCGTTCTTCTCAGGCACGCACCGCCACAGCCCCAACGGGATCTAGCAGGTCGCTTCACTGCCGCCTCGAGCTGGTCGCAGGCAGCGCGGACCTGCCCAGCGCTCACCAGGTCGCAGCCCTCCATAGCACACAGCAAAACCTCCGCCGGCTTGGCCGCTTCGGGGTCGACTTGCTCTGCCAGCGCCCATACGCCTACAAGTTGGTCGGCGATGGGCCCAGTCCACAAGACCGGGCTGTTCAGGGATGCGCGCAGCTCTACCAGGGACGAAGCGAGGTCGTCACGAGGCTCCTTTGGATTTGCAGGCCCCTTACTCCTGGCCTCATTCTCGAGGAGCTGCGTGACTCCCACCCAATCGCGCGCCCGGAACAGGTTATCCTTCGCTTCGGTGGGGTCCTGCTGTCCTACGATCCATCGGCCGGTAGCCGCCAGACCGGCTCCGTAATGGTGGTGATGCGCCTGAAGACCGAATGGCTCAGCCCGATCCTTCTTCCAGAAGTGCCTCATGTAGCCACTATGTCCCGACAGCCCGGGCCGGGCCAGGGTACAAGGTCACGCTTGCGGCAACCATTGAGCCCATGCAGGCGCCACAAAGGACACAGCCAACCCGATAACGTGACCTGCTGACCTCCACCGCAGAGCCAATAGCTCCCCCGAGGCCTGAGGCGGGTTCCAGGCCAGTGCTGGTGCGGTGGGCCCTCCCCGTATTCGAGCGGTGTGCCTCGGGTGGAGGCGGAACAGGCCCCGGCGTACCGCACCTGGGTAGACCGCCCCCAGCTAACGTGGAGTTCAGCAACCTCGGAGGAGCCGGTGCCAGTAAGAATCTTCCTGCTCGACGACCACGAGATCGTCCGGCGTGGCCTGCGTGAGCTGTTCGACGCCCAAGAGGACTTCGAGGTTGTCGGAGAGGCCTCCAACGCCGAGGAGGCGATGACCAGGGTTCCGCCGACCCGGCCGGACGTAGCCGTGCTGGACGTGCGCTTGCCCGGTGCCAGCGGCATAGAGGTCTGCCGTGACCTGCGGGCGGCGATGCCGGAGCTCAGGTGTTTGATGCTTACCTCGTTCGCTGACGACGATGCCCTCTTCTCTGCCGTCCTGGCCGGAGCCAGCGGCTACCTGCTCAAGCAGATCCGGGGGCAAGACCTGGTAACTGCTGTCCGGCGGGTAGCGGAAGGCCAATCTCTCATCGACCCGGCCCTTACGGCGGGTGTCTTGGAGCGTCTCCGAGGGAAGCAGGAAGACGAACGCATCGCCAAGTTGTCACCCCAAGAACGCCGCATCCTGGACCTGATAGCCGAAGGCAAGACCAACCGCCAGATCGGCGAAGAGATGTTCCTGGCCGAGAAGACGGTAAAGAACTACGTGTCCAACCTGCTGCAGAAAATGGGTTTTTCACGGCGCACAGAGGCAGCCGTCTATGCCACTCGCTCGAGGAGCGGGCAAAAACCCGACAGCTGAGAGCTAGAAAGCGATCGGCGTCCGCCCCGTTATTTGGATGCGCAGCGAAAGGATGGTGGGACGACGCCACCACCCCACCATCAGCTTTCGGTGGCCAATCAGCGCGAAGCGGCCACCGAGCCGACGACGTCCTTTGCCAGTGCCGCTCTTCCGGCCTCCAGGCGCGCTACCGGGACACGGAACGGTGAGCAGGACACATAGTCCAGGCCGAGGTCATGGAAGAAGTGGATGCTGCGGGGGTCACCCCCGTGCTCGCCACAGACTCCAAGCTCGATGTCGGGGTTGAACACCCGGGCTGCCTTCGCTGCCATCCTCACCAGGGCACCGACACCCTCTTGGTCAAGTGTCTCGAAGGGCGAGGTCCCGAAGATCCCGAGGTCTATGTAGCGAGGGAAGAACGAGGCCTCGCAGTCGTCCCGGGAGAACCCCCACGTCGTCTGGGTTAGGTCATTGGTGCCGAAGGAGAAAAAGTCGGCCGCATGGGCGATTTGACGAGCGGTTAGACAGGCTCTGGGCAGCTCGATCATCGTCCCTATGACCTTGTGCAGGCGAACCCCGGTCTCAGCCGCGACTACGTCGATCACGGCCTCGGCTTCCTCCCGGACGTGCTCGAGTTCCTGGACGGACCCGACAACGGGGACCATTATCTCGGCCACTGGTTCGCCACCCTCCTGGCGGCGTTGGGCCACGGCCTCGGAGATGGCGCGCACCTGGAGCTCGACCAGCCCGGGCACGGCCAGGCAGAGCCTCACGCCTCGGAGGCCGAGCATCGGGTTCGTCTCGTGCAGCCGCCGGACCGCCGGCAAGAGCCGCTCGGCTTCCTCGTCCTGTTGGCCATTGGCCACGGCGACGGCCGCCCGCACCGATAGTTCGGTGAGGTCAGGGAGGAACTCGTGCAACGGCGGGTCGATGAGCCGGATGGTCACCGGTAGCCCGTCCATTTCCTTCAGGATGGCTACGAAGTCCGCCCGCTGGAGGGGCAGCAGAGCGTCGAGGGCGGCCTTGCGTTCGACCTCGTCGTCACCGGCCAGGATGAGCCGCTCAACCAGGCGCCGCCGCTCCCCCAGGAACATATGCTCGGTGCGGCATAGCCCGATGCCGGCCGCCCCAAAGGCGCGGGCGCGTCGTGCGTCCTCCGGCATGTCGGCATTGGCTCGAACCAACAGGTGGCCCCGAGCATCAGCATGGTGTAAGAGCCGCGCCACAGAGGAGACCAGTTCACGCGTCTCAGGATCCGCGCGGTCGGCGTCAAACGTGCCTTCGAAGAACTCGACCAGCGGAGACGGGGCGACGGGGAGCTCCCCGCAATAAACGACGCCGCTTTTGCCGTCTATGGAGATGACATCGCCCTCCGAAATGACGGTCCCACCGGGAGTGGTGAATTGTCTCGCTTTAGTGTCGATGCGCAGTTCCTGCGCCGCCACGACACAGGTTTTGCCCATGCCCCGGGCGACTACGGCGGCGTGGCTCGTCTTGCCCCCCCGCCGAGTGAGGATCCCCTTGGCCGCCACCATCCCGGGTAGGTCGTCCGGGTTGGTCTCGGTGCGGACCAGGATCACCGCTTCGCCCTTTGCTGCTTGGGCAACGGCAGACTCTGAGTCGAAGACCACCCGGCCGACGGCGGCCCCCGGGCTGGCGCCCATACCTGTGGCCAGCCGGGTAGCCGTGTCCGCTTGGTCGAAACGAGGGAACATCAGCTCGGCCAGCCCGGCCCCGCTCACGCGGCCCAAGGCCTCGTCCATCGATATCACTCCCTCGTCCACGAGCTGGGTGGCGATCCGGAAGGCGGCGGCCGCGGTGCGCTTGCCCACCCGGGTCTGCAACATCCACAGCTTCCCGTTCTCTATGGTGAACTCGATATCGCATAAGTCCCGATAATGACGCTCCAGCGTGGCCATTATGTCCAGCAATCTCTGGTAAGCAGCCGCGTTCAGCTCTTCCAGCTCCTGGATCGGCATCGTGTTGCGGATGCCCGCGACGACGTCCTCGCCCTGAGCGTCTTGGAGGTAATCCCCATAGACGCCCGGGTTACCGGTCGCCGGGTCGCGGGTGAAGGCCACCCCCGTGCCGGAGCTCAGGTTGAGGTTGCCGAAGACCATGGCCACCACTGTCACTGCCGTCCCCAGGTCGTTGGGTATACGCTCCTGCCGCCGGTAGATACGTGCCCGCTCACCATTCCACGAATTGAAAACAGCCAGGATGGCCGCGTCCAACTGGTCCCGAGGCGAAACGGGGAACCTCTGCCCCGTCTCTTTTCTGACAATGTCCTTGTAAATAGAGACCAGTTTCTCGAGGTCGTCGACCTCTAGTTCCGTGTCCGTTGCAGCGTGCTTCTCCTGCTTCAGGTCGGTGAGGGCTTGCTCGAACAAGCCGCCGTCCACCCCCAGCACGGTCTTGGCGAACATCTGCACCAACCGTCGGTAGGAGTCCCAGGCGAAACGCTCGTCACCGGACTGCTTGGCCAGGCCTTCGACGGAACTGTCGTTGAGGCCCACATCGAGGACGGTGTCCATCATGCCCGGCATGGAGAACTTAGCCCCGCTCCGTACCGATACCAGCAAAGGGGCCGCGGGGTCACCCAACTTCTTGCCCATGTCGCGTTCAAGCCGGGCCAGGTGCTCGCTTATTTCGTGGTGCAGTCCTGGAGGGGCTGACCCGGTCGTAAGGAATGTTTGGCAGGCTTCCGTGGTGATCGTGAAGCCGGGCGGGACGGGAAGGCCCAGGTTCGTCATTTCGGCCAGGTTGGCGCCTTTACCTCCGAGCAGGTCCAGCATTTCTTTGCTGCCCTCGCAGAAGTCATAAACGTACTTAACCATGAGCTTCCTCCTCCACCTTTAAGTCTTCGGCAACCTCCGGCCGGGACGTCATTTTTGTTGTTAACTCATTATCCGGTCCGCCGCCAGGACCGCCCTAGAGGACAAAGGCCCAATTCCGCTCACGGCTCAGGGACGCGGTCATGAGCCCACGTGGATGCACTCGCCGGCGCACTGTGCCTCGGCATCGCGGACGATGTCCTCCAAGCCCTCTGGGACCAAGACGGACGGCACGCGGTCTTCGCACCCAGCGCCTTGTCCTTTTACGTGAGCCAGCCCGTCATCACCCATCTCGAAAACGTCCGGGCACAGGTCAGCACACAGGGCGTCGCCAGTGCAGTAGTCCTGTTCGATCCAAACCCTCATTTCAGTTCCTCCTTCCTTGTCCGTACCATCGGGTGCTACTTTGTGCGGCCCAGTCGTCATCGCGCTCGCCCGTGGGCGAGGCCGGGGTGATCGGGTAGATGGCGATCACCTCTGAAGCGAAAAGGGCACAATCCTTGGTGCCACGGCAGAAGACGTTCGCCCGGTTGGCGCCGAAGGTGTTTGCGCCGTTCGACTCTTCCAGAATTGGCCACCGGGCGAACTTTCGTGGACGTAGCACTAACTTCCAGTTTTAGTGTTCTGGCCGAGCAGGGGCCTAGGGCACTTGGTCCCTCAAGGGGGGCCGAAAGGCTCCATGTCGTCCGAGAAGCTCATGCTCACCAGCTCGAGGCCATCGGTAACTTCGCCGACATGATCGCATCGAGGGCAAATGCTCATGTGACCGGCTAGATGGTCCTCTGTCAACTGGCCTTCGTAACCACAAGCGCACGCCAGGTGCACCGGCACAGGGTCCACCTTCAGCTCGGCGGCGACCAAACACGGGTCAGTGGCAGATAGGGCTAGCCGGTTGGCGGCGAAGGCAAAACCTGCGCATAGTTCCTCCGCGTCCACGCTCGCCGGGCACCGTACCCGCACCTGGCGGACGGCTCTTCCCCCCGCACGATCACGACAGGCCGCCACCAGTTCCTCTACGAGTGACAGCTCATGCATGAAGAAGTCGGCCGCTCGTTCCCGTAACCGGTTCACTGGCGTCCTGCCAAGAAGCGATGGCTCTCTCCACCACACCAACTGCGACCGGGACGGCGGCCCGGACGAGCGGGGACAAGCCCAACCCGATCGCGGGCAAATCCACGCTCACAGTAACTAACACAGCCGCTGGGGCGGCGCCAAAGAGCTCGGCACACAATAAGAGAAGGGCTGTCGGGCTCAGGTCGGCCCAACACCCCAAAGCACCGGCAGGCTGTCCTACCCGGTCCTTCGGAGCGATCTCGTTATCAAGCTGGCTCAGGTGCACCGACCCTGGCGCGCTGCCGTCATACGCGGCATCGACAAATACGGCGAAGCTCGCGCCCGACAGGTCGTGCGCCATCTCGGGCAACAGCTGCGCCCGCCAGACGAAGGCGGCTCCACCGAGCGCGCGCACGCCGTGACGCTGTGACCATGCCGCCTCAACCACCACCTGGCCGACGCCGTCGTCCCCACGCAGTTCGTTACCGAAGCCAACGACCAGCGCGTGACCTAGCCGCATCTCGGGCCTATCACCTGCTCGATCGGGACAATTTGCGCACAAGATCACCATTGGGCCCAACGACGTCTATTTCGAGCGGCATTTGACCGACCGCGTGCGTCGAACAGGACAGGCACGGGTCGTACGCCCGGATAACCGCCTCGACCCGGTTGAGCGCCCCGTCGCGCACCTGGTCTCCCTTTATGTAATGGCGGGCCACCTGAAGGACGGCCCTGTTCATGGCCAGGTTGTTATGGCCTGTAGCTATAACGAGGTTGACCCATTGGACAATCCCGTCACCGTCCACGCGGTAGTGGTGGAACAGGGTGCCCCGGGGGGCCTCCGACACCCCGACGCCTTCTTGGCGGTTGATGGCCGCACGGGCTCGCACATCGGTGCCGAGGATACCAGGGTCGGACAGAAGATCCTCCAGCGTGTCGATGCAGTGCACGATCTCGATCAGCCTGGCCCAGTGGTACTGAAAGGAACTGCTCGGGTACCGCCCCAGGCGAGCCCGGTACTCGGCCAGTTCAGCGTCGGCGGCGGGCGTCCCCAGTTGGTCGACCACGTTGAGCCGCGCCAACGGCCCGACCCGGTACAGCCCATCCGGGTAGCCGAGCGGCTTGTAGTACGTGGACTTCAAGTACGACCACGGTTCTACCGCCTCACCGATGTAGTCCCAGTAGGGCCTGGGGTCGGCCCGGTCCATGAGTGCCAGGCCGTCGCCGTCGATGACCCGCAGCTCACCGTCGGAATAGGCGGCGTTGCCGTCCTCGTGCACCAGTCCCATGTACAGGCTCGGGAAACTGCCGAAAACCGAGGCTTCTTCCACCCAGGAGGCCAGGTTAGCCTTGAACCATTCGAGCGTTCGCACGGCCCGGGCGCGAGCGTCAGGCACGGTGGCCAGTATGGCGACTCGCTGCCCCGGTTCCAGCGGGGCGCTAACACCTCCGGGCACCACCCACGCCGGGTGGATGCGCTTGCCTCCCAACCGCTCGATGATCTCCTGCCCGAACTTGCGAACGGCGATGCCATCTCTTGCCAGTTCGGGTGCCCGTTCCGCCACGCCAAAAAGGTTGCGGCCCGCCGGTTCGTGGTCGAAGCCCAATAGCAAATCGGGCGACGAGAGGTGGAAAAAACTGAGCGCGTGCGACTGTACGATCTGAGCCAGGTTCATGACCCGGCGCAGCCTGACCGCCACCGGGGGGACCGATACACCAAGGATCTCGTCACACGCCTTGGCCGAGGCGACCAGGTGGCTCACCGGGCAGATGCCGCAAATGCGCGCCATCAAAGCCGGCATCTCGTAAACCGGGCGGCCCTGGGCGATGCGCTCGAACCCCCGGAACTGGGTCACGTGGAAATGAGCGTCCCTTACCTCGCCTCGCCTCGTCCAGGAACATCGTGATCTTGGCGTGGCCCTCGATCCGCGTGACCGGTTCGATAACTATCTCGCTCACAATTGCCCCCTCGACCTCATCCGAACCGTGACACTTTGGCGGCCTCGGCTACTTTGCCGTCGAGTAGGCCCACGATCACCTCGAGGATGCGGTCAGCCGACGGCGGGCAACCAGTGAGGAACACGTCCACGGGTACCCACGCATGCACCGGGAGTGATTCAGCCAGGAGGGCGGGCACGGCCTCTTGCGGCACCTGCTGGTGCAACGTGGCGTTCTCCATGTAGGCCCGGTCGAGCGCTGGCCGGGGCCCAAAGGGGTTCCGCATCCCAGGGACATTGCTCGTCACGGCGCAGTCGCCTAGGGAAACGAGGATACGAGTTCGTTGGCGGACCTGGCGGATCTTGCGCAGGTCGTCCTCGGAGCTGACGGCCCCCTCGACCAGGGTTATGTCCACTCCTTCTGGGAACTCCTTGGCGTCGACGAGGCAGCCGTAAACGAGGTCAACCCGGGCGGCCAGCTCCAGCAACCGCTCGTCCATGTCGAGGAACGACATATGGCAACCCGAGCACCCGTCCAGCCAAATTGTAGCCAGTGTGGGTTTTCCGGTGCTCATGGTTCCCGCCTTTGGGCCTTGAGCAGGTATGGTAAATACGGCCTCCGGGACTTGGGCTCGGATACCGAACGGCCCATTTCGAACAGGGCACCCGTCGGGCACACCTGGACGCACTTGCCACAGCTAGTGCACGTGGTCGAACTACCCCAGGGCGTGCCGAGGTCGGAAACCAGGCGAGCGTTCGCCCCCCGGCCCTGGATGTCCCAGGTATGCGCCCCCTCTATTTCGTCGCACACCCGGACGCAGCGGGTGCACAGGATGCACCGGTTTTGGTCCAGCACGAACCGCTCGTGGGTGGCGTCGACAGTCACTTCGGGGTGCAGCGGCGGCAGTTCGAAATGGGTCAGCTGCAGCTCCCTGGCCTGGTCCTGCAACTCGCAATGGTTGTTGGCCACGCATACGGCACAAATGTGGTTCCGCTCGACAAAAAAGAGCTCGACTATGTTGCGGCGGTAGGCGACCAGACGCTCCGACGACGTCGTTACCTTCATGCCCTCCTCGACCCTGGTGGCACAGGCGGCGAGCAGCTTGGGGCTGCCTTCCACTTCCACCACGCACAACCGGCAGGCGCCGACGTCGCTAAGCCCTTCGAGGTGGCACAGGGTGGGGATGTGGATCCCGTTTTCTTCGGCCGCCGACAGCACGGTCTGGTCGGAGGTGGCAGCCACGTCTTTGCCGTCCAATACAAGGGTCCGTACTTCGCTCATTGCCCTCCTCCGCTGCTCAATGGGCCGCTGCCAACCCGTGCGGCCTCCATATCCCCAGCCGTGGGCTCGGCCCCGATCGAACAAACCCCCGCCGGGCAGATGCGGTCGTCTATGTGGGCCAGGTATTCGTCCCGGAAATAGCGCAGCGTGGAAAAGATAGGGTTCGGAGCACCCTGGCCGAGGCCGCACAGGCTGGTCGCTTTTACCATTGTCGCCAGATTTTCTAGTTGGGCCAAGTGGGCCCGGGTGGCCTGCCCCGTAGTTATGCGGTCGAGCAACCGGTACATCTCCTCGGTGCCGACCCGGCACGGGAGGCACTTGCCACAGGATTCCTCCCGGCAAAAGTCCATGAAAAACTTGGCCACATCTACCATACACGTCCGGTCGTCCATCACGATCATGCCGCCCGAGCCCATTATCGACCCCGCCTCGGCCAATGTCTCGTAGTCGACGGGCATGTCCAACAGGCTTTCCGGGATACAACCGCCGGACGGGCCACCCGTCTGGACGGCCTTGAACCGGCGGCCTTCGGCCAGGCCGCCCCCGATCTCGAAAACGATCTGACGCAGGGCCAGGCCCATCGGCACCTCGATAAGCCCGGTGTTGGTGACCGCCCCGGTGAGGGCGAAGACTTTCGTCCCCTTGGACCGTTCGGTCCCTATAGCGCTCAGCCAGTCGCCGCCCCGTCCTATCACGGCCGGGATATTGGCGAAGGTCTCGACGTTGTTTATCAATGTGGGGCAACCCCAAAGGCCGGAGGCGGCCGGGTACGGCGGCCGTGGCTTCGGGCGCCCCTGCCCCCCTGTATCGACGCGATAAGCGCCGTCTCTTCGCCGCACACGAAGGCGCCAGCTCCGATCCGGACCTCGACCTGGAAATCGAAGCGGGTCCCGGCTATCTCTGACCCAAGGTGGCCCTCTCGTTCCGCCTGGCGGATGGCAGCTGGACAGACGCTTGACCGCCAGGGGGTACTCCGCTCGAACGTACACGTAACCCCGGTTGGCGCCCACCGCATAACCAGCTATGGCCATGCCCTCCAGGACCTGCTGGGGGCAGCTCTCCAGGACGCTGCGGTCCATAAAGGCGCCCGGGTCCCCCTCGTCCGCATTGCATACGACGTACTTGCCGTCGGAGCCGTTGGCCTTGGCCACAGTCCGCCATTTGAGCCCGGTCGGGTAGCCCGCCCCGCCCCGGCCTCGCAACCCGCTGAGGACGACTTCGGCGATCACGTCGTCGGCTGCCATGGTGGTGAGAGCTTTGGTCAGGGCCTGGTAGCCGCCGGTGGCGACGTAGTCCTCCAGGCGCTCAGGGTCGACAATGCCGCACCGCTCCAGTACCACCTTCACCTGGTGGGAGAAGAACGGGTCAGCTGCCACCGAGCGCCCACCGACGGTCTCGCCAGCCAGGCTGCTCACCAGTTCTTCGGTGCGCTTGGGGTCGCCGGGGTCGGACCGCTCGAAGAGCCGGCCTTGCTCCGGGACCTCCACGAGTGGCCCGGCGGCGCACAATCCGAGGCAACCCACGCGCCTGACAGCCACATCCTCCAAGCCTCTCGCCAGCACTGCATCACGAAGGATTTCAAAGAGCTGGTCAGATCCCATCGACAGGCAGCCCGCAGCCTGGCATACGTTCGCCGACGCCCTAGGAGGGCCGTCGGGGATGAGCGGCTCGGGCGGACGCCGGGGGCGAACGGGAGCCGAGGTGTCGGGCCCATCGGTGCTCATAGGTTCTCCAGGGCGTCGACCAGCTGCGCGGGCACGGCGTGGCCGTGCACCTCTCCGTCGACGACGACCGCCGGCGCCATACTGCAGGCCCCGAGGCAGCGGGCTTTCAGCACCGACAGCCGCCCGTCGGGGGTGGTGCCCCCAGGCTGTACCCCCAGCTCCTTGACTATGGCCGCGAGCAAGGCGCTGGCACCGTTTATGTAGCAGGCCGTGCCCGTGCAAACCACGCAGGTGTGCAGGCCCTGCGGTTTAAGCGTGAAATGCGAGTAGAAAGTGGCAACGCCGTAGACCTTGCTCGGAGGCACGCCCAGGCTCTCGCCCACATACGACAACGCTTCCTCATCGAGATAGCCGAAGACCTCTTGCGTGGTATGCAACACCTCGATGAGACCATCTGGGCGGTAGCCGAGCCGGCGCATCCGGACGTCTACCTGCCGCCACCGCTTGTCATCGCTCGGTGCCGACCGACCCGCGACTGCGCTCATAGCCAATTAGAGCCTCCTGGCACCTTGACCTGGTCGTTGTGAACCAACATACGCGAGGCGGGGTTACCGGCGCTGGGGCCGAAGGTCCCATCGTGGAGCACCAATCCCGGCCAGCACCAGAAGCGTGACCCTCGAGGCAGGGCCTTTTGGCCCTGGGTGCGGCCACGCGGGCCGGGTTACGATGAAGCATCATGTGCCTCGGGATCCCTGGGCTCATAACCGAGCTCGACAGTGTTGACGGACAGTACGCTTGGGTCGACGTCGGCGGAGCCAGGCGGCGGGTAAATATAGCGTTGCTCACCGAGGAGGCAACCAGGCCGGGCGACTGGGTCCTTATCCACGTCGGCTTCGCCTTGGCCCGCATCGACGAGGCCGAGGCGCAGGCGACGTTGCGCATGCTCGAGGGCATGGCCAGCGCATATACCGATGAGCTGGCGGTCATGGCCCGTTCGGCAGCGCAGGCAGCGAGCCAAACAGCACAATCCTCAGTGCCCGCGTCACAGTTGGGCGCTCGGTCAACGGCCGAGCGGGAGTAGGTCATGCGGTTTGTCACCGAGTACCGAGACCGAGGCAAAGCCACCGCTTTGGCCGGCGCTATCGCTGAACTGTGCGAGCCCGGCCAGCACTACAAGGTTATGGAGGTGTGCGGCGGCCACACCCACACCATCTACAAACACGGGCTCGAGCACTACCTCCCGGAATCCGTAGAGCTCGTTCACGGCCCGGGTTGCCCCGTATGCGTGATCCCCATGGGTCGGGTTGACGATGCCATATCGATCGCCCACCAGCCGGGCGTCACGTTGGCCTGTTTTGGCGACATGATGCGCGTCCCCGGAGGTAGGGGTTCCTTTCTCGACGCCAAGGCCGCCGGCGCAGACGTACGGGTGGTGTACTCCCCCATGGACTCCCTGAAGTTAGCTATCGACGAACCCGACCGGCGCGTTGTGTTCGTCGCTATCGGTTTCGAGACGACGGCTCCCTCGACGGCTCTCACGCTGCTCCGGGCCCGGGCCGACCGCATTGTGAACTTTTCGGTCTTCTGCAACCACGTCACGATCATCCCCCCGCTCAAAGCCATCCTCGACGCCAATGACGTCGATATTGATGGGTTTATTGGCCCGGGCCACGTTTCAACCGTGATCGGCTGCCGGCCCTACGTACCTATCGCCACAGATTATGGGAAGCCCCTGGTTGTCTCAGGTTTCGAGCCCCTCGACGTCCTGCAGTCCGTGTACATGGTGATGCGGCAATTGAGTGAGCACCGGGCCGAGGTCGAAAACCAGTACGGGCGGGTTGTCACCTGGGAAGGGAACCCAACCGCTATTGGCGTCATGGCACAAACCATGGAGCCGAGGCCTCATTTCGAGTGGCGAGGGCTCGGGTCCATCCCCTTATCTGCGTTAAAACTGAGGCCGGAGTTCGCCGAACACGACGCCGAGGAGCTCTTCGAGATCCCAGGGGTGCGCGTAGCAGACCCGAGGGCGTGCCAGTGCGGACAGGTGCTCCGCGGCCAGATCCGCCCGTGGGAGTGCCGGGTATTCGGCAAGGCGTGCACTCCCGAAAAGCCGATCGGCACGTGCATGGTCTCCAGTGAGGGCGCCTGCGCCGCTTACTACAACTTTGGCCGCCTCGAGGTCCCACGCGTGAGGTCGGCAGCGCGGTCGTGACGAGCCAGGCACGCTTGGCCAGGAAGGCCCGGGCACCGTCCGGGGCCATCACCATGTCGCACGGCTCGGGCGGCAAGGCGACTCACGCGCTCATCGAGACGGTCTTCCTCAAGGCCTTCCACAACCCGGCCCTCGCTCCGTTAAATGATGGAGCCGTGGTTCAAGTGGCCGGGAAGGGGGTGGCCTTCACGACTGACTCGTTCGTGGTCTCACCGATCTTCTTCCCCGGAGGCTGCCTCGGCGACCTCGCTGTGAACGGCACTGTAAACGACCTGGCTGCATGTGGGGCTCAGCCCCTGGCACTATCAGCCGGGTTTGTCATCGAGGAGGGCTTTCCCCTCGCGGACCTGGCTCGGGTCGTCGAAGCTATGGCTAACGCTGCTCACCTCGTCGGGGTGCCGGTGGTCACCGGTGACACCAAGGTCGTAGAACATGGCAAGGGCGACGGATGCTACGTGAACACCTCTGGTATCGGTCTGGTCGACCAACGGGCGGCGGGGTTGTCAGCGGCGGCGGCGCGCGCTGGTGACAAGGTCATCGTGTCGGGTTATATCGGTGACCACGGTACCGCCGTGCTCTTGGCCCGGGGCGAGCTCGGGATATCGGCCGATATCGTTTCTGACACGGCGCCTCTGAATGGGTTGGTCGCAGCGCTCCTCGATGGCGTAGGGACTAACGTGCACGTTCTGCGGGATGCCACCCGCGGTGGCGTAGCCACCGTGCTCAACGAGGTGGCGCTGGCCAGTGGAGTCGGGGTCGTGCTAGCCGAAGAAGCGCTCCCGGTGCGGTCAGAGGTCTTCGGGGTGTGCGAAATGCTCGGCATCGACCCGCTTTACGTGGCCTGCGAAGGGCGAATGGTCGTTGTCGTCGATGGTGGACATGCCAACGATGCGCTTAGCGCCATGTGTGCCCACCCCATGGGACGCGACAGCGTTGTCATAGGCGAGGTCAGAGAGCAGCCCGAAGGCCTCGTCCTGGAAGATACCGGCTTCGGGGGCACCAGGGTGGTCGACATGCTGGTTGGCGACCCCCTGCCGCGCATCTGTTAGGCAACCCGGCGTAGGCCGTCATGACATCGAAAAGCCGTCTCTTCGTGCGAGTGGAGGGGGTAGTCCAGGGCGTCGGCTTCCGGCCCTTTGTGCGCAACCTGGCCAATCGGCTCGGCTTGGCCGGGTTCGTCGGCAACGATACGGGCGGGGTTTTCATGGAAGTCGAGGGGGACGGCGAGCAACTGTCAGCTTTCCTGGTCAACCTGGAAGACAAGGCGCCTCCCCTCAGCGTGATCGAGCGCGTTTGGACTCAGCCGTTGAGGGTCACAGGAACGGTCGGGTTCGAGATAGTGGCCAGCGACGGGACCGGTGAACGGCAGGCATTGGTTTCGGCGGATACAGCCACTTGTCCGGAATGTTTGCGGGAGCTGTTCGACCCCGCCAACCGCCGTTATCGGTTCCCGTTCATAAATTGCACCAATTGCGGGCCGCGTTTCACGATCGTTCGTGACGTGCCTTATGACCGCCCGAACACGACGATGGCATCGTTCGTAATGTGCAGCGAATGCGGGCGGGAGTACGTCGACCCGGACGACCGCCGCTATCACGCGCAACCGACGTGCTGCCCGAAGTGCGGCCCTACGTTGAGCCTTACCAGTCCTGAGGGCGACGTCTTAGCAGGAGGCGGGCAGGCTTTAGCCGGCGCGGTCGGGCGTCTCCGGTCACAAGAGGTACTGGCCATAAAGGGCCTCGGCGGTTATCACCTGGCGGTCATTGCATCATCGGAAACGGCGGCCGCCTACCTGCGCGCCCGCAAGCACCGGGAGGACAAACCCTTTGCGGTCATGGTCAAGGACCCGGAGACCGCACGCTCGTTATGCGAGCTAAGTGTGGCGGACGAGCTGTTGCTCAATAGCCCGGCGCACCCGATCGTACTGGCCCGTCGCCAACAAGAGGGGCTGGAGACCACGGGAATCGCACCATCGGTCGCTCCAGGTAACCGGTACCTGGGGCTCATGCTCCCGTACACCCCGTTGCACCACCTCATTGCTGGTGCTGTCGGCGAGCCTTTTGTGCTTACGAGTGGGAACGTTTCCGACGAGCCAATCGCTTACGAGGACAAGGACGCGCTGAAACGCCTGGGCGGGATCGCCGACGCCTTCTTGGTCCACGATCGGGCCGTTCACATACGGACCGACGATTCGGTCACCCGGGCCCTGTTGGGCAAGGGCATCGTCCTGCGCCGCTCACGAGGTTACGTCCCTCAACCTCTTGTCGTCCCGTATGAGTTCCCCCGCCCGGTGCTCGCCTGCGGGGCAGAGCTAAAGAACACTTTCTGCCTGGCCAAGGGAAACCGGGCGTTCGTTTCGCACCATATCGGCGACCTCGAGAACTACGAGACACTGCGGTCGTTCCGTGAGGGCATCGAGCACTTCTGCCGACTGTTCGATATCTACCCCGAGACTGTGGCCCACGATCTCCACCCCGAGTACCTGTCGACAAAGTACGCCCTCGAGCGTGAGGGGGTGGACCTGGTCGGAGTACAGCACCACCACGCCCACATCGTCTCCTGCCTGGCCGACAACCGGCAGACCGGCCCGGTCATAGGCGTTGCCTTTGATGGCCTCGGCTACGGCGACGACGGCACCCTCTGGGGAGGGGAAATTTTGGTCGCTGACCTCGCGAACTACCAACGAGCCGGCCACCTGGTCCCGGTCCCCATGCCAGGCGGGACAGCCGCCATAAAACACCCCTGGCGCATGGCCGCCTCTTACCTTGACCTGGCCTTCGCGGCGTCGCCTCCTGCGGTCCTCGGTGTCCTCAGGCGCCACGAGGACCAGTGGAGGGCCGTTGTCGCCCTGGCCCGCAGCGGCACGGCCAGCCCGCTGACGTCGAGCGCCGGGCGGCTTTTCGACGCTGTGGCCGCTATCGTCTGCGGCCGGGACAGCATTAATTACGAGGGCCAGGCCGCGATAGAGCTCGAACAGATGGCCGACCCGGGCGAGATGTCGGTATACCCGGTGCTGGTAGAAGGCACGGGGCCCGTCCAGATAGTCGGGGCCGAACTGGTACGACATGTAGCGGAGGACATGGTCGCCGGCATATCGCCGCCCGTCATAGCCGCCCGCTTCCACAATGCAGTGGCGGCAAGCATTGTTGCTGCTTGTAGCAAAACCCGCGATTTCGCCTCGAACGTGGCCACGGTCGCTTTATCGGGGGGCGTTTTCCAGAACGTGCTGTTGACCGAGCGAGTCGTAACAGGGTTGCAACAAGACGGTTTTCGCGTCCTCCTCCATTCTCGCGTCCCGACCAACGACGGTGGCATTAGCTTCGGCCAGGCCGTAGTGGCCGGAGCTCGGGACGTCACCCGCTGAACCTCCCGCGTTCGCGGCCGCGATTCGTGCGCGAAAAGGTGAGCGGGAGACCTGTTTTCACGCACAAATGGGCGGGACCAGTCGCGGTGTCGAGCTAACGCAGGTGGCGGGTGTCATCCACTAGGTGCGCGGCACTCGGGTCGATCCGTATACGGGCGTCCACGACCAGGGCTCCGGCGGGGGTGGCGATGACGGGGTTACAGTCGAGCTCGGCCACTTCGGGCAGCTCCTCCACCAGCCGGCTGACCCTGTGCAGCACCTGGACAAGGCTGTCGACGTCCACCGCCGGCTGACCCCTGTAGCCTGCCAGGAGAGCCGACCCTCGCAAGCCGGTGACCATCTCCCGGGCATCGGCATCAGTCAGCGGGGCAAGCCGCGTCGCGTGGTCTCCCAAAACCTCAACCGTGATGCCACCCAGGCCGAACACTACCAGCGGGCCGAAGGAGGGGTCTTGAATACCCCCCACGATGGTCTCGACCCCGCCAGCTGGCACCATCGGCTGCAACACGGCGCCAGTCATCTCTTCGCCAAAGTTGTCGGACATGGCGTTGTAAGCCGCAACAACAGCGACGTGGCCCACCAAGCCGAGCCGCACTCCCCCGCCCTCGCTTTTGTGCACCGGGCCCAGCACCTTCAGGGCCAGCGGCCCCCCGATGTCATCGGCCCACTTGCCCGCCTCATCGGCGCTGTGCGCCTCGACGGTACGGACGACCGGGATGCCGAAGGCGGCCAGCACGTCCATGGCCGCGGCCCCGGTCACCCAGCCCGGGGACAGGCCCGCCTCGGCTCCGTCGACTTCGTGGTGGGGCAGCCGACGCCGGGCCTCGTTCACGTCGACATCGGGCAGCACAGGGACGGACCCGCTCGGCCGGGCCGCCACGCCGCGTACCGAAGAGCGTGGGCCAGCGCTCTAACCGCCGTTTCCGGGTACGTGTAGCTCGGCACCGGGAAGCGGGCCGAGCGCAGGATGGCCGCCCCACACTCGTCAGCGCCGAGCAGGCTGGCCACGACGGGCTTCCCCACGTGGGAGCTCTCGTCGGCTGCCCCGGCATCGTCGGCTGCGCCGGCATCGTCGGCCGCAGCGCTACGGTCGACGGCGGCGACGATGGCGGCCGCCACCTCATCGGTACGCCGGTTGACCAACGGCGGGGTGAAGTTGACAACCACCGCATCGATTTCGTCAGAGCGAAGCAGGAGCTCGAGGATCTTCTCGTACATTGTCGCGTTGGCCTCAGCCCCTAGGTCGATGGGGTTGCTGGCACCCCCGTTCCGGGGGCAAACGTCGACAATCTGGCGCTGAAGTTCGGGGGAGAACTCGGGGACCTGAAGGCCATTGCTCTCGCACGCGTCGACGGCCAGTACCGCGGGGCCGCCCACGTTGCTCAAAACCGCCACCCGGAGGCCGTTAGCCAGGGGTTGGCCGCCGACGACCTGGGCCACGTCGAACAACTCCTCGATGGTGTCCACCCGGATCACGCCGGTCTGGTGGAACAAAGCGGCGACGGCATCGTCGGAGCTGGCCAGCGCGGCGGTATGAGAAGAGGCGGCCCGGCGCCCAACCGCGCTCCGGCCGCTCTTCACGGCGATGACGGGCTTGGAACGGCTCAGTTCGCGGGCCAAGCGAGCGAACCTCCGAGGGTTCCCGAACGATTCGAGGTACAGCAGACCGACGCTGGTGGCGTCGTCCTCGGACCACCAGGAGAGCAGGTCGTTACCGCTCACGTCGGCCTTGTTGCCCATAGATACGAAACTAGAGAGACCTATCCCCCGCCTCTTCGCCTCGGCCAGGATGGCGATCCCGAGCCCGCCCGACTGGGAAGCAAACCCGAGCGTGCCGGCCGTAGGCGTGTCCTTGGCAAAGGTGGCGTTCATGGAGACACCCGCGTCTGTGTTGAGGACACCGAAGCAGTTGGGCCCACCACCCGCATCCCGCAGGAGTGGGCCAGACGCGCCACTTCGCGCTCCAATGCCGCCCCGTCGGCCCCGTCCTCGGCGAAGTGAGACGAGACTATAACCAGGCCACCCACGCCTTTGCGGCCACACTGGTCGACGACCTCGAGTACCGAACGCGCCGGTACCGCCACGATGGCCAAGTCGACTGCACCGGGGATCTGGTCGAGGCTGGCGAAGCAGGGCACGCTGGCGATATGAGAGGCCGTCGGGTTGACCGGGTAAACCGGGCCCTGGAAACCGCCGGTGACCAGGTTCCGTACCAGCTCGTGGCCGACTGTCCCTGGTGACCGGGAGGCGCCGATCACGGCCACGGAACGGGGCCGGAGCAGACGCTGCATCGAGCGGGCGGCCGCCTTGCGGTCGCGCTCGTAGAGGGCGCGGAGAGCCTCGGTGGTGGGGGAAATGTCCATCACGACCCGGATGACGCCGTCCTCCAACTGGGAATGCTGGGTAAAGCCGGCGGCCTGGAAGACGTTCACCATCCGTGAGTTCTCGAACAAGATGTCCGCCGCGAACCGCTTCAACCCGTAGCGGCGTCCTTCACTGGCCAGGTACTCGAGGAGGAGGGTCCCAATGCCAAGCCCCTGGTGGGCGTCGTCGACGACGAAAGCCACTTCAGCCACGGCGCTGGCGATAATGCGGTCGTACTGGGCCACGCCCACGAGCTGACCGGCACGCTCGGCTACGAGGGCGAGATGGTCAAAGCCCTCTTTTTCAACTAGCGCTAATAGTTCGGGGTCGGATAGGTGCGGGTGAGCCCCGAAGTAGCGCAAACGCACGGTGTCTGTTGACAGCCGGCCGTGCAGCGCCCTTACCCCCGGGATGTCGTCCGGCGAAATGGGCCGGACCCGGGCCGTCGAACCGTCGGTCAATATCACGTCCCATGCCGGTTGGCGCGTACTGGAAGAGGGGGTTGACATCAGTAACTCCTTTTGGTCTGGAGCGCGGGCCTGTGCTCCCACCCGGTCAGCAGCTCCAAGGTGAGGCGGAAGACCGTCGTCAAGGCGGGGTTTGTGAACGGTAACCGGGGCGGGACATCTGAGGTGGGGCGGCCAACAAGCTCTGCTCTTCCTTGCACCAGGACCTCGCAGCTTGAGATCCCGTCCACGCCAGGGATGGTCGTCCCGAACGCAACGATCCCTGGTTGCGCCGCGACCCGGTCGAGTGAGCCTGGCCCCGCCCGCACCAGCAGCGAGTCGCCGTCGAGGGCGCAGCTCACCGGTACCACGATCGGGAGGGCACCGCGTGATAGCGCCAGGTGCCCGTCTTTCGCCTCCCGGAGCAAGATGCGGCAGCGTTCGGGAGTAAGACGGGAAGACGTCGCCAGCTCAGCGGCCGTCTCATGCATCGTGTTGGGGCTAAGGGCCATAAGAAGAATGGTGGCCCAGGTGAGCCAGCCCGGGGCAGGGCCAAAGGGCCCGAAAGCGCAGTCGGAGGACCCCAAGCCGAGGGATTAGATTTAGTTCGTGATTGGTCTGGGTTATGGGTTCGACTGAAAGCACCGGTCCGCAGGTAGTGCTGCAGGGCACGGGGATGCTCGAGACGTTCCTGTCCCTGATGCCCGACGCAGCCGTGGCCGTGGACCGCGACGGCACCATTGTGGCTGTCAACGTCCGCACCGAGAGCTTTTTTGGGTACTCCGCCGAGGAGCTTGAAGGCAAACCGATCGAGCTACTCATCCCCGAGCGTTTCCGCCACGCTCACCGCGGGGACCGGGCCCAGTTCTCGCTCGACCCGCATGCCCGGCCGATGGGGGCCAGCCTCGACTTGTACGCTCGTCGGCGCGACGGCACCGAATTCCCCGTGGACATCAGCCTGGCGCCCATCGGGGACCGAGAAAATACCCTGGTTGTGGCGGCGGTGCGAGACATAACCGAGCGCAAGGCAGCTCAGTCTGCCCAGGCTCAGTTGGCCGCCATCGTGCGGTCGTCCACCGACGGCATCTTCTCGATGACATCGAGTGGGGTGATGACAAGTTGGAACCAGGCGGCGGAGGAGATGTTCGGCTATTCACGGTCGGATGTGATCGGCCATCATGTCAGCAAGTTCTTCCCTCAAGACCCCGCCCTAGAAGAGCTACTGGACGCGGCCCGCTCAGGGCGCACCTCCGCCCCCCGCGACACCCACTGGTCCACCCGCGACGGCACGCCGGTCGATGTCGCCATCTCCGTTTCGCATCTGGACAGCGGGGAGGACGCCGGTTATTCAGTGCTGACCCGGGACATAAGAGTGCGCAAAGCGGCGGAGGACCAACTCCAGCGCCAGGCTCGTTGGCAGACCGCGGCAGCCGAAATCCGGCTGAGCTTGCTTTCGGAAGGGTCCCTCGACACATCTCTCACCCTGATATGTAAGTGGGCCGTCGATCTGTCGAAGGCCAGTTCCGCCGTCCTCGTGGTCGATCAGGCCGGGCGCCGCAGTCTGGCGGCCACTTCGGACGACAGCCCCGTAGTGGTCCGCCTGGCTCAGCAGGTGGGCAACCTCGGGAGCCTAACCGAGAGCGCGACCATGAGCCTTGGTGACGGTCTGATTAGCACCACGTTCCCCATTTCCTTCCCCAAGGGCGAGGCCGCCAGGATGGGCGCGCTGGTCGTCGTCGAGCCCGACGGAGCCGTACCCGAGCCGGGTACAGACCAAGTACTGGCGTCGCTGGCCAGCCAGGCCGTCCTGGCTTACGAGCTCGCGACTGTGCGTTCGGAACGCGACGTCCTGCTCATATCTGCCGATCGTGAGCGCATCGCCCGCGACCTCCATGACCTAGTTATCCAGCGGTTGTTCGGGGCCGGACTTCGGCTGCAGGGGGCGCTGGCGTTGACCGACAATGAGAAGGTTTCAGCCAGGATCTCGTCCACTGTCGACGACCTCGACAGCACGATCAAAGAAATTAGGGAGGCGATTTTCGCCCTCGAGTCAACACCCGGCGCCGGGTTGCGGGCTCGGGTACTCGACGCGGTGGCGGACGCCACCGAGGGGCTCGGCTTCAAACCGGCCGTTTCCTTCCACGGTGCGGTCGACCGTGACATTGCCCTCCAGGTGCAGCTCGAAGCCGAAGCTGTCTTGAGAGAGGCCCTGTCCAACACCGCTCGTCACGCGCATGCCAGCCGGGTCGAGGTGCACATAACCGTAGATGACGAACTGGGGATCCTGGTGGTCGACAACGGGATCGGGATCGGGCAACCCGGTCGCCTGAGCGGTATTGCCAACGCTCGCGCCCGGGCCGAACTACTCGGGGGCCATTTGGACCTGACCACCCCG
Organism: uncultured Acidimicrobiaceae bacterium; assembly: GCA_963750465.1. Classification (GTDB taxonomy): domain Bacteria; phylum Actinomycetota; class Acidimicrobiia; order Acidimicrobiales; family Palsa-688; genus Fen-671. The sequence continues at coordinate 26,815 of CAVVRE010000005.1, forward strand.
AGCGGCGGCGGGACGCGCTTTGAATGGCGGGTGCCGATAACTACCGGAACCAGCGACCGCTCCTAGCGCGGTTCCTCGCTGAGGAGTGGGTCGGCCCCCGGGACCATTGGAACCCGTCATTGTGACTTTCGGCCCTGCCGGCCCGGGCGGATTGCGTGGGACCCTGGGGGGTGAGCGCCGTAAAGCGCCACGGACGGACGGGTAGGCCCGTCCAAACAGGAGGTTGTCATGTGGGACGCTGCGCTCGAGCCGATCGACGAAGAGCACTGCTTGGAACTGCTGAAAGGGGTTGAGTTCGGCCGGGTGGCGGTCGTGACCGGAGAAGGGCGCCCGGAGATAATCCCCGTCAACTTCGCCGTTCGGGGGCATACCGTCGTCTTCACGACCGGCTCGGCTGTTGTGCAGGCCTGGGCTCCGCTTGGTCATGTGGCGTTCGAAGCGGACTGCATCGACCCGGTGACGCATGAAGGTTGGGATGTAGTGGTAACCGGGGAAGGGGCCGACATCACTGACGCCGGAGACCCACTTGCGCTCGTCGCTCGTACCTACCCGGTCAAGTCGTGGGCTCCGGGGAGCAAGGACAATTGGATCTTGATAGTCAACCCACATTTCAGCGGTCGCCGGCTCTACACTCCAGTCCCATCGGGCGCGTACTACTAATACGCGGTCCTCTATCGATAATGCGGTACAACAACTACCGGGCATGGTGCGTGCGTCACGCACCGGTGGCCCACAGAGCCTAGGAACAGACCAGCGAAAGGCCCGTCGCCCCGGCCGCCAACGACCAGAAGATCGGCCCTTTTGGCTGCCTCGAGAAGCGCGACCGCAGGTTGGCCTTCAGCAACCGTAATCACCACGTCACGTTCGGGCGTCTCACCGAGGACCTCGTCGACGGTCTCATCAAGCAGGCGCTGAGCATCCTCGCCGGCGTCATAACCGATCCAGGCACCGTACGGGACGATTGGGAGCTCCCAACTCATCACGACGTCCAATGAGGCTCCGGTCAGGTCGGCCTGGCGTGCCGCCCAGCGCAGCGCGTCCTTCGAGCTTTTAGAACCGTCTACGCCCACCACGATGCGCGGGCCGGCATGTCCCCGTTCCAATAGAAGGTCGGGTCCGGTCACTGCTGCTTTGGCTTGTGCTTCAACTATTTTCGTCAAGGGGCCTTCCCAGTCTGGAGGCATGGCTCCCTCCAGGCAGGCCTGATCCAAAGTCGCAAACATTCTCTTGTCTAGTTAGTATCTAATCGGTTAATAAAGTCGTTCAGGATTGGCTTACGCGTAATGCTTCGAACGAACTCTGTGTGCTGGTTATTTGCGGCAATCGCTCCCCACACCATCGCCGCTGGCCAGACGAACATCAAAACGAAACCCATCGTTGGGACGACGCCCAGGGCAGCCACGATGATCAGGACTACAGCACCCCAGGCACTAGCGTAGAGCAGGCCCAGCGGGCCGAAGAAGAAGGTCAGTACCAAGGCCAACAAAACAGATTTATCTCTCATCGTGCTCCCTCCTTAGCGGCGTCGCTAACGCCACTGCGCCTTCGAGTGCCGCCGGCTGTCTGAACCGTCGTCGGCAGCCAAACCCACCTGCGCCTGCAGGGCTGTCTCGATCTCGTCGCACGTAAGGGCCAGCTCGCGGGCGCTCACTAAGTCACGACCCACCAGAGTGGTGAGTAGGGACTCCACGGGTTCCGCCACTCGGGGGTCGATTTCATGCACGAGGGCCCACAGGTCGAGCAACGCGTCGAGCGTCGACCCTGCTGGCAGAACCTGGTTAGTCAGCGATAGGTCCCGTAGCTGGCGCAAAGAGGACACAAGTGTGCCGCTGAAGCCCTCTTTGGCGTTGGAAACAATAGGCGGGCTTTTGCCGGCTAACAGCTCGTCGATCTGCTCCCAGTCCCTTTCCTCTAAAGCCGTTCGAACTGGAGTGCAGCTTTCGTCTACGGAGGGTGGTCGAGGCGAGCCGTCGAAAGCCGGATTGCTGGGGTGCCAACGCAGCCCTCGGTTTTTCATCCAGAACAGTGGCATACACTCAGCATCTCGCAGCAGAGCCCGGCCCGAACAGGGCACAAAGTCACCAGGAGGCCAGCGTTGGACTCTCCCCTCGGATTATCCGTTGTGTCGGATGGCATCATAGAAAGGACGAACCCGATGGCTCTCAGAGAAATGGCCGAAGGAAGCGTGCTGATCGACCCACGCTCCCAGGCCGAGCATTGAGTGGGGAGGATGGCGTCAATATGGCCAGGTCCAGTCTCGGATCTCGGGATCGTCGTCCCCCTCGGCGCGAGTGTAGGCCCGTGCCTTCACTCTTTCGTCTTGCATGCGCTGTCGGAGTGACACGGCGTGCGACCCGAGCGACGGTATGCGGTCGATCACGTCCATAACTAGATGAAAACGGTCTAAGTCATTGAGCATGACCATGTCGAACGGCGTGGTCGTGGTGCCCTCCTCTTTATAGCCGCGAACGTGCATATTGGCGTGGTTAGTCCGTCGGTAGGTGAGGCGGTGGATGAGCCAGGGGTACCCGTGGTAGGCGAAAATCACAGGGCGGTCTTTGGTGAAGAGGGTGTCGAACTCGGTGTCCGACAAACCGTGGGGGTGCTCGCTCTCGGGTTCCAGGCGCATCAGGTCGACCACGTTGACCACTCGCACCTTGAGAGAAGGGAGTTCTCTACGCAGGATGTCAACCGCAGCCAGGGTCTCGAGCGTCGGGACGTCCCCGCAGCAGGCCATGACCACGTCAGGGTCGCCTTCGTCATTTGACGCCCAGTCCCAGGTGCCGATACCGCGCGTGCAATGCAAGACGGCGTCTTGCATTGAGAGGTAATTGAGCGACGGTTGCTTCCCGGCCACGATCACGTTCACATAGTGGCGGCTGCGCAGGCAGTGGTCGGCCACCGATAGCAAGCAATTGGTATCGGGCGGTAGGTAGACCCTGATCACTTCGGCTTTCTTGTTCACGACGTGGTCGATGAACCCCGGGTCCTGGTGGGACAAACCGTTGTGGTCCTGCCGCCATACGTGGGACGACAACAGGTAGTTGAGCGAGGCCAGCGGGCGCCGCCAGGGTATCTGGCGCGTAGTTTTCAGCCATTTGGCGTGCTGGTTGAACATCGAGTCGATTACGTGGATGAACGCCTCGTAGCTCGTAAAAAGACCATGCCTGCCGGTTAGCAGGTACCCCTCGAGCCAGCCCTGGCACTGGTGCTCGGAGAGCATCTCCATCACCCGGCCTTCGGGCGCCAGGTGGTCGTCTGTGATCAGCCGTTCGGCCTCCCACTGCCGGTTGGTGACCTCGAGGACTGCTTGCAGGCGGTTGGAGGTGACCTCGTCGGGGCCGAACAGCCGGAACTGGGACGGGTTAGCCTTCATAATGTCCCGCACGAACTCGCCCGCCACTCTGGTCGCCTCTGAGTAGGTCGTCCCCGGGGTCGGCACCGGCACGCCGTAGTCACAGAAATCGGGCAATTCCAGGTCTTGTAGCAACAACCCGCCGTTGGAGTGCGGGTTAGCGCTCATCCGGCGGTCGTCCCTTGGCGGGAGGCCTGCCAGGTCGGCCGCCAGGGCGCCATCCTCGTCGAACAGCTCCTCCGGGTGGTAGCTGCGCATCCACGATTCGAGCTGGGCCAGGTGGGCGGGGTTCGTGCGCACCTCGGCCAACGGCACCTGGTGAGAGCGCCACGTACCCTCGGAGGGCAGCCCGTCCACCATCTTGGGGCCGGTCCACCCCTTAGGCGAGCGCAGCACGATCATGGGCCACTTCGGTCTTGTGGTGTCTCCACCCTCGCGGGCGGAGCGCTGAATCGAGGTGATCCGCTCGACCACCTTGTCCAAGGTGGCGGCCATCAACTGGTGCATCTTGGCTGGGTCGTCGCCGGAAACCCAGTTCACCTCGTAGCCGTAGCCTTCGAGCAACGAGGTCAGCTCGTCGTCGCCTATCCTGGCCAGCACTGTCGGGTTAGCGATCTTGTAGCCGTTCAAATGTAGGACCGGGAGCACAGCCCCGTCCGAGACAGGGTTCAAGAACTTGTTCGAATGCCAGCTCGTCGCCAGCGGGCCCGTCTCCGCCTCCCCGTCGCCAACGATGCAGCACACGAGCAGGTTGGGGTTATCGAAGGCGGCCCCGTACGCGTGCGACAACGAGTAGCCGAGCTCCCCGCCCTCGTGTAGCGAGCCAGGGGTCTCCGGCGCTACATGTGACGGGATGCCACCGGGGAAACTGAACTGGCGGAACAGCTTGGCCATGCCGGCCTCGTCGCGCGTGATGTGGGGGTACACCTCGCTGTAGGTCCCCTCGAGGTAGGCGTTAGCGACTGCGGCGGGGCCGCCATGGCCGGGGCCGATCACGTAGATGGCGTCCAGGTCCCAGTTGCGTATCACCCGGTTCATATGGGTGTAGACGAAGTTGATGCCGGGCGTCGTCCCCCAGTGCCCGAGCAGCCTCGGCTTGACGTGCTCGGGTTTAGGGGCTCTCGCAGTAGCGGGTTGGCCAGGAGGTAGATTTGGCCCGACCGAAAGGTAGTTTGCCGCCCGCCAGTAAGCGTCGGTCTGACGGAGCTCTCTCTCGGAGAGGGGTGTCCGCTCGCCGACACCGTCGTCCTTAGTGATCACCTGGGTCATGGTCGCTCCTTTTTCTCGAAATTGCAAAGCGAAATCATTCGGATCGCCGACGAGGTCAGCAAGTAGCGCTAGCACGCACCCCTTGGCCGGCGTCCAGCAACTCGTCCCTACGCGGGTCGCGCCGGGCCCTGTGCACTACCCGTCCGAGCGCGGCAGGGAAGACGAGTTGCTAGCGGCAGACGAATTCTAGGGCCGCCGCTCTCGTGCGCTGGCAGGCCCTGTCTGACTGAGGGCGACATGTCATGGAGCCAAACTATCAGGCAGCTTCGCACTAATTGGCCTCTTGGCTGCAGAGGTGCTCCAAACAGCCTGGCTGCAGACCGCCACCAGTTCCTTGGCTATCCGCTCATGCGTGAGCTCGGTTAGTTCCCATGCGCCGACCCGACCGCTGAAGTTGCCACCGGCTCCGCGCCACATGTTGCCCTCGTCGACTTGGATTGTCCGGCTCTGGACATCCGCCTCAAGGAGCAGGTAAGGGTACCGGTCGAGGCGTGGCTCTTCGGCTATCTGTCCCTTGAGCGACATCCACATGGCTATTCGGGGCTTCTGGAAGCGCGGCTCGCCACCTGGATGCTCTTCGACGAGTCCGTCGCCATCAAGTTCCTGAAGGCGTTGGAGAACGGCGAGCATCGCCGGTCGTACCTCGTTCTCGCACGCCTTGGCGAACTCGTCCAAGAAGTTCTGCGCTAGCTCAGCCCGCTCAGCGGCGATCTCAGCAGACTCACGGTCCCACTGTGCCACCGCCGCTAGGATTGGCCCGAGCTCGGCGAGCGAGTCGGTACCCATAGGGCGTCCATTATCGCCGCCGCCCTCCGCCAGGCCTTCCGGGCGAGAGTTCACCTGGACGTCAGACGGAACTCGATTTTCAGGTCTCGCCACCAAGCTCGGCTTCAGACCGTCAATTCCACCTACGGCCGGTGCGCTGTGGTGCTCGTCGACACGTTGTTCCATCACTGCTCCTTATGTGCTGTGCTTATTCACTCAGCCCCGGCAACGCCCGGGCATAGCCGGTTGTCGTCCCCGATGGGCATGTCACCGTGGCTCAGTCAGGCTTAGACCGAACTTGGTCTTATCGTTCTTCCATCTACATGTTCCCATGGGCAGTAGCGGGGTCCCTAGAGCCCTTGGTCCCTTTGGGAATGGTCATTCTTGCCTTCCTTGCCGAGGAAAAACCTCGTTGCACCCGATGAGTACCAGGTGGCTGCCATTAGCAACCGTGTGCCGGACTTTCCGCCGGGGAGATTGCATGATTATGTGGCAAGAACCAAACGAACAACGTCGCCGCCATGACTGCAGGACGCGTACCATCCCTGGCGGACACAGGCCACGAAGCCCGAGACCCCTGCGCTCGGCGAACGCTGCTGAGAGCCATGTACAGGCGAGCTTCCCCACGCGGGCGACAGTGACATTAGGCGTGGAGGTACTGCTTGAATCAGGCTGCAAGAAGGTCACGGTGCCGAAACACGGCGATAGCGGCGGCGGCGGCCGTCAGCCCGACCGCGATCATGATCCCGGCGGCCTCGGCCTGGAAGCTCTGAATTGGTACGAGGCCAATGTGCTGGAACGGCGTCAAGTCGGTCACCCATTTCGGTAGGCCGAAGAAGGAACCGACCAGGTACCAGATGAATGCCGCGCCGACGACCCCGTAAGCGATGGCGGCGCTCGCTCGGGGTGCTACCGCGTAGGCAAAGGCAGCGATACCCAAGAACAGGGACGAAATGGGTACGCCGTTCGCACCGGCCTCAAGCATGCGTGGGAGCGAGATGCTGACCCCTTGGGACGCAGCACCCGCCCAGGTGAGCAAGCCGGCCAGCACCGAGAAGGTGGCGGCCGCGAGCGCGGCGATGAGCAGCCGCCCACCGAACCAGCGGTACCGGCTGACCGGCAGGGCGAGCAGCGTTTCCAGTCGCTCCTCGGCTTCTTCCTGCCGGGCGGCATCGATCTGCGAGCAGACGAACAGGCACACCGCCAGGATGAAGATAATGAACACGAACGCGAGGTATCCCGAAGGTGTAGTAATCGAGCCAGTTCCGAACTTGGCGAGCTCCTTTTGGATGTTTGTGGAGATCCCGGCGGACGAGACGCTCGTCGAGATCTTGCCGAGGATCGCCGCGAACGCGGCGATCCCGAGCGCCCAGGTGGCCAGGCTGCCACGCTCGCTGCGCAGCGCCTGCGCCGTCGGCGAGGACAGCAGTCTGAGGTGCGGCACGGCGACGTCACGCGCCGTGAGGATCCCTGCGCCGACGTCGCGGCGGGCGCTGACCCATGCGGCGAGGACGAGTAGTGGCACGCTCGCAGCGACGGGCAGGAACAGAACGGCCGGGCGGGCACTGGCGAAAGGGCGCAACTCCTCGGCCCAACCGAGCGGCGTCGCCCAGCGAAGCCAGGCACCGGCCGGCCACGTGTCGGCGATTACCCGGAGGAGCCAGAACAGCACAACGACCGCACTGGACAACGCGAGGGCGACGCGGCGGGTCGGAGCCAGCTGGCTCGCGACCGCACCGATGCCCACTACCACGGGCACGACCGAGACTGTCGCCAAGGCCAGGTAGGCGGAGCCAGCTGCCGGGAGACGGCCTAAGACGAACCCCGCCCATTCGGCCAACCACAAGATGAAGGTGCCTGCCCCGATTGCGGCCATGGCCGAGAGAAAGATCGTCCGACGCGCCACGCACCCAGCGAGCGTGATCTCCGTTCGCCCCGCGTCTTCTTCGGTGCGGAGCGCCCGGACGGCGGCAAGCACTCCGAAGGCGGCGGCTACGATGACCAGCGTTCCACCGACACGCCAGGCGCTGTACCCGCCCACCGTCACAACGTCATAGGGGTAGCCGTAAAAGAGCCGTATGGCGTCGTTGCCGGCGAAGCTGTGGGCAAATGCGGTCCGGTCAGCGTGGGTCGGGTAAGCGCCGCGATAGCCAGCCGACTGAAGCCAGGAGTACACGGCGAACACGTAGGTGAACGCTATGGTGCGAACCCTGGCATCGAAGAACGCTCGCCGAAACAGCGCAACCCCGGGAGAGGCGCCCCTCGTCGGCGTGCACCGAGGAGCCGGGATGGTGGTGGAGGCGTCAGTCGCCGACATGGCCGTTGGAAGAGTCGTACTGATGGAGGAAGATCTCTTCGAGTGACGGTTCGCGGCTGGTAAGGGTCGCGATAGGGAACTGACCCAGTGCTGCGATCAACGGCCGCACCGGACCGAAGACCTCGAAGCGAAGCGCGCTCGGTCCCACAACCGACGCATGCACGCCCGGGAGGTCCGGAACCGCCGGTGCCGGGCCCTCGAAGGTGACTTCGACCGTCTGCGCGCTCAGGTGGCGCAACTGCGCGAGGGTGCCTTCCTCGACCAGGTGACCGTTTCGCAGGATGCCGACTCGGTCGCAGAGTGCTTCGACCTCGCTAAGGATGTGCGAGGACAAGAACACGGTCTGCCCGCGATCTTTGGCTTCTTGTACGCATTGGCGAAAGACCATCTCCATTAGCGGGTCCAAGCCAGCCGTCGGCTCGTCGAGCAACAGGAGATCAGCCCTGGTCGCGAGAGCGGCGATGAGCTGCACCTTTTGGCGGTTTCCTTTCGACAGCGCTCGGACCTTCTTGCTCGTGTCGAGTTCGAAGCGTTTGATGAGCTGTTCTCGATAGCCCAGGTCAACTCCCCCGTGCAACTGACCGAGAAACTCGAAGGTCTCTGTGCCTGTCAGCGAAGGCCAGAGAGATGGCTCGCCCGCTACGTATGCGACGCGCCGATGCGCCGCAACGGGATCCCCCCACCCGTCGATGCCGAATAATTGGCCGCGGCCGCTGGTTGGCCGATGGAGCCCCAGCAAGAGCCGGATCGTGGTCGTCTTCCCGGCGCCGTTCGGCCCCAGGTACCCATACACCTCCCCGTCGCAGACGGTCAGATCGAGTGAGTCGAGAGCTAGTGTGTCGCCATAGCGCTTAGTCAGCGCCTCTGTCCAAATGGCAGGTTGCCCGGCGCCGTCCACATTCCTCATCGCGCCGCCTTCTCTCGTGTTGGCCGGTCCCTCTTCGAGGTCGCACGTCCGGAGTGCTGGAGTCGGTCGAGCGTGGCATGCGCCTGGCCCGCCACCTCAGCGCTCAATAGTGGTTGTGAGTAGAAATCCACCTTCGCCCGTACCCATCGCAGATGCCCTTTGGGAGTGAAGATGTCGGATCCCAACGCTCGGGACAGCTGCTCTCGCATTACAAGAACGCCCAACTCCGTGGCCACCAGCAGGGCCGCGTATGCCCGTGGGTCTCTCATCTCCCCTCGATGGTGGTTGGCGAGCCAGTCCTCGCAGAGCCCGACCATCTGGTCGAACATCGAGTGGGCCGAAGGAGAGCCGTCGACCATGGAGCGTGCGAAGTACTTGAGCAGGACCAGCATCGTCGGCTGGACAGTCGACATGAAACCTGGGCCGGCGATCTGGCCTTCCAGAACAGCCTGCTCCTTGAGACGCATGATCTGACTCAGGGCGTAGGCGTCGCACGCGGTGCGAAGGTCGTCTTTCGACCCGAAGTGGTGTCGGACCAGCCCACCCGACACACCGGCGGTTCTGGCGATCTCTCGGATCGTTGTGCTTTCGACGCCCCGCTCCGCAAAGAGGCGAATCGCGGCGTCCCTTATGCGCGCCCGGGCGGTGAGGTCCTCTAAGGCAGGTGCCACGAATGCACCCTCAGACATCATCGCTCCGGGCCCGAACAACCAGCACTACACATGAATATCAGCTTCCTATACATATGTATAGGGCCGAAGGTCCATTCGCCGATCCCAAGACGGCCCTGGCGGGCCCGATTGGGCCTAATGCCTTTTTCCCGGTCGCCTGCCGGCATCCATCGGCGGGCGCCGGTTGCCCAGGTCGGCTCGTGGCCGGGTTAGAAGTACTTCGGGGCTGGTGGCGGGGTGTAAAGCCTGCTTCAATCACTCCAAGCACTTGACAGGGCTCCGCCAACGGCACGAGCGCAGCATCCCCGCTCGGGCTTTGCCCATGGTGCTTCCGCCTGGAGGGGACCGCCGAAGATCGTCTGGCGGAGAGTTTCCCCCACACGGTCCTGCCCAGACGCGCCGGTGCCCCGGCTGGGTTGTTCCCAGGCCGGGGCTCCGGTGCGCAGGGGCCGTATTGGCCTATGGGCCGGTCTACGAGGGGGTGGCGGCCAGCTTCTGGGTGGTGGTGGCGGGGCCGAAGTTCGGGATCTCCTCTTCGGCCGAGACCCGGCGGGAGTGCCAGAGCCCGAAGCCCGACAGGAGCAGGGTCACGCCGGCCAGGACGAAGCTCACGATGGAGGCGATGAGGGCGATCTGGCCCATCTGCCACCAGCCGTAGGCGTTGAGCAGCATGCTGCGCAGGGTGGTGCCCATGGAACACCGTCTGTACGGTGGCCTCGGCTGAGGTGTAAGCGGCGCTCCCCTTGGGCAGGGCCAGGGCCGCCCCGCTCAGCTCCGAGTAGGTCTGGCCCTTGCCGATCTGCTGGAGGTGGACGGCGATGAAGTGGTTGGCGTAGGCCTGGGCCTGGGCGCCCGTGGTCATCTGCTGGCCGGCGTACTTCTCCAGGTAGGGGATCATCCCGGGGGTGATCTCGGTGCCCGGCTTGGCCTGGGCAAAGGCGGTGGCGGCCGGGAAGGTGATCCTCTGGGCCGACAGCTGGTTGGAGACGCTCGAGTTGGCGAAGCTGTAACCCCAAAACAACAAGGCGCCGGCGGCCACCAGCGCCACGGTCAGCAGCAAGCCGCCGACCCCCACTATCACGTCGAATGATTTCCTGCGCATTTGAGTTTCCTTTCGTTGCGACTGTTTGGTCGTGGTGACTGCTTGGTCTCGTAGTCATGATGCGCCATGGGGGTAGCCGCTTCATAGGGCCGAACGTCCCACCGCAGGTACCCTAAAGTCAGGGCTTGGGTAGGGCCTAGCTTCGTCCTCGGCACGGGGCTCGGGCTGCGCGGCACTACCTTTGGTTAGGACCAACAGCCTTGTCAACTGCGGGCGTTTGTTGCCGAATGCCTAGGGGAGGTGGACAAATCCGCGAGGGAGTGAACTCCCGTGAGTCGAAATCACACTCACTCACGATCTCCATCAATGCTGGGACATATTCGACAGTCACCGGCCCGGACGGCCTCACTACAATGATTTGTATTCGAATACGGTTAACGAGCTGCCCTTCGGGTTGCACTTGGGGACCCTATGCGTTCGTTCGGTATAGCCAAACCGTCGCTCGGAGCCTGTCACCGTGACTTAGCGCTCCGCCGTTCGCCAAGGGTCGCTATCGTCGGGGACGTTCGTGACGGCCGTCGCCCGCCCCCATGTGACCCATTCGGTCGCGGCACGAGTGGAGGCGCCTCGATCCTCATGGAACCGGCTGACTTCGAGTACGGACGGCAACAATACAGCTCTCAAGACCCGTCGGATTGGCTTGTGCACGCCTCGCTCATCCGGTGGCTCGAGCCCGGGCTGGGCTCCGGGAAGACCTAATGCGAATCGTCGTCGTCGGTGCCGGGGTCATTGGCAGCATTTACGGTGGCCGTTTGGCTCAAGCAGGACATGACGTAACCCTCCTCGCTCAAGGCGGGCGGCTCGGACCTGCAGGATCACGGTTTGCTGTTGCAGGATGCCCAGTCAGGCCAACGCTCGAAGATTTCGCTCACACGGCGGTGGCACGTAGCGATACGGAGTTGCCACAGTCGCTTTCATCCATCCAAACGAACGCTCGCAGCATCGGGCGTGGTCCAGGAGTCCAGGGTTTTCAGATAGTTGGCCCGTTCAAAGGCACTGGCGTCTTCGGAGTTTGCTTGCGACACCGAGCCACGCAGCTCGGCCACCGAGCTGTAGTCGTGTTCGGCCAGCCACGAGCGCAGTTCGGACTCGACGGAGCCCACGTGACCCGGACCGAGACGAAGGATGGCCGAGGTCATCATGGCCACGTCGGCGCCCACTGCGACAGCCTTCACGACGTCCGTCCCGGTGTAGACCCCAGATGTCGCGGCCAACGACAAACCTGGCCCGAGCTGGGGCCGCAGTATGGCAATCCAGCGTAACGGCAGCCGGAGCTCCCAGTTCCGCGACAGTTCGACCTTGGGCACTACATCCATCGTTTCCAGGTCCAGGTCGGGTTGGTAGAAGCGATTGAACAGGACGAGCCCGGAGGCACCGGCGCGCACCACCCCGGCCGCGAAGTTCGCCATGGCCGAGTAGTACGGTGACAACTTCACCCCTACTGGCAGTGCCACGCGGCCGCACACATTTTCCACCAGCGCCAAGTCCAACTGCTCCACCTGATCTGATGTCAGCTGGGGGTCGGTGGGGACCCTGTAGACGTTCAACTCGAGAGCATCGGCGCCCGCGTCGGCGAGCAGGGTTGGCATAGCGCGCCCAACCGCCAGTGGACGATGCGTTCAGACTGGCGATGACGGGTATTTTGACAGCCTTCTTGGTCGCCTCGAGGAGCGCCAGGTACCGGTCGGTGGCGCTCGTGAAGTTGGGGGTAGCGGGAAAATAGTCGAGCGCCTCAGCGAAATGGTCGCTCCCGGCCTCGAGAGCAAACGACAGCCCGACTTCTTCGGCGACGATCTCCTCCTCGAACAGCGACGGAAGTACCAGGGCAGCGACCCCGGCATCGGCCAGCGCCTCAGCCCCCTGGACGTCTCTAGCCAGCGGCCCGGCCGAAGCCACGATGGGTGACGACAGCGCCAGCCCCAGGTAAGTGGTCCGGAGGTCTACTGCGCCCGGTTCGGCCATTACTTGGCCTCGTCGTCGTCGCGGTCTCCAGCAGCGTCACCGAGCTCCGCGCCGACGTCCGACTCGACGTCGGGGACGGTGCGTTGCATGGACGCCAGTTGTTCGTAGTACCGCCATCGCTCGGTCACGTCCGCCTGTGCCAGCTCGGCCAGACGAGCAGCTTGTTGTGGGTGGGCCCGGGCCAAGGTGGCGTAACGGGCCTCGGCGGCAACGAAGTCGGCCAGCGGGAGAGACGGCGCTTTGGAGTCGAGCGCAAAGGGCTGCCCTGCCTCAGCCCTAGATGGATGGAACCGGTACAAAGGCCAGTACCCCGAGCGGACAGCGTCTTTTTGGTGGGTCATCGATTTTGACATGTCGATACCGTGGGCGATACAAGTCGAGTACGCGATCACCAGCGAAGGGCCGGGGTAGGCTTCAGCCTCCAACAGGGCCTTGGTCGCTTGTAAGTCGTTCGCACCCATCGAGATCTGGGCCACATAAACGTTGCCGTACGCCCGTGCCACTGCTCCGAGGTCTTTTTTGGCCGTTTCCTTCCCTGCTGCCGCGAACTTGGCCATGGCCCCGCGTTGGGTCGCTTTTGACGCCTGACCTCCCGTGTTCGAATAGACCTCGGTATCGAGCACCAGGACATTGACATTGCGGCCCGACGAAAGGACATGGTCGAGCCCGCCAAATCCGATGTCATACGCCCAGCCATCGCCGCCGATGATCCAGACGCCCTTGCGCACGAGGGCGTCGGCGAGCACGGCCAAGTGACGGGCTGCAACAGCGGTCACGTCGTTGTCCGCTGAAGCGAGCTTGTCCAGCTCGTCTTTGAGCTGCGCAACGCGTCGGCGTTGGGCGAAGACGCCCTCTTCTTGGTCTTGGTCCGCCTCCAAGAGCGAAGCGGCGAGGTCGCTCCCCACCGCGGGCGCCAAGGACCTGAGTAGGGCGCGGGCGGCGCGTTCCTCGGCTTCAAGGCCCATCAGAATGCCGAGGCCAAACTCGGCGTTGTCTTCGAACAATGAGTTGGCCCAAGCCGGGCCCCGTCCCTCGCTGTTGGTGGACCACGGAGTTGTCGGCAGGTTGCCACCGTAGATCGACGAGCAACCGGTGGCATTGGCGACCAGCATCCGGTCTCCGAACAATTGGCTGACCAGCTTCAAGTACGGCGTTTCCCCGCACCCGGCACATGCTCCGGAGAACTCGAACAGGGGCTGAAGGACCTGGGCTCCCTTCACTGAGTCGTGGGGCAGGAGCGAGCGGTCCAGCTCCGGGATCGATTTGAAGAAGTCCCAGCGTCCCCTCTCGCCGTCCCGATGAGAAGGCGCCGGTCCCATATTGATTGACTTGTGCTTGGCCTCGGTCTTGGACTTCGCCGGGCACACTTCGACACAAACCCCGCAACCGGTGCAATCGTCGGGAGCGACCTGGATGGTCATGCGGTGACCGACTAGATCCTTGGAACGGAAAGGTTTGGACAAGAACCCATCAGGTGCGCCGACGAGAGCCTCTGGAGCGAATACCTTCATGCGGATCGTCCCGTGGGGACAGACGCTGGCGCACTTGCCGCAGTCAATGCAAATGTCCGGGTCCCATATCGGGATCTCTGCCGCAATGGCTCTTTTTTCATAGCGGGCCGTACCAGACGGGAACCGGCCGTCCGCCGGGAGCGCTGACACGGGCAACAGGTCGCCCTTGCCAGCCATGATCGCCGCGGTCACGTGACGGACGAAATCCGGGGCAGAGTCAGGGATAATACTGCCGACCGCGCCGAAAGTCGCCGTCTTGTTAGGGATCTGTACCTGAGCCAGGTGGGCCAGCGCAGCATCAATGGCAGCGAAATTGCGCTCCACGATGGTGCGGCCGCGCTTGCCGTAGGCCTTGTCAACGGACGCCTTTATCTCAGCCACCGCCTCGTCCGCAGGCAGGACGCTGGACAGGGCGAAGAAGCACGTCTGCATCACTGTGTTGATCCGGTTACCGAGCTGAGCATCAGCTGCGATCCGGTCCCCGTCGATGACCCAGAACTGGATGTGCTTTTCCTGTAGCTGGCGTTGCACGTCGCCGGGTAGACGTTCCCACACTTCGGCGGGACCGTAGGGGCTGTTGAGCAGGAAGGTCGCCCCATCCTTGGCCAGGTCGAGGACCTCGACCCGGTTGAGCAGGCCAAAGTGATGGCAGGCGACGAAGTCGGCGTCGCTGACCAGGTAGGTGGAAGTTATCGGCTCGGGCCCGAACCGCAGGTGCGAGACGGTCATGGCGCCCGACTTCTTCGAGTCGTAAACGAAGTAACCCTGCACAAAGGCGTCGGTGGCCTCGACGATGATCTTGACGCTGTTCTTGTTGGCGCCGACGGTGCCGTCCGATCCCAGTCCGAAGAAAACGGCCTGGACTTCGTCGGCCGGCCGGGGCGGTCGGAAGTCCCGGTCCCAGGGAAGGCTGAGCGATGTCACATCGTCGAAAATGCCCACGGTAAAATGGGGTTTCGGCCGGTCAGCGGTCAGCTCGTCGAGAACAGCCTTGACCATCGCGGGCGTGAACTCCTTGGACGAGAGCCCGTACCGGCCGCCAATTACCCGAGGCGCATCGCTGAACACCGGTTCGTCGTCGTCCATTGCCTCGTCCAAAGCAGCGCGGACATCGAGGTACAGCGGCTCGCCGACGGCGCCGGGTTCCTTGGTCCGGTCGAGCACGGCGACCGAACGGACACTCGGCGGCAGGGCCGAGACGAACTGCGCCGACGGGAAAGGCCGGTAGAGGCGAACAGTGACCATCCCCACCCGCTGTCCTTCGGTGACGAGGGCGTCGACAGCCTCGCGCGCCGCGCCGGCCCCGGAACCCATGAGCACGACGACACGTTCAGCGTCAGGCGCGCCGTGGTACTCGACTAGGTGGTACGGGCGCCCCGTCCGGCGCGCCAGGGAGTCCATCGTGTCCTGCACGATCCCGGGGACCGCAAGGTAGTAAGGGTTGGACGCCTCGCTCCCCTGAAAGAACACGTCGGGGTTTTGGGCTGTGCCCCGCACGTCTGGTGTATCTGGGCTCATGCCCCGGCGCCGGAACTCGATCACGGCACCGGTGTCGACTAAAGCGGCCATGTCGTCCGACGAGAGTGGGACAATCTTCGCCAGCTCGTGGGAAGTCCGGAACCCGTCGAAGAAGTGGAGGAACGGCACTCGCGCCCGCAGAGTGGCGGCGTGGGCGATGAGGGCGAAATCGTGGGCCTCTTGGACCGAGCTGGCCGCTAGCATGGCCCAACCGGTCGTCCGTGCATGCATGACATCGGAGTGGTCGCCAAAGATCGACAGGGCATGGGTGGCGATGGTGCGGGCGGCGACATGGATTACCGCGGGAGTGAGCTCTCCGGCGATCTTGAACATGTTGGGTACCATCAAGAGCAGACCCTGCGAAGCAGTAAATGTAGTGGCCAGAGCGCCCTTTTGCAGGGCGCCGTGGAGGGTTCCAGCCGCGCCGGCCTCTGATTGCATCTCGATGACATCGGGAACTTGGCCCCAGAGGTTCCCTTTGCCCGCCGTGGCCCAGTCGTCAGCCAGCTCGCCCATCGGGGACGCAGGGGTGATGGGGTAGATGGCGATCACTTCAGAAAGGGCGTAGGCGATCCGAGCCGCGGCCTCGTTGCCGTCGACACACACTGATTGGCGGGCGTCCACAATGCCTCCCTGGTTCATGGAGCGGCGTTCCTGCTAGTGGCGGTCATCATTGGCACGCAGCGGACGAAGCCACGGCCCGGGCAACGGGCACATGTCGGTCATGGCGGACCACGACGACTGCGCAGGAGGCGTGCGTCGCGCAATGCTCGCTCACCGAACCGAGCAAGATGCCGACGACCTCACCGTGGCCCCGGCTGCCGACGACCAAGAGGTCGGCATCTTCGGCCTCATCGACCAGTACCTTACCCGGCTGCCCTTCGCGCAGGACGGCCGACACCAGGACGACTGGGTGCTCCCCGGTGACTTCTCGGATCACCTCTCGGAGCACCTCACCAGAATAGGGGGCGGGGTCGTACGCGGTGGGCATCGGCATGCCCAACCCGTAGACGGCGGTGGGCACCTCCCAGGCCATGACGGCTTCTACGGATGAACCAGTCAGTTCAGCTTCGCAAACCGCCCAGCGCAATGCCTCCTTGGAAGGCTCCGAACCATCGACGCCGACAACAATCCGTCCACCCCGGTACTGCCCGATGAGATGCGTCATGACCTCTCCTCTGTCCCGTCTGCTGCTCCTCAGCCCATAGTGTCCCCCAGTGACCTCATGGCTCTTAGGGCCAAGCGGCCTCATGACAAGAGCCCTTGGTCCCAAGTTTGCGGCGGGTATTGGCGCAGCGCCCGCTCCAACCTCCGTATTTCCGGCTTGATCACCTGGCAGGGTCCCCCGTCTTTGTCAGAGCGTTCGGATTTAGTGCGGGTCCCGCGGTGGCCAACCAGATTCGAGATAGTCCATTGCCTCTTTAGGTCGATCGGTTTAGAACGCCGGATCGGGGCCGGAAACCTCTAGACGGCGGCGGCGCGTCTGGCTCGAACGGCCCGAGCGAGGGTGGCGCCCCAAGCAGCAGCGCGGGTCATTTCGCCCGGCAGGAGGCTGCCGTTCTTGTCGACGAGAAAGCTCTCTGGGGGGGCCACGATCGACATCCCGTGACTGGCCAAACCTCGGTTGATGGCTTTGGAAGCCCGGCCAGTGATGACGGCCGGCCCCTTGACACGGGTGTCGAAGGCCGCAGCAAAGACGGTGTGCTGCCCGAGATGACCTAACCACTCCCGGACGCCGGGCGCGTCGTCAGCCCCCGGTTCGAGTGCGAGGTCGCCATCATGCTTTTTGGCATAGCCCGGTGCACCTTTCCGGGTGCTGGGCCGGGACATGCTCCGAACGTGCGTCGGGCCTCCCACGACGGCAAGGTCGGCGTCGTAAAGGACAGAACCACCGACTTCGCTAGCACGGACGACGGTCGTCTCATCGCACTCAGCAAAGCCGCTAGCGACTGCCTCTGCGACCACCCGCGTGGCACCGAACATTGACTCGTAGACAACCACTGGTCTCATTTTCCAACCTCCGAACAAACCTACATCCAGGTTCGCGCCGTGTACGCGTTACGAACAGGGCCGAAAGTCATGACCTTTGAATTGATCGATTTAGGACCGCTGGTTTGTCAGTGGTGGCATTATGGCGTGGGAGCTCCCCACCGCTGAGGAGCTCACCGCCCAAGAGATCATGACCACTGACGTCGTGACCTGCGCGCCAACAGAAACAGCGGAGGTCGTCGTGCGCCGCATGCTGCGCCGTGGCGTTCGCACGCTCCCGGTCGTCGACGATCGCCACCTTGTTGGCGTGCTGTCCCGTCACGACGTTCTCAGGCTCTTGGACGGTCCCGACCACGAAATCATGGCAGGCGTGAGCGAACTCCTGGCCGACCCGCTCTGGGCACCCGACGGCCATGCCGTCGAAGTCGAGGTCCGCGACGGCGTTGTCATTTTCACCGGGACGGTGCTGCATCCCATCGACAAGCGGCTGGTCCGCAACCTGGCTGGTGAGGTGCCCGGCGTAATTAAGGGTGCTGGACCGCCTGACCTGGCAGATACCAGAGCCGAAGCCGGGGCCAGTGTCTGCGGATCCAGAGGCCCCGCTCGCTCGGTTTCTTCTGGATCCGTCTGAAGGTTACCCGAGCCGCGACCCGGGTACTGGTCGATGCGGATCATGCTCATCCGCGACACCATCCACGCCCTGCCGGAGGCCCAGCGAACCTGACGGCTGACCGCGGCTGCGTTCGCTGCGGACCGACCTACAAGCGCCACACCCGGCCGTGCGTGAAAAGAGGCCGCCTGACCGGGTTCGTGCCGGGGCCGCGTCACCAGGTCGCCTCGCACGTACCACCGTCGCCAACGGTCGTATTCGCGTCGGGAGGAGGCGATGTCGAACAGGCCGGCACACACTCCTCGAACGCTCCAGCCGCGCCTGGCCTGTTCGGGTAGGTGGTCGGCCACCTGTTGGGCAAGGTCGTCTCGTTGACACCCAGAAGCCGGGCAACCGAAGCGCGGGAGTCCTCGGTCGCTAATGCTATCTGGACCGCCTCCCTACGGAACTCCTCTGGGTAGTTGGACGGTCGGGCCACAACTCGACCCCTTTCCTCCGACGCTCTTCTGCGAAGTGGGGCCCGTTAGCGGCGAAGGTGCCCCTGTCGTGACGGCCGACATACTGACTTCTCCAATTGTCTGGGGCAACTGCCCGTCCTCGGCGGCAGCGCCCCCTTGCCTCCAACCACGTGGCTTCTCAAATCTAGAACGAAGAGCACCCATCTGAGGTCGAGCGCGAAACGGAACACCGGCCCTAGAGATTGTGACCTTTGTCCCCCACAGTCTCGGCGCTATTTGGGTTAGAAGGGAATTGCCGGTTGGACATAGCCATCCGGGAGAGAAGGAGGCTTGGCCATGCTTATGCGATTTGACCCCTTTCACGAGTGGGAAGCTCTTAGCGAGCAGCTTCGCGACGGGAGACGTGCTCGCTTGATGGCTCTCGATGCCTATCGCGCCGGGGACCTCTTGCACGTCGACCTCGATCTTCCGGGGGTAAAGCCGGAGTCGATCGAGGTGACCGTGGAGAAGAACGTCCTCACCGTTAAAGCTGAGCGCACCTGGAAGACCGAGGGCCTGGAGACGATAGTTTGCGAGCGCCCGGTTGGTACGTTCACCAGGCAACTCTTCCTCGCTGAAAGCCTGGATACCGAAAAGGTCTCTGCGTCCTACGAAAACGGTGTGCTTCGGCTCACGGTACCGGTCGCCGAACAGGCCAAGGCTCGCCATATCCAGGTGCACGCCGCGACGCGGAAGGAAGCGATTGACACGAAGAATGTGGCCTGAGCCAATATTAGGAGCAGCTGCGGTACCTCAGGTGATTTCATCCTTTGGCGAGGAGCAGCTGCGCGCCTCACTCGGCCGAGGGGCGACATTATTGGGCCACTCCGGAAGGCAGATCCCGATGAACGTGGCCTAGACCGTGCACGGCCGCCTCCTCCTGCGCGGGGCGGCCGCGCCGGACCGCAGGTCACATTTGAAAGCGCGACGTCATGGCTCCGCGCTATTGACGACAACTATTGATGCGTAGCCCTCATCGCTGTAGTCAGTACCCGCCTGGCCATATCTGGCGCCCACCCTCCAGGAGCCGGGGCGCTGTCGCGCCACCGATCGTTGCCGGCCCCCGCCCATGATGTTTGCACCCGCCGCACCCGTGCGTTGAAGACCACGACCTCTTTCGTGTCAGGACACCTCGTGGTGGCGGACCACTGCCACCGGGCAGCTAGCGTGGGCCACGCAATGCTCGCTCACTGAACTGACGAGCATCCGGAGGGCCCCGTGACTGCGACTACCGACGACTAGGAGGTCAGCCCCTTTGGCGGCATCGAGCAAGGTAGGGACAGTTCTTCCTTCGAGCACCAAGGGGATCAGCTTTGTTTCATCGCTATCTCCTAGCACTTCATGGATGATCCCGTGTAGTGCCCGTTCCGACGCTTGGAGGGGCTGCTGGGGCTCGCCTGGTATGGGCACCGTGCGAAAGTAGTAAATGAGGGGTAGGTCACACACCATCACAACCTCCAGCGTGGCGCCGGTAAGCTCGGACTGGCGCCACGCCCAAAGCAGCGCTTCACGCGACGCCTCCGAGCCGTCAACCCCCACGACTATCCGCTTCCGGCTTGCTGGCCGCACTAGCCTCCTTGTTGCCATAATGACCTCCTACTCATTCCTTGTACCCATTGAGGGCACAGGCACTTGCCTGCCCTTCGGGGTCGAGTGTCAGAAGTAAAGGGGAAGATGGTCACTTTTTTCGCCCAGTCCTTCGCCGAGCGGACGCGCCGTGCCTACAGGTGCGCCCGTGTGGGCCGAAAGTCCTCCGCCCCTGTGACCAACGGCCCTGTACAAGACGGGGGTCACGATGTTGTCATAAAGAGAGAACCCAGGGAGGCGCCGATGAGCGTAGTTTGCAAGCTTGCCATTCCTCGCTTTGGCAATGCACTAAGGGGCGACGTTGAATGCCCGCTGGCTCGCAAGGTGCGCCAAAAGATCTTCAGCCTCTCGTTGTCACGCAGTGCCCGAAGAGCGAAGTGGTGTCAGTCGAGATGGGTGAGTTGAACGAGGCGGTGTCCGGCCCGGTCCGCTGGTGTGGTCAAAACCAAGAGGAGGCGCAGCACCATGGGTGACCCGACAGCACATGCAGCGCAGCTTCTGGCTCACTGGGTGCCCGGAGGCGGCCTCGATCACGAGGAGCGCATTGAGAGCCTCGAGCAAGAGGTCCGAAGGCAGCGCGACGGCCTGGCCAAGGCCGTTAAAGCCACCGTCGCGCTCGCTGACATTATCGAGAAGTTCGGCGATATCGTCAGTGCACAAGGACAGGAGATAGAAAGTCTCAAGCTGGGTCAGCGTACAGCGACAGGGCTGCTCGATGAAAGAACAGGCGACGTGGTCGGTTTGACGTTGCCAGTCTACAGCCAGACGCCTGCGTAAGTGGCTCGGTGAACCATCCATTGTCAAGCGAGGGGGAAGGGCCGGTCACTGACGAACGCGCTCTTTTATTCAGTAATTTCTGAAATCAAGGGGGTACCGTATGAGCGAGGTCGCCATTCCATTTTGAGAGACTGTCCAAGCGGTACGCGACGGTCAACGCCCTCAGTCCTCTCAACCAGCTGGTCTCGAGGTCCCAGCAGTCGAGAAGCCCCCTGGAATCAGTTGGCGCGTGGGTAGGCGAGTAGTGATTACCGTCGCAGCTCACGGCTCCGCTAAGAAATGTGCCGCTCCGCCACGTGGTTAGTAAGGAACCATTTTCTTGAACGGCCGCTCGGTGCCCGCCCGCCAGTAAGCGTCGGTAAGCCGGAGCTCTTTCTCCGAGAGGGTCATCCGTTCGCCTGCGCCTTCGTCCTTAGGAATCGCCTGGGTCATGGTCGCTCCTTTTTTTATTGAGCTCGGGAAGAAATCCGCCGACAGCACGTCACTCTCTTCTTCGGGCCAAACCAATCTTCGGCCGGCCGCCACAAGAGAACCGGGGGAAGCGCCGTATGGAGAGATAGCCCCGCCGGCATGACTCCATCCTGAGCTGCGGGGTCGCGCCGTCGCTCACGTGTTCCAGCATGTCAACTAATTTCCTTCGCCGGAAGGGCCAGGAGTCACAAGGTAGTCGTCTATGGGTCCCTTGGGCAGCGCCGTCCCGCATGGTGGCTGCGCGCTCCTGGCCACAAGCGTCGTGAAGCGAGGACCGGCGCAACATTACGTGTCCTTGCGTCTCGCCCTTCCGCGACAGAGGGCTCACTGGACTTGTATGTTTCCTGGAAATAGGTTCTGGAACTGAGGGCCTTCGACTCTGGCGAGTGGCCTTGCGACAGACCATCCTGAAACTCAGACAAATGGAGATGGCATGACCACCCAAGCGAATCCAAGCTCGGACGCTGAAGACGCGGCCACCGAACGAGAAGATTCTCGAGGACGCGTACCGGCCAGACGCGAGTTCGAGTCTCACTTCGTCGCCTACCTGGTGGCCAACGCGGTCTTGGTCGCCGTCTGGGCTGTAACAGGAGCTGGGTACTTTTGGCCCGCCTGGGTCATCGCCGCATGGGGCGCCGCACTAGTCCTGCATGATGGGTATGTCTACTTGGCAAGCCCCTCACGCCGGCCGACTGGGAGGAGCCGGCGCGCCGTTCATCGACGTCGGCGCCGGGCTCGCCACATCACCCGAGCGTTCGCTCGTCACGGTCTGGG
Source organism: uncultured Acidimicrobiaceae bacterium (assembly GCA_963750465.1). Taxonomy (GTDB): domain Bacteria; phylum Actinomycetota; class Acidimicrobiia; order Acidimicrobiales; family Palsa-688; genus Fen-671. Next base: position 48,897 of record CAVVRE010000005.1, read on the forward strand.
CTGGCTGATCGGGCCACGACTGGGCAGGCACCTCGTTCCTTGGCGCCGCCACCGGTGGGCACGTGCCAGTCGGTCGGTTCCTCACACGCGGCCCGAGCATTTACGTCTCGTCCTCGAGGAACTCGGCCCGACCTTCGTAAAGTTGGGCCAGATCGCTTCAACCCGCGCCGACCTGCTGTCGCCTGAATACCAGGGCGAGCTTGCCCGCCTGCAGGACGCCGCCCCCGCGGAACCGTGGCCGACGATCCGCACTGTCCTGATCTCTGAGCTCGGCGCCCGTTTGCCATTGGTGGATCCCGTCCCGTTAGCAGCAGGGTCGATTGGACAGGCTCACGCGGGAGTCCTGCGCGACGGGACGGAAGTGGTGATCAAAATCCGGCGCCCAGGGGTTACCGCGCTCGTTGCCGACGACCTCGCCCTCATCGAGAACATGGCAGCGAAGGCGGCTAGACGGCTGCCAATTGCCGCTCGCTACGACCTACCTGCATTGGCCGACCAGTTCGGGACCACCCTTCGTCAAGAATTGGACTACGTGGCGGAGCTTGCTAACGCCGCGCAGTTCGCTGCCTACTTCACCGGGGACCCGACCGTACGCATCCCAACAGCCTTCAGGGGCCTCAGCACATCTCGAGTATTGACACTTGAGCGGTTGCGCGGTATCAAAATAGACGATCTGGCCGGGCTTGACGAAGCCGGGATAGACCGAGCGGAGCTGGCCCGCCACGCGGCTGTGGTCATCTTGCAGATGGTCTTCCGGGACGGCTTTTTCCACGCCGACCCCCACCCCGGCAACTTCTTCATCCAACCCGACGGGGCTATTGGCCTGATCGACTTCGGCATGGTCGGCAAAATCGACTTGCCTACCCGTCAGCGGCTACTTACGGCTCTCGTAGCCATCGGAACCGGCGACGGTGGCGCACTCGTTGACGCTCTGGTATCGCTCGGCCTGGCTGGACGCAATGTCGACCGACCGAAATTGAGCGGGGACCTTTCCAAACTCCTCCACGAGCAGCTAAGCCGTCCCATTGCCGAGATCGCTCTGGGCGAGCTACTCGGTCAGGTCTTCGGGGTCGTGCGGCACCACCACATTGTCCTGCCCGCGCAGTTGGCGCTGTTGCTCAAGACAATCGTCATGTGGGAAGGGCTCGGCGCTCAACTCGATCCGTCTTGCCGGCTCCTCGACGCCATTACCGCCTTCACCGGGAACAGCATGACTGCACAGGCTGGCTTGGAATAAGCCAATCTGACCGATCAGAGGGCCTCCGAGGACCTCGTCGAGAAGTTCGACCCTAGCAAGGGGGATCTTCCCACATCAGGATATTGGCCCTGCCCAGTTGTCCGCCACGTCCAAGATGAAGACGGTCCCGCCCGCCCGGGGCAAGCGAGTCGCCAAGCATAACCGGCTCATCGAGATCGAGGACGCCGAGCACCTGCTGTACTGCCTCGCATAATAGGCATGACCGCGCGCGTTTTCCGGCTCGATAACTGCGAGCTCGTACGTCGTCGCCCGCGTGAGCCCGTTCGAGGGCCAAAACCACCTCAAACGCTCACCGACCCGGCCAGGATCTTTGGCAGAGCCCCTCCCCGCTTCCGGGGCTACTGGCACCCGGAACGGCGAGCACGAGACGTAACCCAGGTCGATGTCATTGAAAGAATGGACGCTTTCGAGGTCGCCACCGTGCTCCCCGGCAAACACAAGGCTCGATTTAGGACCTAGGGCCTATTTATAGTGCCACTCGGTCGTGAGCTTTCGAGCGGTCGTTCGAACATCATGGGACCATGGAACAGCCGAGTGAACAGAGGAGCGAGTCATGACAAATCTTGTCGGGCAACAACAGAGCGGACGCGTCGTAGTCGGCATGGACGGTTCGGAGTCGTCCAAACAGGCACTGCGTTGGGCAATGCGCCAAGCGAATGCCACTGGTTCGTCCGTGGAAGCCATTATGGCCTGGGAGCTCCCAACCACCTACGCATTTGGTGCGCCCATGCCCACCGCGTACGACTTCGCCCCCAACTGTGAGAATCTCTCCACGAGATGGTCCAAGACGTCGTTGGCGAGTACCCGGCCGTCGAGGTGTCGGTTGTCGTGACTGAAGGTGACGCGGACGGGCCTGGTGGCTGCCTCTCGGGACGCCGACCTCTTGGTGGTCGGCAGCCGGGGACATGGTGAGGTCGTCGGCCTGCTCCTGGGTTCGGTAAGCGAATACTGCGCAACTCACGCCAGTTGCCCCGTCGTGGTTATCCGCCATGGCCGAGACGCGGCCATTCGCAAAGCGGAACCTGTCGCTTCCTCCGCCGCGCGTGTATGACGACACCGGGCTGTCGCGACGCAGGCCCGTGAACCGGAAAGGTGCTGGAGGTACGCCGACCAATACAGGCTGAGGCGAGGCCGCCGCTGTGCGAGTAGCTGTGCCTTTCTGAAGTGATCGCCATTTGCCCGACCGCGCCCGCATCAGCGAAGAGCTCTCCCACCCGCACAACCGGTTTGAGCGCGTGCCTGCGCAAAGGACGGCGAACCCTGTGCCGCGTTAGTGAGGAACCCGCGTCGACTTCGACTTCCGTGATGGTGGCGATGCCCGTGAGATCGCCCGTTGTGGGGGCTTGGAACTGACGTACCGTAGACGGCTCGAGGAACATTTTGACTGCACTCGGAAGACTCCCCGCAAGCTTGCGCTCTTCGTACTTCGTTGGCCATTCGCTAGCAAGCTAGACTCTTAGCGAATGCCGGTTCCCGAAGATGGCGAAGAAATTTCGTACCTCGCGTTGGACCGGGGCACACCCGTTGTCAGCTCAAGTGGCAATGAGTTCGGCAAGGTTGAGCACGTGCTTCGAGTCCCCCAGCTCGACCTGTTCGACGGATCGTCATCAGGGTGCACCACTCAAGCCTCCACAGCCACCGCTTTGTCGACCGGGACCAGATCGAAAAGATCACCCGCCACCGGGTGCGGACATTGCTTACCGACGAACAGGCAGAAAACCTGCCTGCCCCGACGGGGACTCCTATCGAGGTACCGGAAGGGCCCGGGCATCTCGAGTCGTCGTACAACTCCATCTTCGGTCGCAAGGTCGGACGGGAGCACTGGCGCCAAGTCAATTAGCCATCCCGGTGCTGGTCGCTCACTTCCCAGCGCTTCCGCTCACCGCGTCGCCTGACTGTCGGTGCCGCCGAGGGTGCCCGGGTCGACCGACGTGGGCTGCGGCCACCCGAAGTCTCGCGGCGGCCGCAGGCACGCCAACGGGGGACAAGCGCAGTGACGACCGCCACAACCGCCCCGATAGCGTGCCGAGGCCACCCCTTAGCTGTGGCTGTTTCCCGCCGGTAGCGTTCCACCGCTCCAAACTCGTGACCACCAGACATCCTCCTCGCCTGCCATCACGACCCAGTTGTACCCTCATCCCCCTACGACCACCGGGTCGGCGCGATGGAGACGTAAGTCATAAATGACCGGGTCCCAATGGAAAATTCTCCTAACGCCCCGGATGTCCTCAAGGCTGTGGTCGCAAGGGTCTGCCGCGAGACGCGAATTGACCCCGAGTGTTGCCCAAACCGGCGTATGACCGCCGCGTCGTGGACCAGGCTTATTGGTACTCGAAACATTTGGCCCGTCTTACAAACTTGGGCCGCGTCGAAAATAGGGCCCGTCGATCCCGAGAACAAAAGACCTTTGGGCCTCTCTCGCCTCACGCTGTCTTCTCCGCCGCCCGGGCGGCCACGGACGCCCAGCCGTTAGGTGCTGAGCCACCAGCTTGTTGAGTGGTACACAGGACATCGCCGTCGCCACTGCCCCCGTACCCGCTGCCCCCGCGACGATCAGACGCGAGCTGAGCGACGTGTCGCCGCCGGGGCAGATTTCGGCTAGCTCTTTACACGGACGAATGTCGCTGGCGCCGCCGCCGGAACTCGCGTATCTCCGCCCGCCCGGGATACGACCGGCGGTGGAAGACCGTCTGGGCCGCCGCCCCCGAAGGTCGCCTTACCGGCGTAAGACCCGTTTTGGCACGCCTCCACGTTCAGCCTCTCTCCCGGCGTAACGGGCAAACAGCCCTCGGATCGTCGCCCCCGGTTGGTTGATGCCCCCGTACTCCCCACCCCAAGCACGTTGTACGTAGAGCGCCTTCCAGCATCACCCGTGGGGGCACGACCTAGGTCTCCTCAGAGCCGGTGTAGCCGAACTGGCTCCGCCCTGCCGTCGCAAACGGCGGCGTCGTGCCGACCAACGTAGGTCGCGCTTTGGTGTTCCCACGACGGCAGGGGAGGGCCATGCTGGCCCTCCCAGTCCGACTCGGTCGGTGGCAGTAGCCACGAGCCATGAGGGCGGTTCGGGCGACCTCGCCCGTCGGAGCTTCACACGGCTTCCAGCGATGCTAACCGCGTTCAGGCGGCAGATCCTGTCCCCTAGCCAACGTCTGCGCGAAACTATTGGCGTGCTCGGCTGAGCACGCATCGGGGGAGGGTATCTTGGGCATCTCGTCGACCGACCTGCCACGCAACCACCTGAACACGCCCACCGTGCCGGCCAAACAAGGGGAGGTTCAACAAGCCACTCGACCTTCAAAGGCAGCGTCCGCGGTCTTGGTGGTCGGTTTCGATCGGCGCCCTGAAAGCCTGACCGCTCTGATGACCGCGGCTGAGCTGGGACGCAGGCTGGCCGCCGAGCTTCGGGTCATCCACGCCATCGACCTGACCGACTACCCAGTGGACCCAGACCGAGGGGACTGGGAAGACAAAGGGCAGGAAGTATTACATCGAGAGCAAGAGATAGTCGCTCACCGACTGGCCGACTACGAGTACGGCTGGTCCTATGTGGCCGTGCACGGCGAGCCGGTCAGGGAACTGAGCCGGGCCGCTGATGAATCGGACGCCCTCATAATCGTGGTCGGCTCGAGAGGCGAGGGATGGCACCGCCTCTACGACCGGATCGCGTCGCCCTCGGTGTCGCACCGACTAATCCAGCACTGCGGCAGGCCGGTCCTGGTGGTATGCCGCTGCCACCACGAACACAGCACAGGGCTGACGCAATCTTAAGCCCGTACAGCTACCCAACGCCGCCGCGTATGCCCAGAACATTTTGTCTCGTGCGCCATCCACCAGCCGAGCCCGCATCGGCGCAAGCTCCAAGGTCACCTGACTCCTTAAGCCATCAGCGTCGTACTGCCGGGCACCATGAACCTCTGCCGCAGCCGAAGCGCCCGGGAGCACCGCGGAACTGACGGCGCCCGGGTCCACGACGTAGCCTGACGAGGTGGCGACGGGACAGCCGGAAAGAGACGGCCATGAGCCTTGGTCCCGGTGAGCACGAGTTCGGGGCGCCGAGCGCAACCTTGCGGCTCCGCACCTATCGCCAGGGCATTGCCGCCAAGGCTGGCCACGACCTGGTCCTCGAAGCCACGGCTTGGCATGGGAACATCGTCGTGCCCGAGGAACCGGATGGCGTCGCCTCCGTCACCGTCGAGGTCGACCTTCGCAGCCTCCAAGTCCTCGAAGGCCGCGGCGGGGTGAAGCCACTCACCCACGGCGACAAGGAGGAGATCCAAAAGACCATGCAGAAGCTGTTGCGGATCGCCGAATGCCCGACGGCGACGTTTCGTTCGGCCGAGGTGCACGTCGAAGGCGACCATGCGACGCTCCGGGGTGAGCTGTCTCTCGCAGGCCAGACTCACCCCGTGGAGCTCCAGGCTCGCCGCAAAGGTGACGGCACCGTCGTCGGCCATGCCGAGATCGTCCAGAGCGCGTGGGGCATCAAGGCCTATACCGGGTTCCTCGGCGCCCTCAAGCTTCGCAACGCCGTCGAGGTCGACGTGTCCGTACCGCTTCCGAAGTGATCCGTCTAACCGGCGTTTGGGGCGCCCTCGGCACCGAGATTACGGGCCGCGATTATGTGACACCCTCGCATCGCCGTGGACCCCACGGTAACTCTCTAGGTCTGTTGATGGAGTATCCACCAAAGCGTTACGGCGAAGCCGTAACGTCGAGAGGCCCGATGGCTTGGCGTCACTAGCCGTCTGCCGGCGACTTGGCCTGGCCGTGTTAACCCGAGGTGTGAAACCGCGGTCGAGCCTTGTAGTGGCGCGGCTGATAGTAGAGCAGGTGCCCGCGAAGGTCGCCGATTGTCCCTGAAATTGGACGTGCCCCGCCGCGGACCCACTTTCCCAACGCGGAGAGTCATGGCCGCTGGCCGTCAACGCAGGCCAATACGTGGCACACGTACCAGCGCGACGCTTTTGGTCCCTTTCCGTTAACTACAACGAGTGCCCACCTAAAAGATTGCTCGGGGCCGTAGGCCAGTCTCAGGGTCTTCGTCATCTTGACCGAGACGACTCGCTTTAAATTGTAATCGCAGGCTCTGATTGGGCCGGAAACGGCCCGCGCCAGTCGTCGAGAGCGTTCCATACACTGCCGACCGAGATTTGCGGCGGCGAGAACTCGCGGGAACTTGTTGGCCGCTTTGCCATATGTCCAGCTCCTCCCGGCGGGTGCAAGTGCCGGCCAATCGCAACGGCCGGACTCCCCTCACCGAAGAGCTATTCTTACGGACGAGCGCGGTGAAAGGATCGACCGTCGTTCCCGCCGGCACTCCCCCTAGCACCGCTTTTCGTTACGAAGGGCCGCTCACTCGGAGCTGATCGAGGCCTGGAGCACGTCGAGCCGGGCTGCCCTACGGCTTGGCCGCCAGGACCGGCAGAAGACGCCGGACGAGGCAGCCTCAAGGAGGGGATCACCAAGAGCGTCGACCAATGAACGTTAAAAAACTATCGTGCCGAGGCCCGGTTCACTCGGAGCTGAAGGTACCAGGCTGGTTGATCTGCCTTTCTTTTAGTCATAGCTGCTTCATGCACTGATGCGGTACGCTCTCTACTAGCGTGCTGAAGCCGAGCACCGGCCTCTGAAGCTCGGTCCCGCTAACGTCTTGGGGAGCATTACGTCGCCGACCGGCCCCAACAAGTGCCGAGCCCGAGATTTTGGGTCCCGGCGGCCCGTAGTCTCCGCCAGGGTCGTCGACGTCGAGGCTGCTACCGACCGTCAGCAACTCGTCGCCGTCGGTCTGAGCGACGTCTTGTCTTGGGATTTGTAAGGGTCCGCGCGTCCGACAGCGAGCGCCGCGACACTCGGATCCCGTGGCAAGATCGAACCGTTGAAAGCCCCGGAGCAAGGCCCGTATCGCCACTCGCCATTGGTCGAGGAGTTCGTCGCGCGCCCGTCGAGGAACGGCCGCAGCAGTTACACAAGGCACCTATCGGCTCGGGATCGAGGATTTCACGTCGTGGGCGGCGATAACGGGTCGGCGCGTCGAGGAGCTGCGGTGCCGCGAGGTCGAGGCGTAAATCGGACCTTTGCATTGCCCTCTGCCGCGAGCAACTCCGCTCACGTTTCTGCTGCGTTCCCCGCCGGGCTCGAGCCAATCTGTTGGCTGGTGGGACGCGGATGTTTGTTGGAGGGGTAGGAAAAGGAAGTGGCACTGACCGTCCTCATCGTCGCCGCAGGCGCAGCGTTTGGTGGTTACTTGGTGCGCCGCAGGCCGTCCTGGCGGCTAGCCACTGCCGTCCTGACCTCGGTGGCTGTGTTGCTCCCAATGGCCGCGTCCAGTGCGGCCTCCGTGAGCCCTCATCACCACACAAACGCCACCACACGGCCCGAGGTCCTTGATGCCCGAGCGAGCCCCTGGGAGCTTTCGGCCAAGGGTGGCTGGACAACGATCGTCGGCAAAGTCCGCTTCGCGTCAGCCTGCCACCTCGTTGCGCTCGACTGGCACCGCAGTGAGCTGCCATCACGACGTTGCTCAGCGGGGAGCTTCAGCGAGAAGCTCTGGCTGGCGCCGAACAGGGGCCACTTCGCCGAAACACAAGCCTTCGTACTGGTGGCGTCTGGTAAGGGCACGGCCAAAGGGGAGTTCTTCGTCCGGCTGGCTCCAGCCCCCATTGTAATGGTGACTACGACGACCGTAGCCCCGACGACTTCGAGGACAACCAACGTTCCGGTCACCAGCGCGCTCCCGACGGGGCCGGCTCCTGTCGTACCCGTCGGGCCGCTCCCTTTGACGCCGAGCGCCACAACCACGACGACGACGGCACCGAGCGACACGACAACGACACGACCCGACGACCACGACGACCACGACGACCACGACCTCCACGACAGCCCCGACTACGACCACGACATCTGGGGCATTGAACTTCGATTTGGCCTGGTCCTCCGGCTCACTGAATGACCTCGGGGGGCCGATCGCCGAGTCCTCACCGATGCTCGCCACTCTCGACGGCCAAGGCCCGGCGGTGGTGGTCGGCGACCGGACTGGTTATCTGTACGTGTACCATCTCTCCGACGGCTCACCCGTAGCTGGCTGGCCTGTTTACGACGGCGGAGCCCCGATCGACTCGACCCCTTCGGTGGCCGCCCTAAACGGGACCGATTTGGACTCGGTGTTCGTGGGGACCGGCAACGCCCAGTACCCCACGACCGGTGGGTACGAGGCTTATGGGCCGGAGGGCAACCAGCTGTGGCACACCACTGTGCAGAACCCTCCTACCGACAATAAACCTGCCGGCGGCGTGCAAGCGTCTCTCACTGTCGCTGACCTGCAAGGAGGTCCGGATGTCTTCGCCGGCTCGTTGGGCCAGGAGTCCTACGCCCTAACCGCCACCTCGGGCTCCGTGCCGGCCGGGTGGCCATTTTTCACCGCTGACAGCGTCTTTTCGACCGGTGCCGTCGGCGACCTCTACGGCTCGGGCCAAGACCAACTCGTCATGGGGGGCGCGTCCACCCAGGGCGTCGCATATGGGCTCCAGTATCAAAACGGCGGCCATGTGCGCGTCCTCAACGCCCAAGGGCAGCTCATCTACGACTATGACACCAACCAGGAAGTCGACTCCTCGCCAGCGGTCGGCCAATTCCTGACGGGGGGGGCCACCGGCATCGTCGTTGGCACGGGCTACTTCTACGCGGGCGCCAGCGACACCGACAAGGTGCTCGCGTTCAATTCGCGCTTGGTGCCCGCTTGGTCCCAGGCCCTCGACGGGTGCACGGAATCTAGCCCCGCTTTGGTGGACATAAACGGGCAAGCGGACGTCGTCGAGGGCACCGACCAAGGCCCTGTCAATTGTGGGGGGACAAACGCTGGGTCGGTATGGGTGCTCGACGGCCGGGACGGCGCACCGCTGTGCCACACGCCCGTGGCGTCCCGTGTGATCGGCTCAGTCGTGACTGCCGACCCCACCGGTGACGGCCAACCCGACCTGTTGGTCCCCACCATCCACGGTGTGGAGGTCCTCACTGACACTTGCCAGGAGGTCACGGTGATCGGGCCCGACCTTGGGTTCCAGAACGCGCCCCTTGTCACCGACGACCCCAACGGCACGATCGGGATCACGATCGCCGGCTATAACGGCAACAACCAAGGCGTCGTCCAGCATTACGAGATCCCGGGCTCGGACGGCGCTCACGCCGTCGGCGCCGGATCGTGGCCCATGTTCCACCATGACCCGTCCCTGGGCGGGGTGTTCTCCCCCCTGCCCAACTTGGGTACGGCCACCCCGGTGGACGTCACCGCGCTGGCCGCCAACGCCCAAGTCTCGCTTTCTTGGACGGCACCCTCTGGTGGTGCGGGGCCGGCGAGCGGGTACGACGTTTATGAGGGCACCGCTCCTGGGCGCGAATCGAGCACCCCTGTCAATGGGACCTCGCCCCTTACTAGTACCGCCTATACGGTCACCGGCCTCTCCGACGCGAGCAACTATTACTTTGAGGTGGCGGCCGTAAACTCGGCCGGCGAGGGCGCTCCGGTCCAGGTCTCGGCGGCTCCGACGCTGCCCACCACCACGTCGGCGACCACCACGCCGTGACGCGGCTTGCAGGCGGGGGCGGCGGGCGCTCGGAACGACGATTTCGCTGCTCAGAGGCGTGCCCGAGGACCGACTCGAAACCTTGCTCCACGCCCGCTTCTCGTGGCTAGTTGGTGGTCAGAGCTTCGCCGAACGCTCCTACGGCTGCGGCCTGACGGTGACAGAGGCGACCTCAGACGAGCTTATTGGCTCCTGAGCGGGCCTCTCTCAAGTCACACCTCATCTGGCCCGACGACGTAGCCAAGCCGGACGGCCCCCCGGCGCAGCCTCGCATCGAGAGTAACAAGCCTGCACTTGAGCAGCCCAGCTAGGGCTACGTACTCGGCGTCGTACGTCTTGGCCCACCCGAGCTCGTTGGCGAGGTCCCAGGCCTCGGCGCCCAGCTTGGCCGGGGCCGCCGGCCGATCCGGCTTCGCTCCAAGCGCACGCACGTCGCGATGGCGTCTTCGGGGTGAATCTCGCCGCGCCATGCCATTTCATGGAGCACCGAGCGAGACTCCGACCACATCAGCGGCGGCGCGACGAGCTCGTCGTCGAAGTAGTCCAATCCATTGTCGGCGCTCGCGGCCGCCAGGGCTACGGTCGCGTCAACAACGAGCACTCAGTGAGCGGCCCGGGAGCGCGCGAGCGCTGCGACCCAATCGGGCTGCTGGCGACCCGAGCTGAACTTTTTCCACTGCTCCGGTACTGGGAGTGAGGCCGATCCCACGACGTCAGAAAGGTCTGATTCCTCGATCACGTGTTGCGTCCCGACCTTGCTGGCGCGAAGCTTCCCCGAGCGGATCCACCTTCTGATCGTCTCCGGGTCGCGCCCCGCCCTAGCCGCTGCTTCAGGGACTGTCATCATGTTGTAGCATACTACTACATCACGAGAGTCCTTTCACGGAAACTATTTATGGCAGCGGCCGCAGCAGTCGGAGGTCCTTGGCCTCATCACGAGGGGAACGACCAGGCCCGTTGCCGGCCTGTCAGTACATCGCCGGGGAGCAGTGCCGGCGCAATAGCGTGCCCGTGCCTCCAGGACAGCTGACCATCCCGAGGCGGCGGTACTCGTGGTGCCCCGAACCGTGTGACACCCGGGCGCGTCCCTACTCTCAGTTGCCTACGGTGACAAGGTGACGACGAGTTCGGGTGCAGCCTGTACCGTCGTGAAGCGATGAAGGCATTCTGGCGCTGGCTAGTCTTCGGGAAGAGCCGAAAACCGTTGGCAGCCGAACGCGCCCATGGGCCGCCAGACCGTTCAAACCATTGCGACCCGTCTCCTACCGGAGGCGATTCAACAGTGGCGAGACCACGGTTGGCTAGGGCACGCGGTCACGACCACGGTTCAACATCGCTAGCGTTTGCGCGTGTCACCGAGAATACGACTGTCATGCTCGACACGGTGCGCTAGCACTACTTCAAGCCGCCAAAAACGTGCAGTGGCTGCTACTTGCGCGTCGTTCTGGCGCCCCGGTTCTGGCGACGACGCGGGGCGTCAGCAGCGGTATTTCATTAAGGCAAACGGCTAGGCTTGGCGAGCAGGTCCCGGGCGCGGTGCTCAGGCGGCGATGTCGAGCGCGAGCAGGCGCTCGAGGACGGGTACGTGCCCTGCCGCGGCACCGAAGGTCTTCGCCGCGCCGCCCACTACTGCTCCGTAGCCGGTGGTCCCCTTGTTGTCCGCGATGCCAACAAGCTGCCCGCCGTTGAGTGCTTTCGAGTAGGTCCAGCTGAACGCCGTCTTGCCGACCGACGACAGGGAAGTGAAGATGAGCTTCACGCCCTTGGGGGCCAGGGCCGCCACTCTCGCTTCGGCCGCGGCCAGGGTGGCGAGCTCGGCGGCCGGGATGCTCGGTTGCATCGAGATGACGACCTCGTCGATCGGGTGCGAGACAGTGGCCGCCACCTTGCCGAAGTAGATGCACTCGAGCGTTGTTTTTTCGAGGACGGCCTGAGAGAGCGCGACCGTTGTACCGACGATCGAGGAGACCTTCGACACCGAGAGATTCTTATTTTGACAGAAGGTCGAGGCCGCGGAGCGTGGAGCGGAGATTTGTCCATACACCTGTGCCTGCGCCGTTGCCGGGAGGACGGCGAGAATTGCCGCGAAACCGCCCACCGCGAGCAGTACCCCGGTGGACCGCTGAGCCCAGGCTCCGCGTCGGATCAAGGTCGTCGTGGCGGTGTGCGAAGGGCTCGGGAATCTGGTCATCTGTGCTCCTTGGTCGAAGTTGATCGGGGTGTGATCTAGAGCTCGGTCGAGCCGTGTGGTGCCTCGGTTCTCCAATGATGTCAGTCCGGGTGCCCTGGCGATAGGAGTCAACGTCGCCAATGCAACATTGGCAGTGAAGCCGGCGACGGTCTTGTGCCCTTCTCGGGGACGAACCACCACTGCCTGACGACCGACGACGCAGCGAAAGCGTCGTATTTCAAAAGATGAGCTTCCGGACTCTATTCCGGGACCTCGCTCCTCGGGCGGCTACTAACGCCCAGTACAACGCCCCGCCCGCCGCCCGAGCCGTCTTGTCGGACCTGGCGGCCCGACGGCCGGGATCCTGAAGCCCGACCGAACGTCCATCTACATCCAGTCGAAGCGCCAGTGGAATGCTGTCACAGCCCAGCTAGCCCACGGACATCGTCCCAGACCGCTCTGAGCAGGGCGGTGTTGTCTTTCGTCTGCTCCCGGATCTCCTTTCGGATCACGGGAGCTTTGGGTCTGGCTTTCGGGCTTTCTCGTCTTCAGCCTGACGGCTTCCTAACGAACTATGGCTTTCGTGAGCAAAGTCCACTGTTTTACGTCCTTGTATGGACGTTCCGGGCGCCCAAGCCCTGCGACGCCTTCAACTCCAGCTACATGTCGTCCCGTGAACCAGTTGAAGTGACGCGCGTCAATAGGTCCCCTCGCCCGCACAAAGAGTCGACGCCGCTGCGGGCGGCTCACCAGCTGCCTCACGATGGGGCCTGAGAGCTAGGAAGACAGCATGCTCCGGGGACAGCTCCTGGCCCTCCTTCCACGCCGTGGCGAACGCCTCCTCGCCCAACGCCTGCTGCACCGCCGCCACCGTGGAGCCGACGTGGGCCCAACGGTACGGAGGCACCGGTGACCCCATCCGTCCCCGCCAAGCCAGGGCCGCGGCGGACAGGAGAGCGGACTCACGTCCGTGGCCCTCGGCCACCATTACCCTGGCCACCTCTTCCAAAGCGGTCGCCACCAAGTAGTGCGGGCCGGCCGGCCAAACCTGCCGCAAACCGTCCTGCAACAAAGGAAAGGCAGCGCCCGTGTGGCCGCGGTCGGCCTCGAGCTGCCCGGACAGCAACATGGCCTCGGCCACCCCGACGCGTACCCCGTGCCGGCGGAACAGCTCGAGCGCCTCGGCCAACAGCTCGGATGCCCGGTCGAAGTCGTCCCGCATGACCGCCGCCACGGCGAGGCTGTTAAGCGAGTAACCGGTCCCCCAGAGGTGCCTGAGCTCCCGACGTAGCGATTGCCGTTCACCCAGATCGTAAGTTTGCTCTTCACACCCCGCCACTTGCCGTTCAGTGGGTTGACGCCAGATGGCGAAGAACTGACCGATTGAATACCTTTGGTCGTTGGCGACTCGATATGAATGGTCCCGTCTTGCGCGTGGACGGGTAGCCAGTAGTAACACTTCGTCGCACCATAGAACGGGCCATTTTGCGTCTCAGCGGCTATGGCGGGTTGCACGAGCCCGATCCCGGCCGGGATTGGCCGCGCAACCGCCGTCGGCGTACACGGTGAGATGGGTGTGGACGTGGTAGACGACTTGCTCGCTCGCATCGCATCGGACGCCGTCGACCGCGTCGCCCGTTGAGGCGCTCGAAGCCGGAGCGAGCACCTGTCCAAGCTCTACCGGTACGCCTTCAGGACCGGGCGGCCCACCAATGGGAGTCCCCACCGATCCTTGCAACGGCGTGGCCAGTGAGGTATTGGTTGGCACGAGGGCAACAATGATCGTGACCGCCAAGGCCCCAAAACTTGTGTGAACCCCGGCCGCGTCTAACGATGTCGCACCGTCCTGATGGAGACATCGTAGAGAACCTCTTCGCTATACGCGCGTGACAGCTTAGGCGGCAATCACCCACTTCTTCACGTGACCGCATCGAGCCTGATGGTCGTACACCAGATCAGACCTGGCCCTTGGCCCGCGAGCGAAAAACTACGCAGAACAAGTCCACGCAGGTCATAGTACCGGCGACGCACCAAGGATTCCCCGATTCGACAGACCGCTTGGCGCGCTCATGATGCTCGAAGAGGAACGACGGGTCTCCCCGAGAACCGTCAGGGTGGACTCACGAAATGGGACCAACGACTCTGAGAGCGGACCACGGGTTTCGAACCAGCGACGGCGTGGGTGCGCTGCACAACGGTGTTCGCCTGCCCTGATCTGCGCTCTCGGAGTTGGCGGGCCATCGAGGGCTCGTCATCCGCCAATACCGTTCCAGTGGGAACACTGCAACACGGGACGTGAGCCGACCGCGCCGTGAACTGCACCCCGAGCTACCGGCAATCCAGATGCCGGTTGCGTTCGTACCCCTCTTGTGGAAACGACAACAGCGCGTCGTGGAATGCGACAAGATGGACAACGTCAACCGGAACCGACTCAACCGGAACAGGATGGCTGGCTCCCGGAGCCACAAAGAACCACCCCGAAGGCGCGGTGGCGAACCAGAGCGCGCGGCGGCGGAACGGTGACCTCGCTTCCTCGGGTCCCCCCTCCCTCGGCGTGGCTGCGCATCGTCTTCGCTACGCGTCCAGCGACGCTGACCATGGATCTCGCGCTCGGCGCTGGACGGGTCGTGCTGGCCTGGATCTTTATCTACTACGGAGCCGGGAAGCTCTTCGGAGCGTTCCACGGACCGGGTATTCACGCCACTTCGCTCTACTTCTCGAACACCGCGCATCTCCATCCCGGCGGGTTCTTCGCCGTTCTCGCTGGGCTCACCGAGTTCGGGGGCGGGATCGCACTAGGCCTCGGCTTCCTCGCCCGTCTCGCCGGGTTGGCACTCTTCGGCGACATGGTCATGGCCATGATCACGGTCACCTGGGCGACCGGCATCAACTCGGGCAACCCGCCGCCCGGCTACCAACTGAACCTGACGCTCGGCGTCCTGGCGCTGATTGTGGGGATGCTCGGCGCCGGGCGCTTCAGCATCGACAGTGTCATCGCGCATCGTCTCTCTAACCGTCTCGCGAACCCTCAGCCGCCAGACGGGCAACCGACGGTAACCGACCGCCGATCTCGTCTCACATCCACCCCACCGACGATGTAAGGGCCGCCTTCGAGCGGCGCGGTCGTGACGGAGCCCAGGAGGGAGTAGTCGAGGCAATGAGCGCGGCAGAGCCGAAGCGATGGTCCCGCCGATGGCGGCAAATCCCAATAAGCTGGAAGGCATGCATCGTTGAAGAGGCAGCACCTAGAGAGCGGGTTGACGGCACCACCCCAGCGCATCATCTTTGATCGTCGATCGATCACCAAACGCCGGGAATCATTCTTCGCCGGACGCGGCGGCGATACGCAGCGTAGTCACCATTGCCCATTAGAAGGCGCTCCTCGGCCAGGGCTCGGCCGACGTTGCACAGCGATCCGAGGATGAGGACGAGCGCGTTGCGCAGCGAAACGCTCTGTAGCAAAAATCCCGCTCCGGACAGCAGGTACGAGGCATACAACGGATGCCGAACGATGGCATAAGGGCCGCGCGTGACAAGTCCTCGGTCGGCAGGGGCGAACCCGAAAGAACGCCCGAGGACGGCAAGAGAGGTTATCGCGATCGCGGCGCCGATCAGCTGGAGCGCCAGCCCAGCCTGCACCCACCCAGCTGGGTGCACACCTGAAGTTCGGGCCAAGACACCGGCGAAGGTCCCACCAAAAGCAAGGAGCCAATCGTCGACACGCCGGGTCACCAAGCCGGCGGGCCGCCGGACAAGATAGGCGATCACCACGATCATTTGTTGAGCGAAGAAGACCGCACCGAGCAGTTGGTGCGATTGCAATATGTAGGTCAGGTAGGAGTGGGAGAAATATGCCGCACCACCTGCTCCGACCAGGTTTAGGGCAATTCTGGTGGCCTGTGCGGCTCGTGGGGGCGGGGAAGCCGTCTCGAACCAATGGGCCAGCTTGAGACCGGCTCCGCTCCTTGGATGGGATGTCACTGCCCGCTTATGCGTACAGCTGGTCCATGGCGCCGTGGGCCCATTCGACGCGGATCTCTCTGCCAGCGTCACACACCAATCCCATCATCGCCGTAGGTCCTTGCGCCGGCATTAACTTCGGGTGAAGGTTCGGCACCACTCGGCAGCTCAGACACAAAAGTGTTCAGCTGGAGGGGTGGTACACGGGCACGGTGGGACGGTTTGCTCGCCAGGTCACGCCACGTCCCGACATGACAAAGTTCGTCGAGGAAAAGCTCTAAGACGTCACGAAGCCGTCAAGACATCCTTTCCGTATGGCGGGCGGGCTTTGGCCCGCGGCTCGCAGCGTCAGAAGTTCAGCTTCGTCAGGGCTGACTGCACAGAATAGAGGTAGGCCTCGGTCGTATAAGTGGCGCCCGATATCGCGTTGACGCGCACGCCCTGGGCGGCCAACACTTCTTGGCGCAACACCGGGATGACTTGCTGAGCAATGGATTGCGAGTACTGCTCGGCTGTTTGCAAGTTCGCCACGGAGAGGTCAACGATGCGGTGGCCCTGCAGCGTCACCTTGACCGACAGGACGCCGTAACCGTACTGTTCGTTCGCCCCGACGGCGCTCGCCAACTGGACGGTTGGCGGGGTGTTCGGGCCGGTCGTGGTCGTCCCCGACGAGGTTGTCGGCGTCGTCGACGGAGGGGGCGCCGAGCCTACGGCCAGCGACCTCGGACCGGTGATGTGGGCGGCCACCACTACCAGGAAGCCAATTGCCGTCGAGGCGACCGTCACCGTGGTCTTTCGTAGGGAAATCATCCGAGGGCGTACTCGTCGAAATGAATTGCATCGCGCGGTATACCGAGCCGAGCGACGGCGTCCACCATAAAGTGGACGAAGTCCTCGGGCCCAGCTATGTAGACGTCGCGCTTCTTTAAGTCAGGGACCAGTTGGACTACTCTTTCGAGCTTGACCGCCGAGCGAGAGCCCACGAGGTTGTAAGCGCGGCCCCGACGATGGCGGGCCAGCTCGGCCACCTCGGACGACAGGACCAGGTCCTCCTCGCTCGATGCCCGGAGGAGCACGACCGGTTCGCTGCTATTGGGCAGGTCTTCCAGCAGTGCACGGATGGCGGTGACGCCTATGCCCCCCGCTATTAGCACGGCTTTCTTCCGGCGCCGGGCATGAGAGGTAAAGACCCCGTACGGCCCTTCGATGGCCACGCGGGTACCCGGTTGCAGAGAAGCCACAGCCGCGGAGAAGTCGCCCCGGTCCTTCACCGTGAGCCTGAGGTAGGGCGGCTTGGGCCGGGCGGAGAGCGAAAACGGGTGGGCCTGCCACCACATGCCCCTAGTGAGGAAGCGCCATTCGAAAAACTGCCCACCCGACACTGCCAAACGCTCGAGCCTACGCCCCTTGCAGATCACCGACACCACACCGGGCCCCTCGGGGCGCACCTCGACGACTTTCAGGCGGTGGCGCACCGTCCTCACCAAGGGGAGCCCGAAGCGGTAGGCGATGACCATCCCCGCCGTTGCCAACCAAAAGACAACCCACAGGGACCGGGACAGGGGGTGGCGCACGAAGGACGGCCCGAGCACAATGATGTGAGCGAACGCCAGGGCCAGTGCGAGGTACATGCACAGGTGGAAGGCCCACCAGCGCTCCCGGCGCACCCGGCGTCTGATGGCCCGGATGGACACTACGGCCACCGCCATCATGAGCAGGAAGCCGATGGTGGCCTCGATCATCCACGGGAAGCTCCCGACGATGGTCCCCACCTCGTGCCAGATCCCAGCGCGGGCTGCCTGGGCGTAGGCCAGGGTGAGCAGCACGACGTGCGCAGCGATCAACGAGATGGGCCACGGCGCCAGCCGCCGGTGCCAACGCAACAGGCCGTCGAAGCCCAAGACCCGCTCGACGACCGGGACCCGGGACACCAGGAGCACCATGATGAGGGCCAGGTAGGTCCCGGCCAGGCCGGTGAAGCCGCCAAGGAAAAGCGCCACCCCACCCCGCGCTTTCAACTGTGACCAGGTCTCCGTGGTAACCGAGGTAGCCAAGGTGGCTCCGAAGCCAAGGCCGAGGATGGCAACGGCGGTGGTCAGCACCCACGGCGACCCTCGACGGGCGCGAGCGGTCGCGACCTGATCGCCGGTGGCCGTCGAGGGCCGCCGCACCCACGGCGAGGGGGCCGCGACCGGCGTCATCTATTTCGCCTCGGACCGAGACGGGGCGTGCACGTTCTCCAGCGTTGCCTTTCAGCCTGAAGAGCAAATGACGTTCGAAGAAATTTCGGCTAAACCCGCGCCCTGACGAACCGGGCACCGGGACCGTGGCATAGCCGTGTTCTCAAGCACAGCGTTTTTCTTCAGTGCGTCCCTCATCCTCCCTTGGCCGAGGCGACGCTTCCATGAAGTTTGGTTGTAAGCAAACATTTAGGGAACGTGGCATCGAGCGGCAGAAAGCGTAACGCCGACGTAAGGTTGACTAACCAGACTGGCTAGACAGTCCGGCTGGCACGAAAGCAGCGTCGGGACAGGTCGCCAGTAACCGTTGCGTTCGCCTAGCACAGGCAAGCTCGGGCGTAGTGCCTGAAACCAGGGTCTTGCTCCTATCCATTACTGTGGGTCAAGGTAACTCCGTTGACCTGAATGAGACAAGAGACGTTGAGATATGAGAGCCGTTGTCGTTTACGAACCCGCTTTGGCCACCACCTGCCTTGTGGCCCAAGCGGTCGCCCTTGGTTTGGACCGGTCGGTCAGCGTCCTCGTCCTGTCCTCGAGCAAGGTGGAGACCGCGCTTTTAGGCCATGCGGACCTCCTCGTAGTTGGTACGCCAGCGCAACTGGCTCGGGCGACAGTATTTGCTCCGGCACAGCCGTCCGAGTGGGGTTCACCCGGAATTCCCGCAGGTAGTCCGAGCGCTACCAATGGGCCGGGAGTCCGCCAATGGATTGCTTCCTTGGGTGAAATGGCCAAGTACGCCGCCGCTTTTGATACCCGCGTCAAGGGTCGCGCCGTGTTTGCCCGGAGGGCTTCAAAAGCTCTCGTCCGTGAACTAGCACAGCATGGGATGTCGGTCATCGTGCCTCCGGCGAGCTTCCTCGTTGAGGAGACCGGACAACTCGTAATGAACGAAACCAGGCGAGCCGAAGCGTGGGGCGCAAACCTCGGAGGAGTTCTCCGCACCCGACGCGCCGCAGGCTGAAACAACTCGTTCCTCTCTAAGAGGTAACCGTGACCAGCGTACCGACAGGGTCATATCCGTACACAACAGTGCC
The DNA here is from genome assembly GCA_963750465.1 of uncultured Acidimicrobiaceae bacterium. Classification (GTDB taxonomy): domain Bacteria; phylum Actinomycetota; class Acidimicrobiia; order Acidimicrobiales; family Palsa-688; genus Fen-671. Next base: position 68,138 of record CAVVRE010000005.1, read on the forward strand.
TTCCCACGGCGGTACTTCCACGCAACCATTGCTTTGCGGGTAACCATAACCGGGCCGTGGATAGGCATGGATGGCGTCGCCCACCGAGGGCAGGAAATAGCTGGCGTAGGCCACCCATACTGAATAGCAGGACCCATTAGGGTCACAGCCTTTCATCAAGTTCGGGTTTTGCTTGTAAGCGACTGGCCATGTGCCCTGTGGGGTGGCCGCGCCTGGGACACCGGTGTTGGTGAAGGTTTTGAAAACGAACCTGCCGTCCTGCCACACGGAAAGGGTCTCAGGCAGGCTTTCCGACACGATGACGTAGTTGTAAGGGCTCGTGTCCATTTGGCGTTCGGTTATCGCCCGCAGCAGAGCGTGCCACACAAGAGGCCCGGCGTCGCCGTCAGGAGCCAAGCCCTCGCCGATTTCGAACTGCATCACCGCAGCCGAGGTCACCACGTTGGGCCGGCCACGATGCCATTGTGCCCACAAAGAGGCGGGGACTCCGGGATAGGCCCACGTGAACACCCCAGCTGATTCCACTTGCGGCACCAGGTTTGGACTCGTCGGCTCCCGTTTGAGCACCGCCTGGCGGTTCGGGACGTCACCGCTGGGAGTAAACCGTAAAGGCAGGTAACCGAGCATGGCCAAGTACTGTTGAAGGACCAACGTAGAGGGTAGGCGCGTAGTGAACTTGGCCGCGGCGTTCTTCGTTTCAGACAGAGGCACCGAGACCCGGTAAGTCGTGGCCGGCTCCCAGTAACCTGCGGGCTTGAACATAAGCTCAGTAGGCCCCGATCGGGACCAGCGTCCCTCGGTGATGGGCAAGATCGTCGGATAAGGGACGGCACCGCCGGGCGCGCGGTTGTAGGTTATGACCACGGGGGTGTTCGGCCCGACTTTCCTTGCATTATTCTCCGGAGCGACCTTGACGGCCAGCGGAGGTTGCGTTGTCGTAGTGGAGGCAGTCGGGGAGGTGGTCGGCCTTACCGAAGTGGTTGGCCTTACGGCGGAGAGCGTGCGTGCCCGCGGCCCCTGGCTATGGTGGCCACGAAGCTTCGTCGCCGAGGAAGATACGCATGCCGTTACGCAGAGCGCGACAACGAAGACGGGCACGGTGCGAGCCAAAGCCGAGGCCCACTTGGCCGGCACTTTCTCCCGCCGGGCGCCCAGACGCGCCCGTCCTATGTAACCGCCTCGAAACGTCGGGTGCTCCTTTCGACAGCTTCACCTGTACCAATCGGCTTGGTACCGGCCGCCACTCCAGCTTCCACGACCACAGACCTGACGGAGACGTCTGCCAGGCCGGCCTCGTTCAGGCAGCGCTCCCACTCATGGATCCCCCTGGGGTGGGCGCCAAAGCGAAGGCTGAAGCGCACGAGGTTTTTGCCGATCCGCCACCAGCCCCCGGGCCCACGTCGCGCCAACCGCGCTGCCTTGGAAGACATTATCTCCCAGTCCCTGGCGCTCCCACCTCGTCCGAACATCATGTCCCCGACGACGCCTCCCGGTCCCGGGAGGTCAACTTTCGGTCCCAATGACGCCGGAGCAGGCGGTGGCCGAGGGTGCCTCGGCGTTTAGGTATTACCTCCTCACCCATGGCTGCCACGACGCGTTCAGGGCCCGCAGGATCGGTGGAGCCCATGCGGCGCACATCTCTCTCTGTCACACACCAAGGCTATTTTTGCCTTAAGGTCCTTACGCCGGCATTAACTTCAGGAAAAGATAATGAAAAGGCATTCGTTCTCGGGTGCCTAACCGCAACGCAGAAATGACTCCTAAAGGCCCCAGGTCCTAGTGAAATTTGGGAAAGGGCGGAGATGGTGCCGAAGCGAGGCCGGGTCGTACCCCATGTCATTTCATGCTGGTGGGCTTGTTGGAGTAAAATGGCGCAGAGATGAACCAAGATCACGACCGCTCTGGTGGCCCTGTCATCGTTGGCTATGGCTTTACCCAACAACGTTTCCCGCCCTAATGACGACCAAGTGGTCCGCCATCGCTCGGCTGCATCATTCGCCACGGCGCCGGCGACGGCCCCGATTCGCCCATGGCTCACCGCGATAAACGCGGTGCCTTTCTAGTAGGCACGGCAACGGTTGAGCTGGCGGTCCCAGCGCACTCCGGCCAAGGGACAAACCTTGAGCTGGGCAACGAGCTTTGGTACCCCGCAATCAACAAAGGCCAAAACTCGTAACGGACCCAGCTACTAAACCTGATCCGCTTATCGTGTTCTCGCCGGGCTTTGACCTCGCCGTCAATGCGTGTTCGAGCCTCCTCGGCCAATGGGCGTCGGCCGGCTTCATGGTCGCCGCCCCCGGCTACCCGTACACCTCTCCTCCTGCACCCCTCGAAGCCGACATCTTGAACCATCCACCTGAGCTCCGGTCGGTCATCGCCGATCTCACCAACGGCCGACAACGCACCGGGACTGCCTTGTCGGGCCTGGCCAACAAGAGCGAGGTAGGGATAGCCGGCCAGTCCGATGGCGGGGACGTCAGCTTGGCGACCGCGGACAACACCTGCTGCTACGACTCGACGGTAAAAGCTGTTGCCGTGCTCTCGGGTGCGGAGCTGTCGAGTTTTGGGGGGACTTACTTCGCGGGCCCCGAGGTGCCGCTACCGGGTGGCGCAGGGGACCGCCGATACCGTCAAGCTTTCCGGTTGCAGCGTTCAGCTCTATGACGAGGCTAGAGGGCCAAAATGGTACGTGGACTTGCTTGGTGCCGGTCACCTCGTTCCCTACTCAGGCCTGAACGTGCCGACAACTGGTCCCTTGGCCCTGAAGGACGCGCTTTACCGGCGCGTAGTCGCAAAAGTTACGACGGATTTCTTCGAGGCCGAGCTCTCCGCGACATCGCCAGCGAGGCTGGCTGCAACCCGTCGGTTGGCGGCCGCTGGAGACCTCCCGAGCGTCGCAGACGTTACGTCAGGGCCTCACGCTCCCATTGCGGCCAGCTACTGTCCGGGCGCGCCGACATAGACGGTCTTGCGCACCGACAGCCCCCCGGGCTTTATTAATCCGCCAGAAGGTTGCGACACCGACCTCGTGTCCAACACGCCAGGGGGTCATAAGCCGGAGCACGTTGCTTCGCCGCCAGTCCTGCCTCTCAAAAAGTCCCAACCAGTAACCAGTAGAAAGTTACTTTCTTGGGCCGGGTCGGCAATAGGTTATCGCGACAGGACCGCTCCTCTGGCCACCTGCGCTCGATCATCGTGGCTTCAGCGGGCGGACATGGTAATGAAGTCACGGCTCCACGAAGGGTCGAAGAAGGTCGCCGGGCCCTGGACCGTGCCCGGGAGCAACGAACTCCCGTTCGTTGGAGACGCCAGCACACCGCGAGGAGGTTTGTAGGTGACGAAAACTGTCCAGTCCGGGTTGATGTCCAAGGTCATGGCCCGGACGGCCCGGGCACGGACCAGCAAGTCGGCCAGTTGGGTGACCTCCATGTCGGCCCCGTACACGTAGACAAGCGCGCCACTGGCCGTTACCCCCAAGCCCGCCCGCCAGACGTTGGGGATCCCGCCTAGCGTATAACCCCATTCGGAAATGTCGTAAGGGTTCAAACCGGCCATGGCCTGGCCCCCGTCGACCAGCAAGGTCACGTCTTGCCTCACCGCTATCACCTGATTGGACATCGAGACGTCCCGCCCCCAAGCGCCGACGGTGGCGTCTCCATTGCGGTAGATCACGAACGACGCCCCGCCCTGGCCGAGCGGGCATACGAGCCTTCCCTCCGCGTAATAACCACCTCCGGAGCAGTACCTGAAGCCCCCATTGAACGCCGCGACGAGCGAACGGGCAGCGCTCGGCAAGATCGGGGCGGTCAGCTTCCAAGGGCCGCCTCCCGGGCTCTCGCTTCCCGAGTACAGCTGTGCCCTCAGCAGCCGTGGGTCCATCCAGGCGATCCCGGCCTCCTGCCCGGTGGCGGGGACTACAAGACTGGTCTCGTACACGCCGGGCCGGCCGTCGACCAAGCGGCCCGCGGGGTGCCAGCGGCCCTGGCCGGGGCCGGCAGCCGGGTCGAACGGTGCCAGTGGCGCCGGTGCTGGGAGCGGCACGAAAGCCGTCGGGGGCCGACGGTGGGCTGCGGCGACCGCAGGTAGCGCCACCGGGGCCAATACCGAAGCCAGCGATGCGATCGCCACGGCGCCTGCGGACCGGCGGGCCATTCTCATAACGGACCTCTTGGCCAGGAACTCCTTCGGGCGATGACGGCAACGCTATAGGCGCTTGGGTGAAGATCGCGTTAAACGAAATCGGGACCGCCGGCCATTTGCCCGTTGTCGGCGTACTTTGTCTACGCAGTTTTGAGGCGGCTTCCTGGCAGTTCTTGCGTCCGTTTACGTGACCCCTGACCCCAGGGTTCAGACCAAAAAAGGCCGGGCTTCGCGTCCTAGGGCGTGGGGGCCGCCGGCGGCTGGTACCGGTCAGCGTAAGAGAAGGGGGGCAGCAGGTCGACCCCATCGGGGTTGTCCAGGTACCCGGGCGCGCTGCCGCCCACGCCGTCGTGGCCGTACTGCCAGACGATCTGGTCCGTACCGGGGTCGACCACGATCACCCGGTCGTTGTAATCGTCGTTCAGCAAGACATCACCGTTGGGCAGGGCCATGGCCAGCGAGGGGTGGTCGAGTTCGGCGGGCGCACCCGTGGTCGGCGCGTAGCGCCAGAGGGACTGGCCGGCTTGATTGAACACTACGATCTGACCCGGATATGAATAATCGACCGTCAGGTAACGGTCGGGGCCGACCTGGTTGGAATCTGACGGGTAGTTCACCCCGGGCGGGTTCGCCGACCAGTAAACGTGGCCCGAGGCGTCGATCTCGTCCACCCAGTCGCCGTTGATCTCGGTGACCAGGAAGTGGCCGTTCGGCATCGGGAAGGCCCCATTGGGGCTGCCGAACTGGAGCGGCGGGTTGTGGGTGCAGGACCCGACTACGCCCGCTTCCCAGGAGATGTTGGCCCCGCCAAAGGGGACCCTGATTATGCGGCAGTTCTTTATGTCGGCGGATATGACGTCCCCGTTACGCAGGATCATGGCGTCGTCAGGGTTCCAGACATAACCTGGGCCCGAGCCGGCCACCCCCTGGTGCCCGTAGCGCCACACGATCTTGCCGGTGGCGATGTCGATGACGGTGATGACGAAGTCGTCTTCCTGAGTGGCAATAATGTAGCGCCCATTTGGGGAAAAGAAGGCGTCGTCTGGTACGACGAACGTCTGGCCGGGGGCCAGGTCACCGGGCTGCGGCCAGGTCCAGCGGATGTGGCCCTGCGGGTCGACGATGAGCAATCGGTTGTTCAGCTTGTCGGCGACCAGCACCGGCCCTGGCAGCACGCTTGGGTCTGACCCGGGCGCCAGGTACGTCGGGGCACCGGGTGCCACCGGCAGCAAGAACGTGCGTCCCGACGGGCGACGGTTCCCACCGGGTGACTCGCCGCCCGGATGCGTTAGGTGTGCGCGGCCGGACGCAAGGGCCGCCGATGAACGGCCAGCAGAACGCCCGCCAGAGGAGCCGGGGTACTTCCCCGGACCGGTCGACCCAGGGTTGACAACAGCTATGCATAGAAGCACGAGGGTGACGGCCACGGCGGTTACCAAAAGCCGGCGCTGGTAGTAGACGTTTTGGGGCAGTCTCAGTGACGGGTCGGTGTCGTAGGGGCCGCGAGGGCCGTGTTGATCCGGCAACGCGTCCTCACGCTACCAGCCGGACGCCTTCCTTTCGTACATACGTCAGGCGATATACTAGAAGCCCAGTCGTAACCAAGTCGTAAGGCTCGTTCTTTAACTTGGCGTCGTGAGCACCTCTGGGGCCGGCGGGCCTGAGCCCGAAGCTTTACCCCCGAGGGGGACATACGCCGACGACGCGGGCGTGGAGTCAAACGCACGGCTGACAGCCATGACCGCGGCCGTTCTACTTGTGCTGCTTGCGGTCGAGGGCGTGACAGTGCTGCGGGTGCATTCTCTTCTTTGGCTGCACGTTTTTCTCGGGACCGCGTTAGTCCCGCCAGTACTACTGAAGATCGGCAGTACGTGTTACCGCTTCGTTCGCTACTATCTCGGCTGTCTCGCCTACCGGCGCAAAGGCGCACCGCCGCCCGTGCTTCGCGTGCTCGGGCCCCTCGTAGTCGTAACGACGATCACCCTCCTCGGGAGCGGCATCGTCCTTATGTTTGTGGGCGTTAGCTCTCGCCAGCCGTGGCTCCTCTTGCACAAGGCGAGCTTTGTCATATGGTTCGCAGCCATGGTGTTCCATGTCCTAGGCCACCTTGTGGAGACAGCCCGATTGGCGCCGCGCGACTGGGTGGATCGGGCACACGCCGATATCGCCGGGGCGCGTTGGCGCCAATGGGCCGTCGCCGCCAGCGTGGCCATCGGCGTCCCACTCGGCTTGCTGTTAGTTGGCCGGGCGAACTCCTGGTTCGCGCCGCCGCTTTTTCATTGAGGCCTGTCCCTTTCGCTCAGCCTACGCCACAGGACTTCCATGCGGGCGCCGCCGCCGGGAGCGTCGGCCACGCGCCATTTCCCTCTGGTCGAGCGGACCGCGGCGTCCGCTATAGCCAGCCCGAGCCCAGCACCTTCTCCGCCGTCCGTCCCCCGATGGAACCTGTCGAACAGAAAAGGCCGCTGCTCAACCGGTATCCCCGGTCCGCTGTCTTCGAAAGCCAGGCTAGCGAGGTGGCCCTTCGCGCTGCTGAGCACGCGTACCGACCCGCCGGCGCCCGCATAGCGACACGCGTTGTCCAGCAGAGCGCCACATAGCCGGTCGACCAAAGCGGGAGGTGCTCCGATCAAAATGGTCCCAGGCCCCTCAGGGACGGCCGACAGCCGGATTTCTTTCGCCTCGGCGACCGCCGCGTACCTCAACACGCACGCCTCGGCTAGGGTGACGAGGTCGACCGCCTCATCACCGGGCCCGGGGGGCTTGGCGTCGAACCGAGCCAGGAACAAGAGGTCTTCGACGATGCCCCTCAAGCGTTTACCCTCAGCGCCGATCTGGGCCAGCGTGCTCCGGTAACTGGCGCCGTCGCGGGGCACGGTCAGCGCCAGGCCGACCTCGGCCTCAATGACCGTAACGGGCGTGCGCAGCTCGTGTGACGCGTCCGCAGTGAACTCGAGTTGGCGCCGGCGGGCCTGTTCCACAGGGCGGGACGCCATAAGCCCGATCCCGAGAGCCCCTAAGAACATTGCGACGACAAGCGTGGGGCCGACGACGACCTCAGCCCGGCCGACCACAGCCTCCACGTGCTCAGCCTCGGCCAGGCTCTCCCCGGCCACCAGCCACCCTGCCCGCACCCGTGCCGCTATGAGACGGAAGTCCCCACTGCCGACGGTGGCATTTGTAGGTCGGCCGGAGCGCGACCAGGCACTGAAGGGAAGAACGGAGGCTCCGTCTAGAGCGACAGCGTCCCCACGGTCTTTGGCCCGCCAAAACACCATTGGGGCAGTGTCGACGTCGTCGTCGACCGGCAGATGGCCATATGCTGCAGCGCCCGGAGGGCCAAGCTCCGTTACATAGTGGAGCCTGTGCGTCAGGCGAGCGTCGACTTGCGCGATCAAGTGCCTGGCGTCGAGGACGTCGAACGGCACGGTGACCCCCACGTACAACAACGCGACAAGCAGGGCCGCGACAGTTGCCACCCGGGCGGAGTGGGCGAGCCGAGGCGCTCGAAGTGCGTCCCGCATAACTGCATCTGTACACCTTCAAAATGAAGCGAAGATGACGGCAGGAGCAGGGCCACAATTGCCCCGGGCCCTGGTCGTATTGCTGTTCGCTCCATGGTCAGTCGATGGGTCCTTTGACGGGGCGTCAATTTCGCTGGGCGGGCAGCGGTTAAGCGCGTCCGAGCTGCCAAATAGCCCCAGGTTTGGCGACGCGTCCTGGAGACAACCAGCATTACACCTGTCGTTCGCCCGGGTCGTTCATCTTGCCGTAAGGCCGTCCTCCCTACGATAAAACGGTGACCGTTTGGCATGCGGGAGTTGGGGACAGGTGGGCCGCGGCTTCGCCGGCAACCGGGACTGTGCCCGAAGCCGCAACATTGTTCAGCCGGTCGTCAACGTGACATCTATAGACCGGCGGCGCCACTCGCGCGAACCAGCGCAACAACGACGTCCAGGCGGGGCCGGCGGTCGAGGGCGGAGGCCTGGTCAGGGTGGCCGCGCCCCCTGGGTACCGTCCGGTCGGCTAACCGCCGGTGTAGGGGCGGCCGTCGTCGCCATTGTGATCGCGGCCATCGCGTCGACGCCGGGCGGGGCCCCGAGGGAACCCCATACTCAAGCCCAGAAGGCCAAGCCCTCCGTGACCACCGGGCGCGCCGTGGAGGCCAACCCCCGGGTGGCCGTCGAGCGTGCCGTGGAAACAGGGCTGTTCCCCTGGCAACTCCAGGCGCCCATCAGTCGAGAAGTGCTGGTACCCGCAGTAGGCGGCCAAGGGCTGATCGTGGCCGGAGGTCTTGTTGCCGATGGGTCGTCCGCCGCGGGCGCCTTCCGCCTGGACACGGGCACAGGGAACCTCTCCACGGCGGGCAGCCTCGCCACCGCGACTCATGACGCGGCTGCCACCGTCGTTGACGGGCAAGTCCTTGTTTTCGGCGGAGGGACCAGCGCGCCGGCGGCCGCTACACAAGACATCACCCCTAGCGGTTCTTCTCGCATTTTGGGTTCACTACCCCGGCCGAGAGCGGACGGCGACGCCGTAACTATCGGCGGCACGGCGTACGTTGTTGGGGGCTACGATGGCCCGTCGCTCGACCCGGCCGTGTTGGCGACTGCGGATGGCGCGACGTTCAGGACAGTTACCGACCTCTCGGTACCGGTGCGCTACCCGGCGGTGGCGGCGCTCGGCGGGCTGATCTACGTTTTCGGCGGCGAATCGCTCGGAGGGCTTCCAGTCGCAGCCGTACAGGTGGTCAATCCGGGTAACGGCACCGACAAAGTGATCGGACAACTCCCTCTGGCTTTGTCCGGCGCCGCTGCCGGGGTGCTCGACGGCGTGATCTACATCGCCGGTGGCGTCACGGGTGCCACCCGGCCCCAAGCTGTGGACGACGTTTTTGCGTTTGCTGTCGCCCGCACTTCTTTCCTACGGGCCGGTTCCCTGCCCGTCGCCGTCGCTAACGCAGGAACGGCTGTGAGCAAGGGCCGCTTGTTCCTTGTCGGAGGCGAGACGAACGGCGGCACCCTGACGTCCGACGTCCAGATGGTAACCCCCAACCGCGCCTTTGGCGTGGCCGGTGCGCCGGGGGCGGGCTCGCCATATTACGGCGACGAGTTGCTGGTGGCCGACCGCGGGAACGACCGTCTTCTCCTGCTCGATGACACGCGGAAGGCAATCTGGACCTACCCGTCTAAGAACGCTCCTCCGCCCCGGGGAGGGTTTTACTTCCCCGACGATGCCTTTTTTATCCGCCATGGCACGGCGATCCTGTCGAACCAAGAAGACAACGACACACTGGTCGAGATCGCTTACCCTTCGGGGCGAACAGTGTTCTCTTACGGCCACCCCCGGGCCCCCGGGTCGGCGCCCGGGTACCTCAACACCCCCGATGACGCTTACCTGCTCCGCAACGGGGACATAACCGTCGCCGACCCTGGGAACTGCAGGGTCCTGGTGCTAAACCCCGCCGCCAAGGCCACGGTCCGCCAGATCGGTACGGTCGGCGCCTGCGCCCACAACCCGCCCCACGGATTGGGGTCGCCGAACGGCGACACGCCCCTTTCCAATGGTGACTTGCTCATTTCGGAGATCAATGGGAGCTGGGTCGATGAGTACACGACGAGCGGCGGGCTCGTTTGGGCCGTTAAGCTCCCTATCGGTTATCCCTCAGACCCCCAGCAGATAGGGCCCGACCGGTACCTAGTCGCAGACTACGAAAATCCAGGCGCCATCGTGGAGTTCAACCGTAGTGGGCAAGTCCTGTACCGGTACCAACCGAAGGCAGGGCCGGGCGAGCTCAACCACCCCTCGCTCGTCGAGCTATTGCCGTCAGGCGTGTTCATGCTGAACGACGATTACAACGACCGGATCGTAGCTATCGACCCCAGCACTGGCGCGCTCGTGTGGCAGTACGGCCAGCCTGGAGTGGCGGGGACAGCGCCCGGGCTCTTGCACACTCCTGACGGGTTCGACATCCTCGGGCCTGGCGGCACTACCCCCACTCATCCCTCCACCGGGTGATGCGGAGCCATTTGGTGCGCACACTCGCCATGTCCAAGCGTCCGCCGCATCACGGGCCGATGTGGAACTCAGCGCCCTCCGCGGACGACGACGACCACACACGAGGTGGCGTGCAGTCGGGCTTACGAACACCGGACAGGCTTAGCGTGCCAACGAAGGACCGTCTCTAGGCCCACAACCACCAGGAAGGCGATAAGGACCGCGCCACCCGTCAGGGCGGCAAACTGGGACGGGCCAGCGGCACCGGGGGTGCTCCCTACGGCCCACCACAGCGAATTGCGGAAAGCGAGGGCCGATACGGCGGCGGCGCACCCAGCGACGCTGGCGTCGAGCACCCGGCGTTGCGCACCGTAGGACGGCCGGGAACTACGTACAAGGCCAAAATAGGAGCCGGCGGGGACGAGGAAGGCGAACATCGCACAGAAGCCGAGGCCCATGGCCAGAAGCGTCACCGAAAAAAAGTAGCCCTCCCGGTAGCCCTGCCACCCGAACACCGTCACTCCAAAGACAGCACTGGCGACGGCCGCGGCGCCAACGGGATGGCGGCGGGCCCGCCCGACCAGGGACTGCTCGGCCCAGTCCGCGGCGCCCGAGGCTATGCGTCCGAGCGGGCCCAACCGCCGGCTCTCTCGTCTAACCACCGTGACGGCGTCCCCTAGCCAGTCAGGGGCACTTGTGTCGTCGAGTTGCGCTGGCCCGGGCAGGCAAGGCACGCGCACAAGGTGGACCAATGCCGTGGCCGCCACCGCCGTTGCCAGGACGAGGAGCCCAATCTCGGTACCGGTGGCCGCTAGCGCCCAGTGCGAGCCGTTCGCCCCCAGAGAGACAGCGAGCCATGCGGACGCCAAGTCGACGACGATCGCTCCGACAGCGACGCGACAGCCGCGGACAATGGCCGCCACACGGGCCGTGGACAGCGGCTCTGACCTAAGACACAGGGAAACCTGCACGAGCAGGCAAACCGTTACCAAGGGCACGAAGAACATCGCGAACGATATAACGGTGTCGTAGGGGTCGTTCAACCACGGCGAATGGCCATAAACCGCCTTGACCTCCTTTGTGGCCGCGAACACAAAGAAGACGGCTGCCGCCCAAATGGTCCCGAAGACGGCACGTCGGATGGGCGGCCGCCTACGGTCGTTAACGGCCAGCACGGAAGCCCGGGATGCCACGTCTTTAGTATGCCGTCGCTGCGGCGGCGCGCTGGTGTCGCCTGCCGGTCCAGAGAGCCTGGAGCTGGGTGGCGCGAACGGCCGTTGTGGTTCTTCTCAGCTTAAGCGCCTTTGCCTATCGGAGCACAATGGTGAGGCGAGCCGAACCGGACGATCTCGGGTTCTTTGGCCCTTAGGGGCAACGAGTTTGCGGCCAGTCCCAACATAATGTCGCGGCGGTGGGTGGTCCGAGAAGTACATGGCGACTTCGCAAGGTGGTCCATCTCCGCCAACGACCGGGGGAACGCTCGGGGACCCTCGACATCGGCGAACGCCCCGAGGCGATCGAGGGACCGAGGCAACTGCAAGGCGGTGGGCAGATCATCCCGACGGTGGTGTACCTGGACCGCTCGCATCATGTGAACCCGGAATTTCGCGATGTCACGTCGCACAGCCGCATTCTCGAATAGGGCGCGCTAGCCGCCGGCCGGGCTACCTGGTAGGAGCATCTCGAAGAAGTCGCGAGCTTCGTACACGGACGGCAGGTAGCGGTCGGCGGAGCGTTGCATGCCGGGGTAAAGCTTGGTACCGCTCAACTCGGCGGGGTGGCCGGCGGCGTGCGAGTAGAAATTGAACGTAACCCACTCGGGGTTGATGTCCAGGGTCATAGCCCGCACGGCGCCGGCTCGCTGCAAAGATTCGGCCAAAGACTTGGCTGTTAGCGCTGGACCGGCTACATAGACGAGGGCCCCGTCTGCCGTAACGCCAATACCGCTGCGAGGCACCACGTAACCGCCCCCGAGGGTGTAACCCCAATACGTATTGTCGGTGTAGGTTGCCGACGGGACCAGCTGGCCGTTGTTGACCAGCAGGACCACGTTTTGCAGGATTGCCGCCACATCGGGGGTCATATTTATCTGGGTCCCCCACGCCCCGATATTGATGTGGCCGTTATGGTAGATCGCAAACGAGGCGGCACCACCGACAGGCGCAACGCCCCATTTCCCTTCGAGGTAGATACCGCCACGGGCGTCATTGAAACGAAAGCCGCCGTTGAACGCGGCCACCAGGTATGGAAGTTCGGTCGGGGCTACATACGGCGGGTGAGACCAGGTCCCGCCCGGCTCGGTCGAGCCGGGCACCAGTTCGAGGCGCAGCAGCTTAGGGTCAATCCATACCGCCGACGTGATCTGGCTGGTGTAGACGTCGTCGGCCCGGAATTGGGCCACGTACATCGCCGGCACACCGTCAACCAGAGGGCCGGTGGGCTGCCACACCCCCTCTCCCGGGAGGCCCGGGTGCACAACCAGCGGGACGGGCGTCGGGGGCGAGAGCCCGGGCGGCACAGTTGTGGTGGTGGTCGTGGGACGCGTCACGGCGGTGTTAGCGGCTACCCCCTGGCGAGAGTCTGGGGTGCTTGTTTGGCCGGAGGTAGGCGCCGCGTCAACGGTGACCGGAACCTTGTTCAAACCCTTTGGCCTGCCCCCCTTGGCCGGGGCGTTGGCTGAGTAGTACAACTCCTCGACGTGCTGCGCCAGCCACCCAGCGTGATTGGCGCGAAGCCAATCGGCCCAATTCGCCTCGAAGCTGACGTTCCCGGGGGCCACCGCCGCTCCGGCGAGGGAAACCCCCAGAAGCAACACCGCCAGGGCCGGGACCACAAGCAGAGAACGCCACCGGAGCCAGCGTCTGCCGCGGTGGGCCATTCTCCGGCGCTTGCGCGCCCGGCGGTTCGGCCTAATGGCCAACTTCTGCCGTGATGCGCTCATGGGCCATGCCCCACATCATGGGCGGACCGCCTTGCGCCAACCTGAATTGGCGGTGATGCAAAAACCTCATAACGGCACGAGGTCTGTCTCGTCCGCCAAAGAGAGGTAGCTGTCCTCCTCCTCGGTGGTATGCAGCACCTAGGACTGCGTGCAACCCGTACGGGAGGCCGCGCCGTTCCGTTACGTCGTCACTATCGGGACCGTCGCGGCCGAATGTCGCCCAGGACCTGGCCCAAACGCCTGATCTGATGGGAGATCTCGACGTGCGCTCTGCTCATTGGCCCGGTCGGGTCGTTGCCACCCACCAGGCGGTCGATGGCCCGGTAAAGGACGTCCTGCTCCGCCTGTTCATCGGGCATAACCTCGTCGACCACGAGGCTGCGCTCCGCAACGGTGTTCGCCTGCCCTGATGTGCGCTCTCGGAGGTTGCGCGCCATCGAGCGGGTGCCTTCGTACTCCTATTGAGGAAGTTGCGTTCGTACTCCTCTTGAGGAAACGACAGGAGTTACATCGTGGAACGCGAGAAGATGGGCGATATCCACCGGATCCGAGTCAACCGGAACAGTATGAGTGGCTTTCGGGGCCACAAAGCACCACCCCGAGGGCGCGGTGGCGAACTAGAGCGCGCGGTGGCCGAACGGTGACCCCGCTACCTCAGTTCCCCCTCCCTCGGCGTGGCCGCGCATCGTGTTCGCCACGCGCCCAACAGCGCTGACCATGGATCTCGCGCTCGGGAGCGGCGCGAGTCGTGCTCGCCTGGGTCTTTATTTACTATGGACCCGGGAAGCTCTTCGGAGCGTTCAACGGACCGGGTATTCACGCCACTTGGCTCTACTTCTCGAACACGGCACATCTCCAGGCGGGTTCCTCGCCGTTCTCGCTGGTCTCACCGAGTTCGGAGGCGGGATCGCGCTCGGTCTCGGCCTCCTCGCCCGTCTCGCCGGATTTGCAGTGTTCGGCGACATGGTGATCGCCATGATCACGCTCATCCTGGGCGACCGGCATCAATTCGAGCAACCCGCCGCCCGGGTACCAACTGAACCTGGCACTCGGCGTCCTGGCGCTGGTTGTGGGGATGCTCGGCGCCGGGCGGTTCAGCGCCGACAGTGTCATGGCGCAGCGTCTCGCCAACCGCCAGCCGCCTGACGAGCAAACAACGGTGACCGACCGCCGACGCCTGTCACAACCACCTCACCGACGATGCTCCAGTCGTCTTCGAGCGGCGCCGTCGTAACGGAGCCCAGAGGAAGTAATTGAGACAGTGAGCGCGGCAAAGCCGAAGCGAAGGCTGGCGACGGGCGTTCAGATACAGATAACCGTCGCTCCGTAGGAGGCGCGAAGCCGAAATCGGCATGCAATGAGACGGGGACCGCCCGCCCAGCGCAGTCCCGGTTTTTTCATGGTGCTTGGGCGGCCGTAGCCGTCGATGCCAGGACGCCCTACGTGTTATTCGGCAGCACTCGCGAAGCGCGCCGAGCGCACGACCTGCCACACAAAGTAGGGGCAGTGGTGTCGGGGAACCGTCAGCTCCCCAAAGGGCTAATCTACGGGTGCTTCGCCCGTGGCATAGAAACGCCCCTTCTGAGGCGGGGTGCCCGGCAGGGTGACCACGGTGCTGACATCTGCGTGCCAATAGCTGCCGCTATGCTAATCCCTCGGGGCCGTTTGGCAGGACTGGTACTGACGTTCATGAAGGCGGTGTAGGGGGTGGAGTCCAGACGGCTGCAGCTTGCTCATCGTTTCGCATTCGGTTCTGTCCGGCCGAGCACCCTATCCGACCACCTTCGATCTCTGCGTGTTGGCGGCCAACGCAAAGTGGGCATGGACCGCCATTAGCAGCCCTCCAGTGGTGGCCCAGTCGTCACTGTGAGTAGCCGTGGGTAATCCAAGGGCGACGAGACGATCAGGCCCTAAACGTTCGTTGGGTTCGCATTTCACCAGGTCTACCACCGGTCGGGCAGTCGCCCGTCTTCCGGGGACCAACCATGCTCCACCCGGATTTCGCGAACGGAGGACGAGGCAGGAACTGTCGGCAGTTAGGTCTAACAGATATGGGCTTCCACGCAATCCCGGTACGGGAGTGCGACGTATATCCGGAGCGACCAGAAATCAAAGGAGGCCGATTTGTGACTACCATCAGACGTATTCTTGTTCTCGCCGCCCTTTGCACCGGTACTGCGTTGGCCCCGGCGAGCGTGGCCGTGGCCCAGCAGAACCCAACGACGGGCCAACCGGGGACCACGGCCGGGTTCAACTGCGCCACCAGCACAGCCCCGGTCGAGCCGGGCAATGCCAGTAACGCACCGGGGTCTGCCTTTAACGAGAGTGGTCCCGGCCACGCCGGCACGGTGTACGCAGGCAACGGCTCGGCGTCTGTTAACAATGCCGGAAGTACTGCGGCAGTCTCGCAATATGACGCAGCCTGTCGACAGCTGAGCTCCCACTGAAAACTGAGCCTGGTACACCGAGCACGGGCTACGTAAGCGCCTGGAGACGGCTTGAAGGGCCGTGCCCTAAGCGCTCATAGGGGACCCTTAGCGGCTGGGGAGACGGCGCGGTCACCCGATGCGACGAGGTTGCTCACGACAGCATTGAGACGTCGGGCGGTGACCATGTTTCGGGTCGGTTGCCGTCGTCGAGGATCCATGTCTTATGGGATTATTTAATCGACGACGCCGCTTTGGCTGTACGCATCGCGAGGTCCACAGTTTTGCTGTGAGTGATTATGAAGATGTCGACCTGGCGCCGTCTTCCGGAGGGGATGGTTGCGGGCGAAGTCGCAACCACCACAGTGTGATCCAAAGAGCATCGTATTGATAAGGCTGTAGGTCTCCGCCAGTACTGCCCGAAAGGCGCCACAGAGCGGACTATTTTCGACGAACCGGCACCACGGAGTGTCGCCGAAACAATCTTTCGTGAGGCGCATTTATCACATCAGTCCAAGACATATGACGCTCTCGTGTGAACTTCTGCCATGTCATTACGAAGAGGAGCTGACGTGACCCCCCCGATAGCGGTCCACACGTTGTGAGAGCCCGAGGCCCCATGATTGGGGCAAGGAGGCAGCAACGTGAAGCGACGCCATCACACGCCCGAGCAGGTCATGCGCAAGGTCGCTGAGGGCCAAAAGCTCTTGACCGAACGCCAAGAAGTGGCCGAGCTGGCCCGCTACTTGGAGGTCACGCCGGCTACCTGATGCCGCTGGCTGAACCAGTACGGCGGCATGAAGGGCGAGGACGCCAAAAAGTTTAAGGAGCTCGAGCGGGAGAACCAGCGCCTGAAGCGGATCGTGGCCGACCAGGCCCTGGACATCGACATGCTGACGGAGGTGACCGGGAAAGTACTAACCCCGGAGTTGAGGCGCAGGGCTGTTGTGCATCTGCAAACTGGCTTCGGGGTCTCGGAGCGTCGTGCCTGTCGGGTTGTGGGGCAGGACCGTTCCACCCAACGCCGGCCGACACTGCCGCAGAGCGACGAGGAGGAACGGCTGCGAGCGTGGCTGCGGGCATTCTCCAGGCAGCGCTCGCGCTGGGGTTGGCGCCGGGCGGCAGCTTGTGCCCGGAAGGACGGCTGGAGGGCCAACCGCAAGCGCGTACAACGACTGTGGCGGGACGAGGGCCTAAGAGTGCCGTGCCGGCGTTGGAAACGACCGCTCAGATGCGTAGGCGTCCGGGTGGGCGCCTTATGTCCGGTTCGCCCGAACGTGGTGTGGGCACTCGATTTCCAGTTCGACCAGACCGACGACGCCCGGACATTGAAGTTGCTCAACATCGTCGACGAGTTCACCAGAGAGTGCCCGGCCATATTGGTCGATCGGGTATCGACCCCGACGACGTGGTGGCTTGCTTGGACAAGATGGCTAAGGAAGAGTAGCACCGGCCTATGTACGTTTTGACCACGGCCCCGAGTTCATCGCCTACGCGGTGGCCGACTGGTGCTGCTTCAACGGGGCCGCGACCATCTTTATCGGTTCCCACGCGGCGAAGATGTGCGGTCACCTTTATACGTAGGCGAGGGAACGATTTCGTGTCGCAGGGGTCACATCAGCCCGTGCCGGTAGGCGTAAGTGACGGCCTGGGCTCGGTCGCGGGCGCCGATCTTGCCGAACAGGTGGTTGATGTGGCTTTTTACGGTCGTTTCGTTGACAAAGAGCCGCTCGGCGATTTGTCCATTAGTGAGCCCGTTCGCGATGAGAGTAAGCACTTCGGCCTCTCGCGCCGTCAAGCCGTCCGGAAGATGGGGGGCGATGCCAGTCTCCGCCAAGGACCGGCCGGCGATGACGTCTAACAGGTGGTGTTGGACAGCGGGGTCGATGGCGGCGTGGCCGCGGCTCACCTGTTTTAGCGCTTCCTCGATCTCCTTGGCTCCGGCATTTTTCGTGAGATAACCGCGCGCACCGGCACGGAGAGCGTCGATAACGGAGCGGTCGTCCGCGTAGGTGGTGAGCGCCAGCACCTTAATGGTCGGGTCTTGCGCTTGCAGGCGACGGGTGGCCTCCACCCCGTCGCAGCGGGGCATGCGCAAGTCCATCAGCACCACGTCAGGGTGCAGTTCGGCGGCGAACTGCACAGCCTCTTCGCCGTCGACCGCGGCCCCGACGACCTCCACGTCGTCGAGTAGTTCGAGCAGGACGCTGAGGCCCTCGCGGACCACGCGTTGGTCGTCGGCCAGGAGGACCCGGATGGTCTGGCTCATTGGGGCGCCGACACTTCTACCCGGAACCCATGAGCCGTATGTGCGGCGATGAGCGTGCCACCGAGCAGCTCGGCGCGCTCGCGCATACCGCTCAACCCGTACCCGGTCCCGCCACCAGGCGGCGGTGGGTGCTCACTGGTTTGAAAGTCCTCGACGACGAGGCGGGTACCCGCCGGTTCGAAGGTCAGGCGCACTTCGACAATGTCGGGGCTGGCGTGTTTGCGGATGTTGGTCAAAGCTTCTTGGGCCACTCGGTACAGGGTCAGGCGGCAGTCATTGCTGAGCAGACGTTCCTCTCCCGAGACAACAAAATGGCAGGGCACGCCGGTGTCGCCCTGGAACTCCTGAGTGAGCTGCTCCAACCGTCGAGGGCCTGGCAAGGCGTCGTCCCGGAGCAGGCCGATCGCCCGTTGCGCCTCGTCGAGGCCGGTGTTGGCGAGGCGATGGGCGCGGTTGATGGCGTCCTCCAGCTTGGTCTCAGCTCCACCCCGTTCGGCCATGAGACGCGCTCCTTCGAGGTTGAGGACAAGACCGGACAGAGAGTGGGCCAGGCCGTCGTGCATCTCTCGCGCCAGGCGCTGGCGCTCCTGGAGGGCGGCGGCTTGGGCCTGGGCGGCGCGGGTCTCTTCGAGCTGGGCGATCATGAACTGTGATTGCTTGTCGGCGAGGATGAAGCGGCCGGCGAACGTAGCGATCCCGTAGTAAGCAGCGACCGCCAGCACGCTGAGGATGACCGCATTGTGCGGGCGGGGCCGGCCGAGGGCGGCGCCCACCGTCAGGGCGATCAGCGCCACGACGGCCACCAGCCGCGGACCGGTGTCCGAACCTGAAGCAGGCGGCGGAGACGGGCACCATCATCATAAGAAAGCCCGGCCCGTCAGGCTGGATCCCGACGATCGTGGCCGCGCACGTGATCATCACGGCAACCATCAGCGCGCGGAGCGGCAGCGCAGAAGCTGGTACCAGTTCGAAGCACATGAAGGCAGCGACGTACACCACCAGGACGACACTTACCGCCAGGCTCAGCCCGTGGATGCCGGGGGCAGGGTGGGCTCGGAAGGTCACCACGACAAGGAGCGCCAGGGCAAGCACCCCCAGCGGCAAGCTCAAACGCAAAGGTGCCGCGACGTTTGGCGCCCTGTCCGACGCACTGACGTCCATCCGGGCAGCCGAGCCCATCGGCATGAGTGTAGGCCGGCCAGGCAGGTGGTTGAGCCGAAGGGCCAGTACGGACCAACGGTTTCGGCGACCCAGCCCATCGATACCAGGACGGGGCCGGCAGCGAACGTGCGCAACTGGGTGGAGGCCGGGATCCACCCTCGGCTCAACCCTGGGGCCGATGCCCGAGAGCGCCGAATGGCGGACACTAAGGCCATGACCATTACCGCGTACCTCATGAACATCGCCCTTGTCGGTCTGGTCGTCCTCCAGATCCGGGGCCACAAGATCACTCGAGCCCGCCTCTTGGTGCCCGTGGTGCTGACCGTTTTCGCCGCCTCCCAGTTCCTGCACGCCATCCCGACGGCAGGCAACGACATTGTCCTCGAAGCCCTGCTGGGCCTTCTCGGTGCCGGCCTCGGGGTCGCCGCCGGGCTGGCCACGAACGTCAGCCGGTTGGGCTCCCTTTCCTTCGCTAAGGCGGGAGCGGTCGCCGCCATCCTGTGGGTGCTGGGGATCGGTGCCCGGATGGGCTTTTCTATGTGGGTCACCTACGGGGGCCACGCCAGCGTCGCCCGCTTCAGCGCTGCCTATCACATCACCTCGGGGACGGCCTGGGTCGCCGGCTTCATCCTCATGGCGATGCTCGAGGTGGCTGTCCGCACCGGCGTGCTGTACGCGAAGGCCCTTCGCTCTGGTGCCGAGGTCCCTCGTGGAGGCCTCCGGCAGCACCTGGCCGCAGCCTGAGGTGCCAAGGAAATTGATCGGGCCGACGAGGCCGGCGCTGAGTGGCAGCGCCGGACTTTGTCGCGGCAAGATCGTCGAGGCGTTTCTGCACGCCTCGGTCTACTGCGGGTTCCCCCGTACCCTCAACGCAGTCTTCGTTGCCCAGAAGGTCTTCGGCGAGCGGGATCTCCTCCCGCTCTCTTAGTCACCCGCACCGTAGATCAACTCGCTTCACAGCCCAAAGAGGCTTATGTTTCACGGAAACGCACACATGACGCCCAATCGTGTGCTCCTGAAAAAGGCTGAAGTTACAACGAGAATCCATACATGGCGACGGATATTTCCTGTGCGAACAGGGGAATTTCCGGTTCGGAGGCGGTCCAGGGCCGGAGCCTACCGGGGAGCGCCGAGGAGCGCAACAGGCGTGTAAGTACTCTACTGTTAGTTGCACACACGTTGCACGCCCGGGAAATCGCTCACAAAGTTGCAGGTCAGGGCGCGGCAGGGTTCGAACCTGCGACCCGCCGTTTAGAAGATGTCAGCACCGAGTCCGTACCAGTTCATCCGTGTCGTCCCAGAGGCCTCGACCAGGGCTTTCACCGCACCAGGAACCGACAGGTTTGGGGAACTGCACACAGAACTGCACACAATCATTGGGCTCTACATGGGCCAGGCCATGGCGTCTACGGGAATGTTTGGGGCGGCCTTACGTCCGACGAAGGGCACAGGGCCGGCCCAGCCCTGCGGCTCAGCGCAGCCCGAGCGGCGTGCTGACCGCCGCACGCGGGCCGGGCCTCTTCGGACCAGGTTAAGTCGCTGGCGGCTTCTTCATGCGCACCTCTAAGCCGATGCCCTCGGCGGTGATCTCGCAGGTGCGGAACGAGCTGTCGGCGACAAGCTGCTTGAACTGCGCCGGGGAGTAAGCGCGGCGACGCAAGCGGGCAAGGATCAGTTTGGTCACACCTGCGCCGCCCCGACCGAGGCCCATGCCCTTTACCTCCAGGGCGATATCCGAAGAGGACGCGTCCCTGCTCATGTCCTGGATAACGGCCCTGCCCCCAGGGCGGAGGACACGGTGGATCTCCTCCAAGGCTCGGGCAGGGCGAGCGAAGTTCTTGAACGCCGCCTGGCTTATGACGTTCGCGGTTGCCGTAAGGAGGCCTGCGCCGCATACCACGCCCGCCAGCCGAGTACATCAGAGCGAACCGCGTGGTCCAACTCCCGTGCAGCGCACATGGCGAAGTTGCACTGCCGAGCGACCTCGACGAGATACGGACCTTGCGCCCAAGAATCCCATTTAAGCAAAGGCTTGCCTTCGTCCACGACCTCAAGATTGCCAATCCACCGCACCTCGCGTCCACCTCGCCGTGTCACCTGCCCCTAGGGGTGTGGCAAATGAGCATGTCGAAGGACCGACTGGCACTCGAGGTCCACCGGCGTTCTCAGACGCTGCGGAAATGTCCGCTGACCTGGGCGGACGGTGTTCATCACATCGCGGTAGTTCGCACCGTTGCACCCTCTCGCGGCAAATGCGGACAACGGCGACCGGGAACCTGCTAACCGCTGCCGCGGCTCGGGGCTGTGAACAAGACGTCGCCCCCCCCGGTCCTGCACAGTGACGACCACGACCGTGGTCCCGTCAGAGGTGTTGCTGGCAACGCAGTCGAAGGGGCCACCGACGGCCGCGGGAGGATCCGATGGGCAGCGCACCGTTGAACGAAGGCCGTCGCTCTGGCGGTAGAGCCACTGAGAGATGCCCTGTTGGAGGACCGGGACGGTCTGGCGCTATTGCCGGTCGGCGGACATCGCGATCGGCAGCCAGCACTTCATCCCGCCCGAGGGCCTCTATCGGGACAAGACAGCACAGCTCGCCAACCATCTCCTGCCCTTCGCCCAGAAGGCGTGGGCAGACCTTACCGCCGGGAAGGACGGCCAGCTCAGGCCGACCCACGACATTTACCTAAAAAAGTGGCACTTGTCCCGCCCACAGCTCGACTGCTGGGACGTCGTTCTCTACGACGAGGCGCAGGACGCCGGCCCACGTATCGCCGACGTGGTGGAGCATCAGGACCACGCCCAGCTCATAGCGGTCGGAGACTCCGCCCAAGCGACCTTCGCTTGGGCGGAGGCGCCGGTGATTTCCTTAGCCGCGTCAACGCCAAACACCGGCTTAAGCTGACCCGGTCGTGGCGCTTCGGTGCCGAAGTGGCGGACTAGGCCAACGTGTGGCTCGGCGTGGTCGGTACCGACCTACGGGTCGTCGGCAACCCAGCCGCCACTCTGTCCTCGCTCCGCTCGCTCAGCCCGACGCCATCCTTTGCCGCTCAAACGCCGGCACCATTGAGGAAGTATTGCGAGCCCACGATGCCGCCACGAAGGTCCACCTTGTCGGCGGGAGCAGGGCGATGTTGCCGCTTGCCCAAGCTGCTGATCGGCTGCAGCACGGTCAACCTGCCGGTCACCCAGAGCTAGTCGCCTTCTCCACCTGGGGCCAGCTGGTGGAGTACGTGAAGAACGACCCGACAGGGTCGGACCTGGCCATCGGTGTGAAGATGATCGAGCGTACGGGACCCAGGGAGTCATGCGGGCAATCGAAGGTGCGGTGCTCGCCCATCGCGCCGAGGTCGTAGTTTCCACCGCCCACAAGAGCAAAGGTCTCAGATGGGGCAAGGTCAGGATCGGCAACGCCTTCCGGGCGCCTCTCGACAAGCAGACCGGCAATCCACTTCCCATCCCGCGCCCGGACGCAATGCTGGCCTACGTGTCCATCACCCGGGCGATGGGCATACTCAATACCGGCGGTTTGGCGTGGGTCCACGACCACGTGGCCGCCCTCGCCGAACTGGAGCGCAAGACCATCGACGAAGAAACAAAATCCGCCAACGAAGCCCGGGACCATGATCCGCCTGCCTTGGGGACGCACTGCTCACGGTGGTGGTGAAGGTTATGAGTCGAAACGAAAAGATCACCGATTGCACACCTGTCAGAGCACTGACCTCAGATTGTGGGCCGGCCAAAGCGTCTTTCCTTCGTTTCGACAACTCAGCTCATGGTGTTGCCATGGGGACCAGAGGGCGGGTGGGCGCGGGTCCCCGCCAGGCAGCCCGGAAACCGGCCACGGCCTCCTATTTTGTAACAGCTTCCATGGATTTGTGCCCGCCGCTCCGGTGCCCGTCACGGTCCAGAAAGGCCCTGAGGCCTGCCGCCAGCGCACTAGCCGCAGTTTGCTGCCACGCGGCGGTTGTAATCAGGGCGGCGTCCGTTGGGTTACGCATATTGGCGCACTCTATGAGGACTTTTGGGACGGCCGTCAGGTTGAGTGCGGCAAGGTCACCACTGGGTTGGAGGCCATTCTCCCCGAAATAAGTGCTGACTGGTTCCCCGGTACCGGCCAGAAATGCCGCCCTGACATCCACGGCGAGGGTATGAGACGGGCCGATCACGGCGTCGTTCGGGCCGTCAGCAACGGGTGCGAGCACAACAAACCCCCTCCCAGTGGGGGGCGCACCGTCGGCATGGATACTGACGGCTGCATTGGCGCGGGCCTTGTTGCCAATGGCCGCACGTTCGGTCACGCATGGCCCGACGCCCGAGTTGGTGTGACGGGTGAGCACCACAATGGCTCCTTCTGCCTCCAGGTCGGTGGCAAGGTAGCGCGCCACGTTGAAGTTGAACCGGGCTTCGGTGTAACCGGAATCGGTCTCAGTGCCTGCCGTATCGCACGCCTCGAACTCACGTCCGTTCCAAACGAGCCGGTTGACGACCTGAGGGGCAGTCCAGTCACGACCATTATGGCCAGGGTCAACAACGACCACCTTTCCAGCCAGGGGCTCGGCTTTGGTGGCCCGAGGAGCACGAGTCGGCCCTGAAACTGGCAATTTCGATTGCACGGAGCTGCGGGTAATGGGGATGTCACTTTTCCCAGTCCTTGTTGCGCTGTTGACATCGAAGGCAGCGCCAATAAGCAAGATAGGGGCGACGCAGACGATGGCCCCACGGCCCCGTCTCTCCGATGAGAAGCAGCCGTGGGGTCGAGCTGGCCGCTCGGACGTGACGCTACTCTCGTGTGATGGCCTGGTCGAGGTGATGTTGTGTCTGCGTGCGGACTTGTCGTCAGGTGCATCTGGAAGCCTCTCTCGAGGCGGCCAGAGGCCCGTTGTCATGATCACGGGGAGACGAGCTCATGATCGGAAACCATGATGTGGTCGGCCAAGCTGGTTGATACGCTACTGCCCCGGGTTGCGGACCGACGAACCTCAGCACGGGGGGGCATAGGGAAGGGCATCGCATGACTCCGGGGACTCGGCATCCGATCTTCGGAGCGTCCGTGCGGTGTCGTGAATTCGTCCGTCGATTCGGCCGGCCCCTTACGCGAGTCGGAGCCAGCTGGAAGCGCTTCCGTCCGCTAGTCGGGGGGGACAACCTACCCATTCTCACTCTCATAGCGGCTTCGATTGCGTCTGGGCTGGCGGAGGCCGGAGTGCTCGTCCTGGTAGCCGACATCGCAGCTGCCATGGTGCTCGGGGATCACCAGCTAAACACCAGCATCGGGCCGGCCGGCCTCCACATCTCCGTCCCTGAGGCTTTGGTGATAGCGCTGCTCCTTGGGATGACGCGTCTCGCACTGCAGTTGGTGGTGGCCTGGCTACCAGCCAGGATTGGAGCGGACGTACAGGCGAAGCTGCGACACGACCTGTTCGAAGCGTTTACCCGAGCGTCCTGGACGATCCAGGCCGAGGACAACGACGGTCATCTGCAAGAGCTGATCACTGACCAGATCGCCTATGCAACGCAAGCCGTGCTCAGCCTAGCCAACGCGATCGCCACCGCTGCGATGTTTATTGCGCTCTTGTTTTCGGCGTTCATCCTAAATGCCGTTGTCGCCGTGGTGGTCCTTGGGAGCGCATTGCTTCTGTTTGAGGCGCTCCGGCCCATTGACCGTCGAGGTTTGGCTGCAGCGAAGGACCTCTCACAGGCGACGATGGACCAAGCGGCCGGGGTGAGCGAGTCCGTCCGCATGGCCGAAGACGCGCAAGTGTTCGGCGTTGGCGCCGCGCAACGGAGGCTGGTCGGCACGCGCATCGAGGCAGTGCGAGGCGCATTCTTCCGCTACCAGCTCTCCGCACGCATTATCCAGAGTGTCTACCCGAGCCTCATCATCCTCCTTATCGTGGGAGGATTAGCCGGCCTCTATTTGTTGGGGGGCGCCCATCTGGCATCTCTTGGAGCCGTGGTGCTGATGTTGGTGCGTGCTTCGACGTACGGACAGTATTTTCAAGCTGCGAACCATTTCATCCAGCAGAGTTTGCCCTATCTTGACCGACTGGATGACGCTCTCAGCCGCTATAGGTCATCGGCACCTGGGGACGACGGAAGACCGCTCACTGGAATAAAGGAACTAGCCCTCGACCGGGTGGAGTTCGCCTATCGCCCGGGGCGGCTGGCGCTCGACGGAATATCCTTTACGGTCAGGGCCGGAGAGGCTGTGGGCGTAATCGGACCGACAGGTGCGGGGAAATCCACCCTCGTCCAGATTCTACTCCGCCTCCGTGACCCGGATCATGGCGACTACCTAATCAACGGAGAGCAGGCGAGCACCTGGAGGCGGTCGGACTGGCAGCGACTGGTCGCATATGTGCCGCAGGAACCGAGAGTCTTTCGAGGCACAGTGGCGGACAACATCCGGTATTACCGCGATGCAAGCGACGCTAAAATAGAACGTGCCGCACGCTTAGCGCATGTTCATGATGATATTGCGGCGATGCCAGCAGGCTACTCAACGGTCATAGGTCAGCGAGCAGATGCCGTATCGGGTGGGCAGCGACAGCGCATCTGCCTGGCCCGGGCGCTGCTCCTGCAACCGGCTGTGCTGATCCTCGACGAACCGACAAGCGCTCTCGATCTGGCGTCCGAGGTAGCCGTGCGGTCTTCTCTAGGCGACCTCCGTGGTCACGTCACCATCTTCATTATCGCCCACCGTTTGCTGCTGCTCGACATCTGCGACCGCGCCATAGTATTGGAGCACGGACAAATCAAGGCGTTCGCCAGTACGGCAGAGTTGGCGCGTTCCGACTCCTTCTACCGGCGGCTCATCAGGCTGTCGACACGTCCGGACTCGGCATAGCATTCGCATTATTCCGTACGGTCTCCGGTCGGTCCGTCCCAGTTGCGACGATTGAGGATCGCGTGAGCCAGGTGCCTAAGTGTTGACGATCAGCCAATTCCCCAGGGAGACGATCAACTAATTCCCTAGCGGATCCGGTTCCTAGCGGTTATTGGTGTCCTACGGGTTCGTCAATGTTCCTGGGGATGGCAGTCAGTCTGGGCCGGCGCAGGCAGTGAAGGGAGCAACCGCGGTAGGGATGTCCGCTCGAGCTGGCAGGAGGCGAAGCCCTTGGCTAAGACAACGCAGCCTCCGACGGACTGCCACTTAACCAAAGATCTTCAACGACGGCCGCTACGACCTGATGGTGGCGAAGTGCGGGATGCCGGATGCAGAGCGATCCCTGAGATTGGTCAATTGTAGCTGTGGCGGACGTGGTTTCGATTGGGTCTCGCTCCGGTCGGTCAAGCTGTTTATCATGGTCCCCCCCATCCTCGCCGCGTGGCGGGAGAGGGCGCGACTGCCGGGGGCGGAGTTGATCGAGACGGGCGCCAACGACCGGAAGGTAGCCAAGCGGAACGGTCGCGGTTAAAGTTCGATCGAAGTTTAAAGAAGATGACAATCTCGATACTTAACAGAAGCAAAAAAGTGACTATTCCTGTAGCTAGCATCACAGCTACTGCCCTGATAAAGATCTTGAACATCTGATCTGCTCCTTCCCGGTACACTAACTAGCTACCGGCACCTCACCAGCGGAACGTCGCTCCGCCAGTAAAGAAGTAAATGAGGGATGTGATTGACCTAGGGCAATTCACGGCCGTTTTGCTTCAATATACGCAGCGAGCGTACCGACTGTCTCGAAAATGTCAGTCGTTATATCGGCACCATCCACTTCGAAGCCGAACCTTTGCTCAATCCCAGCGAGAAGCTCGGCAACCGCCATCGAATCCAGCTCTGGAAGGCTGCCGAGCAGCCTGGTTGATGCGTCCATCGAGTCGAGGCGGTCCGCGATCCCAAGTGTCTCGCCAATCAATGACTTGACCTCGTAGAGTGTCGATCCGGTTGATTCCACGCGTAGGGTCTCCCTCTCGTGATGACGGCTGGGAGTGGCGGTGACCAAGTACTAGGCGACCATAGAAACCACATACATAAGGGGATCACAAGATCACCTCTGCGGGCTGTGGTTGGCTTAGAAAGGCGGTGGGACTCGCCGTGAGCCCATATGCACCGGCTTGGAACACCACCACCAAGTCCCCGACCTCAGCAGGCGGCAGCGTAACGCGGTCACCCAGAAGGTCGAGCGGAGTGCACAATTTACCTACGACGCTTACCGTCTCGGTCGCCCTGTCGTCCATCCGGTTGCCAATTGTTATCGGGTAGTTGCGCCGTATTACCTGACCGAAGTTGCCTGACGCGGCGAGCTGGTGGTGCAGGCCACCGTCGACCACTAAGAAGGTTCGCCCCCGGGATTCCTTGCGGTCGACAATCCGCGTAACATATACGCCGCATTCGCCGACAATGTAGCGGCCGAGTTCTATGACAACGCGGGCTTGAGGGTACTGGACGCGGATCTTTCTCTCTAGCAGTTCGGAAAGGTTCGCGCCCACCACGGTGAGGTCGAGTGGTCTATCCTTTTCGAAGTAAGGGATGCCGAACCCTCCTCCGAGGTTGATATATTCGACTGGCGAGGGCATGGCATCGGCTAGCCGGAGAACAAGGTCGATGGTCTTGCGCTGGGCCTCAGCCACGACGTCTGCGTTCAAGTTCTGCGAGCCTGCGAACACATGGAAGCCGGCAAGGTCCATTTTGGCCGTCGAGAGCTCTTTTAGCAGAGCCGGGACTTTCTCGGCGTCGATCCCGAACTGCTGGGACCCACCGCCCATCCGCATTCCCGACCCCTTGATCTCGAAATCAGGGTTGACCCGGATCGCCGCTCGGCAGCGGGTCCCGAGCAGCTCCCCAATCTCGATGAGCCGTCGGGCCTCGGTTGCTGACTCTATTTCCACCGTTACGCCGGCGGCGGCCGCCTGGCGTAGTTCCGTGAGGGCCTTTCCGGGCCCGGCAAAGCTTATCCGGCTCGGCGGGATCGTGGTGTTCAAAGCGGTCCGGAGTTCCAGTGCCGAAGCGACGTCGAAGCCATCGACCAAACCGCTCAGATGATGAACAACGGCTGGCATCGGGTTGGCCTTGACTGCGTAGCGGAGTTCGATGTCCGCCGGCAGGAGGGTCCGTAGATGTGCCACCCGCTCTGTCAGGAGGCCTCGGTCGTATGCAAAAAAGGGCGTTCCGCCGACCCTCTCGGCTAGAAGGTCTAGCGGAACCCCGCCTACGCATAGACGGCCGGACCGGGTGGCAAACGCGGTCACGGTACTGTGTGCCGTCATGCCGTCAGCTCCTGGCGCAGCAATGTGCGGTCGAATTTGCCGTTGGGTGAACGGGAGAGTTCCGGCTTGACCTCTACTCGCTGCGGCAGCATATACAGCGGAAGTGCCTGCCTCATTAGAGCCAGTAGCGAATCAGTATCTACAGTGGTGCCGCTAGCCGGGCTGACGACCAGCACCACGTGCTGCCCGAGCCTTATGTCCTCTACGCCGAAAGCGACGGCATCGCGTACCAGCCCGGTGTCATAGGCTGCTTCCTCGATCTCGGTCGGGCTCACCCTATACCCGGACGTTTTGATCATTTCGTCTTTACGGCCGACGAAGTACAACAACCCATCCGCATCCCGCACAACGGTGTCGCCCGACCAGACGGCGATCTCGTCGGTGCACAGGCTAGGTTCGCGCGCCGGAAGGGGCCGGAAGCGCTGGGCGGTACGTTCTGGATCGTTCCAGTACCCCATGGCCACCAGCGCGCCCCTATGCACAAGCTCACCTTCTTCACCAGGGCCGCACATCGAACCGTCCGGGCGAACGACCAAGATTTCAGCGTTGGGGATGGCCTTGCCGATTGAGCTGGGGGACCGGTCTACTTCTGCTGGGTCGAGATAAGTGGAGCGGAAGGCCTCGGTCAGCCCGTACATCAGGAACGGCACCGCCCCCGGGAACAGCGACCGCAGCCTGTCGAGAGTCACCTTTGGCATCTTGCCTCCGGTAGTGGCAAAGTACCGCAGATGCGTGGCCGCCTCGTTCGGCCAGTCCTGGTCGGCGATTTGGTTCCATAGCGGCGGCACACCGGTTAGCCCGGTTATGCGGTGCCGGGCACACAACCGTACGACGTCCGCGGGCAGTGCGTAGTTCAGTAGCACGACGTGAGCTCCGACGCTGAAGGCGGTGGTGAGCTGGCTGAACCCCGCGTCGAAGCTGAACGGCAGGGCCGACAGGATCACATCGTCAGCAGTATTGCCAAGGTAGTGGCTGACGCTCTCGGCGCCAGCGATGAGGTTTCGATGGCTGAGTACGACCCCCTTGGGCTGCCCGGTGCTGCCAGAGGTGTACAGAATGGCGGCCATGTCGACATCGATGGCGTTAGCGGCGGAAACATCGCCTTCGGTACCAGTAGGCCAAGGCGCTACCGTGTATCGTCGGCCCGGCTCACCGGAAGGAGCTTGACCCAGGAGCACGACATGTTCGACAGACGTGCAGTGCTGGAGTTCCTCGCGCAGCAGAGCCAGTCGCTCCGGCGATGTTACTAGGACCCGGGCAGAGCAGTCTCGTATGATATAAGCGACCTGCTTTGGCCGCAGCAACGGGTTGATCGGGACGAAGGCAGCGTCTCCTGCGGAGATCCCGAATAACGCGATAACTGTCTCGATCTGCTTGCCGAGATAGACAGCGGCCCGGTCACCGCGGCAGATCTCCAGGCCCTTCAGCGCGGTGCCGAAGAAAGCCACCTCACGCCAGAGTTCTGCGTACGTGACTGTGGTTTCCTTGTAGGTAAGGGCCGGAGCGTCTCCATATGTCAAGGCCGCCTCCTGTACAAGGTTATGTACTTGGATGCGCATTTATAGTCGGGCTCCCTTATCGGTAACCCAGCCTGGGACTCTCACGGAGGATCGCAGACCAGTGCGCTGTAGAGGTCGTCAATCTGTCCTGGTTTCAAGGTCGCACTGCGGTACATCTTGGGCCATGTATTGAGTTTGAAGGACAGCGAGGGCTGGTACCCAATGATCCGTAGCTCAGCCAGGGTGGCGAGAAGCCGACGACGAACCAGCAGATAGCGGGTCAACGGGATCATGGCGCGACGGAACAGCCCCGGATTGCTGACGTAGAGAATTACCGCAAGTAGAGGAACGTTCCTGTGCCGCATCTCACGATACATAACGTAGCAGCATTCGCTGCCACGGATTAGGACCAAGTGATGCGCTGCGGGTGCTTGTGTATGATCACGGTACAACTTGAGGTCCGGCTCAGCCAAGGTGCCGGCGATGACATCAGCGTCGGCGCTGATCCTGGTCCGGCTAGGCGGGGTGGGCCACGGCAGGTGGGGAACGAACACCGCAGACGTTTCGAGGTAGCGAAATTTGAGCCTGACGTTGACCGCTTCAGCCTTTTTATTGGGCGACAGGTCGGTGAAATGATAGCCGTCCTGGGCCACCAGCGCCATCAGCAGCCGGACGCTGTGGGACCGGTACTCGGGCAGCACGTACCACGCCCCCAGATTGCAGAACCGTTCCACCCGTCCGGCAATGAGGCGCTCAGAGTAGAAAGCAAGGTACACGCCGAGGACGCGCTGGCCGTCCCGGAGCATGAACCCATGATTGGGCGCGTCCACCTTCCACGGCACCGACGTATACCCAGCCCAAGCTAACCGGTTGTCGTAGTTGGTATGCAAGAAGTCCACCACCGCGGCCAGGTCCGCATCCGCTATTGGTGCCAGCTCGACGGTCATCTCATGGATACCCGCTTTCTTTCAGCTCGCATGACCCGGTTGGACTAATAGAGCGTGCTCGGCGACTTCGGTCGCGACTATCGGTAGGCATTCAGTTGAAAGCTCGTCATGGCTGAAGAAAGGGCCCGTTGCCGACGGCGCCGTTACAGCTGCTCCGTCGTGCATACAGACGGTTAGAAACCCGGGACGCATGCAAGTTCGCTGTAAAGGTCGTCGATCTGGCCAGGCTCCAAGCTGGCGCTGTAGTACATCTTGGAACGGACGGCGCGCCGATACCTCGCCGCGTACGACTTTGCGATGCGTGAGTTATGCCACCGCCGCAGCGCTTTCGGGTGAGGCAGTATAAATGAAGCGTGTGGCCGGGGCCCGACGATCCGCAACTCGGCGAAGGTGGCTAATAGCCCGTAGTGGACTAGCAGATAACGGGCCAGCGCGGTACCGGTGCGCTGGAAGAGACTGGGATTGCTGACGTATAGGATGGCGGCAAAGACCGGGCGTTCTCTCCTCCAGCGTTTTCGGAACATCACGTAGCAGGATTCGGTGCCTCGGATTACCACCAGGTGATGTGCGGCCGGCGCTTGCGCATGATCGCGGTACAGCTCGAGGTCCGGGCCAGCCAGCGTGCCGGCGATGACATCGGCGTCGGCGCTGATCTTGGTTCGGCCGCGCAGGGTGGGCCACGGCAGGTGGGGAAGGAGCGCCACGGACGTGTCGAGGTAACGGAATTTGAGCCTGGCGTTGACCGCCTCAACCTTTTCGTTCGGTGCGAGGTCGGTAAAATGATAGCTGTCCTGGGCCAGCAGCGCCTTGAGAAGCCTGATGCTGTGGAACCGGTACTCGGGCAGCACGGACCAAGAGGCAAGATTGCAGAACTGTTCGACCCGTCCGGCCATAAGCCTCTCGGAGTACAAAGCAACGTACACGCCGAGGACACGCTGGCCGTCCCGGAGCATGAACCCATAATTGGGCGCGTCCGCCTTCCACGGCATGGACAAAACGCGGGACCAGGTTGACGACGACACTCGCGTATTCAGGTTGGCGTGCAGGAAGTCCGCCACCGCGGCCACATCCGTGTCCATGATCGGCACCAACTCGACCGTCATCCCAGGCCCCTATGTTTCACATCGCCGGGCCATGACCGTGCACCCCTAGCTCGGGACGACCTGTCCAGACCCCCAGGAACAGCATAATAGCAGTCGCGGTGCTGAGGTTTCATCGCCTGGGAGCACTCGGAACTCATCTAACTGAGAGAGGCCATGATCGCCGGGCCCGGTCTCCTGGCACTTGCACGCCGACGAGACGTCCTGGCACATGTTCGCCCCGCGAGGGAGACGGCTCGTCCCGAAGGCGGCTGGGGGTGTTCCTCGGCCCAAATGCCACCTGCTTCGTCAAGGACCCAGATGGGCCGGCCCCGTGCTTGTCGGCTACACAGCATGGACGAGGAAAACGGGCAGCTGGCGGGAGACGGGCCGTGGCGGTGGTCATCTCGACGGCTACGGATCCCGGAACGAGGACGCCGCCCGGCTCGCTGCCGGGCTTGGACCGTCACCGCCGCCGCCGATCGGTTTGCAGTGGGCTGCCGGGTCGGCGGCGATGATCACGTGCTTCAGCAGGACCGTTCACGTAACTCCAGCCAAGTTCGGCAGAGGGCCCGTCACAGCGGTGATTGGACTTGCTGCGACCGGGTCTAGGATCTTCGCAGTGGAACAGCGCGGACAGTCGCGTACTAGGTTTCGGCTCCGACGCACAGCGGAGAGCCCGTCGAGGGTGGTCAACCTTGTAGTGAGCGATCTTGACGACGGTCTCAGCGAACGCATCGATGCCGAGCTGGTTGCCTTCAACTCAGAGATGACCGGCCACCGAGACCTTCAGTTTTTGCGTGTCGCTGTGTGGGACGGCGGCGACCTGCTCGCTGGCCTATGCGGGGCGAGCTGGGGTGGGTGCGGGTTCATTGACTTGATTTGGGTGCGAGCAGACTGTCGCCGACGTGGTCTCGGCACCCGGCTCCTTGATGCGGGGGAGAAGGAGATCCGCCGCCGGGGCTGCGACCAGGTGGCCTTGAGTACCTATTCCTTCCAGGCGGCCGCCTTCTACGTCCGCGCCGGCTACATCGAGTGCGGGCGCAGATATGCCTTCCCTCACGGTCACGATCAGATCCTCTTCGTGAAACGGATCGGCTGACTGCAGGATCGCGCTGCGAGGCTCGATACTGACGGGAGAGCGTGGCCACCGAAGCGACAAACATCGGCGCGTACCCTCGGGCTACGACCTCAACAACTTACGTCCGGGAGCAATCGGGCAGAGCAGCGCTCGTGGTGGCTCTCGTCACGCCGAGCTACGAAACACGCCCGTTCTCATTGCAGAGTTAGGCAGCCGACTCGTTGCGGCGCGAGAACGAGGATAGGGTACCTCGTCGGGCTGCCGGCCGTCGTTCTCGGGAGTTCGCCGCTCAACACTTTGAGCAGACTGGTCTTACCGGCACCGTTGCGGAGCTGGCGCGACCTCAAGGACGCCGCCGAGGTCAGCAAGGCTCGGCTGCCTAAGGGCGAGATAGGTCGGTTCAAGGCAATAGTGGAGATGGCCCACAAAGCACTGCGCCGAACCTTACGACATGCCGGGTGATCTTTCGAGCCGCCTTGCCTGGAATGCTGTACTCGAACTTCCACCTCACGGTCGCTAAGCCAAAGAGCTAATAATTCGGCGATTCCGAAGCCGCAAGGCCCTGGAATCGGGGTCGAGCCGAGAGGATTGACATTCAGGCGCGATGGCGGGCGCGACACTGGCGAATATGAGGGGAGCTACAGCGAAGCGTTTCATGGTGCCTCACAGTCCCAGCGGCCGCCATTGACCATGATGCCGCACCAGGCATAGTCGGCTCGTACGCACCAGAAGGCCCGGCGCCAAAAGCTTGGAGGTTGCCAACCAGGAACTCGGTGTGGGCGCCGTTGCACGATATGAATCGTCCGTTGATCTGGCAAGGGCCGAGGGAGAGGAGCCCCAGGTAGAAGTCGCCTCTTCGGTTGAAGGCCTCTGTAGCAAGTGTGCTACACTTGGAGCATGGTTGAGGTCGCCTCTCGTGAGCTGCGCAATGACACTCGGGGACTGCTACGGCGAGTCGAGGCCGGAGAAGACATTGTGATCACCGTTGATGGGCGGCAGGTCGCCGTGCTGCGGCCGATTGGCCGTCGTCCGCGATGGCTGTCACGTAATGAGTTCGTCCACCGTTTTTCGGGCCGCCAAGCCGACCCCGGCCTTACTAAAGACCTCCTTGAGCTGGCGCCCGACACGACTGACGATGTGAGTTGAGCCGCGGCATCGCCGACACGAGCGTGTTTGTCGCGCGTGAGTCCGGCCGCCGCCTGGACGAGGCCAACCTGCCTGACGAGTTGGCGATCTCGGTGATAACGGTCGGCGAGTTGCGAGCGGGCGTATTGGCGGCGGTCGACGTGGGGATCCGCGACAGACGGCTGGCGACGTTGAGCGAAGCCTTGGCCGTCGATCCCCTGCCCGTGGACCAGGCCGTTGCGGAGGCTTGGGCGCGCCTGCGCGTCCTGTTACGGGATACGCAAAAGCGTATGCCAGTCAACGACTCTTGGATCGCCGCAACGGCCATGTCGCTAGGGGTGCCGGTAGTGACCCAAGACGAGGACTACGTCGAGGCGCCGGGGCTCGAGATCATCCGGGTTTGAGCGTTGGCTCTGGCTGGCCCCCGCGCCATTCAGGCGACGGTTCACCCCGTCGTCCGGTGGTCCATTCCGCGGGGCCAATGGAGGCCAGTTGTCGCAACCTGGTCACTGCTGCTCCGGCTGAGCCGCGTTCGGGCCATTACGATCTGACTGCCTGTCCTTGGACGCTGGAGGAGCCGCTGGGCGATGGGTGGGAATGCCACCGCTTGCCGTAATCGACGCACTTCCAGCGAAGCGCCGTGGCTCTCAAGGTGATCGCTGCCAAAAGGGCTAAGGCGGAGTCTTACCACCGCTTTGTCCGTGGGATCACGTACTTTCGTGAGCACCCTGAGGGTCTCGCGGTGCTACCAGTCTTTGCGCACCTCCCAGATGTCCGAAGCAGAGAGGACCCACCGTGGTTGGCGATGCCCATTGCGACGCCCATCGCCGAGGCACTGAAAGGGTGCAATGAAAACGGCCTCCCGTTAAGGTCGCCCATTTCACGGCTTACGAGATGATCAACAGCCCGGCTACGGCAGATCCCTTTCCGGCTTTTGACACCGGCTGATGTGTATTCACTAAGCAAAACGCTTTGGGTCTAGCGACCGGTCAGAGGTGGCCGCGTGATGGAAATCAGCCTGCGAGCACCAGGAGCTGGTATCGGCGAGTACCTCCCTCATCCAAAGGCGGACGTTCTCGATCAGCTCATTGACCGCATGACTGGTTGTATCCGGAAGAGCGCCCAACCATGGACCAGGGTCGCCAGGGACGTGAAGTCGTGGCTAAAGCTTGCTTCGCAACCGGCGTCCCTCGACGTCTCGGTGGAGCGAAGGTACCTGGAGATCCACCGTCGCCCTAAACCGATGCTCGAGTGGTTCGACCAGCACATGTCGTGAACTCGGTGGCGAGCATCGGGACGTTCGTACCGATGACCTTGGGCGGGACCACTGGTACGCGTCCGACGCAAGCCGATCTCGCGTCGGGACTCCTCAACACCAGCCAGCAACTCGGTGGAGCGCTCGGCGTGGCCGTTTCGCCCGTCTGAGGGGCGCCCGACAGCTCCGACAAGCCGCCACGACCCAACGTCGGCCCCATTCGCGTCCTGCCTTGGCAGAAAGAATAGCGACAATACATAGAGTGAACGCTAAGATAGGAGTCGACTCTAAGATGGAGGTGGTGAGGTGATCCTCCTAACGACGGCCGGCAAGGAGCGCTCGGCGGCGGCCCGACTGATCGCCGAGCGAGACGTTCCTGCGCGGGTGCTGGTCCGTCCCCCGAGAAGGCGGCCGATCTGGCCCAAGCTGGAGTCGAGATTTTTCCGGGCGATCTGGACTCACCCGAGAGCATCGACCAGGCAGTGCGGGGCGTCTCGAGGGTCGTTGTCGTCGCCCAGCCGGTTCTCTCACAGGAGCTGAGCGCGATCGACAGCGCCGAGAGGGCCGGTATCGAGCACGTCGTCAAGATCACGACAAGGCCGATGCGCACTTGCCGATCGCCCGCCGCCGCATCCAGAGCGATATAGAGGACGCCCTGGTCGCCTCAGGGCTCTCCTATACCCTTCTGCGCATCAACGCCTACACGCAGAACCTTCTGATGATGGCGGCCGGGATAGCCCAAATCAGCAGCCTTCGCATCACCCCACCTCGTATGAGGAAGAGAAGCAAGGGATGATCGACGTCGGTCTCCCGGAACCTGTCGCCAAGGACAACGCCGCCCTAGCGGTCGCCTGGATGGCCGACGGCGATTGTGACTACGTCACCGACGATGTGCGACAAATCCTCGGCCGACCGGCCGCCTCATTCGAGCGGTTCGCCGTTGTAGGCCGGGGCCCTCTCGTGATCGCATGGGCGTCGTACCGATGCCGCCTGCGAGCCACACGGTGCCGCCTTCCGAGTGCACTTGCCTCTCACACAGCCAGCCAAGAAAGGGAGCGACGATAACCATCCACACCGAAACGCGCGATCGGACCGAGCACCTGCTCGCGCTCATGACGAAGGGTGACGATCTCTTCAACGCCCGCAACTGGCCAGCGTTGGACCACGTGCACCACCCGGACATGATCGCGTTCATCCCCGGGAGCGCAGAGCCGATCTACGGCCGGCAGGCCCACGGCGCGGCGATGCGGCGGCTGGTCCGGATGTTTCCCGACGTCCGCGTCAACACCCCGTACCCGATCCAGTTCGGAGGCGACAACTGGATCAGCGTGGTCACCAACGCCACCGGGACGTTCACGGGAGAGATGACTCTTTCCGACGGCAAAGTGATCCCGCCGACCGGAAAGGCGTTCGACCTCGAGTTCGCCCAGACCAGCAAGTGAGAAGGCGACCAGCTCATCGTCATCTCGGCCTTCTGGGACTCCGCCGTTCAGAGGAAGCAGATCGGCCTTGCGTAAGTGAGAGCGGCGTCGGCCGGTTCGTGCGACGGTGTCACACAGACCGGCCGCCGTTGCCGGCCACCCAGTTTCACCCGCCCGATCTGCGCCGGCCGGGCCCCGGCGGCCACGGCTGTCGTGAAAGAGAGCGATGAATGAGATCAGGTTCCGCTTGGCTTTGCATAATCTTCGTCACGCCTGCGTAGGTCCGCTACCTGTCCAGTCAAAGCATCGCCCGGCTCGCCACCTCCAGTAGTGGCGGCCTACGCGCTCTCGCGTCCTGAGACCCTGGGCGTGGGGGCGGAGTGAGGGTCACGTCTTTTGGCGAGGACGGGCGGGTCACTATCTACCAGCCGGATGCGGGCCACGTTGCCGCCGATCACCTAGGCGGCGCGGCGAGCGTCGTCAGTTCGCCGCCCTACAACACCGGCATCACAGCCCGGCGTGTCCCCCGACGGTGCTTTCGCTTTGAGGAAGAGCCTACAGAGGGCGTGGCGTGATGAGGCGTGGGGGAAGCCCCGCCAGGGATGAGATCGACCGCACCCACAGGCGACTGGTTACCGCTTTGGCGGCGGCCTGGCGCCTTGCCGAGCATGGTGGCCCCGATTTCGCCAGCTCCGTTTCTGCAGCGCTCGGAGACGTCGCCCGCAGCAAGGGCGGGATCGAAGCACTGGTTAAGTCGCGGCCTGGCTCATGGGAGGCGGGCTGCATTCGGCAGCTCGGCGCGACCGAAGCGGACTGGTGCACGCACGGGCGACCCGTGCTGGCCCTGCCGTTGCCAGGGCCAGGCGGCGGATGTCAGAGTTCGGAGCACTATGACGAGCATTCAGCCCGAATTATGGGTAGAGGGCGCGAGCGCGGCCGTCGCCTTCTACCAGGCCGCGTTCGACGCCGTCGTGGTCCACCGCGTCGGCCACGGGAACAACATCGTGGTTCAGTTGGCGGTCGGGACCGCCGAATTCTGGGTGACCGAGGCGAGCGCGGACATGCAGCGCTTCAGTCCCCGAGCGATTGGCGGCACGACGAGTCGGACGCTGCTTATCGTCGACGATCCCGACGCTTTGCTCGATCAGGCCGTGCGGGCCGGTGCCACCGAGATCGCTCCGGTGAATGAGGAGCACGGGTGGCGCATGGGGCGAATCGCCGACCCGTTCGGACACGAATGGGAGATCGGCAAGCCGCTCGGTCCATGGCCACCGCAGGATTGGACCCAGTCCCAATAGCCGAATGACCGGCTGCGACACCGACAGGTCCGGCCCACTTAGCGCTGGCCGCACTCTCCAACTGACGTAGCCAGCGCCGCAGTCACCGCGGCACGCCGGAGGAGATACGCCATCAATTCGGGGCTGATCTCGGTCGGCGCCGGGCTATCAGACACCTTGAGCTCAAGGCGCCAGCAAGGTAAGGGGGCTCCATGCTCAGGACGCTACTTTTGACCCTGTAAGAGACGCGCCGTCCCATGCACACGATCCGGGCTCAAAGCCAACGGTCCAGGGATGCCATGACCTCGAGACCAACGGCTTCTTGGGGCAGCCACCACCCGGAGGTGAGCAGTTCGGAGGTCTCCGCTTGCAGTTCTTCAGGGAGCCAGGCCATGAGCCCTGTCACCACTACCGCGGAGACCGGGTTAGTGGGCCGACGATGCGGGGAAGCCAACAGGGCGCGGTACAGGCCGACGGCGGGGACGACTGGAGCGACCCCGACCGACTGCCCCACCAAGTGAGCGCTCGCCGGGATCGACAGGCCGGCGGAATCGAGATCGCCGAAGTAGTAGGCCTGCTTCACCGCTGGGTCCAGATCGACCAGGTAGGTCACGGATGCGCAGAATGCCCGTCCCGCCCCGTAGACGACGACGCCGATATCGCGCGGGTTCGTCTTGAGCAATCGGCAAGCCGAGTCGTAGGTGTGATGGTTTTCAAGGACGAGGGCGGTAGGCATGTCTGAGACGCGCAGGTAGACGAAGGGTGGGTGCACCTCGAAGCAGCGGAGCAACTCGTCGCTCAGCACTCCAATGGCATACAGCCGTTGCCCACGAATGGATTCGAGCCGTTTCTCGTCCCCAAAGATCTCTAGCGAACGCTCCCGGACCGGAACCGGCGGGCGCGACTGGTCGAACTCTCGGAGAAACTCGTTCACTGCAACCAGCGTCGCCACTTCATCAACTCGAATACGGTCGAGGTTCCGGGCACCGGCCAGTTCGGGGCGCAGCTCGGCCGGCATGGCCGGCCGGATGGAGCGCTCCAGGGCCGCCGTTGGCGGGGCCCGCACTATCAGCGGGAGCGCAGGAAGGGAACTTCGGTCGAAGCCCGCGCGTCGGGTTGGCCAATTTCGGATGCGTCGGGAGACGGCGAGCCGTTCGAGGGAGGCAAGGAACCGGTTCCTTCGGTCGACCGACGACGCCAGCTCTGGATCGACGGCGAAGGCGGCGTGCCACAGGTCCTCCAGTGGGGCGCCCTGTCGGCCCGCGGCGGTGACAGCTGCGGCCAATGCGCTGTCGAGCGCCCGCTCGGCTTCTGATATCGATTCGGGGACGTCAGGCAATACCATGGTCGGCCGGGCTTCCGTCACCAGGAGAGACGCCGTCGAGGTTGTCTTCGTTTAGTTCGGGCGCGGGATCGAGGCGAACTACGCGGGCCGAGGACACCATGCCTTCGAGCGAGGTGCCGTGTGCTTCACCGGCCCGCTCGGCGGCGGTGACATAGCCACGGTCGGTGCTAGCCGCTCGACGGTTGCGGCACCTGATGACGTTGGGGAAGGTACCAACCGCTTTGAGGTCTCGTACGCCGGTCGTGTAGAGGAGTTGGACCCCGAGCGCTTCGGCGACTCGGCGTTGCACGGCGAGGAATCCGACGTAGTTCGATTTGCCGAGTGGGTTGTCGAGCATGAGCGCGCCGCTTGCGCCGACCCACAGTTCGCGTGAACGGTTCCGGGCGCGGAGGCGGGCGATGATGCAGTACAGCACTACGGCCGCAGTGAGTTTCTCGCCACCGGACCACTTCGACATGGCCGATACCTGGACGCGCTCTTCGTGTAGGTCGGCCGTGGGTTTGAGGACTCTGACTTTGAACCCTCCAGGTACGGCAGCGTGTACGGCCTTCTGTAGCGTCACCAAGCCGTCGGGCGCATCGCCCTTGGCCACTATGACGTCGATTTCTGCGCTCACTCTCCGGGCCATCTCGTCCGCTTGGGACGTGACGTCGTCAAAGCTGATTGTGAGGAAGGACTTGTTCGCCCATTCGCCCAAACTGGGGTGCATGACCGAGGTCTGAGGCGCTTTCTTCAACAGGTCGAGTACTCGGCGCACTTGGTCGGATAGGTCCGTGACGAGGATCTGCTGATCGGCGGAGATGGCGGCGAGATCGTTGCGCAGTACCGCGGCGCGAGTCTCGTGGGCGTCCGTCAGTTCAGCGGCCCGTCGGCCGACGTCGGCGATTTCGCCCACCATGATGGGTTCGCGCAAGGATCCAGCGGACTCGAACTCGGGACGGGTGGCGAAGGCCCGTAGGTCCGTGACGCTCTTATTGAGTCGCGCTTCGGTGATGCTGGATCGCTCGGTGGCGTTGCGCAGCCTGGCGGTGGACTCCGATTGGGCTGATCGGGCCTCCTCGTCGCTGCCCGCGAACGGCTCCGCGGTGATCGCCTGCTGCTGGTTGTCTCTTATTGCAAGATTGTCTAGACCCTCCGCGAGCACGCTGAGCAGCTCTTTGCGTGCCTTGGCGGCGTTCGACTTCGTGGTTGCCTCGGCGATCATTCGCTCGGCTTCGCTTACGATCCCTTGCTGACGGACGGCCACGGCTTCCTCTTGGCCTTGGCGGTGTTCGGCGTCGGTCCGGTCGGTCGGTAGCTCTGACTCGGCCAGTTCCCGGTAGACCTGCCGATCAGTCGGCGTGAGGTCTCGCAGCCGAGTCTGGGCTGCGGTGAGGTCGGCGTTGGCCTCGCCGCCTTCGGTCAGGAGAGCCCCGTGGCGAGTATCCAACGCGGCAACGCGGGCAACTCGTGACTCGGAGTCAGAGCCGGCTGGTTCGTGGCGCAGTTCGTTCGCCCGGGAAATGGCGGCGTCGCCTTGACGGTTCAGTCGAGTCTGTGCGCTCGTGCGGTCAATGACGGCGCGACTGCGCCGCTCCTCGAGGACTGGATCGGTCACCGCCCCTCGATACTGCTCGTCCAAGGAAGCCAGTTCTCGTTCGAGCTCTTCGCTGGAGGTGCCAGAGTCAAATCCGTCGTCGGCTTCGGTTCCCCACTCGCCCGATCCCCGCAGCTCTACCGTCGCCAGTGAGCTGTCGAGCTGGGAGATTCGGCTGTCTAACGCCGCGATGTGGGCCCGCAGTGCGGTGGCTTGGCGACGAGACTCAGCCGCGGCATCGGTCATCTCGGCTGCCCGGCTCCGAGCCGCAGCCTGGTCGACGGCTGCCTGCTCCTGATCTGCCAGGAGCCCGGGCCGGCGGGCTACTTGGACGGCCAATGCGGTGAGGGCCGCGACGCGACTGTGGAACGTCAACCGTTCGGCCGAGAGTTTCTTACGGCGGGTCGCTGCTTCGTCTAGGTAGGTGGAGATCTCTGCCACCTCAGCGTCGAGTTCGGCCTCGCGCCCATTGAGGCCCTGAAGGGCCCGATCGTGGTCGCCGATTCGAGCGGTGAGGGTATCGAGATGGCCTACCGGGCAGGTCTCGATGAGTCGGCGGAGCTCGCCACGCAAGTCACGATCGGCGCTCATCCCCGCTGCGAGCACAGCCTTTCGGTGATCAAGGGTTTCCAGCCGTTCGTCGAGGGTCTTGCGCTCCTCGTCGGCTTGGGTCGGGTCGTAGAGCGCCGGGCTGGGCGGTACCACGAAGGCGGTCTCCCCCTCGCTGTCTAGGTCCGATTTCTTGGCGAGGGTCACCAGGGAGGCGGGGTGCAGGCCGGCATCGATTAAGGCAGTGCGAGACCGTTCGAAGTCGCCCGCGTCGACCAGGATTCCGGACAGGAGTCCCGGGTGAGCGTAAATCGTGGCTTCCCAGCGACGTCGGGGCACGCTGGAAGACAGGTAGGCGAGGCCAGAAGTGGCGCTGATGCCGGCGGCGGCGAGGGCGCCCAACATGGCCTCGGTGTCGAGCGAGGGTGGGAGCAGGCCGCCTTCCCCTAATGCGCCGCGGTTGCGGCGGTCGCGCTCGGCGCTTACCTCTTCGGCTACGAGCGCCTCCTCGGCCCGCTGCAGCTCCTCGCTCAGTCGGGTATCGAGCATCTGGTGCGCGCCCCACAGCGAGACGTGGTTGCTCTGGGCCAGCTCCCGGACCCGTTCGTGCGCTACCAGGGCCGCCGCCTGGGAATTGAATCGCTCGCGCTCGGCGCTGTCCGCGTCGCGAGCGGCCGTTACCTGGGTGATCTTGGCGCCCAGCGCGGTCCGCTCGGTAACCAGCTGCTGCTGTCGCCGCGTCCGATCGTTGACTCCGGTTTCAAGGCGTTCGATGGCGGCCGCCGTCGTGGACTCATCCCGTTCAGCGCTGGCCAGAGCTGCCGGTACCTCTAGGCCCACCCCAAGGTGGCCCGCGTGGATCGCCTCGGCAAGCGAGTTGTCGATGGCGGCAATCTCCTTCTCCAGCCCGCCGATCAACCCTTCGAGGCGACCGTTTTCTTGGCGGGCCTGGCGAGCGTCCTCTTCCTGACGGTCGGCGTCCTCATCGTGGTCCTTGGCGCGCTCGTGAGCGTCGGACCGTTCGCCGTCTATTTGGTCACGCCGTGAGCGGTAGCGCCAGTGCAGTCGCCGGGCGGCAACGTTGCGAGCGAGGCGGAGAGGTTCGCCTTCTCTCGTCTTGTCGGAAAGCTGACGGTCAATGTCATCAATGATCGACTGGGCTCGCTCGGATTCGAGAAGGTGATCGAGGGCAGCCCATCCGGCCTGCTCGTCCTCGACGGTTTGGCGGTCCTCATTGATCTGTGCGACCCGCGCAGTTGCATCGTGGACCCAGAACGCAGCGGCTCGACGGCTGTACTCGCGTGCACGATCGCGGGCCGTCGTGCGGGCCGTCTCGGCGGCGGTACGACGCTGGCCAGCTTCGGACTTGGTGGCTTCAGCACCCTGCTCCGCGTTGGCCGCGAGGATGCTGGCGGCACGCAGCCCACCTGCGAGCTGCTGGCTCGCGGTGGAGGCCTCGTCGACCTCGGTCCGGTGGCGGGCGAGTTCGGCCCATAACGAGGCGATGGGTCCGAGCCGCTCGGCGACGCCTGTGCAGTAGGCCAGTTCTCGTTCGGTTCGGGGCCGGGCCGCCAGCTTCCCGGCGAGCTGAGTCATGCGATCCGAGACCGACTCGGACGCTTCGGCGTCGACGGCCATCTCGATCAAGAAGTTGACGAAGGCCTCTCCGGTGGCGAAGCGGAACTGTTCGTCGATGGCGCCTTCACCTTTGTTCATCTCTTTTTGGTACTTGAACACTGCTGGGTCGATGCCCCGCCCGAGCAGGGCGTGGCTCCATTCGGTGCCGGTGTTGGCCACTACCAGGTTGGTGAGGGGGTAGTTCCGGCCAAGGGATCGCAGCTCCCGGACGTAGGCGTCGAGGGGACGGCGGCGTCCTACCTCGTCGCGTGCGGGTCGTTCATCGAAGGTCAGCACGCCAGCCTTCGGGTTGAAGGCGTAGAAGCGGGTCTGGAGTTCACCGGCGTGCTTCTCATGCTCCAGTGGGCGGCGGCGCTCCGGCCACTCGTAGACGGCACCAGTGACGAGCGGGCCGGCGGGGGTGTCCCACTCGCAGAGCACGTGCGAGGTGTCACCGCTGAGCACGTAGTCGCCCAGCGTTCTCCTGTCTTCGCGGTAGCCGAGGAAGTCGCGTCGATAGGGCAAGAACAACGAAAAGAGCAGCGATAGCAGACTCGTCTTGCCGCCGCCGTTCCGGAGCCAGATGATCGTGTCCAGCGGATGACGCTCGTGGTCGGTGAAATCGAGCGTGAGGCCGGAGAATCGGGCGGCGTCGGAGCCCACCGAGTCGAGATGCATGCGGGCGAGCTTGAACATCAGCGGGCTTCCTCGCCCGTCATCTCTTCGTCGACGTCATCGTCGTCAGCGGTCGATGTGTCGCCCACCGCGTCCGCCTCCACGGTGGTGCCCTCGTTGGGGTCGGAGGTGGCCATGGCCCGCAGACGTTCGAGGGCAGCATGACCGGCGAGTTCGCGCACCTGTACCCGGAAGCGGTCGAGCAGTTGGAAGGTCCCGCCACCGGCGTCCCTGGCCATCCCCTGAGCCACAAGCCAGTCGAAAGCGCGGGTGATGATGCCCATCGTGCAGTCGGCGGCATAGCCGCCCTTCTTCATCCGGATCGACGACGGCATCACCGCGAAGGCCCGCCAGGCGGCCCTCTCATCGGCTTCTTCGCCCGCCTCCGGGTCACGGTCGTCGCTTTCCGCCAGGCGGGCGCAGGCGTCACGCAGGAATCGCTCTATCTGTTCGACCGAGCGTCGTATGACGATGTCGTCCTCGAGGTCGACCTCCTTTGGGTAGGACACCGCGGCGATGACAAGGTGGACCAGGCCGATGAGCATGCGCCTCTTGGAGTCGAGGCCGCGTTGGTAGTCGGCCAAACGAAAGCTGAACGGCGACTTGTCCATGGGGGCCACGATCAGTCCCTGGTCGGTGGCGTCAATCACCACCAGTCCGAGGCCGTTGGCTACGGCGTCGACAATGTCACGGAAGTTCTCGTCGGTGCGGTAGTCGCTCCACAGCGCCCCATAGCGCTCGTCGGCACCGCGGGCGATCTTCGGTTGGAGGGCGAAAC
Organism: uncultured Acidimicrobiaceae bacterium; assembly: GCA_963750465.1. GTDB lineage: Bacteria > Actinomycetota > Acidimicrobiia > Acidimicrobiales > Palsa-688 > Fen-671. Next base: position 112,506 of record CAVVRE010000005.1, read on the forward strand.
AGATCAGCTCGGCGGCCTTCCCGGCCTCGGTTGCGACCGTCACGGCACCAACTCGGTCTCTTCGATATCCACAACAGATTCGTTGGCATCGTGAACAGGTCCTTCGGGCACGGCTGCGTCGTCGTCGTCGTCAAAGAGGAGTGTTGCGGGGCCGACCAGAAGATCGTCGCCCGTCCAGTGCTCGTTTTCGAGGAGGTCGCCAGTTGCGATGACGATGACGTCGGGGTCGATGAGGTCGACTACAGCACCGGCCAGTTCGTCGTCGTCATATTCGGGGGCGAAGGACCAGAGGACGCTCAGGCGCACCAGCTCTTCGACCTCTGGATCCCAGGCCCGCGCCTGGTCGAGGAGTTCTGAAAGACGCACCCGTCGCTCCCTGGTAGGCGCCACGACGAGGGCAGCCGCGTCGAGGATGGTGGGGTCGTAGACCTCGACGTCGTCGTCGGATTCGGAAAGATCTGGCGCGTCGTCATCATCGTCGTCGCCGAGGCGTGGGGTCCGCTGGTGCAGCAGCATCGGGATGAGGTCGCTCAGGCGGGGAAGCCGAGGTGAGCGTGGTCCTAAAACCGCTTCGGCGAACGTCGTCGCCACATCTTCGGCGCCCGAGGCGCCCAGCTCGAGGACCGGGGCCAGCAGTTGATCGGCGCAGGAGAACAACCCGAGACCATGTCCTCGGAAGCGCAACTCCTGTCGTTGTTGTTCGCTCAGGAAAACGGTGTTTGCTCCCATGAGCCGTTCGTGCAGACGGCGATGTTCCCGCAGGCACACTTCGAGCAGCGACGCGACCCGCTGAGCCTTCTCCTTGACGTCGCCCTCGCGGGCCTCGTCACCCGAGGAGAGATGGGCCAGGATCTGACCTTCGACCATGATGCGCTGGCCTACGTGTTCCCTGGCCCGGTCGAGCCGGTTGAGGACGTCCCCCTTCCAGTCCACACGATTGACGTCGGAGCGGGTGGCGTCGAGGAGGGCGCGTATCTGGGCACCCATCTCGTAGGAGAGTCGCTGATTCTGCTCAGCGGTGACCTCTGCCTCATCGAGGTCGCCCCGTTCGAGTTGGGCTTGGAGGACGAGTTCCATGGCCATCTGGGCGTCCTCGACCCGGAGGTTCAGCCCGCCTCGGAAGACGTTCACGGCGTCGGCAGAGGCCTCGAGCACGATCTGGCCGTCGGAGCGGGCCTTCTCGACGAGGAGGAAGAACCGCAACTCTCGACGGGTGTGGCCTTCGGTGTAGTCGGAGTAGGTGAGGGCGAACTGTTGGGAGTCGTTGCGGTCCCGGTTGTTGAGAAGGCCGTCGAGGATGTAGGCGGCGACCTTGAGGTGCTCGTCTTCGGGTTGGCCGGGGGCGGCGATGCGGGCCAGCTCCACCACGACGACCACCACGTCCTCGTAGCTGAGTTCGGTGGCGAACCCCATCCGGGCTATGACGGCATCGATCGCCGCCAGCGAGAGGACCCGAGGGTCATAGGGCGCGGAGTCCCAGTCCTGCCAGCTCGTCGCCTGGGCGAGTCGATGCAGCGGAGCCGTGCGCAGCAAGGCCTTCGTGCGCCGCACAAAACCCTCTTCGGTGACCGAACCGGCCACCATCGGGACGCCCGGGGTACGGCGAGGAGCGCTCGGGGGTCCTTCGCTCTCAGCGCTCACATCCTCGTCGGGCATCGGTCACCTGCGGCGTTCGGTCAGTTCACTACATCTCAGCGCATCGGGATGACATCAGTACACATCGATGACTGGCCCAAGCCCTGGTCACAAGGTTACGCACCTGGTGTGACACCCTGTCGCTGGACGGACCCGTCCGGCCCGACGCGTGGGGCACATCTCCCTGGCGGCGAGATCCGGTGCTCGCTGGTCGTCGGATCATCTTGTAGTTCACTCGACTGGTTCACGGTGATTGCCCAATGGTTCGTGGTCGATGCGGGCCCCGCATTCGTCGCAGACATCGGGATGTTTGGCCATCGGTACGTGACTACCGCGGCGCTCGCACTCGGCCTTGAGCTCATCGCTGCGGCGAAAGAATCCGGAGATGCGTTCGACCGCGTCGGTTTCTCCAAGTAGGCAGTAGCGACAGATTCAAGGAGGGTGTCGGCGATCTCGGGCCGGCCTCGCCGGCCAGCGACTGCCTGCTCGGCGCCGCGCTCCAAAGCCTCCCTCGTGTCGGCGGGCAGCTCGTAGGCGTCAACACGACGATGGCCGTCGACGAAGACCCCATCGGCGTCCCAGTCGCGCCTCGCCAGGCAGCGTTACGCGGCGGCGACGATCTGGCCAAGTGGCAGCTGGCGCAACAGAGTTGGGGTGATGCCGGTGTAGGTGTCGACGTCGGTCAGCGGCCGGAGCCCCGTCCCACTCGGACCGACATAATCGTTCCAGGCATCTCGGTACTCCCATCGATTCGCCGGCCCACCCCGCCACAGCTCCAACTCGTTGACCATCAGGCCCCGACCGTGGTTGACCATCGTCCCGTACACGTGACAGGCAGGTCCTCGGACTCGTAGATGAAGTCGCAGACGTACCCGTGTCCTCTGGGCCGCTCCTTCAAGAACAACTCGAGCCGGGGCGAGGGCCGGTCCCCGTCGGGAATCTCGTCGGGGAGGTCATCGCCGGTGAGCCCGTCGATGTTCGTCTGGATGACAGAGCCTTTGTACAGGTCGAAGCGCTGCCGGACCCGCCCGAGGTCGTAGGACAAGTCCCGGACGTCTATGTGGTCGGCTCGGAGCCGGCGCTCGCCTTCTGGGGCATCAGGATTCTCGTAGTCGGTGGTGCCGTAGGCCGGTCGCGGCATGCCTCGAACGATAAACCATCCGGTGCGCTCACCTGCCGGTAAAACCGTACGACTTGCGCCGCACCCTTACTCGGACGCTGGTAACGACCTCCGGCCCCAGCACCGCCGCAGGGCCTTTCACTTTTCCGGGCTGGCTCGACACCCCGATGTGGATATCGAAGAACGAGCAGCTCGCGGGTCTGATCGGCTCGGCCCGCCAGCGCCGCCCTCGTACCTGGGAAGGCCGAGAACAGTCAACTGGTAGAATCTCACGAATGTAGTTTCACTGGTGTAGCTCGCGGTGGATGGCCTGACGATGAACGAGGAGAACGCCGGTGAAGGTGGAAGAGTGCATCGTCAGCAACGAGCTACGGCCGACCGCCAAAGCGGAAGGTCTGTGGGCGTCCATCATCACGGACCAGGAGGTGAAGGACCGCCTGTTCCGCACGGCGCTGCTCGGCCTGCGGCTTCGCCCTGAGCTTCCGTTCACGACCACCGCGCTCCACGGGCTCGCGCTGCTCTACGGCCCGCCCGGCACCGGGAAGACCACCCTGGCCCGTGGACTCGCCGACGAGCTCGGGCCTGTCGTGCCCGGAGGAAAGGTGCGCCTGGTCGAGGTGAACCCGCACGGTCTCATGTCGGCCGAGCACGGACAGAGCCAGCAGTTGGTCATGCAACTGCTCTGTGATCATGTCCCGGCGTTGGCCGACGACGGCAAGCCGACCGTGGTCCTGCTCGACGAGGTGGAGGCCGTGTGCGTGGCCCGCAGCACCGCGTCGCTCTCCGCCAACCCGGTCGACGTCCACCGGGCGACCGACGCCGTGCTGACGGCCCTCGACCTGAACACGGCCGAGCACCCTCACATCATCACCGTCGCCACCTCGAACTTCACCGACGACCTGGACGAAGCCTTCAAGTCACGGGCGGCCCGGTTCGAGGCGCATCAGGTTGCCGGACCGGAACACGCAGGTGTCGCACGGCCGGTCGGAGATGTGGATCTACGCGGTCAAAGGCCCGCAAACGGGCGGCGCCTGCAATTCACTATTGCACGCAGATTGCACGGACGCGCGTTCGGCACGTTGCTGGTAGCCGATCAAAGTATGATTTCCGCACGTCAGAAGGGGTGTCGGAGGGGGGACTTGAATAGTTACTCCCCTCCCCCCCAGGGATTCATCGTCGGGCCCGAGCTATGGCTGCCAGCGGCGTGACCAGCACTCTCAGCCCACTCACAGGCGACAGTCGGCCACGCCCCTACGGTCCCCAAGCCAGCGTCGACACCTAGGAACCTGTTGCTGGCTCTTCGTCGAGTTCCAACGTCAAGCCGAATGCAGGGGCGGCTGCCATTGCCACACTCGCCGGAGAGCTAGCTGAGGCCTACCCCGACGGCCACACCGACCTCGCCCAGAGCTTCGACCAGTCGGAAGCCTCGATCCGCGGCGGTCTACGTGCCATGCACCAGCGCCCGACAAGCGCAGCTCACACGGCGGTTTGGCAGTCGGTCCAAAGCTGAAGCTCGGCGTGATCGTCAGACTTCAGCGCTGGGCTGGTCCGGACCCTTACGGTCAAATCGGGCCCATGCTCGGCCGAAGTCAACGAGACGTCGTCGACCTGAGCCGTAGAGGGCCAACGGGAAGCTGAGCGGCATGAGGTAGTCGTACGACCCCACCAGGTCGCCGAGGTCGCCCAATGCCCCGCGGACGCGACCGAGTGCCTCCCCGAAGTGCTCCTCCTTGACCCCCATGGCGACGTCGAGGTCGGACAGCCGGTCCGCGTTGCCGCGTTCGAGGGAGCAGCCGACTGTAAGCCACCTGACGTCCTCGTCCCCCTCGCACCAATCGAGGAGCCGCTGGAGCAGCTTTCGCTGGGGGCCAAGCTCGTTGGGTAGCCGGTCCAGCCATACGGCCACGTCCTCTATCTGCTCATTGTGGCTGCCAGGTGCTCTCATGGCGTTGCTACGACCGCACGCCGCGAGGTACGCGACCCAACCAACCGGGTCAATAGTCCCGAACGGCATTGGTCGCGAGGCCAGAGGAGCCGTTTGTGGCGTCGAAATGTGCGCTCAGCACCGCGGGTTGGGCGAGCGCAGACCCGCCTAATCGATCGGCACGCCACGAGCCCCCCAGCATCACTGGGGGCTCCCACGCCAGAACAGCTCATATCTGGGGCGGGGTAACGTCTGGTGGTGGAGATCGCGGACCTGACCTTGTCCAGGCGGAGCTGTACGACCGGCTACGTCTGGGGCGTGGAGGCCCAGGAGGCCTGCCCGGGTGCCACCATCGCCCAAGGCTCCAAGCGAGCGGCGCACCGGGCCGACCAGCTCGGGATCGCCTTCCACGAGGTCCTGGTCGAGGCCAACTCCAGACCATCGGGCTGGTCTTGTCCGAGGCGACAGTTGCAGAACTCACCCCCGGTTATGTGCCCTTCATCGTTGCGTCCAGGGGTCACTCCGAAACCTACGCCGAGGGCTAGCATCTGCCGTGAGGACTGAAGGCCCCTCAACACGCACTAGGCACCCGATGGGCCATGCTCGCCCTCGGGGACCAGGTCTCGCGCCGTGCGCCAGCGAGGGGCGTTGCGGCATCCGCATCGTTGACCGTCTGTATTGGAGCCTGCAATGACGCTCATATCGAGCCGTTCGCCGTGGCATGACGCGTTGTCCGCTTACACCCAGCCTCGTACTAGGCGCGGGTTGCTCGACATAGCCACCTCCGCTGGGGCGTACCTGGCGCTGTGCGTGGCGATGTACCTGATGCTGCGCGTCTCTCCTTTGCTTGTGGTCGCGCTCGTGGTACCGACCGCCGGGTTCCTGGTCCGGGTCTTCGTCGTGTTCCATGACTGCGTGCACGGTTCGCTGCTCCCGTCCAAGCGAGCGAACACCTGGGCCGGCACGGTCCTCGGGCTGCTCGTGCTCACGCCTTTTCGGCCATGGCGCCTCGAGCACCTCGGGCACCACGCGACTTCAGGGGATCTCGACCGCCGCGGCGTAGGGGATGTCGAGACGTTGACGGTCACCGAGTACCAGGCTCGTTCGTGGCGCGGTCGGCTCGCCTACCGGTTGTTCCGTCATCCGGTAGTGATGTTCGGGCTCGGGCCCGTGTTCGCCATGATCGTCGAACCGCGGCTCGTGGCCCGCGGCACACAACCGCGGCTACGCAACAGCGTGCTCGGGACCAACGCGGCGTTGGTGGTCATCGTCGGCGCCGTGTGCTGGCTGATCGGCTGGGAGGATTTCCTGATCGTGTGGGCGCCCGCTGGGTTGTTGGCCGGGTCGGCCGGTATCTGGCTGTTCTACGTCCAGCACCAGTTCGAGGGCGCCTACTGGCAGCGCCGGGGTGACTGGAGCTATGCCGAGGCCGGGCTGCGTGGCAGCTCGTACCTGAAGCTCCCCAAGCTGCTGCAGTTCTTCACGGCCAACATCGGTCTGCATCATGTCCATCACCTCAACCCGCGGATCCCGAACTACAACTTGCAGGGCGCCCACGACGCCAACGCCATCTTCGCCGGCGTCCCGATGGTCTCAGTCCGAAGCGGTCTTCGTGCCGTCAAGTTCAAGCTCTGGGATGAGGACGCGGGCCAACTCGTGACATTCGCCCAAGCCAACCTCCACCCGCAACGGCTGCTTACGTGATCTCGCTCGAGCACCCCATCTCGTCGACGACCTACGCCACCAAAGCCAGGACCTAAGCCACTAAAGACAGCTCGTACGCCCCCGGACCGACAGCCCGCTCGCTGACGATCGGGACGATATTATGTCCCGACTTTTCAGGTCAATTCCCCGGACCTGGGCGAGCCCGAGCCGTCGTTCCGTACTCCTCCATCTACATCGGGGTCTACAACCACCCACACAATAACGGGAGTTATACGTCAGGCCGCCGTGTCGGAAGGGTCTATACCCCAAAGTGCGCGGCCAATTACGTTACCGAAGGCCTTCCCCGGTGGGAGCGGAGTTAACGACACGTCGCAGCCCAGCGCCTCCCGATCTCCGCCCGAACCTGGCACCCACGATTACCGGGTCGCAGTTGGACTCGGAGTGACAGGGCAGGTCGAAGAGCGCTGTATGCGGAGGGCGCGGGTGGTGTTTGGTTCCAACACATACCGGACACGTGTCGCGAGGCATCGCGGACAGCAACATAAAGAGGTGTGCGCATGGAGTACGCACCATCACGACCAATCTTCTACCAGGTATATGGGAGCGATCGAAGGGTCATCGCCAATGGGAATGCCAGCTCGGTGGTGAGGCAGCGATTGTGGCAATTGTCACGGTTGGCCGGCATAGCCCAAGGGATTGGCATATAAATGAAAGCTGACCGGCGGGCGTGTGACGTGCTTTTGACCGGGTCGCTTTGATCGAGCCCAGTTTTTGTCCTGCTATTTCCGGACATTTCTATCCCGGCCTCGTGGTGAGCGACTCCGCGCGAACCGCAAGTCCGTCGGCGAGTTCGGCCAGAAATGCGCTCCACTCCCCCTCCGTCGCCCCTACCCGGAGTCTGATGTCTTCGACCAGGGTCTCGAGATCGGTTACAAGACGGGTGATCATGCGGTCAGCGTTTCCGCCGGCCTCTACGGCGAGGCTCCGGGGGTGGCGACTTGTTGGGCTGACGACCCATGCGGGGCGCCCCCCTAGGCGCCGTTCAGCTTCGTCGACAAGGGCTGCCTGTTCAGCTAGATATTCCTTCAGCTCCTCCAATCCCTTCCGCCGGTTTGTGGGGAACTAACGGACTTGCTCGCTTTGGATCTCGACATCTGTCAGCCAGATCGCCGTGGAGGTACGGATAGTCGGAGGCTAAGACGACTCGGTTCATTCCGACCGCTTGATCGCGTTCATGGGCCCCGCCGCCCTAAGCCACGGAGATGCGCCCCCCGGTGGTGGCCGAGGCCGGCCACGTCTTTGTGCGCCGACCCGGGCCAGGTCGGCGCCCCGAGTGCTGGCGGCGGTCTTAGGGGACAAGGTACTGGCCCGGGCCACGCTCAACGATGACATGTACGCGCCGGTCGCGGAGCATCTCGACGTGCCCCTAGCGACCGCCAAGGTGGCCGTTCTCGGGCGATGTACGGCCAGACGATCGGCAACGGGGCCAGAGCTTTACGCCGCCTCGAAGCCGCTTGCCCGGTGGCCATGGCCAACCAGGCCGAGGCCTACCGGTCGGGCCAGGCCGGACCGGACCTGCAGACCTGGGGCGGCCGGCTGGTCCCGATGAGCCCAGTCGCCCGCGTGCGCGCCTAACCGACCCCTCGCCGCTTAGAATGTCGGCAGGCCGTCTGTACTAATCATTACAGGAATTCGCCGCGCGAGACCTAGCCAACGCCTTTTGGGGGTCGTGCCGTCGGCCCCCTCGTCACCGGTTCACCCGCAGGCAGCATCACTTGGAGGACACGAGAACAACTTTCAGGATATAAGAACAAGGGTGCTGCTCGCCCAGTACCGGGAGCAGGAAACCGGCCCAACCCGAGCGCATCCACAAACCGAGAATCCCTAGGTCACTCGGAACACGCGATCCGTCGACCTTCAGGTCACAGGTTAAAGGCGCTTGCCATCGAGCCGCTAGAGGCCGCTCGACCGAGCCTGAGCAGGCCGAGCAGCTGTTCGGTAGTGGCGAGCAACGAGTAATGGCTGAAGAGTTTCGCCGACCGAGCCCCTGCCGGGGTACTAGGACTGACAACCAGGGCCGCCACATGGCAGCCGACGTCGGCGGTGTTGGTGGCACAGTCGTCGCTGGTGCCACCTTCTCCCTCGTCCCAGGTGATGAAGATAGCCACCGTGTCCTTGGTGTAATCGGCACTGCGGAGGATGGTCGGCAAGTTGTGGGCCAGCCACTCGTCGCCGTCTGCCAGGGTGCCATTGTGCATGTCGTTGATCAGGTTGGGCGTGATGAACGAGAAAGCGGGCAGGGCATTTTGAGCGAGGTCGACAGCCAATTTGGCGTAAGGCACGTCATTTGTTGAACACCCGGTCAGGGTCGTGTAGTACGTCGGAGGGTTGTGGCGGACCGCGTAGTTCCCCGCGTCGGACCGGTCGCAGTTGGAAGGCATGGAATCCTCATATGCCTTCCACGATTCGCCCTGGGCAAAGATGCTCTTGGTTTTCGTAGTGCAGCTGCCGGTCGGGTCGCAGTCCCCAGTGAACGGGCTCAGGCTGGCCAGGTCGAGCCCAGAAGTGGCCGAGATGTAGTTGGGCAAGCTGGGGTGGGTGATGTTGTGGTAGTTGGTGGCCAGCCCGCACTTGGCGGCCACGGAGTCGATGTAGGGAGCGCTGGAAGCTCCGATCACGCCGTCGTAGCTGTGGTTCTCGAAAAAGATCCACACGACGTGCTTATAGGTCGGGGCCTTCGCCACCAAGCCACAGGGGTGCCTAGTCGTCGATGCTCCCAATCGACCGACGGTGGTAGAAGCTGGTGACTGTGAGGTGGTACGCCCTGTGGCTGTGGCAGCCTCGCTGCTATATGAGGTTCCAGAACCCATCAGGAGCCCCACGGCTACACTAAAGACGAGCTTCCCTCCGAGACGGCCACCCCGCACCGCCTAAAGACAGTAATTTGCGGATCCACCGCGCACAACGGCGTGCCGACCGTGCCGGTCGCATGATCGCGGCCGGCGCCGTGTTCGCTAGTGCGATGGGTGCTCCCTGTTCGGTCGATCGACCTGACTACGCCGCCGAACCGTTGCGCAGTACCCGGTCGACGTTGACGTTGCCTTTGATGGTGAGGTTCGGCCGGTTGCGCACATCTGCCGTGAGATACGTCATGGCCGTGCTCTGCCGGACCTCGTTCACGACGTTGATTGGGGCCCGCCCGCGCCTTCCTGGTCACCACCGTTGAAGTCGTTGTTCTGCTTGTAGCCCGCGCTGACGGCGCTCTCGACGAATCCTCGAAGGGCCGGGTATAGGCTCTTCGAACATCGTTGCCCGATTGGTAGTGGACCTTTGCTAATCGCCGTAAGGAGACACCAACTCCGCTCACGTTTCTGCTGCGTTCCCCGCCGGGCTCGAGCCAATCTGTTGGCTGGTGGGACGCGGATGTTTGTTGGAGGGGTAGGAAAAGGAAGTGGCACTGACCGTCCTCATCGTCGCCGCAGGCGCAGCGTTTGGTGGTTACTTGGTGCGCCGCAGGCCGTCCTGGCGGCTAGCCACTGCCGTCCTGACCTCGGTGGCTGTGTTGCTCCCAATGGCCGCGTCCAGTGCGGCCTCCGTGAGCCCTCATCACCACACAAACGCCACCACACGGCCCGAGGTCCTTGATGCCCGAGCGAGCCCCTGGGAGCTTTCGGCCAAGGGTGGCTGGACAACGATCGTCGGCAAAGTCCGCTTCGCGTCAGCCTGCCACCTCGTTGCGCTCGACTGGCACCGCAGTGAGCTGCCATCACGACGTTGCTCAGCGGGGAGCTTCAGCGAGAAGCTCTGGCTGGCGCCGAACAGGGGCCACTTCGCCGAAACACAAGCCTTCGTACTGGTGGCGTCTGGTAAGGGCACGGCCAAAGGGGAGTTCTTCGTCCGGCTGGCTCCAGCCCCCATTGTAATGGTGACTACGACGACCGTAGCCCCGACGACTTCGAGGACAACCAACGTTCCGGTCACCAGCGCGCTCCCGACGGGGCCGGCTCCTGTCGTACCCGTCGGGCCGCTCCCTTTGACGCCGAGCGCCACAACCACGACGACGACGGCACCGACAGCGACTACGACGACACGACGACCACGACCTCCACGACGACCACGACGACCGCGATCACACCACCGACGCACGACTGTGACCACGACTTCTGGGGCATTGAACTTCGATTTGGCCTGGTCCTCCGGCTCACTGAATGACCTCGGGGGGCCGATCGCCGAGTCCTCACCGATGCTCGCCACTCTCGACGGCCAAGGCCCGGCGGTGGTGGTCGGCGACCGGACTGGTTATCTGTACGCGTACCATCTCTCCGACGGCTCACCCGTAGCTGGCTGGCCTGTTTACGACGGCGGAGCCCCGATCGACTCGACCCCTTCGGTGGCCGCCCTAAACGGGACCGATTTGGACTCGGTGTTCGTGGGGACCGGCAACGCCCAGTACCCCACGACCGGTGGGTACGAGGCTTATGGGCCGGAGGGCAACCAGCTGTGGCACACCACTGTGCAGAACCCTCCTACCGACAATAAACCTGCCGGCGGCGTGCAAGCGTCTCTCACTGTCGCTGACCTGCAAGGAGGTCCGGATGTCTTCGCCGGCTCGTTGGGCCAGGAGTCCTACGCCCTAACCGCCACCTCGGGCTCCGTGCCGGCCGGGTGGCCATTTTTCACCGCTGACAGCGTCTTTTCGACCGGTGCCGTCGGCGACCTCTACGGCTCGGGCCAAGACCAACTCGTCATGGGGGGCGCGTCCACCCAGGGCGTCGCATATGGGCTCCAGTATCAAAACGGCGGCCATGTGCGCGTCCTCAACGCCCAAGGGCAGCTCATCTACGACTATGACACCAACCAGGAAGTCGACTCCTCGCCAGCGGTCGGCCAATTCCTGACGGGGGGGGCCACCGGCATCGTCGTTGGCACGGGCTACTTCTACGCGGGCGCCAGCGACACCGACAAGGTGCTCGCGTTCAATTCGCGCTTGGTGCCCGCTTGGTCCCAGGCCCTCGACGGGTGCACGGAATCTAGCCCCGCTTTGGTGGACATAAACGGGCAAGCGGACGTCGTCGAGGGCACCGACCAAGGCCCTGTCAATTGTGGGGGGACAAACGCTGGGTCGGTATGGGTGCTCGACGGCCGGGACGGCGCACCGCTGTGCCACACGCCCGTGGCGTCCCGTGTGATCGGCTCAGTCGTGACTGCCGACCCCACCGGTGACGGCCAACCCGACCTGTTGGTCCCCACCATCCACGGTGTGGAGGTCCTCACTGACACTTGCCAGGAGGTCACGGTGATCGGGCCCGACCTTGGGTTCCAGAACGCGCCCCTTGTCACCGACGACCCCAACGGCACGATCGGGATCACGATCGCCGGCTATAACGGCAACAACCAAGGCGTCGTCCAGCATTACGAGATCCCGGGCTCGGACGGCGCTCACGCCGTCGGCGCCGGATCGTGGCCCATGTTCCACCATGACCCGTCCCTGGGCGGGGTGTTCTCCCCCCTGCCCAACTTGGGTACGGTCACCCCGGTGGACGTCACCGCGCTGGCCGCCAACGCCCAAGTCTCGCTTTCTTGGACGGCACCCTCTGGTGGTGCGGGGCCGGCGAGCGGGTACGACGTTTATGAGGGCACCGCTCCTGGGCGCGAATCGAGCACCCCTGTCAATGGGACCTCGCCCCTTACTAGTACCGCCTATACGGTCACCGGCCTCTCCGACGCGAGCAACTATTACTTTGAGGTGGCGGCCGTAAACTCGGCCGGCGAGGGCGCTCCGGTCCAGGTCTCGGCGGCTCCGACGCTGCCCACCACCACGTCGGCGACCACCACGCCGTGACGCGGCTTGCAGGCGGGGGCGGCGGGCGCTCGGAACGACGATTTCGCTGCTCAGAGGCGTGCCCGAGGACCGACTCGAAACCTTGCTCCACGCCCGCTTCTCGTGGCTAGTTGGTGGTCAGAGCTTCGCCGGGCGTTTTGACGCTCCTACGGAAGCGGCCTGACGGTGACAGAGCCGACCTCAGACGAGCTTATTGGCTCCTGAGCGGGCCTCTCTCAAGTCACACCTCATCTGGCCCGACGACGTAGCCAAGCCGGACGGCCCCCCGGCGCAGCCTCGCATCGAGAGTAACAAGCCTGCACTGTTTTCGATGACCTGTGCGAGAGCGTCAACGGTGGTCCCGAGCGGCTCGGTGCTGTGAGTGGCGCGGCTGAGCAGTGGCGCGCCCTCGATCACCGACATGACCAGATCGGCGAGACCACGGGGCGCTTGGGGGCGATACCCCAAGGTTCGAAGCGGTCTACCAGCGCGGCCCGCCAGCGGGCAAAGGCCTAGTCGAAGTCGGTACTGAGTTCCTCGTCATCTGGGGCCAACTCGAGGACCATGGTGGCGATGGCGCGCTCTGCCGCCTTGGCCACCATTTCCTCGCGCTCGTCGCCGGCGGCGGCGATTGCTTCCCGGGCCAGATCCCGCTTGCCGCCGGGGAAGTGATAGTAGGTCGACCCCCGAGGCGCGCCACTTTGCTCGATGACGTCGGAGAAGGCGGTGGCGTAGTAGCCCCGCTGACGGAACAGCTCGCGGGCGGCGTCCATCTCGGTACGTCCTCACGTGATTCTCGACATCATCACAGCCGGCGTTCAATGGCCTCGGAGAGATCTCCCAGGGACGGCGGGGACTCTGTGGACATCGCTACACAACTACAAAGGAGCCCTACCATGAGCGATTTCGGGCCCACAAACACCCACGAGGCTCTTTCCCGTCTCGCCAAACTGAGCGCGACCTCAGAGCCGTCGGTTGCTGGAAGTTCAAGCGGCGCCGGCGCTGCGCCGCCTCCCCTTCCAGCTTTTTCGCCGAACTGGTCGGCCCCGGTGCCCACGCCCAAGCACGCTCGCCGGCCAAAGGTACGGCGAGCGCTGGCGAACAGAAGACGTGGACGGGTCGGGGCCGCCGCGCTGATATGTGCGGCGATCGGGCTTCCCATCAGCGTGGCCACGCCTCCCTCGGCGACAGCCGCGCAACTCGCAGCCGCCAGTGCCTCGGGTTCCGGGGCACCCAACGCTCGGTCGGCGCCGGCCCAAGGTGGAGCAGCCGGCACGGTCGCCCGTGTGTCCAACTCGAGCTTCACGATGACGACATCAGCAGGCCAGAAGGTGACCGTAGACGAGAAGTCGTCCACCAGGTACGACAAAGGGACCACCTCGACCTCGGCGGGAGCCGTTACAAAGGGCCAAAGCGTCCTCGTACTAGGTACGGTCAACTCAACGACCATCGCAGCCACTCAGGTCGTCGTGGGCTCCAAGCCGGCCTCCAGCGCGGGGTCGACGGCGAAGGTCGTCCCCTTCGAGAAGGGTGAAGCGACCACGTCAAAGCAGGTCGGCCAGATCCCTGCCAACTGGAGCGCCGGGTCGGGGACGATCGTCAGCGGGACGACCGCGAACAAGGCGACGGAAGCCGCCCTGGCTGCATACCAGGGGGGCATCGTCGACCGTGTTGTGAAGCTGAGCAACGGCGAGTACAACGTCCACTACATCGGCGTCAACTGGCCGCACCACGTCTTCGAGAGCCCTAGCTTCAAGGTGGTCGGTGCCCTTTGACAACGGTAATTCGTCGGGCAAGCGGCGCGTCCGGCTGCTGCATCTGCGCTCTTGAAGGTGGTCCGGCGAATGTCGGCCCGAGCCGGTCATCCTGGGCGGCGTCAAGAACCGGTGGAAGCCTCCTTTGGTGAGGAGCAAATACTTGGCGATCACGGAATCGCCGGGGAGGTAGCTCCAGGCCTGACACCCCTCGAGCCACTGCGCCTCGAACCGAACACGGGGACACTGCTCGACGAACGCTCTGACGCGGTTGACACGCTCAAGATCTACTGGCAGGCCTTTCTGACGGGGCGCCCGAGAGGCTGCTGACCGGCCATGAACGACATCCACAGACTCCTTGGCGCCCCGGACCGAACTCGCTGAGGAAGGGTGATTGCATAATGAACTGCTTTTCGGAGGTCGAGCTGAGCTGCGCCGCGTGACTACCCGGTGAACTGCCGCATGCCGGCGCCAGCAGCGCCGCGGCGCCCGCGGTTCGCGCTCTGGTCGGCCGTGCGCGCCGTAGCCCCCGTAAGAGGCGGGAGCCGTGGTCCGTTACGGCATGCTCCCGGTTTGATGGTCGTGCTGGTGCGGCGGCCTGGCCGACGTGTGCCCTCATACCAGCCAGCGTCGTAGCCCGGCGGACGAGGCACTTCCCCTATTGGAAGGCGCGTGGCTCTTCCGTTACGCCGGTGGGCCCTCCGATCCGGCGTCGCGTACTGGTTCCTTCCCACGCCGATCGTTAACCCGCCCAAACGAAGCGGGATCCGTCGTTCAGCATTCCGCCGCAGCGTCGACAAAACTCAATGGACAGAGCAATATCTTCGTATCTGTCATTTGCCCGCCAAGCTCGAATTCGTCGCTCGACGCACCGTAGCGTTTGAGGGCCTCCTCGACCCCGACGTCGAGTCGGGCCGGCAGCCATGAGCGGGCCGGGCGAGGTCGCTGACATAGTCGTCGCGGCCGTCCACTCGGGCGATATCGCTAGGCTGCGCCAACTCCTGGCCGAGCATCCTGGCGTGGCGTCGGCACCACTGGGCGGCAGGTACAAGTCTCGGACCCCGCTGCATGCGGTCACCGACTGGCCCGGTTACTTCCCCAACGGCCCGGAGATCGTGCGCCTGCTTGTCGAGGCCGGCGCCAACCCCAACGCCCGCCAAGCAGGGGAGGAAACCCCGCTGCACTGGGCCGCCAGCAGTGACGATTGGCACGTCGCGGCGGCGCTCATCGATGCCGGAGCGGACATTAACGCTCCCGACGGGTCGATCGGGACCCCGCTCGAGAACGCCGTCGGGTACGGCTGTTGGGACGTGGCCAGGCTCCTTGTGGCCCGCGGCGCCGATGTCGACCAACCGTGGACCGCGGCTTCGTTGGGCTTGCTCGACCGGCTCGCCCCGATCCTGGGTGACAAGCCGTCCTCGCAGCGGGTGTCCCAAGCGTTCTGGCACGCCTGCTCAGGAGGCCAACGCCGCGCCGCCGAGTACCTGCTGGGCCGTGGAGCGGACCTCGACTGGGTCCCCGACTACGCCACAGGCACACCGCTCGACGCCGCCACCGGAGAAGGAACCCAGCGCGAGAACCTGATCGGATGGCTTCGCCAGCACGGCGCCCACAGCGCGGAACCTGACGGCTGATCACCGGGCGGAGAGGCGTCACGAGGCAACGAGGCTGGTGAGGTTGGGGATCTTCGCCAGCGCCATTTCCCCAGCCGATTCCCCCTCGAGCAGCGTCCTGTCCAGATACGACGTCGTAGCGCTTCACACCCAGCTGCGCGACGAGATACACGCGCACGGCGGTGAGCACATGTAGGATGCTCGGGCAACCACGGCCACAATCACCAGTAGTCGGTAACAGCAAGTGACGGGTGCGATCGCAGGCGTGCGGTACCCTTCGTCTACATGGGCGCGACAAGGAAGATGCTCTTTTGGGCACTGGCGCCATTTCCGGCCTGTTCGTCAAGAGCAACTCGAAAAAGAGCGCCAGGTTGAAGCATTGGAGAAGGAGCTCGGCTCCAGAGGGACGCGCTACGGCTCGAGAAGGAGCCCGCGTGGACCGACGACGATCGGCCGCACTACGCCGTCACAGTCTCCTCTAATCCACTCGCCCTTCAGAACCCGCCGCGGGGATCAACCTCGCGAAGATCTGTGCGGGAGGCAACGAAGAGTGGACTGCACTAAATTCGGCAGGCGAGCAGCAGCGGTGGCGGCCCAAGACCAACGCGACCGTCGGGGCGAGGATTTTATAAGGTGGGCCCCGGTGCCCGCCGGGCAGCGTCTAGCTGAACCAGCGCGTTTACGCGTGCCTTCTCGGGGATTCCGACAAAAACCCGGCTATAGCTTGCCCTGCCATATCGGCGTAGACCGGGGTCTTCAGCCGTCGGCTCTCGTTTCGCCAACGATAAGACAAACCCGGTACCTAATAAAAAGCTCATGGCCGAGGCCGGGGAGAGGGCCGCCCTGGGATCGACGCTAAACGCCGGTTCCTGCGGGGAGGGTACGTCGGTCTATTCGACGAGGATGTTGTTGAGGAAGCGTTGCCAGTCTTTGGCGACCGAGACACATTCAGGCCGCCGTCTACGGGAATATGAGTCCCGGTGACGTAGCTGGCAGCGTCGCCGGAGCTGGTGCCTAGACGTGCCTACCAGCGTCTGGGTTAGAGCGGCGGCGGCGACCGTGGCGCCGCCCTTCGTTGGGCCGAGCACTGCCCGAGGAGCCCCTGCCTATCGGCGAACGCCTCAACCTGTGGTGCCGCTGGAGCTGGAAGATCCGGAGGAGCCACCCATGTTCGGGCACGGGTGGGTCGTAGTAGTCGTCGACTGGCTGGACGAAGGGACAGTGGAACTCGTGTGGCTGGTCGGAGCCGCACTCGCGACGACGAAGCCGATACCCATGCTGAGGCCAAAGGCCCCGCCTGCCAGGGCGAGAGTCGTGATCGGTCTCTTCAGTTTCATCCTGTTTACCTTTCTCGGTAATGTGTCACGCGATAGCCGACCACGCCAACCTTGGAGTTTGCTCAGACCGAGCTTGGAGATTGCCTAGTGACGCGGGCGTCGTGCCGGAGGCAACGCAGCCTTGGGCCGTCGGTTAGGCTGATCCGGTAGACGATCGCGGGCTCGTCCAGGTAAGCCCCGCCCGCGCTTGGCCCGGGCCGTAAAGGCGGGTTCAGACCTTTGGGCTGTGTGTCGGGCTGACTCGCACCTAGCTCTGTGCCGGGACACCCACGAGGGCCGTGCCGACGGGAATGACGGCCGCGCCGGGCAAGATGGTGCGACCGGCCAGGCTGAACTAGCTGCCCTCGGTCAGTGGGGGCTGTCCACGCCGACCGAGGTCATTGACGGCACCCCTCCTGGTGTCATGCCGACAAGACCAGCCGGCTGGTCTGGGAGGTCCACATCGACCTCGACGCCAAGCGTCGTCGAGCCAAGCCGGCATGTACCAGTTGGCCCGGCCCAACAGTTCCATCACCGATGGGACGAGGACTAGGCGCACCAGGGTGGCGTCGATGAGGATGGACGCCGCCAGGCCCAGGCCGAAGACCTTCAGGATCCGGAGCGGGTCGCGTATCACGAACGAGCCGAACACACAGATCATGATGGCGGCGGCCGCAGTGATGACCCGCCCCGTCTTGGCCAGGCCGTCGGCCACCGCGACGGAGTTGTCCGCCGTCCGGCGCCACTCCTCTCGTATGCGGCTCAACAAGAAGACCTCGTAGTCCATCGAAAGCCCGAACAGGATGGTGAACATCATCAGGGGTATCCACGGGTCGATCGGCCCCGTGCGCCCGATGCCGATGACCGATCCCCCAGCCCCACTTGAACACGGCCACGATCACCCCGTAGGCGGCGCCGACGGACAAGAGGTTCATGAGCGCCGCCTTTAGGGGGATGACGACGGAACGGAACACGGCCATCAGCAACAAAAAGGCCAGCACGATCACCGCCCCGATCACCCAGTAGAGACGCTGGGCCAGGTAGGCGGCGGCGTCCACGCTGGCGTCCGTCTCCCCGCCGACCAGCACCTTCAATTTCGAACCGGTGTTGGCCCGGGGGATGACGGTCGACCGCAACGGGCTGAAGAGCTCATAGGTCCGCGCGGCCTGGGGTGTGGTCGTCGGGTAGGCAATGACCACGGCCGCGTTGACCTCGAGCGGGTGCGGCGAAGGCGATGCCCGGGGTGGCCCGCAAGGCCGTAGCTACGCTTCCCAGAGTGGCGACGAGGGCTCGGTGGGCTCTTGGGCGTCTATCTCGGCGCTCTTGCGCAGCCATAACTGGCCGACACGATCATCCGCCGCGTCCTCGGCGTGCTCGTAATCGCCATCAGCGCCCGTTACGTTTATTTGGCCGAAAGAACCTAAGGAAAAACTGGAACAGCGGACCTGTGAGGCTAGCGCGAAGTCGCCTTCGTCAAGACGGGACTCGGTAACGCCATGGGCGACGGCGTGGAAACTGGCGGTTGCTGACATCCCACAGAAGCTTGGTCACCTTCTAGGCTTCGACCTATCCTGACAGGCGGGTATGGCTTGGTTTGTCATGGGCAGACCACGGCCTCACTACAAGAGGCGACTGACTGATAAGGACCGACATAGTGAGGGGCAATCCAGCGGACGCTAGCTCAATAACGACCCGTTTCGAGTCTGGCTAAAGACCTACCGGACGGACTTCGTCAGCGGGTCTCAGGCGCGAGCCAAGGCTACGACCGCGGAGCCCGACGAGACCCAACCGAGAAGGTGACCATTACCGCTGATTTGTTCGGAGCGAGCCGTCATATGTTTATAACCATAAATTGCTAATTGCGTAACGCCGCATTACGAGCGGTTCGACTAAAAGGATTACGAAGAAAGCTTCGTTACGAGAGATCGGCCGCTCGTCTGCCTAATCTGGAGCGGACGGGTTCGGGTTTGAGCGGACGAGCTCCACCGCTGTGTTGTTGCCGTCCCGGAACCTAACGCGCCCCGCGAGATGTTCTATGCGTGTGGGACGACGAAGGCTGGCAGGACGGGCCTTGACCCTTCCCCTGAGGGTCGAGCCGGGCGCTTGGCTGGCGAACCGCGGCGATCACCCTAAATCGTGGCGGTCACTTTTGGCCATGACAGGTGCCGGTCTGGTCGCACTGGGGTGCCCTGGTGACCGGAGGCTCCACCGCTCTGGGGGCTCCGGCCGCGGCCCCGGTTGTGGGGACCTTCAACCCTGTGTCGGTCACATTCGTCTCACTGAGCACTGGGTGGGCGTTGGGGGGCGCTCCCTGCGCCCGCTCGGACAACTGTCTCGCTTTGCGCGAGACCCTGGACGGCGGGCGCACCTGGTGGCCCCGCCCGTTGCCGGTGGCACTTGTGAAAGCGGCCGACCGCAAGGTCGGTGCTTACCCCGCGTTCACCCTAAGCCAGTGCTGTGACGGGGCACTGAACATACGGTTCGCTGACCAGCGCGACGGCTGGATCTATGGTGGTTTGTTGGTCCCGGGCCAGGTCCCGAGCACTGTCTCCATCGGACCGGACTTATGGTCCACCCACAACGCGGGCCTGACCTGGCAACCAGTCCACCCTTTCCGTACCCTGGCGGCTGAGCGCCCCATTTTCGATGTGGAGGCCGCCGGCGGCCGCGTCTACGCCATGGCGGCCAACGGGAGCGATGGGGCCGCGATCGGAAGCTCCCCCGTCGCTACCAACAACTGGCGGGTTGCTAACTCCGTGACCTTGGCCGGGCCCGCCGGAGGGGCCCAACCCGCGGGCGCCATCGTCCTTCAGGGGACGGGGGGCTGGTCCGTCTACGGCAACGACCGGCAGCGCACGGCTCAATACAAACGGCCAGTGGGTCAGCTGGTCCCCCCCGTGCTCTTCGGTCGGGCACGGTTTCGCGATCCCCGCCGCTTCCACAAAGGACAACTTGGTCGCAGTGTGTGTCATGGGAGGTTTCGGAGGCGCCCCGTACAACAGCGAGCCCCGGGGGGCGACGCTGGGGTCGAGCTGGCTCTACTTCTCTGACAACGGCGGCAAGACCTTCCAAGCCGGTCCCGAGCTCGGGCCGGAAGGCGACTTCGGCGGCGTGCTGGCGTCGTCGTCTCCCGGGGTCGTGCTTATGAGCGGTTACGGGAGGTCCCCGGGCTTGGAGGCCAGCTTCGACGGTGGGCACCATTGGGCCGTGGTCTATCGGGGCAACCTTTTCTACCGAGGTTTTACCAGCCCCGCTCAGGGCGTCGGTTTGGTAGAGGAGTCCAAGACCCACACCACCACGATCATGACCACTGACGGGGGCCACCACTGGGCCCCGGCTACCTTTTGAAGCGGCTGGGTTAGGCCTCTGGACATGGCAGATGGCGGCCGGACCAAAGGCACAAGTGCGCATCCCGGGCCACGAGACCAGTCGCGGCTGGACGTGGAAGCACGCTCGACGCGACGGCAGCGGCCGCGCTCCAGAGTCCTCGGTTTGCCGCTGCAGCGCTCACCCGCCGGCCCGGTTCATTAGCCTGCCCGTCCTGTCCGACGTCGCCGACGTCGCCTCGAGAGGAGAGGTTCTATGGCTGAGGCAGTGGTGTTGATCAACCTCTTCGAGGTCCCCAACTCCGATGCAAAAGAGTTCTCGCCGCATGGGATAGAATTCGTGATTACTTGAAAACTCTCCCCGGTCATGGGGAAACGGCCCTCCACCAGGCGACCTCCCCAGGTGCCGCCTTCCAGTTCGTGAACATTGCGCACTGGCAGAGCGCCGAGGCGTTCACCGAGGCGATCCAAAGCGACGGTTCCGACATTCGGCCGCTGGTTTGCGCTGGCCCATGCACCCAACCCTGTACCGTGTCGTCAGCACGGGCTGAAGCTAAGGGCTCACCGCCCAATTGATTGGGCGCTTAGCTTTATCGTGTAGTTCCATTCCCCATGCCAGGTGTGCGGTTCGAGAGGGACTGTGGCCAGTTCGGCGTCGCTCACCCTCACCTTGGTCGCATAGGTCCGTGGGTCATGGTCTGCCCGTAACTTCAGGCTCTTTGTCTCGGTGGCTGAGATGAGCTCAATTATGGTGCGGTAAGAAACGAGCGGCCGCCCGCGCCAGTTCATGGATGATGAAGCTGAACATGCGGTGCTCGATCCGGTTCCATTTCGAGGTGCCCGGCGGGTAGTGGCACACCGTGACTTCAAGGCCCAGTTCTTGGGCCAACTTGGCCAGATGCAGCTTCCAGGCCCGGAGCCGGTAACCGTTGGAGCCGCCGGCGTCAGCGGTGATGAGCAGGCGAGTAGCGCCGGGGTAGCGGGCAGAACCCATGTGATGCCACCACGTGTGGATGGAGTTGACGGCGAACTCGGAAGTGTCGGCGCTCTCGCCGACCGAGACCCAACCTTCGTCGTTGGCCAGGTCGTAAATGCCATAAGGCACCGCCCGGCCCAGTTCTTTGTCGATGAAGTCGTGCACCTTGACCTCTTCGGGCTGGCCCTTGGGCTGCCACTCGCGCCCGCCGTTGGAGAACTCGCCGACGAGCTCCTTTTCTTGGTGTGGACGCTGATGGCCGGCTCGCCCTCGGCCAAGAAGTCCCCGGCCATTTTGTTGAGGTAACGGAACTGGCCGTCGCGGTCGGGGTGGCGGGCCCTTCTTTTTGCTTAGAGGGGGCCTGCAGCGAGTAGCCCAGGCGTTTGAGCAACTTGCCGACGCTGTCGGCCGAGACCCTGTACCCCCTGGCGGACCAGCTCGTCGCCCAGCTTGTGGGTCGACTTGGACGTCCAGCGCAGCAACGATGTCGGGTCGCCCCTCGTCTCTGGGTGGACCAGGAGGTCGAGGTCCTCCAATATCCCAGGCTGAGTCTCGGTTATCGGCTTCTGGCCGGCCCCGGCAGGGCGCTGGCGCTCCTGGGGCTCCATCCCGCCGGCGACCTCGGCCTCGGCCTTTATCACCGTGTTACGGCTCATCCCGGCCGCTTCGGCCACCGCCGACTTGTTGCCGAGCAGCTGGGCCGCCGCCCCCGCCACCACCCGGCGCTGGCGCTCGTTCAGGTGGGGCAACACCAGGTCGAAGAACCGCGCGAGCTCTTCGTCGTTGACCTCCACACCATGATCATATGACGCGCGTTCTATTCAACGGTGGCCCCTTAGCCGCCGCGGCCGAGATCGCCACCCAAACCGTGGGCTGACGCCATGGCCGCCCTGTTGGTCGACGCCCTCTGAAGATGCGACGCCGCCCGCGGCGCCCACCGCGTCGAGCTCACCGGCCGCCAGCAGTCGAACATTCGCGCCAACTACGACAACATTGTCGCGGTTGCTCTCGCCGCCAACCCAGAACCGCCCGACGGACGCAAACGGGTCCGGACCGAGAAGATCGGCTACAACCTCGCCGTCGCCTTCCGCGACCGCCAAGACGAGGTCCTCCGCTTCGTCGACGAATTCACCGTAAATTTTGATAACAACCAAAGCGATCGAGACCTCCGCATGGGCAAACTCCAAAACCAAGATTTCAGGCTCGTTCCGTTCCGAGCACGTCGCCAAAAACTTCGCCACCGTCCGCTCCTACATCGAAACCGGACGCAAACACGGCGCCAACCCCTTCGTCACTCTCCTCCAACTGTTCCAACACAAACCCTGGACCATTCCTCAGCTCCCCTAGCCTCAATTATCGAGGCTAGGTGAGCCGGGTGCCGTCTGGGCAACGCTGACCGTCCGGTTGAGCCGGCGACTACGGACGGTTTGGCTGGGCCCGGCGAGGCTCAGTATGCTCCCAGCTCAGCCTTTGGTGGCGGCCCGCAACAAGTTGAAGGCTCCGGTGACGACGTTGAGGCCCTGAATCTCGGCGGCCAGGGACTCCTGCACGGGCTGGGCCTGGTCCTCCGTGAGGACGATGACCACGAAAGTGCCCCCCGCACTATCCCGGGCCAGGTAACCCAGGGTCAGCACGCCCGGTTCGGACCCGCCCTTGAACCAAATCCGCGGCCAAGTGGTGGCGCTGAGCCCGACCCCGCCATTGTTGGCCGACAGCACTGTGCCGATAGGGTTCAGCCCGGGCTCGGCTTGGAGGGCGGCCAGGCCAGTGAAGGCGTGGCACAGGTCTTGCGCCGAGGCGAACCACTCGATGGAGCCGATGTCGCGGGGCAGGAGCGCCGGCTGTTCGGCGCTGGCCGGCACCTTGTCGACGGTGGTGGTCAGGTACGCGGCCCGCTGGGCCGGGCTCAGGGCGAGATAGTGGTCGGCCATGGCCGGGAAATCGTGGTACTTGAGCGTGAACAATTCGGCCACGGTGAGGAACGGCATATCCAAAGAAGCGTGCGACGACCACTGCCCGGCCTGCGCCTCGACTGCAGTCCGCCCGACGAGCTTTATGAGCATGTCGGCCGCCGTGTTGTCGCTCACTTCGATCATCTTGAGGGCAACCTGCTCGACGGTGAGCTTGGTGCCCGGCGCCACGTCCTGTAACGCCTCGCTACTGCCGACCTTGATCGCAGCCGTGACGGTCAGTTTCTCGTCCCAGCTGACCTGGTGGTCCTTGATGGCGTTGGCGACGGCGCCAAGCACGAAAAGTTTGAACATCGACCCCAGAGGCCGAGGAGTGCCGGCGTCCATGGTGTGCACCGGGGTGCACGTACCGTTGGGGCTGACCCTGGCGGCCAGCAGGCTCGTCCCGGGGGCGATGCCAGCCAGTTGCTTGTCAACCTGCGACCACGAAGTGGGCACCGTGTCTTCAGTAGGCCGGAAAAGCAGGGCGGCGATGAGCCCGGCGCCGTCGACCCCTAATTGAAGCAAATAGCCGGCCGGGCCGATCTGGACCACGGCGACCAGCGACGTCGGTTGGACCTGCGAGAGCCCACGCAGTGTCACTGCCGAACCGGGGGGACCGAGCTGCTCGAGGTTCTGGTTGATCTCAGCCGGGCTCACCTGGTCGAGGAAGGCGGAGTCGAAGTGGGCTTGGATCTCCTTGGTGT
Source organism: uncultured Acidimicrobiaceae bacterium (assembly GCA_963750465.1). Taxonomy (GTDB): domain Bacteria; phylum Actinomycetota; class Acidimicrobiia; order Acidimicrobiales; family Palsa-688; genus Fen-671. The sequence goes on from CAVVRE010000005.1 coordinate 136,312, forward strand.
TCAGTGGGAGCTTGGAGGCGAGGGTCAGGATCCAGGCCAGTTGCTTGCCCGCCGGGCTTTGGGGCGGCCTGACAGCCGTGGCCTGGCGGACGGTCGCCGACACCCCCTCCGTCGCCGGGGCCGGTACGCCGGCAAGTGCTGGGGCGGGGGCCGCGGCGAACGTGCCAAGCGTGGCCGCGGCCAGGGCGGCCGCGGCGGCCAGGGCCGTTGCCCGGCGAGCTCGCCCGGTCGCGGCCATCGGGCCGGTCACCCGGCGGGGTTGGACGACGAAGGAGACTTCATCGACCGCTGTGGTGTTGCGGTACCGCTTGGTGAGGTGCTGTGCCTCGATCATCGGTCTTCCTTTCCTCGGTGCTTTGGTGTTGCGAACAGAATGTGACGAGGGCCTGAGGTGGCACTGCCGTCACGCTGAGGTCGCACCTCAGTGCCGTCGTGAGGCTCCTCAGGCTCAGCTGGAGTGGCTGTCATAGGGTGGAGGTGTGGAGGTGAAGTTCTTCGGCGAGTTCGAAGCCGTAGAGGGGGGCGTACCGGCGCCTTCGGGGCGTCGGCCTGCGCCCACAGATCTTGAGCATCGTCCATGTCCCCGATGACGGCCGGCTCTCATGCATCGTCAGGGCGACAAGCCGCGACGACGTCCTGCGCCTGTTCGAGATCTCACTGCTGCCTTCGGCCCGGGTCCTGGACGTGGCGGTCGTGGAGGCGCGGTCCCCCGAGGCGGTGCCGGGCTAATCCGGTCTCGGCTCTTGTGCTGCCCAGCTGGCGATCTCGACGCGGGAGTTGATGCCGAGGCGGTTGAGGATCTTGGACACGTGCGTCTCGACGGTGCGCTCGGACAGGAACAAGCGGGAGCCGATCTCCTTGTTGCTGAGGCCCTCGGCGACGAGCCGGGCGACCTCGAGACGCTCGACGAGGGAACGCAGCTCGAAGTTCTTCGCTGAAAGCCTGGCGTTTTCGGCGGTGAGGGTGGCGTTCTCGGCTACCAGCCGAGCGCACTCGGCGAGCAGCTGCTCGGTCCGGTCGGCACATCCACACCATCATTCTGACCGATCTCGCGCGCTCAGTGGTGGATAATCGCGCGCGCCGCTCGGGGGCTACCTGAAGAGTTACCCTCCTCAATCAATGGCTCCCCCAGAACTTCTTAGTGTTCAGCTCTCTGGATCTTGTGACAAGTTCTCGGCTTTAGTGTTTGACCCGGTTTATGCTGCTAAGCCGATCCTGGCATTTGTGATGTAGTCCTCGGTGACACGAGAGATCGTAGCGAGGGCCCGGCGCACCTCGATCGGTGCGGGGGGTTGGTCGGCAGCCAGCAGCGGGCGCAGCAGGCGAGCGTAGAGCTTGGTGTAGAAGACGCGCGACACGTTGCCCTTCGGGCGTCAAGGTGTTAAAGTTCGTGCGAGCTTGGCGCTCGATCAGGCCGTGCAGGCGTAGCCGGCGCAGGTCGTAGCTCATCTGTGGCGAGCTGTAGTCCTTGCCGGGGAGCCCGGCCACCTTGCCCGCGAAGGCTCTTGTTGGTAGGCGGCGTGGACGACAAGGCAGAGCGAGCCGCTAGGCCCATGGGGCGTTGGTCCCCGAAGCGGAAGGCCCCGGTTCGTTGGCCCTCCCGTGCGTTAGGGCTGGTGGATGCGCCCAGAGCGCAGAGCCGATGGCACAGCCCTGGCCGGCACGTTCGATCATAAGCAGGCGGTCGTTGACCTGGCGAGCCTTGGCCATGAGCTCGGGCGGGTGCTCGGAGAAGACGGGCCCGGCTCGCGTAAACATTCGACAACCTGACTTGATCGCTCATCGGCCTTCCTTCCCGATCGATACCGGCGGCTCACCGGGCCCCCGGTGGCAGCCCGAGGAAAAGCTACTCGTCCGCACGACCACGCGCCGGCACCAGCGCGGAGTTCCGCTAGCGGCAGGTCTGCAAAAGTAGTTGACTGCTGTGGGAAGTTGAGCAAAGGAGGGTCATGCAATCTCGGGTCAGGCAGCGGTTTTGGGTGGAGCTGACCGCCTCGATCGCTAGCGGGGCGCTGCTGGGGTTGACCTTGGTGTGGCACGACTGGATCGAGCTGGTGTTCGGAGCCGATCCTGACCATCACAGCGGGTCCCTCGAGTGGGGAATCGTGGCGGTGGCCACCGTTTTGACCGTTGTCTTGGCGATCAGCGCCCGTTCCGAGTGGCGCCGCCGTCGCCTGTGGTCGCCTTCGGTCGGCGCGGCCGGTCGTTAGGGTGGGCCGGGAGCGGGAGTGTCGAGATCGCCATCGGCCCTGCCCCGGTTGGCTGCGGTGGCTGTGGATTGCACTTGGGGCGGCATGGCTGGGTTGGTTGATCAAAGGGTTGGTCCGGCTGTGCCGGGTAGCCCACCGTGACGGAGGCAAGCCGGCTGATGGGGTCGTCCCACCGTGGGCTTACCGCCAACCGGACCCGCTCATTTACAGTCAGCAGTATTTGCAGGCCCAAGGCTTGGCGGTCACTTGGGACAACCCCGATATCCATTTGGAACTGGGTTCGGCTCCTGGTGTCCCCGTAAACGCTCACGCCCTGGCCCCAGACACCGATTATCTGGTGGTAGCCCGGGTCTGGAACGGCTCCACCACCGCTCCCGCGCCGGGGATGCCGGTCCAGGTCAGCTACTTGGAGTTCGGGATCGCGACCACCCGCCACGCCGTCGGGATGACCAAGGTCGACCTCCCGGTGAAAGCTGCGAGCGGATGCCCAGCGTTTGGCACCGTAGGTTGGCACACACCGGCCACCCCCGGGCACTACTGCCTGCAGGTGGAGCTGTTATGGGACGACGACGCCAACCCGGCCAACAACATGGGGCAGTCCAACACCGACGTGAAACCGCTCAACTCACCGCACGCGGCGTTCAGTTTCCCGCTGCGCAACGACCGGGCCGAGCGAGCGGTGATCACCTTGAGCGTCGACAGCTATGCCATCCCGCCACAGGAGGCTTGCGTTGACACCCCAGGCGAAGGTCAGCACCAGGCGCGACTGGACCGTCACCGGCCTGAGGCGTGGCCGGTCCCCGCCGGATGGAACGTCGACGTGACCCCATCGCCGGTGATCCTGGGGCCAGGTGAGCAAACCGACATCACAGCGGACATCACCGCCCCCGATGGCTTCGGCGGCCGCCAAGCGTTCAACGTCCACGCCCACAACGGAGCAGACCTGGTCGGCGGGGTCACGCTCTACGTCGACGGCACCTGAGAGGAGAGCAATCCGATGGTCGATCCCGGACCGGTTATCACCCCTCCAGGCCAGTACACCCACTGCGTCGACCGCCACGACTACCAAGACGTCCCTGGGGTCTTGGATGTCGGCATCCCGGCGATGCTCGAGTTTCTGCTCTGCAACTACCTGCTCGGGGGCAAACTGGTCTGTCTGGCCGGAGGTGGCGACGAGTGCGCCATTGGCACCGTGGTCGGATTGGAAGCCGTCGGTGAAGGCAAGACCGGCATCAACGCCTTGGACAACGACTTCTCGTTCAACGTGTTCCTGGCGCCGTTCGAGGCCCAGGACATCGCCCGGGCCTACGGCCCTCCCTCCTCGCCCCTGGGCCCGCCCAACGGGGTCTACGTCGACCCTCACACCGTCCGAGACGACCTGGTCAAAAACGGTCCGCTCGGCTGGCTGATGGTCGACCCGACGCCCACGCCCCAGCCCCTGCCGGCGCCGGTCGATCAAAGTGGGGCCCCTGGACCGCCCACCGGCAAACCACAGCCGCAAGACGGCGCCACCTGGCCCGTCGACGGCTACGGGGTGCTCTGGAAGCTCATCACCGGTGTACTTGCCCCCTCCCCCCGGCCCGGTGAGCAAGGTCAGCCCGACACCGAAGAAGGCGACAACCTGCACAAGTTGTGGCGCAAGCCACCGAACAACGAGTGGCCCCCACCGCCCCAAGATGGGGTGTGGCTTCCCCTGCCGGTGCTGCACTGCGAATGCGAAGGGTCGCGCATCTTCTTCGTCTGCCAGGCCATGAAACCGTTCCTGGACCTACTGCAAGGCAAACTGCCCGGCGGGGGTCCGAGCCCGGGCGAGGCCTGCCATGCGGTGGCCAACTGGCTGCCCTGGCCCATCAACAAGATAGTCAACGCCATCTGCAGTGTCGTGGAGGACCTGATCGCCCTGCCGATCGCCTTAGCCCTCGCCCCAGCGATGGCCGCCGCGTTCGCCACCGCCTGGGAGGCCGCCCAAGCCTTCGACGACCTGTTCGTGACCGGACCGGTCGCCAAGCAAATCCATGTCGGTGACGTGGTCATCGTCAAAGGCCGGTGGGACTGGGACGCCGGCCACTCCGGCCACACCGAGCTGCACCCGGTCAAATCCATTCAAAAGCTCACCAGCTTCCCCCCCGCCCCGGGCCATCTGCCGACCGAGATCCGGCCCCCCTCCGACACCGCCACCCCGCCTCAGGTCGTCGACTACGACCCCAGCCACGCCGGCGGCATCCCCGACCCCATCAAGACCGAGATCACCTCAGTCCACGACCAGTGGTGCCGGCTGGTCAGCGAAGCCCCACCCCCGCCCGACCCTCGCCAACCAGGCGGTCTGTCGGCACCCCAGCTGGCCTCTATGACCCCGGACCAGCTGGCGGTGTGGGCCGCACAAAACCAGCCGGAGCACTCCTGGGCCGTTCACCCCCTCCTGGACGGATGCAGTCCCGACCGGCCTCCCGTGCCCCGGTAAACGTGGCCAACCCGGCCCGGACCTCCCCGGCGTTGTGCCTGCGTTGCATCGGCCGGTTCGCGCTGGTCGTGGCCGTAATCTCCACGGTCGTGGCCCGACGGCAGCGCCGCCACGATCCCCCATCTCGTTCCGCATCAGTCCAGAAGTAGGCGGGCCCAGGCGTCGGCCAGCCAGCTCTCGAAGCGGTGCGATGACCAACCCCTATCTACGGTGAGCAGAACGTAGAACTCTGAGCTGTTGAGCGCCCACACCACGTCGGCGGCTTCGTTGACTGACAGGCCGGGCCGCAGCCTCCCGGTGTTCTGGATGTCTTTGACTAGAAGACGCATGTTTGTTGCTCGCCGGTCACTGATCTCTCGCCAAACCTGTTCGGCCGCCGGCTCAGTGGAGGAGGCGTCGCGAAGGGCCAGAACCAGGGGGGCCATGCGTTCTTGGGTCCGGCGGATGGCGCGGGCGTAAATGGCCAGCTTGATGGCCGGGTCGGGTTCGGCTTTGACGGCCTGGACGTAGCCGCGGTCCTCGGCGGCTACGGCGTGGTCGGCGCCGGAAATGGCTTGCTCGATCAGCTCCTTTAGCAGTACCGGCTTGCGCCCCACCAACTCATAGACGGTGTCGACGTTCACGTCCGCCCTTGTCGCCACCGCAGCAACGGTGGTGGCCCTGTAGCCGTTCGCCATCATGAGGCTCCGGGCCGCCTCGATTATCCGCTGCCTGGTCTCGATCGAGCGCTCCTTGCGAGCGGTGCCGTCGTAGCTGCGGCGCTTGACATCTTCCTCCACCTGTGCCACTATACATCCGATGATCCTTCGGATCAACTGAGGAAGCCAGCTATGACCTACTCGTTCATGCAAGACGTCCCGATCGACGCCGCGTTTTACCGGCGCATCACCGATGCGATTGGCGACGAGCCAGCCAAGGGCTTCATCAGCCACATCGCCATCGAGCGCCCAGAGGGCGGTCTGCGCTACATCGACGTGTGGGAGTCCGAGCAGGACTTTGACCGCTTCGCCGAAGAGCGGCTTCATCCAGTGGTGCGCAGCCTCCTCAGTGAGGTCTTCGGCGACGAATTACCTCCCGAACCTGAGCGCAAGCCGATCTCTGTCATTCACGTCTGGCAACAGGGAAACCTTCAGCTCCGCTGACCACCGGCGTCAACCCAACCAATTGAGGTGGCAGCGATGATGCACTCGTTTCCTGCGCGATCACGTGGCCGAGGACGTCGGCGAGGAAAGTGGTGGCAAGGTCGGGGTACAGGCGATGGTCGTCGCGAGTGGTGGATGCTTAGCCCGTCAGGGCCAAGTTTGTCACCGGCTCGTACACCACGGCTAAGGACTCAAACCCCGGGACGGCGGGCACGCCGAAGTGTCCCTGCCACGCCAAAGCGGGCGATTTGCGGCGCCCAGATCTGGTGATTATGCGTCGTTTTCTTGCGTGGCCGGCAGCTTCTTTGACACATGCATACTCGGCACTTAGTGAGCAATCTAGAGAAAGCACATAATGCACGCGCCATAACGGACCGAGAGCTGACACTGCGCTCGGCGTTTTTGAGCGTTCGGGGTATATGGTGCTGAAATGATCAACTGGGCCGCTAATCCCGGTCTAAACGCTAACGGTGCCTTATTGCGGCCCCTGGCGGCTCGCTCGTGGCCTCGACCAGATCGGAACTTCCTGACAAGGCCCCTTCTCTTAGCTCTTGGCCGCGATCGAGTCCCTGGCCTGAGACACACAGGGTCTCCGAATCGCCTGCCGCTCGACGAGACGACTTTCCTGTCATTTCATGTGTCGGAGGGGCGACTTGAATGGTTACTCCCCCCTCCCCGACGGCGTCATCGTTGGCCCCGAGCTGTGGCTACCAGCGGCGTGACCAGCACTCTTTGGTCTCTCACCCGGTACAGCCGGCCGCGCGCTCGTTCCATCTCCGAGCTATCGGTACCTCCAGCGCGATCGGAGTCACCTCGCCTGGGCCCGACACGGAGCGACTCCAACATTCGTCACCACGATCTCGTCCGCCCACAATGTCGCTCATCCTCGCTGGTCAGGCAATACCGGGGCTCGTGGTCCTTGTCCCGCATATCGTCGCCATGCAGCGTTTGCACCTCACCAATAGCCTGATTAGGCCTAGGCATTGTCTACTTGCCGCTCGGGTTGCCCGTTTCCGCTTACATGCTGCGCTCAGTAATGCTCGCCCTCCTTGCAGAGATCGAGGAGTCGGCCATGGTCGACGGCTGTTCCCGGGTGGGCGTCGTGCGCAGGATAATTGTGCCCCTTCTTCGCCCGAGCACCATCGCAGTCGGCGCTTTCAGATTCACTCTCGCCTGGGGCGAGTACCTCTCGCCCTCTCATTGCTCACGTCGAGTTCGGTGAGGACAGTCCCCGCTCGGCGTGCAGGCTCTGTTTAGCCTCTATACCCTGCCAATAGGGACCATTCTCGCCGGTTGGGTCGTCGTCTCATTACCGGTCGTCGTGATCTTCCTGGCCGCGCAGCGCCACCTGGTCAGCGGCCTCGTCGCCGGGGCGACGAAGGGATGAGCGCGGAAGTGCGAGCCTGCAGCCGTTCCACTTCCATCGAGCTAACGGCGAGCCGATCGCCTTCGCGGGGCCTTGGGATACCTAGTACGACGACGGCGGACTCGATGGCTCGAGCGTCCAGGACTGCCACGAGGTCGTCCACAATCTCGTGGGATGCCCAAACGGTCGGCGCCATGCCGCTGGTCACTGTCACCGGTGACCGAGCGGCTAGACAACGAGCACCCGAAAACCACACAGGGAGAGGGCATCGACGTAGCCATGATCGGCCCACTGCTCGCTGAGAATGTCAAGCCGCGCCAGCCCCACCACGCTCAGCTGAGTTCTAGGGGTGATCGCAACACGTGACCATTACAGGAGTTGCTGTGCCAACCCGCCGCCTTCCTCGGAGTGATCGCATCGGTCAGTGCAGAACGTGCGCCAGGAATGCGTTGCACCGGTCCCAGACGACTCCGCCTCCATTTTGCCTTTAGGTAATCCTTGGTTCAACAGCTGCAACCGACGACGTCCATTGGATAGTGGTCCCTCCGGCGATGCCCTACCATCCCAGGCCTCTCCGCAAATATTGCGATAAAACTTGCGCTTGACGCAAGTACGGTGCAAGTATAACCTTGGACACGTGGACCACGACAACATACAAACCGTCTCGCAATAACCGCGACGATGCGTTAGAGATTCCCCAAACGCGAGACTGAGGACTTACGTGTCGCGGTGGCACCATGCGTCAGGCGCACCCGAGCTCGAGGCGTCGACAGTCTGCGCCATTCTGGCGTCCGAAGTGCGGGTGGCGATGGTCAGCCGATGACGGAGCCGGAGTACCGTTCCGGCGAGGCTCATCGATCGTGGAGCCGATCGACGGCCCGCGCGGCGACGATCCTCTCATACTTCAGTCTCGAAGAGCCCCGTTTGAAGATCGCTACCTTAGCGGAGCGGCTCGGCCTGCACCCAAGTACCGTGTACCGCTATGTCGAGGCGCTTGAAGGAGCTCATCTCCTCGACCGAGACGACCACACGGGGACCTATAAATTGGGTATCAGACTTGTCGAGTTGTCCACTGTCGTGTTACGGGATCTTGACGTTCGTCGCCAGGCGCTGGAAGAAATGCACACGCTCCGGGACAAACTCGGGATGCTTGTAAACCTCGCCGTGTTGCGAGACGCGGACGTTGTCCACGTGGCTCACGCCTTCCCCCTGGGTTGGCCCCGCGAGAGCATGGACCTCGTTCCCAGTGCGGTCGCCCAGACGACGGCCCTCGGGAAGGTATTGCTGGCGAGCATCCCGTGGGAGGACGCCGTCGCAAGGGTCACCGAGGCCGGGTGGCGCCCATACACGTCAAACTCGATCCACGACGAGACGGCACTGAAAGCCGAACTGGACGAAGTGCAGAACCGAGGTTTCGCCATCGACAGGGAGGAGCGGCATCTTGGGCTTATGTGTATTGCAGTACCAGTGCGTGCTACGAATCGCGAGGTCCGCGCGGCCCTGAGCGTCTCTGGACGCCCGGAGAACTTATCGGACCGGGCACTCGAACTGGCATCTGAAGTAGGCAGCGCCGCTAGACGCATATCCGCCCGGATGGGCAACTCCGTCAGCGTTACCGAGTATTTGTGATCACACGAGCGTCGGACGAGCAGGACACCGAAGGCAAAGCCCGCCATGAGCAACGGTGCGGTCCTGGACGGCTGTTGACCGACCCCGGATAAACAGCGCTCACTCGAATTCCTTCACGCGCGTGCTCAAGAGCCGCGTACCCGCGTAAAGTGACGACACCACCCTCAGCGGGGTAGCAAGCGGTGAAGCAATCGCTGGCAGCGAGCCCGGAGATCGACACCTTGTTGCCCCTTGCCGGGCGTGCGTGGTTCAGAGCGCCGCGAGCACCGTAAAAGTTCTAGCTGGTGAAACGTCATCCCTTTAGCGCGCCCGCCGTCGTGTTCGGGATGATGTAGCGCGACAGCGCCGAGAAAATGAGCACGGCCGGTACCATGAGGACGAGGCAGCCGGCCATTAGCGCCCCCCATGGGCTTTGGAAAATCTGGCCTTCAATCGAGGCCAGCGCCACCGGGAACGTTTGAGCCTGAGGAGTCCTTAGAATAATGAGAGGCCAGAAGTAGTCGTTGAACGCGGCCAGGAACCCGACGGTGAGCAGGGTGATCACCAGGGGCCTCACGAGGGGCACGGCGACGACGCGGTAGACGACAAAGTTCGACGCGCCATCCACCGTCGCCGCGTCGAGCAGCTCGTCAGGAATCGTTTCCATGGTCTGACGGAATAAGAAAATACCGAATGCCCCGATGACGCTGGGGAAGAACACTGCCCACAGCGTGTTCCCTAGACCAACCCTCGTCATGAAAAGAAACAGCGGGATATATCCGATGAGGGGGGGGACCGCCAAAGTCGCAATTATTACGTAAAACAACGCCTCCTGACCCCAAAACCGAAGCTTTGCAAATGCGAAACCGGCGAGCGTGCCAAAGAACACGGTCACGAGCGGGATTGCGACTGCCAAAATAAGACTATTCAGGATGTTCCACCATAGCGTGGGGATATATTGATGAAGCGCACGGAAATTCTTAAGCGTTGGACTTGTCGGTAATAATTGTGGAGGGTACGAAAACATCCGATCTACCGGCAAAAAGGCAGCGACGGCGTTCCAGTACAACGGGAAGAGCGACAATAGTGCCCAAACGCCGAGCACCAGCAAGGCGACAGACGTCTGTATAAGAGCGCCCAGTCTGAACCTCGTCATGACGCCCTACGCCCAATACGCAGGACCACCAGGGATACCGTCACCGTTACGAGGGCGAGAAGCACTGACAGCGCCGCAGCGTAACTGTAGTCCAAGCTCGTGAAGCCCTGCTCGTAGATGTAGATGGCCGGCGTCAGCACCGCGTTCGACGGGCCGCCCATGCTGCCACTACCGCCAAACAGTAGCGCTGGTTCGGTAAAGATCTGCCAGCCACTAATTAGTCCTAACACTAACAAAAAAGTGATAATAGGACGCAGTTGCGGGATCGTAATGTGAACCGCCCGTTGGAAGGCGTTCGCCCCATCTACCTTCCCAGCCTCCTGGTATGTCGGGTCCAGGCCACGCAATCCGGCTAACAAGAATACTATGTACCAGCCGACCCCTCTCCAAAATATCAGTAGCATAGTTGTAACGCGCGCCGAGTTTGGCGATATCAACCAGGACACCGGTGAAATGCCGATCCTTGTAAGAACATAATTCACCAACCCATCCTGTTGGAACAGAAGTTGAAACAATAAGGATACGGCGATCACGTTCGCGACAACCGGCAGATAGTAGATGCCGCTAAGCAACCCGGTTCGTTGACGTATCTTGGCGTGCATAAATGAGGCTATAAGGAAGCCGAACACCAATTGGCACGGCACTACGACTCCCAGGAGAAGAAGAACATTTCTAAATGCCAGCCACACGGTTGGGTCATTGAGCGCCCGTGTGAAGTTGGCGAGCCCGGCCCAGGTGGCCGGCTGACCCGGACTGTAGTTCTCGAAGCTGAGGACAACGGAGTACACCATGGGATAAAGGCCAAATATCCCAAACAGAACCACGAACGGCATGACGTATAAGTACGCGGAACGACTGCGACGTCCTGTCTGGGAGCGCCGAGCGGGTGGCCGACGAGTGCTAACTCCGCCGCGAGGGGCCGGTATCACGGACACGTCATTTTTACCTGCATGGCCTTGCCAGCGTGTAATACCAAATCCAGCCGGGCACCTTTGATGGGTTCCAACAACGTCCCCGCGCCACGCGCCCGGCCGTGGCTGCTTCCTCTGCAGTTCGGGCTCGTCCGAAAAGGTAACCAGGACGGCCAACCACAACCACAACCACACCGGCGCAACGGCCCTCGGCGGCTTGCTGAGCTACGATCACACCGGCTGTCGAGCCGCCGCGCCAAGACTGCTGCGTGCAGTGCAAACCATCCCTGTATCGCCGATGTCCCAGCGTGATCGTAGAGGCTAGACCACTTCGCACTGATTCGCATTACCTAACGGGGGGAAGGGCTGGTGCGGCTCGGCTTGGTACCAGATGCTGGCGCTTGCTATGTCGTCTATTAGCTGGAGGTATCGCCCGTCAGATCGCCAGCCGAGCGCTTGGACCTCAACACGGATGTCCTCTGTAAAACGGACGGGGTCCAATATGTGCCAGCGGTACATCCCGAACCGTCGGTTGGACTTCGTAAAATCATCGACCTCGGTAACTTGATGAAAGCCGGCATACAAGCCACTATAAGTCATGTAACCCTGGCCTGGGACTTGCTCGAATGCCCACGCGCCCCCGAAGTAGTCCTCGGTACCCGTACCGCATATGGTTGGGTATCCATCGCCATCCAAGTAGAACTTCACCTCGCCTTCTCCCCACCACCCGTTGTTGTTCGTTTGCCATGCCAGGTAGGTCCCCACGTAGTGGCCCTGGCCGCCGACCCCGTCTAAGAGCACGTGCAGGCCATCGTTGACGGGGTTGCTCCGACGCCACTGGGCGTGAAGGTAGCCAAGGTCGGGCGGGACGACCTCCAGTGAGTAATCGATCTGGTAGAAGAACTGGGCTAGGTCTTCCTGTCCCCGGTTCTCGACCGTTATGCGGGCCCCTTGGCGGAAAGGCATTGGCCAGTAACTGTTTAGTCCACCCCCGGCGAGGCTCGCAATGGGGAAAGAGTTCACGAAGGACCGTTCGCACCATCCGCAAGCAAAGAAGTCACCGAGAGGAGCTTCCACGGACGGGGTGTCTTCATTGTCCCAGTACATCCGGAGGATGATTGACCGCCAATGCTGCGGCGCGCAGGTGAGCCAAATATGCCTAATAACGCCGGGTCCCGCGATTTCGGCGAGCGTTGCCGTCTCGCCGCCGATCAGCTCGATCGCCGGCGACACTTTCCACCCGACGCCGAGTTCTCGACTCGCTCGAGCGCCGATACCGGTCTTCGCCCGTCCGCCGCCACCCTTTTCTCCTGTGGGGTTCTCGGCAGTGATGGCGCGAGACTGGCTCGTCGAAACGCGAGGAAGATCCTGCAGGTTTAGCATCTCGTCACTTCTTCGAATGCGTGTTGATCCAGTAGCGTGCATTCCAGGCTAACGCGTAAGTACAACCTTCACCTCCACTGGCAGTGAGCTGACAATCTCCACCGGTTCCCTTTGAGTCTCCACAGTCACGCTCCGGCGTCGGGCGTCGTACTCCACGTTTACGGTCCCAAAGTGCGACGGCAAACCCCTCGCTGAGAAAGAGTCGTGCATCCATTCAAGTGGTACGCCTTCTCCGATTACCAGCCCCCCTTCTGCTGTCTCGCGGATTAGGGCGTCACGCAATAGTAGGAACAGCTCCGCTGCTGTCCATCCGTGCGGGGTGATGTACCCGATACGATCCCATCCCCGGGCCCGCTGCCATTGAAGGGACGTGTTCTCATCGCCGACGCCCTCGTGGTAAGTGTACAAGCCCTGGGCGGTATGCTGGGACAGGAACATCTCGATCGACGTCCAGGCTTTTTCCCTGTCACCGAGGATCATGTAGTTGTGGGCTTGGGCCGCCTCGAAGTAGGTCCACTCCGGTTCGGGTACGTAGACGCCTCCGGGACAACGCGTGGTATCCCAGAACTGTCGAAACCGCTCTCGGATGACGAGGTCACCGGCTTCCACCCAACCCGTGGGCCACAGAGCCGAACCGATGTCGCGGTCGTTCTCGCCGAACCTCTCTTCTTTGCACCTGTTCATAGCGACGCGGACCTCGAGCGCCTCGCGAACGTACCGCTCAGAGCTGACACCGACAGCTTCGGCGCATAGCGCGGCGCGCACGAGCGCCAAATACGCCCAACCGTTCACCCAGAATAGAGGGAAGTGGTGGTCCATCCTTCCGACAATCAGGCCCTCCGTTGCCGGCTCGCACATTAGGTCCGCCTGAGGGCTTAAAAGCATACCTGGGGTACGGAACTCCGTGTTCCCGAAGATCGGCCGGTCGGTGTGGCACATCTTGATAATTAGATCGGCGTTACGCTCGATGTGCGGGTAGACATCCTTCAAGAACCTAAGGTCGCTGTTCATCAAGTAGTGCTCAGACATAAGCCAGATCAACTGCGAGGGGCCGTCACCCTCTGCGCCGAAACCGCCAAACGGCTCACGGCTGGCCACCGCACGGACCGCACGGTCAGCCCACGCCCCGAACCCACCCTTCTCGAGGGCCTGTACGACATAGGCGCCGTCGCGTAACCACCAAAGTGGGTATGAAACCGGAGAGATCCTGGGCTCGCTATCCACCGTCGACATTGCCAAGTAGACCAGCTGCGCCTGGAACGCCTCCGCGAACCTCCGGTCCGGAAGCTGAAGCTGGACGGGCAAACGTCCCCTCCACAACTCCTCATGTCCAGCCCTATCGCCCATTTCGGGTGGCAGTCCCGATGGCCTGTGGAGCCACTTCAGCATCGGGTCCCCGGCGTGCACAAACGCCGTGGCGCTCGTCGCCGTGCGGTCCCCAGCAGCCAGGCTAAACGTGAAACTGGCACAGCCGCTAGCCCACGACGAGCTGTCGCTCACTTTCGGTACGCCGGGCTTACGCCCTTGCCTGAGCACGACGCTGATGTCTTCACCGGTGTCGGCAAAGCTTACAGTGCCGGCGCGGTCCGGCTCCGATTCAAATGTCAGCATCACCGCGCCGTTCACTCTTACGTCGCGACCGTCAAATTCCAAGTCTGAAATGGGGCCCCCAGCGGGACCAAACGACCTAACAACTATATGTAGGGCGCCCTCCACGTGCAGCGTCGAGCGGTTCTCGACACTGCACGACAGGAAGGTGCGGACACTTCTCGACTCCGCATCGCCATCAGTAAAGAGCGCGGAAGTCACGGTGAGTGGACCGGCGTCCCAGGTGGACTGCAGCACGGGGAGGTACCCCTGCGCATACCGCCACGAAAGGCAAGCGGCGTCCAGCTCCTCCGGCGCGTAGAGCTGGCCGTGGAGCGACACCCATGTTGAGACGCCGTAGGAGCTGAACCCTGGCGAGAAGGAATTGCCCGGCTCAACGACGGTCTTGAACGCGTCCGGAGACCCGGGCACGCCAAGGAACACATGGGTGTCGCTCCTGTTCCATATCCATTCCGGATAAAGGCCTTTCTGGGCCACGAGACCATCGTGATCAAGGTTGCTCACTCTTTGCGGCCTTCCCTAGGGGGGGTCCAGTGGTAGTTTCATGCCGCTGTTTCTACTTCGCTCCTCGTATCTGAGAGCGCAAATCGCCGGCTACTTTCGAGAGAAATGCGTCGGCCGACTGGCCCCGCAAGAAGCCTGTTATATCAGTACCGAGGATGCCATTTGCTTGGTTTACCGTGGTGTTTTCGGGAGGCTGCCAAGTGATGTGGGTGTAAGCCTCGGTGGCGACTTTCCAATATGCCTGGCTATCGGCAAAGTACGGATCTGGTTGGTTGACATACGACGAGGTCAAGGCTGCCGAACTTACTACTGAGATCCCGAGCTGTTGGAGCCCGAGGCCGATGGCGCCTTCAGGGTCGATGCTCCATGCCTTGGCCACTTGAAACGCGGCCCCTACCTGCTTCGTTTTAGCGTTGAGGGCTATGGATGCAGATCCGAAGGATGGATAGCGGTCGCCGCCGGGGGCAATTGCGGGGAAGGGCTCAAAGATCCAGTCGCCTTTCGTGTTGGGCGCCTGTTGTATGATCGTCTCGGGGAACCAAGTGCCCTCCATGTATGCAGCAATACTCCCGGTCTTCATGGCTGTGTACCACTGAGGTGTGAACTCGTTGACAAGCGTACCGACGCCGGGTTCCATGAGATCCCGCAAGACCGACAGGCCGCTCTGCCACTGTGGTGAGGCGGCGCTGACTTGCACTTGCAAATTGGCATTCAGTAGTTCAGCGTGGGCTTCGTTCAGGACGGCCGGCTGTGCTGCCCCCTGGAGTGAACCGCTCCCAGAATCTGACAGGTAGTACTTGCCGTGGCTTGCCGAGCTAAGCTCCTTGGCGGCCGCGATGAACTGGGTCCATGTAGTTAGGCTCGCCGGATTGATCCCGTACTTCTTCAGGATGTCTTCTCGATAGAAGATACCTCCCGCCGGACTATTTGCGGGCAGGCAGTACACCTTGCCTTTGTAGGTACATTCGGCCCAGCCCGACTTGGAGAGGTAGCTACGATAAGGGGCAACTAAAGCAGTGATATTCCTTACTGCGCCAACTTGGACAAGCTGCGGAATGTCGGCATTTGACGGTATTTTAAAGACGTCAGGGAGCGTCCCGGACTGCTGTGCGAGCACCAGCTGGTTGACAAAAGTGGCGACTGGGAGCTGGCGCGCAGCAACTGAGACGCCTGCTTTTGCCTCAACATACGCGTCCAGCGGGTTGTCGAACGTAACGGGGTCCCAGCCCCACATGGTCACGGATGAACCTTTGTATTGGCTCGTGAGTATCGAGGGGTACTGATTGTACTTACCAGACGATGCAGCCACGCGGACCGTAGAGCCACTAGCGGCCCCAAGCCCGGTAAGGGACGCTAAAGGCATGATCAGGCTGGCCGCGACTCCGAGGCTCAAACTTTTTTTCGACCACAATCTCATTATGTCTCTCCCTATCGCTATGAGAAATTGGACTTCCATCGGGTGTCAGGCGCTCAACAATTGTTTCAACGAGACTAAACCCGAGTCTCACCGTTGAGCTAACAACAAGATAGCACATACAACTAATTAGTTTTTGCCATTCGGGAACGGCCCTTTGGGTGCCGGTGGCACCTGTGGCTCTTGGTCGATCACCTCCCCCGTTCAGGTGTCGCGCCGCTCCAGGTCGATGTCGATGAAACGGAATACCGGCGTAGCCCGGCCGTTAGGTCGGCGTCGACGCCGTGTATGTGGATGACGGAACAACGAGGCCGACAAATCTCGGCTGTAGCTCCCCATTCGGGTAAAGGCGTCGGGCCACACATCGCTGTTCTTGTACATCAAGGAGTCGTTCTTGGCCTCGTCATAGACGTCGATGCGGGCTGCGGGCCGTACAGGGCGTCGTAAGGGGGACGGCGGGCTAGAGTGGCCTCGCTGGAGGCGGCCAGAACCGCACCACCGCCCCGTCGTACTAAGAGTGCCACCTCTTGCGTTACCGGTAAAGTCGGGCCGTCTTTTCGGAAGGATCGGCGGAGCAGTCTGTGTAGCAGGCATGGGCCGTCCAAGATCGGTTCTGCGATGGCGGCGGTGGTGAAGTTGTTGGTCAGCTCGGGCGTCCCCTTTATCCCACAAAAGTCCATCTGGCCCTCAGAGACAAGCTCGGCCATGGCGTAGTAGTACCGCACGCCCAGACCACAGATCTCGGGTGTGAGCTTGAAACCCGCCGTAGTGCACGCCAGCGCGATGCGTCTCCAGCCACTCCCGCGCGGCGGCGAGATCCCACGTAGTCATCGGCTGGTCCGCGGCGCGGTGTGCAATCCGAGCGTCCTTTGAAGTCGTCTCGGACGGGGGATGTTCAGTTTCTTCATTGCCATCCTATCTGGCAACCGATGAATTCGGCTGGCGAGGTCGGAGATCGTGTTGGCGTGGATGCCAGTAGATCTGAAGCTATCTTGCCGACAAAAGGAGAATGCTTCCTTTATGCGCTCAAGAAAGTCAGCGTGTTGTTAGGAAGACACAATAGACCCTCTTAATGTCGGGCAGAACTATTGATGGGCAGAGACAGTCCGCACACTCTGCGCGAAGCTTTCAAAGGTCCGCGGGCATAATTGATCATCTCAGTGCGCGTGCTCGCCCCCTGTAACGCCGCTAGGTCACACTTGAACGCCCAGTGGCCGTTGCCCCGCGAACTAGCTGGTTAGACGCTGTCGCTCCCCTTCCTCTTTGCTACTGGACTTGTCCTGTTCGCGTCCCACTTGGGCCACGCTCTAAACGGTCTTCGCAATTATTGCGAGCGGTTTCGAGTAGTTTGGTGCAAAAGCCAAAGGTTATACGAGGGGAGTTCCGCCGTCAAGGCGGGCTTTGTCGCAATAATTGCGAGGATGCCCAGCATGGACCGGCGTCTGTGCGGACTAGTATGGTGGGCAGGATCAATTCGCGCCTACTTGTTCCAACCCTTCTGAAGCGACGGAACCTCGACAGAGTCTGCACGTGTGCCCGCCGCAAGAGGTCGGCAAAAGTAACGACTCAGTGGGTCTGGCGTCGAGTTGAGGGTCCGACGTGCGCCGGGATCGCTACGACGTTTCCGACGACCAAATGGGGTTAGTCAGTGTCGGCCGGTGCGACCTGAGGCAAGCGCCGGGACCGAGCTGACTGAGCAAAGCAAGCGCTTCGTACTCGTCGCGTCTCGCTGCCGAAACGTGGTGGCGCTGGAGCCCGGACAGACCCGGTCAAGTAGCAACAGCTTGGGCTCCAAAACGATGGCCCGGGCGAAGGCAACGCGCTGCTGTTCCCCTCCGGACAGCGCGGTCGGGTGCCGGTCTCTGGCCCGCTCAAGGTTGACTAACTTGAGAACAGCCATCACCAAGGTTGAGACTGGCCGTAGTCCACACCATTTTGCGGGTGGTGGACCCCCTAGAAAGTCTCCTTTTAACGCTCCCTGCCGAATAGGTATCACCTTGCAGATACGTCAAGGTCGTCCCCTCGGCGCACAATAATCCCAATTATGTAGTGGAACCGTCGTGTATTTCGGCAAGAGGCCGGGACGCTACGACTTGAACGGTAAACCCGTCAGCCTCGTCGATGTGTCCCTGAAACGGGCCGACCGGTACCGGTCTGCGTCGACAATTGCGCTCGAAGGTGCCTGCAGGTGCTTTTGCAGTTCTTTCCGAGAGCGGATGCCCAGCTTCATGTAGGCGGAGGTCAAGTGCCGCTCGACGGTTTTCACGGATAGAAACAGCTCGTTCGCGATTTCCTCATTGGTAGCGCCTTCGATGGCCAGAGCGGTCACGCTCTGCTCCAGACGAGCCGCTTTCGAACCTCGACGCCAAGTTGCGCGTCGTCGTCCGTGAGGAGATCCGCTGAATCCAACAGAGGCTCGAAATTGCTATGGTCTTCGTCACCCACGACCAGGACGAAGCTCTGTCAATCGCCGACCGCGTGGCAGTGATGTCGGGAGGGCGGATCGAGCAGTTCGCGGACCCCGAGAGCCTTTACGCTCGTCCGGAAACCTTGTTTGTGGCCGGTTTCGTCGGGAGCATGAACTTTTTCCACGGCCGCTTAGGCGCTGATGGGGTCGTGGTCGGGGAGGACGAAGTGTTCGTCCCGTGCGGCCGAGGCTGCTTTGCCGGGCTCTCCGGTGCGGATGGCAACTGGGAGGTAGCTGTTCGCCCTGAGGATGTCATTGTGGAGCACGCCTGGGAGGCTGGCCAAGGTACCAGCGCAACGGTTGTGAAGCAGGTGGCTCATGGGCACTTTCGAGAAGTTGTCCTTTACCTCGGAGGTGGTGGCGCCGAGGTCCGAGCGTACGTGAGCCCGGGCTTCGACTTGTCGGGGCCGCTCACGGTGAGGTTCGGACGGGTCCTGCTTTACCGGGAGGAAATGCTCCTCCACGAGTTCAACGGCGCACGGGAGGTCGTGACCACCGGTCCTCGCGATCTGGACATCCGGGGTGCCGGCGGCGGCACGTGACGATTGCCGTTGCTCACCGGGGCGAACCAGTCGACAACAGGGAGAACACGCTCCCGTCCTTCCTGGCGGCTGTGTTACAGGGTGCCGACATGGTCGAGCTGGATTGCAGGGTTACGAGGACAAGCGCGTGGTGGTGCTGCACGACCCAACGCTTGAGCGCTTGTGGCACCTGGACATAGCCGTCGCAGAGCTGACCTACAAGCAGGTGCGCGGCCTCGCCGTCGACGGGTACCACATCCCTGGTTTGGGGGAGGTGCTCACTGCTGTGAGCGTCCCCGTTATGGTGGACATGGCCGACCCTTTGTCGGCTCTCAACGCCCTCGGGGAGGTTGTCGCCGCTGACGCCCTCGAGCGGTGTGTGTTCGCAGGGAACTTGACGGCTCTCGAGCTGGTGAGGAAGGAACGGAGAGACGCGCGGTTGGCGCTGACCTGGACGGGGAGAAGATGGCCCAGCGACGCGTTGTTGGAAGACTTACGCCCCGAGTTCTTCAACCCCCGCTGGGACCTCTTGACGTCCGACGTAATAGCCAAGATGCATGCGGCCGGTATCGGGGTGTCGACTTGGACTGTTGATGACCCCGCGAGGATGGTGAGCTTGGAGCAGATGGGCGTCGATGCCATCATCACGAACCGCATAGGGCTGTTGGTTGAAGTGTTGCGCGGACAGGAGCACGGGCTAACGCGGCGAGGTCCGGGCGGCTGACCCGTGATCATGCGTAAGGCCCCAGGGAGGCGGAGGCCGGAGATGCCGATTGACGCGGCCGACTTGCGAGACTGCGAGGATCTGGCGATGGCGCTGGCAGAATATGCGATCACAGAAATGGCCGTCGGGTCCTAGCCGAGGAGCGCTCGACTAAATCGGGGCCGTCCGACTGGGTAACAGTCGTCGACATCGGCATCGAGCGCCATGTGAGGCAGGCGGTGCTCACTGCCTTCCCGGGCCACTCGATCGCCGGGGAGGAGTTTGGTCGGAGCGGCGACTTCGCAGTGGGGACGCCGGTTTGGTACGTGGATCCGGTTGACGGGACGACGAACTTCGTCCACGGGTTGCCGTGGTCGTCCTTCAGCCTCGCTTTGGCCGACGACGAGGGCCTCGCCCTAGGCGTCGTCGCTGATCCCCACCGTGGCGAGGTGTTCGGCGCCGTACGGGGCGGCGGCGCGCGGGTTAACCAGGAGCCGGTCAGTTGCGCCACTGCGGCCGAGGTCGTAGGCGGTCTGGTGTTGAGCGAGTTGGCAGGTACAGCTTGTTTGCCTGGGTTCACAGAGATGGTGTTCGAACTGAGCAGCCGGAAGTGTGTTACCCGGGTGATGGGGTCGTCCGCTCTGTCCTTGGCCAGTGTTGGCGCGGGGCGGGCCACCGGCGTAGTCCTCGGCGGCTTCGATCCGATCGACGTTGCCGCAGGCGTGCTGGTAGCGCGCGAAGGCGGGGCGGTGGTACGCGCTGGTCGCGCCGCGAGCCCGTGCTTCGGGCCACTGGCGAGCGGAGTCACGACTCGCCGGCCCACGATGTGCTCCTTGCTGCCGCACCCGGCCTGGTCGACGAATTGGTCGACATAGTCGAGCTTGCGATGGCCGACCGGGAGGCGGCCCAGCGTTAGTTAGCGGCAAAGGCGAGGGCTACAAAGTCATGCTGGTAGGGATCCAGTGGCCGGAGCTGCCAAAGGGCGAAGGTTGTCCTGAAAGGTGCAAGACCGCGATTCGAGCCGTTGGGAGCGGCGTAGCCCCAACCATCTACGGCACACCCAGGGGGAGGTCACACAAACGATGCATAACGACTCTTGTTCGTCACTCGCCCATTGTCTCCATCGTCTCCATACTGGGGCATCGTCCTTTTCTGCTTTTCAGAGCTGACAGGTCGCAGCGCGGGTCCTGTCCGGGAACGTTGGGCGATATCAGCTGTAAGGATGGGGTCTCAGCTGTCTTGCCCAATGCTTTGCGTCGGGAGCAGCTCGATGCGCTTGGCGAGGTTGACAGCGTGGTCGCCGAGGCGCTCATAGAACCGGCCCAGCAGGGTGACCTGGGCTGCCACCGGCGGTGGCATCACGGCGCTCGTCGCCACCTCGTTCGTGAGCCGCTCGTGCAGGATGTCGAGCTCCTCGTCGGCTTCTTCCAGCATTGCGCTAACTGCCGTGCGGCGCATGTAGCTTTGGGCCGCTTCGTGCCACATCTCGAGGGCGACGTCGGACATCCGCTGGACGATGCCACGGCTCAGGGGGGACATGTCCGGGCCGACGTGGGCCACGGCACGCTGGGCGATGTGCTCGGCCAGGTCGGCGCTCCGTTCCAGTTCGGGCAAGATCAGCAGGAGCCCCACGAGCCGGCGCAGCTCGTCGCTGGCCGGGGCCAGGCGTTCGAAGTCCTCCCAGATCCGCTCGCTCAGTTGGTCCGTCAGCTCGTCGACGGACTCGTCGCCCGCCACCACCCTGCTGCCCTCGGTCGGCTCTCCCGCCAGGAGGGCGTCGGTGGCGCCCGCCAGTGCCTCGCTCACCAACGAGAACAGGCGAGACACTTCTTCGTTCAACGAGCCGGAGCGGCCATAGCTTGCGATACCCACGGGTCTAGCCGCTGCTGGCGGTGCGGCGGCGGATTTGGTCCGGCAATGTTCGCCTCCTGTTCACCTGTCGTTCATCTCCGGTCCACCCTGGCGTCCACATCCGTTCACCTGGGCCCGCCAAAATCGAGGTGGTCCTAGACCAGCTCCCGTGCACGGTGCAGCCCAAACTCCCCGAGCAGTGGGCTACACAGAAGGGGGAAAACGTGCGATCGGCGGACAGCGCTGGCGTAGGGACTACACCGGCCAGTGCGGGGACGGTTAGCGAAGCGCTCGACAATGCGCCGCTCAGCGCCTTCCACCGCCGGGCCGTCGCGGTCTCCGGGGTCGGCTTCTTCACCGATGCCTACGACCTGTTCGTAATAAGCACGGTTGCCGCCCTCGTGGCGGCCCAGTGGCACCTGAGCACGAGCCAGACCAGCTGGGTATTGGGTTCGGCCATCCTCGGCGCGTTCGTGGGGGCGACCGTGTTCGGCCGCGTCGCCGACCTGGTCGGTCGCAAGAAGATCTATCTGCTCGTGGCCGTCATCATGGTCCTCGGCGCGGTGGCCTCGGCCCTGGCCACCAGCCTGCTGTCGCTCATCCTGGCCCGTTTCGTACTGGGCCTAGGGATTGGGGGCGACTACCCCGTGTCCGCCGTGCTTATGAGCGAGTACGCCAACCGCGACGACCGAGGGCGCCTCGTCGGCCTCGTGTTCTCCATGCAGGCATTGGGGCTAATTGTCGGGCCCCCTCGTGGCGCTAGGGCTCCTCGAGGCCCAGGTCGGCGACGAGCTGACCTGGCGGCTGCTCCTGGCCTTCGGGGCTCTCCCGGCGCTAGGCGTGATATACCTGCGTTCGAAGATCCCCGAGTCCCCTCGGTTCCAATCGATGGTCCGGGGCCGGTCCGAACAGGCGGCCGCCGAGCTGGCCACCTTCTCCGCTGGCGTGGCCTCGCCCGTGGCGGCCCGGACACCGCCGCCGGCGAAGGGGGGACAGCCGCCTCGGCTAGGCCTGTTCGGGCTCCTTCGCGACCGGCGCACCCGCCGGCTCCTGATCGGGACGGCCGGGGCCTGGTTCGTCTTTGACTACGCCTATTACGGCAACACCTTGTCGTTGCCGGCGATCCTGAAGGGGGTGGACCCAGGGGCCGACCTCGCCGCCAAGCTGGCCTGGTCGCTGGCCATGTTCGTCGTCTTTGCCCTCCCTGGCTATGCCTTCGCCGTCTGGTGGATGGACCGCATCGGCCACCGTCGGCTGCAACTGGTGGGCTTTGGTGTGCTGGGCGGGGCTTTCTTGCTGCTCGCCGCCGTCCCTGTGCTAACGACGAGCGTGGGTGCCTTCCTGGCCGTTTTTGGCCTGAGCTACTTCTTCGTCGAGTTCGGGCCCAATATGACAACGTTTGTGCTGCCTTCCGAAGTCTTCCCGGTGTCGGCGCGCACGACAGGGCATGGGATATCCGCTGGCGTCGGCAAGCTTGGGGCCTTCCTCGGCGTCTTCGTCGTACCCGCCCTCCAGACCAGGCTCGGGCTGCGCTCAATGCTCGCCATAGCCGCGGTGTCGGCGGTCATCGGCATCTTCTTGACACGTTTGCTGCCCGAGGCCGCTAGGCGGAACCTCGACGAGGTCTGCGGGGACAACGACAAGGCTGAGCGGTGTGTCCCGGGCGATGAGGCGAGCGAACAGGCAAGCCGCCCCTCGCTGGCTCAAGCAGGGTTTTTCTCAAAGGGGATATGCCGACCGGTGCTCTCACTTTATACCGGACAAAGGAGCCGCCATGGCCAAGAGCCGCGCAAGGCAAGGCAACGATGTGGGGGCCGACCCGCACAAAAGGGCCCTGACCGCCACGGTGCTCGACAACCGGGGCGGCATTATCGGGACCCGGTCCTTTAGGGTCTCAGGCGACGGCCACCGCGAGCTCGAAGCCTGGGCTACCTCCCACGGCCGGGTACGGCGCTGGGGCATCGAAGGCGCCAGTGGGCTCGGCCGTCACACCAGCATCTACCTCGTGCGCCAGGGCTACGACGTCCGCGACGTCAACCCTGGCCGGACGGCCGAACAGTCGCGCAAGCGCCGCCAAGGCAAGACCGATGCTCTAGATGCGCTGCGCATCGGACGGGAGCTGCAAGCTGACCCGGACATGCCGGTGGCGTTCAAACGGGCGGAGGGCGATGTCGGCCCCGACGAAAGGTCCGAACAGTTGACCTTGTGGCACAAGGCCCGGCGCTGGGCCGTTGACCAGCGCCGACAGCTACTCAACCAGGCAGAGTCGCTGTTATGCGAGCTGCCCGAGCAGGCTCGAGCCGGCTTGCCTGACCAGCCCGACGTGCGCGCTCGGCTCGGTGCCTTGGCCAAGCGGGACCGCTCGCCCACCTGGGACGCGCCCACGGCCCTGCGTCTGCAGCTCCTGGACGGCCATATCGCCGCCATCGCCGCGCTCGACGCCCAAGAGCAAGAAGCCGCCGCCGCACTTGCGGCTCTCGTGCAACAAAGCGGGTCAACTTTGGGGGAGCTCTGCGGCCTGGCCCAGCGCTCGGTGGCCGAACTACTGGTCGAGGTGGGCGACCCCCGCCGCTTTGCTGGCGAAGGCGGCTTCGCCCGCTTCAACGGGACTGCGCCATTGCCCGCATCATCTGCAGAGGGCGACGACGAGCCTGTCCGCCACCGCCTCGACCGAGGCGCGAACCGGCGGGTGAACGCAGTAATTTACCGCATGGCGGTAACCCAAAACGCTGCGACCAGCGGGCACAAGCCATTTACGACGACGGCGCGTGTGGCCACACGAAGAAAGAATCCATGCGGGTCCTAAAACGCCACCTCTCAAATGTCATTTACCGCCGCCTGCTCCGCGACCTAGCCCGCGCTCAGCAGCAAGACTCGGCCCTACCACGAACTCAGAACTTTCAACCGCGCGCCTCTTGACATAGCAGCTTCAGACGGTTCTCGCGTAACCCACGCCGATAAATGAGGCCATCTTTCAAGGGCATTTTAATACACAACGGGACGCCATAACGACGACGTTGCCAGAACGCCCATAATGACGGGCTTTTCGAGGGCCTGCTTCAGTGTGAGTCCCGACATAACCGGCGATCGGGTGCATGGGTGACAGCCCAAAAGGCCGCTCTAGTTATACGACAGGAGCCGTCCGAGGCACGGTCGCGGCACGTCCGAACCAACGCACAGAGCGTTCGTCGGCGCTTGCTAGTCGCTGCCCGCCAGTGGGCAACTTCTGCTGACCGTCACACTCAGCGAGCTGCGGTCCAGAATTAGTCGATACCGGGCCGACGCCCGGCGGCTACCTGGAGGTGCGGTCACCGGCACGGCCCCATCCAGACAGAGCCGTTGGAGTACGAGGTTGCACACGCCGGCGTTTTCGACTCGCCGTCCTTGGGATTCGCGGCGGTAAGTCAAAGGGTTTCCGTTTTCTGGCGGCGGTGGCACTCGTCACAGAGACATTCGGGGACGGGGTGGGGACAGGCGCGGCAATGGCAGCCAGGGCCGTGAACCCTACCGTTGTCGTCGCCCGCGGGATAATCGCTCGGCCCGGCTGGTGAGACTAGTGTCCAGATCTGCTCCTTGTTGCCGTTGTGCTCTGCGGCCAGGATCCAGCCTTGTCGTTCCAAGGCTTTCCGGTGCCTCTTGAGCCGGGCGGTAATGCCCTTGCCGGTCGGCCACTGCTTTCCCCACCGCCTCGCGAGGTCGCCGTCGGGATCAAGGTGGCGGTCGAGCTGGCCGGCAGTCCCTTGCCACCTGCCGGTGACGACCGAGCGCAGGCGGTCAAAGAACGGGTCGTCTGAAACACTGTCGCCGAGAAGATGGGACTGACGGAGGGCGAGTTGGCCAAGCGTCTCGGTTTCTCGGATGCTGTCAGCTACGGTGGCCATCCGACCGAGCACAGCCAGTCGGGGCAGGTTATCGACGCGAGGCCGACCGGCGGCCATGACCTGAGACAGTAGCGTCAGCAGTGAACCGAACACGCGAGGCTGCGCCTCAGCCCACGCTTCGCTCAACTCGTCTTCGGGCAGCACCCGGCCCAGAGGGGCCAGCTCGACAGGCACCATCGGTTGTTCGCCGCTCGGGAGCGCGCCCCAGGCCTACGGGTACGAAGTGGATGAGGAGAGAGCGGTGGCGACGATCCGCCGCTTCTTCGAGGGCCCGTTCAACTTCATCGACGTGTCCAATAACTGCGGTGACGCCGAGCGCCGGCTCGGGCTTGCCGAGATGGGAGGCTTGCCGGATGGTTTCGTCCTGTCGACCAAGGTCGATCGGGACCCGGTAACGGGTCGGTTCGACGGGAGCCGCGTCCGCCGTTCATTCGAGGAGAGTGTCACCCCGTCTTGGGCTCGACCACGTTCAGAATCCTCTATCTCCACGATCCGGAGCACATCACTTTCAAGGAAGCTGTGGGACAGGGTGGCGCGTTGGAGGCGCTGATGGCGCTGAAAGAGGAAGGCCTCGTGTCCTGGATCGGAGTCGCGCGAGGTTCCGTGCTTTTTCGCGCTTGGCGGTCCCGCGTCGACGAGGTCGGAACTCACCTGGCAAAGCCTGGGCCGGCGCCAGCGTGAGCCGCTCGTGGGGCTAGCCCCACGAGCAACAGCACCCGACGCCTCAAGCCGCGAAGCTGAAGGCGGGATCCGCGACGACGGCTCGCTGGCTGCGGCGCTGGCCACCGGCTGCGCCCGCGTCGCCCTCGGCACCGCCGCGCTCGAACGGCCGGACTGGGTGCGCGCAATCGCGCGGCGCGGCGACCGGATCGCGGTCGGGCTCGATGTCCGGGGCACGACGCTGTCGGCCGGCCGCAGGGCCCGGACGGCGGCGAGTTGTTTGACGTCCTCGCCCGGTTGGATGCCGACGGGCGTGTCCGGCACGTGCTGCCCGACGTCCGCCGCGACAGCGCAGGAGCCGGTAGAAGGAAGGCCAGGGCCACGGGCGGCCAGCGCGGCCGAACGCGTCCAGGGCTGGTCGATTCCCATTTGTTAGCGAACGGACCCTAGAGGCCGGGCCAACTCAAATCTTCCAGCTGGCCACGCGGGCCCGACAACGTCGCCCGAACTCACGCCTTCGGCGTGGAGAGACCAAGCTCCGAAGTGTCGTTTGCGGTTCTTGGAGGCGCCTGCTTCCGCTCTAACCACGATGTCATGATGTGGTCATACATCGCGCCGGCCGCCGCCTCTGCGTCACGTCGGGCCAAATGCTCGTAGATGGCAACGTGGCCGGCGTGCGAACGCTCGACGTCGATTTGGCGAGCGGGACCTTTGTACCGGCTGCTAAGGCGAGCGTGCGGGTGGACGGAGCGGATAATGGACCGCGCCAGCCCGTTGCCCGACAGACGATGTATGACGTCGTGGTAGTCACTGTCTGCCGAGAAGTACTCGAGGGGGTCGTCGCGGAGCCGGCCCAATGCGGCGAGCGAGCGCCGGAGCTCTTCGATGCCGGCCTCTCCCATCGTCCTTGCCGCCCGACGGGTCATCTGGCACTCGAGCGCTACGCGTACCTCGATGAGGTCGTCCAGGATCTTGAGGCTCCCGTCATTGCGGATGGCCTCATCTAGAACGACCGGGTCGAGCAGGTCCCACTGCTCGGGCGCCGTCACGGTCGTCCCCTGTCCTTGCTTGACCCGGACGAGGCCCTTCTCCTCGAGCACCTTGAGGGTTTCCCTTATCACCGTACGACTGACGCCGAAGGTCTCGCAGAGGACCGGCTCGGTCGGGAGGGCCGTGCCCGGAGCGAACCTCCCACTCACGACCTGATCGGCCAAGGCCGCGAGTACGGCGGTGCCGAGGCGCGGCTGGCCGGCGCGGCCATGGGGCCGAAATCAGGGCATCCGACGGTGTACTCATCGTGAACCTTACCTTGTCAGCGCCGTGCGACCGGAGCGAACAGATGCGCCGGGTTGATCATATCTCCTCGTGAGGACTTGCACATACGACAGGCGTATGTCATCATATGAATGCCGTACGATGATATGAGCCGACAGGCATGGGGCATGAGGTTGCGCCCCGGGGGGGACATGAGAATTACCGCTGCCGAGAGCTTCAGCGTTTTCGCTGCCGGGCCTCGTCCTAGCTTCAGCTGGCGGAGAGGCCTTCAAGGTAGCGCGCCCGATGGTCAAATCGCCGTGCTCCGTATCCGGACGGACGAGGGGGCCGAGGGGGTCGCAATTGCTAGCCGGAGGGGGAGTGACGTCGTGGTGGCGGACGCTTTAGACCGCTACCTCCGGGACGAGCTCATCGGTGCGGACCCGCTCCAGCGGGAGTGGCTCTGGCACCGGATGTGGGAGCTCGACCGCACCGAGGAGATGACGATCTACCTGCTCGGCTTGGTGGACACCGCCTTGTGGGACCTCGCTGGCCGTCTCACCGGCATGCCGACGTGGCGGTTGCTGGGAGGGTTCCGGACTGAGATCCCGGCCTACGCGTCGACGACGACGTTCGCCAGCACCGAGGAGTACCTGGAGGTCGCCGACCAGTGCATCGAGCTCGGCTACCCGGCCATAAAGTTGCACGCCTGGGGGGATGCCCGCCGCGATGCCCAGCTATGCACGGCGCTGCGCGGGCACGTCGGTGACGATTACCCGCTGATGTACGACGGCTCGGCCGGGTTCGACCTATCGGATGCCATCTACGTCGGCGACGCGTTGGCCGACGCCGGTTACCTCTGGTACGAGGAACCTATGCGCGAGTTCAGCGTCACCGCCTACAAATGGCTCGCCGAACGGGTCCGGGTACCCCTCAACATTGCCGAAACATCAGACGGCGCTCACATGAACACCGGCGACTTTGTCGCCACCGGGTGCGCCACGTTCGTGCGGGTGAGCGTCGAACTGCGAGGCGGCTTCACCGGTGCCATGCGCACGGCGCACCTGGCCGACGCCTACCGGTTGCGAGCCGAACCGCATGGGCCCACCTTGACGTCGCGGCACTTGTGCATGGCCATCTCGAACTGCACCTACTACGAGTCGCTGGTCTGGGGTAACCCCGTTCGCCGGGAATGGGGCATCGACAAGTGCGGGATGGCGCCCGCGCCGACTGCTCCTGGTGTCGGCCTGCCGGCGGGGCCGAGTACCCGGAGTTGCTCATGCCCTTTGTCGTCCCCGACGTGGACTGAGCGCCTGGACCGGTTTAGATACCCCTCTCACCTAAGCAAGCCCAGCAACCAACAAACAACCCTAGCAACCAGTACAAAAAGGAGGACAATGAGGGACAAATCTACCTCGTGGCGCCATAACCTATGGGAGCGGCGCCGACCGTTAACTACGCTGGCAGCAACCGGGCTGGCGGTGTCGATGGCCGTGACCGGAACCGGCATCATCAGTGCCGCCCCAGCCGAGGCAAGACAGGCGCCGATCGTAGTTTTGGTCGACAGTCTCCGCCTGCCGATGGTCAAGGCCTACGAAAAGGCCAACCCCGGCGTCAAGCTCGACGTCGAGCTTGGCGACGCCGGCGCTAACGGCGATGGGAGCATCGAGAGCAAGGTCGCGCTGGCCAACCGGGTCGGCCATGGCTGGCCGGACATTATCTTTTCCGCCGAGGCAAACGACGTCCAAAAGCTGGGCGCCCCGCCGTTCAATTTCCCGTCGGCGCTCAACCAGGGGCTCGTCCCGAACTCGATCATCAACAATTACGCGAGCGGTGCGCTGAGCCCGTGCATGGTCGGCGGCAAGCTCGAGTGCCTGCGCAACGACCTCGCCTTCGACGTGCTCTGGGTCAACGTGCCGCTGATGAAGAAGTGGGGCTATACCGTCCCCACCACCTGGCAACAGTGGCAGGTGATCGGCGAGAACGTGGCCAAGAACCACCCCGGCTACGTCGTCGGCTCCATCGGCGACTCCTTTGACGACTCCATCTACCTCCAGGCGGCCCGATGCCCTATCAACGATGAGCTCAGCCAGTTCACGCTGCTGGACAACCCTGCCGACCCTCATTGCACGGGGATGACCAAATTGCTCGACCCGCTGCTGAAGGACGGCGCCCTCACCAAAACCTACGTCTTTGCCAGCACCTTCGGGAAGCAGTACGCCGGCAAGGTGCTCATGATGGTCGGGCCGGCGTGGTACTCGGGCGCAATATTCCAGTCTGCCACTGGCCTCAACAGCCCCAAGGGCACCATCGCCGCCTATCCCCCTCTGATCTGGGCCGGGCAGTCCAAGGCCTATACCGGCGACGTGGGCGGTGGCCTTTGGATCATGTCGTCCCACACGACGCAACCACAGGCCGTCGCGAAGGTGCTCGTCGGGCTGGCCACTTCGACAGCGGCCCAGGACGTCTCGGCGGGCTACCCGGGGTACGTGCCGGCGGCGAAATCATGGATCGCCGAGCAAGACGCCAGCGGGTTTTTCGCCTCTCCCCTGGCGCCGGCCTTCGCCACAGCCGCCTCGGAGGTCTGGACCGGCTGGTCAGAGACCCCTTGGGACGTGTACGGCATATGGGCCAGCACCGTCTTGCCGAACCTAACAGCGGGCCAGAGCTTCTCGTCCCAGCTGGCGGGGTTCGGGGCACAGATCTCGGACTACGCCCAAACTGCCGGCTTCCAAGTCGTCACTAAGCCGTAGTCCACGACATTGAGCGGTACCACCAGCCTGCCCGTCCCGGTGCGAGCCCAGGGCCACGCCGGGCACGGGCGGGTTGGTGATCGCCAGCGCGCCGGCTACGCCTTCGTGGCCATGTACGTAGTGCTGCTTGTGCTGTTCGGCGTCGTACCGACCGCCTACGCCCTCTACCTGGCCTTCACCAAGGCAGACGGCCGTTGGGCCGGGCTTTCCAATTTCTTCTCCACGGAAAGGGATTTCCGGTTCCTGCCCGCCTTCGAGCACATCGCGATCTACTTGGTGATCTGGCTCGTCGTCCTAGTAGTCCTGGTGCTGTTCCTGGCTCTGATGCTGCACGGCGGGGTAAGACGGATGGCCTCCTCTTTCCGTTTCCTCTTCTACCTTCCCGGTGCGCTCGTCGGCGCGGCGAGCGTCCTGGTCTGGTGCTTCATGCTCGACCCCGATGTCAGCCCTTGGCATTTCGCGTCTCCTCGCTCCACTTCTCCAACCTGGCCCAAACGATCTACACGCCGCACTTGCCTGCCATCTTCGTGGTGATCGCTTTCTGGACGGGCGCCGGCGGCTGGATCGTGGTGATGAACGGGGCCCTCAACAACATCTCTGACGAAGTGGTCGACTCTGCCAAGATCGACGGCGCCAACGCCTGGCAGCTCGCCGTCCGTATCAAGTTGCCTCTGATCAAGAGGTGGGTCGTCTTCATGTTGATCCTGGCCTTCGCGGCCGGGACGCAGCTGTTCGTCGAGCCTCAACTCGTCGGTCTCGCCAGCCAGGGCATGGTGAGCACGACGTGGTCGCCCAACCAGCTGGCCTATTACTTCGCCACCCAGAGCGGCAACTTCAACTATGCCGCGGCGGTTTCGGTCGACCTCCTGATCGTCTGCTTGATGGCCGCCACCCTGCTCGTCTTCCGCTCCAAGTTGTTCGAGATCGAATAGGGCGCGTCGACTGTATGGCCCACGCAACGGCGCAGCCCGTGAGAAGGCACCCGGCAGCTCGCGCTTCGTTACCTGAAGCGCCCGGGCCCACCCGTCGACGCCGCCGCCTGCCGAGCCGCCGTGCCGGGGCGTTGCTGGCGTGGTTCATCGTGATGCTGGCCTTCACGGCCTTCTTCGTCGTCCCGGTGATCTGGGTGCTTATCGCGCCCACCAAGACGGACCACCAGTTGGTTTACGAGAACCCGATGGCGTTCGGGTCCTTACACACCTTCCTCCGGACATGGGACGAGATCTATAGCTTCCAGGGCCACGAACTGCTGACATGGCTGGCGAACTCGGCCCGGTACTCCGTCGGCGGCGTGCTCTTGGCCTTGGGCTGCCGCGGTCCCGGCGGGCTACGGCTTGGCGCTGACGCAGTTCATCGGCCGGAGGGTGCTCCTCAGCATCACCCTGATCGTGATGATCATGCCGACCAGCGCCCTCGTCCTACCGCTTTTCCTGGAGATGAACCTTCTGCGCCTCGGTAACACGGCTTGGTCGGTGGTGCTGCCGTTTGGCTTCTTCCCGTTCGGGGTCTATCTTTCCTACATTTTCTTCTCTTCAGCGATCCCCAAGGAGCTCATGGCCGCCGCCCGAGTCGACGGCTGCAGCGAGTGGGGCGTGTTCCGGCACGTGGCGCTGCCCCTGGCCCGGCCCATAGTGGTGCTCGTCGGGTTCTTCGCCTTCGTCGCCGACTGGACCAATTTTTTCCTCCCCTTCGTGATGTTCTACAACGACAGGCAGTACCCGCTCCCGGTCGGCCTGGACTACCTCATTTCCGCTACCTCCGCCTTCAACCCGACGATGGGGGGCCAAAGCCCGGTACAACGGCCGGAGCTGGCGATGGCGACGCTCGTGGCGATTGCGCCGGTCTTTATCGTTTTTCTTTTCGCACAAAAGGCACTGGTTACGGGCATGCTCGCTGGTGCGACCAAGGAATGACAGGGTAGTTCTGCGCCGACGCCTGCGCTCGCCAATAGGTCGAGAAGTTCCGAGGAAGCCGGGCTCGGGCTTTCAGCCTTTTGTCGACGCCACACGTGCTAGACCGGCCTCGCATGGTGACGATCCCGTGGTGGCAGCGACGCATACCGCTCCTGCGTGAGGAGCGGTATGCCTGGGTGGCGGGGATCCTCTACGTTCTTGCAGTCGTGGCGGAGTCCGCGGTCGGGCTCGGGGTCGGGATCAACCAGAACGACTCGGCTGCCAAGATCGCGAGCGAGCTCGCCGACCACAGGACGACGCTGCTGGTGGTGACATGCCTGTGCGTCGTCTATACCGCCATGTTTCCGATCTACCTGTGGAAGCTGTACGACCTGTTTCTGCGCACGGACGCCGATGGGTCGCGCGCCCTCGGCTCGTTGCTGCTGGTCGGCGGCGTGCTTTTTGTCGCACTGCATGCCCGTCAGCGACGTTGCGATCTACGGCGTGCTTGTCGGGAAGCTCGCGTCGTATGGGTCTCGCCTCGACCAGGGCGTCTCCTACACGCTGTACCTGATGACCTATGCCTTGGATAGCGTCGCGGACATCTTCGGCAGTCTCTTCGCTTTCGCAGCAGGGGTGCTCGTGTTCAGAAGCGGGGTCCTGCCGCGGTGGCTTGCCCGGGTCTGGATCCTCGTCGCCATTCTGCTCTTCGTTGAGGCCTTCGGCCTTGGCGGTCTGATTGCGTCGTTCGGGCTGGTCCTCGACGTGATCGGATTCGTATTGCTGCTGCTCTTCGTCCAGGCGAGCTGCGTGATCTTGCTGAGGCGCGAAAGCTCGGTTCGGTATACCGGGGGGCAAGCACTCGTTGAGTGACGCTGACGCCAACAGGGACACTCGTACCGAATGTTGGGGTTCGAGAATCGTTAGTTTGCCCGCGGTCGTACGGTCCGTGCCCGTACGGTCTCCCCCTTCTTCAGCCAGACGCTGCGGCCATTTCTCGTGTCAGTGAACCATCCGGACCAGGTTGCCCTCAAGGCGCCGACAGCCAGGCGACACCGTTATCGACCGCGTCTTCCCACTGAGCGAGTGGATGCCCGAGTTCTTGGTGCTGTTGTTGCCGAGGGCCGTGATGATCGGGGAAGCGACAAGAAAGGCAAGGACCCCTGAGGCGATGACCATGTTCCAGGTGACTGCCGTCGTGTCCACCACCATGACCATCCTGGTGGCTCCGTTCTTCATCGCTGTGGCGGCCTCCCGGCCCTCTGGTTCGTCACACTCTGCGCGGCGATCGCCCTCCTCGCCGGCATGACCTTCCTCGTGGTCGCCGAGACATTGGTTCCCACCGGCTCTGTACCGGGACCGTTCTACCTGGCCAACCGACTACGCAAGTGGATTGGCCGTACGAAACGCTACTCGCAGATCATGCGGGTTCTGCAGCGGCGGGGCCTTCTCCCATACCTGCGAGGCAGCCGGCGGTCAGAGCTCCAGTCAAGCCGTTGGGGCGCGTCTCTGAGCGATCGGCAGTGGGGGACGGTGCGCGAAGATTGCAGCGACAACGGAGATGCGTTATGCATCAACTGGTGCGAGTTCCAGACGGAGCGGGGGAGTGGCACGTGGGCGAACTGCGTGGCCGCGTCCGTCGCGCATCAGTAAAGAACGGCGGCCTGAGGTCTGATCTTTAACGATGCTTATGCGCCGCTAATCTGTCAAGCAAGAACACGTGTTGAATATGCGCTTGAACGCGCTTCGTTACCTGACACTTATCGGTGACCTCTGTTGCTCAAAGAGCCCCGCACGATCAAGATCATTCGGTGTTTGCGCAGGACCTGCATATGCGGTACGACTTTCAGCCGGCGCCCAGCCAGGCGTAAAGGGCCTTCCCCGGATAGCCTCCGCGAGCTAACTGTTTGCCTCTAGCTTGTAGACCCCAGGAGCCTTGGCTGTGAGGGTGGTAATACCCGGCTCGTCGGGGGGTAGAAGACGGGCGCCCGCCGGGCCATCTCCGACAAGATGGAGGGGGTTGGGGCAATGTAGCCTGACCACCTGCTCGCCCGGTAAACCAAGGGAGACTTCCGTTACGCGGCCTTCCCTCCACTTTATGCCAATCGTCGACCCGCCACGGGCTCGCAGGCCGGAGACTTCGCCTTCTGGCCAGGCCGGTGGCAGCGCAGGCAATAGGTCGATGGTCCCCGCGTGGCTTTGGAGCAACATTTCCGCGATGGCCGCACAAACTCCCAGGTTGCCGTCTATCTGGAACCAACCCGGAGGATGTGATCCGAAAAAGTTATCGGTCACCGACTCGCCGAGAAACTTCCTCAAATGCTCCCATGCTCGGTGCCCCTCGAGCAACCTTGACCACAGTGCGATCACCCACGCCCGGCTCCAACCGGACTGGCCCCCACCATTCGCCAACCGGTGCTCTAGGGAGCGCCGCGCTGCCTCTGCGAGATGAGCCGAGCTCCTAACCTCGTCTCCTGGGTAGAGACAAAACAGATGTGACAGATGACGATGCCCGGGCTCGGGTTCGCCGAAATCCTCCGACCATTCCTGCAAACGGCCATCCCGGGCCACGCGAGGCTCAAACAGCCTATCCACTGTGCTTGTCAGCTGTGTCCTCAAGTCTTCGTCTAAGCCGAGGATCTCTGAGGCCGCTATGCAATGATGGAACAGATCCCTGGTCAACCAGACGTCCAGCGTAGATGCCGCGCTGAACCGCCGCTTCGTTGCCGTCAGGGGTAAAGAAACTGTTCTCTGGTGAGGTCGACGGGCAAGTAACCAATTTCCCATCGGGCCCTTCGACCAGGTAGTCCAGCAGGAAGACGGCCGCCTCGCGCATGGTCGGGTAGGCCCGTCGGAGGAATCCTCGGTCATCAGAGAAGGAATAATGCTCCCACAGGTGCTGGCAGAGCCACGCCCCGCCCATTTGCCAGTTCACCCAGTACGGGTGCATTCCCCCGTTACCGACCGGCCAGGTGGACCGCCAGAGGTCCACGTTATGGTGCGCCACCCAGCCTCTACACCCGTAGAAGTCCGTTGCTGTACTGACGCCGGCGCGCGAGAGGTCGGTTATCAAGGCGATGAGCGGTTCGTGACACTCGGCCAAGTTTGTCGTCTCCGCTGGCCAGTAGTTCATTTGAGCGTTGATGTTGGTCGTCCAATTACAGCTCCAAGGAGGCCGGACCTGGTCGTTCCAGATTCCTTGCAGGTTTGCCGGTTCGCTGCCCGGCCGTGAACTGGACATCAACAGATAGCGACCGTAGTGGAATAGCAGCGCGAACAACCCTTCATCTGCGTTGCCATCGCGCAGGCCTTGGAGGCGTTCGTCTGTGGGGGTCTTGGTAGCCCCGTCACCTCCGAGGTGAAGCCAGCACCGGTTGAACAGAGCCTTGTGCTCATCCGCGTGCCTTGCCCGGAGCAGGGAATAGGGTTTGCCGTGAAGACGAAGTAAGACACTTCGGCAAACGTCCCGCAGGATCACCGAGTCCTCGACCGGCGGAAGGTCGTAGGCGGTATACCCTGACGCGGCGGTCAAGAACAAGGTGACCTCGTCCGCACCTTCCACCCAGAGAGACCCGCTCGCCGCTCGCTCCAACTCGCCGCCCACCACGTTGAGCCCCAAACCGGTCACAAAACGCAAACCAGATCCTTCGCTATAAACGACGGCGGGCTCCTCTGGCCAATAGTGAGGTAGTACGTGCGTGGGTGCCCTGCCCTCCAACCATAAAGTCCCCTCGTCGTCATGCGAGCTTAGGCTTGGATGGTGGCTCCGCAGTGCGATCTCCAAGTTCAGCTTCCCCCGCCCACGGACGCTCATGTGAATGATGAGCGCTCGGTCAGGCGCGGAAACAAATGCCTCCCGCTCGTACAGGTTCCCGCCGACTTCGTAACGCACCGCGGCCACGCCCTCGCTGAGATCCAGTGACCTTTGGTAGTTGTGCGGTCCAGAGATGCCGTCAAAGTCGACAGTGAGCCAGCCCAATGGCTGGTATGCCTCATTGAACGGGCCTTGAAGGCCATGCACTAAAGCGTCTGCTGCGGCATAGTCACGACACTCGATGACGGCAGACCGCAGCTCCTCCAACAATGCCTTAGAGTTCTCAATGTGGGCCACCCTCGGACCACCCGACCAGAGCGTGTCTATGTTCAGGTCGGCCCGCTCGGTCTGAGGCTCCCCCCACAGCATGGCGCCTATGGTCCCGTTGCCTAGTGGAAGGGCCTCAAGCCACCGTCGCGCCGGCTGCCGGTACCAAAGACGGGTCTCTCTATCAGGATCCACTCTGTCTTCCCTACTCAAGCGGTGCCTTCAGAACGTTGGCTGGCCGAGTCCGGAAGAGCGAACAGACATCTCGTCGCAGCCCGGACGGAGCGCTGGTTGTCGTAGCACTACTCAGGGACACGGACAACCGGCGCTTTGTATGTCACGCTGGCCGCCACGGCCACGACCGAGCGTTGCGCATACGACGCTACAGGGCCAGTTAGGTCTACGGTTGCGTGGTGACGGATGTCAGACGACGAAGCCCCGACTGCAAACCGGAACTGACCGGGTTCAATAACAAAGCGCATGGCCTCATAAAATGCAAGTCGACTGGGGTGCACGTCGAAGGTAACCCGGGCAAGTCCTCCTGACTCCAATCGCACCCTGCTAAAGGCGATAAGGGAAATTTGCGGGCGCGATACGGAGGCGATCATGTCGGACACATATAGCTGGACAACTTCATCGCCCTCTCGGGCTCCCGTGTTTTCCACAGTCACCGCCACCGCCACAGGGGACAACGTGTCACTGGCGTCGACTGTCATGTTGGAATAGGAGAACGTGGTACACGCAGGTCCGTGGCCGAAACTGAACAGCGGGGTGTGAGGGCAGTCGGTGTAATCTCCATAGAACTCTGACCGCGCTCCTCGCGAACGATGGCTGCTGTAGAGCGGGATCTGGCCGGTGACCTGCGGCAACGTGACAGCTAACCGCCCAGTGGGCTCTGACCGGCCCAGCACGACGTCTGCGAGAGCAGTGCCTCCCTGTTCCCCCAGCGGCCAGGTCACCAGTAGGGCCTGCACATGGTCAACGACCCCACTCAGTACGTGAACCCTTCCACTCATTATCACGAGCACGGTCGGAGTACCTGTCGCGGCCACAGCAATCAGTAGTTGCTCCTGAAGGCCCGTTAAACGCAAGTCGGTGGCGTCCCGAGCTTCTCCCACTGTCGCCGCCTTATCCAGCCCCGAACACCCGCCGAGGACCACGATGGCAACTTCGGACCGCCTGGCCGCAGCCACCGCAGCCGGGAAACCACTATCATCGTTCCCGGTAAGGTCACAGCCTTTTTCATACACAATTTCAATTTCAGGAGCCAATACGACCCTGAGGCCGGAAAGGGGCGTCACATGCTCGGTATAGTACGGTCCCGGCTCGAGCGCGCCGCTAGCAATAGGAAAATAAAAGGGGTCGGAGCCGGCGTCAGCCGAGCCGTTGCCTGCCTGGCTGGGAGCAACCTCCAACACGGTGCCCACTTGCTGGGGGGTATCCGTCAGTGGATGGGCCTCGAGCGCTCGCGTCCCCTTGCTGTCAAGGAACATTTCTTGGTGCGCGGGGTAGTGAGAGTCACCCTGGAGCAACCGACGGTCATCGGCCGCCGGGCCTATCACAGCCAGCCTTGACACTTGGGACGCTATAGGCAAGATGCCCTTGTTCACCAAAAGTACAATGCCACTGGTGGCAGCCCGTCTGGCCAGTCTTGTACTCGCCTGGTCCGTAAATACTGCTTGGACCCGGTCGAGGTCTGCGTACGGCGAGTCGAAAAGACCTAGGCGCATTTTCGTCGTCAAGACACGCCGTACGGCTGTATCCACGGCACTCATTGAGACTTTCTTGTTGGCCACAGCCGCTTTGAGGGGCGCACCAAAGCAATCAAGGGCAGGTAACTCGAGGTCGAGACCGGCTGAGATCGCCTTCACGGCAGCCTCGGAGCGATCAGCTGCCACCCGGTGGTACGTCATCAAAAGGCTTACCGCGAAATAGTCGGCTACTACCAATCCTTCAAAACCAAGCTCTTCACGCAGCAACCTGGTCAAGATCTCAGCCGACCCACTGCCGGGAAGCCCGTCCACACAACTGTAAGAGCTCATCACCGAACCTAATCCTGCGTCCCTTATGGCGGCCGCGAACGGTTCGGCATAAACTTCTCGCAACTCCCTCGGGCCAATTTGCACCGGCGCGCGATTGCGGCCACCCTCAGAAAGGCCATGAGCTACGAAGTGCTTGCCGGTAGCAAGCACACCTTCAGTTAAGTCGTCGGTCTGCATGCCTCGGACATAGGCAGTGCCCAGGGCCCCGGCCAGCACAGGGTCCTCGCCGTAGGTTTCTTCCACCCGCCCCCATCGCGGGTCTCGGGCCACGTCGAGCACGGGCGCCAGGCCCTGTCTGGCCCCGACCGCCAGTAGCTGCCGCCTAACTTTGTCCGCTACCTCCTCGACCAATTAAGGGTCCCAGCTCGAGGCCAGAGCTAGTGCTTGAGGGAAGACGGTGGCGCCCCGGGCGCAATAACCCCCGAGGGACTCTTCGTGCACCATTATCGGGATCCCGAGCCGGGTGCGTTCGAGCACGAGCCGTTGGACCTGGTTGCAGAGCCGGGCGCTGCCAGGCGGCGTCAGGCTAGTGGTCGCGCCTATGCGCGTCAGTTGGCCGATGCCGTGCGGGATTACCGCCAGCGCCGGCTCCTCGTCCAGTCGGTCGCCGGTCATCAAGTCTGGCAGCCCGACTGCTCCCAGCTGAGCCAGCTTTTCGTCGATGTCCATGCGGCCCATCAGGTCGGCGACGCGGTGCTCCAGCGGAAGGGCGGCGTTCAGGTAGGCAGGCGCAGTCATTGGCGCACTTTCTCATAGACGTTAGCGGCAGTCCTCGGGGTTGAGGCTCCGATGGCTATAACTTGATAGCTTCGGGTCAACGCAGCGCGAAGCCGCCAATGCCTTGTACGAACTGGCGGCGGAGGCCTATGTACAAAACTACCAACGGCAACGCAGAGAGGACGACCACAGCCATCACAACCGGCACGTTCAGGGCGTACTGGTCGGCCGAGGCGAACTTGTACATCCCCAATGGGAGGACCGTGTCATTAGTGGACTGAGTGATTATTAAGGGTAAAAGGAAGGCGTTCCACGCCCCTAAACCGGCGTAGATGCAGATAACGGCCAGTACGGGGCGAGCCATGGGTACGACCAGGCGGGTAAACGTCGTCCACGACCCGGCACCGTCGACCGCCATGGCGTCGTAAAGTTGCCGCGGTATCAAGCGAAGGTAATTGACCATCAAGAGCACGGCCACGGGGATGAGCGACGCCGCCAGGACGAGAACGAGGCCGTACATCGTGTCGTAAATATGGACCTTGTTGGTTATGAAGTACAGAGGTATGACGATCGCCTGGATTGGGATGGCGATCCCGAACAGTATGAGCCGGAACGAGACACCCGAAAAACGCGATGCTCGCTGGACGATCCGGTACCCGGCCGCCAGGGAGAGCGCGACGACCACCACGATGGTACCGGCGGTCAATTCGGCGCTGTTACGGAAGTACGTCCCGATCCCGGCGCTGTCAAAGACGGCCGAGTACGAGGACAGGGTCAGCCCACCGGTCGGCAGCCAGGCGTTGGCCGTGAGGTACTGAGCAGGCGACCGGAAACTGATGAGCACCATGTAGTAGATGGGGGCCAGCACGAAGACCAGCCAGATGGTCCCGAGGACGAAGGCCGCCAAACGCGATGCCTTCGACCTGCCCCTGATACCGCCCAGGGTCGAGGTCCGGGCCGACGCCCTAGCAGAAGTGCTGCGGCTGGCTGCCGGGCGCCCCGGGGCCTGCGCGACGGTGGCTACCATATGCCCTCCTGCGTCCCTTCCATGGAACCAAACCCGCTCAACCTGACAAGAAGGATGGCCAGGAGGATGCCGATGAAGCCAAGGACGGTGGCGATGGCGCTGGCGTAACCGAACTCTGTCTGGTTGAAACCGATGTTGTACATGTCCATCGCCAGCACCCTGGTCGAGTCGCCGGGGCCGCCTTGGGTCAATATGTAGATGATGTCGAAATATGTCAACGACCCCACCAAAACGAGCGTCGACGATACCACGATGCTATAACGCAACTGCGGTAGGGTCACGTGCCAAAACGACTGTCTCACCTGCGCGCCGTCGACACTGGCGGCGTCGTAGAGCTCAGCCGGTATAGCTCGTCTCCCTGCTTGGAATATGAGCGTGTGGAACGGTACAAACTGCCAGGCGATTATCACGACGATCGTATAAAGGGCGAGGTTGGGGCTGCCCAACCACTCCCGGCTCAGGAAGGCCATGTGGGCATGGTGCCCGAGCCAGGCCAAACCGCCGTACTGGGGGAAAAGAACGTCCTCCCACATCAGGCTCAGCCCCGCCGTGGAGAGCAGTAGAGGTAGGAGGTAGATGGCGGCGTAGACGGCACGGTAACGCTGCGTCCCGGCGACGAAGATGCCGAGAGCCATGCCCACGGGGGTCTGAGCCAACCAGCTGAGCGCAGCTAACTGTAAGGTGACCAGCAAGGAGTGATAGGAGACTGGGTCAGCGAACAACTCGCGCCAGTTGGCGAGCCCGGCCCATTTTATCGGGCCGTCGACGTTCCAGTGAGTAAAGCTCAAGAAAAGCGCAAACACCGTCGGGACGATTATGAACGCCCCGTACAGAGCCATGGTCGGACCGATCCCGACCAGGTCGGCGAATAAGCCCCGCCGAGCGGGCGATGTTAGCCGGACGTGAAGCCACCACCTGGTCGCGGTTGAGAACTGCGGGACTAGCTGCCATGAGCCTACCTCGTGCCAGAGAAAGCCCGGCTCCATGCGTATGACGTGGAGCCGGGCTACCGGTCCTACTCTGTCCGTGCCTGGGGCGGCAGCACTTATTGGTAACTGTTCATGATCTTGGCAAACTGCTGAGGCGTCTCGGTGAGCCCGAACACCTTCTGGAGGTTGCTAATCATGGGCGTCGACTTTATGGGGCCCAGCGCTTGGTCCCAGGAGTACTGGAAGTACGGGGCTTTTTGGACTGCGTTGTAGATGGGTACCAGGTACTGCTTCAACGGGGACGACGCGAACAGCTTTTGCGAGCCGGCGATGACCGGCACCAGGCCCTCGCTGACCTCGAACTTTGCGTAAGCGGGGCTGGCACACAGAAATGCCGCGAACTTCTCCGCCACGTAGGTCTCGGCGGGCGAGATGTGGGCAGCCAACTCGAGGTAATCTGTCGTGTTGCCCTCGAGGTCAGCAGAGTTGCCCTTGCCACCGGGCACAGTCGGGAAGAACCCGATACCCATGGCGCCACTGGCGACCCAACCGGGGAAGTAACCCTGCATGAAGCCGAGGTCCCAGTCACCCATCAACTGCATGGCTGCCGTACCACTGTGGACCAGCGCGTCAGGGAACCCCGTGGGGAAGTCGATCTGGTTGTAGCCCTGCTCGAAAGCATTGTCCTTCACTAGCGTCTGGATGTCGGTGAGGGCCTGGACAATGGCCGGGTTGGACCAGGCGCCTTTATGCCCGGACTGTATGTTGAGGAACACCTGCGGCCCGCCCAGGCGGTCCGTGAAGTACTCGAGGTACATCAAGCCCTCCCACTGGCCCAAGTTGCCGAGGGCGATGGCCGTGACGTCGTGCTTGGCCAATGTCTTGACTTCACCCATCAGCTGAGTGGCCGTGGTCGGGAAGCTGAGGTGGTACTTCGCCATGGTTTGCTTGTTGTAGAAGAAGAAAACGGGTTGGGCGCCGCCCACAGGGATCCCGTAGAGTTTGTTATTGAAGGTCACGGCCCCGAGGCTGGCAGGCACGAAGGCGCTCTTCCACGATGGGTTGCCGGCGTCGCTCTGGCCTGCGTCGCCTATAGGTGCCACCACTTTGGCATTGATGTACTGCAGTTCCCGGCCCCCGCCCCAGCCAAAAGTAAGGGCAGGGGGGTTGTTGCCGGCCAGG
The DNA here is from genome assembly GCA_963750465.1 of uncultured Acidimicrobiaceae bacterium. Lineage (GTDB taxonomy): Bacteria > Actinomycetota > Acidimicrobiia > Acidimicrobiales > Palsa-688 > Fen-671. Next base: position 178,035 of record CAVVRE010000005.1, read on the forward strand.
GCAGCCGCGGTCTTCGGGTTGAAACTGCTAGCCGCCGGGAACTCGACGCTGACGGTATCGCCCGGGTTGGCCTTGTCGAAGGCCTTGGCTTGGGCCACCCAGTAATTGTTTACGGGTGTACCGCTCGAGTCCATCCAGACGCTGATGCTGGCTGTCGGCGCGGACGACGGCGCCTGCGCGGAGGATGTGACCGGTACGGCGACGATAGCGGCGGTGCTCACTGACAGGCTGACCGCCAAGACTGCGGCTGTCCGGTGGGACAACCGTGGACATTTGAGCGATGCTCGGGTCACTTTTCTTCCCCTTCGTGCCGCCCCTTCCAGGGCTGGGCAACTTGGCTCGCCTCCTTAAAGGAGGGCGTGGCACAACCCCCCTCTTCCCCGAACGGCTCCGTTCCGGTCAAAGTGCCACGAAACTTTACGAGCCTTCCCTTTATGTGTTACGAGGGAACCATACATCTGGCCGGGGCGCGCGTCAAGGCACGTGATCGACGGAACTCGCGGCACGGGGGGCCAGAGATGCGGCCGTCATTAGCGCCCGCCTGTCCCTGCCATGGCTTCCGCTCAGCCAGTTAGGGCCGCAGATTGGCTCTTCCCCGCGAGACGCTCGCTCCCTACCCTTAAGCGATGGCCGAAATGTACCGTTATCATTGTGGCAGTATGACCAGTGCAGACGTCTACGCTCACACCATGCCAAGCGAAACTGGGCAGACCCCGCCCGAGGCCCAGCAACTCCGGCACGCGTCACCACAGCGTGGCACCGCTCGACGCCGCCGAGCGGTCACGATCGCGCAGGTCGCGGCGGAGAGCGGCCTGTCGACCGCGACGGTCTCAAAGGTCCTCAATGGCAAACCGGACGTATCGCCCAGCACTCGCGTCCTGGTGGAAGACGTGCTTTTGAAGTCGGGGTACCGTAAACGAGGCAATGGCGAGCCGCCACCCCTCATCGACATCGTCTTCAACGACTTCGACAGCCCCTGGGCCACCGAGATCATCCGGGGCGCGGCGGCGGCCGCTCAAGCAGCTGGGCTCACCGTGGCGTTCACGGCCCTCTCGGAGGGGGACGAACGGCGGATTTGGTTCGACCACATCACTTCACGCGGCACCCGCGGGATCATCCTGTTGCTTTCCCAGCTTACCGAGCGTCAAAAGGGAGAGCTTGTCGCCCGCGGCCTGCCTTTCGTGGTGATCGACCCCACCGCTGAGCCCGGTCCCGAAGTTAGCTCAGTCGGTGCTACCAACTGGTCCGGTGGGTTGGTGGCAACCAAACACCTAATCGACTTCGGGCACCGCCGGATCGGGATAATTACCGGACCTCCAGAACTTCTCTGCAGTCGGGCTCGCTTCGATGGTTATCGGGCAGCCCTCGAGAGGGCGGACCTATCGGTCGATGAGACGCTTGTTAGGTCCGGCGATTTCAGGGTCAAGGCCGGTTACGAGCAGGCAAAGATCCTCTTCAAAATGCGGCCGCGCCCCACTGCTATCTTCGCGTGCAACGACCTCCAGGGCCTTGGCGTCTTGCGCGCCGCGCGCGAGGCCGGACTGCGTGTCCCAGAGGAGCTGAGTGTCGTAGGCTTCGACGATATCCCACTGAGCGAGTGGAGCACTCCCTCGCTGACAACGGTACGCCAGCCGCTGACGGAGATGGCCGCCGTTGCGGTACAAACTTTGCTGGAGTGCGCCGACGGCGGGGGGTCATTGACCCGTCGCGTGGAACTGGCCACAGACCTCGTAGTCCGTGAGAGCACGGCTCCACCCGGCGCTTAACAGAAGGCCCTAGATGCGGACGTGGTACTCCTGTACCAAAATCAATAGTCGCAGGTCTCCGGTCTCCTCCCAATACGACAACCGTCACCTTTCAGCGCGATCTTGACGGCTTGAAGGAGGGTGTGCTGATTGGCCACGCAACCATACACCCCGTCGCCGCTTTCACCGGTCTCGGCTCGCATCGCGTGAGCGAGGTCTTCGACGCCGGCGGCAGCCAGGGGCGCCGTAAGGCCGAGCAGGCGGTTGCCGATCTCGACGGCCATCTCCCGCAGGCTCCTTTTCGACCCGCCGAAGGCACCGTATCGGCTCCAGGCAAGAGCGATGCGGCAGGAGATCGAGGCCGACGCGGCCGGGTAGTTCTGGACTATATCCCGGATGACCTGCTTTGCCAGAGCCGGGAACCGTCGAGGTGTGCCTCGACTTCGCGTTCCAACCTCGTGCCGAGGTCGGGCGCAGTCTCTACCGTCACGGAGGCGGCCACCAGGCCCATCTCCTGGCCGAGGGAGGTGGGCCACGCCCCCCAAGTGCGGCACCCACAGGTCGACCGGACGCCGGTCATTATGGTGTCGGTCGAACAGCCGTTGTCGTCATCTGGCTCGAACGGAAAGTCATTTTGCAACACCCCTCCTTCGCGGCGCCGCGCCGGTAAAAATCGTCAGATAGGGAAGCTCTCCGAGAACGGGCTTGCTATAGCACCGATACCACTCGGGCGCCACCCGTTGTGGCAAGATGCTGTCGGTGCGAGGGCAACCGATTGAATCCCAAAAGAGTATATGGCTCCAAATAGACAACGACGACCCGACCAACATCGACGAACTCGGCCACGGACAATACATTCGATCACCAGCGGACGTGATCCAATACGCCAAGAGACCACTTGTTTTGGCCATATACGGTGCTTGGGGCTCCGGCGAGACCTCGGTGATGCTTCAGATCCGTCAGCGACTCGAAGCCGCTCGAGACACGATATTGGTCGTATCATTGGGCTGGGGACACGGGCCACCGAGACGGTGACGGCGAGATGACCAACCCCTGCATAAAGATGAAAATCCGAAAGGTAACGTGCGTCGCCTACCGGGGGGCCATGGACCAGCCTGGCCCCTTTTGGGAAGAACGGCTGGTGAGGCCCGTCGACATTTATCCGCAGTTCCAATCCGAGGGGCCTCCATTCCTGCCCCCGGCCGGCCAGTCGTCGTACCAGGTCACGTCGATCTTCGTGCATATCGAGACCGACGACGGGACGAGGGGGACGGGGGGGCCGATCACTGAGGAACAGGCCCTGGTCATAAACAAGACCATGGCCCCCCTGCTCATCGGTGGCGATCCCCTGGCCACCGAGTATTGGTGGGACGTGCTGTACCGGTACTGCGTGCACGGTCGCAAGGGCGTGGAAATGATGGCCATCAGTGCGCTTGATTGCGCCCTGTGGGATTTGAAGGGCCGTCATTTCGGCGTACCGGTGTACGTATTGCTCGGCGGCCCCACCCGGGAAACCATCCCCGCGTACGCCTCGGCCCTCGGGTACTCACTGGAGCCGGACGCCGTCAGGGCCCGGGCAAGCGAGCTCGTCGCCGCCGGTTACTCGGCTACGAAGTGGTTCCCCCGCTATGGGCCGGCTGACGGGGTGATCGGGCGCCGCCAAAACCTGGCCCTGGCTTCGACGTTGCGAGAGGCGGTCGGTCCCGAAGTCGACCTGATGATCGACGCGTGGATGTCCTGGGATGTTCCCTACACCTTGAGGATGGCCAGGGACCTCGAGGACGTCGCGCCCAGGTGGATCGAAGAACCGGTAATGCCGGACAAGCCCGAGTCGTACGCCGAGATCACCAGGCGTATTGGTAACACGATCGCCGTGGCCGGCGCCGAGCACGAGTACACCCGCTGGGGCATCCACCAGCTCATGCGGGCGCGGGCCATGCACATCTACCAGCCCGACACATATTGGGCGGGCGGTATCACTGAGATGACCAAGATTGCCGCCCTCGCCAGTGCCTATGACGTGCAGTTGATCCCTCACGGCAATTCGGTGCCGGCCAACGCCAACTTCAGCTTTGCTCAATCGCCGGCTCTCGTACCGATGCTCGAGTACCTGGTGAAGTGGAACATGCTCCACCAGTGGTTCCTGAAGGACCCGGTCCATCCGGTCGGCGGGACCGTGGCCTTGCCCACGGCGCCGGGGCTCGGGATGGAGATTGACGCCGACAAAGTGGTCGCACGTGAGGAAATCGGTTAATATGACAGGTGCATTTTGCACATGAGCGGATGTGAGGTCAACCCCGCTGAGAGCCTCTGCCACCTAGGTGTCGGTGGTCCGGTTCCGAGGACGCCAAGCCAGCGGCACTAATCGAGGTTATCCCCTGCCGCGCGAGTGGACGACGGTCTTGCTGGCCAAAACGTCGAACGGCTGAGGGGGGCGTTGTCTGACAATGACTCGATCGAGCTGGCGCCCTCAGCCCGTCCGAGCAGAGCAGCCCTTGCTCGAGTGATGTGGCCGCCGCATCCGTCATATCGGTCTGAGGACGATGCGACGAATCCGCAGCCCGCTGCGCTCACGTGTCTCGGTTGGCGATACGGACGCGGAATACGGGTTGCCCGCGTTCGGCTGGGTCCTGCTCGTAGGTCTGCTCGGTGCGGTCGGCGTCGTAGTCACGCCACAGCCAGGCGAGTGACTTGGGGAGGTCGAGCCCGGCTTGGCCGCCGCCGTGGTAGCCTTCGCCGAAACGGAAGTGGAAGTCGTAGCCGCTCAACTTGAGCGCGTTTGCGAGCATGATGTTGTTCAGCGGCCAGCTGCCAGCGAGGTAAAGCCTAGGGTCACCGTTGGGGCCGATCTCGAGGTCGTTTGCGCCATCGGAAAGCCAGACGCGGATATTGCGCTTCGGTTCGCGCCGAATAAGGTTCGAGAGCATGAACCCGCCGGTCAGATCGCTTTCAGGGTCCCACTGCAGGCCTGTGTAACTGCCGATCACGGAGTGGACGCGACTGAACTGATCGGGCTGGAACCAGCCGAGTGTGAACGCGCAAATCCCCCCCGAAGACCACCCCGCCGAGCCACGCGAGTAGGCGTCGGAGCGCAGCTTCGTCGACGCGTTCAACGTCCGCCAGGACCTCGTCGACGAGGTAGCGGCCGTAACGGTCTGAGACCGTGTCGTACTGCAGACTGCGCATCTTCCCCCGCTGCTCGTCGGCTGCATACTGGCGAACCTCGTGCCCGCTCACACTCGGCGCTACCAGGACGTGCACCAACGACGGAATCAGGCCGAGGTGAACGAGGTTGTCGGTAACGATCTGCATCCGCAAGAGGTGGAGGTCCGTTGGTTCAAGGCATACCGGCCCGTCGTGCCAGACCATCACCGGTGCACCGCGCACCTCATCAACGCCATGGTTGACGTAGAGCCAGTAATCGGTTGAGGCGCCCGGATAGATCTGGCTCGCGACGGTTCGCTTCTCCGACAAGCTCCCGCGGGGCGCGCCCACGATCTCGTAGCTGCGTTCCGTATAGCCAGCGAAGTCGGCACCCACCCCGCACTTGCCATCGACACCGAACCGGAACGTATGGAGCCGTCCCTGCTCCACCGGCTCGACTCGGAACCAGAACGACGTTCCCGGCACACCCGCCATCGACAGGGCCTCACCGCCATCGAGCCAGAGCGAGGGCGGACGATCAGAACGCACCGCAAAGAGCCCCACGTCGCGCCACACGGCCACCCCACCACCGCCCAGACCGGGCGGAGACGACACGCCCAAGAACGAGCGCACCGACTCAACCATCTCATTCGCCGAAACGGCCAAGCCCGGAAACGCTTCAGTCAGGTGCTTCTCAAGATCGGGCGCCACAACCCGAGCCGCATCAACCAACGCCGCGACCGCAGCAAGCCGATCCGGCGACGCTTTCACGATTGAAGTCATACCTGCACAGCATGTCAGAGCGCGAGCAAGTGTGCAGCATGTCGTACGCGAAGCGCTGCTCGTTGACTCGACACGTCACGCACCACGGCTAGGCCAGTCAAGTAGCGGCGCCATCAAGACCGGGTTTGCGCAATGTCTGGGTCCGCCCAGCTTGATCACGAGGGCCGGGCTGAGCACCACGTCTTCGTCCGCACGCCCTAGCCGATACGACTCACGGGGTTCTCTCGGTAGAGCTCACGGGCACAAGCACGAGAGGGCTCTCGACTCGGTTCTTGTTGTCGGGGTCGATCAAACTCAACACGCCCGCGGTCATTTAGAGGATCCAAATGCCCTTGTCATGAACTCCTGGATCGCCCTTCGCTCGAGTGTCGAATACCGATTCGGCAATACGGGGAGTCGACCTAAGATGGACCCGCTCGTTGCAAATCAGGACAGATCTCTTGCACCCGCCGGAGTAATCTGTGCGGCTGATCTGCATTGTACCAGAGGGCAAATTGGTACCAGCCGTTGAAGCGCTAACTGATGTCATGAAGGAGCGCTTTGCTGCTCCCGCGTGACGGGCCCACCGGGCCGAGAACTCGAAGGTGCCCATCGCGTGCCGGGCCGGCGGCCTCGGAGCGGTAAACGTTGCTCGCCGGGAAGCCGACAGCTTGCGCCACTTCGCGCCGCGTGACCACCCGGCCGATCGGCTGGCGGGCCTGCACCGGCCCGGGTTGCTAAATGACCCGAGCCCGCGCGGACCAAGACCAACCGGCTCGCAAGTGGTACGAGAGTTCGCAGACGAATTCCACCATTTCTACCACGATTGCAACGTCATCCGCCCCGGGATCACGCCGCAGGTAATTCGGCCCTTTCGAGCAACTGGTGAAATGTATTGGAGGTTCCCGTGTTGCGGGTGGACAAACCGGCATTTTCACAGGGACGACCTGGTAGACAGGGACCATGAGAATAGGCGAAGTCGGCGCGCAGCTGGCAGTTCCTTAAAGATGTCCGGTGCTAAAGTAGGTAGGAACGCGTCGTCCAGCCTGTGACTAATTCTCCCGGTATCCCGAGCCTGCCTCTTATGTGACCGACGTGGTCTCGGCCGCCCGGGTGTTCGGTCCAACCTTTCCGTCTACCGTGAGCCCAATTTCTTTCTGGATGGCGATGGCGATCGCTGATGTCCCGGGTCCGTACATGCCATCGGTTCCCGCGACAATCTGCAACCAGTCCGCGGAACAAACCCCACACCCTCATGGGACCTCGCATCGCGAGCCCGAAGCGGCCGCGTCTGGACGGCGACGGCGGTCCACATCCGCCCCATTGCCGAGTACGGCTTCGGCCACACGGGACTAATCGGCATTCTCAAAAGTGCTTAGGCGCCGGGGGACCTGCCCGGCAAGTCCATGCCTCCAATAGCTGCTGTCCACGCCGTGTCCCTGTTCGCCACCGCGGGGGCGCAACGCCGCGGCCCAAGCGGAAGGTGGGCCGGCCAGCGGGGTCGAGGGCGCTACAGGCGGGGTAGGAGTGCTAACACGCCTGCACTTTGCTGCCGGTTAGTGTCTCGGACCACAGGCCCGCGGATAAGGAGAGACGAGATGGAGTATGGCCCGACGAGCATAAATAACGTGCGGTCCTTCCTCGAGGGACCGCACCGCGCCGTTCTGTCAACGGTCGGCCGTGAGGGGAGCCCCCACCTGGTCGTCGTCGACTACTTGGTCGGCCACGACCGCCTCCTCGTGAACGGGCGCGCGAACCGACGATGGGTGCTGAACCTGCGCCAGGACCCGAGAGTGTCTGCTCTGGTCCATGACCGCGACGACGTGAGCCATTGGGTCAGGCTCACCGGAACGGCGGAGCTGTTACGGGAAGGGGATGAGGCGGCGGTCGAAGACGCGATGGTGATGGCGCGCCGCTATGGCGACGATCCGGAGCAGTTCGCCGGTCAGCATCGCGTGACCTGGCAGCTTGTTCCTCGCCAGGTGCTGGAGCGGGCCGAGTGACGTGGCCATTCGTGGTTGGGCCCCGCGCATCTCGACTTTGTAATGCTGCCCCCGCAATCTGAGCGACAGACGTCCCATAAGGATCGACGCATTCGCGCCCAGATTGCCGGGTGGGCGGGATGGTCTTCGAACCACATGGTCCGGCTCTTGCTTACTTTGTCAAGCGTCGCCTAATAGTTGATCGGAGCGGCTAGGGTTCGTTCGCGGGCACTCGCCGCCCCCGATCGGAACGACCGATCCTCCGGTCCAGAGGAGGCAGGCCGAGAGGGCGCTGCAAATACGGTGCAGCCTCGGCGCGCGGCTTCGGACCGTACCGGCGAGGAGTCGATATCCCTGCTGATTGGGGCTGATAGTGCTGGTCACGCCGCTGGCAGCCACAGCTCCGGGCCAATGATGACGCCCTCGGGGAGGGGGGAGTAACCCTTCAAAGTCCCCCTTCCGACACATGAAATGACATGAAAGTTGTCTTCTCGACGGGTCGGTGGAATCCTTCGCGGCCAGATGCTGTACGTGAGGGATTCGGCCGCGGCCAAGAGTTAGAGAACGGGGCCTTTGTCAGGAAGTCCCAATCGCGTCGAGGCAAAGAGTGAGCCGTCATGTAACGCAGCGAGCCACCATTAGTGTTTAGACCCGGGTTATTCGCAGCCTCGTTCATCCTTTCCGCCCATTACCCCGAACACTCAAACGCACAGTGCAGTACTCAGTTCTGAGGTCGTTACGGGGCGGGTATTATGTGCTTTCTCTAAATTGATCACTAAATGCAGAACGATCCCGATTACGCGCCAGTCAATTCCTGCTATACCGAAAGCGGTTAGGCGCTCAGATCAACCAATTCGGAGCGCGATAGCCCTTTCGCGAAGCGCAACTATGGCCCCGGCCAGGCCGGGGCCCACCGTCCTAGATCACCAACATCGCGTGACTAAACCGTCGGACAGCGCATTAGCACCCCGCTTCATCGAGGCGCCCCTGCCAGTACGACACGTCCTGCACCTCTTCCTGGTAGTCGCGGAGGTCCTCGTAGGCGTTGAAGTCGTCCTCCTCGAGCACAGCTGTCGTGTACGAGCCGAACGCGTTGCTCGCGTTCTTCACAGACTGAAGTTGATAGGCCCGCATCCCGACGCAATCAGGCATCGCCGAAGGGGTGCCCGCCGTCAATGCCATGACCCCGCCAGACAAGACGGCCGCGGCTGCCATCGTCGCCGCGAAGCGCCGTGTGCGTTACCGCTTCAGGGTGGTGAGAAGGCTAGTGCTCATCGAGTTCTCCTCCTGTCCTACACCCCGGTGGTGCGGAGAACGAGAGCCGGCAGCCGGCCCGGCGATACATCGACCTACGTCACGCGACCAATCCGCGTTCTGTAGTACCGACAAACAAAAATCCTAATTTGCCCTCAGTTTCCGAGGACGCCGACTATGAACTTGTCAAGTCTCGGTCGTTCCCGGTCAGAAAAGCACGCATAAAGACCAGATCTGGAAGGTCACCGAGGCGCCGTCGGCTGGTTGGTACTGCTTCGTCCAAGCGTCAATAGTGGGACGCCCCGCCGCGCTTGAGGATCAGGCTCGAGGTGAGTCAGCAAAATGGGCTCGGGTCGATCTACTGTCAGGTGAAATGACGACGAGCTCGAGAGCAGGGTCAACCAGTAGCGCCACTCGCTCTGAGACACCGCGCCGGATGACACCGAGCTCTCTCCGATGCGCATGCCGGGGCGTCTATGCAGGGTGTGCTCACGGCAATGTAGGTCCCGCGGCCTGCTCACGAGGGGCGCCCCAGGGCGGTGACGGCCGCTTCGACAGAGTCGAAGAGGGGCTTCGGAGCGGGCCGAGTTCAGAGCGGTCGGCCGCACAGTGGAGATGGCCATCCAGGTTCACCGTCGAGCGTCGGTGACGAGCTTGCCGTCGCCCGCTCTGAGGTCGAAGAGGTCGGCGCCGTAGTGGCCCGCGACGTCAATGCCATCAACGCCTAGCGACGTTCCTTGTCGCCAGGGAGCCGCAGTTTTAGCGGCGCCTTCGGGGTTAACAACGCTCCTATAAAGTCAGGCCGGTCCGAAGAACTGGGCCGGTGGGCGACAATTCAGACGAAAGACACCCCCAGCTAACGGGGGGTCGAGATTGTATATGAGTCAGCCCATCGGCCCAGCCTTCGACCGTAGAGAGCCCACTACTGCAGTGGTGGACCCTCTGACGTCTTCTTATTGAAACACGGGGATTGATAATGCTTGTAGGCGTTGCGACCCTGTCGTAGCGTTCAAGAGGTCCGATGGGCCAGCTCTCGAACCGTCTGCCGACCGCCTGCGGCCTGGCTTTATAACGAGGTGCCGGCCCCTCGAGTCTCGCCTGCGGTGTGGCTCAAAAGAGGCGCGAGCGCCGTCACCGGAATCAGACATGCCCGCCGCAGCCCCAACTCCCCAAGGTGAAAAAAGAGGAGCTTTCATAGCAGTCGATGATCGGTGTCGACCCTCACAAGGGCTCGCACACCGCAGTGGCGCTCGACCAAGGCGAAAAGGTCCTGGGCGAGCTCAAGGTGCGCTCGTCGCCGGGCCAGGTCGACCGGTTGCTTTCGTGGGCGGCCCAGTGGCCCGAGCGTACCTGGGACCGTCGAAGGCGCCGGTGGGCTGGGCTACCTGCTGGCCCAGCAATTGGTGTCGGTGGGCGAAACTGTCCTTGACGTACGACCCAAACTGGGTTCCCGGGTGCGGCTGTTGGCCACTGGCAACGTCAATAAGAACGACCCCAACGACGCCCGCTCGGTGCCATCGCCGCCCTCCGGTCAAAAGACTTGCGACCGGTGGCAGCCGAGGACCATGCCGCCGTGCTGAAGCTGTGGCCCAAGCGGCGCCGGGACCTCGGCAGCCTGCGCACCCAGGTCGTGTGCCGCCTGCACGCCGTGTTGTGCGACCTCGTCCCGGGCGGCCACCCGAAGAAGGAGATGTCAGCAGACCAGGCGGCCGGGCTCCTGTCCGGCCTGGAGCCGATAGGCGCAGTGGCTCTGGCCCGCTACGACCTGGCCATGGACTTCTTGGCCGACCTGCGCCGCATCGACACCCAGATGCGGGAGGTCAAAAAGCGTCTCGAGGTGGCGCGTCAAAGCGTCGGGCACCACGGTGACCGAGGTCTTCGGCGTGGGTCCCTACGTGGCCGCCACCGTGGTCGGCTACGTCGTTGACGTCAGCCGTTTTGCCGACCGGGACCGCTTCGCCGCCTACAACGGGACCGCCCCTATCGAAGTCTCCTCGGGTGGCCACAAGGTGTTCCGGCTCTCTCGGCGGGGCAACCGCAAGCTCAACCACGCTGTCCACATGGTGGCGGTCACCCAGGTCGCTCACCGTCACAGCGAGGGTAGGGCCTACTACGACCGCAAGCTAAAAGAAGGCAAGACCAACAAAGAGGCGCTGCGTTGCCTGAAGCGTCGCATCAGTGACGCCATCTTCGCTCACCTAGTGGCCGACGCCGAAGCGCCAAGCTCGAATCGGCATAGGCGGGCCCGGGAGGGCAAAGGGGGAACGGCTCTGTCTCCAGCGTGGCCGGCTCCCACCCCGAGCGTCAGCTCTTCGGAGAAGCCACTCCCGGGCCCGCGCCGACCATAGGTCCGAAGCCCAAGCCAGTGCACATCAGGACCCAGGCGCACGGAGCAAAGAAATCCCGAAAAGCATCTTGACAACAAAGAGGTCTCGCTATGTAGTTTCCCTTGACAGAGAACACCTTTCTCGGGCCACCCACAGTAGGACGTTATGTCGCGGCAAGGCCGCACGTAAGCTCTGCCGTAACCGGGGGGCTGGCAGATGCTCGACCGCCCACGACGCGCAGGCGCTCGCCGTGGGGAGGCCAAGCAGTTCGGCCAGAAGGCGGGTTCGGCGTCGATGATCGCGTGCTCGGACCATCAGGCGTCGGACGGTCCTGGTTCCCAACCCACTTCGCCGGCCCATTCGTCGGCGAGTCGCATCATCTCCCACTAGAACGGCGCTTTCGTCCTCACCTAGTCGTGCCGCTGCTCGGGCGTACTGAACTTCGCTGCCAGCTGATGCTTTAGCGCCGCATATGCGGCAGCGGGCCCGGGGTGAGTACGGAGGAAGTCCCGGAACAGTTGGGCGAACTGCTCGTTGAAGGAGCCAGCCCGGCGGACGTGAATGTGCGTGCGCCGCTCTGCCGGTCGTTCCCGGAAGTAGCGCTTGGTCAGTTCCGCTCCGGGACGGTATACGAACCCAGCCCGTTCGAGCGGCAGGCGATAGGCATCGAGCGGCTCGAACGACGCCGCTGACACTTGGATGTCTTTAGTGGACCGCCTCGGGAAGCTCCGCGAGAGCAAGGCATACAAATTGCTTGATGCGCTCTAAGAGGTCTTCCGTGCTCATCCCGATGAGAAGGTGCTCGTATTCACGACCTTCAAGGAGACCCAGTCGTGCCTCCGCCAGGTGCTCGAGCCGGCGCTGGGGGTGTGAACTCGCCCCTTCCCATCAGAGCTGGGCAGATTTCCGTTTTGCGAGCTACAACACGTTGTCTTGAGCCACGCTGACCGGACGCGGACTCTGCGTTCGCACCGTGTCCGGGCGGCACGTAGCCGCATCGGAGTGGTCTCGGCGGCCACAGCGACCGCCTCTACAGCGTCCGCGAGGGCCGACCGGCCCGCGGGACGGGGCGCCGTTCGGCTCGAGGCGCTGCCCCGGCTACCGAGTTCACCGCCGGCTGCGCGCCCGTACCGACGGCCCAACCTCGCCGAAGTCAAGTCCCGAAGGCGCGACCACCGACTTCAAAAAGGCCAAGTTTCTGTCCGCTTCACATCCAGGCTCCAAAGCCTCCTACGACCGCAAAAGGGCCGAAGGTAAGAGCCACAAAGCGCGTCATCGGCTTCGCCGCCTCGGGCGCAACATCATTCCGGCCATTATCACCCTTGATCTCCGGGCTACATGGATTTGAGAAGAGCATTGGGAGAGGCTCCCTTCTAGGTGACTAGAAGCTCTCAGTGCGGCGAGTCGGGCCAGCCGAGGGGTCGCTCGACCCCCTGACCACCAGGGCTCCCTCGTGGTAGCGGGTACCACCCCCAACTCGGCTGCCGCTCATCATCGCGAACAGGTCGCTCACGGCAGAGACCCCAAGATCCCCCAGGTTCATGTCGAAGGTGGTCAAGGCCGGGTCCGTTTCTTCACCAAAGCTTGCCCAGTTGTCGTACCCGGTGATGGCCACGTCGTCGGGCACCTTGCGGCCAGAGGCGACAACCGTCTCCAGAACGCCGACAGCGATTTGGTCCGACCCGCAAACGATGGCGTCGAGCTCGGGGTCATCGTCCAGCACCTCATGTGCCGCCTGACGTGCCCAGCGCTGGGACCATGGGCCGTACCTGATGTCCGCAACAAGCTCAAGTCCGTGCTCCTGAAGGGCGCGGCGCACGCCGAGGACCCTCTGCTGGACGGCCGCTGAGTAATCCGGCCCTGTGATATGGGCTATGCGTCGCCGGCCCAACTTGGCAAGGTGCTTGACCACGGCGAAGGCGCCGCCCAGGTCATCGACATCGTGGACGACATCTCTGGGGTCGGTTGTGGGGCCGTGGACGTAAACCGTCGGCAACTTCGCCGCGCCAGTTACTGACGGAGTCGGGTGTGTGTTGTCGCCGACAACAAGCAGGCCATCAATATTCCTCTGGTGGAAGGCTACCGCGAGGTCAGCAAGGCGGTCCGCCTCGCCCTTGGCGTCGGCAATGATTGCTGAAAACTCCCGCTGCTCCACCACCGATTGCGCACCCAGGATTATCGGCATCGCGAAGCGCTGAACGAGCGGGTCCCTCAGGACCACTCCAATGATGCTGCTCTTGCCGCTCACCAGGCTCTTGGCAACAAGGTTCGGCTTGTAGGCGAGCTCCCTGGCAGCCTTCAGCACTCGTTTTCGCGTGACGTCAGAGATCCGGTCGCGGCCATTGACGGCCCTTGAGGCAGTGGTGACGGACACCCCCGCTAGGCGGGCCACCTCAGTAAGGGTTGATGGCCGCAGGGTCTCCATGGATCAAGTATAGATGCGACCCGCGCACGGAGCTTTGGAAACGTCACCGCGCTCGCCCTGAGCCCCTCTACGGGGAGTTTAGCCGGCCCACTGTTGACACCCGCACGCCGTAGGCGTAACGTTTTCGCAATACGAACGGTTGCGCCGTCACCGACAAGCGTCGGCAGGGTATGACGGCCGGGGGGGTTCGCTCGGCCGCGCGCTCCAATTCTTTAAGGGGACTTCGCGTGATTGACATCGAAAGGAAAAGAATGAAAGAACAGTCTTCTCGGCTGTCGCGGCGGACCTGGGCTGGCGCGGTTGCCAGCGGTCTCGCAATCTGCACCGCCATGGGCCTCGGTACCGGGGTCAGCGCGGCATCACCGCACGCCAACGCCAGCTCCAAACCCATCGTGCTATGGGTCGACTCCGCCCGCTTGCCGATGGTGCACGCCTGGCAGCAGGCAAACCCGAGCGTCAAACTCGACGTCGTAACCTTCGACGGCGGGTCGGGCGGCGATGGCAGCATCCAGAGCATGGTCGGCCTCTCCAACCGAACCGGCCATGGGTGGCCCGACATCGTGTTCTCCGAGAACGCAAACGACGTCCAGTCACTGGGGCAAGCTCCGTTCAACTTCCCGGCCACCCTTAATAACGGGCTCGTCTCTAATGCAATACTCAACAACTTCTATTCAGGTGTGAATGGCCCCTGCATGATCGGCAAGAAGCTCGAATGCCTGCGCAATGACCTGGGCTTCGACGTGCTCTGGGTGAACGTGCCTTTGATGAAGCAGTTCGGGTACACGATCCCGACCACCTGGCAGCAGTGGCAGACAATCGGGGAGAACGTCGCCGCCAAGCATCCGGGCTACATCATCGGCGAGCAAGGCGTCCCCTGGGACGAAGACATCTACCTCCAGGCGGCCCAGTGCCACCTGAACGACGTGGTTGCACCCTTCGTCGTGGAAAGCAACCCGAAAGACCCCAACTGCACGAAAATGACCAAGTTGCTCGACCCGCTGCTGAAAGACGGGTCGGTCCCCATCGCCAACGACTTCGGCTCTACGTTCGCCAAGCAGTACGGCGGCAAGGTGCTCATGACCGTCGGCCCGGCCTACGACTCGCGCGCCATCTTGGAGGGCTCGGGTTCGGCCCTTAACTCCCCCAAGGGCACCTACGAGGCGACCGCCCCCCTGAGATGGGCGGGTGCCAAGCAGACGTGGACCGGGAACGTCGGCGGAGGCCTGTGGATCCTTTCCTCGCATAGTTCCCAGCTCGCGGCTGCGGCCAAGGTGATGGTCGGTCTAGCCACGTCGACGGTGTCGCAAGACCAGTCCCAGGGCTACCCGGGGTATGCTCCCGCCGCCAAGAGCTGGATCGCCATCCAGGACAAGAGCGGGCTCTTCGCCAAGCCTCTGGCGCCGGTGTTCGCCGCCGCCGCCCCAGAAATCTGGCCCGGCTGGTCCCAGACCCCCTGGAACGTGTTCTCACTTTGGGGTCAAAATGTGGTTCCTAACCTGGTGAGCGGCTCGACTGTCACGTCGCAGCTCAGCGTCATGGCCACCGCGATCGCCAGTAGCGCGCAGAACTACGGTTACCAGGTCAAAGGCTAAAACACTTGACCTTGGCCCACACCATCAGCCTGCCCGCCCCGGCGCGAGCTCAAAGCCGTGCCGCGCGCAGGCGGGCTGGTGGTCGCCAGCGCACCGGCTACATCTTCGTATCCGTATATGTGGTGCTGTTATTGCTTTTCGGCGTCGTCCCGACGCTGTACGCGCTCTACCTGGCGTTCACAAAACCGAACCAGCCGTGGCACTGGGCGGGCCTATCGAACTTCCTCAAGACGGGACGCGACTACCGCTTCATCCCCGCTTTCGAGCACATCGCCATCTACCTGGCCATCTGGCTCACCATGCTGGTCGTGGTGGTCCTGTTCCTGGCCCTCATGCTGCACGCGGGGGTCCGCCGGGTAGTACCGGCGTTCCGCTTTGTCTTCTACATCCCGGGCGCCCTCGCTGGTGCCGCCGCCGTGGTCGTATGGGCGTTCATGCTCGAACCCGAGCTGAGCCCCTGGCACTTCGCCCTCTCGTCGATCTTCCACTTCGCCGGGTTTCAATCGGTCATACTCCCCCAGCACCTGCCAGCGGTGTTTGCGGTGATCGCTTTCTGGACGGGGGCGGGCGGCTGGATCGTCGTCATGAACGGCGCCCTCAACAACATCTCGGACGAAGTCATCGATTCGGCCCGCATCGACGGCGCCAACGCCTTGCAACTGGCCCTGCGCGTGAAGTTGCCCCTCATCAAGAAGTGGGTCGTCTACATGCTGATCCTCGCCTTCGCGACAGGCACCCAGTTGATCGTCGAGCCGACCCTTTTGGAGCCCGCCAGCTTCGGCACGATCAGCTCGTACTGGTCCCCCAACCAGCTCGCCTATTACCTCGCCACTCAGATGGACAACTTCAACTACGCCGCCGCCATTTCCGTTGACCTGCTCTTCGTCGGGTTGGTAGCAGCGGGCCTGCTCGTTTTCCGCTCGAAGTTCTTCGAGCTCGACTAGAAGTAAGGCCTCGCACATGGCCCAGGTAACGGCGCCGGCGGCGACGCTCGGAGCGGACGTTCCCACCTCGGGGGTCCCGGTGCGGGCCGCCGGCCGGGCCAGCGCAGGCCCCGCGGGCGCCGGGTTGCCACCAGGCTGGCCTGGTTCGTAGTGATGCTCGCGTTTACCGCCTTTTTCGTCGTCCCGGTCATCTGGCTGCTGATCGCCCCGACCAAGACCGACCACCAGCTCCTATTCCAGGGGCCTTTCGCTTTCGGGTCGGTCCACCAGTTCCTGCGGACGTGGGACGCCTTGTACAGTTTCCAATCCCACGAGATCGTGAAATGGCTCGAGAACTCAGCCTGGTACTCCGCGCTGGGTGTTGGGCTGGCCTTGCTTTGCGCCATACCCGCCGGCTACGGCCTGGCGTTGACCGAGTTCCTGGGGCGGAGGGTCCTTCTCAGCATCACCCTCCTCGTCATGATCATGCCCTCAAGCGCCCTCGTGCTCCCGCTCTTCTTGGAGGTCAACGTCGTCCACCTCGAGAACACCGCATGGTCGGTGGTCCTCCCCTTTGGCTTTTTCCCATTCGGCGTCTACCTCGCCTACATATTCTTCGCGTCGGCGATCCCGAGAGAGCTGCTGGCCGCAGCCCGCGTCGACGGCGCGAGCGAGTGGGACGTCTTCAGACGGGTCGCGCTGCCTTTGGCCCGGCCCGTCGTGGCCCTGGTCGGGTTCTTCGCTTTCGTGGCCGACTGGACCAACTTTTTCCTGCCTTATGTGATGTTCGACAACGACAGGCGCGACCCGCTACCCGTCGCGCTGGAATACCTCGTGTCTTCGGCCTCGGCTTTCAACCCCCAGGCTGGCGCCCAAAGCCCGATCCTCCGACCCGAGCTGGCAATGGCGGCGCTCGTGGCGGTGGCCCCGGTTTTCATCGTTTTCCTCTTCGCACAGCGGGCGCTAGTCACGGGGATGCTCGCCGGCGCTACAAAAGAGTGAGCTGATAGGAGAACGTTGCCAGTTGCACAGTCGTTATGCTTCCCTCTAGCTCCACTTACCCTCTCTAGGTTGGGCTCCAGACCCTCATCACGGCGACTTCAGCGTTAAACCCGAGCGCAGTGTCGTCGCAATCCATTTCGCTTCCGACCCTCGCCCTGGCTGGGCTGATATCGGTGCTGCCCGCCTTGGCTCTTTTCCTGTTCACACAGCGGTTTCTCGTGCGAGGCATGACGGCGGGGGCGTCAAGGGATGAGCGATAAGCACTCATGCGTGTTGCCACCTAATTTGTAGCAAGGTTTAGTACGACCCGAACCCAAGATGAATGGAAGGCAGATGAAAATAACCGGGCATAGGACCGTAGTGACGCAACACGACTGGCGGCGCAAGATCGGTGATGCGAATGGCGTGTTTCAGAGCAACCTCATGGTTGTACCCGTCCTGGTACTGACAACCGACGAAGGGATGGAGGGCATAGGCATAGGCGCACATCAAGACATAGATCGTGTTTTTGGCGCCATTGACGGGGAGGATCCCCGGTCAGTCACGGTGTTATATGATCGTATGCTCGCGAGCGTATTCAAAACGCGGCACGCAGGCGCGACGTTCGGTACTATCGGCGCTATCGATATGGCCCTATGGGACCTGAAGGCCAAGATGGCAGGTGAACCACTCTGGCGGTTACTAGGCGGAAGAGATAAGTTCATCCCAGCCTACGCGTCGGGCATTGATGCGCCTCTTTCGGACGAGCAGTTAGCGTCGCTTTACGAGGAGTTCGCCGACCACGGGTTCGTCGCGGCTAAGTTAAAGGGCGGGAACGACTTACCCGGTGCTTTACGACGCTTGGGAATAGTCAAGGATATCTTGTCACGAAATACGACTAGCCCCGCCTTGATGCTGGATGTAAACGAGGCTTGGAACCCTTCGCAAGCCGTGCGGTTCCTATCTGTCATAGAGTCCAGGCTCGACCTCACTTGGGTCGAGGAGCCGGTCCGGCGCTGGGACGCAGCGGGTCTCGCGTCGGTACGTCAAAAGATAAATGCTGCGGTAGCAAGTGGCGAGAATCTAACGGGCCTGGAGCAATTTGTACCGCTCATTTTAGCCCATTCCGTCGATGTTGTACAACCGAGTGGAACATGGGGTGTCACTCACATGTTGAGGGTCGCGTCCGTGGCACATGCTCATGACCTTCCCATTAGCCCCATTGGCTACAACTTTACGTCCGCCCCCCATGTGGCTGCTGCGATTCCGAATCACATGGTTACGGAACTTCAAGATCTTCGCTTCCCCGATGGGCTCAAGGTTGATCTTGAGTTTGAAGAAGGCGGTATTGTCCTGGGCGAGTCTGCTGGCAATGGTGTCTCGGTGAACGAGCTCCAGACCACCTCCGCTCCACTCCGTGCAGATGATTACGACGAGACCAGCCCATATGTCCGGCCGGCTCAAGCCGGGCTTCATCTTAGCTCGTGGAAAATCGACGGCATTCCTTTGTAAGGGCGACCGGAAGATGTCGAGATGGACAACGGTGCCGGAATGGTGTGCGCGTATGGGACGGGTTGGCTTTGGCGGCGCTCCGATCGGCAATCTGTTTACTGCTGTCACGGATGAACAGGCAGAGGCCGCACTTGAGGCCGCGTGGGCCGGTGGTGTTCGGTACTTTGACACCGCCCCTCATTACGGCCTCGGCCTGTCGGAGCGACGGATCGGTTCCGCCGTACGGGCTTGGCCACGCCGAGAGGTTGTGATCTCGACCAAGGTTGGGCGCCTCTTGAGGCCACGGTGTCCTCCCAGAGCGCGAGACGACGAGGGGTTCGAGGTTCCGGGCTCGCTGGAACGGTTTTGGGATTTTAGCCTTGACGGAATGCGCCGTAGTTTAGAGGATAGCCTTTCGAGGTTAGGGCTCGACAGAGTGGATATTGTGCTCGCGCATGACCGTGATCTCTTCGACCCCGCGGCCACCGAGATTGCGGTCGAGTCGCTTGTGCGTCTTAGGGCCGAGGGCCTTAGTGCTGCGATCGGCATCGGCACGAATAGCTCGCAGTATGTAAAGGACTACCTTCCAGAACTTGATGTGGTGATGCTGGCGGGTCGCCACAACCTCCTCGAGCACCAGGCGATTGAGAACTTCCTGGACCCGGCACTTGCTTTTGGGACCGTTGTAGTCGTAGCGAGCGTGTTAGCGTCTGGGATTCTGGCAACTGGACCGCAGTCGTCTAGTCGGTACGATTACCAGCCGGCCTCAAGTGAAGTGCTATCAAGAATACGGGCAATCACGAGCATCTGCTTAGATTATAAATGTTCTCTGCTTCAGGCCGCGCTAGCGTTTCCATTCCAGCATCCAGCGGTCCATAGTATTGTGCTCGGGATACGTTCGCGAAGCGAGGTTTGTGAGAACCTGTTAGCTTTGGAGGGCTCGCCGCCCCCCGGGTTATGGAGTGCACTGGTGCAATCGGGTCTAGTCGACGGGCGTGCGATTCGCGTGCTGCCGAGACTGCCCGATAAATGACTGGCTTATCTGTCTCGTTGTCGTCCTGGCTTAGGCAACTGTTATGGGTGCCCGAGGTGTTATTACTCAAAGCTCCTACCATGAAGTGCTGTGACATTGATGCTGAGTGAGGGTATAGGGCGGCTGGAGTCTTTCCGATGCCTCTCGAGAGAGCGCTGCACGATTATCGGGCGCCCGATAAGCGCCGAGCTGGGCATGGCCGATTGCGAGGCCTTGCCATGAGAGCTTCGAGAGATGCTCGTCTTCGAGGCGCGCTGAGCGTCAGACCGTGTGAATGCTGACGGCAGTCCCTGTCGCCGAGACGATCTTGCGTATATGGCCCGGGTTTGAGGTGACGACAGCGTGATTCCGCCTGACCGCGCCTTCCACGGCGGATACGTGGACGATGCCGTCGTTACTTGCGCGAGTCGCCAAAGCGCCTACGGCGCGAGCCCGGTCCCTTGTGAGGTCTTCGACGTCGCAGCCCTGCAGGAGCCGCGAGGGGTTGGCTTGTGGCCTGCCCCGCCATCCTTCACCCAGGACACCGGCGGGGACGGTCGGCGGGAGCCCTCGTCGCAGGGCCACTCGGTGAAGCGACCACATGATCCTGTCACATTGCTCGGCCGCCGCCCAAGCGCCCGTGTAGTACGTAAGGCCCTCACGTTCATGCGCTTCGTGCTCGCTTACCAGACCCCACCGGACAAGAAGCGCTCGAGCAAGAGCTCTCCAGCGGCCAACTCGTCCGGGGTAAAGGCGCCAGCGACCTGCTCCCACTCGGCTACGCCTCGTAGGCCTTCACGCACACGGAGCCGTCGCTCAGCGGCCTCGGACAGCCAGGCACTGAAGGAAACGCCCTCCCCGGCGGGGGCATCCTCCGCCGCCCTCGCCACCTCTGAGTCAATAGACACCGACCTTT
The DNA here is from genome assembly GCA_963750465.1 of uncultured Acidimicrobiaceae bacterium. Taxonomy (GTDB): domain Bacteria; phylum Actinomycetota; class Acidimicrobiia; order Acidimicrobiales; family Palsa-688; genus Fen-671. Next base: position 198,589 of record CAVVRE010000005.1, read on the forward strand.
TTACGACAGCCACGACAAATATGGTAGGCCGACGAGTCCGGGTCGCCAAGCCGTGGCGAACGCCACAGACGAATTCCGGACTTGCCCGAGTACAACTCGTATCGGCCCTGGTCACCCGAGCTCGCTGGCGGCTTCTTGGACCGCCTGGTCGATATCCTTCGGGTTCACGTCCAGGTCCTTGGCGACCTGCTTTTCGGCCTTCAGCCCGGCCTTGTTAAAGGCGTCTTCGATAGTGCTCTCCCCGACGACGACCAGGGCGGCCTGCCCTGCGTCGATGACGTCGCCGAACTCCTTGACGTCCGCCCGCGACATCCCCCGCCAGAGATGGCCGCTAACTCCGCCCACAGCGGCACCGGCCGCAGCAGTCGCGATGATGGCGGGTGGGAAAATAATGCCAACCAGGGCTCCGACGGCCGCGCCACCCCAAGCCCCGTGCCTGGTAGCCATCTCGTCCTTGTTGACATGGACCTTGCCGTCCGACGTCCTTTGTCACTACCGAGGCGTCGTAAGTCCCGATGCCGCCAGCGGCGTGAAGGTCCTTGATGAGATCGTAGTCGGCCCGTGCCGACGCCTCGCTGGGGTACGTGCCGATGTAGATGAAAACTGCATCTGACTTCGCCATGTCCTTTTCCTCTCCTTGTTTGCCAACCCGGTACGGCCGGGGCGCTTGTGCCCTGCCGCTGTATGTCACCCGTCAGGCTCACACTCACGTAGGTGACTTGTCATCCCCTGCCAGCCGGATTCACCTAGGGGAGAGAGAGGCGTTTCAAAGTTGATCGAGCTGCGGTCACGGAGTGTGGTTACGCGGCCCCGCGAGGTACATCACGCCCGGTGTTCGATCGTGCATACCATCGCCCACCGGGCAGTTGGAGGCGCTCACGGGTTGACTGCCGGGCGGGCAAGGAACTCTAGCGTGGCCGGCCAGAGACCCGAGGGGGGCTCGGCAGACGCTCGATATCCATCCGCCGGGCCGTCGCTGCGTGGCTGTGAGATGGCTCGGCGACGGTCCGTGCAACCAGAACCCGCCGGATCTTCAGGTGCGGATGACAAAGAGACGCTACCATACGTTGGGACTTTGGACCCTTGGGGCCGAGGGTCCGCAACCAGCAAGATAGGTCCTATGCCCTCTACGAAGGAGTCGTTCGGCCCCGCGTCGGAGCCGACCCGCTCGCTCCGTCAGGTAGAACCTGAGGACCGCCACGCTGAACTACAGGACCCGGCCGCAGGCAACGCTATGCGACGAGGCGCGGCGCAGGCGGTCCTGGTCGACACGAAGCTGCACCCGCCACGCGTCCGCGAGCAGTCGATCCCCCGCGAGCGCCTTTTGGAACGTCTTCGAACCGGGTCAGGCCGCAGGCTCACTCTCATCGCCTGCCCAGCAGGCTTCGGGAAGACCACCCTCCTGGCCGCGTGGCACGAGGGGGAGGCGGCGCGGAAGCCCGTTGCATGGCTGACGCTGGACGAGGGCGACAACGACCCTGTGGTCCTGTGGTCGCACGCGATCGGTGCGCTCTGTCGCGCCAGCCCGGCCGTCGCCAGGTCAGCGTCGGAGCTTAGGGTCGTGGCACCGGTGGTTGACGTGGTCCTGCCTGGTCTGGTCAACGAGCTGGACGGCCAGGGAGAGATCATGCTCATCCTGGACGACTTCCACCGGCTGTCGAGCGTCGCGGCCCGCGCCAGTGTGCGATGGTTCATCGAACACGCGCCCGCCGAGTTCCAGCTCGTGATCGCTAGCAGGACCGAGCCAGTCCTGCCGGTCGCTACTCTGCGCGCCCATGGCGAGCTGCTCGAGCTACGAGCCGACGACCTGCGGTTCACCTCCGAGGAGGCGGGCGCGTTCCTGAACGGGCGCCTCGGGCTCGACCTCACGCCCGAAGATGTCGACGCCCTGGTGGGGAAGACGGAGGGGTGGCCGGCTGGGCTCTACCTCGCCGCCCTCTCGCTGCAGCTCGCGGCCGACCGCCACGCTTTCGTGCGCACATTTGGCGGCTCCAACCGTCACGTGGTGGATTACCTCTTGACCGAGGTACTTGAGGCGCACGACCCCTCGGCGCAGGCGCTGATGCTCCGCACTTCGGTCCTCGAACGGTTCTCCGGCCCGCTCTGCGATGCCGTTATGGAGCAGGAGGGCTCGGCCGCCATGCTCGATGCGCTGTCACGGAGCAACCTGTTCCTAGTCCCGCTCGACGACGAGGGCGGGTGGTACCGCTTTCACCATGTCTTCGCGCAGCTGCTCCGGGTGGAGCTCGAGCGGCGCGAGCCCGGGCCTGGCCCTGGCGCTGCACCGCCGCGCGTGCTCCTGGCATCGTGACCAAGGGACGACCGACGAGGCGGTCCAGCACGCACTAGCGGCCGAGGCTTACGCCGAGGTCGTCGAGCTGATCGAAACCTTCTGGATCCGGTACGCCAACACGTGCAGGTACGACACCGTCCTGGCCTGGCTGGGGCGGCTCCCCGACGACATACTGAGCGGCGAGGTGCGTCTGCTCCTGGTTCAGGCGTGGGTGCTGTCGCTGTCTGCTAGGCGGGAGGAGGCGGCGGCGGGCCATCGCCGCGGTCGAACGGCTGGGCGACCTCAGCGCGCGGGCCGCTCCCGGACGGCTTCAGCTCGGCTGAGGCGAGCCTGACGATGCTACGGGCCGGTTTCCCCTGGGGAGATGTCGGCGCCCAGCTGGAAAACGGCCACCGGGCGGCCGAGCTCGAGGGCCCCGGGTCGCCTTGGCGGCCATTGGCTTCCTGGGCGGTCGGCATGGGCCTGTACTTCCGGGGTGAGAATGACGAGGCCGACCGGTGGTTCGCGGAATCGGCGGCGCTGGCGCCCGCCAGCGCGCAGTGGCTGTGTGGCGTGTCGTCGCTGGCCTTCCGGTCGCGGATCGCCGGCGAACGGGGCCGCCTGGAAGAACAGCGGATGCTGGCCGAGACGGCAGCCGAATTCGGGCGGGAGCACGGCACGGAGAAAGCTGGCCGGCATGGTTCCGCTGGCGCTGGGGGTATCGCTCGCGGCGCGCGGCCGGCCCGAGGAGGCACTGCCGCTGATCGAGCGCGGCGTCGCCCTGGCTCGCGGACCTTTGGCCAGCCCATCCAGCTGGCCTATGCCCTGCTCGGCCAGGCGCCGGTGCTTCGAGGCCTGGGCGAGCACCAACCGTGCCGCGGGTGCGATAGCCGAGGCCAGATCCGTCCTCCAATCCTGCCCCGACCCGGGGATCCTGGCCGACAGGCTGGCCGCCCTGGACCGGCCACCGCAGATCCGCCGCGGTCCGATCCGGAGATCAGGAGCTGACCGAGCGGGAGCTCCGGGTGCTCAAGCTACTGCACGGCGACCTGTCCGAGCGGGACATCGGCCGTGAGCTGTACGTGGCGCACAGCACCGTCCATAGCCATGTCCGGGCCATCTACCGCAAGCTCGCGGTGGGCTCGCGGGCCGACGCCCTCGAACGTGGCCGCGAACTCGGCCTCCTCTAGCGCGGCATCCCAGGGATAACGAACGGGCGCCGTCGAGGTCGCCGTCCAGGTCTACCTGCCCCGGCGTCCGTGACCGGCCGCGCCCTGGACGGGCGTGCGGGCCGGCGTGCGGCCTGACCTGGCAGCAGTTCCCCTAGGTGAATCTGGCCAGCAGGGGATGACGGGTCGCCTGCCTGAGGTGTGAGGCTGCGTAGTAGTGGACAGCAACTGGGCGCAAGCCCGCAGGTACCGGCTTGTCCTTCGCGGCGAGCTGGGCGATTCGTTCGAGTTCCTGTTCGAAGGCATGCAGCTGCAGCGCCTTGCCGGCACGACGGTACTGACCGGCCAGCTGACCGATCAGGCCCACCTGCTCGGGCTCATCGAGCAAATCCAGGACCTGGGCGTTGAGCTCGTATCCGTCAACCCGGACCAGGGGACCAGCCCACAGTGAGGACCTTCGCCGCTAGCGGCAACGGCTGGCCCACTGGTCGGGCGACCGTACGGGCTTGTTTTGCCCAGGCGAAGCTCACCAGCCTGCCCCGCCGCGGGTGGCGGACCGGCCCCCGGTTGGCGCCCGGTGGCTCCTCGGCAGGGCTGCTTCGCCGGTCCCAGGCCAAGGTGCCGAGAGGTCGAGTCGTGAACCAGGTGGCGAAGCTATTCCAGCTCAACCGGCAGGGGCTCAACCTGCGCCGAGGCGTCATCATGGCGGTGGTACTGGGGCTGGTGATCATCGTGGGCGTGCTCCCCCACGAGCGGAGGTACTTCCTCACGGTGATCTTCGCGGTGCTGTGCCTGGCCGTGGGCGACCCCGGCGGGACCTACGGCTACCGGGTGCCCCGGATGGCCGTCGTCGCCGCGGTCGGTGCGCTGCTGACGGCCCTGGCGTTCGGCATCGGCGGCGGGGCTTGGGGGTTCGTAGTGCTCGCCGCCTTCGTGGCCACGTTGCTGGGCGGGCTGGCAGTGAAATACGGCCTGCATCGATTCGTGGCCGCCTATCTCCTCAATGTCTGGTTCGTCGTCGCCCTCGGCCTGCCCACCCTCCTCGCCTTCGGCCTGCCCGGGCCTGTTCCGCTCCGGCCTGGTCCACACCGAACCGTGGAAACAGGCGCTGGCCTTCCTCACCGGGTCGGCCCTGTGGATCGCCTACACCTTCATCATGTGGCTGGCCCGTGGGCGGACCGCGCAGCCCCAGCCGGTCGCCGAGATCCCCGGGGACATCTCGCCCCGGCCGCTAACCCGGCCAGTGGTCCTTTTCGCGGTGATCCGGGCCGCCGCCCTGTCGATCGCCGTCGCCATCTCCTTCGGGCTGCAGCTGCCCCACGCCTACTGGATGCCCGTCGCCGCCATCATTGCCATGAAGCCCAGCCTGGCAGCAATCCACCTTCATTGCCGAGCAGCGCATGGCCGGGACGATACTGGGCGCCGCGGTGGCAGCCCTCGTCCTCCTCGCCGTCGACAACAGGACCGCACTCGAGGTGATCATCGTCGTCCTGTTCGCGCCTGGCCGGGTCGATCCGGTTCGTGAACTACGCCTGGTACTAGCGCCGCCATGGCCGCGGCCATCCTGATCGCCATGGACGTGCCCAACCCGTCCAACCTTGCCGACGAGGGATGGCGGATCCTGTTCACCTTCGCCGGCGTCGGGATCGCCGTCATCGTCATGTTCGTGGCGGACCGGCTGCAAAAGCACACCGCCAAAGCGGCACCACGGGCATCTGCTCACCCGGCCCCGGCGCGGGTGAACGGGACGCGCCACAGCTAAATGAATTGGGAAATCCCAATGCTAAAGAGAAAGGAACAAAAAAATGAGTGAAGACCGACCCCTCCTCGACACCGTCGTTGAGATGACCGCAGCATCGGTGAGCCGCACGAGCCTGGACAACCGCGACCTCATGATGGTCCGCCTTGCTGCATTAGCAGCTACTGGTGCTGCCCCAGCCTCCTACCTATTGAACCTACGAGCGGCTGCTGATACGAGGCTGACGCTCGAAGACGCCCAAGGTGCGCTGATTGGGGTTGCCCCGATTATCGGTACTGCGAGGACGGTGTCGGCAGCCACTTCGATCGCCAAGGCCCTCGGGTTGGCCCTCGCCATCGAGGACGCCATCGAAGCGGAGAAAGTACCAGCCTGATCCTCGAAAACCTCGCACTGTGACTGGCCGGCTGCCTTCGCCCCTCAAAACGGGGGCCAGGCAGCTAGGACCAGGATTCTGATAAAAACGGCGCTACTTGGTCGAGAGTTCGGCCCGTCGTGTGCTCGTGGGCGAGCCGACCGTCCCTCTATGAGAGCCCGCCGGTTTCCGCGTTGAGGCCGTGGCGCGATGGCTAAGTATACAGCGCCAGGCGCCGGCCCAGCGGGTACTAACTCTCGGGCAGCTTCTCCGGTTGCTGCCTGTACGTCATCGGCCCGTGCGCCGGGGCCTTCATTGGTGTCGTGGTCATCGCCTTGTTACGCGCCTACCTGACATGGAGGAGATCGAGGCGGCGGAAGGCCGCGCACTGCCTATAGAGCGCGACGACCTGGTCGCCCGCTCGCGACATGCCGATAAAAGACCAAAATGAGGAGACAACGAAGATGACCACCACTACGCTGCCAAGTAAAAGCGCCGCCACACTGCCTAAGAAAACCGCCACCACGGTGCCGAGTAGAGACGCCGGGCGCGGCGAGCACGTCGACGACGAGGTGCTGGCCGGCGCCGAGGAAGTAGGGCCGGGCACCAAGGTCGACCGCTCGCTCGAGAAACGGGTGGACCACGTGAGCGCCGAGGAGGCCTCCGGTAAGGGCAAGACAGCCCGCCTCGCCGTCCCCCGGTCGCTCCATGCCGCCTGGGCCCCGCCGGCGGGGCGGAGGAGCCCGGTCGACATCATCGCCGAACAGGGCACCAGCCGAGAGCCCGACCTGGTCCCCATCCGCCACGGCCGGATGATGGTCTCGCCGTTCACTTTCTACCGGGGGGCGGCGGCGATCATGGCGGCCGACCTGGCCGCCACGCCGGTCTCGGGGCTGCGCGTCCAGTGCTGCGGCGATGCCCACCTGCTCAACTTCGGCGGGTTCGCCTCGCCCGAACGGGCCTTGGTCTTCGACGTGAACGACTTCGACGAGACCCTGCCCGGGCCCTGGGAGTGGGACGTGAAACGCCTGGCCGCCAGCATCGAGGTGGCCGGGCGGGACGGTAGCATGAAGCCGCTAGAGAGGCGGGCCGCCGTCGAGGCCACCGTGCGCCAGTACCGGGAGGCCCTACGCAGCTTCGCCGGGCTGACCGAGCTCGGGGTGTGGTACGCCCGCCTAGAGGGCGAGGCCCTGGTGGCCCTGGCCCGTTCCGAGCTCGGCCCCAAGCAGGCGCCCAACATGGAGGCCGAGCTGGCCAAGGCCCGGTCTAAGGACAGCATGAAGGCGTTCTCTAAGCTGACCAAGATCGTCGACGGCGAGCCCCGCATCACCGCTGACCCCCCCCTCATCGTCCCGCTGCGGGACCTGGTCAACGAAGAGCAAGGCGCCCGCATGGAAAAGGGGCTCCATGAGCTGTTCCGCGCCTACCGGCGCACGCTGCAGGCCGACCGGCGCCACCTGCTCGAGCAGTACCGCATCGTGGACATGGCCAGGAAGGTCGTCGGGGTGGGCAGCGTGGGGACCCGGTGCTGGGTCCTGCTACTCATGGGCCGCCGGGACGCCGACCCGGTCTTCCTGCAGATAAAAGAGGCCCAGGACTCGGTCCTCGCCCCCTACGCTGGAAAGTGCAAGGTCTCCAACCAGGGCCAGCGGGTGGTCGAGGGCCAACGGATCATGCAGTCGGCTAGCGACATCTTCTTGGGCTGGCTACGGACTATCGGACTCGACGACCGCCAGCGCGACTTCTATGTCCGCCAGCTGTGGGACGGGAAGGTCTCGGTCGACACGGCCAACCTGACGCCCGCTGTCCTGGCCGTCTACGGCCGCATCTGCGGCTGGACGCTGGCCCGGGCCCACGCCCGCTCGGGCGACCGCATAGCCATCGCCTCCTACCTGGGCGCCGGGCCGACCTTCGACCGGGCCGTCGGTGATTTCGCGGTGGCCTACGCCGACCAGAACGAGCGGGACTACGGCGCCTTCCTCGGCGCCATAAAAACCGGCGTCCTGCCGGCCGAAACGGGCATCTAGTAGACATAGCCTGAATTACCAGATCAAGCCCCTCCCAGGCTCCCCTCCGTAGAGGGGAGCCCTCGTCCTCTTTATCGACCCGCTCGGCCGCCCGCCATCACTCCTTTCGCTGTGGGGGGCACGCGGTCGTTACAGGCGACCGCGGTGGCGCCGCCTGTAGCGGCTCACTGAGGGCTAACCGCGCTGGCCAAAGAAGTGGCGATCCCGGCCGGCGTCGTGTCTCCTGAGGTAGCCCGGGCATCAGCGGGGACCAGCCCGATCGCCCAGTCTTAGACCGCGTGGACCTCTGAGGCATACTGGCCCCGAGCGCGCCTTACGACCGGTCCCAGGCCCGTTATGGCAACAACCCGCCGTGAGCGGTGGGCACACGGGCCGAGATGGGCGGCCGTGTGAGCAAAACTGTGTCACAAAAGCGTCTGGTTGGGTGGCTATTAATTGTAGGGAGCCACCAAGATGTCGGCCGTTCAGATCGGGTTATCCGGTCTCCTGACGCCAACAACTCCGCCCGCCTCCAACAACGCTGCACTGCTCAGCCGCTCAGCGTTCCCGGCGACGCTCCCGGCGGTGCATCCCCGCCACGGACACCGGAGACAGCGGACGACCCAACGGGTCGATGAACAGTGCACAGGGGCCGGTGGTTTTTGGCACGGTGCCGTCAAGGAGCTCGATGCGGTAGCTAAGGGCGTCTCCATCCAGGTGTGGATCTTGGATCACCACCACGGCGTCCTCGGGACGCCTGTCGCCCGGCTCCGCGAAGGACAGGACTGCGTTCGGTGGGTTGCCGGCGAAGCTGTTGTCGCCCTCCCCCCAGTTGGCGACGAACTGCCGAGACGACATGTGCCCGACCTCGCGCTGGGGACGGTCGGCGAAGTAAAGCGTCGACGGCGATAAGCCCTTCAACGTAAGGATCTTCCCGTCGCAGGTCATGCTCGCCGCCGTCTGGACGAACAGTGCCTCTATGTCCTCAAGCTGCTTCTCGGTGATATCGCTCATATTGGCTCCTCTCTCGTGTTTCCTGGCCCAAATGGCGCTCACCGCTCGGCCCAATCGTGAGCGACGGTGCCTATCGACAACCATGGCTGAACGCTCCAGGTATTGACAGGGCCGAAAGTCCCAACCAAAGTGCGGTCGATGTCTTCGCTGCGCAAATGCTGATGTCATGAAGAAGCCCAGCGCCGCTTGTGCGTGATGGGCTCGAGTCATGCGACTTTGTCCAGAAGCAGGAGCGTCGCAGTCCGCCGTCCGACCAGGCTCGAGAGCGGAGACGGTGGTCGACCGGGTGGTGCAACCGCAGAAGGCATCACAAGTCGTGACCCACGCGGCACTCGATATGCGCCAAGGTATGGGAAGCTACGGCTGCCAACCGTTGTGCTGGCGAGCGAGGGATCGAACCCGTGCTTCCCGCGCGTCCCAGTCGTAGACAACCGCGGTCCCCGCGATGACATCGTGCAGCGCCCGACGATCACGCCCGAGCAAGATGCCAAGGAAGCCCAGCCCGAGCAGGAGGAAGCTGAGAGGAAACGCCAGCGTTCGCACGAGCCCGCGCTCGGTTCCCATGTGCCCGTCGTCTTTGCCCACAACTTTCACACCGAGGACCAGCATTCCGGGCGTCCTACCGCTCGCCGACCAAGAGTAGGCGTAGTAGAAGAACTCCCAAGCGAAAAAGGCGAGCACCACCCACAGATAGCCCCTGTTCCAGTGGATGGAGGTCCCGGTTAGCACGCTGGCGGCGAACGAGACGGCGGCGGTGGCAAGCTCGAAGGCCCCGATGCTGATTACACAGTCGAAAACGAACGCGATGGAACGTGAGGCGAACCCGGCGTACTGCGAACCCAGGTTTTGCGGCGCACTGAGCGGCGCAGGTGGTGAAGTCTCGCCGGCGCGGGGCGTGGGTGCGGGCAGGGCGACGTCGGCGGGCGCGCTCATGGCTCCTCCTGGGCATTCGATAAGTCGGGCGGGCGCGCACGTCCGGTGCGGTTACGGCGAAGCCGGCTCACCCAACGTGCGAGGGTGTCGTCCATGCTGACAGCGTGGTTTCGTCCTAGGTCGAGGCCCTCGGTGACGAAGGTGGAGGAAGAGCTGGCCAGGAGGGCGCCGATATCGGTGTTCTTCACGAGAGCCTCGATATCGATGCGGGCAGCGATCCCGTTGACGTCGACCCGGTCCATTAGCTTGTTCATGTCCACCCGGTCGAGTGCCTGGTTCAGGTCCACCTGGTCTACCACGGCGTTCATATCCACCCGGTCGAGTGCCTGGTTCAGGTCCACCTGGTCTACCACGGCGTTCATATCCACCCGGTCGAGCACCTGGTTCAGGTCCACCTGGTCTACCACGGCGTTCATATCCACCCGGTCGAGCACCTGGTTCAGGTCCACCCGCGCCATTACTGCGTTCAGGTCAATCCTGTCCAACAGCGCGTTCACATCCAGCGAGTCGACGACGAGGTCGATCACGCGCTGAGCAACTCCCTGCGCCATCGACTCCATTTGCTCGGCAAGGCCTCTGGTGCGGATCAAGTCAGTAAAGTCCTTGAGGCAATTAGCGGGGAGCAAAGGAGCACGGCGGACGTTGCTACCAAGCACCGAGGGAACGGTGAAAACGCCTTCTACTTGGCAGACCAATCGGGTTCTGCCCCCGCTGTACCGCCGTCGGTTCCTGATACAGGTTGACGGAGGCGAGTTCAACGCCGAGCTCCTCGATTTGCTCGCTGAGCCCGAGCAGGTGCGCCTCATCGGTCGCCGGGCCGGGCAGCAGCGTCGTGCCCGCAAGGCGCTGCAGCTCCATGCCTTCGAACAGGAACCCGAACGAATCGCCCAGCTCCCCGCGAAGGACGAGCCGGTACCTGCGGGCTTGCGCCCAGTTGCTGTCCACTACTACGCAGCCTCACACCTAGGCAGGCGACCCGTCATCCCCTACTGGCCAGGTTCACCTAGGGGAACTGCTCTCAGGCCAGGGCCCAGCCCGCACGCCCGTCCAGGGCCCGGCCGGTACGCCCGTCCAGGGCCGGCCGGTACGGACGGCGAGGCGGGCAGACCTAGGCGGCTACGCCGACCGACGGCGCCAGGTGCGTTATCCCCCAGGCTGATAGAGACCACGAACCACCCATAGGTCGACGTCATCAGGCGGCCACACCACTGGTAGGTGTAACCGGCCAGCATCCGGGTCCCCAATTCCGCGATGACCAGCGCCACCACCAGCTGCGCGCCGCCCGCGACCAGCCAGGTCCAGATACACACCGGCCCGAAGTGGTCGATCGCGTAACCGTAGTTCAGGGTGACGCCATCGGTGATCGAGATGACCGAGAAGGCCACCGCGTACAAAGAGAACAGCTTCGGCGCTCGGGGGAGCTCCTGACGGCAGGCGAACGCCTTGAGGACGGCCTCGTCCCCCGCAACTGGCCGAGAGCGTCTGACCAGCAGTCCCACTCTCCAACCCTTAGCCGCCCCCCGCCCGGGCGATAGAGGGCTGTTATCTGCCACGCCGTATCCGGACTGATGACAGCCGGAAGGGTCAGGCCTCGCGGGGGTCGTCCAGGCGCCCGATAGCTTTCGTGCGAGGCCACAGGGGATGGGGCTAACAACACGCGGGTTCGCGTGCTACGGGCCACGCTGTTGCTCCCCAGTCTGTGGCGCCCGGGCACGACGCCCTTGGCGGCAAGTTCACCTAGGTGATTCATGGGCCAAGGTGATGCGGCGTCACCTACCCATGCGCCAACGTGTCGTTAGTCAATGACGCCGGCATCGAACGATGCGAAAAGCCGCAAGGAGCATTTACATGAACCCCGACACGCCCGCCCTAGTAGTTGGCCCCGCCGCCGGGCTCGGGCAAAGCGCACCAAGGCGTGACGATAACGCTGATGAAAAGGGTGGTCGGAACGGGCGGGAGGTACTCCTCGGCCCGTCGCCGTCCCGGCTCGGGCGGCGTGGACGCCTCCGCCTAGTCTGGCTACGTCCCTTTGCCGCGTGTGCCCTAGCCGTGTCGGCCTTGGCTGTGGTCGGGCTCGGTCCGGCCGGCAACATTGCCGGCGCCACGTCTTTGTCGGCGTCATCATCGTCCTATACGGCGGCTGCCACGACCTCGACCACGTACCCGGCTGGGAAAAAGCAGGTGTGCCAGGCCCGAGACCAGCTCAAGACCTCGGTAGTGGCGTTGGCCAAGCCCAGCCTCCTGGTGCAAGGCCGCACTGCCATCAAGGCTGCAGTCGGGCAGGTCATGACCAACCTGAACTCCCTTAGGAAAGCAGCCAAGGGCGACTACAAAACTCAAGTGGCCGCCGTGAAGGCCTCTATCCAGGGGGTTGAGTCGGCGGTTGGCAAGCTAGGCAACGGCCAGGTCTCAAAAAACTTGCAGGCGGTGGGCGCGGCCATCACGAAGGTGGGGACCACCTCGGGTGCGCTGTTAAGCAAGCTCAAGGCCTCCTGCGGGCCCTGACCTGACTGCAACCACTAATCGAAGGCACCAACCAATAAAACCAGAAGAGGAACTCCAGGCCTGGCTCTTCGCCCCGAGATCGAACACCGCTGCTGGACGACATATTCTCGAAAAGGCACCCCCGTTTTGGAGCGACTTCGGGCAGTACATGGGCCTTCTGGAAGCCGCACTAATGCAGACGACGAACGCAGTGAACCTCAATCCGCCTGTGCCTGATGACGTGAGCGCCCATCGCGACGTCGCGTTCAAGACCGTCGGCGACAAGAAAGCTCGATCCGTACACCCCGGTCGTGTCAGTAGGTGGACTTCCACCTTTCGTCGGTGGTCCTGACCCTGGTCTTCCTACAACCCGACGCATTCGAAGTCATCTCGCTGCTAATCCTGGCCGTCTCTGTGTCGTTCGTCGCCTCAGCATTGCTGGACAAGTGGTTGCAACCACCATCTATTTCACAAGCAAACTCCTAGACTGAGAGGAAGGGCCACATCATGAAGGTTGTGATCGTCGGAGGAGTGGCGGCAGGTGCGTCCACCGGTGCCCGGGTGCGCCGGCTCGATGACTCGGCGGAGATCGTGATCCTTGAGCGAGGCCGCTACGTCTCTTTTGCCAACTGCGGCCTCCCTTATCACATCGGCGGCGAGATCCCGGATCGCAACAGCCTGCTGCTCCAGACCCCCGAGAGCCTTGGCGCTTCGCTCGCCCTGGACGTGCGAACTGGTCACGAAGTCATGAGCATCGACCCCACGGCAAAGGTCGTCGAAGTGCGCGAGATTGCGGATGGACGGATCTATCGAGAGCCCTACGACAAGCTGGTACTCTGTCCCGGCGCAGAGCCCATCAGGCCCAGCATTCCGGGGGCGGACCACCCCCGCGTCGATGTGCTGCGCAATATCCCCGATATGGATCGGATCATTGGCGAGCTCGATTCCGGCGCCACACGGGCCGTCGTGATCGGAGGCAGTTACATCGGCCTGGAGATGACCGAGGCATTGCGCATTCGCGGCCTGCAAACCACGGTGGTCGAGCGGACGGACCGTCTGATGCCGTGGCTCGACCCGGAGATGACGAGGATCCTGGACTTCCACGTCGGCACGCACGGCGTAAACGTTCGGCTCGGCAGCCAGGCTCAGGCCATCCGTGAAGAGGGCACCGCGCTGGTGGTCGAACTCTCCGACGGGTCGGAATTAGTAACCGACGTTGTCGTGCTCGCAGTCGGGGTGCGGCCCGATACCGACCTGGCGAAGCAGGCTGGAGCGACTATCGGACCGCTTGGGGGTATTGCTGTCGACGCCCAGATGCGCACCTCGGTGCCGGATATCCTCGCCGCTGGTGACGCCGTGGAGACGGCACATCTGGAGACGGGGGAGCCGGTGTTGTCCATGCTGGCTGGTCCGGCTAATCGGGAAGGGCGGATCGCCGCCGAGACGATCTGTGGCCGCGAGACCGCTTACAGAGGAACCCAGGGAACGGCGATCGTGAAGGTCTTCGACCTGGCCGCTGGTGGGACGGGCTTGACCGAGGCTCAACTACGCGAACGGAAGATCGATCACCGCAAGGTCTACACAAACCAGAACGACCACGCCGCCTACTACCCCGGGAGCTCGCCCATGTTCATCAAAGCGCTCTTTGCCCCTTCGGATGGGAGATTGCTGGGTGCCCAGGTCTTGGGCTGGGACGGTGTGGACAAACGGATCGACGTCTTCGCGATGGCATTGCGAGCCGGCATGTCAGTCTTCGACCTCGAGCACGTCGAGTTGTCCTATGCACCTCCCTTCGGGACCGCGAAGGACCCGGTGAACATGATCGGGTTCCAGGCCTCGAACCTACTCAGGGGCGACATCAAGCTCTGGTACCCCGAAGACTATCCGGAGTGCGCCGCCGCGACGACGATCCTCGACGTCCGGACCGCAGCCGAATTCGAGTACTGGCACATCCCCGAGGCCATCAACATCCCCTACACCGAGCTTCGTGGCCGCCTCGGCGAGCTGCCGAAGGATTTTCCCGTCTACAGCTACTGCCGCTCCGGGTTCCGCAGCTACATAGCCAACTGCATCCTGGATCAACACGGCTTCACCGACGCGGCCTTCCTCTCCGGTGGATTGTTTACGTTTCATGGCTTCCACCGCACTCCGCTCGAGGTGGGCAAAGGTGGGTTCCCGATCGTTGCGCATGCTGAGGACGAAATGGCGTCGCGACCGGGTGCGCTTGAGCACATCTGACACCAGGCACTTCTTCGCAACATCCCGCCAACTGCAGAAGGTCGCGCCTATACGTCGATGGCCGAGGGACTTGAGGGAAGATGCACGTAGTAGATCATTCCGCGTCCCGCTCAGCTTCCCACGGGCCCTCGGCCGGTTGGCCTTGATGGTCCACCCACGAGCTTCCTCATCGAAGATGAGCGTATGGCAAAAGCACTAACTCGTAGACGGACCCTCGATATCGCCCACCTCTTACCAGTATCCTGACGGCCCGTCGCCATCGAGTGACTGGGCGACGCCCGATCATCCGATATGTGTGGCTCGAGAAAGTTAGACAAAGCACGTAATACCCGCCCATAACGAACTGAGAACAGACAGTGCACTCTCAGTTTTGAGTGTGCGGGGCAATGGTGCGGAAAGGATGAACGAGGCTGCGAATAACCCGGTCTAGACACTTACGGTGGCTCGTTGCGTTAGATGACGGCTCGCTCTTGGCCTCGACGAGGTTGGGACTCCCTGGCCAGGGCCCCGTTCTCTAGCCCTTGGCCGCCGATCGAATCCCTGACGTAAAGCATCAGGCCTCGAAGGGTACGGGTCGAGAAGACAACTTTCATGTCATTTCATGTGTCGGAGGGGGGACTTGAAGGGTTACTCCCCTCCCCCCAGGGGGTTCATCATCGGCCCCGAGCTATGGCTACCAGCGGCGTGACCAGCACTATCACTCCACTCGCCAGGGACAGTCGGCCACCGCCTCGCACGACCGCCATGCGCGTACCGGGTTAGCCGTATTTCCCAGGCACATTGTGCTCACCAGGAGGGCCCAGACCAACGAGGCACCACGCCGCGCCGTGCTGCGGCCGGCGCTGGCAACGAGTTGATTGCAGCTCGAACGGTGCCAATTTGACTTTTGGGGAGTTCACTCCTGGCTTTGCGCTCGCCGTGCCAACTCACTCCGAGCAATCTCAACGAGGCCGCCCCTGCATGCAATCGATCGCGCCTCGACTCGACCTTCCGAGAGCCGCCGGCGGAGAGCTGATGCTGCCATTCGGATTGCCCCCTGCAGCCAAACGCCAAGTCACCCATCCGGCGGGCTTTGCATGTGTAGCCCCTGCCGAGACGACGTAGCTCGGCTCGCGCCCGTCCGTCCCGGTCATGACTTCGGTCCCGGTCATGACTTCGGTCCCGGTCAACCAGTCCAAGGCCAGGGGAGTGTCAGAGGCCCCTTTCGGCACCCTCGTCCCGATCAGCCTCATCGACCTGGACCGACCTGCGGTGTCGTGCTCATGAGGCTCTCGCTTTGGTCAATAGTGAAGTAATATATTTCCGAACTAAATCTCTTGTCTCGGAGACATACTTGTGTTACGGTTTAGTGGACGGCAGAGCGCCGCCTTCGGGAAAAGAGGGAGATGACAACGATGAGCGCAACCCTGGTGGTCCGCCACAAGGTCAACGACTACAACGCGTGGCGCAGCGTCTACGACTCGCTCGAGCCGCTGCGAGCTCGGCACGGCTGCACAGACCAGCGCGTGCTGCGGCTCCCTGCGGACGCCAACGACCTGCTGATCACCCACGACTTCCCCTCGGTGGAGGAGGCGAGCACCTTCGCACAGTCGGCCGACCTGCGCGCCGGCATGGCGCGATCCGGTGTCGACGGGCAGCCGAGCATCGAGATCTTCACAACTGCCTGAGCCCTACCGACGCAGGCCCGCTAAAGGTGGGCGCCCGTCCGCCGCCGCACGTGGCGTGGTCAAGGTCGAGCCGGACTTCAATACCGAGTACCCCGACGGAGACGCCACCAGCACCGAGGCATACGCCACCCTCGCTCGAGCCGGCGAGGCGTGCGTGCAAGAACTCGGGCGCTTCATGGCCGCCCATTTCGACATGCCCATGGACGCCGGCACGGTGCTGGCGGTCCTCGACGGCGCCGGCGAGGCGCTCACCCCCTCCCAGATCAGCGAACGAGTCCTGGTCGCGTCGGCCACCATGACCACCACCCTGGACCTGCTCGAACGTCGCAACTGGGTCCGGCGCTCACCCAACCCAGACGACCGCCGCAGCACGTTAGTAGAGATCACCGCCGACGGTCGTGCCACCGCCGACCGGCTCCTGCCGGGCATCCGCGCAATCGAACGGGGCGCTTTGAGCCCGCTCACCAAAGGCGAGCGCCTCCAGCTCGTCGACCTTCTCGCCAAGGTCCTCGACGGGCTCGCCAGCATCGCCGCCGAGCCCCCGCAGCCGCCCACCGGGGGGCGAGCCCGACCGGCCAGGCTCAACCGGCCCACGACCTGACTCCCGCGCTGCGGGACAGTGCAGCTCCGAAAACTGACCTCGTACAAGGGGCGTCCAGGCCAACGACGCCGCGTCGCAACCCGCAATAGGCAGCACGCAAGCCCATACCCGCGACCACCGAGGAGAACCCAATGACCGCTACCGAGAACCCAGTGACCGCTACCGAGCTCACCATGTTCCAAGGCGTCGCTGACCCAGTCGCCGCCACCATCAGCACCGCCACCGCCGACCAACTGGGTGCACCGTCGCCGTGTTCCGGATGGAGTGCACGGGACGTCCTCAACCACATGATCGGCGCCGCCGATATGTTCGCCGCCTGCGCACGCGGCCAGCAACAGCCCTTCCCCGATTGGTCAGCGATGCCCGACTGGGTAGGCGCCGACCCGGTCGCGTCCTATCGTCGCTGCGGCGCGGCGGTTACCGCTGCGTTCGGCGCCCCGGGCGTCCTGGACGGCGCCGTGCCCATGCCATGGGGGGACATGCCAGCCCGGTTCGCCCTCAACCTCATCATGGCCGACCACGCGGCCCACGCCTGGGACCTGGCCCGGGCCACAGGGCTAGAAATCGAGATCGGCGATGACGTCGCCGAGACCGCTTTGGCTACCATGCGGGTCGCCGTCTCCCCCGAGCTCCGATCGGCCGGCTTCTACGGCCCCGAGCAAGCCGCTCCCGAAGACGCCTCGGCTCTCGATCGGCTCGCAGCGTTCACCGGTCGACCGCTCTCGATCAACAGCTAACCCCCAGCCACCGGGGCCAGGGGCCGCCGAGGGGCCCCATGCCGGCGCCGGAGCGCCGCAAGGTCCCCCTCACGCCCCCGCAAGGTCCCTCGACGCCCCGGAGGTATGAGACCGGGCCTTCGTCAACTCTCTTCCAACAAAAGCGCTCATGTGCGGCCCATGGCTTCACGCTTCTCGAAAGGACTCTTTCAACGTGACCAATTCACCACGGCACTCCGAAGCCAACCCACTCACTCGATCGGTGTCGAGACGAAACCTGCTCATTTCTGCGGGTCTCGCGGCGGCTGCGGCTCCGGCCTCGTCATTGCTGCGTTCCCTCCCCGCGTCGGCCGCTGTGCGACGAGCCGCAGGCATGACGGCCACCGCTCCCGTGCCTGCGCCAGCCAAAGGCCCGGCCATCCCGAAAGTCGGGTACCTCGTCCAGGAGATCGAGGACCGCCTGTTCTGGCTGACCGACGGCCTCTACCAGATGATGTTCCTCGTCACCTCGGACGGTGTCGTCGCCGTCGATGCCCCTCCGACCATCGGGAACAACATCCTTAGGGCCATCGGGTCGGTGACGACGTCGACAGTGACCGACGCCGTCTACAGTCACCACCACGCTGATCATTCCGGTGCAATGGTCTTGTACAAGGGGGCCAAGCTCTACGCCCACGAAGATGTCGCAGCGTTGTTGAAACGCGAGGGGGATCCCAACCGGCCGGTCCCTAGCCACACGTTCTCGGACTCCATGACCCTGAGCGTAGGCAGCGATTCGTTGCATCTCGACTATCACGGGCCGAACCACTCGCCAGGCAACATCTTCGTCTACGCGCCGGCACAGAGGACGTTGATGCTCGTCGACATCGTCTTCCCCGGTTGGGTCCCGTTCGCTTATCTTGCCCAATCGCAGGACGTTCTCGGGTGGATTGCTGCGCCGGCTCAGGCGCTTCGTTACCCGTTCAAGACTTATATCGGTGGCCACCTGACGCGCCTCGGAACGCGAGATGACGTGACGGTACAGCAGGAGTACGTGGCGGAGCTGAGGGCTCAGGCGGCACATGCGATCGACACCTTTAACGTCAACAGCGTCTATGCCGAGGTGGATCCGACAAATCCGTGGGCTATCTTCCAGGGCTACCTCGATGGGGTCGCCTCACAGGTCGCCGCGGCAGTGGTGCCGAACTGGGTGGACCGGCTCGGCGGTGCCGACGTCTACACCGAGGTCAACGCCTATGCGATGGTGGAATCGCTGCGAATTGACACCGGCCACCTTGGGCCGTTCGGTATCCACCCCTAGAGGGCTCCTCTATTACGGGGATCTTCACAAATGAGGCAAGTTCCCGTTGCAGTGGTTTGGCGGAGGTGTCGGATGTTTTGGGGCCTGGCCGGGCCAGCCCGGCAAACGCGGCCACGCGACGAGCGAACGGGCCAGGACAAGGGACAGGCCTGGCCATGAGGGCGAGAGGCGAAGGCGACCCCAAGCCACGCTGTAACCGTGTCCGCGAGTATGTCGGGTCCCTGTCGTGCTGGCAGGCAACTTCCACCCCTCCAGTTAGCGGCATTATGGCGCGACTCAGGCGTGGTCGGAGTGTTCCCCGAGCGTCGCTCTGCGCTCACGCCCCCCGCGGGCAGGTCGGTATTTGGGGGTAGGTCAGCCGAACGGCATTTGTACCGCGCCGCCCAATGCTCTACCGCGTAGGGCGGGCTGTCAACCGCCCCTACCTGCGTGAGTGTCACCATGTAAGGGCGTTAGGGGTTATCAACGATGGGCCGGGGTTGCCTTAGGTGCGGGCGGATAGTATTGCTGTGGAGCTACGCCAGGGCACACGTCCTCAACCGCGCGCTCTGTGCCAGCCCAGCCGGCGGAAAGCAGTAGAGCCACTGGAGCCGGCAGAAGTGCGGGCGGGGGGCCGAAGTGCGTCGGAGAAGGCCCCATGAAAAGGCCAGCCGAGAGGAAGGAAGCGAGCAATCCTCAATGAACACTGCGACGGCGTTAGAGGCCCTCGGTGTTGGCGGCAGCGAGCTTGCACAAGACCAGTGGGAAATGGTCGACCGCGACGGGTACGTCGTTGTCCCTCAGGTCCACTCGCCGGCAACGTGCGCCGCTATGGGCGAAGAGTTCGACCGCATGGTGGCCATAGAAGGCAAACGCGGCGGCACTGAAGTCCATACGGAGGAGGGCGCCATGCGCATATCGAACACGTTCAACAAGTCCGTCTCCTTCGATGTCACGTTCCGTTGCCCACCTGTGCTCGCCGTTGCCGCGCGGCTCCTGGGCGACATAAAGGTCCACGGCGCTAATTTGCGCGAGCCCGACATTGGTCATGGCAACCAGCCGCTTCACGCCGACACGCCCACCGAGGTCGGAGGCAGGTGGCGGGTCGTCAATTCGCTCCATCTCTTTGACGACATGACAGCCGAGAACGGGGCGACAAGGATCGTGCCTGGCTCGCATCTCTGGGGACCGATCAGTCAGCCGCCAGCGAATATCGACCCATCCTCAGGACCATTTCTTAACGTGAACCCGGATATTGTCCCGGAAGATCCATTTGAACCGGACCCGCGGGAGAAGATCGTCGAAGCACCCGCGGGCAGCGTCGTGATCATCAACGCCCATCTCTGGCACGCCGGCACGACTCGCAGGAGCCAGGCTCGTAGACGGATGATGCACTTGAGCCTCTGCAGACGCGATGTCCCCCAGCAATTTGTGCAACGCGATTATGTCACCCCGGGACTGCTTTCGCGGTTGGGAGGGGCGGATCGTTGGTTGCTCGACGTGGGCTAGTTGGCACCCAAAGGAGCCCTGCCCAATAGGTCCTGACCTCTTGACGCACTATGGGGTGATCAGCGGGCCTCAGAGATCGCGCGCCGCCTGCACGTCGAGAGCGAAAACAACGCTCGAGGCGATAGATGGCTTCGCGGCAGCCTCGACCGCATCCACCTCGGCGGCCACTCTGTCATGAGGCGCCATCATTGCAGCAGCTGACCCTTCTTCGTCGCCCCGGAGTATCGCGCTGGCAATCGCCTAATCCTCGCGGTTGGCGCCCTGTTTGCTTACGACCTCGACGTCCTACCGTACGACCTGTTCGTGAAGCACTCGCAGTGGGGGAGCAGTGATCTGAGCAGGCGCTCGAGCAGTGCGTCACGACCAACCTCGGCATCGCCAGTTGGGCGAAAGTGACGGGCGATCCAGTTGCGGCCAGCGCCATGCTCGACCGTTTGTTGCACCGGAGCGTCGTGATAAATATCGACGGCCCCTCCTACGGGATGCGAGCGCATAGGGCGCGCCGAGGCGGCCAGAAAGGCGGTGGCCAGCAATGGCCGATGAGGCAGCTATCCCCAACACGCCGTGGCGGATGTCCGCCCAAGCCAAAGAACTCGACGACGACGAGGACGACCGCTTCGGGCCCAAGCGAGGTGGCGAGCTACCCGAGGCCGTCCCCGGAAAGCTCAGTTCTCGGAACGGGAGGGTTAGGGCGTCGGTCTGGAGTGCAGGTCGAGGAGCGTCTGCGACATTAGTGGCGCGATCGGCGGTCGCGGTACGGACCCGACCTTGGCCAGCTCCCGAGCGAGGACGCCATTGCCGCCCCCTACGTCCAAGCCGAGTCCGCAGCCAGCGCCAGCAAGGCGCCTGGCAACGCTGGCGTGGACGTCCCCGCGCCGAGAAAAGGAAGCTGTGGCCGCCTGGTTGGCTGCGAACGGCCCGGGTCGCCGTCGTAGTCAGTCGGCAGAGCTTGCCCCGTGTCATGAGCACGGGCGCCATGCGTGGTCACAGCACCAACTATGCCCCGGCGGCTCACTTGTCGCTCCGAAATTGCGGCACCGGCCGCATGACAACCAGGCGTTATGCTCCTGTTCAAGCCGTGAGAAGGCGCACGCCGACCCGTCGCTGTGTCGCGCCATATTCTCAGTCCCAGCCAGAAGGGCCGCCCTCATGCGGCCGTGGTCGAGTAGGCCGGTTCGCACGGTCCCAGAAGACCGATGTCGGGTGCGTAGAGCGGCCAACCCAATGTTGCCCTGAGGCCCGAACACGCCATGCCCGCTTGGTCAAGGCCGAGCGTGCCATGACCCTCTTGAGCTACCCGGGTCTCGTCGGTAGCTTTTTCGCCAAACCCGCGAAGGGGCAAGCATGTCGTCAAAACTGCTGGCGATCGATGACCGGAGCAAATCGGTCGGGCTTGCAATGGCAAGGCCAACCGACTTCACCTGCCACGAAGTTGCACCAACAGATCCGACCTGTGTGCTCGAAGACGCGACGCTAAGCCTTTATTGTCTGGACCCCATTGAGCGCGTTGGCCTTTTCGTACGTACGCCGCCAGAGGTGGAGCTGGGCCTGGCGCCGTTCCTTTTCCTAACTCAGTACGAGTCGGCAACGCACCTGGTCTCGGTCCCCTTTGACGAGATGCACGTGCTTGCCGCGGCCAAACCAGTGCCCGCCGAACGCTTGGTGTTGGTCCAGTCGACAGGCCGCTGCGAGTCGACCCTCGTTAGCCACGCCTTCGCCGCGGCCGACAATGTGATGTCGTTCGCTGAGCCAAACGTCTACTACCAGCTCCACCAGCTCCGCGACCACGATGACGCCGAGTTCGAGCCGTTGCTGAAGACATGCACCACTCTGCCTTGTGCCCCGAGGCCGGTCGGCACGTGGGTGATCAAGTTCCGCAGCCTGCACATCGAGCTGGCTGGGCCACTACTGCGCGCCTTCCCGGGCGCGATGACGGTATTCCTTTACCGCCGAGCAGAGAGCTGGGTTCGCTCATTTGCGGGCCTCCGGGGCGCTCACTCCGGACGCGTTTGCCAACTGGGATGGTGGGGATGAGGTCTTACCACGAGTTCGATCTCTGGTGGACGGGTCCGAGTTCGCCCCGTTCCCCTCGGCTATCGAGGCACTGAGCTGGCTGTGGAGCACGAGCATGGTGGGAGCTATAGCTCTCCACAATGAGGGTGTGCCCATGTTTATGGCCCGGTACGAAGAGATCGTCGCCCGCCCGCACGACGTACTGAGAGCGCTTTTTGACTATTGCGGAGTCAATGTCACGACCGAGGATCTAGACGAGACCCTCGCACGCGATTCCCAGGAAGGCACGGAGATATCGAGAGCCAGAGCAGCGGAGTCAACGAGCGAGCTCACCGAGGAACGGCGCCTCGCCTACCTGAGTTCTCTGGCGGAGTGGGCGCCGGGGCTGGGCCCTGACGTGATCATCCCGGGCACGAACGGCGCATAAGCCTCGAGTCAGCGACCACATAATGAATTGATCTGTGCCGTTGTCGGCAGTACGGCACCAGATCGACCACCAGCGCATATTCGGCATCGTTCTGCATTTAGTGATCAATTTAGAGAAAGCACATGATACCCGTCCCATAACGACCTCAGAACTGATACTGCACTCTGCGTTTTGAGTGTGCGGGGTAATGGTGCGGAAAGGATGAAGGAGGCTGCGAATAACCCGGTCTAAACACTAACGGTGGCTCGTTGCGTTACATGACGGCTCACTCTTGGCCTTGACGAGATTGGGACTTCCTGACAAAGGCCCCGTTCTCTAGCTCTTGGCCGCGATCGAGTCCCTGACGTAAAGCATCAGGCCGCGAAGGGTACCACCTACCGGCCGAGAAGACAACTTTCATGTCATTTCATGTGTCGGAAGGGGGAGTTGAAGGGTTACTCCCCTCCCCCCGGGGGGTTCATCGTTGGTCCCGAGCTATGGCTACGAGCGGCGTGACCAGCACTATCAGCGCACCCACCGACGGCACTCCGGCCACTCCCCGTACGACCCCAAAGCCGGAGGCCCGCGCTACACCGGCTTAGTGGTCACGACCAGCGGCGAGGCAGCGGGGCGGCCCCCCGCCCATGCCGTCTGTGTCCTCCGGTCCAAAATCGGGCATCAACAACCTCTCGTTCGCCGCATAGACGAAACCGGTCGTCCGGTACTGGGACAAACGCGGTCTCTTTGGCATAATCGAGCGCCCCTAACTCGACCCGGGTGCAACGCAGCCGCACTTCTTGTTGTGTCGCCCCTTCGACGAGCTTGATTAGGACCAGCCGGCCGATGTCACGGTCGTGCCCGCCGCTTTACGACAAGGTGGGTGATAGCGCGCTTGACCGGGTCGACAGCCGCCCGCTCGAGCTCCCCGGACGCGCCGTCTGCACGGTAGACATGGGCTCCGATCGCGTACTCCGCTGGCTCGGTCACGTCCGACCTCCCTTATCCAGGTGGGCTCACGGCGCGGCCCTCCGTGGTGACCACCTGCCATCGCCATTCTTGTTGGAGTTGCTACGACGCGTGTTGGCGGAGGTGTCGCTGTAGGTGGGCGAGGTGCCGCTGGGCGGCGCGGAGTTCGGCTTCGGCGTCGGTGAGCCCTGCCTGTTCCTCCTGGATTCGTTGCACGATCCATGACCGGGCGAGGGTCGACCCAGGGACACCGGCTGCGTCGGCGATGGACTGGAGTGCGGCGACTTCGTCGGGGTTGAGCCGGATCGAATAGACCGTCGAGCGACCCCGGTTCGGCCGGGTGACCTTGGCCCCTTCGGTTATAGGCGCGTCTCGGTTGTTCTCGGAGGCCTCGCTCTCGGCCTCGATGATTTTCTTGATATCGCTCATAGTCGTTCCTCCCGGTACCGGCGGATGTCGACCTCGTTGGACTTCCAGCCGTTCACGCCGTAGGTGATCCCGGCCTCCTCGACGGTGATGACAGTGACGAGGCACCCGGCGCCGGTCGAGTTGCCGATGGTTCTCACCGAACGTCCCGATCGGCTGCCGGGATCAGGGTCGATGCGGAGAGCGTCGGGGTCTTCAAGTGCCTCGTTGGCCCATTCCACCTCGATCCCATGGCGTTCTCCCATGTAGTTGGCCCGGTAGGACCAGTCCACTACTGCCACTCAGCAAGTGTACTACGAAGTACGACACTATGCGACACCCGTTTACGATGGGCCAGCGGATTTCGTTCGGTGTTGGCTGGACCTCCCCAACCCGAAGGAGGCATGCCATGACCACCCTGGATTCGAATACCCGGCTCTTGGCGTTCACGGCCGAGTCGATCGCACCTTATGAAGGCGAACTCGCCGCCTGAGCCGTTCTCGCCCCATAATCGAACGCGGGCAACGGGGTACTGCGAATCATCCGCAAGGGCAACAAACCGGCACTGATCCCGCTGGTGCCCCGGACCGCGCGCACCATCGAGCTCGGCGTCGGCGAACGCCGAGAAGGCCGCTGAGCGTACCAAGCCTCCCTACACGAACCACGTCCCGAGCAGCACATGCGTAGGGCGCCGCGAACTCCCCGCAGTCGCGTCCCGAAGCAGCGGCGAGCGCGCGTCCCGGTTCGGCCGTGATACGGGTGCTGCGCGGGCCAGGTAGCCCATGACCATCCGGGAGGGGTACCCGCGGCCTGCTGCCCCTAGCGTTCCAGCTGCGGCGCGAATTGGTGGCCATGGGGGGCGGGCAGTACCTGTGTCAGTTCTGGAGCACCTCGAGCCGGCGTATGGCACGAAAGCTTGAGTCGTCCCCACGATGGAAGTAGATCCTGCCGGTCAATGAGCCGTTCCCGTCGGCGATTGCCCAGCCGCGTCCGTGGACCTGGTCGCCCTCGTCGACACCATCCCAGGTGAAGTCGACCCGCCCGCCCTCATCGACCCGCCAGTCAATCCATCCTCTAGCCGCGATGAACTGCAACTCGCCTGTCCCGTCGGCAGCGAAGTCGATGAAGGCTGGTTCGACCAGGTCCAGTGCAGCTCGGTCCCAAAGCTCCATCTCGACAATCCGCCACTGGCCCTCAGGCGCGCCCGCCGAACCCGTGGCCAACACGGCCCGTCACCGGGGAAGGAGTCGAGCGCCCCCTGCAGCACCAGGAAGGCGCCATCGAGCCGCTTACGTTGACGACGGTCCTCCTCATGGTTGGCCTCGGCCGCCACGAACCCCAACAGCTCGTCCAGGTGCTCCGTATCGATGGTCAACACCGCACCGTCGGCCGAGCCAACCATCCGGTACACCAGCCGTTCGCACTCTCTGTCCAATAGCTGCAGGTCACGTAGCGACGCTGCGACATCGTCGCCGACAACAAACGACTTGGTCAGCTCCGCGTCGCTCGCCCCAGTGTCCGGCGAGCGCAGATCGAACGGTGAGTCCTCCCATCCGCTAACCACCCCTTGATCGCCGCAGCGTTCGCAGCACCATTCGATCGACCCGGGCCGGCTGTCAGGTCGCGCAACCACCATGTACCCCCGGCAAGGCCGATTCCCGGGCCGACGCCGACAGGTCAGGCTTGACACCCACGCGCTGTCTGGATCGCCCGCTGTAGCGGCCCGGACTAGGTCGAACAACTGCTCAGCCATCGCCCGGGCTGGCCGTGGCGCGTCCTCTGGCATGTCGAGGAAATGACGCAAGTCCGACACGAACATCAGCCCACAAACCTATCGGGCCGCCATAGGCCGAGCATTCATCCCGAGTGTCGGCGCTGACCTCGGTGTCGGACGCCGCTGCCCACTGCCCGATGCCAGGTCGGCCTGCCCCAGAACGCCGTCCGAAGGCATCCCAGTATCGCGACCTGATATATCCCACACAGCCGGTTCGCGGGCGGTACAGAACAACGTCGGTGGAGGGACCGGCAACGCACGCTAAATCGGCGATAACTGGAGTGCCGATGCAGGAAGCCAAACGCAGCAACTGTTTTGCGTCGGTTACATATCACCGACGCGGAGCTCTAACGTCAGTCGGCCGCAAACAGGACGCAAAGGGGCAGGAAGATGACCGCAGTCACGTCGGGAACACGTCTCCAGTTAAGGTGTCACCGACAGAGCTTTAACCCTTCGTGCAGTACATCTATGACAGCCCAATCCGCCGCTCTAGTTATTTGGCAAGCTGCATTTAGTCATCCATTTAGATAAAACACATAATGCCCGCATATAACTAACGCGAGAACTGCACTCTGGGTTTTGAGTGTTCGGGGTAATGGTGCTGAAAAGATGAGCGAGGCGCGAATAAGCCGCTAACCAGTAGCGGTCCCCCTTTGCGTTACATCGCGGTTCGGTCGTGGCCTCGACGAGATCGGGACCTCCTGACAACCGCCGCGTTCTTTAGCTCTGGGCCGCGATCGAATCCGTGACGTAGGGTATTTGGCCGCGAAGGGGGCCACCCACCGATGGACACGATAACTTTCATGTCATCTCATGTGTCGGAGGGGGGACTTGAAGGGTTATTCCCCTCCCCCCGGGGGGTTCATCGTCGGTCCCGAGCTATGGCTACCCGCGGCGTGACCAGCACTTTCAGCCTGCTCACCGCCGGGCGCCGGCTTGGGCGTTGCCGAGGACCTTTGGGGTGTCTAGCCGGCAGGCCGGGGTCTGTGGTGGGAGGGAGTGAGCGACGGCGGGGGGTGGGGCAACTGCGCCGACCTCGCTCCCCCATCGGTCGCGGAGATCAGCGCCACGATCGACGCTCTCACCGGTTTGGAGACCCAACGGATCCTCGTCGATGGTCCCCCTCCCGCACCCACCGTCGGCGATCACCCCTGGGCGGTACCCCGCCCGGTCGTGGCGGGGATGGCCGTCGCCATCGACGAGGTCGGCTACGAGCAGCCGGCCACGTACTCCGAAGCCGTCGTGGAGTCCGTGACCTGGGCCCTCGAGTCCTGCGCCGGGCGCGATTGGCGCGAGGTGTTCACCACCCTGACGAACCACCCGGATCTCTTCGACTCCGCCGCCGAGGACGCATTTCTCCGCGATAAGTGATCGGTGGAGACCCCTCGGATCGCCTACTCTGTACTAGCGCAGCTAGGGCCAGTGTCGTCCCTTCATGCGGAGGTCCAGTTAGTTTCGATCCCCGGAAGGACGCCCATGGCTTCATCGGCCGTGCCCGTTGGCCTGTACCGTCCCGAATTCGAGCACGACGCCTGCGGCGTCGCGTTCGTCGTAGACATGCACGGGCGACGCAGCCACGACATGGTCCGCAAGGGTCTCGGCAGCTTGTGCCACCTCGAACACCGAGGTGCCTCGGGAGCGGAGGTCAACTCCGGCGACGGGGCCGGCATCCTGATCCAGATCCCCGACGCCTTCTACCGGGCCGTGGCCGGCTGCACGCTCCCGGCCGCGGGTGCCGTACGCGACCGGGATCGCCTTCATGCCGACCGACGCCGACGAGGCGGCCCGGGCGCGCCAGGGCATCGAGCGGCTGGCGGCCGACGAGGACCTCGCCGTGATCGGCTGGCGCGAGGTCCCGATCGACGACTCGCAGCTCGGCAGCATCGCCCGCAGCGCCATGCCGTCCTTCCACCAGGTGTTCGTCACCGGGTCCGCAGCGACGGCGGGTGTCAACGGCCTGGAGCTCGAACGACGGGCCTTCATGTTGCGTAAGCGGGTTGAGCACGAGCTACCCGGCACCTACTTCGCCTCCCTCTCAGCGCGGACCGTCGTGTACAAGGGGATGCTCACCGCACCGCAGGTCGAGTCCTTTTTCCCTGATCTTCAGGATGAGCGGACGGACACGGCCCTGGCCCTGGTGCACTCCCGCTTTTCCACCAACACGTTCCCGAGCTGGCCCCTCGCCCACCCCTACCGGTACCTTGCGCACAACGGCGAGATCAACACCCTCCAGGGCAACCGCAACTGGATGCGCGCCCGGGAGGCCCTCCTGGCCAGCGACCTCCTCCCCGGCGATCTCGAGCGGATCTTCCCGATCATCACGCCCGGCGCCAGCGACTCGGCCAGCTTCGACGAGGCCCTCGAGCTGCTGCACCTGGGCGGGCGCTCGCTCCCCCACGCCGTCCTCATGATGATCCCGGAGGCCTGGGAGAACCACCGAACCATGGATCCGGTTCGCCGGGCCTTCTACCAGTTCCACGCCTCGATCATGGAGCCATGGGACGGCCCCGCGTCCATCGCCTTCACCGACGGCACGCTGATCGGCGCAGTGCTCGACCGCAACGGGCTCCGCCCCTCGCGCTACTGGGTCACCGCCGACGGGCTCGTCGTCATGGCGTCGGAAGTGGGGGTCCTCGACATCGACCCCGCGCGCGTGGTGCAGAGGGGGCGGTTGCAGCCGGGCCGGATGTTCCTGGTCGACACGTCGCAGGGGCGGATCGTCACCGACGAGGAGATCAAGTCCGCCCTAGCCGCCGAGCACCCGTACACCGACTGGCTGGCCGACAAGCAGATCCACTTCGACGACCTCGCGCCCCGCTTCACACTCACCCCGCAGCACGCGTCGATCATTTCCTACCAGCGGCTGTTCGGCTACACCACCGAGGACCTCAAGGTCCTGCTCGCGCCGATGGCCCGGGGCGGCATCGAACCTCTCGGCTCGATGGGCACCGACACGCCAGTGGCCGTGCTGTCCGACCGGGCCCGCCTGTTGTACGACTACTTCCAGCAGCTGTTCGCGCAGGTCACCAACCCGCCCCTGGACGCCATCCGCGAGGAGCTGGTGACGTCGATGGCGAGCACCATCGGCCCCGAGGGCAACCTCCTGGCGCCCGAGCCCGACAGCTGCAACCAGATCGTGATGCCGCAGCCCGTCCTCACCAACGAGGAACTGGCCAAGCTGCTGTACATCAACGAGGACGGCACCCAGCCGGGATGGCGATCCTTCGCTATTGACGGGCTGTTCCCGGCCGGCACCGACAACCCGGGCGACGCCCTCCGCGAAGCCCTCGACGACATCTGCGCCAAGGTGAGTGCGGCCATCGAGGACGGCGCCAAGGTGATCGTGCTGTCCGACCGACACACCTCGGCGGAGCTAGCCCCGATCCCTGCGCTCCTCCTCGTGAGCGCGGTTCATCATCATCTCATCGAGGAAAAGACCCGCACCCGCGTGGGTCTCGTTGTCGAGACGGGTGAGGCCCGGGAGGTGCACCACATGGCGCTCCTTCTCGGCTACGGGGCGGCAGCGATCAATCCCTACCTGGCGTTCGACACGATCACCGAGATGGTTGGGGATGGCACCCTTCAGGGGCTCACGCCCCGCCAGGCAACCCGCAACTACGTCAAGGCCTGCGGCAAGGGTGTGCTCAAGATCATGTCGAAGATGGGCATCTCGACGGTCGCGTCCTACACCGGCGCCCAGGTGTTCGAAGCCATCGGCCTCTCCGATGACGTGGTCGAGCGGTACTTCACCGGGACGGTGAGCCGCATCGCCGGGATCGGGCTCGACGAGATCGCCCGAGAAGTTCTGACCCGCCACCGGCGGGCGTGGCCGGACCGGCCCTCGGAGCTGGCCCACCGCGACCTCGACGTGGGTGGCGAGTACCAGTGGCGGCGGGAGGGTGAGTACCACCTGTTCAACCCGACCACGGTGCACAAGCTGCAGCACTCGACCAGGACCCAGCGGTACGACGTCTTCAAGCAGTACACCCGCGCCGTCGATGACCAGGCGGCCCGGCTGGGGACGCTGCGGGGACTGTTCCGGGTGAAGCCGGCCGGGGAGAGCGGGCGCGAGCCCGTGCCCATCGAGGAAGTCGAGTCGGTCGCGTCGATCGTCAAGCGTTTCTCGACCGGTGCGATGTCGTACGGCTCGATTTCGGCCGAGGCCCACGAGACTCTCGCCATCGCCATGAACCGGCTCGGGGCTCGCTCCAACACCGGGGAGGGCGGCGAGGACGCCGATCGATTCGTCCCGGACCCCAACGGCGATCTGCGCCGGAGCGCCATCAAGCAGGTGGCGTCCGGCCGGTTCGGCGTGACCAGCGAATACCTCGTCAACGCCGACGACCTCCAGATCAAGATGGCCCAGGGGGCCAAGCCGGGCGAGGGCGGCCAACTGCCCGGTCACAAGGTGTACCCGTGGATCGCGAAGACCCGGTACTCGACCCCGGGGGTGGGGCTGATCTCCCCGCCGCCCCACCACGACATCTACTCGATCGAGGACCTGGCCCAGCTCATCTACGACCTGAAGAACGCCAACGACCAAGCCCGCATCCACGTCAAGCTCGTGGCGGAGGTCGGCGTCGGGACCGTGGCCGCGGGCGTCTCCAAGGCTCACGCCGACGTGGTGCTGATTTCCGGCCACGACGGCGGCACGGGCGCCTCGCCCCTGACGTCGATCAAGCACGCCGGGGCGCCGTGGGAGCTCGGGCTGGCCGAGACCCAGCAGACGCTGATGCTCAACCGGCTGCGCGACCGCATCGTGGTCCAGGTGGACGGTCAGCTGAAGACCGGCCGCGACGTGATCATCGCCGCGCTGCTCGGGGCGGAGGAGTACGGCTTCGCCACCGCGCCGCTGGTCGTCAGCGGCTGCATCATGATGCGGGTCTGCCACCTCGACACCTGCCCGGTGGGTATCGCCACGCAGAACCCCGAGCTCCGCAAGCGCTTCAGCGGCCGGCCCGAGTTCGTCGTGACCTTCTTCGAGTACATCGCCGAGGAAGTCCGGGAGATCCTGGCGTCCATGGGGTGCCGGTCGCTCGACGAGGTGATCGGCCACCCCGAGCTGATCGACGTCACCGTGGCGGTCGACCACTGGAAGGTCCGCGGTCTTGACCTGAGCCCGATCCTGGTGTCGCCGGAGGTCGAACCGGGCGCGGCCCGCCACCGCATCCGCGAACAGGACCACGGGCTGGACCGGGCGCTCGACCGCCAGCTCATCGAGGCCTGCCAGCCGGCCCTTTCGGAAGGGCGCCCGGTCGGTCTCTCCATGCCGATCAGCAACGTCAACCGGACCGTCGGCACCCAGCTCGGGGCGGCGATCTCGCGGCGCTACGGCGCAGCCGGGCTCCCCGATGGGACGATCGACATCTCCTTCACCGGGTCGGCCGGCCAGAGTTTCGGGGCATTCGTGCCCCGCGGGGTCACGCTGCGCCTCGAAGGCGACGCCAACGACTACCTCGGCAAGGGTCTGTCCGGTGGCCGGCTCGTGGTGCGGCCCTCGCTGTCCGCCCCTGCGTCCTTCGTGGCCGAGGAGCAGATCATCGCCGGGAACGTCATCCTGTACGGGGCCACGGCCGGGGAGGCCCTCATCCGGGGCGTCGTCGGCGAGCGCTTCGCGGTGCGCAACTCGGGCGCGGTCGCGGTGGTCGAAGGCGTCGGCGACCACGGGTGTGAGTACATGACGGGCGGGCGCGTCGTGGTACTCGGCCGCACCGGCCGCAACTTCGGCGCCGGCATGTCTGGTGGCGTGGCCTACGTGTGGGATCCCGCCGGTCACTTCGGTGCCAACGTCAATGGCGAGATGGTCGACCTCGAAGACTGCGAGGACGAGGACGTCGAATGGCTCGCCGGTGTGCTCCAGCGCCACGCGTCCGAGACCGGATCCGCGGTCGCATCACGTTTGCTCGGGGCGTGGCCCCGCTCGGCGTTCCAGTTCGTGAAGGTCATGCCCCGGGACTACCGCCGGGTGCTGGAGGCCATGCGCGACGCCGAAGCTGCGGGCATCCCGGTCGACGACGCCATCATGGTGGCCGCGCATGGGTAAGCCCACCGGGTTCCTCGAGTCGGGGCGGGAGCTGCCGGTCCGCCGGCCCGTGCCCGTGCGATTGCGGGACTGGCGCGAGGTGTACGAACCGTTCGCCAAGAACCGGCTGCAGACCCAAGCGAGCCGGTGCATGGACTGCGGCATCCCGTTCTGCAACGACGGCTGTCCGCTCGGCAACCTCATCCCCGACTGGAACGACCTCGTGTACCGCGACCACTGGCAGGCGGCCATCGAACGGCTGCACGCCACCAACAACTTCCCCGAGTTCACCGGCCGGCTGTGCCCGGCCCCCTGCGAGTCGGCGTGCGTCCTCGGCATCAACTCCGACCCGGTGACGATCAAGCAGGTCGAGGTGACCATCATCGACCGGGCCTGGGATGCGGGGTGGGTGGTACCGGTGATGCCGGAGCAGCAGACCGGGCACAAGGTCGCAGTCATCGGGTCCGGCCCCGCCGGGCTCGCCGCGGCCCAGCAGCTCACCCGGGCCGGTCACTCGGTGACGGTCTACGAGCGCGACGACAAGGCGGGCGGCCTTCTGCGCTACGGCATTCCCGAGTTCAAGATGGAGAAGCGCCACCTGGACCGGAGACTGGCCCAGATGGAGGCGGAGGGCACGGCGTTCGTGTGCGGCGTCTCCGTGGGTGCCGAGTCCGGTGCCGGCCGGGTGGCCGCCGCCGAGGTGCGGGCCGGCCACGACGCGGTGGTCATCGCCGCGGGGGCGAGGGTCCCCCGCGAGCTGCCGATCTCGGGGCGGGGTCTGGCGGGGATCCACCACGCCATGGAGTTCCTTCCGCTCGCCAATCGGGCCGTGGACGCCGACGACCCGGTGTCGGCCACGCCGATCTCAGCGGCCGGCAAGCGGGTGGTCATCATCGGTGGTGGCGACACCGGTGCCGACTGCCTGGGGACCGTGCACCGCCACGGCGCGGCGTCGGTCCACCAGTTCGAGATCATGCCCCGGCCGCCCGACGAGCGGGATCCCTCGACGCCGTGGCCTACGTGGCCGCTGATGTTCCGGACGTCCTCGGCGCACGAGGAAGGCGGCGAGAGAGTCTTCGCGGTCAACACCCTCGAGTTCGTCGACGACGGGACCGGTCACGTGCGGGCGTTGCGGGCGTGCGAGGTGTCGATGTCGGTCGTCGACGGCCGGCCTCGGTTCGATCCGGTGGAGGGCACCGAGTTCGACCTGCCGTGCGACCTGGTGCTGCTGGCACTCGGCTTCTCGGGTCCCGAGCCGGCCCTGGCCGAGGCCTTCGGGGTGTCGCTGACGCCGCGCGGGACCATCGCCCGGTCGGGCGAGTACAAGACGGACGCCCCGGGGGTGTTCGTGGCTGGTGACGCCGGGCGGGGCCAGAGCCTGATCGTGTGGGCGATCGCCGAGGGCCGTTCAGCCGCTGCGGCGACCGACCGGTGGCTGGCCGGGCAGACGCTCCTGCCCGCGCCGTTGCCGTCGGCGACCTGAGCCGTTTCGGCGCCGGTCGTGGCACGGCCGGGCCCAGGTCGACCCTCCGGTCTCTGAGGAACTGCAGCAACGCGGGATCAACTTCCTATAGGGACTAGTAGGCAGCGGCAAGTTGGATCTGGACCGTTTCCAGGAGGTCCTCGATGCGCTACTCGGGGCACGTACCCGCTCAGAGTTCGCCTCGGTTGTGCGCAGCCTGCCGCCCGTCGAGTTCACCCCGCCCACGCGGCATCGTCAAGAGCCGCTCGAGATCGT
Source organism: uncultured Acidimicrobiaceae bacterium (assembly GCA_963750465.1). Taxonomy (GTDB): domain Bacteria; phylum Actinomycetota; class Acidimicrobiia; order Acidimicrobiales; family Palsa-688; genus Fen-671. The sequence goes on from CAVVRE010000005.1 coordinate 231,912, forward strand.
TACCTCGATGGGTGAGGTCCGCCTCGAGGGCCGCTGGCAGGTGAGCCGCCTCACCAAGATCGACATAGGCATGGGCGCTGTGGTCATCGACTTGAGGGAGGCCGAGTTCGACGACTGGGACGTCGAGATTGTCGCCCACACCAAAATGGGCTCGATCACTGTCATCGTCCCCCCCGGCCTCGAGATCCGACAAGTGGGCAGGAGCAGCCCGGTCGGCAATGCCATCGAGCCGCCAATCCCGGGCTTTCCCGTGGTGCGGCTCAGCGCCACTTGTGACATAGGCGAAATCCGCCTGATGCACGTGGTCGAGACAGGACAGCACCGCCGGAGATGGCGGCGACGAAGCCGCAAAACAGCACCCCGACCGTGACGGCAGCTAGCTCCGTCGCCTGCTCGACGCATGAGTTGTCACGGCTCCTCTGAGGTGCCCGGGCGTAGGCCGCGGCAAGACCTACTCCTATGAGCTCCGAAGATGGCTACTTTCGCCGACCCGGGCAGACCATCGATTATGTATGGCTGAAAAACGATGGAGTTACAACGAGAATACGACCATATCGACGGTTCCCGCCGCAAAGAGCCATACGTAGCTTGAAGAAATCATAGCGCAGACATGCACTCAGAAGATGACGCCATAATTACGGCCCTTTCAACGGATGAGGCACGCAGATCCGAACTTATGGTGCTGGGAGGGCCCATGAAGCAGAGCCGGCTTCGAAATATCGATCGATGGGTTGGCGCCCTTGCAAGACAGGCCCTGCACTCTCGGTGGCGAGCTGGCCGACAACCGTCTCCGGGCAAATCTTGCCATTTCCGGATTCGGTTCGACCCAAGGAACGCGACGAACACTCCTCGTCTTCGATGACCTCTACGTTGTCGATCCCTAACCCTAAGTTGGCGAACCGCAACAAGGTCAGGGCCGAATCCCGGGGGTTGGGAAAGACAATCTCGGGGTCGTCGAAGCGCAATGGCTGCGCGGACGCACGACGCTCGTCCGAGAGCCGCACCGTGTCGAATAGCCCGGGATACCGTACGCAAGGATCCGGCGCGATATACCTCTCTGCCGCACACCGAGCTCGCGGATCTCTGCGATTGCGCGATCGAATGGCTGCACTTCCGGCTCGTCAAATCGCATCGCGGCAGACAACGCCAGAGTCCTCGGCGTCAGCGGCTCTCTGGTCCCCACCAAAGACCCAAGGCCGCACCGGAAAGTTGCAACTGCGCCCTGCCATCAGCCTCAGCCGCCGCAACCACGACTTCCTGGACGTAACTTTGCGCGCCAGGGTACGGATAACGACACTTCGCGCGCAAAGGTCGGCCCCTTCGAAGGTCACCGGGGTGTGGCAGGGTAGGGATAGGAATGGCAGAGGCCGCTAGTCCAACCAAGTGAGGGCTTCGGCGTCCGCGATGCGGTAGGAGTAGCCCTGCTCGGCCAGGAAGCGCTGGCGACGAGCGGCGAAGTCTTGGTCGTTCGTGTCGCGCGACACGACGGCGAAAAACCGAGCTTGGCGGCCATCGTTTTTGGGGCGCAGGACGCGCCCGAGGCGCTGGGCCTCCTCCTGGCGGCTGCCGAAGGTGCCCGAGACCTGGACCGCCACGGACGCCTCGGGCAGGTCGATGGAGAAGTTGGCCACTTTTGACACCACGAGGACCGGGATTTCCCCCCGGCGGAACGCTCCGTAGAGCCTTTCCCGTTCACGCGTCGGCGTCTTGCCGGTGAGCACCGGTGCCCCCAGGCGCCGGCCGATCTCGTCCAGCTGGTCGAGGTACTGGCCGATGACCAGCGTCGGCTCCCGCCGCTCGACCGCCTCGGCGCACAGCCGCTCGACGACCGCCAGCTTCGAGCGGGCCGTGGCGCCGGCCTTATAGCGTTCCTCGTCCTCGGCCAGGGCATAGGTCATGCGCTCCTCATCGGTGAGCGTCACCCGGACTTCGGTGCAAGAAGCCGGCGCGATCCAGCCCTGCGCCTCGATGTCGCGCCAGGGGGCGTCGTAGCGTTTGGGGCCGATGAGGCTGAAAACGTCGCCCTCCCGTCCGTCTTCGCGGACCAACGTGGCCGTTAGGCCGAGGCGGCGCCGGCTCTGGATCTCTGCGGTCATGCGGAACACAGGGGCGGGGAGCAGGTGGACCTCGTCGTAGACAATCAGCCCCCAGTCTTCTGCTGAGAACAGCTCCATGTGCGGGTACAGGCCGCCCCTGCGGGAAGTCAGGATCTGATAAGTGGCGATCGTGATGGGGCGGACATCCTTGCGCTCGCCCGAGTACTCGCCCACCTCGGCGTCGGACAGGCAGGTGCGGGCCAGCAGCTCGGCCCGCCACTGGCGGGCGGCCACCGTGTTAGTCACGAGCACGAGCGTGTGGGCCCCGCGGCGGCCATGGCGCCGATGCCCACCAGGGTCTTGCCCGCGCCGCACGGCAGGACGACGACCCCGCTGCCGGCGGTGCTGAAGGCGCTCACCGCCTCCTCCTGGTAGCGTCGCAGGTTGAACTGCTCCGGTCCCGCCACCACTATTGGGTAGGAGGCGCCGTCCACGTAGCCGGCCCGGTCCTCGGCCGGCCAGCCCACCTTCAGTAACGCCTGCTTCAACCGTCCCCGCTCCGACCCCGGGACCCCGAACGTCCGGCTGTCGATACGGGCGCCGAGCAGGGGCGCCACCGCCTTGGCCCGGGCCACCTCCTCCAGGACGGCCCGCTCGGAGCTGCGCAGCACCAGCCCGTGGGCCGGGTCCACCTCCAGCACCAGGCGGCCGTAGCGAGCCATCGTCTCGGCTACGCCTACGAGGAGCGCTTGGGGCACCCGGTACCGGGACCAGCGCAGCAGGGCGTCCACCACCTGCTCGGCGTCGTGGCCGGCGGCACGGGCGTTCCACAGCGCCAGCGGGGTCACCCGGTAGGTATGCACGTGCTCGGGCGAACGCTCGAGCTCGGCGAAGGCTGCGATGGCGGAGCGGCAGGCCGCCGCGTCGGGGTGGGCCGTCTCCAGCAGCAGGGTCTGGTCGGACTGGACGATCAGCGGGCCCTCGCTCACAAGAGGGCGTCCTCCTCGGCCTCGGTGAGCACACGCGCCCACTCCACCCGGTAGGTGGCCAGCTCGCCGCCCCCGGCCCGGTCCCCCACGTACCGTACCCGGGCGCGGCCGGGCACGAAGCCCACCACCTCGGCAAAGAACTCGCTCTTCCGTCCCTCACCGTTGACGTAGCTCATGCGCACCGCCCAGGATTGCTCGGCCGCGGCCCGGAGCATGTCCGCCACCTCGTCGTCGCCCTTGGCAGTGTGGGTGGGCCTCGGTGGCCCGTTGTCGAAAAGGGAAAGGAGAACGTCCGCCGGGGCTATCCTACCTTCTCCCGTTGGGCCGGTCTTCGCCGGCCCCGCTTTTCCGCTGGAGGTCGGCTTCGCCGAGCCCGCGACGGGTTTGCTGCGCAGGCGCTCGACCAGGGCGTCCAGGTCTGTTTCGAAGGACAAGTCCCCCGTCGCCATCTGGAGCATCGCCTTGGCCAACTCGGGCGAGAGGCCGGTCATCTCGGTGAACCAGTCGGGATCCTCCAGCAGCTCAGCCAGCAGTTCCTCGTCCGTCTCCCCAGGCTCGAGCACCGCCCCCGGGTCGTCCTTGTCAGTTGCGGGACCCCAGCCCGTGTCGCGGCCGCCATCTCCGGGACGCGCTCGGGCCGAGGAGGCACCGGCCCGGTGGGCGACCGGGCGGCTGAGCGAGAGCGTGCCGTCGTGATTTTCACAGGCGGGCAGGTACCCAGCCTTTTGGAGCCCGCCGAGTACTTCAGCCGCCGCCGTACTGCTCACGGCCACCGTGGGGGCGAGAAGTTGTAGGCCCAGGCGAGCCACCCTTTTATCGGTCAGCACCTCCGCCAGCAGCGACGGCTCCTCACAGCGCACGTAGCAGGCCGCCGTCCCGACCCGCGCCCGCCCGTAGCGCCTGGCCATGTCGTCGACCAGGTACGAGAGCGCCTGGGGGATGTCGCGGGCGGCGCGCTGGGCCAAGAAGGCGTGGATGTCCCCGGCGTTGCGACCGGCGTCGAAGCCCCGGCGCAGGCTGGGCTCACTGAAGCGCCACACCGTCGCCTGGCCGCTCGACTCGACGTCCGCCAACAGGTCGAGCTCGGCCCGCAGGGCGGGCGCCGGCTCGCCTGCTGCAGTAGCAGTGAGGTCGGCCTGCAAGATGACGATCTCGACGACGGTGGGGGCCAGCCGGGCCAAGAGCTTCTCCGCCCCGCCGCGGTCGGCTTCGGCCAGCGCCCGGCCAAAACTGCTGAGGCCGGCCCCAAGGCCGTCGCCGGCGCACAGCCCTATCGTCACCGCCTCGCTCGCCACCCACTGGACCAGCTCCCGCGGGCCCGCTATGGCGCTTTGCCAGGACGACGGGCAGGCCCATTCGGCCACCTCGGCCGCGCTCTCCACATCGACGGCGACACCAGGGCCAGCACCGGCCAGGAGGTCCAGGAACAGGGTCCTGTGCACGATGGCGCCGCGGTCCGGCCCCCGGTCGAGCAAGGGAGCGACGAGCAACCTGCCGTTGGAGTCCTTGGCGCCGGCCAAGCTCAGGTGGACCGGCGAGTTGAGCCATCTCGTCGCCAGCTCCAGCCAGCGCTCAACCGAGCTCCCCGCTTGCCAACGGTCGTACTCCTCAGTGGGCGCCGCCGACCCTGATAACTCGTCCGCCTCCACGAGCCCGGCCACGCCCGCCAGCTCGACCAGGCGAGCGGTGACGTCCTCGGCCCTGCCGATGAGCTTGGCCGCCCGGCGCAGCTCCCTCGTGCCGAGCCCGCCCGCCTGCAGCAGGTTGGCGGGTACCGTGCCCCAAGCCTCGCAGATGGCGCTAACGTCGTTGACCAGCGCCAGAGCCGCCTGCGCCGCGGCGGCATCGAGCTGGTCCTGGTCCACGGCCCTGGTGAGCAGCTCGGGCGGGCCGAGGCTGAACAAGGGGAAAGGACGGCCTTGGCGCAGGGCCAAGCCGACCTCGCGGGGCATGACGGCGGTCGCGTAGCCCGTACCCAACAGGAAGGCGTGCTGGAGGCACCAGCCCACCGGGTGGCTGGTGTTGCGGGCCATCGCGCCGACACCATACGACAACTGGAACTGCGGCCAGTCGAAGGCTGCCTCCTTAGCCAATTTGGCCGCCCCTTCGGGCGCCTTTTGCAGGAGCGAGGCCACGTGCGCAGGGTCGGAGAGAGCCCGCACCAGCCTCCTGACCAAGTCGTCTTTGTTGCCGGTCCCAGAAAGCCCCATGCGGCCGGCCAGCACGGACAACTCGCGGTTGGGAAGTTGCCGCAACAACGGGGCGCCCGGTGGGCCGAGGCGACAGGGCCAAGGCAGGCCGGCGGCGAGGCCAGGGTTGAGGACGATCTCCCCGCTGTCGTGCACCAGCATCATCCCGGCGGAGCGAAGGGCATCGATCAGAGCGGCCAGAGCGCCTGGGTTGCAGCCAAGGGCGGCGCCCAGCGAAGTCGCGGTCACCGGGGCCGGGAGCACGCACACCGCCTCCAGCACCTGCTGGGCAGACCGGTCACAGTTGTCGTAGAACATCGCCGCGCTGGGCCGCCCCAGCATCGTGCCGGCCAACTCGGTTAGATCTCGAGGGTTGGCAGCGGCAAGGTCGGGCCGCCGGCGCAGCAGCGTGCCGAGCTCCTCTTCGGAGAAGGCTCCCAGGGCTCGTAACCACTGGTCAGCGACGGTCGCGGGGCGGAGAGCTGGCGACAAAAGGACCTCCCGGTAAAGCGGGCCGAAGACGTAAATTTGGGAAGTAGAGCGACCGTACCAGCCCGGAACCGGCCAGGCGCGGATGGTCCGCAGCGGCTGGTCACCGAGCATCAAGGCCACAAGGCGCCCAACAATTCCAAGGCTTTTCTGGCCTCTTCGGGTCCCGAAGGGGTGCGGAAGCTGGAGGCGGCGTCACCACCTTGACCACCTTCTCGAGGAATGTCCCGTCGGGGCTCACGACAACCGCACTTGGCGCGCAAAGGTCGCGCTCGAGAGGGCGAAGCAGGGCCCCTGGCTGCCTGAGTACAGACGCTCGAGGTCGACGAGCTCGACGCCCGGGCTGCCCTTGGCCTCCTGGACGAGCTCGTCCGTGAACCCCGACCGAGAGAAGAGGACCAGACGGGTTGGCCCGCCGGCGTCCCAATAGCTCCCGGATATGGCGGAGCCGCTTCCGGCCGACAGCGCGACGCCAGTGACGTCCGCGGCTACTACCCCTCACGGGGAGGAAGGGTGGCCTTAGCTCAGCTCAGGCTGACGTGCCGACCCGTAAACGCAGGGGAGGCCTGATTGCGGCGCTCAAGCGGATGTTTGGTCGCAGATGAACTGATCCGAGCGCTCTCGTCCAACTGTCTAGCAGGATCTAGCTACGCCCCAGGAAGGCCTTCCCGAGCCACCGCCCCTGGAATTGGGACGAGTATGAGTGCTGGTGGCCGGAACGGGAAGATACCTCCGAAACAACGCCGGTAAAGAGGCCACTGTTCATCGATTCTTAGAGCACGGCGGGCGGCCGGAACCGAGCTCCAGCCGTGCCTCGCGCCGGGTGAGGAGACCACCGGGGCGGGGACCGGCGGCCGTCACGGTCCGTTCCTCGCGCCGTAATCACGAAACATACTCTTCACGGGACTTTTGCCGCGTCACCCCGATTTCATATGGCCCACAAAGACTTTTGCCTGCCCGTCCCTGAAGATTGACCGAAGTCATCAACGCAGAAGATTCCATCGGGCATTCGGTGGCGACCGCTCTCAGGGATTCCGCTGGCAAGAGGATTCGGCGTTTGGCACGCCTTGATGGGTTTTCGGGCTCCCTGTCAGCCACGGCGTTGGTGCACCGGCTGAGCGATGCTCTCTACTCGGCCATGGTCACCCCACGCCCGGTGGCTGCGCACAACTCGACAGGGCGGAGGTGGTGGAAGTTGCCGTGACCGATCTATCCGGCGACTCTCGAACGGGGGCACGTCCGTCGACCGCCGATTTGGAGTGCTCTTATCTGCAAGGCGGCCGCTACGACGATTCCTGTCCGCGAAAACCCCGAACGCGACTGGCAAGATTCTGCGCTCGCCCTCTCCATAATTCCCAACCCCTTGGAGACTAGCCGCCTGCTTACACGGCAGGACCGGCAGCGGGTGCGTTTGCTCACCCCGCTCCTCGATCCTCTGCACTTAGCGTGGCAATCGCTCGACGCTTCTGAACGCGATCTCGGCATATCGGCGCTCGAGTTCCTTCTTGAAGCCGAGCGACGCCTCGGGGTCCTGCCCATCGCCAACCGTCCGACGAAGAAGACATTGGTGGTCCATCAGCGTCGGGACTCGGTGACGAGGACCGAGCTGTTGACGGCACTCGACTGTCCGGCCTTGTCAGCGGGATCGGCAGCGCGGTGGACCCGCTTGGAGCCCTTGTAGGCGATGGCCATCCCTGTCTGGCGCTGCTATTCGTTCGGCGTCCATGGCGTTGCGGCTGTCTTGGGCAAGCCAAGGGCTAGCGCCGCTTTGTGCCGGCTCTTATTGCTCTCCGAAGTTCTCGTTTTCTGGGCACGGTCAGGGACCCACTCGACCGCAGCTCGGCCCTGGCGACTCGAGCCGCCTCGACTGCAAACGCTAAGCGGTCGCGGTCGTCCTTGCTTGAGTGGGCTGGCCCGGACAGGTCGCGTCAAACTACCGCTTCAATGCAACGGGGAGGGGGGAGAGGTCATCGAAGACACATGCTTGCCTCCGGTCAGAAATACAGCGCGAAGGTGAAACCGAGTGCGGTCCCGCGAGGTTCACACCGATGTGGTACCCCCGGACGGTCGCGCGCTGGCACGAGCCATAACGGCGCTCTCGATAGCCCCACTGGCGCTCATGGCGACATCACCAACCGCACCGTCGCCGGGTCCGGTGGCCACGACCACGACCACCCCTTTGCCCATGAGCGTGTTCGGGTCCGCGCAGCCGTGGGGGGTCGGTTTCGACGGTGACACGATAAGGATCTGGGCCGAGACCGCCCCGCCACCGTCTGCACTGGCGCTCTCGCTGGCACGGGTGTGGTTCGGCGACGGCAGTGCGGTCAGCTTGCCGCCGCCGCCGTGCCACAAGACCGTCGTCAGGTTCCCGTCGCCGGGTTCCCTAGCCACTCCGGCCGTCGTCCATGTTTACAAGAGCCCAGGGCAGAAAGAGGTCCAGATCTGGCCCGCCTCGGCTGTGGGGCCAGCCAGTCGCTCCAGTACACGACCGAATCTGTCTACATGTACCCCGAAGCCCCCCCGGCCACCAGGCATTGGGTGCCTTGTCGGGCGGGGCAGTTGTCGGCCTCAGCGACCTCCCCATTGGGTGCTATGGGCAGCGTCCGGGTCGTGGTGGACTTGCGCAACACGAGCGCCGAGGACTGTCGGCTGTTCGGCTACCCCCGCCTACAGTTGATCGGGACCAGGGGCCAGAAATTGCCAACTTGGAGCGGGCCCGCGCCGGCAATGATGTTCCCTGATATTCCCCCCCACTTGGTTGCCCTCGTCCGCGGCGCGACGGCGTCGTTCGACATCGACTACGGCGACAACCCGGTCGGCGGCCCCACGGTGCCCTACGCAAAGGCGTGCCCACCGGCGCCCAGGCTCGAGGTTTTCCTCCCGGGCAACGCTCAGCCGCTCGACGTAACTGCCAATATCGCTCCGTGCGGAGGAGGGATGACCGTTAGCCCCTTCGTACCGGGAGGATTGCCAATACCCTTCAACTGAAACCGGGCCGCAAAGGCGATGACACACGCTCAAGTCCACGGTGCCCTGAGGAACGCGCACGGGTTTTCGGCAAACATCATCGACGATCGAAGCACCAGCCCTCCTTTCCTGTTTCCTTCCTTATTTGACCGGCGGCAAGAGGGCGTTAGCGCTGCCGGCTGCGACGGTTGAAGAGCTCGAACCGGCTGGCGGGGTCCTTGGCGTCCAAAAAAGGGCCGCCCCTGCGTCACTTCCCACTTGTCGGCATGGTCATCCACCGAGACCGGGCCAAGGCCTGGGCGCGAACAAAGGGACTGAGGCACGAGGCAAAATGTCATAGCCGGTCTTTAGCTGGTCCTTAGGCGCCTGTCAGCTCCCATGCCGACCCCTGTTGGTGGCAGTGACAGCGCGTGTCTGAAATAGGAAGGAAGGTTGCTTTTTGGTGCGGCTGGTTTGCAGCCTTGTCAGCACGGCATGTTTGGCGGCGCTCGGAGTTGTCGCGGTGGCAGCCCCGGTCGGTGCTGCGGTGGCTACGGGCGCGATAACGGGGTCCGTGGACGACGCCGCGACCGGGGCGGCCGTGACGGGCGTCTGCGTCTACGCCTACCCCGTGAGCGCTTACGGCCCTCGCACCAACCCGTCGGCCCCGAACCCGACCCCCTATGAAGCCACCACCGCTGTCGACGGCAGCTACGAGATGGGGGTCCCCGACTCCGGCTACGACAACACGTCGGTTGGCCCGAGTCCTAAATACACATCTGTCCTCCATCGGCAGCGTAGTAGCCTCCGGTCGCGTAGCTGGCTTCATCCGAGCAGAGCCAAGCGATAAGGCCCGCCACCTCCGAGGGTTGTCCAATGCGACGAAGCGGTATCATTTGCTCTGCTTCGGCCACCAGACTGGGGTCTGCCAAGATATGCGAGTTCATCCGCGTATTGATGAAGCCCGGTACCACGATGTTTACGCGAATCCCGAGCGGCCCGAGCTCTCCTGCCATCACTCGAGCCAGTCCGTGACAACCGGCCTTGGAAGCGCTGTATGCGTGTTCCCCGTAGGCAAAGCCGTAAAGGCCGGTCGGAGAACCGATCACGACTATTGCTCCCCGGCCTGCCGTCACAAAAGCCCTCACAGCATATTTGCACGTAAGAAAAGTCCCCGTCAGGTTGGTCGCCAAAATACGATCCCATATCTCTTTGTCGAGTTCGTCTACGCGACCGTCACCGGTAAGGGTCATGGACATCCCTGCGGCGGCAACGACGGAATCAAGGCCACCGAAGCTATCGTTGACTGCAGCGAATGCCGCCGACACCTCGGGTTCCTTGGACGTGTCGACTGTGAACGCCATTGCCTCGGCGCCGAGACGGCGGACTTCGTCACTCGTCGTCTTTAGTTCGTCCGCACGGATATCAAGCAGGGCAATGGAAGCCCCGTCCTCAGCGAAGCGCAGTGACGCGGCACGACCGATCCCACTGGCAGCGCCTGTGATCAGCACACGCTGCGGTGACCCTTGGCTCATAGTGCTCCCCTCTTTCTGACCTGTGGGTTGGGTTGGCACACCCGGTGGCTTATCGAAGTATAGAGTCCATCCACGGCCACGAGCGTAAAGCCACCTAGCCAATCACCTGTTCCGGCCTGGCCTTCCGCCCGTCGATGTCTGCGCCGGCGAGCCCGGATCAACGCCGCCACATTTGGCGATGGCAGATCCCATAAACAGCCAAGACTGGAACGGAGTTCTCGATGTCTGATGTGGCAAGCCAGCGTGATTTCAGCTGGCCGGGTCGAGCGCGTTGCGCCTTTTCTATCAGCTGGCACGTCGACGTCGACAGCATGCTGCACCTGCAGCACGGAGACCGTGCCTTCGAGCAGTACGCCACGCTATCTTACGTGCGGTACGACGAGGTCGCCGTTCCAAACATCGCCCGCGCTTGCGCACAACTCGGGATCCGTAGCACGTTTTTCGTCCAAGGCTGGTGCGTGGAACGCAACCCCGCAATGTGCGCGACAATCGTTGTCGGAGGCCACGAAGTCGCCTGTCAGGGTTACATGCACGAAGCGCCCAACAGCCACACGCCACACGGAGAACTGGCCTGGCACCGGCGGGCCTCGGACGCCATCGTCGCGCTCACAGGCCGACGCCCCGTAGGTTGCCGGGCGGCTCACGCCGCTGCCTCTGCCCACACGCTCGACTACCTACTGAGCGAAGGCTTCCTCTACGACTCCTCGCTTGCCAACGATCATGAGCCTTTCCTCCCCGACCTTCGGGCGGGATCGCTGCTTGAACTCCCCTGCGAGGCGACAATGAGCGATTGGCCTCCCTACGCGCACGTCCCGGATTTCGGGTACCTCATGCCTCCGAAGGCACCGGAGCAGGCAATCGCCGCTTTCTCTTCAGAACTCGAGGCCGCGTACGAGTCTGGGGGCTTCCTCACCACAATCTGGCACCCGCACGTCTCTGGCCGTCCAGCACGGTTGCGGGCATGGGTCAAGTGGGTGCAGGAACTGAAGACCCGGAGTGACATCTGGATTACGACCGTGGAAGAAATTGCCGCCCGCCTTCAAAGCGGCTCGCCGCAGGTGAAGATCTACGACACGTCCGCTACCCATTTTATGAACAACCGGTCGAAGAGGCAAAGGAGTTCTCGGCGACGTCGAGGCAGAAGCCGACTGGGGCCACCTGTATACAGCCGAGACCTATCTTGGCTACGAACGCAGCGAGAACCTCGCGTCACTAGGCGATGCCGCGTTTGACGAACGCCACGCGTACACGCTGCCCGAGCGTCTAGGTGCCGACCACTGGGGCCTCGCCGGGGAGTGGACGATCAGGCGTGAAAATGTCGTGCTCGGCCAAGCCGGCGGGGCGATCGCGTGTCGGTTCCAGGCGCGCGACGCCCATCTGGTGCTGTCGCCAGGGGTCCGAGAGGCGATTCCCTTCCGGGTGTCCCTCGACGGCCAGTCTCCAGGCCTCTCACACGGGGCCGACGTCGACGAGGACGGAACAGGGGTAGCCAGAGAGGGCCGGCTCTACCAGCTTGTTCGCCAACACGACACAATCCGCGAGCGGACCGTCGCGATCACCTTCCTCAAACCCGGGGCCGAGGCGTACAGCTTCACCTTCGGGTAGTCAGAGATGCTGCAGCGGCCACGTGAGAGGAGACACATGACAGCGCACCGCAACGATGAAGCGGCGGTCGCCCGACTGACGCCGCGCCGGTGCGGCGTAACCCAGAACGCCACCGAGCCACAATTCGACAACGAATTCTTGGACCACAAGGAGGCCGGGATCTACGTCGACATCGTGTCGGTTGAACCCCTGTTCGCCTCCTTCAAGAAGTTCGACAGAGGCTGCGATTGGCCGAGCTTCACCACCCCCTCGAGCACCAGTGAACGAGCTCTTTGCCATCCTCACCTCCACACATCCGGGGCTACACACCCGCGTCGTGTTCACCCCCCCAACTCGCGCGGCGCCGTACTGCTCCGACGAGGAGATGATCTCCGGGGTTCGAATGACGCGCCTGCTTGAGGTGACGACATCGGCGTCCGAACCGGACTGGTCCCATCCGCTGTTCGGTAACGAACCGGGCGGCGCCTACGACCGCTTCCGCGCCGTCCATGACATCGTGCGCCACATCGACACCGGCTTTGGGTTCGACCGCTTCGGCGAGTTCGGCGCCTGGTTGGCCCAGGACCGCTTCTACCGCGGCCCCGGCCGCTTGGCCTTAGGCACCGAACTCCGAGAGGAGCACAGCGTCAGATGGACCACCGGGCCGGTAGCTGACCACAAGGCCACCCCGCTCCACCCTCCGATACTGGCACGGGCCCGAAGAGGGGTGCCCCAGAAGCGCTACGACGTGCTCCGAGGCAACGCTGGCGCCCAAGCCGCCGCCCGGAAATGGGAGTGGAAATTCCCACCAACCAAACCTAGGAACGCCCCCGTTCGGCGACCACTGCACAAGTGGACCCGTGACCGCGGAGTCGTGCACCCCGGGAGCTGCACCGGACGGCTTACCGGCTGCGATGGGTAGCCCGCAGTCACCCTCGATGACAACACCACAGCGAAGGCCAATCAACGTCTTCCCGAACGCAACCAGGAGGTAGCCATGACCGCCACCGAAGCACACCAGCCTGCGCCATTCATCGACTACGAGAACCTGCCCGCCCCGACGGAGGGCATTGTCGTCACCCAGTTCATCACCGTACGAAGCGTCGCTCGGTCCCGGGCCTTCTACTCCGAGGTGCTCGGCGGCCAGGTGGTCCTGGAGGAGAACCCGTGCATCGTCAAGCTCGCCAACTCATGGGTGCTGATGAACCCGGGCGGTCCCCCCACCCCCGACAAGCCCGACATCTCGGTCGTGAACTACGAGCCCGGGAACACGGTCTCGAGCTTCATGAACCTCCGCGTCGCCGACATCCAGACGTGTTATGAGCACTGGAGCGCAAAAGGGGCCGAGTTCGTCACGCCGCCGATCGATCGCGGTGCGGAGATCCGCTGCTACCTGCGAGACCCCGACGGCTACCTCATCGAGGTCGGCCAGGCAACCGGAGTGCTCCAAGGGACGCTCGCCGAGAAGCGACCTGAAGACTTGCCCGGCTAACAGCCCCGCCGCCGCGCTCCGATTGGTGCGCCGGTGCTCATTCCCGGGCCGGGCCGAGACCACGTAATCCAGCTCAAGCGGTGTTTTCGGCTCCGATTCTGCCGTTGCTTCGCCGCCTTGACCGAACGGAGTGAGAGGCGGCTCTGCGACCTCTATCAACACATAAATCCGGCCGGCGTCAAGGGGCCATAAGTGGTTGTATCTCCCGCGGGCATGTTGCTGACTCCGACATCTGCCTGGTCTTCAGCTCGTGAAGCGACCGCGAGCAACGGTTCCCACGCGACCCAAGCGCAGTGGCGCTCGTTTACCGTGCGCTTGATCAGGTCCAGCTGCTCGCGGCTGAAGACGTCGACGCTGCTGTCTCGCTCGTCGTCTCGGCGCCAACGGCCGACAACCCCAACCTGTGGCTCCTCCTGCTACTTCCGTACCCGCTGCCACGACGACGGTGGCACCAGCGACGACGCGACCCGGCCATCATCCTCGTGCCTGAAGCCGCCCGCATGTGTGGCGTCCGGCGCCAGCCGGCTGTGACAGCCGGAGCTGCCGAGTGCTATCGCAGAAGAACGGGAGCGAATGTCATCCGCACCGACGACCTAGCCTTGCGCCACGCGATACAGGCGCGCTGCGGCCTCGACCACCTCCCCGGCCCTTCCGAGGTGGCAGACCTCGCCCGAAACTGGAGGCCATTCAGGAGCCTCGCCTCGAGCCTGCTGCTGGCCGCCGCGAGATCGGGCTGAGTCAGCTGAACGGGGGATCACACCGCCGCTCGGTGTCCTGCCGACTGGGGCCCGTCTCCGGCCGGGCGGGGTGTGTCGGACCATCTCGCTCACTTGGTGGACGCCTCTCTCCACTCCCGAGGCCGAACAGGACTTCGGTGGTCGGGGCGTTAGATGCAAACAGGGTGCCATCGTGACACGGCACATTGCCAGCCGCGCCCCGAACATGGGCTCCCTTTTTATGCGGGCGAGAGACGGCACTGACAGAACAACCGTTACTGTACGGGTGAGTTTCGTTTGAGCACGAGCTCCGACGCGCGCAGCACCGCGGCTGCGAGTGCGACCATGAGCCTGCGTGAACGCCCAAAGCGCGCCCATGTGAGGTCGATCTGGGACATCCCCGTCTGGCCGACAACGCTGCAGTGAAGTGAAACTCGCCGCGCACCTCCCCGCCTCAGAGGTCTGAGGCCCAGGGGTGCCCGGGCGCCACAGTATTAAGCGTTGTTCGAAGCCAGGTGCCTTCGTCGGGTGAGAGATAGGGCCGCACGGCCTCGAAGTCGGCAATGTCTTTGTCACGGAGGCCTTTGCTCTTGTATAGGAGCTGGACGTCGGGCGAGAGCACAGTCATGTTCGCGGTGCTCGCACGCCCAGCGAGCGACTGCACCGGTCGGCGGACGCTGTGGTCCCGCCGGAAGAGCCAGTCCTCACCGTCTGTGTCATCGATCATGAGCTGAAAAGCCCACGGCGACTTGGGTGTGCGACGGCACCAAACGTCGTGGACGGCGGGTGGCAGCGTCTCGCCGACCGGCCACAGCCGAAGGCTGCCGGGTGGGTCGGCGGCGTGGACGTCCCAGTCGCGAAGCTCCTCCCGTACACATGCTTGGTCCCGGCGGAGAACCAAAAGGTCTAGGTCCCCGTGCTCACGCGTCTGGTGGCCCAGAAGCAGGTCTATCGCCCACCCGCCAGCCACCCACCACGGCGCCGCCCACGCCGCAAACTCGCTGACAGCGTCTTGTGGTCGCAAGGGATCCCAGGAGCCTAGCTCCTCTGGCGCCATGTCCGATTCTCCCACCTTGTCAATGGCCATTGAGTTCCGCGCGCTGACGGACATGAGAACCGCGCGGTCGTGGCCACGAAAATCGCGCGGCCACGGCCACCAGTCCCGCCGCTCAGCAATTAGGTAAGGGGCTTCACCCCCTTTCCGGTGGTGGCCTGCTGGAGGCGGATGCTGTCGCCGGCCGTGACGCAGACATGAGCGTGGTGCATGAGCCGGTCAACAGTGGCGCTGGCCAAGGTCTTGGGCATTAGCTCGTCAAAACCGGAGGGGTGCAGGTTCGAGCTGACGGCGACCGAGCGGCGTTCGTAGGCGGCATCGACGAGGCGGTAGAGCTCCTCGGCGGCATCCAGGGCCACCGGTAAAAGCCCAATGTCATCAACCACGATCAGCTCCGCGGCCAAGATGCGCCCGACGGCCCGGGTGAAGGTGTCGTCGGCCCGGTGGCGGCGGACAAGTACGCCCAAGTCCTCCAGGGCGAACCAGGCGACCTTTATGCCGGCCTCGACGGCGGCTTGCCCGAGGGCCTCTAGGAAAAATGTCTTGCCCGTGCCCGAGGGGCCGCACACCACCAGGTTCTCCCGCCGGCGCACCCATTCCAGGGTGCGCAGGGCGCTTTGGGTGGGGGCGGGGATAGAGGAAGCCTTGGGTTCCCAGGCCTCGAAGGTCTTGCCGGAGGGGAAACTGGCTGCCTTGCGGCGCGTCTGTAATGCTGAGCGCTCCCGGCCGGCGAGCTCTTCGCCGAGCAAGCTGCGTAGCACCTCGGCCGGCTCCCAGCGCTGGGCCCGGGCGGTGGCCAGCACCTCGGGGGCGGCCCGGCGGATGTGGGGCAGACGGAGCCGGCGCAACAGGCCTTCCAGGTCGTCGGGCAGCGGTGGGGGCTCGGGCGTCCTCATGGGCGTTGCCCCTTTATGTTGGTGAGGCGCCACACCCACCAGCCGACGTGGCCGGACAGGTCCTCGGGCCCCACGCCGGCCAGGCGTTGCCCGACCAGCTCCAGTAATCCGACGAGGTCGTCGACCTCGTGGTCGGCCAGCGGGCCTTCATAAAAGGTGGGAGGGGGCATCATCGGCTTGTCCTCCCACTTGCAAAACGCTGCTGGCCACTTGAAAAATCCGGCGTCTCTGAGCGTTATTTGCGCAGCATAATTCCGGCTCTCGATGTGGATTATCCGGCGGCGCCGGCGAGGAAGGTGGCCACGATATAGGTGGCATGACGGTCGAGGGAGCCGCGTCCCCGGTCGTAACGAATTGTCGTGCTTGGGTCGGAATGGCTGGCTGCTTCCTGTACGTCCCGCAGTGGCACCCCGGCGTCGAGAGCGGCCGTTATAAATGAGTGGCGCAGGCTGTGGGGAGAGAATCCTCTTGGTTACCCCGGCCCGGCGCGCCAACCGTTTGACCGTGCGGTCGGCGGCGTAACGGTCCATCCGCCCTCCCTTGGCCCCGACGAATATCGGCGGAGGCGCGCTCGCCGGTGTAGAGGTCCTGGGCTCGAGATGTCCGGGTCGCCAGGGGCCACCTCGGCGTGCTTGCCTCCCTTCCGCAGCACCTTCAGAACGCGATGGCGCCGCTCGTAGCTCAAGTCCTCGACGTTGGTGCCGAGCGCTTCCGGGATGCGCAAGCCCTTCAGCGCGAGCAACGACGCTAGGGCGTGGTCACGAGCCGAACAGAGGCCAGCTTGGACCAAGAACGCGCCCAGTTCGTTGCGGTCAAGGCCCAGGGTGCGTGACTCGTAGTCGACGCTGGGCCGTCGTAAAGTGCAGAGCCGGGTTGCGCTCGATCAGCTGCTCTTGCTCGCGGTAACGGTAGAAGCTGGCCACGGTGGACAGCCGGCGAGCTACGGTCGAGCGCATCCGGCCGGTCTCCTCCATTCAACGCCCAAACAGCTCGATGTGCGCCCTCCTGACGCTGAACAGCGTGAGGTGGCCATCGTGGCACCAGGTGGCGAACATCTTGAGGTCGGTGGCATAGCTGGCCCGGGTGCAGCCGCAATAACCGGCCAAGAACGCGGTCACGGCAATACGTTCGTCCTGAAGTCCTCGGTCGGTGACAACGAGGACGTCGGGTTGGGTGGTGGTGGACATGGCTTGCTCCCTTCGAGGAAAGTACCGCCCCAATGGCGGTGCTCAGGGAGCACGCGACCGCGCTGGGGCTGCTACGCATTTTCGGTGGGGCTGTAAAGGGGACCCATAAGGTCACATGTCCAAGCGGGAGCGGTCCCGGAGACGAACCGTCCGTTTATGGACCTGCCTGCGGATCACCGGATATCGCGGGCATAGTGCCTAGAAAACCTATTGGCTGACTGACTAAAAACGGTCGCGCAATTCCGGCCCCGCAGGTGCCGCCGAGGCAGTGCCACAACCAGAAGTTGCCCACGCCCTAACCGCCCGACTGGCAGTTTGGCCAGTCGAACATAAAGCCCTATGGTGGGGGACATCGACACGCCCGTGGCGTAACTGGCCCGGGTGTCAGCCGTAGCAACCGGCCGAGAACCGAGCCATGGCAAAATGTCCGTTTTGGGATGCCGAGGTCAATGGCGGCGACGACCGCGGCTCAAGGGTGGTGGTAGACACTCTCCCTTCGGAGGAGACGCCCTGATGGCGGTGCTCAGGGAGGACAGCACCTTGCTACGGCTAGCACGCCGTCCTCGGGACCCATTGGGTACTTCCGTCCGGCAGCGTTCCCCGGAGACGAACCGTCTTTTACTGAACGAGCCAGGCGATCACCGAACATTCCGGGTATGGGGCCTGAAGCTGGGGTGGAATTGGCCCCTTATTCCGGGGCTGGCTCAACACGACGGGGTCGCCCCATATGTTTGCTCGTGGCGCGACGCTTTGGCGGCCTGTCCCCTGGGCTTGTAGTTGTAATGCTCCCGGAGTCTGGGAACTCAGCATCTAGCGACGCACGCTGCCTCTCAAGTTGCTAGCCTCGTAACGAACGTTGCCACGCCGTTAATTGGTGGTCGCGCCTGTCTGGCGGCACCTCCGTCAGGTCCAGGAGCGCAGCTTCCCGAAGGACAGGAGGAGCGATGGACCAGGTCGCCGTCACCACGAGCTCGGATCGCCTGGCGGACGCTGTCCGCGACGCCAATGGCGAGGTGATCGACTTTGTTGAAGGATGTCCAGATGAGCAATGGGCACACAAGACGGCCGAGGAGGGCTGGACGCTGTCGATGGCGGGCATGCACATTGCGACGGCACACTTGTCGATAGGGAGGATGGTCCAGCGGGCCGCCAGCGGCTTGGACATTACTGACACCCTCGAGGATTTTGAGAAGTCGAACGCCTCGGATTCTCGTTACCACAGCGACATGAAACAGTCCGCCGTCGTGGATCGGCTGCAAATATATGGTGCAGCTCTCGAGCGCCTTGTCAGGGACCTTAGTGATGAGCAGCTAAGCAGTCCGGTCAGCTTCCACGGGACGCCGATGACTGCGGCCGAAGTGGTGGAGACCGTCGCCGTGGGGCACGCCCGAGGCCACCTCGCCCACATGGCCTCGGCGTGAGCTCATGGCACGACCTGACGTGACCCTGCCCGGATCAGGCTGGCGTCGACCGACCTCAAGAGCGGCAAAACTGGCGGACCGAATCGTCTCCTGGCTTGTACGGCCTACCTAAACAGCAAGAGCCACCGCACTGCGTCCGATAGCTCGAATAATGCGATTTGAACGTTGCGAGTTTTTCGGCACCCCGCGTTCTATGAAAATGCGCGCGTTATTTCGCGCCGCATTTGTGCCGAACTCGAGCGCATTCGGGGCCGCCGGAGGAGAGGTATGGCATGTCCAATCCTTTGCTCCGACTTCACTCATAGTGGCTATTGGTCGAGATCTCGAGAACAGGGCGCTCGAGCCTCCGGATTCAGAGGGGCTTTAGTTCCGAAGGGTGCTTGGGCTGGACTGCTTTGGTGTTCTGCCAGAAGACCGGGTTTTCGCGCAGGTACTCCCTGGGTGCAGAGCCGTCTCCCGGAAGTCTCCCACGCGGCGCTGGATGCGTCGTGCCGAGCCTGGTGCGTCGGTGGACGCTGCAGGACCACGGGTGTGGACGGTCGGCCCGGAGCTCTCCCGGCTTCAACCCAACCGCAGAGCTTGTCGATGGCGCACGGAGGTCGCTTGTGCGGGCCCGGGTGCACCGCTGGGCCGTGACCTCGAACGGCCTTGCAGGCGCTGACTGGCTTTGGATGTTCTGAACTCGGGAAGGCAGGGCGGGTTCCCCACGAGCCTGGACCGTTCGTGGTCCACGTCTGGGTTGGAGAGGTTTTGGGGAAACGGCACCTTCAACATGACCATCACTGCGACAAACGCAGTCCCATCCGAAGGAGCCGGCATGAACACGAAGAAACTCGTCGCCAAATTTGCCAGCACGGCGGTCGTAGTACTTATCCCCATCGCCACGCTGAGCCCAGGTGCCTCGGCGGCACAAAAGCCCGCAGCCCACACCGAAGCCGGGACCAGCATCGGTCTCAACCGGTTGGCCCCTAACGCGTGGTCATCCCGTATGAGTGGCCTGCCGGCCGGCGGAGCCGCTCTCTTCGATGGCGTCGCTCTCTATGGCGGCTCAGCGTTTTACAGCGTGCCTGCGGCTCCCGCCGCCGTGAAACAAGTACCCCCTAACGCATGGTCGTCGCGTCTCAGTGGCCTCCATGGCGGCGGTGCCGCCCTCTACCTTTGAGATGGCTCTAACAACTGAAGAAGGCTCCCCTCACGCGGCGCGTGCCTGAGAAAATGGTCAGCGTGGTCGTCCCGGAGGCCTCACATGGCACCAGTCCTCCGGTCATCGATGTCCGCCTTCTGGGGCGGTTCGTCGTGACCGGGGGAGGCCGGAGCATCCGCACCTGGCCGCGCCCGAGCGCCCGGCGCCTGTGCCAGCTCGTACTCGTCAGCCCCGGGCGCCGGGTCAGCCGGGACTCCGCGTGCGAGGCGCTGTTCCCGTCGCTTCCGCCTGATGCTGCCGCCCGCTCCCTGTACAGGGTCCTGTCGATGGCACGACAGGCCCTGAAAGCGCTCGGCCCGCAGGCCACCGGCTTACTGTGTGCCGACGCCAGCCAAATCTGGGCCGACTCTGCCATCGCCCTGGCCGTGGACCTCGACGCCCATGAAGACGCTCTGCACGCAGCGCTGGAGGCCTCGCCAGGCCAAGGACGAGACGCTGCCCTGGTTCAGGTCCTCTCGACCGGCGGGGTCCCGCTCGAAGACGAGCTTGAGGCAGACTGGGCCGCCCGGGCCCGGGAACGGGTCGAGTACCTGCGCCAAGAGGCGCGCTTGGAGCTGGCCCGCGACCGCTCCCGCGGTGTTGGGCGCGACCACCCGGATGAGGTGCTGGAGGCCTGGCAGGCCTGCCTGGGGGCCGACCCGACCGACGAGGAGGCGGCGGCGGCTCTCATGCAGTTGTACGTCGCCCGTGGGCGCCGCCCGGCGGCGGTCGCCGTTTACGAACGCTGTCGCGCCGCGCTCGCCGACCTCGGCCTGAGGACCTCGCCGGCGCTCGAGGAAGTGCGGGCCAACGCCGAGGACCGGGTGCCGGCGCTGACCACAAAGAACGCTCCGGTTGGGCCACGCCTGGTCGGTGTCCGACAGGGCGAGGAGCGCCGGCTTGTAAGCGTTGTCTTTGTTGACCTCAACCCCGCCGGGCTTGGCAGGCAGGTCGACCCCGAGGACCTGCGTGAGCTGACCAGTGCCGGCCTCGCTCAAACGATGAGCGACGTGGAGGCGTTCGGTGGGACGGTGGTCTCGATCTCGGGCTTCGGCATGTCGGTGCTCTTCGGTGCGCCGCAGTCGCACGAGGATGACCCTGAGCGAGCCCTCCGCGCCGCGTTGCGTATCGCCGCCGCGGTGGGCCAGCCGGAGGCTCACGGTAAAGCCGTGCCTGGCTGCCGCGCCAGCCGGATGGCCGCAGCACAGACAGCGCTTTCAGTACGTATTGGCGTGGAGTCCGGGACGGCGGTAGTGGGGCCGATAGGCGACGGGGACCAGAGGCTCTACGGGGCGGTAGGCGAGGTCGTCGGCGTCGCCGCCGCGCTTCAAGCAGCGGCCAAACCGGGCACCGTGCTCGTGGGCCCGGCCACGCGTGCGGCCGCCGAAGAGATCTTCGAGTGGGGGCCGCCCCAGGACATACCCGTACCTTCGGGTGACGACCCGGTCCGAGGTAGCTACCTCGTACGGAGCGCGGCCCCGCCCGGATGCCGAGTCAGGCCGTCGGCGCCTGGCGGCGCGCGCCGCCCTCGTCGGACGCGGGGCTGAGCTAGCGGTGCTGACCGACGCCGTGCGCGCCGTGGTGGCGGGCAGAGGCGGGGCAGTTGTCGTGGTAGGTGAGCCCGGGATCGGCAAGACGCGCCTTGTCGGCGATTGCCGGAAGTTCTTCATGGGCTGGGTGGGGGCGACGTCGGGCCGGCTGCCGTTGTGGCTGGAAGGCCGCTGCGCCTCCTACGCCTCGTCGACCCCCTACGGGGCCTACCAGCAGCTGCTCTCCAGGTTTATTGGGGCACCCCTCGAAGCCGGGGAGGCGGTGGTACGTCCCGCCCTCGGATCGGCGCTACGCGCTGTCTTCGGTAAGGACAGCGACCTCTTGCCGGTGCTGGCCCACTTGATGGGCATGTCACCGGGGCCGGGCGGGGCGCACCTAGGGCGGATGGGGCCGGCGGAGCTGCAGCACG
Source organism: uncultured Acidimicrobiaceae bacterium (assembly GCA_963750465.1). GTDB lineage: Bacteria > Actinomycetota > Acidimicrobiia > Acidimicrobiales > Palsa-688 > Fen-671. The sequence goes on from CAVVRE010000005.1 coordinate 253,589, forward strand.
TCACGTTCGCGGCGATGCGCTCACTCCTGGCCAAACTTGTTTCCCGGGGCCCGACGGTCCTCGCCCTGGAGGACGTGCACTGGTCTGACCCAACGTCACTGCGCTTGACAGCCGACCTGGGTTCGCTGACCTCGGACGGCCCGCTCCTGGTGCTGGTGACGCGCCGGCCGGAACCCGACCCCGGGGTGGGTGAACTGGAAGCCGGGCTGCGTCAGGGCCTGGGCCGCGCCGCCCGCGTCCTGGACCTGGCCCCCATACAAGCGCCTGACGAGCGAGCCCTCGCCGCGTTCGCTCTTGGGAGGCGCCGTCGACCACGACGTGCTCGAAGGCGTCTGCGACGGCGCGGACGGCAACCCGTTGTTCCTGGAGGAGAGGGTGGCCTCGCTACTGGATACCGGTTTACTGCACCGCGACGGCCCCGGCTGGCGGCTGGGGCACGACGGTCGGGCGCCGCTGCCCGAAGCGCTCGAGCGCCTGATCCGCTCGCGTGCCGACCGGCTGACCCTTCCCGCCCGGGAAGTCATGGTCGCTGCGTCGGTGCTCGGCCAGGAGATAGAACGCGCCGCGCTGGGGATGGTGAGCGAGCTAGACGTGGAACTGGACGACGCCGTCGCCGAGGTTGTCTCCGCTGGCCTCCTCGTCGAAGTAGGTGGTTCCACGGGGCCCCTATACCGTTTCCGTCACGCGCTGATCCGTGAGGCGATGTACGGCGGCCTGCTGCGCTCCCAGCGCCGCCAGCTGCATGCCCGCGCCGCCTGGGACCTGGAGGCACGCTCCTCCGATCGACAGGGCGAGGTGGCGGCCGTGCTGGGAGGCCAGTTCGCCGCCGCCGGCCAAGCCGACCGCGCCGCACACTACCTGGAGCTGGCGGCAGACCGCGCCGCCCGGATCTTCGCCAACGACGAGGCCATTGGTTTGTACCGCCAGGTGCTTGCCATACTCGACGAGGACCCGCAGGCGGCCGGTACGAGTAGACCAGTTCCCGGGCACGCTCAAATGGCGACGACTGTGCCCGTGTGCGAGAAGCTGGCCGCCCTGCTCATGTTGGTCGACCGCTTCGGCGAAGCACGCGCCGCAGCCCTTGACGGGCTGGCCAGGACGCGGGCCGAGGACCCGCTGCGGGCGGCACGGTTGCATCACCTGCTGGCAGGGGTCGAGCGTCAGGACGGCCGCCGGGATGCCGCCGAGGACGCCCTTGAAGCGGCCGAGAAATTGATCGGCCGGTGTGGCCCGGACGACGACCAGGACCGGATCGATGTATGGCTGGCCGTGCAGCTGGAAAAGCTGCTTGAAAAGCTCATGGCGGCGCTCGGCGGCAACGAGGTCGAGCGCGCCGCCTCGATCCTCGCCAGGACGCGGTCGCTGGTGGAGGCGAGAGGCAGCGCCATGGCCGTGGCAGACTTCTATCGGTGCCTTTCGCTGCAGCACCTACGGGAGCGTCGTTACCGGGTCGACCCGGAGGTTGTCGAAGACCACCGGCGGGCGGCCAGGGCGGCGCAAGCCCTCGAAGGGACGAAATGGGACCTCATCAACCCGGAGACAGTCCGGAACTGTGCGATGCTCGACCTGGGCAGCGCGCTGACGTGGTATGGGCAGCTCGACGAGGCGCACCAGGTCCTTAACCGAGTGTTGGCAGACACAGAGAGGGTAGGCACCGGTAACGGGCGCGCCGTGGTGCTTGTGCAGCTAGCCGTTAGGGCGTGCCGCCAGGGCGATGTAGAGCTCGTACGGGAGCTGGCGCCGCGGGCGCGGGCCGCGGCAGGAGGGGGGCCGAACTTCAACACGTGGCCGCGGCAACGACGGCGCTGGAGGCATGGGTGGCCTGGCGTGACCACCGGACAGAGCAGGTGATCGCCCTTGGTGCCGAGGCCTTGGGGCTCACGACAGCCCCGGTGGGGACCTACCCGTGGCGTTTTCATTGGCTTGTCCTTTTCCCGCTTGTTTCTGCTTACCTCGACCTGGGGCAAACCGAAAGGGCGGTTGACGCGGCGCGCCTGATGCTGGACCCGACGCAGGCGCAACTGCCCGACGAGCTCGAGGCGGCCCTGCGGGCGGCCTGCGAGGCCTGGGACCAGGGCCAGCCCGAGACGGCTGGCCGGCTTGTCGGGGACGCGGTGGCCCTGGCTGTAAAGCTGCGTTACACCTGACTGAGGCCCCACTGGTACCACAACCGTTAGCCGGAAAGCGGGCTCGGGCTTAGTCGTATGCAAGACCACTTTTGGGTCCCGGGGCAGGATGACCCTGCTCGGCCGCGGGTTGTTCGGGGCCGCGATCGGCATCGCTATGCCCGCAGCATCACTTCGCGCAAGGGGTATGTGCCGAAGTGTCAGCCGAAACCACCTGCCACTTGGGTAGCGCTGCCGGCGACGGTCAGGTCGCGGGCTCCTCGTAGTCCGCCGTTGTGGGCGAACCGCGGCCAAGAGCTCGGCATGAGAGGCGCTGACGATCGCGTCGTCACAAATCATGGGGCGATTTCCTTGACCCTTTGACGAGCCCGGCCCGTGGGAGCTGTCTGTTGATAAGACGCCGACCAGCAGCTCGGCGATAAGTTACGGCGGCAATGCCCACGGCGTCGAGTCGGCTATCAACTGGTTCAGGGACGCCCTGGCGCGATCCTGGATCGACGATTAATCCAGTCCAGGCCGTGACTTCGCTACTTCGTTGCCCCCGGTGTATCGCCGAGCCCTAATCGGCAGGGAGTATAAACACTACTTACCTAAATAGGGCCCACCACTGCCGAAATGGAGCCTAGTACGGTCAGTCTCACCGGGTCCCGGCCTGGCTCGAGAATCGGCTGACGGTCAGCCTGTCTTGAGATTCGATCTGCCGACCGGGACCAGGAGTCCAGTGGCACGAGCCGGACTTGGGTGCGGCGGACCGCCCTGCTCCAACAGGGCGATCGCACCGGCGCCGCACACCTGGTGCAGTGCGTGCCACCCCTTGGGCAAAACCTAGAGAAGGGATGGCAATGACGATCGTAGATCCCACGCGCCCGGTGACCGGCGGTGTGGACACCCATTTGGACCCGAACGTGGCTGCGGCCCTCGACCCGCTCGGTGGCCTGCTCGGGGTAGGAGAGTTCCCCACCACGAGCTCGGGGCATACCCAATTACTGGCCTGGCTCAAAGGTTTCGGCCCCGTGGCCAAGGTCGGCATCGAGGGGACCAGCTCCTACGGGGCGAGCTTGGCCCGGGCGCTGCGGCGCTCTGGTGTAGAAGTCGTAGAGGTCGACCGGCCCAACCGCCAGTCCCGCCGGCGCACCGGTAAGTCCGACCCGGTAGACGCCATCGAAGCAGCCCGGGCGGCGCTGTCAGGCCGGGCGCAAGGAGCGGGCAAGGCCAAGGACGGCAACGTGGAGGCGATCAGGGCGCTGGTGGTGGCCAAGCGCTCGGCCCGCTCGACCCAGATCAAGACCCTCAACCAGATCCGTCACCTCGGCTTTACCGGGCCCGACGAGCTACGCGAGCGCCTAAAGGGGGTCAGCCGCCAAGACCTGGCGGCCACCGCGGCGGCCCTGCGCCCGCGCGACGGGGGCGACCAGGTGGCGTTTGCCACCAAGACCGCCCTGTGCCTGCTCGGCCGGCGGGTGCTCGCCCTCGGCGCCGAAAAAGAGCACCTGGACAACCTGTTGGGAAAGCTGGTCGAAAAGACCGCCCCCGAGCTGCTCGGCCTGTTCGGCGTCGGCGTCGACACCGCCGCTACTTTGCTCGTGACGGCGGGCGACAACCCCGAGCGCATCCGCTCCGAGGCGGCCTGGGCGCACCTGTGCGGGGTGGCCCCCATACCGGCGTCATCGGGCAAGGTGACCCGCTGGAGGCTGGACCGGGGCGGTGACCGCCAAGCCAACGCGGCGCTGTGGGTCATAGTGGTGACCCGGATGGGCGCGGACAAGGCCACCCGGGCCTACGTCGAACGCCGGTTAGCTGAAGGGCGCACCAAGCTCGACATCATCAGGATCTTGAAGCGTTATGTGGCCCGGGAGGTCTTCGGCTACCTGCCCCGGCCCTGAGGCCGCCCACAGCGGCGGGCCTGGCCCCATAATCGGCTGGCGCCCAATTAGAGGGCTGTGTTTAGAACGATCTGCCGGCCCGTCCCTGTGAGCCCAGTTCCCGCACCGCGGCTGGGAAGTTGTCGCCTAATAGGGGCTTGCCCGCCATAGTGGCTCATCCCTGTCCTGCGCCACCCCAGCCGTCCGGCGCCCCACGACAAATAGAAATGGCATGGAAAGGAACGGGCAATTGCCACTTCCGGCGCCAGCCGCCTCCGGCTTCCCCCACGAACAACCGGCCACGCCCCCCGTTGGCGACGATGGCGCGACGACCGCCTGCCCCGTCTGTGGAGCGCTCTTCGAGCCCAAAGGACGCCAGCGGTTCTGTTCGAAAGGCTGCCGCCAGGCGGCCTGGAGGGCAGGTCGTAGGGCGCCTGCCGAACCCGTCATCGCCCGCTCAGGCACCATCTATGAGTGCCCGGCCGGTGAAACCCGCTACCTCGGCGAGCAGTGCTGCGACGACTGTAACACTTGGTGCCGTCGCCTCGGGCCGGGCGGGTTGTGCCCGCACTGCGACGAACCTGTGGCCATCAGCGACCTCTTCACCGCTGAACAGCTCACCAAGGCACGAGCTACCGCACGACGGAGAACGTGAACCGACGTGGTCCCAATGCAACCTTCACGGACGAAAATCACGCTCCAACAAACTTTAAAAAACCCTTGACAAACCTAGGAGCATCGTTCTGCATTTAGTGATCAATTTAGAGAAAGCACATAACACCCGGCCCATCACGACCTTAGAACTGATACTGCACTCTGCGTTTTTAGTGTTCGGGGTAATGGTGCGAAGAGGATGAACGAGGCTGCGAATAACCCGGTCTAAACACCTAACGATGGCTCGTTGTGTTACATGACGCCTCGCTCTTGGCCTCGACGAGATTGGGGCTTCCTGACCAAAGGCGCCGTTCTCTAGCTCTTGGCCGCGATCGAATCCCTGACGTAAAGCATCAGGCCTCGAAGGGTACGGGTCGAGAAGACAACTTTCATGTCATTTCATGTGTCGGAGGGTGGACTTGAAGGGTTACTCCCCTCCCCTGCGGGGATTCATCGTCGGCCCCGAGCTATGGCTACCAGCGGCCTGACCAGCACTATCTACTCGCTTGCCCGGACAGCCGGCCGCCCGCTGTACGATCTTCAAGCTGCACACCGAGCTATGCGGGAGTGATGTACGCGCTGCAGTGGACGGCGCTGCAGTGGAAGAGCAGGGCGTCACGCAACAGAGGGGGCGGTGCCCGCAGTAAGGGCAACTGCGTGTCTATTTCATCGAGCCGGACCGCGGCGGCGGAAGCCAATTCGTGACGCGCCACCAACCGACCGTCAGAGCCGGTCAGACGCGTCACCTTTTTACTGGTCATTTGCCGCATGCGGTCGTTTTCGGCCGAGTACATGGTCTGGATCCCGCCGGGGCTTCAAGTCTCCGGGGCAGCCGTGGAGGTCCTAGCCCTGGTTATGACCACCGCCGGCGGGAAGGCGGGGTCCAACTCGAACGACTATGTCCGCACGACCGTCTACCTGACCATTGATCTTTTCTTCGCCGGCATCGGGAGCCATTTCGACTACCGTTCCATCCGCTACGGCCTCGCTGGTTTCGGCGGCGCACTGCTAGTGGTAGCCATCGCGCTCCTAGTTACCGCCCCGAACCTCGGCTAAGCCACCCGCACAGTAACCCTTATTTCGCACCTTCTCTCGTTCTGGCCACTAAGTCCTGGAACGGTGCGGGTCGAGGGCCTCAACGAACTCAGCGCCCAGTACCAGAAGGCAACGGTCGCCGCGTCTGCGACTGGGCTCAGCGTGTGAAGAGGCGAGAGGTGGACAACGTACGCGCCAAGTTGGAGTTTGCGATCTGTTTGGGAAGCCGTTTCGCCGCCCCGCCTTGGGCGCGAAATTCTCGATGGTCAGTCAGTCGTCACCTCAGGTGCTTTGGTTTAGCGCCGCTAACGTTAGAAGGGCACCGCCGGCCGGGGTCTCATCTGGGCACCAGCGACTCCACCGATGGGATGGCCACCACCTGCGACCGGGTGTTCGCCACGTCAGCGACGACGGCCCTGTTGGTGGCGCCGGGACCCAGCGGGTCTCCGTCGGTGGTGCCACTCCCATTTCACGAGCGAGTAGTGGTGCATGTGGTTATGGTGGCGCTAGGGCGACCTGTTTGCGTGTCGCCAATCGGAGATCGATATGGCGCGTAACGGGAACGATCTAACACGCCGGACGCTCGGGGGCCAGCCTCACGCCAAGGTGCTGGTCGCGGTGACGATGGCGCTGGTCGCCAGCACGATGGTCCCGCTCGGTCTGCTCGAAACTTCCGTAGCCTCACCTTTGGATCCAGGGCTGGGGTATCCCGCCGACCTAGGGCCGACTGCGTTTTGTTCTTCGCCGCAGGCGCTCGCAAGCCGGCCGGGTTGGTCCCGGGTGGTGTGCTCGGTGGGGGCCGATCTCTTCATCGTCCCGCCTGGCGTCCATGTGCTGGAGGTCGACGTTCTGGGTGCGTCGGGAGGGGCCGGCGGCGGGGGCAGCCGAGGCGGTGGGGGATCGGAGGTCGCCGCATCGATCATGGTGGCGCCCGATCAAGAACTCGAGATGGCGGTAGGCGGCACCGGTGCCCTCGAGACGGGTGGGTTCAACGGCGGCGGCGATGGTGCCAACGCGGCTGGCTGCGACCCGGTCTGTCATGGGGCGACGACGGGCCCGGCCGCGGCCGGTGGTGGGGGCGGTTCCAGTGACATCCGGGTGGGAGCGACCGGCCCATGGGAGCGGATCCTGGCGGCGGCGGGCGGCGGCGGGGGTGGCGGCAGCGGTGCCGGGGCGCGCGGCGGGACGGGAGGCGCGAGCGGGATGGCGGGCGGCGCCGGTGGCGGGGGGAGCTTCGGCGGCCCTGGCGGTTCCCCGGCGACGAGCGCCGGTTCGGGGGCCGGCGGCGGGAGCGGTGCCTTGGCGGGCGGTGACGGCGGCGAGACCGCCCTTGTCGGCGGGCTCGGGGGGCCGGGTGCGACCTTGCCGGCCGCCGGTGGCGACGGCGGGGGGGGCGGCGGCGGTTACGGGTTCGGCGGCGGCGGCTCGGGCGGTGGTCCCGGAACAGGCGGAGGCGGCGGAGGCGGGGGCTCCGACTTCGTCAACCCAGCTTTCTTGTCCCCAGGGACCCCGGTCACGCATGCCGACGGGACCCACCGAGGCGACGGTCGGATCGTGGTCGACTACCATGCGCCGCCGATCGTTTGCGGCCAAACGATCTATGCCAGCATGACCCTGACCCAGGACCTTGACTGCCGGGGATCGAGCGGCCTGACCATCGGTGGCGAACTCCAGCCTCCGCTGCCGAGCGACGTGGTGCTGAACCTCGGTGGCCACACCATCCAAGGCGACCTCACGAGCATAGGGATCGATGTCGCCGAGCAGGGCCCTATCATAGAGAACGGCCAGCTCACTGGCTTCGGAACCAGCATCCACGCCCAAGTGCTCGGAGGCCACCTGGGCCAAGGGAGCCTCGACCCTGCCCCGACCATCTCCCACGTCACCCTCAGTGATGGGGGCATCGGACTGGAGGAGGAGGGTTCCTTCGACCCTGTCTCGGCGTCGCTCGATCACGTCTCCATCACCCAAATGTCGGAGGCCGGGGTCGTGGGGTTCAATGGCTTCTTCCAGATCACCGACACCGTCATCACCAACTCAGCTACAGGGATCTCTGTCGAGGGGGGCGGGCTCAGCCTGACACGCGACAGGATCACCAATAACAGTGGGGCCGGGATCTACGGTGTGAGAAGCCGCGTCGACGTCGTCGACAACACGCTCAACGCAAACCAAATCGGATTGTCGATCGTCACCCCTGACGACCTTGGTCAAAGTCCGACCGATCTCGAGAACGACGTCACCATCACCGGTAACACCGTTAATCACAATGGGGCCAGCGGGATCGTCTGGACAGGCGACGCCGGCGACGGTGACGTCGTCTCCGGCAACATCGCCAACGGGAACGGGACCGCTAGTCCGCCGCTCGGTGCCGGCGACGGCTTGCAGGTCGACATCACCAACTACGCCTCTGGCATCACGGTCACCGGCAACCACGCCGATAGCAACCGGGGTTACGGGATCGACAGCGCCGCTGTAACCGATGGAGGCGGTAATACCGCCTCCGGCAACCACGGACCGAGCCAGTGTCTCGGGGTAGCCTGCTCACCAGGCTGAGGCGAGACGGAACACTACGGCCATGGCCCCAATGCCCGCGGTTCCTAGGCGCCCCACTACCCACCGGATACCTCAAGTATTGTCAGGCGTTCCCCTTCTCCACACGTTGCGCCCGGGACTCCAACGAAGCGCCGGGGCTTCCGCAGTTCCTGTTACGGTCTCTACCGCCATGTGACGAAGTGGGAGCCACTACACCGTAAGAGCGCAGGTCGGACGGCATTTTTATCACGACAATTGGCTGCCGGGCCTTTGGGCCGAAGACATGTTACCGAAGCAAAAGGCCTTGCGCCGTAACCGTTATTCGATGTGAACTCCGGGTGAGAACTTTTATGCATCACTCATGAGGGCTTCTGCCCATGCATAAGGGCGACCCTGGACCGTGTTAGTGCCAGCGAGGTCCGGCGCATCGTGGGCACGAGAACCTGAACACTTCCCAGGCTGGGCCGTCGTCGCCCTTCCTAGTCATCCGTCGGGGAAATAGCCTGGCGGGATAATGGGCTATACCTATAGCTACAGCTACGCCATAGGTGAGGTGCGCTCGCAGATACTTCAGCGCTTTGGAGCCTCAGCGGCACCAACATCCGGTGCTGAGCGGGGTTAAGCGAATCGTGTCTCCATATGCCGTGGCTGCCCTCCTCTTGGGGGCTGGAGTCCTTGGCGGAACGGTCGGGTCCGCGGGAGGAATTACCTCGCTGATCTCCTTCCCGGCGCTGCTTGCCGTGGGGCTCGCGCCGCTGCCGGCGAACGTCACGCAAGCAGTTGCCGTCGTGGCGAGGTGGCCCGGGTCGGCGCTGGGCTCGCGCTGGGAACTGCGAGGAAAGGCTTCCTTTCTCCGGCGCTGGGCCTGCTCATCGCAGTCGGTGCGGCTACCGGTGTCGCGCTCCTCCTCTGCGCACCGGCACAGGTCTTCGAGTACGTAGTCCCGTACCTCTTGGTGCTCGCGTCGTGCGCTATGCTCTTCCAGCCGCGGGTGACCGCATGGCACAGGCGCAGGTTCCCCAGCGGCGGCAGGTTCTTGCTCCCCTGCGGGCTATTCGCTGTGTCGCTCTACAACGGGTACTTCGGTGCTGGTGCGGGCGTCATCACGCTCGTCTTACTGCTCGTGACCGTCGACCAGCACCTGGCACGGGCCAATGCCCTCAAAAACATGCTCCTCGGTGTGACCGACCTCGTCGCTGCGGTCGGGTTTGCCGTGTTCGGCCCCGTCGACTGGACGGCCGCCGCGCCGTTGGCGCTCGGGTTGCTGGTCGGAAGCCGGGTCGGGCCTTCCCTGACTCGGCTGGTGCCCGGAAATGTGCTCCGAGCGCTCGTCGCTCTCGCCGGAATCGGCTTGGCGATCCGGCTCTGGGTTGCTCCCGCTTAGCCAAGCGCCGGCTCCGCTCTTCGGTCTCCGATGCCGCCTGATCCCGACAGACAGCTCGTACCACGACCCTTGATCCTCAGGGACGGTCGGCTCGTAATCGGCAACGGCGGCAGGGGGGCTCGGGACTCACCAGCTACCCTTGCCATTTCGGCGACGCATCACTAGCTTCCGAGTGAAGGAGTGAGTGGCCCGGGTCCTTTCCGGATCGACGCCACTTTTGTTGGAACATCCAAAAAACGTGGTCGAAACTCGCTGGGACTTGGCCAAAGTCGAAGAAGTACGTGCCGCTCCCCTATGTCGATGGGTATCGACTCATATGCCCTGAGGATCCCCAGAATAAGTGGACACCTAACAAGCTGACCTACGCGCCAGCTGGGAGGATGTTCGATTATGGGAACCACGAGACGGAAGTTCACCCTGGTGAGTGTGCTCGCCTAAGGCCGCCGCCAAGGCCGGCCGCCTGTCCCGAGCAACAGCTGGGGAGGCAGGAAATCTTCGAGGACAGCCCCTGCCGGACGGCGACCGGCCATGGACCAGGGTAACCCGTTTGTCGATCAGCGCGATAAGGCCGAAAGTCCCGTGTCCGGGTCGCCGGTTTACGGCCGTACCTGTCGCAGTTTTGCCTTGTCCAGCACACCGAACGAGATACCGGCGCGGGTTATTGTCCCGAGCACGGCACGAACAGCGCTCTCGCTCTTCCGCTCAGATCGGGGTGCCGTGGGCCTTCGGCAGCACCGTCGGCGGGGCCTCGGTGCTTGACAATACGGAGTGGGACAACACTGTCCTCGGCCAGGACGGTGACCTGGTCAACTTTTGTCGACGCCCACTACTACCCGTTCACCTTCAGTGGTGCCACCGGCGCTAGCAACCCGACGGACCAACAGGTGCTCGAGAGCCTCATGTCTGTGCCCTCGCTCTACCAGCAGATCCGTTCGGAGCTCGATACCTATGACCCGAAGGCCAAGGTGGTTGTGGGCGAGACCAACGTCTCCAACAACGAGACAACGACGGTCTGCACGCCGGCGGGCGGCTTGTTCGCGGCCGGTGACGTCCTCTCATGGCTGGCCGCCGGGGCGGTGACCGTTGACTGGTGGGACATGAACAACTACGGCTACAGCGGACCTACTTGCGTCAATCCCGACTACGGCTTGTTCACGTCGGGCTCACCGCCAGCCACCGAGACGCCCTACTACGGCTACGTATTGGCCTCGCTGGTCGCCCAGCCCCGCGCCTTGCTCGCTGCGCTCCCCACCTCGGACCCGGCCGACGTGCTGGCCTTCCAGTCGACGTTGCCCAACGGGCACCGTGCGTTGGCTTTCATCAACACCAACACCAGCTCTGCGGAGACTGTCACGTTCCACTCGGCCCTGCCGCTCTTCGGCCAGCTGAGCACGTGGACCTACAGTGCCGGCAGCCAGAACTCGACCAACTCGGACATCGTGCAGGGTTCGGTGAGCGGCTCGTCGGTTGCCCATGGCATCACCCTGCCGCCAGAGTCGATGGTGGTGCTCAAGTCCTAGTACGAGGTCAAACGGCAGACCCCCGAAGTGCTCGTCCCGGCCGGCAGCGGCCGGGGCGCCGCTAACCGACGGGCGTTACAGCGAAAACACAGGCTCACGGGCACCAGCCCCGCCGGTAAACGTACGCACTATCGCCCTCCCGATTGGCCCCGACTCGTCGACTTTTCCAGGGGTACCGGTAGTTTTCGCGCAAAGAACGACGCTAAGACCGCCGCGCTCAACCCAACCAGTTCATGTGCGGGCCTGACCTAGTGGCCGGTAGCAACCGCCGAGCTGTGCGGGCTCTCGGTCGACGTCGACGGAGGACGTCGGGCACAACGGTGCGCGTCGCCGACGGCGGACCGGGCGCCGAACTGCAGCTCGACTTCGGCACGATGGGCCTCGTCCCGAGCCCCTTTACTAACCGTGTTTCCGTGACCCGCTTTGAGCGCCATCGAGGCATTGGTCCCGTCGGTACGAGAACCAGTTCCTAACAGGTCGACCCCTAACCGCCGGGAGATGCGGGGAGGGCCGGCCCAGCGGAGCGGGACGCCGCCGGGCTGCGAGTGGCGGCGGCGATGTCGGACGGGCTCACGTTCATGGGATGGTGGCAGGCCGCCTCATGGCCGCCCAGGAACAGCGTGAGCGGTGGCTCGACCTCGCGGCAAATGTCGGTGGCGCCCGGGCACCGGGTGTGGAACCTGCAACCTGCGGGCGGGTCCATCGGGCTCGGGAGCTCACCGTGTGGCAGCTGCCTCGGCCGGGACCGGCTCAATATTGGGTCCGGGAGGGGGATGGCACCCAGAAGACTGAGCGTGTAGGGATGGACGGGCCGGGTGTAGAGCTCCTCCGCCGTCGACAGTTCCACGACCTTTCCGAGGTACATCACTGCGATCCGGTCGGACACGTGGCGCACCACGCTCAAGTCGTGAGCCACGAAGATGTACGACAGGCCGAGCTGGTCTTGGAGGTCGTCGAGCAGGTTGATCACCTGCGCCTGGATGGACACGTCCAGCGCGGACACGGGCTCGTCCAGCACTACCAGTTGAGGGTCGACGGCGAGGGCGCGGGCGACGCCGATGCGCTGGCGCTGGCCGCCTGAGAACTCATGTGGGAACCGGTTGGCGTGCTCCGGGTTGAGACCGACCTGGTCCAAGAGCTCGCGCAGGCGTTGCTCGTCGGAGCCCATGCCTTCGCTCAGGCTCAGGGCTGCACCGATGATCTGGCGGACGCGTTTCCTTGGGTTGAGCGACGCCTGAGGGTCCTGGAAAACGATCTGCATGTGCTTGCGGTACGGTCGCATGGCCCGTGGCCCGAGCGAGGTTATGTCCGCGCCCCGGAAGCGGATCTTCCCCGCCGTCGGTTGCAACAGGCGGACGGCGCAGCGGGCCAGCGTCGTTTTACCGCACCCCGACTCCCCTACCAGTCCGAGCGTCTCCCCCTCTGACAAGACCAGGCTGACGTCGTCGACGGCGTGAACGTGACCCCGTTTGCCCCCTGACCCGGCCGACCGGGCCGGGAACAACATCTGGAGGTGCTCGAGCTCGAGGAGGGGCACACTACTGTGCACCTCGGACCGGGTGTTCGCCTCGGACCGGGCGTCGACGCCGGACGATGTCACTTACTCGAGGCCCCTCTACCAGCCCCAGTCGCCCCCTCGACGGGCAACCCCAGCGTCCCCCCGACCAGCCGCCGCTGGCGCGCCACGTCCAGCTCCAGCCAGCAGCGCCCCATGTGCTCATCGCTCTCGGGGTCGTCGCTCTTGAGCTCTGGCGGGCGACTGCAGGCCTCGAACCGCCAGGCGCACCGCGGCGCAAAGCAGCACCCGGCGGGTGGGTGGAGCAACGAGGGCGGGGTCCCGGGGATGGTCGGCAAGCGCTTCGGGCGGCCCGCGTCCAGACGCGGGACCGACCCCAGCAACCCCCAGGTGTACGGGTGCCGGGGGTCGTAGAAGATGTCGGAGAGGCTGCCCTGTTCGACCACCTGCCCGGCGTACATGACGACCACCCGGTCCGCGACGTCAGCGATGACGCCGAGGTCGTGGGTAATGAGCAGCACCCCGACGCCCAGTTCGTTTCGTAGTGTCCCTATCTCGGCCAGGATCTGGGCCTGCGTTGTCACGTCGAGGGCCGTGGTGGGCTCGTCGGCGATGAGGATTTCGGGCGAACACGAAAGCGCCATAGCGATCATGACCCGCTGGCGCATCCCGCCGGAGAACTCGTGCGGGTACGACCGGGCCCGGTCTTTCGCCCCGGGTATGCCGACCCTGTCCAGAAGGGCGACGGCCCGGTCCATTGCCGCTCGTCGGCTCTCGTTTTGGTGCGCCCTTATCTGCTCGACGATCTGGTCGCCGACCCGTTGCACAGGGTTGAGCGCCGTCATCGGGTCCTGGAAGATCATGGCTACCCTTCCGCCGCGGACGTTCTCGAGCTGACGTTCCGACGCCGTCACGAGGTCAAGGTCGCCGAGCATGGCACGGCCAGAAAAGCTGGCATTGGGGCCACGGGTGAGGCCCATGAGCGTCATAGCTGTCACCGACTTGCCGGAACCGGACTCGCCGACGATCCCGAGGAGCTCGCCCCGTTGCAGCTCGAACGAGACGCCGTCCACGGCGCGAAGGACTCCCTCTTCGGTCCGAAAGTCAACTTCTAGGTGCTCGACTGCGAGGAGTGCTGTCATCGAGATCCCGCCACGCGGATGCGAGGGTCGAGCAAGCCGTAAACAACATCGGCGATGGTCGAGAAGATAACGACGGCGAAGGCGCCGAAAAGGGTGATAACGAGTACCGGAGGCACGTCGAGGGCGCCAATCGACTGGCTGGCGTAGTAGCCGATGCCGGGGAGGTCGAAGACGACCTCGATGATGATGGCCGAGCCCCCGAGCACAGCCGCGATGTCGAGGCCACTCAGGGAAACAACCGGGATAAGCGATGTGCGCAGGACGTGGTGGACGATGACCCGCCGATGCGAAAGGCCCTTGGCTTTGGCGGTGCGGACGAAGTCCTCATTGAGGGTGTCGACCACGCTGGCCCGGAGTACCTGGGAGTAGATGCCCGTGTAGAGGACGGCCAGGCTGACCCAGGGCATGGCCAGGTGGTACGCCCAACCAAGCGGGTCGGCCACGCCAACGTAGCCGCTGGCCGGGAACACGTGGAGCTTGAAAGAGAACAAGTATATGAGGACATAGCCAATGACAAATGAGGGCGCTGAGATACCGAGGAAGTTGAGCGCGCTGATGCCGGTATCGATCGTGCTCCCGGCGTGCAACCCGGCGAGCAATCCGAGGATAATGCCGAAGAAAAGCCACAGCACGGCCGCGCCGAGCACGAGCGACGCCGTCACCGGGAGGGCCTGCTTCAACTGCGAGATGACATTGACTCCCGTGCCGTACGAGACGATCTTGCCCGTGAAGATCTGCTCCATCGTCCGCAGGTACTGTACGTAAACCGGTTTGTTAAACCCGTAAATCCTTTCTACCGCGGCGATGTTCGCGGGTGTGGCCGTCCTCCCGGCCAAGCGCAAAGCCGGGTTGCCGTTCGGTATGACCTCGAATATGAGGAACGTCAGGATGCTGACGGCAAAGAGCACCAGGACCGCCGACCCGAGCCTGCGTATGACGAACCGCGCCATCAGTAGCCAGTCCGCACTGTGGCTCGCGGGTCGAGGGCCTCCCGCAAGCCGTCGCCGAACACGTTTATGCCCAGGCATGTGATTACCAGGAGGGTCGCCGGCGCCAGCGTAAGGTACGGCGCCACGTTGAAAAGGGGTGCGCCGGAAGCCAAAAGTGTCCCCCACGAAGCCGACGGGGGCTGGACGCCGGCACCCAGGAAAGAGAGCGCCGCCTCCAGGATTATGGAGTGGGCCAGCTGGAGGGGCACGAAGACGATGAGGGTCGAAGTGAGGTTCGGTAGGATTTCGCTCGCCATTATCCGTAGGTTGCTGAACCCGAGGGCACGGGCGGACTCGACGAACTCTCGCTCCCGAAGCGCGAGCACCTCGCCGCGGATGGGTCGCGCGACGTACGGGACATAGACGATCCCGATCACGAGCGTCGGGATCAGGATGGATCCGCTATTTATCTGAACGGCGCCCGATACTCATCCCTCCCGTCGCCAGGCTCACCCCCAGGGCGATAGCGAGCAACAGGGCGGGATACGCCCAGACGATGTCGAACATCCGGGAAATAACGCCGTCTGTCCACCTCCCGTAGTACCCGGCGACCAGGCCAAGCACGGTGGCGAGGACGATAGTGATGGCCGTAGCCATCACCCCGATGGCCAGGGACGTCCGGCCGCCGTACAGGAGCCGCACGGCGAGGTCACGCCCGTCCGAATCGGCGCCGAGGAAGAACCTGCTGTGCCACGTGGGCCCGACCGGCACGCCGGTCAGTGATACGACATCCACTGACTTGCCGTTGATGTCCAGCACTTCGGTGATGTGCTGGATGTTCGGGCCGGTATGGGCTATGTACCTGGCATACACCGGGGCCAAGAGGCACAAGACGACAACCAGGATGAAAAGAGAGCCAAAGACAATGGCCTTGTAATTATGCCGTAGCCGTCGGAGCGCCAACCGGTACGGGGTGACGCTGGCGGCGTACGGACCTACCGGGACATCCAGGACCCCGACGGCGCTTTCATCGACAGACACGCGGCTCACGCCCGTGTCGCGCCGCGTCATGGGGGGACGGTAGTGGCGCCTCCGCAGACCTCGGCTCGGCTGTCATGGTTCAAAAGACGAGTCATTGCTTAGCTTCTGTTCGCAACAACCGAGCCGAGGTGAGCTGCAGCGGCACTAGTTTCTAGCTCTTCAGTTCGAAGGTCGACCAGTCGTCACCAAATACAGGCTGGAACACCGCCGTCTTGAAATCGACGCGATCGGACAGGAAGAACGGCGTCAGTTCGTAGCCGAAGTTGACCTGGTAGTCCTTGCCGGCTACGTACTTCTCCAGCGCCACCCATTGGGGATCCACGCTGGGCAGGTCGCTCGACTGGATCTTGTCCAGGCGGATGATCGTCGACTGAATATGCGGGTCGTCGACATTGTCCAGGTTCCCGTTGTTTTCGGGCAGGATCGAGCGAGCATCGAACACGAAGTAAAAATCGCCCGGGTTAGGGAAATCCTGCGACCACTCGCTCCATCCCGCCTGCGGGTTTACCTTGGCGGACCCGATCGTCGGGTCGTAAACACCGGGGCTTACCACCTTGAGAGTCGACTTGAAGCCGATGGCGTTGAGCTGGGAGTTGAGGTAGGTCACGAACGCCTCGAAAGGCTGCCGGTTCTCGGTCCAAACCGTCACGGAGGACCCGGTGAGCCCCGCCTTCTTTACCAGCTTGGTGGCGAGGGCAATGTCGGCCGGCGAGCCCAGCGAGGCGGCCGAAAACGAACCGTTGCCGCTCGGAGCGCCAAGCGGGCAGGGCCCGGAGGCGGAGCCGGGGATACTGGGCGGCAGGTAGTAGCACGCCGGCGTGACCTGGCCGCTGGCCAGGCGCTGCAGCGCCACCCTGCTGATGGCCAGGTTGGCCGCCTCGCGAGCCAGGATGTTGTTGAACGGCGCCCTACGGTCGTTCAGCCAGAAAAAATCAGTGGCGGCCAGCGTCTCGGGCGTATAGCGGTCCTTGGCCTGGCTATCGACCTGGGCCACGTAGGCGGGGGGCAGGACGTCGCCCCAGTCGAACTCGTCGCTCGTGTTGTTGAGCACGTCCTGGGCTTCGGTGTCGGCGTTGGTCTGGACGGTGACCTGGACGGTATTGACGTAGCCGCCCGGTATTCCCGGGATATGGAAGCTGGCGAACAGCGGGTTTTTCTGGAGAGTGACAGACACGTTGGGGACCACTTTCGTGATCATGTAAGCGCCCACGCCCGGGGGCGGGTTGGTCGATTGCGCCGTCATGGGTGTCCCGCTGGGCACGAGGCCCGCTGAAGGAAAAGCAAGGATGTTGTCAAAGGCGCCGTAAGGGGAAATCAGGTGGATCCTGATTTGGCGGATGGCATCGTCGGCGGTGATGCCGCTGATCGTTTTCGCCTTGCCGGCCTGGTAAGCCGCCGCGCCAGCGATGGTGGTGGTGTACCACGAGTCTCCGCTCCAACCCACTTTGAGGGCCCGCTCGATTGTGTACGGGAAGTCCGAGGCCTTGACGGCCACTCCGTTCGAGTACTTGAGCCCCTTGCGGAGGGTGGCCGTGTAGGTCAAGCCCCCGCCGGACACGGTGGGTAGGGCAGTTGCTAGGCCCGGGATAACCACGTCGCCGGCCAGGCCGCTCTTGTGGGAGTAGGTGACCAAAGGCGTGTAAACGAGCCAGTCGGCCTCTTCTGACTCGGACGAGTAACCCAACTGAGGGTCAAGTGACTGCTGCAGGCTCCCCATACTGACCCGGAGAGGCCCCACCGGGAGCATAGGCGCCATTAGGTTCTTTGGCGGCGACGCTGGCGCTGCTGGGCCCGGCACCGAACGTGCCGTAAGCCCCAACTACGGCAGTCAGAGATACGCCGAGCGTGCTCACGAATGCCAGTCGATGGTTACGTCTCATCTTTCTCCTCCCCTAACTTGCGTGCCCTAACTTGCGTGCTCGGTCCCTCACCCTACGCCCGAACTAGTTCGTAGAACGACGCCTACCCTGAACTGCCCGCCGGGCTAACCTGACCAGCAGCAGCTCACACGGGCAAAAAGGTCGACCTCGTCCATGACGGCACTTTGGTCGTGCCACGTGAGGTCACGAGCCAGGATGTACTCCTCGACACCGAAAACGTCGGGGATGGCGTCCTTCGGGATCGACAGTGTCTCTGCCAACGCCGGCGTTACCTGGCACTTGTGCGCCCGCCTGCTTTCGACCCATTTATGTGCGAAGGTGGCGACGTCGAGGCGCGTGGTGACGCGCGCTTCGCTCGGCGCCAGCTCGGGATCCCCGCGGCCTTGAAGGCCCGCTCCGTCTCGGGCCGTGAACGGCGCTTCCCTCCCGAGGGCAATGTACTTGTCGTTGATAGTGCGCCGGCGCTCTCGCGAGGTGATCGTGTAATACAGCTTGAGCGGCTGCCACGGTGGCCCTGCTGCGGGGTACGCCTCGCGGCTAGCAGCCGCATTGAACGCCTCGAGGGCAACCTCGTGCGCCCTCCAGTGGTCAGGGTGAGGGTAGACCCGCTGCTCGTCATCGTAAGTGACGAGGACCTGAGGTCGTTCTCGCCTGATTACTTCGACCAAGCGCCTCACCGGTCCGTCGAGCGGGGTTCGGGCAAAGCACGTTGGGGACCGGTCTTTGAGGTTGACCGAGCCGGAGTCCGGGTAGTCGAGCGTGACGACCGTGTCATAACCGACGATCTCAGTCGCCTTCTCCAGCTCCTGGCGTCTGATCCGCACAATGTCGGTCTGGTCGCCGACCGACCCGAACTCGGGGTTCCGGATACGCCCGCTGCCCCCATCGGTGCAACAAACGAGTACCGTCCGGACGCCTTCGTGGTGATAACGCGCCACAGTGGCGGCGCCGAACTCCGACTCGTCGTCCGGGTGGGCATGAACGGTCAGCAAGCAACGGGTTTGCACACGAGAAGGTGTCAGCTCAGCCATGCGGAGCCCCACGCTAACGAGGTGCGCTTATTCGTGGCATCTCGGGCTGAACTCGATGCCGGTGCGGCCCGCAAAACCCGCTCACGAGCCGCTACACGGCCAGGTAGCGCATCGGCGCTCCCCCGGCTTGGTGCGCACGTTGAGGAGCACGTAGTGGCTGTCTGTCTCGCCGTACTCGGCGGACATGTAGGGCGGTGTAGAGCGCACGCGGCCGGCCGAGATGGGGCTGATGGCACTGCGGACTCCTGGCCCTGGCCCGTTGGCGGTGTCGGCCCCGGCACAATACGCCGAGGACAGATGCCGGAGCCGGCGCCCCGCGTTCTTCAGCGAAGGCCATGATGCGCCAGATCGGCGCTTTCCCGACGATGGCGACGTTTACCCGCTCGGACACGTGCTCGACGGTGCCCCTTGAGCTGTTCCGGGGCTCCGTCAGGAACAAGCTACGGTCGCCCTCAGCGGCACACGGCCGCCGTCTCAGCATTCACTTTTGCGCTGGCCGGCTTGCGCCCGAAGTGCAGTGGCCCCCACAGCAGCGCGGCGTAGGCGACGACCGCGCCTAGTCCCTTCCAATCATCGAAGCCCAGCGGGTAGTCGCGGGTTGGGGGCGCCTTGAATGGTAAGTCCGAGGCACTGGGTGATCGCAGTCCACGCCGACAGCAGGGTCAGCACGGCGGCGCCGAGGACGGCGGGGGTGACCGCTGCCACCCGTCGTCCCCGGAATCCCAGGCCCAGCGTGGGAACACCTCCCCCCACGTCGATACCAGGTCAACGGCGGCAAGGGCGCTCCACCCCTTTGGCGCCCTCGGCATCATTTACACGGGAGGCAGGGTCTGGAACACACCTCCGAAAGCGTTGACTCCCGCTCCGTTGATGCTGGGGAATTGGCCGATGAGCGGTAAGTACGCGTCCGTGGCGAACATGTACAGGGGGTGGCCGTCGAAAGTCACTTGGTGGGTGCCGTCGGGCCGCACGATAATCCCGAGCTGGTGTCGGTCAACTCCGGGCCCGGCCTGAGGGGACATGAAGGTGAGGACGGGCGGCCAGAATATGGCACACCTCCCCTGGCACGCGTGACGACACGCAACGTGCCCCCTTTGCTACGCCGATCTGGGCAAGTAGGACGTAGTTTGGACGCCTCTGTCGCCAGGTCGGCGGCCAACTCAGCCGAGTGCAGGTCTCGTTGGCGTTCACGAGACCTGGTAGCGCGGGGCCCGATGGACCCCACGCCGGGTCGGAGAAGTTAGTAGGACTCTTCGTCAGGGCCGTAACCGCTTGGCGTCGGCGGTCCTGGGCGCTCCTCGGCCCCGCGGCGCTCGGTCCGGGCCACCTTGGCCGTGGCCCAACGCAGGGACGGGGCCAAGTCCTCAGCGCTCACTTCGACCTTGGACCGGCGTCGCCTTACGCACATGCTTGGGACAGCATGCTGGCCTACGACGAGAGGACCCGGACCTTGTTTCCTTCCGACCTTTTTCTCCAACCGGGAAGGGGCCCTGCACTGCGGAGCGGGACGCGAGCGAGGAAATGGTCGACTACACCTGGTCAATCGGGCTGTTCCCGTCCCAGGCCCACCTTGTGGGCGCCTTGGACAAGATCGACCTTCTCCAACCGGAGACGCTGGCTTGCCACCACGGCACCGTCAAGGCTGGCCACGTTGCCACTTACCTAGCCGCCTTCCGTCACCACGACGTGACCGGGCTGGTCCCATCCGATCCTGTGCACACCTCTATCGTCACGCCTCTCAGCGACGGGCCGCCATCGGCCACCGACCCATAACGAACGATCTCGGGCCGTCCCGTCAAATCAGTGCCCTTTATGGAACCGATCGCATAGTCGGCGATACGGGAAACCCTCGCAAGATTGGCGCCTTTGCGTGACGAAGAACAGAATGGCAATTCTCGGTCTTGACGATATGTACGTGGTTTCTGTTCCGGGGCAAGCAGAATTGGCCTTGAACCGGAGGAGCCAATATCCGTCGTACTGGCGCGGCAGACCGTCCAGGTTGGGCAGCCGCAACGGCACAAACGCATATCTACAGTTCTGGTCGAGTCCGCACCCACGTTTCCGACGGGCTCAATCGAGAACGACCGAGAGCGGGCGGTATGCAGCGCTCGTTCAGCGATCTCTGTTCGGCCGTTCATGTGGCGGTCGCCAGGGCCGGACCATCGTCCCACGTCAAGGCTTGCTCTCACCTGCAGAATATGCTGACGCAGGGGGTTTCTCATAGATTTCTCATAGTCTCTGGTGACAGCTCTCACGTTGGGCGGTGGATGCTGGGCGGGTGAGCGGGGTATCGAAGACATGATGTCCTCGTTCCGTGTGATGGTGGTCGAGGACGACGACGCGCTACGGGCCGCGCTAGCCCGGGCGCTTCGCCTCGAAGGCTACGCGGTGGACGAAGCGACCGACGGCGCTCGCGCCCTGGCACAGCTCGCCTCGCTCCGAGCGGACGTGATCGTCCTCGACGTGATGCTGCCGGAGGTAGACGGGCTAACCGTCTGCCAGCGGCTGCGTGCCATGGGGGACCGTACGCCGGTTCTTCTGCTAACAGCCCGGGACCTCGTCGCCGACCGGGTGCAAGGCCTCAAGGCCGGGGCCGACGACTATCTGACCAAACCGTTCGCCGTGGACGAGCTATTGGCGAGGGTCCAGGCGCTCATCAGGCGCAGCTACCCCGACCATGACGCCGTGCTCATCGTGGCGGACCTTTCGCTCAACCCTCGTACCCGGGTGGTGCAGCGCGATAGTCGGGATATCGAGCTCACCCGGACCGAGTTCGGCCTGCTCGAGGTGCTCATGTTGAACGCCGGCATCGTGATGAGCCGCGAGGTCCTCCGGGAGCGTCTCTGGGGCTATGGCGACTCGTGGGGGTCCAACACGCTCGATGTCTACGTCGGCTACCTACGGCGCAAGACGGAAGAAGGTGGTGAGAGAAGGCTCATCCACACCGTGCGCGGCGTCGGCTTCGTGGTGCGCCCGGCGTGAGCCTCCGCCTTCGGGTCACCCTGGCGTCGGCGGCGGCCATGCTCGTGATGGTCGTCGTGTCGTCGGTGGCGCTCTACGTCGGCGTCCGGCGGTACCTCTACCACCGGGCTGACGCGTCACTGAGCGCGATCCGCAACTCTCCCCTGGGGCCGAAACTTCAGTTCATCGAACGCGTGATCGAGTCCGGCCGGCTGAAAGGGCTGCCCGTGCCCACGAGCCGATCGGGCTACCTCCAGTTCGTCAACGCTGACGGCCGGGTGGTCGCTCACCTTACGCCCGCCTCCCTCCCGGTCACAGAGCTTGTGCGCCTGGTCGCACGAGGGACGCACCCGGCTGTGTTCTTCAACCTGACGGTTACGGGCTCGCCCGTGCGGGTCTACGCGTTCCACCTCGACCGAAGTACTGCCGTGGAGATCGGTGCATCCCTCACCGATGTGAGCTCCGCCCTGCATGCCCAATTGGCGGTCTCGGCCGTGGTCACCGCCGCCGGGATGGTGCTGGCGGTCCTGGTCGGCGCGCTGGTCGCCTTCGCCGCCCTGCGCCCAGTGCGCAACTTTTCGGCCGCCGTCCGGGCGGTGGCCGAGACCGGGGAGCTCTCCCACCACGTCGAGGTCTTGGGCCATGACGAGTTCAGCCAGGTGGCGGTCGGGTTCAACACCATGCTCGACGCTTTGGACGAGTCGCTCGGCCGCCAACGACGGCTCGTCGCCGACGCCTCCCATGTCCTGCGCACGCCCCTGGCGACAGTAAGGACCAATGTCGAGGTACTGCGGCGCTCAGAGCAGCTTGAGGCCGGCGAGCGGGCTCAGCTTATCCGCGACACCGTCGCCCAGCTCAGCCAGCTCACTCTCCTCGTCAACAACCTGATAGAGCTCGCCCGCGGCGAGGAGGAGGCGGGTACCTTCGGGGTGCTGAGCCTCGACGAGCTGGTGGCGAGCGTGGTCGGCGAGGCCAGGCGCAACTACCCGACGGTCCCGATCGATTTCTCGGCCGTCCCTTCGACCGTGTGGGGCTCCCCCGACCGGTTGCACAAGGTGTTCGGCAACCTTGTCGACAACGCCGCCAAATGGACCACGCCGTCCACGTCCGTCGATGTTACGGTCAGAGAGCGGTCAGTCACGGTGCGTGACCACGGCCCTGGCGTCGAAGCCCAAGATGTCCCGCACATCTTCGAGCGCTTCTACCGCTCGCAGTCGGCTCGAGGGGTCCCCGGTTCGGGGCTTGGGTTGGCGATCGCCAAGCAGGCCGTCATGGCGCATGGCGGGCGTGTCGAGGTGCGAGACGCCGAGGGCGGTGGGGCCGAGTTCATCGTCTGGTTCACGGAGCCGCCAGCGAGCTGACAGGAAGCCCCGTCAGCTGTTCCTCACAGATTTCTCACAACGGGCTCACGGCAACCAGAAAGCCGTCATCGACCATTTGGTCATGCGCCGATGTGCCGGCCCCAAAAGCCCGCAGCGAACCGAAAACGAAGGAGGAACGAACTTGGGACGACTCAGTTGCCTTAAAGACGAGCGCACGAGGAGCATCGTTCATAACCAACGCAGGGTGCCTACAGCCAGCGCACTCCTCGCGCTCGTGTCGGTGACGGTCTTAGCTATCGGCATCACCGGGACGGTTGTGAGCGCGACCGGCCTAGTCAACGTGGTAGCGCCCGCCGCCGGCCCGTCATGCGCGTGGCCCGTATCGTTCAACATAACCGACTCCAAGCTGCTCATCCTTGACTCGTCGGCCGCCTACTGGGACCAGCCGATCGTGGCAGGCCCAGGGACCCGCATCACGCTCTCCGGGACCTACCCCGGTGCTAGCTATTTCTCCCTGCAGACTTACACGCCCTACGCGACGCCCTTCAGCGTGGACGGCGTTAGTTCTTCGTTGGCCGACGATCAGGTGGCCCCGGAGCAAGGGAGCACCAACCCTTGGCAGCACCGAGCCGCTCCCGGAGGCCGCTTCCAGGTGACGGTCCGTTCCGGCGTCTCGGCCGGCGAGCCGAACGTGCTCCCGCTCCCGTCCGGCACGTCTCTGCCCCACCCCGGCTACCTCGTCTTTCGCGTCTACCTGCCCGCCGGCCAGCTCTCCCACCTGACACCCCCCACGCTCACCTGGGCGCAGGGCTCTACCAGCCGCACGCTTCCGGCCTGTAGCACCCGCGTTCCCCTGCCCACCCCGGAGAAGGCCCCGGCCGGGGCGACGCCATCGCCGAGCAAGACCACCCCGCCTGCGGGGGCCTTCTTCACGCCTGCCATCACCACCTACAGGGGGGCACTGGCCGACAAGAACGACGCTTATGTGTGGACCTACGTCATCCGCCCAGCTGCAACAGACGTACTCGTCGTGACGGCGAAGGCGCCGACCTTCCCCGCCGGTAGCGGGCCGTCGCCGTGGCCGGCGCCAGGTGAGGACATGCAGTACTGGTCGATGTGCATTGGCGTCGGGCAGGGCACCGTGTCGACCGTCGTCAACCAGCTACCAGGCGGCCACGTCGACTACGGGTGCCGGGCCGACGAGGCGACCACTATCAACGCCGCTGGGGACTACAACTACGTCATCGGCTCCGAAGCCCAGCGAGCAGCGATCTCGAAGATCCCTGGCGCCACCTTCCTCCCCTTCTCGAGCACTCAAACGACGCCTCAGGGGCGTCCGTGGCCCGTCTACCTCCTGCTGTTGCGCAACATCCTCGTCAGCCCCCGCTTCACGCATTCGGCGCAAAAAGTCATTCAGCCGGCTGACGCGCCAGCGGCCGCGGCAGCCATGGGGCCCTACTACCCGCGCGTGTCGATTTGTCCCCTCGTGTCACTCACGACGAAAGGGCTCAGCGCGTGCGAGACCCACTAGGAGAGGACATTCTGGCCTCCCAGTGCCCGGGCCCGAGCGTCCCAGCGGAGCCGGCTCGGGACAGCGCGTCCGGCTGTTCGGATCCGGTCCCAGCTCGAGCGAACGCCCAGCGCTCGTGGTCGATCACCTGAGCAAGCGTTTCGGCCGCCGCGATCGCCTTCGAGGACGTGTCCTTCGAGGTCGGCTACGGCGAGGTGTTCGGCTTCCTCGGCCCGAACGGCGCGGGCAAGACCACGACGGTGCAGGACGCTCGGCACGCTCATCGCGCCGACCTCGGGCTCAGCGACGGTCGCCGGGATCCCCTTGAGCGCCGAGAACGGGCCGGCGATCCGGGCGCGGATCTCGATCATGCCCGAGTCCCCCGGTCTCTACCTCCGTCTCACGCGTGGCGGAGAACCTCGAATGCTTCGCCAGGCTCTACGAGCTGTCCGACGCCGCACGGGCGCATCGAGCGCGCCCTGCAAGCGGTCAACCTGACCGATCGGGCCAACGATCTCTGCGGCTCGCTCTCCAAGGGCCTTCGCCAGCGGGTGGCGCTGGCCCGAGCGCTGCTCAACGACCCGGCGGTGCTGTTCCTGGACGAGCCCACCTCCGGGCTCGACCCGGTCGCCACCCGAGACGTCCACGAGCTCATCGTCGCGCTCAAGCGACCGGGGCGTCACCATCTTCTTCACCACCCACCGCCTCGAGGAGGCCGAACGGCTCTGCCACCGAGTCGCCATCCTCAACACGACGCTGCGTCTCATCGGCCGACCCGACGAGCTGCGCGAGCAACTGTTCAACCGGAGCTTGGAGGTGCGGACCCGTGCCGCCCTCGACGAACCCGGCCGCCTGTTCGCTGGGCTTGCCGGTGTGGAGGGATGGGAGCAGGCGCCGACGTCGGGTGCCTACCAGCTGACCGTCACCGATCCCGACGCTGCCGCCCCGGCCGTGGCCCGAGCGCTCGTGGGTGCGGGGGCCGACATCTTGTCGATCGCGGAATCTCGCCACTCCCTCGAGGACGTCTACCTCGAGCTCATCGACGAGGACGTCGAGGCGAAGCGGCGATGAGCTTCAGCTGGGCCAGGGTCGGCGCGATCTTGCAAAAGGAGCTCCGCGACTACCGCCGCAACCGCTTCGTCGTCTTCACCATGGCGTTCCTGCCACTCATCTTCGTGGCGCTCCCCATGATCCAGCTCTTCACGATCAACGTCTCGATCACGAGCGCCAAGCTGGATCACCGCATCGGGCTCTCCCTGCTCTACATGTTGATCGTCCCGGCCATCATCCCCTCTGTCCTCGCCGCCTACTCGGTCGTCGGCGAGCGCGAGCAGGGCACCCTCGAACCGGTCCTCACCACCCCCATCCATCGAGAAGAGTTCCTCATCGGCAAGGCCCTGGCCGCGCTCCTCCCCGCCCTCGCCGTCGCCTATGTGATCTTCGGGATCTTCCTCGCCGCCGCCGCAGCTCTTCGCCCATCCCGCCGTCGCCTCCGCGGTCTTCGAACGCGACCACCTCCTCGTCCAGCTGCTCTTCACCCCGCTCGTCGCCGGCTGGTCGATCTGGGCCGGCATCGCCATCTCCACCCGCATGAGCGACGTCCGCGCCGCCCAGCAGCTCTCCGTCTTGGCCAGCCTGCCGCCCGTCGCCATCGTGGCCCTCATGTCGTTCAACGTGATCACCCCCTCGCTCGGTCTCGCCCTCGGACTCGCCGCGGCCCTGCTCCTCATCGACGGGCTGGCATGGCGTGTCGTGGCCACCATGTTCGACCGCGAACGCCTCGTTACCGGCGCTCGGAATTGACCATACAAATCTTCGAACCAATCCACGGACCTGGGGATTGACCCGGGAGAAAGGACAGGACCGGTGGCGGCAACCCTGCATCTGGTCAGAGAAGGAACCATTATGGAGCTTCGACGTGGGACGTTCCAGGTCTTGCTCGACGGCGACGACGTCGGGTCGATCGAACCGCACGAGACGATCGAGGTGCCGATCGAGCCAGGGCATCACAAGCTGCAAGTCAAGACCGGTCGGTACACGAGCCGAAGAGACCGCTTTGACACGGCCGACGGAGAGGTCGTCACCTTCCGCTGCTACGGCGGCCGGATCTGGCCCCTCTACCTCGCGTCCATCGTCAAGCCCGACCTGGCGCTCACGCTCAAGCGCGAGTGAGCCGACCGACCGCGACCTTTGCGTTACGCAATAAGGCCCAGAACCCGACTCAACTTGGTGGCTGGGAGACTCGTGATTACCCGTCTCCCCCAGTCAGCGAACGGGGCAAAGCGGTGGTACCTGTATCGCGCCAGAATTGGAAATCTCGGGCGGGCTCGTGAAGGCAGTCGCGACTTGCTGACCCGCGCCCGAATTCGACAGGGTTCTGCATTTAGGGTTCAATTTAGAGAAAGCACATAATACCCGCCCATAACGAACTGAGAACCGACAGTGCACTCTCCATTTTTGAGTGTGCGGGGTAATGGTGCGAAAGGATGAACGAGGCTGCGAATAACCCGGTCTAAACGCTAACGGTGGCTCGTTGCGTTACATACCGGCTCTCTCTTGGCCTCGACGAGATGGGGACTTCCCGACAAAGGCCCCGTTCTCTAGCTCTTCGCTGCGATCGCATCCCTCACTTAAAGCATCAGGCCGCGAAGGGTACCACCGACCGCGTGACAAGACAACTTTCATGTCATTTCATGTGTCGGAGGGGGACTTGAATAGTTACTCCCCTCCCCGCGGGGATTCATTGTCGGCCCCGAGCTGTGGCTACCAGCGGCGTGAGCAGCACTATCAGCCCGCTGCATACCGACAGGCATTGGTTGGACACTCGTGAGCGGTCCGGATCAAGCGCCGAGGAATGCGCACGGCGAGGTCCCGGCCGAGCCGGTACATCTCGTTACTCCAGCCACCATCTACATGAGTGAACTCGAGCGATGCCCAGGCTGGGAACTGGCATTTGAAGTAGTTGGCGGACGAGCGCATCGTCTAGCTCCGCTTCAGTCGGAGGTTTCATGGAGCGTTCACCACCTTCATGCTCATGGGTTGGTACCGGCACGGTGCTTTTTAACCTGCACCCTTGCCTACTGTTCTCGCTCCTCGGCCCGGTGCGTCGCCGGTCGGCGGCTCAACGCGTTCCTGTCCGCGACCGGGCTTGGGAGCCAGCGAGAGGGCGACGCAGCTCGATCACATGCCGAACCTCGAACCATGCCGGAACCGTCGGCCTCCCGCTCACAGGACGCCCTACACCCGAACGTGCTAGG
>CAVVRE010000006.1:0-81367 GCA_963750465.1 uncultured Acidimicrobiaceae bacterium
CTGTGGTTGCCTCGTTCGACTACGTATTGCTACCCCCTGGTCGATGACTTCCCCGTACAAGGAAAGTACGGTCAATGGCTTGGTGGTCCACATCAAATCCGAATGGAACAGTAGACGCCCGACGGGGCCACCGCAGCGGGCTCGACGTTGGACACGTACATGTGCAGCACGCCACTCCTGCTGCTGACCGGCGCGCCCGCAATAGCGCTCACCAACTCGACCTGTCTCTCTATGTCGAGGTCCAACCCTCGAATGACCAACAGGCCGTGCTCGTCGAAGAGACCTCGAAGTTGCTCGATGGCCGCCTCGGCGAGCGGGTCGGATACGTCGAATCCCTGCAACCCGGACCCCTACACGGCCGAGGCTGACAGATGTAAATGGTCCGTGGAAGCCGGTCATGGTAGTACCTCCTGCCTACCCGCAACTCTATCCGCTTCCACCTTACGGCCCCTTGAGACCCTGAAGCATCGGGCAGATTGCTGCCGACTCGGGCGTGGCGCCCGGCCCTCACGCTCCCGCTGCGGGAAATCGGGTCGCGGTCAAGTTCGCGAAACCCGATCCATTGCTTCGACGCACGCCAGGCCGTCCTCGAACGTGGGGGCTTCTGGCGGGGTAGCTCCATCACGTACTGCGTCACGGATCATGCTCGCCCAAACCTTCATGGGATCGAGCACCGGATTCGCGTTAGCGTCTGCGACGAAGATCTCCTCCGCTCCCCCTTTCCTGGTGTGGAGGACAAGTCGGCTTCCGTGCCCGGTCTCCTCGAGCGCACCCTTCGAGCCAAAGACGACGACCGAAGGGGTGAGAGTCACCGAAGCGGCCCAACTGCTGTCCATGACCACCGTTACGTTACGCGCCGTTCGCAGCCTCAACGTGAAAGCGTCGTCGGCTGTGCAGGCACGGGGGTTGCCCTCGGAGTCCGACCGTTCGTTGACGAGATTCTGAGCCTCGCCCGAAACGTCCACGATGTCGCCGAACAGCCAGCGGCTGAGATCGATCCAATGCGAGCCCTGCGCTCGCAACCACCCGCCGCCGAGATCAGCGTCGAAGACCCACTTGTAGGGAAGCGAACGAGGTAGCGACATCATCAGAGTCAAAATCGCATGCTGTGGCTCGCCGATGACACCGTCGGCGACGTGCTGTTGTATGCGCTGACGTGTCTCGAAGAAGCGAAGTTGAAAGTTCAGGAAGTGGGGCACGCCAGCGCCAACCGCCATGTCCCGCATGGCCCTCGCGTCGTCAGCATGACGACCGAATGGCTTGTCGCACAGTACTGCTCGGCCGCGCTCAACCGCCATGCGAACATCTTCAAGATGCATGAACGGCGGTGAGTGCACGGCGACGAGATCAACTTCGTCGCACAGCCTCGCCACTGCGTCGCTGTCGCGCGGCGACACCACATCGACAATCTTGCACCCCTCGGTTGCCTCGAAGGCGGGACCTACAGCCTGCGAACCAAAACCACTACCAATCACACCTACTCGCATGGTACTCCCCACTCTCCGATCGCTTCCCTACAGGAAGATCGATCTCGCTGCAGCCCGACTTTCTGACGTTTCTGACGAGGTCCTCGAAAATATCCCATGACCGGTCGCCGGCACCAGCAGGCTAGACCTCAGTTTCGAGGCTGTCGAATGCGCAGTGCCTCCTTGACTTGGGCGTTATATCGCCGGGCGGCGGAGACTCCCGCCGGCCGTGCTCACGGACTGCGATCTCACCGTGGACCCTCAGAACTTGACCAGTAATGCTGGAGACGGCAGGCGGCGCGGTCCGCTTGACGATGCCGCTACGAGCAGGGAAACTGAGTGGGAGGAAGAGGGTCCTTCAGCGCCGCCACGCTGGCCATGATGCCTTCGCGAAGCGCAAGATACCGCATTCCTTCGAGCTGGCCTGTGTACGAGATCGGTTGGTTCAGCATCCACATGATCCCTTCGGCTGTTGTCTCAGGAGTCGGCCAGTGGCTGATATCGCCCGGCATGACATCCCGGGCCCCCTCGGTGGCCACTCCCCCGTCGACTCGGAAGACGTTGACGGCAATGCGATCGGGAGCCAACTGTTCGGCAAGGTCCACCGTCAGATGCTCAAGGCCAATCTTTGCAATGCCATAAGATGGCGATGCCTCAGTGCCAGGGGGACTCTTGAATGCCGACCCCGACGAGACGTTGACGACGCGGCCTTCACCCACCGCTCTGAAGTGGGGAACTGCGTGACGGATTGCCACGTACGGTGCATCCAGGGTGATGGTCAGGGTAAAATCGTGATGGCGCAAAGGTTGATCCCAGTTGCCCCTGAACGATGCGGCCGCATTGTTCACCAATACATCCAGGCGTCCATAAGCAGCGACAGTTTGCTCGATCATCGACGCCACTTGGCCGCGGTCGTAAAGATCCGTGGGTACGCTCAAAGCCTCGCCCCCGTCGTTAGCGGATCCGATCGACGACGTCATCGAGAGTGCCCGGCGTCGACCGAGGCTGATCCCGGGTTGCTCGCGCCGCGCACGCAACCGCGTACCCCTCTTTCCCCAACGGACAGCCAACACGGCACCGATGCCGCGGCTTGCGGTAACAATTGCTACCCGCTTCGCCTCGGTCATCGCGTTCTCATGTTTGGATACGGCGTTCTACGAGCTTTGAACATTTAAAATTCTAACAGTTCGCACACGGGAGCTTAATAGGGCCTGCTCACCGTTTTCGGCGGGTCAGTGGGCATCGATCTCAGCGCCTCCTCGATGGCACGCAGGACCGACGGTCCTCCCGCCCCTCCCCGAACAGCAGGGGGCCCCCTGGCCCGTCTGTCGAGCCACGTTGCAGCCCACTACGCAGACTATTACATACTGTTTTGCAAGGTCCGATGCATGTGCGACTAGAATTGCGCTGTGGACAGGTGCCTCTTGACTACGGGAGCTCCCCCCCGATGACCGCAAGGCCCGGAGGGCGTGGTGTCTGATCTGACCCCTGAACGGCTGTAAGTGTCACAGCAAGCGGCCCATTGGCCGCAGGGCCTTCGCGCCCCTCCGCGTCCAGTGTGCGAAGCGCCCGCTCAGATCGGGCCGATTCCCATGTCGGCCATCTCGCGCTCGGCCCAGAACAGGCGGCCAGTATATTCGGCCGGGTTCTCGCAGGCCGCGAAGTAGACCATCATCCGCGCCGGGGTGGTCATCGGCACCGGGCGGCCCTTCACCTGGTCCTCCGGCACGCCCTCCAGCCGTTTCTCGACGATCTCGGTCGCGACCCAACCGGGGTGCATCGTGATCAGGTAGATGTTTTTCGCTGCGAGCTCGGGCGCGATGACGTTGCCGAGGCGATCAAGGGCGCGCTTGCTGGCGAAGTAGCCCGGGCACGCAGAGGTTGCGTCCGTTGGCGCTCTGCAGCGCGAGCGGCTCCTCGGGTAGGCGGAAAACCTCGCCGCTGCCGGTGCTGATGTTGATAATGCGTCCGCCGCCGCGGCTCTCCATGATCGGCACCACAAGCTGCATCAGGGTGAACGGCGCGTGCAGGTTGACGTCGAACTGGTAGCGCCACTCGTCCAACGTCAGGTCCATGAAATGTTTGTTCCACATGTCGCCGACCGTGGCCGCTGCGTTGTTGACCAGCACGTCCACGCCGCCGAAGCGGTCGAGGGCGGCATCCACCAGCCGCTTGAGGTCGTCTTGGTTGGCGAGGTCGGTCGGCACCGCAGCGCGCCCACGCCCATCGCTTCGATCTTCGCCAGCGCTTCGCCCAGCGTGCCCGGTAGCTTGTCATCGGCTCGACCGTCCGCGCCGCGATACGACGTTGGCGCCGCGCTTAGCGAAATCGAGCGCCGCCTGCCGGCCCATGCCGCGGCTGGCGCCGGTGATGATCACAACCTTGCTGGTGAGGTCGAGTTCACTCTGACGTTCCACGGGCTCCTTCTCCTGCTCTTCCTTACCGCCGTCAGGGCGTAACCATCAGCATGTCATCACATGTCACTCGCTCCTGACAAGACTCGGCCATGCGGTGATCTGGATCTCGAACACGGCGCCGGCGTGGTCGCGGACGATTTTCAGTCCTGCTGAATATCCCGGTAAACAAAACCGATCGATCCACGGCAGGCGCCGGCCCTCCTCGTTACTGGCTTGCCGGGCCCTCATCGGTTCGCCCATAACCTCGAGGCGGCACGAACCACTAGTGGCAAGCCCTCCTGACAGGCGTCCAACTGCGGCAGGTCCGCGGTTTAGAGAGGTGGCTTACCGGTCCCACGCAACTAACTGAGCGACAGAAGCAATCGCCGACACCGTCACACCCGCCGCGGACAAACACAAATTACGAGTCCACGTCCCACGACCTTTACACCACATCTGGCTTTACACCACATCTGGGACGCCACCGCCGAGGATTTTCCGGCCGGGAGCGTCTTTGCGCCGAAACGTTGACGTCAACGACGGGTATAATCTAACATCCGCCGAAACACCGGGCATGGCGGTCGCCGCGCCAAGAGGGGGTTTGTAGCTCGTGGAGAATAACTTTCGGGACAGTGAGCTTGGGGAGAGACCGACTATGACTAATCCCTCTATGAAGAGGTCGCTCCCCTGGCTCCGGCGACGGATCACCTCCAGAAAGCGGGCTCGACTCCTTCTCCCTTGCGTGGCTCTCTGCCTTTTAACCACAGCTCTTGCGGCCTGCGGCTCATCGAAAAGCTCAAGCACAACTCCAACCAGCTCCGCCGGGGCTTCAGGGAGTTCAACTGCGCACGGGACGCCAATCGTGATCGGCAGTATCGGAAGCTATACGAGCGCAGCAGGCAGCACGATCGCCCCGATGGGACCGGCCCTCCAAGCGTGGGCCGCTTCGGTAAACGCAAGTGGTGGGATAGACGGCCATCCGCTCGACCTCATCTTGAAGGAAGATGGCAATACTCCTGCTACGGGTCTGGCTGAAGCACAAGAGCTCGTAAACGACCATGTGGTTGCGCTCGTCTTTGACGGCAGCTTTACAGATTATGCTTGGAGCTCGATCTTCAAAAAGGCAGGTATCCCGGTCGTCGGCGGTAGCTCCGCGACCATCCAGCCCAACAATCCCCTCTACTTCCCATCCGGGACAACAACCGCAGCACTCTCTTACGGGATCGAATATGCACTCAAACTTGAGGGGGTCACGAAGGTAGCCGTTCCGTATTGTGCCGAGATCGCTGCGTGTGCAACGGCGGTAAATACTGCAAAGCCGGCTGCCGAAGCAGTTGGCTTACAGGTGGTCTGGGGTGGTGGCGTCTCCGGCAGCTCCCCGGACTTGACACCGCAGTGCATAGCAGCCAAGAGTGCTGGTGCAGACGGCGTCGAGGTGGCCCTTACCGAGCAGGAGAGCATTCATTTCGCCGAGGACTGCGCTCAACAAGGGTGGCACCCCGTTTACGGCTTCTCAACCAACGGCATAAACGACGACTTGCTCCACATTCCAGCGTTGGCAACGCAGACCATATCCACCTCCGGCCAGACGACGGTGCCGTGGTTCCTGAACTCAACTCCAGCTCTGCAGGCTTTCCATGCCGCCATGGCCAAGTACGCTCCTGGGACGAAGCTCACGAGCGGTGCCGCACTCACGGCTTGGGTCGGTGGGATGCTCTTTCAAGCGGCTGTTCAAGCTTCGGGTTCCTCCACGGTGACCAGCCAGTCCGTCATCAACGGTCTGTACAAACTCCATGATGACACCCTCGGGGGTTTGGCTCCGCCCCTCACATACACGCCGGGCAAGCAGTCAACTGTCGATTGCTTCTTCGTGGCAGGCATCAAGAACGGCCAGTACTTCGCTCCCCTCGGCCTCAAGCCGGCCTGTGCGCCGCCCAGCGTCGGGAACAAGCTGGAAGAGTGAGAGCAAGGCTCCTCTCTCACTCAGAAACCAACTTCCAGGTCGGCCCGGCCCGGTCGACGCCCTCCTAACCGGAGTTGCGGACACGGTCAACCGGGACCCGCTCAATCGACTGAAGCAGCTCCTGCCGAGCAGCGCTCTTATGTGCTGCTCGGCATCCACCATTTCTTCGGGTTGGTGCGATTGACGATGACTCCAGAATAGTTATAATGAGAACGAGCGTCCGGCAGGATTGGCTACCATGGCAGGGGGAGTGTCCTTCGTGAAGCAATCTCCGAGACTGCGAGGTGCTCGCCGCAGCTTAGCGAGCCACCTTGTTCCGTGACGGCGGGGATTCAAGTGCGACGAGGAGTCCCCGGCAGCGAAAAGGCAACGAGCGGGGCGAGAGTCGGTGGGTCGGCTGTTGTCGATAGGTTGAGGCCGTGAACGATATTGTTCCGTTCCTTATCGTCGGGGTGACGACGGGGGCGGTCTACGGGCTGGCCGGCGTCGGGCTCGTATTGACGTACAAGACGTCCGGGATCTTCAACTTCGCCCATGGGGCCCTAGCTACTGTCGCGGCCTACACCTTCTATGAGTTGTGGGTGACGGCCGGTCTTCCGTGGGGCGTGGCGCTGGCCCTGACTCTGGTGGGTCTGAGCTCCGTGCTTAGGGTTGGGTTTGGAGCGTTTCGGGGCGCGGCTCTCGCAGGTGCCTCTGGCGCTGCGGGTCGTGGCCACCGTGGGGCTGATTCTGGTGGTCGAGAGTTACTACTACCTCATCTACGGACCGACTGCGCGGCTGTTCCCGCGAGTTCCTTCCTGACCGAGACGTTCCGGGTGGGCGGGGTGAACGTCGGCTACGACAAGGTGATCATTTTCGGCATTTCGATCGCTGTCACGGGCGCTCTCTATCTGCTATTTCGCACCACGCAGCTCGGGCGGCAGATGCAAGCCGTGGTTGACGACTCAAGACTGCTTGACCTGACGGGTGCCAGTTCCCACGTCCGTTCGCCGGTGGGCCTGGGTGGCGGGTTGCTTCTTGGTGGCGCTGTCAGGGATGCTGCTCGCTCCCTCGGTGGATCTCGATCCTGTGATGCTGACGCTTCTCATCGTCCAAGCGTTCGGTGCGGCCGCGATCGGCGGATTCTCCAGTCTGCCGCTGACCTGGGTGGGCGGGCTTGCGATCGGGGTGGCGGAGTCGTTGGCCACAAAGTACGTCAACTCCACCTCCATCTTGGCCGGGCTTCCGCCGAGCATCCCGTTCTTGGTCCTGTTCGTCGTGATCCTGTTCCGGCATCGGGACCGGGTCAGCCAGGCCTTCAGCATCGACGTCACAGTCCTTGTCGGCCGAACGCTGGCGGGCCCCTTGGCGGGTGCAGGGCGGCGGGCGGCCGTTATAGTGCTGGTCGTTCCTGGTCCTGGTCCCGACCTGGGACACGCGTGCATCTCGGTGGCATGGACGTTGGGGCTGACCAACGTGGTGTTACTGTTGTCCCTGGGGCTGTTGGTGCGTCTGTCGGGCCAGGTGTCGCTGTGCCAGGTGAGCTTCGCCGCGATCGGTGCGGCCGCCTTCTCCACATCTGGCCGGATCGGGTGTGCCCTGGCTTCATAGCCTTGCTCGTTGCCGGCCTGATCGTGGTGCCGTTGGGTGCACTGCTGGCCGTGCCGGCGATCCGGCTGTCCGGTTTGTATCTGGCCCTGGCCACGTTCGGCTTCGGGCTGCTGCTGCAGGACATGTTCTACCAGTCACATTTCATGTTCGGGCCAACCAACGTCGGGATCATCCTGCCCCGGCCTTCCTTCGCCAGCAACGACCGGCCTTCTACTACGT
Source organism: uncultured Acidimicrobiaceae bacterium (assembly GCA_963750465.1). Classification (GTDB taxonomy): domain Bacteria; phylum Actinomycetota; class Acidimicrobiia; order Acidimicrobiales; family Palsa-688; genus Fen-671. The sequence continues at coordinate 7,635 of CAVVRE010000006.1, forward strand.
GGTACTGGCGGTTACGGTCGTGATTGCGGGGATAGTGGTCGTGGTGACAGTTACCCGGTTGGGTCGACTGCTTGCTGGTATGTCCGAGTCGGAGAGTGCGATCGCCGTCTGTGGGACCGATCTAACCTCGCTGAAAGTAGCGGTGTTCTGCCTGAGCGCCTTTGTGGCTGCTATCGCCGGGGCGTTGAGCGGCATGACGTTGGGGACGGTGACCGGCACCAACTACGACCCGATCATGTCGCTCACTTATGTAGCGGTGATCGTGATATCCGTAGGCGGCGTGCCGTGGTACGCGGTGCCAACCGGGATCCTGCTTTCTGTCTTCCCGGCATATGTGACCTCCGCGTCGACCGGCTATTACTTGAATGTCCTGTTCGGGATTTCTGCCATAGCCGTTGCCTTCGGTCTCAGCAGTCATATGCCGGCGAGTCTGCGGGCGTTTTTGACTCGGCTGGGGGGCAAGGAGGCACGTCGGGGTGCGACCGCCGCGCCCGCCGCCGTTCGACCGCAACCACGAGAAGGGGCCTTCACCCCGGCGGATTGCCGCCTCGAGGCAGTAGATGTCACGGTTAACTTCGGGGGGCTGCGCGCCGTCGATCGCCTCTCCTTCTCGAATCATACGGGGATGATCACCGGTCTGATCGGGCCGAATGGGGCGGGGAAGACCACGACCTTCAACGCGTGCTCTGGACTGGTGCCACTCACGCAGCGGGAGGGTGCTGCTCGGCGATCAGGACATCTCGCGTCTGACCATGCCTGCTCGAGCCGAGCGGGGCTTGGGACGCACGTTCCAGAGCCGTCGACCTGCTCGACTCCTATTCAGCAAAGGACAACATACGACTGGCCGCCGAAGCCGCGCTGGCCGGAGAGGCACTACCCAGACTTCTGTTGGGCGTCGCGCCGACGATCGGGAGATTGCGTGGAGAACCGCAGATGCACTGGAGACCTGCGGTCTCGTCGGGGAGGCCGATACCGTCGCTATCCGACTGTCCAACAAGGAACGGCGGGTGCTCAGCCTGGCTCGCTGCTTGGCCGCCGGGTTCCGAGTCATCATGCTCGATGAGCCTTCCGCCGGGCTCGACGCACGCGAAACCGCCGAGTTCGGCGCCCTTCTCACCTCGATCGTAAGAGACCGGGGCCTGGGGATCGTCCTGGTCGAACACGATATGTCTCTGGTCATGGCGGTCTGCGACGAGATCTACGTCTTAGACTTCGGGAAAGAAGTCATGCACGGCACGCCGGCTGAGGTGCAAAACCATCCCGCGGTAAAGGCCGCCTACCTCGGCGAGGAAACGGTTACCGTCACCCCGCAAGTCGGTCGGATAGGTAGCCCGGCGAAGGCGAACTCCAGCGCAATCGCCTGACGGCGACGGCTAGGCCCGGGGGTACATGAGGTCGGTCACCAAGAGCTCCTTCTAACCGAAGACCACAGGGAGGGCGGTGGCGCCGCGATCGTACATACCGATGAAACGGGGCGGCTCGGCGTCGGGGTCGAGGCGGAGGCCGGGAAGCCGATCGAGCAGCGCCCCGATACCAATGGTCATCTCGGCTCGGGCCACATGCATTCCGAGGCAGATATGGGGACCGCCGCCAAACGCGAGCGAGGGCTTCGTAGCCCGAAAGATATCGTACTCGTCAGGACGATCCCATCGTGCAGGGTCGCGATTGGCTGCACCCAGGCAGAGGTGCATGACCGATCCCTCGGGCAGATGAATTCCGTAAATCTCGGTGTCGCGGGTCACCCAGCGAGAGAACATTGGGTCCGTGGGCATCCATCTCAGCGCCTCCTCGACGGCGGCCCGCAGGAGCTGACGGTCCTCTCTGACCGCCTGCAATGCGGTCGGTCGCTGCAGCAGGGCGGCGAGTGTGATGCCCATCTGTTTCCAGGTCGTGCCCGAGCCGGCGGTGAGCAGGATCAGCGCGAAGGAGAAGATCTCGGCGTCGGTGAGCCGATGGGTGAGACCGTCTTCGTCGGCGACCTCAGCTTCGACCAACACGCTGATCAGGTCATCCTGCGGAGATTCCCGCCGGGCGACGACGATCGGCCGCAAGATATCCACGACTTCCTCCGGCCGGCCCAACGCGGCGCGGATGTCCAAGGCCTGCTCGACGGGCACCCCGAAGCTTCCCGTGATGGTCAACACAGGGATGGCGGCGCAGAAGTCCACGTTGAGATCAGCCTGCCCGTCGCCGACAAAGCCGTCGATGAGCACAGCAACTACTTCTTGAATCCAGTTCCGGATCCACCACTCGGCTTTGGCTGGCACGAACGACGGCTGGACGAGCCCTCGGTAGCGCCGGTGCTGGGCGCCACCCATCGAAAGCATGCTGTTGAGCGCACCGAGCTCGCCATTCGCCAGGTCGACCGGCTCGGGTGACGACGCGAAGAGCTCGTCGTTGCGGAAGGCGGCGTCGCAGGCGGCATAGCTGAAGGCCGAGAAGTGTGGACGGTCGGGGTAAGGCAGCCCTTGGAAAAGCGCCGGGCCGCTGAAACCGGTGAGCTCATGGACGATTCCACGATGTACCGGAGCCTGCTCCCGTAGCCGATGCCAGACCGGGTACGGGTCATCCTCGTAATCACGGCCCGACTCGAGGAGGGAGCTGGCCCTCAGGTCGAACAGCTCGCGGACCGGTCGCGGTCGAGGCCCGCAGCCCCGCCCATCAACCTACCTCGCCAAACTCTTGAAGGCGACCAGCATCGTCACACTGCTGACGCTCGCCGCCGCCTCGGCCCGTGGAAAAGTACTTTCGATCTGATGGCGAATCCTGCTGTGCCGCCAGACCGGCGTCTTTGTGAGAGATCGAAGAGTCGGGCGCAGTTCTTCCAGAGGATCTTGGCCTTGTCCTCGTCGCCGTACGGCGTGAACCACTCGTCGGTCAGGGACTTGGAGTTGGGCCAGGTCGTCTCCGAATGCGGGTAGTCGCTGGCCCACATGATGTTGTCGATGCCGATGTGGTGGCGCTCGCGCAGGCCGACCGGGTCCTCCATGAACGTGGCGAACACCTGCCGGCGGAAGTAGTGGCTCGGCGGCTCCTTCAGCTCGCTCTTGGTCCAGTACCGGTGCTTCTCCCACAGGTGGTCGGAGTAGTACTGGAAGAACGAGATCCAGCCGATCTGACCCTCGACCGCGACGAACTTCAGATCGGGGTAGCGCTGCATGACCAGGCCGTGGATCAGCTCCGAGACGGCCTCGGCCATGGTCAACTTGCTCATGACCAGGCCGGTCATGAACCGGGGGGCGCTCTCGATAGATGCTCGACGGTCGGGCGTGCCCGGGCCGGCGGCCGCCGACGTGCAGGCCGACCGGGAGGTCGGCCTCGAGGAACGCCTCCCACATCGGGTTCCACGCTCGGTCGCCGTAGTCGTCCTCGGCCGGGGAACAGCGGGATGTACGCCGCTGGCCAGCCCGGGCTGCGGCCGCCGCGAAGCGGATCTCCTCGACCGCCACGCTCGGGCGTGTCGATCGGGATGGCGGCCATGCCCGAGCAGCCGGCCCGGGGCGTGGGACGCGTAGTCCGACAGCCAGCGGTTGTAGCCCCGGACGCTGTTGAGGCGCAGCGCCGGGTCCTTGGACGCCAGCGGCCCGCCGACGTAGAGCACCTCGGCGTCGACGCCGTCGATGTCCATGTCCTTGATCCGCTCGGCCGGATCCCACGCCCCCGGCCGGCTGCTCGTCGAGCCTGCGGACGTTGAGCGAGAACTCCTCCGGCTTCTTGCCGGCCAGGTTGTTCAGCGCCATGATCGGCGTCCGCGTGCCCTCGAAGACCCGGAAGTCGCCCTCGTCGGTGTGCTCGATCCTGCGGCGCCCGGTCACGGAACTCCGGGTCGAGGTACGTCTGCCACGCCTCGTCGGGCATGGTGACGTGGGAATCGGACGAGATCAGTCGGTAATCGGTCATTGTTGAACCTCAACTCTCATGTAGATCGTCACGCAACGATCCTCCTCTGACCCTGTCCTTATCAGCACGGGGCCCCGTCCCCCCCTCGAACTTGCTGCATTCTCTCACGCACGCTATTACACGTCCTACTGCAAGTCAAATGCCGGTCTTACTCGGGTAAGGGTGCTGTAGGGTGAGGTGCATGGCCAGGCAGTATTGGATCGCGGGGCGTAACGCGGCCGTAGAGGCGAACCGTCGAGCAGCCATTGACGCTGCCCTGAACGTCATCGCCGCGTCCGGGGCCGAGGGGCTCACCATGAAGGCAGTGGCGGCCGAGACGGGCATGTCCCTGCGCAACCTTTACAACTACTTTGACACCCGAGAAGGTCTCCTCACCGAAGTCTTCAACGCGGTCATTGAAAATACCCAACACGAGGTCGAGGTTCGGGTCGCGTCCGAGTTATCGCCTCGTCAGCGGCTCGAGCAATTTGTCGCTGCCCTTTTCGACGCCTTCGCCGCTCAACGACGCTTCATCCCGCTTCTGCTCACCATCACGGGGGTACCCGAGATCGAGGAGCGGGTGCAGACCAACCGGGCTTCACGTCATCGAGGGGTCCGCCAACTGCTGCGAGGTTGTGGACTGCGCGGCGTGGCGCTCGAGCAAGCCACGTCCGTTGCTTACGTTCTGATCTCATTCAGCAGTTACACGTCGCTCACCGACGATCTCGGACTCGACCACAGCGAAGCGATCAATACCGTGGTCCATGTGCTGGGCCAGCTTCTGCCGGAGCCCGCAGCCGGAGAGCCACGGAGCCTGTCGTCAACACGCCTCGCTTAGGGGTTTGGGCCTTCGGGTGGATGCCGGATACAGGATGTCTCAAAGGAGGGGATGTCTCTCTGGCAATTACCGTCTACACGCCCAAACGAGCGAATGTGTCGTGGTCCTGGATCGCCGTCCCAAGCCGGGGGATGTGCTCTACGATGTCCACTCGAGGGGTCGTCTGGGCCATGGTCCACATGAAGTAGCCGTAGGCGAAGTGGGACGCGTAGCTGTTCCACGCTTCCTCCCATGCAGGCGGTTCCTGGCCGAGTCGGGCCAATTCGTCCAGGTAACCGCGAAGGAGCGCTTTCTCATTGCGCCGGCGGGACTCGATGTCAAGCACGGCGCCGATGTGATAGCTCACGTCAGTCGCCCAGTGGCCGATATGCACCGTCTGCCAGTCCAGCAAGCTTGGTCGACCCTCTCGATCGAGATAGATGTTGAGCGAGTGCGGATCCCCGTGGACCACGCACATGTTCTGGGGGTCAGTGACGCGTCGCATTGCCGCCGTGATCCGTTCGCCATCACGAAGGTACTCAGGTAGTTCGGCGGCCCGCCCGTCGTTGATCCGGCTTTGCAGAACCTCCACGGGCACAATGTCCGCCAGCACCGGCCGGTTGGCAGCCAGCCAGTCAAGCCCTACCAGGTTAGCCTCGCCCCATGTCCTGGCGTGAAGCAAGGCTAATTGCGCAAGCGCGGCGGCGGACATCTCAGGCGAGTACACCACTTGGGAATCGAGGAAGGTCACTCCTTCAGCCGCCAGGTCATTCATGATGAACAAGGAGTGCCCTCCCCGCTCGTCCGGTCCGGCGTAGACGCACTTCGGCATCCTTACGGCCAGCGTCGGCCCGAGCTCGCGGTAGAACCGGCCCTCCACGGCGAAGTCCACCACGGGCTCCTCACGGAAGTCGCCTTTGACGCAGTAGGAACGGGTCTCTTGGCGCCCGTCGCTGTCCTCGATGACAGCCTCGAACCGGATCTTGCTGGCTACGGTCGTGAACTCATCGACCACGCGGGCCCGCACAACCCTCTGCCCGTTGTCGACCCCGTCGAGCGCCCTGCTCAACCACTCTGGCGATAAAACCTCGGCAAGGCGGCCGGGGGCAGGGCCGACAGTGGTCACCGTCAGGGTGTCGTCGCCGGGAGGGTTTCCACGTCAGCCGACCGAACGATGCCTTCGTGGCTAAGAGCGTCAAAGAGCCGATCGTCCAAGCCGAGATCGCCTTGGAGCACAGACCGCGTGTGCTCTGCTGGTATCGGAGCCCGACAGTCGAGCGACACGAGGGGCGGGGTGCTTCGCATCGCCGAGCCTGGAAGGGGCACGACCTTGTCACCGATCTCCACGTCTTTGAAGAATCCTCTGGACCCTGCGCGGTCTGTCGCGATGATCTCTGCGGGATGCAGCAGCGGAACCGCAGCAATGCCCTGAGCCTGAAGTGCTGTGGCAAGCTCGACCTTGTCCCAGCTCGCTATGGCTTGCTCGAGCTGCCCGTCAGCTTCAACTGAGGAACCGATTTCGCTCACGATCGCTCGCAGGACGTCGGCGTCCCCCGACCTCGACTCGATCGCGATCCATTCGTCGTCGCCACCAGCACAGGCGAAAATGCCGCGGATCGCTTGCTTCCGGGAAGGGACCGGCCGAGCGGCCGCAGCCCGTCCGAGGACTGGTCCGAACACGTCGATCTGCGCACACTCATACAACCCGCCCCGCCCCTCGGTATCTCGACGACGGACGCCTCCGAGCGCCGCCAGGGCGGCCCCTAGTCCCGCGACCCCATCTGGAAGCGGGTGAGCCATGCGCAAGGGACCCTCGCCTTGCCAGTCGAGGGAGAGCATCATCCCCGACACGGCCTCGATCAGAGGGCCATAGCCCGTCCAGTTGCGCCGCGGCCCCTCTGCTTCGAAGCCACTGATGGCCACGTACACCAGGCCCGGATTGACTTCCGCAACTTGCTCGTAGGCCAAGCCCAGGCGCTCCATCGCCTCGTAACGGTAGTTCTCGATGACCAGGTCGGCGCCGGCGATGAGGCGGCGGATCAGCGCATGGCCCTCGATGGTCTTGCCGTCAACCTCGATACTACGCTTGCCGCGATTCAGATCCCACTCAACTGATCCGAGCCATCCCTCTTGGCGAACCAAGCGCCGACCCGGCCCATCGACGCGGATGACATCAGCCCCGAGATCCGCGAGCAGCCTCGAGGCAAGGGGCCCGGCCCACCAGACGGTGAAGTCGAGGACCCGGAGACCGCTCAGCGGCCGATCGCCCGGCTCACGACGCCCGACTGATGCCCCTTCGCGGCGCTTCCCATCGAGTACCCGGCGGATGCGAAATGGACCTCCCGCCGCGTCGTACTCGTCCAGCGTGTGACACGCGGCCGCCGGGACATGATGCGACTGGAGCAGGGCTTCCACTTCGTCACGGTCGAAATCGCGGAGAAGTGGGCCCAGAACCTCGTCGAGTTCGGCTGCATGCTCGACCCGAGCTGCGGAGTTCACAAAGCGCGGATCGACCACGAGCTCCGTCGACCCCAAGGCCACGGCCAGCCTGTCGAACTCCTCGTCCCTCGCGACCGTGAATTGAATGTAGCCATTCGCGACACGGATACGGCCGACCGGGATAGACCCCGTCGGCGCTATTCCCTTGGCGCCAGAAGGGCGACGGTGTCCCAAGCCGTTGGAACGTGTGCTGATGCATGGAAAGCATCGCGTCCATTATCGAGAGATCGATAACTCTGAAGCCATGACCACTGGCGAGCGCGGCCTCCGCGCCAACCGCAGCCGTGAAAGCGGCCACGGCCGAGCATAAGCCCTCTGGCGCCATGGCCGGCGGCCCAGCAGGCGGACCCGTGAGCACGGCATATCCGCTCGCCGCCCAGTCGGTGAGGTCCGTACTTCTCCACCGCGACCATGCTCCCGTCAAGCCAAATGGGCTCGTGACCACGAGCACAGAGCCCGCGGACTCCGCGAGCAGACGGGCTCGATCCAGGCGCGGCAGTCTCAGGCCCGTTTACCGACGTCACAATGACGTCAGGCCCTCGCGCCTCCAGCGCTCGGAGCGTCTCGTCGGTCAGAGGCGGACTCGCGTCCGGGGCCCGAAGAGCATCGAGGTAGGTATCAGGGGCCCCGCCCGGGCACTGTACCTCGGCCCCCATGAGACCCAGCAGGCGGGCACACAGACGCCCCGCGTATCCCTCGCTCAGGTCGACAACCAGCATCTCTGCCTCCCGTCCTGCACCCAATTCCACCACATACGTTTGATGGATCGGTAATAGCAGCCTTTTGCGCCCGCGCTCGGCCGAAGACCGGATATGGCGTCCGCATGAGGGCCCGGCGGCCCCGGATATCCTCTGGCGTCACAGGCCGAGTCGTTCGAAACTCTCATGCTCCTCGACGGCCGCGCCCATCCGCTCCATATAGATCTCGGTGATCGTGCGGTCGGTACGCCAAGTGATGGCCCACATGTAGTACCCGTACACCAAGGCTCGACGGTACGCTTCCCATGCGTCGTCGGGCGCCGGCGGCACCCCGCCCCGGCTGCGGATGGCGTCAACGTAATGATTCAATAGCGCCCGCTCGTTTTTAGCTCGCTCTGCCCGCTCGAACACCGCGGTCAGATGATAGGCGACATCGAGCTCCCAGGCGCCCCAGTGGTACACCTGCCAATCAATGATCCCGGGTTGGCCGGTGGGAGTGAGATACAGGTTACCCGCGTGCGCGTCGGCGTGGATCAGGTGGGATTTCTGCGTGGCGCTGTGCGCGTCGAGCACCCTGATGGCGCGGCGCAAGCGAGCCGCCTGCCGCAGCCCGGGTGTCAGCGAGTCGGCCCGCCCATCATCGAGCAGGGACTGCAACCGTTCTTCGTTCATCGCATTGAGGAGGGCACCGATCCCGGGAAGCATCCCACTTTGATCGGCGCCCGGAGGTATCGGGTTATGGGTCGTATGAAGTCGAGCCAGCTGCTCGAGCGTGGCCGCCGCCTGGTCGACTGAGTATGGGCTCAGCGCCGTCAGGAAGGTGCAACCCGCGGCGATGAGATCGTGCATGACGACGAGACCGTGTCCCGTCTCGGGATCGACGCCCGTGTAGACGCATGGAGGCACCTCTATGTCGAGGCGAGGCGCCACGGAGGCGTAAAAGGCTGCCTCTGCCTTGCCGGCTGTGACAATCGACGTCCCCGCTTGCTTGAAATAGGCCTTGACACACAAGCCAGTCGGCGCCGCGTCGCCCGGGTTGGCGTCGTAGTCCACCCGAAATCGCATCTTGGTGGCTACGGTCGTGAACTCATCGACCACAGTCGCCGACCTGACGCGTACACCTGGATAATGGGGAGAAAGGGCGAATTCGAGCCACTCCGGCGAGAGCACGACGGTGGGGTCGAGGGGCGCCGGGCTCAGCATCCGTACCCCTCCCCCCGCTCCCAAAACCCGCCGCATTCCTCTGGCTGAGCGCAACCGTCACGCTTCATCAACGGACCTCCTCCCTCCAATGGATCATTAACGGTTTGCCAAGGATGAATCGTAATAGCTGGACATCCGACAATCGGGTAGGCGGTCAGGAAGCGCCCCGCGCCGGTTTCGTTGCATCGGCCAAGCCTCAGGCAGTAGCGGCGTCTTTGAGTCCGGCAATCTCGTCCCAGCTGTAGCCGAGCTCTTCGAGCACTTCCTCAGCGTGTTCTCCGAGCTCGGGCGCTCGATCGAGAGGCGGCGGTTGTTCGTCGAACTGACCGGCACGGCCGGTAGGCGGTACTGGGCCTTCCCGTCGACCAGCACTTCGCCGATGTAGCCGTTGGCTTCAACCTGCGGATCGGCGATAACCTCCGGCGAACAGCTTGCACCGGAGCCCACGGCGCGTCGATGCGAGCGAGTAGCGCCTTCCATGCCGCTAAGTCCCGGCCGGCAAACTCCCCGTCCAGTTCGGCTATGCAGGCAGCACTGTTGACCCGGCGCTGTCCTGCAGGTCGCGAAACCGGGCATCGGCCAGCAGGTCGGGACTCTCGATCAACCGGCAAAAGTCAGGCCAGTATTCGATCACCCTCCAGCATCATCAGCTGGATGTGTCGATCATCCCTGGGTGCGATATACCGCGGCGAGCGGATTTGGGCGGCGCCGCGCCCCATTACTGGTTCAGGGGGCGCTCCGCCCAGAGCCGCCAGGATGTCGGACGACAGCGTCCACATCGCGGTCCCCAGGAGGGAGACGTCCACGACCGATCCGGTCCCCGTGCGGTGCGCTCTTCACCAGCGCGGCAGCGATCCCGAACGCCAACGCCATGCCTCCGTTGCGGTCCCCCATAGCTCCCCGTTGGTTGATCGGGTACTCGCGGCCTTTCGGCGTCAGAATGTAGGCCAAGCCCCCTCGGGACCAGAACGCGGACCTCCCGTCCGTATCCGGCCTGGTCGGCATCCGGGCCGCGGGCGCCAAAGCCGTGGCCGCGCCCGTAGATGCAAGTGTGGATAGCGACCGGTCGTCGTCCCGGAGTCGAGACCTAGGCGATCGAGGGCGCCTGGCGAAGGTTGGTCAGAAATACGTCGGCTGATTCCAGAAGCCGGTGCAGCACTAGCATTCCCTCACCCTGACGGACGTCCAAGGTCATCGACCGCTTGCCGCGGTCGACGAGCGCTACAGACAAGTTCACTCCATCACTGGTGGAACGGTCCGCCCCGATGCCCTGCGTGATCAGGCCGCGGTAGGGGTCTCCTTCTCGAGGCTCGATATGAAGGACGTCTGCACCCCAATCGGCCAACAGGGCACCAGCCACCGGCACGAAAACCCACTGGGCCAACTCCACGACGCGCAATCCGTCGAATGGCCGTTCCGACATGACGTTCTCCTTACCTGGGCGTGGCTAGCCTAAGCCCTCGAGTTCCGAAAGCCGGTCGCTCGTAAACCCCCACAGGTCATGGATCGTGGCACCGCCATCTACGGGAATCGTGTGACCGGTGATTCTCTGACTGAGGGATGAGCAAAGGAACAGAACAGCGTTGGCGATATCGAAATTTCTCGGGCGCTGCTAGGGGGTTTATTTCGTTTACGTCATACTCGCCTTCCGGCTGGTCCTCATTGCCGGTGCCCACGTTTCCCGGGGCAACAGAATTGACCCGGATCCCGTAGGACCCGAATTCATCAGCGAAGCTCTTGGCCAGCGATATCACTCCTGCTTTCGCTGCTCCGTACGGCGCATGATATTTGGCGGCGGTGATCCCATCGACGGAGGCAAGCGCGACCATCGCCCCGCCCGTCCCCTGCGCGATCATGCGACGGCCGGCGGCAGAGAAGAGATAGAAGACGTGGGTCAGATTGTTTGTTATGGCCCAATTCCAACCCTCGTCAGTGAACGCCTCAGCCCTGTCCCAGTTGGACTTACCGATGATGTCGACACAGACATCGATACCACCGAGTTCCGCTACCGCCTCGTCGAGAGCGCGTTCAACCTGCGCTCGGTCTGTCATATCCGCAACAACCGGGAAGGCCTTCCCACCCGCGGCCTTGATCTCTGAGACGATTCCTTTGCCTCGTCCCTCATCTATGTCAATGCACGCAACTGTCGCCCCCGCCTCGGCGAGCCGCAGAGAGCTCCATCGCCCGTGACCGGCACGGCCGGGGATATATCCGGCTCCCGAGACGACAGCACGCTTCCCACTCAGCCCTAGATCAATCACTCCAGGCCCTCCTCGAAGTTGGTCAGATATTCTCAGACTAGCCTTCGTTCAAGCCCGCAGATTCTTGACCCGCCGATCGTCGGGCGCTCACGTGTCCAACTGCGGCAAGTGCGCGCCGGGGACGTCGCCATCATCCCCCACGGGCGTCCACAAGGCCACGACGGTTGACTTTCGTCGCCGCACTGCGTGGAATTTCCTGGACGAACTCGACCGTTTTCGGAACCTTGTAGGCAGCCAAGCGCGATTTGGCATACGCGATGACTTCGTCCGCGGAGAACGGCAGCGACGGATCGATGGGCTGCACGACGGCATGGACCCGACGGCCCCACCGTTCATCCTTGAGGCCGATTACGACGACGTCGGCTATCTTGTGGTGATCTATGAGCGCCGCCTCGACCTCGGCGGGGTACACGTTGGCGCCTCCGGTGACGATCATGTCGACCCGCCTGTCCGCGAAGAAGAGATACCCGTTGTCGTCGAGGTATCCCATGTCGCCGACCGTGGTGAAACCGTCTGGGCTGGGCTGCAGTGGTGGGGTGTCACCTAGGTACCGGCCGGGCCCCAGGTTGGAGCGCAAATAGATTTCACCGATGCGCCCCGATGGGACGTCGTGTCCGTCGGGGTCGCGGACGCGCACTTCGCTGCCCCAGACCGGACGCCCCACGGTGCCCGGATGCTCCATCCATTCGTCAGCGCGGATCATTGTCAACCCAAGCCCCTCCGACATGCCGTAACAGAGGAACACGCGCTCCGGGCCGATTAGCGAAGCCCAGCGGCGGACCAGCGACGGCGGCATAGGGGCCGCTCCCTGAAGGATCCACACCAGACTCGACAGATTGCGCTCGTCGACCCCAGGCAGATCGGCGATGCGCTGCAGCATCGTAGGTGTAGCCGTGAAGTTAGTGACGTGGTAGCGCTCGATGACATCGACCACCCGGGCGGCATCGAACTTTTCCAGGATCAGAACCTCGTTGCCCCCCAGAAGGTTGCGAATGCCATTGAACCCATTGCCGTGATACAACGCCGTCGGGACCAGGATCGTCTCGGGAACCCGGACCTCCATCCACTGCGCGGCGAACGGAACGGCAATGTCGGACACGTAGATCGAAGGGGTTGAGCGCAGGATGACCTTCGGCGTGCCGGTAGAACCACCGGAGCAGATCCCGCTCTCATGCGGTGAGACCACGTCGGGCAGCGAAGGGACAGAAAGCCCCTCGGTGCTTCCAATCCATTCGACATCGTCCGAATCCAGTTCCAACGTGGCGTCAATGGCGGCGCGTACCCGGTCGAACTCCCAGTCCGGCAAGTCCCACCGCAACGGGATCGGAACCGCCCCCAGCTTCCAGGCAGCGAGAGTGCTCAAGACCAACTCCACCGAGTTCCGCAACGCAATGGCAACCCGATCGCCCTCGCCCACGCCACGACCCAACATCGCCCCCGCAAGCTGACTAGACCTTCGATGCAGCTGCGCCCATGTGTAAACGGGCTCCTCACCCGACAACAGGATCATCCGAAGCACAGGATCGTCTGAGCGCGCCGCGGCCAGTTCGGCGATCCGCGACGCAAAGCTCTGACTCATCAGTCACAACCTCTAACGGACACTCACTCAGCCCTCCGACGGATCTGCGGATTCGTAGAGCGCCCATCGACCGTCGCCGGCACGGAACCAGCCGCTGGCCGCCCAGGTGCCACCGTCGATGGGGATCAACGTGCCAGTGATGTAGCTCGCCCCCGGGGAGCTCAAGAAGGCGGCGAGCTCACCACACTCGGAGATGTCGCCTTCCCGACCTAGGGGCACCTGTGAGCGCACGTGGGCTTCGTCGTCGTGGGAGAGTGGGGGAGCGGATCGGGCACGAGCCCGGTCATCATGCCGAGTAGGCCAGGTGTCCGGGTCCTGTCGGGTGCGATCGCATTGACTCGAATCCGCAGATCTGATAGCTCAAGGGCCATCGTCCGGGTGAAGTTCACCATGGCGGCTTTGCACGCGGCATAAACGGCGTACATAGGCGCGGCCCGAGTCGCCTCGATAGAGGCCACGTTGACAATCGAACCACCCCGACCACCCCGCGCCATCAGCGGGGCGGCGGTCGCCGTCGCCGCCAGCACACTGACGAAGTTGATGTCGATGTGCCTCCGCCAACTCGCCTCGCTCTGTTCGAGGAAGGGCCGCCCGCGGACGCCGCCAGCGTTGTTTACCAGGATGTCAAGCCGGCCGAACTCGTCGTACGCTCGGCTCACGGCGTCTCGAACCTGCGCGGTGTCGAGCACATCCGTAGGCACGGTCATGACCCGGCGCCCGAGGCGCTCGACGGCAGCGGCGGCCTGGGCGGCACGATCTGCGTCCACCTCGGCGATCACAACGTCTGCACCATGCCGCGCCAGTGCCTCGACGATGCCTCTGCCGATCCCGGCACCCCCGCCAGTGACGATCCCTACCATGTCGGTAAGATCGATAGCGCCTGTCACTGCGTCATACCGTGGTCACTCGGGCCGACGGCTGTGCCTCAAGAGCTCCCGTGATCACGGTTATTCCTACCTCCCAGTCCATGCACGCGACACTGTAACCCGTGCCGGGACTCTTAGCCCTTGCGCTGGTCGGTCAGGGGAATCGGGTGGGTACCTATCTGTCTAGTTTGTCCAACCAGGCCTGGTTCGGGAGGTCCTTGGTCTTCCCCCGCTCCTCGATAACACGGAGTATCTCAGCAAGCAACGGCTCATTGAACGCCCGCCGCACCGCGGCAAGGCCAGCGGCCGGCAACGCCATGAGCTCCTCGGCCATGGCCAGCGCCGTCGTGAGCTCCTCACCGTCCCGACAGGTGCGGCTGGCGAGGCCCAGCTTGAGTGCTTCGTCGGCATACACCTTGCGGCCTGTCATCAATATCTCTTTGGCCACTGCATACGAAGTCAACATCGGCCATACGAGCTGACACTCAACGTGCGGCGCCGCGCCGAATGCCACATTCGGGTCGCTCAAGTATCCCCGCTCGCCCATCACCACGAAGTCGCACAGCGCCACAAACCCCGCGGCCATCCCAACCGCCGGACCCCTCACCGCCGCGATCACCGGTATCGGAAGAGACAACAGACACTTGACAGTCCCAACCGTAGCCCGGGCCAGATCGTCAAGGTCGGTAAAGGTCCCGTTAGCGATCGCTCGGATTAGCTCACGGTCGCCCCCAGCAGAAAAAGCATTACCCGCACCCGTCAGCACCAGTGCACGCGCATCCCCGTCTGCTTCAACCGCCTGCACACAGCGAGCCAGCCGATGCTGCGCCTCCGCGTCGAGCGCGTTCAGCACGTTCGGCCGGTTGAAGATGACAATGCGCAGCGCACCACGCGACTCAAGGACCACGGAATCACTCGACGCGGTCACCGCCATAACGCAAAGCCCCGCCTACGCAAAGCCGTTCCCCTGACCGGTGCACAGGACACCGCCGCATCAGCCTCACCGACCGCCACGGTCAAAGCATCCCCACGGCGTGCAGCCCGTTGTCGCGCATGACGGAGCGGGTCTCGGTATCGCCCTGGCGGAGGGCAGACGCGTACTCTCCCGCCTTCTCCTGGTAGTCGCCAATATCGGACATGCCCTCGACATGGGGGAAGTCCGATCCGAACAGCACCCGCTCCGAGCCGAGCAACTCGACCAGACCCGCGACGTCCTCGCCGTAGTGCCACGGTGCGATGTACACGTGACGCTTGAAAATCTCGCTCGGACGGCCGTCGACGTAGCCGTTGGGCCACGGACCGCTGCGGGCCATCCCCTTCATGTTGTCCATGGCCCTCAGCAGATACGGCGCCCAGATAGACCCGTTTTCGACCGAAGCTACCTGGACATTGCCGAAGCGACCGAAGAGGTTGTGGTAAACGAGGATCGCCAGGGTGTCCATGATCGGACGGTCCCGGTAAAGCATCGTCCACTGGAACGCCGTCCGGCCACCTGTCGGATTCCAGTCGGGATGGCTCGGGCCGACCCTGCCCTGATCCGAACGCATCCCATCGGGATCGGGATTCTCCCCCCAGTCGGCCGAGTAGTGCTCCATGTAGCCCGTATTCCCCGAGTGGAAGCAAACCAGAGTGCCGGCCTCGTTGATGCGGGCCCAGAAGGGGTCGTAGATCGGGTCGGCCGGCGAACGGCCGAGGCCGGTCGGCCGTCGACCACACTGCGGGGCCAGGCATGACCTGGATGGCACGGGCGCCCCGGTCGAGCACGAACTCCAGCTCCGCGACCGCAGCGTCGGCATCAGCCAGATTGATAAGGGCCGGGGACAAGATGCGATCCTTGTAGTTGAACGTCCAGCTCTCCGAAAGCCAACGGTTGAACGCCCGCACGTGCGCCATCAAGAACTCGATGTCGTCTCCGGTGGCATTCTCGATGGTCACCCCCGTGCTCGGAAACATCAGAGTCGCCTCGATCCCCTGGCGATCCATCATCTTGATACGAGCATCCGGATCGGCCGCGTACGAGTCGTCCACGTCCTCGGCGAGCTCGGGCCGTTCGCCCCGCAGCCTGGCTCGCAGCGCCCCAGGACGGATCCGACGGGACTGGCCGACTCCGGACACCATCCCGAAAGGACGCCCATCGAACAAGACGATCGTCTCGCCGTCGCGCTCCTCGATACGAAGCGTCCGATCCACGAACCTCGGCTCGATGTAACGCACGAACAGGTCGACCGGCTCGTAATAGTGGTTGTCAGCGTCAAACAGCCGGTAGTCGATCGACTTCGAAAGTGTCGCCATCGCCCTCTCCTCGTTCCGTCCAAGCATCCGTGCAGCATCGCCGCATTCGTACAGGCGCGGCCACATTCGACCACAAAAGATCACATCAGTTCCTGCGTCACTTTACCGGTTCGCAGCCGCAGCTGCACCAGATCTTGGCCCAGCGCCGGGCCGGACGCAATCACTGCCCGGGAAATCGCCATCAAACTCCGCCGACACCGGGTACAGCGGTCGGGACTTGGCTGTCTCGCCGCGCACTTGCCGCAGTTGGACGCCCTGCATTTGCTTCAGCCGTCGGCCGGGGACCGGTCAGGCCCGGCTCGGACCGCGAGCGAGGCGAACTGGAGCGAGGATCTACACCTTCTTGGTCTCGTCGTTTCCCGACGCGCAGATCAGCGAGATATTGCGCGCCTCCCGTGACGACCGCCGACCTCGTGAGGCTGAGGTGATGCATATCGAAGCCGGCGTCGATGGCGGCCGTAAAGCCTTGCGCATCGACGGCGTGGTTGACCGTGCGCTTAGCCATGCGCAGCGCGAAGCTGTCCTGCTGGGCGATGCGGTTGGCGAGCTCCATGGTGGCCGGCATGAGCTCCTCGAGCGGCACGACCTTGTTGACCATGCCGATCTGCTGCGCCTCCGCCGCGGTGAGCGCGCAGCCCGTGAACAGCATCTCCTTGGCCTTGCGGGCGCCGAACTCCCATGCGTGAGCCTTGTACTCGATGCCGCTGTTCCCCATCAACACCACAGGATCGGAGAACTCTGCGTTGTCAGCCGCGACGATCAGATCACACGGCCAGCACAGCATGAGGCCCGGCCGCGATGCACTTGCCCTGCACCGCGGCGATCGACGGCTTCGGGACTTCCCGCCACGCCTTTGCGTAGCGCAGGTAGTGGCGGGTCTCCCAGTCGTACAGGGCGTCGGGGAACGGGATCTCGCGGTCGATCGTCGTGTCCTGGTTCGCCGACATATCGTGACCTGCCGAGAAATGCTTGCCTACGGACCGGAGGACGATGACCTTGACGTCACGGTTCTGGTCAGCCGCCTGCCACGCCTGATCGAGCTCCACCAGGACCTTTTGATTCTGAGCATTCGCCGCTTCGGGGCGGTTGAGGGTGATGACTCCGACCTGGTCCAAGAGTTCGAACTGCACGTAGTCAAGTTGCATACATGCCTCCTACCAGAAATGCCGCCACTGTAAGGCCACGAATGGCCGCTGGGGCTCGAGCTCGAGGGGACATTCTGCGAAATATTCCTACACAGAGCGGCGGGTGCGAGTCCGTTGTTCGACCAACTCTGCGAACTCGCCCCATACGCTCGCCCGCCTTCTCGCCTCATCGGCCACTTCGTAGACACGGCTGAGGGGTACGGCCACATAGGTAGTCCCACCAGTCAGTTCCCGGGTTGCTTCCGTCGAACCAGGCGGCAAAGCGCATGCCACAGGACGTAGAAGTCATCGCGGGATCGGACGCCGTCGGCCGGCGGGGCGCGGGCAGCCGGCGGCTTCGGCCTGCTGAGGGCCACGACCTCCCCCTTGGCCGTCGCCTCTCGGTCCCGAGGTCGCCCGGTCCGTTCTTGCTGCTCCAGGCTGTGGCGGACCCGGCGGACCGTCTCCGGCGAGGTCCCCACGCCCTGAGCGACGGTACGAAGAGATGCCTGCGGGTTGGTTCGCACCATCTCGAGGATCTGCAGCCGCCTCGACTCAGGCTGGCTACGGGTTCGCCCATCCAAGCCGACCCGACTGTCCGCCCCTTGGGTGTCCGGGTTGGCGGCCGCCCGCAGCCGCCCCACGGTGCGAGGCGAGAGGGCACAGACCTCCGCGATACGGCGATCAGACCACTCGGCATGATCCGCAAGCAGCCGCCGGGCGGCCGCCTTGCGCTCGTCGATCGTCAGCGGCAGGCCATGCTCGATATTGTGTCGCACCGCCTCGACAAAGGCGTCGTCGGCTGTCCCGTCGAAGAGCAGGGCGGCCACCTTCGTGTGACCGAGCAGTCCGGCGGCAGCCACCCGGTGGTGCCCATCGATCACACGGTCGTCACTACGGGAGACCAGGATCGGCGGCCACCGCCCCTCCAGCTCGGCCAGAGCCGCCACGTGGGCCCGATCGAGCTCACCCTCCCGAGGCGAAAGGCCGCATCTCAAGCTCTCCAACTGCAGCCACACGACATCGGACTTCATCGGATCACCCTCCCGGACCTGACTGCCATTCTGTCTAACCCCGTTAGATCTAACCGGGTTAGATGCAAAGATCTCAGATCGACAGGTCCAATGCAAGAGCGGAGCGCGGTCACAGCCCGCCGGTCGGCGTATGCTCACCGGGCCGGAAAGGTGGCGCTAGCGTTGACCAGCCGAAGCAAGCAGAAACCGAAAGGCAAGTTGCCACCCAAGGGAGCGCTCAACGAGGCACGCTGGTCGGAGATTCTCCAGGTGGCCGAAGACGTATTTCGTGAGAAGGGTTACCGAGCCACGACCATTCAGGAGATCGCCTCCCGCGTCGGCATCATGGCAGGCAGCCTCTACTACTACATCGACAACAAGCAGGACTTCCTCTATCACGTTCTCGTCCGGATAAGTGACGAGCTACCTCCGAGGCTTGGAGGAAGTATCGGGGATCAGCGAAGGGGATGCCACGTCACGGCTGTCCCACTTCGTAGACCGGTTCATGGCAGAGCTCGATCGCGAACCCCCGTGGAGCGGGCTCACGGACTACGACTCGGTGTTTCTGGAGGCCGACCAACGGGCCTCACTCAACGCTCGGCGCCACCAGATCAACCTGCTCTTGAAGAGCATCATCACCACCGGCATGGCGGAGGGCGCCTTCGACCCCACCATCGACCCGTCCGTCGCCACCAACGGCATCCTTTGCCTTATGACCACCACCGTTCGATGGCATCAGCCGGCCGGGCGCAGCTCGCTACAAGAGCGTCACAGAGTGGTACAAGGCCTTCATCCTGAAGGGTCTGATGCCGGGCGCCCCGGAATCCTTCCGGACTTCGCCCGCGACCTGAAGATATAGCGATGCGAATACCCCGTATCGTGGGGGTAATCCGTCGGGTGCGTCGAGTAGCTCTCCCTTTCCAGCCAGGCCATGAAGGTCAAACAACACGGTTGCTTGTTCTCGATAGACTGAGGCTGTGAACGATATTGTCCCGGAATCGCGCCAGGACAACGGCTCGGCCCAAGCGGTCAGCGAGTGGGCCCTCGAGTTGCGAGAGATCGAGGCCGGATACGGCAGAGGGCCGGTCCTGCAAAAGATCAGCCTGACCGTAGCCCCCGGTGAGACCGTGGCCTTGCTCGGCGCCAACGGCGCAGGCAAATCCACCTTGCTCGCCGTGGCCTCGGGCCTGCTACGGCCCACCTCAGGGTCCGTCCACGTCTTCGGCCACGACGCGGCCCGCTGGAGTGTGCAGCGCAGGGTCGCAGAAGGCATATGCCTGGTGCCCGAGGGCGGCGGCATATTCCGCTCTATGTCGGTACGGGACAACCTCCTCCTGCAGGTCCCGCACTGGCACAAAGGCGCGACCATCGGCCCCGCCATCGACGCCTTCCCCGTGCTCGGGGCCCGCCTCGGCCAGACCGCCGGCAGCCTCTCGGGGGGCGAACAGCGCATGCTGGCGCTATCACGTGCCTTCCTCACCAAACCGCGGATCGTCCTGGCAGACGAACTGTCCCTCGGCTTGGCTCCGCTTGTAGTCGACACCATCTTCGCGGCCATGAGGCAACTGGCAGACCAAGGATCTGCCCTGGTCATCGTCGAGCAGTACGCTCAGAAGGTACTGGCCGCTGCCGACAGGGCCTATCTCCTGACTCGCGGAGCCGTGCAATGGACCGGCAAGGCCAGCGAAGTAGAGGCCGACACCGTGGGTACGGCCTACCTCAGCGGAGAGGCCTAGCCACCGCACGGTCGTCGAGCCTCCAACGGTATTCTCTAGGGTAACAGACTAGAGCTTTTACCATGCTGGGGGGTGGAATGGCATGGAATTTGTCCAACTTCGCTGTTTCGTGGCTGTCGCTGAAGAGAAGAGCTTCACGAACGCGGCGGCACGACTCCGATACGCCACGTCGAACGTCAGCCAGCACGTTCACCACCTCGAGCGAGAGCTCGGTACCAGCCTGTTGGACCGAACGAACAAGTCCGTCAGGCTCACCCCTGCAGGCGAAATCCTCTTCAAGGGCGCGACGCAACTCCTCACAGACCTCGACCTCATCCTAGACGCCACAAAGCAGGCGGCCTTAGGCCAAGCCGGCCTGATCCGAGGCGCTTTTTGCCCTGGCTCCGGGATCCTCGTCGCCGAGATCGTCCGTGCTGCTGCGGAGGTCTACCCGAATATACAAATCACATTCAATGAGCTTCCGACTTCTCACATACTGAAGGCTGTACGCAACGGTGAATCCAGTATCGGCATCGTCCGGGAAACGGATCCCGAGCTGGGCGCGCTGACCCTCACAACCGGGCAGCACGGCCTGGTCATCATGCCCGCCGGGCACCGCTTGACCAAGCTGGACTGCGTCGACCTGGAGCAACTCGATGGCGAACGCGTCCTGGTCGTGGACAAGAAGGCTTCCCGCCAACTGCACGATAGATGGGTCGACTTCTTCAACGAACGCGGTATTCGCGTCCAGTTTCAGCAAGCCCCACTCAAGACCATCGAGGAGATGATCCTCTCCGTTGCTACCGGCCAAGGTCTGCTCATTGGAAATGACGAACCTAACATCGACTGCGCACGATACGGCGTGGTCGTCCGCCCGGTGCGAGGTCCCGTCCCCTCCGCAAGCTACTTTTTCACCTGGCGACCGGACGATGCCGTTCCCCAAGTCACGGCACTCGTGCAGCTGTTGCGGAGCCGCATCGGCGCCAGCCCTCTTATAACCGATGATCCGTGATCAGACCAGCCGGCTACGGCTGCGGACTGGGAGAGACGTGACCCCTCCCCTTCCACGATGTACCGACCTTGCCGTCAGACAAGTGAAGGGGTCATCGTGTCGCGCCCTGAGCGCAACAATCTGCCGGGTGCTGCTCCCAACAAGCCGCCCATTACGAACGATGGACCGGCCATTGACCAGCACATGGTCCATACCAGTGGATCCCGCACACAGGCGGCCCATCCCTCCGGGAAGGTCGAGTCTCGACACAACCTCCTCTGCTCCTACCGTGCCGGCTCGAAGACGATCACGTCGGCATAGCAGCCCACTTCCAGGCGGCCCCGATCGCGAAGACCGTAAAGTTCGGCCGGCACCTGGGTCATCAGATGAATCGCTTCCTCGAAGGACAGGACTTGCCTCTCCCGCACAGCACGCTGCAGCACGACTGTCGGATAGTGGGCCATCGCTACAGTGTCGAAGTGGGCTCCGGCGTCTGACGCACCGATCACGGCTCTTGAATCCCGCCATACGAGGAGGCGGGCTCTCCAGTCGTCATCGGTTTCGGCAGCAGCCGGTGGCCCGAAGCTCGTGTTCAACTCGTCCGCCACCACGATGTCGCAAAGTACGTCCCAGGGATCGCGACCTAGGGCACGACCTATCGTGCCGAGGGATTGTCCACGGTATTGCTCGTTTTCCGGTGCCACGACGTCGTAAACGAGGTGATCGGCCCAGTCCGCAAGTATCCGGAGCTTGTTGTCGGGAGACACGGCCATGGCGTTCAAGTATGCTCGGGCGTCCTTATCAGCGAGCAGCCGCAGCTTCTCTTCACGCGAGCCTTTCATGGCGGACTCCCACCCGAGATGGGCCTCCAGCAGGAATCCGGTTGCGAACGAGAAGCGAACCGGGAAGCTCATGGGAATCGTCAGCGCGATGACCTTGCCCCCCTTGGCTCGTGCCGCGTCACCAGCGGCGAGCAAACGTTCACACCCTTCGAGATTGCTGTGGTTGACCTGGAGTATGTTCCAGTTCAGAGGTCGCTGCGCCGCTACAGACAGGTCCGCCATCAAGTCAATCATTTCGTCGCTGAAAGCCGGCCCGACCTCCGTCTTCGGGAAGAGCTCGATCCCTGTGCCCTCGAACTCCCTTGCCACGCCGGCGAGCGCGAGGATCTCCGCTGTATCTGCAGCAGCGCGACGGAACCATGTTTCCTTCGCCATCGTTGTGGGCGATGTTGCCGCTCGTAGAGAAGCCGAGGCCACCTGCATCGAGCCCGACGCGAAGCAGTGTCTTCATTTGCTCGAGCTCGTCCGGCGTCGCTGCTCGCCGGCCGGCGTCTCCGCGCATCACTACTCTCCGGAGGGCGGAGTGGCCTACCATGAACCCGAGGTTGATCCCGATCCCGCCAGCCTCGACCCGGTCAAAGTATTCCGCCGTGCTTGTCCAGTCCCAGGGGACACCGGCGCGAAGCGTTTCGGCGGGCATACCTTCAACTCGGGCCAGCATCCGCAAAATGTAGTCCGTCTCGCCAGGGTCCCCCGAGAGTGGTGCGACCGTGAAGCCGCAATTTCCGGCTATGGCTGTGGTGACGCCGTGCAACGGCGAGGGCGTCAGCGCGGCATCCCAGAATACCTGGGCATCGAAATGCGTGTGAACGTCGATAAACCCGGGCGCCACCAACCTTCCCGTGGCGTCGATCGTGACATCAGCAGGCGCATCGACCCGGCCGACCGCCACTACACGGGCGCCTTCGATACCGATGTCAGCTCGGCGACGGGCGGTCCCCGTGCCATCGATCACTTCGCCGTTTCTAATCACAACATCCAGCACGGCATCTGCCTCCAAGAGTCAGTACAGCTCGACTACCACCTAATCACAATGCCCGACTTCTGTCATACCTTGTCGTTCGGAGTGTTTCGCCAGGCTCTGGATGTCGAGTTGGAAGAGGTCGGTGGCGTTCTTCCACAGGATCTTGTCCCGGTCGGCTGGTTCGAGATCGGCGAGCAGATCGATGGCGTAGTCGACCTCGTCCTCGATCAAGCAGGTGGCATGGGGATAGTCGGTCTCGAACAGGAGGTTGCCGGCGCCTATGCGGTCGGCGTGCCACTGGTCAAGCTTCTCGAACCAGGAATTGGCGAACACCTGGCGATGGAAATAGAAGCTCGGCGGCTCGAACTGCGGCCGGTCGCTTCTCATGTCATACTGCCGGTAGGCCCAGTCCAGTGTCTCGAGCAGGAACGGTATCCATCCCACCCCACTCTCCACGATGATGAACCGCAGCGCGCGGGAAGCGCTCCAGCACCCCCGACATCAACAGATCACCGGTGATCATGGCGTTACGCAAGAACTCCTCGGCGTTGGCCCGCCCCAGCCAGCTCTTGTAAGTCTCTACCGCGATGCGCTCTTCCATACGCTCCGACGACTGGCCCCCACCACCGACGTGGAAGCTGATGGGAAGACCGGTGGCCTGGGCCGCCGCCCACATCGGATCCCAGCACCGGTCCGCCAGGAACGGCAAGCCATGCCACTGGGGTGCGCCTGTCGACACAAACCCGTGATGGCCCATCTCGGCGCACCGCTCGATCTCTTTCACCGCCGAGGGCACATCCCAATACGGCAGGCAGGCCAGGGGAACGAACCGGCCAGGCTGCTGCTCGGCCCAGCTGAGTATCCAGTCGTTGTAGGCCTGAGCTATCCCCACCTGATACTCGAGCGGCATGTCCGGCAGCACCCGATAGATATCCGGGCCGATCAAACCCAGGTTCGGATACAGCACCGCGGCACTGATCCCGAACTCGTCCATCACCTTCACCCGCTCGTTCGGATCCCACGCCGAAGGATGCATCTCGGCAAAACGGGTGATATACCCCGACGCGCCCTCCTCCCGTCTGCGGATCCCTCCGTCCTCACCCTTCCCGATGGCGCAGATACCAGCCGGCACCACCGGGCGGTCTCCGATGAACCACATGTCAGCAATCCCGCTCCGGGACATACATCACATGCGGAATACCATCCCCCCACTTCGAGGACATACGACCCGTCCACAAGTCCCACGGCTCAACCGCATGAGAGTCCGTATCAACAACAAACGACATATCACACCTCCAAACTCTCAGACCTACAACAGACCATGCTCCACCACCTCGGCTGCCCGATCACCTCGACTACACACGACGGACAAGCATGATCGCCCAATCCAACCCGCTCCGACAACCCCGAACGAGTGAACGACGGGTTCAGCAACCCTGAAGGTCGGGATGGAGACTTCGAGATTCCTGGAGCTATTGTCTTGCCTCAAAGAAGCTCACGGGACTGAAGGAGAGAGTTCATGGCTGGAAACCGGCTTGACGGCAAGGTGGCCCTGGTGACTGGAGCGTCTCGCGGCGTAGGCCGGGCCGTCGCCTTGGAGCTCGCAGCACAGGGTGCCGACGTCGTGATCACGGCGCGATCCGATGTCGCACGCCCGCACCTGCCTGGGACCATCGGTGAGACAGCCGCCGCTGTCGAGAAACTGGGCCGAAAGGCGCTGGCGATCAAGGCCGACCTGTTGATCCCTTCCGATGTCGAACGCTTGGTGAGTGAAACCATCGGGGCCTTCGGTCGGGTCGACATCTTGGTCAACAACGCCGCCAACACCGAGGAGTCCCTCTTCCAAGGCTTCTGGGAGACCAGCCCTGAGAGCTGGGCCCAGCAAGTCGAGCTCAACCTCAATGTGTCCTATCGCCTGATGAAGAGCTTCGCACCGGGCATGAAAGACAATGGCGGTGGTCTGATCGTCAACATCGGAGGCCTCAACGTGGTGCCTCCTGAGGGGACGGAGAGTATGGCGTGGCAGGGGCTCACCGTCGCCACCTCCTACCACACCACGAAGATCGCCCTGCTGACGATGTCTATCTGTGCCGCCAAGGAACTGGCTGAAAGCAACATTGCCGTAGTGACAATATCGCCGGGGACGACGGCGACCGAGGTATTCAAGTGGCATTCGCAGCGATTTGGGGTCGACCTCGGCCCGGGCAATCCAGCCGAATTGCCGGTGAAGGCCGTCGGCTACGTCGCAACCAGCGACGACCCCATGAAGTACTCGGGCACTTTCATTGACGCCGTCCCCTTCTTGCAGGAACTCGGGCTCGCGCCGGCGTCCTGACAGCACGCGCAGAATCGTCGGCCGATGTGACAGCGCCGCCCGAGCCGGCCATGTCGCGGTCGATCTTGGAGGGTATAAATGAGGGTTCTCATCACGGGTGTCGATGAACGACGGAAAGTCGTGCGTCGTCGAGGAGACACAACCAGCGACCAACCCGTTCGAGTCAGCCGGTATAAAAGTGGCGTTTGCGGCCTCCAGTGAGTCGTCCCCGCCGCCGAGCCGACCGCCTGGACGAGGCAATCTTCTTCGCGGCGACTCCCCGCCCGGCGTCGCACAATGGTCCTTTATCGAGTTCCCGCCTGACGTGACAACACAGGTCCATCACACCGATAGCCTGGATTTCGACGTCGTCCTGGACGGAAGTGTCGATGTTGTCTTCGATGACGGCCCGCACCGACTCGGACCGGGCGACGGCGTGGTCATACGCGGGCGTCGACCACCGCTGGGAGACCCACGGCGAGGGCTGTCGGATGAGCGTGGTCGTGATCGCAACCCCGCCTCTGGAATAGGTGCCGAATCCTGAGCCCTCCATGACGAAGGCGCTCTTGTACAGTCTGTAGTCGATGCCGGATCTCCCACCCTTCCGAGCCGGCTTCGATGTCGACGCCGTCATCGTGGGCGCCGGGTTTTCTGGCCTCTACATGCTTCACCGCCTGCGCGACCTCCTCGGGCTGACCGTGAGGTGTTTCGAGGCGGGTGACGGGGTCGGGGGGACGTGGTACTGGAACCGCTACCCGGGTGCACGCTGCGACTCCGAGAGCACCTACTACTCATACTCGTTTTCTGAGGACCTTCAACAGGAATGGACCTGGAGCACCAAGTACCCCGAGCAGCCGGAGATCCTGCTCTACCTCAACCACGTCGCCGACCGCTTCAATCTCCGCCGCGACATCACGTTTGGCACTCGGGTGACGGCGGCGACATTCCTTGACGGGGCCGACTCGCTGGGAGGTCCGGACCGACAACGACGAAGTCGTCATGTGCCGCTTTCTTATCAGCGCTGTCGGGTGCCTGTCTGCGGCCAACATCCCGCCCGTTCCGGGCCTCGACCGCTTCCAAGGCGACCGGTACCACACGGGGGCGTGGCCGCACCATGAGGTGAGCTTCTCGGACAAGCGCGTCGGGCTTATCGGCACCGGGTCCAGCGGGATCCAAGCCATACCGGTGATCGCAGCCCAGGCAGACCACTTGTATGTTTTTCAGCGCACCCCCAACTATAGCATCCCTGCCCGCAACCGGGCCCTGTCCAATGAGGAGTGGGACGATATCAAGGCCCACTACGGCGAGCTGCGACGCAAGTGCCGTGACGTCATGGAGCGGCTTCCCTTACGACCGCAGCGAGGTGTCGGCGCTCGCTGTGAGCCCGGAGGAGCGCGAGGCGAGGTACGAGCAGCTGTGGGCCGAGGAGGGTGGGTTCAAGTTCCTCTTTGGCATCGTTCAACGACTTCCTGACCAATCAGGACGTCCAACGACACAGTGGCCGAGTTCATCCGCAGGAAGATCCACGAGATCGTCAAGGATCAGGCGGTCGCCGAATTGCTGTCACCCAAGGACTACCCCTACGGGACTAAGCGGCCGCCCATCGACACGGCCTATTACGAGACGTTCAACCGCGACAACGTCACGCTCGTCGACCTGCGAGAGACTCCCATCGACGAGATCACGCCGACCGGGCTCCGCACCTCCGACCGCGAGTACCACGCTCGACGTCATCGTCTTCGCCACCGGGTTTGACGCCATGACCGGCTCGCTCGCTGCGGATCGACGTGCATGGTAGCAACGGCCTGAGCCTGCGAGAAAAGTGGGCGGACGGGCCGCGTCACCTATCTCGGTCTACAGGTCGCCGGGTTTCCCAACATGTTCATCATCACCGGACCGGGGAGCCCGTCGGTTCTGGCCAACATGCCCACCGCGATCGAACAGCATGTGGAGTGGATAGGCGACTGCATCGCTACATGCGTCGAGCAGGGCTGACGCGGCGTCGACGCCACGCGAAGATGCCCAGGCGAGTGGGTGGACCACGTCAGCGAGGTCGCCGACACCACGCTGTTCCCGAAGGCCAACTCCTGGTACATGGGCGCCAACATCCCGGGCAAGAAGCGGGTGTTCATGCCGTATGTGGGCGGCTTCGGCCCGTACGACGAATTGTGCAAGGACATTGCCGCCAAGGGATACCAGGGTTTCGTGCTCTCGACCCAGTAGCTGACCCCCGGGACTCGGGTGGTCCCATACTGAGAAATGTAAGGAAATGCAGGCTGATCCTGGTTCAGTTCCTAGCGTCCCGAGTCGATGGTGATTCCCCCATCAGGGAAAAGCGTCTGTCCGGTCATGAAGCCACCGTCCTCGCTGGCCAAGAAGACAGCCACACCACCGATGTCGCGCTCGGCCCGACCAAAATGTCCGAGCGGCACGGCCTTCCTGAGTGCTTGCTGCTCGGCTTCGGGTAACGAATGGAGCCATTCCAGTGATCTCTCCGACCAGTCCCAGGCTCGCGGACAAATGGCGTTCACTCTTATGCCGACCGGTCCCCACTCTGCTGGCCGCGACACCGTCAAGGCCCGGATGCCCTCCTTCGAGACTGCATAGGAAAGAAACGTCGCCCAGCCCTGCACGCCCGCCACCGAGCCAAGGTTGATAATCGATCCGCCTCGTCCCTCCATGTGTGGGTAACACGCCTTCATGAAGTGAACCGTGCTGAGAACACCTCCTTCGAACGAGTGCCGGACGTTTTCGTCATCAGTCTCGAGAAACGGGAGCGCCGTCTCGGCCGGGAGATCATGAGCATTGTTCACAAGCACATCGATGGCACCGAACGCCTCGATCGTCGCCGCGACCGTCCGGGCGATGTCGTCTTGGTCACGGATGTCGCACACAGAATCCATAACTGTGCCGCCGCGCTCCTCAGTCTCTCCGGCGACTTCCTTCAGTGTCTTCGCGGAACGCGCCACGATGGTCACCGCCGCGCCCTCCCGAGCCAACGCCCGAGCGATGCCGCGCCCGATGCCGGCGCTACCTCCGGTCACAATGGCGACCTTCCCGTCAAGACGACCCACAGCAGAACCCTCCTTGCCAATGCATTCGCCAGACATTAGTTCCACGCACGCCTGTGGTGATCCCACTGGACGGAATCTTCCCCAGGATCTTCTCTGGGCCTACGCTTCTGCGTGAGAGTAACATCGGGCACCGAGTCCTGAAAGGAGGAGAGGATGACCCGTCAATACCGGGTAATCTCCGCTGACTCGCACGTAAATCCTTTACCCACCATGTGGGCCGAGCGGGTCCCGGCACGATTTCGGGAGAGGGCTCCACGGGTCGAGCGCCGCCAGGATGCAGAAGTGGTGGTGTTCGAGGGCAAGGAACAGCGCTTTTCGGCACTGTCCGCTTCGGCGGGGACGGAAGCGACCAAGCAGGTGGGGTCCTCGTTCGAGGAGGGACGCAAGGGTGGATGGGACGCCGTCGCTCGCATCGACGACCAGGACATTGACGGTGTCGACGCCGAGGTGCTTTTTGGCGGCACGACGAGTCTGCGCACGGAAGACCATGAGCTCCGCTTTGCGTTGATGCAGGCCTACAACGACTGGCTGGGCGACTTCGTCCAGACCGTCCCGGATCGGTTGGTTGGCATCGCGGAGATCCCGATCTGGGATCTCGATCTGGCCATGGCGGAAGCTCGGCGGGCTCGCGAGAAGGGGATGAGAGGGGTGATCATCCCGGGCATCCCGACGCTCGAAAGTGCCTTCTCCATGTCTGCTCCGGGCCGTCCCTACATCGATCCGTGGTACGACCCCCTGTGGGACCTGCTCGAGGATCTGCAAATGCCGGTGCACATGCACCTCGGCGCGCGCCATCACCGCCGGACTCGACGACATGATGATCCAGGTGTCCGTGAACAAGTCGATGATGTCGGAACCTATCGCCAGCTTCATCTTTTCCGGAGCGCTACAGAAGCACCCTAAGCTGCATATCGTGTCAGTGGAGAGCGGGGTCGGCTGGATGTCGTTCCTGGTCGAGTGGATGGATCACGTCTTCCAACGGCATCGGTCCCACACCCGGTCGCCTCTTCAAGAGCTGCCGTCCTTCTACTTTCATCGCCAGGTCCACGGAACCTTCATCGAGGATCGAGCCGGAATCCGGGAACGCCACCACATCGGGATGAACTGCATCATGTGGTCGAACGACTATCCGCACAGCAACAGCCTCTGGCCTCATTCTCAGGAGATAATCGCCGACCACTTCCAGGGCGTCCCGGAAGAGGAGATCCGCCAGATCGTCTGCGGTAACGCCCGTGCCCTGTATGGACTTCCTTGACCCGGCGAACAACACGCCTGACGGCACAACATCGGCGAGGAGAGACCGTTGGACCTTGACCTGCTGCATGAGCTCAAACAGTACCGACCTTGATGGAAGGCCAAGATACCCGCCGGATGGCGGACGTCTACGAGATCCAGAAGCTTAAGGCTCGCTACTTCCGCTTCATGGACACCAAACACTGGGAGGAGTTCGGCCGGCTGTTCACCGACGACCTCAAATTCTACATCGAGAACACCCCCGCCCCGAGCTCCAGCGAACCGACGTTCAACGGCTCCAGGTCACTCGTCGACTATCTCGCCGCCTCCCATCCGCAAAAGGTCACGGTCCACCAGGGCCACATGCCCGAGATCGAATTCACCGGGCCCGACAGCGCCACCGGGGTGTGGGCCATGTTCGACTGGGTCGACGACCCGGGACGGGGCGGCGCCTGGCAGGGCTTCGGCCATTATCACGAGAAATACGTGCGTGAGCTCGATGGCAGCTGGCGTATCCGCGAGGTCAGACTCACCCGCCTCCGGGTCGACAAGGTCGAACCGCGGGCTCCGCTCGGACAGATAGGGATCGACGCGGCGCAGATGGAGCGATCCTCGACCAACCGAGACCGGTGAGCCCGGTCGGGCAAAAGTACGGGCGTATCTGCCGTCGTACTAGAGTGGCTCCGTGGGGGTAGTTGCCTTCGATCACGTGGCGCTTCCGACTGCTGACGCTCGGCGCCTGCTGGCCTTTTACCGGAGTCTGGGGTTCGGGATACTTGGGGAGGAGGAGTGGCGGGCCGGCACGGGCGTCACCTGCGCCATCACGTTCGGCGATAACAAGATCAACGTACATACCGAATCTATGGTCGCCATGCGAGGGCGGCCGGAATACCTGCGGGGTCCGGCCGCCGAACCCGGATGCGGGGATCTTTGCTTTGTGTGGTCGGGCGGCATCGACGCACTGCAAGCAAAGCTGATCGAGGCAGGCGTCAACCCGATCGAAGGTCCGGTACCGCGCCTCGGCGGTCGAGGCGGTGGCGTCACCCCGGGCGTCAGTGTCTATGTCCGCGATCCCGACGACAATCTCCTGGAATTCATCTCGTACGACCCGGTGGATGTTGCGACCTACGCGTCAGGATGAGACGGAGACCTATCGACTTGGCCTGAAATCGTTGGGCGGGCTCGCCGTCGTAACCCTATGCGCAGGTATACGATCCGCGCATGGAACTTCTGCCGGGGCTGCGGGACGCATTCGCTGCGATGACCGAAATGGGCTCACCACCAGAGGGGCTGTCAGCAGCTGATAGCCGAGCCTGGTACCACGAGCGCATCGACGCCAACTTCACGGCGCTGAGCGAGGATCGGCCACCGGCCGCGCTCGAAGTCGACTACCAGGTGCCAGTCGACGGGATCACAATCACCGTCCGGGTCTACCGACCCGACCTCGCGGGTCCGCTCCCCTGCTATATCTACTTCCACGGCGGAGGGTTCTGGCTAGGTACCATCTCCCAAGCGAACTCAACTTGTCGGGGCATCTCGACCGACGTTGGATGCGCTGTCGTCAACGTCGACTACCGTTTGGCGCCGGAGTCCAAGTTCCCGGCAGCACCAGAGGACTGCTACGCCGCGCTCCTTTGGGTCGTTGAACACGCCGACGAACTTGGGATCGATGCCCGCCGCATCGCGGTGGGCGGGGGGAGCGCCGGGGGTAACTTGGCCGCGGTCGTGGGGCTCATGGCGCGCGATCGCGGAGGACCGCTCCTCGCGCTACAGGTACTCGAGGTCGCCGTCCTCGACTTCACGACGCCTGGCAAGGAAGCCTACCTCGACCTCTACCTCGGTTCAGCCGAGAACGCCACTGATCCCTACGCCTCACCCATGCTGGCCTCTTCCCTGGCGGGCCTCCCGCCCGCGGTGGTGATGAGGGCGGAGTTCGACCGCCTGACCGACGAAGACGCCGCCTACGCCCAGCGTCTCAGAGAAGCGGGCATCGAGGTAGAGGAACGGCTGTGGTCAGGCCAGTTCCACGGCTCGATGCATCTGGCCAAGCTGATTCCCGACGAAGCGGGCGAGTACCACCGCCAGATCGTGGCCGCCTTGCGTCGGGCTTTCGCCCCCTGACCGAAACCTCAGTTGGGCGATCTGAGCTTTGATCGGCCTGGCCTGTCCCATCGGTCATGGCCTGGCGATGAAGAACGGCCTGCCCCTGTTCGCTCTGGATGTTGAGGGCGACGGAGCGCTTCCCCCTGTTGGCAAGAGCCAGGGGGAGGTTCACCCCGCCTCTGTCCGTTCCTATTCCTTGCGAAGCCAGACCGCGATAGGGATCACCTTCGATCGGTTCGATGTGGATGACGTCGGCACCCCAATCCGCCAGCAGGGCCCCGGCCACAGGAACGAACACCCACTGGGCCAACTCGACGACCCGCACGCCTTCGAAGGCTCCCTCCGTGATGGTCTCCCCCATGGCCGACTAGCTCCTTGGTCTCAGGACCACGGGCGGAGTGTCGTGGTCAGTGCAGCTCTGCCCGGATCGTAGCGGGGCTGGTGCTGGAACCCCCGTGTGGTGGTTGTCGCCGCTAGCTTCTTGTCGCCTGGTAGAGCATTGTTCTACTGTTGCGTAGAATGTAGTATCCATCAAGCCGCTCGTTCCGTGGAGCCCCGGTCCGGCGACCAACCCACCTTGCCCGGTCCTCCATGTGAATCCGTGATTGGAGGTTCTGTGACAAGCCTGGGAGAAGTGGTAGGGGTTCCGGAGACGCTGGCAGAGCTTCTGTCGCCCGGTTGGTTGACTGCCGCGCTCGGACGTCGCTATCCGGGCGTTCGAGTTACCGATGTGACCCGCGGACCGGTCATGACGCGGATCTCGACCAACGCTCTCTTCCGGATCGACTGCGCAGGCGGGTTGCCGCCCGGTCTGCCCGCCGACTTGTGCGGAAAGGGCTACTTTTTCGACACCGGAAACTGGGATTACCGCGCCGCCGGCGAATCGGAGGCGTACTTCTATCGGGATCTGGCCGCGACGGTCGGGATACGGACTCTCCCGAGTGTTTACGCTGACGTGGATCCCGATAGCCGGCACGGAGTGGTTATCACCGCAGACATAGCCGCAGCCGGAGCGACCTTCGTCAATCCCCTCCACGCGCACACGCCCGCCCAGGTCGCCCAGAGCCTCGAGCAGTACGCCGCACTACACGCCAGGACGTGGAAGGCGTCGGGCGTGGGCAACCGTGAATGGCTCGCCCCACGCATCGCGTTGACCCAAGGTGTGCGCACGGTCGCCCAGATCCAGGACCAGTTCGACGGACCCGTCGGTGCCGGGGTACCCGAGGAAGCCAGGGACGCCGAGGCGCTGGTGGCCGCCTACGGAGCCCTGCCGGCCATCACCGAGGCCGACCCGTCCTGGTGCCTCCTGCACGGCGACGCTCACATCGGCAACCTGTTCACCGACCGTGACGACCGGCTCGCCCTCTTGGACTGGCAACTCGTTCAGCGAGGACCGTGGTATGTGGACATCGGTTATCACATTGCATCGTCGCTCGATGTCGACGATCGCAGGAGCTCGGAGCGGGACCTCCTCGAGCACTATTTGGATAGGTTGGCGTCACAAGGCGGCGTGGCGCCTACCTGGGATGAGGTTTGGCCCAGCTACGCCTGCGGGATTGTCTACGGCCTGTTTTTGTGGTCGATCACCCAGAAGGTGAAGCCAGAAATCACCACGGTCCTGCTGGGCCGGCTCGGTGCCGCCGCGCTCGACCACGATGTCTACCGGGTGGTGCAGGCGGCTCAGGCTTGAGTAGCCGCCGGTCCCGGTGCGGGCCGAGCAGTAAGAAATGTTGACCCTGTCTCACGACGCGAGACTTCACGATCTCTTCGATCTCGTCTACCGAGAACGAGAGCTCATCACGAAGAATTCGAGGCTGCGCTCGCCGAAGCCGGTGCCGGCAATACCGTATTCAACCGTTGGGAATTTCGAGGCTGTGCTCGCCCGAAGCCGGTGCCGGCAATACCGTATTCAACCGTTGTCTCTTCCGACGCCAGTCGAGGTCGACATCGGACGATGTATGTGCGAAAGTCGGTGAATGAGATCTATGGATGATCTGCCTGATCTGCTTACCTTGTCAGAGACAGGAGACCGACGGTTCAAGGTGTTCCAACCGAAGGAGTCTGCCGAGGGACGCGATGTGGTCTACAGCGGCCAGCTCCTCGCCCAGATGATCATGGCATCCGATCAGGTGGCAGGCGGGACCAAGGACGTCCGTTCCATTCACGCCATCTTTGCCCGGGCTGGCACATACACCAAGCCGATCGAGCTCGCCGTCGACTCCATACAGGCCGGACGAACATGGGCCAGCGATACCATTACCGCAGTACAGGACGATCGCCTCCTGTCGAGATCCCTGGTGCTGCTCAACTCTCTCGACCCTGATCTGATGCGCCACGATCCCGAAATTCCCGCCGGCCTGCTGGGCCCCGCCGGACTGGCGCCAGGACCGGGCCAGGTGTTCCCAGGGGCCGAGTTACGACCTCTTCCTGGCGAGGCGACCATCGGCGGGGTGCCGGCGAAGATGGCCTGGCATCGCTTCGAGCGCCCTTTGGCCCCTATGGCCGCCCGCCAAGCAGTTCTCGCATGGGCGAGCTGTGGTGATGTCATAGGACTGGCCATGCGCCCGCACGACGAAATCCGCCTCGAGGACGCTCATGTAACGCTTTCGACTGGAGTCATCGCCCACACCGTCCACTTCGTGGAGCGCTTCGACATCTCGGAGTGGCTGCTGATCATCACTGAGGCCACCAAGGCCGGTAGCGGACGGGTATACGGCGGGGGCCGGATCTACACAGAGAGCGGAGTCCTGGTAGCCACCTTCCACCAAGACTCGATGGCCCGAACGGCGACCGGCACGACCGACGCCCGGTCGTCTCTCTAGGGGACCTACACCGGCTCATACCCGCGGAAGTCCGATTACTCCTCCCTCCCCTCCCCCCCTCCCCCCCCCCCTTCCCCCCCCTCCCCTCCCCCCCCCCTCCCCTCTCCTCCCCCCTCCCTCCCCCTCCCCCCCCACTTCCCCCCCCCCCCCCCTCCCCCCCCCCCCCCCCCCTCCCCTCTCCCCCCTTTTCCCTCCCCAACCCGCTTACCTGGCCGTCCAGAGACCCCGAACGACGAACTCGGTGGATTGAGTATGTTTGAGAGCGCCGGACGTCAGGTTGGCCACGGTCTTCTGCCCATGACCGGTTCCGGTCGCGAGCAGGCAGATACGGAAGGAAGGTTCCGCTTGATGAGTGAACATATTGCGATCGTGACAGGCGGCGGCGGCAATGTTGGCGTGGGCGTGTGTCGGGCGCTCGTGAAGTCGGGGGCAACGGTGATCGCGGTCGACCTTGATCCGTCTGCCGCTGACACTGCTGCCCGTCAGATCACATGCGACGTTTCGGATCCCGAGGCGTGCGATCAGGTGATTACGGACGTCGTTAGAGACTTCGGTGGCGTCGACACGCTTGTCAACGCGGCCCAGGGAATACCTCTCAACGTCCCGTTCACTGACCTTACCGACGATAACCTGCGCTTCTCATTCGAGACCGGCCCGATCGCAACATTCCGGATGATGCAGCTGTGCTACCCCCACCTCAAGGCGCGCGGCGGTGGTGCGATCATCAATTTCGGGTCGGGCGCAGGAACTATGGGACAGCCGGGTGGCGGCGCGTACGCGGCCGCCAAGGAGGCGATACGCGGACTCACCAAGGTCGCGTCGCTGGAATGGGGCAAGGACAACATCCGCGTCAATGCGATCTGCCCTCTGGCATCGGGCGATCCCAACGCGTGGTGGATCCCCGACTCGCTTCCTCTTGTCTCTCTGGGTCGCATTGGTGACCCGGAGAAAGACATCGGCACCCTCGTCCTCTATCTCGCCAGCCCCGACTGCTACATGACTGGCCGCACCCTCCAAATCGATGGAGGAGCCGGAACTTGGCGCTGACTCGCATTCCGGGCAGGGACCCATTGCACACGGTGGTCCCGTGACGGGAAAGGTATGCTGGTGGGAGCAACGATCGGCCATGACACATGGGCTTGCAGTCGTCCACCACCGACAAGGGAGTAGCCCCATGCGCGACGGCAGGAGGCCGGTCGTCACCCACGAGACCAGCAGGGATGCCAGCTAGTGGGCGCGTATCGTGGAGCAGCAACGGTCGTAGACGACGCTGGGAAGAAGCACGCCATTTATGCCCTGCTCACCTCGGGCCCGGAGGCTGACGGCTCAGGCAACCGCTGGGCCGGAAAGCTCACTGGCGGTGGAGTCGGCCCAAGCGGAGCCCAGGTCACGATCACCCTCCCAAGCGGGCGAGAAGGTATCGCGCACGTTACGGATGTGCATGGTCGCGACGCCGCCCTGACAACCGAGATCGCGGGTTCAGGCCCCGCACCTTTCGATTGAGTCGGCCCGGCCCTGGACGGATTCGATCCGGGTGAACCGAGACACCAGCGCTACCCGAAATCTGACGGGTCGTGAGTTAGGACCACGCCGAGCCGGGCAACGCCGTCCTCGTCATGCCCGCCCGAAGCGATCACACCCTCCAAAGCAATGAGTTGGCCGTACTTCCGCATCAGCCGCTCCAACCCCCGGCGGTAACGCGCGGCTGTCTCCACGGCAAGGTGACCAACCGTCAACCCGTGAACCTGGACAGCGATGGCATTGGGGTCGTGCGGGTTCTCGTCCTGGCGAAGCAGCACCGCTATGCAATCTTGGTGAACTTGCTGTTCAGTCCGCCCACCCACCAGCTGCCACAGATTGTCCTGGTAGGAAGACTCCCCACCACCTCCAAAGTGTCCTCACCAAGCAGCAAGGTCGCCGGCACCGGTGTCGAGCTCCGGCTCTTCGGTCGTCCGTACGTCGCCCCCCTTGTCTCTCCCTCGGAATAGTCCCACAGTGAAGCCCTACCTCTCGTCCGTCTATGGCGAAAGGCTATATCCGATGCCGCCGAGGTTATAGCGTGCCTGCGCAGTCAGGTCACCCGTGACCGCTCAGCACAATCCCGGCGCCGGCGAGGACGTGGCAGCTATGTTTGGCCCGACATGAGCGAACAGGGAGCGCACAGGATGAGTTATCTCGACGAACGAGCCAATTTGGAGGGGAAGGTCGCGGCGGTCGTGGGAGGGGCCTATAATGTGGGGGCAGCTGTGACCATGGCGTTGGCCAGAGCGGGCGTGGACATCGCCTTCTGCGACCGCAGGGCGGAGGCGGTCGAGACAACTCGGGACGAAGTCGAGAAGCTCGGGCGTCGGGTTACCGCCACGGTTACGGACGCGTTCGACAGGCAACAGCTTGACGAGTTCTACGACGCGCTCGACAGGGATTTCGACCGCTTAGACATACTCGTCAACGTCGCCGGCGAGACCCACTTCCGTCGTTTCGGCGAAACGACGCACGAGGAATGGACCGGGGATATCCACCGAAACTTCGGTTGGGTGATCCAATCGATAAGTCGGGCGCTTCCGAAGATCCGCGCCAACGGACGTGGCGGGAGCATCATCAACTTCACGACGATAGAAGCCCATCGCGGCGCGGCCGGGATTGCGGCTTACGCTGGAGCCAAAGCCGGTCTGACCAACTTCAGCCGGGCCTTGGGCGTGGAGCTGGCGCCGGAGCGGATACGGGTGAACCTCGTGGCCCCCGATACCACCCCCAGCGAAACGAGCATGAACGCCGTCTCCGAAGACGTCCGTAAAGCGATCGGCGCGGCGTCCCCGGAGCTGCTCGGCAAATCGTTCGCCATGTACGTCCCGATGGGAGTCGCTCCGCCCGCTGACTCACTCGGAGACGCGGTGGTGTTCCTGGCCTCGGATCTGTCGGCTTACACAACGGGGTCGACCCTGTACGTCGACGGCGGCACTTCGGCCTCGATGGGCTTCCTGCACTGGCCCGGACCGATGGAATGGTCCCCGGCGCCCCCGGCCACCCTCTTTCGAGAGGACATCCTGGATTGAGTGTCTGTCACATCGACAGCCGGTTGGTGCTCGCATAGCTGCTCTGGGAACTGGCGTTCCTCGCCGGTCCGGAGATCGGGACGGCCACGACCTTCCGCCCCGCCGAGAATGTGACCCGGGCGGAGTGGTTACAGCCACAGATCCGGCAGCGGGAACGCCTCCAACCGACCACCTGAGCGCCGTCCGAAAGGGCTGTACTCCCTGCGGGAGAAGCGCCACGTTCCCTCATACAGCACATAGTCGTCCGAATACGTACCGTAAACCTCGTTCCAGGTACCGCTCTCGCGGTCCTCGTTGAACTCCAGCAGGTAGGAGCGGCCCTGCGCCGTGCCATCGGTACCGACGACCACCACGAAGTTAATCGGAACCAGCAGGTGGAAGCTGAACTGCTCTGACATCCGCGGCCCCAATTCGGCAAAGGCTGCTCCACCCTCGACCTCGAAGAGACCGCCTTTCGTGTGAAAGCAGAACCGGGCATCCGGCGTAGCCAGCGCTTCCATCTCATCCCAGGCGTGACGGGTCGAGATGTCGGCGTACGCGTGCTGCAGCCGGGCGATCGCGATATACGCTTCGGTGTCTTCGTTCATACCTGTAAATCTCGCGCACGCAGCGACGGCGCGCTAGTGCCAGAGACTCGTGCGGTGTCCGGTTCGGTGGCCGACCGCTAAAGGCGCGGTCCGGACGATGCACCCGGGCGGAGGCCATAGAATCGGG
Organism: uncultured Acidimicrobiaceae bacterium; assembly: GCA_963750465.1. GTDB lineage: Bacteria > Actinomycetota > Acidimicrobiia > Acidimicrobiales > Palsa-688 > Fen-671. The sequence continues at coordinate 45,691 of CAVVRE010000006.1, forward strand.
CGCATGACGAATGCTCAGGATGCGACGGACCAGCCGACCCTGCCCCTCGAGTCTCGGGGACAGGCACCGGGCCGCGGGCGGATGGTCGGTCGTCGGATCGTTGTGGTGGGAGCCGGACAGACCGAGTTCGACCTGGAAGACCAACCGATCGGTAACGGCCGAGCCATGTCCGTGCTATTCGCCCGCGAGGGGGCCAAGGTCGTCGCCGTAGACCGCAATCCGGTAGCTGCCGACGCCACTGCACAACTCATCCACGCCGCCGGTGGCGAAGCCCGCGCCGTGGTCAGCAGAGGTCGCCGACCCGGGCAACATCGAGGACATGGTCAAGCAGGCCCTTGACTGGCTGGGAGCGATCGATGGCGTGGCCTACAACGTCGGTATCCCCGGTCCCAAAGGCCTCCCAGCCATGACTCCCGATGCGTGGGACGCCACACTCGACGTCAATCTCCGAGGAGCCATGCTGACCGCCCGCGCCTCCCTCCCCGTGATGGAATCGGGCTCCGCGCTGGTGTTCACCTCCTCCATAGCCTCGGTCAGGCCAACCGGCCGCCAAGTGGCGTATGAGGCGTCGAAAGCGGCGTTGGGCGCGGTCATGCGGGCCGTCGCCGTCGAAGGGAAAGATCGCTCGATCCGGTCGAATATCGTGATGCCGGGCATCATAGATACCGGCCTAGGCCGAAACGCCAACCGTGAACTGCCGTTTCGTACCTCCCTACCCATTCCTTTAGGCCGCCAGGGGACCGCCTGGGAGGTGGCGTACGCCGGCACTGTTCCTACTGTCCGACGAATCCGCCTACATCACAGGGCAGACTCTGGCAGTCGACGGCGGTCGCACCACCCTATGATCGGCAACGACAGTCCGACGGGCTCCTTTTCTAGCGGCTCCGCTGCTTCATGAAGTCCTCTACCGAGATCCGACCAAACAGGAGCTTGCCCATGGCTTCCGCCGGCGGAAACGCCCCGGTCAGTGCGGAACTCCCCCAACCCACATCGGATACCAGAGTGATGCCGCTGATCGCTGACGCGGCGTCGCTGCACAGGAAGAGGAGGGGGTAGGCCTGCTCGATCGGCTTCGACACTTCGATCCCCACCTCGGCTCGGTAGTCGGATCCCGTGCCCAGCCAGGCGTCGCGGTTGGCCCGCGCCAGCGGGGTGTCGGTTGGGCCCGGACATATGGCGTTGATGCGGATCCCGCGTTTGAGAAACCTCATACATTCGCGCGCCACATAGGCACATATGGCCTGCTTCGTACCCATGTAGGTGGCTTGGCCGTGATCGACCATCCACTTCGCCGCCGCGTCGTAGTCATCGATGTCGAGGACCTCGGACAGCAAGTCGAAGTTCCGCTCCCAGCCCATTCCGGCCGTCGACGATATGAAGCAAATCGCGCCCCCGCGTGGGATTTTATCCTTGGCGAGCATCTGGTTGATCAAGTGGCGGTGCCCGACGAAATTGATCCGTTCTATGCCAGGCGTCCCCTGGTCCACTCCGGCGCACAGTAAGACGGCGTGGAACAGCCCCTCGGAGTCAGTGACAGCCCGGACGATCGAATCGGCCACGGCGAGGTTGACCTCGATGGCCGCCACTCCCTCCAGCGTCACTCGGGCCCGGTCCATGACGACGACCTCGCCTCCGGCCTCCTGGGCGAGTTTGGCGGCCGCCGCCCCCATACCGGTGGCACCTCCGACAACTAGCACTCGCTTGCCCTCAAAACAAAACGCGTCGAGCAGAGCCATTGCGTCTCCTTTCTCGGTCACCGGGACTGTACTCACATCGGCACCGCTCCACGCTACTTTCCCCGACACCCCGGCAGGCCGGCTGTCTGAGGGATCTCTGATGCTCAGGCCCACATCCCGACGGGACTGCTACTGTGCTGCTTTGCCGTGCGAGACCATCAAGACCGCTATTCGGTACGTCTTAGGAGGGATGATGGCAGGACGTTTGGAGGGAAAGGTTGCCGTTATCACCGGAGCCAGCACGGGCGTCGGACCGGTGATGGCTGCCCGATTCGTGCGCGAGGGGGCACGGGTGCTCTTGGCCGCTCGTCGAGAGAACCTGGTAAAGGAAGCAGCCGAGGCCGCCGGCGGCGGCGCCATCGGAATGCGGGCCGACGTCACTAACGAGGCGGATGTGGCCGCCATGATCGGCCGGGCCATCGACGAATTCGGCCAGGTGGACGTCATGGTCAACAATGCCGCCCTCCCAGGAATCGACCAGTGGATATGGGAGGAAACCCTGGACAACTGGAACGCGACATACGCCATCGACGCGACCGCGGCGATGCTCTGCACGAGAGAGGTGCTCAACCGGTCGATGCTGGAGCGCGGCAAAGGGGTCATCATCAACGTGTCGTCCGGCGCCGCCTTCATGGTGCTGCCCCGCAAATCGCACTACGTGGCGGCAAAAGCTGCACTTGTGGCCTTCACCCAGACCGTGGCCGGCGAGGTCGGGCCCAAGGGAATCCGGTGCAATTGCCTGGTGCCCGGCAATATCGAGACGCAACTGTGGCGCGACTACGTGAAACGTACCGCAGCTGAGCAAAATGTCGACTACGAGACTCGTCGGGCCGAACTTCTGGCTGATATCCCCCTGAAGGACATCTCGACTCCCGAGGATGTGACAAACCTGGCGCTGTTCCTCGCCAGCGACGAGAGCCGGACCATCACCGGTCAGGCCATACTCTGCGACGCCGGGCAGAACATGCTGGGCTGACGCTTCGACTGGACTTGTACCGCAGAGGGCGGCCGGTCTCTGGGCCGCATGTCGGGTGTGATCACCGGCGGCGGCACGCCGGCCGCGGTAACTGTCTCAGAGGGCGATGCCCACGACCTTCTGGTCGAGGTACTCGATGATGCCCTCACGGGCGCCTTCCCTGCCGACGCCGCTCTCTTTGATGCCGCCAAAGGGCACGGAGGCCGAGGTCGGGTTGATGTCATTGATGCCGATGATCCCGAAGTTGAGCCGCTCGGCGACCGTCAGGGCCCGAGAGATGTCCTGGTGTACACGTAGGACGCCAGCCCGTAGGTGGTGTCGTTGGCCATCTCGACCACCTCGTCCTCGTCGTCGAACACGACGACGGGCGCGATGGGGCCGAAGGTCTCCTCCCGGTAGATACGCATGTCCGGCGTGACGTCCGGTCAGCACCGTCGGGGCGAAGAACTGGCCGCGATCGAAGCGTTCACCGTGCAGCCGCCGGCCGCCGCAGACCACGGTGCGCGCCCTTGCCGGTGGCGTCGGCGACTTGCGCCTCCATCTTGGCCATGGCCGCCTCGTCGATGAGCGGTCCGACCGTGATTCCGTCGTCCAGACCGTTGCCCGGCTGCAGCTTCTCGACCCGCTCGGTCAGCTCGGCCAGGAAGCGATCGGCCATCGACCGGTGCACGAAGAGCCGGTTCGGGGCAGATGCAGGCCTGTCCGGTGTTGAGGAACTTGACCAGAGCGGCGCCCCGGGCGGCATGGGCCGGGTCGGCATCTGCGAACACGATGAACGGGGCGTGACCCCCCAGCTCCAGCGAGACCCGCTTGAGCTGTCTGGCGGCCCGCCGGCGATGTGCTTGCCGACCTCGGTGGACCCGGTGAAGGTGACCTTGCGCACAGTCCAGTTGTCCAGAATCTCCGCCGCCACGTCTCGGGTTGGGCGGCCGTGACCAGGTTGACCACACCGGAGGGAAAGCCCGCGTCGTCGAAAACCTTGAAGGTCTCGACGGCGCACAGCGGCGTCTGTTCGGCCGGCTTCACCACGATGGTGCACCCCGCGGCCAGCGCGGGGCGACTTTTCGGGTGATCATGGAGATCGGGTAGTTCCACGGGGTGATGGCCGCGGCCACGCCGACCGGTTGGTACATGGTGATGAACCGCTGGTCGGCGCGCGCCGAGGGGATGGTCTCGCCGTAGATCCGCTTGGCCTCCTCGGCGAACCACAGCAGGAAGTCCGCGGCGTAAGCCACCTCGTTTCGGGCCATGCGCAGCGGCTTGCCCTGTTCCTAGGTCATCAGCCGGGCCAGCTCCTCGCGCCGCTCGGTCATGATGCGCCACGCGTCGTAGAGGTGGGCCGATCGCTGGTACGCGGTCAGACCGGACCACTCGCCGAAGGCCTGGTCCGGCCGCGGCGACGGCCCGGCGGGCGTCGGCAGCCCCGGCGTCGGCCACGGGTCCCAGGTCCGCGCCGGTGGCCGGATTGAAGCTCGAGAACGTGGCACCCGAAGCAGCTTGGACCCATTCACCATTGATGTAGAGCATTGACCACGAAGCTACCCGACCGGCGACACAACAGCCTCGCCGGTCGCCGGCCAACTCGGCCCGCCGGGTCAGGCAAGCGGGGAGCCAACTCGGTATGGTCGGAGGTGACACCAAGAAGGAGACCGAGCCCGATGGAGATCAAGAAGCTCTACCACCTCACCCTCCTCGTCGAGGACCTTCCCGCAGGCCGAAGCGTTCTACGCTCGAGTGTTCAGTCCCCTTTGCTTCATGCGCGGCTACGCCCCGTTTCCCCTCCATCGCGACGCCGCCCTGCTCGCCATCGCCGACACCGTGATCGAGCCGATGCAACCTCTCCCCCCGGGGGCCGATCAGAAGGGCGACGACGATCTATCGCTTCCTCGAGCGGTTCGGCCCTCGCGTCCATTCGCTGGCGCTACTGGTGTCCGGCGCCGAAGAGCTGGCGGCACGCTTCGATGCGGCGGGAGTGCAGTGGACAGACGGCGGCATGGACCATCACGTGTTTCCCCACCCGAAGGACTTTCCGGGCCTGTTGGAGCTGGCGGACTTCGGCGATCATCTCGAGCGCTTCCCTCTGGCCGATCCCCGCCTTCGCCGCCAATACGACCAGGCATACTGGCGTGACGCCCATCCTCTCGGCATCGTCTGCACCTCCCATTACACCCTGGTCGTGCGAGACCACGACGAAGCGGCCAGTCGATACATCGATCTGCTCGACGCCGAGCGTCTCCCCGACCAGCCCGGATCGCACGCCTGGGGCCCGCAGCGCCTACGTCGCCTTCCCCGACGGGACGGTCATCGAGCTGGCGGAGCCCATCGACGCTTCCTGTCCCTTCGCCCGGATGACCTCGACGAAGGTGGGCGAGACCTGGTGCGGGTTGACCTTCCGGGTCGTGGACACCGGGTCGGTTGCCGCCTACCTCGACCGCCTCGGGCGTCCCGATCCAGTCGAACGACGGTCAGACGGTCGTCTCTGGACCGCGCTCACACGTTCCAAGTGCACCACGCCTTCACCTCCGAGGTACTGGTCGGAGACCCCAGAACGAACAATGGGTGACTGCGAGCACAGGCAATAGCGGCCCCGCGGAGCTCGTGACAGCCACCCGCCACCGTCAGTCGGGCATCCTGATCTCCTCGATCACTACCCCCGGCGGGCGGGCGCGCTGGGTTATCAGTGGGTTGTGGAACTCCCTGACCTGCCAGATCTGCCCGTCGCGGAAGCGGTACACGCCGATGTAGCTGTTCTCGTACGGGGCACCGGTCGCGACAACTTGCCCGTGGCTCATGTACTCGAGGACCAGTTTGTCAGGGTCGAGGCACTCGTGCACCGCCGTGAGCTCGAGGCTCATGCGAAAGACCGCGCCGGCCTTCGAGAAATAGGCGAGTGTTGCCTCCTTGCCTTCGATCCGTCGGGGTGGATCGGAGAAGCGCTCCTCGTACACGAGATCCTCGGTCCACGACTCGAGCATCTGATCGGCGTTGGCGACAGCGACGCCCGCGAAATAGCGCTGCACTGCCGCGAGGTTGTCCTCTCGGGAAGCCATTGTGAAAGGATACATTGTTGGGCTGGACACAGCCCTATGCCGCGGTACTTGGGATCTCTCGACCGCCGGCCGATTACGACCCTGCTGCACCACGGCACCGTGGACATGTATCACGAGTGGGGACTACTGTAAGACCCAGTTATCGGAGCAGTCCGTGGTCGCCTGAGCAGCGGCCGGTTCGAGGAATGGGGGAATCGGCGTGAAGCTGGACCTGTTGTACGAGTTGCACGCCGCCAAGCCGTGGGGAAAGCCGCACCCCTACGGCCAGCGCGAGGCCGAGCAGAGGACTATGACAGCGCGATCGAGCAGGTGAAGCTCGCCGACAAGCTCGGCTTCGGTACCGCCTGGTTCGTCGAGCACCACTTCCGCGGAGGGAGGTCGCACTGCCCCGCGCCCGAGGTGGTGATCGGAGCGCTGTCGCAGGTGACGGAGAACATCCGCCTCGGTTTCGGGGTCACCCTGACCCCGCATCCCTTCCGGCATCCGGTCCTCAACGCCGAGCGGATCGCCACCGCCGACCTGCTCAGCCGGGGCCGGGTCGAATGGGGCACCGGGCGCTCGACGCCTCTCGAGCGGATCGCCTTCGGCGTCAAGGACGAGGAGAGCCGGGCCCAGTGGCAAGAAGCGATCGAGATCATCGTCAAGGCGTGGGAGCAGGAGCACCTCGCTGTCGACACGCCCTTCGTGAAGTTCCCGGCGCTGCCGCGCGGTGACTGGGAACCGCCGCAGGGCCATCACGCCCAAGCCCTATCAGGACCCGCACCCGCCGTGTTGGGTGGCGTGCGTGAGCGACGAAAGCGTCGAGCTGGCTGCCAAGCACGGGCTCGGGATGCTGAGCCTGACGATCGTAGTCCCGTCGAGACCTGGCGGAGCGGATCGCTCGCTACCGCGAAGCTGAGCAAGGACGCAGTGCCGCTGACCCGGGTGGTCAACAACCGGGTGGCCCCCTACACGCTGGTGCACTGCGCGCCGAGCATGGCCGAGGCCGAGAAGACTACGACGTGTGGGGCTCGGTGGCGTGGTGGTACACCGACCTGATCGACTTCCTCATCCAGTGGGAGCTCCCGCCGATGTCCGACGAGGAGCTCAGCTGAGCAGCTGTTCCCACTCTCGAGCCGGCCCGTCAAGCGGCACCTTCGATCCGCAGATGTTCGCCGAACAGGACATGATCATCGTCGGCGAGCGTCGACGAGTGCACCGAGAAGATCGAGCGCTACCAGCGCATCGGCTGCGACGCCATCCTCTGCTACATGGAGTTCGGGGGCCTGCCCCACGAGACGATCATGACCTCGATCGAGCTGCTCGGGACCAAGGTCATCCCCAAGCTCGAGAAGAAGGCCCGCAGCTTCGCCGCTGGACGGTTTCGGACAGGCCGGAGCCACCGAGGCCGTGCCCGTGATCAACGACGCAAATGGATGGCACGGTGGATAAACCCGGCACCCCCAAGGTGGCAGTTCAGACGGTGAAGCGTGCCGGGTCGATCGTCAATGGGAGCATGTAAGACGTGTCTTCCTTGTCGCGACGTGCTGGCATGTAATCGGTGTCCCCTTCGAAACCCGTGGGGGCCCAGAACTCGTTGCGGATCTCGACCAGGCATATGCGCGCAGCAATGGCCCACCGACCCTCACGCCTCTCGAACCTGTCGATGTAACGCCCGCTGGCATTGGTATAGAGGGGCGGCACCTTGTTGAGACTGCGAAAGATATAGTAGCTCTCGGTGTGGGCGGTATCGCCATCGAACTCACACCTATGATTGGTAATATGGTGCTGCGTGCGGTGCTGCTGCGTCGAATGGAGATCGAACACATAGTCAGCAAAGCCTTCCACCGGTCCGACGAAGGCGCCATGATCGTCGATTGCGTCCGGGTGATATGCGGATAGCAGCATTTCGCGGTCTAGCCGGTCGATGCCCCGGCAGTAGCGCATGATGCAGTCGAAGATCTCCTGGCGGTCGCGCAACTCGCGTACAAACGCTTCCACATCAACCCTCATGACTTCTTCTCCCGTTGCTGGACGGTATTACGGGCGGGAACTTATTGCTTCCCGTTCTCCCTCGACATACTTGGTGACGGCTTCGGCTATGGCCTGCACCCCGGGAGCGAATATCTCCTCACGCTTGGTTACGGCCCAGTCGTTGGAACGCTTTGCTGCTCCGAGCCGCTTCTTGAAGTGGGGAATGACCTCACGGGCGAAGAGTCGATACGAATGGAGCGTCGCCTCGCGACTGGCCCAGTCATGGGCGAGGAACAGAAACGTACCGAACCCGCCAGACTGTTCCAGGAGCCGCTCGATGTAGTCGATGGCATCTGCCGATCGTGCCTATAAGAACGTGTCCGCCGTCGAGGTAGGCCTCCACGTACTCTTCGGGTGTCTCAACCCCGCCATGGGTGAACTCTTCTCTCAAGGCGAACAGCTTGTCGGGCATCACATGACCGAAGCTGTCGATCTGAGGCCCACTCGTCTGAGGTGCTTGCCTGTCCCAACGGCACAAAGCCGGCACCGGTCCCGAAATACTCCAGATATTGCCTGAGCCCGTAGGTGCAATCCTTGATGGCCTGACGACGGCTGTCGGCCAGATGCATGATCCCCATCACCCGCCAGTCCCTACGGTCGGGCTCTTTCGCCCCGCTCTTGGAAGCCTGCTCCTCGACAACGCTCCATGCCCGTCCGATAGAAGCAAAACCTTCCTTCTCCGCCGACATCGACAGCGACAGAAGCGAGACCCCGTGCTTACCCGCCACGCTGGGACCGGAGGGCGAGGTCATCGCGGCGACCGCCACCTCGAGGTGGGGATAGGTGTAAGGCCGGACGTGCAGTTGGGCCTCGCGCATGGTAAACCAATCCGTCTGGCGCGTGACGGGTTCCTCACTCCGGAAAAGGGCAAGAATCGCTTCGAGCGATTCTTCCATCATCCGGCGCTGGTTGCGGGGGTCGATCCCCATGACGAAGGCGTCGGTCGGCAGTGCACCCGGGCCGACGCCGAACATGACGCGACCACGGGTAATGTGGTCGAGCAGGACCATTCGGTCAGCCACCAGCCACGGATGATGATACGGAAGCGACACGACCCCTGTACCAAGCTTTATATGGCGCGTTCGCTCAGCTGCCGCGGCGATCATTATTTCCGGGCACGGAATGATCTCGTAGCCGCCGGAGTGGTGTTCACCGATCCACGCCTCATCGAAGCCGAGTCGGTCCAACTCCACTATTCGCTCCAGATCGTACTCGAACGCGAGGGTCGGGTCCTGACCAACCGGATGAAACGGCGCGATAAACCCACCGAACCTTAAGGGCCACTCCGGGAGCATGCCTGCTGCCTATCACTGGTCGCAACCCGCTGTCAAGCCCTGCCGCAGGATCGCACAGGCGACACCGATCACCAGACCGCCGACCTTGATTCTTAATAGCCGACCTTCAGGTCTTGATGGTAGTCACTGAGCGCCGCACGTGGTCGAGCCTAAGGATTAGGGCTAAATGCCGACGCTGCTATGCCATCACAGGGAGCTATGCTCATTAGGTGGCGCAGCCGGTGGTGCCGAGCTACACCCCCCTGTCGCTCGGCGACCACCGCCGCCAACCAAAGGACGGTTCGCGGCGGCGCGGCAAATAGCGGGCGGCCTATGAATCGTGTAGTAGTTTCCGGGGGATCGGAATAGGGTCAATATCCGCGAGCAAACGAAAGGGGATGGTGACCGTGAGTGTTGACGACCTGGCGGCCCGCATCACAGAGTTGGAAGCACGCCTCCAGTTGGTGGAGGATGACCGCGCCATTCGACAGCTGTTGGCGCGCTACGGCTTCAACGCGGACATGGGTAGAAGTGAGGCGTACGTCTCTCTCTACACCGAGGATGGAGCGATCGACATCTCTAGCACGACGCGCTGGGAGGGCCCGGCCGAGCTGATGGACTTCATCACCAACCCAGACGGGCACGCGGGGATGGTCGGTCGCTGCATGCATGCTCAGGGCAACAACCTGGTCACCTATATCGACGGAGATTCCGCCTCGGCTGAAGCGTATTCGATCGTCCTGATGCGTGAGGACGACGGTCTCCACGTCTTCACATGCAACGCCAACCGCTGGAAGCTCCAAAAGATCGACGGTGTGTGGAAGATCCGCGAGCGATTCATTCGTAGTCCGGGCGCTGACGGGTTCACAACGGTGCTCTCGTCCGAGGGATAGCGCCACTGTAGGCGACACTTGCCACGCTGTGTTAGAAATACGTGACCGGCGCGCCCACGATCCTTGAGGGGGAACCTATGACCGAGACGGCAGACGGCATCTACGGTGGCACCATCTTCGAGCACATGGAGGGCGCGACCTACCGCGATCCGCAGCAGAGCTACTCGTCGATGCGGGACAGCGCCCCGGCGCAGCGGGCGGGCCAGGCCGTGGTCGCCGTCAGCCGGGCCGCGGTGGACGAGGTGTTCCGGCACCCGGAGATCTACTCCTCGAGGAATGCTCCCGGGTTCCTCGGCAACGTCCGGCCGCTCATCCCGCTCGAGGTCGATCCGCCCGACCACAAGAAGTTCCGCAAGATCATGGACCCGATCTTCGCCCCTTCGCGGATGCAGCGCCTGGCCGAACCGATCGAGCGCCTCGTCAACGACCTCATCGACGGGTTCATCGACCAGCCCGAGATCGACTTCTCGCAGCAGTTCTCGATCCCGTTCCCCTCACAGGTGTTCCTCACGCTGCTGGGCCTGCCCCTCGAGGAGACACGGCGCTTCATCGCCATGAAGGACGGCATCAGCCGACCGTTCCACGTCCTCGGCGTGCCGATGAACAGCCCCGAGGCGCGAGCCCATCAGGCAAAGACCGGACAGGAGCTCTACGACTACTTCGAAACTCTCCTCGACGAGCGCCAGCTAGCGCCACAGGATGATCTGCTGACGCCATTTCCTCACCGCCGAGGTCGGCGGCCACCGCCTCAGTCGCGAGGACATCCTCGACGTCTGCTTCCTGTTCTTCATCGCCGGGCTCGACACGGTGTCGGCGTCGCTCGAGTGCTTCTTCGCTTACCTCGCCGAGCACCCGGAAGCCCGAGCCTCGCTCGTGGCCGACCCCGACCTGACCCCGCGGGCCGTCGAAGAGCTCCTTCGCTGGGAATCACCGGTCACGCTTGTGTCGCGGACAGCCACCCAGGAAACTGAGCTCACTGGATGCCCTGTGCACGCCGGCGACACGGTGTTCGCGTTCGTCGCCTCGGCCAACACCGACGAGGAATCCCTCCCCGATGCCGGCGAGGTGCGTTGGACCGCGAGGCCAACCCGCACATCGCGTTCGGCGGCGGCGTCCACCGCTGCCTCGGCTCCCACCTCGCCCGGCTGGAGCTTGCGGACCGCCCTGCGGGCGTGGCACGTCCGTATCCCTCACTACCGGGTCAAGCCGGGATTCGACATCAGCCACACGGTCGGGATCCGCTCCCTCGACTCGTTTCCGATGCTGCTCGGCCAGTCGGCCTAATGGCCAGGCTCAGGAGGTAGGCGGCCCGGGAAGTTCGTTTATGTCGTAGGAGAATCGACGGATGCGGGAAGACCAGTGCTATGCCTGAGGCAGAGATAATTATCGAGGGTTTGGGGCTGATCGAGGGCCCGGTGTGGCGCCAGGCTCACCACGACCTAATCGTCACGGCCATCCCCTCCGGCCGGCTTCTCCGCGTCGACGGAGACGCCCGAACGGCTGCCGTCCTCGCCGATGTGGCCGGCGGTCCGAACGGCGCCTATCCCTGCGCCGATGGTGGCGTGGTCGTGGCCCAGAACGGCGGATGGAACTGGGACGCCATCATGGGCACCCGGACCGCCGATCCGTCAGAGCCGACCACGCCGGGGCTCCAACGCGTCTACCCCGACGGGCGCGTCGAACTGCTGACGGGCGATGACGGTCCTTTCCAAGCGCCCAACGACCTTTGCCGCGGTCCCGACGGCGCAGTGTGGTTCACCGACCCGCCCAGATACCCACATCCGCCCGAGCCAGTCGGCCGCGTGTGGCGATGGTCGCCAGGCCGGCCCGCCGAGCTCGTGGCAGACGGTTTCGCGTACTGCAACGGCATCGGCGTCACCGCCGACGCCACGGTCCTGGTGGTCGAGGGTCGGGGTCTGATGCGGCTCACCGACAGGTCCTGGTTCGTCGAGACCTTGCCGGACGGCGGCGACGGCTTCGCCTTCGACCTGGAGGGCAATATTTATGTAGCCGGGGGCGGTGCCGTCACTGTCGTATCACCGGAGGGAAAGGTCATTGATCGGCTCACCGCCCCAAGCGAAGGTGCGTCCATCACGAACTGCTGCTTCGGGGGGCCTGACCTCCGCACGCTCTACGCCACGGAGGCCCACGGCCGCCTGTTTGCGTTTCGGGACATGCCTGTTGCTGGTGTGGCGATGGTCCCGCTCTCCCTCTAAAGCGAACACGCTCGGCGATCACGTCCTCCTCGCGGATGTCGACATGTGCGCCCACGAAGTCGTGTAGGCGCACGTCTTCGAACCGGACGGTTGACTTTGAAGTTGGGTTCAAGGTTTACCCTGGGGCGATGGAAGGCCTCAGAGTCGCTGAACTCGCCGAGTCTGCCGGATTGGCGCCGTCGACGGTGCGCTACTACGAGCGGGTCGGGCTGTTGTCCCCGGCTCGACGGGCCACCAACGGATACCGGGTCTTTGACGAGTCCGCCCTCGAAGAGCTGGCCTTCATCGCCCGGGCCAAAGGTATCGGAATGACCCTGGAGGACATCGCCCAGCTCGTAGCGGCCTGGCCCAACGGCGAGTGCCGGTCCCTGCAGGCTCGTCTGCGCCGGTTCCTTGTCGAGCGGATCGCCCAGGTTCACGACCAACTCGACGAGCTCGGGGCTTTCGAGCGCCAACTCCAAGCCGTCCTCGGCCGCCTGGCCGCCCGGGACCCCGGCCCTGAACGCTGCGGAAAGGGCTGCGGCTGCGAAACCGATCTCGATGTCACCACCGAGGGATCTCCTTCGGATCCCAGGGCGTGGGGGTGTTCGCTCGGGCGACGAGGATCTGATCAACCGCCTCGGCCAGTGGCGGCGTGTCGTTGCCGCCGCCACGTCGGTGGAACGCACCGGCGAGGTCGTCAGGCTCCGCTACCCGGTTGCGGCCGTTGTGGTCTCCCAACTGGCCGGACTCTGCGCTAGCGAGGTCAGCTGTTGTACTCGGACCCGGTTCGTGATGGAGATCACGGCCGGTGAGGTCATCGTGACCATGGAGGCTCCGGGCACCCCCGGCCTCCTCGAAGTCGCTGGTGGGGCTCGACTCGCCGAGCACCCGCTGACGGTCACCGACGCGCTTCGGGATCCCTTCGAACCGCACACCGTCGAGCGAGAACTCGAGCCACTACGAGCCCAACGAAATGATGACAATGCCCGCCCCGCTGCGACGTTTCGTCTCGGCCTACCCCGAACTGCTTTTGGTGGTGGCTGCTGCGATCATCGGCGTGGGTGTGCAGACGCCTTTGGCCTGGCTCACCGCCCGTCAGGGCGTCAACGTCCTGCTCGCCGTCCTGGTGTTTGCGACGGCGATCACCATTGAGCCAGCGTCGCTCAAACGCGTGACCGCGAGCTGGCGACGACTCGTCGCCGTGCTTGTCGCCGGGGTCACGGTCCTGCCTGCGCTGTCCTGGACCGCATCTCTCTCGTGGTCGCCGGATCATTACGCGATGGCATCCTGGCGGTCGGTGTGGCACCGTGCGAGATCGCCTCGGTGGCCACCACGGCGATGGCCGGTGGCGAAGCCGCGCTCTCCGCCGGGGTGCTCATCGGCTCCACAGTGGCCGCGGTGACCGTGGCCGGTCCCCTTCTCTCGATCGAGGCCGGGCATGCCGAGGTCCACCCGGACGGCATCATCGTCAATCTGGCGCTTGTCGTCGCTCTCCCTCTCGTCGCCGGCATCCTGCTGCGATCGTGCACTCCGATGGGCAACCGGTTCGACCGGGCCGCCACCACGACCGCCACCGTCACTGTTGCCGCTCTCGTCGCCCTCATCGCCGCCGAGGTCCACGTCTCGACTCGTTACCTCACCGTCGCCGCAGCCCTCGTAATCTTCCTCGCCGGTTCGGCGATCGTCGGCCGGGTGCTCGGGGTGGGCGCAGGACCGCCAACGGCCGTCGCCGCGCTGCTCACGACCTCCATGCGGGATTTCGCCATCGCCGCCGCCCTTGCGGCTACCGCCTTTGGCCCGGCCGCCGCCGCACCCCTCGGGCTCTACGGCATCCTGGTGCTCATCTGGGGTACCACCGTCGCCGGCCTGGTGCGCAAGCGCGGTGCTTTATGATCGAGGTGCACCACTTCGATGGCATCGAGCTGGATGGGGTGGCCCGGGGTAACTGGGCGTGACGGCCGCGGATGCTTATGGTAAGAAGCAGCGGAGGATCCGACCAAGGGGATCAGTGAGCGCCTCATCATCGTCAGCGCCGGAAGGTGGAGACGCGACGCCATGACCGATGTTGCGGTGATCACCGGCGGAGCGTCCGGTTTCGGCCGGGCGCTTGCCGACGGGTGCGCGGGGCGTGGGATGAACGTGGTCCTGCTCGACCTCGACGGCGACCGCGCCGGCACGGAGGCAGCGGCGCTCGCCGCCTCCAATGGCGTCGAGGCGTTCGGGCTGAGGGTCGACGTGGCCGACGGTGCCAGCGTCGAAGCGGCGGCCGCGGACCGTAGGCGAGCGCTTCGGGCGGGCCCACCTCGTGATCTCGAACGTCGGCGTACAACTGTTCGCCTCCATCGATCGAGCAACCGACGACGAGTGGCGCTGGCTGCTCGACGTCAACGTGATCGGCTCGGCACGGGTGGCGCGGGCGTTCCTTCCGTTGCTTCGGATGGCCGAGCGCGGGCGGCTGGCCTTCACGTCGTCGTCGTCGGTGCTCGACCCGGCGAGCCGGATGTCGATGTACCAGACGAGCAAGTTCGCCGTGTGGGGCCTCGCTGAGACGCTCAGGGTCGAGCTCGCCGCCGAGGGCATCGGGGTGACGGTGATCTTCCCCTCCGGGATGCTGTCTCGACATCTGGAGACCAGTGAGGCGGCGCAACCGGCGCACGTCCGACGTCCGATCGCCGGCGACGACGACTTCACAGCTATGCACCAGAGCAACCCGGCGATGGCCGAGTTCCTCGCCACGCCCGAGGAGGCCGCCGCTGGCGTGGTCGATGCCATCCTCGGCGATCGCCGCTACGTCGTCACCCACGGTGAGTTCCTCGAGGCGCTTGACACACGGCAGCGCGAGCTGCGCGCCGCCGCCACCGAAGCAGGAAGGAGAAGCCCATGAAGGTGCTCGTGACCGTGGCGTTCGATGGTGACAGGGACGCGTTCGCAGCGGACGCCGTCGAGCGAGTGGCCGAGGTGGTCGGCGCCGGCGCCGCCCGCCAAGCGACGGTCGACGTCCGCCTCCCCGACAGCGAGCTCGAGGCACTCGGCTCCGAGCTCATGAAGCAGCAGGAGGAGCGCGCCGTCATCGCCCTGTGGGACACCGATGCCGACGCCGCGCTGTCCATGCCCCTACCTGGCGGCAGCCGGCTGGTCGGCGCGTACCACGTAGAGGAGATCGTCAAGAAGGACTATGACCGCACCTGGCCGTCCGCCACGCAGTCACCCGGGTTCAAGATGATCGCCTTTCTGCACCGCCGCGCCGACCTCACGCCAGGAGGCGTTCAGCCAGCACTGGCGCGAGCGCCACGGGCCGCTGGCGGTGGCGCGGCAGCCAGGCTTCTGGCGCTACGTGCAGAACCACCTCGTCGAGCAGCTCACCGACGCCTCACCAGATTGGGACGGCTTCGGCGAGATCCACTACCGCACGGTCGAAGACGCCCTCACCAGGTCCTACGACTCCGAGGAGGCGCAACAGCTCATCTGGGAGGACGTGGCGCGGTTCCTCGCCTACGACCGTTCGCCCACGCTCACGACCCACGAGTGGGTGATAGCGAGCGGCTAGCACCCGGTCGCCCTGGTTGGGCTGAGCCCGTAGGTGTGGTTCCCTCCTGTGAGACACCCGGGCTCACACGTCGAGCGCCATGGGGTAGGCCCGGCCAGACATGGGTAGGTATGTGGCTGAGCCCCACACGAGAGGTAGGCGATGGCAATGGCGAGCGAGCGTTCCAAGCACACGACGACTGACGCTGGGATTCCGGTTTCGAGCGACGAGCACTCACTGACCGTGGGGCCCGATGGACCCATCCTGCTGCAGGATCACTACCTCATCGAGCAGATGGCGAACTTCAACCGGGAGCGCATTCCCGAGCGCCAGCCCCATGCCAAAGGCGGCGGCGCCTTCGGCCGCTTCGAGGTGACGTCCGACGTCAGCCAGTACACCAAGGCGGCGGTGTTCCAGCCGGATACGAAGACCGACACCCTGATCCGCTTCTCCACCGTGGCGGGCGAGCGAGGCAGCCCGGACACATGGCGTGATCCGCGCGGATTCGCCCTGAAGTTCTACACCTCTGAGGGCAACTACGACATGGTGGGCAACAACACCCCGGTGTTCTTCATGCGCGACCCGCTGAAGTTCCAGCACTTCATCCGTTCCCAGAAGCGACGCGCCGACTCCGACCTGCGCGATCACGACATGCAGTGGGACTTCTGGACACTGTCGCCGGAATCGGCCCACCAGGTGACCTGGCTGATGGGCGACCGGGGGATCCCCAAGACGTGGCGCCACATGAACGGCTACTCCAGCCACACCTACATGTGGGTCAACGCCGGCGGCGAGCGGTTCTGGGTCAAGTACCACTTCAAGACCGACCAGGGCATCGACTTCCTCACCCAGGAGGACGCCGACCGGATCGCGGGCGAGGACGGTGACTATCACCGACGCGACCTGTTCGATGCGATCAACGGCGGGGACCATCCCAGTTGGACGCTGAAGGTCCAGATCATGCCCTTCGAGGAGGCCAGGACCTACCGGTTCAATCCCTTCGACCTCACCAAGGTGTGGCCTCACGCGGACTACCCGTTGCATGAGGTCGGCCGGCTGACACTGGACCGCAACCCCACCGATTTCCACACCGAGATCGAGCAGGCCGCATTCGAGCCCAACAACCTGGTGCCGGGGATCGGCGTCAGCCCGGACAAGATGCTGTTGGCCCGAGTCTTCTCCTACGCCGACGCCCACCGTGCCCGGATGGGGGTCAACTACAAGCAGATTCCGGTGAACGCGCCAAAGGCGGCGGTGCACAGCTACAGCAAGGACGGGGCGATGCGGGTCCAGAACGTCTCCGACCCCGTGTACGCCCCGAACTCCAAGGGGGGCCCCGCAGCCGACCCGGAGCGCTACCCGTACGTGGAGAAGTGGGAGGCCGACGGCGAGTTCGTCCACGCCGCCTACACCCTGCGTCGAGACGATGACGACTGGGGTCAGCCCGGCACGCTGGTACGCGACGTCATGGACGACGCCCAGCGCGACCGGCTCGTGTCCAACGTCGTCGGGCACCTCAGCAAGGGCGTCTCCGAGCCCGTGCTGGAGCGGGCGTTCGAATACTGGCGCAACATCGACAAGGACGATCGGCGACCGTATCGCCAAGGGCGTCTCTCGGCCCTCGTGACCGCCACCTTCGGTATCGAAGAGGAGTTCCTCCTCGTTCGACCCCTCATCGGGAGCGCTGTCGACTCTCGCTCCCGAGGTTCTGGCTATGGCCCAACCTGTCCTGGGCGAGCAAGTCACTTCGGAGCTCAATCACTGCCAAGTGGAAACCAACAGCGCCGTATGCGACACACTCGAGCAAGCCAGCGCCGAGTTGGGACGTCTGCGGCGGGGCCTGACCGAAAGCGCGGGCGAGCCAATGCCGGCGTCGTCGCGCTTTCTAGCCACCCGTGGTCGGCGTGGCACGATCAGCGGGTCAACACCAATACCGAGCACTACCGTCAACTGCTCAATACCTATCAGCAGGTCGCCCGTCAACAGGTGATCTGCGGCTGTCACATCCATATCCAGGTCGACGACCCCGATCAACGGATCGCCGCCATGAACCGGGTGCGACCCTGGCTGCCGGTACTGTTGGCCCTCTCCGCCAACTCGCCGTGGTGGCAAGGCACCGACACAGGCTACGCCAGCTACCGGACCCTGGTGTGGCGAGCGTGGCCCACCGCCACGTTTCCGCCAACGCTCGACGACTACGACGCCTATCAGCGTCTGCTCAACAGCTCTCGAGAAGATCGAGGCCATCGATCGCCGGCGGCCATCTACTGGCACGTGCGCCCGTCGGCGAAGCTGCCGACCCTGGAATACCGCGTGTGCGACGTCTGCCTCCGACTCGAGGATTCCGTGACCCTTGGTGGGCTTGTTCGGGCCCTGACCACGGCTGCTGTCGACTCCAAATCCGTCAACTCCGCGCTCGGGACACCGGTGCTGGATTCGGCCCTTTGGCGCGCCGCCCGATACGGGCTTGACGGCACGCTCGTCGATCCGTCGACTGAGTCGTTGCGCCCGGGACCGGAGGTGGTTGAACACCTTCTGGACGCCGTCGGGCCCGCCTTGCGCGAGACCGGCGACTACGAACGAGTCGTGACAGGGGTAGAGGAGATCGTCGGGCGAGGCAGCGGCGCCCGCTTTCAACGTCAGCGCCTTTCGGTCGATCAGACGCCGGAAGCGTTCTTCTCGGAAACGGCGGCGGCCACGATCTCCCCGGCTAGCAGCCCCGCAGCCAAACCAGATCGTCTGCGCTAACGGGGAGCGGTCAGGCCAGAGCGGTCAGGCGTCGGTGTGGGGCAGGGCTCGAGCTGGTGCTGCTTCCAGCCCAGTGGAGCACGACCACGGTGGCGTCGTCATACAGACGGCCTTGGTGGTGCTCGAGGACGGCGCGGGTGATGAGTCGCACGATGAGACCGATCGGCACTTGGTCCGACGCGTGCCGGCCGATCAGGTCGACCAAGCGCTCGGTCCCGAAGTCTTGGTGCGGGCTGCCTCGGGCGTCGATGATGCCGTCGGTGTACAGCACGATGCTGTCCCCTGGTTCAAGGCTGGTGGTGGCGGTACCAGGTTCGCCGAGACTGAGACCCCAGGGCGTGATCGAAGGGGCCTCGATGGAGGTTATAACTCGGCCGTGGCGGACCAGTAGCGGCGATGGGTGGCCGGCGTTCAGGAAAGTGAAAACCCCGGTATTCAGGTCCAGGCGTCCGATGATTCCGGTTACGAACGCCCCCTCGCAATGCTCCGCGATGACGCCGTCAAGATTGCGATGCAACTGTTCGAGAGGCCGCCCTTCTCGCCGCTGGTGGCGGTAGCACCCGGCGGCCAGGGCAGCGACCATGGCCGATCGGATGCCGTGCCCCATGGAGTCCATCAGGGCGATGTCGAGCACAGATCCGTTGAGGGCATAGTCGAAGCAGTCACCGCCGACCTCGTAGGCCGGCTCCACCATGCCCGCGACAGTCACGTTGGGTGACGCCAGAGTGAGTGGGGGCAACAGGTCCCATTGCATCGTGGCCGCCAGATTCATGGCTTTGCGCCGTCGGTACAGGTTGTACAGATCGGTCACCCGAGCCTCGGTGGCGATCAGATACCCCGCCAGCACGCCGAGAGCCTCGCAGAGCGCCACGGTGTCGTCGTCGAGGGTCGGGACGGTCAAGGCGAGCACACCCGTAGGGTCGGAGCCCTCTATGATCGGTACCCAAATCCGAGTGCCACCGCCGCGCTCCGCGGTCGCGGGCCGTCGCTGCAAAAAGACCCGGCCGGGAATCGTCGTGCCGACCGCTTCGGTCTGGGGAAGCTCGTCATGAGTTGAGCGGTCGGGGAGCGGCTCGAGGACCTCTTGCTCGAAATCAACCAGGTAGACGACAACATCGACACCGCCCAACTCGCCGGCCGCAGAGAGCATCACGTCCGGCACGTCAGTCGGGTTCGCCCGTTGCATGGCACCAACCAGGCGTAGGAAGTCGAAGCGATCACTCATGGCGGCAAAAGCCAAGATCGGAGAGAGGAACCACACGGTCTTGGTGTCGTCGGAGATGTCGATCCCCCACTGTTCGGACAGATCTTTGACAATGCGAAGCCCGCGACTGATGGACCCAACGGATCACGGGCTTGTAGCGACGGCTGGCCCGGGCCGGTATCGCTGACGTCCACCCGGACGCTCGACGATGTGATCTCGACGCCCACCGAGAAGCCGGTGCGGGGCATGCCGAATCGAGTTGGCGGCCAGCTCGGACACCATCAGCTGCGCCGCCTCGCTGGTATCGTCCGCCGCCCGCCCTTCTAGCACCTCGGCCACGAAATGGCGGGCCTGGGTCACCGACTCCACCGCGTCGGGAAACCGCGGACCGGGGCTCACGACCCACCACCCGCAGCCATCAGGCCGGCCACGGCGGAAGGCGCGGCGAGCATGCCCAACCGGCCCCCGCCGGATTCATCCGCGCCGCCGGGCCCGGACCCATCCAGGAGAAGCCGTAAACGGTGAAATGGAACACAAAGCCTTTCGGTCCTCCACCGAGCAGAGGGCGGAGGACTGTAACGCTACATACCCACTGTGGGCCAGGTCGAAGCGCCCTGTCGCCGCCACTGGGCTATGCTCCGCGGCGTGACCGCCTCCTCCCCTGTGATTCGTTGGAAGGCGGACGTCGTCGCCCACGACTTCGAAGCGGCCGAAGCCTTTCTCTCGATCCGGCTGAGCCCGCAGAAGGCCAAGGCTTTCGTCAAGCGACTCAAGGAAGCGCCGCTGACCGAACGTCGAGCGAACGACATCCTCCGAGCGTGCCGGCGCGATCCGCTCCCCCTCAATGATCCGGGCGTCCTACGGGACCTCCTACAGGTCGCCGCCGGGGAAAAATTATCGCCAGTGCTCGTCGTCTCGTTCGACGATGGAGCCGAGATCGCCGACGGCTACCACCGGGTATCGCTGACCTACCGGCTCGATCCGTTCGGGGCGGTGCCGGTTCGTATCGCGAGCCTGTCGAGCTGAGCAAACCGTCGGCGGCCCGTTTACCGACGCTCAGTTAGAGCCCGGCCGGTCTCTAACCGCTGACAGCGGGAACAACGGAGGCAGATAGCGGAGCATGAGGATTGACCAGGTGAGGTGGCTCACGGTCGGGGCCAGGATCCCGCCCGTCGCTCGACGCTGGTAGCCGAAGAGCAGGCCGGTCGCGCCGCCGGCGAGCACGAGGGCCAGATTGCGGGTGGCCGCGGTCGCAGCCATGTAGGCCAGCGTGGTCCTGAGGATCGGGTCCCGCTCCTGCACCACCGACCACAACGCCCCTCGGAAGAACATCTCCTCTGCGGCGGCGTTGAGGACCGCGATGAGTAACACCAGAGGTGTCGAGCCTTGCTCTTCATAGACCAGGGCGCGGCTGATAGCTCGTTTGAGTGCGGGTGTTCGGCGGGCGACGTGGGCGAGACCGTAGAACACCCCAAAGGCGCCGATCCCGGTGAGCGCCGCGGTGGTCACCGGCCGAACCCGAGCGCCGCTGATGGGCATGGCCCCCAGACCGGAGGGCCGCCATCGGAGAACACGGCGCCGGCCGTCCAAGCGCCGGCCACGCTCACAGTGAGGGCATAGAACTCCTTTGAGCCGGGCGGGCGGGACAGAGAGCAACCGAGGAGTCCGGCGCCCCCGACGCCGAACGCCGTCACAATCCTGGCTCGGCGCTGAGATGTGACCGTTGACATCTCTTCGCGTTGCGCCCGGGGAGTTCACCGTCGAGGAGTACGGCGAGGCGCGGCGTGTCAAACCAAGCGGATTCGAACCGGCATCGCTTACGGCCCGTTCGGCTTTTCGGCGCTCCGCCAGGGCCGTGCGGACGGCGGCGTTGAACGACATAGGTTGGAAAGGTACGAGGGTCCGGATGGACGGGTCGCGGACCACCACCTCGTTCGTCATCGAGTCCACCAGCGCCCGCGCCGTAGTCGTGTCGACATCGGTGACGAGGTTCAACCACATTGAGGAGAGCCGAGGACTGAGCAGCGGAACGGGCACGATGCGTCAGCCGGCGGCCCTCGATGGCAGCGCACGCGCTCCAGCATGGTTCGGTATTGCAGTATCTCAGGCCCTCCGACCTCGAACACCCGACCCGCCGCCTCGGCAAGTATCAACAAGTTCGCCAAATATCGCACCACGTCGTCGAGGGCGATCGGCTGGGTACGGGTCGCAACCCATTTCGGGGTGACCATGACGCGCAGATGTTCCACCAGCTGACGCGTTATCTCCCAGGACAGGCCACCGTGTCCGACAATGATCCCCGCTCGGACGACGGTGACGCGGAACACCCGTCGAGCCGAGCTGGCGCTCGACGTCCCGGCGGCTGCGCAGGTGGGCGGAGAGTTCGTCCTCGTCACGCCCGAGCCCGCCGAGATAGACGATACGGGCCAGTCCGGCTGCCCTCGCGCTCATCGCAAACACGGCCGCGCCGTGGCCGTCCCTGCGCTCGAAGTCCGCGGACCCCAGCGAATGCACCAGGTAGCAAGCAGCCTCGCAACCGGACATGGCGACAGCCAGACTGGCACCGTCCTGGACGTCGCCCAGGACCGGCGTACCCGCTCCTCTATAACGAGCCGGGTTGCGAGTCATGGCGACCACGTCGTGTCCCGCGGCCTGCAGAACCGGGCACAGCCGCCGGCCGACGAACCCGGACGCTCCGGCAACGAGCACCCTCACCGCCGCACCAGGTTCGGTTCGTCGGCCCGCCCGATTCCGGGCCCAGCCGCACAGACGGCATCCGGTCCACGCTCGAACCCGCGACTCGACGGGACGGTGATGGCCGGGCGAAGGTGGGACACGAGATTCCATATGGAAGTTCTACCCCGAGCGAGTGGACCATCTCGACAACGTTCGGGGGGGCGGTCTCACACCGGCAGCGCGGTTGGCGAAAGGCGGTAAATATGGCGGGCCTCGATGCGATCGATCACGTGGTGCTCGTAATGCTGGAGAACCGGCTTTCGACCACATGCTCGGATTCCTCTATCCGAAGTCCGACAATTCGACGGTTTGGACGGTACCGGATCGAACCTCGCTCGTGGCAAAGGCGGAAGCCGCGGCGGCCCTACCCGTGCCCACGGAGCCGATAGCAGACCCCGAAGCCAAGGTGAAAACGCTCAAAAGCGCGGCGGACCACTACGAATTCATCCAGAAGCGTCTGACCGGCATGGAACGCAGCCGGGCGTCCCCTAAAGTAGTGCTATGCCTGCGGTCACCGTTCCCGACTGGACAACCCTGAAACGACTCGAGCTTCCCGATCCCGCCCCGGCGCGCGCAGCGGCCGGTGGCGGTCGGTGTCGACCGCGCCCAGCGGCTTGGAGGGCGAGGGATTCCCGGTTCGTCGGGCCTTCGCGGGCCGGACCTTCGCCGAGCTCGACCCCTTCGTGCACATGGACCAGATGGGCGAGGTCGACTACGCGCCCGGCGAGCCCAAGGGAACACCCTGGCACCCCCACCGGGGCTTCGAGACCGTCACCTACATGATCGACGGGACCTTCGCCCACCAGGACTCCAACGGCGGCGGCGGACTGATCACCGACGGCGCCACCCAATGGATGACCGCCGGGCGGGGCATCTTGCACATCGAAACCCCACCGGAAGAACTGGTCATCTCCGGCGGGCTGTTCCACGGCATCCAGCTGTGGGTCAACCTCCCCGCCAAGAAGAAATGGATCCCGCCCGCCTACCAGCCCCTCGAAGCCGCCGACGTAGCCTTGGTGGCCTCCCCCGACGCCGGAGCTCTGGTTCGGGTGATCGCCGGTGACCTGGCCGGCGTGGTCGGACCCGGCTCCACCCACACGCCGATCTCCCTGATGCACGCTTCGATCACACCCGGATCCCTGCTCGAGCTGCCGTGGAACCCCGCCTTCAACTCGCTCGTCTACGTCCTCGCCGGCTCCGGCGAAGCCGGCCCCGACCGCCAGCCGATCCGCACCGGTCAACTCGTCACCTTCGGCCCCGGCCAGTGGCTGAGCGTTCGGGCCAGAACAGCACCAAGACTCGCGCTCGGAGAACCTGGAAGTGCTCCTTCTCGGCGGCGAGCCAATCGGCGAGCACGTCGAACACTACGGCCCGTTCGTGATGAACACCCGCGAAGAGATCGGCCAGGCCGTGGAGGACTTCGAGGCCGGCCGACTCGGTCGCATACCGCCCAACGCCCTGATGCCCCACGTGCCCGATCCCGCTCCGATACGAACCGAGCGAACCGGAATCTGACCACGATCGGAGATCATGTCCGTGTCTTCAGAGCGTGGAGACGAGACCACCGTCGATCACGAAGTCCGAACCCGTGGTATTTCCGGCCCGCTCACTGGCTAGGAGAACGACCAGATCGGCGACCTCCGCCGGGGTGGTGAAACGCCGGGTCGCGGCCTGCTGCTCTTGCTGGCGAACCACGGAGGCCTGATCAACTCCCTGCGAAGTGCCGACCGTTGCCGCAACCCCGCGATCACCAAGCCACAAATCGGTGGAAACGGGCCCGGGGCTAACCGTGTTGACCCGGATCCCGCTGGGCCCGACTTCCTTCGACAATGCTTTCGAGAAGTTGGCCAGTGCGCCTTTGGCCGCGCTGTAGTCGATGACGCCTGGGTCGGGGAGGAACGCGTTCACGGAGCAAACGGTGACGATGCTTCCGCGTCGAGCGGCCAGCATGCTAGGCAGGGCCGCCCGGGTCGCCCGCACCGCGGCCAGGAAGGTGAAGGTGAGCGATGCCAACCACTGTTCGTCGGTGATCGCGGTGAAACCTTCAAGGCGTGGGGTGACCGCTCCGACGTTGTTTACCAGGATGTCCAGCGGTCCGAGCTCGAGCGCGGCACTAACCAGGGCGCCGGGGCCCTGACTCGGTAGCCAGGTCGACATTGAGCCCGTGCACCCTGCCATCTCCGGTCAGCCGGTCGAGTTCGGGGTGGTCCGGCGCGCCCCCGCAACCACGGTCACGCCTTCAGCCACGAGGGCGCGAGTGACCGCTAGTCCGATTCCCTTGCTCGCTCCGGTGACGACAGCCCGCTTGCCAGTCAATTCGAGGTCCATGGCTGACCAGACTGGCACGCCACGCCCGCCAGCAGCGACTCCGAGACTCTCGTGAGACTGGTCGAATCCCTATGACCGGCGGCTACCGCCCGGTCATCCGGCGTCGCAGCTCGACGTAGACCTCGGTGCCGACGATCGCCTCCAACTCGGCTCCGAGCGAGTCGATCACCTGATGCTCGCCCACGTAGGCCAACGAACCCTCAGTGCAGCACCACGCCATCGTCTCGCCCTCTGCCCCCCAGTCGCGTCGCGTCCAGCGGCGCACGGTCGCTACTTCGGTATCGTCTTCACCCGCCTCCCAGTCCACCTTGATGGGCAACTGCCAGCACACCGACGGCTTCCATTCAGTTGGCGACTCGCCCGCCTCGATAGCCGCCAGGTGCAGGGCGCAGCCCGCCCCGCCGGCGAAGCCGGGGCGGTTGAGAAAGATACAAGCCCCATCAACGACGCGGGTGTGGGTACGGGTGCCGTCACTGAAGATGCCACCCTCGGCCGCCTCGGCGTGACGCTCGAAGCGGACCGGGTCCAACGTGGCCGCGAGCGCGGCGATCAACCGGGCTTCGTCGGCGTCGCCCAAATCGGCACCGATAGAGCAGCACCCCAGGCCGAGATGCGCCGCCGGCTCGGGGCCGATGCCCTGGCAACCTCGACCCCACAGGCAAGCCCACCTCGAAGCCAGGAACTCCCGATCGAAGCGCCAGACCGTGTCACCGTCGTGGATCTCCTCCATCGCCGGGTCCATTCGACGAGCCTATGCCGCCCCTGGTGCCTCGTCGAGTGATCTCCACCTGGCCCAGTGGTCGAGTCAACAAGCCTCCAGCGGACCAGCCGAATCCGTCGCCGCCCGTCCCGCCATATTTCCTGACGGTGTCAAGAATATATGGTAGTCTGGCGCTCGAACGAAGGGAACCTGATGGTGAAATGGACGTGCACCGTGGAGGCGGTCAATGACAGCTACACAGGCGATATCGAAGACTTGTCAGAGAGGGTTCTCGCCCGGCTGGGCAGTCATGACGGGTCCGTCGCGTTCGGCGACCGACGGATCGTGGCCACCTTCACAGTCGACGCCCGCCTGGTTCTGCAGGCAGTTGAGACGGCTCAGAAGGCATGGAACAAGGCGTTGGATGACCAGTTGGCATGGTCCATCGTGTCTCTGTCGGCCCGGCGTGGCGATCAGCCCGACGATCTGCCAGGGTTACCCAAGCTGCTCGGGGTAGCGGAGGTGGCTAAACGGTTGGACGTATCCAAGCAGCGCGCCGCCGAACTGGCCCGCACCCACCGATTGTTCCCACCGCCGCTAGCGGAGTTAGCCTCCGGGCCGGTGTGGACCGCATGGCAGATCGGTTCATTCCAACGATCTTGGACCCGCAAGCCGGGCCGGCCTCCTGAGTCGACCGCCGTGGAGACTGAACCTCAACCTCTCACCTGAATCGCCCGAAAGTATCGGCTAAATGCTCCGCAATTTCTCATGTGGATCGGCTGGTCAAGTGAGCAGAGGAATATTCGGCACCTCGTGCTCAGGGGTCGGATGGTGACGGTGGCGTTGCCGTTGTCGGCGAACCAGGCAACCTCCTTCTGACACCAAGTCAAACTCCAGGGTGTGATCACCAGGTGGTAGGGGGGCGAGTTCGGCGGCGACCTCGATGCTCGCTCCGGGAGGGATCGATTCCTTTCCGGTTTGGAGGCGCAGGCGAAAGAAGTCGAACTCGACCAGCTGTCCGCTCGGGACCGTAAAGATGGGCGCCCAGGTTCACCTGTCCAGCGATCTCGTCGCCTTGGAGCCAGCGGGCTCGGCCCGTGTTGTGGATCTGGGCGTGCACCCGGCCATCTGTGACCGTGACCTCCAGCCGCCCCGCCAACGCCGTGCGATCCCGACTGTCGATCACAGCCACGCCCGCCTTTCGTAGGCGGAGCAGTCGACGGTTCTCCAGGAACTCCCGGGTGATGTCACCTGGCACCGTGGACTCGGGGCCTGTGGCGCTCGGGAACGAGTCAACATCTACGAAGCGAGGAAGGCCAGCGAACACTCCCACGCTCGACCGACTCGAATCCGCCCGCCCGAGCCTGCGCCGCGATCTCTCCGACGACGATGTCTCGCTCGATCACTCGGAAGTGGCGCATCTCCGCCTGAGCTTGAGGCCCTCGGGAGTGGTTGGGCCCTGGTTCCACCATGACGCAGATCCCACCGGGCACCAGTACCCGAGCGAACTCGGCCAGCACCTGCTCGGGATTGCCCACGTGATGAAAGGCGTCGTTGCAGGCCACCCGATCCACCAGGGCGTCATCGAGGTCGATCCTGTGGCCATCGAAGGGCAAGAACACCGGTTCGTGACCAAGCGCCGATGATCGGCCAGCGGCGGTAGCGCTCTGTAGCGATCTTCAAGGCGGTGCCCGAAACGTCGGTCAACACGGCCCGGCAGCCAAGTTGAGTCAGCATCCACGACAGCCAGCCCGTGCCCGCCCCGAAGTCCAGCACACTCAGGCCGTGAACCAGCTCCAAGCCGCTCAGCAACGCCCCGACGTCGACCATGAGATCCGGAGCGTCGTACAGCGAGTAGAAGGGCTTGGCCAGCGCCGAGTCCCAGGATGTCAAGCGGGCGAAGTAGTTTTCCGCACTCTCCGACAGCTCTTCGATGGAGTAACGCCCGAGGAGGTCGCGAACATTGACCAGACCATCGCCACCAGGGTCAAACTCGATCGGCCGGCGGTACCGCCGGCTTCGGTATCTGCGACTTCTTCCGCCGTCGAACGAACAAGTGGGCTCTCCCTCGACCGTCTCCTGGCCTCGAGCTAACGGCACAGCCGAGCGCCAGCCGAACCACCACGGATACCCGGGCAACCTACCGCCGCAGCGCCCCGCTCGGTCGTGCGGGCCACTACGACCTCTCGAGGAAGTCGAGCATCTCCGGTATCGCCGCGGGTCTTGAACAAGGAAGATGTGCCCTCCCTCGTACACCCGCAGCTCCGAGTCCGCAATCAGGCCGACGATCGCCTCGCTGTTGGCGAGCGGAGCCACGCCGTCGTAGCGGCCGGCGGCGACGAGGGTCGGGCAGGTGATGTTCGGGAGGCGGTCCATCACATCGTGGCCTTGGCGCGCCAATAGCTGCTCGCGCTCGCCACGGAGCTGTTGTTCGGTCTTCGCCACCGGGGTGCGGGCAGCGAACATCGAGGCCAAGGCCTGGTCGGCGGGGTGCCCGGCCAGGTATTCAGGAGTGAAGCGGGTGTCGAGCAGCACCAGGAATCGCTCACTTCAGCGTCGGGTCGTCAAGCCGCCCGAGCTCGTGCAAAGGGTAAGAAGAATCTCCCGCTCCCCGGTGCGGTCGGTGGACTGGGGCGGCGACCCGCACAACAAGGCGATCGCGGTCAGCGAGGGCGACCAGATCCCGGCTCAGCCCCCGGAAGTCGTTCGACCGGTGGCGCGAAACCGTCCACCAACGCAGCGAACCGTGGACGCCGAGCGAGACGGACGCTGCCGAGGCGCTGCGACGCCACCTGGTCGAGTCGCTATACCGCCGCACGCGGGGTGCGCTGCGGGTGGCCGAGACGCTGCAGCGCAGCCTGCTGCCCGAATCGATCCCGACGCTCAAAAGCTCTCCTCGGCAGCTGTCGGCGCACTACGAGCCGGCCGCCGGCGATAACGTCGGCGGCGACTGGTATGACGCGTTCGAACTGCGCGACGGCCGGTTGATTGTGCTCATCGGCGACGTCGCCGGGCACGGGCATCACCGCCGCCGGCACGATGGCACAGTTGCGCAACGCCCTGCGTGCGCAGCTGTTCGCCGGCGCCGCACCGGCCGAGGCCGCTCAACCAGCTCAACGAGTTTTGCGTGCACATGCTGCCCGGGCGCGTTTGCCGCATGGAGTCATCGCCGCACGGGTCCACCTCGGCTCCGGGCTGGTGGAGGCCGGCTGGGTGCGGCGACCCAATCCCGTACCTGACGAACCCGCGCCAAACCCCCCTCGAAAGCGGTCTTTGCACCGATCGAGCTTCGCCGCCGATCGGCATTCGTGGTCTGACGTACGCACCGAGCGCGGTACCACCGTCGAGCCCGGCCACGGATTGCTGATGTACTCCGACGGTCTAGTGGAACGTCGCGGCGAGGGTGATCTATTAGGGACTCGACCGGTTGGCCGACAACCTCGGCCGCGCGGGCGATGCGCCGGCCTCGATCGCCAGAGGCGGCGTTGCGCGCCTATGACGACGAACGTCGAGAGGCAACCGCTCAAGTGGTCCTTACCAATCGCCGGAACCCGCCGGACGCCATCTTGCGCGAGGTCTATGAGCGCACTGGTGACAGCCATTCGACCGGCTCTCCGACGTCATTAGCGACGCCGAGATCGCCGCCATTATGTCCGCCTACCGCGACGTAGCGGGCTTCTCAGCCGCGCACCTCGGCGCGCAATAACGAGCCCCGCTGCCCTATACCGAGAGACCGGCGTACACCTCGGTCGACATTTTCGCGATCGTGGGCTTCCCTGAACAACCGGTGAGCCTCTTCTCCGGCCCAGCCAGGGGGCTGGAGCTCAAGCGGCAGCAGCGGGTCGTTCCGCGTCGCGTGCCGATAGACGTCGATCAGCCGGATGCGCTCCGCGAACGCGGCGCGGCTGTCCAGCTGGGGAGCCTGGTACCCGGGCAGCCGGGCACGCAGCCAGCGGACGAAATCGTCACAGGTGGTGACGATCTCGTCCAGGTCCCAGCACGCTGCGGTCATCGCGCGGTCGGCGGGCAGACCGGTCGTCCGGGTGGTGAGCAGCGTGAGCCGGGAGGCCGGGAGGCCGGCCGACGACTTGGTCATTCAGCAAGAGTACGTGGCCGATCTCAAGGAGCAGGCCGCCCGCGCGATCGATACCTTCAACGTCGCCGATGTCTTCAAGTCCGTCGACCCGACAAACCCGTGGGCCATCTTCCGTGGCTACCTGGACGGAGTCGCCACCCAGGCCGCCAACGCGGTGGTCCCCCGCTGGATCGACCGGCTCGGCGGGGCCGACGTCTACACCGTGCCAAACGCCTACCAACTCGTTGAATCACTGCGGATCGACTACGGTCACCTCGGCCCGTTCGGGATCCATCCCTAGTCACGCCGGACTCGGGAAACCACTACCCGCTGAGGAGAACGCACATGACGGGTGACCTCTTTGATAGCCCGTGGAAGATCCTGATCGTCGCCCTGGTGATCATCGTGCTGTTCGGGTCGAAGAAGCTTCGGCCCGCGGCGCGCTCGCTCGGCCAGTCAATGCGCATCCTGAAGAAGGAGGCGCAGGGCCTGCACGAGGACGAGCCGGAGCCGCCAGCCGCGGTGCCGCCAGCGCCGTCCGCTCGATGCGGCAGCTCAGCTAGCCGCGCCTGGCGAACTGCCGGACCCCGGTCATGACCAAGCTTCCGGTGCCATCGCCGGCGCCCATTCGCCCACTGACAACGAAGACGAAAAGGAGCCCGAGTGATCCCAGGTCACGGTGCTAGAGCGCGCCAGTCGTCAGGGAAGAAGAACGCCTCGGAATCGGGTGGCACTGGCGACTGGGCCTCAAGCCAGGTGGCCGGCTCGTCGCGCTCGTTGACGAAGCCGTGGGTGGCATCAACCCCTGCCCAGAGCAAGTCCCCGGCGGCCACCTCAACCTCGTCGCCATCCAGCATTCCGCGCAGGCCGCCGGACAGGAAGTAGTAGATCTCCTCGAACGGGTGGTAGTGCTCGCCAGCCGCCTGCCCGTGGCCGGCCCGGGGAGCGATCTGGGCCACGAACAGGGTGTGATGCTGCGCGCCCAGCAGCCGGTCGACCAGCATGTGCACAGAGATATTCCTGATCTTGGGGCCGTGATACCCGGGCATGGACAGCTGGGCGGGCGGTGCCAGGTCGGTGACCTCGAAATGACCCGCGAAGCGATGCCGGGGATCAGTTTCTGATGGCCGCCCGAGGTCCTCGCCGGCTACGCCGGCGGCGGGCAGGCTGATCGCCGCACCGCGGAACGCAGGCGGCTTGGGCGCTCGTACCGACAGCCAGGACAAATCCTCGTCAGTGGCAGCAAGCGCGTGGCCGACGCCGACCGGGGAGAAGCCATAGTCCCCGGCGGCCACCTGGTAGGTGAGGCCCGCTACGGTGCGCTGTCCCCGGCCGGAGAACACGTACCAGGATTCTTCGAAGGGATGGCGGTGGGCGGGGATGATGGTGCCGGCGCGCAACTCGTACAGCCGGACCTCCAGATGACTGGCCCCGCCGACTGCATTGATGAGGGTGGCGTGCCGCAACCCCAGGACGGCGGCGGATTCGCTCCACTGCCGCCCGGCGGCCCGTGCGATGTGGTACGTCACGGGGTTGACGCGAGACGCTGGGCGGTGTGCAGCCTGGCCGCTTCCTCGGGGGCGAGGCCCGCGTCAGTGTCGGCGAGGACCTCGCCGTGACGAACGCCGACGGTCTTCAGGAAGCGCTGCTGGCCGAGCGTCAGCGCGATGAAGTGGCCGAGCTCGATGAGCTGCGGCTCCGTGAAGTGCTCGTGCAGCCGGCTCCAGAGCTCGTCGTCCGCCAGGCCGGGGTCCCAGGCGATGGCCATCGCCCAGGCGAGTGCGGTGCGCTCGCGGTCATCGAACCGCTCGGAGGTCTCGAAGTTCAGGATCTCGTCGACCTGCGACTCGGTGGCGCCCTGCTCCCTGGCGAGCACGGAGCGCTGGCCGCCGCAGTACTGGCATTCAACGGACTTGGCGATGTAGAGCCGACACAGTTCCTTGACTGCGTGATCGGTGACACCCTGGCGGAAGAAGGCCTCCCAGGCGTTGTTGAACGCCTTCATCACTGGCGGGTTGTGCAGCCGGATCGCCTGGCTCTCCGGTCGCGGCGTGCCGAACAGGCGCGCGCGCTCCATAATCCCCGCGAGCTCGGGATCGGTGACTGTGGCGGGGTCGACGTAGCTGATATGAGCCATTGGTTCCTCCTTATGCTGATCCCTGACAGGACTTGATCACAGTTTCCCGCCGAGCCCGATAAGCTGTCCAAGACATAATCCGGCTAGCTTCGATCGCGAATCGATATGGAACTCCGGCAACTGCGCTATACCGTCGCCGTCGCGACCCACCGGCATTTCACCAGGGCGGCGGCAGCGGTCCCGGTGGCCCAGCCCGCGCTCTCGCACCAGATCAAGCTCCTAGAGCAGGAACTTGGCGTCGAGTTGTTCGAGCGCTCACGCAGCGGGGT
Source organism: uncultured Acidimicrobiaceae bacterium (assembly GCA_963750465.1). GTDB lineage: Bacteria > Actinomycetota > Acidimicrobiia > Acidimicrobiales > Palsa-688 > Fen-671. Next base: position 77,554 of record CAVVRE010000006.1, read on the forward strand.
GCGCCTGACCGAGGCGGGAGAGATTTTTCTCCTGCGGGCTCGCCGCGCCCTGGCGGAGATGGATGCCGCGCGCGAGGAGATCGCCGCCCTCAAGGGCCTTACCACCGGACGGCTGGTGCTCGGTGCCATGCAGGCGCTCGCCGGGCTGGACCTGCCCCGGCTGATTGCCGCGTTTCACGCTGTCTATCCCGGGGTTGACGTGTCGCTGCGCGAGGACTCCACCCGCGACATGCTCACGATGACCGCGCGAGGCGAGATCGACCTGGCGATCGCCGCGCTCGATGTCGAGCGGCCCGCAGGCCTCGAGGTTGCCCCGCTGGTCCGCGAGCCGGTGCTGGTGGCGGTGCCGGCCGCTCATCGCCTGGCCGCGCTGGAGACCGTCGACGTGCGGCAGCTCCGGGGCGAGACGTTCATCTTCTTCAAGCCGGGCACCGGCCTGCGGGCCGTCTCAGAGCGGGCCACCGAGCGGGCCGGGTTCGTGCCCCGCGTGGGTTTCCAGACCAGCAGCCACGACCGCTTGCTCGCGCTCGTGAGCGAGGGCCTCGGGGTGGCGTTCGTGCCAGCATCAGCCGTGAGCGACCCGCCTCCGCGAGCAGTCGCTGTGCGTCCGGCGTCGCCAGCCCTCGACCGAACCGTCGGCGTGGTGTGGCGCGCCGACCACCGCCACAGGCCGGCCGCCGACGCCTTCCTGGCCCTCCTGCGCGAGCGCGCCAGACTTGAGGCCTAAAGAGGATGGCGCGACTGGCTCACCACCGGGCGGCGCGGGCAAGAGGTTCCCCAGCTCGGTGTTGCCAGGGGTGACGGTATTGCACAGCGCGGGCAGGGACATGTTCGCTGACCAGACAAGACAATTTTCTGGCCCAGACGGCGGCTGGTGGCGACGTTCGCGCGGGCACTGGTCTCCTCCCTAGCAATCTCAGGCTGGCCACGGTCCAGCCACCGTCACTCGGGTGTGGGCTAGCTCGTTTTGCCGGTGTCCATGCCGCCTACGTGCTGAGACCCGGCATCGTTGTCCGGCCGGCCCTGCAAGCTGCGGTTGCCCTCGGCGATTTCCTCCGCTGACCGGCCGGTGTTCGCCAGGTAGGCCAGCGAGTCCGAGTGATCGTCGGGGTTATTATGGCGATTCACTATCCGGGGGATGACGATGGCTGCGATGCCGAGCAAGAGCCCAAGCACGGCGGCGAGTATTCCAATGGCCATTGCAACTCCTCTCTCCCGACCATAGCTAGGGTGCGGTTTCGCGGCAGGAAAGCGGTCACGGGCTGCTGCTTCCGCTGTCCGCTTCGCGGCCGTCTATGTGCGGCGGGTATGAGTTCTGCGGTGCCGGGACGAGCAGGCTGACCCGGTCGCCGGCGGCCAGCGTGATCTGGCCGTCCGGCGGGCGGAGGCGGCGGTCGCGCAGCACGGAGACGGGGATGCCGGCCGACGGCCAGCGGAGGTCGCCTAGCTTCTGTCCTGTGGCCGCAGAGTCCCCGGATACGGTGATCTCGATGACCTGGTAGCCGGGCAGCGGGGCCGGCGGGTGCTGGAGCACGGCCTCCGCGTCGTGGTGCTCCTGGTCGGCGGCGGCCTGCGCTTGGATGGTATCGGCCTGGCTGCCCGTGATCTGCCGGGCGAGGGCGCGCAGCACGCTGGCGCCGGTGACCCAGCCTTCTACGCGCTGCTCGTCCGGGGACAGCACTGGCAGCCCGTCGCGTCCGTAAACTTCCAGCTGGCGCAGCGCCTGGCTGAGCGATTCTGAGGCGAACAGGGCCTGCGGGTCGTGCCGGCAGGTGACCGGCCCGGGGAGGGCATCCGGCTGCGGCGTGCTGCCGTTGCCGGCCGGGGAGCCGCCGTGCGCGGCGGGTGGGGTGCTGTCCGGCGGGACGGGCAGCGCGGGCCGGAACGGGCGCATGACGTCGGTGATCTTCAAGTCGGCCAGCGCCCGCCACGGAACGGCACGGTCGATGTCGGTGCCGCGGCGCAGCAGCTTGGTGGTGTAGATCGTGCCGTAGGACAGCGCCCGGGAGACGGTGGAGGCGATCGCGACCGCGAGCATGACCGGCAGGGTCAGTGCGAAGTCGCCGCTCATCTCGACAACGCTGGCCAGCGAGGTCAGCGGGGCGCGGGCGGCGGAGGTGAACACCGCGCCCATCGCGACGACCGCGTACAGCGCGGGCTGCCCCGCCCCGGCGCCGAAGATGTGATGGACGATGTCGCCGTAGGCGTAGCCGGAGGTGACGCCGATGAACAGCGACGGGGCGAAGATCCCGCCGGAGCCGCCGATCCCGATCGACAGGCTGCACGCGAGGATCTTGCCGAACGCGAGGATGACCAGGAACCACAGCGCGTACTCGCCGGCCGCGGTCTTGTACATGACCGGGTAGCCGACGCCGTACATCTGCGGCAGGGCGAGCAGCAGCAGCCCGAGCGCGATCCCGCCGACGGCGGGCCGCGCCCACTCCGGCCGTCCCTTCCACAGCTTGTCGCACAGGTCCTCGATCTTGTACAGCACGGTCTTGAACGCGAGCCCCATCAGTGCGGCGACCACCGCGAGCACCGCGACCAGCAGGTAGTTGCGCGGGTCGTGCAGCGCGATGCCGGCCGGGAAGCCGGACAGGAACGGCTTGTCGCCGAGGAACGGGATCGCGATGACGTCGGCGACCATCGACGACAGCATGACGGTGAACAGCGCGTCGACCGCGAACTCGCGCAAGATGATCTCCACGCCGAAGAACACCCCGGTGATCGGCGCGTTGAACGTCGCGGAGATGCCGCCCGCGGCGCCGCAGGCGACCATGATCCGCAGCCGGTTCTCCGGCATCCGCACCCACTGGCCGACGCTGGACGCCAGCGCCGAGCCGATCTGCACGATCGGCCCCTCCCGGCCCACCGACCCGCCCGATCCGATGCACAGCGCGGAAGCCAGTGCCTTGACCACGCTGACCTGCCAGCGGATCCGGCCGCCGTTGTCGGCGACCGCGATCATCACCTCGGGCACGCCGTGCCCGCGCGCTTCCCGCGCCCACTTGTAGATCAGCGGCCCGTACAGCAGCCCGCCCACCGCCGGGATGACCACGAAGAACCCGAGCCCGAGCCACGGCAGGTGGCTGCTGCCGACGTAGCCGGCCTGGCCGAACTCGCTGTGCCCGGTCGCCAGCCAGGTGAAGAAATAGATCAGGTACCGGAACGCCACCGCACCGAGCCCGGCCCCCGCCCCCACCAGAAGGGCGAGCAGGAACATCCCGCCCCGGCCCGCCCGCAGCCACGCCGCCGCCCGCGCGATAGCCGGGCTGACCGCCGTAACTGGCGTCATGCCGGCCACTCGCTGTCCGGAACCTCGCCGGCGGCAGCGGCGAATGCCTGCAGCGCCTGCGCCGCAGCCTGCTGCGCGGGCACGGGCAGCCGTTCCAGGATCTCCGCGATCAGAGCACGGCGCCGGCTGGTCGCCTCGTCGACCACCTGCCTGCCTGCCGCGGTGACCGAGACCAGGACCGCGCGGCGGTCGCCGCGCGCCCGGTGCCTGTGGACCAGGCCCTTGCGCACCAGCCGGTCGCACATCCGCCCGGCCGTCGACGGCGCGACGTCCAGCGCCTCGGCCAGGTCCACCATCCGCCGCGGGCCGCGGGACGCCAGCACCACCAGCGCCCGGTACTGCGCGATGGTGGTCTCCTCCGCGGCCGCGCCCAGCGACCTGGTGGCGACCGCCACCAGGGACCGGCTGGCCGTCAGCACCGCGTCCACCGCGGCCGGGTCGGCGCGCGGGTCTCCTGCCGCATGGTTATCCATAATGCGTGCATCAGTCAATGCTTGCATATCACAATAGTTGTATCAT
>CAVVRE010000007.1:0-670000 GCA_963750465.1 uncultured Acidimicrobiaceae bacterium
TGAGTCTCCGTTGCGTTGCGATGGCGCAGTCACGGAAGTAGCCGGCCAGGCTCCGGGCGGCCGACGGCTCCACATAGCCTTCGAGGTCCACACGGTCCTCCAAGCCGGCCCAGTCGAACGTGTCGCCTTGAAACACGTCACCATCCGAGCCCCGCCCCTGAGTCCTTGCTCCTCTAATAGCTACACCTCCGGTTCAAGCGACAAGGATACAGATTCGTTGCCTGACCAGGGCAGGAAGCTGCTTGACGTCACGTAGGGAACACCCGCGGAGGAGCGAGAGTTGAGTCCCAACAGGTGGTGTACGAGCGGGTGAGCTGAAGGAGGTCACCCCACACGCGACGGTCACCGCGTCAACCTCAAGAAGCAGTTCCCACACAACTACTTGAGGAGGATCACGGTGACTGTCCCTACCACTATCGACGCGGCCGCCTGGCTTAGCAAGTACCTCGAGGGCGCCGACGGCGACACCGACCTGGCCCGGGCCATGCTCCCGGCGTTCGCCGAGGCGCTGATGTCGGCCCAGGCGTCGATGCAGTGCGGTGCCGCCTATGGCGAGCGCAGCGAGGAGCGGGAGAACTCCCGTAACGGCTATCGGCTCCGGCCCTGGGACACCCGGGTCGGCACGATCGACCTGGCCGTGCCCAAGCTGCGCCAGGGCATCTACTTCCCCGAGTTGCTGCTCCAGCCCCGCCGGCGGGCCGAACAGGCCCTGGTGGCGGTGGTCTGCCAGGCCTACGTGGAAGGGGTGTCCACCCGGCGGGTCGACGACCTGGTCAAGGCCATGGGCATCGACGGGATCTCCAAGTCCGAGGTGTCGCGCATGGCCGCCGAGCTCGACGCCAAGGTGGCCGAGTTCAAGGAGCGCCCCTTGGACTGCGGCCCCTATCGCTACCTGTGGATCGACGCCTTGACCCAGCGGGTGCGCGAGGGGGGCCGGGTGGTCAACGTCTCGGCCGTGATCGCCACCGCCGTCAACGCCGAGGGCCAGCGCGAGATCGTCGGCTTCGACATCGTCACCACCGAGGACACGGCCGGGTGGACGGAGTTCCTCCGCGGGCCTGGTGGCCCGGGGCCTCGCCGGCGTCGAGCTGGTCATCTCCGACGCCCACGGCGGCATCAAGGCGGCCATCGCCACGGTCTTCTCCGACGCCACATGGCAGCGGTGCCGGACCCACTTCATGGCCAACCTGGCCTCTCGGGTCCCCAAGGCTGAACTGGCCCATGATCGCCACCTTGGTCCGCTCCATCTTCGAACAGCCCGACCGCGACGCCACCTGGACCCAGCTGGGCGACGTCGTCGACAAGCTGACCGAGGCCGGTTTCTGCGACGCCGCCCTATACCTGCTCGACGCCGCCGACGACATCTTGGCCTTCAGCGCCTTCCCGGTCGAGCACTGGCCCAAGATCCGCTCCAACAATCCCCAGGAGCGGCTCAACAAGGAGATCCGCCGCCGCACCGACGTGGTCGGGATCTTCCCCAACCGCCAGCCGTCATCCGCCTGGTCGGCGCCCTGCTCGCCGAGCAGAACGACGAATGGATCGTCGGGAAACGCTACATGAGCGCCGAAACTCTAGCTGCTCCTAGGACCACCGCTCCGTCAGTTGCCGACCCCAGGCCGTCAATAGAGCTCGCCGCTGGCTAACCCCACCCAAAACGCAGAACTGAATAACACGCCCGGCCATAAGTTATACGCGCACGCCCGTTCACCAAACAACGAGAACGAGAAACCCCTTTACACGATTACCATTCCTTGATATAGTCAGAAACGAGCCGATTAGCCGCCAACTAATCACTCAGGTTGATGCGAGGACGGCAACCTCGTACACCATGCGCTGGGACTTGACCAGGAGCGAGCCATCCGTCAGCGTCGGAATAGGTCCCTTACGCCACCGAAGATGTGTGGGCCGGGCGGACGCAGAATAAGTTTCCCATCTTGCGCCTCTACGGGCCGCTCCAAGCGTGGTTCGACCAAACCTGGCGACCCGGAGAAATCCAACCATCGCGCCCACAACGAGCGACCACACAACATGGGGCACCCCAGGTCCGTCACAGGCAGACGCCGCGTAATCGGCGATCACGGATGGCAGGCCGAACGGAACGTATTTCGGCGAGCGGGCACATAATATCGGCCGCTTGGGGGGATGATCGCGACGATATTATGTGTGGACTTCTCAGATGAATTCACGGCACTCAGGCGAGCCCGAGCCGTCGATATGGACCAATTCTGGTTGTAACTACTAGGTCTTTGGGGCCGATGATAACGAAGGTTCGGTTCGCTATTTGTGGGCCAGGCCCGCTCAGGCTGTCAGCGTCACCTCATGATGCTGCACATCTGCCAACACGCTCAGTCAACATTGGCCTTGGCCTTTTCGAGGTCGATGTGGCGAGCGGTAAATGCGCCCCTCAACCTCGACGGGAAGCCCTGAAATCCTTTCGTCCCGTGGATGCGGGCGTAGGCTCGGTGGTGATGGCAGTACTGGAGGCTGAGCCGATCGTGGTTATCGCTGGTTCGTGGTGTGGCCCGGAGGGGTGCGGTTCTCGGAGGTCTCGGAATCGCTAAGGACAACTCCCAGTCGATGACGGGTTCAGTGCGCTGGTGGGACATGCGCCCGGCAAAAGGCGGGCAAGCGAAGCCGTACACGTGTCCGATCTGCCACCGTTTGCTACTGGCGATGAACCCCAACACGCTGCTGTATCCCGAGGGCGACCACGAACGTCGCCGTCATGCTCATACCGCCTGCGTCGTGACGCAGCGGAAAAGCGGCAACCTGTTGACCAAACCGGAGTGGGAACGGTCTCAGCGGCCGCCAAAATCTGCCGGGCGATCGTGGTGGCGCAGACTGTTCGACTCGCGCCAGGCGGACTAGAGCAGTGATCCCTGGTCTGCGCCGCGGGAGAATGCCGGGCCGCGCTGGAATGATATGCGTGCTGCATCTGTGATGTAGTACTAGCAGAATTGGCGTGGGCCAACGGTTCGGTAACCGTCGATCTGCATTGGTTTACCTTGCAAAATGCCCATTCTCGACCGGTGCATAACCAAGCACCAGCTCGCCGAGCGGGGCTAAGTCAAGTCCCTAGACCATTCCCATTAGGACCTGTGATCAACACTATTCTGATGTCACCAAGCGCCATCGTTCTCCAACAGGCCGAGTCCGCGCAGGCTGTCGGCGGTCTCGACGATCGTGGTCTCGGCCGGGCGGGGGCGCCAACGGAGCTCCTGCTTGGCGCGGCCGTTGTGGATCGTCAGAGGCGACGGGTCCTCGCCGGGCGCCTCGCCGATTGTGACGTGCTTGCCTGCAGGGCCGAGGTGGTGGCGGAGGATCTGTGCCAGCCCCAGCCAGGTGATCGTCGGGCCGTCCGCCAACAGCAGGTAACGCTTCCCGGCGGCGTCAGGAGTGGCCATCGCCGTGACGTGCGCGTCGGCGACATCGCGCACATCAACGACGCCGAAGCGCTGGCGTGGCAGCGCCGGCATCGTGCCTTCGATGATCGCCTTGAAGGCGGCCAGCGACGAACGCAGTGACGGCACCAGCGACGGGCCGGCGATGAATGTCGGGTTCATCACCACGAGTTGGGTGTCGCCTCCTTCGGTCTCGATGAAGTCCCAGGCGGCCCGCTCGGCGATCGCCTTGGAGCGCGGGTAGGGCGGCAGCCCTGGCGTATCCGGGTCAGTCCAGTCCTCCTCGGTGTAGTCGCGGACTACCTTCGGCGAGTAACCGACCGCCGCGAACGAAGATGTCAGCACCACCCTGCGCGCGCCGGCGTCTCGGGCGGCCTTCAGCACACGCACCGTGCCCTCGCGGGCGGGGACGATCAGCTCGTCCGGGTCCTTGGGCTGAGCGGACGGGATCGGCGATGCGACATGGTGGGCCTCCTCCACACCCTCGAGCGCGGCCGGCCAGCCGTCGTCGGAGGTCAGATCTGCTGCCACCAGTTCAAGGCCGGTATCGTCCGCACCACCGCGGCGCACGGCCTCGCGCACACCTGCCTCACCATCCAATGAACGCACCGTGGCGCGCACCTCACGACCGTCGTACAGCAGCGCGGTGATCAACCGCGTGCCCAGATATCCGGACCCGCCTGTCACCAACACTTTGGAGCTCATCTGAGCACCAGCTCCTCAAGCCGTGGGAGCACGTTCTGTACCTGCAAGTCCGCCTCGGCCTCCGCGTCCGCATCCTCACGGTCGCGGGCATCCCACAGCGCCGCCTTCGCCCGTAGGTAGGCGAGGTGGGTGCGCAGCGTTTCGATCTCGACCTCGACCCGCTCGGCGTGCCCTAGCAGCAAATCGCGCTGCTCACCCGCTTTCGCGTGCCCAAGCTCGCGGTTGGCCTGGTAGGTGCGCATCTCCTCGATCCCGACGCCCATAGCGCGCAAGCAAGCCAGCACCTGCAACGTGTCGACTTCCTCTTCGCGATAGCGGCGGTGTCGGCTGTTCGGATCACGGGCGATCGGGCCGATTAGCCCGATCTCCTCGTAGTAGCGCAGCGTCGGCTCACTCAGCCCGCTGCGCCGGGAAACATCCTGAATGGTGAGAGCTGTCATGCAGACAGTAAAACAAACCTCAAGCGCTTGAAGTCAAGGCAGCGAGCAGAGCTTTTCTTGCTCAGTTGCGGCCGCCGGCGCCGCCGAGAATCAGACTGGCGGGCTTCGCCTCGGCCTATCCGTGGTCCCGGCGGGTCTTTGACCCGATCCGACATCCGCAGAGCGGCCGGGTCGGAGCGGGTCGTCAACCGCTTGTTGGCCCGTATCGCGCCCCGTATGCCGGAATGCCGAACGATCGCGGTGGCCGGGCTTTTTGACATCCAACACCTCGAGCACTCGGGATTCGAAGCTGCGTCCCCCGTCCCGATGCATATCCATACAAGGGTCGGTGGCCGAACAACATTGAGCAGTGCACGTCGGTTTGAGAACCGACCTCAATCAGGCCGCTGCAGTTACTGCTTCGACTATCGCGGTCCTTTCAATGACTTGCTCGGCCTCGGGACGTGCGTTCGGTGAGACAGCCGTGATTGCGATATTTGCCGCGGCGAAGATTACCGTGATCTGCAAGCCTCGACGAAATGGCACCACCCCAAGACGTCCACGCGACGCTCGCCGAGTTGCGTGAACTCGTGCTCCTCGTCTGCGACAAGAACGTCGAAGACCCCCGGTTCGGTCTTTACAGCCGGCTTCTAGAAGAGAATCCCGATCTTCTCGACCGCTACCTTTGAAAGCTTCATAGCTATGCCTGGCAATTGGCACAGACGCTGATCGAACGTGGCTCGCCGGCGCAGGTACCCGTGGTTGCTTCCGAGTTCGCGCTCGCTTGCTACTTCGCGGGAGCCCGACTTGCTAGATCGGATGCTCGCAAGCTCCGAAACGAGGTCTCTGCAGCGTTCGGTGAGCTGGACACTCTCACCACAGCTCCGAACGCGCGCGGTTCGCAACCCGCGTCGACGGGAACACTCTGTCTAGTTGTACCGCCCGCGTGGGATGAACCTACGTTTACAGGTCCTATCGATAGGGCAGGTCCATTAGCGCTGAACTTCGAAGCCGGCCTGGCCATCCTCGGGGTGCATCAAATTCTCGTCGCTGTCGCCATCGACGCAGTCGGTTTCGAGCCGCCGACGATAACGATTAGGTCGGCGGCCCCGCTGGCTCCGGGAAGAAGCTCTGCGCGAGGCAACCGGCACGGTTCGGGACGCCGACCTTCGGCTTCAACCGAAATTAAGCGGGGCCTTGACCTCAAGCGCTTGAGGTTTGTTTTGCTGTCCGTATGACAGCTATCACCGATCAAGAGGTATCTCGGCGCAGTGGGCTGAGTGAGCCGACGCTGCGCTACTACGAGGAGGCCGAACTCACCGATGTCACCGTTGCGGACCGCACTGCTGGGACGCTCGCGGAGCGCAGCGTCCGATGAGAGCGATCGCGAATTTGTGCCTAAAACACCGCAGAACCGTACTGGCTAGCTGGCTGCTGGCGTTGATCGCAGTGAGTGCCTTGCTTGCAGCTCAAGGCTCCGCTTATGAGAACAGCTTCAGCCTAAAGGGTACGCAGAGCTATGAGGCGCAGCAATTGCTGGAGCAGGCCGCGCCAACGGCGTCCGGTGACCGCGACCAGGTCGTGATCGCCGTGGGCCACGGCACGGTCACCGATGCGATCGTCAAGCGACGAGTTGAGCGGATGCTGGACCAGGTGGCGAATCTGCCCGAGGTTGCCTCGATCCTTTCCCCATACACGGCCGCAGGGGCTGCGCAGATCTCCAAGTCCGGGAAGGTCGCGTTTGCGACAATCACGATGACGAAGCTCGCACCGAGTTTCACGGTCAGCCAGGCAAAGCAGTTTGTCAATGCCGCCCGCGCAGGTGCCGGGGATGGACTCCAGGTCGCGGTTAACGGGCAAGTAGCCGAGCAGAGCGAGCCACCAACCCTGGGAGGCGCCGGGTTAGGAGCGCTGGCCGCGCTGATCGTGCTGCTGATTGTCTTCGGATCTTTGTTCGCAGCAGTACTCCCGCTGCTGACCGCCGGTCTCGCGCTCGGCGTCGGTGTGTCGGTGGTCGGACTGCTGTCGCACCTGATCACGATGGCGACCTTCAGCGAGCAGCTGTCAATTCTCATCGGGCTTGGCGTCGGCGTCGACTACGCGCTTTTCATCGTCACCCGCCACCGCCAGGGACTGCAACAGGGCAAGCCCCTCGAGGAGGCGCTAGTCGACGCGGTCGATACCTCCGGGCGTGCGGTGATGTTCGCCGGTATCACGGTCTGCATCGCCCTTCTCGGGATGTTCGCGCTTGGGGTGAACCTGTTGGACGGAATCGCGATCGCAGCCGCGGTGGTCGTCGCATTCACCGTGCTGGCCGCGCTGACATTGCTCCCCGCGCTGCTCGGTTTCATGGGCACCCACGTCCTCGGCGGACGGGGGCGTCGTCGACTGTCCGGCGGCCAACAAGCACACATCGAGGGGGGCTTCTGGGCCAGGTGGGCAGGGGCGCTGCAAGCCAACCCGGCCAAGTTCGCAATCCTCACGGTGCTCGTGATGGTCACGCTCGCCATCCCGTTCCTCTCGATGCGGCTCGGCTCGTCCGACGCAGGCTCGGACCCGCCGGGTACCACCACCCACCAAGCCTACGACTTGCTCGCCAAGGGCTTCGGACCCGGCTACAACGGACCATTGCAACTCGTCGCCGAGGTCACCGGCACCGCTCAAAAGCAAGCGTTCGCCAAGGCAGTGTCCGCAGCGTCGCGTGTGGCCAATGTGGCTGCGGTCACCCCCGCTGTTACTCTTCCCGGCTCGGCAGCCAGCCGCCAGGTCGTCTTTGCCAACCTCTACCCGACGGGCGCTCCGCAGGACGCCTCGACGAGCGAGCTACTGACGCGCCTGCGCATCACAATCCTTCCCGCGGCCACGACGGGCAGTGGCCTACGGGTGCTAATAGGCGGTCAGACGGCGACCTTCGCGGACTTCGCTCAAGTGGTCTCAAGCAAACTACCGCTGTTCATCGGGATCGTCGTCCTGCTGTCGGCCCTGCTACTCGCCGCCCTGTTCCGCAGCATCGTGATCCCCTTGATGGCAGCCGTCATGAACATGCTCTCGGCGGGCGCCGCGTTTGGCGTGCTCGTCGCCGTATTCCAGTGGGGTTGGCTTGACTCGGTCTTCGGGATCAACCAGACGGGACCTATTGAGGTGTTCATCCCGGTGATGCTGTTCGCGATCCTGTTCGGTCTCTCAATGGACTACGAGGTCTTCCTGGTCACCCGCATCTACGAGGAGTGGCACCGCACCGGCGACAACCGGCTCGCCGTCACCCGAGGCCTCCAGGCAACGGGACGCACGATCACGGCCGCGGCCACGATCATGGTGCTCGTATTCGCCTCGTTCGTGCTTGGCGGACAGGTCGTGATCAAGATGTTCGGCCTCGGCCTAGCCGGCGCAGTGCTGCTTGACGCGCTCATTGTGCGAATGGCCCTCGTGCCCGCCCTCATCGTCCTGATCGGCAAAGCGAGCTGGAGCATGCCTCCCCGCCTCGACCGGATCCTTCCACGACTCAACGTAGAAGGATCAGTTGACGTGTGGCCCGCGATCGAGCCCGCCGGAAACTCCCATCTGCAATCCCACTCGCTGGATCCTGAGACACGAGCAACGGCAGGAGCCCAGTAGACCTAGCGCTCGATGCTCGTGGTTCAGACCGCCAGGTCTGATGAAACTGCAGGCTGGACGCGGCCGACTCGACGCGGTTGAGAGACCACCTAGCGCCGACTTGAGAGAAGCCTCGCAGAGATCGGTGTTGATCCGGAGAACGCGACAATCCGCCTATACCGGACACTCGCGACCGATGCGGGCGGTAAACAGTCCAGACGTTCAGGTGGCGTCAACAATGCTGAAGAAGTCGAGAAGAGCGTGTGCCACCTGGTCGGGTGCCTCTAGGGCTGCGTAGTGGCCGACGCCTTCGAGAGTCACTGACCGGACTGGATCGGAGCTGACCTGGCTCATCGTTGCGAAGGTGAACTCGCCGCCTCCAGCTCCGATCGCCAGCACCGGCATGCTCAGCTTGTGGCCGGCGACAAGGGTTGCGATCTCGTCGCCTTCTTGGAGCATGGACTGGTAGAGGCCGATCGCTCCGCGCCAGCCGTCGGGACGGGAGTAGGTGCGGACGAACTCGTCGATGTCGGTGTCGGTGATCGCTCCGGGGGTGGCGCTCATGGCCGGAAAGGCGAACTGTCCGAGGAACTCGCGCTCGCGACCGGCGAGGAGCATCTCGGGGATCCCGGGGGCGGCAAGAACGCCGATGTGCCAGGTACCCCCGTGGGTGACGTCGGCCAGCATCTCAAGGCCGAACCCGGGTAGGCCCATCTCGATAGCGGTGAAGCTGAGCACATCCTCGGGGTGCGTAGCGGCGAGACGCAAGACGAGTCGCCCCGCTGATGTCCTGGCCGGTGAGGTGCACTGGGCCAACGTTGAGCTCTTCGATCAGAAGGTGCAGGTCCTCGGCGGAGGTCTTGCTGTCGTAGGCGCCTGGCCCGTTGTCAGAGTCACCGAACCCGCGCAGATCTACTGCGTAGACACGGTGGCTGGCGGCGAGCAGCGGGATGAGCTTGCGGAAGGTCCACCACGTCTCGGGGAACCCATGGACCAGCAGAACCGGGGTTCCTTCAGTGCCCGCCGCCACGTAGTGCAGCTCAGTCCCGTTGACCTTGGCGTAATGGTGCGTGACCCCGGCCAGTGAGGCCTGCTCGGCAGTTGCGGTCATGTCAATCTCCCTCAAATCGTCAACCTGGTTGTCCAAGTGTAGACAACCCGGTTGACCTTGTCAAGACGTTTGCTCTACGATCAGCTCCATGTCACGCTCGGGCGCCGACCTCGCACTGCTCCTCCTCGGAGGATTTCGCGTCCTGGTAGACGATGCGATCGTGGAGCTCGCCGAGCGCGGATACGAAGATGTGCGCCCCGTCCATGACTTCGCGATGCGAGCCATCGCGGCGGGCGCCGACAATGCTTCGGAGCTGGGTCGCCGTCTGTCGGTCTCCAAGCAAGCGGCGGCAAAGACCGTGGCGGTGCTCGAGGAGCGCGGCTACGTGGCACGCGGTGCCGATCCGCTCGACGCCCGTCGCAAACGCCTTCAGGTCACAGCGCTCGGCTTCGAAGTCATGCGAGTAGGCGAAGCCGTCTTCGACGAATTGCGCGACAAGTGGAAGCGGAAGATCGGCGCCAAGCAGCTCGAGCGCCTTGAGTCTGACCTGGCGGCCCTGGTCGGGGCATCGCCGGTGCGTGTCGAAACGCCCGGCTGGATCGCCCAAGCACAAGCGTTTGAGTAGGCGCCTGCGTACGGCTTCGGTAGTGCAACGTAGGGCGCGGAAAACTCAGCGGGGACGAGTTACCAAAGTCGCAGGGTGTAGCAGGTTGGCGGCGCGCCACCCCTGCGCAGCACACATAACGCAGATTTTGAGTAGGACAAGTTACGAGTTCTCGTGGAGACGCGCGAATCAGGAGTAAATAGTGGCGGCGGAGATTCGTGATCGTCCGACTCTTGAGTTACGAGCCCGACTTCCCAAAGCGACACTTTGCCTTCGCTCAGCACGCTATAATTGGGAATTATGTAGGAAATCGGAAACTCCGAAGTGGTTGGGAACGCGTAATCGGCGATACCGAGAACCGGCCTGAGATCGGGTCCTTAGTTCGGTTCAGTACAGAACACCGGCGCTGGCGGAAGAATAGGTGTGCGCGTTCTGCGTTGTATCGCAGGGCGAATTTACCGCCGAAAGGCTGCGGTAACCGTCGCTCTGGCGCGATTTCGCCAAGGTCTACCGACCGGAAGACACTTCGCTGTAACGGTTCTTATGTGCTGAGGCCGATGACTGCTGCGGCAAGCAAGGAGCTATTGACTGGATTTCTCAGCATAGGTCTGGGTGGACGGTTTGACTGACCGGCCGTCATAACTCTGCCGCAAGTTTGGCTGGCTCTGGGGCCGGGGACCGGTTCTTCCCCCAAGAGCCACGCCGGAGCCCGCCTCAGCTTATGGCGCCCGGCCCGCGGTGCCGACAGTTGTTTTTGGGTGCACAAGGGCGACGTTCTGTCCATAGACGCCGACGGGGCGTGCCGGCCAGGTCTGATTGGTCGCCCGGCCCACGTGACCGCGAAGCCGGTGCGCCTGAGTTGGGCCATGCTTGCCACCACGCCCGACGGGGACGCGAAGTGGCGTCCTGAGGCGAAGGTGAAGCGTTCCACGCCGTGCGCATTACCGTCGGCGTCGAGGTCGTGGAAGTCCACCGTGCTGAACGGGACAGGGCCCCTCGTGAGGCCCATGACATCCGGTGCCTCGACCACCCACTCCACCGACGTTTGGGGCCCGTCGTAACGTTGGGCCAAAAAGAAGCTCCGCTTCGCGGTGAGGTCGTGCAAGGCAAGCGCCCACCACCCTGGTGACATTTTGAAAATGGACACCGTGAGGCTGTCATCCACGTGGACCGGGAGGTCGACCTGGACGGGGCCAGAGGGCAGGTCTTCCCACCAGGCATAGATTTGGCCCGGCCCCCGCACAGGAGAGGAGCGACAACGGGCGCCGGCCAAGTTGTCTGCGTGCGGCTGCTAGGCACGGTAAAGCCGCGCTCGGCCACACCGGCCTGGAGCAGGTCATGGTTGTGAAGGCCGTCAATTCCCACCCAAACCGACGTCTCTTCCAGGCAGGAAATCGACTTAAGGGGGGCCGGCACGTTAAAGGTCCCGGTCACACCGGTAAACCCACTTCCGGAAAGAGCGTAACCCGACCAATTGACGGTCGGCATTGCCTCCACGCGGGCGGGGGAGGCCGAAGCCGGCGCCGTCAGGAAAACTGACAGGACGAGCGCCATGAGGGCGCAGATAGCTCCGCGCAGACGGGCCTTGGGCACTCCCAGCTCGGTCGCCATCCTCAGCCTCCTCGCGCTCGTCCGAGCCCGAAGGTCATGAACCTCCGGCACTGTTTGCCGGCGAAACTGGATCGTCAACCGAGCGCGTTCCCGGAACGTCCCCGCGGGCTCTCCTCGGCGGTCACTTCACAGCCCGGGGATTTACGTGCCTTGCGTGAGAGGGCTGGCCGGCTGCCATGTTTGGTGGCCGTGGCACAGCAGCTGGTTAGTTGTCCGAAGCGCTGCCGCGACCGTGGGCCGAGCGGCGTGTTAGTCGAGGCTTAACCACCGCTTCGCTGGCACAATTGGAGCCATGGCCGGCCAGGAACAGTGCGGCTCGCCCGAGCTCACGGTTAAGGTCAAGATGCTCGGCCCGTTCGGCGTCACCTTGGGTGGCCGCGTAGCCGGCCCATGGCCCCGTCCCAGCGCCAGGCGGCTGTGCGAGCTGGTCCTTTTGACCCCCGGGCGGCGGGTAAGCCGGGAGTTCGCCGCCGAGGAGCTCTTCGGCTCCCTTGGCCCTCGAGCGCGCCGCCACGGCCCTCCGCAAGGCCTTATCGATGGCACGTGGTGTGCTGGCGCAACTGGGCGAGCCGGCCGTCGATCTCCTTCAGGCAGACCGGGACAACATCTGGTTCCGTTCGGAAGCAATGGAGATCGACCTGGACCGCCAGGAACAGGCTCTCCAAGCGGCGTTGGCGATGGGCCCCGGCCAAGATCGCGATGACCAGTTGGTCGCCGCCCTATCAGACGAGCGCACCGTTCTCGCCGACGCGCCCTACGTCGAGTGGGCGTTGCGCTGCCGTGACCGCTTTGAAGTCCTGCGCCAACAGGCGCGCCTCACCCTGGCCCGTGACCGCTCGAAGGGAGCGGGGCTCTCCAGCACCGCGGCGGTATTGGAGACGTGGGAGTCCTGCCTTAGCCACGACCCTGCCTGTGAGGAGGCCGCCGCCGCTTTGATGCGCCTGTACACGGCTCAGGGAGCGCGGCCCGAGGCGGTGAGGACGTACGAGCGGTGCCGGGCCGCCCTGGCCGAGCTCGGGTTAAGCACCTCGCCGGCGCTGGACGAGGTCCGAGCGCTGGCCGCGTTCAAGCTGGCCCGGGGGCAGCGGACAGCCGTTGGCGGCGGAGGTGAGCGCACGGTCGAGGCAGGCCCGGAAGACGATAAGCGTGCTTTTCGCCGAGATCACCGGCCTCGACGCGAGAACGGACCCAGAGGACCTCCGCGACGCCATAGCCCGGACGCTGTCCGCCGTTGTTACGGAAGTGGAAGCGCTCGGCGGGACCGTGAACTCGATTTCGGGCAGTGGGCTGCAAGCCATCTTCGGTGCACCTCAGGCGCATGAGGACGACCCCGAACGGGCGGTGCGGGCCGCTTTTCGTGCCATGTCGGGGCCTGACGGTGACCGGCGTGAAGGTTCTCCTGTCCTCCGCATCGGGATCGAGACCGGAATAGCGGTCGTGGGGCCGTTCGCAGCCGGCACAAGCTTCGAGTGCGGCGCCATGGGGGCGGTCGTCGGGGTGGCTGCGGCGCTGCAGTCGGCGGCAAAACCAGGCAGCATTTTGGTCGGCCCGGCGACGCGCGCGGCCACTCAGGGCATCTTTGAATGGGGCGCCACCGAGGAAGCCAGAGCGCTAAGCGGCACTGAGCCGTTGAGGGGTTCGTACCTCGTGGCGCCACGGGCCAGGGCCAGGGGCCGCCAGCTACGGCTCGGAGGCCGGGGCCCTCTGGTCGGCCGCCAGCGCGAGCTCGCTTTGGTGGGCACGGCACTGCGGGACCTGGAAGCGGGCCGGGGCTCGGTCGTCGTCGTCGTCGGCGAGCCGGGCCTCGGCAAGACGCGCCTTCTCCAAGAATGCCGGAAGCATTTCATGGCGTGGGTGGGGGCCAGGAGCGGACGGTTGCCCCTGTGGCTAGAAGGCCGCTGCGCTTCTTATGCCTCCACGACCCCGTACGGGCTGTACCAGGACCTGCTGGCCAGCTGGGCCGCTGTCGCCCCCGACCAGGATGAGCCATCAGTTTCCGCCGCCCTCAAAAGGGCGGTCTCCGCGGTCATGGGGGACCACGTCCTTTTCCCGGTCCTGGCCCGGGCCATGGGCCTCGAGGCCGGTGAGGCCACGGTACAGATGCGCCCTTCTGAGCTGCAGCGGGCAACTTTTGCCGCCTTCCGCTCGATCGTCTCCCGGCTCATGACGGCTGGCCCCACTGTGCTGGCCCTGGAGGACCTCCACTGGGCCGATCCCACCTCGCTCATGCTCACCGACGAACTGTGCTCACTCGCTGGCGATGGTGCCTTGCTCGTCGTCCTCACGCGCCGGCCCGACCCCGACCCGGGCGTCTCCGGCCTACAGGCGTCTTTGCGGGACAAAGGCGCATTAAGGGTGTACGAGCTCGAAATTGCCCCGCTGGCACCCGAAGCAGAGCGCGACCTAGCCGCCTCTCTTCTTCGCTCGGCGGCCGGCGAAGACGTTATTGACGTGTTGCGTTCTGGCGTGCAAGGGAACCCTTTTTTCTTGGAGGAACGGTTCTTTTCGTTGCTCGAGACCCGGGCCCTGGTGCGCCAAGAGGCGCACTGGAGCCTGGTGGCGCCAGTAGGGGCGGCCGTGCCGGAGGCTCTCGAGCGGCTCGTGCGCTCGCGCGCTGACCGGCTCAGCCCTACGGCGCATGACGCTCTGTGCGCGGCCTCGGTGGTCGGGCCGGAGGTTCCCCGGTCTTTGCTGGCGGCGGTCTGGGACGGCGGCGACCAGCTGCGCCCGGCGCTGGAAGAACTCTGCCACGCCGCTATGCTCCAGGAGGCGGTGAGCACGACCGAGCCGACGTACCGCTTTCGCCACTCCCTCATCCAGGAGACGACTTACCAAGGTATGCCTCGCGCTGAACGGCGCCGGGCCCACGGCCGGGCTGCCTGGGCCATCGAGACGGCGTCGGCAGACCGGCTCGAAGAGGTGGCCGGCGTCCTGGCCCGTCATTTCGCCGCCGCGGACCAGCCTGACCGGGCGGTGCTGTACTTCCAGATGGCCGGCGACCACGCGTTGAGGGCCTTTGCCAATGACGAAGCGATCGCCTCGTTCCGTTGTGCGCTGGAAATTGCAACTGAAGAGAGCGTCCGCGTGCCGGAGATGGCACTGGATGCCCTGGTGCTGCGCGGCAGCCTCGCCGAAGTCCTCTGGCGTACCGGGCAACGGGCCGGGTGCCGCGACCTGCTGCGCGACGCGATCGATGCCGCGGGGACGGCCGGTGCGCACCAACGAGTCCGGCTCGCACTGCTCCTCGGCCAGATGGAGATCGACGAAGCGCACTTCGAAGCCGCGGCCGCAGCCTACGACAAGGCCGAGAAGTTACTGGGAGACCGCCCTCTCGACCAAGGAAAGGCGACCGGCGACCTCTGGCTCGAGATCATGCTGGCCGGGCGCGCTCAATTGTACCTCCACCTGATAGAGCCGGAGTTAGCTGGGGCCGTGCTCTCGGCCGCTCGCCCGGTGCTGGAAACCAACGGCTCAGCTTCGCAACGACACATCTTCTACCGGTACCTCGCCTGGCAGCGAGCGGTGGAACGCCGGTGGGAAATAGATGAGCAGGTAATCGAATCCGCCCGCCTCTCGGCCGCCGCGGCAAAAGAAGCCGGTGAAGACGCCGATATCTACAGGGAGAAAGGGCCAGCAACTGCGTGGGAAGCCTTGTTCCTGGGCTGTTACCTGTTATTGCATGGCGACCTGGACGAAGCCGAAGAGCAGTTGGTGGGCTCCCTTTCCCTCGCTGACCGGAGCGGGGACCTAATACTACGGGCGAACTGCCTTGCGAACTTGGCGGCCTTGGCCCTTCGCCGTCATGACAAGGACGCCGTCCGCTCCCTGGCTCCGCGGGCCGTAGCTGCAACTGAGGTCGTCCGCTTCGAAGGGGAACTCGGAAAAGCCAAGGCATGCCTCGCCTGGTTGGCGTGGCAGGACGGCCGCACAGAAGACGTAGTGATGTTGGCCAACGAAGCCGGGGAACTATTGGCCCGCGGGCCCAGCAGGGCTCATAAGTGGCTGTACATTTGGCCAGTGGTCGCGGCGCGCCTTCAGGAGGGAAAGGTCGCCGAAGCCGTCAGCGCCGCACGCGAGGTCCTCGAGCCCTCCCAACGACGGCTCCCCGACGAACTGCATTCGATCGTCGAGTCGGCCTGCCTGTCCTGGGACAGGGGCGAGGCCGATGTCGCCGGAGGCAGTCTCGCCCTGGCCCTCGAGATGGCACAGGAGCTTCGCTTGTTTTAGGACACATCGAGAAGAAATGGCCGAGCCCAGTCAAAACATGCAGGCTACCCCGCGTAAAGCGAATTGAACCCGTGGAGCTGCCTTATCTACTCGGTACATGACTCCCGTCTTCCGCGGCCGAGCGGAGCGGCGGTGGTGGTATTTCGACCACGGAGAAGGTCACTCGCACTGGATCCTGGCGCCTCGATCAGGTGGAGGCGGTCAGATTTGTCCGGGAGCTCAACCGATTCCCCTCCTTTCCCGGCGAGGAACCGCTGAGGGTGCGGTTCGAGTCCGGCCACCAGCCCGTGCTGTTCTGCTACCTGAAACACGTTTATGACGGGAGCAGCTTCGACCGGTGCGCCTCCAGGTTGGGAGCAACTCCGCTCACGGTACGGCAACTGCGATGCTTCGACGGCCGTCAATGGGTCGGTTCGGCCCGACGCGGCGATTGCCCGGACCCGCGCCTCCGGAGTGGGTGACCGAGATGACCGCCCCGGACGAGCGCAGAAGCGCTGGGAGCGCTCTTGCTCGAGCTACGGTAGCCCCTGTCCGCGAAACGGCGCAGCGGAAAACCCGCGTCCCATAAGCGTTTCCCTGGATACAGCTTAGGAAGCGTACCCGTTTGGCGGTCGGCCATGACCACGCGATGCGGCGGGAGCTCGCCAATTACAGGTCGCTTCGGCGGCGACAAGCCGTTGAACCTTGGCGTACACCCTCTCCCACCGTTCATCGGGCGTTCCTTCTCCCAGGTCCATGTGAAGCCGGCCATTTGGCGGTCTTCGGCTCAGGTACCTCGAGCAGAGATAGACGGGGCGCGACCCCGGCAGGATCGATGAGCCAGGCGCCTCGGAACGGCACATAAATGGACATCTCGTGTTGGCCTGTAAAAGCAGTCGTACATTCTTCGAACGCGCCCGAATCGGCAGGGATTCCTGGCCTGAAAAAACGAGTTTCGGACGGGGTGCACACAATACGCCCGAAGCACCACGACAGGTTGCACATCCGGTATCGCGTCTAAAGCAAGATCGGTAGACCTGACCGCCGCGCAAACCGTCGTTACGGATCGATCCATGGCTCAAATAAAGGCTCTCTTGGGGCGCCCATAACAACGCGATCAGGCGCTGCGTGCCTAGATATTTTGGCGAATGCCAACACGGTGAAAGCGGCCCGGTCAGCCGAGTTTGAGCCTGAAGGACAACTCCAGCCGGCAGACTTCCTGGTCTTCTCCGGGTGGTGTAACCGCACGGCGTAGTGGGTGGAGACGCAAATCAAACCCACAGTCAACCCCTGAGGCGATGCGGCTCGGGTCCCCGGATCAGACACTTAGTTACATGACGATCACTGATTACCTCATGAACATCGCCCTTGTCGGTCTTGTGGTCTTGCAGGTCCGGGGGCACAAGATCACTGTCGTGCGCCTCGTGGTACCTATCGCCATGACGGTATGGGCCGCGTCGCAGTTCCTCAGCACTATCCCCACCGCTGGTAATGACACGCTGCTAGAGGGCGCTCTGCTCCTGGCCGGGTCCGTGCTGGGCCTCCTGGCCGGTTCGGTCACCAGCGTCCGCAGGGTAGGCGAGACGGCGTTTGCCAAGGCGGGCGTGACCGCCGCCGTGCTCTGGGTGCTCGGCATCGGCGCCCGCATGGCCTTCTCGCTCTGGCTGAGCAATGGCGGCCGGCCTGCAGTCGAGCGTTTCAGCACTTTGCACCACATCAGTTCAGGTGAGGCGTGGGTCGCCGCCTTCATCTTGATGGCGTTGGCCGAAGTGGCCAGCCGGACCGGCGTCCTCTACCTCAAGGCCGTGCGCACCGGCGCCGTGATCCCTCGTGGCGGGCTCCGCCAAAGCTCGGCCCTGGCCTGAGCGAGAAGGCGCTGCGGACGACCATGGGGAGTGGGATCATGTGGGAAGTGGAGCACTCGTTGGGCTCGCTCTGGGGCACACGTCCGGCCCGGGCGCTGACCTTGGCCCGCCTGGGTGGCTTAGTGGCAATACTGTGGGCCACCGCCCACAAAGCCCAACCCCACCTCTCGGGCCGAGCTTGGGCGGTGCCCGCCCTCATGACCTTGGCCGTCATCGGGTGGCTCGGCTGGATGGCCAGCCGCCGCTTTGGCGCCCCTCCGGGGGTGACCTGGGCTTGCCTGGCCTTGCTCTCGGTGGCCGGCGGTGTACTGGCTGGCTACAGCCCGTTCGCCGTCGCCCTGGTCGCCGTGGCCTGCCTGGGTGCAGGTGTCGCCTTTGCAGCCGGGCCGGCCATCGTCATCGGAGCGGTCGGGTTCGGCTCGGTCGTCATATCGGCGTTAGCACTGGGTGGGCCTGTCCCCGGTGAGGTCATCGCCGAGGGCGCGCTTGCCGCCATAGCCGGGCTCCTGACCGGGGCCAGCCGTCGGCAGTACCAGGCCCGGGCTCATCAGGCTGAGCAGCTTTTGGCCGAGCGGGTCCGCGCCGATGCCGAGCGTGACAAGGCGGCCGCCCTGGCTGAGCGCAACCGTCTCGGGCGCGAGATCCACGACGTGCTGGCCCACTCCCTGGGCGCCCTGTCGGTCCAGCTCGAAGCGGCCCACGCTGTCCTGGAGACCAGTAAAGACCAGGACAAAGCCCGTCGCCTGGTAGAAAAGGCCCGGCGGCTGGCCGTCGAGGGGTTGGAGGAGACGCGCCGAGCCGTCCATGCGTTGAGGGACGAGCCGGTGGACCTGGCCGAGCAGCTAGCCGCACTGGCAGGGCGCGAAGGTGCCGTGCTCACGGTCGTGGCCCGCCCCGGACATTGAGCACCGACGCTGGCCTGGCCGTGTACCGCGCCGCGCGAAGAGGCCCTGACCAATGCTCGCAAGCACGCCCCTGGGGCGGAAGTCTCGGTCTGCCTCGATTTCAGCCCCGCTGCGACCGTGCTCGTGGTGAACAACTCCGCCACCGAGACGGTGGCGGCCAGCGAGCTGGCCGCCACAGGAGGGGGCTTCGGCCTGCGGGGCATGCGCGAACGGGTCGAGGTGGTGGGCGGGCGGGTGCGCGCTGAGCCGACGACGTCGGGCTGGACCGTCGAGATCGCGGTCCCTGCATGAGGGTCGTCGTCGCTGATGACCAGGCCGCAGTGAGAGAAGGACTGGTCACTCTCATCGAGACACTGCCGGGTTTCGACGTGGTCGGTGCGGCGTCCAACGGAGATGCCGCTATCGCCCTGGTTGAGGAAAAGGCGCCCGATGTAGTCCTCATGGACCTACGCATGCCAGGGGTCGACGGCATAGAAGCGACGCGGCATATCCGCCACACTCACCCGGCGTCGCAGGTTGTGGTACTCACCACCTACGCCGACGACGCCTCCATCGTGGGGGCCTTGCGAGCAGGTGCGATCGGCTATCTCACCAAGGCCGCCGGCCGAGAAGACATCCGGCGTGCCCTCGAAGCGGCCGCTGCGGGCCAGGCGGTTATGGACCCGGAAGTCCAAGGCCGCCTATTACAGACCTCGACCCTGGCGGCTGCAGGCACTGGTCCTCCGCCAGACGGCCTGACCGAACGCGAGGTCGAGGTGCTGCGGCTCATGGCGGCAGGGTTATCCAACCCTGAGATCTCCAAGCAGCTCTTTGTGAGCGAGGCCACGGTCAAGACTCATGTAAACCACATCTTCACCAAGACCAGTAGCCGCGACCGGTCTCAGGCAGTCGCGTACGCCCACCGTCGGGGGCTCGCCTCCTAACCCAGGGCTCACCTCCCGGCTCATTTACCTTCCCACCTGGGCGGCAGCGTCCCGGCAACGAGTGTGCACGCCCACTACAACGCCATAGGGCTGCCGACCTCGGCCGGGGAGTACTCGGCGTACATCGTCATGTCCAGGACGGGTGGCTCTAGCTTCACCTTGGTTTTCTGAACGTTCAGTGGCTCTTCGAGGGGACGGCAATCGCCCGCAATCCCGTTACGCGGCTCTGGTGGGGGCGCCGTGTCAGGGCACTTTCGTTCGCCACTGTCGACCACTGGGGGACCGCTAGTGACCATTCGTTGGGTCGCGTCCTGGTCACGTCCGGACGGATCATCAATATCTGACCATGTCCGTCGATTTCAATTTAACATGAGGCATTAGATGATCAGCTTCTCGATGAGTGTGCGATGTGTTATAGCGTCCGGAGCGAGCCGTTATGGCCGGGGTGGCGCAATGTCGACGCGCGCGCAAAAGGAAGTGCCTATCTAGAGCCAGATTGGGTCGTCGCCCTCACTAGCCCCAACAGTTCGCGAGGGACCCCGGTGTGCCTCAGGCGTACCGAAGCTCGTGGGCCAGTGTCACCGCGTCCCCGACATGCCGGCCGGCTTTCTCGGGCTCGCCCCTTTCCCAGGCCTCACAGGCGCCCTGAATGGCGGCCTCGAGCTCGTCCGGGAGCCACAACTGCGTCGGCTCGAGCGTTTGCCGGGCCACGTCCACCGCCTTTTCTGTTTGCCCGAGGGTCGAGGTAAGCGGAGGCGAGTGGGAAGAGGGCCAGACAGCGGAATGGGTAAACGACAGGTCCAGGATTTCCAAAGCCTCGAGCGCCTCGGTCCCAAGGGTGATCGCCCGGTCTGGGCGCTGGTCGCGCCAGGCCACCCACGCCCCCAGCGCCGCCGTTGCTGCCGCCACATAGTTCCAGTCGTGGCCCGTTCTTGGACCCGCCTCGGCCGCGGCTCGCGCCTGCGGCGCCAGGTCCGCGCACAAGCTCGACGTCGCCCTGGCGCCAAGCGGTAACGGCGAGCGCGGTCAGCACCATGCTGCGCCCATTGGGCGTCCCCGCCCTCTCCACCGCTGCCAGAACTTGACCTAGGACCTGGCGGGCCTCTTCGAGGTCCCCGTACCACGTCAGGGCCTCACCGAGGTTCAACAGCGTACTGAACCGAAGTGTCTCGGGGTTACCCAGGGCCCACGTCGTCCCTTCGACGGCCTGGGCGGCCTTGGCCGCTCGCCGGTATTCTTCCAGGATCTCTGCGTCGACCCGGTAACGCCGCTCCATTCTGTGAAGCGATGCAAGCAACCCGTAAACATCCGCCACGACCATCGGGCTGCCTCTAGTTTCCGTCAGCCCCCGCACGCTCACAAGGATCGAGACGGCGTGCTCGACCTCGTTGCCCCGGCGGGCGACACAGGCCTTGTCAACCTGTACGGCCAGCCAGATGTCGACCCGCTCCTGGTCGTCATCTAGCCCGCACGGCCCGAGCAATTTCTCGGCCGCCTCTAGAGCGTCGTTTGCCGCATCCCAGACGGAGGTCCTGGTACTCGATATTGCCCAGCAGGTCCTGCAACCGCGCCGCCCGTAGCGTGTCCTCGACTGGCGTCCTGGCCAGCCCGTCAAGGGCCACCGCCCGGGCTTCGCCGAAGCGGTCGACCAACAGAGCAGGGCGGCGAGCTTCTCGCACACGGCCACAGCCGTTGTCGAATTGAGCGTGCCCGAGAACTCGTTGACGCCCGTGCCGGCCCTCTCGTCGTCCCCGTCGATCACAGCCAGCGCCTGACGGTACAAATCAATGGCCTCGTCATTGGCGAATACCCGGGCGGCACGGTCCCCCGCCAGCTCCAGGTAGTGGGCGGCGCGGTCGGCTTGGCCGGCGGCGGCGAGGTGGCCACCCAGTACGGCCGCCACCTCGTCGAGCCGACCGGCGGAGCGTGCCTCCAGGTCCCAGGCGGCGCGGGCGTGGAGCTGGCGGCGCTGCGAGCGCAACAGGCCGCCGTAAGTCGCCTCACCGATCAGGGCGTGGCGGAACCGGTACCGGGGCTCGGGCTGGCCAGGCACTTCGACGATGAGGCCAGCCGAGATGACCTCGGCGATGGCGTCGTCCAGATCAGCGTCGAGCTCGCTCACGACGCCCAGCGTGATGCGTTCGACCGCCTGGCTGAGCACCGAGGCCGCCACCAAGACCTCCCGGGCGGGCAGGCTCAGGCGGTCGGCACGAGAGCGGATCAACCGCTCGAGCGCCTGGGGCACAGGCACACTACCGTCGCGCCCGAGCCGCCAACCGGTGCCGTCGCGGCGCAATATACCGGTGTCGAGTAGTGATGCCACCTTTTCCTCCAAGAACAAAGGGTTCCCGTCCGCGCCCTCGCAGACGGCTTCGAGCACGTGGTCGGTAATGGCGCCACCCAAGAGCGAGCGGGCCAGGGCTCGTTCATCGGGCCTTTGAATGGGACCGAGATCGAGGACGCGCGCCCGGCGGCCGAGACACAGGCCGAATGCAGCCTCGAGTTCGCCGGCCCCGGGGTCGGGCTCGGGCCGGCGCGTCACCACCAAAAGCAGCGGGCCGCTCGAGGCCAGCGACGCCAGTTCCGCCGTCAAGCGGAGCGAAGTTGGGTCGGACCAGTGCAGGTCCTCCAGGGCGAGCACAGTCGGGCCGTGGGAGACGAGCTTGGCCAGCAGCGAGCGCACCGCCGCGAACGTGACGTGCTGCAGCTCCGCTGGGCCCATCCGGCCCAGATGGGCCCCGTCCGGCCCTGGTGGCATCCCCATCATGTGGGCCAGCACGGGCAGGAGGTCGCTGTACTTGCCTAAGACAGCGCGCACGGCCGATCCGAGGGCGGGGCGCAGCACCGCCTCCCCGGCCTCCAGGGGTGCCCCGATGAAGCGACACAGGAGCTGCTGATAGGCCCCGTACGGGGTAGAGGAGGCGTAGGACGCACATCGGCCCTCCAGCCACAGCGGCAGCCGCCCCGACGCCGCCCCCACCCAGCCCATGAAGAACTTTCGGCACTCGCCGACGAGGCGCGTCTTGCCGATCCCGGGCTCACCTGTTAGGACGACCGCCCCGCCTTTGCCGGCCACGGCTTCGCGAACGGCTTCCGTGAGCACCGCTCGCTCGGCGTGACGCCCGACCAGGGTGGCCCGCGCCGCCAGACGACGACGGCCGGCTTCGGCTTCTGATCGTGGCTTCGCTCCCACGAGGTAACTCCCGCTTAGCGGGTGAGCGCCGGAGGACATGCCTATGTCCTGGCTCGGCCCCCAGTCGAAGATCTCTTCGGCCGCGGCACGCGTGGATGGGCCGACGAGCACGGTGCCGGGCTTAGCGGCTGATTGCAGCGCAGCGGCAGCGCCGACCACCTCGCCTATCGCCCCGTACCGCACCTGGTCACCGTCACCCATCGGCCCCACTACCGCCGTCCCGGACTCGACCCCAATGCGTACGGAAAGGACCGCCATTGGGGGGCCCGCTTGCTCTGGGCGTCCGCCGATAAAGGCGTTGCCACGAGCCACCGGTCGGCCCACCGCAGCCGCGATGCGCAACGAGGCGCGGCAGGGCCCGCTCTGGGTCATCCTCGTGGGCCAGCGGGGCGCCAAAGAGCACCAACATGCCGAAGCCGGAGATCGATGCCACCGTGCCGCCGAACGCCTCCACCTCGGTCATCGTTTGAGCCAGGCCGGCACTGATCAGCTCCCGGAGGTCTTCTGGGTCGGCCTGGCCGCCGAGACCCGGCGGGGCGAGATCGACAAAAACAACGCTCACCAGCCGGCGTTCCTCCCCCTGTCGAACGGCGGCGACGCCTGGCCTAACCGGCGAGGTCTGTTCCCTAAGCCCCGGCATTCGGCCGTCCGCGTTGGCCCGCACTTCCTCGAGGGCCGGCGAGGTCTTTATGCCCAGGTTGGCGAGCGCGGCGCTGCAGCGTTCATAAACTGCAACGGCCAGGGGGCGACGGCCTTGAGCGACGTACAACTGCATGAGCGCGGCGGCCGCCTCCTCGTCGGTTTGGTCCGCCTCCAGGCACGCCTGCCAGGCCTGAAGGACCTCTTCGGGGTGAGCGCGCCCAATACCGCGGGAGCGGTCGCGGGCCAGCTCCAAGCGAGCCTCTTGGCGGAGGTACTCGACCCGTTCCCCTACCCGGGCCGCCCAATCAGCCTCGGGCTCGTCTTCGAGCGGGGCCCCGCCTGTTGACAGGACCTCGACGAGAGCAGCGTCTCGTGCCTGGCCCGGCAGAACCTGCAGCGCGGCCCGAAGCGCCCGCTCGTGGACGTCGAGGTCCACAATTAGCGAGACGGCCGGGTCGGCCCAAATTTGGCTCCGGTCGGCACGGAGCAAGCCAGCTGCCTCCGGCCCCAGCTGTTTCAGCGCCGTTCGTGCCATCGATTGGGCCTTGTAAAGCGAATGTGCGGCCGCCTCGAGCGAAAGCGACGGGAACAGCGCCTCGCACGCCGCCTCCCGGCTGATCCTGCGCCCGGGGCTAACCAGAACGAGCTGGCACAGGCGCCGGGCGCTTGGGCGCGGCCATGAGCCAACGCTGCGGCCTCCAGCGGTCACGATGAACCGCCCGAGCAGCCTGACGTCGATGACCGGGGGACGGCTGCCATGTGCGGGCTCCGGAACCACGTTGACCATTCTCTCAGGCACCCGCGGCGCGGGGGTGCTCCGGGCAGCTTTTACGCCCATCTCAAACGTAGAGCGCCGCGCCGCCGGCCTGGAGGCCACTAAGACGAGACGACCAAGCATTCGGGGCAATTTGCTTTACCCGAGCCGGAGCCGCAGGGCTGTCGTAGAACGGTAAGCCGTAAGAGGGAGTGACGCCGTCGAAGAGCGCGGCGCCTCCGGACGGCAGCCCACTGAGACGAGTTGACCATGCATTAGGGGCGGTTCCTGTGGCACCGCTCCGGGTCCCGGCGTCAATGTGTGCTGCCGGCTTTTGTGCCGCCGAGGCACCTGCGCTCAACGTCGCGATGGAGATAAGTGCGACGACCGCCGTGCTGGCAACCCTGGCAGCGAGTTTCTTCGTGTTCATGTCGGCTCCTTTGGTTGGCTATGCGTTGTTGCATTGATGGCCATGTTGAAGGAGCCGTTTTCCCAAAACTTCCCCATGGCATTGGTGGTCGCCCGAACGACTGGGCCCGTCAGGAACCCGACCTGTGTTCTCGAGGATCGCCGGTTCCAAAGCATCGACAGCAGACCGCCGGTGTAGTGTGGCGACGCGTCAGAGCGCAGAGCTAGCCTGACGGTGTTGCCGGCCACGCCCAGGCACCGGGCGACGGCGTTGATGCCCATATGCTCGGCTTCGTCGCAGCCTGCAGCGGATCTCGGCCCAGCCCTCCACGTTTATCACCTTTCTGTCCCCCTGGTCGGCACACGACCAGGGGGATTGGCCACCGAACCTGCACTTGTGGACCTGACACGGGGTCAAATCTCGGTTGTCGGTAGGGGACGCTTCTACGTCGTGTCAAGCCGTTGCGGACTGCCTCGAGCTTCCTGAACAAGTGGCGTGCGACATAGCGTTTTAGGCAGCTCTTTTGATGTCTTGCCCTCAGCGGTCTGCCGGGACACGTAGGCCTTGGTCCGAGCGTAGAGGCGCGGCGAACGAGGACAATGATGTACAACGCCCGGGTTAGCTGGCGGTCGCCGGTGCGGTTCAGCCGGCGACGGACCGTCTCCACGCTGGAGGTCTCTGGGGGGCCACTCCGGCCAGTTTGGCGAAGGGTGCCTCCGAACGGGCCCCTGCCCCTGTGGGCGAGCCTCACCCGGAGGCGCCGCCACGACGCCTAGCTACCTGACGCTGAACCAATAGGGACCCAAGAGGGCTGCAGCACCTTAGGCTCCCAGATCTGGTTTTTATGCACGCTGGGTCTGACTGGCAAAGACCGCGACTTGACAAGTTCATAATCGTTATGCGTGCTCACTGGCCATTTCCAAGCCCTACATAATCTCGGATATTACCTCCCACAAAAGCCAATGTCAGCTAGTGCGTGAAACACACGGCAAGCCTCGGCTATTCTTCTGCAATTGGGCAATCATTTCCAGAGAGGCTACTTATAATCGCGCCAAGCTCCAACCCACAGCGCGCGTCGGTGACGACCAAACTACGCGACACCTCCGGAGCTCGCTGCCCGGAAGGCGTCGGCCACGAAGAAACGGCTAACCACCCGTATTGCCGCGGCGCGTTTGTTCTCCGGGGCCGTGGCCCGGCTTGCCGAGGCCAAAGCCGCCTGGGAGCGCGCCCAAGCCGAAACTCAGCGCGTCCAGGCCGAGGCGGCAGAGGACCTCCTCCGCTCCGGCCGGCAGCCTGACGAGGTGGCCAAGCTGCTCGGCATCTCAGTAAGACGGACTGCTCTCCAAGGCCAACGCCAGCGCGGCCGACAGGGCCCTGACTCGGCTGGCGGCAGCGCAGACGAGCTCGACCAGGTCACACCCTGTGCGCCTGTACTCAGAGCGTTCGCGAGCGGTGAGCCGGCCTCTCTCCCGACCCTTGCTTGCTAGGAGCCATAGGTCACGTCGGCGCCCAGCGCTTTGGTGTGATTGAGCGTGCGCGTGGCCTGGCGCGCTCGAGGCTCGTCGAACACCGAATACGGGCCGCTGCGATTGTGGACACCCTTACTGCGGACTGGCCGTCGGCAGTGCAAACCGGGTGCCAAGCAGCTCGGCTGCGGCACGGTCGCGCTCCTGAACCGCGTGGGCGTACACGCGGAGGGTGACAGACGGATCAGCGTGCCCGAGCCGACTGGCAACTGTCCGCGCGTCCACACCGCCACCGATCAGTTCCGTCGCCGATAAGTGCCTCAAGTCATGGAACCGGAACGGCCAGGGCTGGCCCGTCTCCCGCTCCAGGGTGTCGCATAGGTGTGCGAACGCTCGCGTGATGCTGTCTGGCGTTCGTGGCGCCAATCCTTCCACGCTTGTCGCCCACACGTAGGCGCCATCACCGACGGCCACCCCAGCCATCCTGGCATCAGTGTCGGCACGCTGGCGTCTGGCGGCGAGCAGCCCGATGCATGCCGCGTCGAGCGCGATCGTGCGCACCCGGTGCGTCTTTGTGTCCTTGACGCCAGTTTCGGATCGGACTTCCCATACAGACCGGCGGAAGGTGAGCTTCTGGCGCGCCCAATCGATATCTCCCCATTGCACGCCGCAGAGCTCACCACGCCGGCAGCCCGTCATGATCGCGAAGAGGACGATCGATCCAAGGTCGGGTGAGGCCCCTTGCTCAGCGCGCAGTACGAGAGTTTCTGTTTGCTCAATGCTTGGCACGTGAAGTTCGGGCGGCGCGGGCGTAGTGACCGTCGCGTTGAGTGCGACGTTTCGGTCGACCCACTCCCACTTCTTAGCCTGGTTCAGCGCAGCGCGTAATACCCGGTGGTGGTGGACCACGCCCGCTTGACTCATGCCCTCGGCGCGCCAGTGAGCGTAGAGCTGGTCCACGTCGCGCGCACCAAGAGCCGACAGGGCCACGTTGCCGATTGCAGCCTTGAAGCGCTCAGCGCGGATGCTGTAACCGTGCCGGGTCGTTTGGGCCGGCCGACCGACTCGCAATGCGCCAGCCATTCGTCCAGCACTTCCCCAACCGTCCTGGTGTCCGGTTGGGGCTCAGGGTCGAGCGCTGGCTCGGCTTTGGCATCGCGGGAATAGACGTACCGGCCAGCCTCAACGTCGGCAACGAGCGCGGCCAGCGCTGCGCGGGCGGCCCGGATGCTGGCGCCACGTTCCGCACGGGGCGCCACGAACGTTCGCACGGCCTGCCGCTGAGTCGCCTTGTCGTAGTATCGGAGCTCGTAATGACTTGCCGAACGCTCCCTTGTCGATCCGGGGCCCTTCTTCCGGTTGCGGCCCAGCGGTGGCGTGGCTACCTCGTCGCGGCTGCGAGTGCTCCGTGGAGAGCTGGCGAAAGGGCCAAGGTTGGCGGCTTTCAGGAGGGTAACCGAGGGCAAAACCCCAGCTAGGGCGCGTGGTGGAATGGCAGACACGATGGACTCAAAATCCATTGGCCGCAAGGCCGTGAGGGTTCAAGTCCCTCCGCGCCCACCCTGTGTTGATCACAAAGTGCCTGGTCAGGAACTTGCTCGGATAAAGCACCAGTAGGACGTTCGGGGCTCCTGCCGGAGGTCGCACGTGACCTATCAGCCCCAATCAGGCACCGAGCCGCCCAGGGTCTGGTTGGCGACCCCGTAAAGGCCGGGCGGCGAATGGGAAGAACGGTCCGGTCCAGCCCCTCTGACATGTGGGAAGCTCCCTTTAGGCGATGATGGCTGCCGAAATGGTAACCGCCGGCCGCGCCCGTCGCCGCCTGGGATAGGTCGCGTCCCGCGGAGTGGTCGGCTTCGAGCGGTACGATAAAGCTGGCGCGTGGGGCGCCGCCTGGTCCGCGGAAAGGGCTGAGCCCACCCGATAGAACAGCAGGCCTGTGCGTACAGTTCCTGGCCTCCTTTCGACCGGCATCGCGGACCGGCCGGTAGAGCGAAAGGAGTTCGCGATGGCGACGGCGTCGCTGCCCCAAGACCCTGATCTCGACCAGCTCCGCAAGCAGGCCCGCGAGTTACAGCGCGCCGTCCGAAGCGGCGAGGCGGCCGCGCTGGCCCGGGTATCTAGATGGCACCCCGGAACGCCGGCCCCCAGTGCATTCCCGTTGACGGCCGCCCAGTTGGTCTTGGCACGCGAGCACGGCTTCGCCAGCTGGGCCCGCATGCGCCGGTACGTCCAGGTCGTAACGGCCCGCGCCTGGCCCCTGGACAGCCGGCACCGGAGCATGAAGCGCCGGCCGACCGGTTCCTTCGACTGGCGTGCCTGACTTACAGCGACGACGGACCTGCCAACCGTGCGGCCGCCGCCCAGCTCCTAGCCGAGCAGCCCGAGCTGCCCCGGCACAACCTGTTCGTGGCGGCGGCGTGCGCCGAGATGCCCGAGGTGCGCCGTCACCTCGCCGGGCGACAGGCCGCGGCGAGTGTTACCGGCGGACCACACGGTTGGTCGCCATTGCTGTACCAGGCCTACGCCCGCCACAACCCGGACGTCGACCTGGCGGCCACGCTGGAGACGGCCCAGCTGCTGCTCGACGCCGGGGCCGACCCCAACGACGGCCGCTTCTGGCACGCTCTGCCCACCCCGTTCACGGCGCTCACGGGGGTGCTCGGCTACGGCGAACACCGCCAACCCTGGCATCCGCACGCCATACCTTTCGCCCGGCTGCTATTGGAGTCGGGCGCCGACCCCAACGATGGCCAGGCCCTGTACAACCGCATGTTCGGCACCAATGACGACCACCTGGAACTGCTCTTCGAGTACGGCCTTGGCCGTGACACCCGTGGCCCCTGGCACCGGCTGCTCGGCGAGTCCCTGGAGTCGCCCGCCGAAATGTTGCGGAGCCTGCTGGCCTGGGCGGTCACTCACGATCAGCGCCACCGCGTCGCCTTGCTCGCCGAGCACGGTGTCGACATCATGAGCCCGTTCACCGAGCCACGCAGCCCTCGGCGGGGCACGCCGGTCGAAGTCGCACTGGTCAACGGCCACCGCGAGCTCGCCGACCAACTCCGCGCCCTCGGCTCCCCCCGCCCCGGCTAGGGGCGGCCGACACCTTCGTCGCCTCCGTCCTCGCCGGCGACACCGACGCAGTTCAGCAAACGCCCGCCAATGTAGTCGGCGCGGTGCGGCACAAGCGGAGCGGGCTGGTCACCTGGGCCGCGGCCCAAGGTGCACCCAACGCGGTCGAGCTGCTCGTCTCGGCCGGTTTCGACGTCAACGCACTCGGTCGCAGCGACATCCCGAGCAACGAGCCGTGGCACACGGCCCTACATGTCGCCGCCGAGACCGGCAACCTCGCCCTCGCCCAGACGTTGCTCGCACTGGGAGCCGACCCGGACATCCCCGACAAGCACTACCGGTCCACCCCCCTCGGCTGGCGCCGGTACTTCGGCCAGCCTGCGTTGGTCGAACTGCTTGAGCCGCTTGCACCGACACCTTGCACCCTCGTCCCCCTTCGAGAGTGACGTTCCGGCTTATGCTCCGGCCGACGAGGCCAGCCGTGATCACGAGGGCACCTTTGTGCCGTACCCGCACTGTCTCGCTGGATCGTCGAGCAGGCGATTTGGCCCCGTGCCCTTGGAGTCGCGTGCTCTCCGGGTGAACCGCACCGGTGGAGAGAAGCGGGGATTCTGGTAGGAGCAATCCGCTGTCGCGTCGAAAGACGTACACGCCGGGACAGACAGGGAGAGGCGAATCAGATCCCCGGTTCAATAGATCGGACGTCGCGGCCGACGCTCTGCCCTCTTCGAGCCCGCCATCGGCCACGGGAACACGGTTGAAGTAGCCCAACCCTCTCGGGCCAGACACCGACAGATTATCCCGGTAAAGCCTGGATAATCTGGCTCCTAATTGTATATCAGCCATTGTGACCAAGAAGGGGCAGCGGTGGGGCGCGGCAGCAGGTCTGTCGAGGACGCGTGTTATGGGCAGCACCCCCGGACGGCTTCGTCCACGGCCGCTCCTTAGGCGGGGTCCGCCGAGGTACTGGTCCGCCGTGGGCGTTAAATGTGGGACAGTTCTCGAGGTTGCCGTCTCTGAAGCAAGACGAGGGTTGGTGGAACTGCCGAACCGCGACGAGCCCGCTGGCCGAGTTGAGGGCCGCTAGCTCCTATAAAAGGCCAAAGAAGCAGGGTTCCGTGCCATGATCAGGTGATGACCGAAGCACCCGATGACGAGAAGCAAACGCTGATGCGCTTCCTCGAATACCAGCGCGCCTCAGTTCTTTCCATAGTTGGGCAGCTTGACGAGGAGGCGTGGCACACCTCTGTGGTCCCTTCGGGCTGGACCCCAGCCGGCCTTGTCCAGCACCTGGGCGATGCGGAGCGGCACTGGTTCCAGCAGGTCGTGGCCGGGTCGGGCGTCGAGCTGCCATGGGATGAAGGACGGCCGCCGTACGACCCAAACGCCGCGTTTACCTGCGACCGGCCGGCAGAGGAAGTCGTCGCCTACTACTGCGACCAGTGCCGGCGCTCCGATGAGGTACTGGCCGTAACGCCGTTATCGGCGCCGCCCGTGGGCCGGCATGGCGACCCGGACTTAGAGGAGGAGATCACGTCGTTGCGCTGGGTCGTGCTGCACATGATCGAGGAGACGGCGGCTCACTCGGGCCATCTGGAGATCGCTCGTGAACTGCTCGACGGCCGGACCAAGCTGGGTCTGCGGTAGCCGGCTCGTTACTATGCCTCACGCATGAAGGTTCTGGTTACGGGGAGCGCCGGGCATCTTGGAGAAGCGCTTGTGCGGTCGTTGTCCGCGGACGGCCACGATGTCGTCGGGCTCGACCTCTTGAGCTCGCCTCAGATCCCTTCAGCTGGCTCGATCGTCGACCGTGATCTGGTCCGGCGCTGCACTCGAGGAGTGGACGCCGTGTTCCACACCGCTACCCTTCACAAACCCCATGTTGGTAGCCACGACCGGCAGTCGTTCGTCGATACGAACATCTCTGGAACGCTGAACCTGCTGGAGGCAGCAGTCGAATTCGAGGTGACCGCCTTCGTGTTCACCAGCAGCACGACCACCTTCGGTCGTGCCCTTACGCCAGGTCCGGACGCACCGGCGGCTTGGATTACGGAGGATGTACAGCCCGTCCCGAAAAATATATACGGCGCCACAAAGACCGCCGCCGAAGACCTGTGCCAGCTTTTGCAGCGGGACTCTGGCCTACCGTGTGTCGTCCTCCGGGTCTCTCGCTTCTTTCCGGAAGCCGACGACCGAGACGAAGTCCGGGCCGCTTACGACGACCAAAACCTGAAGGTCAACGAACTGTTGTACCGGCGCGTCGATCTCCAAGACGTCGTGACCGCCCACCGCCTGGCCCTCGAAAAGGCTCCCGCGCTGGGCTTCGGCCGTTACATCATCAGTGCTACCACTCCATTCGCCCAAGACGACATGGCGGGCCTCGCCGCCGACGCGCCCAGCGTCGTGCGACGGCTCTACCCGGACTACGAAGAGATCTACGCCCGCCGAGGCTGGAAAATGCTACCGAGCCTCGACCGCGTGTACGTCAACAGCCGGGCGCGACGCGAGCTCGGGTGGGAGCCGCGATACGACTTCCGCCACGCGCTCCACTGCCTGCGATCTGGGCAGGATCCGCGCAGCCCGCTGAGTCTGGCGATCGGCGCCAAGGGTTATCACTCCCGGCCGACGGGCGTATATACGCCAGAATGAGATCTGCGAGCGCCGGGGCCCTTATTCGACGGCCGTTACGGAGCCAAAAAGCAAATAGAAGAGACGCCCGCCAACCTCTCGCCGCAGGGCCCCCGACGAAGGCCGGGCACGGCCGGACTACCCGGGCACCTCTAATTGCGCCCACGGGGAGCTGTAGCCCCCGGCCAGGAGGTCGAGGAACGGCCTCGAGTCAAAGGCTTCCGGCCCAAGCACGCCACTCCCCGTCCACGACCCGTTGTCGATCAACTCGAATGCGACGACAGGATTGACCGCCGTCTGCCACACCACCGCCTGCGATCCGTACTCGCGCATGGACCACTCGTTGTCGACTACGTGGTAAAGGTACGTGGACCGGGGCTGGCCGTCCTTGCCCGTCCCTCGGCCCAAAGCCCAGCACACGTTTTTCCTGTCATACGGTCGCCGAGCGTGGCCGGGTCGGGCAGGGCCGCCGCCACCACATCGCGCGGGCTGACCTCGACCTCGCCGACCCGCACCCTGTCGGTACGGTCCAGGCCGAGCTTGTGCAGCACCTTCAGGACGTCAATGAAGTCTTGGCCCAATCCGTATTTGAACGTCACCCGCTTGACGTCCAACCACCGGGGAATTAGAAGGACCTCTTCATGCTCGACGTTGACGCACTCGATTGGGCCGATACCGTCAGGGAAATCGAAGGTCTCGGGTTCGCTGAACGGTTCGGTCGTGTACCAGCCCCGCTCCTTCTCGTAGATCACTGGGGGGTTGAGGCATTCCTCGATCGTCGCCCAGATCGAAAACGTCGGGGCGAATTCATAACCCTCGACCACCAGGTTGGCGCCATCTCGCACGGCGGCGTCGTCGAGCTCGCTGAAGAGGTAATCGGCGGCGTAGCGGGCGAAAACGTCGGCCAGGCCAGGTTCGACCCCCATGCCCACCAAAGCAATACGTCCGCTGTCCACCCAGTCGTCGCTCAACGCGAACTGGTCGTCACCCAGCTTCACCCCGGTCTGGGAGTAAGGATCGGTTGGGTGCGGCTTCGACATGGACATGGCCATGTCCATGTAGTGCACTCGGCTTTCGAGCGCGGCCCGGAATATCGGCATGGTGAAACGGGGATCGGTGGCCCCGAGCACACCATCTATGCGGTACTCAGTGATAAAGGCGACAAGACCAGCCTGATCGGAGGCGTCCAGCTGGGCGGCGACGAACCTCTTGTCGTCGACCGCCTGAACGGCCTTCTCCGCTCGCGACAATGAGTAATCCGCCACTACCACCTGGGAGGGAAAGTCCCGACGGGCGGCGATCCGAGCTGCGGCGCTGCCGACGCCGCCGGCCCCGACTATGAGAATGCGCATTAAGCGAAACCATACTCCGCGCTGGACTACCCGCTGGACTACTCACCGTGCTCCCCACCGCTTTCCCGTCGGCGCGGCTACGAGCTGCAGCCGATGACGTTTGGCACTCACCGGTTCGGGGACGTTCACGGCCCTCATTATGCCTATCGGGCCGCCGCCCTGACCGCGCTGGGCCGCCGACCGGAGGGCCACGGGCGCATGGCGGCCATATTCGCGACCTGGGTCCAAAAACGTGGCCCGGTAGGCATGTAATGCGACCTAAGTCGGCGCAGCGGGCGGCGCCAGCCGGGTCGACCGGGTTCAAATGGGCTCAAAGTGGGCTCCGCCGCGCTCAAACCGGGCTCAAACCGGGCTCAAAAGAGCCGAGAAGCCAGGTACGCCGTGTCTGGCAGCGGCCCCGGTTGGGCCGGCGGCCCATCACCGTGCTGGTCCAGTACAGGTCCCCATGTTCAGATCGACGCGGGACGTCCCCTCACACCCCGGGCGTCAATGGGACCGGCCCCCGAGGCGAGCTCGTCGGGAGGCGGGATCGAGCGCAGGTACCCGGAGACCAGCGCGATGCCCGTCCTCGCCAGGGCGGCGGATTGTGCGGGCCCATCCGCCCTGGACGCCATGGCCAAGGCCCTGCCTGGGAGAACTAGGGCGGCCGACGACCAGAACGTGGCGCGCTGCCCAGCGAAGATGGTGTCCGGCCCTCGTTCCAGTCGGAGCGCCCGATTCCCTTGTTAGAAAAAGCTGCCGCGGGTGTCGATATCGAGGGGGCCCCAATCGTCGTCATGACAGAGGTGCCCGGGACTGGTCGAAAGGAGACCGCGGACCGCCATGGAACGGAGCCAGCGGCCGCATCCCTCCTCAAGCTGTCCGGGCTCCTCTTTTGATGGCACCATTAGACGAGGAGGAAACCAATGCGGTACTTGCTCATGATCTGCGAGGACGAGAAGTGGCTGGACGGTTTGAGCCCCGAAGAAGGAGGGTCGATCCTGGCCGAGTATGGCACTTTCTGGAAGGAGATGGCCGAGCGCGGCGTACTGGAAGGCGGCGAGCGGCTTCGGCCCACAAGCGATTCGACGTCCGTGAGGGTCCGCGACGGCGAGGTCCTGACTTTCGACGGGCCGTTCGCTGAGACCAAAGAACAGGTGGGCGGTTACTTCGTCGTTGACTGCAAAGACCTCGACGAGGCGATTGAGGTGGCGGCCAAGATCCCCGGGTCGCGTTCCGGCACCATCGAAGTGAGGCCGATCTGGCCGATGTAAGGTGCGGCGTCGAGGCCGAGGTGGCCCGCTCGTTCAGGGACGAGTGGGCCCGCGTCCTGGCTTTTCTCATCCGCTTTACAGGTGATTGGGACCTGGCCGAAGAGTGCACGCAGGAAGCTTTTGCGCAAGCGCTCGTGAAGTGGCGACGAGATGGGCTGCCCCGCAACCCGGGCGCTTGGCTTACGACAACGGCCCGCAACCGCGCCCTCGACGCCGTTCGCAGGACCAGCGCGGGTACGTCGAAAATAAAGGAGCTGGCGCTGTTGCACCCCCAAGACGGGGCCGGGCCGGTGGACGAGAGTGGGATCGGCGACGATCGTCTGCGCCTCATCTTCACCTGTTGCCACCCGGCTTTGCCTTTCGAGGGCCGAGTAGCCCTCACGCTACGAGCGCTTTCGGGCCTGACTACGAGCGAGATCGCAAGGGCGTTCCTCGTGCCCGAGGCGACAATGGCCCAAAGACTGGTGCGAGCCAAGCGCAAGATCCGCAACGCCCATATCCCTTACCGGGTCCCACCCGGCCACCTCCTGCAAGAACGCACGACGGCGGTGCTGTTTGTCGTTTACCTCTTGTTCAATGAGGGTTACTCAGCTACGAGGGGGGAAGACCTCATGCGGGCCAACCTCTCCGACGAAGCCATCCGTCTTGCCCGCCTCCTGGCCCAATTGATGCCAGACGACCCCGAGGTACTGGGGTTGCTGGCCCTCCTCCTACTGACAGACGCCCGCCGGCGGGCTCGGGTCGACGACAGAGGTGACCTCGTACCGCTGGAGGAACAGGACCGGTCGCGCTGGGACCAGGACGAGATTGCTGAAGGGCGGGGCTTCCTCGAGGCGGCCTTGCGGCGCCGGCACCCTGGCCCATACCAGGTCCAGGCGGCCATCTCCGCTTGCCACGATGGGGCCGCCGACGCCGCGTCAACAGATTGGGCCCAGATCGTCGCTCTTTATGGCGAGCTCCTCAGGATGGTGCCCTCTTCGGTCATCGAGCTCAATCAGGCCGTGGCCCTGTCCATGGCTCGCGGGCCCGCTGAAGGGCTCCGCGCCATCGATGTGCTGGAAACGTCGGGCCGGCTTCACGACCACCATCTGCTCTACTCGGCCCGGGCCGACCTGCTGCGCCGCATGGGGCGCTACGACGAGGCCGCCGCCAGCTACGGCCGCGCTCTACGGATGGCGACGAATGGTTCTGAGAGGCGCTACCTAAGCCGGCGCCTGAAAGAGTCTGCCGCGGCTCGGTGAAAGCCTGCGGCCGTCAGCGAGACCGGGATCGGCTCACCACGTACCGGCCCAGTCCCGCCGGCGCACCTCGAAAAGGGCAATGGCGGCGGCCGTGGCGACGTTCAGGCTGCCGACGCGGCCCGACTGGGGGATGAAGGCGACGGCATCGCAGGCGGCGAGGGTGCCGACGGTGAGCCCGTGGTCCTCGTTACCTATGGCGATGCAGACATCGGGCCCAACCGAGAGCTGGAAGAGGGGCACGGCGTGGTCGGCCAATTCGAGGCCGACAACCGCGAAACCGTCTTCGCGAGCGGCATCCGCGGCGTCCGCCCCCCGGTCGAAGGTCGACCAGGACAGGTACCGCTCGGTGCCCAGGGCCGTCTTGCCCGCTTTGGCTGCCGCCGGGGAGGTTGTCCCGCCGGTCAGGTAGATGTGCTCGACCTTGAACGCCGCCGCCGTGCGGACTATCGACCCCACATTGAACGGCGAGCTGACCCCATCGAGCAACAAGGCGACGCGGCCCGTCGACCGCCGGGCCCAATCCCGGTGCAGCCGCTTCAGGTCCGTGGGCCCGAGCTTTTTCACTGGCCCGTCCCACCTTTCGCCGCTCTTCCGACCTGGAGCACCCGGTACCCGGATTTCGACGCCTCCCGCCTGACGTCCCAACCCTGCTCCTCCAACCAGACGCCCAGCGAGTCAGAGCCGAGGTGGCGGTTCATGACCAGCCACGCGCTCGGCGGCCGGGCCCAACCTGTCCAACCAGGTGGAGAGCAGGTCATGAAGAGCTTGCTTACCGACCCTCACAGGAGGATTGGACCAGATGCCGCCGAAGACCAGACTGGCCGGCACCTGTTCAGGAAGGGCCGTCTTGACGTTGGCCAGGCCGTTCGCCGCGGCGTTGGCCGCGGTGAGCTGAAGGGCCCGGGTGTTGATGTCGACGGCCCATACTCGGGCCTCTGGCGAACGGCGTCCGAGCACGCAGGCAATCGGCCCGTAACCACAACCGAGATCCAGCAGCTCACCCGCAGGTGGGGGCCACGGCGACTCCCTGAGCAGGGCCATCGTCCCGGGGTCGACGCGGCTGCCCGAGAACACCCCCCGGTCGGCCTGCAGGCTGAGCTCCATATCAGGCAGGCGCAGATCGACGGTTACCGGTTGGGACGGTGCGGACGGCACAGCGGAGAAGTAATGGTCGCCCATCGGCGGCCGAGCCTAATGGTTCCTGCCTCCTGGCCCAGTGAGCCCGGCCCAGTCAGGCCGGGCCAGTCGGGCGGGCCCAGTCAGGCCGGGCCGGTGAGGGCCCTCCGCCACCACCGGCGGATGGGCCACCTACCCGTACAATGTTGCGCCATGGCTCCCTACAGGATCCGGACTTTCGGCGACCCGGTGCTCAGACGCCGCGCCCTGGAGGTTACTGAGATCGATGGGCGCATCGCCAGGCTGGCCGAGGAGATGCACGCGACCATGAAAGAGGCGCACGGCCTCGGTCTGGCCGCCCCGCAAGTGGGGGTCTCCCGCAGGTTGTTCGTGTACGAGATCGGCAATAGCGGTCCTCGCACCCTGGTGAACCCCGTCATCACCGAGCGGGACGGCGAGTGGGAGCATCAAGAGGGGTGCCTGTCTGTGCCGGAGCTATATTTTCAGATCGAGCGGCCCCGACATGCGCACGTAACGGGCTACGACCTGGACGGACGCCCCGTCTCGATCGAGGCTGACGAGCTCGAGGCCACGCTCTACCAGCACGAGGTGGACCACCTCGATGGTCGGCTCCTCCTGGAACTGCTCGACGGCGACCAGCGCAAACAGGCGATGGGAGAACTGCGGCGCAGAGCAGAAGCGGTTGGCCAGGGGGCGGCACCCCGCACGTGAAGCTGGCCTTCCTAGGGACCCCGGAGGTCGCGGCCGGGACGCTGCGAGCGCTCGTCGCCGCCGGCCACGACGTCGTGGTCGTAGTGACACGGGCCGACACCCGTCGGGGCCGCGGCCCGGCTTCGAGCCCGAGCCCGGTCAAGTTGGCTGCGGCGGAGCTGGGGCTGCGCGTCGTGCACCGGGCCGCGGAGGTCGTAGGCTTCGGGCCCGAGCTGGGCGTGGTGGTGGCCTACGGCCGGATTATCAAGCCGGAGGTGCTGGCCGAGGTGCCCATGGTCAACCTGCATTTCTCGCTGCTGCCTCGGTGGAGAGGTGCCGCCCCTGTCGAGCGGGCCATCCTGGCCGGCGACGCCCGCACCGGCGTGTGCCTTATGGAGCTGGAAGAAGGGCTCGACACCGGGCCGGTGTACGCCCGTGCCGACACGGCCATTGGCCAGGACGAGACGGCCGACGAGCTGCGCCAACGCCTCGGGAGCATAGGCAACGAACTCCTCCTGCGGTCGCTGTCCGAGGGCCTCGGTGCTCCGGTCCCTCAGGTCGGCGATCCCATCTATGCCGCCAAGGTCGAGCCGGCCGAGCTGCAGCTTGACTTCTCCCTGCCGGCAGAGGTCGAAAACCGGGCCGTCAGGATCGGTCGAGCGTGGACGACCTTCAGAGGAAAGCGCTTGCTGGTCCGCAGAGCGCACGTCCTCTCTGACCAGCGAACCCTTTCCCCGGGGCAAATCCAGGGGAACAAAGTGGGGACGGGTCAAGGCACCCTCGAACTGCTCTTGGTCCAACCGGAAGGCAAACCGGCCATGGACGCCGAAGACTGGGCCCGGGGCGCACGTCCTCGCGCGAACGAGCGGCTCGGCGAATGACGAGCGCGGTGAACAGGCCGACCGCGACGGCGCGCGGCGTCGCCATCTCGGCCTTGATGGCCGCGGAGGACGGCGAACGGGCCAACATGGTCGTCCCGCACCTGCTCACGACCTCGGGCCTGGACGAGAGGGATAGAGGTTTCGTCACCGAGCTGACCTATGGGACCCTCAGGATGTGCCGAGCTTGCGACTGGCTCATAGGGCAGTTCGCCCACGGTCAGCTCGAACCACAGGTCAGGGCGGCGGCCCGGGCCGGCGCCTACCAGCTCGCCTTTATGAGGGTACCGGCGTACGCAGCCGTGTCGGCAACGGTGGCGGAGGCCCCCAGCCGGGCCCGGCCGCTCCTGAATGCCGTCCTTCGCAGGGTCGCCAGCCTGGTTGAGGCGGGCCCGATCGTGTGGCCGGACCTCGGGACCCGGCTCAGTTACCCCGACTGGATGATCAGGCGCCTCGGCGAAGATATAGGCCCGGAGCGCGCCCTGGCCGCTCTGCAACAGATGAACGTGGCTGCGTCTCCGTCGGTGCGAGCGGACGGGTATGTGCAGGACCCCGGCAGCCAGGCGGTAGGGGAGTACATGGCGGGCTTGGTGCAGGCGAGCCCGGGGCGGGTCCTGGATGTGTGTGCGGCGCCGGGAGGCAAGGCCACCCAGCTCGCCCGGGCCGCCCCTTTCGTAGTGGCGGCTGACCTGGCCCCACCACGCGTGAAATTGGTAGCCGGCAACGCGGCGCGCCTCGGGCTGGAGAACGTCGGCGTGGTAGTGGCGGACGGCACCGAACCGCCCTTTCAGCCGTCCACCTTTGCCGGAGTGCTCGTGGACGCGCCCTGTACTGGTCTGGGGGTGCTCCGGCGCCGGCCTGACGCCCGCTGGCGGGTGCGCCCGGAGGATGCGGAGCGTTTGGCCACCCTCCAGCGGCGCCTGCTGTCGGCCGCCGCGCCCCTGGTGATGCTCGGCGGCGTGCTCGTGTACAGCGTGTGCACCCTGACCCGGGCGGAGACCGTCGACGTCGACGCGTGGCTGGCGAAAGCGCTGTCGGCCGGCTGGGCCGAAGTGGTCCCGCCCCCGGGGCCGCCCTGGGAGCCGCTGGGCCGAGGTGCGTTACTGCTCCCGCAGACGGCCGGCACCGACGGGATGTACGTCCTGGCGCTGCGCCGGAACACCTGAGCCTTTGCAGACGACGGGAGATTCGGCCATGATGACCCGGTGGCGGCCGAGCGCGAGATCCCGGAGGCGGCTACGACCCCGATAAGCACTGCGATAGGTAGTTCGCTGCTACCCGGGTGCCGGCCATGAGCTACCAGGCGAAAGTGCTCACGGTGTCGGACTCGGTCATGCGGGGCGAGCGTGAAGACGCCAGCGGTCCGGCGGTGGTCAAGGCCCTCCAGGACGCGGGCTTCGAGGTAGTCGAGCAGTCCACCATCTCCGATGGGGTCGCGGCAGTGGCCGGAGAGCTGACGCGGTTGGCGTCGGGTTTCACGGGTCTCGTG
Organism: uncultured Acidimicrobiaceae bacterium; assembly: GCA_963750465.1. GTDB lineage: Bacteria > Actinomycetota > Acidimicrobiia > Acidimicrobiales > Palsa-688 > Fen-671. The sequence goes on from CAVVRE010000007.1 coordinate 39,489, forward strand.
GCCACTACCGGTGGCACCGGCTTCAGCCCCAGGGACCTCACGCCCGAGGGGACGGCTGAGGTGGTTGACCGCCCTGCGCCCGGCCTGGCCGAGGCCATGCGCCGTTCGAGCCCCATCGCGCCGCTGTCACGGGGCATGGCCGGGATAAGGGGCCGGGCTGTGCTCGTCAACCTCCCTGGCTCTCCCGCAGGCGCGCTCGAGTGCCTGGCTGCCATCATCGGCCTCCTGCCCCACGCCATCGGCGTGTTGGCGGATGAGCAACCACACTGACCTGCTCAACGAACCCCGGTAACCGACGCGAGCGGCGGCCCGCGGCGCACTAAGGTCGGGCCCGTGCTCCGCCTCGTACTGCCAAAGGGATCCCTGGAACGCGCCACCATCGAGTTGTTCGAGGCGGCCGACCTGGCCGTATCGCGAAGTTCGGACGTTGACTACAGGGCGAGTGTGAAAGACCACCGGATATCCGAAGTCCGCATCCTCAGGCCACAGGAAATCCCGCGTTATGTGGCGGACGGTCTTTTCGACATCGGGATCACCGGACGTGATTGGGTCGAGGAAACCGGCGCGGACGTCGTCTCTTTGGGTGAGCTGTCGTACTCGAAGGCGACGTCCCAGCCCATCCAGGTGGTCCTGGCCGTGGCCGCCGATGCCCCGTGGGGGTCAGTGACAGACATGCCTGACGGGGTAAAAGTCTCTACCGAGTACCCGTTGTTGACGGAGCGCTATTTTGCCGTCAATGGGGTGAAGGCCGATGTCGTCCTCTCGTACGGGGCCACCGAGGCGAAAGTGCCCGAGATCGCCGATGCCGTGGTGGAAATTACCGAGACGGGCCGGGCGCTGAAGGCGGCCGGGCTCAAGGTGATCGAGACCATCCTCGTGTCTCACACCGAGCTCATCGCCAATCCCGATGCCTACCAACGCCCCGAACAGCGCAAGGCTATGGAGGACATCAACACGTTGTTGCAGGGCGCATTGAAGGCCCGCGGCCGGGTACTGGTAAAGCTGAACGTGGAAGCGGCGGATCTCGACGCCGTGGTGTCGCTGCTGCCGGCGATGCGGAGCCCGACCGTTTCGGAGCTGTTCGGCGGCGGGAGTTATGCGGTCGAGACCGTGGTGGCGAAAGACTCGATCAACAAACTGATCCCGGAGCTGAAAGACGCCGGCGCCTCGGACATCATCGAGCTCCCCATTAGCAAGATCGTCGCCTGACCGGGCGGGCGTAGGGTAGGGGCGAGAACAGCCGGTGAACGGCCCGCTGACGGGAAAGGTCGACAGTTTCGACAAAGAGGTTGGGCTCGGTCAGGTGCGGGCGAGCGACCGACGGCTATACCCATTCCATTGCACCGAGATAACTGACGGTTCGCGCGAAATCGCCGTCGGGGCCGAAGTGGCGTTCGTCCCGGCCGCCGGCCACAAGGGCCTGGTAGAAGCAAGAGCCCTGGTCAGCGTCCGTTGACTGGCCCTGTGGCCAGGCCAAAAGGACGCCTGCCGCGGCGCTAGGGCGGGCCACCGGTCAGCCAGGGTTCTTGGGCAAACGGTTACAGTGCCTTCAGGAGTTCCTCACACTCCCGGCGGCATTATGTCTGGGCAAAGAGGGCTCGGTCTGCGGACAGGAGTGTTTTGGAAACAACGCGCCGTCAGTTTTTGGCATTTACAGCAGGTGCGGCGAGCCTTGGGGTCGCGGGCCTGGTCGGCTACGAGTGGCCCAGGCCCAGCGACAACAACGCTGAGCCGTCGACGACGACGGTCCCGACTACGCCGACCACGGAGTACAACGCCAACGAGGTGCAGTTTTTCTACTCCCGTCCGGACCTACAACCCCCGCGGGTAACCGTCGTGTACCGGCGTTCGCAGCCGTTCGTGCCGGAAAAAGACGCAGGCCTCCTGCTGCTCTCGCCCAAGGCGTACGTGGCCCCCGGACCGGGCCAGCCCGGGCTCATGATCCTGCAGGCCGACGGACGGCTACGCTGGTTCCGCCCCGCCGACGAGCCCCCCTTTAACTTGCAGTACCAGGAACTGAACGGAAAACCCGTTTTGACATGGTGGGAAGGCAAGGTGACGAATGGCACCGGGGCCGGCGAAGGTGTGATCGCGGACCTGAGCTTTCGGGAACTGACCCGCCTCGGAAAGGTAGACGGTCTCTCGCCAGACCTCCACGAACTCGTCCTCACCGACCAGGGCACGGCGCTCATGACGGCCTACCACCCGGTGCCCGCCGACTTGTCGAGCGTCGGAGGGCCGAAGAAAGGGTTCGTCCTCGGCGGCGTGGCCATGGAAGTCGATGTCGCCAGCAAGAAATTGCTGCATCGCTGGGAGAGCGTGGACCACGTTACGGTGGAGGAGACTTATCAAAAGTTGCCCGACGGTCAGGGAACAGAACAGACCCCGTTCGACTATTTCCACATCAATTCCATATCGATTGCACCCGACGGGGATCTGCTCATTTCGGGCCGCAACACGTGGGCGCTTTACAAGGTGGGCCGCTCCAGTGGTGACGTCAGATGGCGCATGAACGGCCGGAAATCTGATTTCAAAATGGGGGAGGGGAGCAATTTCTACTGGCAGCACACGGCCCGCTACGCCGGGGCGGCGCGGATCGGCATTTTCGACGACGGCGCCACACCGGCCGAGGAAACACAATCCAGGGCCATCGTCCTGGCGGTGGACGAGGGCAAAATGACGGCCACACTGGCAAAAGCGTTCGTGCACCCGGCCCGGCTGCTCGCCCCCAACCAGGGCAGCGTGCAGGTCCTCGAAGACGGCGGTGTCCTGGTGGGCTGGGGGGCTCAGCCGTACTTCTCCCGATTTTCGGCGGACGGTGAACTCGTGCTCGATGCGCGGTTCCCGACCAACGTGCAGTCGTACCGCGTTTTCTTCGCCCAGCTCGTGGGCCAGCCAACGGAGCGACCGGCCGTGGCGGTCGAGGACGACCCGGTCGGCGGCAAGATCGTGTACGTCAGCTGGAACGGTTCCACAGAAGTGGCATCATGGGAAGTCTTGGGAGGCTCGGCGCACCAGCTCACGTCATTGGCCCTGGCTGACTGGGCCGACTTCGAAACCGCCATAACGGTCAACAGTTCCGGGCCTCATTTTCAGGTGATAGCCATGGACCGTTCGGGTAAAAAGATCGGGAGTTCCGAGGTCGTAGCCGCGTGAGCGAGCCGGCTGACCGCAAGCCGGTCCAACCCGAGGGACCGGGGGGAACGTCTGCACATGTGCCCCAACACAGACGGCCCGGGCGCCAAGAGGGCCCCGGCCGGGAGGTCCCAGGGCCAGAGGTTCCCAACGGAGCCTGGGCCAAGAGGCCACTAAGCCGCCGTGCGCTCCTGGCCCGCCTGGCCATGGGTTCGGCCGCCGCCGGTGCCGCCGCCGTTCTCGGCGCCATCGTGGTGGACGAAGCCACCAGGGAAGGGCATCCAGGCCGCTCCACCGGCTTCCCGCACGACCTGGCCGTCCCCGAACTGGCATCGGTAGCCAGTTCCGCCACCCAGGGGCCGGCGCAGGTGTTCAGGTCGCGTCCGGACCTGCGCCCGCCGACGATAAGTGTCGACCTCCGGTCAGACCAGTTCGGGCCGGACCTGGTGTTCACCGACAGTCACGCCGGCCCCACGCAGCAGGGGCCCATGATCATCGACGGCAACGGCGACCTCGTGTGGTTCCTCCCTCTTTCGCCCGGGTCCGACGCCGGTTTGCGAGCCTTCAATTTGCAAACCTGGTCGTACGGTGGCAAAAAGGTGCTGTGCTGGTTCCAGGGCGCGGTGGTCGAGGCGCATGGCCAGGGTTCCTACGAGCTGTACGACTCTAGCTACAAGAAGGTCGCTCAGGTCTCCGCTCAGAACGGCTTCCAGGGTGACCTGCACGAGTTCGTCATAACGCCCGAAGGGACGGCCCTTTTTACGTGCTACGGTCAGGCCCACGCCGACCTGTCCCGCTACGGCGGTCCGCACGACGGCACGTATTTCTTCGGGGTCGTACAAGAGGTCGACCTGCAGACGGGCAAGCTCGTTTTCGAATGGCGCAGCGACGACCACGTTCCCCTCGCTGAATCGTGCGAACCAGCGAAACCCGATGGCGCATGGGACTATTTCCATATCAACTCGATAGATGTCGACCGGGATGACGGCAGCCTGATAGTTTCGGGCCGGAATACATGGGCTTTTTACAAGGTCCAGCGCCCCAGCGGGAAAGTGTTGTGGCGGCTCGGCGGCAAGGCGAGCGACTTCAACGTCAGCCCGGGCGCCCAGTTCGCGTTCCAACACCACGTCCGGCGCCGTTCTGACACGACCATTACCTTGTTCGACAACGAAGGGGCCCGCCGGCGGTCGCGTCCCGGTCGCGCGGCGTGGCGCTGTCCGTCGACGAGAAATCCCGCCGGGCCCGCCTCCTGCGCCAGTACCTGCACAGCCCGCCGGTGTTGTCGGAGGCGCTCGGGAGCGTGCAAGACCTGGCCAGCGGGAACAGGTTCATCGGCTGGGGCGAATCGGGCTATTTCACCGAGTACGACGCCTCGGGCAAACCCCTCTTCGACGCTCGGCTGGCGTCCGGGACCGAGTCCTACCGAGCTTTCAAACAGCCCTGGCTGGGCGCCCCGTCCGAGCCGCCGGCTATGGCGGTCGTCGCCGGCACCTCAGCGGCGACGATATACGCCAGCTGGAACGGTTCTACAGAGACGGCGGGTTGGCTGGTCCTCGGCGGCCGGAGCAGTAGCCACCTTGGCCGTCTGGGGGGTGCCCCCCGCCGCGGCTTCGAGACCGCCATCACGGTGCCACACCCGCCGAAATACCTGGCTGTCGAGGCCGTCGCCGGCAACGGCGAGACGCTGGCTCGGTCCGAGACCAAGCCGCTGGGCTGAGCCGGGCCGACGCCCCGAGCGCAGCCCGACAAAGGACCGGACGCCCGGAGTGCCGAAGAGGTACCGCCGTGAGTAAAGATGGCAGCGTGATGAACAACCCGCGAGAGGATGAACCGCCGCTCATTGTGGTGCATACCGGCCGCCAGGGGCCGGTAGCGGAGGGTGAGGTAGGCAGCGAGGACCAGGCGGAGGTCGTCGAACAACCAGCGAAGGTCATGCGGATCGGCTCCATGATCCGTCAGCTGCTCGAGGAGGTCCGCCAGGCCCCCCTTGACGACGCCAGCCGGGCCCGGTTGCGCGAGATCTACGACACGTCACTGGTCGAGTTGCAAGAAGGCCTGTCCCCTGATCTGAGCGCCGAACTGGTGCGGATGGCGCCCCCGTTCAACCCCGAGACCGTGCCAACGGACGCCGAGCTCAGGGTGGCGCAAGCTCAGCTCGTCGGTTGGCTCGAAGGGCTCTTCCACGGGATACAGGCCACTCTCTTCGCCCAGCAAATGGCCCAGAAGGCGCAGCTCGAGGATGCTCGCCGGCGAGCACTGCCGGCCGGCCGGGCGGGAGCACGTGACGCCCGTGAAGACCCGCCGATGCCAGGCACCTACCTGTGAGGCCTATGGCAGGACCGGATGGTCTCGGGTGGCGACCCGAGCTGGTGTAGAGGCGACCAAAGGTCCACAGGCCACAAGAAGGCGCAGAAGCGAAGATATGGCTGGCGAGGCGGAGACCGGTCAAGTAGGCCCGCGCCAAAGAGACGAGCCGCGAAAATTGAGCCCTGGGGGCGCCGTCTAAACGCAGCGACAGGTGGGTGCCGGTCACCCCGGCGCGCTAGATTCGTTGGAAGCACACTGTTGTAATCTTGTCCACAGGACCGCCAGCTTTGGGAATAGGTAAACCCTTGTGGACGGCGAGGCCCCAGGCGTATGACCAGGGCCGATGACTCGGGCCGACGACCTGCGTCGATGAATAGCCAGCAACGAGGAGGAGTGGGTAGTGGCCGGACCAGCTAGCGCGTCATTTGCGCACCTGCACCTCCATACCGAGTTCTCGATGCTCGACGGAGCGGCGCGGGTCGAAGAGGTCGTGAAGCGGGCCGCATCGGACGGTCAGCCGGCGATTGCGATAACAGACCACGGCAACATGTACGGGGTCCTGGACTTCTACAAAGCGGCCCAAGCGGCGGGGGTGAAGCCGATTATCGGGATCGAGGCGTACATGGCCGCCGAGACCCGGTTGGAGCGGCCGCTGCGACGGGGCCGCCTCGACGACACCGGAGGGGACGCCGACGAAGGCGACAAGCTCTATTACCACCTCACCCTTCTGGCGGAAAGCGACCGCGGCTACAAAAACCTGCTCAAGCTGTCCTCCGACGCCTATCTTTCGGGCTACTGGTACAAGCCCAGGTGCGACTGGGAACTGCTGGAGCGCTACCACGAGGGAGTAATCGCAACCACGGGGTGCCTGGGCGGACTGGTCAGCCAGGCCCTCTTGCGGGGAGACGTGGAGCAGGCCACCGCCCACGCCGCCCGGTTGCAGGAGATATTCGGCCGCGAAAACCTGTTCGTCGAGCTGCAGGACCACGGGCTCGAAAAACAGAGGAAAACCAACCCACAACTCGTCGAGATTGCCCGCCGCATCGGTGCCCCCCTGCTGGCCACTAACGACAGCCACTACTCGTCCCGGGACGACCACCTGGCCCACGACGCATTGCTGTGCGTGCAGACGGGCTCGACTATGGACGACGAGAAGCGCTTCCGCTTCGATGGCTCGGAGCACTACTTGAAGACGGCCGCCGAGATGCGGGCGCTTTTTTCCGAGTTCCCTGAAGCCTGCGACAACACGTTGTGGGTGGCGGAAAGGGCCGACGTCACCATCGAGCTGGGCAAGCCCAAGCTCCCGGCTTTCCCTCTCCCCGAGGGGATGACGAACTCGGACGAGTACCTGCGCCACCGGACGTTCCAGGGGGCGGAGGAACTCTACGGGCGCCCGGTACCGCCCCATGTGGTGGAGCGCATCGACTCTGAGCTCGGCGTCATCGCCTCAATGGGCTACTCGGATTACTTCCTCGTCGTCTGGGACCTCATTCGCTACGCCCGGGAACAGAAGATCCGGGTTGGCCCGGCCGGGGAGCGCGGCCGGCTGCTGCGTGGCCTACTGCCTGCGCATAGTCGACCTCGACCCGATCCGTTACGACCTGCTGTTCGAGCGGTTCCTCAACCCGGGCCGCAAGCAGCTGCCCGATATCGATATGGACTTCGACGAGCGTTACCGGGGTGAAATGATCCGCTACGCCTCGGAGCGCTGGGGTTGGGACCGCGTGGCGCAAATAGTCACGTTCTCTACCATCAAGGCGCGTGCTGCAGTTCGGGACGCGGCCCGCGTGCTCGGCTACCCCTACGGCCTCGGGGACCGTGTGGCCAAGGCCATGCCACCGCTGGTGATGGGCCGGGACACGCCATTGTGGGCCTGTTTCGAGGAACACCCCAAGCACGCCGACGGTTACAAGGTGGCCACCGAACTGCGGGAGATGTACGCCACCGACCCCGACGTGAAGCGCGTGGTCGACGTGGCCAAAGGCCTAGAAGGGCTCCGTCGTCAGGACGGCATCCACGCCGCCGCTGTGGTGATCTCGGCCGACCCGCTGACCGATCACCTCCCGGTCCAACGCAAGCCCGAGCCGGGGGGCCGGCCTGAGGACGCGCCCGTCGTCACCCAGTACGAAATGCACGCTGTCGAAGAGCTCGGCCTGCTCAAGATGGACTTCCTCGGCCTGCGCAACCTGAGCGTCATCGAGAGAGCGCTCGACATGATCGAGCTCAACACGGGCACGAGGCCCGACATAGACCACGTCGACCTCGAGGACCAGGCCACGTTCGAACTGTTGAAACGGGGCGACACGGTCGGAGTGTTCCAGCTTGAAGGCTCCAACATGCGGGCGCTGGTGCGGGCGCTGGCCCCCAGTCATCTTGGCGACGTCGCCGCTCTGGTGGCCCTGTACCGGCCGGGGCCAATGGCCACCAACATGCATTATGACTACGCCGACCGGAAAAACGGCCGCAAGGAGATCAGCTGCATCCACCCGGACATGGCTGAGGTCCTGAGCGACACTTACGGGCTCATGATCTATCAGGAGTCGATGCTCCGGGTGGCCCAGCGTTTCGCCGGCTACAGCCTGGACCAGGCCGAAAACCTGCGCCGGGCGGCGGCCAAGAAGGTCCGGGAGAGCATGAGACTGGAGCGGGAAAAGTTCGTGGCCGGCTGCGAACAGACCGGTTACGGTTCCGCCATCGGTTCGGCCCTGTTCGACATCATCGAGCCGTTCGCCGACTACGCCTTCCCCAAAAGCCACGCCTTTGGCTACGGCCTGGTGGCCTACTGGACCGCGTGGCTAAAAGCCAACCACCCCGTCGAGTACATGGCGTGCCTGCTCACCAGCGTGAAGGACGACAAGGACAAGCTGGCTGTGTACCTGGGGGAGTGCCGGTCGATGGGCATCGAGGTCCTCGTCCCGGACATAAATCTGTCGGCCTCAGACTTCACGGCCGTCCGCCCCGGCCAAACCGCGGGTGGCCAGCGCGAGGTTCAAGCCTTCGGCGTGGTCCCGTTCGGGTTGTCCGCTATCCGCAACGTCGGGGAGGGGCTCGTCGAGAGGATCGTGAGCGAGCGCGAGGCGACGGGGCCGTTCAAGGACTTCTACGACTTCTGCAACCGGGTCGACGCTGTGGTGCTCAACAAGCGGACGGTCGAGTCGCTCATCAAGGCGGGCGCCTTCGACTGCCTCGGCCACCCCCGTCAGGGCCTGTGCCTGGTCTCCGAGCAAGTGCTGGACCGCACGCTGGCCCGGCGGCGAGAGGCGGACCAGGGGGTGCTCAGCCTCTTTGGCGGCCTGGGCAGCGGTGAGCAGGTGTTCGACGACTCCAGGGTGCCCGTTCCCGACCAGGAGTTCGACAAACAGCAAAAGCTCATTTTCGAGAAAGAAATGCTCGGGCTCTACGTGAGCGACCACCCCCTGGTGGGCGCCGAGGCGGCCTTACGCCGGCACACGGACTGCACCATCCTCGACCTGCGAGAGGAGGGCCCGGCCGGGACCTGGCCGGGGCAGGTGCGGCCGGAGGCGCCAACGGTGGCAATGCCGCGGGCCTCGCCGGCGGAGCGAGCACCGGGTATGGGGCCAGCGCCGGCGGTGATGGATTTGGCGGTGCAGCCACCGGTTGGTACGGGGCCCGCAGCGCCAACTCGGAGCGGTGGGTGGGTGGCGTCGTGACCGGGCTCAACCGCAGGTACACCAGGAGAGGCGAGCTCATGGCCACGTTCGTCCTGGAAGACCTGCAGTCGTCGATCGAAGTCTTCGTCTTCCCCCGCACCATGACCGAGGTCGGTCACATGCTCGCCGACGACGTCGTGGTGTGCGTGAAGGGGAGGCTCGACCTGCGCGACGAGGTCCCCAAGATCGTGTGCTCCGAGCTCAAGCGCCCGCAGCTGAGCGCCGACGGGTCCGAACCGTTGGAGGTCGTCGTACCCGTCAATGCCCTGGACGACGCCCGGGTAGAGCGCCTGCGGGAGCTGTTTCGAGAGCACCCTGGAAGCTCGCCGGTCTACCTGCATGTGGGTACCAAAGTGGTCCGGCTGGCGCACGAGTTCGACGTGACGACGAGCGCCGGTTTGCTGGCCGAGCTGACGGGTACTACTCGGACCTGCCTGTTTGTGGAGCAGTGGGGTCGCGAGCCGCTAAACTTGACCACGGTCCCCAGCTAGTAAGGAGTGATCAGCAGCATGATGTTCGATGTCGAGACCAAAGATTGCACAGCGCTTTCAGATACCGAGCTGGCCGATATGGCCGACATCGTGGCGGACGGCCCGGCCGGGCTGGACATTGGCTTGCTGTCCAAACAGAGAGACGAGTGGGTCTTGATCACCCAGGCCCGTGAACGCGGGCCGCCTGATGGGCTTCTCTTTCTGCACTCTGGAGCGCATCGGCGGTACTCCGTGCGTGTTGTGGGGTCTTGTGTCGGTGAAGCGCTGCGCTGAGCGCGCACGGCCATCCTGGATGCACTGCGGGCCGACCAGTTCCGCAAGGCGGTGCTCGCCTTCCCCGACGAGGACGTCCTGGTTGCGACCAGCGCTTGCGAGAACCGGGCGGCTTTGCCGCCTTCAGCGGCCTGGTGGACATCTGCCCCCGCCCCGGCTACAAGGTCTCCGGTGAGGAGCGGGCCTGGTCTCGGCGGCTGGCCAAGCGCTTCGGCGCCGATGGCCGGGTCGACGACCGCAGTTTCATCGTCCGGGGCGACAGCTCGCCCTGCCCGGTCTTCGATTACGAGCCCGAGACCAATGACGAGGTGGACGACGACGTTGCCACCGTGATGATGGCGCTGGACCAGGGCCGCCGCGATGTCCTCATTGCCTTCGGCTGGGCCATGTCCGAAGGACTGGCCTCGGGCTTCAAGTTCTAACCAGGATCCGCCGGAGGTGGCGCGCTCGAGCGCGCCTTCGGGGGCTGATCCCGTTTTCTGGCCTCCGCTTTTGGCCCGCCCGGCGGGGTTCGGGGTTAGCAAGCAAATCGTGCCTGGTCACAGACCAGCGCGCCTGCTGTCCGGCTAGCGGCGGGGGACGATCGCCTCTACGACTTTGTAGCAGTGGCCGTCCACCGGCGGCGTCAACGCCACCACGATGTGCGCCCCGGGCCGCATCTGGGCGAATGTCTGCCTTGCTCCTTGTAGCGAGGCGGCCAGACGGGGGTCATCACAAGCCAGTACCTGTGGCCGGCCGCCCCAGAGGAAATGGCACCACAGGCCGCCCGCTTCGAACGTGATGACCACGGGGCCGTTCGGCTTGGCCAGGGTCACCGAGGGGTGGTCCGAGCTGCGTTCCCAGAACGGGACGGTGGCGCCGTATGAGCCGAGCAACGGCGCCTTCTCGGGGTGCAGCAGCGGCCGGATCAAACGCCCGGCGGCCCGGCTGCTTCAGCCGGCCCGAGAGCTTGGGTGGGCCGGCGATCACGATGGCGTCGGGTTCTGTTGGGTCAGGGACGAGGTCAGGGTCGCTGGCCACGGTCACGTCGACGACATCGTACGGCCGCAGCCGCTGGTCGACGGGATGGGCCGACCAGGCTCTCACCAGGGCGCCCGAGACGAGGTCGATGCCGCCGCAGTGCCGCTCGCCGGTCGACACGACCATGAGCCGAAGCGCTGTCCCGGGCGTGTCGTCGAGCCGGGGCAACGACTTGGCCGGCGCTCTCAGTGAAGAACTATTGCGCACCGATAGCAATAGTGGCTGTTAGTGGCGGCGAATACGTGGATGGTGCAAATTTGGGTACCCGGGACATCTGCTGGGAGCGTACCGGCCACTGTCATCACGAGATTAGCGAACATCCCCGGCGGCGAGCCGGGGGCGCTGGTCGAGTAGGGCGCCCAGCTCGTCCGGGGTCGTGACGGGGAGTTGGCAGGTATAGGCCTCGCAGACAAAGGCACGGCCGGCGGCGTCGGGCCCGTCCCGCCCCTCCCACAGCGGCGACGCAAACGGTTCACCCCACGCCAGCACGGTGTCGGGAAGGAACCGTCGACCGACTTCGCGCCTAAGCGGTTCCTCGGACGAAGCAATTACGACCTGCCGCCTGGGCCGGGACAGGTAGGTGGCGGCCGTGGTCAGCCCCGGGAAGGCTACGGGCACGCGTGATAGGGCGGGGGCCACCAGCCGCACCGTTTGCCGGGCGGTGTCGGTGAACGAGCCGTCCCCGGTCAGCTCGCCCAGCCGGCCCAAGGCGAGGGCGGCTACGGCATTGGCGGACGGAGTGGCCCCGTCCTGCAGATCCTTCATCCGGGCTATCAACTCTTCGGCGTCGTTCCCGTAGGTGAAAAATCCGCCGGCCTCTTTGTCCCAGAACAGTTCGATGAGCGACCGTGCCGTCTCGGAGGCGGCGGTTGTCCAAGAGCTCCGGCCGGTGGCCTCGCCAAGACGAGTGAACGCCTCGGTCAACCAGGCGTAGTCGCCGGCGAAGGCCAACGAGCTCCGCCCCGCCCCGCCTGCGCCGTTGCCGCTCGTCTCGTCCCCCGGGAGGCCGGTGTCCCCCGGGCGCCGGCGGCTCCCGGTCGCCACGACCGCAGCCAGCGCCCATCCGAGCGACGTAGCCGGTCCATCAAGACCGCGGCGGTCTTGGCCGCTTCCGCCACCCACTCAGCCTGCCCGAACGCGGTCCCGGCGTAGGCCAGGGCAGCCACGCCCATGGCGTTCCATTCGGTCAACACCTTCCCGTCGAGCCCCGGGCGGGGGCGGGTTTGGCGTCGCTCCAACAGGCGCAGACGCGCCGCTTCTATCTCTGGCGGCCGGGCGATGTCTCCCAAGCGGGGCCGCCAGAGGATGTTGGTCCCTTCCCAGTTGCCGGCGGCGGAGGCGCCGTACCACAGTGCCGCTTCGGCCCGGCGACCTCTTCGAGCTCGGGCAGCGACCAGGTGTAAAAACGGCCCTCCTGGCCCTCGCTGTCGGCGTCCTCGGCCGAAGCCCAGGCATTTTCAGGCAAGCGGATAGGCGGGCTGAGTAAGTAGCCCACCGTTTCTTCGACAACCTGGCGATAGCGCGTCGAGCCTGTCAACTGCCAGGCCTGGGTGTAGATAAGTACGAGCAACGCATTGTCGTAGAGCATTTTTTCGAAGTGCGGGACGAGCCAATGCCTGTCGGTGCTGTAGCGGGCGAACCCGCCCGCCAGGTGGTCGTAAATCCCACCCGAGCTCATGGCATCGAGCGTGCGGGAGAGGGCTTCGAGCGCCCGTTCGTCGCCGGAACGCCACCAGTACTGGGCCAGCAGCTCGAGGCTGGTGGCCTGGGGGAACTTGGGCGCCTGGCCGAAACCGCCCCACTGCGGGTCATAGCGGGACAACAAACTGTCGGCTGCATTGGAAAATGCGGCTCTTTCCAGTTCGCCTTCAAATGTCCCATCGGCATCTGGTCCATTGGCGCCTGGCCCCCAGTCCTCACCCGCCAGGACCGGTGGCGCGGCACCCTTGCGCACCGCGTCGGCGAGCCGGGCGGCGTCGTCCTCAATGGCCGCCCGCTTGGTCGACCAAAGGCTGGACACGCGGTCGAGGAGGCTGAGGAAATTGGCCCTCGGCAGGTAGGTACCACCCCAGAAGGGCCGCCCGTCCGCTAAGGCCAGCACGGTCATGGGCCAACCGCCCGCGCCGGTCAACAGCTGCACTGCCTCCATGTAGACGGCGTCTACGTCGGGCCGTTCCTCCCGGTCCACCTTGATGGCGACGAACCCAGAATTGAGGACGTCGGCCACACCGGTGTCCTCGAAACTCTCGTGCGCCATCACGTGGCACCAATGGCAGGCGGAGTACCCGACCGAAATGAGCACCGGCACGTCGCGCCGACGGGCCTCTGCGAACGCGGCCCCGGACCACGGCCACCAGTCCACGGGGTTCCCGGCGTGTTGAAGGAGGTAAGGACTCGCTTCGCGGGCGAGCCGATTGGCGCTTGGCACCGCTACACCCTACCGAGCGAGGCCGGATCACACCTGGGCGCGGGCGCCAGTGGCCCACCCGATATTCCTCGTCAGGACGACTACCAACGGGTGACTGGGACGCAGCTGGAGTGCGATAATTCTATAAGTGAAGGTGGCGTAAGGTCGTGACAATGAGCTACGCGGAGCCCGACAGCGTCGTGGGACGCCCGGCGTACGTCACTGTGGCGATCCCCGGTGGTAGCCGAGCGGGAGAAATACTCCTGCGCGTTCGCGGAGGGACTGAGTCCTATATCGCTTACTCCGACGAGCCCGTCGACGTGGGGGCACAGGTCCTCGTCCTGGCCGACCGGGGAGCGCGCTCCGTGTTGGTGGCGCCGCTCTAGCGCCGATAAAAGAAAGGCAAGTCATGTTCGGTTGGCATGTTCCGTCCCCTAATCAAGCAATGCTTATATCCGGCAGCAGGAACCGTGGAGACGCCCCGTTCCGCATCGTCGTGGGGCACGGTTCCTTTGCATTGCCAGTGCGGAACCAGATCCGGTTCTTGACCCTGTCCATGCAAGAGGCTGAGGTGGCAGAGCCCTGCGTAACCCAGCAGGGCATAACGTTACAGGTGAGAGCGGTTATCGCGTTTAAAGTGGGCGACGACAACGATTCCATCGCCAATGCCGGCCGCCGGTTCCTCGACGACCAGGACGCAATGACCGAGCTGGTAGGCCGGATTTTTGCCGGTCACCTCCGATCGGTCGTCGGTTCCATGACGGTCGAGGACATTATCCGTGAACGCCAAAAACTTGCATCCCAAGTGCTCGACGCGTCGAAGCCGGAAATGGCGAAATTGGGCCTCGTCGTCGACGCTTTCCAGATCGAATCCATCGACGACGGACAGGCCGGGTATATAAAGGCCCTTTCACAGCCTCATATCGCGGCGGTAAACCAGGCCGCCCAAATTGCTCAGGCGCAAGCCGACCAGGCCGCCTCGAAAGTGCGTCAGGAGTCCGACCGCAACCAGGCTCAGTACCAGCAGGAAACGGCCGTGGCCAAGGCTCAGTACCAGGCCGAGATCGACCAGGCCCAACAGACCGCCGGCCAGTCCGGCCCGCTGGCCCAGGCCAGAGCGCTGCAGGAAGTCCTGTCCGAACAAGCCAAGGTGGCGCAGTCCCAGGGGGAGCTTCGGCGCCAGCAACTGGTGGCCGAGGTGGTGCGCCCGGCTGAAGCCGAAGCCGAAAAGGTCCGCACCCTGGCCCGCGCTCAGGCTGACGCCACGCGCTTGCAGGCCGAGGCCACAGCCACCGAGGGCGGCGTGGCGCTCGAGCGCATACTGGTCGAGAACATGCCCCAGATCATGGCCGCCGTCGCCGGCGAGCTGCGCCAGGCCAACGTCACGGTCCTCAACGGCGCCGAAGGGCTCGGCGAGCTGGTGGCCGGGCTGGCGTCGCAGGTGAACTCGATACTCGGCGTCGTTCGCAACGGCAACGGGAAACTGGACACGTCGTCGGCTCGCCCGGCGCCACTGCGAGCGGCCCAGGCACCATCGGACGCGCCAGCGCCGGCCGCGGCCCAGGCTCAAGCGGTGGCCGGTCAGTTCCAACAGCCGACCATTGCGGCCGCCCCTCCGGCCCGCGGACCGGCCCAGAAATGAACTGACCAGAAATGAACTGACCAGACTGGTGATCAGCAGCGGTCTGGCTGATGCAGAAGCTGTTCGCGTAGGGCCTGGCGCCTCAGCTTGCCGATCGAAGTCTTGGGCAGGGCAGCGAGGATGACCACTTCCTTCGGCGCGGCAAAGGCGGCCAACTGCTCAGCGACCAGGCCTCGAAGGGCGGCCAGCTCCGGCGGTCCGGACGGATCCGAAGGGACGACGCAAGCCACGATGCGCTCTCCCCACTCGGGGTCCGGGCGGCTCGATACGGCCACCTCGGCCACTCCGGGGTGCTGGCGGAGTATGTCTTCCACGGCCGCCGGCCAGACATTTTCCCCGCCCGTAATAATCAAATCGGAGAGCCGTCCGTATATGTGCAATCTGCCCGCCTCGTCGATGGCGCCGGCATCACCGGTCGCGAACCAGCCCTTGTCGTCGAGCGGGACGGCGCCGTCCCGGTACGCCCGCAACAACATCGGGCCCCGCAGCCGGACCTCGCCAGTGGGCGATATCGACATTTCTACGCCGTCAAGGGGTAAACCGTCGTAGACGACGCCGCTGCCTGTCTCGGTCATCCCGTACGTGGTCACCACGTTGGGGGGCAGGGCGGCGGGCGGCGCCGACCCGCCCAATACGACCTTGTAGAAAGCGCTCGCGCTCACACGGGCGAGCGCGGTCGGGACAAGCGAGACGATGACGTCGGGGCCGGCGGCAGCACTGACGGGCGTGGCGTGGAAACCGTCCAGCACGGTGAGGGCCGTTCCCGTCAAGAGCGAACGCGTGACCACGGAAAGCCCTCCGATGTGGCTGAGGGGCAGACATGCCAACCAGCGGTGCGCCTCGGGCCTCACTCCCAGCCGGGCCGACGTGGCCCGGGCCGAAGCGGCGACGGCGTCGTGGGTGAGGACCACCCCTTTGGCCGCTCCCGTACTGGCACTGGTCGCCACCACCAGCGCATCACCCTCCTCCGTCGGCGCCGCTCCCTCCTGGCGCTCGGTCCCCTCCGCAGTGACCACCCAGGCCGGCCGGAGCATCTCGAGCAGGCGCCGGCGAGCGGGCGGGGCGAGGCGCCCGTCGATGGGGGCGACGGCGTTCCCCGCGTCCCAGGCGCGCCTCGAGCGCGGCCACGAACTGAAGGCCGCCAGGCAGGTCGATCGCGACGAGGTCGGGCATCTTCGCTAGTTTGCCGCCAGCGCCCATGTGAGGGCGAGCGTTCGAGAAAGGGGTCACAGCAGATGGTCCAGGAGAGCCCGGCCCGGCATCCGTGGGTGCTCGGGGCGCGCCCGCGGACGCTGCCGGCCTCTGTCGTACCGGTCCTCGTGGGTACGGGCGCAGCGGCCGCCTACGGCGCCGCCATATGGTGGCGGGCGCTCCTGGCCGGGGTCGTCGCCCTCTCGCTCCAGATCGGCGTGAACTACGCCAACGATTACAGCGACGGCGTGAGGGGCACCGACGCCGCCCGCGTCGGCCCGGTCAGGCTCGTGGCGGGAGGTTTGGCATCCCCGGGGGCGGTCAAACGGGCCGCCCTGGCGGCGTTCGGCGTCGCCGGCGCGGCCGGCCTCGTCCTGGCCGCGGTGGCCGGGTGGTGGCTGGTGGCGCTGGGCGCGGTATGCGTCATCGCGGCCTGGTCCTATACCGGGGGACCACGCCCGTACGGCTACGTGGGCCTGGGTGAGGTCTCGGTGTTCGTGTTCTTCGGGCTGGTCGCGACCACCGGCACTGCCTACGTCCAGACCGACATGCTGACGTCGCTCGAGGTCCTGGCCGCCGTACCGGTCGGGCTCATAGCGGTGGCCTTGCTCGTGGTCAACAACCTGCGCGACATCCCCGGGGACACCGCTGCGGGCAAACGCACCCTGGCCGTACGCATCGGCCCGGCGGCGACGCGGCGCCTGTACGAGGCGTGTGTGCTGCTCGCCGTCCTGCTCGTCGTGCCCATAGCGTTCATCCGCCCGTGGGCCCTTCTGGGCCTGGCCGCCTTCCCGGTCGCCATCGCTCCGGTGCGGGCTGTCGCCTCGGGGGCGGAGGGGCGGGCGCTGATCCCGGTCCTCGGGGCCACTGGGCGGGCGCAGCTCGTGCTGGGCGTACTACTCGCCATCGGCCTGGCCCTCTGACCCGCCGGTCGGAGAGCTCTCGTAGAAGTTCGCTATCGCCGCCGCCACCTCGCCGGGCCGTTCGAGATGACATGCGTGGCCGGCGGCGGCCACGACTTCCGTCGATGCCAATGGGCCGATAAGGTCCGCCATCCGTTCGGCATGGGCTCGGTAGGCATGATCGAGCTCGCCCACGATCAGCAGTACCGGTATGCCCGCCTCACCCAACTGGCCCAGCCTCGGCCACAACGGCTCCTGAGCCCCGGCGCCCGCCAAACGCAAGCTGGACGCGAGACCGGCGGGTGGGTTGTTGACCCGGTCCTCGAGCCCGGCATCCCCGGCCGCCAGCGTGGCGAACAGCGGTTGGGCCAGCCACCAGGTCAGGAACCGTTCCGTACCCTCGTTCTCGATACGCGTGGCCAGTGCCTCGTCGGCGGTGCGGCGGGCGGCCCTCCTGGCCGGGTCGTCGATGCCCGCCGACGTGCTGATGAGGACCAGCCTTTCCACTTGTCCAGGGTGGGTGAGGGCAAGGTGCAGCGCCGTGCGGCCACCCATCGAATAGCCCACCCAGGTCGCCCGGTTGGGGACGGCCTGGGCCAAGAGGTCGGCCGTCTGCCAGAGGTCGGCCCGCACGCCGGACGAGCCGCCGTGACCGGGAGCATCGGGGAGGACCACCGGAAAGCGGCCCCGCAACGCCTCGAGCACGGGAGCCCACGATGCGCTCGTCTGAGTGAAACCGTGCAGGAGCACGAGCGGAGTTCGGCCTCGGCCGGTAACGTCGCCAATGGCGCGGAACGACAGCCGTCCCGCCATTGGCGCCCCCGTCATTCGCACCCCCGTCAGTGGCACCCCCGTCAGTGGCACCCCCGTCAGTGGCACCCCCGTCAGTGGCACTCGGTACTCTTCCAGGTCGTGACCCTCTACCCACGGGCGATCCACTGCTGCCGGACGATCCTCAGCCACGAAGCGATTCTGGCGCAATGACAAGCCGTCCGGCACCAGAAGACGTTCAGGCCGCCTTTGCCACCGTGCTGGTTGACGAATGGTTGCGGGCCGGCGTAAGCGATGCGGTGGCCTGCCCGGGCTCGAGGTCGACCCCCCTGCTCATCGCCCTGGCCGAGGCGGCGGAGCAAGGCGCGCTACGGCTCCATGTACTGGCCGACGAGCGTTCGGCCGGGTTCTTCGCTCTCGGCCTGGCCCTGACGACGGGGGTGCCGGCACCGGTCGTAACGACGAGCGGCACCGCCGCCTCCGAACTGCACCCGGCGGTCATCGAAGCCCACCACGCCGGGGTGCCCATGGTGGCCGTAACGGCCGACCGCCCTCCAGAGCTCCACGGCTTTGGCGCCCCCCAGACCGTCGACCAGGAAGGCCTCTTCGGTAGGGCTGTCCGGTGGGAGGTGCACCCTGGGCCCCCGAGCTGGCCGCCGCCTGGTCCTGGCGGTCTTTGGCGTCCCGGTCGTTCGCCGAGGCCTGCGGCGGCGCCCACCGTCCCGGGCCGGTCCACCTCAACCTGGCCTTCAGGGAGCCCTTGCTCGGTTCGTCCGCCGCCGTCCTCCAGGGAACGCCCGACGGAGCCGCCGATGCGGACATCGAAGCGGCGTTGGGCCCAGCAGCAGGCCCCGACCGGGCCAGGGCCCTTCGGCGGCTCCGGCTGGGCCGGGCGGACGGCGGACCGTGGCATAGCCGGGGATGGACCGGGCCGGGGCTGTCGCCACCGCCAATGGGTGCAGTGGAGCTGTTGGCCGCGGCCGGAGAACGGGGCCTGATAATCGCCGGCGCCGGCGCCGGCGATCCCGAGGCGGTCTGGTCGCTCTCGAAAGCCACCGGTTGGCCCGTCTTGGCTACGCCGCAGAGCGGTTGCCGCCTACCTGGGGCCATCGCGTCCGCCGACGCTCTTGTGCGCACCGAGGTGGTGCGCCGGTGGCGGCCCGACCTGGTCGTGCGGCTGGGCGCCCCGTGGGCTTCCCGGGTGCTCAACGAATGGCTAGCCGGTCTCAGCTGCACCCAGGTCCTGGTCGACCCGGGTGGGACGTGGACGGCGCCCGATCGTCCACCGGGGGACGTGATCATAGCCAGCCCCGAGCTGGTATGTCAGGAGGCGGCGGCCAGAGTGAAGGCCGGCTCATCTGACCACTGGGGAGGCTCCTGGGCGCGCCAATGGAGCCTGGCCGAGGGCACGGCTCAGGCCGCCATCGACGCCGCACTGACGGCCGAAAACGGTTTGACGGAACCGGCCATCGCCCGCACCCTGCTGGAAAAGTCCCCCGTTGGAGCGACCATCTTCGCCTCGTCATCCATGCCTGTGCGGGAGGTGGAGTGGTGGAGCCAGCCCCGAGCGGGGGTCAGGGTCCTCGCCAACCGGGGCGCCAACGGCATAGACGGCGTGTTGTCGACCGCCCTCGGTGTGGCCGCCTCGCTCGTATCGGTGCCCCCACGCCCACTTCGCCCGGGGCGCGCCGGTGCGGAGGCCTCTGGCGCACCGGCCTCGATGGTTGCCGCCACCCCCGGGCCCGGCCCGGCCCCGGTCATCGCCCTCCTCGGCGACCTCGCTTTCCTCTACGACGCCACCGCCTTGCTCGCCGGCGCCAAGGCCGGGGTCGACCTCGACGTGATCGTCGTAGACAACGACGGCGGTGGTATCTTCAGCTTCCTCCCCCAGGCTTCGGGCCAGCCGGCGGCGCGGTTCGAACGGTTGTGGGGCACGGCGCACGGCGCCGACCTCGTGGCGGTGGCCCGTGGCTATGGCGCGGCGGCCGAGGAGCTAGCCGACCTGAAGAGCCTGACCACCTGCATGGCCGGCGGAGGTGAGGGCAACGGTTTGCGCGTGTTCGTAGCCAAGACGGACCGCGCCGCCAATGTCGCGGTTCACCAGCGCCTGAACAGGGCGGTGGAGAAGGCGGTGCAGAGCGCCGTCGGGTAGGGCCGGGCCGGCCAGCGGTCGCGGCGGTCACGGCCGGCGAGAGGTTACGGCCGGACGAGGGCGGCCAGGAGGGCTTGGAGCTTCAGCTGGGTCTCGCCCAGTTCGGCGTCGGGGTCCGAACCAACGACGATGCCGTTGCCGGCGTACATGACGGCCCGGTTCCCCGAGACGTGAGCGCTGCGCAGCCCGAGCACCCATTCGCCATCCCCGGCGCTGTCGACCCACCCGAGCGGCCCGGCGTAGCAACCACGGTCGAACCCCTCGTTCTGGCGTTGCCACTGGATGGCTGCGTCGACCGGTAGGCCGCCCACGGCGGGTGTCGGCTGGAGGAGGGCAGCGAGCTCGAGGCTGGTCGGCAGCCCCGGGCCCTGGCTCTGGTCCTTGCCATTGCTGTGTGAGCCTCCGTCCGCGGCCCAACTGCCGGCGCCTTCATGAAGCGTTCCTTTGATCGACGTCCCGAGGTGGGAGACGTTGCGGAGGGCCACGACCGACGGCGCCTCCGGAACGTGCAGCGAGGCGAGCGGGCTGAGCTTGGCCGCGATCTGGTCGACCACCAGCTGGTGCTCGCGGCGGTCCTTGCTCGACGACATGAGCGCCGCCACCAGGGCGTCGTCAGTGGCGGGATCGCCGCTCCGGGCCACCGTGCCGGCCAAGGGGTGACTTTCGATATCTGTCCCGTTCCTGCGCAACAGGGTCTCAGGGCTGGCGCCGAGGAAGCCTTCGACATGGAACACCGCGCACGACGGGTACAGGTGCGCGAGGCGGGACAAGGTCTCGGGCAGGGCGAACGGACGGTTGGCCACCACCTCGACCTGCCGGGCCAGGACGACCTTGGACATAGCGCCGCTGTCCATCTCTTTCACGGCCCGGGCCACGAGGTTCTTCCAGTCCTCGTGGGGCACGGTGGCGCCCAGTTCGAAGCGATCGGGCAGAACCGTCGAGGCCGGGCTGCGGCCCAGTTCGGCCAGTTCGTCGTCGATGGCCTCCCGGTAGGTGGAGGGCGAGGCCCCCGGCCCGGCCGGGACGGTCAGGGTCACCCAGGCACTGTCGGGCCGAAGCGTTATCACCAAGCGGGGGACGCTGAGGTGGCCGGGCGCGGAGGGGTCGTACGGCAAGGCGCCGATCGCCACCGGCCCGCCGCCGGGCTGGGCCGGCTTGTGCTCGGTGTTGATGGCGGAAAGGGCTCGTTGGACGAGCGAGGTGTGCTCGGGCGCCGCCCAGCCCGCCAGCAACGGGAGGCGTAAAGCCTCCCCGGACCCTAGGATCGTGAGCTCGCTCTTGGCCCACAGGTACCGGTCGGGGTGCCCGCCCGCTTTGACCAGGTCGGGGACCGAAGCGGGATCCACCGAGAAGGTGAACGCCCTGAGTTGGCGGGCGGCCCCGAGGGTGTCGGAGACATGGGCGTGGGCGGCACGTCGGGACGCGCCGGGCTGCAGGGTCTCGGGCTGCAGGGTCTCGGGCTGCAGGATCTCGGGCTGCAGGATCTCGGGCTGCAGGATCTCGGGCTGCAGGATCTCGGGCTGCTCGCCTGTGGGTGCCGGGGCGGGGCCCGGCCGGAGACCCTCACGAACCGCTCAGCGGCTGGCGGGTGGCCACGTACAGCTGGCTGATGCCGCCCGACAGCAGTTCGTGTTCGACGGCGCCGAAACCGGCCCGTTCGAGCAGCTTGACCACCTCGGGCGGGGGCGGGAGATAAGCAAAGCTACGGGGCAGGTAGCGGTAGGCGTCGGCGTCCGACAACACCGAACCGACCAAGGGGACGGCGTAGGTCGACCAGTAGCGGTGCCCCAGACGCAGCAGGCCGGCCTCCGGCTCGGCCAGGTCGAGCAACGATATACGGCCTCCAGCACGGACGACCCGGGCCAATTCGGCGAACAGGTCCCCGAGGTCGACGACGTTGCGCAGCGCGAACCCGCTCACGGCGCCGTCGAAAGCGCTGGCCCGGAACGGAGCCGCCAGCGCGTCAGCCAGGACCAGGGGGGCGGTGGTGTGGGCGTGCGCGAGCATGCCGGGAGAGAGGTCCACGCCCACCGGACGATGGCGGCGGGCGGAAAGCTCCCGGCAGAGGTCGGCCGTCCCGCACGCGACGTCGAGCACTACCGAGCCGGCGGGGAGGTCCAGGGCGTCGACGCAGCGGTGGCGCCAACCGCGGTCCATGCCAAAAGACATGAGGCTATTGACCAGCTCGTAGCGCCCGGCGATGGCGTCGAACATGTGCCGGACAGCCCGGACCTTTTCGTCGCCTTCGGGCAGGCCCTCCCGGCCGTCAGTCGTAGTAGCGGAAGAGGACATCTGCGACACAAGAAGGTTTGTCTGAACCCTCGACCTCGAACGTCACCTTCACCGTTACCTGCCTACCGCCCTCGAACTCGTCCACGGACTCGAGGCTGGCGCCGCAGCGCAGCTTCGACCCTACAGGCACGGGCGCCGGGAACCGGACCCGGTTGAGCCCGTAGTTCACGGTGAACCGGGGCCCCTCGACGGCCAGGATCTCGCCCAGAAGGGCGGGCACCAGGGAGAGCGTGAGGTACCCATGGGCGATCGGGGTACCGAAGGGCCCGGCTTTGGCCCGTTCGGGGTCGACGTGGATCCACTGGTGGTCGTCCGTGGCGTCTGCGAAAAGGTTGACCTGGTCCTGAGTTACGGTGTGCCAGCGGCTGTACCCGAGGTGCGACCCGACTTTGGCCTTCAAGTCGTCCACGGTCAGCGTGTTGGTGCTCATGCCGGCAGGTTAGGTCAACCGGGCCGGTGGCGGCCAAGCCGGTCGCCATGCCAGGTCGCCGGCGGTCAGCGCCGGGCCTGCGCCCGCGCCGTGACCAGTTTTCCCCGGAAAACGAACAAAAATCGCGCTCGGCGCCACTGGCCCGTCGAGAACTGGACACGACGCCGGCACCCGGGAGGGGGCTACGTGCCACTTTTCGACGCGTCGTACGGAGCACCCGACCCGCGACCAGCTCCGGGGCCCCCGCCGAGCGGTAGCATGGCCCGCTGATGTTCGAGGCCCTTTCCGACCGGTTCGAAGGTATTTTCACCCGCCTTCGGGGCCGGGGCCGGCTCAACCAGGAGGACGTCGACGAAGCCCTGCGGGAAATCCGCATGGCCCTGCTCCAGGCCGACGTCAACCTGCTGGTGGTGCGGGACGTCATCGGGCGCCTGCGGACGGAGCTGGTCGGGCGCCGAACTGGCCCGCAGCCTGACCCCGGGCCAGCAAGTCGTCAAGGTGGTCCACGACGAGCTGGTGAGGGTCCTGGGCGGGACGGCGCTGAAGATCACGTACGCTCCCCGGCCTCCGACGGTCGTGCTCCTCGCCGGCCTGCAAGGCGCCGGCAAAACGACGGTCGCCGCCAAGCTGGCCCGGTGGTTCAAGCAGCAGGGACGCAACCCGCTGCTCGTGGGGACCGACCTTCAGCGCCCAGCCGCCGTCGAGCAGTTGCGGGTCCTGGGCAGCCAGATAAGCGTCCCCGTGTTCTCAGAACCCTCGGACCCGGTGACAGTGGCCAAAAAAGGCCTGGCCGAAGCGCTCCGAATAGGGCGGGACGTTTTGATCGTCGACACGGCCGGCCGCCTGCACATCGACGGCGAAATGATGGAACAGGTCCGCCAGATCTCGGAATCGGTCGAACCTCATTACACGTTCCTGGTTATCGACGCCATGACCGGCCAGGACGCCGTTACTACGGCCGAGGCTTTTCACAAGACGCTGGACCTCGACGCGGTCATCTTGACCAAAATCGACGGCGATGCCCGCGGCGGCGCCGCGTTGTCGGTCAAAGAGGTGGTGGGCCGGCCGATCGCATTTGCATCGACGGGGGAAAAGTTAGAGGACTTCGAGCTTTTCCATCCGGACCGTATGGCCGGCCGGATCCTCGGGATGGGCGACGTGCTCACCCTCATAGACCGGGCCGAAGAGGTAATGGAGCGGGAGGACGCCGAAAAGGCGGCGGCCAAACTGGCCGAGGGCCGTCTCACGCTCGACGATTTCCTGGAACAGTTACAAGCGGTCAAGAAGATGGGCCCACTTTCGGGCCTGGTCGGGATGCTGCCCATGGTCCCGAAAGAAGTCCGCAATATGGAGCTCGACGACTCGATGCTGAAACCGGTGGAGGCGATCATCCATTCGATGACGCCGGCGGAAAGGGCGGACCCAGCGCTCATCAACGGCTCCCGCCGTTCTCGCATCGCCGCCGGTTCGGGGACGACCGTGCAGGACGTGAACGAGCTCCTCGAGCGGTTCAAGCAGGTCCAGGCGTACATGCGCCAGATGCCCGGCCTGGCCGGGGCGGCCGCCCGCCGCAGCGCCGGGAAAAAGGCGAGCGCCAAGCGCAAAAAACGTCGGTGACCTTTTCAGCCGGGGCCAGCGGCTGCTAACGCTGGTCCATCTCGCCTACACTTACGCGGTCCAACATGTACTGGTAACGAGCTCGCGGCCTCGCCCGCGGTTCACGGGCAGAGGGAACAAAAGGCAAAAGTATGGCAGTCAAGCTCCGCCTGATGCGGATGGGCAAGACCAAGCAACCCACCTACCGGCTGGTAGCGGCGGACAGCCGTTCGCCGCGCGACGGACGCTTCATCGAGATCGTCGGCAGCTACGCACCCCGCAAGCCCGACCAGAAGTACGTCCTCAAAGAAGACCGGGTGACGCGCTGGCTCCAGGAAGGGGCGCAGCCGACCGACCGGGTCCGGCGCATCCTGGTCGACGCCGGCCTGATGGCGGCCACCCCGATTCGCCAGACGCCCGCCAAAAAGGCCGAACGGCCGGCCGAGAAGGCTAAGTGAGCGACCCTTACAACCGGGCCCCCGGCGGGAGGGCGAGCGCCGTCCTCGAGTACCTCGCTCGCCAGATCGTCGACGAACCTGATGCCGTCGGTGTCGAAATGGGCACGGGCCAGGCGGGCCATGCTGTGCGCCTCCGGTTGCAGGTGGCCCCGGGCGACGTCGGCCGGGTCATTGGCCGGCGGGGCCGGACGGCCCAGGCCATTCGGGCCATCACCCGCGCCGCCGCCGCCAGGGACGGCGAAGAGGTCTTCGTCGACATAGCCGACTGAGTGGCCGGCGAAGCACAACCGCCACGGAGACCGGGGGGCGACCGGTGCGTACCTGCCCGGGAGGTCGCGCCAAGAGGGCCGTGTGGCCCAGCCGGAATTGAGATCAGTCGCCGCCATGTGCCGGGCCAGTAGGTTTTCCTGCGGGCGCTGACCATGCTGCTGGAAATAGGGCATGTGGCCCGTCCTCACGGGTTGGGCGGTGAGCTGGTGGTCGAACTCCTGAGCACCGTCGAAACGCGTTTGGCCCCCGGCAGCGTGCTCGACTGCCAGGGGCGCCAGCTGGTGGTCGACGCTTCTCAGGCGGTGCCGGGCAAAGCCGGCCCCCGGGGTGGCCGATGGCTGGTGCGGTTCGCCGGAGTGGGCACCCGCGAAGAGGCCGAACGCCTGGTCGGGGCCACACTGCAGGCGGAAGCGCAGACGGGGGCGGAGGGCCTGTGGGTCCACGAACTGATCGGTTCAGAGGTGGTGGACCAGTCCGGGGAAAGCCACGGCAAGGTGGCGACCGTCGAAGCCAACCCCGCCAGTGACCTGCTCGTGCTCGAGAGCGGGGCGCTCGTCCCCTTGAGGTTCGTGGTGGAGGCCGAGCCCGGCAAGCTGACAGTGGACGCGCCGGCGGGCTTGTTCGACACATGAGGACCGAGATCTTCACCATCTTCCCCGACCTGGTCTCGACGTGGGCCGGGGCCAGCCTGATCGGCAAGGCGTGGAGGAGCGGGGCGATCGAGATCGTTGTCCACGACCTGCGGGCCGGGGCCAATGACCCCCACCGGAGCGTGGACGACAGCCCGTTCGGGGGGGGCGCCGGGATGGTGCTGGCGCCGGAACCGGTCTTCAATGCGGTCGAAGCGGCCGGCCCGGTCAGGCCGCTGTTCTTGCTGGGGCCGGGCGGCCGGCGCTTCGACCAGGCGATGGCCCACGAACTCGCGGCCAGCCCGGGCTTCTCTCTCCTGTGCGGCCGCTACGAAGGGGTCGACGAGCGGGTCGCAGACCACCTCGTGGACGGAGAGTTGTCGATAGGTGAC
The DNA here is from genome assembly GCA_963750465.1 of uncultured Acidimicrobiaceae bacterium. GTDB lineage: Bacteria > Actinomycetota > Acidimicrobiia > Acidimicrobiales > Palsa-688 > Fen-671. Next base: position 65,518 of record CAVVRE010000007.1, read on the forward strand.
TACGTCCTGGCCGGCGGGGAAGCGGCCGCCATCGTGGTGGTCGAAGCCGTGGCCCGGTTGGTGCCCGGTGTCATGGGCAATGCCGCGTCCAGCGAAGAGGAGAGCTTCGCCGACGGCTTGCTCGAGTACCCCCAGTACACGAGGCCGGCAGAATTTCGCGGTTGGGGGGCGCCTGAGGTCCTGTTGTCCGGACACCACGAACGGGTGGCTCAGTGGAGGAGGGCGGCGGCACTGGCCCGCACGCTGCAGCGGCGGCCGGATTTGATAACGGCCCGAGGGGGAATTTCGACCGAGGAAAAGAGCCTGCTGGTCGAATGGGGCTTCGATGCTCTAGTCTCTTCTACCTATGGGCCCGACCGACCTGATCGACCGTGAGAGCTTGCGCGACGACGTTCCCGACTTCTCCCCCGGGGACACCGTCCGGGTGCACGTGCGCGTCGTTGAGGGTAATCGAGAGCGGGTACAGGCTTTTCAGGGCGCCGTTATCGCCCGCAAGGGTTCGGGGGTGCGGGAGACGTTCACCGTTCGGAAGGTGAGCTCGGGCGTCGGGGTCGAGCGGACCTGGCCGGTCCACTCCCCGTCGATAGCCCGGGTCGAGCTGGTCACCCTGGGCGATGTGCGGCGGGCCAAGCTCTACTACCTGCGTGATCGGATCGGTAAAGCGGCCAAGATCAAGGAAAAGCGCATACCCCGCTGAGTGTGCGGGTGGCCCCAGGGGGGGCCGGTTCTGCTCAGGCCGGTCCAGCTGAGCAGCAGTCAGGTCGTACCATGCTGGTATATGGGTATGTGGGCGTACGTCATGGAGGGTGGGTATGAGCGCTGAGGACCTGGAGCGCTACGAGACCGAGATAGAGCTGGCACTCTTTCAGGAGTACCGAGCGGTCCTCCCGATGTTCCGCTATGTGGTGGAGACCGAGCGGAGGTTTTATCTCGCGAACGACGTCCAGATGGAAGCCCACGGAGAGGGTTCCCGCGCGTTCTTCGAGGTGAAACTGGCCGACGCCTGGGTCTGGGACATGTACCGCCCAGCCCGCTTTGTCTCGAGTGTGCGGGTGGTGACGTTCAAGGACGTGAACGTCGAGGAACTGCCTGAAAAAGAGATTTAGCTCCAGGCCGGCGGGCCTTGGGCGTCACTGGTGCCTGGCAATGTAGACGCATGACCAGCTCGGTCCGGCCAGCCGCGGAGCAACGGGGGCGTGCGTCGGTTGGCGGGGCTGCGGTTGCTCGGGCTGCCGTTGGCCGGGCTGCCCTCGGCCGGGCTGGTGAGGACCTGGCCGCCGGCTGGTACGAGGCTCACGGCTACGAGGTCCTGGCCCGCAACTGGCGCTGCCGGGAGGGCGAGCTGGACATCGTGGCCCGCCGCGACCGGCTCGTCGTTTTCTGCGAGGTGAAGGCGCGCACCTCAGATGCCTTCGGCCTGCCGGGCGAGGCGGTGGGCCCGCTGAAGCAGGCCAGAGTTCGGCGCCTGGCCGCCCTCTGGTATGCCGATCAGGCTTCGGCCGGCGGTGATGGCGGGCTTGGCCGGGGGCGGCGGGGTGGACCCGCCCGCTTCGACGTGGCCTCCGTGCTGGCCGGCGCAGTCGAGGTGGTAGAGGGGGCTTTTTAGGCTCCCGTTCGCCCTTGCTTCCCCGGGGGCGCCCTTACTTCGCCGGGGGGCGCCGTTACTTCGCCGGGGGGCGCCGTTACTTCCCCGGGCGGCGCCGGTCCCGCATCATCCAGCAGGCCGTGTGCCAGTGCCGGCGTAGGTCGGGCGCGTCTCTTGGCACCACGACCACGTGGGCCGTCCCGGCGGTGATCTCTTGCTGGCAGCCCGGGCAGATGTAGGCTTTGCGGGCCTGGGAGGGGTGGATGCGCCGCACGTCAAGGCCGAGGGAGTCACCGGTGGCGGCCAGGTCAGCGATCTCCTGAAGTTCCTCGAGCTTGAGTGGCGCCCGTATCGGCCCGCGCCGGCGCCCACGGCGTCTAGGGGCATGACGGGCCACGCCTGACAAGCTACCTACAGCGGAAGCCGCCGGCCTGTGGCCCGAGGGATCCGCGGCCCAAGGGATCCAGGGCCAAGGATTCCGTCACCACCGGCTGGTAGCGTCACCCGCCGTTGCTCGTGGCCGGCAGCTGGCCTCCTAAACCCGGTTCGACTCTGTTTTGGGGGTGTTGCTGATGTTGGCGACCGTTTCTTCGGCCACACTGGTCGGCGTCGACGGTCACGCCGTCGCCGTTGAAGTCCATGTAAGCAATGGCTTGCCGGGCTTCCGGGTGGTTGGCCTGCCCGACGCTTCATGTCGCGAGTCGCGCGACCGGGCGCGGGCCGCCATCATCTCCAGCGGGTTCAAATGGCCCCAGAGGCGGGTCACGGTCAACCTGGCCCCTTCGGGGCTGCGCAAGGCCGGCTCCGGCTTGGACGTGGCCATTGCCCTGGGCGTTCTGGCCGCAGACGACCAGGTCCCGGTGCGCTGTGTGGACGGGCTGGCGTTCATCGGCGAGCTCGGCCTCGACGGGTCTTTGCGGCGCGTGCCGGGGGTTCTCCCGCTCGTCGCCGCAATTAAGGAGACCACAGTCGTCGTGGCGCCGGCGTGTGCCCAGGAGGCCTCGTTCGTACAGCGGTCAACGGTCAGGGCGGTGGCCACCCTCAGAGACCTGGTGCAGGTGTTGAAGGCCGGCTCCGGTTGGCCGGAACTCCCTGTTGGCCCGGACGTCGAGGTCGAGCCGCCGGCGCCCGACCTGGCTGAGGTACGGGGCCAGCCGTTCGGGCGTCAGGCGCTGGAAGTCGCCGCGGCCGGCGGTCATCACCTGTTGATGGTCGGCCCGGCGGGTGCAGGCAAGACCATGCTGGCCCGCCGGCTGCCGGGCATCCTGCCGCCGCTTTCGCAGGCTGAGGCGCTCGAGGTGGCCAACATCTACTCAGCGGCCGGTCTGGATCTGGCGGGCGCCGGCCTCTCTGTGCGGCCACCCTTCAGGTCACCTCACCACAGCGCCTCGGCCGTGTCGCTGATCGGTGGAGGAGGCGCCAGGCTTCGGCCGGGCGAGATCAGCTGCGCCCATTGCGGGGTCCTGTTCCTGGACGAGCTGGCCGAGTTCCCCGGTTCGGTGCTCGACAACCTGCGCCAGCCTCTGGAGGAGGGTCGGGTCGTCGTGTGCCGGGCCAGCGCCGCCGTGGCCTTCCCCGCCCGTTTCATGCTGGTGGCGGCGATGAACGGGTGCCGCTGCGGGGCTGACGGCTCGCCCGGCTCCTGTCGCTGCCCCGACGCCGCCCGTGCCCGGTACGCGGCCCGGATTTCAGGCCCGCTCCTCGACCGCTTCGACCTGCGCATAAGGGTGCACCGACCGGACGTCGAGGCTCTCCTCGGGACGAGCGAGGGGCGGTCTTCGTCCTCGGTAGCCGGCGGGGCACCGGAACCATCGGCGGTCGTCGCCGCCAGGGTCGACGCTGCTCGTCGGCTCGTCCAGGAAGTAAGAGGGGCGCGGTGCAACGCCGAGGTGCCCGCCTGGCGCCTGGAAGGCGTTGCTCCATTGAGCCCCGGCGCCAGGCGGCTGCTCGAACGTCGGCTGCGTGAGGGACGTCTATCGGCGCGCGGCCTCGATCGCGCCCGAAGGGTGGCGCTCACGGTCGCCGACCTGGCCGGACACGATGGCCCGCTGCTGGAGGAGCACGTTCTACTGGCGCTGGCGCTGCGGGAGCCCGAGCCTTTTGGCGAGGGCACCGTTGGTCTCGGGGCGCGGTCGGCCCCGGCGTCGGGCGCCGGGATGACAGGAGAGCTCGCCCCGGTCCGGCCTGCGTCAGCGTTAGGGCTGGTGCGGCCGTGAGCGACCAGCTCCTGGGCTCGCCTGCGCTGCCGGCGGCCGCTTACGCCGCTGCCCTGGCGTGCTTGCCGGGCGTAGGACCGGCATGGCTGGTCGACGTGCTCCGTCGCCATCCGCCCGAACGAGCCTGGGAGCTGGTCGCGGCGGGCAAGCTCAGCCGGCCGGCGCGAGGCCGCCCTATGCCAACGGCGCCGGAGTGGTCAGAGGCGGCGGGCCGGGTCGATCTCGGCGCCCTCTGGGGCCGCTGCCAGCGCGGTGGGATCGACGTCACGTGGCCCGGGCAACCCGGCTACCCGTCGGCACTGGCCGGCGGGCCGGCGCCGGCGGGCGTCATCTTCTCGGCCGGGAACATCGAAGCGCTCGAGGTCCGGCCCTGTGTCGCCATCGTGGGCACCCGGCGTTGTACCCCCGATGGAGCCGTTACCGCTCACCAGCTGGCGTACGACCTGTCGGGTGCGGGTGTCTGCGTGGTGTCAGGATTGGCGCTGGGGATCGACGGCGCCGCCCACGCCGGCGCCTTGGCTGCAGCGCGCGACCTCGGACCGGGCGCAGCGGACGCCGGCTCGACCGTGGGCGTCGCCGCCAGCGGGGTCGACGTCGTCTACCCCCGCCGGCACGCCGCGCTATGGAGGGAGGTCGTTTCGCTCGGCGCCGTCGTGTCAGAGACGCCGCCCGGCTGGCCGGCGCAGGCGTGGCGGTTCCCGTCGCGCAACCGGCTCATTGCCGCCTTCGCCCGCATTGTCGTAGTGGTCGAATGCCACGCCAGCGGGGGATCGTGGCACACGGTGGAGGCGGCTCTACGCCGGGGGACCGAGGTGGCCGCGGTGCCCGGATCTGTCCACAGTTCTGCTTCGGTCGGCACCAACACCCTGCTCCACGAGGGGGCCACACCTGTCCGTGGCGCTCAGGATGTCCTCGACGCGCTGGGGATGTTCGAAACCGCCGGCTCGACGTCAGCCAGGGCGGCGGCCGGCGGAGGCCGGCCGGGCGGCCGCGGCCACGGCACCTCCCCGGGAACGTCAGACCGAACATCCGGTCCGGGGCCAAAACCGGCCCCGCCGGCCGGCCCGTTCGGTGCCCTCGACGACAGGGTCCGGTCCGCCGTCAGCTGGCGCCCGCTCTGCCTGGAGGAAATAGTGGAGCGGAGCGGGCTACCGCTCGGAGCGGTAGTGGTGGCCCTGGACCGGCTCGAGCAGCAGGGGAGTGTTTCCGTGGGATCGGGGTGGTGGGTCAGAAAGGCCCAGTAAGGAAGGTCGGGTAAGGGGCGGCCAATGTGGTGGAGAGGACGAATGAAACAAGGGCGGCCGTCGATCACGGCTCAGAGGGTGGCCGCCCATCGCTTGACCTTTGAACGCCTGCCCGCACCGTATGGAGACCCTCGAGTCGACCTGGACCTGGCCCGTGACGTCGCCTCCGGGACGGAAGCCTCAAGCGGACGGATGCATGAATACCTGCGCGCCCGCACGGCGTTCTTCGACCGGGTCGTAGTCGGTGCGCTGGACGGGGGGACGAGCCAGGTTGTGATCGGGGCCGCCGGCTACGACGGGCGAGCGTTCAGGTACGCAAAGCCGGGGGTCACGTGGTTCGAGCTCGACCATCCGTCCACCCAACGCGACAAAGTGGCGCGGTTAGCTGGCGTCGGCGCGACAACAGACCATGTGCGCTTCGTGGCCGCGGACTTCGCCGTCGACCCCATTGCCGCCGGGCTACTCGAAGCGGGTCTCGACCCGCGAGCAAAATGCCTGTTCCTGCTGGAGGGGGTGGCGGTGTACCTCGAACCCACCACCCTCGAGCGGGTGCTACGCCAGCTCAGGGAGGTCGCCGCGGACGGGAGCCGCTTGGCCATCAGCGTGGCCACGGCGGGACAGGACCCGGTGGCGCGGGCCAGGTTCCGGGCGGCGGTGGCGGCGGTAGGAGAACCGGTCCGCTCGACGATGGGGCTCGCAGATGCCGGCGCTGTGCTGGCGGGCGCGGGGTGGGGCTGGCTGGCGGGGCCCGGCGGGGACCCCGAAGAGCAGGCCCGGCACGAACGCCTTGGTTCGATCGGTCTCCTGGTCGCCGGGGCGGCCAGCGCAACGGCAATCGATGACTGAGACGATACTGCTGGCTAGCCGCGGGCTGGTCCCAACCGGCTACTGCTCGAGGAGCTCGGCCTGTTCGGCGGGCGGGACGGATATCCCGGCCATTTCCAGGCCGTGCTCGAGGCGGTGCACCACGGTCTCGATGACGTTCACCCGGGCGTACTGCTTGTTCTCGGCCGAAACCACGTGCCAACGAGATTCAGCGGGGCTGGTCCGCGACAGCATTTCTTCGACGGCCTTGACGTAAGCCGGCCGTTTGGCCCGGTTCCTCCAGTCTTCGTCGGTCAATTTCCAGCGCCGCAGGGGGTCGTCGCGCCGGCTCTCGAAGCGGGCCAGCTGCTCCTCGGAGGAGATATGCAGCCAGAACTTGACGATCGTCGTCCCTTCGGTCACGAGGCTTTTCTCAAATGAGACGATCTCGTCATAGGCGCGCTTCCACTCTGGTTCGGTGGCGAACCCCTCCACTCGTTCGACGAGGACGCGCCCGTACCAGGACCGGTCGTAGACGGCCATCCCGCCCAACCCGGGGAGGTTAGGGCAGAAACGCCACAGGAAGTGGTGGCGCTTTTCTCGCTCGGTCGGCGCGGCATACGACTGGACCCGGACGTGGCGGGGGTCCAGGCCGGCGACGAGACGTTTGATGGCGCCGCCCTTTCCGGCGGCGTCCCACCCTTCGAACACGACGCACAGCCCGGGGCCCAAACGACCGTCGCCGATCAGTCCGCCGGCCACGAGACGGAGCTGGAGCAGGCGGCGGCCCATCCGGGCCAGGCGCTTCTCGCTTTCCGACCGAGACATCTTGAGCGAAAGGTCCACCTGGTCGAGCTTTCCCATGACCGCAATTTAAGCCCGTAGGGGTGCGGGACGCACGTGGCCGCAGCCGGGGTCAGTCGATCAAAAGGGGAGCCGGCGGCGGCCCTGACGCCAGCCAGTCGGCGATCAACGAGGCCAGGAGCGGGGGGTAGACGGTCTCCTCCGTGGCGGACAGCTCCTTCAACGGCCACCAGCGACTCCCGGTGGTAAACCGCAGCTCCAGATCGGTAAGAGCGACCGGCTTGACCTCGAACCTTTCGGCCCTGACCACGAAGATCGACTCGTGCTGCTCGAAGTGGCGCCCGTCGAAAGGGAAGCTGACATGACGCTCCCACACGACGGGCCCGAGGTCGCCCAGCCTGGCCCCGGTCTCTTCATATATCTCCCGGTGCACGGCCTCTTCGAGGCTTTCCCCGGCCACGGCCCCACCCCCAGGAAGGATCCAGAAACCGGGCTCGTCCACACTCCCGGGCTCGATACCCGACTGCAACAGCACGGCGTTACCCACGTCGAGCAACGCCACCCGGCCCGCCCGGCGGCGGGACGTTAGGCGGAGGCCGGACAGCGGCACGTCATCTTGTTCGACTTGTGGCCGGGGCCGGGGATCGAGGGCCAGCCAATTTGGCGGCGGCAAAACGGGGGCACGCTCGATGGTCGAGTACGCCGTTCGCTGTGTCAACTGATTTTCCGGCGGTCGTCGCATCGAGGCTCGGGCCTTGTCGCGGTCGACAGCACCCTGGGCACCCTGGGCTTTAGACACCGATCGACTCAGGGGCTACGATTTACCACTGTGGGTTCCCTCGTTAGCGCTGAGAGTGGCCGGAGGGTGGCGGAAAGCGCCGAGCATCCAGCCGGGAGGGCGAGGGGAGCCACCTTGCGCGAGATCAACGAGACCGGACCTCAGCAGAGCCCCAGGAAGGCCGCCTCTCGGAAGACTGGGCCGCTGACGGAAGAGCCTCGGACGGCAGGGCCGGCTAGGCCGGCTCCGAGCGGGGTAGTCGAGCCGGGGGCAGTAGTCGAGCCGGGCGCAGTAGACGCCGCCTGGCAGCTGCCCGATTGGGTCATGTCGCTCACCGACCTGTCGGATGCCAGTAGGCGGGCGTACGAAAACGGAGTGCGGTCGTTCATCACCTGGGCCCAGCGGGCCGGGATCAGGGAGCCCGGCCGGGTTACCCGCCTGGTCCTGCGGCGGCACCTCGCGTACATGGCTACCAGGAATTATGCCCGTCAGACGGTGACACAGCGGGCCTCAGCGCTCAGGCGCTATTTCGGCTGGCTCACTCGTCAGGGAGTGGTGGCGGGCGACCCAACCGCTAGCCTCACGGCCCGCACGGGTGAGTCCCGCCTCCCCCGGGTGCTGTCACGGGGAGAGCTCGGAGTGATCCTGGACGGGCCGCCAGGGCGAGGCAAGCCGGTACAAGAGGACCCGGCGCGAGACGAGCCGGTGCGAGAGAAAGTGGCGGCCGAGGCGGTTCGCCTACGCGACGACGCTGCCCTGGAGCTGCTGTACGGGAGCGGTTTGCGGGTCAGCGAACTGTGTGGTCTCTCAGTGGCAGACGTGGACGCGCGGGGCCGCTGGGCGACCGTGTGGGGCAAGGGGTCCAAGCAACGCCGGGTGCCAATTTCCGAAGACTCGGTCACCGCCATAAAGCGCTGGCTGGCCGATGGCCGCCCAGAAATGGCAGGCACCGAGTCACCCGCCGACGCCCTGTTCCTCAACTCGCGGGGCCGGCGCCTCGGGCCACGTGACGTGCGCCGCATCCTGGACCGGCGGTCGCCCACGCCCACCCACCCGCACGCTCTGCGCCACAGCTTCGCCACTCACATGATCGATGGCGGCGCCGACCTTAGAGTTGTACAGGAGCTGCTCGGCCACGCCAGCGTCCGGACGACCCAGATCTACACCCACGTGAGCAAGGAACGCCTGCTGGCCGTGTACGACCGATCACACCCGAGGGCCTGATGGAGAGACAAGCGGACGGAGATGGGACTTGATGGAAACACAGGAGGCGGCCCCTCCAAGTGATGAATTGTGGGCCGAGTACAAACGGACCGGATCCAGGGAACTGCGGGACAAGCTGATCGTGCGGTACTCGCCGCTCGTCAAGTACGTCGCCGGCCGCGTTTCAGTCGGCCTGCCGCACACGATCGAGCAGGCTGACCTCGTCAGCTACGGCATCTTCGGGTTGATCGACGCCATCGAGAAGTTCGACCATCAGCGGGCCATCAAGTTCGAGACGTACGCCATTACCCGGGTCAAGGGGGCCATAATCGACGAACTGCGCAGCATCGACTGGGTCCCGCGGTCCATCCGGGCCAAGGCCAGAGCGATCGAGAAGGCTTACGCCAAGCTCGAGGCCGAAAACCTGCGGACGCCAAATGATGCGGAGGTGGCGCGCGAGCTCGGGCTCACGGAGGACGAGCTGCAGACGCAGTTCTCCCAGAATCTCGTTTGTGGGCATCGTGGCTCTGGACGAGGTGCTATCCGGCGGGGACCGCGGGGAGTCGACCACGTTGGGCGACACTCTGGCCGACCGCCGTGAAGGCCCCATGCAGGCATTCGAGGTCGAGGAGATGAAGCAGATCCTGGCGGGAGCCATCAACCGGCTCGGTGACCGGGAGAAGATCGTCCTCACCCTCTACTACTACGAGAGCCTCACGCTGGCCGAGATCGGTCAGGTCCTCGGCGTGACCGAGAGCCGGGTGTGCCAAATCCACACGAAGGCGGTGCTGCAACTTAGAGGCCGGATGCTGGTGGCCGACAAAGAGTCGGCGTAGGCGGGCACCTTCCCGGGCGAGGCCGGTAGGGGCGCCGCGGCTAACGAGCCAGGAGGGCCGCCCCGAACGTGTACGCTGGTAGAAGCCCGGTTTTGCCGCGGCCTAAATTACACCCGGGCGCCTCCACGGTCGCCCCAGGCCCTGAACCTCAGAGTGCCAAGGAGCGCTAGCGCCCGGGAACGACAACCGATGGAGAGGAGTGGCATGGCCGTCGTAACAATGCGGCAGCTTTTAGAGGCGGGAGTCCATTTCGGGCACCAGACAAGGCGCTGGAACCCGAAGATGAAGCGCTTTATCTTTGGCGAGCGCAATGGCATTTACATAATTGACCTGAACCAGACGCTGCAACGCGTCGATGTTGCCTATTCGTTTGTGAGGGACCTGGTCGCCAACGGCGGCAGCGTGCTTTTCATTGGCACGAAGAAGCAATCTCAAGACCCCATAGCCCGTTCGGCGCAGCTATGCGGGATGCCGTTTGTCAACGAGCGTTGGCTAGGCGGGATGCTCACGAACTTCTCGACCATCGCGTTGCGCGTGAAGAAGATGCAAGAGTACGAGCGAATGCGGTCGGCCGGCGATTTTGAAGCAATGCCGAAAAAAGAGGCGCTGATACTCACCCGGGAGCTGGAGAAGCTCGAGCGCAACCTCGGCGGCATACGCGACATGAACCGCCTGCCCGAGGCGGTCTTCATTATCGACATCAAGAAAGAGCACATCGCCGTATCGGAAGCCAACAAGATGGGCATCCCGATCGTGGCCGTCGTCGACACCAACTGCGACCCCGATCTGGTCCAGTACCCGATCCCCGGCAACGACGATGCCATCCGCAGCGGCACCTTGATGTGCCGGGTGATCCAGGAGGGGGTCGAGGAGGGGCAGTTCGTGGCCTCCAGGCGGGGTACCGGTTCCGGCCCGGCTGCGGGTGGTCCGGCGTGGCCCGCCTTCGAGCCGCCACCGGCCGTGACGCAGCCGGCCCGCAGTTTCGCGCCCCCGCCGGCGAGGCCGGCTCCCACCGGGCCAGCCCAATCGGGCGCGGCCCAGTCCGGCGCGGCCCAATCCGGCGCGGCGCAAACCGGCGCGGCCCAAACCGAGGAACCTCAGACCGAGGCCACCCAGTACGCCTCCGCGCCAGCCGTCAGTGGACCGCCGCCCGAACCGGTAGCTGCTACGCCGCGCCCTGAGGCTGGGCGAGTGGAGGTGTTCGAAGCCCCCGCAGGCGGAGCGGAGCCGGAAACAGCTGCGGCAGCGCCAGCGCCGGCGGCAACAGCTCCGGCGGCAACAGCTCCGGCCGCAACAGCTCCGGCAACGTCAGCGCCGGCCCCAGCAGCTCCGGTAGCGCCAGCGCCGGCCGCCCCAGCGGAACCTGCCGTCCAGCCTGCGCCGGCCACGCCGAGAGCGCCATCAGCGACGGAAGCGGCCGACGCCGCATACGCGACACCAGGGGCGGAAGACCAACCAACCGCGACCACCGCCGCCGACGAGGCAACACCGGCCGGCACCGGCCGTGACCCCTCCGCGACCACCGCAGCCACCGTGGGCCCAGAGGGCGCAGCCGAAGTCGCGGCAACGCCAGAAAACTACAGTTAGGAGCGCTAACCATGGCAGAGTTCACCGCCAAGGATGTCCAGGGCCTTCGCAACGCGACCGGGGCGGGCATGCTGGACGCCAAGCGGGCATTGACTGAATCGAACGGCAACCGCGAGGAGGCCGTGAAATGGCTGCGCGAGCGGGGCCTTGGCAAGGCGGCCGAGCGCGCCGGGCGCGAAAGCCAGGAAGGCGCGGTGGCGGTTTCGTCCGACTCCGGCCAGAACGCCATCGCCCTCGTCCAACTGCGTTCCGAGACCGACTTCGGGGCCAAGAGCCCTGACTTTGTCAACCTGGCCAACGACTTGGCCGCCCTCGTGGCCAGCGACGGCGAGGAAGCGGTCGACCAGCGCAAGGCGGCCATCGAGGATCTGAACATCTCCCTCAAGGAGAATGTCCAACTGGGCGAGATCGTGCGCTTCGAGGCCGCCCCCGGCAATGTGCTCGGCTCGTACTTGCACGTCCAGAACGACCGCGGCGTCAACGGTGTCATCGTCGAGTTGAAGGACGCCACCACCGAGCTGGCCCACGACATCGCCGTCCACATCGCCTTCGGCCGGCCCAAGTACCTGCGCCGTGAGGACATACCGGCCGAAGAGGTCGAGGCCGAGCGGACCACCCTGGAGGCCGAGAGCCGCCGGGAAGGCAAGCCCGAAACGGCTATCGCCAAGATCACCGAGGGCAAGCTCTCGGGTTGGTACAAGCGCGTGCCGGGTGGGGTGCTGCTGGAACAGCCCTACGCCAAGGATGATAAGCAGACGGTGGCCCAGACACTGGGTAAGGCGCAGATCGTGCGGTTCGCCCAGGTAGTGATAGGTGGGTGATGGCCGGCCGGTAGCACCGTGGAAACGCGTCGTCCTCAAGATCTCGGGGGAAGCCCTGGCCAGCGGGGCAGCCGACGAAGTCATCAACGGCCCTATCGTCGAGCGGTTGGCCAGGGAGATCGCTGAGGCACATTCGCAACTCGGGACCGAGATCGCTGTCGTCATCGGGGGCGGCAACATCTGGCGAGGGGCAACCGGTTCGGCGACCGGCATGGACCGGGCTACAGCGGACTACATGGGCATGCTGGCTACCGTCATCAACGCCCTCGCCGTGCGCGACGCCCTGGAACGGGCGGGCCAGCCGACCCGCGTGCAGACCGCCATCGGCATGTCGGAGTTGGCCGAACCGTACATCAGGGGCCGGGCCATGCGGCATCTGGAAAAGGGCCGGGTCGTCATTTTCGCGGCCGGGACAGGTAACCCCTTTTTCACGACCGACACGGCCGGCGCGCTGAGAGCGGTCGAGATCGGGGCCGAGGTGCTCTTGAAAGGGACCCACGGCGGCGCCGACGCCCTGTACACGGCCGACCCAAGGCTCCACCCGACGGCCGAGCCCATCTCGGAGATCAGCTATGACGAGGTGATCGGCCGGGACCTCCGGGCCATGGACCTGACGGCGATCACCCTTTGCAAAGAGAATTCGCTGCCCATCCTCTATTTCAGCATCATGCAGGAAGGCAACCTGCGGAGTGCGCTCGAAGGTGAACAGATAGGTACGCTTATCCACTGAGCAGCCGTCAGACAGAAAACGGCCCTACCAGGAGAAACAGGCCGTTTTGAGGGGTTGACCGGACAGCACAGCGTGAGGGTACGGACGCTGCGTAACGCGGTCGTGGAGCAGGGGCAGGGGCGGGAGGACGAGCTAGAGAAGGAACTCGAAGCAAATCCCGCCACCAGGGAGGCCTATGAAAAGGCTGCGGCCGACGACGATCCTTCGGTAGCCCCGGCCCTGGCCGGTGACGGCATCGACTTGATAACCAACATCGTGCCGGCGGCCGAATTGGTGGAGGCGATCGTGAGCCAAGCGGAAAGGGCGCTGTCGACGGCGGGTCGACCGCTGTCCTGATACCTCCCGACGATTTTCAGATGCTCCTAGGGCAACCTAGTGGTGTCGCTGACTTGCGGTTTGTGAAGGCACGTCGCGGCCCGAAGCCAAGCCGCGACTCCGTGCTGTCCTCAGTTATGGACCCGTCCGTGGACCTCGGTCTGTCTGGGCGTCGATGAGTTCGGAGCGAAGCAATCGGATTTCGTCGATCAGTTCCCGGATCACCCTTGCCCGCATCGTCTTCTCGCCCCCGAAACCCTCAGCGTCGTAGAGCAAGGCGAGCCTCTCATGAGTCAGCCCGCTCGGTGCGTGGCTCGGACGTATGTTCCGAACCCGGTCTTCGTCAAGTGGCAGGCGCCTTATGGTCGGGCCGGGCCACTGCGCCCAGAGCCGGAGCGCCGTTACGACGGGCACACTGTAACGGTCATGCCGCCACTCACGGAAAACCAAGGGCCGCTCAACGCACCAGCGCAGGTTCCCGTTCGCCCGATATGCCCGAACTTCATTGGTCGTACATAGCGGTCCGCTACGGTCTCGGAGAGCCACCCGGAAGGAGCCAATCATGAAGATTGCTGCGCTACTCAAGCTCGCGTCCGGTACGAGCGTCGCCCTTGTCGGTCTCAGTGTTGGGACACCCATGACGGCGTACGCAGCCCCTGCGAGGGCCAACGTCCCGTGCACTGGGCAGACCGCCTTGAGAACCGCAATAGATGCCGCGAATGCCGCCGGGGGCGGGACGATCAACCTGTCCCCCGGTTGCGACTACCCACTGACCGTGCCTGACAATGGCGAGAACGGCCTACCGGTGATCATGACTGGCATAGCCGTGAACGGTAACGGTGCCACGGTCAGCGGGACAGGCGCTGTCCGGGTCTTCGAGGTTGATGGCCCCGGCGGGAACCTATCGCTTCAAAACCTGACGATCACCGGCGGGTCGGCTGGCATCGGGGGTGGCATTGAAAACTTCGGGGGCACTGTGACCCTCAACCACAGCCAGGTGACCGCCAACACGGCCACTCAGGCCGGCGGCGGCATCGCCAGCGCCACCTTTGACCCGAGCAGCGTCGCCAAGCTCACCCTCAATAACAGCCAGGTGGGCGGCAACAGCCAGACCGACCTGTCCATAGACCTCGGCGGTGATGGCGTCGGAGGGGGCGGCATTGTCAACGTGCTCGGCACCCTGACGCTGAACGGCAGCCAGGTGAACGGGAACTCGGCCATGGGCTTTGCCGGTGGAGGGGTCGCCAACGGCGACTACCTGAACTTCTCCGGCACCACAAGCGTGGCCACCTTCAACAACAGCCAGGTGGACGACAACACCGCACCTCACGCCGGCGGTGGTGGTGGCATCCAGAACCTGTTGGGCTCGCTCACGCTCAACAGCAGCGAGGTCGACGGCAACACCGCCCCCAACGGGGCGGGGATTTCCAGCGGCAACGGCAACGGCGGCACGCCGCCCGGCACCGCCCAACTCGTCCTGAGCAAGAGCCAGGTGGACGGCAACACCGCTACTGCCCTTCCGGGCCAAGGCGGCCCGCCCATTGCCGCCGGTGGCATCGCCAACGGCAGCAACGCCGTCATCAACAACAGCGAGATTGACAACAACGTGGCCCAGCACACTAGTGGGGCCGGCATCGTCAACCACGGGTCGATGACGCTCAACAAGTCGGAGGTGAACGGCAACAACGCGGCTGGGAGCGGGCTCGTCGCATCGGGCGGCGGGATCGTCAACGCTCAGGGGGAACCCGGCGCGGTCAACACCGGCATCCTCACGCTCAATAACAGCCTGGTGAACAGCAACCGAGCCGGCGGTGACGGGGGTGGCATCGCCAACGGCATCCCCCTTGGCGGCCCCATGCCGTTGATCGGGGGTCCTGTCACGCTCAACCACAGCCAAGTCAACGGCAACTCAGCCGCCGATGGCGGAGGCATCTTCAACTTCGGCGGGACGGTGGCCCTCGCGACGACATCTATCACCGGCAACAATCCCAACAACTGCGCCCCAGGGACCATCGCCGGCTGCGTCGGCTAGGGATGGCGGACTAAGGAGGCGGCCGGTGAGGCCGCCTCCTTAGTCAGTTTCAAAGACTACGAGCGCCAACCTGCGCTCTCTGTTTGGCGTTCTCGTTGTCCAGGCTTCGTGGTCGGGCTAAGGCAGTCGAGACGATGAGCCCGAAACTCTCGAACTCAGCCGGAACCCGAAACGCGAGCGAACCGGTAGCGTTTGCCCGAATCCGCGACCAATACAAACACGAATTGTTAGCAGGAGCGCTTGGAACGAGATTAGCCACCCACCCAAAGGGCGTATAACCCGAGTCAGCGGGGCTGGGTCGGCGGCAGCGGCCGATATCCCTGCTCCTGGGCACCAGGTGGTTCATATGAGCCGGTCCTGCGTCTCGTGCCCAACATGCAGCTAGGGTATGGCGGTGCACGGGGCCGCCTTGTATGGCGTCGCGTTCGCGGCGGCGCTGGTCATTTCGGCAGTGGCGAGCCCGGCTGGCGTTTCGGGGGCCGTACTGTTGTTACCCTTCCAAGTCTCAGTCCTTGGGACGCCGAGTCCATCCGTCACCCCGACGAACCTCCTCTACAACGTCGTCGCCGTCCCTGGTGCTTTGTTCCGGTACTGGCGGCAAGGCCAAACCGGGGGCCGCCTCACGGCCCTCCTCTTGGCAGGGACTATCCCCGGAGTCATCGTCGGCTCGGTGGTACGCGTCCAGCTACTGCCAGGCCTAGAGGAGTTCGAGGTGGTGATAGCGACGGTTTTGATCCCTCTTGGGTCGTGGCTGGCAATTCGTCCCAGTTCTGGCTCATCCGCCCAAGGGTTGGCCCTGTCAGGGGTCACAATGGCAGCGCTGGCGGCTGTCGTGGGCGTTATTGGCGGGATCTACGGCATTGGAGGAGGATCCATCCTTGCCCCCCTGATCGTCGGGGCGGGGCGTTCCCCGAAGACCGTGGCACCCGCGACGTTGGCTTCAACATTTGTCACCTCCATCGTCGGCGTGGCCACCTTCATTATTTTGTCGGCCGACCACCACGGTTCCATTGCCCCCGACTGGGGTATCGGCATCGCGCTAGGGCTCGGTGGCCTTCTGGGCGGCTATCTCGGCGCTCGTGCACAACCGTACTTGCCTGATCCGGTCATCAGGCGCGCCCTCGGCATTCTCGTCATCGCCATAGGCCTTCGCTACGCCTATCTCGCGGAAAAAACATAAGGCGGCCGCGCCGTCCCGTCTACCTCGAGAGCAAAAACCCTTTGGTAGATGGGCCTTTCTGATACTACGCCCGGTCACCGTTGCCTTACCGGCGGGGCCAGGAGAGCAGCGGCGCGTTCGGCGGTCTCCCTGTTCCAACTGTTCGACAACGTGCGAGTACCGGTCGGCGGTGATGCTCACACTGCTGTGGCCTAGCCGCTTGCTCATCGCCAGCAGGGGCACCCCGGCGGCGAGGCCAGCGGTGGCAGCCCCATGACGCAGCCCGTGGAACGAGATGACCGGCAGCCCGGCACGCCGGGCAGCCCCTGGAAGGACCTCAGGATGTAGTCGGGTGGAGGCCGCGACCGTCCTCGTAGGTGAAGAAAGAGCCACGGCGCCCTATGCGACTCGCGTTCCGTGGAGGCCATCACCTGTGCCCCGAACGACGACCGCCTGGCGTGCGGCGCGCGTCCGAACTGCAAACCACTTGCCTCGTTTGTTCTCACGTTCGCCGTGCCAGCCAGTGCCGGCCCGTCTCCATCAGTGACCAAAATCCCATTGGAAGACGGGCCTTTTCGGAACTAGCTGATACCAGCCGTCACTGCGCAAAACGGCGAACGTGTTGAACGTCATCTCATGTGCGGCGCGGCCAGAACCGCTAACACGCCCTCCCCAACTGGAGTGCGAACCGTGAAACCTGGCTGGCGACCAGGTCTTACTGGAAACCGGCGAGCGAAGGTGACCACCCCGGATTGCGGCACTCTCCAGGCGCTGCAACGCGACCGAGTTCGTGCGCAGATGCAGCTCGTATGCTCTTCCCTGGCATATTGCGGCTGGATCTGCGACATGGTCGACCAGTGGCCGCCTTCGCTCGAGCGAACCAGACACACAACCTCCCGTGTCGACGCGACTTTCGACCTTTGACCGGGCGATGTGCCGACAGCACCGCCGGTTCGGCGTCTGTGCGTGCCTTCGGGCGTACCGCATGTCGTGACTGGGGCGGGGAAATAAATCTTTCGCCGCGGGTGAGTCGGCGGCGGTCGCGCTGGACGTGGCTATGACCGCACTGGCTTCTCTGCACGCAAACCCCGGCGGGTCATCCGCAATCGTGCCCGGCGCCACTGATGAGCCGGAATGCCGGGCCACCGGTATCGCCCAGGGCTCCCAGGGGTACCGGCCGCCTCATGGCATGGTTTTGGAATTGTGCGAACTTCAGCGGGACCCTCGACAACGTTGAGGACCCGCGTTCTACGAGCCGGACCACCAACCGCTTCGTGACGGCCCAGTGGTCCGGCGAGTTGCTCGCCCCAGGTGATGCTCTCGCCCGCCTGCCCCACATGAAGCGCCCACCATGGCTCAGGAACACGGGCACGTAGCGTCGGCCTGCCAGTCGCGGAAAGGGGGCGTAGGCGCAAGAGGAGGTTATTGGCCATTCAGCCCGAGTTGGACAAGTCTCCCCGTAGTGATGGCGGGAGGGCCATTGTGCTGGCCGGGCTGTCCTGGGCCTAGGACCTGTGATGGCTTCCAGTGGCCTGGGGCCGAGGCACTTGCGTCCGCGACAACGCGCCCGGCGACGCCGAGGTCAGACCGAGACGGGGCGCCTCAGGTTTCACGGACTTTCCCGTTAGTGACTTGAGATCGTTTGCCGCCTCGACCAAATCGCGTACCGGGCGTCGCCCGCCAGCGTCGCGGGACCAAATTGACCAGATCTCAACTCGTCCTTTTCCACGCGGCGTAGGAGACGGGGCGAGCGCAGCTTCGACAGGCTGAGGCTCTGCGCCTACCCGGGTCACAACCAAGCAGCATGACTTGTCGAAGCGGTGTGGAGTCGTTCGTGCCGTCATGGGGGACGCTGCGCTATGAGCTAGCGCCGCGATGCAGGGCGCGCGGCGCTGGACGTTGCAAGTAGGAGAAACACGGGCGGCTGCTCCTTTGCCGCGAACCCGGCCGGGATGGGCACCTGGCACTCGCAACAGACCCGGAACTCGTCACTGCTCTCTGCTGGCATCGCTCCCGGCAAGGGCGGTGAAATCGGTAGGTGCTCTTGACCGATTTCCGCCGACAAGGGCTCCGCTGGGGGCTCCAGGCGGGCCACCGCGCCGTTGCCACTCACGACTTCGTCCGAGTAGCCACGTGCCTTCATCACTTCGGTTCTAGTCATTGTGTCCCAGACCTGCTTGGGGTGGACCACTGGATCTGTCATCTTCGTCGCACGGAAGCGGCCTGGCAATGGGGCAGGGCGCAATGCCTCTCTCGGGACTCCCGTGCCGTGGTTATCTCCCACCTGCAAAAAGCCCATGTCAAGTGCAGCGCCACGGCGTCCCTAAGTGCGTTTAGTGTAGAAACGCACAACTTGGGTTAGAGCCCCAGCGGCGCGAACCCACGCCATCCATGCTTCGCCGAACCAAAACAGCGGGAGGTTCAGTCATGACAAAGCGATTCGGTTCCCTCACCGCCGCAGCCGGCGTGCTGGCCATTGCGAGCGTGTTCGCTCTCCAGGGTGCCGCCCACGCCGACGGCTCACTACCCACGCTCACGGTGGCGCTGAAAGGCATCACCGGTGTCTCGGTGTCAGGCAGCATGGTCTCGGGAGCGGTCTCCATCACCGCAACCTTCACGGGCAAGGCGCCCCCGCCCGGGCCAAACAGCAACGGGCCGTCCTTCGGGATTGTCCACCTGAAACCGGGGGTAACGATCCAGCAAGCCGCGGGCGCCGTCAATGCCAGTGGGGGGGACCTCAACGCGTTGACCGCCTACGGCAGCCTCTTCGTATCTGGGTCGGCCCCGGCAACCGTGCAGACCGTCCTGACCCCCGGCAGTTATGTGGCCCTCAATGACACCGGGAACGGCCAACCTGGGTTCGCGCCGTTCACCGTGACCCAGTCCACGTCGCCCGCGGCGCTGCCAGCGGCGGCCGCGACGCAAACGGCCATCGAGTTCGGCTTTCGGGGGCCCGCCGTGTTGCACGACGGGACGATGGTGCGGGCCCAGAACCACGGCTACCTCGTGCACATGATCTACCTGCTCCGGGCTCCTCATGAATGGACCGCTCTGCAGGTGATTGCTCTGCTCAGGACGGGCGAGGACAACGAGGCGATTCAGCTGCTGGGCCCGAACACGGCGTTCATCGTCCTGCTAGGACCCGCCTCACCGGGAGCGATGCAGCAACAGGTGCTGAACGCCCCACCCGGTTACTACGTCGAGGCCTGCTTCATGGACACCCAGGACGGTCGGGAGCACACCCAGCTCGGGATGGTGCGCCTGGTCCAAGTGGTGGTACCCGGAAGCTAGCCCATACTTCGCTTTACAGTAGGGCGCAATGGCCGTCAGGCCATCCTGCGGGCCTTTCATCACACCAGATAAGGTTGCCGTTTGTGGTCCCTTCCGACCTGCGAACACCCTGGTCAAGTACAGCGCTCAGGCCGCGCTACGGTACGCTTATCCACTGATGGCCGACACCCTGGTTGACACGGCAGTAGAAGACTGCAAGGAGCGGATGGCACGCGCTCTCGAGCACACCAAAAGTGAGTTCTCGAGCATCCGGACGGGCCGCGCCGCTCCTGCGCTAGTCGAGAAGCTGAAGGTCGAGTACTACGGGGCCGATGTGCCCTTGCAGCAACTCGCCGGGCTGCATGTGCCAGAGGCCAGGGTGCTGGTCATCTCCCCGTACGACAAGGGGCCGGGAGTCATAAAAGCGATCGAAAAGGCGGTCCAGTCATCAGATCTCGGCATCACGCCGAGCAACGATGGTTCGGTTATCCGGTTGAATTTCCCGGTGCTCACCGCTGAAAGGCGCAAGGATCTCGTGAAGGTCGCTCATCAAAAGGCCGAGGACGGCAGGGTCGCAGTTCGAAATGTCCGACGGGCGACAAGGAAGGACCTCGAGGCGCTCGAAAAGGACGGCGACATTTCCACCGACGAGCTTTCCCACGCCGAAAAGGACCTCGACAAGCTCACTCACGACTACACCACCGAGATCGACCGCGTGCTGGCGCACAAGGAACAGGAGCTGCTCAACAGTTGAGCTGGCGCGCCGGGCGACGCCGAGCCGAGGTCCAAGACACCGAGGTGGTGGCCGACGCCCCGCCCGACCCGTGGGGGGAGTCCGGGCCGCCGGTGGACTACGACCCCGAAGCGGTCACCACGCCGCTGGAGCTAGCCGAAGCCCGGGCGGCGGCCAGAGCCCGTGCTGGGGTCGCGCCGGCCCTGGCCAGCGCTTTCGCTGACGGGCAGCCCAGGGGCGATGTGCATCGCGGCTCTGGCCTGCACGCCGCCGGAGCCGGTCTCCCGGCCGATGTCCCCGCCGATCACCCGGCCGATCTCCCGGCCGGTGAAGATGCCCCTTGCGGGGTGGTGGAAGGGGGCCCAGGTGTTGAGGACGAGACGCTGGAAACCACAATCACTGAACTCTCTAACCAGATGGGGTACCCTCGCGAGGTTGTACCAAGCGCAGGGTTGGTTGCCATTGTGAGCACAGGAGAGGGCACAGAACTTCCTCATTGGGCGGACCCACCTACCGGCGAGGTCCCGAGTGCGATAGCTGGCCCGAAGAGGGAGGACGACGAGCTACAGGCGTGGAAGTTGCTCGGCTCCCGCGGGCTCCACTGGCGCGACGACGTGAACGATTGGTCCGATGGCCCCGGAGTGGAAGACCTCGTGGACGAAGATGACCAGAGGAACGGTATGCCAGAGGAGGGGTCGGGGGACCCGTTCTCCTTTGACGAGGACTTCGAGCGCCTGGAGCACCAGCGTTCAGGGCGCAGTGGGGGAGCAGTGGAAAACGGTGACGACAACGTACTGCCGGCTGGAGTTCCCGGAGTGGCCGGCGAGGCCAGTGACGAGACCGGGATGCTCTCCGCTGACGGCCCGGGCCAGGCTGGGCCGGGAGACGACCAGACGGCGGCCGGCACCGTGATGCGCTCCAGCCGCCGCGTGTGGAGGCCCGGACGGACGGGCGTGGTCGAGCCGGCCACCGCGGCAGCCGCCTCCGCAGCCTCAGCCCGGCACACCCGGAGCATGCGGGCACCGTACGACGCCCGGGCCGAGGGAGCCAGCTCTGGGAACCGGGACGTCGGCTCCGCCATCGTCACCGGCATCGTGCTGGTGGTCGTGCTCGTGGTGTGCTACTTGCTCGGCACCGTCGCGCTGCTGGTTTTCTCGGCCGTGGCCATTTTCGGGTGCGCCCTCGAGGCCTTCAGCATGCTGCAGCGGGCCGGCTTCCGCCCGGCGACGCTGCTCGGGGTGGTGGGGTCGGCGGGCGCGGTGGCGGCTGCTTATTGGCGCGGCACGGACGCATTACCCGTTGTCATCGCCGTGATCGTGGGCGCCAGCCTGGTCTGGTACATGGCCCGGGTCGTGGACGCTCGCCCGGTCGTCAACGTCGCCGTGACGGTGCTTATCTTCTGCTGGGTGGGGGTGTTGGGATCATTTGCCGGCCTGCTGCTGGCCGCCCACCACGGTTCGCACCTTTTCCTGGGGGCCGTCGTCCCGACCATTGCTGTAGATATCGTGGCCTGGTTCGTCGGTAGCCAGTTCGGCTCCCACTTGCTGGCCCCGGCCATCAGCCCGAGCAAGACCTGGGAAGGCGTGATAGCTGGCGGCATCGCCGCCCTCATCGCCGGTGCCATCATCGGCAATCAACTGTCTCCCTGGGGAGGTGCCCGTCACGGGCTCGAGCTCGGCTTGGTCGTAGCGGTGGTCGCCCCGATCGGCGACCTGGTCCAGTCCATGATCAAGCGTGACTTGCGGGTCAAGGACTCCGGCACGCTCTTGCCCGGTCACGGCGGCCTGCTCGACCGCTTCGACTCGTTGCTGTTCGTCTTGCCAGCGACCTACTTTCTTGCCGTAGCGCTCCACATCATCACTTTCTAGGCCCGTGCCGGCCAGGACTGTCTGCATCGCCGGCAGCACCGGGTCCATCGGCACCCAGGCGCTGGACGTCGTGCGCGCCGCCGAGGGGCGTTTCGACGTGATAGCGCTGGGGGCGCGGTCGTCGGTGAGGCTATTGGCGGAACAGGCCCACGAGGTCAGGCCCAAACGAGTAGCGATCGCCGATCCCACCAGAGCGAGCGAACTGGCCGCGCTGGTGCCGGCCGGTACCGAGGTCCTGGCGGGGGAGGGAGCGCTGGCGGCCATTGCGGCCGACGCGGACATAGTGCTCAACGGGGTGGTCGGCTTCGACGGTCTGCCCGTGACGCTGGCGGCGTTGACGGCGGGGCGGCGGCTGGCCCTCGCCAACAAGGAGTCCCTGATCGCCGGCGGGCCGGTGGTGCAACAGGCCCTGCACACCCCTGGAGCGGAGATCGTCCCCGTCGATTCGGAGCACTGCGCCGTGCACCAATGCCTTCAGGGTTTGCGAATCAGCAGAAATTTAGAGAATGGCCTAACCGGGCTACGACGCATTCTGTTGACCGCGTCAGGCGGCCCTTCCGCGGCAAGTCGCTCCAGGAGTTGGCCGAGGTCTCGGTGGACGAGGCGTTGGAACATCCCACGTGGAAAATGGGGCCAATGAACACGATTAATTCGTCCACCCTCATGAACAAGGGCCTGGAAGTCATCGAAGCTCATCTTCTCTTCGGGGCCGCCTACGACCAGATCGACGTCGTCGTTCACCCACAATCTGTAGTCCACTCAATGGTCGAAACTTCCGACGGCGCCACCATTGCCCAGCTGTCGATGCCGGATATGCGACTGCCCATTGGCTACGCCTTCTCGTACCCTGGGCGTATGGCGAGCGCGTTCGGGGCGATCGATTGGTCGACGCTCGGCCGGCTGGATTTCGAGGTGCCAGATCGGGAAACATTTCCCTGCTTAGGCCTGGCCTACGAAGCGGGCCAGAGGGGGGGCACGGTGCCGGCGTGCTTAAACGGTGCGAACGAAGTCGCCGTCGAAGGCTTCCTCAACGGCCGCCTCCGCTGGGTCGATATACCGAACGTGATCGAGCAGACAATGGGCCGTTTCGATGCCAGCGAGCCGCGCCACGTGGATGACGTTCTTGCCGCCGACGCCGAAGCGCGAGCGCTGGCCCACGAGGCCGTCAACCGGCTCGAAACCAGCCAGCCTCTTGTCCCAAGGAGAACCGTTCCTAGTGATTGACACCACTGCGCCCCCTCAGACTTCGGGCTCGCCTGATACTTCGGACCTGCTTGACCCACGCGAGCAGCGCGGGGCGCTCCTCCGGTTAGCCCTCATCATCGTTTCGGGCCTCGTGGTGGCCACCTATTTCGGCGCCCTCGCCACCGTCCTGGTTGTCCTCGGCTTGCTAGTCATGATCGTGCTCCACGAGTTTGGGCACTTTGTGGCGGCCAAGCGGGCGGGCATGAAAGTGACGGAGTTCTTCGTCGGTTTCGGGCCGCGCGTGTGGTCCGTAACCAAGGGCGAGACAACTTACGGCATCAAGGCGTTACCTCTCGGCGGTTATTGCCGGATCATCGGCATGACCAACGTCGAGAAAGTGGACCCGGAGGACGAACCGCGCGCCTACCGTAACCAACCGACGTGGAGGCGGTTGACCGTCGCCCTGGCCGGTTCGTTCGTGCATTTTCTTTTGGCCTTCCTATTACTGATAATCCTTTTTGCCGGCCCCGGTGACATCGGTAACTTCGTCGCCAACCCGCCAGCCAGTAACCCGATCGCGGCCGTCGACAACTTCACCAAAGGTCCGAGCCCGGCTCAGGTGGCCGGGTTGCGGCCGGGCGATCGCATTCTGGCCGTCAACGGCCACCATTTCGCCAATTGGGACGACCTGACTGCGTACTTGCGGGCGCGGCCGAGCGAGAAGGTGACATTGACCGTCCAGCGGGGCGAGCGCACGTTTGAGGCTTCCACCGTCCTTGCCGACGGGGCCAAGGTGATCGTGCACGGGGAAACGCAGCCGCTATACACCAAGCCGACCGGGCTCCTCGGCATCGAAGCCGGCCCTATCCGCTTCGGCTTTCTCAGCTCCGTAAGACAGGCCGGCCTGGCCTTTGGCTCTACCGCGGTGCGCTCGGTAACTGGCCTCGGCCACGTGGTCAGCGATTTCGGGAGCTATGCCCACATGCTGGACAACCAGAAGGCGGCCGACAGCCCTACGGCCGAGAGGTTCGTGTCGCCGGTGGGCGTGGTCGTGCTGGCTAACCGAGCCACGCATATAGGGATTTCAGAAGTCCTCTACCTGTTGATCCTGATAAATATTTTCGTCGGGATCTTCAACCTGATCCCGCTGCTGCCCTTGGACGGTGGCCACGTGGCCATCGCCCTGTACGAGAAGGCACGGAGCCTGGGGCGGCGTCGGCCCTATCACGCTGACGTCAACAAACTGGCGCCGGTCCTCTATGCGGTTCTCGCCGTGCTCGCGTTCTACGCCATCTCCTCCCTCTTCCTCGACCTCCGGGACCTGCTCGGCTGATCGCGGGCGGCGCCACCTCCGTAACCTCGGCCCGGTTGAGCCTCGGTGGCGCGGCCGAGCCGTTCGGTCGTGTGGCCGAGCCGTATCGGTCGTGTAGTCGAGAAGTTCGGTCATGTGGCCGAGAGGACGGGTTCGCCCAGGTAGGTCCGGCCGGCACTAACAGCGGGGGGCTCTGGCCCAGGCGGTAACGTGGAGGGACCTACTGGAGGAGCTCATCGTGCCCCGTTACCCCCGCAAGAAGACCCGCCAGATAATGGTCGGCTCGGTGCCCGTGGGTGGGGACGCTCCCGTCACCGTCCAGTCCATGACAACCACCAAGACGGCCGATGTGGAAGGCACCTTGGCCCAGGTGTACGCGTTGGCGGCGGCCGGTGCCGACATTGTCCGGTGCACCTGCAACGAACGCGAGGCGGCCGAGGGGCTGGCCCGCATCGTCCCCCGCAGCCCCGTCCCCATCGTGGCGGATATCCATTTCCACGTCGAGATGGCACTGGCCGCCATCGAGGCCGGCGTCGATTGCCTGCGGCTCAACCCCGGCAACCTGCGCAAGCCCGAAGAGATCAAGTTGGTGGCGAGCGAGTGCAAGGACCGGGGCATCCCGGTGCGCATTGGTGTCAACGCCGGCTCGCTGGACAAGCGGCTGTACGAAAAGTACGGGGAAGCCACGCCCGAGGCGTTGGTGGAGTCGGCCATGATCGAGCTCGGCCTGTTCGCCGAGGTCGATTTCGACAATGTGAAGATATCCGTGAAGGCGTCCCGGGTCCCCCTCATGGTCGAGGCCTACCGCCAACTGTCCGAACTGGTCGACTACCCACTCCACCTGGGACTGACCGAGGCCGGTCCCCCACCGGCCGGCATCATCAAAGGCACGGCCGGGATCGGCACGCTCCTGATGGAGGGCATTGGCGACACCATCCGCTATTCGCTCACCACCGACCCCGTGGAAGAGGCGAAGGCCGGCCGGTCGCTGCTCGAGTCGCTCGGCCTGCGTGAACGCCGCAACGTCGACCTCATCGCCTGCCCGTCTTGCGGCCGGGCTGAGATAGACGTCTACAAGGTGGCCCAGGAAGCCCAGGCCGCGCTGGAGACCCGCGAGATACCTCTCCAGGTGGCTGTGATGGGCTGCGTCGTGAACGGCCCGGGAGAAGCCCGTTCCGCTGACCTCGGGATCGCGGCCGGGAAGCACAGGGGGCACCTGTTCATCCGGGGAGAGATCGTAAGGGTCGTCCCGGAGGACGAGATGGTATCGGCCCTCGTCGAGGAGGCAGAGAAGCTGGTCAAAGAGGGCTTCGACGCCCGGCTGGCGGCGGCCGACAAGACGGCGGCGCACGAGGCAGAACAGGACCGGCTGGAGCTCCTCGACGCCAAAGGCACGGATGCCAACCAGAGTGAGACCCGGGTCGAGCTGATCAGCCGGCGCCTGGCCGGTGGCCCCGCGGAGGCATGACTGGCCCATAACCGGCGTCTGGTGGCCGAGGTACGAAGCTTGGTCGAGGAGTTTGACGCCACCTCGCGACGCGAGGTGGCGTCTCGCCGGAGGTTCCTCATCGAACTGGACCGCCTGGCCGACCCGTTCGACCGGGCTGCCGACCCCGTCCACGTGACCGGGTCGGCCATTGTCACCGGCTCGCGCGGCACCGTGCTCCACCTGCACAAAACGTTGCGGATGTGGCTGCAGCCCGGCGGCCATATCGACGCCGGCGAGACGCCCTGGGACGCGGCGGTCCGAGAGACGAAAGAGGAGACCGGCCTGCTTGGGCGCCACCCCGAGGGTGGGCCGTGCCTCTTCCACCTAGATGCCCACCCGGCCGGGGACCACTTCCACCTGGACCTGCGCTACCTGCTCTACTGCGACGACGCCGACCCGTCGCCGGCGGCGGAGGAGAGCCGGGAGGTGAGATGGTTCGGGCTGGACGAGACCCTGGATATGGCGGACGCGGGCCTGGTGGACGGGCTGCGCAGGTTGAAACGGCTCGACCTTTAGCGGGGCTGGTGGCGAGCTTGACGGCGCTGCGTAGTTCGGGACAGGCCAAAGTGGCCAGCTTCTGACCGGTTTTGGTGCAAAACTCGAAATATGCGCGCCGACCGCTTGGTGGCCCTCTTGTTGCTCCTCCAGCAACGCCAGCGGGTGACGGCGGGGATGGTCGCCACAGAACTTGAGATCTCCGAGCGCACGGCCCGCCGGGACCTCGAGGCCCTCTGCGTGGCCGGCCTGCCCGTCTACTCCGAGCGGGGCCGGGGTGGGGGCTGGCGCCTGCTCGGCGGCGGCCGGACCGACCTGTCAGGGCTTACGGCACCAGAGGCGCGGGCGCTGTTCCTGGTGGCCGGGCCGGCATCGGCGGCCACGCCCGAGCTCAAGGCCGCTCTGCGCAAGTTGGTCCGGGCCTTGCCCGAATCGTTCCGCTCGAGCGCTGAGGCGGCGGCTTCGGCCGTCGTGCTCGACCCCGACGCGTGGGGCAAGAAGAGACCGGCCTATCGGCCCCGTCACCTCGACGCCCTGCAGGAAGCGACCACGGAAGGCCAACAGATCCGCCTCGGCTATTCGGACCGCACGGGGAACGCCACCACCCGCACCGTCCACCCGCTCGGATTGGCCCAGAAAGGCACGACCTGGTACCTGTTGGCCGGCACGCACGAGGGGTTACGGACGTTCCGTGTGAGCCGGGTGAGGTCGGTCGAAGCAACCGGCGAAGCGGTGGTGCGCCCCGAGGGGTTCGAGCTGTCCCGTTCGTGGGAAGAGGTGGTCGAGCGGGTCGACAGGCTGCGATCGCCCGTCGAGGTTTTGACCATCGCCGACCCCGAAGCCGTCGAGGCCCTCCACTGGCTGTTCGAAGGCCAGGTAAGCGTCGGCGTAGCCGATGAGGGCGAACGGGTGCCCGTCACGGTGCGCGGGCAGCGGGTCGAGATGATCGCCAGGCAGCTTTCCGGTTTCGGCCGGGCCGTCGAAGTCCTGGCCCCGCCCGAGGCCCGGCGACTGCTGGCCCAACTCGGCCAGGAGCTCGTCGCCACCTACGGTGCGCAGCTTCGCGAGCCCGAAGACGCGACAGCCGGGGCGTAACCTCGACCGTGTCCAAGTTGAAGCTCGACCTGCACGACATCTACAACAAGGGCGGCCAGATCGACCGGGCCTTGCGAGACGTTCTCGACGAGGCGGCGCGGATCAAAGCCAGTCAGGTAGAGATCATCCCGGGGAAGGGTTCCGGCCAGCTGAAGAAGCGCGTACTGCGGTTCCTGGACCAGAAGGAGATTCGGCCGCTGTACCACCGGGTGGAAAAAGACTCGGACAATTTTGGCCGCATCTTTGTCTACTTCCGGTGGAAATAAGCGAGCAATGCAGGCGGCCCTTCAGTCCGGAGTAGGCCTCCGGCCGCTCCCGCCGGCCCTGTTTGCGGGCGGCCCGAGAGGCTTGGTCTGTTAGCGGCGGCAAAGCGGCCAGCAACACGGCTCCATCCTCGACCGTGCCCCGGGCGTGGACGTGGAAAGTGCCAAAGGGTCGGTGTACCAGCGCACCCCTCGGGCCGCGTGCACGGCCCGGCGGCGGAGTCGAGGGCAGAGGCGTCAGAGATCGGGGCGGCCTGTCGCCTGGACAGCACCCCGCCCCGGGCGGCGGCGTCCAGGTCCGGCTGTTGGGCGAGGGCCCGGCCCACGTCGATGGCCCGGCCAGCGGCCTCGAGCGACGTGCCCGCCGCGCTGGCGAGCTCGCGCTCGGCCTGGCGCTCCGCCGCCCGGGCCAGAGCCGCACCCGCCTCTCCGGCTCCTCCCGCACCAGCCCCGGCTGGCCATACGGGCGGCCAGCATTGAGCACAGGGCCGAGGCCAGCTTTTCGATACGCCCGCCCGAGCGCAGGGCCGAGCCCAACTCCGAGGGCGCCAGTGCCCCCGCCTCGAAGCGGGCCGAATAGGTGCTCACGGCCGCTTCCAGCTCGCTCAGGGCCTTCCCATAGGCCAGCTCCTCCAACCACGCGCCCGGGAAGGCGCACCACGCGTGGTCTCCAGGCCAGCGCCAAGGCCGGCGAGCCACCCACCGGGACGCTCACCGTTGGGAGGTGGCGTTGACGCTAACAGCGACCACTGACGAGAACGCCTGACAGCAAAGGGGACACCAGAAGCCCACGGCGGCGACCAAAATACGGGCGCGTCATATTAACGGCCAGGGTGCAGCGGGACCGACCTGGGCTATAATACTCCTTGTCACCAAGAGGTGATGTTGGGCGTGGGCTTGCCTGCCTGGCAGGATGCCCACGCTTTTGTTTGATGGACCTTGACCGCGAGGAGGTGAGATGGGCGCTGAAGAGCAGATTGCCGAAGCGCTGAGGCCGGCAGTACAGGCCGCAGGGCTTGAGATCTGGGATGTCGAGCGTTCCGGCGCAACCGTGCGGGTCCTCGTGGAACGGCCTGGCGGCGTCGACCTGGACTCCATCTCGCAACTGAGCAGGGCTATCTCGGCCACCCTGGACGAGCGCGATGAACTCGTGCCGGCGGGCCGGTACTTGCTCGAGGTTTCCAGCCCGGGACTGGAGCGGAGGCTCCGTTACCCGGACCACTTCGCCCGGTACATCGGGGAAGAAGTGACCGTAAAGACTGCAGAACCGGTCAACGACACGCGCCGGCTGCGGGGCACGCTCACGAGCGCGTCCGAGGACGACATCACCCTCCGGGTGAGTATTTCTCCAGACGGGACAACGGAAATTCGCGTGCCCTTGGGCTCCGTGCAGCGCGCCAGTACCGTTTTCACATGGGGTCAACCTCAAAAAGGGCGCCAAACCCGAGCATGGCCGCCAACAAATCACCTAAGGCGACGCGATCAAGGCCTCGACGGAGACCACCGGGGAGGGCGCATGTTGAGGGACAACCTCGCTTTTCTGGAGGCTCTCCAGCAGATCGCCAAGGACAAGGGCATCAGTGTGGACGTCCTGTCTGGACGCGCTGGCCAACGCGCTCGTGGCCGCTTACAAGCGAATGCCCGGTTCCGCCGAGGAAGCGGTCGTCACCATCGAGCCTGATTCCGGCGAGATCCGGGTCTACGGCCAGGAACTCGACGAGGACGGCAACGTCGTCCGCGAGTGGGACGACACCCCGAAGGACTTCGGGCGGATCGCGGCGCAGACGGCAAAACAAGTTATTTTCCAACGGATCCGGGAAGCGGAACGCGACCTCAAGTACGAGGAGTACGCCGGCCGGGAAGGCGACATTGTCACCGGCATAATCCAGCAGAGCGACAACCGCTACACCTTGCTCGACTTAGGCAAGGTGGAGGCATTGTTGCCGCAAGCCGAGCAAGTCCCGTTCGAACACTACGAGCACAACGCCCGGTTGAAGGCCTACATCGTCGAGGTCCGCAAGACCAGCAAGGGCCCTCAGATCGTCGTGTCCCGCACGCACCCGGGGCTCATCAAGCGCCTTTTCGAACTAGAGGTGCCGGAGATCGCCAACGGGATAGTGGAGATAAAGGCCGGCGGCCAGGGAGCCCGGCCATCGGACCAAGATCGCCGTGTGGTCCAACGACCCCAACGTCGACCCTGTCGGCGCCTGCGTCGGCGCCCGGGGGGCCCGGGTCCGCATGGTCACCACCGAGCTCCGGGGAGAGAAGGTCGACATCGTCCCTTACTCGGAGGACCCCCGGGAGTTCGTGATGCGCGCCCTCCAGCCGGCCAAGGTCAAAGAGGTCATCCTCGACGAGGAGTCCGGCACCGCCACGGTGATCGTGAACGACTACCAGTTGTCGCTGGCGATCGGCAAAGAGGGCCAGAACGCTCGCTTGGCCGCCCGGCTCACCGGCTGGCGCATCGACATCAAGAGCGAGAGCCAGCTGGCTGAGGAGGAGGCCTACGCCGCTCAGGAATGGGCCGAGGGCGAGTGGGTGCAAAACGAGGCCGGCGAGGTCGTATGGCAACCGGCCGGTGGCGGCGAAGCTCTCTCCGCTGAGGAGTGGGAGGCGACCTCCCTGGGGGCCGAGGGCGAAGAGGGGAGCGAAGGACGGGCCGGCGACGGAGCGCAGGTGGTCGAGACGACCGCCGAGGCGAAGGTAGGCGCCGACGCGGAAGAGGTGAAAGCCGTCTCCGACGTCTGTCGAGGGCTCCGTCGAGGCCGGTGAAGCGCAGGTCACGACGTCCGCCGAAGGGCCTTTGGAAGGCGCACCAGAGACCGCTGCCTCCGGGGAAGGAGCCGGGTAGACGCCAGCGCCGATCCGGACCTGTGTTGGGTGCCGCGCTCGGAGGGGCACCGGTACACTGGTGCGTGTAGTCCTAGGCCCCAGTGGCCAGCTGGTAGTCGACCGAAAAGGCCCAGGGCGAGGTGCCTGGCTTTGTAGGCTCGGGGAAAACGAGTTAGCCGATCCCGGCTGCATAACCAGGGCCGGTCGTCGCGGCGCTTTCAGCCGGGCCTTGCGGGCCGACATCCGCGCAGGCGAAGTTGAGCTGCTGCTCGCGACGGCCTCTGAACATGCGAGGATGGGACTGAGAGAGGGTGTCGCCACTAGAGGTGGCGGCAGGGAAGACGAAGAGAGGGACTGACAAGGAACTTGGCCAAGAAAATCCGGGTATACGAACTGGCACGAGAGCTCGGCCTGACCAACAAAGAGGGCCTGGAGCTCGCCTTGTCTATGGGCATAGGGGTTACGAGCCATTCCTCGAGCATCGAGGAAGCACAAGCCGACCGTGTCCGCCGGCGGGCGGAACGCGACGGGCTGAAGCGTACTCACCCTCCCGAGGAGCCCGCGCCAGGACCCGGGTCGACCGAGGCCACGCCGGCCCAGGCTCCGGCGGCCGCGGCCGCCACCGTCGTTTCGTCCGGGGGCCGCGCCGGAACAGATGGCACCCACACCTACCAAAGTGGGAGAGGTGCGGGCGGGACAACGCTGGCGCCGCCACCGGGCGTTGTATCTACCGGGACCGAGCCTGGCCTGCACGACCGCCAGCCCGGCCGCGGCGCGCATAGCGACGGCGTTCCTGGTCAGACGGCTGCACCGTCGTTGGGAGGAGGCGCTTCGGCCGGTGTTGAGCATGCGGCCGGCGGCCCGCCGTCCGCCCGCCCCGTGCCGCCCCCGCCAGGGCTGAGGACGCCGTCATCAGGAGGGCAGCCGGCTCGGCCGGCTGCGGTTCCCGAGAGTGCGGGCACGCATGCGGGTACCCCCTCTCCGGGGCAGCGCGAGGCGGCTCGGCTCGGGTCCCACGTCCCACAGGCCCGGGCCGCGACCTCAGCCTCCCCAGCCCCGGCCGCCTCCTCGACCGGAGCCCCAGTTCCAACCAGATCACATGCTCCGACCGGTACCCCGCCTTCGACCGGAGCACCTACTCCCGCGCCAGCTTCGCCGGCCGCCCCCGCCTCGGCCCCCAGTTCAGTCAGGGCGCCCGGAAGTCAGCCCGGCCCGGCCCGGCCCACCCAGGCCAGGCCAACCCAGGCCAACCCAGGCCAGGCCAACCCAGGCCAGGCCAACCAGGCCCAGCCCAGCGGGCCCACCCAGGCCACGCAAGCGCACGTCGCGCCCACCCAGGGCGCACACGCACCCGTGACGCCGAGAGACGTGGGCCCGACCCAGGGCGCACAAACACCCGTGGCACCGAGAGACGCCGCCCCCACGCAGGGCCAAGCACAGGAGCACACGGAGCACCTACACCCGGAGCACCCGCACAGGGGGCGCCAGGCCAGGCCCAAACGGGAGCGAACCGCGGCGCCGTGTCGCCCATGACCGGCAAACCGATACCGCCGCCGCCCGGTTTCCGGGGCCCACTGTCGCCTCTGACGGGCAAACCGATCCCGCCTCCGGCGCGTGGACCGGCCGGCGGCCCGGACCAACGGGGCGGGCCACGTGGTGGACCGGGTCAAAGCAATGGCCAGAGCCGGGGCGGGACTGGCGGCGGCTACGGCCGCGACAGGCCAGGGCAATACCCCTCCGGAGGCCCCGGCAACGCCGGCGGCCGTTACGGCGACAGGCCGGGCCAAGGACGCCCGTCCGCGCCTGGCAGCAATCCAGGAGCCTCGCGGGGCGGTCCCCCGGGCGCGGGTGGCCCGCGTCCCGGGATGGGCTCGGGACCAGGGTCCCGCACGGGCGCGCCAGGAGGCCCGGGCGCGAGGCCCGGCATGGGCGGCCGCCCGGGAGCACCCCGGACCGGCCCACTTTCCCGCGGTGGCCCCGATGCCACCTACCGGGCCCCGACCAGCCCCTCGCCTTACCGCGGAGGGCCGGGCGGAGGTGGCCTACCACCGCGCGGTGGCGGCCGGCCCGGCACAGGTGGCCCTGGCGGCGGCCCAGGTGGTCGCGGCGGTGGGGGACGTCCTGGCGGTAACAGGCGCCCGAGAAGCCGGAAGCGAAGCAGAGAAGAACTAGAGGCCCAGACCCCCTCGACGTACGTCCCGTCGCTGGCGCCGGTGCCCGAAGGCGAGGTCATCGTGGAGCGTGGTTCGACGGCTCAGGACGTCGGCCCTCGCCTCAACCGCAGTGCCGCCGATGTGGTCCGTTTTCTGCTGACCCAGGGCGAGATGGTCACCGCCACAATGTCGTTGTCGGACGACATGATCGAGCTGTTTGCGGCCGAGATCGGTGCCAACGTGCGACTGGTCGAGGCCGGTGAACAAAAAGAGGCCGAGCTACAGGCTCGTTATTTCTCCGAAGAGGACGATGATGACCGGCCCGAGCTCTTGCGCCCGCGGCCGCCTGTGGTGACCGTCATGGGCCACGTCGACCACGGCAAGACGACGCTGCTCGACAAAATCCGGGAGGCGGACGTCGCCTCCGGAGAGACCGGCGGCATTACCCAGCACATCGGTGCCTATCAGGTAACGACGCCACTGGGAGCGGTGATCACGTTCGTCGACACACCAGGCCACGAGGCGTTTACGGCCATGCGCGCCCGTGGGGCCGACGTGACCGACATCGTCGTCTTGGTCGTAGCAGCCGACGACGGGGTTATGCCCCAAACCGTCGAAGCGTTGAACCACGCCAAGGCGGCCGACGTCCCCATCATCGTCGCCATCAACAAGATCGACCGGGCCGATGCCGATCCCAACCATGTCATGCAGCAGCTGTCCGAGCTCGGCCTGGTACCGGAGCAATGGGGCGGGGACACGATCATGGTCGAGGTCTCCGCTCTGCAAAACCTCGGCATCGACGACCTGCTGGAACAGCTGTTGGTGGTGGCCGAGCTGGAGGAACTGAAGGCCAACCCCGAAGAGCGGCCGCGGGGTATCGTCCTCGAGGCCAACCTTGACCCGGGTAAAGGCCCGGTGGCGACCGTCATCATCCAGAACGGCACCCTGCGAGTGGGCGACCACGTCGTCGCCGGCGCCGCCTGGGGCCGGGTCAAAGCGCTGATCGACGACAAGGGCGACAACATCAAGGAAGCCCCGCCGTCGTTCCCGGCCCAGGTGCTCGGGTTCGACTCGCTCCCGGGCGCTGGCGACGAACTGAGGGGAGTGGCCAATTCCCGGACCGCTCGTGAAGTGGCCGAGCAGCGCGAACAGCGCTTCCGCAGCGCCGACCTGCGCCGGAGCTCATCGGCGACCAGCGGGGGGGCCAAACTCGAGGACATCTTCGAACAGATCCAGCGCGGCGAGGCGGCCACGCTCAACCTGGTCGTCAAGGCCGACGTGCAGGGCTCCCTCGAGGCCGTGACCGAGAGCCTGCGCAAGCTCGAGCGCGACGACGTCCGTCTTGCCTTCGTACACCGGGCCGTCGGCGGGATCACGGAGAACGACGTCGCCCTGGCGGCGGCGTCCAACGCCACCATCATCGGCTTCAACGTGCGCCCTGGCCGTGAAGCGAGGGCTATGGCCCAAGCCCAGGGCGTCGAGATCCGCACGTACGAGATCATTTACAAGCTGATCGAGGATATCCAGGCGGCCATGGTCGGCATGCTGGCGCCGGAGTACGAAGAGGTGCTCACCGGCGAGGCCGAGGTCCGGGAAATCTTCCGGGTGCCGCGCGATCGGCGCCGTCGCCGGTTGTTATGTCCGCAGCGGTGTCATCACGCGTGGTTCCAAGGTCCGCTTCCTGCGCGACGGGGTGATCATCTGGAAGGGTGCGATCACCTCGCTGCGGCGCTTCAAGGAGGACGTCCGTGAAGTTCACGAGGGCTTCGAGTGCGGTATTGGCCTCTCCAACAACCAGGACCTGCGTGACGGGGACATCATCGAGACGTACGAGGAACGGGAGATCCCCAGAACCTGAGCTCCTTTCACGCCGCCGCCCTCGGCGTCGAACTGCATTTACCTCAGTGCCGCTCGCTAAAAGACAAGCGGGCGGTGCTGCGGCCGATACTCGAGGGGTGCCGGAACCGCTTCGCGGTGGCGGCCGCGGAGGTGGGCAAACAGGACCGGTGGCAGGCGGCGGAGCTGGCGGTAGCGGCCGTCTCCTCGACCCCCCGTCACGTGGCCGAGGTGCTCGATTCGGTGGAACGGTTCATATGGTCGTTCCCGGAGGTCGAAGTCATCTCGTGCGAACGGTACTGGTGGGGGCCATGATCGGCCAGGCGGAGGACAACGGTGAGCACGCATAAGCGCCCGGCGTGGCCGACCCAACGGCACTACCCCCGCATAGCCCGCGTCAACGAGGTCCTCAGGGAGGTCCTGGCCGAGGAGCTCGAGCTGGTGGCCGGGTCCGACTCCCGTCTCGAGCTGGTGACCGTGACGGCCGTCAATTGCGAGCCCGACCTGCGCCACGCCACTGTGCTGTTGGCCTCCCTGCCCGAACCCGCCCGAGCCGCACTCGGGGAGGCGCGGGTACGCCTTCAGGCCGCCGTGGCCCGCCAGGTCAGGCTGAAACGGACGCCCCTGCTCACGTTCGAGGCCGACCCCGCGGTCGCCCACGGGGCACGAGTCGAGGCCATCCTACGGGCCATCCACTCCGAGGATGAGGCCAGGACGGCCCTCGGGGGCGACGAGGGAGGGTCGGGCCAGACCGGAGCGGCGGGGCCGGTCTCGAAGAGAGCCGTCCAGGTAACCCTGGCGGAACAGCTGAACCCATGGAAACCCCTTCGGCTGCCGCCCCGCTGACCACCGGCGGAGGCGGCGAACCCGGTGTCAATGCCGGTGAGCCAGGGCATGGGGTGTGAGCCCCGTCGATGGCCTGGTCGTAATAGACAAGCCGGCCGGGTGCACCAGCCACGATGTAGTGGCCCGTTGCCGGCGCATCTTCGGGCAGCGCAAGGTGGGCCACGCCGGCACGCTCGACCCCGACGCCACGGGGGTCCTGCTGGTCGGGCTGGGCCAGGTCACCAGGCTGTTGAGGTTCCTCTCGGGCCTACCCAAGTGCTACTCGGGTGAGGTGGTACTGGGCGTAGCGACCAGCACCCTCGACGGGGCCGGCCAGGTCACGGGCACTTGGGATATGCGGGCGGTGACACTGGAAGCGGCGCAAGCGGCGGCGGCCAAGCTGACGGGCGATATCCAGCAGGTGCCACCGATGGTATCGGCCTTGAAGGTGGGGGGGCGGCGGCTGCACGAGCTGGCCCGGGCCGGCGTCGAGGTGGACCGGCCGCCCCGGCCCGTCACGGTGTGGCGCTTCGACGTGTCGGCGGCGGGATCAGAGGAAACCGGGCCAGTCTTCGCCATCGACGTCGAGTGCTCCTCGGGTACGTACGTGAGAAGCCTGGCGGCGGACCTGGGGGCCCTGCTCGGGGGCGGGGCGCACCTGCGTAAGCTGCGCCGGCAGGCGACGGGGGACTTCACCGTCGACGAAGCCGTCACGCTCGAAGAGCTCGAGGCATCGCCGGCGAAGCCCGACGCCGTGTTGTCGCCGGCGGAGGCGCTACGGGACCTGCCTCGGGCGGTCGCCGGGCCGGCGCTGCGAACAGCCGTCGGGTACGGACAGGTGGTTGAGCTCGAGGTCCTGCGCCAGGCGGGCGCTTCCGGCCCGGCCCGTGGGCCGTCGTCGACGAAATCGGCCGGCTCCTGGCCGTCTACGAAGGGCGCGGCCCTCGACAGGCCAAACCGGCGGTGGTGCTACCCCTGTCCGGTTAGAGCTTAGGTACGCTCTCGGCGTGGGATGCGCGGGCGACGGTGCTTAGCACTTGAGACGAGCCTCACTGGCGTTGCTGGCGATAGCGGTGATCGTCGCCTCATCTGTGACCGGGGTCAAGGGAGGAGGTCCCACGGCCTTGGCCGCTTCGCTAAAAGACATCCGGATCACGGCCTTGTCGGTGACACCGCGCGCTGGCCTCGTCGATGGGGAACAGGTCACCGTCCGCCTAACCAGCGGTTCCTCCGGGACGACCTACGCCGTGGCCGATTGCGACCCGAAAGCACTCTTGCTGCTCCTCGAACCGGGGGCTTCGGTCCAGGATGCCTGTGACAGCCGGCACAACGCGGTCGTGACCGTGAACAGCGCCGGCGTGGCCTCGACCACGATGGCGTTGCCGGCGGTGCTCACCACGGCGCTCGGCGGAGCGAACTGCCTCAAGGTGAAATGCTTCATCGCCGTCGAGGCGTTGCACTCGACTGGCGGTCTGAGCACCTTGGCCCAGAACCTGTCGTTCAGCGCCACCGCGTGCGCCGCCCCCGGCTCCTGCAGCACTCCGGCCGACGCCTGGGACCCTTCACTCGGCCCACCGCCGACCGTGCGGTCCGGGCCGGCCGGCACACCGAGCGGCCCGACGGCGACCCAGCCGCCCGCCAGTTCGACCCCGGGCGGGGGCAGTCCGGGCACCGAGGGCAGTCCCGGCCACCCGGTTACCGTCTCGCTCCTACCGACGGCGGCCGGCAGCTTGACCACGCCGGGATCGGTCACCGGCCCGTTCAACGGGCAGTTGCCCTCAGGGCCCGGCGCCGCCACGACGGTGCCCCCAACCACCGCGACGAGTTCCCCCATCACGGGCCAACCCGTCACGGGTCAACCAGTCACGACCAGCCCGCCGGTCACGACGGCTACCACCGCCCCTCCCGGCCCGACGCTCAGGGGCGAGGGCCTACTGCGGCTGGCGCTCGAAGCACCGGGGAGTTCCTGGGGCCCGGCCACCTAGCTCGACCGTCGTGGACGCCACACTGACCGACCTGACGACGCATCAAACTGGCCCAAAACAGCAGTTCGTACTGTTCTGGGGGTCAGCGCCCTTCGTCTACGCCGCGTTCGTGGGCCCGGTGACGGCCTCGGACACGTACTCGCTCGCCCTTTCGGTGGAACCGCCGGCGGCGCAGGGCGGGCACTCGCAGCCGGCCTCAGGAACAAGCCCGCAGTTGGTCCTTCTGGCCAGCCAGCTCGAGGTAGTCGCGCCGAACAACACTCAGTACCTGGCCTACGCTTACGCCCCCGTCATGTACGGGCGGTCTACCTCGGCCCTGCACGACGTCCCGCTGCTGGCCTACGCCTCGGTCAGCCCGGCTGCGGGCGGTGCCCACAAGCTGACGTACGTGATCGTCTGGAGCCACGAGGACGCCGGGACGGGGTTCCTACCGTTCCTGGAGTGGGGGACGTGGGGGCGCATGACCGACATCGAGAACGCCATTTCCTTCACGGTCGGAGCCAAACGGGACGGTGTCGGGCGCGCAGTTCCTCTCGGGGGGCGAGCCGTCGGTTGGCTTCCCGGACAGCCAGACGGCCCTCAAAGAAGTCGACAAGCCTTTCGCCGGGGCTTGGTGGGGCCATCACCCGGTGCTCAGGGACGCCACGGGCAA
Organism: uncultured Acidimicrobiaceae bacterium; assembly: GCA_963750465.1. Taxonomy (GTDB): domain Bacteria; phylum Actinomycetota; class Acidimicrobiia; order Acidimicrobiales; family Palsa-688; genus Fen-671. Next base: position 103,625 of record CAVVRE010000007.1, read on the forward strand.
CAACGATTTCTCTGACCAGGGGACGACCGGGTTCAGGTTCCAGCTCGCCCCGGTGGCGGCGCCGGCCGTCGGCCAGGCCCGGGACGCCGTGATGGACGCCAACCCGTTCACCTACGAGGTCATGGGCGACGAGGTCGCCAGGTGGTACGCGGACACCTCGGCGAACGCCAGCTCTCCGGAGCCCGGACAACCAGAGCAATATGCCATCGTTGACTTGACCACAGCGGGGAAGGGCGTCTCGTCCGTGGCCGTCGACGTCCAGCTGTCCGGGCACCCGGGCTGGTACCGGAGCGATTTCGGCTGGGGTTTCCCGCTCGTATCCACCGGTCACGTCCGCACCGTCGTCAAGCTCCCGACCGGCTGGGCGGCGAGGCGGATCACGGGCGTCCAGGTGGCCGTGGAACCCCCTTCGGCGGCCGGTGGCGTCACCGTCCGTTCGCTGCATATCGAGCAATTCACGGGCGCGGCCGTCGAGCCGGTGGCCACTCCAGCCGCGGTCGTCGTGCCCGAAGCCCTGAACGGGTGAGGCCCTGAACGGGCTGGGAGCGAAAGGTCGAGCAGTTCGTCGGCTCCGCCCCGACATCGAATCCGCCCCCTCCCGGTTCGCCGGTACGGCCCGGCGGGCTCGGATGTCGGCCCCTGCCCCCCACGAAACCCGAGGACGGGCGACGGGCTCCCCGGGTGCCCTGGCGGCCAAGCTAGGCTCGGCTCGTGCCGGAGGGGTTGTCCGCTGTCGAAGCCGGAAAAGGGCTGTCAGAACACGCCGAACAAGACGAAGAAGACCGTGAGAAGCGGCTCAACCGGACCATCTCTATATTTGAGGCGGCTCTGCTGGCCGTAGTGGCCGTGCTGGCGGCGTGGTCGGGTTACGCCGCAGCTAAGTTCTCCACCGATTCGTCCCTCCTTCTGGCCAAGGCGAACGGCGACCGGGCCCAGGCGAATGCGGCCAACCTGGACGCCCTCAACACGCTCAACTTCGACCTGACCACGTTCAACGACTGGTTCACGGCATACGTAGCCGGGAACAAAAAAGCCATGGCCATCGCCGAAAAGCGCTTTAGCCCCAACTTCCACCGGGCCTTTACAGCGTGGCTGGCCACCGATCCGGGGACCAACCCGAATTCCAAGCCCGGCCCGACCTATATGCCCGAGTACCACCAGCCCCAAAAGGTCCTGGCGGCCAAGCTCAATGCCCAAGCCAACGCCGACTACAACGCGGGGGAGAAGGCCGGGGCCAACTCGGACAGCTATGTCCGCACGACTGTCTACCTGGCCACGGTTCTTTTCCTCGCCGGTATCGGCAGCCATTTTGTATATCGGACCATCCGTTACGGTCTGGCGACGGTTGGCTGCGCCATCCTGATCCTCGCCGTCGTGCTCTTGGCCGCCGCCCCAAAGCCGGTCTAGCCTGCGGTCTGCAGGCGGGCGAGCGCGCCCGGGCCAGGCGGGGACCCCGTTAGTACCCCACTTTCGGCCGCCACCCGCGCCTCGAGCACAGTCGTACCGCCAGGCCCACTCAACTCCCGCTGAGAGCTACCGGCGCCGGCGCACCCTGCGCCGACAATGAGCGATCTTCACCAGTGCGGAGCCGGCGCCGGGATATGTGGCCGGGCTACTACGACGTGAACGTCTTGAAAAACGCCGTCCCGGCGCTGAGGGTGGCTTTACCCAGGCGCCGCCCTAGCTCGCTCCCTGCTACGCCCCCGACCACCGCTCCCACCACCGGGCCGACAAACGGGACGGGGATCAGCGACCCGATGAGCACGGCGCCGCTGACGCCTCCGGCCACTGTCCCGGCCGTGGCCGCCGTCTTCTCTGCTCGGTCCTCGAAGTTCTCTTCCATGGCTCAGCTCCTCGCTCGGTGGGGACACTCCGACGGTAGTGTCTCCGGTCGGGCGTTTCCCTCGGGGTTTACCCTGGGAGATCCCTTATTACCAACGCTGAGCGGGCACCACCGCGCCCGATACGCCCGGCGGCGGCGACAGCTATTTCGCTTCGGCTAAGCCTCGCCGAGTTAGATGGGGTGCGCCCCAATCTTGAGGTGCGCCCGGGGATACGCTGGCGCCGTGCCTGACGCGGGGCTGCGTGAACTGAAGAAGGCCCGCACCCGACAACTCATCGCCGACACCGCGGCCCGCCTCTTCGCCGAGCGGGGATATGAAAAGGTTGCCGTGAGCGATGTGGCGCGCCAGGCCGAAGTGGCGGAGCAGACGGTTTACAACTACTTCCCAACCAAGGAGCAGTTGGTCATCGATCGCGACCAACTGGTTCAAGACCGGCTGTGCGATCTGATCCGTTCCCGCCCGTCGGGGACGACCGCGGCCGCCGCCGTTCGCGAATTCGTCTTGGAGTCGGTCGAGGGCATTCGCAGCATCCCGCGCAACCAGTGGCGCGGCGAGCTCGGGTACTTGGCGGCCATTAGCCCGGCCGTACACCGTTTGGCGCTGGAGATGACCGACCGGCAAGCCGCCGCCATCGCCGCCGCCATCGCCGACACGGCCGAGGTTGCGCCGGAGATCGCCGTGCTCCAGGGGATGGCACTGGCCGGTGTGTTCCAGATCATCATCCGCGAGGCGGGTAATCGCACGCGCAAGGGACAGAGCCAGGCCAAGATCGTCGACGAGTTGTACCCGATCATCGAGGAAACGGTCGATGAGCTCGACCGCTGGTTTCAGGCTTCCGTGTCGAGGTCGCGGACCAAGGCACACGGCCGCCGTCAACGCCGCTGAGAAAAAGGAACGGTCTTCGTCAGGTCCCAGCCGTCGGGAGACAATGTGAGGCTGGAGCCGACCGCGGCGACATCGGGTAGGCCGTCACTACCGGAAGTGGCGAGCCGGGCGCCTCTGGCTGGACAGATAGCGGACATCGGCGGGCGTGAAGGGGCTCATTGCACAGCCAAGCGGAACCTCGACGCCGCGCCGACTTACGCCAGGCCGATCTGCTTCCTCTGAAGAGCGGCGTCCCAGAAGGCCGAGATGACGATTAACTGGTCACCGGCCCACTTGCTGGTCTGGGCGAATTCGAGGTCGAACGCCTTTCCGGACGGCGGGATCACCTTGCCGTCGGGCAGGGTCATATCTCCCGTGAACGTCCCGGTCGCGTTGGTGACCACGGTGATCCAGTCGTCGCCTCCGAACTGGACCGGGTACGGGGTGTGGACGCGGACGTCGGGGAACATCCGGACCAGCTGCTGCATCGCCGCGCCGTGGGCCTCCCGGCCGTAGATCGGCTCGGCACTCCCGGGGATGAACGCGATCATGTCCGGGTGGTGCACGTCTTCCAACGCTTGCCAATTGCGGGCGTTGAAGAGATCGTCACCCTTCGTCATGAGCGCCAGCAGGTGCTCGGTCCGATCGCTCGTTTCGGTATGGATGGTCATCGTTTGCTTCCTTTCTGGGCTGGTTGTGTGTGAGGGACAACGCGTACTCGGAAGGTGGCGCCGTGTGGCTCGCCGGCGGCATCGGTATGACGCCCATGCGATCACGAGAACGCCCCGGCCTAGTCGACGGCGAACGGCTCGAATGAGCCGGCCGGTCGGCCGAGGATCTGGGGCACATCGTCGGTGACGTAGCACAGTCGCCGTCGGCCAGCGCGACAGGCGAGCCGCCGCCGATCCCAGCGTGCCGGCCGTCGTCACGAGGATCACCCTGTCACCTCTATCTTAGACTCCACTCTTATCTTAGTGTCGACTCTACGTATTGTCACTACCCTTCTGCCGAGGCAGTACGAGAAAGGTGCCGGCGCCGGGTTGTGGCGGATTGGTGGCGCCCGTCAGACGGGCGCAGCGGCCGGGCCGAGCGCCCCACCGAGTTGCCGGCTTGTGGTCATGAGCCTGGTGGTCAGGAGGCCCGACGCCAGACCGCCTCAGGTCGGGGGCCAGCTCCCGGCCGCGGCCATCGTCACTACTAACGTCACCCTGAGGCTCGCCGCCGAGTTCAGGACGTGTGCTGGTCGAACCCCTCGAGCAAACGCTGCATAGCTCGGGAGGTGGAGTTGGCGCCCGGGCCGCTCCTGCCGCCCACTATCGACGGGCGGGGGTGTGCTCACGGCGTCCCGCTAGCTCTTCTCCCAAACCGATATATGGCTGGTGCTGTCGCTGGCGAAGGGTTGGCGCTCCCAGTCGCTCCAGCGTTCGCGCAAGCTCATCCCGGCGAGCCGCGCCATCAGGTCAAGCTCGGAGGGCCACACATACCGGAACGGCGCCGAAAAGGTTTCAAGCGGACGCCGCGTTGGCTGAGTGGATGGCGATGCGGCCAGTGCCGACCCCGAGCTCGAGCGCGGCGCCCGTTCCCGCCAGGTCAGCCAGGAAGCGCACGGCCGGTTCTACCACGGCCGCCTCGAACAGCTCCGGCCACTTCTCCCGGTAGCTGCTCGCTACCCGTTGGTTGAAATAGTTCTTCGGCCCAGTCAATTACGGTGCTGAGCGGCTATTTCTCGGAGTTCGCCCGCTCCCGGCGCACCTTGTCCCAGAAGTTCTGGGGCATTACGTCGTAATGGTCGTGGTGAGCCTTGAAGCGGCCCCGTCCGCCAGTCAGGCTGCGCAGGTCGATGGCGTAGCGGATCAGTTCAGACGTCGGCACCAGCGCGGTAATTATCGATTCGCCCGGTTGCCCGGTCTCGGTGCCCTGGACCCGGCCCCGGCGGCTATTGAGGTCGCCGAGTACGTCACCTTGGTAGGCGTTGGGCACGGTCACCTCGAGCAGCGACACCGGCTCGAGCAGCGCCGGGCCCGCCTTGGCCAGTGCTTCCCGGACGGCCAGCGCCCCGGCCATCCTGAACGACATTTCCGAGGAGTCGACGGGATGATGTTTGCCATCAAAGGCCGTAACCCGGATGTCCACTACCGGCCAACCGAAAATCCCCCCATCGGACATGGCTTCTTCGGCCCCCTTTTGTACAGCCGGGATGTACTGGCGGGGGATAACGCCGCCGACGATATTGTCCACAAAGGCGAAACCCTCGCCCCGCTCCAGGGGCTCGATGCGCAGAGAGGCGACGCCGAACTGGCCGTGGCCGCCGGTTTGTTTCTTGTACTTGCCCTCGGCCTCGGCCTTGGCCGTGACCGTTTCTCGATAAGGGATCAGCAGGTCTTCGCTTTCTACGGCTACGCCGAACTTCCGCGACAGGCGCTCCATGGCGATGGCGAGGTGAGCCTCGCCGGTGCCCGACAGCACCGTCTGGTGAGTCTCGTCGTCGCGCCGCACCACCAGCGTGGGGTCCTCTTCTTGTAGGCGGTGGAGCGCGGTCATGAGCTTGTCTTCGTCGGCCTTGCTCTTGGGCCGGATGGCAACTGAGAGCACAGGCAGCGCCGCGTCAGCCAGCCAGGCCACACTGCCGTCGGCATAGCCGTCTCCGTCGCTCGCCGCCGGGGCGCCCGCACCGGGCAATGCGGGCCGCACCAAGGTGACGGGCTGGTTGCGCGGCGTCAGCGTGTCGCCGGTGTTGGTCGACGCCAATTTCGCCACCGCTCCGATGTCACCCGCCGCGAGCTCGGTCTCGGGCAGCTGCTCCTTCCCGCGAAGGGTGAAGAGAGCGTGGAGGCGCTCTTCCGTCCTCGACCTCGGGTTGAACAGCACGGCGTCGGGGCGCACCGTGCCAGAAACCACTTTAAACAGGGATATTTTCCCGACGTAGGGGTCGGCGACCGTCTTGAACACCAACGCCAGCGGCGGACCAGCCGGATCCGGCAGGACCTCGACGGGTTCGGCGCCAGCGCCGCTACCAGTGGCCCGCACGAGGGCAGGCGGGCGCTCGAGCGGGGAAGGGGCGACGTCGCATATGGCGTCGAGAAGCCGGTCAACGCCGACCAATTTCGTGCCCGACCCGCAAATAACCGGGAAAACCTGGGATGAAACGATGCCCCGGGCCAGCGTTTTGGACAGCTCGTCGGCCGATATTTCCTCTTCTCCCTCCAGGTAGCGGGTCATGAGGTCGTCGTCGGCCACCACTATGCCCTCGACCAGGGCGTCACGCACCGTGTGCTCGCGTTCGGCGATGGCGGCCGGGATGGGCCCCTTAGTGGCGACGCATTTGCCCGCCTCGTACGTAAATGCCGTGTCCGAAAGCAGGTCGGCAATACCGTGGAAATCGTGTTCCTCACCGATGGGCAATTCGAGCGGGGCCACGCCCGCCCCGAAACTGTCGTGCAATTGCTGGAGGACGTTGGCAAAGTCGGCCCGGTCCCGGTCCAGTTTGTTCATGAATATGAGGCGCGGGATCCCGAGGGCGGCCGCCGCTCTCCAGATGATCTCGGTTTGGACTTCGACCCCGTCGACCGCGCTGACGACGAACACGGCCAGGTCGGCCACCGACAGGGCAGCCAGGGCTTCAGGTACGAAATCGGCGTAGCCGGGGGTGTCCAGGATGTTGACCTTGTAGCCCTGCCACTCGAGGGCGGCCAGGGTGAGGGAGGTGGACATGTGGTGGGAATGTTCTTCGGGCTCGAAGTCAGAAACGGCCGTCCCGTCCTCGACCCGGCCCGCCCGGTTGGTCGCCCCGCTGCACAGCAGCGCGGCTTCGGTGAGGGTGGTCTTGCCGGAGCCACCATGGCCTACGAACGCCACGTTGCGGACCTTCGCTGGAGGGTACGCCTTCATGAGAGCACCTCATCTTTCCCCCGGCGGGTCATCCCGTCGGTCTTCCCCTATCTGGCTGGAGCCAGGCCTGTCCCGTTAGGCTACCGAATCGGATGGCTCGTGTCCGCAGGTCAGCCTCAGGGCCGGTGACGGCCCAGATCCATGGCCTGACCAGCGTCGGTGGTAGGCTGCGACCAGCAACAATGGCCCACCACAGGAGCAGTTAGTTGTTCGACGCACGCTTCCGGACGGCGGTTGACCGGGTTGTGAGCCCAGCCGGCCGGGCGCTGCGGCGCACGGGGCTGGCTCCGGACCACTTAACGGCCCTGGGTATCGCTTTGTCCGTCCCGGCCGCCTGGGCCATCGCCACGGGCCACCTGATGATCGGCCTCGTACTGCTCATAGCCTCGGCCCTGCCTGACGTGTTCGACGGGAGCCTGGCCAAGGCCAGCGGGCGGGCCAGCCAGAGGGGGGCGTTCTTCGACTCGGTCGGCGACAGGGTGAGCGACACCATAGTGCTGGCCGGGTTTGCCTGGTACGTGCAGGACCGCTTCGGGGGGCACGCCGCACTGGTGCCGTTCGCCGTCCTCGGGGCGTCCCAACTGGTGTCCTATATAAGGGCCAAAGGCGATGCCCTCGGGATCGACGCCCAGACCGGCCTCATGGAGCGGGCTGAGCGCATAGCTGTTCTCTGTCTGGCCTTGCTGTTCTCGGCCCAGATGCTGTGGCTGCTCGGGGTCATCTTCGTCCTGTCGGTCATCACCGCCGGCCAGCGGTTTGTAAAAGTCTGGCGGCAGGCGAACAAGCCCCCCGCTCCGTTGCCCGTGGAGCCGACCGCCGTCGTCCTGCGCTGGCGGGCGTGGAGGGAGGAGCGGGCCGGGCGGGAGGCGTCGTGGCGGGCGAGGGCACCACGGGGACCGGGGGCGTCGACGAGCGGGTTCTTCTCGAGCAACCGGCGCCCGGGGAGCGGCGCGGGCGGCGGGCGCTGGCACGAACGTCGCCTGGAACGGCGCCAGCGCCTGCCCGGCGGGCGCGATTTCGGGGGGAGGCGTCCGGGGAGCCGCAAGTTGACCTGAGCGACAAGGTCCCTCCCCGACGCCACACGCGCCCAGGCCGGGGCTGAGCCACCCGGCGTACGCGCACACCGATAGGCCCGCCTCGACGTGAGGAGCAACCAGCTGGCCATCTACCGCGCCGGGACGGTGGTGGCCTCGTCACTGTCCAGTGCGGGCGCCAGCCGGCTCGGCCAGAGCCTCGGTTGGGTGCTCGGCCGGCTCCCCGACTACGACGGCCGGCGGGCCGTGGTGGCGTCGCACATGAGCCGAGTGCTCGGGCGGCCGCTGAGCAAGCAGGAGGAGCGGCGCATGGTGGCCGACGTGTTCGCCAACTTCGGCCGCTACTGGGCCGAGAGCCTCCGTTTGCCGACACTGTACCCATGCCGAGGTGGCGGCCGGGATCGCCATGGTGGGGTTCGAGCACGTCCAGGCGGCGTTGGCGGGAGGCAAAGGGGTGGTCATCGCCGCGCCCCACCTCGGGGGCTGGGAATGGGGCGCCATGTACCTCGCCGGAGCAGGGATGCCGGTAACGGTGGCGGTGGAGCCGCTGGAGCCCCCGGAGCGCTTTGAATGGTTCGTCCGCTTTCGTGAGCGCCTCGGGATGCAGGTCGTGGCCGTGGGCCCCGGTGCGGGCGCGGCCATACTCCAGGCCCTGCGGGACAACCACATCGTCTGCCTGTTGTCTGACCGCCTGGTGGGGCCGACCGCCGGGGTCGAAGTTACCTTCTTCGGCGCCCGGGCCAAACTGCCGGCGGGGCCGGTGACCATGGCTATCCGCTCCGGGGCGCCGCTCATGGCGGCCGCCATTTACTACGGGCGGCCGGCCATCTCCCACACCATCGTCTTCCGTCCGCCGGTCCAGCTCCCGGCCAACGAGCGGTTCAGGGCCACGGTCGAAGGCGGCACCCAGGCCCTGGCGGACGAGCTAGAGAAGCTGATCCGTGAAGCCCCTTCCCAATGGCACATCACCCAGCCGAACTGGGAGGGGGACCCCCAGCTCCATAGCCCGTGGACGTTGTCCGTGGCTTACCGGCCGACCCGACGCCGACGAGCCCACGAGGCGGCCAAGTAAGGCGGGGGAGCGCGACTAGTGCGAGTCGGGATGGTCTGCCCTTACAGCCTCAGCGTCCCGGGCGGCGTGCAGGGCCAGGTCATCGGCATCGTGAGGGCGATGCGGGCCATGGGGGTCGAGGCCAGGGTGCTGGCCCCCTGCGACGGGCCTCCGCCGGAGACCTGGATCACCCCGCTCGGGGCATCCGTGCCGGCGGCCGGCAACGGCTCGATCGCCCCCATCGCTCCCGACCCGTCGGCTGCTCTGCGCACGATAAGGGCGTTGCGCGATGAGCGCTTCGACATCGTCCACCTCCACGAGCCCTTCGTACCCGGGCCGACCCTGACCGCGCTTCTGTTCAGTGACGGGCCGCTCGTGGGCACGTTCCATCGGGCCGGTGCCATCGCCTGGTACCGGGCCGCCATCAAGGGCCCGGGCCGCTGGGCGGCCAAGCGCCTCGCCTTACGGTGTGCCGTCTCGACCCTCGCCCTAGAAACGGCCCGCGATGCCTTCGGCGGCTGCTACGAGCTGGTGTGGAACGGGATAGACGTCGGGGTGGTGTCCGCCGCTCAACCGTGGCCGACGACCGGCCCGACCATCCTCTTCGTCGGCCGCCACGAACCTCGCAAGGGCCTGGCCGTGTTGATCGAAGCGGTCGTGCACTACGGGGTCGAGGCGCGCGTATGGGTCGCCGGCGAGGGCCCCCAGACCCCCGCGCTGATAGAAGAGACGATCGGCGACGCTCGCTTCGAGTGGCTGGGGGCGATCAGCGAGGAAGAGAAAATGCGCCGGCTGCGAGGCGCTCATGTCCTGGCGGCACCATCGCTTCACGGCGAAAGTTTCGGGATGGTGTTGCTGGAAGGCATGGCCGCCGGCACCGCCGTTGTGGCCAGCCTGATCCCCGGTTATGCCAATGTCGCACGGCGATCCAAGGACGCTCTCCTGGTGCCGCCCGGGGACGCCGCCGCACTAGCGACGGCCCTGCGCAAAGCTCTGGCCGGCGGGCCGGAAATAAAGGCAATGCGTGAGTCGGCCTACGAGCGGGCCTCCGAACATTCCCTCGACGCCCTCGCCCGGCTCTACCTCGAGCTGTACGAGCCGCAGCTGACGCGTCTCTCGCCATAAGCCGAACAGGTTTGGCGCGGGCCAGGTTTCGCGCGGGCCGCGCGAGCATCGAGTATTTCGGGCCGGATCAGTGGTCTTCTGAACAAATGTCGAGCGAAAACGCCCTAATACTGGCCTAAAAAGGGCCTTGGCAGGCGGCCGTTCCGAGTGGTAAGAAGGGCGTCCAGAAGTATTAGTTAAGCGGGGGAGTGTCCGGTAATGGATACACGTGAGCTTTGTTCGCACACGTCCCCGGCCGTCTCAGTTCCGACAAGGGGGGAGAAGTTTTTGAAACACGGCACTCTCGGAGGCCGGTACTAGGCAGAGAGGTTGGCCACGTGGGGACCATAGAGGCAATTGTCATCTCTGTTGCGGCCGGTATCTGGGCCGGTGTGATCGGGTGGTGGTTTCGCGCCAGCACTATCGCTCGACGATGGGTCGAGGATGCTCGCAAATCCAGGCCCGCCGTCTACGGTGACGCGCCGCCGGGCACTCCGATTTCGAAGCTCAAATGGCCGATGTTCACGAGTTCCGCGGCTGCTTCGGTGACCGCGGCGTTGCTCTTCGGTCGTGCCGCGCCAACACTGATGGTCACCTATCTCGTCGTTTGGACGTGTGGCGTGGTGCTGCTGGCGTTGATCGACGGAGAAACGCTGTTGCTCCCTACGGAACTGCTGCACGTTTGCGTGTACATGACTGGTGGCGTGCTCATCGCCGACGCTGCCGCCACCCGGGACTGGGGCTACCTCGGGCGAAGCTTGCTGAGCGCCCTCGTGGCCTGTCTGATATTCGGCCTATGGGCATTTGCACAACCAATTAGCCTGGGTCTTGGCGACGCCCGCATGGCCGGGCTCGTCGCCTTAGGAGCCGGTAGCCTCTCGCCCTCAGGCTGTGCCGTGGCACTGGCCTGCGCTCCCCTGGTGGCCGCCAGTATTTCCGCCTTGCGTTGGAAGTACAAGCGAGTACAACGAAGTACACCTGTGGCCCTCGGGCCGATCTTAGCGGTGGCCGGGATAATGGCGGTGGTCGGTAGTGCGATCTGAGCGCGCCACGGTGCAGAGAGAAGACAGCGACGATCGCCTGCAGGCTCCCGTTCAGCGCTCGCCATCGCGCCCGCCGTCGCGTCTTACGTCCGGCAGTGTTGTGCCGGTCGTGCTGGCCGTACTGGCAGCCGGGTTTGCCTATGAAGCATTGCAGGACCGCTCGTCCATGACCAGCATCGTCGTAGCCAATTCAACGGTGGCGGCCGGGGTACCAATAGACAGCCGCAACACGCATGCAGTGCGAGTGCATTCGTCCGATACGGCTCTCGCACAGGGACTGCTCACTCCCTCGCAATTAGCGAATGGATGGGTGACAACGGTAGCGCTGCAAGCCGGCGAACCGGTGACCCTCAGCGAGGTCGAAGAACCCTCGCAACTCCCGGCGTTAGGCCAAATGAGCATCGCCGTCCCGTTGCCGCAAGCCGCCGGGGGCCGGATCAGCGCCGGCAACCTCGTCGACGTGATCGCGTCGAACGGCGCCGGCGGAGCCTATTACGTCGCTCAGGGTCTACGGGTCCTTGGCGTCGCCCCCACGTCGAACTCCAGCGGCGTGCTCGGTGGGAGCGCCGGAACTTATTTCGTCATCGTGGAGGTAGACAAACAGGTCGCCTTGCGCGTCGCAGCGGCGGTCGGAGCCCAGGCGGGCGGCCCGGGCGGCGAGAATATCGAAGTTGTGCGGTCGAGCGGCGAGAGACCAACGGCACACCTTCGTTACGGGTCGCCGCTCCCGACGGGAGCCCAGCCGCCCGCAGAATCGTCGGCCGGAAAACTATCTCAGCAGAAGGGGGCGTGATGGCGGAGCTCGTGGTAGGGCTGGCGGCCACAAAAGCGCCTTGGAGCGCGGCGCTCAGGTCTTATATCCGCGACCACACCCAGGGGATCTCGGTCGAGGTCATCATGGACCGCATAGGGCTGGCCCGCTCAGCAGCAGGGCTCGACGTCCTCGTCGTCGACGACGTTATGCGCACATTCTCGGTGCCCGAAATAGCCAGCGCCCAGCACCACGGCGTCCACGTCATCGGCCTATATGACGGCGACACCGGAATGGGCCGGGAACATATCGTAAACCTCGGCGTCGACCGAGCGCTGCCATCGGTGACGCCGCCGTCCGAGCTCGTTGCTCTGATCTCGGAGTGTCCGCCACGCACTCAACCGGCTCCTGGAGCGCTTCGGCTGACGGCCGCGCCCAATCCGTCAGGAGTTCCCACCGTCAGAAGGCAACACGGGCTCGTGTGGGTTTGGACGAAGGTCAGCGGAGGCACCGGCCTAACCGAAGCCATCGCCGCCGCCGCCGAGCACCTGGCGAGGAGGGCTCGCGTGCTCGTGATCGAGGCTGATGAAGTAAGCCCGGTACTTGCATCCCGACTGATGAGATCTGCGGAGACCGGGTTGGCCTGGGCCGTTTCCCGCGCTGGTCAGGGCCTGAGGGTCCTGCCCGAGGGCCTCTCAGGGGCGAGGGGAGACGGCACCGTTGCGGTCGGCCATTTCGACGCCATATGTGGCACGCCCGGCGCCTCTCAGGTCATTCCCGCTGCAGACCTTCTACGGTTGACAGAAGAAGCGGCGGCGTCGTACGACCACGTACTGGTAGAGACGAGCTGGCTCGTTGGTGCCCCCTCCGGCCGCGAACGATTCAGCGCCGCCAGGGCCGTGCTGGCCACGGCAGACCGGGCTGTGGTCTTTGCGTCGGCCGACCCCGAGGGTGCAGCCCGCCTGGTCGAGTGGAGGGCAGCCGCGCTCGCCGCTGATTGCCGCGCACCGTGCTGGGCCGCTTTCGGCCGCGCCCGGGCCAGCCGTTACGAAAGGAGCCATTTAGCGAGCCTCCTGGAGGCAAACACCGGACGTCGCCCCTTTGAAGGCGTGCACTTCCTGCCCGACGACGCCACCGTGGCGAGGGCGCGCTGGAATGCGGAAGCCGTCTGGAAAGGACCGTGGCTCAAGGCCGTAAAGTCTCTCGCAAATAGCGTTGCGGCGACGAGTGCGGCTGCTGACCCGCCGCCCCGCTCCCAGCGTCTGCGGTTCCCTCACGCCAGCCCACAACCTGACCGGAGGCCCGAGGTGGTCACGCTATGACGGCGACTGCCTTCGACCAACTCCGCACTCGAGTACTCGACCTCATCGCCGCGCGCGACCTCGACGTGGACCATCAGGGCGCCCTCGTCCGTCAGGTCGTGGAGGCGGAGACAGAACGGTTCCAACGCGAGCTGATGCGCGGCTCGCTCCAAGGCTTCTACCCATTCGCGAACCCGCCAGATGTGGTCGGCCGGCTCGTTCAGGAACTCACGGGAATAGGCGCGCAGCTCGAACAGCTCGTGGCTGACCCGAGAGTGGAGGAGATATACGGGGTCGACGGCGAGATCACCGTTCGCATCGCCGGCGGGGGGACGGTGTGCTCCGAAAACCCGGCCCAACCGGAGGCCGTGTTGGCGGTATTGCAGCGTCTCATCGCAAACGCTGGTGACAATATCGACGCTTCGCACCCCAAGGTCGACGGTATTAGAGTGCTTTTGCCAAGTGGCCGGCAGGCGCGTCTTTCCGCCTCGATCCCGCCCCGTATCGATGGCTCCGTTTCCTTTAGTTTGAGGGTACCGCAGAAGCGCAACACCACCCTCTCCGACCTGGTCTCGTTCGGCTCGTTGTCGGTCGAAGCGGCAACGTTCCTGGAGGGCCTGATGAAGGTTCGGCGAGCCCGTCTTCTAGTTGCCGGCCCGCCCGGAGCCGGCAAGACGACGATGATCGAAGCGTTACTGCGGGCCGTCCCGCTCCACAGGCGGGTCATATGCGCCGAAGAAGAGCGCGAACTGAACGCCCCGCTTCTCAACGGCGAATACTGGCAGACCTCCAAAGTGGAAGGTCTGGCAGACCTCGTGCGCTCGGCGCGTGTCGCCTCGCCCGAACTGATCGTACTGGGCGAGCTTAAGGGCCCAGAAGCGTGGGAACTGCTGATGGCAGGCACCTTGGGGATCGGAGTAGTCGCCGCCGTGCACGCAGAAGACGCCGCCGGGGCGTTCGAGGCCTTAGCCGTTTGTGCCACCAAAGCAGTGCCCGCGACGCCGTTCGAGGAGCTCGAGGCTCGCTTTGCCGCCATGTTCGACGTCGTGGTCTATTGCGACATGGATGACACCGGCGAGGTAGTCCAACGCCAAGTGAGCGAAATCTCTATAGTTCCGCCTCAGCTGTCGACGGCGGGGAATGGGGTCGCCGTAACGCCGATATTTGCTCGTGACGAGATCGGTGAGCCACTGGAGTTGCGGAGCGGAGCCGTAGGAGAACGTCTAGAAAGACGCTGCAACCGTCTTCTGGCCCGGTACGGCCTTGACCTCTCGGACGTGCTCAAGGGAGCCGAGGTCCTCTGGTGAGCCTCCTGGCTGCACTCCTGGTCGGCGCTTTGGCCTGGGCGGTCGCCCGCCGAGCCCTTGGCGGAGGAGCGTGGCGCGGTGACCAGACTGGCCGTTTCGCCATGCGTGGCGTGTTGAATCGGAAGCGGGACCATCAAGAACGCTTCCAGGTCTGGCTTTCTCAGGCCGGAGCGGCGGTTACGCCCGGCCAGTTCTGGGCTGTTTCGGCCGGGGTGGGCGTCGTGGCCTTCGTCATCTTGTTGGCCATCTCTGGCACCCTCGTCGTATCTGGGTTGCCGGCTTTGGCACTGGCGGCCACACCCTACGCGTACTGGTCGGCGCAGCGACGCCAGCAGGCCGCCGCCAGAAGCGCAGCGTGGCCGGACGCGTTGCGCTATCTCGTCGGAGTCCTCGGGGTGGGGGTGGCAACCCTTCATGATGCTCTCGATGAGCTGGCCAGGTCCGGCCCCGAGCCATTGCGCGCCCCGATCGCCCGCTATGTGCGGATGTCAGCGCGCGTAGGGGACCGCCAAGCACTGGAGGCCGTGAGGGCAGAGCTGGCCGATCCGATCTCCGACCCCGTGCTGCTGGCGTTTGAAGGTGCCGTTGAAGAAGGTACCGAAACCGTCCTCCGAGTTCTCGCCGACCTAAGTGCGCAAATAACCTCGGACCTTCAGCTCGGCGAAAAAATCCGTACGTTGCAGACGCAGTCCCGCGCCGCGACCTGGGGTTGCTTCGCGTTGCCCTACGTTGTGTTGCTTTTCCTCTGTGCCACCAATAGCGCCTACCGGCAGTTCTTCGCCACGCCGCTTGGGCTCGGGCTGGTCATGATCGGAGCGGCGTTGTCGGTGGCGGGTCTTTTTGTCTGCCGACGCTTGTTGCGTCCCATTGCCACTACGGAAAGAGTTTTCGAAAACAGGTCGTGGGCGCCATGACCGTCGATGCGGCGCTGGCGGCGCTGTTCGCCGCAGCTGCAGTGTGGTGCGTGGGGTGGCGCGTGGCCCACGCCCCTCGCTCGCCCGCCGCCAGGATGTCGCTTTACCTGGAAGGCCCGCGAGTGCACCTCGGAGGTCGACCCACGCAACCATCCGGAGCTCCTGTCGGCGGGGAGGTGCTCCGTCGAGTGCTTGGTCCTCTCGCCAATCGGGTCATCTCCTCTGTGTCGCGCCTGGTGCTGCCGGGTACCGACGACGCCCTCGAGTTGTCCCTGCGCCAGGCCGGCTTGAACATGAACGCGGCTTCTTACCGGCGCCAGTACCTTCGCTGGCTAACGATCACGCCTCTAGCTCTGGGGGTGCTGGGAGCGTTCACCGGGAGCGCCACCTACGTGGTCGTCTTTTTCGGGGCGGGCGTCTTCACCGGCGCTCGACGCATGCCCGAGCGGGTCAAGGCCGCAACCAAGCACAGAACCGAGAGAATGCGAAGCGACCTTCCCACGGTCGTTTCGGTGCTCGCCCTCAAGATTGAAAACAACAAGAGCCTGGTTGTAGCCGTCTCTGATGTGGTGCAGCAGGGCTCTGGGCCGGTGGTCGAAGAGCTGGCTCGGGCTGTCCACCTGATAAATGCCGGATACGGTGAAGCCGCTTCGTTCGAGTTGATCGCCCGGGAGGCTCCTGAACCGTCTGCGACTCGTTTCTACCGGCTCTTGTCTGCGGCCACGAACGGCGGTCTCGACGTTGGCAAGGTCCTCCTGGACCAGGCGTGTGAGCTACGTGCACAACGCCGAGAGGAAGTCGAACGTAGTGCGGCCCGCCGCCAGATGTCCCTCGTCGTGCCCAACCTCGTCTTTATGGCGCCGGTCCTGTTCGTTTTTTTGCTGGCCCCGCTTCCCCA
This sequence comes from uncultured Acidimicrobiaceae bacterium, assembly GCA_963750465.1. Taxonomy (GTDB): domain Bacteria; phylum Actinomycetota; class Acidimicrobiia; order Acidimicrobiales; family Palsa-688; genus Fen-671. The sequence goes on from CAVVRE010000007.1 coordinate 119,624, forward strand.
GCTTCTGTTTGGAAAATAGCGAGACAACCTGCGAACCCTAACCCTGAGCACAAACATGAAAGGACGTTCCAATGACAAGCCCGGCTCGGACGACACCACCCCTCTCCGAATCGTCCAGGCGAATGGGTGTGCGCCACGCCGTCGCTCGCCTTCGCGCTCGCCTTCAAGACCAAAGAGGGAGCCAGATAACCGACAACCTGGGCCTGATCGTTATCGGGATAGTGGCCGTCGTGGCCATCGGGGGTTTGATCTCGGGGCTGGACACGACCGTGTTCAACTGGGTGACAAAGCAGCTCAACATGGGCTGAGTTCTCGCCAAAGCCTTCGATCCAGACACATGGCAGGTAATCTTCGCGACCCGTCCGAGGCGGGCTCTGCCGTGGTTGCCGGCACGCTGGCCATCTTGATCTTGATGGTCATCTTCGTCGGCGCGCTCAACTTCGTCCTTGACGAATACGCCAAAGGAGCCGTCCGTACAGCGGTCGACGAAGCGGCCACCGCCGGTGCCACCGCCGGCGGTTCCTTGTCTGCCTGCCAAGCGGAAGCGAAGCAAGTGCAGGGCTCGCTTCTGCGCGGGCCATTTGGGAGCGGCGTTTCGGTCATCTGTCGTGAGGAGGGCGACGAGATGATGGCGTCGGCCGGCGGCGCCTTGCCCAGCCTCTTACCTCTCGTGCCTGCGGTCCACGTATCGGTGGTCGGTGTCTCAATAATCGCCGAGGCGCCTACTCAATGACACACGTACACCACTCCCGCGACGACCAGGGCTCCGCTATACCGCTCACCCTGCTGCTCGGAGTGGCCCTGATTGTGATGCCAGTTATGCTGCTCGTCCTCACGCTGCCGACGTGGGAACAAAGGACTGTTGACGCGCAGGACGCAGCTCGGGACGCGGCCAGAGCGCTGGTGACAGCTGACAATTGGGGTGATGGCGTCTCCGCCGCCAATCAGACTGTCTCGGACCTGGTGGCGGGGGACGGTCTGCCGCCAGAAGACCTTACGGTGGCGTACTCCGGGACGCTTGACCCCGGCGGGACGGTCACAGCCGCCGCCACCGTCGTCATACCCGCCGGCAATCTGCCCGGCCTCGGCTTTGTCGGTGAGTTGCATTACACCGCCAGCTCGACAGAACACGTGGACTCGTACCGGGACTCGAGCACATGAAGCGTCCACTGCCAATGGGCCCTTCGCTGCCATGTTTTTTCCATTTCGCCCGGCGCGTCAAGCATGACGAACGCGGCGATGCGATGATCGTCTGGTGTCTCCTGCTGGCTTTTCTGTTGCTGCCGCTCGGCGGCCTTTCGGTGGACTTGTGGCACGGTATTGCCGTTCAACGGTCCCTGCAATCGGCAGCCGAAGACGCCGCCGCCGCCGGCTCCTCCGGAATAGATGTCGAGCAGTACCGGACTACCGGCTGCCTGACACTGGACCCGGCCACTGCAGTTCCGCTGGCGCAGCAAAACCTGACCTCACAGAGTCACCTGGGCTCGCTCGCCCAGGTGGACATTTCGGTCAGCCCGAACGACCGACAGATATCGGTCAGATTGGAAGAGGACGTGCACCTAACGTTGCTTGCCCTGGTCGAGGGAGCCAAACCGCTCGTCGTTACGGCCACCGCCTCCAGCGCTCCAGTGGGCTCCGTCATCGGGACCCGGTGCTCATGAAGAACAGGTGGGAACAGTTATGACAAAATTGGTCAGCCCGAAACGCATGGCAGTGGCCGGCGCCGCCCTCTGTTTGGCCACCATCTCTTGCGGGTCCTCCGCCCTACCGGCTGTCTCGGCAACCATAGGCCGGGTAGCGCCGATCACCACGTCCAGATCAGTGCTGGCGACCGCAACCGCCGTCGGGAGCCCGGGACCAAGGGCAAACCAGGATTCCGGACGAGCGGCGAGAACCGCAACATCGGCACGGTCTAGGCCTCCGACCACGGCACCCCGCACCACGTCCACCACGGTTATGGGGGGTGGGAGCCCGGCGACCTGGCCGGCGGCGAGGGCGATGGCCCCGAGCCTCGCCGGCGCCTATAGCCCCAACCTAAAGACCGCCTTCATCTCCCTTGTCAAATATTCTGACTGGCTTGGCTCGCACCCTAACCCGAGCCTGGTCAAGAACTACGTGCATCACAGCTCAGACCTGTATCGATCGCAGGTTGTATTTGATGCGGAAAATGGTCACTCACTCGTGGCACATTTCACCGCAGCCGACTCAGATTGACTTCCTGAAGGTCGTGGTACCTCCTGTCACGAGGACGCTGCCCGATGGGCGCAAATATCAGGGAGGCGTGATCGACATCGGTCGATTAATGCAAATAATCGTACCCGTACCTAAATAGGGCTGGAAAGGTTGTTGGGCACACGGCAGGGCGGGGGACCAACCGCCTACGCGATCACTCTGGTTCAAGACAGCTTGCACACCCATTTCTACCTCGACGTCTGGCAGCAATTGACACCAACCGGGGCTGGCGTGAGATGGGAACAGCGAGTTGGGGCTAAGCAATGATACGAATCGCTCTGGTGGCCTTTGGAGCGTTGTCTCTCGTAGAGAGTGTGACCCTTGGAAGCGCGGCGGCTGGTGGACTGGGTGGGAATGGCGGAGGCTGCGGAGGTTTTGGCAGTCTCGGAACGGCCGTCGGTGCCGGCGTCGGCTGTGCCGGCCCATCTGCGAAAACTACCTCTGCTCCACAAGGAGATCCGAAAGGCAACGGTGGCGGTCCGGGGGACACGTGGAAGCCGGCGGACAACGACTGGGGGTACGTCACCTGCCCGAACCCTACTGGGCCGAACATGCCAGCCGCGCTGCAGGAATATGGGCCGAACGGCAAGCCCATAGGGACACTGGTAGTTGTCTGCCCGCAGCAGGCGCTGCCCAAGCCCGGGGTACCGCCACCGCCGCCCCCGACCCCGGCCGAAGTGTGGGCCCAAATCCCGCTGCCGCCGCCGGCGGTCGGGATCAACCCAGCCACGGTAGGCATCACTCAGCTGTCGAGCTGGTTTTGGGTCACAGGCGATACCGGGCCCGTGACCGTAACCGTGAACCTAGGTGGGTACTCGGTCACGACGACGGCCACCCCGGTCGCGTACCAATGGGACTTCGGTGACGGCACCAGTGCCGCCAGTCCCGGCGCCGGAACTGAGACCAACCCCTCTGTCACACACACCTTCCACGACAAGGGAACCTACGTAGTCACGTTGTCCATCGACTACGCCGGCACGTACTCTTACGCCGGCCCGGGCGGAACGGGGACAGCCACCCTCGGCGAGTACGAACCGCCCGGCGTGAGCACACCTTATGTAGTCCAAGAGGTGAGGTCCGTACTTACACCATCAGGCCAGGTCTGATGATGGACGCGGGGCCGTCGGTTCTGGGTGCATCTGGCCATTCTGGACGCGCTTCCACGCAGAAATTGCTGAAAGACGCAACCAGTAATTCGTTCTGCACCCAAAACCGACGGGGACCGATAGACACGGGCAGGTACCCGCTCTGGCACATCGCGGGCGTCCAGGTTCGCGCCTTTGGAGTTCCGTACAGCCGACCGTTAAGGCGGCTACCGCCGAGAACGGAATCGTGGTTGACGCTAATGGTGTATGAGCGCCGCACACACCCCTCCGGCCAGGCCGTCTGCCTTCTTGGGCTTCGCCGTGGAAGATTTTGTGGAGGGGTTGCGGGGCTGGCGTTATTGATCTGTACGGCCGGGGCGCTTTCCACATATGCGGGCGCCGCGCTTGCTCTGGCAGTAGTCAGTCTTCTGTTGCCGCGGTCGGTCGGGGCCTTGAGGACGCTTGGTCGCAGAGGACGACTTGGCAGGTTGACCCCTCCGGGACGCTACGTTTATGTCCACTCAGTGGCCAGCACTTTGCCCGGAGCGGGCGCGGAGCTTTTGCGACGCCTAACGAATGAAGCGGACGTGAAAGGTTGGTCCTTGGTGCTCGACGCCGGCAACGAGAAACTGGTGGGTTACTACGCGAGGTTCGGGTTCGCTGCCCGGGGCCCAGCTGTCACAATGCGTGACGGCAGTGGCCTTGTGCGCATGTGGCGGCCTGCGACGGCCGCGGAACCGGGGCGTTATGAAGACCAATAGGCTCCGAGGATATCTGGATGCTGTATGCGTCCTCTTATGCGAGGTCCTCGCTTTTGCGTTCTTTCTCAGGGCCTCGTCCCTGCTGGGAACGGTGGATTTCTCTCATCTAGGGAAATGGCTGCAATCGACGAGCCCGGACACAGCTCTAACGGCCCTGCTAAGGCTCCTGGGCATAGCGGTATCGGGCTGGTTGCTGCTCAGTACATTGCTCTATGCGGCGGCCACCCTAAGCGGTAAGCGCCCCATCATCGCCAAGTCACGGCGCATCACCCTTCCAATGCTTAGGCGAGTGGTCGACTCGTTGGCTGCCGCGTCGGTGGCGGCGTCGTCGATCGGTTCTGTGGCTGCCGTTTCTGGCGCCTCGGCGCCACCGCAAACATCTGCGATCGTCCGACCGTATGAGGTAGCTGGAACAGTGGCCAGCGCGGCCACCAGACCGCCACACGTTCCGTCGACCCCAGCTCGCGTGAGCAGTACGGCCGTCGGCCGTCATTTCCCCCACCCTGGCCGCGTGCATCACTACGTGGCGCAGGCGGGCCACACCTCCCAGCGCCCTACCGAAGTGCCTAGCGAACAGAACGGTTTTTCAGGTCTACCTCGAGGAACCAAGGTCGTTGTCGTACAACCCGGCGATTGCCTGTCGGTGCTGGCCGAGCGACACCTCGGCGACTGGCGCCTGGACAGTGAGATCGAGGCACTCAATTACGGCCGCCTCCAACCTGATGGTCGGGCGCTCGTCGACGACCACTGGATATACGTGGGTTGGGTACTTGTGATGCCGTCCAACGCAGTCGGCACCATAGTCGTAGGTGGCGGGACGGCTGGGTCGGCCGAGCGCGCCGCCAAGCCACCGGACGGGGCTTCTGAACGGGAGATGGCGGCGGCGGTCGTCCCACACCGAGCCGGGCCCGACCCGGTGGCGAAGTTGTCATCAACGTCGAGAACGACGATGCCCACAGCCACTATGCCCACAGCCACGACGCCCACAGCCACGACGCCCACAGCCACGACGCCCACAGCCACGACGCCCACAGCCAATGCCCACAGCCACGACGCCCACAGCCACGACGCCCAAAACGACGACACCTACAACCACGACACCCGCGAGCTCGACCTGCCACGATTAGGGCCCCGGAGACATCAGGTGGGTCGGGGGTAACCACGGCATCCGCTGAACCGGAGAAGACGCCACCTCATCCGCCGCTAACCTCGAAATCAGGCCAGAGCCCTCAGGACCGCCAGCGGGACGACGGTAGCCGATATGACAATGGGGGGGCCGTCGAACGGCCAAAAACGGGCGATGCGGTCGAAGAGATAAGACAAGGACATACCGACCCACCGCCGGCTGAAAGCAAGGACAATGCCGTCAAACCACCGGCTGAAAGCAATGATGCCGATCTCGTCCTGGCCGCGGGTATCGGTGCCATCGCCGGCGGTAGCATCGTCTGGAGCCTCGACCGTTCGCGCAGACAAGTGGGCCACGGCCGCTCGAAGGGTCAACCGGTACCACGGAACAGACCGGAGATCGCGGCGGCGGAGCAGCGGGCCAGGGCTATAGGCAGCCCGGAAAGAGTTCGTTGGGTAGACCAGGCCCTTCGCTACTTGAGCGGCCTGGTGGAAGATCTTTCGTTGACAGGAGCCTCCCCGGTGCCTTCCGTGGCTCTTGTCCGCGTTGGGAGTTGTGGTCTCGAGGTGGTCGTGTCACCGGCTGTTAGCGGCTCACTGGGTTGGTTTTCAGCGACGGAAGACGGTACGAAACTCGTGCTGGACGCCGAAGTGACGCTCGAGGAACTGGAGGCCCTGGCGGCTGACCATTGGCCCGCCTGGCCCGCGCTCGTAAGCCTGGGCAAGGCCGACGAGGCTGAGTTGCTGGTCAACCTGGAGCATGCCGGCTCCGTTTCAGTTGAAGGTCCGGACCGGGTCGTGCACGGTGTGCTCGGTCGCATGGTCCTCGAGCTGTCGAGCCAACCGTGGTCGGACGAAATGCTCGCCGGATTGTACGCTCTCGGCCACTCGTCTCTGGGCGCAGTCAAAGGGCTGCAAAAGGTCGACGAGGACAAGGCGTTCGAGCTGGCCGAGAAATTAGACGTTGTTTCGGGAGCTCAACAGGCGCTCGCAGGTTCGCTATCTCTCTCAACGCTTCGTGCGGTTGCCTGCGAAGCACTGCCCAATGTCGTTGTGGCTTTTCCGGGTACGTCTCCAGGTGCGCTCCGATGCCTGGCCGAGGCGGCTATCCCAGAGCAGAGCGGCATAGTTGTGGCCGGTGCCGGGCCTTATGACGGCGCCCGCTGGAAGCTCGTGCTTACAGGCGACGGGCAGGCCACACTTCTGGGGCTACTTGGCGAACGCACGGCGTCCTTCGAGTTCAAGTGCGGCTGTGACCCTGAGGAGGTTGGGTTGTTAGGAGAGGCTCTGGGCGCCGCTTCCACGGAAGGGACAAATTCGGCCGGTCCCGAAGATGCGGAACAGCCGCCTGATGACCCGGCGGATCCCGCCGGTAACGGCCGCCATGGCCCGGGCGCGTCGCCAGCCGATGGGCCATCTGTCTCGAACCTCACACCACCGCAGCGCGGCGACATCGAGATTTGCGTGCTCGGACCCGTCGATGTCGCCGGCGGGGACCTCAACGTGCTGGAGCCCTCGCGGCGGATGGCGGCCCTGGCCTTGCTGGCGTACATGGCGTCGCATGATCGTCCGGTTACTGCAGACGAGATTGCCAGCACACTTTGGCCTCTTGATGCCACCAAGGACAACGTGAACGGCCCCCAGCGTAAAACCGTCATGAACGTCATCTCACGGGCAAGAGCCGTCCTCGGTTATAGCGCGGCGGGCAAGGAGCGGATCGCCTATACGCCTCAGGGTTATCGCCTCGCTCCGGATGTCACCTCGGACTGGACTCGGTTCGAAAAGTACTTGGCCAACGCCCGTCGGCAGGCCCCCAGTGAGGCCCTGGACAGCCTCCGCGGCGCCCTCGAACTGGTACGCGGGGAACCGTTTTCCGGGGCGCTATCGAGCCAGTTCTTCGAGTGGGTGGCCAGCGAGCACCTGGACCTGACGTTCTCGGCCAGGGCCGTAGACGCAGCCCAAGACCTGGGCCAGATGGCGCTCGACGCCGGCGACTTGGAGACGGTCGTTTGGGCCGTCGAAAAGGGCCTGCTGCTGGAACCCACACGGGAGGAAATGTTCCGGTTGTGGATGCATGCTCTCGGCCGAGCGGGCCGGCCGGCGAAAGTAGACGACGTTTACCGCCGGTTGAAGACGGTGCTACGCCAACGCATCCACGCGCTGCAGGAACCTCAACCAGAGACCCGCGAGGTTTGGCGCATGTACACGGCGGCGGAGCTTTCGAGCCCTCATGGATGAAGTGGGCAGGGGGGGAGGTACCTGGTGGCGGCTTCAGGTCCCCGTACGCTGCTCCCAGCTGGCAATGAAGCTTTGCAGCGCGGCGTTGCAAATGGCGTGGTCGCTCTTAGGGAGGGTGCACGTTTCCATGGAGCTCCCGAACGTCCCGTTCGGCGTGCGGTCCTTGAACGTCACTACTCCGTAGGCCGGGTTGGCGCCTCCGGAAGGCTCACCCGTCCCGAGCACCCCGGCCGGGTCCGAGAAAGCGATGACGCTCGAGCTCACCCGGGAGACACCTTGGCCCGAGGGGAGGGGCGTGCAGGACAGCTGTTTGCCGAAGTCGTGGACGAGGTCGTGTTCGGCGGCCGGGAAGAACGTGCACGCTTGGCCCACGAAACAGGCGTAGCAGGCGGGTAGCAGATCGCCCGTAACGGCCTTGGCCGACTGCGGCCACCGGTGCCCCAGGGCGAACTGGGACGTACCGACCTCTCCGGGGGGGTAGACGGCCATCGAGTCGTTGCCGTCCGCCCCCAGGCTGGCCTGGCAGGTCCAGCCCAGTGGGGCCAACAGGTACATCTCGCCCTGGTCGTCGGTGTAAGCCGCCAGCTTGTTGACCAGGGGGGCCGGGACGCTCAGTGCCTTGGTGCCCGACATGGCCTTCGGGGTGTGTACAGCGCCGGCCCCGGTGACGCATTCCACCAGCGGCACGGGAGCCGTCACGTTCCCCTGCGCACTGGCCACACCCGAAAGAAGGAAAGACAGGACCGCCAACGTCGTGATCATCACGCTGTATAGGGTCCGTACCCTGGTCATCTTCATCTCTGTACCCGTTCCGACGAGCCATTATCGCACCTCCAGGCCGGCCCCGGCGCGGACCTGAAGCTCTGCTTTCGCGGGCCGGCACCGCCACCACCTCCGGCACCACGTCGGTCGGGTCGGCCCTTTACCCGACCGGCAACCCCACGAACGACCCGACCACCCCCACAGTTCCGGCGGCCAGCAACCCGATCACGACGCTGCCCCGCAGGGCCAGCAGGTAGACGAGGGCGGCCACCAGGACGCCGGCTTGCCACACATGGGCGAGGGCCAGCGAGAGCGGGATGGCCGACCCGGCGATGGCCCCGATGGCCGCCGGTCCCGCCCCCGCGAGGAACGCCTGCACCCCCGAGTTGGCTCGCATCCTGTCGAAATAGCGGCCGCCGAAAAGGACGAAACAGAACGACGGGGTGAACGCCACCAGCGCAGCCAGGAGCCCCCCGCCCACCTTGGCCACGGCATAGCCCACCACGGCCACGGTCAGGACGACGGGCCCCGGCGTGATCTGGCCCAGGGCAACGGCGTTGAGGAACTGGGTGTTGGTCATCCAGTGGTAGTGGTGAACGACGTCGTTCTGCATGAGCGGGATGATCACGAACCCGCCGCCATACGAAAGGGCGCCGACTTTGAACGCCACCCACACCAGGGCGCCGATGCCGCCGACTGGCGCCAGCGCCGCCACCAGGCTGACGACGGCGCCGGCCTGCGTCCGGCCCCCCGGCTCCCGGTCGACCGCACGAAAGAGGACCTCGGCCCCTCCGGCGGCCAAGAGGACGAGCACGAGGTACGGCCCGATCGTGGCCGCCGAGGCCGCCCCGGCCAGGGCATAGATGGCCCAGCGGACGTGGTCACCCCGGCCCGACCCGGCCCGTTTCCAGCTGGCCGGCGCCAGGGCGATGGCGGCATTGACAGCGACGGCCGCCACCGCCGCCCCGGCCCCGGCTTCGGCTCCTTGCACCCACCGGGCCGGGTGCTTCCCCAGGAAGAGGGCAGACAGGGCCAGGATCACGACCAGGCCCGGGAAGATGAAACAGAACCCGCCCACGAGGCCACCGATCCATCCCCGCAGGCGCCAGGCGCAGAAGATGGCCAGCTGCGTCGAGGCCGGTCCCGGGAGCAGGTTGCAGGCGGCGATGCCGTCCTCGAACTCGCTGGCCGACATCCACTCCCGGCCGTCCACACACAGTGTGCGCAACAGGGCGATGTGGGTCGGGGGCCCTCCGAACCCGGTACAGCCGATGCGGCCCCACTCCCGGGCGACGGTGGTGAGCGGCACGGGCCGGCCGGTAGCCTCCATCGTCACCTCGACCTCCGCCCACAGCGTTTCGCGGGTCGGGATCGGGACGCGCTGATGGCCAAAGTGAACGACGTCGGCACAAGTCGTGGCTTCCTGGCGGCGGGCGGGCCGCGGGGAGTCTAGCGGTAGCTATACACCAAAGCCGCGGTCCCTCGACCAGCGCCCTTCCGATATCTCTGGGGCGCGCGGACACGGAGACTCAACTGAGGTAAACAATGAGGAGCCCGGCCCTGCCGGTGCCGCTCGGAACCGGTCACGAGCCCCGGAAGGGGTGGCGAGGGCTCGTGACCGGCCCGACCCAGGGTTGAGGGGGGCTGCCCTGGGCGTGCCGCTCATCATGCGCGGCGATACTTACCTTACCGGCCGAGGGTTTCACCGGTGCGACCGTTATGTTGCAGGCAGGTAAATTCCTCGCCATCGTCGGGCCGCTTCCCCTCGCCCAACCAATGCGGCGCAGTGCGCGACAACGGAGCCCAGAACGAAGGGCCCGGAAATGAAGGGGCCGTCTGCCGGCAAGAAAAACCTGCAGGCAGACGGCCGATCCCCGCTCGGGAGCCGCAGAGAGGGGGGACTCTTATCGGCTCCAGGGAGGATAGCGGGGAGGGATTGATCTCTCGGTATTTTCGGTGCTGGCCCGAGGTAATTGAGGAGGAAATCTGCCAGCTGGTCGAGGGGGGACTCCGAGAGCATCTCCTTTCTTCGTTGACCAGTATGAGGCCGTTGGTTCAAGATGCCCTGAGCGCTAGCTGAGTAATGCCTGAGAGCCGCAGCGGCCCCGAGGCGGGACCGATGCCATGGAGATGTTGGTAAATCGTTGAACCATTGGCTGTTTGTGGCCTATGGTGGTTGACAGCCGTCTCTGTGCCGACCCGGGACGACGGGGCCGAGGACCTCGTTGTTGTTTTTCCGGTGGCGCGCGCCTTGAGGTGGCTCGAGCCAGAGAGGGTGGTTCCAAGCGAGACCGGCAGTAAAAGACACACGCAAAATAGGCGCGTCTCCGCTCAGCCCGCCCCACCCCGTTAGCGCCAGCGACTCCGGCACGAACGACGCCGCAGAACGCCGGCGCCGGGCGCAGGAGGGTTGGGCCTTCATGCGCAGGGCTATGGCCGGCCATTGGCATGTGCTCTGGTCATCGGTGTTCTGGGCGCTGGTGGCGGCGGGCGCGGCCGCCTCCATCCCGATCCTGCTCGGCTCCGCCGTCGACGACGGCCTTATCTCGCACCAGTGGGACCGCTTTGCCATCTTCGTCGCCGCGATCACCGTGTTGGGCATCGTGCAGGGCCTGTCTTCAGGGGCCAGGCGCTGGTACAACGGGGTGGCCTCCAGGGAAGTGGAGTCCGAGCTGAGGCGCGGGTTCCACGACCACCTGCTCACCCTGGACGTGGGCTATCACTCCAACGTCAACCGGGGCCAGCTCCTGTCCCGGGTGACGAGCGACCTGTTCCAGATACAGGCCGTCGTGGCCTCGGCCCCGTTCTGGGTGGCGAACGCCGCCCTGGCTCTGGGCGTGGCCATCATCTTGCTCCTCACCAACCCTCTCCTGGGCGCAGTGGCGGTGGTCGCCCTGCCCCTGGTGGCGATCACGTCGCAACGGTTCTCCCGCCGGGTCCGGGAGGCGATCGCAGACCTGCAGCGCAAGCGCGGCGCCCTGGCCGGGGTGGTCGAAGAGACGATCTCCGGCATCAGGGCGGTGAAGGGCTTCGGCGCCGAGCCCGTCATGGAACACCGTCTGGCCACCTCCGCCGACGAGGTCCGGGTGGAGGCCATGAGGGTGGTGACGACCAGGGCGCGCTACCTGCCCACGTTGAACACGGTCCCGATGCTCGAGTTGGCCGCCGTCAACTGGCTCGGCGGCTACCTCGTCATCCATCACGAGCTGAGCGTGGGCATGCTCGTCGCCTTCAACGCCTACCTGGCCATGCTGACCGGACCGCTTCAGTCCATCGGCGCCTACATCGTCATGATCCAGCGGGCCGTGGTCTCGGGCTACCGCCTGGACACCATCATGAAACGCCACAGCGCGGTGGCCGAACCAGCCCACCCGCGCCGGCTGCCCCCGGGGCCGGGCACCGTCAAGTTCTCCAACGTCAGCTTCTCTTACCCGACCGCGGGCCCGGCGCCGGCGGAGGACCGGCTGGCGCTGAACGGCTTCGACATGGAGATAGACGGTGGGGAAGTGGTGGCCATGGTCGGCGCCACCGGCTCGGGCAAAACGACGGTCCTGTCCCTGCTGGCCCGCCTGTACGACACCGGGAGCGGCTCGGTGTCCCTGGAGGGAGTGAACGTACGCGACCTCAGCCTGTCGAGCCTGCGCGAGGCGGTGGCGGTCGTGTTCGAGGACAGTTTCCTTTTCAACGACACCATCGCCGCCAACTTGCGGGTGGGCCGGGCCGGGGCGACCGATGCGGAACTGGCCCAGGCCGCGCACCTGGCCCAGGCGGACGAGTTCATAAACGAACTGCCGCTCGGGTACGAGACCCCGGTCGGCGAACGGGGGCTCTCGCTCTCGGGAGGCCAGCGCCAGCGCATCGCCCTAGCTCGCGCCTTGCTGGCCGACCCGCGTGTCCTCGTGCTCGACGACGCCACCTCGGCCGTGGACGCGCCCCGGGAACTGCAGGTAGTGCGGGCGCTGGCTGAGGCCCGGATAGGCAGGACGACGATAATCATTTCCCATCGGCCGGCCACCATCGCCGCCGCCGACCGGGTCGTACTGGTCGATGCCGGCCGGGTCCTGGCTGAAGGGAGCCACGAGCGCCTGTGGGCCGAATCAGCCCGGTACCGGCAGGTCCTGGGCATAGAAGACTGGGAAACCGAGCCCGAGGGGGTGCGGGCATGAGCGCCAACGGCCGCCTGTTGGCCCAGCAGGCCGGCGGCGAGCAACGCGCTCACGGCTCCCTCAAGCCCACAATCGCCTCGCTGCGCCCCTATCGGCGGCGCATTGCCGTGGCCTTCCTCGTGCTGCTGGCCGGCCTGGGGGCCACGCTGGCCGGGCCGGCCATCGTCGGGTACCTGATCAACAATGGCCTCGTGCCCACCACTCGATGATGACCGTGAACATCTGCGGAATCGCTTACGTGGCCGTGAGCGCCGCCTATTTCGTGTTCACCCGGCTCCAGACCCTGCAGGTCTCGGGTATTGGTGAATCGTTCCTGAACGACCTGCGCAAGCGCGTCTTCAACCACATACTGGCCCAGCCCCTGGCCTTCTTCGAGACGGAGAGCTCGGGCCAGCTCCTGTCACGGATGACGGCCGACATCGACGTCCTCGAAAGCCTGGTGCAGAGCGGCCTTTCGAGCTTTGTCACCAGCATCGGCCTGTTCATCGCCGTCATGATCGTGCTGCTCGTCATGTCACCGATCCTGTGCGGCGTGGTCGTGTTGTCGCTGGTCCCCGTGGTGATCTCCGCCGCCCATTACCGCAAGACCTCCACTCGCGCCTATACGCGGGTGCGCGACCTCATCGGCGACGCCCTCGCCTCGCTCGACGAGAGCCTGGCCGGCGTTCGGGTCGTGCAGGCGTTCCGGCAGGAGGGCGCCACCATCGAGCGGTTCAAGAAGGTCAATAAGACCCAGCTCGACGGGGAGCTGGAGACGGTGCGCCTCTCGTCCAGGTTTTTCCCCAAGGTGGAAACGTCCGGGGTGCTGTCTGCCGCCATCGTCCTGGTCGCTGGGGGCTTCCTGGTCGAGCACCACCTCACAACGGTGGGCGTGGTGGCTGCGTTCGTGCTGTACCTGGCCAACCTGTTCAACGCCATAGTCAGCCTCTCGGCCCTGTTCGACCTGCTCCAGTCCTCTGGGGCGGCGCTGAGCACGGTCTACCGGCTGCTCGAGGTGGACCCGGGCATGGCCGACCCCGAGCGCCCGGTGGCCCTGCCTGAACAGGGGACGCTCGAGCTGCGGGCCGTGGATTTTGCCTACGGCGCCAGCCCCGGCGACGATCCCGAGGACCTGGACGATCGCCGGGTGCTTCAGGGCCTGGACCTGCGCATCGAGGCGGGCGAGCGCCTGGCCCTGGTCGGCCCTACCGGAGGTGGGAAGTCGACGCTGGCCAAGCTGGCCGGGCGCCTGTACGACCCGCTGGCCGGGTCGGTGCGCTTTGGCGGCGTCGACCTCCGGACGGCGATGCTGAGCGACGTCCGGGAGCGGATCGTCGTCCTGCCCCAGGAGGGCTTCCTGTTCCGGGGCACGGTGCTCGAAAACGTCGTCCTCGGTCGGCCCGGGGCCACCGACGACGAAGCCCGGCGGGCCATCTCCAGACTGGGCCTGTCGGACTGGGTGGACAGCCAGCCCGAAGGCGAACACACAGACGTAGGGGAGCGGGGCTCGCACCTGTCCGCCGGCGAACGCCAGCTGGTGAGCCTGGCCCGGGCGGCCCTAACAGATCCCGCTGTGCTCATCATGGACGAGGCCACCTCGAGCATCGACCCCGGGACAGAACGCCAGGCCGAAGAGGCACTGGCCACCTTGGCGGCGGGGCGCACGGTCGTCGTCGTGGCTCATCGCCTGACGGCGGCCGAGCGCGCCGATCGAGTGGCGGTCGTAAGGGACGGGGAGCTGGTGGAAATCGGCAGCCACGACGAACTGATCGAGGCCGACGGCCACTACGCCCGCCTTTTCGCCGCCTGGAGCGGCGGCGAACTGAACGACTGATTTGGCTGGACTATTGGCCGGACGGCGCCTGCACCCGGCGCCGTGACCAGTTTTCCCCGAAATCCGGGTAAAACTCGTAACCGGCGCAGCTTACGCGGATAAAAATGGGCAAAGCCAGCCTCGGAGATCGGCCGTTAGGTACAGGTTTTATGCGGGTGGGACCGATTAGCTATTAACTGAGCTCGGCTCCCGTGGTTTCCAACGCCAGCAGGATGGCTTCGGCCAGAGACCGGGCCGAGGCCGGGTCGAGCTCGACCGCCACTCGGGCCGAAGGGCCTCGCTCCGGGTTGATGAAATCGACGTTGAGCGTGTGCTCGGCCGGGGCGTGGACAGGATGGTCGAGATAGACCGACGCTTGCGAGAGCGGGAACCACCCGGACGCCCCTTTGCCGCTCCCGCTCACAGACACGCGTTCGGTTTGGTAGGTGCACATGATGGGGCGGGCGCTAAGAGGCCAGATAACGGCCGAAGAAATCGTTTATCTTGGCCCACCCGTCCATGGCTGCCTCCGGCCGGTACGAGGGCCGGTCGACGTTGAAGAAGGCGTGCCCGGCGCCCTCATAGGAGTGGAACTCATAGGTTTTCCCGTGCTCGGCCAAGGCTTTTTCGAGCTCCGACACCGACTCTGGCGAGGGGTGCTGGTCCTCCACCCCGAACAACCCGAGCAATGGGCATGACAAATCGCCCACCCTGTCGACCAGTGGCGCCGCCTTCAGGCCCATGCCCTCCGGTGGCGGCTCGACGACAAACGCCCCATAACAATCGACGGCCGCGTCCAGCGGCAACGAGACGGCCGCCAGGAAGGATTGCCGCCCGCCTGAGCAATAACCGATGGTGGCCACTTTGCCGTTGTGCGACGCCAGTGTCTTCAGGTACTTGGCCCCGGCCTCGACATCGCCGACCAGACGCTCGTCTGGCACTCCTCCGGCCGCTCGCCCCGCCGCGGCGGCGTCGTCAGGGCTGGCCCCCGCACCTTCCCGGCTGTACAGGTGAGGCATAACGGCGATGTACCCCTCATCTGAGGCGAACCGCCGGACGATCTCCTTGGAGCCCCGGTCGTAACCGGGCATGTGGTGGATAACAACCACCCCGCCGTAGGGCCCGTCCCCGAGGGGCTGAGCGAGGTAGGCCTCGATGTCGTCTCCGCCGTGGCCGGTGAGGGTTATCGTCTCAGCTTTGATGTCAAAGGTCATGCGGCCGAGGCTATCGCCGGCTGGCCGAGCCCGTCACCTGCGCCCTGGGCGACCCGGTAGGGAGAAGTTCAGGCCGCCGAACCTCCGGCCCCTCCCGGGCCGCCCGACCCTGCCGGGCCACCCGATCCTCCGGGGCCTCCGGGGCCACGGGGGCCACCGGGCCAGGACGGGTGGCCGGGCGCCCAGGTCTGGCGACTGGCTTTGACCTGGGTCACGTCGAGGACACGTTCTGCTGTAACAGTGGAGCCGCTAACCAGGCCCTGGATACTTACGGTGTCGCCGACCTTTACGGAGAGGATGCCGCTGCTGTCGGCATCCACGACGGTCGAGGACCCGACGGTGTAGGTCTGGCTGAACCCGTCGTCGCTCTTCACCGTTATCGAACTGGAGCTGACCGATTCCGCCGTACCGTACTGCGTATCGATGGTCTCGTAGGCGCCTTTTGGCCCCTTCACGGTGAAACTGCCATGGATAGCGCCGTTAGGGCCACCAAGGCCCATGATCCCGAACCCGCCCACGGCGCCGGGACCGGCAGGGCCGCCGCCAGGTCCGAAGAAACCTCGCCGGGGCGGGCCTGGTACGCGAGATGGGGTGGTAGTGGACGCCGATGCGCTGGCCGCAGGTGTGTTGGAGCCTGCTCCCGGGCTCGTCGCGGAAGCCACCGCCGCCGCTCCGGCGCCCGTGCCCAGAATTACGGCCAACCCGGCCGCCGTCTTGGTGAGCCGCGAGTGGCGACGCCGGCGAGGCGCGGCGCCAGAACGAGGCGGGGGCGGCGTGAACGGGTAAAGCTCTGCGTCCTTGTCGTCGGTGCTCATGCTGGCCGTTCTCCTTGCTCCCGAGTCACTTCGGCGGCTAGCGCCTTGGGTTCAAGTATCAACCTCGGACATGAACAGAAGCTGAGGACGGCGTGAGGCTTCAACCACCTGAGCAGCGAGTGAACGGCGTCAGCCGAATTTCAGGTGCGCCCTGGGCCCATCCCGAAGTCGCGGAACACCATGCCTGTCCGCGGTTTCGGCCAGAAGAAAGTCGTCTTCGGAGGCATCCGTTCGCCCCCCTCTGCCGTTCGGGCGATCTGGCTGACCGTGGCCGGGCGGCACAGCACGGCGGCGTTGGCCGCGCCCGAACGGACCTCATAAAGGGCACGCACGGGGTCGTGCTCGTAGACCAGGGCGTGCGGGGGGAGGCGATGGAGGGCGGCGTCGATACGGCTCGAGTCGAGGTCGTAGCGGGCGTCCGCTCCCCCGGGGCGGGGCGTGGCCAGCCAATTTCCGCTCGCAGTGGCCACCGCCAGCGCGCCTCGGGCCGCCATTTCGGCTAGCAGTCCGGGCCCGTCGGTGGTCGTGGGCCCGAGCTCGAACCCGTCAGCCAGTACTTCCAGGAAGTCGAACTCTGCCGGCATGCCCGACACCAAGCGATGGATGGCCAGGACCTGGAGGTGCTCCTCGGAGAGCTCGACGACCAGCGCCAGTACGGCGTTGTAACCGGCCGCCTCGTAATTGGCCGCCTCGTAATTGGCCGCCTCGTAATTGGCCGCCTCGTAATTGGCATCCTCGTCGCCCTTGCTCTGCGCCGAGCTCTCCTTCGGGCTCTCCCCCCCGCTGAGCACCCGGGCCCGCTGCTCGGCCTGGTAGGCCAGAGCCGTTTCGTAGCGGTGATGGCCGTCGGCCACCAGTACTGGCTTGGCCTCCACGACCCGGGCCACTTGGTCCTGGACCTGCCGGTCCAAGATGGGCCACAGCTCGTGGAGGGTGCCCTCCTCGTCCTCGGCGCGGGCGACGGGGTACTGCGCCGGATCCGCCGGGCCGGATGCGCCGGGATTGAATGAGCCGGAATTGAATGAGCCGGGATCGGGAGGCCCGCCCAGGGCGGCGGCCAGGCCGGGCTCCGTGCACAGGCACCAGATCGGCGACGTGTTGGCGTGGGTAGCCCGAATGAGCTCGAGGCGGTCACCCTTGGCCTTCGGCGTGGTCTGTTCGTGGGGGAGGATGCCGTGGCCGGGCGGCTCCAGCACCAGGGCACCCATCACCCCGAAGGTGTGACGGGTCTCGCCGCCCGGAGCCTGGTAGCTCATCCGGTAGGCGTACAGAGCGGGCTCGGTTTCGCGGGCCAGAGCGCCGCTCTTCTTCCACTCCTCGAACAGGGCCGCCGCCTCCCTGTAGCGCCCGTTGGGCAGTTCCACCCGGACCACGTTGAACGGGCTGCGGCCCAGCAGCTCCACCCGCTGCTCTTCGGTAATGATGTCGTACGGCGGGCAGATCACGTCGCCGAGGGGGCCGGTGATGGCCGTATCGGGGCGTAGGCCGGCAAAGGCCAGGAGCTGTGGCATGTGACCTAACTAGCAGTAGGTGAGGGCGGGGGCAACTTCTTCGGTTCTCCGCCGGTCCTCCTCGACCCCCACGCTTCGCTATCCGGAGCCACGCCGCCCGCCGCTATATCGGAGTGGTTGTCCCGGTATGTTGGGATGGTGAGAGACGTGGCCTTCCTGGTGGTTCGCCCGTGGAACTGAGGGGTTCCAGATGGGGAGCCGCGCCGGAGGAGGACAAGCCGGGTTGGCCAGGGCCCGATGGCGGGCCCGGTGCGCCCACCGAGCCTACAGATGGGCCGCCAAATGGGCCGCCGGACGGACAGGGTTCACAGTGGTGGCCCGACACCGGCAACAGTGCGGGTGTGGGGAGCGCCAACGGTGGGGGTGGCTCTGACGCCCGCTGGGGCATCAGCGCAGGTAACGGTGGGCCGGCGGCCCGGGCACGACCACGACGCCCGGCCCCGACAGCCCGGGGAACGCGTTGGAACGCTCCGGTTATGCGTTGGGCCAGCAGGGCGCATCCACCTGGTCAGGGACGGGCGCCGGGCGCCTCCCCGCCACCAACGGCCGGGCCCATCCAGGCCAACCCCAGCGGGGCCAGCCCCAACAAGTTCGGCCCGGGTCAGGCCCGGCCCCCCCGCAGAGCGCATTGCGCAGGGCGTGGCAGCGGTTCATAACGGCGCTGGCGGCCGTAGGCGCCTTCTTGGCCAAGTTCGGCGTGTTGTTGCTGAAGGTCAAATATGTCGGCCTCGTGTTGTCGATGCTGGTTTCGATCGTCGCTTATTCGCTTTTCTTTGGTTGGTCCTTCGCCGTCGGCATCGTGCTTTTGATCCTGGTCCACGAAATGGGCCACGTGGTCGAGCTAAGACGCCAGGGCGTGCCCGCCTCGGCCCCGCTTTTTATCCCGTTCCTGGGCGCCTTTGTCAACATGAAGGGGAGCCCTCGCAGCGCCTTCCAGGAGGCGCTGTCGGGGCTGGCCGGCCCGCTGGTCGGGACCGCCGCCTCCGTCGTGGTCGCCTTTTGGGCCAACGCCACAGGTTCAAGGTTCTTGATGGCGCTGGCTTTCTTTGGGTTCTTTGTAAACCTGTTCAACCTTTTGCCCGTGCTGCCGCTGGACGGCGGCCGGGCGGCCGCCGCCCTTCATCCCGCGCTGTGGCTGCTCGGCCTGGTGGCCCTGGTCGTGTTCGAAGTGCTGTACCCGAGCCCGGTGGTCCCCATCATCCTCATCCTGGGCGGGATCGAACTGTGGCGGCGGTGGCGCTACCGCAATAGCCCGGCGTCGCGTGCCTACAACGCCTTGCTCCCTCAGCAGCGGTGGGCGATCGGCACTTTCTACGTGGTCCTGGTGGCGGTCACCATCATCGGCGCCCACGCCACGTATATCGCCCGCAGCCTTTGAGCCGTTGACGGCGGGCCGGGGCTGGGGGCGTCCCCGGCGGCGCTTTTGACCTGGGCGCTCGACCTGGACGGCGTCGTATGGCTGGCCGGCCACGCCATCCCCGGGTCAGCGGAAGCGGTCTCGGAACTGCGCGCCGCGGGCAAGACCGTAGTCTTCCTGACCAACAACTCAGCCCCCGTGGTCGCTTCCCACCTGGAGGCTCTCGCCCGCGTCGGCATCGAGTGCGATACGGCCCACCTCGCTACCTCCGCGCAGGCGGCGGCGGCGCTGCTGCCGGCGGGCAGCCGGGCCGTGGTCATCGGTGAGGCGGGGATCCGGGAGGCGCTGGCGGCCCAGGACGTCAAGGAAGTCGGACCTGACGAGGGCCCGGACGCCGTCGTGGTCGGCCGTACTGTGCACCTCGATTACTGGGCTTTGAGCGCGGCGGCGAGCGCCATCCGGGGCGGGGCCAGGTTTGTGGCTACGAATACGGACGCCACTTTCCCAGTAGGCAGCGCCGCCGCGCCGGGGGAAACCAAGCACGTCGGCGACGGGCTTTTGCCGGGAGCCGGCCCCATCGTGGCCTTCCTGGCCGCCGCCTCCGGCCGCCAGCCCGAGGTGGCGGGCAAGCCGCAGGAGCCGATGGCGGCGCTCGTCAGGGCCCGCTACGGGGACCTGGACGTGGTGGCGGGGGACCGGCCGGACACTGACGGCCTCTTCGCCGTGCGGCTGGGGGCCAAGTTCGGCTTGGTACTGACGGGCGTTACCCGGGCCGCAGACCTGCCGGTCCAGCCGGCGCCGGACCTGGTGGCCGCGGACTTGTACGCCTTGGTCAAGGAAGCCCTCGACAGTACGCCTGCCCAATAAACCAACCCGCCTAATGAACCGGACCCGGTTGAGGTAGCCGCCTCTTAGGGATTTCGGCCGCCACCGGGAGGGCCCCGAAAAGCAGTCCGGGGAGCTCGGCCATGTCCTTGAAGACATAGTCGGCGCCGGCCAACTTTTCAGGCGGGGTGCGGTCCGCGAAACCGAACACGGCCATGCCCGCGGCTCGGGCCGCCTGCACCCCGAACTCGGCGTCCTCTATGACGACACAGTCGGCCGGAAGGGTGCCCATTTTCTCGGCCGCCAACAGGAAGAGGTCCGGCTCGGGTTTGCCGTGGACGACGTCCTCGGCTCCCCACCAGTCCCCCCGGAACCGGCTCAGCAAACCCACGGTCGACAAGGCGAACTCGACTCGCTGGCGCCGCCCGGACGAAGCCACGCAATAGGCCATGCCAGCGGCGTCGAGGCGGTCGAGCACCATCTCGATGCCGGGCACCGGGCGCAGCTGGGTCCGTATCAGCTCGAACAGGGCGGCGCTGTACCGGTCCTCGAAATCGGGCGGCAGGGGCTGGCCGCTGCGTTCCTCGATGATCCGGCGGGTGGCCGTCAGCGTTGTGCCCCGCAGCGCGTCCCCGCACTCCTCCGGTGTCATCGGGTACCCGGCCGCGCCGAGGGCGCCCGACATCGCCCGCTCTGCTAACGGTTCACTATCAACAATGACGCCGTCGTTGTCGAAGATGACCAATTTCCAAGGCGAACCGCTCACCCGCTCGACGCTACCAGGCACATTTCAGCAGGCGCCGGGCCTCGGCTCTGCACGGCGCTCATGGGGAGCCGTACACTTCTCCCTATGAGCACTGAAAACGACTTGAGACGCTTGGGCCAGGCGGCGGCAGCGCTGGCCGGCGTGGCTGCGGCACGTGCGAAACAGGTCGCAGAGCAGCTGCTGAACACCCGGGCCAAGCCGCGCGAGGATGCCAAGACCCGTGCCGGCAACTTCGTCGAGGAAGGCAGGCACGCCGCCGCCGACGTGGTGAGCGCCCTGCGGCGGGAGGCTTCTGTCATCCTCCGAGACCTCGAAACCCTGGAACAGACCCTGCGCTCCGGGGAGGGCGGTGACGCCGGCGAGCCAACGACGGCGTCCGAGCCGGCACCTCGAGCGACGAAAGACGCTCCCGCGAAACGCGGCCCCGAGAAGAGCGCAGCCACGCCCCGGAAAACCACCACAGCCAAAAAGGCCGCCGCCACCGGGACGGCGAAGAAGGCCGCGCCTCAGACCAAAGCGGCGGGCGGGCGCAAGGCCGCCGCCCCCCGGAAGAGCGCCGGCGGTCCGGGCCGTTCCCCGAATGAGGAGCAGGGCTGAACTGGGCGCCAGGAGACGGCTCGACATCGAGCTCGTGAACCGGGGCCTGGCCGCAGACCGGGCCCAGGCGAGCTCGCTGGTGGCGGCAGGGCGGGTCCTTGTGGGCGGCGCCGTGGCGTCCAAACCGTCGCGTCAGGTGAGCTCGGCGGAAGCGGTCATGGTATTGGGGCCGCCGCCACGTTTCGCCAGCCGGGGCGGGGAAAAACTCGACGCTGCGCTCGAGCACTTCGGCCTGTGCGTCGACGGGAAGGTGGCGCTGGATGCAGGCGCCTCCACGGGTGGGTTTACGGATTGCCTCCTTCAGCGGGGCGCCGCCCAGGTGGTGTCGGTCGATGTGGGCCACGGCCAGTTGTTGACGCGGCTGCGAGAGGATCCTCGCGTCGAGGTCATGGAAAACGCCAACGTGCGCTACATGCGGGCCGAGGACGTAGGCGGCCGCCAGTTCGACGTAGTGGTCGCCGATTTGTCTTTTATTTCCTTGATGATGGTGGCCCAGGCGCTGCTCAGCATGACCAAGCCGGGAGCCGACCTCGTCGTGCTGGTCAAGCCCCAGTTCGAGGCGGGCCGCGCCATCGTCTCGAAGGGGAAGGGCGTGGTCCGTGACCCCAAGGTATGGGCCAGCGTTCTGTGCGATGTAGCCGGTGCGTTCGAGGCCGGGGGGGCGGCGGTAGTGGGCGGGATGGCCTCGCCCCTGCTCGGCGCCACGGGCAACGTCGAGTTTTTCCTGCACATGCGGACCGGGGGGCGGGCCGGGCTCTCGCTGGTGGCCAGCTCGTTGAGCGAAATTGCGCACTCCGCCGACCCATCAAACTCCGGCCGCGGAACAAGCAAACCGAGCGGCCAGGGCTAGAAGTGGCAGCCATAGGTTTCGCGCTGAACTCCGTGCGCGATAGTGCGGTGGAGCTGGCCAAGTCGACGGCGGCCTGGCTCGAGGAGATGGGGCACGAAATCACCCTCCTCCCCGAGCCGGTACCCTCGTGGCTGGGCAGCGGCGGGACCCCTCCTCCCGGGATCGAGGAGCTCGACCTGGTCGTCAGCCTGGGCGGTGACGGCACGATGTTGCGCGCTGTGGGCATGGTCCTCGGTACCTCCGTTCCCGTCCTCGGCGTGAATTTCGGGCGGTTCGGCTATTTGGCGGCGGTAGAACCCGACGGTCTGCGGCGTGCCATCGAGCGTTTTCTGGCCGGTGACTTCGAACTCGAACGGCGTATGACCGTGGACGCCCGCATTTTGGCCAAAGGGGCCAAAATGCCCCGATATTCGGCCACTGCGCTCAACGACATCACCCTGGCCCGTCCTTCGGGTATGCACACCATCAATGCCAGTGTGGCCATTCGAGGCCAGCGCTTCCTGAGTTACGCGGCGGATGCCATGATCGTCGCCACCGCCACCGGATCGACGGGGTACAACCTTTCGGCCCGAGGGCCGATTGTCTCGCCCCGGTTGCGTTGCCTGGTACTGACCCCTGTGGCCCCGCACATGCTGTTCGACCGCAGCCTCGTGCTCGATAGCTCGGACGAGGTCTCGGTCGAGCTGAACGGCCGAACCGGGGCTGAGCTGATCGTCGACGGCGTCCCCTGCGAACAGGTCGAGCTGGGCGAGCGGCTGGTTTGCGCCGCCGGTGCTCACGATGCACTGCTCGTCAGCTTCGGGGGGAGGACGTTCGAGACCGTTCTCAAGAACAAGTTCCATCTGACTGATCGATAACCCGCCTGGCTCGGCTAACTCGCCTAACTCGCCTACCTCGCCACCGGGTATGGTCAGGCCATGCTGAGCGAGCTCAGGGTGAGCCAGCTGGGCGTGATCGAGGATCTCACGCTGGTGTTCGGGCCGGGCCTGACCGCCCTCAGCGGGGAGACGGGGGCGGGCAAGACTCTCGTGGTCGAAGCCATCGAGTTGCTCCTCGGCGGGCGAGCCGAGGGGATGCGGGTGCGGCCGGGTGCCGTCGAGGCGGTGGTCGAGGGTCGTTTCGTAGTGCCGCCCACATTTGACGACGCCGGCCCTCCCGTCCCACCCGGCGAAAGCGAGGGCCGCGTAGAGGACGATAGGGCCGAGGACGATAGGCCAGCGCAGGACGATAAAGAGGTCGTCCTCGGCCGGGTGGTCCCGGCGGACGGGCGTTCCCGGGGGTACGTGGACGGGCGGATGGCCACGGTGACCGCTCTCACCCGGATGGGCGTACGCCTGGTCGACCTGCATGGGCAGCACGAGCACCAGTCGCTGTTCTCGGCGGCGGCCCAGCGCGATGCCCTCGACGCCTACGCCGTCTCCGACCGGGGCCCGCGGGAGGCGGCCCGTCGCCGTCTCCGCGCAGTCGAAGATGCGATCGCTAATGCGGGGGGTGATGCCGCCAACCGGGGACGCGAGATGGAACTGTTGCGCTTCCAATTGACGGAGTTGGACGCCGCCGGCCTCACGTCCGCGGACGAGGACAGGGACCTGGCCGCCGAAGAGGAGCGCTTGGCCAGGGCGGCCGCCCACCGCGCCGCCGCGCAGCAGGCCTACGAGAGCCTCTCCGGCGACGACCAGATCCGGGACCGGTTGGGCGAGGTCGTGGGCCGGCTCGCCGGCCACCCACCGCTGGCCAAGCTCCAGGAGCGCCTCCACGGCGTCAGCGCCGAGTTGGCCGATATCGCCAGCGAGGCCCACGACGCGGCCGAAGAGCTGGAGGAGGATCCCGAGCGGCTGGCCGAAGTGGTGGGGCGGCGGGCGTTGCTGCACGATCTGCGCCGGAAATACGCCGGCCCGAGCGGAGGCCTGAGCGAGGTGATGGCGTTCCATCAGCAGGCGGGAGAACGCCTGGAGGAACTCCAAAGCCTCAACGCGCTGGCTTACAAACTGGACGATGAGCGGGCCCGGTGCGTGGCCGAGCTGCGACGGGCGGCCGAAGAGCTCGGACGGGTGCGGCGGGGCGCAGCCAAGGCGTTTGGTAAGGCTGTAGAAGCGGAATTGCACCTCCTGGCCATGCCGCGGGCCCGGTTCGTCGTAAGAGTGGGTGGCGACGGGCTCGGCGACGACGTCCGGGAGGTATCCGGTGAGGACGTGACGCTCCTGTTGGCCGCCAACCCCGGAGAGCCCCTGCTACCGCTGGCGAAAGTGGCTTCGGGCGGCGAGCTGGCCCGGGCCATGCTGGCGCTGCGCCTGGTCCTGCTCGGCTCCGGTGGCCGCGGAGACGGGGGAGGGGGCACGGGGGATGGGCCGCTTACGCTGGTCTTCGACGAAGTCGACGCCGGTATCGGCGGCGAGGCGTCGCTGGCCGTGGGGCGAGCCCTGGCTGCGCTGGGCCGGCGCTACCAGGTGCTCGTGGTCACCCACCTGGCGCAGGTGGCCGCCTTCGCCGACGCCCAGGTGGCCGTGAGCAAGGTGGAGCGAGGCGGCCGAAGCACCACCGTCGCCCGCGCCGTGGTTGGCCGGGAACGGGTCACTGAACTGTCCCGCATGCTCTCCGGTCAACCCGACAGCCGAACGGCCCGCCTTCACGCTGCCGAACTGCTCGAGGCGGTCCGCGGGGCCAACTGATCGGCCCAGTTGATCGGCCCAGTTGATCGGCCCAGTTGATCGGCCCAGTTGATCGGCCCAGCTGATCGGCCCAGCTGATAGGCCCAGTTGATAGGGACCGGCCCGGTCCACCAAGTTCGGGCACCCGCTGGGGTACCATGGTGTGGCCACCAGGGACGGTCTTCCTGAGAGCGCGTGACGTTTAGCGTGCCAGGAGGCGCGCCTCCGCCGGCCGAACAAATCAGCCGAGCGTGGAGGAAAACTTGGCGAAGCACATCTTCGTGACCGGAGGAGTGGCGAGCTCATTGGGCAAGGGCCTGACGGCGGCCTCGCTGGGCCGGCTCCTGAAGAGCAGGGGTCTCCGGGTAACGATGCAGAAGCTTGACCCTTATATCAATGTCGACCCGGGGACCATGAACCCCTACGAGCACGGCGAGGTCTTCGTCACCGAAGACGGCGGGGAGAGTGACCTTGACCTCGGCCACTACGAGCGTTTCATAGACGAGTCCCTGACCCGGGACTCCAACGCAACGACCGGGTCCATCTACCAATCCGTCATCGCCAAAGAACGTCGCGGCGAGTACCTCGGCAAAACCGTCCAGGTCATCCCGCACATCACCAACGAGATCAAGCTGCGCATCCACAAGCTGGCCACAGAAGACGTGGATGTGGTAGTCACCGAGATCGGGGGGACGGTCGGTGACATCGAGATCCTCCCGTTCCTGGAGGCGATCCGCCAGATAAGGAACGAGATCGGGCGCGACAACGTCTGCTACGTGCACGTGACACTGGTGCCGTACCTGGGCCCCTCGGGCGAGCAGAAAACCAAACCCACTCAACACTCCGTGACGGAGTTGCGTTCCCGCGGGGTTCAGCCCGACGTCATAATCCTGCGCAGCGACCGGCCTATACCCAAGAGCCTGAAAACCAAGATCTCACTCCAATGCGACGTGCCTGAAAAAGGCGTCATTTCCAACATCGATGCGCCCAACCTGTACGAAATCCCGTTGGCTCTACACGAAGAAGGCCTCGACGACTACGTGTGCGAGCTGCTGCGCCTCCAGCACTCGGCAGACGGTCATGACCCCGCTGACGCCGACGGGAGGACGGGCGGGACGACTGGCGGGAGGCCCGTCGACCTGTCCCTCTGGTACGAGCTGATGCGCAGGGTCGAGTCCGCCTCCAAACCAGTGCGGATCGGCCTGATCGGCAAGTACGTGAACCTTCCCGACGCCTACCTCTCGGTGGTCGAGGCGCTCCGCCACGGCGGCTACGCGCACGGGGCCAAGCTGCACCTCGACTGGGTGCAGGCTGAAGAGGTCGAGGGCCTCATGGCCGAAGGGCGCCTCCGGGACCTCGACGGCATGATCGTGCCCGGCGGTTTCGGCGCCCGTGGCATCGAGGGGATGATCGCCGCCGTCGGTTACGCCCGCGAACACCAGATCCCGTGCCTGGGGCTATGCCTGGGGTTGCAGGTGATGGTCATCGAGTACGCCCGTAACGCGGCCAACCTGGAACGGGCCAACTCCCGGGAGTTCCAACCCACCGCCCCCTCTCTCGTCATCGACTTGATGGACGACCAGCGCGAGGTCGTGAGCCAGTCCAACTACGGCGGGACCATGCGCCTCGGCACGTACCCGGCCAAGCTGCGCCCCGGAAGCCAGATGGCCGCCATCTACGGCTCCGAGCTCATCTTCGAACGGCACCGCCACCGCTACGAGGTGAACAACCGCTACCGCAGCCGCCTGGAACAAGCCGGCCTCGTTTGTTCGGGGGAGTCACCCGACGGCCGCCTGGTCGAGATGATCGAGCTGCCTGGCCATCCGCTCTGGATCGGCACTCAGGCTCACCCAGAGTTCAAGAGCCGCCCGGACCGCGCCCACCCTCTGTTCGGCGCCCTCGTCGGCGCCGCGCTGGCCAGGGCGGAAGGCCGCCTGCCGCACCTGATCGACCCCGACGCGCTCGGCTCGGGCTCTCTCGGGGTCGGGCTGCTCGATGTCACCGCTGGGGGAGCGGAGGAGGAGGCCGGTGTTGGCGTCCGGTAGCTTCCGAAAAATCAGCGAACGCCATGCTTTCGACAGCCATTTGCTCCACGTGGCCATCGGGACGTTCGAAGCCCCGGACGGCGAAACCTTCGAACGGGACCTCGTCCACCACCCCGGTGCCGTGGTGATGGTGCCAGTCGACGAGAAGTCGGGCGAGGTGGTGTTCGTCCGTCAATTCCGGGCCCCGCTCGGCATGGAGCTCCTGGAGATCCCGGCCGGCAAGCGTGATGTCGAAGGCGAGCCGCCCGAGGTTACGGCCGCCCGTGAGTTGGTCGAGGAGACGGGCCTGGAGGCGGGCCGCCTCGAACTGATGGGGCGCTTCTACAACTCGCCCGGGTTCTCCGACGAGCAATCGTGGTGTTTCTTGGCCACGGAATTGAGGGCCGTGCCCGACGCCCGCCACGGGATCGAGGAACAGTACATGACCGTCGAGCGCCACCTTCTCTCCACAGCGCTGGACCTCATCCGCTCGGGCGAGATCACGGACGCCAAGACCATCGTGGGGCTTTACTGGGCTCAGCAGCCGGCTGGCCTGAAAAATGACGGCCGCGTCGGCCAACCAGGCGACTGTTGCCGACCAGAGAGGGCGCGCTCCGCTCAGCCTTCCAGCCGAAGAGATGCTCAGCTGGTTGGCCGTCGAGAAGGGGCGCAGTTACAACACCCTGGCCGCCTACCGGAGAGATCTGGTGGCCTACGAGTCGTGGCTGCGCCAACGCGGCATCGACCCCGAGAGCGTCGCCGACGGCACCGTGGAGGAAAAAACGGTGGCCCAGTACGTGGCCGATTTGCGCGCCGCTGGCCGGGCGCCGGCATCGGTCGCCCGAGCGATGGTGTCGGTTCGGTCGCTGCACAAGTTCTTGGTGGTAGAAGGGTCGTCCTCCTCGGACCCGGCATCGAACCTGCGGCCGCCCCCCGTCCCTCAGGGCCTGCCCAAGGCGTTGAGGGAGGAGGAGGTCGGCTCCCTTCTGGCCGCGGTGACCGGCGACGGCCCGGCCCCGCGACGGGACCGGGCCGTTTTAGAGCTGCTCTACGGCACCGGGATGCGGATCTCGGAGCTGACGGGCCTCTCACTGCCGGACTTAGCCATGGACGAACAGCTCGTGCGCGTCCTCGGCAAGGGCAACAAGGAGCGTTTGGTCCCGCTCGGCCGTTACGCCCGCCAGGCATTGGACGCCTGGTTGAGGCCGGGCGGAAGAGAGGCCATGGTCAACTTGAAAGGGGTGAGGCGGGCCGATTCGGCCGCCCTTTTCCTCAACTTGAGGGGTGGCCGCCTTACTCGCCAAGGAGCGTGGGGGATCGTCCGCCACTACGGGTTGCGGGTGGGGTTGGAGGGCCAGCTCACCCCCCACGTACTGCGTCACAGCTGCGCCACCCACATGCTGGACCACGGCGCGGACATCCGGGTTGTCCAGGAACTCCTCGGCCACGCCTCCATCGCAACGACCCAGGTGTACACGAAGGTCTCGTCCGAACGGCTGCGAGCCGTTTACGACTCGGCCCACCCGCGCGCCCGGTCTGCCAGCTGAACACAAGTTGTCTTTGGGACGTCGCGGACCCCACGGTAAGGGCTACACTTCCCACGATGGAGGCAGGTACGACGAGCGCGCTGCGCGAGGAACTCGAAGCGCAGCGAACTTCTCTCCGGCGTGAGCTGGAGGAGCTGGGCTATGGCAACGAGGGCCTGTCGTACGACCCGAACTTCGCCGATTCCAGCCAGGTGACGGCGGAGCGGGGCGAGACGGAGGCGTTGACGACGACGCTCACCACCAACCTGATCGACGTCGAGCACGCCATCGAAAAGATCGACGCGGGTACGTACGGCACGTGCGAAGCCTGCCATGGCGAGATCGCCGCCGCGAGGATCGAGGCCATGCCGGCCGCTCGCTTTTGCATCAACTGCGCAGCCAAGCGCCGCTAGCGCACCCTTCCCCTTTCTCGCTTTTCGCACAAGGATCGTTCCGTCGCGGTGTCGACGCACGTCAGCCACAACTTTCGACCGCTGTTGAAAACATGCGGTAATACTGGACCCTGACGCGAACAACGGCCAGCCGGCTTCACTTTTGGAGGGGGCGTAAGAGATGGACCGTTTACAGCTCAAACAACACCTCGATGCGGCGGGCGTACCCGAGGACAGCTACTTGTTGGTCGGCCTAGACCAACCCCGCGCCGTGCGCGAAGGTGCTTGTATTGTGCGGCCCAACCAGCGCAGCTGGGAGGTACTGGTTTGGGAACCAGCCCGGCTGGCGCCGTCGTTTACGTTCCTCAACGAGGAACAGGCTTGTGATCACGCCCTTGACATCTTGGCTCCGGCGGCTGAGCGGCGTCCCCCGGAAGCCGGGCGGGCGGTCACAGGCACCGAGTTGATGCGGGCTACTCTGAGCGCCGTGCCCGGGTTAGCCACGAGCGGCGGGAACGCTCCGCTGCGGCTCTAGTTAGCGCCTGTCGGCTTTAGCTGTTTGCCGTTGGTTGTTAGCCGTTTGCGGTTTGCCGTTTGCCCGTTGCCCGCTTCGCTTTCCTGACCTCCGCTACAACGCGGCGGGGCTCGTTGACGACGGACTGCCAGTCGTAGACAAGGACCTCGAAGCCAAGCAGCCTCAACCGGTTGCGCCGGGCGTCGTCGTGGCGCTTTTGCTCCGGGCTCCAGTGGTAGGCATAGCCGTCGAGTTCCACAAAGACCCGGCCCTCCAGTTCTATGTCGAGGCGGTAACGATCGTCGTCCACCGCCACCTCACACGCGACGACATTTATGCCGGCGCGGGCCAGCAGGCGTAGCGCTCGGCTCTCGAGGACGCTGGACGAGAGCCCACCGACGAACCCTCGGCGCTTCAGGCACCTGGTCAGCTCGGCCGGCCCGCTGCGGCCCGAGCGCTTCAGCCTGGCCGCCTCAGCCAGCAGGGCCTCGACCGATACCAACCTGGTGGAAAGGGCGGCATCGACGGCCTCGTCGAGTAGTGCGGGCCGGGCGGCGGCGGCCATGTCGACCAGGCTCCGGAGCGGGTTCGTCGTCGGGACTCCCCGCCAGGTCAGGATGGCGCCCTTCGCCAGATCACGGCTCCGGTGGACGACCAAGGCCGAGGGATCGGGGACGCCCCGAGGGAGCGGGCCGCGCTGTCGACCACTTCGCGTCGAATGCCGTTCATGCGGTACGGAGACCACCGTAGGAGCCGGTTCTTCTGACAGTAAGCCCCAGAGCCAAGCAGCTGAACCGTGAGAAGCCACGCCGCCCGTCATCAGGCACGCCCCCAGAAGTCCGCGGGTGGGGACATCCGGCCAGTTCGCCAGAGCGTAAAGGCCGGGCGCTGGCCGCAGCCAACGGCCCCGAGCGACAGCCCTCCAGATCTGCTTCTCTGAAAGGCCATGCTGAAGGAGTTGAACTCGGGTAGCCAACCCCATCTGGTTGGTGAAAATGGCGCTCTCCGCCGTGGCTGGATCGACGGCGGTCCGACGTTTTGGCACCGCCTCATTATATTTCCTGTTATCTCACGCATGACGACAGTTAGTTCCGACCGGGTTCGAGCACTGTTTCGGCCGTAAAACTCACGGTCTGGGGCCAAAAACGTGCCGCGGAGGCACGGAATAGGACCCAGTTCGCGCTCACGGCGCCGAAACGGGCCCGACGGGCTCAAGGACCCTGGGCCAGCGAGCCCGGCGCGGGGCCGAGGGGGGCGGCCCGACGGGGCCCGACGCGGCCGGCCTTCCCGCGGGGGGTGCCAGCCTTACCGCGGGAGCAGGCCGATGGCCGACCGGGCCCTCTCGAAGGTCCCGGTCGCGAGCTCCGTCGCCCGGCTGGCCCCGTCGGCCAGGATCGACTGGACGGACCCCGGGTCCTGGGCAAACTCGCGGTAGCGCTCCTGCAACGGCCTCAGCGATTCGATGACAGCTTCGGCCGCGTCGGACTTGAGCTGCCCGTAGTTCTCGTAACCGGCGGCGATCTGGCGCGGTTGACCGCCCTTCAGCGCGGCCAGGATCTCGAGCAGGTTCGAAACCCCCGGCTTCTCCTGGGGGT
This sequence comes from uncultured Acidimicrobiaceae bacterium, assembly GCA_963750465.1. Classification (GTDB taxonomy): domain Bacteria; phylum Actinomycetota; class Acidimicrobiia; order Acidimicrobiales; family Palsa-688; genus Fen-671. Next base: position 150,419 of record CAVVRE010000007.1, read on the forward strand.
CCCAGCGCACGGCGCCAGGGCCGGGAGGATCGAGGTCGGTGACGGCCCGTTTGACCTTGCGTTCGATGACCTTGGGGTCGTCGAAAAGGTAAATCAGGCCGGCGTCCGAGCCGGCGGACTTCGACATCTTGTGCACCGGGTCCTGCAAGTCCATGATCCGGGCTCCACCACCGGCGGGAGGGATGGCGGCGCTCGGGACCGTAAACGTGTCGCCGTACCGGGTGTTCCACCGTTGCGCCAGGTCGCGGGTGAGCTCCAGGTGCTGGCGCTGGTCGTCGCCCACCGGGACCAGGTCGGTGTCGTACAGGAGGATGTCCGCGGCCATGAGCGCCGGGTAGGCGAAGAGGCCGACCCGGGCTGACTCCTCGCCACCTTTGGCTGCCTTGTCCTTGAACTGGGTCATCCTTTCCAGCTCGCCCATGCTGGCCGTGCATTCCAGCAGCCAGGCCAGTTCAGCGTGCTGATGGACGTGGCTCTGGACGAACAGGATGCAGCGGGCAGGGTCGAGGCCAGCGGCCAGCAAGAGGGTCGCCACCGTGACGGTCGCCTTCGACAGTTCCTCCGGGTCGCCCGGGACCGTGAGAGCGTGCAGGTCCACTACGCAATAAAGAGCGTCGTAGCGGTCCTGGAAATCGACCCACCAGCGCAGCGCCCCGAGATAGTTCCCCAGGTGCGGGGCGCCGGTCGGCTGGATCCCCGAAAATACTCTCTTAGTCGCTCTTGCTGTTCCCACGAGATGGCAGGGTAGCCCGCCGCCTGCGTACCCGGCGGGGCATTATCCCGCCGAGCGCGGGATGCCAGTCGAGCGGCGGTGTGACGGGACGGCGTGAGCGGACTGAGAGGTGGCCGGCGACCGGGGCGGCAGAGCCTCGGGTATGACGACCGTCCGTTCCACGTGTGGAGGCATGATGACGCTCCTGGTCCCGGGGGGGCCGGCGCCGTCGTCGGGCGAGCCGGGCCCCGCCGGCAGGGCATCTTCCCCCACGGCGCTCTCCGCCGGCGGGCGGGCGCCCTCGAGCCCCTCTCCGGACATGGCGTCCTCTTCTTCGCCCGTGGCGTCCTCTCCAGCCTCTTCGCCTTCCGGCGTCCCGTCGCCTGCCAGCGTCCCGTCGTCTGCCCGCGCCCCGCCGCTCACCGGGTCGTCAGCCGGGACCGAAGGCTCGTCCAATTGCGTTCCCCTCGCCGGCCCAGGCGCAGCACCCGCCGCCGGCTCAGGCCCGGTGGCGAGCCACGTTGCTTCGATCACCGGCGTAGCGCTAACCGCCGGCGTTTCTTCGTGTAGGCCGGCGCCCACGCCCGAGAAAGACGCCCTCGCCGGCCTGCCCCCCGAGCCCTGTGACGCTGAGCCCTCGAACGTTGAGCCCTCGAACGTTGATCCCTGGGGCGTTGCGCCCGTCTCCTCGCTTACCTCGCCGCCGGCCTCCAGCGTCCCTATCACCGCCGCGGGCCGCAGCGCGGGTCGGACCCCGGTCAGCTCGTTGAAGCCCCAGACGACGTAGGGCGTTTTCGGCCAACCGGAGAGGTCTTCGATAAACCTCAGCGACTCGGCCAACGACACGGCCGACGGGGGGCGGCGGGCCGGGTCCTTCGCCAAGGCCGACTCCAGCACGTCCGCCAGGGCTATAGGCATGGATCCCAGCGGGGGTCGGGGGGCGGGGTCGCGCAAGAGACGCAGGATGATGGAGGCGGGCGCCTCTCCCGGGAAGGTCACGAATGGGCCGCGGCCCAGGAGCAACTCGTACATCGACGACGCCAGCCCGTAGACGTCGGCGGCGGGAGAAAGGGGGGTGTCCTCGAAGGCCTCCGGCGCCGCGTGCAGGGTGGTCTCGCCGGCCAGGTGCTCGGTCGACTCCCCGGGAGGCTTCAGCGCAGCCAGGCCAAAGTCGGCCAGCAACGGCTCCCCGACCGCGGAGATGAGGATGTTCTCGGGCTTCACATCTCCGTGCACCAGGCCCGCTTTGTGCGCCGTTTCCAGGGCGCCCGAAATCTTGACGGCCAGGGGCAAGACAGTGGACGCCGGCAGTGGCCCGCTCCGGCTGAGGCGCTGGGCCAGGGACTCGCGGCACAACTCCATCACGAGGACGGGGAAGCCTTCGGGCGTGAAGAACGTCCTGTACAGGGTGGTGACATTCGGGTGCTTGCTGAGCAAGGCGAGCGTCTCGAGTTGCTCGTTCAGTGGTTCGAGCGAGGATTGGGAGGCGTCCGCCAGGCGCAAGACCTTTAGCGCCACCGGGCGGGACGTGCCCACCTCGGCGGCCCGATAGACGGTGGCGAACACCCCGCTGGCGATCGTTTCGACACTGCCATAGCCGGGGAAGGAGGCCTGCGGGGCGGGGCGGCGCCGTTGTTTACGGAGCTTCATTAGCGCAGCCCACTCACCCATCGCCTCTTGAGCGACCGCTCGCTGAGTGCTCCCTGACGTGTGGGCTGGGCTGGCTGGGTCGCACGGGGGCGTTCCCGACCCGCAGCAGGGCCTGGGCCGCGGCTTCGAAGCCGACAGTGCGGCGCATGGCTTTGTACAGATGCCGCTGGGAGTCCCACGCCGTACGGGCGCGAGCATCTTCGAGTGGCCACACGGTGCTGTAGAGAGCCTGGTCCGCCGCCGCACCCACGAACCGGGTCGGAGCGCCAAAGTCATCCCCGAACCGACCGACGACCTGGTCGGCCACCTCGCTGCTCGTCGCCGCCGGGCTCACTTCCACGCCCAGGCGCGAGAGGCCGTCGAGGAACTCCAACCACGCGCCCGCGGCCAATAGTGAAGGGTCGGCCGGCTGGTGCCGCGCCACCCGGCGCAGCCGCCGGCGGACGGCCGGTACAACCAGGCCACCCACCAGCACCACCAGAATCACCGCCGCCGGCAGGCCAATCCCAAAGACCAGGAGCCAGTTGACATGCACGGCTTGATGGTCCGGGACCTTGGTGGGCTTGGCAATGGCATGAGCGGCGCTGTTACCCGGTAGAGCCGTCGCCTGCTTGGGCACCGTCGGTGGTGTCGCCCGGACCTGCTCGGGAGGCGGCGACGCGGCGGTCGTAGTAGCTGTGGGCGTGGGGTCAACGATGACCCAGCCCAACCCCGCCACCGGGATCTCGACCCAGGTCCAGGCGTCCCGGTTGGTCAGTTTGTAACCGCCGGCCGGCAACTGCTTGACCGGGTGGGTTTCGGGCACTCGGAACCCCGTGACGACCCGGGCCGGGACGCCGAGGTAGCGGGCCACCACGGCATAAAAGGTGGCGAACTCCTCAGGAGTGGCGGCCCGGTCGACGGTGACACCGTTCATCACCTGCGCCAAAGACGTACCGGCGAGAGGATCGGAGCTGACTTTTTTCCCGGTAGTGGTGAGAGGGCTGATCCGCCGTTCGTGAACACGCAGGTCCTGGGCCAAGCTCTGCAGGAAGGCGAGCGACGGCACCGCCTCCCGGCCGGTCAATGTGGCTGAGAAATGCACGCCGGCGGCCACGTCTTTGTTCGAACCGGCAGGGAGGGCCGTATACGCGGCGGAGTCCCCACCGGGTACACCGGGACCGGACGCGATCGGCGACGAGGGGCTGATCTGGCCCAAGGTGCCGGGCGGCACCTCCGAAATGACCGTGTACGTGGCCGGCAGAGCGGGCGACGCCGCCAACATCCCCGTCGTCGCGTCAGCGTCGACGGGCAGGCCGCTGACCTGCACCGGACGGTCTTCGGCGGGCAAGAACGGCAGCCCGAACGAACGCACGAGCGTATAGCGCTGCTCCAAGTCCTCCCCGGCCACGTGTGCGTCCTCACCGGTCGCCGGCACTCGGCCGCCGGTCGGCTGGAAAGTGGCCGTGAAACTCCAGGAAGCTCCGTCGTAGTCGTCCAGGGCCGCCACCGGCAGGTACCCGCTCCAGGGCTCGAGCACCTGAACGTCGAAGAGCGTCTTCGGCGGAGCGCCCGGGTCGGTGGTGCGCAGCGAGGCCAGGGCATCGACGGGGTCGACGACGACGTTGGACTGGACGGGAGTGGCCCGCGAGACGGCCTTGGGCTTGCCCGAGACGGACAAGGCGCCGGGCACGGCGAGGGTGAGGGCGGCCGCCAGCAGCACCGCCAGGGCCGCCCCCGTAGCGGCCCACGCGACCGAGCCCGAACGGCCCGAGTGAGAGCCGTCCGCCTTGGCCTGTACCAGCGCCCGCTGGCGCTCAAGGATGGCATGGCGGGCTAGCGCCCAGAGCATAAGTTCACCGAGCAACGCAGCCGCCTCGGCCACGCTGTTCCCGGCCGGGGCGGAAGTGGTGAGCACGAACGCGAACGAGAAGCACAGCACCGGTACGAGGGCGGCCGTCGCGCTCGGGGTGGACCGGCCGGACGGAGAGCTCGGCAGAGATGGCTCCGCACAACCAGGTCAATACCACCGGGGCAGTGAGCAGGTGGGCCGGGCCGCTGAGCGGGAGCGTCTCAGTAAGCAATTGGGCGGGTACATGCACCACGCCGTTCCAGACGGCGCTGAAGTCGAAGTTGTTGGTGACGCCGAGCATGACCACCAGACCGGCGAAGGAACCCCCATAAGAAATCAGAGCCGGCAGGCGCAACGCCCCGGAGAGGGCGCCGGCGATGGCTACGGGCAAGAGGGCGGCCAGCGCCAGGATCAGGGGCGCCCTGGCCACCTGGTACGCACGCAGCCACGGAGTGGCGGCGATGAACGTGGCCACGGCAATGGCGGCCAAGAGGCAGACCACGAGGAGGCCCGTACCCTGCGCCACAAAGTCGGCGCTGACATCCTCCACCCGGGCGTTGGGGAAGCGGGCGCTGGCGCTAATGGCCCACTCCTCCGCTGGCACCCGGGGCTCGACCCGGCGAGCCAGCACTCGGCTGCCGGTCCCCCAATCGCCGCTGCTCACTTCGCCACCTGGGCTTCCCACCCCTGAGCCAGTTCGTCGGCGGTGGTGGCCACCAGGACCGTGAGCCCCGGGTAGATCGGCGCTGGGGCCGGGCGGGGGACAAGCGACGCCACGATTACCTGGTCGAAGTGGCGGCGCAGCGCGGCGACCTCGGGTAACCAGTCCAGTTGGGCGGCCCCGGTCACCACCACCAGTGCGTTGCCTCCTCGTTCCCGACGAAGGGCCACCAGCTCCCCCAGGAGCGACCCCTCGGAGCTCGGGGCCAGGTCGGTCAGGTAATCGACCAGGATGGCCGGGTCCGACTTGCGGGTCCCGCCCATCCGTTCCCCCGTCGTGGTGCGCAGCTGGACCGGCGCTTCCCCGGCGGACATCGAGGCCACGACCGACGCCGTGACGTCGATGGCTTCTTCGAAGCTGTCCGGCGAGTACACCTCCGGGCGGAGGTCGACGAGCACAACCGTGTACGGCTGGGCCGTGTCGACGTACTGCCGGACGACGAGCTTGCCGAGCCGGGCCGTCGACGGCCAGTGCACTTTGCGCAAGTCATCACCGATCACGTACTCGCGCAACCGGTGAAAGGTGACGCTGCCCTGGGGCGACATATCGCTGGAGGGGCCTTCGAGGTTGCGCGACGTCCCGCTCGTGAGCGGCCTCAGCGCCAGCACACGAGGGTGTACGGAAATAAGCTGCGGGTCTCCGAGAGCCTGGGCCCGGCGGCACAAGCCGAAAGGGTCGGCCCGCGGCACCTCCACAGGCCCAATTTCGTACGTGCCCCGGCGGGAAGTGGGCAGGCGGTAGGTGCGCAGGCCCTGTTCGCCTTTGCGTAGTCGGGGGAGCTCGGCCCGGAAGACGGTGGCGCCGAGGCGCTGTTCGATCGGGACCGGAGCGAGCGTCCTGCGGGACTGGTTGGTGGCCCGGATCACGGCGATGGCAGGCCGACGTTTTTCGACTCTGGGGGGCTCGACGGCGCGCTCGAGCTCCAGACGAGGCGAGCGGAAAACGTAGGCCAGGGCACCGACGGACAAAACGACCAGGCCGGCGCCCAGGGCCAACAACGGCGGCCAGCTTGCGCCCAAGCCGGCGCCCAGCAGCACGAGCCCTGCCACCAAGGCACCCCAGCCCAGGCGAGTCACAGCAGTTAGCGCAGTACGGCTCTGGGGACCGGGACGGCCTGGACGGCGCGAGCCACGATCTCCTCCTGTGACCTGCCCTGGATCTCCGAGCCGGGGCGGAGGATCACCCGGTGAGCCAGGGTGGGGACAGCCATCAATTGCACCTCGTCAGGGGTCACGAAGGGGCGGCCGGACGCGGCGGCCGCCACCCGGGCCGCCCGGAGCAGGGCCAGGCCACCACGTGGGGACACACCCAGGCTGACCTCTGGCATCTCCCGGGTCCGGGCGCAGATGGCGACGATGTAGTTCTCCACCGGGAGCGAGACCTCTACCGAGCGTTTCACGAAGTCGATCATGCCCAGGAGGTCGTCGCGGTCCATGACGGCCTCGAGGTGCTCGACGCTGGGGGAGTCTCGCTCTGTGCGCAGCACTTCGGCTTCCGCTTCGGGCGACGGGTAGCCGATCCTCAACCGCATCAGGAACCGGTCGAGCTGCGCCTCGGGCAGGACGTAGGTGCCTTCCAGGTCGACCGGGTTCTGAGTGGCTATGACGATGAAGGGCCGGGGAACGGGGTACACGGCCGCATCGGTGGACACGGTGTGGTCCTGCATCACCTCGAGCAGGGCCGACTGGGTCTTCGGCGACGCCCGGTTGATCTCGTCGCCGAGGACCATGTTGGCGAAGACAGGCCCGGGGCGAAAGCTGAACGTCGATGTGGCCTGGTCGAACACGGTGACACCGGTGATGTCGCTGGGCAGGAGATCCGGGGTGAACTGAACCCGGTTCCAGGTCAGGTTGATGGATTTGCAGATGGCGCGAGCGAGGGAGGTCTTGCCCACCCCGGGGACGTCCTCGATGAGCAAGTGGCCCTCGGCCACGACGCACGTCAGCGCCGATCGCACCACGTTCTCCTTGCCATGCAGAGCTTTGGTCACGTTGGTGACCAAGCTCTCGAACATCCTCCCGAAGAGCGCTATGTCGGGCCCGCCGGGGTGCGGGCCCTTGCTGGGCCTCCCACGGGCCCGTGATAGGGCTCGGTGTGCTCACGTGGTTACCTCCGTTGCTCTGTAGGCCCCGAGGCGGGACTTCGGCCTCCTCCTGATTCCCCAGGCTAGGGAACCCGCGCATACCGCGCCCGCCATTACGCCGAAAGCTACCCATAGGTCCGCCGTCTGCCAGGGCCCCGATGAGGTGGCTACCGCGCTCGGGCCGCCTCCTGGGCCGCCCCGAGGAGGCCCATTGCGAGGCACAGCGGCCAGCGCCGCGCTCTGGGCTCCCGCCGACCCCGCCACCGGAGTAGTTGTCGTGGTCACGGCCGTCGTCGTGGTGGTTGACGGGGCCGAGGTGGTCGTGGTCACCGAAGTCGTAGTCGTGGTGCTCGGCACCGTGGTGGTGGTCACCGCCGTGGTGGTAGTGCTCGAGGTCGGCGGGACGGTCGAAGGGGTTGTGGTGGTCGTGGTCGAGGTCGGCGGGACCGTCGAAGGAGTTGTGGTGGTAGTGGTGGTACTGGGCGCCGTCGTCGACGTCGTGGTAGGGGCGGTGGTCGTTGTCGTCACGGAGGTCGTGGCCGTGGTGGGCAGGGTCGACGTAGGGGGCGCCGTAGTCGGCGTCGAGGTCGTGCTCGGGCACCCCGGCCCGCTGCCATGGGTGCAAGGCGAGCTCGACGTACTGGCCGGCGAGGCTGTGGTCGTCGTCGGGGCGCAAGGGTTGGCGCCCCCCGCGCCGGTGCAAGAACTGGTCGACGTGCTGACCGCCGGTCGCGAAGTTTTGGTGGTCGTGCCCGATGTCTTGGTCGGGACCGATGTCTTGGTCGGGACCGATGTCTTGGTCGTGGTCGATGTCTTCGTCGTGGTCGATGTCTTCGTCGTGGCCGATGTCTTGGTCGTGGCCGCCGTCGTGGTCGTGGTCTTCGGGCCCCGGTTCGTCGTCTTGGTGGTCTTGCTGGTGGTGGTGGTCGTCGTGCTCGTGGTGGTCGACGCAGGCACGACCGGCGCGCTCGTCGACGCCGTGGCCGGCTCGCCCAGGTACACCCATGACACGAGCACGGTCGGTGCCGGGCAACCGACCGGCCAGGCCAATTTCACGGGGAAGTCCGCCACTGGCACCTGCGGCACGCTCACGACGCAGCCCTTTTTGGCCGCCTTGGCCGAGACGCGCCAGTCGGTGCCCGCTGGCTCACCGGTGCCCTGGTAATTGACGGAATAGTCGAGCGTGGAGCAGTGCGGCACGCACGGCTTGGGGGCCGTGACGGTAAAACCATAGGACTGCGGGGAACCGATGGAAAAGGGGGCCGATAGGTTGCCCGACGGCAGGCCGTACGGGTCCGGGATTGCGGTGTCCTCGAGCCTGACCAGGACCGAGCACCGCCCACCCATCACGTCGAGGTTCATGCCCTCGCTCAGCTGGCCGTCGGTCACCAGGGCACTAATGGGCAGGACTTCGGACCCGCACGTGACTACCCCCGACGCCTTGAACGAACCGCTCGGCAAGCCGGGGAACGTGACTCGCACGCTGCCGGTGTTGGGGTTGGTGCCCACGGACCCCGAAGCCTGAGCCCTCAAGTCCGGGGGCCAGGGGATGGTCTTGGAGAACGCATGCCCGATGACGGTGACGGCGGCCGAGGGGTGCCCCACCGGGGTGACTACTACCGTCGGCACATACGACCTGGCCGCGCCCAGACCGGCGATGCTCGCCTGGTCCGCTCCCGTCGGCCCCACCGTGTGGCCGCCCACCGAGTACGTGAACGTCACGTTGTCCCCCCCGTAGGCGAGGACCGTACCACCGGTCGGGACCACCTGAAGGGTGGCGGTGACCGTCTGGCCAACCGGGGCGGCGGCGGCCTGAAGTTGCATGGCGGCGGGATCGGGCGGTTGCCAGGCCTGCGTGCAATTGTGGTCGGACGCCGGCGCACCCACGAGCCCGGTGCTGCCCACCCCCTGGACGCTGAACGTGATCCGGCTACCGAGCAGCCTCAAATCGTTGCCGGCGTTTACAGTCACGCTCGTCCGCGAGGCGGGGAGGGTCAGTACGGGCGGGCGGCCCACAAAGCCGGTGCCGCAGGAAGAACCTATAACCGTCCAGGACGCAGGCGGCGCGAAACAGTACGGCCCCGTGCAGGGGGACCAGCTAACCAGCCAGCCACCTTGCCCATCAGCCACGGTCGTCACGTAGGCAGGAGCGCCGGGCCCGCGAGCGCTAGTCGTAAAGCCTCGCGGCTCGGACGCCGTCGATTGGCTGTTGATGTACGCGGTCACGATGGCCTCATAATTAGTGCCGGGGCGAAGCCCGGTGAACAGGAGTTCCTGCTGGCCGTTGACGACTTGCGTGGGCCGCAACGGTTGCGCCGCGCCTCCGAGCGCCGTCACCGTCACCGACCACGTCCTCGGCAAGCAGTCTTGCTCCGAGAGAAGGTGGTAGGTCCATTGGACCAACACCGACTCGTCGGACGCCGAGACCTCGCTTACTTGGGGCGCGTAAGGCTTCTCGGTGGTAGCGGCGCAGTTGGCCTGTTCGGTCACGGGCTGGGTAATTGGGGGTGCGAGAGTCGTTACCGTAGTTGTCGGCGTGTTGGGGCCCGTTTGTGAGCTAGTTCTTGTTTTCGGCGGTTTTACGTGGACATTGACATCGCCTGGCCCTACGGCGCTCACCACGACGGCGTTCGACTTGTCCACGATCACGGGGGCGTGGGTGCCGTCTGTAAAGACGACCACGGCCAGGAGGCTCTGGGGGTTGTTGAATATGACCCGGGGGCCGTCGACGAGCACTTCGGCACCCTGAAAGCTGGCCTTTTCCGTGACGCTTTTGGCCGGGTACTTGGCTGCCCCCGGTACCGGTTGCATCACCCCCGAGGCGGTGTCGATCGCCCATAGCGTGGGAAGGCCGCCCTGGGACTGGTCCAAGGTGTAGAGCTTCCCGGCTGAAAAGGCCGGGACCGCCGGCTGCGCCGCGGGGCCGAACGCCCGCAAAGCCCTCGGGGAAGTTACGTGCCCATCTGGCGAGACGCCCACGGCGTACCAGCCCTCGGGGAGCCGGGCCAGGTACCAGAGCTGGCCGGAAGTGCCTTCGACCGGGAGGAACGCAGTCGCCTGCGCAACGGCAGGGTCAGCGGGGTCGTTGGCCACGCTGTGGGCCCCGAACAGCTCCACCCGCCCGGGCATCATGAGGCCGACTGTCCCGCCCGAGCTTTCGAGAGCCGCAGCCGAGCACGGCCCCTGAAAACTGGAGCGGCGGGTAGCTGTCAAACCCTCCAGGTGCCCTGGAGTGGGGGTCACCTGTACGAGCTGGCAGTCGTTCCCGGCGCTGGCCAGCACCCAGAGATCGCCGCCACTGACGGCCGCGGCACCCGGCTCGTCGGCCAACCGGCTGGTCAGGTGGGTGAAACCGAGGGGCCGGACGGAGTGGGCCGACCGCGTGGCCAGTGCCTGGGCCCCGGCCTGGGCGGTGGAGGAGTCGACCAGAGAGACGGTGCTGGTCGGCCCGTACCGCAATATGTAGGTCGACGTCCCATCGGCGAAACCGGCGGCGGCCGTCGCCCCCGTCAGAGGACCGAGAGAAATCCCATTGTCGGATGGCCCCAGGACGTAGTCGTCGTTACCGAGCATGTTGAACGTGCCCGTCCGCCTGTTGACCAGCGTCGTCCCCCCGCCGGTCGGGACCGCCTGCACCTGCCCGTAGTTGCTGGCGCCGACCTGGGTATAGACGCCCTCCAGCTGGACCGTGACCTCGCCGGTAGCCAGGTCGATGACCGTGAGCGGCCGGTAGTCGTCGAGCACCAGCGAGCCCCCGAAGATGCGAGGCTTCTGCGAAGCCGGCGCGCTGCCCGTGGCCGCCGCCCAGACGATGCCACCTACGACCAAGGCGATCAGGAGCACGCCCGCGACCGCGCCGATGGCCCCGAAACCGGTGCCCGTTCGGCGGGCCGGATTGGACAGCCCGAACCTGTCGCGGCCTGGCGGCGTGACACCTGAGGGGGTGGTCGACCGGGGCGTTGTCATGGCGAGGGGCTCATGCGTATGCTAGCAAAGGGCAGCTCAGGGCGGGTTCATGCCCGCTTTTGACGATCGCCACGAACCTCCGGTCCCCAGGGTCGGACCGGCGTCGCGGGAGCATCAGCAATGAGTGGGCGAGGTTACCAGTAGGCTTGGCCCGGTGGGGTACCAGGTAAGCACTCCGGTGTTCGAAGGGCCCCTCGACCTTCTGCTCCACCTGGTCACCCGGCAACAGGTGGACATCTGGGAACTGTCGTTATCGTCGATCGTCGACCAGTACATTGCCAGCATCGAGCGGATGCAGGCGCTGGACCTGGCGGCGGCCACCGAGTTCTTACTGACCGCAGCGGTGCTCCTCGAACTCAAGACCCGGCGGCTCCTTTCCGACGGTTCGGAAGAAGAAGACGAAGAAACGCTTGCCCTCTGGGAGGAGCGGGACCTCCTGTTGGCCCGACTGCTCGAGTGCAAGACGTTCAAGGACGCCTCGTCGGCCATGAACCGCCTGATGGACGTGGCCCAGCTGTCGGTGCCGAGGCGGGCCGGCCTGGAAGAGCAGTTCGTCAAGCTGGCGCCCGACCCTCTCGAGGGGGTAACGGCGGCCGACCTCCATCAGGCCCTCGTCAAAGTGCTGGCCCCCAAACCGTTGGCCCGGATAAATACCGACCACATCGCCCCGGTCCGGGCCAGCGTGGCGGACACTCTCGAAGAACTGGTGGCCAGGTTGCCGGGGGAGGGTCGCACCACGTTCAGGCGCCTCACAGCCGGCTTGCGGGAACCCCTCGAGGTGATCGTCTACTTCCTCGCCGTGCTCGAGCTCTACAAGCGGGGCGCCGTCGACCTGGGCCAGGTCGGAAAGCTGGGCGAGCTGCACGTCGATTGGCTCGGCCTCGACGTCAGCGCGGACTTCGGGGCCGATAGCGGAGGGCCGGCGCTCGATATGGGCGAGCCTCCGCTCGTTGACCAGTACGAGGGCTAACCGCCATGGAAACCGAGGAACGCCGGGCCATAGAGGCCGTCCTCATGGTGGCTGAGGCGCCGGTGGAGCCGAGCCTCTTGGCCCAGCTACTGGAACTGTCGCCGGTGCGGGTAGGGGAGATCTGCGATGAACTGGCCCGGTCCTATCGCGACGAAGAACGAGGCTTCGAGCTGGTCCGGGTGGCTGGCGGTTACCGGTTCCAGAGCCACCCGGCCATGGCCCCCTACATCGAGCGTTTCGTCCTGGAGGGACAGTCGGCCCGGCTATCGGCGGCGGCGCTGGAGGCCCTGGCCATTGTCGCCTACAAACAGCCGGTCTCGAGGGCGCAGGTGGCGTCGATCAGAGGGGTTAATTCGGACGGGGTCCTGCGCACCCTGTGCCAGCGGGGGTACGTGGCCGAGGTCGGCCACGACCCCGGACCGGGCCAAGCGGTCCTGTACGGCACCACCTCGCTGCTCCTGGAGCGCCTCGGCCTCGACCACATCGAGCAGCTGCCCCCGCTCGGTGACTTCGTGCCCGGCCCTGAGGTGATGGACGCCCTCGAGCAAGGGTTGCGGCCTCCGGGCTGACTCGCCCGGCACGCGAAGAGGCGGCCATCACGAGATGGCCGCCTCCGGCGAAAACCGTAACGGGCCCTGTTATCGCAGAGTGCCCGGGCTAGTCACTTCGCTTGTGGCTGACTGAGCCCGGGGCCGCTGCGACTGGGCCGCTACGACTGGGCCGTTATGACTGGGCCGTTATGACTGGGCCGTTATGACTGGGCCGTTATGACTGGGCCCCTATGATTGGGGCGGTACCGGCTGACCCGGCCCTCCCTCGGAAGCGTCGGCCGTATCCGATGTGGTGGTCCCTGACGCCTCGTTGGCCAAGATGGCGTACAGGCGTCGGCGGGTCTCGTCGAGCACTTTGGCCACCTCCTCGTACTCCCGGGGACCACCGGTCACCATGACCTGGCGTACCACAGGCATGAGCTTGACGGCCGCCTGGCGCAGTGCCCGGGCACCTTCGGGGGCGCCGGCCGCCACCGCTTCCCAAGGGGCCGGCCCCTTGGCGACTTCCGCCGCCGCTCGCTGGCCTTCCTCGGTAAGCGCGTAGCGGCGCTTGCCGCCGCCTTCGTCAGTCTGAGCGGTGACCAGGCCCTCGTCCTCCAGCAACTGCAAGGTCGGGTAGATCGAGCCTGGGCTCGGCCTCCACAAGCCGTCGGTACGCTCGGTTAGTTCGCCGATTATCTCGTAACCGTGCATCGGCCGTTCGGCCAACAAGGCCAGGATGGCGCTACGGATATCCCCGCGCCTCGCCCTGCCCCAGGACCGGCCTCCGCCCCGGCCGCGGCCACCGTGGCCGCTGTGGCCACCTCCCCAGCCGCCGGCTTCGCCGGGCCCATACTGGCCCCCGCCCGGGCCAAAGGGGCCGCCGCCCGGGCCAAAGGGGCCGCCGCCGAAGAACCACATCCCGTTGGGACCGCCCCGGCCCCCCTGCATCGGGCCCGGCATGTCACCGGGGCCGGCCCACGGGCCGCCGTACCAACCTCGGCCTCGTCCACGCCGCCCTCGGCCCCAATCAGGGCCTTCTTCAAATCGTTCGTGGGAGTGCATCTCCCTTACCTCCTTCCAGCCGGCTCTCAAAGACCGGCTAACATCAATCACTATATCGCGATATATCGGTAGCCGGCAAGAAAATCTTGGTCGGGTGTCTCAGGGGTGTTGGCCGGGGTGGCGGATAGGCTGCTCAGCGACTTGTGAGCGAGAGACACGGCCTGGCGCCGACGGGGGGCGATGACAGGCTCCAAGATGACAGGCCCCAAGATGACAGGCCAGCGGGTGTGCGTCTGCAAAAGTTGTTGGCCACCGCCGGCCTCGGCAGCAGACGGGCGTGCGAGCAGCTCATCGAAGACGGCAGGGTGACCGTAAACGGGACCCTGGCCCACCTCGGGCAGCGAGCCGAGGCGTCCACGGACCGGATCGCCGTCGACGGTATCCCGCTCCCGCTCCGGGAAGGCATCGTGTACTACCTGCTCAACAAGCCAACAGGGGTAGTGTCCAGCGCGTCGGACCCCGAAGGGCGCCCAACCGTGCTCGACCTCGTGCCCGAGGTGCCCCGCGTCTTCCCCGTGGGACGCCTCGACATCATGACCGAGGGCCTCCTAGTCCTGACCAACGACGGCGAGCTGACCCACCACCTCACCCACCCGAGCTTCGGCGTCACCAAGGAGTACGTCGTGGAGGTCGAAGGGCAGTTGTCGAGGGAAGCGATCGGCCGGCTTCGGCGGGGCGTCGAACTCGACGACGGCATGACGTCGCGCGCCCGCGTCGCTTCCCTCGGCGCCAATGCCGTTCGCATAACCATCCACGAAGGGCGCAACCGCCAGGTCCGGCGCATGTGCGAGGCGGTGGGGAACCCCGTGCGACGCCTGGTGCGGACCCGCGTCGGGCCGCTCTCGGACCGGACGCTGGCCCCTGGGCATTGGCGCCCCCTGACCATGTCGGAGGTCCGTTCGCTCTGGGCGGCGGCCAGCGGCCCGCAGACCCAGGCGCTACCCGACCAGCCAAGCAACGAACCATCCCGCGGCTGAGGGGCAACTCGTTCGGGAAAGATCGTTGCGAGCGCGTATCCTGGCCATCGCGAATGGCTGCTCAACCTCCCCACGGTCCCGACGCGGACAGTACCGGCCCTGGCAGTACGGGCGCGGACAGTGCCAGGCCCGGCCTCCCGGTACGGGTGCGTGCCCTGCGCGGGGCGACAACGGTCGACGAGGACAGTTGTGTTCAGGTCACCGATCGGACCCAGGCCCTTTTGAACGCCATGCTCGCTCGCAACGGCGTCGAGCATGCTGACATCATCTCGGTGATCTTCACGGCCACGGACGACGTGCACTCGATGTTCCCCGCTACCGCGGCACGGGCCATTGGGTTTGGCGACGTCCCCCTCTTGTGCGCCCGCGAACTCGACATCGAAGGAGCGCAGCGGCTGTGCATACGGGTCATGATGCACGTCGAGACCACGCGACCAGAACTGCACCACATCTACCTCGAGGGCGCCCGGGGCTTACGCGATGACCTCCCCGAATAGCGGGCCAACCCCTCCGGGCGACCCGACAGGCGCAGACAAACACTCGGAGCTGATCAGTGCGGCCGGCACTCAGCGGGCGGCCGTCATAGGCACCGGGTTGATCGGCGGCTCGATCGGGATGGCGCTCCGCCGTCTCGGCTGGTTGGTCAGCGGCGTCGACAACGACCCGGCCAGAGCGCAGCGGGCCCTGGAGCTGGGCGCCATCGACCGGGTCGGCCCGGACACGGCCGCCGCCGTCACCTTTGTCGCCGTGCCCGCCGGCGCGGTGGCGAGCGTCGCTCGGGCCGTTCTTTCCCAGCAGGACCAGAAGGACGGTGGTCCCATGGCGGCGCAGGGCGGCGGGCCTGGATCGTCCCCGAGGCCGAGGCCCCGGTCGTCACCGACGTGGCCGGCGTAAAAGAAGGGATCGTTTCGTCCATAGGGCACCCTCGTTTCGTAGGCGGCCACCCCATGGCCGGCTCGGAACAGGAAGGCGTCGATGGAGCCGACCCGGACCTGTTCTTAGGGGCTACGTGGGTCTTGACGCCCGACCTTCACACCTCGAGCGAGGCCTACGCGGAAGCCCAGGCTCTTGTGCGGATGTTCGGGGCCAACCCGGTTGCCCTCGAGCCCCGGCGCCACGACGAGCTGGTCGCCCTGGTGTCTCACACCCCTCACCTCACGGCCGCGGCGCTCATGAACCTGGCCGCCGACGAGGCCGCCTCCGACGCCATCCTCCTGCGCCTGGCCGCCGGTGGCTTCCGGGACATGACCCGGGTGGCCGCCGGCCACCCCGGCATCTGGCCGGACGTGGTGGCCGAGAACCAGAACGCCATACTCGCCGCCCTCGACCGCCTGTCCGCCAGCCTCGGCCAGTTGCGGACGGTGGTCGCCAACGGGGACCGGGGCCGGTTGCTCGAGCTGCTCGAGCGGGCCCGGGAGGCCCGGGTCAACCTGCCCACAGGAGCCCCCGCGCTCGGCCAGGCCAGCGAGCTGCGCCTACCCGTGCCCGACCGGCCGGGGGTGATCGCCGAGGTCAGCACGCTTCTCGGCGGGCTGGGCGTGAACATCTTCGACGTGGAGATCGCGCATTCGGCCGAGGGCGACCGGGGGGTCATGGTGCTGATCATTGACGCCGACGCTGAGGACGTGGCCCGCAAGGCACTGGTGGCTAGGGGCTACCGGGCCTCGGTCAGGAGGCTCGAACCATGAACGCCAGAAACATTGACACCGGAACCATGGACACCAGAACCTCGAACCCCGGCCCCGGCGACCCCATCGTCAAGGAGCTCGTCGTGGAGCCGGCGGACGGGAGGGCGTTCAGGGGGCGGCTGCGGGCACCGGGCGACAAGTCCATCTCGCACCGGGCGCTGCTGATCGCGGCCCGGGCCGAAGGGCGCTCCCGGGTGCGGGGGCTATCCAACGGCGACGACGTCCGGCACACCCTGGAAGCCATCATCGCCCTCGGGGCCCAGGTCGAGCGGGGCCAGGTCGAGCGGGCCCAGTTCGAGCCGGCCGGCGAGGAACTGTACATCGACGGTGGCGTCGGGCACCTGCACGAGCCCGGCCATCTCCTGGACGTCGGCAATTCGGGCACCGGGATCCGCCTCCTGACCGGGTTCGTGTCCGCCATAGACGGGCTCACCGTCCTGCAGGGCGACTCGTCCATCGCCAAGCGGCCTATGGACCGGGTTGCCGTACCCCTCCGTTTGATGGGGGCGCGGGTAGACGGCAGGCAGGGTGGCCGCCTCCCGCCGCTGGCCGTGCGGGGTGGGCGCCTGGTGGGCATCGACTACACCCTCCCGGTGGCCAGCGCCCAGGTGAAAACGGCCATCCTGCTTGCCGGCCTGGGGGCTGAGGGAGCCACGACCGTGCACGAACCCGTCGCCACTCGGGCTCACACAGAGGAAATGTTGGCCGCCGCGGGCGCAGATATCGAGGTCCGCGCCGAAGAAGCTGGCGCCACCGTGGTCTTGCGGCCGAGCGCCCTCCACGCCACCACGACCGATGTCCCGGCGGACCCCTCCCAGGCCGCGTTTTGGGCCGTGGCTGCGTGCATAACTCCGGGCAGCGACCTCGTGCTCGAAAACGTCTACGTGGGGCGAGGGCGGGCCGGTTTCATCGACGTCCTGTTGCGCATGGGGGCCCGCCTCGAGCTGCTCGCCGAGGACCCGGTCCACCACACGGCGGACATCCACGTCCAGTTCGGACCGCTGGTCGCCACCGACGTGGGCGGCCCGGAGGTGGCGTCGTTGATTGATGAAGTACCCGTCCTGGCGGTAGCCGCGGCTCTGGCCGAGGGCACCACGAGCTTTTCGGACGCAGCCGAGCTGCGGGTGAAAGAAACCGACCGGGTGGCCACCACCGTCGAGCTCCTCACCGCCCTCGGGGCCAGGGCCGAGCCTGTTCCCGCCGGGCTGGTCGTTATCGGCGGAGGGGGAGCGCCGTTTCGAGCAGCCACGGTCGACTCCCATGGCGACCACCGGATCGCCATGGCCGGGGCGGTGGCCGCCCTGGGTGCGGACGGCCCCGTGAGAGTGCAAGGGTGGGATGCCACCGCGACCAGCTACCCGAGCTTCGAGGAGGACATGAACCGGTGCCTGCGCTGAAACCTGCCGGCCAGAAAGTGATCGCCATCGACGGCCCGGCCGGTTCTGGCAAGTCGACAGTGGCGCGGGCGGTAGCGGCCAAGTTGGGTATGCCCTATCTCGACACAGGGGCCATGTACCGGGCGGTGGCGTTCAGCGCCATCCGCCGGGGCGTCGACCCCGAGGACGCCCCAATAGTGGCAAAGCTGGCCACTGACATGAAACTGGAGGTGGCGGAGCGCGTGATGGTCGACGATGTGGACGCCACGATAGAGATCCGCAGCCCTGAGGTGTCGCGGGCGGTAAGCGTCGTGGCGGTGAACCCCGAGGTCCGCAGGGAGCTCGTCCGTCGCCAGCGGGAGTGGGCCGAAAGAGAAGGTTCAGGCGTGATCGAGGGTCGCGACATCGGGACCGTGGTCTTCCCTGAAGCTCCCGTCAAGGTTTATATGACGGCCAGTGACGAGGAGCGGGCCCAACGCCGCAGCCAGGAGCTGCTCGACATGCACTACGACGAGGTGGCCGCGGATATTGCCCGGCGGGACCACATCGATTCGACCCGCGCGCTGGCTCCCCTCGCCGTTGCCCCCGACGCCGTCGTAGTGGACACCACGGCCAGTTCCGTGGAGCAAGTGGTCGACCTGGTTTTGGCGCTGGCCGCCGAGGCCGGGCTCGGGTGACCACCGACGCCACCCCCGACGCCGCCCCGCCGGCGTCGACCGGGCACCCGGCGCCCGAACGGGCCGTCATCGCCCCGCCCACCCGGGCGGACATGGCCTGGTACCGCTTTGCCCGCGCCGCCGTCATGGTCCCTTCCTGGGCCCTGTGGCGGATGCGGTACACGGGGACCGAAAACCTGCCCCAGACGACACCGTACGTGTTGGCCCCGGTCCACCGCTCCTACATCGACACCCTCCTGGCCGGCTACGTGTCCAACCGCCGGGTCCGCTTTATGGGCAAAGAGGAAATGTGGCGGACGCCATGGGTGGCGAAGCTGTTCAACTCGCTCGGTGGCTTCCCGGTCCGGCGGGGGACACCCGACCGCGAAGCGCTCCGCATGTGCGAACAGTTCCTGGCCGCCGGCGAGCCGGTTGTGCTCTTCCCCGAAGGGTCCCGCCGGTCAGGGCCGATTGTCCAGCCACTGTTCGCGGGCCCGGCGTTTGTCGCCCTCAGAGCGAACGTCCCCATCGTCCCGCTCGGCATCGGCGGCAGTGAGCGGGCCATGGCCAAAGGGGCCAGGTTGATCCGGCCCACCCGCATCGCCATGGCCGTCGGCCGCCCGATCTGGCCGCCGCCGGTCGGCGAGGGAGGCCGGTTCCCACGCCGGGTAGTCGACGAGCTCACTGAGCGGCTACACAAGGAACTCCAAGAGGTTTTCGACACGGCACAGGCGCTGGCCGGCGCCTGATCACCGGTCCTGACCCCGG
Organism: uncultured Acidimicrobiaceae bacterium; assembly: GCA_963750465.1. GTDB lineage: Bacteria > Actinomycetota > Acidimicrobiia > Acidimicrobiales > Palsa-688 > Fen-671. Next base: position 169,412 of record CAVVRE010000007.1, read on the forward strand.
GGGGTGAAGGGCACTTGGCCCCCTGGAGGGCCGCACCTGCCTAAAAGGACGTGCATCGGCGCGCCCGGCCCATCACAGGGTGATCACAACTTGGCCGACAAACGCTCACAACTTACGGGGAGGGCATTAAGAAGTAGACCCGAACGTCCCGCCATATTGCTCTGGAGGAGGGCACATGACCAAGGAGATTCAAGGTAAACGCAGGTTCGCCGCGCTCAGCGTGGTGGCCACGGTAGCGACGGTGGCTTCGTCGTTGGCCGGTTTCGCCGCACCCGCCTCAGCCGCCTCGAGCCACCATTCGACGCCAGCGGCTTCCAGGGTGGCCAGCCGTAACGAGGACCGCGGGGGACCCGGTGGCGCTGACAAGGGCGGCACTTATGGCAGCAATCACGGCGCCAATCAGGGTGACAACAACCGGGGCGACAACAACCGGGGGAACAGCTCCAACTGCGCCCGTTTCCGCAATGACCGGAGTGTCCGTGAGGGCAGAGACGTCTGTGTCTGCGTACGGGTGTTCCAACGCAGCCATCACTCGGCCGTACATTGCGTCCTGGTCCCGGTGCATAAGCGGCGCCACCCGACGCCCCCGACCACCACGACGGTAGCGCCCACGACCACCGTCGCTCCGACAACCACCACGGTGGCGCCGACGACCACCACAACCGTCGCTCCTACGACCACCACAACCGTCGCTCCTACGACCACCACAACCGTCGCTCCGACGACCACGACAGTGGCGCCGACCACGACCACGGTGCCGGTCAGCGCCAACTGCGCCGCCGCCCTGGGCGGGACGGCCCTCAGCCGGACGGCCTGGGTGGCTAGTACTAATGCGCCCTCGAGCGGCGCCGACCTGCCCGCCAACGCTCTGGACGGCAACCTGGCCACCCGGTTCAGCACCGATGAGCTCCAGGCCCCGGGCTTGAACTTCGAGGTCAACATGGGTTCGGTGCAGACGTTCAATGAGCTCCTGATGGAAGCGCCGAACTCGGCGACGGACTACGCCAGGGACTTCGTCGTCCAGGTTTCCAATGACGGCACAACGTGGCACAGGGTCGCCACTTGCAGCGGCTCGGCTACGCCTCAGGTCGTGTCCTTCCGGACCCAGACGGCCCAGTACGTGCGGGTCGTCCTGACCGCCGGGAACTCCTCGTTCTGGTGGTCGATAGACGAGTTCGACCTGTACAAAATCTAGTTAGCTACTGAGCCCTTTCCACCCCGGGCCCCCGTGGCCAGGCCGCCAGTGCCTGACCCGGGGGCCCGCTGGTGTTTTGAAGCCCGCTCAGATAGCCGGGGGAGAACCAGGTCCCGGCGGACGGATCGGGCTAACAGAACGGAATTCGGCTGCGTTCTGCCCGACGTCGCGCAGAACGCAGAAGAGCGTCCCCGGCCAAAGCTTTAGCTAAATGGCCGCAATTCGTGTGCCGTTGACTCGGCCGGGGACTCCGCTCGCTTAGACAAATAGGGGCTCGATACCGCGCCGGCTCAACAGTGCCTGCATTTCCTCGTCGGAGGGGCGAGACGAAAAGCGGGAGGCGGCATCGAGGACGAGGGGGAGCAAGTCCATATCCGAAACGCTGTTCAAGAAAACTTCGGGCCGGCCCAGTACCCACCAGACAGCCAGGTCTATATCGGCCGGGTTTTCCAAGGGCACGTACCACGGGGCCCGGGTGTGTTCCCGGTCCCCCCAGGGCCCCGCCGCGATCGACTTTATTGTTTGTACCGCCGCGTTGCGTTCCTTGCACGTGGCCACCAGGGCTTCGAAGTTCTCGGAGTAATAATTGTCCTGCACAGTTATGTAGTTGTAGGGCAGGAGGACCGAATCGAAGTCAAACCGCTCCAGTGAGCGCCGGTGCGTACCGGCCACCTGCAGCCCGTGGCCCGTGACACCGATAAACCGGGTCAGGCCTTCTTCCCGCGCCGCTATCCCCGCCTCGAGCGCCCCGCCCGGGCTGAGAGCAACGTCCCATTCGATCGGGTCGACCAGGTTGTGCAACTGCCAGAGGTCGACGTGGTCCACGCCCATACGCTCGAGCGAGCGCTCGAGTTCTTTGCGGGCCGCCGCGGCGGTGCGCTCACCGCTCTTGGTAGCCAGAAAGAACTCGCCGGGGGCTCTGGCCAACCACGGCCGGATGCGGTCTTCCGCGTCCCCGTAACTGGCGGCAACATCGATGTGGTTGATGCCGGCCTCGACGATGACGTCGAAAGTGCGGTCGGCCTCGGCTTGGCTGGCGGCTGAAAGGGCTGCCGCCCCGAACAGGACCCTTGTGCTCTGGTGACCCGTTCGCCCAAAAGGTGCCTTCTGGATCGTCATGGCCCCTTCCTAGTACAGACCTCAGGCCTAGTACAGGTGTCAGCCCAATGTGGCCAACAGTTTGGCCGCGGGCACGTCCCGGCCGTCCAGGGGAGCACTGTCACGGGCTGTTGCTTCTGCCGTTCCCGGCGGGGCGAACGCCACCACCGCGAGGGCGGCCGCCATTGAGCGGAGCACCTCTCTCAGCTCCCGGGGAAGCGGGAAGTACTCGTCTTCGGGCACGGCGTGCACTTCTTCGGTGCCGTTGGCGGGGGCCAACCGTGCCAACACCTCGTCGACCAGGGACTCGGGGGCGGAGGCGCCGGCGATGACCCCGACCACGCCGACAAGATCGTCGGGCAGCTCTGTGGCTCGGTTGGCGCGCAGGACGCGCTGGCAGCCGGCGGCGCCAGCGGTGCGGACGAGGGCCAATGTATTGGAGGAGTTCTCGCTGCCTATAACGACGATCGCATCACAGCGGCCGGCGATGGCTCGCAGCGCGGCCTGGCGGTTAGTAGTGGCAAAGCACAGGTCGCTCCGGCCGGGCACCCATAGGTCGGGCCAGCGCCGTTGGGCCGCTTCGAGGATGTTGCGCCATTCGTCGACCGCCAACGTGGTCTGGGCCAGGAACGCCACCTGGCTCCCTGGCTCGGGCAAGGCCTCCACCTCGGCCACGCTTTCGACCCGACGCATGGCCTCCGGGGCGACGGCCATGGTGGCCATCGCCTCTTCATGGCCGTCGTGGCCGACATACACGATCGAGTAGCCCTTCGAGGCCCGCAGCTTGACCTCGTGGTGGACCTTGGTCACGAGCGGACAGACGGCGTTGACGACGGCCCCCCCGCCGGCCCGAGCCGCTTCGACCACCTCAGGCGCCGAGCCATGAGCAGAGAGCATGAGCGGCCGTCCGGGCGGGACCTCTGAGACGTCCTCGACGAAGATGACGCCGAGCTGGCGGAAGCGGTCCACCACCACCTGGTTGTGGACTATCTCGTGGTAGCAGTAGATAGGGGGTTCGAAGACCCGCACCATCCAGGCCAGGGCCTTGATCGCCATCTCGACGCCGGCGCAGAAGCCGCGGGGAGAGGCGAGGAGCACCTTGTCAACGTCCACGCCACCCAAATTACCGGTTGAAGCCGGTCCATCCCAGACCGGACGTGCCCGTTGTGCCGCTGTCAGGTTGATTTCAGGGTCGGTAAAGCCGCATTTGACCCGTTTTGGGTGCAGCCTGGTCTTCCGGGCGCGATTGGGAGCAAGCCCTGCGTCGAAACACCACCAATTGTGACATCCGCGCCCAAAAACGGCTGGTGGAAGGCCCCGACGACCCCGGAAAACACCCGGCCACGGGTGCAGCCCGGCCAAAAACGCGGTCCAAAACGAGGCGGTCCAAAACGAGCCGGTCCAAAACGAGGCGGTCCAAACGAGGCGGTCCAAACGAGGCGGCATCGTCCCCGCCGGCGCCAAACGCCTGCCCCCGGCGCCCACCGGCGCCTCGTCACCCGGCCCGGCCGGCACCATCGGCGTCACAGCGCGCCGCCGCTCCCGTCCGCCGACGTCTATCCTGGGCAGAGCCATGGCCCTCCCGAGAGTGGTCGCGGTGGCCCCTGGGTCGCCGGCAGACCGGGCCGGCGTCCTTCCCGGCGACGAGCTCGTCGCCCTGGACGGCCAGCTTCCCCGTGACATCATCGAATATCAGTTGTTGGCAGACCAGGAGAGCCTTGGCCTGGAGGTGAGCCGCGGCGGTATCGAGCTTTCGCTGCAGGTCGAGCGGGAGGGCGGTGAACCGCTCGGTATGGAAGTCGACGCCGCTCTGTTCGACAGGGTGCGGACCTGCGACAACCATTGCGAGTTCTGCTTTATCCACCAGTTGCCAAAGGGGATGCGAAAGAGCCTGTACGTGCGGGATGACGACTACCGGTTGTCGTTCCTCTACGGCAATTTCACGACCCTTACTCGCTTCACGGAGGCCGACCTGGAGCGGGTCCTGACCGAAGGCCTCTCGCCCCTCTTCGTCTCGATCCACTCCACAGACCCCGAGGTCCGCGCCCGCATGCTGCGCAACCGCCGCGGCGCCAGCAGCCTGCGCTGGCTCCGGGCGCTGCTCGACGGCGGGGTCGAGGTCCACGGTCAGGTCGTGGTCTGCCCGGACGTCAATGACGGCGATATCCTAGAGGGGACGTTGGCGGGCGTGCTCGACGAGTACCCCGAGCTGGCCAGTGTCGCCTGCGTGCCCCTCGGGGTGAGCCGCTTCAACCGGGAGCCGGCCATGCGGCCCCACACGCCAGCCGAAGCGGCGGAGGTGATCGACGTCGTGGAAGAGTGGCAGGCGATATTCAGCGCCTGCCTCGGCCGGCGGCTGGTATACGCCGCTGACGAGTACTACCTGGTGGCCGGGCGCCCGTTCCCTTTGCTCGAGACTTACGGGGCCGTAGCCCAGCACGACAACGGCATTGGCATGGCCCGTGCCTTCGAGACGTCGTTTACCGTCCGGGCCATGGCCGACCCTGTGGAAGCCACCGGCCCGAGCGGGTTCTTCCGCTCCATCGAAGGTGCTCCGGCCGTGGGCTACCGGGCGCCCCGGACGGGCGGGGGCGTCACCATGCGGCCCCGACCGGGGGCCGGCATTACCGTCCTCACGGGTGAGTACGGGGCCCGGGTGCTAGCCCCAATGATCTCCGGGCTGTCAGGAGACGTGGAGCTGGTGGCGGTACGCAACGAGTTCTTCGGGGGCAACATCGCGGTGGCCGGCCTGCTGACCGGCGCCGACCTTTCGAGGGTGCTGGCCGCCTTGCCCGAGGGCCGTCGCTACCTCATCCCGGACAGCTGCTTGACCGGGGGGAAGTTCCTGGACGGGATGGCGCTTGCAGACCTGCCCCGCCTGGTGGAGGCGGTGCCGGCCGACGGGGCTTCGTTGCGCCGCGCCCTCGACCCCGAGTGGGCCGGGGACCTGGCCGGCGTCAAGTGAGCGGCAAGGGTCCCGAGCGGGCGTCCGGTGAGCGCTGAGCGGCCGGTCGTCGCCGTCGTCGGGCGCCCCAACGTAGGCAAGTCGACCCTGGTCAACCGGACGCTGGGACGACGGGAGACGATCGTCGAGGAGCGCCCGGGGGTAACCCGAGACCGGAAAGACCTCGATGCCGAATGGGCCGGGCGGGAGTTCACCCTGGTCGACACGGGCGGGTGGCAAGTAGGCGGCGTGGCGCTCGACAAGCTGGTCTCGGCCCAGGCGCAGCGGGCCATCGAAGAAGCCGATGCCATCCTGTTCGTAGTGGACGTCACCGTCGGCCCCACTGAAGCGGACGCGGCTGTGGCCCGGCTGTTGCTGCGTTCCGGCACGCCCGTCGTCCTGGCCGTCAACAAGGTCGACAACGCCGCCCGCGAGGCGGACATCTGGGAGTTCGCCGGGCTCGGTTTTGCTCAGCCCTGGCCCGTCTCCGCGCTGCACGGCCGCGGCTCCGGGGACCTCCTCGACGCCCTCGTCATGGCGTTCGAGCCGGCCGTCCCGATTTCACCTGACGACCTATCGGCCGCCGCGGGTGGGCAGGTAGACGACGCCGATGGGCCGGAGCCGATCTCGGTCGCCATCGTCGGGAGGCCAAACGTTGGCAAATCGACCCTTTTCAACCGGCTCATCGGGGACGAGCGGGCCATCGTGCACGACATGCCCGGCACGACCAGGGACGCTATCGACACCCTGGTCGAGACGCCCGAAGGCCCGGTCCGCTTCATAGATACGGCCGGCATGCGCCGGCGCACCAAGGAAGCCGAAGGCGCCGAGTACTACTCCATGGTGCGGGCGCTGCGGGCCATCGACCAGGCCGCTCTGGCCTTGCTGGTCATCGATGGGGGAGAGGGTGTGACGCGGCAGGACCAGCGTCTGGCCGAGCGAGTCGATGCCGCCGGCAACCCCATAGTCATCGTCGTGAACAAATGGGACTTGCTCGACAACGAGGCCAAGGCGCAGGTGAGGGGGCAGCTGGCTGACATGCTCGGGTTCGTGTCGTATGCCCCCGCGCTGGAAGTGAGCGCACTGACCGGCCGGGGGGTGCACCGGTTGTACCCGGCTCTGGCCAAGGCGGTCGAGGCCTACCGCCGGCGGGTGCCGACCGCGTCCCTGAACCGGGCCATCGCCGCCGCCCAGGCCGCTCAGCCCGCCCCCCACGGGGCCAAGGTGCTGTACGCCACGCAAGGGGCTACAGACCCGCCTACCTTCACGCTCTTCACGTCCAAGGAGCTGCCGGCGAGCTACATGCGCTATCTGGAACGCTCCATTCGCGAGCATTTCGGGTTCGGGCCACGCCACTGAAACTGAGGGCGCGTCCCCGAGCCAGCTGAGTCGGCGCCGGAGTCAATTATCTCTAGTTCCTGGTGGCGCTGATCGGCCTTGGCGTTTCGCTCGATTACACCTTCCTGGCGTGAGGCGCCGGCCACAACAGCGGGCAAAAGGCGAGGAAAATGAAACGGCTGTGCGCCGGGCCGGGGCGCCCGGTGGTCGAGCGGGGCGCTCCATCCCGGATTACGGCTGTGGCGGCTGCTCGGTGCCGCAGTATTTGCACTTGGACGCACCTAGCGGGAGGTCGTCCGACAAGCAGGCCGGGCACGTTTTGGCCGGCGGCGGGTCGCCGAAAACAGTGATGCCGCGACGGGCCTGGACGGATTTGTAGGGGACCACGATCAAGAAGTAAACGACCCCGATAAAGATCGCGAAATAAATAGCGGCCGAAATAAAGGCCCCGATGTTCAAGAAAGTGGCTGGGTTCCCGGCTTGACCCAGCTGGACCCCGAGCCCGATCGTGTTCTTCCCCTGAATGCGGCTGATCACCGGGTCGATAATGTTCGTAGTAAAGGCCGCAATCAGCATGCTGAACGCCAACGCCACGATCAGGCCGATGGCAATGACCACGACGTTGCCCTGAAGCAGGAAGTTCTTGAAGCCTTTGATCACTATTGGCTCCCTTCTGATCGCATAGTGGCGAGCTCGCAATTGGTGGCAGCTCGCTCCGGTTCCCGCCTGAGCATAGAGCTTTCACTGCCGCTCGAAGGGGAAGGGCGACGTCAGACTCTTCGGATAGCGAGGATGGCGATATCGTCGGCCAGGGGCGAGGAAAAATCCCTGGCTGCCTCCAGCAATGTCTTGCAAATGATGGTCGTGTCCTGGCCCGGGTCCCGCCGCACAATGTGGGCGATCCGCTCTTCTCCGAAGAGCTGTCCTCCCGAGCGTGCTTCAGACAGGCCATCGGTATAGAGGACGACCAGGTCACCGATCTCGAGCGGCAGGTCCCGGGAGAAATAAGTGGCGTCAGGGTCCAGGGCCAGCAGAGGCCCGGTGGCCCGCAACGTCCGCATGTCACCGTGCTGCCACACGCAGGCGGGCGGATGACCGGCCGAGGCGTGGCGCATGGTGTTCGCTTCCGTGTCGAATATGAGGGTGCACACCGACACCATGTCCTCGGGACGACCGGACGCCGAAAGGGTCCTATTCAGCTCCTCGAGGGCTTGAGCCGGGTCGCGGTACTGACGCAGGAAAGTCCGCAGTATGTGCTTGACCTGGAAAGCAGTTATCGAGGGTTCGATCCCGTGCCCGGCCATGTCCCCGATAACTACAGCCAGGCGCTGCGGGCCGGTAGGGAACACGTCATAAAAATCGCCCGCCATCATGCCGGTGCCGGCCTCGTAAACCCGACCGATGTCGAACCCCTCGTACGCCGGCAACGTTTCGGGAGCCAGTCGGGCCGCCCAACGGCGGGGGGCGAGTTGTTCCTGGGCCAGGACTTCTTCGGCTCGACGTTCCAACTGGGAACGTTGCTCAGCCAGCCGGGCTTCGGCTAAAAAGCGCGGCGCGTAGCGGATGGAGAACACCGCGGGCACGCTTACCCCGAGCAACAACAACTGGAACCATGGCGAGGTCGAAAACGACGCCAGGATGAGGCCGCTTCCCAGCAGGGCGTAAAGCACGGTGGCGTGCATGTCCTTGTTGAATGCGCTCCGAGCCAGGTCAGCCGCTTCAGAACTGAAACCCGAAGCCAGCGATTCTTCGTGGATCCGCCGGGCGGCGCGAGCCAGCCGGGCCGCGGCTCGGCCCCAGACGCTGGCGGCGACGCAGCAGACGATCCCGGCCGCCGCCAGCCACGGCTGAGGGATTACGCTCTGCCACCCCGAAGAAGCAGTGGCGATCAGCAGGTGCTGCGCCAACAAAGCCGAGCCCAAGACCGGCATGCCTAGAGGCTACCGGAGCTACGTCGGCGCGAGTGGATGGGCCGCATCAGGGGTGAGCGCGCCCATCTCGGGGCTGGCTGAGACCGGGCCGCAGTCGACGACCAGTAGGGCTTCGTCGGGGAAGGTCGCCGATCTGGGCACTACGTCGTGGTGGTGATAGAGAACGAGGAGGAGGTGGAGGTCACGCCGGCTGGCGCAGTGCTCGAGGACGTTCCGTCCGTGCTGACGACAGGGATCGTCGTCGTCGGGCTGGTCGTGGGCGACACCTCCGGGCCGATAGTCGTGGACGACGGGACGGTAGACGCCGTGCTCGTGGGCGGCGTAGTTGTCGACGGTGTCGTCGTCGACGCTGTCGTGGGCGTCGAACTGCTCGGGCTGCTCCCAGGAGCCAAGGTACTGCTGGGGGAGCCGCCAGGGCCTGGGCCACCCGCAGGGGAGCCGGCCGTCGTCGTGGGGGCGATGCTCCCGGGACTGGTCGTGGTGGAGAAGCCCTCACCGGGGCTCGAAACGCCTCCCGCGCCCGAGCTCGGCGGTCCGCCGGCGGCGGAAGTGCCGCCCGGGGCGCCCGGCGATGTCCCGCTCAGCGAACTCGTCGCTGGTCTCGTGGTCGGAGTCGTGGTCGCCCCGGTTTCCGGCGGGGTCGAGGTCGAGCTTGGCCCCCCCAACTGGGTTCCGCCCGGTCCTTCGCTGGGGCTAATGCCGCCCAGCGGAACTGGCCCCCGGGCTGTTGGGGCTGCTCTCACCCGGTGATGTGCCACCAAGGTTGCTGCCTGTCGGGGAACTCGTACTGGGGGCACCGCCGAGGGTGCCGAGCGAATTGCCTTCGGGGGAGGACGTTCCCGGGCTTTCCCCCTGTGAGCCGCCCACCGGGCTTCCGGCGCCCAGCGAGCTGCCGCCCGGGCTGATAGTGCTCGGCGAACTGGTCCCCGGGTTCACTGGTGAGCCGCCGGGGGACGCGCCGCCCAGGTCGCCGGGCGAAATGCTTCCCGGCGCCGAGGTCCCCGGGCTGCCCGTTGGTGAACCAGATCCCGGTGAGCCCGATCCCGGTGAGGCCCGATCCGGGTGAGCCCGATCCCGGTAAGCCCGATCCGAATGAGCTGGCCGCGGGCGACGTGGTCCCGGGGCTACCCGGGGTGCCGGTTCCGAGGCTACCCGGGCTGGCGGTGCCGGGCGGGCTGGCTCCAGGCGAGCCAGATCCAGGCGAGCCAGATCCAGGCGAGCCAGATCCAGGCGAGCCAGTTCCAGGCGAGCCAGTTCCAGGCGAGCCAGTTCCAGGCGAGCCAGTTCCAGGCGAGCCGGCTCCCGGTGAGGTGCTCCCCGGGCTGCCCGGGCTGCCAGCGCCCGGAGTCGACGTCGGTAGGCCCGAGCCCGGCTCGGAGCCGCCGGGATTATTCGGCGTGCTGGTCGGCGGCGCGCTGCTGGGGGTCGAGGTCGGTGACTGACCACCCGGGCTAGATGACAAGCCGCCCGACGACACGGCGCCCGGCAAGGCCGTCGTGAACGTCCCGGATCCCGTGGCCACAAGCCCGGTGGCGGCTTTAACGGTGTAGTCGACGGCGTAAGTGGTCCCGGACTGCAACCCGGAGAGTGAGTGCCACTGGTGCTTGGCCTCTTCAAATTGGCCCGGCAGCAAGGTCCTGAACGCCAACGCTCGCACTTCGACACTTTCCAGCTGTGCACCGGTGGACTTCAGCGTCACGACAGTGGCCGGGCTCTGGTTGATGGCACCGTCCGAAGGCACCACGGTCACGTTCAGGAGCAGTTCGGCTCTGGCCGTTGCCTTGGGCCCGGATGCACCGTTGAGGGCGGCGTTATGGCCGCCCCCGCCGCTGGTGGCCAGCACAACCGCGACCGCGATCAGGACGACCCCCAGCCCGCCGGCACCGGCGGCAAGAAGCAAAGTCCTCCTGTCCCGCAGACGGTTCGACAGCCGGTGGCTCGACGAACTGTTGTGCGACGGCCCTCCCGGCCCCACAGCTAGCTCTGGCTCAGCATTCGGCACCTGCCCTCCCTCAACCGGCGGCAGCACCAGCTACCACCTGGCTCTTCGAAGCGGCGGAGCCCTGTGACCCGCCATCCCCGAACCCGGTGACTGTCCCATTGGACCTCAGGACCCAATAACCACCTCCGTCAGCCGTCGGCACCACCGCGACGGCAGGGTGAGACGAAACCCCGATGGCGGAGCCGTAGAACGTGGCGCCACCGAACGCGAACACGCCTCCATCCTTAGCCACCAACCAGTAGCCCTTGCCGCCGGGCACTGCCGCCATGCTAACGATGGGCGCGGACAGTTGGGAACTCTTCGTCGACCCGAAGAAAGTGGCGCCTCCGAAGGCGAAGACGCCCCCGTTTTTGGTCACCAACCAATAGCCTTTGCCGCCAGGCGCTCCGGCTATGCCGACGACCGGCGTAGCCAACCGGGTCGCAGCCTCGGAGCCGTAGTAGCGAGCGTCCCCGAAGGCGTAAACGGCGCCATTGCTCCGGGCCAGCCAGTAACCGCGCCCGTCAGGAGTGGATGCGATGCCTATGAAAGCGGCGTTCAGAAGATGTGAAACAGCGGCCTCGCCAAATAGGCGAGCGTCTCCGTACGCGCATACCTGGCCACTCCTGGTTACCAGCCAATATCCTCGCCCATCCGGGGTGGCGGCCATCCCCACGACGTGGCTGGGAGGAGACTCCCCGGGGAGGGGTCGGTAGAGGCTGGCCGCCCCCGACGCCAGGACATGACCGTCGGTGGCCGCCAACCAGTAGCTACCCGCCGGGCCGGCAGCGGCGTCGTCGGTCCGGGCGGTGTTGGCCAACGCAAAGATGGCCACGCTGGCCAGGCCGGCCACCCGGGCTGTGACAATGTACCCGCCGGCTACCCCACCGGCAGAAAAGCCGGGCGCCACGGCCACGCCCTTAGAGCTGGTGATGACCACCGCCGTCGTACCGTGGCCGGCAAATACCCCGCTGGCTCCACTGCCTGGGGCGCTGAAGGTGACCTTCGTCCCGGCCACGGCGTTCCCACTGGAATCGGTCAGCGTCACAGCTAGGGGCACCGCAAAGTCCATGCCGACCTGGGTCTCCTGGGACGTCCCAGCGCCGGCGGCGATTGCATACGGGGCCGAGGCCCGGTCTGTAAGCGTGAAGGTGACCAGTTTGCTCACCCCGCTCACGCTCGCCTGGACCGTGAAGGAGCCAGAGGTCGAACCCGCCACTAACAGCGGGCTCGTCGCCGTACCCGACTCGTTGGACTGGGCGCTGGCGGCGCTACCGGCGCCGACGAAACTGGCGCCGACGAAACTGGACCCGGCCCCGTTTGTGGGGACAATGGTGAAGCTGACGCCGGCATCAGCCACGGGTGCCCCGTAGGCGTCAAGTACGTTTACGGCCAGCGGGAGCGCGAACTGCTCGCCCACTTCCGCGGATTGGTCGTTACCCGAGGTCACCCCGACGGACGAAGCGACGCCAGAGGTTGTGTTCTCCAGCTGGAAGCTCACCTCGTAGCCCGTGCTGGCTACCTCGGCCACGACCGTGTAAGAACCGCTCACCTCGTTCGCCGTCAGCGACGGCGCGGTGACGACACCATCGGTGCCAGTGGCCACGGTGGCTGTCGTAGCCGACCCGGGGAACGTAGCGCCGGCGCCGCTCGTTGGCGCCACGAACTCAACATCCACATCACTCAGCGGGCAGCCACCGGTGTCGACGACCTCGGCCGCCAAGGGGTCGGCGAACGCCATCCCCGCCCTGGCGGCCTGGCCGGATCCGCCGCTCACCAGCAGGCCACCGAGGGTACCGGTGCACGCAGACTGCGAGGCGCCCTGCCGCGGCGGCCGGCGCCGCCGACCCGGCCAGCGCCAATAGGGCACCAAGGACCGCCGCAGGGACAGCCGCGAGCAAAAGGTGCCCGGGCCGCAGTGGGTTCTGGCGCCCCGGGGAGGTGCCGCCCCGCGCCCCGCCGTCAGGGCCAGGCCGGGTCGGCGGGGGAGTACCGGGTTGGTGTCGATGGGCCACAGGAAGTTCCTTTCGTTCCTTTCGGCCGGGCTCAGACGGCTCTGCTACGTGTCAAGTGGGGTGCCGCTCAAATGGCCCAGAGGGCCTCTGTCGGCGACATGCGTGCTGCCCGCAGCGCGGGCACGAGACCGGCCACGGCGCCGATCAGCAGGGCCGCCCCGAAGCCTCCGGCCCAGGCGACCACGGGCACGTCTATGAGCCAGCCCTTCGTCGAGGCATAAATGGCCGTGGAGAGCGCGCCGGCCGCCACCCCGACCGCGCCACCCAGTAGTGAGAGCAATAACGCCTCTGACATGAACTGGAGCCGGATGTGGCCCTTGGTGGCGCCGAGGGCGCGCCGGAGCCCGATTTCTGAGCGCCGTTCGAGTACCGAGATGATCATGATGTTGGCTACGCCGACCGCTCCAACCAGGAGCGACACGGCCCCAAGGCCCAGGAACAGGCTGTTCAGAGCGGCCTTGGCTTCCGCCTGCGCGGTCAGGGCCGCGGAGGGCTGGGAGACGTCCACTTCACTGGGGTTCTCGGGGTTGGCGGTGGCGGCCAGCACCGAGTCGACGGCGTTGACCTGTGACGTCTCCGCCCGCAGGTAGATCTCCGAGGGGTGGCCGTCGAAACCGAGGTAGGTCTCCGCCGCCGGGAAGCCAACGAGCACCGCGGAGTCGATCTCGGGAGTCAAGACGGCCTGGTTGAGGATGCCGATCACGTAAAACCACATCCCACCCAACGAAATGCGCTCACCAGGGAAGATGTGGTCTATTCCGAGGCGCTGGGCGGCGGCGGCGCCGAGGACGGCCACGGGCTCGTCCTGGTCGGCGCTGTTCAGGTACTGACCCTGGGCCACGGTCGTCCCCACTGCTCCCGCTAGCCCCAAACTGGCGGCGTCGACGGAGAGGGCGTTGGTATCGACCGAAGGTATGAGGGGGCTCTTGAACACGTTGGCGTTGGCTACGGCCCCGACATACTGGACATTCGTGACCGGCCCGATGCGCCCGATCATCCCGGGGGCGGCGTCTGGCAGTTCAGCGGTCTGGCCGAACAGCGTCTGGCCGTTGGTAACGGTGAGCAGGTTGGTGCCGAGCTTGCTTATCTCGGCTAGTAACCCCGCCTGCGAGGAGGCCGAGAGGCCTAACACGGCCACGATGGCGGCGACGCCGATGGCAATGCCGAGGGCCGACAGGCCCGCTCGTAGCTTACGGGTCCGGATGCCGACGCTGGACAGGCGGGCCAGGTCGCGCAGGCGCAGGTGCGCCGGTACCGGGGGAGCCAGGTTACTCATAACCAGCGCCTTGAAGGCCCGAAGGGGCCGGGGGAGGGCCGTCTGAGACGACCAGGCCGTCGAGCAGCCGAACCACCCGGTTCGTGCGCGCCGCCACCCCCATGTCATGAGTGATAACGGCGATAGTGGAGCCTTGCGCGTTGAGCTCGGCGAACAGCTCGAGCACCGACGCCCCCGACGCCGAGTCCAGGTTGCCGGTGGGCTCGTCCGCCAGCACGATGGCCGGGCGGCCCACGATGGCCCTGGCGATGGCAACACGTTGGCGCTGGCCACCGGAGAGCTTGGTGGGCAAGGAGGCCAGCTTGTCCGCCAGGCCAACCTGGAGTAGCGCCTGGGACGCAGCCCGGCGGCGCTCGGCCAGCGAGGCGCCGGCGTACAGGAGGCCGTCCGCCACGTTGTCGAGGACGCTTTGGTGTTCGGCCAGGAAGAACTGCTGGAAGACGAAACCGATCCGCGTGGCCCGCAGCGCCGACAGCTCGCGATCGGCCAGTGTGGCAACGTCGAACCCCGCCACCAGCACCCTGCCGGTGGTCGGACGGTCGAGGGCGCCCATCAAATGAAGGAGGGTCGTCTTGCCAGACCCCGAGGGCCCGACGATGGCGAGAAGCTCCCCCTGGTGGATGGTGAAGCTGACCCCCCGAAGAGCCTCGACGGGAGGTTCGACGGGGTAGGTCTTGGTGACCTCCTCGAGCTGCAGGACCGCCGGGGCCGGGCCATCGAGAACGAGAGCGGCTGGCCCGAGGCTCGGGAGAGGTCCCGTCAGTGGCCCAGATAGCGGCCCTGTCATACGTTTGGTACCACCACTCGCTGGCCGATGTGCACACCCGTCCCGCTCACCTGCACCATCCCGTCAGCGTCGTCGAACTGGCCCACCGTGACGGCCTCGAGGTAGTGCGGGCCGTGCGCGGGGGCAACCTCCAGGGCGTACCCACCGCCGGCCAGGGCGGTGAGCGCAGCCACCTGCACCACGAACGCGTTAGGGACGGTGGCTTGGGTGATCCAGACGTTGACCGGCAGGTCATCCAGGTTGCCGGTGGCGGCCGGGTCCAGAGGGGTGACGTTCACCTCGATGGTGGGCGACCCCGAGCCGCCATTTTGCGAGGAGGGCGTCGTGGCCACCGTACCCACATAGGACACGACGCCTGGGGTCGTCGAGTTGTTCGGCATGACGATGCTCACCTGGTCGCCGACTACGACCTCGGACTGCTGGGAGGCGTCGAGGGCGATCTGCACCTGCCGGGCGGTAAGGGTGACCTGAAGCACAGCTTGCCCTGGAGACGGGGTGGACCCGATGGTCGGGGTGACGGTGTTGACTTCGATAGAGCCGGGTTCGAAGAGCACCGATCCGAGGGCCAGCTGGCCCGTGGGCGTCATATGGTGAGCCGCCTGGAACTTCACCACCGCCGCTTCTGTCGCCCCGGTGAACTCATCGCCCCGGAGACCCTGGCCATAGCCAAGGGCATCCAGGTTGGCGTTGAGGGCGGCCACGTCGGGCCCAGGCGACATCCCGGGCATGAAAGCCCGCCACGGGGTCACGTTGCCGTACAGCAGGACGCTCGGCTGGCCGTCGATGGCGAACAACTCCTGGCCCCGGCTGATGACTTGCCCGACCTGAGGGAGGTAGGTGTATGTCGGGCTCCCGGCGCCGCCCGTTGTGCCGACGGCCGCGTCGGCCTGATCGTTGGCCAACTGGGACCGGTCCTGAGAAAGGGTCATGCGGGCCGCGTTCACCTGCGCCTCGGCCTGCTGTACCGACTTCTGGTTGTTGGTCTTGGTAGCCATGACCGTTGCCTGGGCCGCGGCGAGCTGGGCCTGGGCCTGCTGCGTCGATTTTGCGTTATTGGTCTGGGTGGCGGCGACGCTGTCTTGCGCCGCTTGTAACTGCGCTTCGGCCTGCTGCACCGACTTTGCGTTGTTGGTCCTCGCCGCTGAGACGGTCGCCTGCGCCGCCTCTAGCTGCACTTCGGCCTGTTGGACCGACTTCTGGTTGTTGGTCTTGGTGGCGGCGACGGTCGCCCGGGCCGCGGCGAGTTGGGCTTGGGCCTGCTGGACCGATTTCTGGTTGTTGGTCTGGGTGGCGGCGACGGTCGCCTGGGCCGCGGCGAGTTGGGCCTGGGCCTGCTGGGTCGATTTCTGGTTGTTGGTCTGGGTGGCGGCGACGGTCGCCTGGGCCGCGGCGAGTTGGGCCTGGGCCTGCTGGACCGACTTCTGGTTGTTGGTCTGGGTGGCGGCGACGGTCGCCCGGGCCGCGGCGAGTTGGGCTTGGGCCTGCTGGACCGATTTCTGGTTGTTGGTCTGGGTGGCGGCGACGGTCGACTGGGCCGCGGCGAGTTGGGCCTGGGCCTGCTGGGTCGATTTCTGGTTGTTGGTCTGGGTGGCGGCGACGGTCGCCCGGGCCGCGGCGAGTTGGGCCTGGGCCTGCTGCGTCGATTTCACGTTGTTGGTTTTGGTGGCGGCGACGGTCGCCTGGTCGGCTTGGACCGCGTCGTTATCGGATGTGACCTTTTGTTTGTCACTGGCGACCGTGGACTGGTCCTGTGCCACCTGGGCCTGGTCGGTGGAGCACGCAGACGCGGAACTCCCGCTGCCTGTGGCTGTCGCTGAGCCGCCCGCCGCGCAGTCGGCCGCCTCCTTCTGCTGGTCCGCGGACAGCCTGGCCTCGTCCGAGGTGAGCTGGGCCTGATCGGCGCCGAATGTTGAGGTCGCCACCTGGAGCTGCTGTTCAGCCTGGCTGAGGGACTGGGAATTGCTCGTGCTGGCCGTTTTCAACGCCGCCTCGTCTTGGGTCACCGCCTGCTCGGCCTGGGCCAGGGACTGGGAGTTGCTGGTCTTAGCGCCGCTCAGCGAAGCCTCGTCCTGGCCCACCGCCTGCTCGGCCTGGGCCAGGGACTGGGAGTCGCTGGTCTTAGCGCCGCTCAGCGAAGCCTCGTCCTGGCCCACCGCCTGCTGGGCCTGGGCCAGGGACTGGGAGTTGCTGGTCTGGGCCGTCTTCAGCGCCGCCTCGTCCTGGCCCACCGCCTGCTCGGCCTGGGCCAGGGACTGGGAGTTGCTGGTCTTAGCGCCGCTCAGCGAAGCCTCGTCCTGGCTCACCGCCTGCTCGGCCTGGGCCAGGGACTGGGAGTTGCTGGTCTGGGCCGTCTTCAGCGCCGCCTCGTCCTGGCCCACCGCCTGCTGGGCCTGGGCCAGGGACTGGGAGTTGCTGGTCTGGGCCGTCTTCAGCGCCGCCTCGTCTTGGGCCACGGCCTGCTGGGCCTGGGCCAGGGACTGGGAGTTGCTGGTCTGGGCCGAGCCGACACTTGCCCTGTCTGCGCCTACTGGATGTTCCGCCTGGGCCAGGCCCTGCAGGTCGGAGGTGTTGGCCAGCGTCAGACTGGCTTCGTCTGCGCTGACCGCCTGCTCGGCCTGGGACAGGCTCTCCGCGTTCGAGGCCTCAGTGGACAGGAGCGCTTCGTTGTCCGCAGCCAGGCCCTGGTGGGCACTGGCGACCAGCTGATCTTCCTGCTGGATGGTGGACGTGGCGGTGCCGGCCGGGAGAACTACGTTGGCCGTCGTGGTGCTGTTGTTTGTGCTGGCAAACGTGAGGGTGCCCTGCACCTCCGTCTGGGACTGGAGCGTTTGCTGTTCGATGCTGGTGTACGAGATCGGGTAGGTGTTGTCGCTCACGCCGTTATTCGAACTCGACGGGCTCGAGAACGGGTCAGCAACCACTACGGCGATGCCGGCCGCCGCCAGCAGGGCGACCGCCGCACCGCCGGCCACCCACAGGCGCCGACGCCGACGCCTGTCCCGGGGCGTCGAACCTTGCCGGGGGGACAGCACCGACCGATGAGTTTCCGGTGGGCGGGGTATCAGTCGTCGTTGGGGGAGTGCTAGTCATTCGTAGGCCGACCTCCATCGGTGTGGCCGGGAGCCAGCAAGACAGGTTGTAAAGAACCGGTGGTTACGGGGCGGTGACAACCGTTGTGACCGCACCGTGACCTTCGCACGCGGGCTGGGGACGAGCCGATTTGGTCGGACATCAGTGGCGCCATGCCTTTTGGGTCCGCGGT
Source organism: uncultured Acidimicrobiaceae bacterium (assembly GCA_963750465.1). Classification (GTDB taxonomy): domain Bacteria; phylum Actinomycetota; class Acidimicrobiia; order Acidimicrobiales; family Palsa-688; genus Fen-671. The sequence continues at coordinate 187,239 of CAVVRE010000007.1, forward strand.
GACACCGTGCTCCCGGGTGGCGACGAATGACAGCACCCGTCTCATGGGTTTTCGTCGGTCGCACTGTAGGGGAGGCCGTTCGGGATCAAGTTCTGGCATATATGACGGGCCGCTTCGAACTGGGTGGTGTTCGCGTTCATGCCCTGCGGCAGGGGGAAACGGACCCCGCCGCCCGAGAAGTCTGGGTCCGGGAACCCGTTTATGCCGTGGGCCCGCATGCATTGGGCCGCCTTCAGGTAGTCCGCTTGTTGCGCCGCAGTGATGTTCTGGCTCGTGGGCCCGGCCGGCGCGTACTTTCGACAATCCTGCGCTGCCTGTCGGAACTGCGGTGAGCTCTTGGCTGGCCCACCTGCCACGGCTGGTGTGATGTGGAGGGAAACGCCGCTGTTCGAGATGACCGGGTTGGGGAAGCTGGGGACCCCATGGGACCGCATGCAGGCGGAGAACTTCATGAGGTCGGCACCGATCGTCTCCGGGTTGGCGCTCCCACTTGCCGAGGCGCCGGCGCCCGCTGCAGCGCCGGCGTCCGACGTGGTGGTCGTCGTGCCCAGGTGGGCCACGCCCTGGCCGGAGGCATCGGAACCGGAGCCACCGCCACCGCACGCCGTGGCCAGGGCCGCAACGACAGAGAAGGTGGCTACGAGGAGCCCGATGGTCCGCACTCGACGGTGCGAGCCGATGACTGCAAATCGGCCAAAACTTGTCATGGGAGCATTTTCCTTGCTCGTCGGTGGGGAAGGAATTGGGGAAAACCCTGACCGGCCCGGAGAAAGCGCTTCATTCGTCAGGGTTTTTCTCAGCATGATACCCGGTATGTACACACTGACGGCATGACATCCCGGTTACACCCGGGACCGACATCCTCGTCATTCAGCCCGCCTCAGCCCTGCCGCCCGCAGATAGGCCCTTGCCCCCGCCGGCTGATCCGCTCTTAGTGACCGGGCCACCCATGATGCCCTGGCATGCGTTCTGGGCCGCCTGGAACTGGGGCGACTGGGGGTTGAGGTCGTTCGAAGCCTGTCCTGGACCGGCGTGAATGCGTATGGCGATCCCGCCGCCCGGTTGGGACTGTGGGTCGGGGAAGTCCGCCAGACCGTGCGAACGCATGCACTGGGAGAACTTGAGCGCCTGGGCCAAGGCGTGCGCCTGCTGCGCCGCCGTGGGTTGGCCGTCGTTGGGCAGGAGGTGCCGGCATTCCTTGTCGGCGGCCTGGAACGTGGCCGAGCCGGGGTTCAGGCCGCTCCCCGGGCCGCCTTGGATGCTGAAACCCCCCTGCGCGTTCGGGTCCGGGAAATCCGGCACCCCGTGGGAGCGCATGCATTGCGCATACGCCAGCGCCTGGCCCGACCCCGAGCCGTCACCCGGGTTCGCTAAGGCTCGACCCTGCCCCGAGCCGCTACCCGATGACGAATTGGTCTTCTGGGAGCCGGCGCGCCAGCGTAGTCGTGGTGGTCCGGAGGTGAGCGACGGCGGCGTTGCTCGGGCTGCCTCCGCAGGCAGCCACCAGCAGGGCACCGCCTCCGACCCACACGCCGAGCACGGCGACCCGTCGTGGCGTGAGCCCGGCCAGTCGCATGGAGGCTTTGGTCATAAGCCTCGTTGTAAGCGGGGGGCGGTAACAACGCCACAACAGGCACTGTTAATTTGCTGTTACCTGCCATCGGGCACCCTGTGAGCAAAAGGAGTTCCTGCGTTGGCGCCAAGATCCTGGTTGCACCTGCCCCGGCGGAGCGTGCGCCTGCGCCTTACGGCGCTGTACGGAGGGCTGTTCCTCATCTCGGGCGCAGTCCTGCTCGCCCTCACCTACGGCCTGGTCGCCGGCCGGCCCCAAGTTACGGTTTTCCAGGTCGTGGGCGGTCACGGCGGGGCCGTTAAGGCCGTCCCCGGGCCGGCTGGTGGACCGCTGCGGATTTGCAAATCCCTGGGCCTACCGTGCCCCCGGCACAGAGAGGTGGCCATTCCGTCAATTGGCTCCGGGCCTGTCCAGCCGCCAATTCCTCCTGGGCGCTCTGGCGGCGTCCACCAGATTGTGGCCACTCTGCCGACGGCGTTGGAACGCCACAACCTGCTCGTCGTCTCCGCCATCGCCCTGGGGATCATGGCCTTCGTCTCGATCGGCCTGGGCTGGCTCATGGCTGGTCGCGTTCTCCGCCCGTTGCGGGCCATGACGGCCACCACTCGCCAAATCTCCGAGGAGAACCTGCACGAGCGCCTCGCCCTACGCGGCCCCGACGACGAGTTGAAGGACCTGGGGGATACCATCGACGGCCTGCTGGGACGGCTCGAGACCGCATTCGAGGCGCAGCGCCGGTTCGTCGCCAACGCCTCGCACGAACTGCGTACTCCTTTGGCCATGATGCGCACGTCCGTCGACGTGGCGCTGGGCAAACCACAGCCGCCCCCGGAGGTCAGAGTCCTGGCGGGCAAGCTCGACGAGGGGCTGGAGCAGGCAGACAGGCTCCTCGAGGGCCTGTTGTTGCTGGCCCGGGCACAGCGAGGTGCCCTCGGCGAACTGACTGAGGTTTCGCTGGAGGCTCTCGTGTTCGCCGCCCTCGCCGCGGAACAAGAGGACATTTCGCGTCTCCGGCTGACCGTCCTGGACGGGACGGTGGCAGGCGAGGTACTGGGCAACGAGACGCTGCTGGCCCGGCTCGTGGCCAACGTGGTCAACAACGCGGTGCGCCACAATGTCCCCGACGGCATGGTCGTTCTAGCCAACGGCACGGCGCGACGGCATGGCCTACCTCGTGGTCGACAGCGGGGGAGCGGTACTGGACGAGAAGACCGTCCAGGAACTGGCCCAGCCGTTCCACAGGCTCGGGCCTGAACGGGTGGCGAACAACAACGGGGCCGGCCTGGGGCTGTCCATCGTGAGGGCCATAGCCACGGCCCACGGAGGCGCTCTCGAGCTCCACGCTCGGCCCGAAGGCGGTCTGCGGGTCATGGTCCTGTTGCCCGCAGCGGTGCGACTATGAGGGTGCTCGTCGTTGAGGACGTCCGGCGCCTGGCGGACGATATCGCCGAAGGGTTGCGCGACCAGGGCATGGCCGCTGATGTCGCCTATGACGGCCTGGAGGCAGTGGAGAAGATCGATATCAACGCTTATGACGTGGTCGTCCTGGACAGGGACCTACCCGGCCTGCATGGCGACCTGATCTGCCAAATGATCGCCGACGGAGAACGGCCCGTCATGGTCCTGATGCTCACGGCTTCCGGGACGCCGGGCGAACGAGTGTCGGGCTTGAAACTGGGCGCCGACGACTACCTGAGCAAACCGTTCCATTTCCCAGAGCTCTTGCTCAGAGTGCGGGCTCTGGCCAGACGGCAGCCGACGGCCCAACCTCGGGTACTCCGCGCCGCGGGGATCGAGCTCGACCCGATGCGGCGAACGGTGACCCGTGAAGGGCGCCAAGTCGAGTTGTCGGTCAAGGAATTATCCGTGCTCGAGGCGCTGATGAAAGCGAGCCCTGCCTTCCTGAGCGCCGAGGATCTGCTGGAACAGGTGTGGGACGAGAATGCCGACCCGTTCACCAAGACGGTCCAGGTGACAATTGGCAGGTTGCGACGCAAGCTGGGCGAGCCGCAGGTGATCGAGACCCTGTCGGGCGCCGGGTACCGGGTCAGCTGAGCGTAGGCGGGGTTCCGGGCGGCGCCGGCTGACGTGTCCAGCCGATCAAGGTCGATCGGCGGATGGAGCACTCGGGCCCCGTGGTGATGCCGGAGATGTCGTGTTGGATTTCGTCCGGCGGTGCCCCGTGGCCCGGCGCCGGGCCTAGCCTGGTGGCCGTGGAGGGTGTGCCCGTTGCCGTGGTGTGACGACTGCAGTAAGTTCTGGAACCCGCCAGATATGGGAGCCGGCCAGGCGTGCCCATCGTGCGGACGAGTTCTGGTGGGGTCGGGCAGCGGAGAGGAAACGGGCCACACCCCTGCCCCCGGCGGCGGGACAACGTCGCTGACCAGGGCTAAGGGCGCCCCCTGGCACTTCAAGCTCATGGTCGTCGGGGTGACCGTCTACATGCTCTATCGCATTTACTGGTTCATAGAGTGGCTGCCGAAGCACATCTGAAGCCGCTCAGCCCGACCTCCGACCTCACGCAGGTCCCCTGTCCCGCGGCGCTGTCCAGGGGCGACCTGCTAGCGTCGGCTCTCGCACGACGTTCGGGCGGTGGCGCAGTTTGGTAGCGCACCAGACTGGGGGTCTGGGGGTCGCGGGTTCAAGTCCCGCCCGCCCGACAAGAAAAGGGCTGGCGGCATGGTCGAGTAGGGCGGTCTTGCCCACCCCGGCCTCACCCCGAAGCACCAACACGCCGCTCAAACCCTCGAGCCCTCCCGAGAGCTCGCTGACTGCCTCACCAACTCGAAGTCCAACGAGATCGGGCCTGGATCGAGTCAACGGAACCGCCATGACCGACGGGGTGATTTCGAGCAGCTGTCTCCCGGGTGTATAGGCCGACCTACCGGATAACCCGACCTCATAACGCCCAGGCGACGTCCTGGCTGATGACCCGGGCCGGGTTCCCCACCGCCACGGCCCGGGCCGGTACGGACGTGGTAACGACGCTTCCGGCCCCGATCACGGCCCCGTCGCCGATGGTCACCCCGGGTAGGACGGTGGCCCTGGAACCTACCCAGACATGCTCGCCGATACATACCGGCTGGGATATGGGACGCGTCACCCCGTCGATGACCAGGTCGTGGCCATTGAAGTCGAAAACGTTAGTGTCCCAGGAGAGGCCGCTCCCGGCCCCGATACGGATGTGCTCGAGGCAATTGATGGCCGCGTGGGTGTTGAGGTAGGTGTCCGGCCCCAGCTCCAGCAGGGCATCGCGCCCCACCACCAGCCGGGCTCCCCGGGCTAGTGTGACCGCCCCCTGAATACTGAGGACGGCACCGGGCTCCAGCAGGACCGACGTGGGGGAGGCGCTCATCCGGTAGGCCCCCAGCACCAACCGAGCGCCGGGGCCGAACTCGATCCGCGCCCCTTTGCCCAGCCGGAGCCGGGTCCCCCGCAGCACGATGCATGAGCCCCGGAAGCGGGCGCTGCGGTAGGCGGTCTGGGCCAGTGACACACGTCTCAGTGCCTTCAGGGTGGCGGTGGTGGTGCTCATGGTTCCTCTCGTTAGCGGCTCGTGGTCACGATCTCGGCGACGACGATGATGACGGGCATGGCGATGACGGGGTCAAGCATGGAGGCCCCTCCCGTCGGGGTGGCGACATCACACCCTTACCTCACTATATCATATATTCGTCGCATTGGAGACAGACACTTCTGCAGTTATCGGCACACCCGACGGCTCGCTGAAGTGCGTTCTTCAGCCGCCGATTGACGTTGTCTCTGTACCCGAAAAACTTGCCCCGCTCTGGCGGGGTGAACCACCTTCATTTCGGCCACCTCCACCATGCCAGTACAGCGCTCCGGTGATGCTCCCCAGGATGAACAGGGCCAGCCAGAAGGTGATCGTCACCCGCACGAACTGGAGAGCCGGCTAGTTCGGTCGTCCCGGCCGCTGACGATGCTAGACATCACTTTTGTCGACTCCAGCCAGTCGTGTGTTGGTATTGGCGTCGTGGTTGTTTGGGCGGCCACACACCGAGGACCAGGTCCGCCCGGGTCTCGCGGATTTGCAAGGTCGAGGGTTCCTTTCGGTTTGGTCGATTGGCGCGTGGGCCAATAACCGTCAGCCCTCGGCAATGAGGGCCTCGATCTTGGAACAGGCTCCCGGGACTACAGCACACGCTTGTCGTACTATATTATCTTAACGTCCCATTGTAATCAGACGCTTCGACAGTGGCAACGCGGGGCGGCCGGCCTAGGTGCCTTTTCCAGCCTCCGGAGGACGATGTCTTCGCGCACCAGGACGTGCCGCCCTGGCGGGCTGGCCGCAGACGTTGGTCAGTTGTCGGGAGCGCCATTACTGGGACGGCGCTTCGGGAGTATGGACGAGGCCCTAACCCTCGGGGCTTGACGGCACCTACGCCTAGCCGCGAAGCACTACAGTCAGACCATATGGCCAGACCGAAAGCAGCCAGTATCAACCTTGACGACCTGTTCCGGCCCGCCTCCGCCGCCCGGCGGATCGCTGAGCGCCTCATGACCGGCAAGCCCCGGACCCGCTCTCAGCTCGTCGAAGGGCTGGGGACGTCGGTCACCACTGTGAACCGGGTGGTGGCGCAGCTGGAGAAGGCGGGCGCCATCATTACCAGGGAGATCGGCTCAGACGGTAGACAGGCTGTGTTCCGGGTGGTAGACGTGACCGGGCCAAAAGGGGCGCGCCCGTACCTGCACCTAGGTGACCAAGTCCGGGTCGTCGCCGCCCGCCTGTCAGGGGACGACATGCTCATCGACGTGTCAGTCGACAAGCACACCTACCGCGGAGTAGTCCGGGGCGTGGTCACGAACGTCAACCTGGGCGGCTACGCCACCGTCCAGGGCATCGAGCTGGTCGACGACACGCTCTCGAACGTGCGCTTCGAGGCCCACGGGGCCACCTCCGGGGACCGCATGGTGGTCCTGGAGTCGGTCCGCAACGTCACTGACGCATAGGAAGGCGCCCCTGAGGCTAACCGGTGCCGGGTCAGCACTCCGACTGACGTTGAGGACTTCGTAAGTGAGAATTGCCGGAATGCCAAGGTTGGCAACGAAGAACTCGATCACGCCGAGGCAGTACTCGAGGGCGGACGGTCTGAGTTACAAGGCGTACGGGGCGGCGCATTTGGCATCATTGTCACATCGGACTGGACGGTCTGTTCGCAGCAACCAGCGCAAGGTACCAAGGTTGAAAAAGGAGCGACAATTGGTCTGGTCGTCGTTAGATCATGCGCTTCTTGACCTTGTGGCCAACCGAGGAAGCAACTGATTAGGGATCACGGTGGCGTAGCAACGCAGACCACGCCTCGGATCTTGAAGCCCCGCGAGTGCCTTTTCTGCCACCGACCTACCGTTAAGGTGTGGCTCCGCACGGACCAAAGCTGCTACGGGGCGTGGTGCTTAGCTGGCCGTCCCGACCCGGACAACTGGACCCCACGCGGGCGGGAGTGGCTCGATGGACGAGCGCGACTTTCGTCGGAGCTTCGTTATAAATCCTGAGGACCAGAAAGGGCGCCAGCAATGCACATCGACGGCCTCTCTATCCTTGCGGCCGCCGTTACGCACCGCCCCAGACATTGAGGGTCACGTTGACCAAATCGATGCTGCCGGTGCCGGAACGCCTCAGGCTGACGGTCTCACTACCTGCCGGTAACGAACTCCCCGAGCCTGTGACCACCAAGGAGGCCGTATTTATATTGCTAGCGATCTCGGCCGCGCCAATGGCGTTGCTTCCCGTGCGCCAAGACCCGTGATCTCCGGTCGGCCCGGTTGCGCCGGTCGCCCCATGATCACCGGTCTGCCCCATAGGCCCCGTTGGCCCTGTAACACCACGATCTGCCACCCCCCGGCCCCGTCGCCCCTCGATCACCGGTTGGCCCCGCCCCGTTGCGCCGCTGTGGCCCATAGACCCGGTCGGCCCTGTCGGCCCAACGGATATTCAAGGCGGGCAGGGACCCGTAGAACGTGGCGGAGCCAAAGGGGAACACGCCGCCGGCCCTGGCGACCAACCAGTACCCCTTCCCGTCGGGTGCAGACGCGATCCCGACAACCGGGGAGTTGAGGTGCATATTCGTCAGGCTCCCGTAGTAGACAGCGCTCCCAAAGGCGTACACCTCGCCATCAGAATCGGTAAGCCGGTAGCCACCACCGCTCTAAGGAACCCGCTCCAGCCAGGCGCTCGCGTCCCGGCCGTCGTCGGTCTCAATAGGCACTGCCTTTTTCGGAGCCGCGTCCGCGGCGGCGAAGTCCACGCTTCTCGCTAACACCTCTCGGGCAATTAAGCTCGGCGTCCGGCCGCAGGTCGTCCAGGCCCGCTAACCCGAGGGCGATCCGGTCCGACAGCTCCAGGCCGGCGTCGCGACGCAGCGACTGCACCTGTCGGGTCACGTCGCGCAATAGGCCTCTCTTCCTCAGGTCGTCGTCGATGTCGAGATCTAGGGCCACGGCGGCCGCGCCTTCGCGGGAGACGGCAAAGCCCTCCCGCCCTTTCACCCGCACCTCGACTTCCGCCGGCCCGAGCTCCACCGGTCCACCCGGGAGCTCGAGGAGGACCGAGCCATGCTGCTCCAGCTGGTCAACCAGGGGGGCGGCGTCGGCCCGGGCCAAAGCGGCGCGCACTTCCTTGACCGCCTCACCGAGGCGAGGGCCGAGCAGGCGGAAGTTGGGGACCAGCTCGAAGGAGACCAGTTCGCTCAACCGATCGGCCCGGACCACCGTGTCCACGTTGAGCTCTTCAGCCACCAAGTCCTCTAGCAACCGGGGGCTGTCAGGCGGGAGCGCTACCAGGGCGCGGCGGAGCGGCTGGCGGACCCTCACCCCGGCGTGGGCCCGAGCCGAGCGGCCCAGCGACACCAGGCTTCGGGCCAGTTCCATGGCGGACTCGAGCGCGGGGTCGACGGCGACCACGTCGGCGTCGGGCCAGCGGGCCAGATGGACCGAGTCGGACTCGCCGGGACCAGTCAGCTCGCGCCACATCCTTTCCGCCAGGAACGGGCAGAAGGGGGCCATGAGCAAAGAGATGGTCACCAGGGCCTCGTGCAGAGTGGCGTGGGCCGACAGAGAATCGGCCGGGCCGATGGAAGGGTCGGTGCGCCAGAAGCGACGACGGTTGGCCCGCACGTACCAGTTCGACAAGTCGTCGACCATCGAGCCGATGGCCCTGGCCGCCGGGAGCGGCTGGTAGTCGTCGAGCGCGGCCGTCACCTCGGCCACCGTCGATTGCAGACGCGAGCGCAGCCAGCGATCGAAGACCGGCCGGTCCTGAGGGGCGGCCACGGCCGGGTCGGCCGGGTCGAAGTGGTTGAGCTCGGCGTAGGTGGCGAAGAAGCTCCAGGTGTTCCACAGCGTCATCAGCACCTCGGACGTGGACGCGTCGATCGCCTCGAGGCTCGTCCGGGTGGCCGTCCAGGGGGAACCCTGGTGGAACATCCACCAGCGCATCGGCTCGGCCCCCCGGGTATCGAGGATGGCCCACGGGTCGATCACATTTCCGACGCTCTTGGACATCTTCTTCCCGTCGGCGTCGACGATGTGGCCGAGGGACATCACTGTGCGGTACGGGGCGCGCCCGAACACGAGGGTGTTGACGGCCAGCAACGAGTAAAACCATCCTCGCGTCTGGTCCACCGCCTCGCAGATGAAGTCGGCGGGCAGCCGCAGGTCCTCATCTGAGCCGGCGCCGTAGGGGTAGCCGAGCTGGGCGGCCGGCATCGAACCCGAGTCGAACCAGGCGTCGATGACGGCCTCCACGCGCCGGGCGCTTTGGTCGCAGCGTGGGCAGGGAAATGTGACCTCGTCGATGACCGGCCGGTGCGGGTCGATGGCGGACAGGTCCCGGCCGACCAGCGCCGATAGGTGGGTACGGGAAGCGACGCAGACGGTGTGGCCGTCGGGGCACCGCCAGATGGGCAGCGGGGTGCCCCAGTAACGGTCGCGGGACAGGGCCCAGTCTACGTTGTTGGCCAGCCACTCCCCGAACCGGCCGTACTTGACCGTCTCGGGCCGCCAGGTCACGCCCTGGTTCTCTTCCAGCAGCCGGTCCTTATGCCTCGAGGTAGCCACGTACCACGACGGCTTGCCCCAGTAGATGAGCGCTGTCCCGCACCGCCAGCAGTGCGGGTACGAGTGGAGGAGAGCCTCGGCCTTCACCACCAGCCCGGCCTGCGCAAGTTGGTCGACAATGGCCGGGCTGGCTTCCCGCACGGGACGGCCGCTCAGCCAGCCGGCGTCCACGAACCGGCCGTCGGGGCCGACCGGGTTCAAAGTCGGCAGTCCTTCGCGCCGGCCCAGCACGCCAGTCGTCGGCGCCGAAGGCCGGAGCGATATGGACCAGGCCGCTGCCCTCGTCGGCGCTTACGAAATCCGCCGGCACCACCCGCCAGCCGTCCGCGCCCTCGGGCTCGGCCAGCACGTCGATGGGGCGTCGGTAATGGACGCCGACCAGGCGGTCGCCCGGGAACTGCGCGGTGACCCGCTCCGGGGCGCCCGGCCCAGCACGGCTTCGACCCTCTTCTCGGCCATCACTAACCCGTCCACGACCACGTACGTCAGGTCGGGCCTCACCGCTACCGCAGTGTTGGCCACGAGAGTCCACGGGGTCGTCGTCCACACCACCAGGGCCTCGGCCCCTGCGGGGCCCTCGCCCACGATCGGGAGCCGAACGTACGCAGACAGGTCCTCGACGTCTTGGTAAACGTCGGGCTGACCCAGCTCGTGGCTAGACAGGGAGGTACCGCAGCGCGGGCAGTAGGGGACCACCTTGACGTCCTCGAAGAGGTCCCCCGCCTCCCACAACCGCGACAGGTGCCACCAGACCGAATCGATGTAAGCGGGGTCGAGAGTCCAGTAGGCGTGGTCGAGGTCGACCCAATACCCGATCCGCCGGGTGAGCGCCTTCCAGTCGTCCACGTACTCATAGACCGACCGCCGGCACCGTTCCACGAACCGGTCAACGCCGTAGTCCTCGATCTGGTCTTTGCCGGAGAGGCCGAGCGCCTTTTCGACCTCCACCTCGACGGCCAAGCCGTGCGTGTCCCAGCCCGCCCGGCGCGCCACCCGTCGACCGGTCATGGTCCGGTACCGGCAGATCAGGTCCTTGTACGCCCGCGCCCACACGTGGTGAAGGCCGGGGCGCCCGTTGGCCGTCGGAGGGCCCTCGAAGAACACGAACTCCGGGTCGTCCCGGCGATCGCTGACCGAGCGCGCAAAAACGTCGTGCGCCTCCCAGTGCTGCAACGCCTGCTCCTCGAGGGCCCGGAAATCGGGCTCGAGCGGCACCGTCGGGAACCGCCTCGGGGGTTGATGCTCGCCCACTCGCTCTCCTCGCTCCGTACGCCTGTCTATCCGGCGCAGGGACGAGGTCGAGCCCCGCGGTACCACCCTGCTTGGCCCCGGATGCCCGGAGCCCACTCTCTTCGGGCTGTAACGGGCCCCGCCCGTCCCGTTCTAGTGAGGTTGCCCATGCAGTGGGACACCCGTTCTTCGGGAGGCTCCGGGGTGATGGCCCCATCCCAGCCGTTCGGACGAGTGTACCGGCGGGCAGACCCTCTGGCGCCTGGCGGCGCCGCCGACACGACTAGCGCAGAACCTCGACGAGCAGGACCCAGGAGTTGATGGCGGCGATGAACACCGCCATAACAAACACCGCCGGGAGCCAGAAAAGGCCTCCGCCGTGATGTGCCGCGAGGGTGATCCCGGCCACAGCCAAGCCCGCTCTAAGCCTGAAGGCGGTGACCATCCGGAGGAGATCGGCGCCCCGGACCGACAACTGGTTCCGGCCGGCGCGCAAGGCATTGACCGGCGAGATGGCGGGTTCTCCGGCGACAACGAGGATGACTGCGGCCAGGGCGCCATCAGGGATCGTCGGCGTGAGCCCGACGACGCTGATGACAAGGACGTTGAGCTGGGCGACGAGCGCTTCAAGGGCTCGACCGGTGAGGAAGTTGCCGCCTGAGCGTTCGTCGGCTTCGAGCACCGGACGGATGTTCACGCTCACGGCGACGAAGATAAGGCCGGTCAGCACGGCCGTCGCTCCGGCGGCGGCCAGAAAAAAGTCTCCCCAACTCTACGTCGAGTACCCGGTCACCCCCGAAGCCTGACACATGTCGCCCGGCTCGAAGGAGGCCAAGCCGGCACTATTGAGGGCGCTCTTTTGAGTGACTTGGACGCGCCCCACGGATATCGCGCCGCCGGCACGGAGTGCTGCTGCTACCGCACTCTGGTGTAGGTGAGGTCGAAGTCGTGGGCCCAGCTAGAGCCGTCGCTCGAGCGCTCCCAGTGACCTGCGATCGTGCTGGCGTCGTTGCTGAATGTGCCCGTAAAGCGCTGCCAGAAGTCGGGGGCGGCGGCACGGCGTTCGAGCGTCCACACCCCGTCGGCGAACGTCATCTCGTACACCCGCGCCACCCCGCGAGAGTCGAAGTAGTGCTGGAGATACGACCCGTTGGCGTCGCCCGGGCCAATGACGGCAATACCGTCCGGGGCTTCGGGATGGTCTACCTGCCATCGCTGGACCAGGAAGCGCCCTCCCGAAAGCCACTCAAAGGTGGTGAGCGCATTTGGGGCATCGGCCGGATGCGCGGCGAAGCCGCTGGTCATTGTCCACTCCCCAACGAATGGTTCTAGACCATCGAGTGCCTCTTGAACGGTCATCTCTTTCCGGGGGCTCCTTTCGTCCCGGGTAGCCGCGTCTCGAGCCCGGAAGCCCGGTCCCGCCGGCAGCACGCGGACACTGCCCACACCTGCAATTGCAGATTAGGCGGGGATCAGGCCCCGGCCGGCTAAGAGCGGCCAGCGGGAACGGCGCCACCTGATGTCGGTCCTTTCGGCGCCGAAAGCGCTAACTGGGTCCTATTACGTGCCTGCGAGGCATGAAATAGGACCCAGAGCGTGAGTTTTACTGCAAAAACGGTGCTCGACCGGCGTGGGAACTGGCCGTCATCGATCGCAACCGGCAGCAGTTATCGATGTCTCGTCCATCATCCCCCGTCTAGGCGAGACGGTGCCTTCGGCGTCGGTTCCGTCCGCCCTGACGGCCTGTCGCGCCGCGCATAGCCGGCGGGGCCGGGCCCGGCCTCACCCGGCGGGGAGATAGCTTGCCGCTATCGTGACCCACGGACGGAGGAAACCCTGTATCGGCGCCGGTTTGGCAACCCAGCTGACCCACGGGCGTCCCGAGGCCCTACTGACCCAGAAAGAGCCTCCCGCGACGATGGCGAATTGGGCGAATTGATGGCGCGGCTCGGGGCCGTGATCAGGGATGTTTACCGGAGGCCTGGCACGGACGGACTGCCAGCTCACCTTGAGCAGCAATATGGGATCCGCGTTAGAAGCGCCACCCCGCTCGACGCTGGCGTAGTCAAGGTTTCCCACGACTACGGCCCGCCCTGGGTGGCGCGGCTGTTCGTGGCGAGCCGTCCAGTGGAACGCGTCGAACAAGACGCCGAGGTGCTCCGCTTCCTCGAGCGCAAGGGCGTCGCCGCAGAACGGAACGCTCACCCCGAGCCAGTGTCAGCACTGGACGGCCGAGCCGTCCTCGTTACGGAGTTCGTCGAAGGCCGAAAGCTGCCGAGCACCGCGGCGGCCAGGCGCAAGCTCGGTGACATGCTGGGCCGGATCCACACGCTGCCCACAGAACCGGGCCCCACGCAGCGCCCCGCTGGATCGCTGCACCATCTCCCCGACTACGAGGGCTACCCCGGTCAGGATCTCGCCGCCGCCGTTGCGCTCCTCGCCGACCTCGACGGCCGGGTCCCCGCCAAGCACCAGGAGACCTACGAAGCCCTGTTGGGCTTGCTGCCCAAAGGTGATGGCTGCCAGGGCCTACCGGAGTCGTTCGTCCACCCCGACCCGGCTAGGAGCAACCTTTTCTCAACGACCAACGGCTTGGTGTTGGTGGACTGGACCGGAGCTGGACGCGGCCCGCGTCTCGCCTCTCTCGCGGTTTTACTCGCCAATGTCGGGCCTCGGTATGTCAGCGACGTCCTGGCTGGGTACCTGGCCCACGTTAAACCGGAGCCCCAGGAGGTCGACCGGGTGGAAGGGGCGTTGTGGATCCGTCCCCTCTGGCTGGCGTGCTGGCAATGCTGGCTGGCGTGCGTGTCGAGCAAAGTGGACAAGGCTCACGTCCCAGACGGGGCGCGCATAGCCGCCCTCGCTGCCGCCAGCCGGACCAGCTTCCGCAAGAGTAAGTAGCTCGTCCGGTACCAAGATTGGCCTCGTCTCGCGACGAAGGTGCAGAAGTGAGGATGAATGGGCACAGCGAGGGACAGGCGAACGTTGGTGAAATGGCGCAACGCGGTTATCGCCGGGTTCGCGCTGGGCGGCATCACGGTCGCAACCTGGGGGCCGCGCCTGCCCACCCTCCGCGCTGACCTGGGTGTCACTAACGGCATCATCGGAGCCGTTCTCGCCGGCGTCACGGTCGGTGCCCTCGCAGGGCTCGGGTGCTCGACCGCCATCCTGTCGTGGCTGGGCGCTCGCGGCGGGATTCGTGGTTCGCTCTGGGTTGTAGCCCTGGGCGTGGCCATAATCGGCCTCGGTGCGGGTGTGGCCCACGCCCTGGCCATGACGGCCGTCGGGTTCGTCTTGGTTGGCTTCGGCATCGGCGCTGTCGACGTCATGCTCAACGTCGAAGGCGCCGCGGTCGAGCGCGAAGCCGGTCGAACGCTGATGCCGCTTATGCATTCAGCCTGGTCCGCGGGTGTCGTCGTAGGAGCCGGCATCGGCGCGGGCTGCGCCTTTTTGAACATCTCGGTCCCGTGGCAGTTCGTCGGCGAGGCCGCGCTGATCGCTGTGTCGGCTCCTATCCTGGTGGCCGGGATCCCGGATGCGACGCTGCCGGTCCCGACACACGACCAGCACAGCCTCGGCGAACGAATTCGCGATTGGGCTCGCGGTTGGGCTGACTGGCGGCTCCTGCTCATCGGTCTCGTCATGCTCGGTGTCGAGCTAGGGGAGGGAGCCTCCAACAGCTGGCTGACCCTCGCTGTTCGGGACGACCATCATCAGACCGATGCTGCGGCCGCGCTGTTCTTCGTCGTGTTCGCGGTGGCTGAGACGACCGCTCGCGTCTTGGGCGGACCGTTTGTCGACCGCAAGGGACGGACGACCACCGTTCGCGTCACCACTGCTCTTGGGGTCGTCGGCGTGATCCTGTTTATCGTCGGGTCGCCGCCGTGGCTGTTCCTCGTCGGCACCGTCTTGTGGGCGGTGGGCGTGTCCATGGGGTTCCCGCTCGGCATGAGTGCCGCCGCGGAGAGCGGCCCAAACCCTGCCGCGTGGGTCAGCGTCGTCGCCTCCATCGGCTACGTGGCGAACCTCGCCGGCCCGCCCGTCGTGGGGTGGCTTTCACAATCCTTCGGGCTACTCGACGCATTATGGCTGGTCGTTATCTTCCTGGCCGTGGCGTTCGCCGTCTGCGGCGTGCTGACGCCACAGCCACGACGTGAGCCCGACACCCTGCGAGGTGCCCCTGGCCCTAGCGAGACGGCTGGTTGAAGGCGCTGGGAGTGGACTGCGGTCATTGTGTGAACGTTTCGACGTCATTGTCATCGAAAGCCAGCAATATCGTGGCGGACCGCCGTCAAGATGTATTCATATTCGGGAACGCTAAAGTTCGGCACTATTTTGGCGTCCCCAGTGGTGGGTGGACACATTTCTCGATCTCTGCGCAACTCGTAGCTGGCGCCCCCGGAGACCATCGGCCGGGCTTGGGTGTACACACGACCAGGAGCCCGAAGAACCGTTAATTTCGCCACCGACCTCGACCACAAGGAGCCCCATGCTGGAGATGCGCCCCCATTGCGAGCGATGCAACTCTCCGTTGCCCGGCGACGTCCATGCCTACATCTGTAGCTACGAATGCACCTTTTGCCGCACATGCGCGGCCGAGTTGAAAATTGTTTGCCCGAACTGTGGAGGCGAGCTCGTCGTGCGGCCCCGCCGTCGGCCCGCACCGTCAGAAGCCGACTGAGCCGAGCTCCGCGGCGACGCCTCGAGCGAATTGCGTACCACTCATCTCCCTGGTCGCCTGTCGGCGGGGCTTGACCTTCACCTTGGAGGAGGGCGCAAGCGGGTAGGGCGGGGCCGGGGGCCCCGTTGACGAGAACAAGGTCAGTGGGACAGATGAACATTGGAGAATTCGCCAAGCGATCTCGGTTATCTCCCAAACCGCTCCGGCTTTACGACGAACTCGGATTATTGCCCCGAGCATTCGGCTCGCCGTGAGCTGGCCGTTGTCTCCCTCACACAATGACGCGGTAATGGAGGTGGACCACGCCGGACGCAAACCGCCGTTCGTCCAGCAGTTCGAGATCGACCCGGAGGTTGTCCGGTAGCGACCGCTTCCCAGTACCCACAATGACGGGCACCATCAGGAGCCGGAGATCGTCCACCAGCCCGAACCGGAGCGCTTGGCCGGCCAGTTCGGCACCACCGACGGAGATGTCGGCCTGGGCCGTGGCCTTGAGGCGCCGCACGGCTCCAGGGTCGAACTGACGCTCAATTTGCGTCCTGGCACTCGAGACTTCGTTCAGTGTCCTGGAGTACACGATCTTGTCGGCCGCTTGCCATATTTCGGTGAACGCCTGGGCAAAGGGCGCCTGGTCGGCTCGGCCGTCGGCTGTCTCCCAGTACCGCATCGTCTCGTACATGCGCCGCCCGTACAGGTAGGTGCCGACGGGACGCTCCAGCTCGTTGACGAAGCTGTGGACCTCTTCATCGGGGGCAGCCCAGCTGAAGTTCCCCGTGCCGTCTTCGACGTACCCGTCGAGAGAGGCGATAGCAGAGTAAATGAGACTGGCCATGGTTACCCCCTACCAATATCAGCTCTTACGCTCGGTCCGCTCAGAACACGGCGCGCCGGAGGTACGGTACCCCTGTTAGTTCTCTATTTCCAGGAGGTTAGGCATGACGGCTGCACCTTCCGCCCAGATGGCCGGGACCATCGACGTCGGCGGCGACTTGACTGTGAACCGCTTGGGTTTCGGCGCCATGCGCATCACCGGCGAAGGCATTTGGGGGCCTCCGCCTGACCGCGACGAGGCCAAGCGAGTATTGCGCCGAGCGCTCGAAGTAGGCATCACGTTCATCGACACGGCCGACTCCTACGGACCGGACGTGAGCGAGGAGATCATCGCTGAGGCCCTGTACCCGTACCCCGACGAGCTGGTCATCGCCACCAAAGGCGGGCTCGTCCGAGCGGGGCCCGGACAGTGGGCGCAAGACGGTCGCCCAGAGCATCTGCGCGCCGCCTGTGAAGGGAGCCTGCGCCGCCTGCGCCTCGACCAGATCCCGTTGTACCAGATGCACCGGCCGGACCCCAAAGTCCCGTACGAGGAGTCGATCGGGACGCTCGTGACGATGAAGGAAGAGGGGAAGATCCGCCACATCGGTGTGTCCAACGTCACCGAGCACGAGTTGCGCCGGGCCATGGCTCTCACTCCGGTGGTTTCAGTCCAGAACCGTTACAATGCCACCGACCGTTCGTCAGAGTCCATCGTCGACTTGTGCGAGCAGGAGGATTCTTGTCTTCCTCCCGTGGGCTCCCATCCAGGACCACGAGTCGATCCCGGCCATAACGCAGGCCGCGTCTCGCCACGACGTCACCCCTCATCAGCTAGTGCTGGCCTGGCTCCTGGCCCGCTCACCGAACATGCTGCCTATTCCCGGGACAGGCACCGTGCCCCACCTCGACGCCAACGTGGCCGCGGCTTCTATACACCTAACCCAGGACGAGGTCGCCGCGATCACAGACGCCGTCTCCTGACGACCGGGTTCAGGCCCTTAACGACCGGGTTCAGGTAGGGCCTCGATTTCGGTGCAGCGGGTGAAGCTTGCGTCGACGGAGGGGCAGAGCGCTCATCGGTTTCCCAACCCCTCCAGGCGGGGTAAATAACACCCCGTCGCCGGCCGGCGGAGCACACTGGATGGCTCGCTTTGAGCACGGACGGGGAGGAGCTTGGCGAATGGGTACACAAGCTGACGATATGAAGGGCCGCGCCAAAGAGGCGGCCGGAGCCCTGAGCGGCGACGACCAGCTGAAACGGGAAGGGCAAGCCGATCAGAAGGCCGCAGCGGCCAAAGACAAGGTCAAGGACGCAGCGAAAAAGGTCGACGAGGTCATCGATACCGTAAAGGAAAAAGCGGTGGGGGCGGCCAACCGACCGGGGAAGGAAACCTAACCGCGATTCGTCGGCGCACGGGTTGGCCAACCACCCGTGCGCCGCCTCGGTCATTTCGTCCTGACCGATCGGCCTGACCGACCGGCCTGACCGATGTGGTGGTGGAGCCGGCGGCCACGAGATGCCCGTGGCGAGCGCCCCACATCGCGCCGAAGGGCCGTAGCGACGGCCGAAGACCAGGTCCTGGTTAGTCCAGGGACGACACGGGGGTAGAGATTAAGCCTATGGTCGGGGGAGGTCGTACCTCAGCTCAGTCAGCCTGGCGCGCCCCGAGCAGGGTGCCCGGCACCGCTTCCCCCGCCTACCACCCGTAGGAATTAGTCGTCTACAAGGAGATCAACCGAATGCACCTGAAAAATCCCTTGGCCCTTCTACCTGGCCTCATGCGACGACCGACCAAAGTGGCGGCCGGCGCGCTCGCCCTTACCACGGCCGCTCTGGGCGGAGGTTTGATGGCGACGGCGCTACCGGCCTACGCGGACGTGACGACCAATGCCTTCACTATCGGCGCGCCTTCTGGCGCTGTGAGCGGGGTATCTGCCTCGCCCACGTCGGTGGGACAAGCCGCGTTAGCGAATTTCGCCGTCACTTTTGACCTTCCTTCGACCCTGTCGGGGCCCAGTGGTGATTCGGTTACGGTCACCCCCTCCACTTCCCTGGGTTCGACCCCCACCAATGTCGACATCATCGGGGGTACGTGCATCCAGGCTGGTACCGCCGGCGTCGGGGGCGCGGGGGCGGCCGCGGCTACGGGCGTGACGGTCGAGTTGTCGAGCAAGTGCAGCTTCAGTGCCGGCCAAAAGGTGGAGGTGGACTTCAGCGCCGACGCTCCGTCGAGCAACGGCACCATGCACTTCAACGTGACGACGTCCAAAAACGCGACGTCGGCATCGTCGAACTCCGTCACCATTTCCACTTCCGGGCCGCAATTGTCCGCTCTTTCCGTCGAATTCGGTTCCAACACGACCTACACAATTACGGACGTACCCGTAGCCAACGTGAGCGCGGCCCAGACCACCCTGAAGCTCACGGTCGGCGTCACGAGCGGCACCGAGGCCATCCAGTTCTACGGCGGCGCCGCGGGCTACCGCGTCACCTATACGCCGTCAGGCGGCGCGGCGACCGCGGATGCGGTGACCAGCGTCGTTTTGAGCTCGGCCAACCACATAGCCACACTGACGTTGGCGACCGCCGTGGCCAATGGGGGCATCCTCAACATCACCGGTAACGGCACCAACCCGGCCCCCAGCGGCGCCACCCAGACTAACGAGATAACCGTGCAACCCGGCAACGGGACGTCCGAGACCACCAACGCCATCGCATTTGGCCAATCGGTAACCGGGGTCAGTGTTTCGCCGTCAAGCCGGGTAGCCGGTGCGTCCTCTAACTACTTCGTGAGCTTTAGAGCTTCCGACGCCATACCGGTGGGCGGGCAGATCATCTTGAACGAGCCCGCCGGCCAGACCGGCTTCCCTTCAGTGACCGGGATCGAGGTGACCAACTCGACGCGGTCCTGGCACCTGGTCGCCACGGGCTCCGCGCTGGCCAACGGCGCGGCCCGGATCCCGTTGTCGCTAGCAGTGAATGCGGGCGACTCGCTGACGGTATTTATCGTCGGCGTGACCAACCCCCCGGCCGGCACGGTCAACGACTTCGCCGTATCGACCACCTCTGACCCCGTTCCGATCGACGCGCCGCCGTACACGATCGGCGCCAGCGCCGGGGTCGGCGTCAGTGTCAGCCCTAGCTCAGCTGGTTCGCTGGCCACCTACGCCATCTCTAACCTGTTCGCCAACCCCGCCATGTCTGCGGGGTCGAGCGCCATAACCCTCGACGCCCCATCCGGCACCCAGTTCCCGAACCTGGCCACCGATTACTCCGTCCAGGACGGCACGACGCCTTCGGGCTCTGGGACTGTGACCGCTGCGCTCAGCGGGGGCGGCACCAATGACGTGACCATCAGAGTCCCGGGCAACGTTGCTGCGGGCGACCGGCTCACCATCACGGTCCTGGACGTCATCAACCCGAGCACCGCTTCGAACACCTACACGATCGGGTTGACCGGCAACGTCACCGGGCCGTCGGCCGCGGCCGTGCCGTTCCCACACGCCCAGCTCACGTACCCCAACGGAGCGATTATCAAATTCTCCGGCAAGGATTACGTGATGGCTGGGGGGCACGCCTTTGCCGTCACGTCGTCGAAGATCCTAACGGCAGTTCAGAAAGTCGACCACGCCAGTGTTCTGTCGGCATCTGCTGGCGCCAAGCCCCCGACCGGGCCGCCGCGCCAGGGCACATTGCTGTTCACCCGTCCGGTGAACGGCGGCGCCACGATTTACGTTGTCGGCACGGACGGCGAGCTGCACGGCTTCGCCAGCCCCAATCAGTTCAAGGGCGACGGCTACGACCCGGCACTGGTAGTGACGGTGCCGACCCTTAGCGGGGTGAAAGTGGGGCGCAGCGCCGGGGCCGTGGGGGCAGGTGGCAATGCCCTGGGTACGAGCTCGGACGGCGCCATCATCGACGCTTCAGGCACCTACTACGTCTTCGCCGCCGGACGCGCCTTCCTGATCCCTAGTTCGGCCGAACTTTCAAACCTGCGAAAGGTGGACAAGGCTCAAGCGCTGGCTGGCCACGTGGGGGCGGCCCAAGAAAATGGCGGCGTAGCCAGCGGTGTGGAACTGAGCGCGCCGGGACGGGTGCTCGTGACGTACCAGGGCAACCTCTACCCGTTCAAGTCGATATCTCAGCTCCACACAGACGGCTACGGAGGGACGGCGGCCGTGCAGGTCCCCGGTACGTCCGGGCTGCCTGTTGTCTCCAGCTACTCCGGCTCATGATCATGGGCCAGCGTGGCTGCCCTCAGTACGCTGGCTCGGCTTCGCATTAATAACGGCCCTGCTTGTGGGAGGCGCCAACCTCCCACAAGCCGCGGCCGCCCCTACCCCGGGCGCTGGGGCCGCGACCGTGGCGCCACCGGCGTCCGTTACTGAAGAGCGGTCTAGTCTCTCGAACTTTGCGGCGCCGCCTTTTGCATCCTCAGTTATCCCGGTGACGGCGGCCACGGTCCCCGGTACCTGGCGCCCGGGGTGCCCGGTCGGGCCCGCCTCCTTGCGGTTGCTGCGCCTACGTTATTGGGGGTTCGACGGCAGACCTCATACGGGCCGGATGGTGGTAAACCAATCGGTGGTGAGTGATGTCGTCAGCGTCTTCCGGGTTCTGTACGGTGAGCGTTTCCCCATTCGGGAAATGGTGCCCGAGGACGCTTATCACGGGAACGACAATGCCGCCGCGGCCGCCGACGACACCTCGGGTTTCAATTGTCGATATGCGGTCGCGCCCGGACCGTCCCGGTGGTCGGTACACGCCTATGGCGAGGCGATCGATGTAAACGACGTGCAGAACCCGTACGTCGACGGGAGCATCACTATCCCGCCCGCTGGGGCGGCGTACCTCGACCGCCGCCACGTCCGTCCGGGGATGGCAGTGCCGGGTGGTGCACTGGTGGAGGCGTTTGCGTCCGTGGGCTGGTACTGGGGCGGCCGTTGGGCAGCCACGCCGGATTATCAGCACTTCTCGCTGACAGGTGGTTGAGCGCGACGACGGCGGCGTCGACTGGTCCCAGGCGCGCCAGCCCGCCCGCGTCTTCGTGGACGGCCTAAACGAGGCCACTCCCGAAATAGTCTGATTTCCCCTGCAGCCCGGGCGGGCAGAAAAAGTAGCCGCCGCCCACGGGGCTGATGTAATCGACCAGAGGCTCACCGATCAACCTTGTCTGGACCGCCTCGAACTGACGCTTGATGTCCTGCTGGTAACACGTAAATATGAGGCCCTGGTTGAGGTTCCCGTTCACATCGACCCCGAGGTCGTAGTTGTAGCCCCGGCGCAGGATCCGGCTGTCAGCTGTGGCCGCCGTGCGCGGGTTGGCCACGCGGATGTGGGCCGTCAAGGCGATGATGTTCCCGTCTGGGTCGGCAGAATAATTGGGGACGGCAAATTCACTGCTAGCGTCCAGGGGCGCCCCGGTGGCCCGGCGCCGGCCGATCATGGTCTCCTGCTCGTAGAGCGAAACTCGGTCCCAGAACTCGACCAGCATCCGGATGACACGCACCACCTGGTACGTGCCCCCGGCGGTCCACTCCGGCTCCGGAGAACCTTTCTGTACCCAGACGAGGCGGCGCATTTGGGTGGCGTCAGAGGTGGTCGGGTTGGCGATACCGTCTTTGAACCCGAGCAGGTTCCGCGGCGTCCCGGATGGGCGGGGCGGGCTCTTGAAACCGTCCACCCGCCATCTGGGCTGCATCGCTCCTCTTGTGTGCTTGGTGATGTCCCGGAGAGCGTGAGCGACGGTGTCAGCGTCCTCGGCACCGATCTGCACGCTGAGGTCACCGTGTGTCAGCGCCGGGTCGAGGTTGTCGTCAGGGAAGCTCTGCATCGTGTAGAGCCGCGCCGGCTGGGAGGGTTTCAGGCCGAAACGGTCATCGAAGAGGCTGGCGCCGATTCCGAGGATAAATGAAACATTTCGCCCTGGAAGCACCGGCCCAAGGATGCCGTTGTCGTCCGTCGGCGCCGCCGGGCCGTCGAATTCCGGTGTGCCACCGGCATAAAGAAGGCGCATTCGCCTCGTTATAGTCTGCAACAAGTCACGCAATTCTTCACGCGACTCGCCGACTACGTCGAAAGAGACAACCGTGGTGGCCCGGGTGGTTTCGCTCAGCACCGCAAGTTGGTGCGCGCCCTCGAACGACTGTAGTTGCGCTCGCTCCGCAGCCACTTTTGAGGCCCCGTCCGGGAAAGACGGGCCGTCGGTATCCCCCGTGGAGGCCGCCGCCGCCCGAGATAACCCGCCGAGCGTCCCACTGGTGGCCGCCACCGTCCCGGTCAATGCACCGAACTGCAACAGACGGCGGCGCGAAATCCGGGCCTCGGCTTCACCTTTGCCGGGCTGGCTCTTTCCGGGCTGGCTCTTACCGGGCTGGCTCTTACCGGGCTGGTATTGGGCCTCTTCCTCGCCCTCCTTCGGCACCGCCCCGCCGGCGGGTAGCGGCCGGTCCTGGGCTTTGTCTCTGTTCACGATTGGTCCCCTGTCGCCGGGCGGGCCGGGAGCTCGAGCAGGTCGGGGACGACCGAGAGCTGCTCGAGCAGGCCGCCGAGCTCACCGTCCAGGTGCTGGCGCTGGGACGTCGTAAGTGACTGCAACGGCGTCCACGTCCCGTCCGGGTGCTCGAACACCTGGAAGGAGGCCGCCATCTGGTCGAGGCCCTGTCGCAATGATGCCAGCAGGCCGGGCTCACCCGGTTGGAGGAGCGGAGCTATGGCCGCCAGCGCCATCTGCGTGCCCTGGACGTTGGCCCAGGCGGTGGCCAGGTTGGTGTTACTGCCTTCATCGGTCTCACCGGTGAGCTCGAACTGGAGCGTGTTCTCGAGGATCTCGTGTGTGCGCAGCGACAGGTCGTTCGCCGGCATCAACATTTGCGGGAACTGCTTCCTGAGCCCGTGAACGGCCTGATCGAGCGCGTTCGCCACGGGCACTAGTTCGTGGTCGGACTGGCCGTGCCAGAGGCCGTACTCCAGTCGGAGGAAGCCCCGGAAATTCGGGTTGTTCACCCCACCAACCAGGCCGAGGGTCCGGCCATTGATCTCATCATTGAAATTCTCGAACGTGTCATAGGCGGCGCCCAGGCGGGAGTAGTCGAGGTGGGCGGGCAGCCACAGTTGGCGCGCCTTAGCCATGTCGTTGCTGTCCACGGCGGATTTGAGCGCGTCGGTGGCCACCGCCAGACGTCCCATCCAGGCGGTGAGACTGGTCCTGTAAGTGAGCGTCGCCAGCTGGATCTGGTCCGGGGTTACCGCAGCGTACGGATGCGCCCCACTGACGGGTGGGCCACTTACGGTTTCCACCCGCGACATGAGAGTAGCCCCCGAGAACGACTCGCATTCGAAGGAGTAATGGCCCGGCGGCAACAGAGCCTCCATCTGGTCCTCGGTCCCCGGGGCCAGCATTTCGATATCGCCGTAGACGAGCGTCTGGTCGGCGCTCATCAGGTCGATGCCGTAGATCGTGTTCTTCGACGTGTTTTTGAAGGTGAAGACCGAGAGCCCCGATCGGGGCGCCGACCATCCGGGCGCGCAGGCCGAGGCGGTGACGATGACGGGGGCGGGGTCGCTGCTGGCCGAACTACGGCTAACAGCCACGTAGCCGGAAACAGCCAGCGCGACGACCACTACTCCGAGCGCCGCGCCTCGCCAGGGCGTCACCACCGGGTGCCGCCCTCTACTCCGTCGTGTGCTCATGCTCGCTGATTGCTCATGACCGTATTTGTAGCTCATAAGCCCGGCCCTCGTATTGCCGGGGTTGTGCTCGTCGGGCCGGCGGCCCTCACTTCGCCCCAACTGACGGGGCCACACAGCCAGCCAGAGGGCCTCTCGGCCAACCCGTATAAAGGAAAGGGACCAGCAGCGAGAGCCGCTTCGGCGCCCGCTGCTGGTCCAGTCCCGTTCGGGGTATGGAGACTAGGACGTGTAGGCGTACTCGCCCGCGATGTTGACGGCTCTGGTTGTCCCTACTCTCACGGTGACCGGGACTTGGAGGCCCGGGCTGCCGCGTGGAGCGATGGCGGTGCAGGTCGTTGCGGGCGCAGAAAGGTTTGTCGAAGGCGAGCAGATAACGCCGAGCGCCGGTCTGCTCCCGAAGAACACTTTGGTCACGCCCGTGACCGTAGAGAAGTTGAGGCCGTTGACGGTCACCGTCGTCCCCGCCGGCCCCTGGTTCGGAGCGATCGTCCCCTCGATCGGGTTGCTCGGCTCGCCCGTCTTAGGATCGAGGAAGACTGGCGAAGCGAGCTGAGAACGGGCGGCGTTGAAGTTGAACATCCCGTCCACTGAGCCGGCGATGTTCGCAAACGAGCCCGGGATCTGGCCGAGGCCCCAGTTCTGCTCGATAAAGGCGATTATCGACGACTGGTCCGTCAATGTATGGCTCACGTAGTTCTGCTTGGCCCAGGGCGAGACGACGATGAGTGGCAAGCGAGGCCCGTAGCCGCACCGGCCCTGCTGGTTGTACAGAGGGACCGTCGTTTGCCCCGAGGGCACCGTGCCGCAGGCGCCGGCCCTGGTGAGGGTGTCGGCCGCAGTCTCGGATGGGTTCGTCACCCCGCTATAGACGTGGTCGTACCAGCCGTCCGAGTCGTCATAGGTGACGAATATGGCCGTGCTGTTCCACGTGGGCAGTTGTTCGATCGAGTTGACCTCGTTCACGAGCCAGTTCTGCTCGTCGATCGGGTCGGAGGTGGCCGGGTGCCCGGTCTGGTACACAGGCGCCTTCAAGTAGCTCACGGCCGGCAAGTGGCTAGGGGAGACCGTACCGCTGTGGATGCCCGAGACGAGCTGGTTGAACCACGAAACGTCATAGTTGTGGTTCGCCGTATCGAACTCGCCCGAGGTGGCCGTGTCAGTCCCGACGACGTTGAGTGACGACGGGGCCAGGTGGTGCGGGTTGGCGGTGGCCGCGTAGAACATGAAGCCGTCGTAGTGGGCCGAATAGTCGCTGTCCACCCCGTACGGATTGGCGCCCGTATTGCCTGTACCCCCGAGGGCGGCGCCGACGTTGTGGCTCGACGTGCAACTGACCCTGTCTGGGTTGTTCATCGGGTCATAGTTCGAGGCCGTCGAGACCGGGCCACTGTAAGGACTGGTTGGCGCGAACCCACCCTGGAACCAACCCCAGCTCAGGTCTTTGGTGTTGAGCTGGTCGCCAACGTTCTGTCCGGTGAGAGCAGCGGTCGTGCTCGGCGCGCAATCGTCCCAATAAGGCGAGGCGTCGGCGATCAACGTATAGCCCCCGTTAGGCCCGGATGATACGGCGTCACCGTCGGTGAGCGTGGCGCCCCCTACGTGGGCCGTGTCGACACCAGCCGTGTCGCCGGATGTCACGTTTAGCGCGCCTTCGGTCGAAGGCCCGAAAGTGGAGCCAAAGTTGTTGTCGCTCATGGCGAAATGCTGGGCGTAGTTCCACTCGGCGGTAACCGCGTTGCCGTCGTAGTAGTCCAGGACGGTACCCGACACGCAGGGCTGCTTGGTCGGGCTGGTCCCGCCAACCGTGGCGGTGCCATCCGTTGCCGTGAACATGTCCATCTTCCCGCCGTCAAAGGCGTTCTGCTCGGGCGTGTAGTCGTGGTTCTGGTCGCAGGTCAGCACGTCGTTTACGTTCGTGGGGTCGAGGCGCTGAGGGTTCTGCCCGTTGGGGTTGGTGGTGAGCGCCGTCCCTGTGAGCCCATTGACCGTGGGCGTTCCGGGTGCGGCGTAAAAAGGCTCGCCACCGGTGTTCTTGGCGTTGGGGTAGGTAGCGAAGTAATGGTCGAAGGAAACGTTCTCGTCGAAGATCACGACGACGTGCTTGATCGGGGTGGCGGTGGGTGCATTGGCCGTCTTGCTGATCACAAGGTTGGCGTGCTGTAGCTGGGCATCGGCAACGCCCGTGGTGAGGGCCAGGCCGGCGCCGGTGGCGCCCATGGCGACTAGGGCGACGCTGGCACCGACCGCCAACGACCGGCGGGAACCAAGCTTCATCTCTCTCCCTTCGGATGACGACTAAGGAGTGGCTGGCAAAAGCCTGCGCGCCGATCAGGAACCCGCCGCACAGTCCGGGACAATGCCTACATCGCCAAGATGAACGTCCGGTTACCCGTTCATGACAAGCGGGCGTCGCGCGCCTAAACCTTGTCTGCCGTGAGATGGCCTCGCCGACGACAGTGAAGGTTTGGCCACCTGGCACGGGGCTAAGCCCACTCTCGGCGCGAGACAGGGAACGAGCCCGGAGCTTGGGTTCATCCTCCGGGCGGGAAGTAGGAAAGGTTCTTCGCCCGGTCCAGGATCTCGTTCACGGAGGCGGCCGGGATGAGCTCGTGCGTCTCGAGGTGCCCGAAAGCACCCGTACTGGTGACGGCCACGCTGACGGCGGCTGCTGATATGGAGTCGGGGACGTCGCAGATGGCGATGCCGTCCCATTGGCCGAACATCCAGTAGTAGGCGTCCAGTGTCCCGCCTACTCCGGAAAGCAGGTTGCTCACGACTCGCTCCCGGTCGCTCGGGCGGTCGACCATTCCCTTTACGGTTTCACCTTTCAGGGTGAAGAGTATTGCGTATTTCGGCATCGCTGCTCCTTTTGACACGCTGGTCTGCGGGGCAGATCATCGCACGGTTTTGCCCCCTTGACCAGGGGCAACGGCCACCCTCCTGTTTTCATCACGCAGTGGAGCGGCAAACAGCAGCACGGAACTAATCAGCGACCCCACGCGGCTGCCCGGCGGGCCGCCCATATCCCGAAAAAACGGGCCTGGACGCTATGTCTTCGCGCTAAGGAAATGACGATGATGCCTACACCGTTGCCGGTTGACGCTCCATCGACTCGATGATCGTCCTGCAGAAAGCAGGAAGGTCAGCGGGGGTACGCGACGTCACCAGGTTGCGGTCGACGACTACTTCCTCGTCCGACCACGTCGCTCCGGCCGCCTCCACGTCGTCGCGGATGGAGTAGTACGAGGTGGCATTGCGTCCCGGGAGGACCTTGGCCGAGACCAGCATCCAGCCGGCGTGACATATGGCGCCGACCGGCTTGCCGGCGCTGTCCATGTCGTGAACGAAACGGACCAGGTCCCGGTCCATGCGCATCTTGTCTGGAGCGTGGCCGCCTGGGATAATCACCGCGTCGAAGTCTTCGACCCGGGCGCGGCTCGCCGGGAGGTCGGCCTTCACCTCGCGGCCATGGCTCGAGAAGATGTCCGTGCGGCTAGAGCCCACGACCTTCACGTCCGCCCCCGCCTCCTTGAAGCGGTGGTAGGGGTACACGAACTCGTCGATGTTGTACTCGTCTTCAACCAGCAGGGCAACCCGCTTTCCTTCAAGTGTCATCTCTTGGTCTCCTTGTGGGTTTTCCGTTTGCCCCGCTCACGCTAGTTCTGGGGCCGGAACTGTTCACCATCGGATGACAAGTGGGTGTTCTCCCGATTACGTCACAGTGACGAAATCGATTGGTGGGGGGAACCAGCCACGGGGGAGAAGGAGATTGAGCCTTTCCGCATAACGCGCGCCGTCGAGCGACACCGCTCGCTTACCCCTGCCGACGTTGCCCATTTGGCCTGGGTCCACCCCCCTACAGCCGCTGGCAGGGGGAGTTTGAGAAACTGGTCCGCATGCGGAAGTACCAACCCATTGCCCTTAGCGCTCTTGCTGTGGTCGGCTTTCTTCTGGCCAGTTCGCCGGCTCGAGCGGCGACCGCCCGACATGCTGACGGCGGCCGCCTGGTTCAGCAACTTCGGCCCCCGGTAATAACCGAGAATTTCCGCCCCGTCCTGTCTTGCAGCCCGGACACTACGGTGGGCCGGGAGGGTTGCGGAGAGCACCTGGTGCTGACCGACGACAAGCGGCTAATGGCGGACATGAAGGTGATCTTTGGGGTCTTGGGCACCGCTTCCGCCCGCCGGGACTTTCTATCCGCCCAAGCGACCTGGCTCACCTACAGGAACCAGGATTGTACGAGCCAGTCCGACGCCTACCAGGGCGGGACAGAACAGCCCGTGCTCTACGCTTACTGCCTGGCCAGCGACGACCTCTCCCGACGAGCCGACCTAAGCAACTTCTATGACGTGCTGACGCAGGGACGCACCTCGAAGGTGGCCCTTCCGTAGGAAGCTCGCCGCCATCCTCGCCCGTCCTCGCCCAACCTCTACGACCCCAACGGAGGCTGATTGGCCCTCGCTGCAACCGGCCGAACCGCGAAACCCTTGGATCGCTTTGGACGATCTATATGCAGAAACCGTTATACACCGTCCAAAGCGGCGCGGCGATCAAGAGATACGAATGAGAAGCGTCGAACAAGAGGCGGCGCGGCGCTGACGGGCAGCGCGACGCTTGACACGCGAAAATCGCAAACCACACGCCATGAGCGCTAAACCTCGGCTTTTCGTCACTGTGACGAAATAGTCCTCGTGGGAGAGCGGGGGCGACACCTGGGCCGGACCGTTGGTTTGTCAGCCGACTTGCTGTGCCGCCGCGTATGGCCGACCTCGTCGCCCGGCGCGCTCGTTGCCCTCGAGCCCGTGACGAGTAACCGAGCGTGATGGGCTAACGGCGACCCGTTCGCAGTTTCGGCCAGCGACCTCACAGGCATTCGCCGTACAGGCCGGCGCACGACGCGGTTGGAGTGACGGGACGCGCTGAAGGTGGGCTCCGAGAGCGCCTATTTGCGGGCGCTGTCCCAGCCAGCGGTCGAGCGTGGCCTGGTATCGTCGCCGGTCTGTACTCCGCCTAAGCGCCGATAATGCCCGTTATGTCAAGTTGAGACGTTAGGCGGGCGCAGGTCCAGCCGCCGCAGCCAAAACCCAGCCAGGACCCAGCGAAAACCTGGACCCGCCCCGCCGAACAGCCGGTTTTGGGCGCGGTAGGCGCTTTTGGTCGCGATCGCGTGCCCGGTCCGCGCCGAAACGCGACCAGATGTCCCCGCTGCGCCCAGAAAAGGCCCGACCGGAGGTCGGCGCCACCCCAAGTGGCGGGATTGCCATGGAACGTGGTGGTGCCGCCCTCAATTCGACCAGTTCGACGGGTCCGACCGGCGGTTCGCCCGGTCCGACCGCCTGCGTTGCCGGCGGCCAGGGGCGGGCGCCGCCTGTCGCCGGCCCTAGGCGGCCCTCGCTGGCTTGACCAGCCGCCCTGGTGGTACAGACGCAGGCGACGGACTGCCGTCCCTACACCGCTGCCGACTCGGTGAAAGATTGCCAGAGGGCGCCCTTGATGCCCGCCCGGCTGCCGAAGACCAAGAGGAAGGCTGCCTCCCGAGTGAGACGTTCGGCCACATCGCCGGCAATGGCCGACCTCGCCCCCCGGTGCACGGCCAGGGCATGGGCCGCCCGCACGGCCAGCGCACTGGCCCGAGCCCGCGCCGCCGGCATAGCGGCCTCGTCGGCCATATCCAGTTCAGATCGGCAAACGACAAGATCGTCGTCCAGTGGTGACGGGCCGAGTAAGGCGCAGCACCTCTTGGTCACCCCCAGAGCGAACGACCCATTCAGCCGAAGCCTTTCGGACTGGTGGCGGGCCACCTCGTAGGGTTGCTGTGACACGACACGGTCGCCGGCCACCAAGACGCCGTCAAATCCGAGACGGACGGTCCCACTGGCGTTTGCGGCCGATAATCGCAGGGGTTGGACCGAAAGGCCTGGTTGCGACCGGCCGTCGAGCAGGAGCGAAACGACAGTCTCGTCTGGCCCGCGAGCCACCAGGAACACGAGGTCCACGATCCCCCAACCGCTCACCCACGGAGCTTCTCCGTCGACTTGCCAGCCTCCCGGTGCCGGTCGCGCTGACAACCGGGCGGGACCGGGTAGCAACCCCGTCAGTGCTACGCCCCCCTTCACCTCGCCCCGAACGGCGCCGGCCAAGTAAGCCTTACGCAGCTTCGCCGGCGACGTCGGGTCGACCATGGCCCCGAGGAACCGAAAGTGTTGCACCCAGGCGAAAGTCGTGGCCAGGCAGGACGAGGCCAGCTCCTCCACGACGGCACACGTCCCCGCGTAGTCGAGGCCAAGGCCGCCATTTGCAACCGGGGCGAAAATCCCGTACATGCCAGCAGACGCAAGAGCGCTCACGTGTTTGGCGGGCAACATTGCGGCCGAATCGACATCTGCTGCATCGGCGAAGAACTGTGAGCTGAGCTCGCGCACACTGGCGAGCACATCGTTCCCCAACCCCATAGAACTCGTTTCGTCGCCCAACGCCGCCATCACCTTGTCGCTCGTTCAGAGGTGCCACGGTAGTGCTCGGCACAGTAACAGGCCCGGCGAACCCACCACCGTTCGAAGCCTCACGGGGCCGGCCCGCAACGGGTACGGCCCGCAACGGGTACGGCCCGCAATGAACGCGCCATGATGCCGTGCCCAAGCCCGCTAGCCGCTCGCTGGCCCTTGGCAATATCGTGGCGGTCCGCGAGTTCTTCCGGGGCGACCCTGTACCGATGACGCGACCCAAGGGAGGTAATGGTGCTCGGCCCCGCCGGCTGCCCGTTCGTGTTAGCTCGGTTTTGGCGCGGGTCGATGGCGGCTTGGCGGCATACATCGAGTACTCAGCGGGCGAAAGCAAGGCCCGGCTGACGGTCGCTCGCGCCTATCTATGGGGTTCCCCACGCGCTGCTACATTCGTTCCAGGACGCGAGGCCCCGGACCTTGCAAAGGAGCCCAAATGCACGATTCCGCCCTTCTGGCCAGCATAAGTAAGCACACCATCGGCGGCATCATCTTCGTGGTAGTAGCCGTCGCGCTGATTGCCTTTGGGGTTGTGAAGATCGCGGCCAAGGCGGCCGGTGCCGTTCTGTGGCCCCTTCTCGGAATCGTGGCGGTTATCATCGCCATCCTCCTGTTCACGAGGGCCGTCTAAGGCTGCGCCACTTGTTCCAGGCCGGGAATCGTTCGGCCGCCTTCGGGCGCCGGCGTCACCGCTGAGCGGGCCCTGGCCGGCCCGAAGCCGGCCACTAGGGTCTAAGGCGGGTTGCGAGCGTTCAACGACGGCCGGCCACACACTCCAGGGAAAACGAAAGAGAGGCACGCCCACATGTCCTACGACGTAGCCGACGTACACGCCCGTGAAATCCTTGACTCGCGCGGCCGTCCCACGTTGGAAGTCTCTCTTCGACTGGCTTCGGGTATCGAAGCCCTGGCGGGCGTACCCTCCGGCGCTTCGACCGGGGCCAGGGAAGCTGTCGAGCTACGTGACGGGGACCCGAAGCGGTTCAAGGGCGCCGGCGTCACCAAGGCTGCGGCCAACGTTAACGGCGAGCTCAAGAAGCTCCTGTCCGGCCGCTCATGGACGGGCCTCGAGCAACTCGACCAGGCTGTCATCGAGCTCGACGGGACAGAAAACAAGAGCCGTTTGGGCGCCAACGCGACCGTCGGGGTTTCGATGGCGGCGGCGCGCGCTATGGCTTCGGCCGACGGCCAGCCGCTGTACCGGTGGTTGTCTCCGGACGAAAGCCTGCTACGGCTCCCCGTACCCAATTTCAACGTCATAAACGGCGGCGCCCACGCTCAGAACGACCTCGAGTTCCAGGAGTTCATGCTTTCTCCCCTCGGTGCCCCGAACTTCGCCGAGGCGTTGCGGACGGGGTCAGAGGTCTATTTCGCGCTTAGAGCGCTATTGCACGCCAAGGGCCACTCGACCGGGTTGGGCGACGAGGGTGGTTTCGCTCCCGACCTGGGGACGCCTGAAGAGGTCCTTGAGCTTTTGGTGGAAGCGATCGCCGCCGCGGGCTACACGCCGGGGCCCGAAGGCATCGCCATCGCCCTCGACCCGGCGTCGTCAGAGATGCGTGAACCCGACGGAAGCTACCGCTACTCTCAGGGCACGCGCCTGACCACGGACGAAATGATCGCTAAGTACCAGGACCTGACCGAGGCTTATCCCATCTGGTCGATCGAGGACGGCCTCGGCGAGGATGACTGGGAGGGTTGGGAAAAACTGACGGCGCGACTGGGCCATCGGGTGCAGCTGGTCGGTGACGACCTGTTCGTGACCAACCCGTCCATAATCCGCGAGGCGATTGGAAAGAAGGTCGGTAATTCGGCGCTCATAAAGCTCAACCAAATCGGTACGGTGAGCGAGACGCTGCAGGCCATTGCCGTCTGCCGGGAAGCGGGGTACACCCAGTTCGTTTCACACCGTTCGGGCGAGACGAACGACACCTTCATAGCCGACCTGGCCGTGGCGAGCGGTTGCGGCCAGATCAAGACGGGCGCCCCGCCCGCGGAGAAAGGGTGGCCAAGTACAACCGGCTGGCCGCCATCGAGGCCGAAGTGCCCTCGCTCCCCTACGGCCTCGCCCAGGCCGCTAGAGCATAAGGGTCAGCTTCCTCCTCGTAGTCGTTCGCTCGCCCCGAGCAAGGGACGGGCCGCCTCGAGCAGCCAATTGAGGCTCCGCGAAGCCTGTTCCGGCGAGCGGTCGAGAGCCAGGTCGTTCTCGACGTCCTCGATGGCGCAGGACAGCACGAACAGCAGGTCGTCCAGGCCTTCCATGGCCCGGCGGGCAACGATGAGGTCAGACTCGGCCAACCCCAGCTCTCGTGCCCGCTTGCGGGCTTCAAAATCTCTCTGACGACAGCTTCTCCGGCAGTACCGGCGAGGTCTACCCGCTCCCCCGCCCTGATCGATGGGCCGGCCACACCAGGCGCAAGCGGGGTGTTTCGTCACTGTGACAAAACGATATAACTAACCCGCTTTACGCTGTGTGATTTGCGCTGCGGCTGCGAAGTTGTACTTTGGTGCGGTGGCCCGTCGCATCGACATCGAGCTAACAAGCGCGCGGCCGGACGGCACCTGGACCTGGCGCGCGGCGGGCGCGCTCAACCCCCGAGGGACCTTGGACGCCTCCCTGCTCTACGAGACGGCGAAGGCCGGTGACGTCGTACGGGCGGAGGCGGAGTTCGGCATCGACGGCATCACTGTGGTGGCTGTCGAGCCTCCTCGTCAACCTGAGGGGGCAGACCCAAACCTTATTCAGCTGATCGAACGTCCTGCGGCCGCCGGTGTAACCACGCAACTGACGGGGGGCGGGGGCCGGGGCCGGTCCGGGCCCGATGGCGGCGCCGACCGACGCCGCGGTGACCAGGCCTCTCAACACAGAGGGCGTTCGTCGCCGCGCCCTGCGGCCGGCGGTCCAGGTGGCGCTCCTCCACGTTCACAGACAAATGGGAACGGCAGAGGGCCACGAGCCAGCGACGGCGACGGTGCCCCCGGACAGGCTCCCCACGGTGAGCGCTCGGACCGCGTCGACCGCCCCGCGAGGCAGCCCAGGGCGGGGGCCGGGCCGGGTCGGGGTGCCACGCGAACCTCTGGGCCGCGCGGGGCCCACGGCGCTTCGGAGGGCCAACGGGCGGCCGGCAGTCGCGCCGATGGCGGCGAAGGCCCGCAAAGACGCACTGCGGAGCCGCGGCAAAAGCGGCTCAACCCGGGAAACGCCCACCGCAATGCCATGCTCGAGAGCCTGCCCATCGAGCAGCAACCCATCGCCCAGCAATTGTTGCGGGGGGGCATCCCGGCGGTGCGCACGGCCCTGCACTTCGAACGTGAACGGGCGCGTGAAGAGGGCCGGCCTGAGCCGAGCACCGAAGGTGTCCTGGCCCTGGCGGAGTCGCTCGTTTCTCGCGTGAAGGCGGCCGAGTGGCGCGATAGGGCCGAAGCGGCCATCAAGCTGGGCGACGACCTCGTCATGCGTGACCTGCGCTCGCTCGTCAGCGGGTCGGACGGGGCGCGGGACGAAGCGTCACGCGATCTCGTGGTCACGCTCCGGGAATTGCTCGAGCACCGCATCGAAGCCCACCGGACGACCTGGGCGAACGACGTGACGAAAAACCTCGACGAGGGGCACGTCGTACGCGCCCTACGCCTCTCCAGCCGTCCTCCTGACCCTGCCGCCCGCTTCTCAGCCGAACTGGCGACGAGACTTCGAGACGCGGCCAGCGCGGCACTGTCCCCGGCCACGCCGGAGGGCCAATGGCTTGCCGTCCTCCAGGCGGTCGTCGAGAGCCCCGTCCGTCGTACGGTGAGGCCCGAAGGGCTCCCAGCCAACCCGAGCCCGGAGCTCCTGGAGACGGCCCGGCAGCACTGCGGCCGCGTGCCGGCCCTGGCTCCCCTGCTCGGTATCAGCGTCCCGCCTCCCCCGGGCCCGGTCCGGCCGAACGTCCCGCCCAGAGGGCCTGCTCGTGGCCACGGGCGACCAATCCGCCCGCCCGGTCGCCCCGTTCGCCGTACTGCCACAGCGGCAACTCCATCAGTTGGGCCAGCCGCGGGGACTGAAAGCCGCTCCGAAGCGAGCCCAGCGGCTGACGGGGAGCCGACGGGCGAGGTTCAGCCCGTAGCCCCCGGCGAGGAGGTCGCCGGCCGTAGCCAGGAAGCCCCCGAAGCGGTCGCTCAGCCCGATGCAGTCGAAGATGAGCCAGTCGTAGATGAGCCAGTCGTAGATGACGCAGTCCTAGATCAAGCGGTCGTAGACACAGCGGCCGAGCCCGAGCCGACGGATGGCGAGGGGGCGGCGCCGGGCCTGCCCGAGCCGGTCCTGGACGCGGGTGCTCAGGTCGAACAAGCGACAGATGGCGAGGCGCTGCCGCCCACGCCTCCCGCAGAGGCCAACGAAGTACAGGCTGCGGTGGTACCCGAGCCCGAACAGGCGGTCCCCGAGCAAGCGGTCCCCGAGCAAGCGCGTCGTGGTGCCTTCTATGGACACGGAGGAGCCGTCGGCCGGAGAGCCACCCGAGACCGGAGAGCAGCTTGAGACGGGAGAGCCGCCTCAGGCAGAGGCCGAACCGCAAGTGCCCGGCACGGGAGTCACCTCAGCGGCCGGTGCATTACGAGCAAGCGAGCCGTAAACCCTTCTCCCTCGAAGAAGCTTTTTACGGCCCGGCTCCCGGGCAGCGCAGTGGCGTCCACCCCGATGCAACTCTCAGAGCTGCACCACCGCACAAGTAGCGCGGCGATCGCACGGCCGGCGCCCGACCGGCGCGCTGTCGGAGCGACGTAGAGATCCTGGATCGACCCCACCCGCTCTTCCTCCGACAGTGTCAATGTACGGCAGGTGCCGTAACCGACGATATCGTCGCTACCCAGGGCCGCGACCACCACGAACTGGCGAGGATCCTCGAGCTGGCTGGTGAACGAGCTCACCACTGGCCTCTCACGTCGGTTTAGGCCGAGGAGCACCCGCCCGCCCCTCATCGGGCTCAGCTCGTCCGCGGCCTCAAGGTACATCTCGGCCAGCCGTGCGACATCCGCTGGTCGCGCTGGCCTGGCTACCGGCACCGCCCCTGAAGCAGCGGAGATCACCGGAGGAGCTTTTCGGCGCGAACCAGGATGGTCTTGCGGCGTCGTGTGGCCGCCTCGTACACCGCCACGGCCGCCACCTCGTCGCGCGACAAACCGGCCAACCGTTCCACCACTTGAGTGGCGGACAACGAGTCGTAGCTCGGTATCGCCAGGCTCTCCGGCCCTATGTCGCCAATCGGCTCTCCAGTCCCCTCGACGAGCTCCAGTGGCGGGAGAAAAGGCGCAGGAAGCCCGTCAGCGGCGCCCTGGCCGTCGCCTCCGGCGGGCTGGGCTCTGTGCGGGGTGGGCGTGCTCGAGGGCTTCGCCCCCCGGAAGGGAAAGGCGCCGCCGAAGGGAAAAGCGCCCCGGAAAGGAAAGGCGCCCCGGGATGTGGCGAAACCCACGAACTGGCGGTAGCCCTGGCCAACAGCGAACTGTCCAATGGTCCGCGCCGACCGGACCTGCGGGCCGAGCCGGGCACGGCCCTTTAGGGCCAGCTCGGGCACGGCCTCGACCACGCTGAGAACGAGACCCACCGGGGCGTAAACGGCCAGGTCCAGAAGGCGATCGGCCGCCCGCTCTGCGCCAGCATCCTTGGTCATGCCCCCAAAGTAGCGCCCTACGCTACGTAGCCTACGGGCCGGTTCGAACACGGGTTCCACCCGAGACCGCCGGCCTTAGCCACGTGAAAGCTCTTTTCAGACGCAGTCGCGGCAGAGTTGGCGCTCCTCGTCCGCCAGCTGGCTCCGGTGCTTCACGAGGAAACACGACTGGCAGACGAACTCCCCCGGTTGCTTGGGCAGAACGCGTGTGGCTACCTCGCCTCGTTCGTCTCCTTCAGCTTCCTCTTCGTCCTCTTCCTCTTCGTCCTCTTCCTCGTCCGTCTCCGAGACCACCAGGCGCGACTTCAAGATGACGTCGAGGCTCGCCTCCACGTCGTCCCCGTCCTCGTCCTCCTCGTCTTCGAACTCCTCTTCCTCTTCGGTCGCGACAACGGTGCTGGCGACGGCCTCATCGACCACCGCGACCTCGACCACATCGGGTTCTTCGACGTCGATGTCGGCGTCGTCGTCCTCGAGGTCCTCCTCGACCAGCTCTACGTCGTCGAGCTCGAGGTCTTCCTCGTCATCAATATCCTCCGGTTCAGGGCCGTCTTCGAGCAGCTGATCATCGAAGTCATCTTCGTCGTCGTCAGGCATTGGCAGGTGTCCTTCAGCAAGCATTTGAAACACAGGATGGCACGAACCACGCTTTACCGGCGGGGCATGCTAAGCGAAGCAAGCAAAGCTCACCAGTCGGCAAGGTGGCGACGGCGTTAACGGATCTTCAACGAGGTTTATTCACGGGCCGCCAGCGCTGTGACTCTAGCCGTTCAGGACGGCCCGGGGGCCTTTGGTACCGCCAACGCACGCTCGGTAACCTTGCTCACCGGCAGTGCCGAAGTCGTTTTCTACTTAGCTCCCCGGGCCTCCTGGCCGAGCACTGCAGGAACGCTCCCCTGCAGGACCTCTGTGACCATCATTGCGCACTGCCGAGCCGTCATCAAGCGCAGTCTTCACCTCTTTACCAGGACTTATACGCGTCCAACCTGCTCAGGGACGTGCAAAATATGATCCCGGCCCGTACGGTGGGCGAGCGGTCCCCGGCCGCCAATTATCTGTGCTGGCCACGGCGCCGGGCGTCTGCGCGGCGCTCGGCGGCCAAGCGTCCCAGGCCCTCGTCGTCGTAGTCCAGGTGATCGACGAACCCCATCATGGCGGCTACGGACCGATGGCCCGCTTGCCCGGCGATCAGGTCGTGCATCTTCTGGCATACCTTGCGGTACTCGGGGTGACCCTCCCGGGTGGTCCTTAGTTCGAGCATGTGCATCGCCTCCCGGGCGTTCATCTGGACGCTGTAGCGCACCCGGTGGGCCAATGTCACGGCGTAGGCGGCCACCGTGCTGCCGAACTGCTCGCCCAGGGCTTCGTACAGCGCCACCGACCGGTTCATGGCCTCGTCGTAGAGCTCTGCGCCGCCGGCGGCGACGACGGCGTCGGGCATCGTGTAACCGAGGTAAGGGGTAAGGCCTTGCCATTCGATCGTCAGCAGCCGGTGCCGTTGAAGGTCCCGGAAGGCGCCGTAATCCGAGACGACGTCGAACCGGTAGGAGCAGCGTTCCAGTGCCCGCCCGGGGCGGTGCCGTCTGTTGAGACGCTCGCCCGCATATTTGCCCATGACCTCGAGGCGCTCTGGGCCAGTCATTCTCGACACTCGCAAAATGAGCTCTTCCTCCGACAAATGGGTGTAGGGGTAGAGCATGGCCGTTACCAGTTTCGCTTCGCCATCGGGGTCCCAATCCACCAGTTTGACGTCCGGGCCGGTGCCCGCCGGTAAACGAGCCTTACCGGTATTAGCTCCCCCAATGACCGCTTGGGCCAGGTCGGCCATGGCCGAGTCGTTTTGCTCCATGTACGCTGACCACGCGGTACCCCGGTCGGCCACGTCCACCCGGCGGACCCAAGAAGGGATTACCTTGCGTAATTCCGTCAGCATAAGGTCGGCATAGTCACGGGCCTCGGGCAAGGGGTGCGCCCGCATTCGCAACAACAAAGCCTCATAGCCTTGACCGGAACCATAAATTCCCAGGTTTGAGGTCGCCGCCGACGGTAAAAGGCCCCGAAGGGTATCGAAAGCTTTCGCTTTCACGGCCTGGCGGTGAGCAAAATCGCTGACGCCTTCGCTCCGCGGGTGCCTCTGCGCGAACCACTCGTACAAAACCGGCAACAATTGCGCGTAAGCGTCGAACATCCGGTCCATATCGCCGACATAGCGGGCGCCAAGAACTGAGGCCAGGATCTTCTGGGCTCCGGTAATACCGGTACCGTCCGCTCGGCAATCTGGTGTCGTAAGCAACGTACCGGGTCGACTTTTCCATGTACGACATGAGCCGGCCACGCTCGAGAACTTTGGTCAGCAAGTTCGAAGCCTGCTCGCAAGCCAAGTGGACCCCGCCGAGCTGAGCCACCGAATCGTCGCCGTACTCGAAGAAGACGCGCTCATACAGCTGCTCCGCCCGGGCCAAGCCGACGGTGGCGTCGACACTGTGGTCGCCGCTCACGTCCAGGTCGCCGACAAACTCGTCGAGGAAGAGGCGCCTCAGGCTTTTACCCGAACGAGAATAACGCGCGAAGAGTGCTCCTTTCACCACCTCGGGAAGGTTTACCAGGGCAAAAACGGGGCCCTCGAGGTTGGTGAAATAGCGCCGCAGGATGTCGGCCTCGGCCGGAGTCCAGGACTCTTGCGCGTAGGGCACGTCGAGGGCGTGAGGGCTCATGCGACGTGTCAGCCTACGAGGCCGCCCGACGCCGTTGGGGGATGCTCAGGGACCACCAGCCGGACAACTACGCCGGCCTGGCATTGCCCTCGACGATCGCTATGGCGAAGCCGTCGTAGCCCTTCGCGCCCACCGTCTGCAGCGCCGTGGCTGCCGCCGTGGGCAGGTTGTCGCCGGGCTCCCTGACCATCGTCTCGAACAGCTCGCGGGTCCCGAGCACGGCCGGGTCCGAGCTGGTGGCCTCCGCCACCCGGCCCTCCCGGACGACGTTGTCCACAATGATCGCCCCGCCCGGCCGGGTCAACTGGAGCGCCCACCTGTAATACGCCGGGTTGTTGGGTTTGTCCGCATCGATGAAAGTCAGGTCAAAATAGCCGGGCCCATTTCCCGGGCCAGCCGAGGGAGCGACTCTAGGGCCGGCCCGACCACGACCTCGACCGTGCCGCTCAGCCCGGCGTTGGCGATGTTCGCCCGGGCCACGGCCGCGTGACGGTGGTTCACCTCGAGGCTGACGAGCCGGCCTTCGGGCGCAGGCGGGAGGGCTCGCCCCAGCCAGATGGCGCTGTACCCGCCCAGTGAGCCGATCTCGAGGACTCGCCGCGCCCCCATGAGCCGGGTCAGTACGTGCAGGAACTTCCCCTGGAGGGCGGAAACGCTTATGGCCGGGAGGCCCGCCTCGGCGCTGGACCGCAAGGTACAGGTCAAGACGTCGTCCTCACCGACCAGCAGCCCGGCCAGATAACTGTCCACCTCGTCCCAGCGCGTTTTGTCCATGGGCCATTGTTGCAGCCTTGACGGCCAGGCTGCCCGCTCATGGCTAGGGCTGAGGCCAGGCACCCCCGATCAGCGAGACAGCCCCTCACAGGTCGAGCACCGGGGCGCCACCACAAGAATCCGAGCCGCACCCAGATCCAGGTGACCTGAGCCGGCTCTGCGGGGCAAAGACCCCGGCCCCAGGCCCGTGCCCATGGCATCCCATGGCACCGGCCGCCACGCCAGGCGAGCCCGCCACCCCGACAGGCGCGCCCGGCGGAACGCCCTAGTGCCTGATCACGACCTTGCCGAACTGCGCCCCGGACTCGAGGCGCTCCAGCGCCGAGGGGTAGTCGTCGAAGTCGTAAACGCTGTCGACGACCACCGGTAGCCCACCGGCGACGAGCGCCGTTAGCTCGTCGAACTCCTTGAACGTGCCCATGGTCGACCCGATCACCTCCTGCTGGCTCAAAAACAGCCGGGCCAGGTTGACCTCGACGCCGACGCCTCCCGTGCCCCCGCACGTCACCAGGCGGCCACCCGGTTTCAGCGCCCGGGTGGACAGCGACCATGTCGGGCTGCCGGCGCTGTCGAGTACGACGTCGGCCTTCATCGGCACCGGCTCGCCGTCGGTGACGAACGCCTCGAGCGCTCCGAGCTCGAGCGCCCGCTTGGACTTGGCCGGGTGACGAGAGGTGGCGAACACCCGCGCCCCCAGGCGCTGCCCGATACCGATGGCGGCACTGCTCACGCCCCCGCCGGCGCCGACCACGAGCAGGGTCTCCCCCGCCGCCAGGCGCGCCCGGCGCAGCATCCGGTAGGCAGTCAGGCCGCACAGACCGTAAGCGCCGGCCTCCTCCCACGAGATCTCGGGGGGCTTGCGGACCAGGTTGGCTTCGCCCACGATCACGGACTCCCCATGGCTACCCCAGTAGTGCTCGCCCATGATCCCCCACCTGGCGCAGAACACCGAGAGGTCTCCGAGGCACTGGGGGCAGCGGCCGCAGGCAAAGGACGGGTTGATCACGACCTCGTCGCCCACTTGCCACCGGGAAACACCTTCCCCCAAAACCGCGACCGTCCCGGCGCCATCGCAGCCGGGCACCATCGGAAACGACTTTGGCTTGGGCAGGCCCTGTTGCAACCACAGGTCGAGGTGGTTGAGGGCGCTCACGGCTACGTCCAGCTTCACTTCCCCGGCCCGGGTCGCGGAGGCTTACATCGGTCAAGGTGTAGTCACCAGGTGACTCGAGCAGCGCCCAGGTTCGGATTCGCCCACCCTACGCGAGCCGAGCGGCTTTAGTCGCCCGAGTTGACCACCGACGAGGCCGCCACTACGCCCCGGAAAAGCGCACCGGCGGCCTCCCGAGCGGACCGGGCCGCGCCCCCGTCCGCCAGCACGTCGCCGAGCTGGCGCAAGAGGTCGATCAACTGCTTTACGTTCCGTACGAAGTCCCCGGCCGAAATGAGGGCGGCCCCGCGGCCCGAGCCGTCGTCCAGGGGCGCCAGTAGCGAAGCCAGCTCCTTGCCGTTCGCCCACCCGGAGGCCAGGGTCACAAAACCGGCGTCAGGCGGTCTGGTCTTGACCAGGCCCAATGACTGCTCGTCAAGGTTCAACTCCAGCGCCACAGACTGAACCGCCCGCCAGCGCTCCTGCAGCTTGTGGCTGGGAAGCGGGGCACCGTCGCCTTCGCCGGCCCCCGGGCCGCGCGGTTCGTACGTGAAGACGGAGAGGAGACCGGCCAGTTCGGCCGGGCCAATCCATCCAGGATGCCCCGCTCGGCACACTCGGTGACGAGAAGGTCCTGCTCGTGGTAGATCCTGGCCAGACGGGACCCCGCCGCCGTCAGCGACCAACCTTTTACGTAGCCCCACCGCTCGAGCAGCTGGAGGACCCTGTCGAACTGACGGGCCAGCGACTCTGTCCGTCGGAGGACCTGGCTCTCCAGGCGTTCGACCTGGTGGGCGACGCGCTCGACGTTGCCGGCCGCCTTCAGATGGGTACGGACGTCGGGGCAAGCAGCTACAGGATGGGCGGCCGCGCCGGCGCCCATCCTGTTCAGGTGTCCGTCCCCCTGAAAACGGGAACCGCTCCTGACATCTGCGAGGGAGGAGGCGATCCGGCGCTGGAACTCGCGGCTCTTGGGGGCAAAGGGGACGGGCAGTTCGACGTGGGCTACGGCGCGCGGCGGCGAGTGGAAATCCTTGGGGCTGAACGAGACGAGCCGGCGGCCCGCAGTTATAGCCCGCACGCTGACGTCGCCCTTTTTCCTTTCCCGGGTCGAAAGTACGGCCACTCTGTCGTTGGTCCTCACCCCCCCCGGCTTGCGCGCCGGCACCACCAGGACATCGCCCGGGCGCAGGCCCTCCATGGCCGCCACGATCTCTTCGGGCTTGGCCCGGCGGGGTTGGGCCCGGTGATGGGTGCCGGCGGCCAGCCGCCTGTACTCGAACACGTCCCCCCGCTCGCACTGCGCCTCTGCCAGCGCGTGCTCGAGCTCTTGGCGGGAACGCTCTAGGTAGCTCTCGAGGCGGACAATGTCGGCGTCGGACCGGTACTGAGCGAACGAGAGGTTGAGCAAATGGTGCGCCTGACTGGGTGTGCACCGCCTGACGAGGTTTGAGGCCATGTTGTACGTGGGCCTGAAGCTCGACGTGAGGGCGTAGCTGCGGGCGCCGGCCAACGACGCCACCTGGTCGAAAGTGACACCAGGGGACCACAGGACGACGGCGTAGCCGACCTCGTCGGTGCCGCGCCGACCAGCCCGGCCGGTCAGTTGGGTGTATTCACCAGGGGTCAACGGTTCGACTCGCTCCCCCGTGAACTTCGACAGCTTTTCGATCACGACCGAGCGGGCCGGCATATTGATACCGAGCGAAAGGGTCTCGGTGGCGAACACGACCTTCACCAGACCGGACAAGAAGCAGTGCTCGACCGCCTCCTTGAAGGGAGGGACCATGCCGGCGTGGTGGGCGGCGAAGCCGGCTTCGAGGCTGGCCAGCCACTCGCCGTAGTTGAGCGCTGACAGATCTGCGTCCGAAAGGTGACCGGTGGCTGATTCAGCCACTTCCCGGATCTGGCGACGCTCGGCCGGGCTGGTCAGGCGCCTACCTTCGCGCATGCATTGGCGCACGGCCTCGTCGCATCCGGCGCGACTGAAAATGAAGTAGATGGCCGGCAGCAGGCCTTCTCCTTCCAGCAATTCGACGGTCTCGGCCCGCCTCGGCGTGAACAACCCGCTCCGCCGGCTCGCCCTCCAGCCGTCCTCGGCCCTGGCCGTGACGGCGATGCCGCGCGGGTTGGGCCGCCCCTCGACGAACGTGGGCAGCATCAAAAGATGCTCGCTGCGCCGCTCGCCCACCAGGAAGAGATTGTGGAGGGGGACAGGGCGGCGTTCTTCGATGACGGCGCGAGTCGAGCCCCGCACGGTACCGACCCAGTCGGCCAGTTCTTCCGCATTGGACACCGTGGCCGAAAGGCAAACCAGGTCCACCTCGGGAGGGAGGTGGATGATCACCTCTTCCCACACCGGGCCACGGTAGGGGTCCTGGAGGTAGTGGACCTCGTCGAGTACCACATAGCGAAGCCCGGTCAGGCTGGACGAGCCGGCGTAGATCATGTTGCGCAGGACTTCTGTCGTCATCACCACGACCGGGGCGTCACCGTTGATGGAATTGTCACCCGTGAGAAGGCCCACCTTCGAGGGGCCGTAGACCCGGTTGAAGTCAGAGAACTTCTGGTTCGAGAGGGCCTTCAGCGGTGTCGTGTAGAACGCCTTCGAGCCCTCCGCCAACGCTCGGGAGACGGCGTACTCCGCCACCACGGTTTTGCCCGAACCCGTGGGCGCGGCGACCACGACGCTATGGCCGGCATCGAGAGCGTCCATAGCCTCGAGCTGGAAGGCGTCCAGCTCGAAGGGGTGGCCCGAGAGGAACCGGGCTCGAAGCGGGTCAGCGCTGAAGGTAGGCTTCTCTGCGGCTCCGCGGGGCACGGCACCCTTTGTACCGCACCTGGCCCCCCACGCCGGTCGAACGCTAGGAGGTCAGGCGGACGGCGGTCATCCGGCCAGCCGGCATTCGGCCTACGGGCATCCGGCCCACCCTCGTCCTGTCGCCGCTCATCCCGTCGGTCCTACCTGTCCAGCCGAACGACGAAGGCGAGGTCGTGCCTCCGACAGCTCGACCCGGGCCAGGCGTACACGGGCCGTTTCTCGGCGCACCGCGCTGGCCAGCGCCGCGCACACCCCGGCGCCCAACCCGGCCATAACCAACGGAGCCATCCAGGCCCAGCTCACTGAACAGCCCTACTCAGCGCCGGCCGTC
The DNA here is from genome assembly GCA_963750465.1 of uncultured Acidimicrobiaceae bacterium. Taxonomy (GTDB): domain Bacteria; phylum Actinomycetota; class Acidimicrobiia; order Acidimicrobiales; family Palsa-688; genus Fen-671. Next base: position 231,237 of record CAVVRE010000007.1, read on the forward strand.
ACCGGCGATCACGTGCTCGAGCCACCCTTCGGTGCTCAGCTCAAAATGGAAGGCCAGCAGATCGTCGTAGCTGATCGCCGGGCCAGACTTGGCTTCGGAGAGCTCCGCCGGGAGATCCCAGTCGACGACTTTGACCCCGGCCGACACCAGCAGTTCGATGACGCGTTGTTCTGCCGGTTTGTTGACGATCAAACGACAGCTCGGGCACACGAAAGAGTACGTGCCTTCGTCGGTGGCGGTGCAGACCTGGACCTGCACTTCCCGCGTCGTCAGCTCGACGTCCCCGCAACCTGAGCAACTTGCCCTGACTGTAGCCACCTCGGCAACTCCCTCTCTCTACCACTCTCTACCCGGACCCGCGCCCTGGTAACTGGAACACTCACAGTGATATCGGCTTTATCCGAAACTCGCTTGAGCGTTGAAGCCGGCGGAAGGAGGGAGTAGAAAGCCCGCGGGCCCGCGTATAGAGGCACCGGGACCCCAGGGGCGGGCGCCCTGGGCCCGCGGGAACGGCCCTACAACAAGCCGATGCGGCTGGGCGGCCACATACGGAGGAACGCCCGCCCGACTATGTAATTGGCCGGCAGAGGGCCCAGTAGCGGGAGTCGTAGGAGTCTTTCCGGTTATCGCCCATCACGAAGAAGAAGCCTTTCGGGACCTTGTACGGGTCGGGCAAATTGGACGTCCAGGTGGTGCAGTACTCCGACGAAGGGTTTTGCCACCCTTTGGGCAGGTAGGGCTGGGCCAGTTGCTTCCCGTTGATGTAGACCGCACAGTTGGCCACGTAGACCGACTGGCCTGGTAAGGCGATCACGCGCTTGATGAGGTCGTCTATACCCGGGGTGGTGTCGTTGGGCGGCCGGCGGAACACGATGATGTCACTGGTATGGACAGGGTGGAAATCGTAGGACAGCTTGTTGACGAGGACCCTGTCCCCCGGGAGCAAGGTCGGCTCCATCGACTGCGAGGGGATATAAAACGCCTGTATGGCAAAGGTTTTTATGAGAAGGGCGGCGACCAGTGCCACCACCACGATGACGACCCACTCGACCAACATGTTCCGCCGGCCGTTGGACTGCGACGGCTTACCCTGCGTGGAGGCGCGCTGCTCCTCCTCCTGTTGGTCGGCCAGCGTCACTCCCTAGAGGTTACATGTCCGTAGACCTCTAGTAGGCGTCGCGCCGCCGCCGGTAGTACACCCTCCGCGCCCGAAACTACGATCGCTTCAGGGCCGGCCCGAAGCAGGAGCCTTTCCAGCCACGCCTTCGAACTGGCCCGGAGACGGACCCGGGTACAGCCGTCCCCCAGGTCCACTGTCCCCTCGTTGGGGTAGCGCTCGATCACCCACTGAGCTCCGGGCCCCAGGTCGAGGACCACCAGCGGATCCTCTGGTCGGCCCTCATAAACAGCGATCGGCCCCAGGTCCTCGGGCGGGTCGAAGCTGGCCTCGAGAAGGGCGGCGGAACGGACACGGTCGACCCGAAAAAGCCGTCTATCGGCGACCTTTTCGCACCACGCCAATAAGTACCAATGGCCTCCGGAAGAAAACATGCGCCACGGCCGGACGACCCGCTCCCCCACCTCGTCGCGGCCGAACGAGTAGTAGTCCACGACGACTTTGCGGTGCTCGCTGCAAGCCAGCTGGAACGTGCTCAGGACCTCAGCGGAGGCCGCCCCCAGCTCGACCTCCAGCGCCTCCTCGCCACCAGCACCCAGGACCATCTCCAGCTTGGAAACGGCGCTCGCCAACGCGCCCTCGCTCGTCGGGCAACCCCGGCCCCGGCACTCCCAGAAGGGCCCGAGCGGCCGCCACCAGCGCCAGGCCTTCGGGAGGGGTAAGGCGCAGCGGGCGCCTGAACCAGTCAGCAAACCGGACCCAGACTCGTCCTCCGTCGATGTCGACTTCGATCAGGGCATCGGGCGTATAGGGGTACACGCCGCACAAGAAGAGCAAGTTCAAGTCGGCGATCAGGTCGCGTTCTGATATGGCGAAGCGTTCGCAGGTCTCGGCCACCGTCGGCCCGTCCTGGGCCACGACCCACGGCACAATGCTCAACAACCGCTCGAGGCGCTCCGCCGCGCTTGGGCGGCTCATAGGCCGGGCCGGGCCGCTTCGCCCGAGAGACCGGGCTCGGTCGCCCGTGATGGTACCTGCCTTCGCAGCGGGCCCTCCCGGCCGGCCGAATCTGGGCCGGCCAGATTTGGGCCGGCCAGATTTGGGCCGGCCAGATCAGACAGCCAGTAGACGATCTCGTCGCGCACCTCGGGCGGCCCCATCACCTCGGCCCGGTCGAGCAGGCCAAGAACGAACCCGCGGAACGCAGCCCTGTTGGTCACCGGAAGTTTGAAGTCGGCCCCGCCATCGGGGCTGGTCCCAGCGACGGTCTCTTCGCCCGCCAGTGAGCGCACCCACTCCGCCTGGCTGGCGTCCACTCGCAACTCGACGACGATCTCCTCGTCGTCACCGAGCCGCCACGGGGGCGGCGGCCCCGAGACGACGCCTTGGGGCCGCACGAACTGCCCCATCGCCTCCTCCAAGCCCACAGCGCCCGTAATGCGGTCGACGCGAAAGAGGCGCTCGCCCTCCCGGCCGTGGTCGAAACCGGCCAGGTACCACCGCCCCTGGCGGTACGAGAGGCGGTAGGGGTCCACCCGTCTAGGGAGGCCGTTGTACTCGAACCGGGCCACCCGCCTCTGCTGAACCCCCGAAAACAGAGTGGCGACTTTGTCGTCAGCGGGTACGTCCGCCAGCGGCAGGCCGCCCGGTTCGCTGGCGCCAGAGCGCTGCGCGCTCACGGCCGCCAATTTCCACAGGGCGGTCGTGGCCGCCCCTTTGGCCGAGCCGTCAAACGCGACCGCCGATACCGCCAGGCTGAGCGCCAGCAGTTCGTCCTCGTCCAGGCCCGGGTCGGGCAGCTCGTATAGGTCACGGGGGACCCGGTACCCCGTGAGACGTTCGGAAATATCCGAACCGCCCATCGGTTCGGATACCACCGGGATCCCCATTTGACGCAGGAGGTCCTTGTCGCGCTCGAAATTGCGGTGAAAGTTGGCGTCGTCGTCGCTATAGCCGCCGACCCGCTGGCGCAGTTCCTCCTTTGTCAGTGGCCGCGGCGTGTCCAGCAGCGCTACTACGAGGTTTACGAGACGTTCCAGCCGGTCCACATAACAATGTTACGGGCGCCAATGTTATGGGCGCCGATGTTATGGGCAGCCGTGGGCGGGCCGGCCCAGACCTCAGAGCGAAGCGATCAGCTTCTCCACCCGCTCGTCGCGCGCCTTGAACGGGTCCTTGCACAGAACGGTCCGCTGGGCCTGGTCGTTCAATTTGAGGTGGACCCAGTCGACCGTGAAATCCCGCCGGCGTTCCTTGGCCCGGCGGATGAACTCACCCCGCAAGCGGGCACGCGTCGTCTGGGGCGGTTCGTCGAGTGCCCGCTCCACCTCTTCGTCGGTCGCCATCCGCTCCGTCAACCCGCGCTTCTCCATCCGGTAGTACAGGCCCCTCTGGCGGTTGACGTCGTGGTACTGGAGGTCCATAAGGGCGACCTTGGGGTGAGTCAGGGCAATGCCGTCCCGTTCGCGATAGGCCTCGATCAGTTTTCGCTTCATGACCCAGTCACACTCCCGGTCGAGGGACCACGGGTCTTTTTCTATGCCTTTCAGGCAGTGCTCCCACATCTGCATGGCCTTGTCCTCCAGGGGGGAAAGGCCCTTGGCCTGCTGATAGCGCTGAGCGCGCTCGAGGTACTCGGACTGGATGTCGAGAGCGCTCGCCTCGCGGCCGTTCGCCAACCTGACTTTGCGCCGGCACGTGGTGTCATGGCTTATCTCGCGGATCGCCCTTATCGGGTTCTCGAGTGTCATATCACGTATGACCACTGACGAGTCCTCGAGCATCCGCAGCATGATGCTCGTGGTCCCCACCTTCAAAAAGGTGGCGTACTCGCTCATGTTGGAGTCGCCGACGATCACGTGGAGGCGGCGATAGCGCTCGGCGTCGGCGTGCGGCTCGTCACGGGTGTTGATAATCGGCCGGCTCCGCGTCGTCGCCGACGAAACGCTTTCCCAGATATGCTCAGCCCGCTGGCTTATACAGTATTGCGCGCCTCGCGCCGTTTGTAAGACCTTCCCGGCGCCCGCATAAATCTGGCGGGAAATAAGGAACGGGATCAGCACTTCCGCGTAATGCGTAAAGTCGTCCCGCCTGGTGGTCAAGTAGTTCTCGTGGCACCCGTACGAGTTACCGGCGGAGTCAGTGTTGTTTTTGAACAGGAAGATGACGCCGCGGATCCCTTCTTCCCGCAGGCGGGCTTCGGCCGAGACCACGAGGTGCTCGAGGATACGCTCCCCCGCCTTGTCGTGGATGACGAGGTCGCTGATCGAGTCGCACTCCGGGGTGGCGTACTCGGGGTGGCTCCCCACGTCGAGGTAGAGCCGCGCCCCGTTCTCCAGGAACACGTTCGAAGAGCGGCCCCACGACACCACCCTGCGGAACAGGTAGCGCGCTACCTCGTCGGGGCTGAGCCGGCGCTGCCCTCGCAAAGTACAGGTAACCCCGTACTCGTTCTCCAAGCCAAAAATGCGGCGTTCCATGTGCTGTGTCTTTTCGCTCCTTGTTCGGCAGGATACCGTGCCAATTGGCCCACCACGTGACGGGCTCGGCCGGGCGGGCATATGTGGGCCTCTGCGGACCACGGCCCGCACTAGGGTTGCCGATATGAGCCAAGGCTTGCGGATGGTCCACTTGCGTACCGTGCCGGATGCCTGGCAGGCCAAAGTGCTGGCCGCTCGGCTCGGTTCCGAGGGCATCGTGACCCACCTCCAGGGTGGCCTGGCCGGCCCTTACCCGTTCGGGACCGTCTCGGTGCTGGTGGAGGCGGGGCAAGCGGACCTGGCTGCGGACTTGCTCCTCGCGGACGAGGTGGAAGCCGCTTTTGCCAGCCAGAGGTGGGTCGGCGTGGGTCCGGCGGGGTTCTCCGACGCCGAGGCGGAGGCCGGCCGAGACGACGGAGACGACGGAGACATCTTGCCTGACCTGGGCGAGGACCCGACCGACGTCGCGCTTCCGGCCAAGCCGTGGGCCGTGCGGACGCGACGGGCGCTAGCCGCGGCCGCCGCCTTGTTAGTAGCGGGCGCCCCAATGCTGGTCCACTTCGTCGGCCAGTAGCCGGCCGCGGCCAAGTAACCCCAGCAGGCCAAGTAACCCCAGCAGGCCAAGTAACCCCAGCAGGCCAAGTAACCCCAGCAACCGGCCTCGCCCGGTGGCCGCCGGACGGCAGGGCCGGGGCCAGCCCTAGGTGACTGCCTCCGAGCCCCCGGTGCCAGGCTCTGGGGTGCCAGGCTCTGGGGTGCCAGGCTCTGCCGCCGGGTGCCAGGCTCTGGGGTGCCAGCCTCTGGCTCTTCCGTGGCCTCTAGTACCTCCTCGACAGCATCAAGAAGGCTGTCGTCGGTTGCTTCGGCCTGGTTGAGGCGCTGCTGGCCGGCCAGCACCTCCGCCACTTCGGCCTCCAGGACCCTCCGGAAGGCCCGGCGGCCATTGCCACGGTCGAGGACCGCCACTTCGAGCTCACCCGCCCCTAGCTGACGTTCAGTGCCCGCTAGAGCCTGAACACAAGCCACCAGGGCCTCGTTGATCGACCATCCGTCCCGGTACGTGGCGGCGAACCGGGCGGTGATGGCCTCGGCCTCCCCGCCGAGCACACTGAAGCGGTCCTCGTCGACCACAGTGCCGTCATAGAGGATGTGGAACAACTCGTCGTCGCCTGGCCGCGCCCCGACCTCAGCGACGAGGATCTCCACCTCGAGCGGTTTCATTTCATGAGTGAAGACATTGCCCATGTACTGGGCGTAGACGTTGGCCAAGGACCGGGCATCTACGTCTTCCCGGCTGAACTGATAGCCCTTGATGTCCGCGTGCTGGACGCCGGACCGGCGGAGCTGGTCGAACTCGTTGTACTTGCCCACGCCGGCGAAGGCGATCCGGTCATAAATCTCGCTGACCTTGTGCAACGACCGAGACGAGTTCTCGCTGCAGATGAGGACGCCCTCGGCGTATACCGTCGCCACCAAAGGACGGCCCCGGCCGATGTTCTTCCGCGCGAAGTCCGCCTTGTCCTTCATGAACTGTTCGGGAGCTACGTAGAAGGGCATCGTCATGGCCGCTGACCCCGACGCGTCCGGCTCTGACCAGGCGTACGTCCTCCCGGACCTCTCCCGGACAGGACATCACCCGTGTCAACCTCGCCTGGAGCGGGCGCGAACTCGGCCGCACTCAACGTGGCGATCACCCGGTCGAAACCGTCGGCCACCTCGGGCTCCGGCACCCGCTGGAAACCCTGAGCGGTGATCGTCGCCACCGTCGGGTAGATCCCGCGGACTACATCTGGGCCGCCGGTGGCCGAGTCTTCGTCGGCTGCTTGCCATAAGGCCCGCACGCATAGCTCGACGCACTGCTCACGTGACATGTCCTCCCGGAAGCCGAGCTTGATCGTGGTGCGGGCGTCCCGGCCCCCGGACCCGTCAGCGTGGTAGTCGGTCTCCTCGTAGCGACCACCCGTCGGGTCGTACGTGTAAATGCGGCCCTTGGCCCGCCGCAGGTCGTATCCGGCGAACAACGGCACCACCACGAAGCCTTGCATCGCCATCGCCAGGTTGGCCCTCACCATCTGTGAGAGCTGGTTGGCTTTGCCCTCCAGGCTCAGGGCCTGGCCCTCGACCTTCTCATAGTGCTCGAGCTGGAGCTGGAAGATGCGCACCATCTCGAGCGCGGGCCCGGCCGCGCCAGCGATGGCCACTCCGCTGTGGTTGTCGGCCGGGTGGACTTTTTCAAGCATTCGATGGGCGATGGCCGAGCCGGAGGTGGCCCGCCTGTCACCGGCCATGAGCACGCCGTCGCTGTACCGCACGGCGCAGATCGTGGTGCCATGAGCCACCTGGAAGCCGTTCGTCTCACCGCGGAAGCCCGGGGCGCCGGCGACGCCGGGCGGGGGGCCGGCGGCTCCGCCGCCAGGCTCAAAGGGCGTGAAAGGCCCGAGGCCGAGCCGGCGGAGCACCTCGTGGAAGTTGGGCCCGGGATCTTGCCCCGGTGGGAACATGGGAAGGGTCATAAGTGCCTACTGACCCTAGTAGGTGCCTACGGCATACAAGCTGCCCTTAGTTGGGCCACGTCCTGAGGGTGGCCCAAACCGAAACACGTGGAACGACCTAATCCTTGGTGGTCGCCCCTTTACTGGCGCTCATCTACTGCCGCTCGTTTAACTGGCGCTCGCCAGTGGCCGCCTCTTTACTGGCCGCCCTTTTGGACATACGACTTGACGAACTCCTCGGCGTTGTCCTCCAGCACCTCGTCGATCTCATCCAGAAGGTCGTCCAATTCGGCCTTCAGTTCCTCGCCTCGTTTAGAGCCGGCGGGGACCTCTTCAACCTGCTCCGGCTCCGTTCGCGAGGGGGCTTGCTTTTTAATTTGCTCTCTCTCAGCCATGGTGTACGTGCCTCCTCAAGAGCCCAGCTGTTCCAGCAGTTCTGCTGGAGTGCTACACCGTGCAAGTAGTTCGTCGACATGCGCCGCGGTTCCCCTGAGCGGCTCCATCATCGGGACTCTGCGTAATGGGTCGTTCCCCAGGTCGAAAACGAGTGAGTCCCAGTTGGCTGCTGCTATTGCTTGGGGCCAGCGCTGCAGACACCTCCCTCTGAAATATGCCCTTGTCGTGGTGGGCGGCTCCGTCATGGCACGTTCAACAGCCGCCGGCTCGAAGAGCCGCTCCATCCCGGCTCGGGCGTAAAGCGAACGCTCGGGCCGCACGTCGTGATATTGCAGGTCCATTGCTAATAACTTCGGGTCTCGCCAGCCTAGGCCATGGCGCTCCCTGTAGCCGTTCACCATCCTGTATTTGGCCACCCAATCCAATCTATTGGCCAGGCTCATGGGGTCGGATTCGAGGCCCGAGAGCACTTCTTCCCAACGGCGCAGGATTTCCTTACCCACGTCCTCGCCACCTACCGATACGAGGCCTACGTCCTCTGAGTACTTGCGGGCCAGCTCCAGGTGCTCCCACTGGATCTCCAGGGCGCTCATCTGCCGCCCACTGGCCAGCGCCAGGGGCTGCGACAGGCTGAGGTCGTACGAGACCTGGCGCATGGCCCGCACCGGGGTGGCCAGCGTGTAGTCGCGCCCGTGGCGAGCAAACCAATCGTCTTCGATCATGGACAGCACAAGCGCGGTCGTGCCTATCTTCACAAAGTTGGCCACCTCGGACAGGTTCGCATCGCCCAGGATCACGTGCAGCCGCCGGTACTTCTGAGCGTCGCAGTGAGGCTCGTCCCGGGTGTTCACGATGGGCCTCTTCAAGGTCGTCTCCAGGCCCACCTCCTCCTCGAAGAAGTCCGCCCTCTGGGTCAGCTGGAAGTCCACGTGCTCAGTACCGGAAACCTCCACCCCGACCTTGCCGGAGCCGGTGTAGACCTGGCGGGTCACGAAGTGCGGGATGGCGTACTGCACTACCCGCGAAAACGGGACGGCCCGGTCCATCAAGTAGTTCTCGTGCGAACCGTACGAATTGCCCTTGCCGTCAGAGTTGTTCTTGTACACGCTGATCTGCTGGCCAGGGGGCAGCATCCGGCTGGCCGCTTCCACCGAGCGAGCCAGGATGGCCTCACCGGCCTTGTCGTACAAGACGGCTTCCCAGACGGTCGAGCACTCGGGGCCGAGTACTCGGGGTGGGCATGGTCCACGTAATAGCGCGCGCCATTGGTGAGGACGGCGTTGACGAGGTGGGTCTCGACCTCGGGGGCAACCTGGGGCTCCCTCACGAACCCTCGAGCGTCGCGCGCCGGCGACTCATCCTGGAAGTCCCACTCGATGCGCCGCGCCAGGGAGGCGACGTACGCGTTGATCAGTGCGGACGAAGCCGCGATGGGGTTGGGTTCTCCCCCACCCCGCAAGATGATCCCGTACTCGGTCTCCACGCCGAGCACCTTCACAATGGCCACGCGCCGACGATACCCCGCTTCGGCGCAGAAAAGTGTGGCCCAGCGCAGAGAGCACCCTGACCAGGGCCCCCGGTCAGCGCTGACCGGTTTCCTGACCTGCTCGGCTGCCCTGGGCCCGAGTGGTTTTCTAGAGGTACTGGCCTGTCGCCACCCGCTCGATCGAGCGGCCACCCTTGGTCTCGTCGCCCTGGGCGGTAATCGTGCGGATGTAGACGATGCGCTCGCCCTTCTTGCCCGATATCTTCGCCCAGTCGTCGGGGTTGGTCGTGTTCGGCAGGTCCTCGTGCTCCTTGTACTCCTGCTTTATGGAGTCGATCAGGTCCTGGGTCTTGATGCCTTTGCCGAGCCCGGCAATCTGGCGCTTGATGGCTAGCTTCTTGGCCCGCCGGACGATGTTCTCGATCATGGCCCCCGAGGCGAAGTCCTTGTAGTACATGATCTCCTTGTCACCGTTTTGATAGGTGACCTCGAGGAACTGGTTCACCTCCTCGTCGCGGTACATCTCCTCGACGGTGCGTTCGATCATGAGGCGGACGGTCTTTTCCCGGTCGCCGCCGCCCAGGCTGCGCACCTCGCCCTCGTCGAGGGGTAGCGAGGCGGTGAGGTAGCGGGAAAATATCTGAGCCGCCGACACCTCGTCCGGGCGTTCGATCTTGATCTTCACGTCCAGCCGGCCGGGACGGAGGATGGCCGGGTCGATCAGGTCCTCACGGTTGGAGGCGCCGATCACAATGACGTTTTTGAGCGCTTCCACGCCGTCGATCTCGGCCAGAAGCTGGGGCACAATGGTCGACTCGACGTCAGACGAGATGCCGCTACCCCGGGTGCGGAACAGCGAGTCCATCTCGTCGAAGAACACGATGACCGGCACACCCTCCTCGCTCTTTTCCCGCGCCCGCTGGAAGACGAGGCGGATCTGACGTTCGGTCTCGCCCACGTACTTGTTCAGCAGTTCGGGGCCCTTGATGTTGAGGAAGTAGCTCCGGCCCCCCCCTTCGCCGGAAGTCTCGGCCACCTTTTTGGCCAGGGAGTTGGCCACTGCCTTGGCTATAAGGGTCTTCCCGCAGCCCGGCGGGCCGTACAGCAGGACGCCCTTGGGCGCAGGCAGCTTGTGCTCGATGAAGAGCTCTTTGTAGAGGAACGGCAGCTCGACCGCGTCCGTGATCATCTCGATCTGAGAGTCGAGGCCGCCAACGTCCTCGTAGGAAATGTCGGGCACCTCCTCGAGCACCAGCTCTTCGACTTCCGGACGAGGCAGCTTTTCCAGAAGCAACCCCGAGCGTGAGTCCATCAACAACGAATCGCCCGCTCTCAGCTTTTCGCCGGCCAGCGAGTCCGCGATCTCCACGACGCGTTCCTCGTCGGCGCGGCCGACCACGATCGCCCGGTGCTGGTCGTCGAGCAGCTCTTTCAGCGTCACCACCTCACCTGACATGTCACTGCCGCGGGCCATGACCACGTTGAGCGATTCGTTGAGGACGACTTCCTGGCCCCGGCGCAGCTCTTTGGCGTCGATGCCCGGGTGCAGGGATACCCTCATCTTGCGCCCGCCCGAGAAAACGTCGGTCGTCCCGTCCTCGTTAGTGCGCAGGAAGGTCCCGTACGCAGAGGGGGGCTGGGTGAGCTTGTCCACTTCCTCCCGCAGCGAGGCGATGTGCTCGCGGGCATCGCGGAGCGTATAGGTGAGCCGCTCGTTCTGCGAGAGGGCCTGCTGGAGCTGGCCCTTCGTCTCGAGGAGCCTCTCCTCGAGGGTCCGGACCCGCTTAGGGGCATCAGCTAGCCGGCGTCGCAGGGCAGAAATCTCTTCTTCGAGGGCCGCAACTTGGGCCTCGAGGGTCCCGGCCTGCGCACGCGCCCCGGAGCCTTCCTTGTCCTGAGCGCCGCTACGGCCGGCCTGCTCGTCATGCTGAGCCAAGCGGACCACCTCCTCTTTCCTGGGCATTCTCGCCGCCGGGTCAACCGCTTTGGCCCAACGTAAGGCCCGCACCGACTCTATTGCGCCTCAGCCTCAACCTGGCGTAGCCCTGCCGACCAGCACTAAAGGTCCACCGCGGTGGCGGGGGTGATTGACACTTGGCCTCGGCCGCCGGTACGTTGGTTAGCCGAGCACGTCAGTTCGTACGGACAAAAGGAAACCAACAGCGAATGAAGGTCTGGATCGACCAGGATCTTTGCACCGGCGACGGCCTCTGCGAAGAGATCGCACCCGCAGTCTTCACGTTGCTCGACGACGGGCTTTCTTACGTCAAAGAGGGCGACAAGATCTTCAGTGAGCCAGGTGGGCATGCCGGGTTGGCGCTGGTACCTGAAGACATGGAAGACGCCACCCGCGAGGCAACAGAGGAGTGCCCCGGGGAATGCATCTTCATAGAGGAGTAGCACTCCGCCAGTAGGCCATGCTGGCGAGCCCTCCCCTCCCCTCCGCAGGTACCCTTCCTCGCGCTCTGCCCGGGACGGAGCCGTCCCGACGTGCCTTGGCCGGATGGCGCGGCACGGCCCTGGTGGCGACGGCAGTGACCTTGCTCAACTGGCTCGGGTGGCTGCCCATAAGGCGTGGTTTGGACCCCTCCTGGCAGGCGGGGCTGGCGATGGCGTTCACGCGGCACCTGCAGTGGGGGCCTCAGCTCGATTTCACTTACGGCCCGTACGGCTTCGCGGGCTTCCTCGAGCCTTTCTACCGGTCGACGGCGTTGATCGCCGTCTGTTTCGTGTTCGCCGTTACTTGGCTCGTGGCTTACCTGGTACTGGCCGGGTTGCGAGATTACTGGGGCTTGGCCGTCGCCTCTGTAGTCACGTGGGCCGTGGTCTGGCTTTCGTGGGCTGAAGGTCGCCCTGACGATTTCGTTTGTCTGGCCGGGCTGGGCCTGTCCCTGTACTTGCTGGATGCTCGCACTCCCGCCGCCCGAGCCAACCTGGCCGCCTTGCTCGGGGCGCTCACCGGCTTCGCCGTCCTGGTGAAATTGAACAGTGGGTTGATCGTCGCCGGGCTTCTCTTTTTGGCTTTGCTGGGGACCGGTGGGCCGTGGCGTGATCGCCTGCGGGCGGGCGCGATGGCGGTCGCGGCCCTGGTCACCGCGTTCGCGGTGGCCTGGGTGTCCGCGGCCCAGAGTTTTGGCAACCTGGGCAGCTTCGCCAGCGCCTCGCTCTCGCTAATGGTCGGTTACGGCGGGGCCATGGCCGAGGACGTACGACGATCATCCATCGTGTGGCTGGCAGTGGGCATTCTGATCGTGGCCGGCGCCGTCTTTGCCGCCGCTATCTGGCCCCGGGCACCCATGAAGCGCCTCGTTGCGGCCATGATGGTGGGCGGCTGGGGTTGGGCCGAGGTAAAGGAAGGCTTCGTCAGCGGCAACCATTACCCTCTTTTCTTCAGGGTGGTCCTCGTCGCGGTCGCGCTGGCCGCCCTCGCTCGTCCTCCTCGCGCTATCCACGCCGGGGCACTGGCCCTCGCGGCCAGCATCACTCTCGTGGCTACTCCCGTGCCGCGCCTGCACCCGGTAGCAAGCGTCCGCTCGTTCGGGGCCAATTTGGCCGACATTGCCCAGGGATCGAGGTTCGTCCGGCTGACGGCCCGCGCCCGCTCCGGGTTGCTGAAAGACGAGCCTCTCCCCCCTTCAGTCCTTGCGCTGGTCCGCGGGCACACGGTAGCCATAGAGCCATGGGAGGACATGGTCGCCTGGGCCGACCTCGGCCTGCGATGGGACCCCGAGCCCGTCGTCCAGTCGTACAGCGTCTTCACGCCCTATCTGGACCACAAAGACGCCGCCTTCCTCTCTTCCACGCGGGCACCGCAGCGCATCCTGTACTGGCCGTTGCGTACCGGGTTCGATTTTCGGGACCCGGTCATGGACCCGCCTTCGGCCACTGAAGCCGTCTACTGCCACTACACCCAACTGGCACTAGCCGGCCCGTGGCAGGTCCTGGAACGAGTCAGCGACCGGTGCGGGCGTGACGTGGCGGTGCGCCAGACAGATGTTCGTTTCGGCCAGCCAGTAGTGGTCCCCAGCCTCCCCGGGAAGATAGTGGTGGCCAGCTTTACGCTGAGCGCGCCCCTTCTGTCGCGGGTGGCAGCAGGGATCCTTAAGCCGCCGGACACCTACCTGATCGTCTGGGAGGCTCGGGGTAGACCAGTGACTTACCGGTTTGTCACCGGCACTGCGGCCGACGACCACATCTTGAGCGTCCCGGCGTCCCTCGGCTACTCAGCCCCGTTCACGCCGGCGGATATCCGACGGCTCGAGATCTCTGGCGGAGGCTGGAAGAAGGGCCAGGGGTCGGTAAAGGTCCTGTTCCGGGCCATGACCCTGGCCCGGTAAGGACGTCGTCCGGTTCTGTACCCTCCGGGAAGGTCAAGTGCTCACACACGTACGGGTCGAAACCGCCGCTGAGTGAGGCTGGACGAGTATCGGGAGCAACTCTGAGGTGCTGAGCGCATAAGCGGTCGTAGGGCGGTCCGGGGCGATGGCGAACGCGATCCCGACCACCTTGCCATCGGCGCCGACCACCGGCGCGCCCGAATCGCCATAGGTAAGTTGGGCTGCGAGCACGAGGACGCGCCGCTCGGTACTGCGGTTCCCGTACAGGTCCTGGCCTACCGCAGTGACCTCTTGCGCGATCGTCGCCGGCTGGACAGCCAATGGGTCCTGCCCGTTCGGGTGGCCAAAAACGGCGCCCTTTTCACCAACCGTCCCGGCGCCGACTGGAAGGGCCGGTTCCCCAAGGCCGGGCACCGATAAAAGGGCGAGGTCGACGTCCGGGTTGTACTGGACCACGATGGCCGGCTTTACCGTCCCGTCGGGCAACAACACGCTCGTACTGCCCGCGGGCTCACCAGCAACGACGTGCGCATTCGTTACCACGAGCCCGGGCGCGACCGTCCAGCCGCTCCCCTCCTGGATACGGCCACAGGCTTCGCCCTCCACCTTCACCGTCGACGTTGACGCGGATGTCACCGTTGCTGCCGTCAGCGGCACGGAACCGGGCGGCGGCCCGACATCCTGGCCGGGGATGATCTGGTCGAACACCTGCGGGAAACCGTCCTCGCTGACCAGGCGGCGCAGAGCCTGCAACGTGTTCGGAGGGTTGAGGCCATACGAGCGGGTCTCGTTGGACAACCACCGCGTGATCACCGAACCGGTGGTGAGCTGGGAGACGCTACCGGGCACGGCGGAGAGGGAAGGGGCGAGCAGCCAGAGGGCGGCAAAGACCCCCACTACACCCACCAACGCACCAACCACCCGGTCCAGGGTCCTCAGACCGGCGAAGGGCGGGAGGACCGAGTGGAGCCGGGAACCGATCATCAAACCCACGGCTTGGCCGATCAGCGCCCCCCCGACCAGCACGCCAACCGCCAGCACCATGCGGGCCACCGACCCCGACAACCCGATGAGGCTGACGATGTTGGGCATGAACCGCACGGCGAGGTACAGGCCAACCCCCAGCCCGAGCCAGGAGAACACCCGCCCGAAAAAGCCCAACCGCCAACCGCCGAGCAGAGCGAAGGCGGCGACGACCAGTATGCCGATGTCGAGGGCGTTCACGGGACGAGCGCCATCAACCTGGCTGCTGTCAAGAAGCCGGTGTGCCCGACCATCCGGTGTTCGGGCCGGACCGATTGGCCATCGACGTGCCATGGCCGAAGCAGGACCTCGACCGTCTCGGCCATACCGAAGCCTGCGTCGGCCAGCGCCTCACGCAATGTCATCACCTGGCCCACCGTTGGCAGATACGAGACAATTATGCCCCCTGCTCGCATCGCCCCAGCGGCATGCTTGACAACCCGCCACGGCTCGGGCAAGTCCAGGAGGACGCGGTCGAGGCCTTTCTCGCTTATCCCTTCGTAGACGTCGCGCAACTCCACGTGGTACCGCTCGAGCACCGCTTCGCCGAGGAAGGCGGTCACGTTGGCCACGGCCCGCTTGGCGAAGTCTTCCCGCAGCTCGTAGCCGGCGATGTCGGCGCCCGCACGCAACAGCGCCATTGAGAGGGCGCCCGAACCCAATCCGGCCTCGAGCACCCGGCCCCGGGGAATATGTCCGCCATCACCAGGATCTGGCCCAGGTCCTTCGGGTAGATGACCTGGGCGCCTCTGGGCATTTTCAACACGATTTCGGCCAGAGTCGGCCGCACCGCGATGTAACGGGCGCCAAGGCTCGAACGGACTATGGACCCCTCCTCCTGGCCCAGGATGATGTCGTGCGGCACCGTCCCCGCATGAGTGTGGAACTCGCCCCCTTTGTCCAACAAGACGAGGTAGCGGCGGCCCTTGGAATCGAACAGCAGCGCCCTCTCACCGGCCTCGAAGGGCCGATGGGTGGTGCTCACCCGTTCACCGGCTCACCCGTTCACCGGCTCACCCGTTCACCGCTTCACCGGGAGGCGTCGGCGGTGCTCGGTGGTCGCCCGCTCGACCAGGCGGCAAAACGCGCACAACTGGGCGGCCGTAGTCGGCGCGCCGCATCTCGGGCACGGGTGCAGGCCTTCCCGGCTCTGCTCGCCTACCTCGGCCACTAGTGCTGCCGCCCGGTCCAGGAAACCGCTGTAGAAGGCCGCTTTCGTGCCGGGCGAGCGTTCCTCGATGCTGTTCAAAGCGTCCTTGTAGCCAAGGTGGCGGTTACCGGCCGCCATCGGGCACTCCTCGACCTGGTAGTCGATCCCCTGCAGTACGCAGTAAGCGGCCGTTTCGCGTTCTCCGAGACGAACCAGAGGCTTCACCTTACGAGGAAACCCCTCCCCGCCGGGGAGAACCGGCCGCTGACGGGCCATATAGGCGAGGTCCCAGCGGAGCACGTTGCCGAGCAGCACGGCTGCCTCATCGTCCAGGTTGTGGCCGGTGGCCAGGACGTCATAGTTGCCCTCGAGGGCGGCGCGATCGAAGATGTGCCTCTTGGAAAGGCCACAGGCGGAACACGGCACCCGGTGGTCAGCAGCAGCTCCGCTGCGGACGTCGAAACCGAAGTCCCCGGGCAGGTCCACCTCCACCAGCTTGACAGCCCGCTCAGCGGCGAAGCCTCGCGCGTACTCGGCCGAGGGTTCGCTGTAGCCCTTGATCCCGAGGCCGATGTAGAGCCCGTCGACCTCGTACCCGAGCTGGAGCAGGAGGTCCCACAGGGCCAGCGAGTCTTTTCCTCCCGAGACCGCCACCAGTACGCGTTCGCCGGCCGCGATCATCTCGTGCTCCTTGACCGCCCGTTCGACCTGGTTACGGCAGTGGACCACGAAACAGCCGTGGCAGAACCCGGCGTTGTGGCGGCGCACCTCGATGACCGCCGGCTCACGACAGACCCGGCACTTCATTTGGCCGGTCTCATTTGGGCCGGTCTCATTTTGGCCGGTCTCATTTGGTATTTGGGCCGGTCTCATTTGGGCCGGCCTCATCTGGCCGGCCTCAATGGGCGCCCCCGGACACCACGGGGCGGATTTCCACCTCAGAACCATCAGCAATGGTGACATCCCCAGTGACGAGCGTCCCATCAACGATCACGAGGACGGCTTCTCGGTTGTAACCAAGTTGGCGCACGAGCGCCGACGCCCCCACGGGCCCTGGGACCTCGACCTCGCGTTTAGGGTTCCGCAAACAAACCTTCACGCCCACGCCGGCCCCTTTGGCGCTCGGGCTCGAGGTGGGTGACGACGAGTTGCTCCCCTATCGGGATCCGCCCTGAGAACACCACCTCGGGCTTCTTGCGGTAGGCCCTTACGCCAAGCTGAAGAAGTAACGCCAGCGCCCCCAGGACCAGCCACGTTTGGTCGCCCTCGATCAGCCCACGCTTGAACCCGCGGCGGACCGCCCACGACAGCCAATCTGTCACGCCCTCAGCCCCCTATGGGCCGCTGGAGCGCCTGAAACCGAGTTATACGTCCCGCCACGTACGCCCGAACCTCTCTCCCGGCTCACGAGCTAGGGCCTCTAGTCACGCCGGATCTCGACCAGGGTCGAACGGATACGCCCGCTGCGCCGGCCAATGAAGAAAGCAATGAACACCATAAGCAACACGCCCCCCACTGCCACGTAGGTCAGGGTCGGTCTGGCCGATTGGACCTGACCTTCGACGCCGGCCACGAGCGACTCAGCCTTGGCCCGGATGTCATCGGGCGTTATCAGGCCGCCAGGGCCGCTTCCCTGAGGCGGTGGCGCGCCGTTCCTCCGGGGCGACTGCCCCCCGCTGGTCCTAACCCGCAGCATTGGGCCTCACCGCACGTTTCCCCGCATTATCCGCCATACGCAGAAGGCGGCCACAAGTACGCAAAACACGGCGGCCAGGATGTAGGGAACCCACGACCAGTTGCCCGAAAGTGCTCCGGAAGAACCGTAGACGACACTGGAAGGCACCTGTCCCAGGCCCCCGAACTCAACCTGGAGGGCCCGCAGGAAACCCAGGGCCAGCAGAAGGGTCCCCGTCGCCAGGAGGATGGCACCCCCTATGCCCCTACCGAGGTTTTTGACCTGACGTTGGACCGGGCCGACCAGCTCTTGCTGCCCGTAGGCGATGACGAGGTCGACGAGCTCCCCCGGGCCGCCTTGCAGGCCCGTGCCACTGCGCCGGTCAAGGCCTCCGGGCTCGCTACCAGACATGTCCTAGAAGCTAACCGGTCGCAACCAAGAACGCACGCAATGGCCGCCGGACGATTCCTGGCCCGCTCGAAGCCGTACCTCCTATTGCGGCCCTCCGGCGCTGGGTTTGGATTGGCTCTACAGGCTCTGTCTTGGTTCCTCAGGGCTCGAAACGGGCCAGGGCAGGCATCTGGGGGTAGTCCGCCACGGCCAGCGCGACCCGGTCGGTGAGCCCCGTCGGCGTGTCCTGCGGGCTCGGCAACGAAGGCGCCAGGTCGTTGAGGACAGTGGCGAAAACGACCGGGGCGGCCAGGTCCGGGTTGCCCCCGCCCTGCCCCTTCAGCGGCTCCACCCAACCCGAAAGAGCCTTGACGTCGTCCAGGGTCCCGGTCTTGGCGTAGACGCGGCCAGCGGCGATGGTCCCGGTCAGCTCGCCGACCAGAGTCCCCGACCGCCCGGCGAGAGGCAGATCCTTGACGAGCACCCCGTCGGGCCCGGCTCGTTCCAGGAGGGCCACCAGGAGCGCACAGGTCACCCGGTCCGACCGTGACAGCCCACTGCCATCGGGGTTCGCGAAACCTCCCAGCGGCAGGTGGTCAGCCGCCAGGTCGGCACGGATCACTGCTGTCCCCGATGCGGTCGAACCAATCCCCCGCTCCCTGAACCCCAGCTCCTTGGTCATGAGCTCCATGGCGGTGTCGTCGCTAGCCCGTAGTACCACGCCGAGGATCTGGTCGAGCGGGGGAGAAACGAGTTTGGCCACCAGCAGTTGAGCCTGGTGGGCGTCTTGCCGGCCGTCGGCCCGCCCGCGACGTGCACGCCGCCCGAGTGCAAGAGGTTGGTGAGTATGCCACTGGCCTGGACGGCCGGCGGTAGGCCGAGGTTCAGCCCTCTCCCGGCGGTGGCCAGGCCGTCGTCAACGTCCAGGGCCGAGAGCGGCCCGACATCTTCCTCCTCCTCATACCGCGCCGGCCATCCGGGCACCGACCGCAGCGCGTCGTACCTCGTGTCATCGCCGACCACTGACCCTGTAACCCGATGTACTCCCGCGGCTTTCAGGGCTCTGACGAGGTTGGTGAAGTTCGAGTACGGTTCCGGGCCAGGGGCCGAAGGGGCATCGTTGGGCAGGCGGAGTACGGGGTCGCCGCCGCCGACGAGGTACAGGTTGCCGTTTATGACGCCCCGGACAGGCGGGTGCAGGGCCATGAGCGACGTCTGGAACCTGTAGGACGGCCCGAGCTTGTCGAACAGCGCCGTCGCCGTGACCAACTTCATGTTCGACGCCGGGATCACGGGGAGGGCGCCGTGGTCGGCGTACAGGACGCGGCCGTCCTGGGCTACCTCGGCGCAACTGCTGGCCGCCGCTCCGGCGCCGAGCGCTCGGGGTGACATGGCCGACGCTACGGAGGCGCCAAGACGCCGGCTCGCCGTGAGGTCCTGCAATGTCTCGGGGAGGCGCGCCGGGGAGAGCAACGGCGTGGTCAGCAGCCCCGACGTGACCGGTGCCGTCCGCTCAGCCGCGGCCGGAGAAGATGTGGTCGTCGGGGCGGCGGCGACCGGTGCCGGGCCGCCCAGGGGCGAGCCGCCAGGCAAGGCCAGGACGCCGGCTACCGAAAGGCCGGATACCAGAAGGCTGGCTACCAGAAGGCTGGCTACCAGAAGGCTGGCGGCTAGGAATAGAAGAGAGCGCGGCGCCGACCTCCCTCCACGACTTCGCCCATTGTTGGAAGCGGTTCGACCGGGTTGGCCGCTTCGGTTGGGCAGGGGCCGGCCGGCCTGGCTGGGGTTGCGCACCGCAAAGCACCGTACGCTCCACCAACAGCGCTCCAAAAGTCACCCCGGTGCCGGCGCAAAAACAATTAAGCGAGGAGGAGGCGGCGGCCGCTGAGTGCGCCTGAGGGAAAGTGCATGTCAGAGCGGTGCGCAGGCGCCCACCAATGGGATCGGCCGCCGCTTTCTTCCTCGAACGCAGTTTTTCTGGCGGCACCCTGGCCAGGCTGGCGTAAGTCGTGGGTGCCGTGGGCTAACGTGACACCGTGCCCAAAGTCCTGGTCGTTGTCCTCGCGGGCCTGGTTACCAGCCAGCTCGCCCTTTTGCTCACCACCGTTTACCTGCACCGCACTCTCTCGCACCATGCGATCACTATGCGTCCGGGCCTGGCCTTTGCCAGCCGCAGCGTGCTGTGGATCTCCACCGGCATCCGCCCGCGGGAGTGGGCCGCCGTCCACCGCCGCCACCATGCCTACACGGACGTCCTCGGTGACCCCCATTCGCCCGTCCTCGAGGGTTACTGGAAAGTCCAGCTCTACAACGTCGGCCTGTACAAAAAGGCGGCCCACGACGCCGAAACGCTGCGCAAGTACAGCCGGGACATAAACGTGGACAGGTGGGACAAGGTCCTCTTCGACCACGGTTTCGTCGGCTTGGCCATTGGTTATGGCATTTTCTGGGCACTGTTCGGCTGGCGCTGGGCGCTTCTAGCGGCGGCTGTCCACGTCGTCAGTTACCTGCTCCTCAACTCGGCCATTAACGCCATCGGGCACCGGTTCGGGAAGAAGGCGTACCCCGGCGTGGCCACCAATAACCAGTGGCTGGCCCTTCTCACGTGGGGCGAGGCGCTCCACTCGAACCATCACGCCGCGCCCACGTCAGCCAAGTTCTCTTTCACTACCCGTCAGTTTGACCACGGGTGGCTGGTGATCAAGTTCTTCAAGAAGCTGGGGTGGCTCCAGGTCCGCCACGATGGGATCCACCTGACGGCCGCGGCCCAAAAGGGACTGGACGACCGACAACAAGAACGCGAACCCGAGCTGGTATAAGCGCGCCAGGTGCTCGAGAGAAAACCAGCGGGACAGCAAGGAGAGGGTCTCGGGTGTGGGCCTGGGTCGCTCCCCTGGCCGGCGTCTCCTTGCTGCGCCGGCCCTGATTGTTCGCAGGCTCTCGCTTCGGTCACGGCCCGGCAATGGACATAGTTTCCGCCCTCTTTATCGAGAACTTTGACCTGCGCCAGGTCCCAGGCCCCTCGACGCGCGTGGACCTCACCGGCGTCATGTTCTCGATGCCGGCGCCATCTGCTCCGCCGGTCACCGTCACCCCTCACCTGATCGTGCTCATCCGGTCCAGGCCCGAGGACCCACCGAACGGGGTACTCGAGGTCGTGTTCCGGGATGAGGCGGGGGACCAGGTGGCGCGCAATGTCTCACCGTTCAACGTTGAGCCAGGCAAGTTCACTTACCGGCTCGTCCGCGGCGAGCTGGAGTACCCCAAGCTCGGGACGGTGGAGGCCCACTGTCGCTTGCTCCCCGACGGCCAGACGACGGTAGTGCCGCTGACATTGCTGGCCCCGCTCGCCTAACGTCCCGGGGGCGCCATGCCTTTGCCAGCCAGGCCACTGGGCACGGCGCGGACAGGCCGGCGGCTGGGCCGAATAGGGTTTGGGCCGCCGAATAGGGTTTGGGCCGCCGAAAAGGGTTGACAGGTGGTCACGGCGCCTGTCCGGCCGCCCGCGAATTGTCCATTTGTCGACGCTGTGGGCTTGCTTTGCGCGAATTTTATTCGTTTTCCGGCTACAACTGGTCACGGCGCCGGGCGGGACCGCCTATGGCCAGTTTGCCTGCTGGCAAAGGCCGCGTCTCGTGGTGGTCTCGCACCGGAGAGAGTGTAGGTTGGGCCCATGAGCCAGACCGCCGCCTCTGGCGGCCCCCCCGGGCAGGTCGTACCCACCGAGGGCATCGAGCAGTTAGGCATTAACGTCATCCGCGGGTTGGCCATGGACGCCCCGAGAAAGGCGAACTCAGGCCACCCAGGCACGGCCATGGCGCTGGCACCCTTGGCGCACGTCCTGTGGACGCGCGTCATGCGCTACGACGCGGCCGACCCGGACTGGCCGAACCGCGACCGCTTCGTGCTTTCCCCGGGCCACGCCTGCATCCTGCTCTACTCGATGTTGTTCTTGACGGGGTACGACCTATCCCTGGACGACATAAAACAGTTCCGTCAGCTCGGTTCGAGGACGCCGGGGCATCCCGAGTCCAGCGAGCTCAAGGGAGTCGAGGTCACGACCGGCCCGCTCGGCCAAGGCTTCGCCAACGGCGTCGGCCTCGGCGCAGCCGAGCGGATGCTGAGGGCACGGTACGGCCCCGACCTCATCGACCACCACACGTTCGTCATCTGTGGCGATGGCGACCTGATGGAAGGGATCAGCCACGAGGCGGCGTCGCTGGCGGGCCACCTCGGGCTGGGCCGGCTCATCTACATCTACGACGACAACCACATCACCATCGATGGGCCGACCGAGATTGCCCTTTCCGATGACGCCATCAAGCGCTTCGAGGGTTACGGCTGGCACACCGAGAACCTGGGCGAGGTAGCCAACGACACCGACGCCCTCGAATCAGCCATTCGCGGGGCTATGGCGGTTGAGGACCGGCCCAGCTTCTTGCAATTGCGCTCGCACATCGGTTGGCCGGCGCCCCACATGACCGACAACCCGAAGGCCCACGGCGACCCGTTCCCGCCCGAGGAAATTGCCGCCACCAAGGAGATCCTCGGCCTCCCCGCGGACCAGGCTTTCTGGGTGCCCGAGGAAGTCATCGCTTACTACCGGGAAGCGGGCGCCAGAGGGCGCCCCGAGCGCGATTCGTGGGCCCGCCACTTCGACGCCCGCCTTCCGAGCGGGAGTGCGCCCCGCGCCCAATGGGACGCGCAGTGGCGGGGCGAAGGCCTAGCCGGGTACGAACAGAAGCTCCCGACGTGGAAGGCGGGCGAAAAGCTGGCGACCCGGGCAGCCATGAAGTCGTGCCTCAACGCGGTGATCTCCGACGTGCCGGGGCTAGTGTCCGGAGGGGCCGACCTCACCGGCAACACGGGCACAGCCCTCGATGGGGAAGCACGGCAGTCGCAGGGCGACCCGGAAGGGCGCCAGTTTAGCTACGGCGTCCGCGAGCACGGCATGGGCGGCGTCATGGTCGGCTTGTCCCGGCACGGCGGGGCTCTGCCAGTCGGTGGGACCTTCTTCTGCTTCAGCGACTACATGAGGGGGTCCGTGAGGTTGGCGGCGTTGTCCAAGACGCAGGTCATTTACTCGTGGACGCACGACTCCGTCGGGTTGGGCGAGGACGGGCCGACCCACCAACCGGTGGAGCAGCTAGCCGCCATGCGGGCCATGCCCAATTTGCTCGTGATCCGACCCGCCGACGCCAACGAGACGGCTCAAGCGGTCAAGGCGGCCATCGACCACCACGACGGCCCCACCGCCCTCATACTCACCCGCCAGTCAGTCCCGGTACTGGAAGGGACGGCCGAGCGCGCCGAGCGCCTGCACCGGGGCGCCTACGTCCTCGCGGGTGACGCGGTCGGCCCCGACATCGTCCTGATCGGCACCGGTTCCGAAGTGTCCCTCTGTGTCGACGCGGCCAAGCTGCTCGAGGCCGATGGGCTCCATGTCCGGGTGGTGTCCATGCCCAGTTGGGAACTGTTCGAGCAACAGGGAAAGGTCTACCAGCGCGAGGTCCTCGGGTCAGGCGCACCGGTGCTCGCAGTCGAAGCGGCGGCCAGCCTCGGATGGGCCCGTTGGGCCGACGCTTCCGTGTCCCTCGACCAGTTTGGCGCTTCGGGCCCGGGCGCTCAGGTCCTGGCCCACTTCGGCTTTACTCCCGACAACGTGGCCCAGCACGCCCGGGCCTTGCTACGAAAGACAGACGACGACCAGGAGGAAAGCAAATGACGCGTCTGCATCAGCTCTACACCGAGGCTGGCCAAAGCCCCTGGATCGACAACCTTTCCCGCGATGCCATCCGCGCCGGGCGCCTGGCCAACATGGTCGACGAGGGTATCCGAGGGGTCACCTCCAACCCGACGATTTTCCAAAAGGCGATGACCGGATCGGACGTTTACGATGCCGATTTCGTTCGCCTGCTCGAGAGTGGTTCCGTCGAGCAAGCTTTCTGGGAAATGGCGACCGCTGACGTCACTGCCGCGCTCGAGATATTCCACCCCCTCTACGAGCAAAGCGGGGCCGCTGACGGGTTCGTGTCCCTCGAGGTCTCACCCCGGCTCGCCTATGACACCGAGGGCACCATCAAAGACGCCCGGACCTTCCACGAACTCATCGCCATGCCCAACCTGCTGGTCAAAATCCCGGCCACCGAGGCGGGTGTACCGGCCATTCGCCAGATGATAAGCGAGGGCCGCAATATAAACGTCACCCTGATCTTTAGCCTCGACCGCTATAACGATGTTATTGAGGCTTACATTTCCGGCCTCGAGGCGCTCAATAGCTCAGGAGGCGACCTGTCAAGAGTCCAGAGCGTGGCGTCGTTTTTCGTGAGCCGGGTGGACACCGAGGTCGACCGGCGGCTCGAGGCCACGGGGACCGAAGCGGCCCTCGCCCTTCGGGGCAAAGCCGCTGTGGCGCAAGCGAAATTGGCCTACCAGTTGTTCCTCGAACGGTTCTCCGGACCGCGCTGGGAACCTCTGCGGGCCAAGGGGGCGCACCGCCAGCGGCCGTTGTGGGCATCGACCTCGACGAAGAACCGGGCCTACCCCGACCTGCTCTATGTTGACAACCTGATCGGCCCGGACACGGTTAACACCATGCCGGACGCGACAGTGGCTGCCTTCCTCGACCACGGCATCGTGGCCCGGACCATCGACCGGGGAGCCGATCAAGCTCGGGCCGACCTGGACGCGCTCGAAGCCGCGGGCATCGACATGGCCGACGTCTCCGCCCGCCTCGAGGACGAGGGAGTGGCGGCCTTTTCCAAGAGCTACGACGAGTTGCTCCAGGCGCTCGAAGACAAGGCTAATGACGGAAAGGGCAAGGATGACGGCGGCGCCGAGCGTAAGGCGTCACAGCAGCCGTGAGCACTGACACCCTCCCGTTGAACCCCCTGGCGGAGGGCCTCGACACGGTCCGCCGGGCGCCGCCCGGCGTGCTCGTGGTCTTCGGTGCGTCGGGGGACCTGACCCACCGTAAGCTCTTGCCGGCACTGGAGAGGCTCTCCCGCCGGCGACTTCTTCCCGCTGCCTTCGCTGTCGTCGGCGTGGCCCGGTCGCACATGTCAGATGACGGTTTCCGGGACATCATGGCCGAAGCGGTACCCGCGGCCGGGCCGGGGTGGGCCGAAATAATCAAGAACAGTGTGTATATATCCGGGGATTATTCCGACCCCGAGACGTTCAACAAACTCAAGGCTCGGCTGGAGGAAATCGACGAGGCCCTGGGGACGGGTTCCAACCGGACCTTCTACCTGGCGACGGTGCCCGACGTCTTCGCTGAAGTGGCCCGGGCGCTCGGAAAAGTGGGTCTCAACCGGTCAGAAGGTGGCGGTTTCGCCCGCCTGGTGATCGAAAAGCCCTTCGGTCGTGACCTTGACACGGCCCGCCAGCTCGACGCCGCCCTGCATGACGTCTTCGATGAGGACCAGATCTACCGGATCGACCACTACCTGGGCAAAGAGACGGTCCAAAACGTCCTGGCGTTGCGTTTTGCGAACGCCATTTTCGAGCCTCTGTGGTCGCGCAACTACATCGACCACGTCCAGATCACCGTGGCCGAAACGATAGGGGTAGAAAAACGGGGCAACTTTTACGAAAAGGCGGGGGCGCTGCGCGACATCGTGCAAAACCACGTGATGCAGGTCCTTTCCCTCACGCTCATGGAACCCCCGGGCACGATCGACGCCGAGGGCATCCGCGACGAAAAGGTGAAGGCCCTCCGCTCTGTCGTGGTGCCGCGGATCGACGAAGTAGCCAACATGTCGGTTAGAGCGCAATACGACAGCGGGTGGGTAGAGGGCAACGCCGTCCCCGGTTACCGCCAGGAGGAGGGCGTGAACCCCAACAGCCAGACCGAGACCTACGTGGCGCTGAAGCTCCTGGTCGACAACTGGCGCTGGGCCGGGGTTCCCATATATGCGCGGACGGGCAAGCGGCTCCCGAAGCGGGTGACGGAGGTGGCTCTGCAGTTCAAGGCCGTTCCCCACCTGGCCTTCCCGAAAGCGGCGGCGACCGGCCTCAATCCCAACGCACTGGTGCTGCGCATCCAACCCGACGAAGGCGTCACGCTACGGTTCGGGGCCAAGGTGCCGGGGCAAGCCTTCATGGTGCGCGACGTGCTGATGGACTTTTCTTACGGGGCCGCGTTCCTGGAAGAGCCGCCCGACGCTTACGAGCGGCTCCTGCTCGACGCCATGGTCGGGGACCCGACGCTGTTCATCCGTAGTGACGAGGTGGACACGGCCTGGAAGGTCGTCCAGCCTTTGCTAGAGGCATGGACGAGCGATGACCCCCCGCCACTAGCCGGTTACGCGGCCGGTACCTGGGGGCCGCGCCAAGCCGACACGCTGGTCGAACGAGACGGGCGCCAATGGCGGACGCCGTAACCGACGTTCTCAGCGCAGGAGGCAACGGCGCCGTCGATCCCGACGCCCCGCTGGCCGTGCAGACATGGGAAGGCCGGGGCGTGGGCCTGGGCCAGGTTATTGCCGCCCTTCCCGAATTGCGGCGGCAGGGGTCCGGCCGGGGCGCGGGGACGCGTACCGCGGTCATGACCATCGTCATGGTCATCGGTCCCAACGACGACCCCGAGGTCACCGCCGCCCCGGTCCGGGCGCTCGGCGCCCACCACCCTTGCCGAGCTGTCGTATTGCGCCCCGAGCTCGACACCACGCCGGTCATCAACGCCAAGGCCTTCCTCTGGCGGGCCGAACCGACCGCGTCCGAGGGGCACCCCGTCTTCTTCGAAGAGGTACACCTGCATGTCGGGGGCCAGGCCGCTTCGCACTTGGCCTCGATCGTGGGCCCGTTCGTCCTGGCCGACCTGCCGGTAGTTATGTGGTTCCCTGATGTCCTCCCTGACCCCGCTGACCCCCTGCTGCGCCTGGCCAATGCGCTCGTGGTGGACACCAGGGTGGTGATGCCCGAACCGGGAGGCCTGGGCCACTCGTACCGGACGCTCCTCGAACTGGCTAATCACCAGCCGGTAGTGGACCTGTCCTGGGTGCGCCTGCAACCCTGGCGAGAGCTGTTGGCCGGCCTGTTCGAGCCCGAGCACAGCCGGCCGTTCGTGCAGGGGATCCGTTCGGCGTACGTCAGTGGCAAGCCCGGTCCGCGGCACATACTCGGCGGCTGGCTCATGGCCCAGCTGGACCTGCGAGCCCGCGAGCTCGTCCTGGCCGATTCCAAGCACGTCGACATCACTCTGGAGGCCTCGTGTGAGGGCGAGGAGGGCAAGTTCCAGGTGAAACGCGATGACGGCACCCGGGCCGTGTGGGCCAAGGCATCCCTTTCGAACGGCATCTCCCACAGCCAGGCCTTGCCGCTGCCCGACGACTCGCTGACGTCCGCGCTGTCTTCGGCTGTGTCAAATTTGCAGGCCGACCGGGTCTGGGAGCGGGCGCTGGCGGCCGCTGCAGCTCTGGCTTCGTAACGGTTAGGGTCTTGGCCGTGGACCGAGAGATGGTGGTGACCGATGACGTCCCGGGCGCCTTTGCCCGAGAAGTTATCTCGGCCTTCGTTGAGCGCCCTGGCGAAGAGTTCGACATCGCCCTCTCGGGCGGCGGCACGGCGCGGGCCTGCTACGAACGGCTGGCGCTCGAGGGCACCCACGCGGTCGACTGGCTGGTCGTCAACTTCTTTTGGGGAGATGAGCTGTGCGTGCCCCCCGACCACGCCGGCTCCAACGAGCGGTTGGGCCGCCAAGCGCTGCTGGAGCGGGTGGGGGCGGCCAACGCCGTGTACCCGATGCGCTGCGAGGACGGCCTCGATGCGTACCAACTGCGGCTGGGAGAGATCGGCCGGCTCGACGTCGTCCATCTGGTCGTCCGGCCTGACGGCAGCATCGCCGGCCTCTTCCCGGGGTCGCCGGCGCTCGAGGCCGACCCCGGCCAGCTGGTCACGTTCAGCGAGGACCCCACTGGGCTCCACCAGCACGCCCGCATGACGCTCACCTATGCCGGTATCGCTAGGGCCAGACTGGCCATCCTCACCGTGGAGGGAGAACCCCAGCGTGCGGCTATGGAAGCCGTGATCGCCGGTGAAGACGTGCCGGCGGGGCGCGTCCGCGCCGGGCGCGTCCTGTGGCTGGTCGGCAAGGACGCCGCCCCCAGGGCGATCTGAGGCACCCGAGGACCGCTGCGCCGATGACCGAGCAATCGCCGTTGCCGCCAGACCGGCCTGGGCCTAGTGCAGCCGGCCGGCCGGCCGGGGTACCGGCGGCCCAACCGGCGGCCCAACCGGCGACCCAGCCCGGGCCCATCCGCCCTAGCAGTACGGGTGACCGCGACCTCGACGCCCGCATAGAGTCCCTGCTCGACGAGCTCGGCGTCACGGCCAACCGGGACCAGCTGCGAGAGCTCCTGGTCTCCACGGTGCGCCTCGCCCAGGGCCACGCCGACCGGCTCGACTTGAAGATCGCCAATGCCGCGCTGCGCGAGATGCGGGAGGGTTTCGAGGTTTTCGCGCCGTACCGTGAGATACGCAAGATCACGATGTTCGGCTCGGCCCGCACCCACCCGACCGACCCGCTCTACGCACAGGCTCGCGACCTGGCCTCCAGTCTCGCCGCCATGGGGTGGTCGACAGTGACGGGGGCGGGGCCAGGGATCATGGCGGCGGGGCTCGAAGGCGCCGGGCCCGACCACTCCTTCGGCATAAACATCCGGCTGCCTTTCGAACAGCAACCCAATCAGTTCATTTCCTCCGACCCGAAGCTGGTCTCGATGAAGTACTTCTTCACCCGCAAGCTCTTGCTGGTAAAGGAGTCTGACGGCTACGCGGTGCTGCCCGGAGGGTTCGGCACCCTCGACGAAGCCTTCGAACTGCTGACCCTCCTGCAAACGGGGAAGGCCGAACCCGCGCCCGTCGTGCTGTTAGAGGTACCGGGCGGCGGTTACTGGCGGGCGTGGGAGCATTTCGTGACCAACGATGTAGCGGCGCGTGGCCTCATCGGGCCCGAGGACACCAGCCTCTACTTGATAACCGATGACCTCCTGGAGGCCGTGGCCGAGATCCTGGGCTTTTACCGCAACTACCACTCACTGCGGTGGGTGGGCGACCGACTGGTCATCCGCCTTCAGGCCAGGCCCACGGAGAGCGAGGTGGCCATCCTGTGCGAGGAGTTCGCCGGCGTATGCCTCGGCGGTGGCATCGAGGTTCTTCCCGGGCCTTTGCCCACCGAAGTGCGCGAGGGTGACCATCTCGAACTGGCCCGGATCTCGCTCCGGTTCGACCGCCTTTCGCACTCCCACCTGCGCCGGCTGATAGACGCTCTCAATTCGCTGCCGAGCGCTCCCCCGCCGCCGGACGGCCTCCCGGTCCCACCCAGCCAGCGGGCATGGCAGTGAGCGGGGCTTACAGGGACCGAACTTCACACTTCCGTGCGCTTCACTCTTCGGTGCGCTTCACTCTTGCGTGCAGGTCTCGGTGCAAGTCCGGCTCACCTCGTCGGCCACCGCAGCCAGGACCACCTCAGCCACTTCGGAGACGCTGGCCAGTTGAGCGGGAGTGAGGCGGTCGACGAAAAGGCGGCGCACCGCCTCCAAATGGCTCGGGGCGGCGGCGCCGATC
Organism: uncultured Acidimicrobiaceae bacterium; assembly: GCA_963750465.1. GTDB lineage: Bacteria > Actinomycetota > Acidimicrobiia > Acidimicrobiales > Palsa-688 > Fen-671. The sequence continues at coordinate 260,350 of CAVVRE010000007.1, forward strand.
TCGTGGCGGCCGGTCGGAGTAACAACCACGAACGCCCCCCGGCGGTCAGAGCCACATTTTCTCTTCTCGACGAGCCCTCGCTCGGCCATGCGGCTCACCTGGTGAGAGATGCGGCTTTTTTCCCAACCCAGTTCGTTCCCTAGCTGGAAAAGGCGCATCTGGCCGTCGGGCTGGTCCGTGAGCGCCACCAGCACGGCGTAGTCCTGGTAACTGAGGCCCGAGTGGGCCAAGAGGTCCCGCGCCAGTAGGGCGGTGAGGCGCATCTGCATGAGCTGCAGCGAGCGCCAGGCTCGTTCCTCGGTCTCGTCGAGCCACCTGACCGCGGGTGCCCCACCAGCATCGTTCGGAGATGTTGTCGGAATGGTTGATATGTCCTCTATGTTAGATGGTTAAGAGCTGTAGCCAACCATAAGGAGGACCCAATGAGCACCCCTGAGACCGCAGAACAGACTTTGACCGGGGATTACAAACTGGACGTGGCTCATACGCGTATCGGTTTCTCAGCCCGCCACGCCATGGTGAGCAAGGTGCGGGGCCAGTTCGACACGTTCGACGGCGTTCTCTACCTCGACGGCGACCACCCGGCCAACTCCCGCGTGGAGATAACCATCCAGGCCGACAGCATCGACACCCGCAACACCGACCGGGACAACCATCTGCGCAGCAATGACTTCCTGGCTATGAAGGAGCACCCCGAGATCACCTTCCGTTCGGCGGCCGTTGAGAAGCTTGATGACGAGCACTACCGGGTCACTGGTGACCTGACTATCCGTGGCGTCACGAAGTCCGTCCCTGTCGATTTCGAGTTCACCGGGAGCGTAGTGGACCCGTACGGTAACCAGCGGGTCGGTTTCGAGGGTGGCGCCACGATCAACCGCAAGGACTTCGGCGTGAGCTGGAACGCGGCGCTCGACGGCGGCGGTGTCATGGTGAGCGACAAGGTCAACCTCGAGTTCGAGGTCGAAGCCATCAAGGTCGTCGCCTAAGCAGAGCGATGGGCGCGGTTGGGGCGTCAACCTTGGCTATGTCCTGGGTTGGGCCCCGCCGCCCCAGCAGGCAGAGCGGCCGGCGCGGGTTCGGGCCTTAGGTCTCTTCCTCACCACGCTCACCCAGAAGAGTGGCCGCCTTCAGCACGGCCCGACGCGCCCTGCTGAGCCGGCGCTCTTCCGCTTCCGCTCCGCTCCGACCGGTCTCGAGCGCCTCCATCAACTTGGCCCGGCCCAAGTCCGCCAGTTCTTCGGCTATGGCGTCGAGCCTGGAGCGCATGGCTTGCAGCTGGTCTTCTCCCGAGGGCACCATGTGAGCCAGTCTGCGTCAGCCAGTCAGGCCGGCGCGGAGGCTAGGGTCGCCGTGTGGACGACCTCACGCTCAGCGATTATGTCGAACGTTCCAAAGGCCGGATCCTCGCTTCGCTCGTCGATTGGCTGAGGATCCCATCAATGTCGGCCGACCCGGACCATGCTAAAGACGTGGCTGCATCGGCCGAATTCTGTGCCGGCCTGATGCGGTCCGCCGGGGTCAAAAATGTGGAGGTCCTCTCGGCCGGCGGAGTACCAGCGGTGTACGGCGACTGGTTGGACGCCGGAGCCGGCGCGACGACTGTCCTAATATATGGCCACCACGACGTCCAGCCTGTCGACCCCTTGGACGAGTGGACGGCTCCTCCCTTCGAGCCGACGGTCCGGGACGACGTGCTGCGGGCGAGGGGCGCCAGCGACGACAAGGGCCAGGTCATCATGCAGATCGAAGCAACCAGGGGACTGCTGGACGCCCTCGGGCACCTGCCCATCAATGTGAAGTTCCTCATCGAGGGTGAAGAGGAGGTCGGCAGCCCGCACCTGGACGAGCTACTCGGGCGGGAAAGGCAAAGGCTGGCCGCCGATGTGATCGTCGTTTCAGACAGCAACATGGTTGCCGCCGACATCCCCTCGATGACCGTCAGCCTCCGTGGGCTGGTCGCCTTCGACGTAACGGTCCGGACGGCGAGGTCTGACCTACACAGCGGCATTTGGGGGGGCACGGTGCCCAACGCCGCCCTGGTCGCCGCTCGCCTCGTCGATGGGCTGCACGACTCTGACCACAGGGTTACTCTGCCGGGCTTCTACGACCGGGTCAGGGAACTGAGCCCGCAGGAAGCCCGCTCCCTGGCTGACATCCCCTTCGAGGAAGTGGAGTTCTGCGCCCAAGCGGGCGTGAGCGAACTGGAGGGCGAGGCCGGTCGCACCCCGTACGAACGTACCGGGACCCGTCCGACGGCGGAAGTCGTGGGCCTGCATTCCGGTTACGGCGGCCCGGGGATGAAAACGATCGTGCCTGCCAGTGCGAATTTCAAAGTGGCCATCCGGCTCGTACCAGAGCAATCGGCCGAGGAGGTGGAGGCGTCTTTCCGGGCCTGGGTGGCCGAACGGGCACCAAAATACGCCGAGGTCAACGTCACGACGGTGGGCGGGGTGGCACCACTATTAACGCCCGTCGACCATCAGGCGGTCCGCATCCTGAGCGAGGCCATCGAGAACGTCTGGGGTAAGCAACCGCTGTTTACGAGGAGCGGCGGCAGCGGGCCCGAGGAGAGCCTGGGCCGCATCCTGAGCGCACCCGTTGTGTTCTTGGGGATCGGGCTACCCGGCGACAATTACCACGCTCCTAACGAATGCCTCGAGCTCAACCAGCTGTGGCAGGGAATCGTGGCCGCTGGAGAGCTGCTCCTTGGCCTGCCCGCGCTGAAGACGCGCTGAAGGCGCGTCGGTGCCCAAGCCGGTTAGGTCAAAAGATGGCTCCGAACCGCTGAACCCCCCTAAATCGGGCCAGGGTGGCAAGGCGGTCAAGAGGTGGCGCTTGACGCCGGCCGACGCCCATGAGTGGGTAAGTTTCGAAGACCCGTCGGAGGAACGCACGTGGCGCTTTGATGTCACGTTCCTGCTCTCGCACTGGGGGTGCCTGTACGGCTGCGGTTGCCAGGGCGTGCTCACGGCGCCTGCCCCCGAGATGGCCCAGGGCTGTTGCTCTTACGGCGCCCACTTCAGCGATGACGAGGATTCTGAAACGGGTCAAAGCGGCGGCCAGGACGCTGACCCCCGAACAATGGCAGTTCGCCGCGCAGGGCCGTCGCGGAGCGCTCTCCCGTCGCGGCGCAGGAGGGGTGGCGTTGACGAGGTTGGTCGAGGGCGCCTGCATTTTTCTCAACCGGCCCGGTTTCCCCGGAGGCCCAGGGTGCGCCCTGCACCGCGCCGCCCTCGAGCAAGGCTCCCGGCCGATGGACCTAAAACCCGATGTGTGCTGGCAGTTGCCTCTGCGCCGGGAAGACACCACCAACCCCGATGGTTCGGTCACTTCTGTAGTGGCCCAGTGGGACAGGCGCCATTGGGGGGCCGGCGGGGAGGAATTCGCCTGGTGGTGCACCGAAGCCCCGGAGGCGTTCCGGGGTGGTGTCCCCGTCTGGCGGCACATGAGAGACGAGCTCTCGGAGCTGGTGGGCCCTGACGTCTTCGCCCTAGTGGCGCCGTACCTGGAGGGCCGCGAGAAAGGGGGCGGAGCTCTCCCCCACCCCGCCGCCCGCGCCGGCAACTAGCGCCACCCGTTTGGCTAGCGTCGGTGGCCATGAGCGAGAAGGAACACTGGAAATCGACGCCCGACGACCACGACTACCCCGCGGCTCATGACTACCTCAGCCTCGTCGCCCCCGACGTGCAGGTAAAAGCACTGGTGAAGGCCCTAATGGACGCCCCGATCATGAAGCGCCAGGCCAAAGACCTGCTGCGGGCGGGCGGCTTGGCGGTTCTCCCGGACACCAACGTGCACGTGGCCAAGGACCTCGAAAAGGTCAACCGGGGTGAGCAGCTTTCCCCCGTGCTCCTGGTGCGAGGGGACGCGTCGCGGGGCGCTCCACTCGTGGTCGCCGACGGCTACCACCGCATATGCGCCAGCTACCACCTTGACGAAGATGCGGACATTCCTTGCCGGCTGGTGGACCGGCCGGCGCATGGGCAATAGCGGAACCTGAGCGAGCCCGACATCTGAATACCCCGGCCGGCGCCATGCGCCAGCGTCCTGGTCCGCGAAACGCTGGCGGTGTTTAGCCCGGCGGCGGGCTAATAGCATCGAGGCGGGCCGCTACTTCGTCCGTAATGAGCGGTACTACGTCCATAGCGCCCAAGTTGGAGCGGATCTGGTCGACGTTCGATGCGCCAGTTATGACGGTGGAAACGTGCGGATTGTGAACGCACCACGCCAAGGCGAGCTGGGCCATGTCGCAGCCAATATCATCTGCCACTTCCTTTAATTGCCGCGCCTTGGCATTCTGGTCTTCGTCAGTCAAGGCCTGCTGGAGCCATTCGTAGCCTGGCAGCAACGCCCGGCTGCCGGCCGGCGCACCGTCGAGGTACTTGCCCGAAAGCAGGCCCGACGCCAGTGGGCTCCACGTCGTCAGCCCCATACCAATGTCCTCGTACAAGCGGGCGTATTCCCGCTCCACCCGCTGGCGGACGAGCAGGTTGTACTGAGGCTGTTCGGCCACTGGCTTTCGCAGGTGATGCCGCTCTGCTATTTCCCAGGCGGCGCGGATATCTGCGGCCGGCCATTCGGACGTACCCCAATAGAGCGCCTTTCCCCCCGCGACTATATCGCTCATGGCCCAAACCGTTTCTTCTATAGGCGTGGCCGGATCCGCTCGGTGGCAAAAAACGATGTCGACAAAATCAAGCCCCAGACGGTCCAGAGAAGCATCCATGGCCTGCAACAAGTACTTACGGTTCAACGTGTTGCGCATGTTGACGTCCTCGTATATGCCCCAGAACAATTTGGTCGAAATGACGTAACTGTAGCGAGGCCAACCGAGTTCCACCAAGGCTTTGCCCATTATACGTTCGGACTCTCCCTGCGCATAAGACTCAGCATTATCGAAGAAATTGACGCCACCCTCACGAGCGGCGCTGAGGCAGTTGACGGCGAGTTCTGTCCCGATCTGCTGACCGAAAGTCACCCATGAGCCGAGACTCAAGACACTGACCTGCAAGCCCGAGCGGCCGAGGTGGCGGTACTGCATGACGCGGTTTCCTTTCCGTGGTCGGGTTCATCTGGTTACAGCGGCGGTACGTGCCCAACTTATAGCCGCCGGCAGGGGGGCGCCCACCCGGCCCCAGGAGGGGGCCCGGCCGCTGTCGATGGGCCTGGCGACCGCTTTAGGACGTTGGCTACGCTTACGGATACCACACCGCGCCGGTGGCAAAACCCTCGCGCCAACCCTCCTGGCTGACGCCAGAGGGGCTCGGCGCCGTACCTCATGGTCCTAGCGAAATGGTCCTAGCGAAAAAAGGTAAACGGCAATTCTCTTGTCCCCACCCTCGGCCGCGCCGCGAACAAGCAGACGCCCAGCATTGACGCACAAGCTTTGGGCGCTCGGGCTGTCCGTGGTCAGCGCCCTTGGCGTCATTCCGCCGGTCGGGCTATTGGCGCTGGTCTCGAGGTCGAAAGCGGCAGCTCCGTCCGCCACCGCCGTTCTGATCGCGGGAGGGCGACGCTATGAGCTTGAGGTCGCCACCAGCGCAGCCCAGCAACAGCTCGGACTGGGGGGTCGGGCCAGCCTGCCCGCCCGCGCGGGATGCTCTTCGTCTTCCCGTCCAGCGCCGAACATTGTTTTTGGATGAAGGGGATGCAATTTGCCCTCGACATTATCTGGCTCACGACACACGACAAGGTCGTCTCGGTGGAGGCCCACCTCCTCCCGAAGTCGTACCCGTCGGCGTACTGCGCCGTCTCAGAGGACGTCGTGGAGCTCGACGCTGGCCAAGCCCGAGCAGCCGGCATCGCGGTCGGCCGAGCGGTAAAGCTGGACATGCCGCGGGCGTGAGAAGGTCAGGGCGACCCGGACCGAGCCGGCCCCGGCTTCGTCAGAAGCGGACCGGGCCCACTTCTACGCGCACGCGCCCCGCTGGCCGGCCGGCCGCTCCCAGGGCATCCGCCAGGGTGCCATGGTCGGGCGCCCGTACCACCCAGCGGTCCTCGGCCAGCTTGTTCAATTCGATAGCCGCCGCCCCGGTGGGGCCGGATGAGCCCGTGTCGTGGCCGAGGCCAGGCGAACTTCGCCATCCGTTGGTCACAGGTTCCCCGGCGCCGCCCAGGTGGCCATGGTCCGCCCCCTGCTTCTCCAACAGGCCGGCCATTTCGGCCGCCCCCGGCCCGCTCAGCAACGCCAGCGCGCCGAAAGGGGGCAACCGTAATGCCTTTCGCACGGGCTCCTCAGACATCAGCAGTCGGCCCGGGTCGGCCAGCAGAGCCGCCTCGACGACGGGATGGCCCGGTACCCGCGTCTGCACCAGGACCCGTCCGCCATACTGCCGGCCACCCACGATCCGCGAGGCCCTCGAAAGCAGGGCGAGGGCCTCCTCGCCGGCCCGGTACCGCGGCGCCAGCAGTTCCTGGTCGAACTCCACAAAAACCACGGCCCCTACCGGCCCGCTCCTGCGTAACTCGCCGTCTCGGTAAAGGACGGCTTCGGTGCCGACCAGAACGGGCGCCTCCGGCAACTGGCGGGTTCCCCCGACAACTTCGCCGACGGGACGGCCGGCCAGAGCCTCCAGTTGTTCTCGCGCCCGGCTGACCCCGACCCGGAACTGGCGCGGCCGGTCCGAACCGCATGAGGCGCAGACGATGGGGCGTTGGAGGCCACAGCGTGGGCACACGAATTCCTCCCCGACGAGGGCTACCGCGCTACCACACTGTTCGCAGGTGGCCGGCACCCCGCAGGCGCCGCAGATCGACAATGAGGCGCGGCCTTTGCGGTTGAGCACGCAAATGACGCGCTGGCGGCTGCGCAGGATGTCGACCAGGGCCGACGAGTACAGCCCTTGTCGCGGGTCGTCATCCCGCCGGTCGACCACCTGCAGAACCGCCCAGCCCGCTCGCTCACTTGCCCGGCTGGCCAGCTGGGCGTCTCCTGCCGCCGCCATGAGCTCCAACGTGGGACAGGGAGTCACCCAAAAGCACGGCACGCCGGCCCGTCGCGCCCGTTCCGCCGCCACGGCTGGCGCATCCCACGTCGGAGCGGTTTCCTGTACGAGCCCCTCGTCGTGGGCGTCCAGCACAACTAGAGCGACCACCCCGGGGCAGGGCCCAAGCGGCCGCCCGAGTACCAATCACCACCCGGGCGCCGGCCCGCGCCTGCGCCGAATCCTCGGGGAGCAGAGCCACGTCGACCCCCCTGTTCCGCAATGCGGCGCAGCCCGCCGCCGCCCGTGCCGTCGTGGGCGCCACCACGACAACGGGGCCGTGCTCAGCCGCAGCGAGCACCACCTCCGTTGCGCTGTAGACCGGAGGGAGGCGCAGCAGGTGTACCCCGGGGCGCCATGCCTCCTCGACCAGCCGGGCGGACAGTGTTCCATCGCGAGCGGAGGCACCGGGCCGCGCGCCGTCGGCGTGCTCTGTCGGCCGGGATTCGACCGGCTCAGAAGGGGCCACGGTGGCTTGGCTCGATTGGCTTGGCGGCAACCGTTTCACGGCTGTGCCCGGCGAAGCCGTAACCAGCAGTGACCGGCGCCGGCCGGCCCACCGCCACGCCGCCCAAAAAGCGAGCTCTATCAACTCGGGCTCGGGGCCCCAACCGGTCACCTTCGCTAAGGGCCGCAACGCCAGGCCTTCTGTTGGAGGCACCGGGTACGCCAGCACCCACCCCCGCACCCTCCGGCCTTGCAGTGGCACCCGAACGATGGTTCCTGCTCTCACCTCGCCCGCCAGCCCGGCAGGCACTAGGTAATCAAGCTCCCGCTCGAAGCCGGCGACATCGGGCAACACCCGAGCCACCAACGGGCTGGCTTCAGACACGGGTCGCTCCTTGCGGGTGCGGGAGAACCTGGCTCCCAGGCCCGGCACGGGCATCTGTTGTCCCCCCGGCCGGACCGCGGGCCGGCCGGGGACTGAAGCCGGCGGGACCGGCGGGAAACGAAGCCTCGCCGGCGGAGTCGCCGATCGGGAAGCTCTTGCCCTCAGCAGAGGCAGCCCCGCCGGACGGGCCGGCGCCATGGGCCGCCTCGCCGGCCAACCTGCTAGGCCCCAATTGCCTCTTTGAACTCGGCCAGGCGACTGGTGACCTCCCAGGTGAGGTTCTTGTCCGAGCGGCCGAAATGCCCGTACGCGGCTGTGTGCCGATAGATGGGCCGGCGCAAATCGAGGTCCCGGATGATGGCCGCGGGCCGGAGGTCGAAGATTTCCTCGATGCCCTTCAGCACCCGGTCGGGGTCCACTTGCTCGGTACCAAAGAGATCGACCATCAGCGAAACGGGGCGGGCGACGCCGATGGCGTAGGCAATCTGTAGTTCGCAGCGCTTGGCTGCTCCTGAAGCAACGACGTGCTTAGCCACCCAGCGAGCCGCGTAAGCGCCTGAGCGGTCGACCTTAGAGGGGTCCTTGCCCGAGAAGGCACCCCCACCGTGGCGGGCCGCACCACCGTACGTGTCGACGATTATCTTGCGGCCTGTGAGGCCGGTATCGGCACTGGGGCCGCCCAATTCGAACCGTCCCGTCGGATTGGTCAGGATCTCATAGCCGTCATCGGCGTACTCGGCCGGGACGATCGGGACAACGACGTGGTCGCGCAGGTCAGGCTTGAGGAGGGTCTCCAGGTCGACCGTGGGCCGGTGCTGGGTCGACATGAGCACCGTCTTCAGCCGGACCGGCCGGCCGTCCTCATACTCGAACGTGACCTGGGTCTTGCCGTCCGGGCGCAGGTAGGGCAGGACCCCGACCTTCCTCACCTGGGCCAGGCGCTGGGCCAGGCGGTGCGCCAGCCAGATAGGCACGGGCATCAGGTCTTCGGTCTCGTCGCAGGCGTAGCCGAACATCATCCCTTGGTCGCCGGCGCCCTGGCTGAACAGGGCGTCGTTCTCGCCGCTGGTGCCTTGCCGGACCTCGTACGCGTTGTTCACGCCCATGGCGATGTCCGGGGACTGCTGGCCGATCGACACGGTGACCCCGCACGTGAGCCCGTCAAAGCCCATCTCGGAGCTCGTGTAGCCGATCGAGGAAACCACTTCGCGCACGATCTCGGGTATCTCGACGTACGCCCCCGTCGTGATCTCCCCCGCCACCATGACCAGGCCCGTAGTTAGTAAAGCCTCGCATGCGACGCGGGCGGTGGGGTCCTGTTCCAGTATTGCGTCCAGGATCGCGTCGGATATCTGGTCCGCCATCTTGTCCGGGTGACCTTCTGTCACGGATTCCGACGTAAATTCCCAGCGTCTCATTCATTGACTCCTTTTTTTGGCGCGAACACGCCCTTGGCGCCCAAGAGGTCGGTGATAGCGTCAATCAGCTTCGAGGCGACGGCCCGCTTGTCTGATACGCCCAGGTCGGTGAGCGAACCCTCGGCAACGATAACAGCGGCGCTCCGGTCACTGCCGAAGCTGGCCCCAGCGGCGCTCACATCGTTGGCCACAATGAGGTCTGCTCGCTTCGATGAGAGCTTGCCCCGGCCCAGGTGGACGAGCTCCTCACCGGTCGCGGTTTCGGCGGCAAAACCCACCACGACCTGGCCCGGACGCTTGCGGGCGCCCAGGGTGGCCAGGATGTCCACGGTGGGTACGAGCTCGACCGTCAGGGAGGCGTCCGACTTCTTCAATTTGGACCGAGCAGGAGAGGCGGGCCGGTAGTCGGCCACGGCTGCCGCCATTACGACGACGTCGGCCATTTCCGCCTCTCCCAGCACGGCGTCAGCCATCTCCGCCGCCGTCTCCACCTCAATAACCTGGACGTCTGTCGGCGCGTTCATAGGGCTGGAAGTGACCAGGACTACCTGCGCGCCGCGAGCCTGCAGCTCGGCGGCGATGGCGTAGCCCTGCTTGCCGGAGCTGCGGTTCCCGATGTAGCGCACCGGGTCGAGCGGCTCTCGGGTGCCGCCGGCACTGACGACGGCCCTTACCCCACGTAGAGTGACGCCAGTTTGGCCAGTTTGGGAGGGAGGCACCGGTACCCCCGCCGCGCCAACCCGCTCACCGACCAAGACCGCCTCGAGGGCCGCTACCACCTCTTCAGGCTCGCGGAGGCGGCCCGGGCCGAAGTCGCCGCCGGCCAGGCGCCCTTCGGCCGGCTCCAGGACGTGGACGCCTCGGCGCCGTAGCAGCGCCAGGTTGTACTGCACCGCCGGGTGCTCCCACATTTCGGTGTGCATCGCCGGGCACAAGAGGACGGGGCCCGGGTAGCCAACAGGACGGAACTGAGCAGGTCAGATGCGATCCCGGCGGCATAACTGCCGATGAGGCGGGCCGTGGCCGGGACCACTACGACAGCGTCCGCCTTGCGGCCCAGTTCGACATGCGGGATAGACGAGCCGGTGCCGCCCACACTTGCGCCATCGCCTTCGGTAGTGAACAGGGAAGTCCGAGCCGGCTCCGCCGCCAGCGCGCTAAAAGTCAGGGGGCCGACGAAGTGGGTAGCTGACTTGGTCAAGACCGGGCTCACTACGGCGCCGGCGTCCCCCAGCCGGCGGCAGACCTCAACCGCCTTATAAGCAGCGATCCCGCCGCAGACACCCAAGACGACGTGCTTGCCTGCAAGAGGCCCTCCGAGCCCTTCCGGTTCACCCACAGTGCCAGGCTAACAACGCCAGCCGCGGGTCCTCGGGCTACGCGGTTCAGCCTTCGGCGCCGCCCTCGTCAGCCGCTTCCTCGCCGTCCAGTTCGATGATGCGGTGGTACGTGATCTTCCCGGCCGAGATCTCATCGAGAGCGATGGAAAGGGGCTTGCGGGAGATCGAGGTCACCTGCGGGGGCACAATGGAGCCAAGGCCGTCGCCCAACTGGTTGAAGTAAGAATTGACCTCGCGGCCCCGCTTGGCGGCCAGGCTGACAAGGGTGTACTTGGAATCGACCCGCTCGAGGAGGCTCTCGATCGGGGGATCCATCATCGTCGGACGGCGTTCAGCCATTCAAACCATGCTCCTGTGTTGTCGTCCCGCTGCCATCGCGGCAGCACTCCACTATACCGGCGAGCTCCTTGGAAGCCCGTTCGAGGTCATCGTTCACGACAACGACATCCGCCAGCTCGCGGCCCAGTTTCTCCTCATCGGCGGCGATGGCCAGGCGGTTTTCGATACTGGCCTCGTCATCACCGCGCTGGCGCAGCCTCAGTTCCTGGGCCTCCCGTGATGGGGCGGCAATGAAGATAAGTACCGCGTCCGGGTACCTCTCCTTCACCTGGATGGCCCCCTGGGTGTCGATCTCGAGCACCACATCGGAGCCCTCGGGTGGCTCCATTGTGGGGGTGCCGTAGAGGTGGCCATTGCCCGCGAACTCTGTCCATTCGACAAACCCGCCGGCGGCAACCCGGGCCATGAACTGGTCGCGGCTAACGAAGTTGTAAGCGTCGTCCTCCTCCGATGGCCGGCGGGGCCGGGTGGTCCAAGACCGCGACAGCCACAAGTCGTCCGAAAGGCGGAGTAGACGTGAAACGACGGTCCCCTTGCCCACCCCGCCCGCACCGAGAACTACAAAGATCAGCGCGGGCCGACCTGATCGGCGACCTGGCCTGGAGGTCTTCTCGTCGGTTCTGTCGCTAGGTGTACCAAGCGGGTCGGTCCCAGGGATCCCCCCCGGACCGGTACCCCGTCCCCCGCGGAGGCCGTGTCCTTCAGCCCGCCCGGGAAGCCCGGGCCCGTGCCAGCCTTCCCCACGCGGCTCCAACTCCCGAAGACGACAACCCGGTCAGGGTGAGTTACAGCGGCTCTAACGGGTGGTCAGCCCAGTTTTTCTAGTAGTTTGCGCCGCTGCTGGTCCCCTAGGCCCTGGACCCGTCTGGTGTCGCTGATACCGACTTCGTCCATGACCCGCCGAGCCTTGACCTTGCCCAGGCCAGGGAGGCTCTCGAGGACGGCAAGCACCTTCATCTTGCCAACTACTTCGTCGCTCTGTCCTTGGTCAAGAAGGTCCTTTAGTGAGACAGAGCCCATCTTTAGGCGGTCCTTGAGCTCAGCTCGTTGCCGGCGAGCAGCAGCTGCCTTCTCGAGGGCGGCCTGGCGTTGATCTGCGGAAAGAGTGGGCGGCAAAGGCATGGAGCGCACCCTCAGCGCGTTGCCAAGCGGCGTTGCGAGATCCGTCTGTTAAAAAAATCCGCCCTGCTGAGGGGCCAGTGCGGCGGTCAGCTCGTCGACGATCGAAGCGGCCGCGGCCTCTGGGACGGGCGCTGCCGTCACCGCTCGACCGATGACCAACATGTCGGCCCCGGCCCTCATGGCGTCGGCTGGTGTGGCGGAACGGCTCTGGTCGTCGGTGGCCGTACCGGCGAGCCTGATACCGGGCACGACGGCCAACAGTCCCGGTGCGACCGTTTTTGCCTCCCTGAGATCGGAGGCGGCGGACACAACGCCACCACAGCCGGCATCACGAGCGGCGGCCACCCGTGCTCGCACCAGCTCGGGCGGAGCGTTGGCATCACTTGTCAAGATCGTGATACCCAGGGCCACAGGCGCAGGCAGGCCCGCCCGATCGGCCCCTTCGGCCAGGCCTTCCACGCCGGCCATCAGGGTGCTGGGCCCGGCAAAGGTATGGATCGTGAGGTAGGAAGCGCCCAGAGCCCCGAGCACTCTGGCCGCCCGTCTGGTCGTCGACGGGATGTCCGCCAGCTTCATATCCACGAAGACGCTGAAGCCGGCCTCCATCAGCTCTGCGACCACTGGCGGCCCGGCCGCGCTGAACAGCTCCAGCCCTACCTTGGCCACCCCGAACCACGGCCGCATCCGGGTCGCCCAACGCGACGCGATGACCGTGTCGTCGAAGTCGAGGGCCAGAGCTAGCCGCTGGCGAAGCAGCTCGACCCCGTCGAGCTGGCCGGCGCCCGCCCCGGGCAAGGAAATTGACTTGGCTTGACGCACAACCGCACCGTCATTGGCCATAAGGCTCCTAACAAGTCCAGGTTGCGCTGAGCTTACTCTCGCCCAGTGACCGTCTCCCGAAGAGGCGTGCGACCGGCCGGTTCCCCAGGCTCAAGGGCCAGGCCGTGACGCCGCGAAGTCGTCGTCCGGTCCCGTGCCTCCTTGGCTGCCCGAGCCCGGACTGCCCGGGCCCGGGCTGGCCGGGCCGGCGAGCCCCCGTTGGGCGAGCCCGACCACTTGGGAGACACTCCGGTAACCGTTCGTGGCGCACCAATCCGCCAGTTCCGCCTGCACACGGAAGGGTGCTCTCGGGTCGACGAAAGCGGCCGTCCCCACCTGGACCGCATCAGCCCCCGCGCTCAACAGCTCGGCGGCATCGTAACCAGTGCTCACGCCACCCACGCCGACGATGGCCGCCGTCGGGAAGGCGCGCCGGCATTCGAACACGGCCCGGACGGCTATCGGGTGGAGCGCCGGACCGGAGAGACCTCCTCCACCGGCGCCGAGCCGAGCCAAGCCCGAAGCGGGGTCGATGGCCAGCCCCATCATGGTGTTCACCAGGGTCAAGCCGCCCGCACCGTTCCCGAGCGCGGCACCCGCGATGGCCACGAGGTCGGTGACGTTGGGGCTCAGTTTGGCCCAGACCGGCCAGCCGGTCGAGGTCAGAGCAGCGGCCAGCGCGCCTACGGCGGCGCTGGTTGCCTCCGCGGAGTGAGAGAACATCCGCTCGCGGTCCTCGACGTTCGGGCAGCTGATGTTTGCTTCCACTGCCACGATGGGCACCCGGCTCCGGGCCGCGGCCACCACCTGGGCGAGCCTCCGGCCGACCTCGGCGAAGTCGCCGGCGCTTCGGCCCCATACACTGACCACCACCCTCGCTCCGGCTCTGGCCAGAGCGGGCAGGTCCTCTTCCAGCCACGAGTCGATGCCCGGGTTCTGGAGGCCGACGCTGTTCAGCATGCCCGCGGCCACAGGAAGCAGCCTGGGGGCCCGGTTCCCGGCCCAGGGTTCGACCGACAGTGACTTCACGACGACGGCGCCGATCAGTGACAGGTCGAAATAGGCCCCTAATTCCACCCCGTGACCAGACGTGCCCGAGGCCGTCATGACCGGGTTGGGCAGCTCGACGGGACCAACACACGTGGTCAGGTCCACGTCCACGTCCGGGGATCGGGCGCCTCGGCCCCGTCGCCCCGGGCGGCCCCCTACGATGTCAGCGCTCCCCGTGGTGTTCCTGGAGCGACGTGACCGTAAACGGGCGACCGGCCCGCTCGAGGACGCCGGCGGCGGCCGCCCTGGCGGCGGCGACCGTCGTGACGAGCGGGACCTTGTACTGGCGGGCCGCTCGCCGGATGTACGCCCCGTCGGCGCGGGCCCCGGCCCCGGGGGGTGTTGACCACCAGGTGCACCTTCCCGGAACGGATCAGCTCGAGGGCGTCCATCACGCCGACGGCGTTGGGCTCACCCGCGTCGGCGCCCGCGTTTTCGGGTGTCAATATCTTGGCCACCAGGGTCCCTACCGGTACACCGGCGTTCTCCAGGAATTGGGCCGTACCAATAGTGGCGGCGATGGTGAAGCCGGCGGCGACGAAGCGGGCCGCCGCCTCCAGGCCGGCCGGTTTGTCTCGGTCGGCTACGGAGAAGAATACGGTGCCCCCTTCGGCCAGGTTGTCGCCGGCGGCCAGCTGGCTCTTGGAAAAGGCGAGCCCGAAACTGCTGTCGATGCCCATTACCTCTCCGGTCGAGCGCATCTCGGCCCGAGGACGCTGTCGGCGTCCGGGAAACGGTCGAAGGGCAGCACCGCCTCCTTCACGCTCACGAAGCCGCTCACGGGCGCACGGAGCAGCCCTTCAGAACGCAGTTCGGCCAGGGCCGCGCCCGCCATTACCCGCGCCGCCACCTTGGCCAGCGGCACTCCGGTGGCCTTTGAGACGAACGGGACGGTGCGGCTGGCCCGGGGGTTGGCCTCGATCACGAACACCTGGGAGGAACCGTTGAAGCCTCGCTGGACAGCGAACTGCACATTGAGCGGGCCCTTCACCTCTAGGGCATCGGCGATCGCCCGGGTGTGGCCCTCGATCACCTCGATCGTCCCGGCGCTGAGCGTCGGGGGCGGGACGACGCAGGCGCTGTCTCCGGAATGTACGCCGGCCTCCTCCACGTGCTCCATGACGGCGCCGATCAGCGTCTCGCCGGTGGCGTCGCGGACAGCGTCGACGTCCACTTCGATGGCGTCCTCGAGGAACTTGTCCACCAGCACGGGCCTCTCTGCCGAAAGTCCTCCCTCGCGCCCGAGTGACCCGGAGGTCGTCATGGCGCTCATCGCTCGTTTGACATCCTCGTCCTCGTAGGCGATCTCCATGGCCCGGCCGCCGAGCACGTAGCTCGGGCGCACCAGGACCGGGTAACCCACCTTGCTGGCGATGGCCAGGGCTTCTTCCAGGTTGGTCGCCGTGCCTCCGGCCGCCTGGGGGATGCGTAGCCGCTCGCACAGGAGCGTTCCATCGTTCCCTGTCCTCGGCCAGGTCGATCGATGAGGGGGAGGTGCCAAGCACCAGTCCAGGCGGGATGTCGTTGGAAAGCTTGAGCGGTGTCTGGCCGCCCAATGCCACTATGACCCCGGCCAGGTGGCCATCGGCTGACTCAACGTCCAGGATGTTGCGTACGTCTTCCGCCGTGACGGGCTCGAAGTACAGCCGGTCGCTCGTGTCGTAGTCCGTCGAAACGGTTTCAGGGTTGCAGTTGACCATTACCGTCTCGAAGCCGGCGTCGTGGAGGGCGAAGCTCGCCTGCACGCAGCAATAATCGAACTCCACCCCCTGACCGATGCGGTTCGGCCCCGACCCGAGGATGACCACTTTTTGTTTTTCAGACGGCGCCACCTCGTCGGTGTCTTCATAGGTCGAATAGTGGTACGGGGTCCGGGCGGCGAATTCCGCCGCACAGGTATCGACGGTCTTGAAGGTCGCCCTCACGCCGCAACTGGTCCGGGCGGCCCGGACGGCGGCCTCGCTTTCCCCCAGAGGTAGGCAAGTTGCACATCGGAAAAACCGAGCCGTTTGGCCCGCCGCCAGTCGCGTCTCTGCATGGCCGCCGCCGAGCCCAAAGCCTCGAGCCGCGCCCTTTCCCGGCAAATGCGGTCTATCTGGTCCAGGAACCAGGGGTCGACGCCGCTTTCGCGATGCAACAGGTCGGGAGGCACGCCCCGGCGCAGGGCGGCCTCGAGGTGGAAAGGCCGGTCCGGGGTCGCCACCGATGCCCTGGCTATGAGCTCATCGTCGGTCATGGCCGAATAGAGCCGTTCGGCCGGGTCGCAATTAAGGCCGGCGCGGCCCGTCTCGAGCGAACGCAGCGCTTTTTGCAGCGACTCAGGGAAATTGCGCCCGATGGCCATCGCCTCCCCGACCGACTGCATCCTGGTCCCGAGGATTTCCGGCGTACCGGGGAACTTCTCGAACGCCCAACGGGGTACCTTCGTGACCACGTAATCGATCGTCGGTTCGAAGCTGGCCGGCGTCTCCCCGGTTATGTCGTTGCGGATCTCGTCCAGGGTGTAGCCCACCGCCAGCCGGGCGGCGATCTTGGCGATCGGGAAGCCCGTGGCTTTGGACGCCAGTGCGCTCGAGCGTGAGACTCTCGGGTTCATTTCAATGACGACCATTTCCCCGTCCAGCGGGTTGATGGCGAACTGGATGTTCGAGCCTCCGGTCTCGACCCCGATCCGGCGGATGCAGGCGAAGGCGGCGTCGCGCATCCGCTGGTACTCGACGTCCGACAACGTCTGGGCCGGGGCGACCGTGACCGAATCGCCGGTGTGGACACCCATGGGGTCGAAGTTCTCTATTGAGCAGACGATGACGCAATTATCCGCCCGGTCACGCATGACCTCGAGCTCGTATTCTTTCCAGCCTGCTATTGAGCGCTCGATCAGGATCTCTCGTATGGGGCTGGCTTCGAGCCCGTTTTCGCGCGGCCGCGGCCAGGCTGGCGTGGTCGGTGGCGATCCCGGTACCGCCGCCGCCCAATATGTACGACGGCCGCACTATGACGGGGTACCCCACCCTTTCCCCGATCTCGAGCGCCTCTTCCAGGCCGTTGGCGAAACCCGAGTCGGGCACGGCCAAGCCGATCTCGGTCATGGCCGCTCTGAACAGCCCCCTGTCCTCCGCCGTAGCTATGGCGACGGCGTCGGCGCCGATCATTTCCACGCCGTAACGGGCCAAAACGCCCATCTCGTGGAGCTTCATGGCCAGGTTGAGCCCGGTCTGGCCGCCCAGCGTCGGCAGCAGGGCGTCGGGCCGTTCCCGGGCAATGACCGCCTCCAGGATTTCCGGGACGAGCGGCTCAATATAAGTGCGGTCGGCAATTTCCGGGTCCGTCATGATCGTCGCCGGGTTGGAGTTCACCAGTACCACCCGGTAACCCTCCGCCGACAGAGCGCGGCACGCCTGGGTACCCGAATAGTCGAACTCGCACGCTTGCCCGATGACTATCGGGCCCGAACCGATAACGAGCACCGATTTGATGTCGTCGCGCCTAGGCAAGGGCATCCCTCGTGTAGGGCTCGTGGCGCCAGCACGGCCCGTGACGTCCCGGGGCGACGGGCCGGACGCGCTTTGGCCTATTCATGCGCATTTTCCGGCAGAAACCGGCCAAAGTTCTCGCTCTCTCACTGTGGTCACGCCCGACCGCCGGCCCCTGCCGCCGCCCCGCACCGGCGCATCAACTCGACGAACTCCCCGAAGAGGTAACGAGCGTCATGAGGCCCGGGGCCAGCCTCGGGGTGGTACTGCACCGAGAAAGCGGGCACGTCCCGGCATACGAAGCCCTCTATGACGCCATCGTTCAGGTTGATGTGGCTCGTTTCTACGGCGGCCTCGAACGTGCCGGGGACAACGGCGTAATTGTGGTTCTGGCTCGTTATTTCGACGGTGCCGGTGGCCAGCCGCCGGACGGGATGGTTACCGCCGTGGTGCCCAAAGGGCAGTTTGTAGGTGGAGGCCCCGAGCGCCAAGGCCAGGAACTGGTGGCCCAAACAGATGCCGAACACCGGTACCTGGCCGAGCAGGGCCCGCACCGTCTCGATCGCGCCAGTCACTGCCGTGGGGTCGCCCGGGCCGTTGGACAGGAACACACCGTCCGGGCGGCGCTCGAGCACCTCCTCAGCGGGAGTCCTCGCCGGGACCACCGTCACGGTGGCGACTTGGGCCAAGTTGCGCAGGATATTTCGCTTTATGCCGAAGTCGTAGGCGACCACTTGGAACGGGCCGTCGCCATAGCGGTAGGGGCTGGAGCACGTCACTTCGGCGACCAGGTCACGGCCGTCGGTAGGCGGCTCGGACAAAGCGGCGGCCAGCAGGGCGGCCTCGTCGAGCGAGCCAGGCCGACCGTCGACCGGGCCGAAGGCACCCGGTAGGGCACCGTGGTCCCGCAACCGGCGGGTCAGCCGCCTGGTGTCAACGCCGGCGAGCGCCTTCAGCTCGTGCCGCCCCAGGAACCCGGCCAGGGGCTCGACGGCCCGCCAATTGCTGGGCCGGCCGGTCAGCTCGCGCACGATGAGGCCCCGGCAAAATGGCCGCCGGCTTTCGTCGTCGTCGGGAGCCACGCCGTAGTTACCGATGTGCGGGTAGGTGAAGGCGATCATTTGGCCGGCGTACGACGGGTCAGTGAGCACCTCCTGGTACCCGGTCATGACGGTGTTGAACACCACTTCGCCGGCGGCCGGCACCGCCGGCCGGGCAGGGCCTCCGCGCTTTCGTCGGGGTCGAAGCCGAGCACCTCGCCCTCGAACACCGAGCCGTCCGCCAGCGCCAACAGCCCATCGCGCCATGTTGGTGGCCCGCCTGGGGCCCGGCCCCGGGCTCCTCCCCGAGGTGGGGGCGCCCGCTCGGCCTCGGGCCGTCTGCGGGCTCGCCATGGGCGAAAGCCGCCGGCGAGGTCACCGTTGCGCCTCCTCGCTGACCACGACGGGCTCTCCAGCCAAGACCGTGTGGCGGGCCCGGCCCTTCAGTTCCCGCCCGGCAAAAGGCGTATTGCGGCTAAGGCTGGCCAACGCCGCCGGCTCGACCAGCCAGCGCCGCTGCGGGTCGATCACGCAGAGATTGGCCGGCGCCCCTGGCGTCACCGGCCGGCCGTGGGTAGCTGACAGGCCGGCAATGGTAGCGGGTTGCCACGACATCAGGGCCAGGGCCCTTCGACCGGCAGGTCGAGCTCGCCCAGCACCAGGCCGAGCGCGGTCTCCAGCCCGACCAGCCCGGGCGCAGCATCGCAGAAGGCCACCTGCTTAGCTTCGGGCGGGTGGGGGGCGTGGTCCGTGGCGACCGCATCTATCGTCTCGTCGGCCAGTCCGGCACGCAGCGCGGCCAGATCGTCGAGGCTGCGTAGGGGCGGGTTCACTTTGGCCAACGTGTCATAGGCGGCCAGGGCCTCCTCGGTCAACACGAGGTGGTGCGGCGTCACCTCGGCCGTGACCGCCACGCCGGCCGCCTTGGCCAGCCGGACGGCGGCCACGGAAAGGGCGCAGGAAAGGTGCAACAGGTGGATGCGGGCACCGGTCAGCTGGGCCAGAGCCAGGTCCCGCTGCACCATTATCTCCTCGGCCACGGCCGGCCGCCCGGGCAGCCCGAGCCGGCTCGACATGTCACCTTCGTTCATGCAGCCGTTTCCCACCAGCGATGCTTCCTCGCAGTGGTCAGCGATAACCACACCGAGCCCCGATGCATACTCGAGGGCTCGCCTCATGAGCGCCGCGCTCTCAACGCCGGCGCCGTCATCGGTGAAGATCCGCACCCCCAATGCCGCCATCTCGGCCATGGGCGCCAGCGCCTTGCCCTGGCGGCCCACCGTTACTGTCCCCGCCGGCCGGACGTCGCAACAAGCGCCCTTGGCCAGGTCGAGGACGTGGCTCACGACGGCGGCCGAGTCAGCCGCCGGCTCCGTGTTCGGCATGGCCACGATGGCCGTATAACCACCGAGGGCCGCGGCCCGGGCCCCGTCTCGATCGTCTCGGATTCCTCGGCGCCCGGTTCCCTCAGGTGCGTGTGCAGGTCGACGAGGCCGGGAGAGACTATGCACCCACCGGCATCCAGCACCACGGCACCGGCCGGCGGCGAACCCAGCTTCTGGCCGACGGCAACCACGACTTCCCCCTTGACCAGGACGTCGCCCCGCCGCGCCCCGGTCGAGTCGACCACCGTCCCGCCCTGCACCAGGACGTGACGTTCACGCGCCAATCGGGGCCCCGGAGCCAAGAAGGAGGTAAAGCACGGCCATCCGCACGGCCACTCCGCTGGCGACCTGCGCCGTGATCACAGAGACCGGGCTGTCAGCCACTTCCGCGGCGATCTCGATCCCCCGCCGGATCGGGCCGGGGTGCATGACGAGGGCGGAGGGGCCGAGGAGGCGAGCTCGTTGCGCGGTGAGGCCATAGCTAGAGGTGTACTCGCGAAGGGTGGGGAGGAACTGCTCGGTCATCCGTTCGTTTTGAAGACGCAGCAGGTAGACGACATCAGACTTCGCCACTACGGTGTCGATGTCGTGGCTGACCTCGACCCCCCAGCCCGCCAACGAAGGCGGGAGCAGCGTCGGAGGGGCCACGAGGGTCACCTCGGCCCCCAGCGCCGAGAAGGCGAGCACATTGGAGCGCGCCACCCGGCTGTGGCGGATATCCCCCACTATGGCGACCTGCAGGCCGGAAAGGACCTTCGGCCGGGCCGGACGGTGACCGAAGCGCCGTTCCCGTTCGCGGCTGATGGTAAAGCAGTCGAGGAGGGCCTGCGTCGGGTGCTCGTGGGCCCCGTCGCCGGCGTTGACCACCGAAGCGCTGCCGACGTCCGCCAACCACGCCGCCACCTGCGCCGGCACCCCCGCGCAGGCGTGACGGACGACGAAGCAGTCTGGCGCCCATGGCCTCGATCGTGAGCACCGTGTCCCGCAGGGACTCACCCTTGTTGAGCGAGCTCGACGAACCGGTGAAGGTCATGACGTCGGCGGACAACCGTTTGGCGGCAGTCTCGAACGACAGCCGGGTACGGGTCGAGTCCTCGAAGAAAGTCGACACCACGGTCTTGCCCCGCAACGCCGGCACCTTAGGGATGGGCCGCCGCCCGACCTCGACAAACGTATCCGCCAGCCTCATCACTTCGTCTATCCCGTCCGCCCCGAGGTCGGTCACGCTCAGCAGGTGCTTTCCGGCTGATTGGCCGGTCATCTGGCCCGTCGCGGTCATCTGGCCCGGCGGTCATCTGGCCCGTCGCGGTCATCTGGCCCGTCGCGGTCATCTGGCCCGTCGCGGTCATCTGGCCGGTCATGGCGCCTCGTCGGCAGGGCCGAGGACGATGTCGCCCAACAGGACACCCTCGCGGCTGACATCGACCATCTCCAGCCGTCGGGTGGGAAGGTTTTTGCCGACGTAGTCAGGTCGTATCGGGAACTCGCGGTGGCCTCGGTCCACCATCACGGCCAGCTGGACGGCGGCGGGCCGGCCCAGGTCGCAGAGGGCGTTCAGAGCGGCCCGGACGGTACGGCCCGTGAACAGGACGTCGTCACACAGGACCACTATGGCCCCGTCGAGCGGGACGGGGATCTCGGTCGCCGCGGCGGGGACCACGGGCCGGAGGCCGATGTCGTCCCGGTAGTACGCCACATCCAGCGCCCCGACAGGAACGACCTCCCCAGCCACAGAACCGGTCACCTCGGCCAGGGCTTCGCCCAGCCAGACGCCTCCGGTCTGGAGCCCGACAACGACGAGGTGGGCGGCGCCGCGGTTGTGTTCGACGATCTCGTGAGCGATCCGCCAAATAGCCCGCTGCACGTCCCCGGCGTCCATAACGACGGCCCGACCTCTGAACACTCCCCCCGGTGGCCAAGTACCGGCAGGATAGACGAGGGCGCGCTCTCGCTGGCCCAACAGGGTTCTCCTCTCTCCCGTGCCGGCCTCACAGGACCGGCTTTACGGTTGAGCGGCCAGCTTATCTTCGTCCGGTCGGAGCTCGTGGGCAATTGTGGCCAGCAGCCCGTTGACGAAGCCTCCGGAGTCCTCGGTGGAGTACGACTTGGCCAGCTCGACGGCCTCCGAGATCACCACACTGGTGGGGACCTCACTGCACCAGCCCAGCTCGAAGGTGGACATCCGCAATACGGCCCGGTCGACCACCGGCATCCGTTCCAGCGACCAGTCGATGGCGTGTTTGGAGATGAGCTCGTCAATGCGTTGTCTGGTGGGACTCCACTCCCCTGGCGAGCTGCGTCGCGTATCGCTGGGGCGCCACAGGCAGCTCGTCGAGCACCGCGCTCACTCGCTGACCCTTCAGGTCAGACTCGTAGAGCAGCTCGAGGGCGCGTTCTCGAGCGCCGCGTCGGCCCCCCAGCTCGAACAGTTTTAGCTCCCCACGCGAGTCAGGTACTCGCCACTACGGGTGTCGACTTTGACTTTGTCCCCCAAGTTGACAAAGAGCGGCACCTGTACGGTTATGCCGGTCTCCAGTACCGCCGGCTTCCGGGCCCCGGACACCCGGTCGCCCTGGACGCCCGGCTCGGTCTGGGTGACGGTGAGCTCCACCGCGGCGGGCAGGTCGACGCCGATTATCTCCCCGTCGTAAAACTGCAAAAGGGCGGAATCCCCTTCTTTCAAAAAGTTGGCCGCAGGACCGAGAGCAGCGCGCGGAGAGGTCAGCTGTTCGTAGTCAGTGTTGTCCATGAAAACGTACGACCCCCCGTCCGAATAGAGGAACTGCATCTCGCGCTTGTCGATTATGGCCTGGTCGAGCCGCTCGTCAGCGCGGTACGTTCGGTCGATGACGGCGCCGGTGCGCAAGTTTTTCAGTTTGGTCCTCACGAAAGCCCCACCCTTGCCCGGCTTTACGTGCTGGAACTCGACCACGGAAAAGAGCCCCTCGGGCAGGTTGAGGGTCATCCCGTTCTTTAGGTCATTTGACGACACAGCTGCCATCTCGCCGCGCCCCTTTCCGGTGCTTGCTCGCAAAGCCCATTAAAGGGCGTGTATCTCTCTTGCTGTCATGGTCAGGACTTCGCAACCGGCCTCGGTGACTACAACGGTGTCCTCTGTGCGCACCCCACCAAGCCCTGGTATGTAGACGCCGGGCTCAACCGTCACGACCTGGCCGCACCTGAGTATATCCTGCGACGGGATCCCCAATGAGGGGGCCTCGTGGATATCGAGGCCCACACCGTGGCCCGTCCCGTGCACGAACAGGTCGCCCCAGCCCGCCCCGTCCACCACCTCACGGCAGGCGCGGTCGACTTCTGCCGCTCTGACGCCGTCGCGCACGGCGGAGAGCCCAGCGTCCTGGCTCGCCAGCACCACCGAGAACGCCCTGCGCAAATCCTGAGGAAACGAGCCTGGCCCCACGAAGATCGTCCTGGTCATGTCGGAGCAATACCCGTCTACTCTGGCCCCGAAGTCCACGACGACCAAATCTGAGCCGCCCAGCGGGCGCGACGACGGGCGATGGTGGGGCTCGGCGCCGTTCGGGCCGGCGGCCACGATCGTCTCGAAGGCTGGTTCCTCGGCCCCGAGCCGCCGCATTTCGGCGTCGAGGGCGATGGCCACCTCAACCTCCGTCGGGCCCTCGATCAGCATCCCCTGCACGTTGGCCAGGGCCCGGTCGGCGATGGCGGCGGCGGCCGAGATGCGGGCTAATTCACCAGCGTCCTTGCGCTCCCTCAAACCCTCGACCAGCCGGCTCGTAGCGATCAGCTCGATGCCGGCGGCCCAGGTCTCCGACCACCTGCGCTGCTGGGACCAGGTTATGTGGTCCGCCTCCACGCCTAGCTGGGCCACGCCCTTGGCGAGTTGGCCGATGAACTCCGGCTGTTCGTTCGCCCTCATCGCCACGACCCGAACATCTGCGCCGACCGCGGTCAGCTCCCTTTCCGCCTGCGTCGCGTAGCGCCCGTCCGTAACGAGAACGGTTTCATCGCGTACCAGGAGCAATCCGGCGGAACCACTGAAGCCCGTGAGGTAGCGAATGTTCGAGAGGTTGGAAACGAGCAGCGCCTGGCCACCGCCATCGCTCAACAACGCCCGCAGATGCGGGAGGCGGCCGGGCAATTCCATGCTCGGCACCTCGGGTACCTCAGCGCTCACCTCAGCCATCGTGGCACGCTGGTGGCCGTATGAACCAGACCAGCATTCCGGCGCCACTTGACGGGGGCCCGACGGCACGTCTGCTGTTGTCGGCGCCCGACCGTCCCGGCCTGGTGGCCGCGGTGGCCAATTTCATTTACGGCTCTGGCGGCAACGTCACCCAGGCCGACCAACACAACGACGAAGAAGAAGGGATGTTCTTCCAGCGAGTCGAGTTCCGGCTCAAGGGTTTCCAGCTTTCGCGGCAGGAGATCCCGTCCGCCGTTTCAGCGTTGGCCAGCCCCCTCAACATGAAGTGGAACGTGCGCTACTCGGACGACGAACGGCGCGTCGCGGTGCTCGTCTCTCGTCAGCCTCACTGCCTCGTCGACTTGCTCGGCCGCTGGCACGCACACGAGCTCCCGGGGAAGCCAGTACTGGTGGCCTCCAACCACCCGGACCACGCCGAGCTCGTGAGCCGTTTCGGCCTCCCTTACCATCACCTCCCGGTCACGAGCGAAACCCGCGCCTCTCAAGAGGCGGCCCTGCTGGAGATCCTGGCCGCCGCCGACGTGGAACTAGTCGTGTTGGCCCGCTACATGCAGATCCTGTCCGCTGACATCCTCGACGCCTTCCGGCACGCCGTGATCAATATTCATCACTCGTTTCTGCCGGCCTTCTCCGGCGGCCGGCCGTACCACCAGGCCTATGCCCGGGGCGTGAAACTAATAGGGGCCACCGCTCACTACGCCACCGCCCAGCTAGACGAGGGCCCGATTATCGAACAGGACACCGCCCGGGTCTCGCACCGCGACGGCCTGGCCGACCTCGTGCGGGCGGGCCGGGACCTCGAGACGGTTGTGCTGGCCCGGGCCGTCCGCCTCCACCTGTCGGACCGCGTCCTCGTCCATGGCCACAAAACCGTGGTTTTCTAACGCTTTACGGCGCTGCGCCGGGCCCCACCCGGCCGCGGCATAGACGTCGAGCACGAACTTGAGCGCCCGGTAGCCGTCCTGTCCGCTGACTGAGGGGTCGTGGCCGAGAGAAATAGCCGAGATGATGTCCGCCAGCTGCGCCCGGTGAGAGTCAGGCATTTTGAGGGCCCCTACCTCACCAGCCGTGGCGTCGATGCCCCCGTCCTCGAGCTCTGCGGACACCAGGGCCCCATCCTCGAGCACGACGGTACCCCCCGTCCCGCTAATCCGCAGCACGCACTTGTAACCGGGGTAAGCACACGTTGTCGCCTCCAGGACGCCCAGCGCCCCGCTGCCGAAACGGAGCAACGCCACTGCCACGTCCTCGACGTCGATGTCATGGGACACGGCCGCGCAGGTGGCCGCCAGCACCTCTGGTTGGCCGCACAACCAGCAGACGAGGTCGGCATAGTGCACGGCCTGGTTCATGAACGCGCCGCCCCCGTCGAGGGCCCAGGTCCCCCGCCAACCCGCGCTGTCGTAATAGCCCTGGCTCCGGTACCAGGGCACGCTGGCCGAGGCCTCCACTAACCGGCCCAACCGGCCCTGGTCGATGAGGGCTTTGGCCCGCTGCACCCCGGGGTTATAGCGCTGCTGGGAGATGACGGTCAGGCTCACGCCGGCCGCTCGAGCACCTTCTACGAGGCTCCGGGCCGCTATGAGGGAAATGTCGATCGGCTTTTCGACCACGACATGGCGGCCCGCCGCCACCGCAGCCAGCCCCACCTCGGCGTGCAGGCCGCTCGGCACGCAGACGCAAACGACGTCGACGTCCGGCCTGGCCAGCAACCGGTCGAGGCTACCGGCGTCGGTCGTCCCGTGCTCAGCCGCGAACTTGGCCGCCCGCTCACCGTCTACGTCGGTCACGGCCACGAGACGGCCGCCGGCGAGCCCGCCCAGGGCGGCGGCGTAGGTGTCGGCGATCACGCCGCAGCCGACGACACCGAAGCCAAGTGGGCCGAAACCAAGGGGCCCGGAGCTCATGGGAGCGCCCGCAGCCACTCACGCAGCAGTTGCTCTTGAGGCCCGAGGGACTCTTCCGGAGGAGCCAACTCCGGGTGCCATTTCTTCTCGAACTCGAGCGAGACCCAACCGTCGTACCCCGCCCCCGGCAACAGCCCGATCAGCTCGCGGACCGGGACTTCGCCGTCGCCGAGAGGCACCAGCTGCCACTGGTCGTCCCCGGGCCGCCGCAACGCGTCCTTCACCTGCACATGCCACATTTGTGCCCCGAGGGTCTCGAGCACTTCGCCGGGCCGTTCTCCCATGCGGTGGGGATGATGCGCGTCGTACACGGCGCCTGCACTACCACCGCTATGAGAAAGGGCTTCGGCGACCGTGTGGGCGCTGGAAAAGTCATCGTGGGTCTCGACCGCCAGCCGTACGCCGTAGCGGCCCGCCAGCGGCGCCGCCTCCACCAGAAGCTCTCCTGCTCGCTTCAGCGCGTCGCTCCTCGCCCCTGGCTCGGTCGGGAGCTGGCCCCCAAACAGCCGCATGAGCGGCGCACCCCACTGCGCCGCCATCTCAGACAAGACCTGTAGGTCGGCGAGGAAAGCATCGCGGTCGTGGGAGGCCACTTGCAGAGAAGTATCGAGAGCGGCCACGTCCACGGCGCCATTGCGCAGGGCCGATTCGCCCCGCCTGCGGGCCGCCGCCGGGAGCGAGGGGGTAACAACTTCACCGTCGAACAGCCTTATTTCGAGCCCGTCGAAGCCGTAGGTGCCGACAGCCTCCACCGTCTGTTCGAATGACCACTCAGGGCACGCGAGGTTGCTGTAACAAAGGCGCATACGACTCCCCGGTGGACGAAGGCTAGCGGGTGGACCGGCCGGAGCGCAGCATTGAGGCGATGGCCTCGATGGCCAAACGGTAACCGTCGCCGCCAAAGCCGGCGATGACACCGGTCGCCACGGGGCCGATAACAGAAACGTGGCGCCACGCCTCTCGGCGCTTCGGGTTGCTGAGATGAAGCTCGATCACCAGGCCGTCAAATGCAGCCAGAGCGTCGTGAAGCGACCACGAATAGTGGCTAAGAGCCCCGGGGTTAATGACAATGGCGGCGGCCCGGCCGCGCGCCTCGTGCACCGCCTCCACCAACGCTCCTTCGTAATCCGATTGCACGTGCTCGAGCGCCAAGCCGTTCTCAGCGGCCACCATCGTGGCCCGAGCGACGTGGTCCGCCAACGCGTCGCGCCCATATATCTCGGGCTGGCGCTGCCCGAGGAGGCTCAGGTTGGGGCCGGAAAGTAGTACCACGACGGCGTCGGCCAGTCGCTCGGGTACCTCGTCCTGGCGCCGGCCAGTCCTGTCAGCGCCCGAATCCTGGAGCCCCGTGACGATAGTCAACTCCGGGCGGGCGGGCGGTTCCTGCGGCGCCATAGAACTCCTTTTGTGCTGGCACAGTCACTCACTGTCGGTGCCGCCGAAGCTTACCCCGACGCGCTTGCCGTCTCTACTAGAACTGTGGCTGCGTCATGCACTCCCATTCGCACGTACACGGCCCCCACTCGCAGGGACACGGCTTTCTACCAGCCCGGCGCGTCCTTTCGCGCTCAAGTCGGTCTTGTTCCGGGCCGACTACAAGCACGAGATAAATCAGCTACTCACCAGACGGTCGAGCACAGGACCGGGTTGGTCACCAAAGCTGGCCCAGGTCGATTACTAAAACGCAGACCCTCAGTAACCCGGATCCTAGCAACGGAGAAGATAGGTGCGTTTCAAAGAACTTCGCGACGTAGACGGGACGAGCCTGGCCCAGGGCTTGCACCCGGGAATAGCAGTTGTGGCCGCAAATTCGGCGGCTCGCACGGCGGCAATTTCGGCTGTCTATTCCACCGGGGGCGGCAAAATCCTCAATGCTTCCGACGTAGAACACCAACTGCAGCGGGCCAAGGCCGCAGCCGCTGAACAGCATGCGGCCTCGGTCGACCTGAAACAGGCCGGAGTGGACGAAGCGGAGCAGTCCCTCAACGCGGCCGCACAGGCCAGCCTGAAGGCCGCCCACGACGCCTCCGTCGCCTCCGAGGACCAGGCTCGGTTCGACGACCTCGCCACCAGGCTCGCCTCGGCCGAGGAAACGTACGAGGCCGCCGTCCGAGCCGACGCCGAGGCGGCTCGCTCTCTGGCAGCCTCGCTGTCAGAGCTGGACAGGGTCCTCGGCCAGCGCCACAGCGCCAGCACCTCGCTCGAACAGGCCCGGGCCTCCAGCGACGGCCGGGTGGTTCCCGAGGCCGTCATCGAGCAGGCCATGAACCTGCAAGCCGCTCTGGCCGCCGCTGAATCAGAAGGACACGAAGCGGTGCAACAGGCGGACGAGATTTCGCGGGCAGCCCGCACGGCCAGCCGGGAGGCCATGGCGGACCTCGAGATCGCCCACGGCAATCTTCGTTCCGGTATGGCGCTCATTACGTTCCGACGCACCTGATTGGGGCGCAGGGCTACCCTTGCCGGGACTGGTGACCAATTACCGCGACCAGTTGGCCGCGGTAATGTCCGCCAGTCAGGCCGCTGAGGTCCCAGGCCATGAGCGCCGAGCGATCAGCGGCGGCGCACCTCGAACAGCAAAGGTGCGACCTCGATGCCCTGATCGCCGCCGGCCCGCCCGTCTCTCGACCCCCAGGAAACCGTCGAAAATTGGGCCAAGAGCGAGTATTTTGCCCACGATGACGCGGTTTTTGCTGATGACGCCTTCGACAGTTTTGGCCCCGAGGGCGTCACCGCCCTAATAACGGCCCTCAGCGCTCGCGGCAGCCAAGTCATTTACCTCACTGCTGACCCCGACGTGCTCGGGTGGGCCATCGGGCTTCCCCACGAGACCGGCGGGGCAACCACGATCCCTGATTCCCGCGTTCGCACACCTGTGCTCATAGATGCGCTAGGAACTAGCTGAAAACGCCTGGCGGTCACTCCCTCCGAAAAGGCCAGAAGACGCCCACCACGTCGAGGCGCAACTTCAGACCGGAGCGAGCAGCCGTCATTTCTGCTTAGCGAGTTCTGTGACCCTCTTTAGCGAATAGCAACAAGACCCGAGCGACAAGAAAGGCAGCCGTGTTCCGCCAGATCAAATCCAAATTACTTGCGGCCTTCGCCGTCCCCCTGGCCGTCCTCGTCGCGGTCGCCGGGCTGGCAATTTCGTCCATTCTCTCACAGACGAGGACCGCCAAGGACGAAAAAGAGGCCGTCGCCTTGGCCGCCGTCGGGTTAGCGGCGGCTCTGCTCGGCCTGGTGCTGGTCACCCGCGTCAGCCGGGCGGTATCGAGCCCTCTGGTCGACTTGGCCAACCAGGCCGAACATCTGGCTAACGTGTCTTTGCCCGCTGCGGTTCAAGCCATCCTCGAAGCCGATGCCACGGGGGGCCAACTCCCCGAGGTGCCAAAGGTCAGGGTGGGCGACATTGAAGAGGTGGGCGCCGTGGCCATCGCCCTCGAAGCACTGAACACGACCGCAGTCGAACTTGCCTCCGGGCAAGCGGCCCTACGGCGAAACCTGTCCGACGCATTTGTCAACCTCGGCCGGCGCAACCAGAACCTCGTCACCAGACAGCTCGAGTACATTACCGAGATCGAGCTGAAAGAAGCCGACCCGACTTCCCTGGAAGAGCTGTTCCGGCTGGACCACCTCGCCACCCGCATGCGACGGAACGCCGAATCCCTCCTCATTCTGGCCGGGAGTGGGCCGGCCCGGCACTGGAACGCGTCGGTGCCAGTGATGGACGTCGCCCGGGCCGCCTCGGCCGAGGTCGAGGACTACAAACGCTTGCGCCTTCACCACTTTGACCCGGCCATGGTCACCGGCATCGTCACGACCGACCTCGTCCACATCCTGGCCGAGCTGATCGAGAACGCCCTGACCTTCTCGCCGCCCGGCGCCCCGGTGGACGTATACGGACGGTTCCTGGAGGGCGGCTATGTGATTGTCATCGTCGACTCCGGTATCGGTATGTCGAGCGAGGACCTAGCCACCGCCAACCAACGCCTGGAAGGCCAGGGCGCCAACGGTGAAGTCCCGGGCCGGTACCTCGGCCACTTCGTCGCCGGCCGCCTAGCGGCGCGGCATACCATCTCCATCTCGCTCCAGCCCTCGCACTCCGGTGGCCTCGTGGCCCGCGTCAAGGTCCCGGCCTCGCTCATGGAAGAGCCTGTGGCCGACCTCTCCGCCAGCGCGGAAGTCAGGTCTGCCCGCGCGGAAGTCAGGTCTGCCCAGCGCGGAAGTCAGGTCTGCCCGCGCGGAAGTCAGGTCTGCCCGCGCGGAAGTCAGGTCGGCGCCCGCCATTTCCATGGCCGCGGCCACCCCGCTCGACGAGCGCATTCCCGATGTAGCTCCAAGCTGTGCGCCGCCTGTCGACGACGTGACGCTCGGGGTGGCCGCCTCTCTGGCCGCGGCGACGATCTGCGAAGAGGGCCCAGCGCCAGTGACTGTTGAACCAGCCACTAGCGACGTCACCATGTTTGACCCCGATGGCCACTACGCCGAAAAGGCCAGCGCCTTTGAGGACCAGCCTGTGTATGACCACGGTTCCGAGGCAACCGATCTCGTCCCGCCATACGACTGGTCGCGGCCCGCCGGGACGGAGGGGCCCTTTCGGCGCCAGAGATACGGGGGCAGGCAGAGCCGCCTGCGCCGGCGGACCACCTCGGCGAGCCCACCGGCCCAGCGTCAGAAATTGTCACCGGCAGTTCGTGGAGCGCGACGCCCGACCTGTCTGCTTCGGCCCGCTGGCGGCTCCGCACGGAACCTCTGCCCCGGCCCTGGTCGGGCCGGCCGCTCAGGCCCGCACCACAGCCGATGCCCTCCGCCAACTTACCCGTCGGGTACCGGGGGCGGCCCTGCCCGAAGAAGACGATTCCCTGCGCCGGCCGACCTCAATGTCGACCACCCGCAACCCACTCGGGCTCTCCGGAGCCCTTTCGCAATACTTGGCGGTCACCGTAGAGGGCCGCCCGGAAAAGGAGCACAACGCAAGATGAGCACTGAGACGCTCGGCACAGGCACGCTCGGGACTGACGTCACGAACTTCAACTGGCTGCTCGATAATTTCGTCGAGAGCAGCGCCGGTGTCTGCGACGCGGTGGCCGTCTCCTCCGACGGGTTGCTGATGGCCATGTCCCGCACGCTGGACCGCTCGGGCGCAGAAAGGCTGGCCGCCATCATCTCCGGGATGGTCGGTCTCTCCCGCGGCGCAGCAAAGTCTTTCGGCTGGGAGCCGGTGCACCAGGTCGTCACCGCCATGGAAGGCGGCTACCTGTTCGTGTCCTCCATATCGGACGGTAGCAACCTGGGCGTCATCGCCGACGCCGGCTGCGACATCGGCCTTGTCGGCTACCAGACGAACCTCCTGTTGGAGAAGATCGGCGCTCTGCTGACCCCGATGCTCATCACCGAACTGCGCGCCCAAGTCCTGAGCCAGTAAAACAGAAAAGCGTACCGGTGAGCACTGAAGGAACGATCGAGCCACTAGGGCTCATCCGCCCGTTCATATTGACGGGTGGCCGCACGAAGACGACCAGGCCAGGTCTGCGTTGGGAAACTCTTGTCGAGACCCTCGCCGACCGGGTCGGGTTGGCAAATACGACAGAACAGCGGGAACTGCTGTCGCTGTCGGCAGGGCCCACATCGATTGCCGAGTTGTCTGCTTATATGCACCTGCCCAGGCAGGTGGTCGCGGTCCTGGTTGGAGATCTGCTCGACATTGGCGCCATCAGGATCCACCAGACTGACCCTGTCGAGATCGAACTGTCCGCCCTAACGAGGATGATAGAACGTGTCCGTGCTCTCTGAAAGAACGCCCAACAGCGATGTAACGGCGGTCAAATTCGTGATCGCCGGCGGGTTCGGCGTTGGGAAGACCACATTTGTCAGCGCTATTTCCGAGGTCGAGCCCCTAACCACGGAGGCACCCATGACCGTCGTCGGCTCGGGTGTCGACGACCATGGCGCCATCTCGGGGACGGCCAAATTGACGACGACCGTGGCCATGGACTTCGGTCGGCTCACCGTGGACGACTCTCTGGTCATGTACCTGTTCGGCGCTCCCGGTCAGGCCCGTTTCACCTTCATGTGGGACGACCTGATCACCGGAGCACTGGGCGCCGTGGTACTGGTCGATACCCGTCGGGTCGAAGACTGCTTTGCGGCGGTGGATTATTTCGAGCAGAAAGGCCTCCCGTTCGTGGTGGGCGTCAACTGTTTCGACGGGGCCCCGCTCTACCCTCTGCAAGACGTTCGCGACGCCCTCGAGATCAAGCCAAGGGTGCCCGTGTTCCACATGGACGCCCGCGAGCGATCTTCGTGCCGCGACGCCCTGCTCGTCCTCTTGGAGCTCCTCGTCTCCCGCCTGGCCACTAAAATCCGTTCCTAGGCTCCCGGAAGCGGGCGGGACCGCCAGCGGTGGCGTTGTCCCGGCCGGTCCGAGGCCTTGCCAGGCCGTTCCGAGGCCTGGCGAGGCCCTATCATTGCAAATAGCCAGGGCGGCTCTCTTCGTCCCGTTTCTGGGTGCGGTAGCCGCTTTTGGTCGCGTTCCGGACCAAACTATGCCGGAAAAGGCGACCAAAAGGCCGAACCGCACCCAGAAACGGGCGCAATACAGGTGTGACCCGCGTCCCCCGGCCCCGGAAAGTCCGCACGGCGCGTCGCGTCGCCCGCCCCTTCTGGGTGGCGTCGGCCGGTTTTGGGCGCTCGCGAAAGGAACAAACGCCGGCTCAACCGCGACCAAAAGTGTCGGCTGCACCCAAAACCGGCCCACTCGGGCGAAGCTAGCGGCGAAACTCACGATGCGGGAGTCGCCGACGCGTAACCTAACCTGTGCCCGTCCTCAGTGGATCTGAGCGAGGTACCAGTTGACGACCGGGCTACCGGCCAGCGCCGAAAGGACGGCGCCGGCGGCCAGGAACGTCCCGAACGGTATCGGCGTGCGCCGGCCCGCCTTCCCCATGGCGATCATAACGATGCCGACCAAAGCACCAAGGATGCTGGCCAGGATGAAACCAAGGAAGGCGTAAGCCGCTCCCAGCCACCCGAGCCCGAAACCTATGAGCAGGGCCAGGCGCACGTCGCCGAAACCCATCGCTTTGGGGTTGAGGAAGTTGATGACAAAGAACAACAACCACGGCACGATGCCGCAAATTACCGCTATCGCCAAACGGTGCCACTGGCTCCCGCTGGCGGCCCCGGCCACCAGCGCCACAGCCACCAGCGTCAACGTGACGTACACGATCCTGCGCGGGAGGAGCATGTGGTCGAGGTCTATGAAGGCCAGGACCACCAACCCGGCCGCCAGTGCGGCCTCCGCTACTCCGGTCCAGGAGACGCCAAAACGTAGGCCTATGAACGCAAAAAGCAAGCCGACGAGCGCTTCGACGATCGGGTAACGGGCCGAGATCGGTGTTTGGCACGAGCGGCAACGGCCCCGCAACAGGATCCAGGAGATCACCGGGATGTTGTCGATGGCCCGCACGTGGGCGCCACATGACGGGCACCCGGATGGCGGCTTTACGATCGAACGGCCCTCCGGCACGCGGTAAATGACGACGTTGGCGAACGAACCGACGAGCAGGCCGAAAAGGCCAAAGATGACGGCGGCTTCGGGGCCGGCGGGGACCGCCGTCACAGCCCACCTGAACCGTTCTCCAGAGCGGCGCGCATTAGTGCCATAACGCTTAAGATCGGCACGACGGGGACAGCGGCTTAGCGCACATGCTCATGGAACGGAAGCTATTGCAGCTCAGCGAGGGTAGCCAGCACGGCGTCGGCGGGGACGCCACGGACGACCTCGAGCCCGTCCGGCCCGTCGAGGACGAAAGTCAATCCACCTCCCGTCACCTTTTTGTCCCGCTTCATCACGTCGACCAGGACCTCGGGGTCGACACCGGACGGCAGACGCGCCGGCAGGTCGTAGGCCGCCACCACCCTGTCGTGGTCGGCCACGCGCCCGTCGCCCAGCCGGCCGAGGTGCCGGGCTAGCCGGGCGGCAAACACGAGGCCGACGGCTACGGCCTCCCCATGGCGCAGGTCGTAGTGGCCGACGGTTTCCAGCGAGTGAGCCAACGTATGGCCGTAGTTGAGCAGAGCACGTCCACCCGCCGCCCCCGCGCCGGCCAGGTTCACCGATTCCCGCTCGTCGCCCGCCACCAGGCTCGCCTTCAGCTCGACGCATCGCGCCACCGCATCATCGAGGTCGAGCTCGGCCAGGTCCGGCGCGCCCAGGAAGGCGTACTTGGCCATCTCGCCCAGCCCGCTGCGGTATTCACGGGGGGGCAAGCTGGCCAGCACATCGGTGTCGCATATCACGGCCACGGGTTGCCAGAAGGCGCCGACCAGGTTCTTGCCCTCAGGCAGGTTGACCCCGGTCTTGCCGCCGATGGCCGCATCGACCTGGGCCAGCAGCGTGGTCGCGACGTGGGCCAGCGCCACTCCTCTGTGGTAAACGGCGGCGGCGAAGCCAGCCACGTCGGTCACCACTCCTCCGCCGACACCGACGACCAGGTCGGCACGCGTCAACCCGAACTGAGCAAAACCGCGGCACAGGTCCTCGACGGTTGTCATCGTTTTCGCTTCTTCGCCGCCGCCGATGAAAAAAGTGCGCTGCTCTACGCCGCTGTCGACGTGAACTCCCACGGCCTCTTGCGTAACGACTGCGGCCTTGGTGGAACCGGGCGGGACCACCTGGCTAAGGCTGTGCCGAGCACCGCCGCCCACCAGCACCGGGTAAGACCGTGCCCCGAGATTTACGGTCAGTTCGCGCACGGCTCCCCTACGGTAACGCGCTGGCCAGGGCGGTCATCACGACATCAGCCACTTCATCGGCAGAAAGGCCGTCCACGTCGACGACCAGACCAGCGGCGTCCCGGTAGTAGCCTTCGCGCTCGCCGGCAAGCTGCTCCAGCGCCGCTTGCGGCTCGAGGCCACTGCCGCTGAGGAGGGGGCGGCTGTTCCCGTGGCCGACCCGGGCGGCCAGTGTGGCGGGCCGTGCCCGCAGCCACACGACGGTGCCGGCCGCCCGCAAGCCCTGCCGATTGGCTTCGCTCAGTACGGCTCCACCACCAACGCTTACGACGAGCGGCTCGTCCGCCGTAACGACGTCAGCGATCGCCAGTGCTTCGGCTTCCCGGAACGCCGCCTCCCCGTCGCGGGCAAATATCTGGGCCACGCTGGCGCCGGAGCGTTCCTCGACGATGCCGTCGGTGTCCACCAGCGGCCAGCCCAGCCGGGCCGCCAGGAGGTTGGCCACCGTCGTCTTGCCGGCACCCATCATGCCGACTAGCAGGACGCATTTGCGGCCCGGCCGCTCCGCCTCGGGCCGGGGCGAGCTCAATTCCGCAAGGTGGCCAGAAAGGAGTCCATGTTGCGTAACACTTCGGCCATGGAGTCGCCCCCGAACTTGCGCAGCGCCTCAGCCGCCAACACCCACGCCATCATGGTCTCGGCTACAACGCCCATGGCCGGCACGGCGGTATGGTCCGTGCGCTCCTTGAACGAAACCGTCTCTTCCTTGGTCACCACGTCAACGGTCTTCAACACAGGCCGGTTGAGCGTGGACAGCGGCTTCATGTAACAGCGGGCCACCACGGGTTCACCGTTGGTGATGCCCCCCTCGACGCCGCCGGCGTGGTTGGACTCCCGGCGATAACTGTTCGATCCGGGGTCCCACCCGATCGGGTCGTGAGCAGCGGACCCGCGCAGGCCGGCCACCTCAATTCCCTCGCCTATCTCCACCGCCTTTACGGCGTGAATGCTCATGAGCGCCTGGGCCAGGAGACCGTCGATCTTGCGGTCCCAGTGCACGTGGCTACCGAGGCCGACGGGCACCCCGTAGGCCACCACCTCGGCCGCTCCCCCCAGCGAATCGCCGTCTTTGGCCGCCGCCTTAATCGCCTCGACCATCTCCGCTTCAGCCTCTGGCTCGAAGCACCGTACGGGAGAAAGGTCCACCGCTTCGAGGTCGCCCGGGCCGGCCGGCGTCCGCCCTTGGCTACTACCGGCCCCATCTGGACCACGTGGCTCACGATTTCAATGCCCATTTCCCGCAGTAACAGCTTGCACAGCGAGCCGCCGGCGACCCTGGCGGCGGTTTCCCGGGCGCTGGCCCGCTCCAGGACGTCGCGCGCTTCGGTCAGGCCGTACTTCTGCATACCGGCCAGGTCGGCGTGCCCGGGCCGGGGCTGCGTCAGGGGTTTGGTGGTCTGACCGGGGGCCGGCGACATCTCCTCGACCCACTTGGGCCACTCGGAATTGCCGATCTCGATGGCTACAGGCGAACCGAGCGTCCGGCCGTGGCGGATACCACCGAGCAGGGTGAGCTCGTCGGCCTCGAAGCGCATCCGGGGGCCACGCCCGAAGCCGAGGCGCCTCCGGGCCAGCTCGCCCGAAATGTAACCGGCGTCGACGCTAAGTCCGGCGGGCAAGCCTTCAATGGTGACGACAAGGCCCTTGCCGTGGGATTCACCGGCGGTGAGAAAGCGGAGCACGACCAGCCATCGTACTGACTTGTCCAGTCTTGCCAGGAGCGCGAGCGGTGCCCGACTCGCCACAGAAGGAGAAAGGGTAGCGGCCGCCCTACGCCGGGCCGGCCTGCTCTGCCCTCAGGCCTGTTCGGATCCTCACGGCTTTACTGAATCCCGACGATCGAGACGCTCCAGCTCCCAACGGGGACCGTCGTGGTTGTCGGCTGAGTTGTTGTCGTCGTGGCCGGGACCGTGCTTGTGGCCGCCCCAATTGTGGTCGTGGTCGCGGCGGCCGTAGTCGTCGTGGTGCCGCTTCCGCCAGACGTAATGCCGTACGGCAGTGCCACTCCTGGGTTGGGCGTAAATGTCCCGCTCGCCGTGAGATCATTGCCCCCGTAGATCTGTCCGGTCATCTTCATCGTGGCCGACGTGCACACATTGTTCGGAGTGTACAGCAGCGTGTTCGCGCCGGCTATCACATTGCTGTCCCAGATATCTCCATTTGGGTTGTTACCATTGCTCAGGCTGCTTGGGCAGCTCGCCTCTCCGTTCACGGGGGGTGTCGGGGAACCTCCCCACGGAACGATGGCCCAAAACGTCGGGTTTCCCGATCCTTGGACTTCGGTGCCGTTCACAGAATCATCAAAGTTGAACCCTCCGGAGGCAAAGATGGCCAAGTTGTACTTAAGCTTGAATGTCTGACCTGCTTCCGGGTTCTCTCCGCCACCTTTCTTGCCCGGCGTGTCCCAGACGAAAGCGCAATTCGTGACCAACACAGAGGGCCCCGTGAGATTTTCGATGGCTGTGTAGTCAGACTGAGGCATCGCGCCAGTGGTGGGGTCGCAGCTCTGGCTGAGGTTGTCTACCGACACGCTGAAGCCAGCGTTCTGCCACGCTGTGGGGTTGAAGGTCAATTGCGGTAACGACTGAGTGGGTGGCAATGTAATCGGGATCGCACCAGGGCAACTTACTGCGGTGCAGTTCTGGTAGATCTTCCCGCTGACAGTTGTCCCGAGGGTGGTAGTGACCCCGCTTTGGGAGTATATGCTGCCACCGACAATGGCTCCGCCCGACAGATTGACCGGACCGGTCGAGTATACGCTCCCTTTTATTTTGAAGCCACCGGCAATTGTCACGCCGGCGCTGCCTGTGGCATAAACGTTGTCGCATACGTCCCAGTCGGTGCCGCTACCACTCGCCGGGCACGGAAAGCCGCCACCGCCCGTCGACATCGATATCGAACCGGTCGTATAAAGATTACCCTCGACGTAGCAATCGCCGCCCAGGACGGCGTCCGCGTCCGCTGTGTCGTTGGCGAACACGTCACCCATGTAGTTATTCGAATTAGAGCAGCTCAGCTGGCTGTTCGTATACGTCTCGCCGGTGCCCGGGCAACCGGTGACCGGGTTGCAAAAGCTCTGGCCCGGATTGATGTTCTTGCCGAACATCGCGTCAGTGAACCCAGACAATTGACCGGTCGTGAGGGCCGTGGTTGTAGTTGTCGACGGCACGGTAGTGGTGCTGCTGCTCGTCGGAGTAGTAGTCGAGGTGGTCGTACTTGTAGTCGTCGTGCTAGCGGCAGACCAGTTCATCTCCAGGTTGACGACTGATGTTTTGCCGGTGCCGTTCGCCGCTCCGTAGACGTTCGACGTTGTCGCACCGCTCGAAGCGATCACCAAGAACCATATCCCGCCCGCCGATGAAGGCGGCGCGATGCTAGTACTGCCGCCCGTTGACGAGCATAGGCCTCCCGCTGAGAAATTGGAAAAGCCTGACATCGAAACACTCGGGCTGGCCTGGATGTCGTCGAGCTCGGTACTGGTGGGTTGGCTGGTGAAGACGTCGTAATAGAGGTTGTAGGCCTCTCCGCTGGCGGCATTTGCCGCGCCGTTCGCCGCGGTCGTCACCAGGTCCTGGTTGGCGGCCACAGAAGCGCACGTTAAATCCTGGGTCTGCGACGTGATCGAAGCGGCTTGGTTTTCGATGCTCGCCACCGCCGCGCTCGCCCCGGCGTTGGCGGCCGCGAGGACCTGCATGTGCTTGCGGACCACCGCGGCTGAGTTGCTGCCGGCCTCTGCTTCACTGACGGCAACAATCCCTAACAGGCTTACGAGCATGGTGATCATCAGGGCCGAAATCAGGACCGCTCCTTTTTCCCCTCTCCACCCGGGCCCGCGCCGATTTGAGCCCTGATAGGCGGGCTTTATTGCTCTTGACCTGTTATTTGACCCTGTAGCCTTCACAGCCTCGCTCCTTGTTGGCTGGCACGCGAATCGGTAGTAACGGTGCTGACCCCGCCGGTCGGCCGTGATGGCGTCGCTGTCACACCAGAAATCGGTTCACCGTCTAGCGGCATCTGAGTTTCGGCATTTGAGCCGATCAGCTTGAGCTCGCACATTTGGCCTTTACAACATCAGGCCGGGTAACAGTTTGCGTTCGGCACATCCGTCGTCGCCGTCTCCACCGCGCTCAGCATGGCCGGGTCCTGAACCTGAGCCTCCAACCGCGACGCCTGGCTAGCGGATTGCAGGTTGGTCGAGTGGCCCTGACTAAATCCTTGGACCGTGACGTCGATGTCGACCAACCCCGAGTAGGCGGGAACGGCTTGGAACACGTCCGAGCCACTCCACTGACCGACACCTTGAACTTGAGCGCCGGAGGGAGCGAGGGCGGCGCCCGCTCCGCCAGTGGTCCTGGTCAGTGTGCCGTTGGCGTACTCCCACACGACACACGACGCCATTGGTTCGGTGGAGTTGCCGGTGGGCACACCGTTGGGGGCGTAGACCCATAACTGCGACCCGGTGCTATCAACAGCCACGATGCTGCCGATGCCGCCGCTTTGTACGGCCACGCCGATCGCGTTCAGGGTGGACTGGGCCGCGTTGGCATCGGCGCTCCTCGCGACGGCGGTGTTGATGCTTCGCTCCGCCTCGACTACGCCGATCAAAGCGATGGCCATCACTATCAAGGCCAGCGCGGCCGCGACTGTCATCTCGACCAGAGTGAAGCCCTGTTCGTCGGCCTCTGTCCGTGGCTCGGCCTGACGCGTAATTCTGCGGAGCAATGTCATCAGCATGTCCGTGTATGTGAGCCGCTCGGAGGACCGCACACGATCAGCGTGTCCGCGATTCGGGTATCCGTGCCATTGAACGAAGTGCGGCTGGTCCCGTGCCACGTAACCACCACCGTGAACTCGACCTCGAGATTGACAGAACCGGCACTCGAGGCCACTTGTGTCGGGTAAGCGGAGATATTGAACTGAGTGCCGTTGACCAAGACGCAAGCCACGTGGGGGTCGAGTGGTGCCGTCCCGGCAACAACGGACGGGAGGCTCACGAGCGAACCCTGACAACTCGATGACGAGGCGACGTTGGCCCACTGCCACGAACTACTACACGTGCCCGTACCAGCCACTCCTTGCACGATTACGTGCATTCCCTCGAAGCAATAACCGCCTGAACCGTCGCTGGTCAGGTTCGAGTCCGATGTGACGTCGGCAGCCGACAAACCGTAGTTGGCATCGCTGCTGTTGGGCAGGCCGCTCCCGGTTGTCCACGGCAGGGACTCCACTTCGGCCAGCGCGGCCGAGGCGAGGTTACTGGCCTGCTGGCTCTGGCGGCTCATACTGACGGCCGCCACCGTCCGGGTCAGGACGGCTGCTAGGGCAATGGCGGAGATCATGATGATGAGCATGGCCACCATGACCTCAATGAGGCTGAAGCCGTTCTCGGTCTTGACCTTATGTGGCCGTTGCGGGCAGCGAAGGCCGCGGAAGCGCTTCATCGCTTCTATACTTCGGCTGCGCCGGCACCAGGCTTAACACGAATTAGTCGTTAACGCGACGAATTGCCGGCATAACCGGCAATTCGTCAGCGACAGAACGGTGCCTATTTCAGTGGTGCGTGGGCGAACTCGTAATTGTCCCGGCCTTCGCCTGACCCGGGGCCCCGTGGGTGACCGGAGCGACCGCACGAGCTGTTTTGTTCAGCTCGGACGCCACGTTCGTGAGCGGGAAGTCTGACGCCGGGTCGCCCGCCGCCGAGGAGACGTAGTAGGTCTCGATGGTGAGGCCAGTCGAGCCGCTCGAGCTCTGCGAGGAACTGTTGAGTGAGAAGTTGTCCACCACGAACAGGCGCGGTGCAGAATCGAGCTCGTTTATAAAACGCAGAAGCCGGGAATTATTGCCGTCGACGGAAATCGACAAGCTCATCGACAGCGGCCCCGGGCCCGTTGTCGTACCCTGGGCACTGGCGGAACCTCCCCACCCTGTCGGCTCGGGCGTACTTATGGCCGTGAGGGTCACGCCTGCCTGGGCGGCAGCATGATTGACGACGTCGAGCAATTGGTCCAGGCTTGGTCCCTCTGGAATCTCCTGGTCCAACTTATCCAACGCCGCGTTTTCGGCGGGGACGTCGCGCTCGAAGGACGCGCAGTGCGCCCAGCTGAGTCTCTAGTTGAGAGATGTTGGCTGCCGTCTTGGCCTCCTGTGCCTTCATCGCCTGCAGGTGCGAGCTCTCAGCTCGCCAGAAGACCACGTACCAACCGGCGACCACGACCAACAGCCCGGAAAGGGCGATAAGCGCTACACGGCGCTTCATGGTCATGGCTGCACCGCCCCAGGCAGGCTAGCTCCAGGTAGCCCGGCGACGCGATTTGACAGGGCTGTTTTCGTCACGTTCGCGGTGGCGTTGAACTGCATTGCACTTCCGGAAATCTCCCCCGTGCCCGTGGTTGATACCCACAGGTCGTAGAGCCCCGGTACATCCCACATTTGCCTCACAAACCGCGCCACAGAGGGTGGCCCTCCTGTCGTAGTCAAGGACATGCTTATCTGCCCGATGTCGTCGCCCTGATTTGCCGAACTGGGGCTGCCCGCACCGCTCGGGGCGGCACTGCTCGGACTTGGCGCCATAGTCCGCGAAACGCTTATTGAATCAATTGTGACGCCGGGCGGTAATGCCTCCTCCATCCGGTGCAGGAGGTCCACCCAATCAATGTCCCCGGAAAGCGCCTGAACGGCCAGGCCCCGGCGGGTCATCAGCTGGCCGTGGATTGCCGCGCTCGGCTCGATCCGGGTGATCGTCGACTGCAGTTGCGCCGCTTCAATGTTGTCCGCCGTCACCTGCGCTGCTACTATGGCGGCGGCGTGATCGCGCGCTAGGGACACGCCTCCCAGTAACACGGCCAAGGCGACCAAGCCCCCACCAGACGCCGCCAGCGCCCGCTGGTACTTCTGACGTTCTTTGATCTCGGCCGGGACCAGCGAAAGCGCCGGATCGTTGCCCGTACCCCACAACGCCAGCCCTACGGCCGCTCCCCACCGGAAGCTAGCCTCTTTCAATTGGGCCTCGTCGAGGTCAAGGCTGGCCGCGTCGTACTCGAGGCCAGTCGACCCAATCCTTACGGGCATGGCCAGCACGCTGGCAAATCGCTCGGCTATGCCCGTACCGTGGGCCCCCCCGCCCGTCAGGGCCACCCCCTCGAGTTGCGCTCCCTGAGCGTAAGCGAGGAAGTACTCGATCGACCCCCGGACCTCTTCGACCGTGGGGTCGAGGCGGGCTGTAGCGGACGAGGGACTCGACGGCCTGGCTGACGCCGGCAGGGCGGCGGGGGCGCCCACACTCTCCTGGCGAGCACTGGCAAAACTCTGGTCACCGCGTGTCACGGTGCGCAGGAACCGCGGCGTGGTCCCTTGGCGGACGGCCACTACCACCAGGTGAGCACCGAGCGAGACGACCACTTCAAGGCCTTCGCTTCCCGGTGGTACGGCGCGTAAGAGGGCGAGGGGCGACGAATCAACGGCTCTCACCTTCAGGCCCGCCCGCTTCACCACCCTGATGTGGTCCATGACAATTTCCCGCTGCGCCACCAGGAGCAATACCTGCGTCGTCTCGCCTCCGTCACCCTTGGGCCGGCCTGGGCCGAGCTCGACGAAGTCGAACACAGCCTGTTCTACCGGGATCGGGAGGAGATCGCCCATCTCGTAGCGCAGAGCCGAGCGCAGCTCGTGTGCGCCCATCTTGGGCATCTCCACTTGACGGACCATGCTCCGCTGGCTGCTGATCCCCACCACGACATCCCGGCCGGCAAAGCCGCCCTCGGACCAGAGCCGCTTGATCGCCGCCACCACCGTGGCTTCGTCGCGCACCTCGCCTTCCACGACGGCGCCGAGCGGCAATCCCACCTGGGCAAAACGACTGACCTTGCCTCGCCCACCATCCGTAGTCACCTCGGCGGCTCGTACGGCCGAGGACCCGATGTCCAGACCTATTCTCACGCGTTTAGCCATTCGGCCCTCCCAGCCACCTGATTTCTGGTTACTACGATCGACATGCGCCCAAGTCGCCTTTAGCGAGTCTTTCTGCGGCCCCATTGACTCCGCCCGGCAACAGTGGCGACTGGCGCCTCTCAATTTAAATGCGCAGTGCCGGGAGGTCGTCCCTCCCGGCACCGCATCTGCGCCTAATTCCGGTCTAGCGACCAGGGACCATAAAACGGTTTACCAGCTGGTGTACCAGGTGCTGGCCGTCAGGCTGGCGCTAGCCACAACATTCGCTCCCGCGTTACCGGCGCTGGCCGCAGGGGAGGCCGTAGGCACGACGGGCGTAGCGTTGCAGCCACCGCTCGTCTCGGCATACGCGATTACCGGGGAACCGGCAGAGGCTTCACTGTCATAGATGTAGAAGCAATCGCCCGACTTGGAGTCGGCTTCCACCAGGAGGACGGAACCGGTCGTTCCCGAGGTGACCTCGCCGAAGCTGCCACCGCTCACGCTGCCGGCCGCAGCCGAAACCGTGGCGCTCCCGGGCGGGTTCGCGCTCCACGGCAGGTTCGCGTCCAGCGAACCGCCAACCGTGGCGGTGGACACGTCCAGGAAGGTCTGGTTGTCCTCGTAATAAGCCTTCTCGTTGGTAAAGGCGTTGGTGGCGTCCGACTTGGCCGCAGCGTCGTGGGCGCTGCCCTGCGTGGCCAGGAAGGTCGGGATGGCGATCGCCATCAGGATACCCATGATTAGCACGACGACCATGAGCTCGATAAGGGTGAAGCCTTCCTCGCTGTGGTGCCGCTCCTTGAGGTGTTTGAACACGCTATTGTCCTTTCTCTCTCACCGTTTGGTTTCGAGCGCTGCCCCTGTGGCCTTCTCAGGCCCGCCCGGAAAGCCCGGGGGCGTAAGCTTCCGTGCATGAGCTGAACGGTCGCTGCATTGGTGCGCGCTCCACTTTGGGACTCGGCCCGATCTCGAGGCGCCTTGAGGCTGAATTCGGAAATTTCCCGTCGCCCCAGCCACGCAAATCATTCCTTAAATGGAAGTGCCAGGAGAGCAGCTCTCCCGGCACTTACCTTTCGTGACCATATCGGGTCTAACGACCCGTTAATCAGTGAATATTGTTTACCAGCTGGTGTACCAGGCCACGGTGCCGCCAATGTGAGCGCCGGCGTTGCCCGAGGTTACGCTGCTCTGGGCCGCCGGC
The DNA here is from genome assembly GCA_963750465.1 of uncultured Acidimicrobiaceae bacterium. GTDB lineage: Bacteria > Actinomycetota > Acidimicrobiia > Acidimicrobiales > Palsa-688 > Fen-671. The sequence goes on from CAVVRE010000007.1 coordinate 304,173, forward strand.
ACCGTGGTGGGGGTTGCGCAAGCCGCGTTCGTCTCGCCATAAGCAATGACCGGCGACGTGGTGGTGGTCTCGTCATCGAGGATATAGAAGCAGTCGCCCGACTTCGACGACGTTTCGATCACGACGGCCGGACCGGTAGTGGTGCCGCTGGCAGCGGCGGTGAACGCTCCAGCCGAGGTGGTGCCGACGACCGCCTCGACGTCACCGGCCGTGGAGGGAGCGCCCCAGGGGAGATTGGCATCCAGGGTGTTGCCACTTGTCGCCGTGGTGGCGGCGGTGAAGGTCTGGTTGTCCTCGAAGTACGCCTTTTCGTTGGTAAAGGCGTTGGTGGCGTTTGACTTCGCGGCCGCGTCGTGGGCGCTGCCCTGCGTGGCCAGGAAGGTCGGGATGGCGATCGCCATCAGGATACCCATGATTAGCACGACGACCATGAGCTCGATAAGGGTGAAACCTTCCTCGCTCTGCCGCCGATCCTTGAGGTGCTTGAGCACGCTTGTCCTTTCTATTGATGGTTGTGGTTTCGAGCGTTGCCCTAAGGCCCGTTTCGGGCCTGCCCGGGAAACCCGGACCTCGTTCCCCAAGCAGTCGCCCTTTTGGCTGGTCGTCGTCCGACGTGGCCTCGGTGGCTCGGCTCCGGCATACTTCCCGCAGTCGCCCCGCTTTGGTGTTCGCTCTCTTAAGTGATCGACCCCCCCGGGGGAGGCTTGAGACCCGTTCTGTAATTTCCCGCACAATTCTGGCCCACGTTATGACTATTGGGGGATAAACCCGCCTTGTTAAAGGACACCCTGACGCGACAACGACCGCCGACTTTGCGGCGGTCGTTGTAAATAAGGCTGAGTATCTAATCCAGCGTTATAGGGGCGAAGTTATCGCTATGTGGACCAACTCCGAACGGGGCGCACTTTGGCCGCCCGAGGCACACAGAGACGGCTATTGGCCCTGGTTCACGAGCTTGTCTACGTCGAACATGGGCAGGTAAAGACAAATGACCATCGTGCCCACCGCCCCTCCCAGGACCACTATAAGGAGGGGTTCCAAAAGGGACGTGAGCGAGTTGACGGTCCGCTGGATCTCGCCATCGAGAAAGTCCGAGGCTTTGCCCAGCATTTCGTCAAGACCGCCGGTCTCCTCGCCCACGGCGATCATATGGTTCATCATGGCCGGGAAGACGGGATGGTTCGCCAATCCCCTGGCGATCGGCTCGCCTCGTTTCACGTTGTCGACAATGGCGTCGATCCCCTTGGCCACGACCATGTTGCCGCTGGCTTCTCGAGTTATCTCGAGCGATTCGAGCACGGGAACGCCCGCCTTGAGCAGGGCGGAAAAAGTCGATGAGAAACGGGACAGAGCCGTCTTCCGAGCCAGCTGGCCGAACACGGGCGCCTTCAGCTTGGTCGTGTCCCACACCACCCGACCGTTCGGGGTGGAGATGAAATACTTGAAGCCGACAGCGGCCAGGACCAACAACACGAGGACGATAGGGAAGAACTTCACCATGATCGTGGAGACGTCCACCAGGATTTGGGTGGGCACCGGCAGTTGGCCGTTGAGGCTCTTGTAAATGCCCTTGAAGATGGGCACGATGAACAGCAGCACGGCCGCGGCGATGACGACCACGATGCCGAGGGCGGCACAGGGGTAGGCCATGGCCGATTTGATCTCACCCCGCAGCTTCACCTGCTTCTCCATCGTGTCCGCCAGGGACAGCAACGCCTTATCGAGGGAGCCGGACGCCTCACCCGCCTTCACCATGGCGATGTACAGCCGGTTGAACGCCTTCGGGTGCGACGACAGAGCGGCGGAGAGCGAGACGCCCCGCTCCACCTGTGCCCGCACGTCCGCTACCACCTTGGCCAGAGCGGCGTGCTCCGTCTGCTCCACCAGGATCGTTAGGGCCCGGATGAGGGTCAGGCCCGAATTGATCAGGGTGGCGAACTGGCGGCTGAAGACGGCCAGCTCCTTGAGCGGCACCCGTCCTCCCATGCCGGGGAGGTGGAGCTCCTTCTTGGCCACGTTGCCCGCCCTGGCCTCGATGTTGACGGGCGTATAACCCATTTGGCGGAGCCGGCTCGCCACCAAGGTCGTATTATCCGCTTCGAGCGTTCCCTCCAGCACCTTCCCGGAGCTATCCCGTACCTTATAAACAAAAGTCGTTTGCGGCATCAGCGTCTCCTCCCAAAACTCGTGTCGTTAAATAAAACGCGGCGTTCTCATGCGGACCGGGGTGCGAGCAGCTACGCCGCGGCGCCGATGAGACGGCGCAGGTCTTCCACATTGGCGCACCGTACTTCCGCCACCTGGCGGGTTATTATCCCGCCTTTCACCAGGTCGGCCAGCGCCTGGTCCATGCTTTGCATGCCGAACTTGGCCCCGGCTTGCATGGCGCTGTAGATCTGGTGGGTCTTGCCTTCACGGACGAGGTTGCGCACCGCCGGCGTGGCCACCAGGATTTCGCACGCCGCGACGCGCCCCGGGCCGCTGGCCCGCGACAGCAGCTGCTGGGTCACGATCCCCTGGATGGTGGTGGCCAACTGGGTCCGTATCTGTTGCTGCTGGTGGGCCGGGAACACGTCGATCATGCGGTCGATCGACTGCGGCGCATCCTGGGTATGGAGCGTGGCGAAAACCAGGTGACCGGTCTCCGCCGCTGTCAACGCCGTCTGGATGGTCTCGAGGTCCCGCAGTTCTCCGACCAGGATCACATCGGGGTCCTGGCGCAGAACGTGTTTCAGAGCCTCCGAAAAGCTCTTGGTGTCCTCGCCGACCTCGCGCTGGTTGACGACCGCCATTTTGTGGTGGTGGAGGTACTCGATGGGGTCTTCGACGGACATGATGTGGAGCGGCTTCGTGCTGTTTATGATGTCGATCAGCGCGGCCAGCGTGGTCGACTTCCCGCTCCCGGTCGGCCCGGTCACCAGTACGAGCCCGCGCGGCAAATCAGCGAACTGGCGCACAGACCGGGGCATGCCCAGCTGCTCCAGGGACAGGATCTCAAACGGGATAGTGCGAAACACCGCACCGACGGCGTCGCGCTGCTGGAACACGTTCAAGCGGAACCGGCCGACGGTCGGCACGACGTGAGACGTGTCAAGCTCCAGATTGGTCTCGAAGCGTTCCCGAAGTTTCTGAGGCAGGATCTCGTAGATCAGGTCACGCACGGTCGAGGGCGTCATCACGTCGAAACCCTCCATCGGGAGCAGGTCGCCGTCGATGCGCACCATGGGTGGCCGACCGGCCGTCAGATGGAGGTCGGAGCCTCTGGCCTCGACCACCCTGACCAGGATCTGGTTCACGTGCAACTGCGCGGGCTCGGCCCCCCCGGCCAGGGCCGCCCCGGTCGGGCACGCGCTAGGCCCATAGGTGGCCGTCAGGGCGGCCGCCACGTCAGCGCGGGTAGCCAGGCAAGGCCTGGCCCTCCAGCCTGTGGCCTGGCCGATCACCGCCATGGTGCCATCGTCGAGAGGGTTATCGGTCGCCACCAGGAGGGCATCCCCCTCGACGCCCACTCCCACCACGGCGTGTTTGACGGCCAGTTCGGCCGGGATCATCCCATCGACGAGCGGCGAAACCGGAGTCGTGGTGGGGTCCCAGAACGGGATGTTCAGCTGGTCCGCCACCGCCGCCACCAGGTCACGTTCGCTTACGAGGCCCTCGGCGGAGAGGATCTTGGCCAGTGGCACCCCCGAGTCGGCCTCTTTGCCTAATGCGTACTCGAGGTCGTCCTTCGAGAGCACTTTGCGGTTCACGAGGAATTCGCCAATTTTGCGCGAGGCAGTCTGCATCGCTTATTTCTCGGCGTCTCCCGGAGCGGCCTTGAGGGTGACCGGCGGGGAATTACGGGTTTCGCCCGCCGATTTAGGCGATGACGCGCAGCACCTCTTCGAGGGAGGTGGCGCCGGCCGCCACCGCTACTAGACCGGCCTGGCGCAGGGGCACCATACCGTCGGCGATGGCGGCCTTCTGGATGTCCTCGGCGTGGGCGTGGTCTACGATCATGCGCTCGATTTCCTCGTTCACGTTGAGGACTTCGTGTACCGCAAATCGCCCCGCGTAACCGGTCTTGCCGCACACCTGGCAGCCTTCCGCCCGAAATATCTCATCGGGCAGTTCGATCCCCGAAAAGTCCCAACCCATTTCCGACAGTTGTTCCCGGTCGGGGTGAAAACCCTGCTTGCAGCGCTCGCACAACTTGCGGGCCAGCCGTTGGGCGACCACGCAGTCGAGGGAGCTGCCCGCCAGGAACGGCTCTACCCCCATTTCTATAAGCCGGTTCGGGGTGCTAGCCGCGTCGTTGGTGTGCAGCGTGGACAGGACGAGGTGGCCGGTGAGCGCCGCTTCTATGGCAATCGTGGCCGTCTCCCGGTCCCTTATCTCGCCGACGAGGATGATGTCGGGGTCGGCCCGCAGGATCGTGCGCAGTGCGGCCGCGAAAGTCAGGCCCGCTTTCATGTTGACCTGTATTTGGTTTATCCCGTCCAGCTGAAGCTCGACCGGGTCCTCCACCGTTATTACGTTCTTGGTCGGGTCGTTGAGGATATTGATAGTGGCGTACAGTGTGGTCGACTTTCCGGACCCCGTGGGCCCGGTGACGAGGATGGTGCCGTAGGGCTTCGTGTACGCCGACTCGTAACGGCGCATGTTCGCGGGGAGAAAACCCAGCTCGGCCAGCCTCAGCCGGGCCGTCTGCTTGTCGATGACGCGCATGACGATCTTCTCTCCGTGCACGGTAGGCAAGGTGGCGACGCGGAGGTCCACCGGCTTGCCCTGGATGTTCATGCTTATGCGCCCGTCCTGGGGGATGCGGCGCTCGGCAATATTGATGTCCGCCATAACTTTCAGGCGGCTGATAACCCCGCCCTGGATATTGCGTGGGCTGCGCATGATCTCGTGCAGGACACCGTCGATCCGGTACCGGATACGCAGATCTTTACCGGTCGGTTCGATGTGGATGTCGGAGGCCCGGTCGCTGACCGCTTGGCTGATCAACAGATCCACGAGCCGGACGATCGGCGCGTCCTCGTGCACCTCTTTCATGCTGCTGAGGCGCTCGTCGTCATCTTCGCCGCTGGTGGCCGAGGCCTCCGCGCTTATGTGCTCGGCCTCGCTGTCCTTGCGGTGGTACTTGTTGATCGCCGCCGTTACGGCCTCGGCCGTCGCCACCACCTGACGGACCTCGGCCCCCGTCAGGGTGCGGATGTCGTCAATGGCAAAGACATTGGACGGGTCGGCCATGGCGACGATCAGCCGGCCTTCCCACCAACCGATGGGGAGGGCCAGGTACCGCCGGGCCAGGGTCTCGGTCACCATGCGAGCGGCGACCGGGTCGACCGGGTAATCGGCCAGGTCGACGAACTCGAGGCCCAGCTGTTCGGCCAGCGTGCCGACGAACTGTTCCTCGGTGAGCAGTTTGTCCTCGATCAGCACCCGGGCGAGGTTGCCGCCGCGCTCATGGGCGCGGCCCAACGCCCCGTCCAGCTGATCGATAGTGATTATGCCGCTCTTTACGAGGACGACGCCCAGTTGTTCGTCCTCGGAGAGCGCCCCCTCTCGGTCACGCAACCTGGTGTCCATGGTCTCCCCTCGGCGCGCGTACCCACTATTGTGTTGATCTTCGGCCTGTGGCGCGCTCGAATTGAGATGGCGCTAGCTGCGGGCTGAGCCGAGGAACTTGAGCAGCAGGCCACGATTGACCGGCTGACCCGCTTCGACCCGCTCCTCCTCAACGGGCGCGGTTTCGACCTGACCCGTTTCGTCGTTCCAGACCTCGGAGAGACTGGTGAGTTCGGCCTCGTTCCACCCACTAGTGGTCACGACTTCTTCAGCAGGCCCTGGCGTCGGGGGGACGTCGACTGGCGCAGGAGAGGCACAATCTTGTTCTGGTAGGCCAAAGTCTTGCGCAGACGAAGCCGGCGCGAGCATTGGGGCTTCGGCTGCGACCTCGAAGCGATCGACCTGGACCAGGCCGAGGTCAACGAGCTCTCTGACGGCTTTACAGCCGTCGAACTCGCCGAGGCCACGACCGTCGAGCACTTCGGCGACGCTGTGGCCACTGCCTATGAGGGCGATAAGTCCCCACTGGTCTGGCGAGAGCATTACGTCAGCGTCAACTGACTCTTCCAGGCTCAATTGGGAAGACAACGACGGGACGACATTTGATATCCCGGGCCATTGCAAAAGCCGCTCTTCGGCCTCTTCCATAAGAGGTGCGACTTCCTGTGGCTCGACGCGGGTTTAGCGGCCTCAGTTCCGGTGTGGAACTTAAAGCTGCCGTCCTGCAAACGCAATAGGGCGAACAGGGCGTCAACAGCGCTGCGTTGGCTGCCTACATCAAAGCCTGCGACCCGGCCGGAATCAAGCCAAACACGGCCAACTCCCCCGCCAGACTCGACCCTTAGCTCACCCGTTTTGCGGTAACGGACAAGAGGGCCAGGACGTCTGGCAGTGCAATTGTTTCGAGCGTACCTTCAAGGGACACGGCGACCTCCGGTTGTAATGCGCATTAATTCGGCATCCTCGCCGACGAAGTTGAGAAGACGGGCAACAATGCCGTTCCAGCAGATGGAGCGAAGACCCGGGCGGCTTTAGGTCGAGCCCCCGGGCTCGCGCAGCTGAGGCAGGTCGGCCAGTGTGCCCTGTTCGGCCCGCTTGCCGAGCTCACGGATAGCGGCGGCCGACATGACCTCGATCGACGGGCTGCGACCCGTCCAGATCCTGACCTGACGAGCAGCCTGGTATATGAGCATGCCGAGGCCGTTGCACGTCTCGGCTCCCCTGGAGCGAGCCTCCGCCAGGAGCGTGGTGGTGGCCGGGGCGTAGATCAGGTCCACGACCAGTTGGCCCGGGCCCAACCTCTTCGGCTCGAGACCGAATGGAAGGTCGCCGGGCCGGTCCCCCTCGACGCCAGCCATCCCCACGGGGGTGGCGTTGACGACCAGCTCGGCCTCCTCGGCCGAGTCGACGGAGCCGACGGCGCCAGCGCCGCCTGCGAGAGCGGCCGCCTCTGCCGCTCGTTCGGGCCGGCGGCCGACCACTCCGACCCGGCCCGCCCCGGCCTCACCTAGCGCCAACACCACGGCGCGGGCCGCGCCACCAGCTCCCAGGACCAGGCAGCGCTTGCCCTCCGGCGTCCATCCCTGGTCGCTGAGGGCGTCGAGGAACCCGGGCCCGTCGGTGCTATCCCCTACCAAGGCCGCCGCCGAGGTTGGTGACGGTGTTGACGACACCAAGCCTCTGCGCCACCGGGGTCAGACGATGACACGCGCGAGCTGCGGCCGCTTTATGCGGCATCGTGACCGATAAGCCCCTGATACCGAGGTCGGCCATGGCCGCCACTGCGCCTTCGCCCCGGCCCGTTGGGACCGGAAAGGCCACGTAGGCCCAATCGAGGCCGAGGTCGACCAGGGCGGCGTTGTGCAGTGCGGGAGAAAGAGAGTGCTCGACCGGGTCACCTATTACACCGGCCAGCGCGGTGACGGCGGTCGGCCAAGTCCGCTGAGGACGTCCGGACCGGAGCGCATGGCCACGCGTGCCCTCACCGCTCAGCACAGGTGCGCCCGTTTACACTCGACCTGCAGCTGCGCAAAGCCGGCCTCGTCCGATGCATAGCCCATTTGCCCATCGGGGTTGATTTCTACCCAGAACAAGTAGTCCGTCTTGGCCGGCGACAGAGCGGCCTTGAGCGAGGGTATGCCGGGGTTGGAGATCGGCGTGGGGGGCAGGCCCTTGTTGATAAGCGTGTTGTAGGGGTTGCGGGCTTCCATGTTGACCGGTCCCTTGGGGTCCCCGAGGGCGTAGAGCAGGGTGGACTCGGCCCCAATGGGTATACCCCCGGCCAGCCGGTTGTATATGGCGCTGGCGATGAGGGCCCGGTCACTTTCGAACTTGGCCTCGCGCTCGACAATCGACGCCACGTTGAGGACCTGGTACGGGGTGTAGTGGAGGTGCGCCGCCTTAGCGCTCAGGTCCAGTTGCGAGGCGTAGTGATCGAACGTATCCACCATGTACTGCACCAGGTCATCTGCTGTCTCGCCTGTCTGGACGGGATAGGTGGCAGGGAAAAGGAACCCTTCCAGGTTGTTCGTACCGGCCGGTTCGTAGGGCGAGCGGACCTGTCCGCTAGTGGCCGCCTCCATGAAGGCGTGCGACGATATGCCGATCCCCCGCAGCCGGCCCACGGCGGCGGCAATCTTGCGGATGGTGAAGCCCTCGGGCACCACGAGCTTGTCGATCACAGGCGGCGGCCCCTTTTCCAGCGCGAAGACCGCGCTGGCAGTAGGGCTGGTTCGTGGCCAGCCGGTACGTGCCCGGCATGAACGGGCCAGCGCCTTCCAGTTTCACGTACAGCGAGAAGACCAGGGGGCCGTGGATTACGTCCGCCTTGGCCAGCACGTCGCCGATCTTTTCGGTCGACGCACCGATGGGGATGTTGACACTCACGGGCGCCCCGACCTCCCCGGTCGGGTGAATGTCATGGCTTACCTTGATAAACCCGACGATGCCAACTATGAGGATGACAACGAGAAGCGCACCGCCGACGGCGGCAAATCGGCGCCGGCGACGGCGACGGATCCGGCTGGCGCCCACAGGGCGAGGGGGCGGCCCGTCGTAGGGTTCGTCGCCCGCCTCTGCGTATGGTTGGTCGTAAGCCTCCTCATAGGACTGGTCATAGCCGCCTTCGTACGGCTCCTCATAGCGTTCGCCGAATGGTTCCTCGTAGAACTCGTCGTCTTCACCGGTCCCAGGTGCGAGCACTTCCTCGTCCTGGCCCGCGCCGTTGGCGAAGGCCGTATGCTCGACGACCTCAGACCCGTTCTCTGGTTCCGGGAGCAGCATTTCGTCGCGCTCACCCTCCTCGACGGGGGCGCCGAACCCGCCGCCCGCCCCAGCGCGTGGTGCGTGCTGCTCCGGCCCGTCTGTCACGTACCCGCGGAGCCTGTCTCCGGCACCGTCAAGAGACTACTTGCGCGCTGGAAGCCATTCTCCATGTTGGTGTCTTGCCGTCCTGGCCTTGGAGCACCCAGGGTTGGCTGAGCCGAAGTTTCCTGAGCCGAGCTCTGAACCGGGTCACCCGGCACTGACCGGGCGTGCCTTTGGCGATCGAGCCACGTCTGCAGGATGGCGGCCGCCGCCACCATGTCGACCATTTCTCGTCGCGCTCTAGCGTTCCGGCCTCCCGCCCTCAGAGCATGGTGGGCGACGACCGTGCTATAGCGCTCGTCGCACAGTTCGACCGGAACGGGCAGGGCCCGGCGCAGCTCGCCTACCTCCTCGACTACTTCCTGGGCCGCCGGCCCGGCCCGTCCTGACAGCGAGAGCGGAAGGCCGACCACCACGAGATTGACGCCGGTCTCCGCCAGCACGCTGGCCAGCTTGGCATGGTCTTCGGCACGCGCCGCCCCCCGAGAGACGACGGCGAGGGCGCTCGCCACGAGACGGTCGCTGTCAGAGATGGCCAGGCCAACCCGGCGGCTCCCGAGGTCGACCCCGAGGACCCGGCCCTCGTGGAGCCCACCGTCCGGCCTGGTCACGAGGCCGACCCCGTGATTTCGGACCGGACCGCCGCCAACGCCTCGTCCAGCCGGCTGACGTCTCGCCCACCGGCCATGGCCAGCTCGGGATTGCGCCCTCCACCGCCGCCGCCCACCAACCGGGCCGCGGTCGACACCAGCTTGGGCGCCTCGAGCCCATGGCCGGGCTCAACGGCGGCGATCAGGGCCACTTTGCCATCTTCCGGGCTCCCACCGAGCACCACTGCGTGTACCCCCGGCTGCGAACGTACAGCTATGGCCAGGTCGCGCAACCGGTCGGCGGTCAGGCCGTCCCGGCGGGCCACTACGACTCCGTCAACGGCGGCGGCGGCCAGGACGGTGCCCTCGCCGGAGAGGGCGGCCTGGCGGGCCGAGCGGAGCTCTTCCTGCACCTCTCGGAGCTCGGTCAGCCGGCGTTCGATGGCGGTCGCCAGCTCGTCCGGCGTGGACTTGAGCAGGGCGGCGGCGTGAGCCAGGCGGACCTCGTTGGAGCGCAGCCGTTCCAGCGTGGCCGTACCCGTCAACGCCTCCACCCGGCGCAGGTTGGACCCGATCGAGCTCTCGGAAACGACCTCCACCGGGCCGATCATGCCGAGGCGTTCGACGTGGGTACCGCCGCACAGTTCGATGGAGCGTTCGCCGGCGTGCACTACTCTCACTTGCTCGCCGTACTTGTCGCCAAAAAAGGCAATGGCCCCCTTCGCCTCCGCCTCGGCCCGGGGCAGCTCTTCGGTCCAAACGGACATGTCGGCCAGGATCTGGGTATTGGCGAGATCTTCTACCTCGTCGAGCTCGGCCCTCGTCACCGGCGCGTAATGGGTGAAGTCGAACCGCAACCGGTCCGGGGCCACGAGCGAACCTTGCTGCTTGACATGCTGGCCCAGGACCTCCCGGAGAGCCCAGTGGAGCAGGTGGGTACCGGTGTGGTTGCGCCTTATGGCGGCCCGACGTTCGGCGTCGACGGCCACGCCAGCCTCTTGGCCGGGGGCGACAAAGCCCTCTTCAACTAGCGAAAGATGGCGGTGCAGACCGGGCAACGCCGCCGTCGTATCGAGGACCCGGGCCCGGCCTGTGGAGGTAGAGATCGTGCCCGTATCGCCGACCTGCCCGCCCGCCTCGGCGTAAAAGGGCGTCCGGTCCAGGAAAATCTCCACGTGGCCCTTCTCGTCCGCTGTCGATTACCGCCAGCACCCTGGCCTCGTCTTCGAGCGCGCCGTACCCGATGAACGTCGTCGGGCCGAACTGCTCCAAAAGCTCCCTGTAGGCACCGAGGTTGGCGTCGGCGGCTCCGGTTTGGCCCTTGGCCGCTTCGCGGGACTGCACCCGCTGGCGCTCCATCGCGCTGGCGAAGCCGGCGTCGTCCACGCTGGCCCCCCGCCCGGCCGCAATCTCGCGGGTCAGCTCGATGGGGAACCCATGGGTGTCGTGCAACTTGAACGCCGTTTCCCCGCTGATCAGCACCCCGCCCGACAGTTCGCCCTCGAGCAACGCCATGCCGGACCGCAGGTTGGAACGGAACCGCTCCTCCTCTCGAGCGGCCACACCAGAGACGAAGTCGGCGTTCTTGGCCAGGTCGGGGTAGGCGTCGCCCATGACATCGACGACGGCCTCGACCATCCCGGGGCACACGGGCCGCGATGTCCCGAGCAAGCTAGCGCGCAACACTGCCCGGCGGATGATCCGGCGCAGGACGTACCCGCGGTCCTCGTTCGAGGGGAAGACACCGTCCGAGATCATGAACGACATGGTCCGGGCATGGTCCGCCAGCACCCGAAGGGCCACGTCGGCTTCGGCGTCGTCACCATAAGTGCGCCCGGTCAATACCTCCGCCCGGGCTACCAGTGGGCGTAAGACGTCCGTCTCCCAGACCGAGCGAGCCCCCTGCAGGATGGTGAGCATCCGTTCGAAACCGGCCCCGGTGTCAATGCCCGGCTTGGGCAATGGCACCAACTCGCCCGATGCCTGACGGTCGTAAGTCTGGAAGACAAGGTTCCACAACTCGACGTAGCGCGCCTCGCCGCCGCCCACCGGGCCGCCGCCGGCCCCCCATTCGGGGCCCCGGTCGAAATGGATCTCCGAACACGGCCCGCACGGGCCGGTGTCCCCCATCTCCCAAAAGTTGTCCTCCTCGGTGCGCTGGATCCGCTGGCGCGGTACGCCGATGACGTCCGTCCAAAGATCGGCGGCCTCGTCGTCGGTGGTGTACACGGTCACCCATAGCTGCTCGGCAGGCAGGCCGAGCACTTCGGTCAGCAGTTCCCACGCCCAGATAATGGCGTCCCGTTTGAAGTAATCGCCGAAACTGAAGTTCCCCAGCATCTCGAAAAAGGTGGCGTGCTTCGGGGTCCGGCCCACCTGCTCGATATCGTCGTGCTTGCCCCGGACCCGAACGCACTTCTGAACGCTGGTGGCCCGCCGGTACGGGGGCACCTCCTCGCCGAGGAAGTACGGGAGGAACTGGTTCATGCCGGCGTTAGTGAAAAGGGGCGCCCGGGGATGGTGCGGCACGAGGCCAGCCGAGGGGACCTCGACGTGGTCGCGCGCGACGAAGAAATCCACAAAGGCGCGCCGAAGCCCGTTCGCATCCATGACCATCCAGGATACTCGCCTCAATGGCGAGCGAAGTTGGAGTACCGGGCCGCGTCCCTGGTTAGGAACGCCCCGGGCCTGGTGAGGAGGGCCTGCTTAGGCGGGCCTGGTTAGGCGGGCCTGATCAGGAGAGCTGGGCCTCGGCCACTACCTGGCCTTTGTCGTTGACTACTCGGGCCTCGGTGAGACGTCCCGCCGGCTCGGGAACGCTGGCGGCCCAGGCTCCTTTTCCGTCCGCCAGCCAGAACCGGCCGAGGGTGACGGTCGGGCCCTGGTCGATGACGACCTCGCAGCGCAGCGCACCCTGCCAGTCGGGGCCGTTCATGAACATGAACAGCCATGTGGGGTTACCCGCGTACACCATGACCCGGCCTACAGTGTGGCCGCTCGAATGAAGGTCTGCGACCGTTATGGGGGAATGAGGCCCACCCGCCAGGGCTGGGGGCTGGTACTGGTCCCCATCTCCTGCGGCATGGCCGACAAACGCCCCGACGCCGAAAGCCACGGCCAGTACGCAAGCGGCGACGGCGACGGCGATCTTGGGCCGCCATGTGAAGGACGATGGGAACGATGGTCGCCACCGCCGGGACTTGGTGGTCTGCAGTCCCATGCGCTCGAAGACCCCTGCCTCGAAGCCCACCGGGGGTTCGACAGCGGGGGCGAGATGGAGAAGCTGGTCGGCCGCAGCCGAGAGCTCGTCTACCTCGGCCGAGCAACGGGCGCAAACTTCCAGGTGGGCCAGGGCCGCCACCCGTCCTCTTCCGGTGAGGGTGCCGAGGGCCAGTTCTCCCAGGTCGTCATCGACCGCGGCGCACGCAGGAGGCAGGTTCTCGCTCATACCGGCGCCCATTTCGTCTTGCCTCTCCTCGCTCATGGCAGTGAACCTCCTCCAGTCAGATCGTGGCTGGCTGCGACGGCTCGCAACTTAAGCAGCCCGCGGCGGATACGGGTCTTGGCCGTGCCAAGCGGGATGGCCTCTGCCTTGCTCACCTCGGCCGCCGTATAGCCGTAGACGGCGGCCAGGACAACAGCCCGGCTTTGTTCGGGTGGGAGGGTAGCTAACGCTTCCGACATGCGGGCCCGGACGTCTTTGGACTCGGCATGCTCGTCCGGCGACATACTCCCGTTTACCAGGTTGGCCCACATGACATCGCTGGGGTCCATCACCACAGGACGGCGCAGGCGCAGGGCGTCCACGGCCAGGTTGCGGGTAATGGTGAGCATCCACGTGCTCACTGACGCCCGCCGGCGATCGAAGACCTGCGCGTGGCGCCAGGCCCGCAGGAACGCCTCCTGGGCGATGTCCTGGGCGAGCACGGAATCTCCCACCATGCTGACGGCCAGCCCATACACCCGCCTTTGGTAGCGCCGGACGAAAGCCACACCGGCCCGTTCGTCGCCCACCGCCATGCCGGCGAGGAGCGCGTCGTCAGCGACACTCGAGTCGTCTATGGCGCGTGAACCCACGTAAAAGGGTACGTCAGGGCGGGCCTAAAGGATTGCGCCACCGGAGCGACGTATCGCATTACGAGCCCAGAACTGCGCCGCCCATCTTTTCCTGGCCCTATGTCGAGGGGTGTAGCGCCGCTACCAGTTTTGTGGGCGCTCGACCTCGGGGCCCACTGAACGCATGTGACGGCCCGCCGGCAGAGGACGCTCCTCGGCCTCCTCGCCCGCGCCCACCAGCTTTAACTGGCGACGCAGCTCAGCCTCCTTCGAAGCCATGGCGCTGCGGCCTCCCCGGACGGCAGTGCGAATGTCGGCCACTCTCCCGGCCGCCAGTTCGCGAGCTCGGTCCGCTACCTCAGCGAACTCTGGCGAAGGGGCTAAGGTCAGCCGGCGCGTGGGGAAGTAGCGGGCCAGACGCCGGCGCGCCTTTATTTCGACCCACTTCGAAAGCGCCGCCCCCGCGACCAGGCCGACCCCGAACCACGTAACCCGCTTGAACATCAGTGCCGCCTCCCCTCGCCCGCCCTGAGGGCGGCTGCGCTCCGGACCGGGGGCGCTGGGCGACCTCGCCAGCGGCCAGCATACCTGGCCCTGGACTTCTTGCGTCGTCTGCTGCCTCTGGCCCTTTCGGCCTGGTCGGTTCCCCGATGACCACCAATCAGTCTCAACCCTCTGGCCACGCCGCTACTAAAGGCCACCACCTTGATGAACGGCGTCGTCACCGCCCCGCCCACCAACCGCGAGGCTGAACCGACCGCATCGCTGATCGCTTCGGCGCTACCGACCATGCGGTCGACGCGTTCGACTTCAAGGCCGGCCTGGTGCACCGTCATGTCCAGTTCGCCCAGCATGTCCCCGGCCTCACGGGCCAAGCCGCTGGCTTCCTGCCGCAAGTCTCGGACCGCCTTCAACAGGTACCAAACCGCGGCGGCCAACGCCACCAGGACGAGTGTGGCAATGACTGTCACACCCACGGCGACGGTATCCGTGGCCAGCAGGGCGTTCATCGGTCAACAGCTTACTTAAAGACCTTTCGCGGGCTGCTCCCCCGCCTGCGGCACACGGCGTTTGTCCTCGCCCCTCCCGGTCGGTTCCCAGTACGCCCGCCCTTCGAGGTGCTCCGGCCTGTACTGCTGCGCCACCCATCCGCCGGGTTCGCTCTGCGGGTACACGTACCCCTTCCCGTGCCCGAGCCGGGCGGCGCCTTTGTAGCTGGCGTCCCGCAGGTGCTTGGGGACGGTACCGGTGGCCAACGACTCCACGTCGGCCTTGGCCCGCCCGAGTGCGGCTGTCACGGAGTTGGACTTCGGGGCGTTGGCCAGGTGGACGACGGCGTGGGCCAGGTTGAGCTGCGCCTCGGGCAGCCCGACGAACTCGACCGCCCGAGCGGCGGCGTCGGCCACCAGGAGGGACTGTGGGTCGGCCATGCCCACGTCTTCGCTGGCCAGTATGACCAGGCGTCGGGCTATGAAGCGGGCGTCTTCCCCGGCCGCGAGCATTCGAGCCAGCCAGTACAGCCCGGCGTCAGCGTCCGACCCCCGGACGCTCTTTATGAAGGCACTGATTACGTCGTAGTGTTCGTCGTCCCCGTACTGGAGCGCCCGGGTGCTGCGCGCCGCTTCGATGTCGGCCGGGGTGACGACCTGGTGGCCAGCGGCCTCGGCCAGGGCCAGCGCCACCTCCAGGCTGTTCAGCGCGGCCCGCCCGTCGCCGTCGACCAGGCCGGCCAGGAAGACCAGCGCCTCTTCGTCGGCCGCCGCCCTCTCTCGCTCCAGCGCCCGGTGCAACAGGACCAGGATGTCGTCTGCTGACAACGGCTCGAGGCGGAACAGGGTGCTGCGGGAAAGCAACGGCCCGTTGACCGAGAAGAACGGGTTTTCCGTGGTGGCGCCGATCAGCGTTAGCTCGCCGGCCTCCACCGACGGTAACAGCGCGTCCTGCTGAGCCCGGTTGAAGCGGTGTACCTCGTCCAGGAACAGGACCGTCCCCCGTCCCTGCTCAGCCAGCCGCCTGCGGGCCTCGTCGGCCGTCTCGCGGACGTCTTTCACCCCGGCGGAGACGGCGGACAGGCCTACGAAGGCTCGTTCGGTGGCGCCGGCAATAAGGCGCGCCAGCGTGGTCTTGCCCGTGCCGGGCGGGCCCCAGAGCAGGGCCGAGCTCAAACGGTCTGCTTCGATGAGCGCCCTGAGCGGCCGTCCAGGCCCGAGGAGGTGCTGCTGGCCCACCATTTCGTCAAGTGTCTGAGGACGCATTCGGGCGGCCAGCGGCCCCTGTTGTGACAGGCGCTGTTCTAGCGCCGCGTGGAAGAGGTCTACTCGTTCCGCCATCTGCTCACCCCGCCCCCACCCCGAGCCACAACCTGAGCCACTCGGACGGCGCCGCGATGGTGGTTGACCGTCCTCGGTGCTGACCGTCCTCGGCGCCGGGTGGTCAGGCCAAACCCCGCCCGTTGTTACCGGACCCCGGCAACGCTCTGTAAGCGTCGTACACGCTGTCGACCCGCTTCAGTGCACCGAGCACGGATTCGAGGTGGGCCGGGTCGGCCAGCTCGAACTCGAAGCGCATCTTGCTGACCCGGTCCGCACCCGTGTGGCTGTCACTGCGAACGATGTTGAGATGGTGGTCTGACAGTACCTTCCACACATCGGCACCGAGGCGGCTCCTGTCGAGCGCCTTTATCTCCAGAGCGGCCAGGAAACTCCCCGGCTTATCCCGGTCCCACTCGACCTCTATAAGGCGCCCCACCTCGCCCGCCGCCAGGGCGGCGGCGTTGGCGCAGTCGCTGCGGTGGACGCTGACGCCCCGGCCCCTCGTGACGAAGCCGATTATTTCGTCGCCCGGCACCGGGGTGCAGCAGCGGGCCAGCCGGACCATCACGTCGTCGAGGCCTTCGACGTGTAGCCCACTGCCTTGCCGGCTGGCCGCCCGTCTGGGCTGTCGCACCGTCGAGGGGAGCTGGACATCCTGGTCGCCGCCCCTCAGTTCTCTTACCAGGCGCTGCGCTACCGCCTGGCCCGACACGTGGCCCTCGCCAATGGCCGCGTAGAGGCCGTCGAGGTCGGCATAGTGCATCGTCTCGCTGACGTGCTTGAGCGGGTCGCTGCCCATCAGTTTCTGCAGCGGGAGGCCCTCTTTGCGCATGGCCTTGACCAATTCCTCGCGGCCGTTCTCGATGGCATCCTCACGCCGTTCCCGGCTGAACCACTGCCGGATCTTGTTACGCGCCCTGGGGGTGACGACGATGTTCAGCCAGTCCCGGCTCGGGCCGGCAGAAGGCACCTTGGAGGTGAAGACCTCCACGCTGTCGCCTGAACTCAACGTGGAGTCGAGCGGCACTAGGCGGCCATTGATGCGCGCCCCGATGCAGCGGTGCCCCACCTCGGTGTGGATCGAGTAGGCGAAGTCGACGGGGGTGGCCCCGACGGGCAGGGCCACGACATCGCCTTTTGGCGTAAAGACGAAGACCTCGTCTGTCTCGAGGTCGAGCTTCAGGCTTTCGAGGAACTCGGCCGGGTCGGTGCTCTCAGCCGACCAGTCCACGATCCGTTGTAACCAGGCAACGTCGGCCGACGAGGCGTTCTCTTTATAGCCCCAGTGGGCGGCGATCCCTCTTTCGGCCCGATTGTGCATCTCCACGGTCCGGATCTGAACCTCCAGGGGCTTGCCCTGCGGTCCGACCACCGTCGTGTGGAGCGACTGGTAGAGGTTGAACTTCGGCGTGTTTATGTAGTCCTTGAACCGTCCCTGCACGGGCGCCCATGTCCCGTGGATAGCGCCGAGGGCAGCCCAGCAGTCCTTCACCGACTTGACGATCACCCGTACGCCCACGAGGTCATAGATCTCGTCGAACTCCTTGTTCTTAAGCACCATCTTCTCGTAGATGGAATAGAGGTGCTTGGGCCGGCCGGTTACTTGGGCCTCGATCCGGGCGGCGACCAAACGCTCCTCGACCTGCTCCACGACCTGGGCTAAGTAAATATCGCGCTCCGGAGCGCGGGCGGCCACCATTTGCTCGATCTGGGCATAGCGGCGCGGGTGCAGGGTGGCGAAGGCCAGATCCTCCAGCTGCCATTTCATGTCCGCGATGCCGAAACGGTGGGCCAGCGGCGCGTAAATGTCGAGAGTTTCTTGGGCGGAACGCTTTTGGCTCGCTTCGGGCATGGCCGCCAGGGTCCGCATGTTGTGGAGGCGGTCTCCGAGCTTAATGAGCAATACCCTCGGGTCTTTGGCCATGGCCACGAGCATTTTGCGCATCGTCGCCGCCTGCGCCGCCGCTCGTGAATCGAACGAAACTCGCTCCAGCTTCGTGACGCCGTCCACGATCTGGGCCACCACCGGGCCGAACTCGGCCTCGAGGTCCGCCACCGACAACGTCGTGTCCTCGACCGAATCGTGCAACAGGGCGGAGGCCAACGTGATGTCGTCCATCCCGAGGCCGGCCAGCACGGTGGCCACGGCCAGCGGGTGAGAGATAAAAGGCTCGCCGGAGCGCCGCACTTGGCCCTGGTGGGCTTGCTCAGCCGTCTCATAGGCCTTCAGGATCAGGCTTTCATCACCCTTGGGATGACGCTCTCGAAAGGCCTGGAGCAGCGGGGCGAGCGCCTCCACCTCGGGCTGGCCTTGCCTCCGCCAGGGCAGCACGCGTTCCACGGTGGCAGCCGTCTTACCTCGGGAAACCCGTTCGGCCGTGCTCACGCTGCGCCCCTCACTCTGATCTATTAGTTGTTAACAGCTTCGCCCTCGAGTCTGTGCCCTCTTCGCCGATCTCACTCGTAGCTGACGAGCGCCTCCACATCCAGCCCCTCGAGGCGCTGACGCCCGCCGAGGAAACCCAGCTCTATCACGCAACCGAGGCCGACAACCTCACCGCCCAACTTTTCGACCAGGCGCCAGGCGGCGGCGGCCGTGCCCCCGGTCGCCAGTACGTCGTCCAGGATAAGCGCCCGCTCCCCCTCCTGGACGGCGTCGGTGTGCACCTCCAGGGTGTCAACGCCGTATTCGAGCTGGTAGCTGTCGGAGTGCACTCGCCAGGGAAGCTTTCCCTTCTTTCGCACAGGCACAAAGCCGGCCCCTAACCGGTAGGCGACGGCGCCAGCAACGATGAAACCCCGGGCTTCAACACCGATCACCTTGTCGACCCGTTCCTCGGCAAAACGGTCCGCTAAGCCATCAACACAAGTGGCGAACCCCTCCGCGTCAGCCAGGAGCGGGGTGATGTCCTTGAAGGTAACGCCGGGCCTCGGGAACTCGGGGACGTCTCTCACGAGGTCCTTTATCCTGGCGGCGTCATAAACCATATGGGCAGAGCGTACTACCCGACCAGTGACCGGCCCGAGCGCTGCCCCGCTGGCCCGCCGGGACCGATGCCCCACCCGTTTTCATGTCGTGCCGGCGCGGCCGGCGCCCCTACCGCCGGCGAGGCGCTTTTTTGCGCGGCCGCGGAGGCGTCCGGCGCGCACCAGCCTGTGGCCCACCGTTCTTGCCCGCTGCGGATCGCGACGCTTCGAGGGCCGCGTCGGCCCCAACAGCCGCCACGGCGCCCGCGGCCGCCACGGCACCCGCGTCTACGTGGCCCTCCGCACCGTTGCCGCCATTGCCGCCGCTGAGCCCAGCGGCGTCCGCGGGAGCGTCGCCGAGATCGCCGTTCGTGACCAGGACGCCGCCTTCGTCCAACGCGCCACCCGCGGGCAAACTCTCGGCCCGTACCACCTCATCGGCGCTAACCACCGTCGTTAGCGAACTCGACGAACCCTTCGACGCGACGGCGACGGAAGTCGCTTTGGCCCCGACGAGCACGCCATCTGCCACCGTGGACGCCGAAAGGATCTGGCGCGACTGCGGGTAGGCGGCGAGGCGCTTGCGTATCTCGACGTAACGCGGCTCTCGTTCTTTAAGCAACGCCAGGATGGGCGAGGCAATGAAGATCGACGAGTACGCCCCGCTCAGTAGC
This sequence comes from uncultured Acidimicrobiaceae bacterium, assembly GCA_963750465.1. Classification (GTDB taxonomy): domain Bacteria; phylum Actinomycetota; class Acidimicrobiia; order Acidimicrobiales; family Palsa-688; genus Fen-671. The sequence goes on from CAVVRE010000007.1 coordinate 323,691, forward strand.
CCGATGAACAGCGCCAACCCGAAATCGTTCAGGGCGGTCGCACCGAGGATCCACGACCCGACGACCAATATGCAGAACACCGGCATTACGGCCACGAAGGACGTGTTGATCGACCGGGCCAGCACCTGGTTCATCGAGAGGTTGACCACGTCGGTATAGGTGACGCGGTTCGTCGAAGCCAGGCCGCGCGTGTTCTCTTTGACCTTGTCGAACACGACGATGGTGTCGTAGAGGCTGTAGCCGAGCACTGTCAGGAAGGCGATGACCGTGTCCGGGCTGACCTGGAACCCGGAGAGCGCGTAAATGCCGATCGTGATCAACATGTCGTGGATGAGAGCGACCAGGGCGGCGATGGCCATCTTCGTCTCGAAGTAGATGGCGATGCTTACGGAGATCAGCACCAGGAACACGACAACCGCTTCGATCGCCTTGTTAGTGATGTCGCTGCCCCATGAAGGCCCTATGGCGTTTAGCGAGACCTCGTCAGTAGGGACGTCGGCGATCCTGGCCAACTCAGCGGTAACGGCGTTGATCTCGACGGTCTTGCCGGTGACGTCGCCCGGGGCCTGGACTTCGATGCTCGTCTTCCCGTTGACATGGTTGGTCAGCTGGGTTATTTCGGATTGCGCCAGCAGCGGGTCGATCTTGCCCAGTTCGGTGCGCACCTCGGCCACAGTCGCGGTGGTCGGCACCTCCCAGACCACACCGCCCTTGAAATCGATGCTGAAGTTGAGGCCCCTCACACCGAGGGCCACCATCCCGATGACGATGATGGCGCCCGAGATGGCGAACCATATTTTCCAGCGGTTTATGAAGTCGAACTGCGTCTGTCCCCGGTACAACCGCAAAATGGCGCTATTGCTCCGCGGAGGCTGGTCACGGTTTGGGGCACGGCGCGCGGTGGTGGTCATTGCCTCTCGATGCTCACGTCGTTAGCGGGCTCACACCCAGGCCCCGGTTGACGCCAAGGAAGCCACCCTCCGAAACCGACGCCCGTCGACCGATAAGGATTACGAGCGGACGGGTGAAGAAGTACGTGGTCACGACGTTGAGCAGCGTCGCCAGCCCGAGGAAGAAGGCAAACCCGCGGACGTCACCGACGGTCAGCGTGTAGAGGATGAAGGCGGCAATAAAGGAGGAGAAGTCGGCCGCCAGCACAGTGCGAAAGGCGCGGTTGAACCCTTTCTCGACCGAGGTCCGCACGGTGCGCCCACCGCGGATCTCTTCCTTTAGGCGTTCGAAGTACACCACGCATGAGTCCGCCGTCACGCCAACGGACACGATCAGGCCTATCACTCCGGAAAGGGTCAGGGCAAGGCCCGAGGTGGCGCTGAGAAGTGCGGTTATGGAGTAGAGCAACGCCCCCGATACGCAAATACTTGCGACCACCACGAGGCCGAGCGCCCGGTAATAAATGACGAGGTAGAGGAGCACCAGCAAGACGGCGAGGGCGCCGGCGGCCGCTCCCGCCTTGAGCGAGTCAGTGCCGATCTGGGGGGAAACCGAGCTGATGTCCTGGGGCACGAACCGCACCGGCAGCGACCCGTAGCTCAGCGCCAAAGCGAGGTTTTGCGCCTGCTGCTGGGTGAACGGGTTCGAACTCGAGCCATTGATCGTCGCCCCTCCGGGGAAGGATGCCGCTTCGATCGCCGGCGCCGACTGGACAACAGCGTCGAGTTCGATGGCCTGGAGGGCGCAGTATGGGGGGTTGCTCGGGTCCTGCTGGTAGCAGGCGTAGTGGGCCGCTGCGTACTTGTTGAACTCGGTCGAACCCCTGCTGGTGAACGTGAGGTCCACCTCCCATTGGTCCGTCTGGGAATTGAGGTTGGCGGAGGCGCTCTTAATGATCGAACCAGACATCTCGGCCGGGCCGAGCACGTAACGGCCGTCCGCGTAGGCGGGACTGCCTCCGCTGCCCACCAGAGGCAGCACCACGGTGGAACCAGCCAGGTCCCACGCCGCCGGGGTCACGCCGTGTGACGTGCCATGGGGCGGGAAATAAGAAGGCTGCTGGGCTGCACTCAGCCCACAGATTCTGGGTCCCCTTGGCGGTGGTAGTGAGCGGGTGGGTAGCAGTAGTCGGTGTGGTCGATGGCGGAGTCGTCGTCGGGACCGTGGTCGTCCCGGCCGCCAGCGGGAAGCTGGCCGACGCCAGGTGGGCGTCGAGGTGGACCAGAGGGCCGCCGACGGCCCCGCCAACAGGCCCGGCCGCCGACTTGGTGGTCTTGGTGGCCGCCGGCGTCGTCGTCTTGGGGTTGACCGTCGTCGTGGTCCCATTGGGAGCCGTCGTGGTGGTCGACGAGCTGCTGGCCACGTACGGGGCGATGATGCAGTCCACCGGGCGGAAGAACAACTGAGCCGTCTGACCGACGACCTTCAGGACCTCGGTATCGTTCTTGGCCCCGGGCAGTTCGATCACGATGTTGTTGCCCTGGATCGTCACGTTCGAGTTGGACACGCCCAGGCCGTTGACCCGGTTGCTGATTATCTGCTGGGATTCTTGAAGGTCAGCCGCGGTCACGTGGCCCTGTGGCTTTTCGACCACTGAGACGCCGCCCTTCAGGTCAAGGCCAAGGAGCGGCGTGGTACCGGTAGCTATCGCGGCGCTCACCCCCAGCACGGCCACTGCGATGATCAGTCCGAGGCTCCAGATGAGCGGACGAGTGCGCATGCCTACCGTTCTTCGCCAGAGGGTTCGACGCCACCGTCCCCACTGGATTTCACGTCACCTGCACTCCCGTCGTCGAAGGCGCCGGCAGACCCATTGGTGCCTTCATCGACAGCGGGCCCATCGTCGGCATCCGGCCACGCGTCGCTGGTGGCCCTGGAGGCGGGGCGCGAACTGTTCATCGGGCCCATCGGCCGGCCGCCGAGCCCACCTCCTCCCATGCCGCGAGCGGCAGGCCCGGCGTTATAAGAGGCGCGGGCCTGTACAGCCTGACTTACGAATGTGATATTGACCCCGTCCGACACTTCGACGTCGACCTCGCCGTCACCGATACGCACCACCCGGCCGACCATCCCGCCCGCCACCACCTCGTCACCGATGTCAAAGGCGCGGCTCTGGCGCATGGCTTGCATACGCCGGCGCTGGTTGGGGCGGATCATCAGGAAATAGAACGCCGCCACCAGAGCGATGATGACCACCAGGAAAAGCGACGAGGAGCCGCTGTTCGACGTCGATGAGGTCGTCGTCGTCGTCGACGCGGCCAAGAAAAAGTGGCTATTCGTCAAGTCCATGTAGTGGTGAGCCCATCCCAGCTTGCAGAACGCGGGCCCGACCAGGCCCCTTCAAAGGTCCCTCTATCCTACCTGTTAGGCCCACCCTCGCGGGGGCACCCGCCTGAAGGACCTTGGAAGGATGACTTCTCGGCGCTGCAGACGCGGCGGGCCGGCCCCACACGCCGATGACCTCTTGGCAGAGAAGGCCGAATTGCCCTTCGAGCACGGCCTGACGGGCGCGGGCCACCAGCCCGATCAGCCAGGCCAGGTTGTGGAGGCTGACGAGGCGCCCGGCGCTCGGCTCGCCGACGTTGTAGAGGTGCCTCAGGTAAGCCCGCGTATGCCGCCGGCACACGGGGCACGCACAGGCCGGGTCAAGGGGGGAATCGTCGCGGGCATAACGGGCGGCCTTTACGTGCAGGCGCCCACCCTTGGTGAGGGCCGACCCGTGCCGGCCTAGGCGCGTGGGCAACACACAGTCGAACATGTCCACCCCGAGCCCGATCCCTTGCAGCACCGAGGCCGGGTCGCCCACTCCCATCATGTAGCGGGGTTTGGCCGTTGGTAGGTTCTCCGTGGACGCGGCCAAAGCGGAAAGCATCTCGGCCGGCTGCTCGCCGACTGAAAGGCCGCCGATGGCGTAACCGTCGAAGCCGATATCTACCAGCCGTTGGGCGTACTCGGCCCGGAGGTCGAGCTCCACGCCACCCTGGACGATGCCGAACAGCAACTGGTCGGCCCGGGCATGCGCACGGCGAGCCCGCTCGGCCCAGGCCAGCGTCCGCTCGCCGGCCTCGGCCAGAGACTGGCGGCTGGCCGGAAGCTCGGTGCACACGTCGAGCACCATCTGGATGTCTGCGCCCAGCACCTCCTGGGCGGCCACAGCGCCTTCGGGCGTGAGCCGGTGCCACGAGCCGTCGTACGAGGACCGGAACGTGACCCCGTCGTCGTCGAGCGAGCATGGCAGCGACATGACCTGGTACCCGCCCGAGTCGGTGAGGAAGTGGCCCTCCCAACCGCTGAAACGGTGCAGTCCGCCCAAGGCGCCGACCACGCCGACGCCGGGGCGGAGCATGAGGTGGTACGTGTTGGCCAGCACGACCTGCGCCCCGAGGTCGTCGAGGTCCTGGGCCGACAGCAACTTGACGACGCCCCTGGACCCGACCGGCATGAAACAGGGCGTCAGGATGCGGCCTCTCGCTGTCTCTAAGGTGCCGGCCCGCGCCTTTCCCTCCGTGGCTTCAATTCGGAACATGCCGTCCCACGATCATGGCGTCGCCAAAGGACAAGAACCTGTACCTGTGGTGCAGGGCGACCTCGTACAGTTCCCGCCAGCGCGGCCCCGCGAAGGCGTCCAGCAGGACCAGCAGCGTGCTCCTCGGCAGGTGGAAGTTCGTCATCAGCACGTCCACGACGGAGAAATGGTGGCCGGGCTGTATGTACAGATCGGTCCGGCCCTCCAGTGCCCCGGTGGCTGCCGCCGATTCCAGAGCCCGGACGGTGGTCGTCCCCACCGCCACGACGCGTTTGGCCCGCCGGCAGGCGTCCCAGGTCAGGACGGGCACCGTGTACCGCTCCGAGTGCATCGTGTGCTCCTCTACCAGCTCGTCCTTGATGGGCCGGAACGTGCCCACCCCTACCGCCAGGTCGACGTGAACGACGCTAACCCCACGTCGGGCGCACTCCTCGAGCACTCGCGTCGTGAGGTGCAGGCCGGCCGTGGGGGCCGCCACGCTCCCAGCCCGGTCGGCGTACACCGTTTGATAGCGGGAGTCGTCTGCCAGTGGAGCGTGAATATAGGGCGGCAACGCCAGGCTGCCGAACGCGCCCAGGTCGTCCACGAGCGCTCGCACCAGGCGGACCCCCTCTTCAAGACGCTCGCCCACCTCCACGACGGGCTGGCCGCCTGCGTACAGCACGGTCCCGGGCGCCAGCCGCCGTCCCGGGCGCACCAGCGCTTCCCAGGTGGACGATAGCTCCGGGCGGGGCTCCAGCAGCAGGACTTCAGCGGCCCCGCCCGTTGCCTTCTGCAGCCGCAGGCGGGCCGGGACCACTCGGGAGGTATTGACGACCAGCACGTCGCCCTGGCCAAGGAAGCCGGGAAGGTCTGACACCCGGGCGTGGTGCACGTCAGGGCCGAGGGCGACGAGCAGTCGGGCCGAGTCGCGCGGCTCGACGGGGACCTGCGCTATGGCTTCCTCGGGGAGGTCGTACTGCGGAGCACGCATCGTTTCGCCGGCCCAGTCTGGCGGAGGCCGCGACCTGGGTCCAAAAACCTCCCTGCCAGGCCGGTTCGAGACGGCCGGTCTGATGCCGGCGGCCGGTGCCCGCCGGTCTGGTGCCGGCCGGGCTAACCCCAGAGGGTCGCTTCACCGCCGTCGGCTTGACCCTCGCCAGCACCGGGCGTGCCCGCCGGAGGCGGGAGGCCCAGGTGCTGCCAGGCCAGTGGCGTCGCCACCCGGCCCCGCGGCGTCCTCATGAGCATCCCGAGCTGCAGCAGGAACGGCTCGTACACGTCCTCCACCGTCTCGGGCGCCTCGCCCACCGCCACAGCCAGGGTGCTGAGGCCCACGGGGCCGCCCCCGAACCGGCAACAGGTCGCCTCCAGGATGGCCCGGTCCAGCTTGTCGAGGCCGAGCTCGTCAACCTGGAAAAGCTCCAGTCCCGACCTCGCCACCAGCAGGTCGATGCGGCCGTCCCCGCGCACCTCGGCGTAGTCGCGGACCCTTCTCAGCAGCCGGTTAGCCAACCGCGGCGTGCCCCGCGACCGTTTAGCGATCTCACCGCCGCCTTCACGGTCGAGCGCCGCCCTCAGCACCCCCGCCGTGCGGCGCACGATGACCTCGAGGTCGGACACCTCGTAGTAGTCCAGGCGAGCCACGAACCCGAACCGGTCGCGTAGCGGCCCGGTGATGAGCCCCGTACGCGTAGTGGCCCCCACCAGAGTGAACGGCGGCAGGTCGAGCCTGATACTACGGGCCGCCGGCCCCTTCCCCAGGACGATGTCGAGCTGGAAATCCTCCATGGCGGGGTACAGGATCTCCTCGACCGGACGGGCCAACCGGTGGATCTCGTCCACGAACAGCACGTCGCCCTCGGACAGGTTGGTGAGCAGTGCGGCCAGGTCCCCAGCCCGCACCAAGGCCGGCCCGGAGGTCACCCTGAAACCCGCCCCCATCTCGTTGGCGATGATGCCGGCCAGCGAGGTCTTGCCCAGGCCCGGGGGGCCGGCGAAGAGCATGTGGTCCACAGGCTCGCCCCGCCGCCGGGCTGCCTCGAGCATTATCTCCAGGTGCTCCTTGAGCTGCGCCTGGCCCACAAACTCTCCCAGCCGGCGGGGCCGGAGCGAGACTTCCTCGGCCACCTCAACAGGATCTGCCGCTGGTGCCAAAAGGCGGGGCTCCGGTGACGCCTCGCCGGCGTCGCCCGGAGAGGTCACCGGCTACCCGCCAGCTCTCTCAGCGCGTGCCGCAGCATCTCCTCGATGGAGCCCTCGACGGGCAGGCGAGCCAGGACCTGGCGCACCTCGTCGTTACCGTAACCGAGTGAACCGAGCGCGGCTCTCAGCTCTTCGCGCTGGGCGGCCCGGTCTGCCGCGCTGGCCTCGTGCGGCCCCGGCGGCCCTGGTGGTCCGAGATCCCCGCTCTGCACGTCGCTTGGCCCCATCTCCGCGGCCAGCTCGAAGCGGGGGGATAGCTCCATGACGAGGCGGGCCGCTGTCTTCTTGCCGATGCCGGGCACCAGCGTCAAGGCGTCCGCATCCTCGGAAAGGACGGCTCGCCGCAGCGCCGCAGGCGAGAGGACCGATAACAACGCCAGCGCGACAGCCGGGCCGACGCCGTGGGCGCCGAGGAGCAGCTCGAAGCAGTCTCTTTCCTCCCTGGTAGGGAACCCGTAGAGCACGAGGGCGTCCTCGCGTACATGGGTGTGCACATGCAGGAACGTCGGGTGGCCGAGTTGCCCCACTCGCGCCGCGCCACCTGCCGGGACCAGGACCCGGTAGCCGACGCCGGCCACTTCAACGAGAAGCTCCATTTGATGGTCGCTGCGCAGCGCCCGGTCGAGGACCGTCCCCCGTAACGACCCGATCATTGGTGGCCGATCATGCTTGGTGGCCGCTCACTGGTGGCCGATCACTTGTCGCCGCCCCCCGCTCGCCGCCAGGGCGGCCGCGGCCGCCCGGGCGAGAGGCGCGCTGGCCAGGTGGCACAGCGCCAACGCCAGGGCGTCGGCCCGGTCAGGAGGGCATGGCTTCTCGGGCAGGTCCAGCAGGACCTGCACCATCCTTTGGACCTGGTCTTTCCCGGCGTTACCCCAGCCCGTGACCGCCTGCTTCACCTCGTTGGGGCTGTATTGCACGACCGGGATCCCGGACTCAGCGGCGGCGACGAGGGCGAGGCCGCTGGCCTGGCCGACGGACATCGCCGTCTTGGCATTGGCCTGAAAGAGGACCCGTTCGACGACCACGACATCCGGCGTGAGCCTCGTCATCAACTGCCGCAGCTCACGGAGCAACTCGGCCAGCCTCTCAGCCAGCGGGTTGGACGTCGGCGTGGTTATTACTCCCGAGACGACCGCGACCGGCTCCCCCTTGTCCTGTCGGACTGCACCGTAGCCGCATCGCGACAAACCAGGGTCAATGCCCACTACGAACATTAGTTCGGGACTTTACCAGCCGCCGGCCCGAGCCTGGTGGATACGTCGCGGCCTGGAGTTTCCCTGCTACCGTCAGGCCTGCTGCGGCCTAGACCTCGACCAGGTCCATCACCGAGTCCGGGATGTCAAAGTTGGCCCAGACGTTTTGAACGTCGTCGTGCTCGTCGAGCAGGTCGATCAGACGGAGCACCTTGCGGGCGTCGTTCTCGCTGTCGATCGGTACCGACTGAGTTGGCTGCATAGTCAGTTCGGCTGACGTGACGCGCCATCCGTTTTCTTCGATGGCCGAGAGCACGGCCGCCAGCTCACCCGGAGGGGTGACGACCTCCCAGTTGTCGCCCATATCACGCACGTCTTCGGCCCCCGCATCGGCGGCCACGAGCGTGAGGTCGTCCTCACTCAGCTTGGCGTCGTGAGGCAGGATGACGTCGCCCTTGCGCTCGAACTGCCAGGCCACCGCGCCCGGCTCGGCCAAGGAACCGCCGTTCTTGGTGAAGATAGCCCGGACATCGGCGCCCGTGCGGTTCCGGTTGTCCGTGAGCACCTCAACTATTACGGCCACCCCGCAGGGGGCGTACCCCTCGTAGACGGCCGGCTCGTAGCGGACCCCTTCCAGTTCGCCCGTGCCGCGCTTGATAGCGCGTTCGATCGTGTCCATGGGCACCGAGGAATCGCGAGCCTTCTGGAACATTGTCCGCAACGTCGGGTTGCCGTCGAGGTCCCCGCCCCCCTCGCGGGCGGCCACTTCCACCTGCCGGATTATCTTGGCGAACAGCTTGCCTCTGGCCTTGTCCAAAGCGCCCTTCTTGTGCTTTGTCGTCGCCCATTTAGAGTGCCCTGACATTTTCTTTCCTTCTCATGGGTCCTTCTTTACCAATAGGTTTTGGCTTTACCAATAGGTTTTGGCTTTACCAATAGGTTTTGGCTTTACCAATAGGTTTTGGCTTTACCAATAGGGTTCGGGTGGCCCAAACGCACTGATTGCAAGAACAGCTCGTGCAACCTCGGGTCGGCCGCCAGCTCTGGGTGAAAAGAGGTGACAATCACCTGCCCCTGACGGCAGACCACCGGTTTGTGCGCGCCACTGTCCCCGGTTGGAGCGTCCATGGTCACGGTGGCCAGCACTTCGACCTCTGGCCCCACCCTCTCCACGACGGGTGCCCTTATAAAGACGGCATGCAGGGGCCGGTCGAGCCCCTGGACGTCGAGGTCGGCTTCGAAGGACTCGCGCTGACGGCCAAACGCGTTGCGGCGCACGGAAATATCGATCACGCCGAAATGGTGCTGGCCCGACCGGCCGTCCACGATCTCAGTCGCCAGCAGGATCATGCCTGCGCAAGTACCGAGGGCCGGCATGCCGGCGGCCAGACGGTCCCGCAACGGCTCCAGGAGGCCCGAACTTTCGAGGAGGAGCGATACCGTCGTCGACTCCCCCCCAGGTAGAACCAGGGCCTGGGCGCGTGCCAACTGAGCGGGCCCTCTGACCTCGAACGCCTCGGCGCCAAGACCGGTCAGGAGCTCGATGTGCTCGCGGAAATCGCCCTGGAGGGCGAGAACACCAACCCTCTCCGGGGATCTCGCGAACAAAGGCTGCTCCGACCGTTACCAGCCGCGCTCGGAGAGCCGGGTAGCTACCGCGCCCGACTCCTCCCCTCGCATCGCCTCGCCCAGACCCCGGCTCACCTTGGCCACGATCTCGTAATCGGAGTAATGAGTTGTGGCCTCCACTATCGCTCTGGCAAAGCGGGGCGGGTCGGAGCTCTTGAAAATCCCTGAACCGACGAAGACGGCCTGGGCCCCCAGTTGCATCACCAACGCCGCGTCAGCCGGCGTGGCTATTCCCCCCGCACAGAACAGCGGCACCGGCAGCTCGCCCGAGTCGGCCACCTCTCTGACCAGCTCGACCGGGGCACGGAGCTCCTTGGCCCAGGCGTACCGCTCCGCCGCGTCGGCCTGGGTCAACTTACGGATGTCGCCGAGGATCTGGCGTATGTGGCGCACCGCCTCTTTCACGTCGCCGGTGCCCGCCTCACCTTTGGACCGGATCATGGCTGCTCCCTCGGAGATGCGGCGCAAGGCCTCTCCCAGGTTGTTGGCGCCGCAAACGAACGGGACCGTGAACGGCCATTTGTCTATATGGTGCTCTTCGTCCGCCGGGGTCAGGACCTCGCTTTCGTCGATGTAGTCGACGCCCAGTACCTCGAGGACCTTGGCCTCCGCGAAATGCCCTATCGCGCGCCTTAGCCATGACCGGGACGCTCACGGCCTGCTTGATGGCCTCGATCAACGCCGGGTCGCTCATCCGGGCCACGCCGCCCTCACGCCGGATGTCGGCCGGCACCCGCTCCAGCGCCATGACCGCCGTAGCTCCGGCGTCTTCAGCCACCTTCGCCTGCTCAGGGGTAACCACATCCATGATGACACCGCCCCGCAGCTGGGTCGCCAGTCCCCGCTTGACCAACATCGTCCCCTTCAGGTGTGATCCTTCTTTGGGGTCTGGCCCTGCGGTCTCTCCTGGTTTTTCCGGCCCATCGCTGTAAGTCATACCGCCATGGTACAGGCCGTTCCCGCCCCCCTTTTCCGTTTAGCCGCCGCGCCTTGACGGCTCGGCGAGGCCTACCGTTACCGCTCTCAGAGCTCGCGGAGGGCTTCGACCCTGTCCTTCAGCGGCGTTACCGGCGACCGTCCGGTGCCGGGGTCAGCGAACCACAGTTGAGCGGTGGCCCGGGAAACCCCCTGAACCTCGGTACCTTTAGCTTCCATTTTCTCGATGGCGGCAATGAGCCCCGGCGGGTAGCGGGTAAAGCTGACGGCGGCTCGGTCCATGGCCGTCACTGGTTCGTGCGGCGATAGGAACGTCGCCCCAATACCGAGCGTCGCCACAGTTACCGTCGCAGGCAGCATGTCATGAGACCGGATCCTGGTCAGCTGTTGCGCCACTACCCCTTCGAGCTCGACGCGCGTCAGCTCGTCGAGCAGCCCCTGGGTGACTACCAGGGTGGCGCTCCGCCGGCCGCGCCCGCAGACGGCCGCATTAAGGCCGCGGTCGTCGCGGACCCGCACATCGGGATGGCTCGTGCCAACCGTGGCACAGAGGGCGTCGACAAGGTTGAGAAGACGGGCGTGGTGCGTCGAGTCGGCCGGGCTCCCACCGAGAGCTCTACGCGCCAGCGGTTCGGCCGACCACCACATGATGGCTCCCACTGCCAGGGTGCCGACCACGAACGCGATGATCCCGGCCAGCCAGCCGAGGCCCCACCAGAACACGAGCCCGATGGCGACGCCGAGGGGGACTGAGGCAACGGCTACGAGGGCGGCCGCCCGCTGGCGGTTGGCCGCCGCCCGGGATCGGAGCGCATCGGCTGGCACTGCCGAGATGATCTCATATGACGGTTCGTGGATCCGCTTCACCACTGCAACACCTGGCTCGCTCGGCCTAGCTCTCCGCCAGAGGGCCGAGTCCTTTCGGGCTGAGCTACTGGCTTGTGTACTGCGCTTCCTTGTGGGCCCCGTTGCCTGCGCCGCGCGATCCGGCCAGCACCGAGAGAGGCAGTTTACCTACCTCGAGCAGGCTGGTGAGCTGCGCCGCCGGAACGGGTCGGGCGAAATGGTAGCCCTGGCCCTGGGGACACCCGAGCTCTTTCAGCATCTCCGCCTGTTCGGCCGTCTCTATCCCCTCTGCCACTACTTCGAGGCCATAGGTGTCGGCAATGGAAAGGATGGCCATAACTATCGACAGGTCGTGAGGGTCGGGCAGCTGCGAAGTGAAGGTCTGGTCGACCTTGATCGTGGTCGCCGGAAGCTGTTTCAGGTAAGCGAGCGAGCTGTAGCCAGTGCCAAAGTCGTCAATGGCTATGCCAAAGCCGGCGTCCCGCAGCTCCCCCAGCAAAGAGGTACTCGTCGTGGCGTCTTCCATGACGGCCGACTCGGTGACCTCGAGCACGATTGAACCGGGATCCAGCCCCTCGTTCATCAGGTTACGGACGCTGCTCAACAAGGACGTGCCCCGCAACTGAAGGGGCGACACGTTTACCGCCACCTTGAAGTCAGGCGCCATCTTCGACCACTTCTTGACCTGCCTGGCCGCGTCGACCAGCACCACGTCGCCGATCTCGCCGATGAGGCCCAGCTCTTCCGCCAGGGGAACGAAATCCTTGGCCGGCAGGATGCCCCGGAGTGGGTCCTGCCAGCGGATCAGGGCTTCGGCCCCCACCAGCGAGCCCGAATGGAGGTCCACGATCGGCTGGTAGTGGGCCAGGAGTTGGTTGGCTTCCAGAGCCAGACGCAATAACCGTGAACCTTCGGCTCTTTTTTCGAGGTCGGGCCGCGTGCGCGGGTCGTAGTGGCACACGCTGCCCCGAGCCCGACCTTTCGCCTCGTACATAGCGGCGTCGGCCTGGCTCAACAACTGGGCCACGGTGGACGACGGGCCGCCGCTAACCACCCCTGCGCTAACGCTCACCCACAACTGCCGGTCCGCCAGCACGACGGGCTCGGTAAAGGTCCCCATTATGTGAGAGACGACCACGTCGAGCTGAGCGTCGTTGGTTATGTCCTCCACCAGGACGACGAACTCGTCGCCACCCATGCGGGCCACGGTGTCGACTGAACGGACAGACTGACGCAAACGAGCCGCCACCGCCCGTAGCAGCTTGTCGCCAACATCGTGGCCGGCGGTGTCATTCACGGTCTTGAAGTGGTCGAGGTCAAAGAACATGACGCCGATGTTCTGTCCTTCCCGTCGGCATCGCTCCAGCGCGTGCGCCATGCGGTCTTCGAGCAGGCTCCGGTTGGGGAGACCCGTCAGGTGGTCATGCATGGCCTGGTAGGCCAGCGCCCGCTCGGAGGACTTTTGCTGGGTGATATCACGGATCACCTGGGAGACGCCCGTGACGTGACCGCCCCGGTCGCGCAGGGGCGCCAGGCTGACCGAGACTTCGACCCGGGAGCCGTGCTTACAGATGCGGACGGTCTCCACCCGCCGGATCACCTCGCCGGCCCACGCCCGGGACAACAGTTCGGCCGCCTCCATCTGGCGGTCGGGCGGGACCAGCATCGACATCGAGGCGCCCAGGGCCTCCTTCTCCTCCCAGCCGAACAACTCGCTCGCGGCGTGGTTCCAGATTTCGATGACATCACTGGGCCCGACGCCAACGATCGCCTCGTCGCACTCCTCCGCTATCGAGGCCAGCATGGCCTGGCGCTGAACGGAACCATTGCGCGGCTGTTTGCCCTTAGCGACGACCACGTAGAGCTGGTCACCGTTGAGCCCGGCCAGTGGGCGCGGCTGGAGGGAGATCTCGAACGGCCTGTTCCCCATCCCGTGAACTCGCCACGATGCGGCGCTTACCCGGCCTGTTCGGGTCGCCTGGCGCAAGGCCTTCCGGGCGGCGGGCCGTTGGGGCTGGTCCACGAAACGGACCAGGTCCTGGCCGATTAACTCGGGCGCGTCTTGGCCGAACAGCGAGGCCATGTCGTCGTTCACGAACACCACGCGACCGGCGGCATCGAGCACGCCCATACCGAAAGGCGTGCCTCCTGGCATCGGACCGACGTGCATATTTAGGAGGTCGCCTGTCAACCCACCGAGCCCTGGACGCGCGTGAACAACCGTGGGCTATCTCTACCCCGCGGCAATCGAGGGCAATCAACGCGGTTGCGCCTGGGAAGAAGGATAAGAAAGCAGTACGTCAACGCACCGGAGCCAAGGCATGATGGATGGACCTCGGTCATGAGCAGTTCTGGCGCTTCACCGGGGAAAGCTTACGTAGGTTGCTCGGGCTGGTCGTACAACCACTGGCGGGGCACCGTGTACGACTCGGCCCTCCGCCCGAAGGAATGGTTCTCTGATTACGCCCGCCGGTTTTCCACGGTCGAGGTGAACAACACCTTCTACCGGCTGCCGGAGGCGTCCACCTTCGAGGCTTGGCGCGCCCAGGCCCCCGAAGGGTTTGTGTACTCCCTAAAAGTCAACCAGTACGGCACCCACCGCCGAAGGCTGCGCGAGCCGGAAGCCTGGCTGCCGAACTTTGTCGAGCGCGCCATCCTCCTAGGGCCAACGTTGGGGCCGAACCTCGTCCAATTACCTCCGAGATGGAGACGCGATACCAACAGATTGGGAGCTTTCCTCGAAGTAGCGACGTCCGCGAGCCTCACCGCTCCGCAGCCCCGGGCTCCCCTGCAGTCGCCTCCGATGCGGTCGCCTCCGCTCCGGTGGGCCGTCGAGTTCCGCGACCCCTCGTGGTTGCACGAAGATACTTACCAATTGCTCCGCCAGTTCAAGGTCGCCCTGTGCGTCCACGACCTGCTGCCTGACCACCCCTGGCTCCTGACGACAAACTGGGCTTACTGCCGTTTTCACGGCCCTAATGCGATTGGGCCGAACGCGAACGAGCCCAATGCCATCAGCCAGAAATACTCCGGCGCCTACGGTCCCGAGCGACTGGCCAAACCGGCATCGGTCCTAAGCGAGTGGCAGAGCCAAGGGTGCGACGTCTACGCCTATTTCAACAACGACGAGGACGGAGCCGCCGTCAGAGACGCAACCTGGCTCAGGGAGCGGCTAGGGTCATGACCGATGGCTCACTTGCCCATGCTGCTGATGGCGAGCAGTAGCGCCCCGTTGGACTGGGTTTACGGTGCCCTGGCCAGCATCGTCTTCGTGGCTCTGGTCGCTATCCCGGCGGCTGTGCTCAACTCTCGTGATCACAAGAAACGCCAGCAGGAGCGTTCGACGGCGCGCTAGCGTGCCCTCTCCAGCTGGCCGGTTTCAGGCTGGCCGGTCTCAAGGTGGCAGCCTCAAGCTGGCCGGCCTCAGGCTGGCCGGTCTCAGGCTGGCCGGCCTCAAGCTGGCCGCGTGGTGGCTGCGGCGGCGGCCCGGGTGGCGCGGCGGTTGCGCAGCGTCAGGTACAGCGCCGCCGACCAGCCGACCAGCAACAACAGCCAGTAGCTGACGGCGCGGTACACGAGGGTGCCGGCCGTCGCCAACGAGGCCGGGACGTGGAACCGGATCAGCACCTCCACCAGCCCCCCTTCCACCAGCCCGAGGCCACCGGGAGTTATAGGTAGCTCGACCAGCACCTGGGCGGCGGCGTAGGAAATAAGGATGCCCTTCCAGGGGACGGGCGCCCCCACGGTGAGCAGGCCCATTATGAGGACGATCGAGTCCAGCACCCAGTTGAGTGCACAGACGCCCAAGCAGGCCAGCCACAGGCGCGGCGGGGGGTTGAAATCGTTCATCTGCCGCAGGGCAACTTGAGCGGAAAGGAGATGACGGGAGACCGAAGGAGGCAGGAAGCGCTCGGCGCCCCGAAGGAGGCGCCCGATCAGAGCGCCGAGCAATGGCGCCCGCCGGAACAGCGCCGCCGCCACCAGAGCTCCGGCCAGGACGAACGTCAGTACCGGCAGCAGCTCAACTCGTAGCCCGGGCGCGGCGGCCGCCCCCGCCACCGCCACGGCGGCCAGGGCCGCGGTGGCCAGCGCCCCGGCCGAAAGCTGCGACCAGATGGCCAGCACCTGGCTCGCCCCCAGCCACTGGTACTGGCGGAACGTGTAGCCCTCGGCGAACAGGGTCCCCGCGGGCAGCGACAACGACACCGCGTTGCTGGCCAGGGTGACGGGGACCAGGTCCTTTACGCCGACGGGGAGACGCCCGACCCTGAGCAGCTTCTGCTGTACCCACGACAGGGCCACCATCGAGCTGGCCTCGGCGGCCACGGCCAGGAACAGCCAATGCCAATGCAGATGGTCGAAGGCGCCCGCCACCTCGCCGAGGTGGCCCACCCGCCGCAGCAGGAACAGGGCCGCCCCGCCCAGGACAATCGCCTCGACACTTCGACGGATAATCCGGCCGCGCGTCCAATGTCCGGCAGGCTGCTTCCCGCCGGCTACCAGCGAGCCGGCAGGAGCCAGTTCAGGGGGACCGTCGTCCCCTACGCCGTCAACAGGCGGGGATTGCACGACCACACGCAGGCTAGTGGCCTAGAGGCTAACGACCGTGCATTGCCTCCCCGGGGCCTGCAGCACGGGGTCGTAAGCGGGGCGGTCTTCCGCTTCTACGGTTCCTGCTCATGAGCGGGAATAAACTGATAACTTCCTGAATAGGGAGCCCTGGCCACCGTTTTGGCCCCCGGGCAAGGGGGTACCGCGCGAGGATGTTGGCACACATGGGCCTAGCTGATCTACGGCCGGCAACGAGCGGCTCAAGCCGAGCGCTCAAACGCCGAGCCAATAGCGTGGAACATCACCATTTCGAGTTGCCCCGTCTTGGCGAACTCTTCAGGCACGCCATCCCGCAGATTATCGAAGCCATTCTCGTCCCCCTCGGCCTGTTCTACGCCGCCCTGTCAGTATTAGGGCCAAAAGGCGCAATTTGCACCGCCTTGGCGTGGAACCTCATGGCTCTCCTGCGGCGTGTCTGGCGGCGGGAACGCCTGCCGGGCATGCTCCTGCTAGGGACCGTCGGCCTCACCGCCAGGACGGTCATCGCCCTCGTCAGCTCGAGCAGCCTGTTCATCTATTTCTTGCAGCCGTCGCTCGGCACTGCGCTTCTGGGGGCGGCGTTCCTCCTCTCGGTGCCTCTCGGGTGCCCTCTGGCGGAGAAGCTGGCGCATGACTTCGTGCCCCTTCCTCCGTCGTTCTTCAAGCGGCCGAAGGTCCGCCAGCTGTTCATCCGGATCAGCCTCCTCTGGGCCCTGGTCAGCCTGATCAACGCCGCCGGCACACTCGCGCTGCTGCTCAACGTGCCGATCACTACGTTCCTGGCCGCCAAGACGGGTTTCTCGTGGGCACTCACACTCGGCGCAATTGTGCTTTCGTCGTGGTGGTTCCGCCGCAGCCTGCGCCGGCATAACGCCGAGCCGGCTCTTGCCCCGGTGGAGTGAGGCCGGCTGAGCCTGCGGCAGATCTTGGACGGCTGGTCTTCGTTAGCTGGGGCGCCCGGAACAGACCCTGGTGGCGCGAGTACAGCTCCCGGTCTGCGAAAACGGTGGTTAGCTGCCGGCCTGCTCTTCCCACCACCAGGCCAGGCCCACCAGGCCCGGGCCGGTGTGGGCCACCATCACGGGGCTGAACGAGCCCACAAAAGCGGTCGTTGGCTCGTAGCGGCGACGGACTTCGGCCACCAGTTCTTCGGCCACAGCAGGTTCGAGGGCGTGCAGCGCGGCCACATGCAGCGCGGCGCCGCGCTGGTGTTCTCTCGCGATGTCGTGTGCCCAGATATCGACGATCCGCTGACGGGCCAGGCGGCTGCCCCGGGCGGGCCGAAGAGGCTTGACCTTGCCTTCCCGGAACTCAAAGACGGGGTTCAACCCGAGCCAGCGGGCCCCCCACGCTGCGGCCCCGGGAACACGCCCGCCCCGGGCCAGGTAGTCCAGCGACGGCAGCGTGGCCAGCAGCCTGACCCGGTTACCGGCGCGGCGCGCCGCCTCTACGACGGAGTCAAGTGCGAGACCCTCTCGCGCCGCCCTGGCCGCGGCCAGGACCACGAGCCCTTCGGCGCCAGCGGCCGTGCCGGTGTCCACAACGGCCACCTTTTTCCCTTCCAGCAGGTCCATCGCCAAACGGGCGGACTGGTACACACCGCTCATGTTCTGCGAGAGCGTGAGGATGACCACGCCGTCACCACGGTCGGCCGCCGCGGCCGCCTGAGCCAGCTCGCCCGGAGCGGGACCTGAAGTGCTGAGCCCCTCGCCCACCCGCTCCAGCACTTCGGCCAAACTGAGCTCCCCGTCGCGGAATTGCTGGCCGCCGATGACCACCCACATGGGCACAACCGTGACCCCGCTGGCGTCGGCCAGGTCGACGGGCAGCGATGAGGCGCTATCGGTTACTAATCCTACGGTCAGCTTGTGGCCCCCTGTAGGGGCGTCCAGGGACGGGCTTTCGATTGGGCCAGCGACAAATCGGCCAGCGACAAATGGGCCGGTGACAAATGGGCCGGTGACAAATGGGCCGGTGACAAATGGGCCGGTGACCAGCGGCTCAAAGCGGTTTACCCTTAGTGTCGCGGTCGAAGACCAGCCGGTAAAGGTAGACGGAGGGCAGGGGCCGGGCCGGTGCGGCATTGCCCGTCAGCCTTTTGGCAACTATCGGCACGAGCACGGCGGCGGCGGCGATGCCCCCCCTGCGGCCATGAACACCAGCGGCCACTGGGATTAGGAACAGGTCGGCGATGAAAGAACCCAGGGCGGTCTCACCTGCCATTTTCCCGAGTGCCAGCCCGGCCAGCAGCAGCCCCGCGCCGGCCGGCGCGCTAACCAGCAAAGCTCCTATCGCCGGCGAGATCCCGCGCCCACCTGCACCTTTCAGGAAGGGGGACCAATTGTGGCCCGCCACTGCAGCTGCGCCGGCCAGCGCCCCGGCGACCGGGTGGTCGCGCCCTGCCATCAACGGGCCGAGGGCGCCCTTGGCCAACTCGAACACCCCCACCACGAAGAGCGGCCCTTTCCCCGCCACTTCGTACAGGCCCGAGCCCGAAACCGTGCCACTGCCGACCGCCCGCAGGTCCACCCCGGCCCGCCGCTTCGCCGCGATATTGGAAAACGGGATGGCCCCAGCGCCAAAGCCGACGGCAATGGGCAGCGCAGGCAGCGAGCTTGTCAAGCGGTCCTTCCTCATGAGCGTTCCGGCGGGCACTTCCCAGCCCGAGGGTACCCGTAACCACCAAAACGGGCCATGTGTACCGTACCCTGGAGGTGGAGCGGATGACCGACGTAAGGAGCACAGATGGAGACGTTGCTCATCGTCTTGGTGATCGGTTGCGCTCTCGCCTTCGTTGTGCAGGTAGGGCGCGGGATATGGGCTCGCGCGTGCGGACGGTCGAGCGTCATCAGCAAGCACTGGACACCCTGGCGGGCTTGACGCAGCGCCCCGAGGGCGACGACGGTTTTGGCGGCCTGGCTGAACACCAGGCGCACGTCAGGCTGATCGGCCCGGGCGGCCAGGCTCCCGCTGCAGAGGCAACCGCCCTTCCGCCACCGCGTGCCCTCCCGTCCAGCGCGCCACCCGGCGGGCGGCCTCCGCGCCGTGCCCCGGAGGCCCCTGCGGCGGCGGCCATCGAAGCAGTAGCCGTTTCGGCCAGCCTTGCCCCTCCCGATACCGCTCGGCTCGTGCCCGCCGGCCCGCCGCCCCCGCCGGTCCGCTCGGCGCCCCCTCCGGAACCGGCTCAGGAGACGATGCCCGGGTTACCGCCCCCACCAGCTCTGCCCGCCGAGCCCGCCGTATTTGTCGAACCGCCGACCGTCCCCGTACCCATCGTCCAACCTCAGGTCTTTTATTTCGACGACCTGTCCTCGCGGGCCGAGGCAGGCGAGGACGGCACGCAAAAACCGCGCCGGCTCGGACGGCGCCGGCGCCGTAGTAATGACACCACAGCCGAACACCTGATCCCTGCCCTCCCGCCTCCGCCCGTCTTCGCCGGAAATGAAAAAACGCCGAACCACAGCCCAGAGGCCACGGGAGGTCGTGGCGGGCGTAAGTCCGTCCTCGGCCTGGTGCTCGCCGCGGCCGCCATCTGCGTGGCCGTGGTCGCCATCGGAGTAACCGTTTTGGGCCTGCCCGGTCAAGGGTCGCCGAGCGGGCCGACGGCAGCGGGATCGGGCCCTCCGTCCAGTGCCGCCCACTCCCCCACCACCACTTCAGCGGGGCCGAAGACGACGACGACGACCACGCCCATAGCCAAACCGGCCGTCCTGGTCTCGACGCAAAACGGGACCGCGACCTACCAACTGAGCTCTGCTTCAGCTTCGATCGTCGTCAGCGCCAGCGGCCCATGCTGGCTGGAGGTCCGGGCCAACAGCCCATTGGGCCAGATCGTTTACGAAGGCACGCTAGAGGCCGGCGTGCGGTTCTCGGTTACGGGGCCGGCGTGGATACGTTTGGGGAACCCGCCGGTGGTAGCGGTCAAAGTCAACGGGACGCCCATGACGGTCCCGGGCGGCGCAGTGGCGGAACCCCTCAATTTGCAGTTCACTTTCGGCTGACATGCCCGGGCCCGTCGAGGGCGGCCTCACTCCGTTTGAGCCGCGTCCCAGGTGGGTACCAGCGACCTGGCCGCCCTTGCCTCGTCTGCCCGGCCGATGGGCGTCGAACGCGGGGCGCTCTCCACCACCTCGCGGTCTTCGTGAGCCACCTCCACCAACGCCGCGGCCAGGGCCGCGACGGTCTCGGGGCTCTCGGTCTCGGTGGGCTCGATCATGAGGGCCTCCGCCACAATCAGAGGGAAGTACACCGTGGGGGCGTGAAAGCCCTTTTCCAACAGTCGTTTCCCGACGTCCAGCGCCCGCAGCTCATGGGCCACGTCCGGCACCCCTTTGGTGGACACGACCACCTCGTGCATAACCGGGCGGTCGTAGGGCACGGTGTAGGTGCCGCGTAGTCGGGAAAGCAACCAGTTGGCGTTGAGCACGGCCGCTTGTGACACCCGGCCCAGCCCATCTGCCCCGTTGGCGATGATGTAGGCGAACGCTCGGGCGAGGGCGAGAGCATTCCCGTGCCAGCCGTGCACTCGACCGATGGAACGGGTGGGGACGACCCAGTCGAAACTGCCGTCGTCCAGCTTCCGGGGGATAGGCCCCGGTAACAGTTCGGCCAGCTCCCGGGTCACGGCCACCGGGCCGGCGCCGGGACCTCCCCCTCCGTGCGGAACGGCGAAGGTCTTGTGCAGGTTCATGTGGACGATGTCGAAGCCCATGTCCCCCGGCCTGGTGACCCCGAGGATGGCATTGAAGTTGGCCCCGTCGTAGTACAGGAGCCCGCCAGCGTCGTGCGCGGCCTGGGCCAGCTCGGCGATGTCCTCTTCGAAGAGCCCGAGCGTGTTCGGGTTGGTGAGCATTATGCCGGCCACGTCGTCGTCCAGGTGCTGGCGCAGGGCGGCGCTGCTCACGAGGCCGCGCCCGTCCGAGGGGACGCTGACGGTCGTGAAACCGGCCAAGCTGACCGAAGCCGGGTTGGTCCCGTGGGCTGAGTCCGGGATGAGGATCTTCTTCGGGGCGCGCCCGTGCTGCAGGTGCCAGGCGCGCATCATGAGGAGGCCCGTTAGTTCGCCCGAGGCGCCCGCCGGCGGCTGCAGAGTGGCCGCATGCATGCCGGTCATCTGGCACAAGGCGTCCCCGAGGCGCCACAACAGCTCCAGCCAGCCCTGGGCGTAGGCGGCCGGCGTGGCCGGGTGGACCTGATTGAGCCCCGGCAGACCTGCGGCTTCGTCGCAGACCTTCGGGTTGTACTTCATCGTGCAAGACCCGAGCGGGTAGGCGCCGAGATCGACCGAATACTGCCTGTGGCTGAGCCGGGTCACGTGCGCCACCAGATCTCGCTCGGAAATCTCGGCCACGGCGGGTGGCTCCGGGCGCAGCTCCGACGGTGGCACCAGCTCTTCAGCCCGCCATTCGGGGATCTCCGTGGTCCGGAACGACGCCGATCGCCGGCCGGGTACGGAAAAATCGAAGATGGTCGGCTCCTCTTCGTGGCCTAGCAAGGGAGCTGACGCGGCCCTTCCACCCGGAGCGCCCGCCCGCGATTTAGTGTCCAGCCTGTTCATGACACAACCTTTTCCATCGCACTTACGTATGCGTCGATTTCGGCCCGGGTGCGCTTTTCGGTCACCGCGACCAGCAAACCCCGGTCTCCCCCCATCTCGAGCGGTATGCCAGCCAGGAAACCTTCCTCCGCCATCCGCTCGACGACGACGTCCGCCGGCAGCGGCAATTTGACCGCGAACTCGTACACCACCGGCGCGCTGGCGAACGGCTCGACTCCGGGGACGGCCAAAACGGCTTCGCGGGCGTAGCGACCACCCCGAGCACAGCGAACCGCCAATTCGCGGAGCCCATGCGTACCGAGCCAGGCCAGCTGGACCATGGCTGCCACGGCGACCAGGGTCTCGTTCGTACAGATATTGGAGGAGGCGCGTTCGCGACGAATGTCCTGTTCCCTGGCCCGCAGTGTGGTGACGTAGGCCGTCCGTCCGGAGCCGTCCACCGTGCGGCCCACCAGGCGGCCCGGCAAACGACGGACGTGCTCGGTAGACACGGCGAACATGCCGAGGTACGGGCCCCCGAACGCCAACGGTGTCCCGAGGGGCTGCCCCTCGGCCACCGCGACGTCGGCCCCCTGCTCCCCCGGCGTGCGCAACAGCCCGGCGGCCACGGGGTCGAAGGCGGCGATCAGCAGTGCCCCCGTTTTGGTGGCTGCCTCCCTCGCTGACGAGAGGGGGTCGATGCAGCCCAGGTAGTTTGGACAGGCGGCCACGAGGGCGGCGGGCGCGGCACTGGGGGCAGTTCCGTCCCGGCCGACAACGGCATCCCACTGGGTCTGGCCCTCAACCAAGGGCACATCCACGAAGTCGATCCCTTTGCCGGCCGTCAGCGTGACCAGTGCTTGCCGCCAACGTGGGTTGACCCCCGAGCTCACCCACACCGTGCTTCGGCCTGTGGACGCCAGCGCCAGGTTCACCGCCTCTACCGCTGCCGTCGCGCCGTCGTAGACCGACGCGTTCGCCACTGGCAGCCCCGCCAGGCGCGAGACGAGAGTTTGGTACTCGAAGAGCGCTTGTAAGACGCCCTGAGCGACCTCTGGCTGGTAAGGGGTATACGAGGTCACGAACTCGGACCGGCCGGCGAGGGCACGGGTCACCGCCGGGATGTCGTGGTCGTAGGCGCCTCCGCCAGCGAAGCAAACGAGGTCGGTGGCGGCGCGGTTCTCCCCCGCCAGCCGAGCCATTTCCAGAGCGACATCGGGCTCAGAGAGCCCGGGTGGCAAGTCGAGCCCGCCGGCCAGGCGCAGCGCCGACGGGATGCAGGCGAACAAATCGTCGACACTGGAAAGCCCGAGATCTGCCAGCATTCGAGCGAAATCTTCGTCGGTGTGCGGTACGTAACTAGTCATTTAATTTCAATCCGGTTGGAGCCAAGTAGTCCAGGCTAAGCGGGCACGATGGTTTTCTTGACGAACGGCAGGCGGGTGAGCTGGCCAGGCAGGTTCCTCGTCCTGGCCCCCACCTCTAGCGCCGCTCCATAAGGCAGGTCGGGGGGCAAGAAAGCCATGCCTATGCCGCGCCCCAGCACGGGCGAGTAGTTGCCGCTCGTCAGCTCGCCGACAGGCTGACCCTCCACCATGACCGCGTAGCCCCCCCTGAGAGGTTGGCGGCCCTCGCCGGCGACGCCCCGCAGCGCCCGGCTCAGGCCTCTTTGGCGCTGCTCGAGTAGCGCTTCGCGGCCCGTGAACCCGCCCGGCTTGTCCCACGCAACCACCCACGACAGCCCCGCTTCAAGGGGCGTGATCCCCGGGCCCAGCTCGTGGCCATGAAGGGGGAGGCCGGCCTCCAGCCTGAGCGTGTCGCGTGCCCCGAGGCCGGCGGGAACCGCCCCCGCGGCCACGGCCGCTTGCCATAGCTCCGTGGCCGCATCGGCCGGAACCGAGCACTCGAACCCGTCTTCGCCTGTGTAGCCGGTGCCTCCGACCACTACGGGGACGCCGTCCCAGTTGAGGGTCTCAACCCGGAAGTGGGCCACGGTCGGCGCCTCGGGAAAAATTCGGGCGAAAATACCTGGGGATTCCGGGCCCTGCACAGCCAAAATAGCCCTTTGCTCGGTGACGTCGCTCCCCCCGATGGCGGCGAGCACCCTGGAGGTGTTGGACGCGTTGGGCATGACATCGAAGCGCTCCTCCGCCACCCACCAGATGATGATGTCGTCGACCACCCAACCATGATCATCCAGGAGGTGGGTGTACTGGGCCTTACCAGGGGCGATCTTGGTCAGGCTGTTGGTGAGAGCGTGCTGGAGGACCGTTTCGGCGTCACGGCCGACGACGCGAACGGTCCCCAGGTGGCTGACATCGAAGATGGCTGCATGCCTGCGACAGGACATGTGCTCAGCGAGCGTGCCTCTGTCGAACTCCAGGGGCATATCCCAGCCCCCAAAAGCAACCATGCGCGCCCCATTGTCCCGGTGCCAACGGTCGAGCGGGCTGTGGCGCAGGACAAGCTCGGAGACGCTACCGTCCACGGGTACCTCGGTACCTTCTGGCCCTTCGGTGCCTTCTGGCCCAGCTAGCGGCGCGCCCACCGCCCCAGGATACCCATCGTCGGGCCGTCGGGCCGCTGGATCGCTCGGCCTAGCCGCGGGCGGAGAGCCGCCGCCCTTTGGGCGCGTTCAGCGAACGGCCTGGGCCTCTGCCTCGGGGTCGAAAGACGGTCCCGCCGACCCCTTAGCCGGGTCCACCGCCTGGGCACCGGCCGGGTGACCGGGCGAACGGGATTCCTTGAGCTCGGTGATGGCGGCGTCCACCTCGGAGACGATCCTTTCCATCCCGAGCACAATGCTCAGTACTCCCTGACCGCCGCGCAACAGGTCGAACAGCTCCTCGCCCGAATGGGCGAGGACGCTTCGGTCGTCCGCTATGACCAGGCTGGAGCTCGCCACGCCGGCGCCGGAAGCACGAAGGCACTCGATCGCCTTACGAGTGTGCCTCAACGACACGCCGGCATCGAGCAACTGCTTGATCACCTTCAATTGGAGCAGGTCGGTGTAGGAGTAGACCCGCTGCGTCCCACTCCCGCGGGCATCACTGATAGAGGGGCGCAGCAAGTCAGTTCGGGCCCAGTAGTCCAATTGTCTGTAGGTGATCCCGACGATGTGGCACACCTGGGGCCCTCTGAAGCCTTCCTCGGGCCCTCTTCTGCCGACGTCACCGCATGCGTGTACTCTCGCCGCTCCATCTCCACCCTCCCAGGGACCACGTGACAAAAAAGTAGTTACATCAGTGTGGCCCAAGAGGGCCACCACCGCAAGAACAGGCTCGAGCTTGCTCCAGAGCTTGTACTGCCTTACCTAGTCACTTGTCGAAATCCTCAGGCCGGACGCCTTCGATGAACTCGTGGAACTGGGCCACCAGTTCTTCTCCTTCAGCCTGGTCCTCGAGTTCGTCCCGCTGGGCGATGACGATGCCTTCCGCATCGAGCAAGGCTTCCTCGGCATAGATGGTCGCCCCGGCGCGGATGGCCAGCGCGATAGCGTCCGAAGGCCGGGCAGATACGACGTAATTGTTGCTGGCCCGGCGCAAACGCAGCTCAGCAAAAAAGGTCTGGTCCTTGAGCTCGGTGATCACTACGTAGTCCAACACGACACCGAGCTCGGTCAGCACGTCCCGCATCAGGTCGTGCGTCATCGGCCTCTTGGTGACGACCCCCTGAAGGGCGGCCGCTATCGCTTCCGCCTCTGGGCGGCCTATGTAGATCGGAAGGGTACGGTCGCCTGAGGCCTCTTGCAGTAACAGGATCGGCGTGTTGGTCGGAAGCTCGACTCGGACGGCGGAGAGGTGCATCTCGACCATGAATGAACGTTACAACGGCGGACGGTTCACCCGGCAGGCGCCCCCCAGCCAGCAGCCCGAACAACTTTGGTTTAGAGACAGTCGGGGCTGAACTGAAAGGGAGGCGGCGACCTCTCCCCCAGCCGTACGCGACCGTTCAGCGCAGGTCGGCCAGGGCGGACCGCAAAAGGACGGCCCGCAGCTCTCCTCCAAGGTTCGACAGCTCTTCGACCGTCTCTGCCGCCGCTTGGCGAGCCTCCGGGTTACGTTGCCTTATGAGGGGCATTATTACCTGTTCGACCAACCCGGCCTCCCGGTCGGCGGCCCCCTTGTAAGCGCGGAGGTGCCGGGCCTCTACTCCGTGACGGGCGAACGATGACGCCAGCTGGGTCACGATGGCGGCCTCGCGGGTGTAGTAGTGGGAACCTCCAATGATCTTCGGCGTTATGAGGCCGAAGCCTTCGAGCTCTCGCACCTTTTCGACGTCGGCGCCTGTCTCCTCCAGGAGCTCGTCGAGGGTTAGCTCGTGCTCCTCCTTAGGGTCGTTGGCCTCGGCGGCCAGTTCCGTCCCGACCGTTTTGCCGCCCGCCCCCCGATGTGCCCCGACCGAACGCTCCTCTCTGGCCGAACGCTCCTCTCTGGCCGAACGCTCCTCTCTGGCCGAACGCTCTTCTCGAGGCGAACGCTCCTCTTGGGCCGATGCGCCGTCGGTCCCCCGCTGCCTGTGCTTGCCCGCCGGCCTCGATCCGGAGGCCCGTGGCGCCCCCCGTGGGCCGACCGGGTTCCTACTGTGCTGCCTGGGTCGGTCCTCCACTTCCGCCGGTTCGTCAGGTTCCCGATAGGGCGGGCCGGCGTCGAAGAGCTGGGCCTCCGAAGCGCTTATCAGGTGGTTGCCCTCATGGTCGCCATCGCCGTCGCCCTGATTGTCGCCCTGACTGTCGCCCTGATTGTCAGGCCCGCCGCCTTGAACATCATCCGCCAGCACCGCGACCAGCTCAACGCTTTCCACCACGACAATCTCATCTCCTGGCTCGTCTTCTGGCAACTCATCCCCCGAGGCTTCGAGTTCCGGTCCAAGGTCGGTATCGTCACAAGAGGGGCCGGGTTGGGTCTCAAGACGCCCTTTGATCACCTTCAAGGGCAAGAAGGCGTCTCGCTGCTGCCGCAACACCCAGCGCAGGCGGTCGATGTCTGCGTCATAAAACTTCCGGTAACCGGACGGCGTTCGCTCAGGGTCGACCAGGCCCTGGCTCTCGAGGAACCGGATCTTCGAGATGGTGACGTCCGGGAACTCGTCATGAAGTAACGACAGGACCTCTCCAATGGAAAGGTGCGAGCGGCTGACCACGGCCTTCGGCCCCCGGTACCTTCGCCGTCAGGCCTTGCCGGCCGCTGGGCCGGCGACCAGGCCTTGGTTCTGGGAAAGGAAGAGCAGGCGGAACTTCCCGACCTGGAGCTCGTCCCCGCTCGATAGCGGACCGGTATCGATGCGTTCCCGGTTGAGATAGGTCCCGTTGAGCGAGCCGACGTCATGAGCCCAGAAGGCGCCCTCGCTGTGGCGGACCTCTGCGTGCCGCCGGGAGACCGTGATGTCATCGAGGAAGACATCGCTCTCGGGGTGGCGGCCGATCGTCACGACTGCACCCGTCTCCGGCGCCAGGACGTACCGTGAGCCGGAATTAGGCCCACGCGTCACCACGAGGACGGCGCCCCCGGGAGGTGCGCCATAGAGGAGGTCGCTCGGGTCGAGCAGAAAAGGCTCCGAGGCACCTTCACCCGGTAATAGCACGACTGCGGGCGTGGCCGTCGTCGTGGGTTGTGGTTCGTCCTCCGGCGGCCCGGAACGCTCGAGTGGTGCTCCGCAGGAGGAGCAGAAGTTGGCGCCCCTCGGGTTGCGTTGACCGCAGCGGTTGCAGTACAAGACGTCAAGCCTCGAGGAGCTTCCGGTAGTCGTCGGGGCTGAGCAGGCCCTCGAACGCCCCGGAAGAGGACGGTTCGATGATGCAAATCCAACCCTCCCCATACGGGTCCTCGTTGACGCGCTCGGGCGCGTCCACCAACTCGCTGTTCACCTCTACCACCGTGCCGTCAAGCGGGGCATAGACATCGGATACCGATTTGGTCGATTCTAACTCGCACATCGCCTGGCCGACCACTGTCGTGGTACCCGGCCCGGGGAGTTGGACGTAGACGATGTCACCCAGCGCGTCCTGGGCGTAGTCCGTGATCCCGACGCGGACGTGGTTCTCTTCCAATCGAGCCCACTCATGGTCCGATGTGTAGCGCAGGTCATCTGGAACGTTCACGCTGGAGACGATACTGTGCCGGGGCAGTCAGTGGGAGCCCCTTCCCGAGAGATCCTGGTGGCGGCTTTTCTCAGGTTGGCCATCACCGCGACGCTGCGTCAGCCCCGCAACACATTGCGTACCTGCCTTGCATATTCCTGTGCTCGGGCCAGGGCCGCCGCTTCGGTCGACGCTTCGGCCCAGACGTGCACCAATGCCTCCTCAGGGTCGGGGACGACCAGGCCCCATCCGTCGTCGTGGAGGATTTTGACACCATCGACAAGTACGGTCGGGCGGTCCTTGCTTAGGTCCATCACTGCCCGCATCACAAGACCTTTCTTTTCCCACGGGGTGACAACCCCTTCGTGGGCACCAAAGACCTGCGGCAACCCGGCCACGACCCGGGAGAACTTGGCCCCGGTCATGGCCAGGAGGGCAAAGGTGTGCACCAATGCGGCCACGGCGTCGTATGCGGGCAGGAACCTCGGGAAAATGTACCCGCCCTCCTGCCCCGCCGCGAACTCGACGCCCGGGCCGGAGGCGACCTCCATGAGGTGCGAAGCGGACAACTTGGTCCATGTCACGTCTGCTCCTGCGAGCAAGCACATAGCCTCGGCCGGCGTGGGCGCAGACACGGGCAGCGCAATGTTCAATTTGTTCTCTCGGCCGGTCGCCCGGCCGGGTGACTGTGCGGGGGAAGCACCAGGACTAGCGGCGGCCTCGGCCCCGTCCGGGCTAAAGGTGCGCAAGACCAACGATAGGAGCGCCAGCAACCCTTCACTGTCGGAAAGGATCCGACCGTTGTCATCAACAAGCGTGATCCGCTCGCCATCGGGGGCCAGGACGGCCCCGAAATGGGCCCCTGACGCTTTCACGAGAGCTGAAATACCGAGCGCGTGCTCCCAGCGGTCAAAGCTAAGCGACTGACGGGCGGCCGCGTACGGGTTCACCGACAGGACATCGGCCCCCAGTTTCCCCAGCACGGCCGGCATGACAAACGACGCCGCCCCGTAAGCGTAATCCAGGACGACCTTGAAGCGGGCCGCTCTTATGGCATCCAGGTCGACGTGCGCCAACAAGGCCTGAGCATAAAGGTCCGGGATCCGCGTTGGGTAAGAAATGTCGCCGGTCTCAGAGGCCAGGCAACGGCGGAAGTCCTCTCTGTAGAAAATCCGCTCTATTTTCCGCTGGGCGGCCTCGGGGATATCTGTGCCCTCCGCACCGAAAATGCCGATAGTGACCGACTGGGCGTCCTCGGCGCACAGCCGTACTGTGACGCCGCCGGCGCTCCGGTTGGAGCGGGCGGCGAAACGGGTCACGGGGGCCGTGGCCACGTCGAGGTCGGCCACGTCGACACCGGACGCATTGAGCCCGGCCACGACGGATTGTTTCAGCATCCTGGCCGCCCGGCTAGTATCCCGCGAGACGGTCACCGTTGCGCCACGGGACATAGTGGTGGCGAACGCCATGGCCAGGCGCGCTGCCAGTTCGGGGGAAATGTCCACGTTGGCCAGGCCAGATACGCCCGTGCGCCCGAACAGGTTGCGGGCGCCCCGGGACTCCCAAACTATCGACGAGTTGACAATCGCCCCGTGCTCGACCGTCTTGAACGGGTAAATCTTTACTCCAGGGTGCACGGCCGCGTGCTCGCCGATGAAGCATTCGTCGCCCAGCACAGCACCTTCTTCGATGCGCGCCCCACGGCGCAGTTCGCTACGACGACCGACCGTGCAGCCGCGCAGGCGGACTCCGGCCCCGAGGTACGTGTTGTCGTGGACGATGGCCCGCTCCAGATAAGCGTCAGCGCCCACCCGCACGTTGCGGCCCAGCACCGTGTACTCGCCGAGCGTCGCCCCGCTCTCTACGCTGCAGTAGTCGCCAATTATGGCTGGGCCCTTGATTTCTGCCCTCGGGTCGACATGGACGCCTTCTCCCAACCAAATGCCGTTGCGCAAGGCGAAACCCGGCAACTCGACCTCGACCCGGCCGTCGAGGATGTCCTGGTGGGCTCGGGCGTAGGCGTCCAGCGTGCCTATGTCCTCCCAGTAGCCGCCCGTGACATAGCCAAAGAGCAAATTGCCCTCGGCCGCCAACCGCGGGAAAACATCCGAAGAAAAATCGACCGCACCGGGCCCTACGAAGCCGAAGATCTCCGGTTCGAAAACGTAGATGCCTGCATTTATGGTGTCCGAAAACACTTGTCCCCACGACGGTTTCTCGAGGAACCGTTCTATTGTCCCGTCTTCCCTGGTGATGACGATCCCGAACTCCAGCGGGTTCGGCACGGAGCGCAAAGCGATCGTGGCC
This sequence comes from uncultured Acidimicrobiaceae bacterium, assembly GCA_963750465.1. GTDB lineage: Bacteria > Actinomycetota > Acidimicrobiia > Acidimicrobiales > Palsa-688 > Fen-671. The sequence continues at coordinate 353,471 of CAVVRE010000007.1, forward strand.
AGGGCCTTTTTCTCGTTGTGAAAATCGACGATGGCACTAAGGTCAATATCGGTCAGGACGTCGCCGGAAATGACGATGAAGGGCTCGTCGAGTTGCTGCATGGCGTTGCGCACCGAACCCGCCGTCCCCAGGGGCGATTCCTCGCTGGCGTACTTCATACGGACGCCGAACTCGGCCCCGTTGCCGAAGTAAGTCTGGATGGCGTTGGCCTGGAAGCCGACCGTGACCACTACGTCATTGAAGCCGTGGCGCTTCAGGAGGGCGACCACGTGCTCCATCAGCGCCCTGTTCGCCATCGGGATCATCGGCTTGGGTTGGTTGTAGGTGAGTGGCCGAAGCCGAGTTCCCTCCCCTCCGGCCATAATGACAGCTTTCATCGCCTCAGCTCCGCTTGGGGCCGGACCAAGGACCACTCGCCCGCTCCAGGCCATCGACCTCTTGGGCTTTTGAGTGTTTTGGCCCGCCCGCGGGCAAGTTCTCCGGACGCGGCGCCGGAGAGGCCCCGAGAAGGTCGCGCCCTTGACGGCTTTGAGCCAGGGCGGCGCGCGCTCGAGGAATGTACCCCAAGGCGGCGTACCACCCGAGCACTAGTCCCCAGCCGGCGGCCACCCAGGCTGCCACCCCTGCCTCTGTCTGCCAACGGAAAGGGGCGTCGCCCAGTATGAAGAGGGGCAAAGCCAGCATCATCCCGAACGTGCCCGCCTTACCTGCCCAGCTCACGTCGATCCGCCTGGCTCCAGCCAACGCCAGGGCCCCTCCTCCGGCCAGCACCAGAACTTCTCGCGTCAGCACGACCACCACCAGCCACACCGGGATGGCGCCGATGGCCACGGCCGATATCACAGCCGTCAGGACAAGGGCCCGGTCCGCGAGGGGATCGGCCACCTTCCCGACCGAGCTCACCTGATGAAAATGCCTCGCTATATACCCGTCGAGGCCGTCGGTTAGGCCCAGGGCGCTCAGTAAGCAGGCCGCCGCCACCAGCCCGCGCCCGTCGGGCTGGGCCATCAGGACCACGAAGACGGGCAAGCAGGCCAATCTGATGGCCGTGAGCGCGTTGGGGACGGTGAGGATCCGGTCCTCCCCCTCCCGCCGGTGCACTGGCATCTCTACCGAGCATAAGGCGCTATAACGCTCAGGGTGAGGGTGATCCGGGTGCTGCAGGCCGGAGCGGGGCAGAAATGGCCCAGTTCAGCCGGTTTTACACCGACTCGAAACAATTGCACCCCGAAAATGGCCAGGCCCTCGCCGTGCGCTGGCCGGAGGCCACCCTGAGCGGTGGCGATGGGTCAGCCCAACGCGTCAGCCGCCACCCAGTTGCACCGCCTTCACCAGCAGCAACAGTACGGCTACGACCAAGTACACCCTGAGTGCCCACATTGCGACCAGACGCCCCCGCGACCATTCCGGCCTCCCCAGCAGGGCCAGGGGCGGCATCCGCCAGCTGTCCCGGTGCGCCCGGCTCATGGGTTTCTCCGGTTCTGCGGGTCGCTGGCGCCGGCGGGTGGCGTACAGCGCCCCGCTCACGGCCAGCCCGGCCAGCAAGATGGCGGCCAGCACGAGGCTCAAGGCACCGACGTTCACATGGGGGAACACGGTGGTCGCCACCAGGATCAGCGACATCACCAGCAGGACGCCGATGATGAGGGTGGCAACGGCGTTGAGCCAAGGCCGGTTGACCCAGGGCCCGAGAACTTCCTTGTCGTTGCACAGCAGCAACAGGAACACCGAAGCCGATGGGAGCAGCACTCCGGCCAGAGCCTGCACGGCGACGGTAATCACCCCAAGAGGGCCCCCGGGATGAGGACGATCGCCGCGGCCAGAGCCATAAGGGCGCCAAAGCTGGCGTAAAACCCCTTCGCCTCGAAGAAGTTGCGGTGGAGCGAGTGACGCGTCCCGAAGAAGTCGCCGACCGCGTAGGACGTTCCCAGGGTGACGGCGGCGGCGCCGATTATCGATGCGTTCAACAACACCAGGGCATATAGGGTGCCCGCCGCGTGGCCGAGCACATGACCAAGCGCCGTGGCCACCCCGCCGGCGTTGGTGAAGTTCCCGGCGTAGCGGGTGCCCATGAAAGCGAACGCGCACGTGATCACGATCAGGACAGCACCGGTGACGGTGACGAAGGAACCGAGGACCGTGTCCGCCCGCTCGTAATTGATCCAACGAGGCGTGATCCGCTTGTCCACAATGTTGGACTGCTGGAAGAACAGTTGCCAGGGGGCCACCGTCGTCCCCACGATGGCGATGATCAGCAGGACCGAGGTGGAGTCGGCTCCGCCCGCGATCCCGGGCACGAACAGTCCATGCAGTACCGGGCCCGTTGCGGGGTGGCTGAAAATAACCAGCGGGATAACCAGGAAATTGCCAACGACAAAGACCAGCATGAAGCGTTCCCAACGTCGGAAGCTGCCCGTCGCTGTCATCGCCACGAGCGCGAACGCGGCGATCGGCACGGATACGTACTCGCTCACCCCGAAGTAGCCGAGGGCCAGCGCGACGCCGATGAATTCGGTAACGATAGTGAGGAAATCGAGGATGAGCAGGTCGCCCACCGAGAAACTGGCCCAGAAACGACCGAAACGCTCTTTGATAAGCCGCCCGTGACCGACGCCGGTGACGGCGCCGAGGCGGACCACCATCTCCTGGTTAACGATGAGCACCGGGATCAGCAGGGGAAGGACCCACAACAGGCTGGTGCCATAGTTTTGGCCGGCCTGGGAGTACGTGGCCACGCCGCCGGCGTCGTTGTCGCCGACCATGACAATGAGCCCCGGGCCGAGGATGGCGGCGAACGTCAACAGGCGGGCACCCCAGGTCCGGCGGGCACCTACGTCCTGTACACGGATCGTGCCGAAAGCGCCTTCTATATCGCCGATGTGGGCTTCGTCGAGGACGGCCGTGACGCGCGCCACCACCTGAGGTTCATCACCCACCGTGTCGTTGGCCATAGCCGACGGACCTCCCGGCTCGTAGGACTGACGCGTGCTGATGCGGGCACTCACGCCGTCCCGGTCCCCGGAGGCTAGGCCAACGTCCTACCCCTTGGTGCCGATGCCAGCGTTCGCGCCCGAAATCTGTGAGGCGATCCTCTTTCGGCGCTCAGTGCTGCTCCTTGTTGTTCCCTGTCCGCAGTCCTTGGCTGTACTGTTGGGCCGGCGGCGCCCGATCACCCGAGCCCGCCCGCCGAGGCACACGGCACGACTGCCTGACAGACGCAGTCTAGCACCGGGCCGGGACTCCGCCAGCGCTGCGGGAGCGCGGCCGCTTACCCGGGAAAGAGGGGATAGAGCTCGAGAAATGACGGCTGGAGCTTTACTTTTCGGGGCCGGCACGCGGGTGGCGGAGGCTACACGTCCTCGTTACTCGGCTGCGTCCATCCCGTACTGGCGCCGCCACCCGGTGGGGAGCATCAACTCGAGCACGTCGTCGACACTGATCTGCCCTAGCATCCGGCCGTCGTCATCTACCACCGGGGCCACGGCCAGGTTGTAGTCGGTCATCTTGCGTACGACCTCGTGGATATCCGCATCCGCTGGCAACGATGGCGGGTCCGGTTTCGTCGCCATGGCGATGCTGTCCAAAGGATCCGCCCGCAACAGGTCGACGACCAGAGCCGTACCTTGGAGCCGCCCTCGCTCGCCAGTTACGAAAACCACGCCCGCGGCCTGAGGAGGCGTCGGCGACGTCTTGACCGCCTCGAGGGCTTCGCCGACAATGGAGCTCGCCGGCACGGCCACAAAATCGGGGTTCATGAGCCCCCCCGCCGTCTCAGGGTTGTAGCTGAGGAGGCTGCGCAGCTTGAGCTGGCTCGCCTGCGGCAGGCGCTGGAGGATGGGCAGGCGCCTTTCCTGGTCCATTTCCGTCAGCAGGTCGACGGCGTCGTCCGGCTCCATGGCGGACAGAAGCCTGGCCGCCTCTTCGTCGGAGCGTGACCGCAGGAACTCCACCTGGTGCTCGGGGTCGAGCTCCTCGAAAACATCCGCTTCCAAAGCACTGTCCTCGCCAACCGCCCGGATGATTTCTTCGCCCTCTTCGTGGGAGGCCGCCTCGACGAGGTCGGCGAGCTTGGCCGGGTGCAGCCGGCGTAGCTTGCGGAACGGGATTTGCAAGTGGGCCGTAGGCACGTGGGCCACGAATGGCTCGATTTCCGACCAGTCCACCACCTTGCCCGCCTTCACCCGGGCGCGAGCCCATCTCGGCAGCAACCGGCGCAGGACGGGGCGCGAACTCGTGTCCACACCTATGACATGCCATGTCGAGCCCACTTGGGCCAGCTCGATCTCGTTGGCTCTAACGAGACGCGCCCCCTCCAGGTGGATCAAGTGCCGCGAACGGAGAATCCTTGGCCAACAGGACCTCCCCGGACCGCCGCTCGAACGGGCCCAGATCCTTCGGGTCTACCGTGAGCCGAGCAGCTTCGTAACTGAGGCTCTCGATTTCGTGAGCGTGGGCAAACCGGTCCTGGCCGTCGTAGTCGACCACCAATCCGGTAACGGAAGGGTGCCACGTCCCCGTCATGGTCTCGCCCGCCAGACGGGCAATCACATCGACCAGGCGGCCGACGTGCTGTTCTACCGGCCCCACCACCGGTATGCCGAGCAGGCAAGATAAGTGCAACACCCGGCCGTCCTTACCCCCATCGCGGGAACCGTGGCCCTCGGAGCTGCCTGGCGCCCCAGTCGTTAGGGGACCAGCGCCCTCGGGCAAGGTACTTGGAGGTTGCGCCTCAGGTGCTCCTGGCACACCTACACCATATCTCGATTGGCTTGGCTCGATTGGATTGGCTCGATTGGCTTGGCTCGATTGGCTTGGCTCGATTGGCTTGGCTGATGGGCCTGACCATCACGCTGCGAAGAAGTGAGATCGGCTATGGTCACGCGAACATGAGGAAGACTGCGGCGGCATTGTCCCTAGCCATCGTGATTGTTGCCCTGTCCGCTGGGTCAGCGACAGCGCAAAGCACGGTTACGACGGTGCCCGCGACTACTGCGGTCACCACCGTGGCCGCCACTACTGCGGTCACCACCGTGGCCACAACGGCCCCGGTCACCACCGTCGCCCCCGCAACCACGGTGGCGACCACGGCACCTGCTACCACGGCCACAACCTCGCCGTTCACTACCACCACGGCTACGAGCTCGTCGAGCAGCGGGGTATCGGGCTCCAGGATCGCCGTCATTATCATCATCGTCGTCGTAGGCGTCGCGTTGATTGCCGGGCTGTACTTCCTTTTTGCCCGCAACCGACAGCGTTCCGAGTGGTCGTCTAGTGCTCAGGTGGTAGCGGCCGACATCGCTTCACTGGCCACCGCCGTCGAGCGCGGCATCCCCTTGCTCCGGAACCCGACGACAGCCGCCCAGGTATGGGTGGACTTGAACAGCCGCGCCGCCCGGGCCCGCAGTGGTCTAGGCAGTCTCGCCGCGGCCGCCCAGGACCAGCGGGCGTCGGCGGCCACAACCCGGGCCAACCAGGCGCTCGAGTCCCTCTTGTCCACCATCGACACGGATCGCGCTCTCCGGATGGGCCCCCCTCCCCATCGGACGAACAGCTGGCTTACTCGGAGGCTCTGTTGACCCAACGAGCGGCGGAGCTCGGACGGGCGGCACACGACCTCGAATCGGTCGCCACTGCGGCCTGAAACGGGACACTACATGCATCGGCTGCCTTGGTGGACCGCCGAGCCTTACTGAAGCAGCTCGGGTTCGCAGGCATCATTGGTCGGCCGGGTCAGGCGATGGCGAGGCAGACCGGTGTAGGGACCGAAGCCGTCGCCACCGGCTGGAGGCTACAGGCCCGTTCGTCGAAGGCGAAGACGGCGAGACTGTGGCTGTCCTGGTTGGCGACAACAACAAAACTGCCGTCGGGGTCGAAGACAAATTCGCGAGGCTCGCGGCCCGACGTGGGCTGGACTTGTGTCAACTGGAGCGAGCCGTCCTCAGCATCAAAACGGAATGCGGCGATCGAGTCGCTTTCGGCGCCGCGGTTCGAGACCAGCACGCAATCCCCCGACGGGGATACCCGCACGGCGGCGGCCTGGCTGTGCGAACTGAAACCCGCCGGGAGCGTGGAAGCCTTGGCCGTCGGAACGAACCGCGCACCGTCGCGGCGGAGAGCGACGAGCGTATTGTCGAGCTCATTAACCACGAACAGACGGTGCCCGTCGGGATGGAAAGCCAGGTGCCGCGGCCCGGCCCCCGGGCTCATCTCTATGTGCTGGTCCGGCTGCTCGATCAGAGCACCACTTTCGGCTAGAGCGTAGACCTTTACCGAATCAAGGCCGAGGTCTGACACGAGCACTTCACCGCTGTGCGGGTCAAAAGCGACCATGTGGGCATGTGGCCCGGCCTGGCGCTCCGGGTGGACGCTCGATCCCTCGTGTTGCGCATGGCCGACAATGGCGCCCAGGCTCCCGTCAGGCTCGAGCTCGAAGACGCTCACCGACCCGGACCCGTAGTTGGCCACCACCAGGAAACGGCCGCCCGGGTGAAGATTGAGGTGGCACGGCTCGAACCCTCCTGAAGGCTTCGAGTTCAACAGCGTCAAGTCGCCGGTGCGCAGGTCCCGGGCAAAGGACGACACGCCCCCGCCCGGCCGGTCCTCGAAGGTCGCCGTTTCGTGTACGGCGTAGAGGCGGCGCCGGTCGGAACTGAGCACCAGGTAGGTCGGGTTGCGGGCCGGAGCCAGCACCCGCACCGGCCCGATCGCCGCCTCCTCGTAACGACAGGAGAGGATGCCCTCTGCCTTCCCATCGACGTGGGGCATGGGTTCTGTGTAAGTGCCGATAATGAACTCGTGGCGCAAGACAGCGTGAGATGGCATGCTCTCCTCCGCTGAGCACATTACGCTCGTCGACGCGAGCGTGCGCTGTGCCGGTCCGCCCCGACGATTTGAACCGGGGCGAGCAAGCGCGTGAACCCGTGGCCGCGGGCCGGCGGCGGCCGGTCAGGGGAGGTGGGTCACAAGGTCCTGGACGACCAATCCCGCTCGTTCGGCGCCGACCCCGGTAGCAGCAGAGGCCAGTCCGCGCCGTGCGGGCCCCAGTTGTTCCCCGGGCCACGCGAGCAACTCCAACAGCCTTTCCGGCTCCCAACGTACTAAGCATGCGCACTGGAAAAGAGCAGCGTGACGCGTTCGCCGCTGCGAGATGCCGACGACCTTGCGCCTCTGCGCTGTCACGACTTCGCCGGGCCCCAGGCCGGCAAAGCACACCCAGGACGACCATTCGTTACGTACCATCGGCCCCTTCCACACCTCCAGGGCACCAAGACCAGCTCTCCGGAGCGCGTCTGCCCATACCGCTCCGACCCACCACGTCGAACGGCCTATGTCCGGGGACCAGAGGGGGTCGGTCGCCGCGATGACAAGGTCCATCCATACAAGAGACCCGGGCTCGACCAGCACCGCGCCGCCACCGCTTCGTCGGCGAACGAGGGTGACTCCGGCTTCGGCGCACGCATCCAGGTCGACCGACGACTCCGGCTGCGCACTGCCAAGGACAAGAGCGCTGTCCATGGGGCTCTGGACGACAGCGATCCGACGCTGGCCAAAGGGCTCAGTGCCGGCACTGGCGATCAGGGCCAAAGAGCGCTGGTGAAGTTCGGCTACGGTACCGCGGGCGCGCTGGACTTCCCAGCACATCAGGCCGACAGCGCGGCGGCGCCTTCCCCGGCCACCGTCAACGGCACCACCTGCCCGGGGAACCCGAGGTACGGCTCCCAGTCCGGAAGTACGGCACCAAGGGCGGCGAGTGCCCATACGCGGCCCCTGGGGGCGGCAGGTTGGCGGCGCAACTTCATGCCCGTTTCCTCCAGCAGGTGGTCCCGCTTGCGGGCGTTGCAACGCCTGCACGCCGCCACGACGTTGTCCCAGGAATGCGGGCCGCCCTTCGATCTCGGGAGTATGTGGTCGATGTTCTCCGCTTGTGCCCCGCAGTACTGGCACCTGTGACCGTCCCGGGCGAAGATCGCCCGTCGGTTGAGGGCCACGTGGGCCTGATGGGGAACTCTCACAAAATACGACAGCCGTACCACGGACGGCTCGTCGAGCGTGACCCGCGCCGAGTGGAACACACGGCCCGTGGCCGCCAATGGTTCGGCCTTGGCCTGGATGACGAGTAGCAGTGCCCGTCTGGTAGGCACGACGCAGAGCGGCTCGTAAGTGGCGTTGAGGACGAGCGCTCGCGACATCTCGCCTACCTATGTATGAGATGTATGGAGGCCACGAAGGCGTCGCCCGCTCTGGCTGCGATCGGTGCTACGCGCACAACTAGAACTTAGCGCGCCCGTGTCCGCATCCAGCGACACCACTCCAGGTACCCCACCAGGTCCTCGACGCTGAGCGCGGAATTGGTAGAGCCGTACATGGTCTCCAGGCGGAACTTCAGGTAGTTAGCCGTCGGGCGAGGCGTCGGCGGCCAATGACACCACCACTTGGTCGGGGTCAGCGCCCGCCACTGTCGTAGCGCCGTGGGCCAGAGAGGGGGCCGCTTTGCGATTTCGGATAGCAGCCCCTTACCGAGCGTGCCCATAACCATCAGCCGTTCGGCTCGGCTGCCGCAGGGAACCCGAACGTCGGCGGCTGGGGAGGCGCGGCCACGAAAAAGTGGGCCGACCAGTCGTCCTCTACTCTGCCGTTGACCCGCGCTTGCCACCGGTAGATTCCGGGCGCGAGTGGCAGCCCCGTCGGAAGGTCCATCATGGCGGTGGCGTGACCAGGGAACCCGGTCGGCACCCCGGGCGGGCTGGGGACGATTATCGCTTGCTCCAGCCGCACAGCCTGGGACCCGGCCGGACCCTGTATGGCGACCACGTGGCCGTCTTCGGTCAGGAGCTCGACCTCCAGCGTCAGGGTCCTGTTGCACATACCGAGCTCCGCCTCTATAAAAACGACCACTACGTACGGCCCCGTCACCAGGCTCGAGGCGGGGTCGGCAGCGGGCTGCCCTGGAGGGCGCCGCAGGGGCGTAACGGCCCAGCCGACGTTGAGCAGGCTGAGGGTCCCGGTATGAGAGTTGTGGGTTCCCCTGTCCGCCAGCAGGACGTAGATTTTCAAGGCCTCTCAGGGTTCCCCTGGGCCCTCGTCATCCTGCCCGGGGCCGCGCCCACCCCACCACCTACCGCTTTCTGACCTCCGACCCCACGGGCCCCGCCCGCTGAGCGGCTCCGTCCCGCTACCCGCCTCCTGGCCGCCTAAAGGGTGGCCCCAGTGCTCCCGGGCCAGCCTCCGCACGCTCTGCACCAAGGTCACGGCCGACACGAGCATTATGACGAACCCAACCAGCCCCACCACCCAGTACGTAGCGAACGAGATCGACAGCAAGATGAGGCCGACGACGAAGGTCGCCGTTGACCGCCACGCGTTGCGGCGCGCCTCCTGGGCATCGCTCGGCATGCGCAGCGAACGCGCCAAGCCCCGCTCCTGCTGGAGCTGGCGCTCGATCTGGCGCAAAACCCGTTGTTCGTGTTCTGAAAGTGGCACGGGGCTATAGCCCTCTGAAAGCGGTCAGTGCTTGCTGCTGTCCTTGCGAGTTACTTCTTGTTGGTCGTCCTGGCGGTCAATGCCCGTCCCTCCAAGCTACACCCTCAGGCGACGGTTTTGTCCTCCCCACTTCCGGCCTCAGCCGGCCTCAGCGGGAGCCATGGCCCGGCCCCAGGCAACATTCCACGAGGCCAGCGGAGCTCCTCTAAACGGTAAGGCTATTGTTTCGCCTTGAACTAGCCGGGAACATCGAGCGCCGGAGAAAATGACGAACAGCGCTCCAAACGGCCAGCATTGGCCACAAGAATCCGGACGTTTGGGTCGGGGTCGGCTTTTCCCTGCGCCGGCTGGCGCTCATGGTCGATTTCCTAGGCCCACACACTTACCCGTTCTCTGACGACGCCGTCCGCCAAATGCTCACCGCCGCCTTCTCCTAGGAACTGTCCGGTTCGTTCGGAACGCCAGTGAGCGGCTCAGTGCGGTTTCAGGTTGGCCAGCGCATAAATAGTGGTCGTCGAACCCAGCCAACCCGCCGCCATCATCGGTGTGTACTGGTCCTGGCGGCTCGTGCTGGCCGGGTAATTCTGCCAATACGCAGTGCTGGCCTGGAACCAGGCCCCGCTGTTCCAAAGGGGCACGACGGGGAGTTCCTGAAGGAAGTCGGCTTCGACTACCGCGTATATGGAACGCAGCAAAGCGGTATCGGTTATGGGGGTAGTAGCGGCTTGGCGCACGAGTGACCAGGCGGAAGAGTCGGAAAAACGTTCGGTGTTCAACCCCGGAGTTTGCGTCGCATTTATCGGCAAGTGGTACACCGCATCGAAGTAGTTCCACGGGGTAGGGCCGATCGCCGTTTGCTCCGCTACGGCCATGTCGTACTCCCCGGAGCTCAGGTCGGCATTGCGGGTAGCGATCGGGACGAACCTGGCTGACACATGGATCCCGACCTTGCTCAACTGGTCGCAAAGTTCGGTTGCTGCGCCCATCCAATCAGTCCAACCGACAGGCACCTCCAGGGTCAGGTGCTGGCCCTCATAACCCGATTTAGCCAGGAACTGCTTGGCCATTTTCGGCGAGTACTGGAAACCGTAGCTCTTGACAGCGACGTTGTTTATATAGGAGCTGAGGTACGGCAGCAGGCCGGTAGGGTTAGCCGCGCTTACGGTGCCGGTGTACACGGCGGAGATGACGGCCGACGGGTCGATGGCGTAGGCGACGGCCCGGCGGAAATTCATATTGTTCATGGGCGCTTTGACCGTGTTCATCTCGAGCCAGGCGGTGCCGGCGGGGAGCATATAGGGAGCACCCGGGTAGTAGGTCTTGATGCCATAGGCCTTGGTCTTGCCGCCGACCAGGTTCGGCACCCCCCGGAGAAGGTCGTTGCTCCAATCGGTGCGGTTGTCGAGCAGGGCAGACAAGTCGGCACCACTCGAGCGGGTGACGACGTCGCAGAGGTACTCGAACTTGAAAGACAAGCCGAGTTGGCTCCGGGCCCACCAGTTGGGATTATCCCGGTAACAGGCCTGAGTCGGGCTCGTGCTCACGAGCAGCATCGGCCCTGTCGACACTGGCGCCATGTTCGGCTCGCCCACCTGCGGGTCGGGGGCCAGTTTCGACCACACTGACTGGGGGACAATGGGGGCACCGAAGAGGAACTGCTGCCACTCGGCGTACTCCACCGGTCGGTTGAACGTCACCGTCACTGCATCACCAACCGCGGTCGCGCTCTTGACGCTCGACGCGTCGCGGTTGTAGGGGTCGGCCTTGTCGTGGGCCGCCAGGTTGACCGAGTACGCGACATCGGCGCCCGTGAGCAGCCCGCTGGCCGACCCGCCCGGGCTGCTGGCCCAGCTAACGCCGCTGCGGACCTGCAACTTGTAGGTGGTCGGGCCGACCCAGTTCCCGCCGGATGCCAGCCACGGGATGAACTTGGCGTGCACCGGGTCGTACAGGAACAACGGCTCGTATAGGAGGCCTTGCGTCCCTGTGTACGCCCGTGAGGGGTCCAGAGGGTTGAAGTTGGTGGGTGGCGATGTCGCGGTACCACTGGCATAAAGGGTTTCGCCTCGAGGCATACCGGGCACCCCGGTCTGACCGGGTTGCTGAACGGCGGCAAAGGGGAGGGCCAAGGCGGCGGCGGCGAGACCGACAACCCAGCGCGCTGGCGCCACGTCCTCCATCCTCACCACCCCGGATCTCACACGAGGAACCTATAACGAACAGGGGGCGGAAACTAGTCGTTAGCTCCCCGCCGCCCTCCGGGATCGGGCCGGACGCCGGTGGCGTTCGGCCGCTGGCCCTGCGTATGGCCCAGCGTGACGGCGGGGCCGACGGAGGTAGGGCCGAAGCGCGCCCGCACGGCGTCGACGGCATCGCTAGCCCTGGCCCAACCCGTACCGCCCACCTCGGTGCGTATTTCCCCCGCACGAGCACGGAACGACGCCGTAGCCGGACTTGTGCTGGCGGCGTTAAGTTCCAGCTGGAGTTGCTCGCCCTGCGCAGCACCTACGGGCAGGAGCCCGGACGCGCTGAGGCCGAGCAGGCGGACGCCATTTCTCAAATCCAGCGATGTCAGCAGCGCCTTGGCTGCGGACCACAAGCTACGGCCGCTCGTTTGGGGCCGGTCGAAGGTGTGGCTCCTGGTCAAAGTGGTGAAATCGCCATAGCGAAGCTTGAGCGTGAGGGTGCGGGCCACGAAACCGTGGCGGCGGACACTGGCGGCCACCGAGTCAGCCATGGCGACCAAGCGCCGTTCCAGTTCCTCTCGCTCGACCAGGTCCACAGGGTAGGTCTCCTCGTGGCCGATGGACTTGACAGCCCGGTCGGGCTCAACTGGACGGGGGTCGCGGCCCCAGGCCAGCGAGTGCACCAGTTGCCCGGCGACCTTCCCGAGCGCGGCCGCCACGGCTTCGGCCGGCAATGCCGCCAGTTGTCCTACGGTCGTCACGCCAAGTTTGTGCAAACGCGCGCCGCTGGCCGGCCCGACTCCCCATAGCGCCTCGACCGGCATCGGCCACAGGAAACCAACCACCTCGGGCTCGCTAATGACGACCGTGCCCGGGCCGGGTTGCGGCCCTTGCCTCGTGGCGTGCGGCTTGGCTGCCTTTGAGGCCAACTTGGCGACCAGTTTGTTAGGACCGGCCCCGACCGAGCAACCCAGGCCGAGTTGTTCAAGGACCTGCTCTCGCAGCTGACCCGCAACCTGATGTGCGGGGCCGAACAAGCCTCCGGCGCCACTCATATCGAGGAACGCTTCGTCGAGGCCGAGACCTTCGACCTGGGGGGTAAACCTGCTCAGCACATCGTGAAGACGTTCGCTGTAGGAGTGGTACAGGTCGAAACGCGGCGGCAGGACGATCAGGTCGGGACAGAGCCGGCGCGCCCGCACCCCGGGCATGGCCGACCGGACGCCAAAGGCTCTCGCCTCGTAGCTGGCCGAGGCGACCACACCCCTGTTGCCACCACCGCCGACGACCACCGGCCGGCCGGAGAGGGAGGGGTCTTCTTTGGTCTCCACAGCCGCAAAAAAAGCGTCCATGTCTACGTGCAAAATGCGGCGTCCGCGGCTGCCGGTGCCGACCTCGCTTGTGTACCAGCGGCCGGCACTCATCGCGTCACCCGGCCCGGCGGCACCGTCAGGCCGCTCGATGGTCATGCGAGCACAACCTTACGGAACGCTTCCGCGTACCGTACGCCCGCCAGCCGGCCGGCTTCCTCGGCTCGTTCGCGCACGGCGTTGCCCAACCACTCGCCTCCGGGCCGAATCTGAGAAGCGTGGCAGGCGAGGGCGGCCGCCTTGGCCGCTATGGCGGTCGTGATGTCCACCCAGGTGTCTGGTTCGAGCGTCCCCGATAAGTAAAGTACGGGCACCTGATAGGCCCGGCCAGCGCTGGGGAAGTAGTGGGGATTGGCCGCCGCCGGAGCTACGGCGTCCAGGACGGCCCAGCCGACCATGCGGTGATCTCGGTGATTTATGTAGTTGGGACCAAAGAAAACGGCCGTCGGGTCAGGGGCCAGGATAACGTCCGGCCGGAGGTCGCGCACCAGGGCGACCAACCTCCCCCTCAGATCGGCCGAGTCGTCGACCTCGCCGTCGCGATAACCGAGCCAGTGGTGCGCGCCTACCCCGAGCGCTCGGCCCGCCGCCTCAGTCTCCTGACGACGGTCTTGGACGAGCGCTTCGCTGTCGGTATCAGGGTCCGCCGATCCTTTGTCGCCGTCACAGCAAAGGCAAACGTGCACATCGCTGCCATCAGCGGACCAGCGGGCCAGCGTCCCGCCGCAGGAGACGTCGGGGTCGTCAGGGTGTGCGTAGACCGCGAGAGCACGCCGGGGGGTCGCGTCGACCGCCGGTCCGGCCGGCTCCGCGTCAGCATCAAGGACCACGGGTCAAGGCTAACTTGGCCCTGTGACCGAGCCTCTCCTTTCTGCCGCGCTAATTGACGAGCTCGAGGAAGTTGCGCAGGAGGTGGCCAGCGGCGCTGCCGAGGTCCTTCAGGAGTACTCTGACAGGCCTCTCGAACAGGTCACCACCAAGTCTTCCCCCACCGACCTTGTGTCCGAGGCCGACCGGGCATCGGAGGCGTTCATCGTTTCCCGCTTGCGCAAGGCGCGCCCGTCCGACTCGGTCCACGGCGAAGAAGGCACCTCTCACGAAGGGACCTCGGGGATCTCCTGGGTGGCCGACCCCCTCGACGGGACGACGAACTTCTTTTTCAAAGTGCCCGCCTACTCCGTATCTCTGGCCGCCCGCTGCGACGGCCGCACCATAGTCGGGGTCGTCGTCGACCCCTCGAGACAAGAAAACTGGTCCGCGGCCATGGGCCGGGGCGCCTGGTGCAACGGTTCCGAATGCCACGTGGCCAGCGCCAGGAGCGAGGTGGCCACCGCTTTGGTCGCCACCGGTTTCAGTTACAGCGCGGCGCGGCGGGCGGAACAGGCCTCGGTCCTCTTGCGTCTCTTACCCGCCGTGCGCGACATCCGCCGGTTCGGGTCCGCCGCTCTCGACCTGTGCTGGGTGGCGGGCGGTCGCTTCGACGCGTTTTATGAGTCCGGGCTGAACGATTGGGACTGGGCCGCCGGAGGGCTCATCTGCGAGGAGGCCGGGGGGGAGTTGAAAATGCTTCCAGGGCAGCTACTACTGGCCACCACTCCGGCGCTCAGTGGTCCTCTCGCGGCTCTCCTTATGGGGGCGCCCGGCAGTACCTGATAAAAGGGGGCCCGGCGGTTGTTCCGAGAGCACCAGCGGCGCTACCCAAAAAACGGTTTGGCCACTTCTTCGTAGAACTCGTGGGGGACGAGCTTGGGCGTTGAGACCGCTTCGTTGAGCGGTACCCGAACGATCTCGTCGGCCTGAAGCGCAACCATCGTCCCGACCCCGCCGCTATGCACGGCATCAATGGCCCCGATCCCAAAGCGGGTGGCCAGGACTCTGTCAAATGCAGTTGGTGAACCGCCCCGCTGGATGTGACCGAGGATGGCGACGCGGGTCTCGGTCCCGGTGATCCTCTCGATCTCGGCGGCCAACAAATTACCTATACCGCCGAGGCGCACATGACCGAACTGGTCGACCTCACTCGAGGTGACACTGAACGAACCTTCACCGGGCGTCGCCCCTTCCGCCACAACGACGACGGCGGCATGGCGTCCTTTTGCCGTCAAGGCCTGAACATTTGCACAAACGGAACCAACGTCGAAGGGCTCCTCGGGGATGAGGACGTCGACCGCCCCGCCAGCAATTCCGGCGTAGATCGAGATCCAGCCGGCGTGACGGCCCATCACCTCGCAGACAATGACCCGGCTGTGAGACTCTGCGGTCGTGCGCAGCCGGTCGATGGCGTCTGTGGCGATCTGCACGGCCGTGTGGAAACCGAAGGTCACCTCGGTGGCGGAAAGATCATTGTCGATGGTTTTCGGGACACCCACCACCTGGACGCCCTCCCCCATCAGCTTGCTGGCTACGCCCAGTGTGTCGTCGCCGCCAATAGCCACAAGGGCTTCGATTTGCTG
Source organism: uncultured Acidimicrobiaceae bacterium (assembly GCA_963750465.1). Classification (GTDB taxonomy): domain Bacteria; phylum Actinomycetota; class Acidimicrobiia; order Acidimicrobiales; family Palsa-688; genus Fen-671. The sequence continues at coordinate 368,960 of CAVVRE010000007.1, forward strand.
GTCCTTGAGCGCGGCGAGCACCCTGTCGACGCCCCCTTCCACCTTGTAGGGGTTGGTGCGGCTAGTGCCGAGTATGGTGCCTCCCCAGGAGATGATGTCACGGCACGTCTCTGAGTCCAACGGCATCGTGACGTTGTCCACGAGACCCCGCCAACCGTCCATGAAGCCGACGAACTGGTCCCCGTACTGCTCTTCGCCCTTGCGTACCACTGCTCTGATGACCGCGTTGAGGCCCGGGCAGTCCCCGCCACCCGTCAAAATGCCAATTCGCATGAAAACTCCCCTTCTGTCAGCACTTTTCCGGCACAGTGGTCCGGCAGCCTACGCGGGCCGGGCGCCGCCTGGGGATCTCTTGTCCCGCTCGGCATGTTAGACGGCCAAAGGGAGGAGGCCGTGATCGGTGCCGCCAAGCGGTTTCCTATCCCTGCGCTGGTCGCAGGGTCGTGGCCTTTGCCTTGCGTTCTTTCGGCGTCGTCAATTTGGTGAGCAGCCCAGCTTCGCGCTGGAAGTCGTCCGCTTCTGTGAAATCCTTGTAAACACTGGCAAAACGGAGATAGGCGACGTGGTCGCGACCGCGCAGGGCGTCAAGCACCGCCAACCCGACCTGCTGGCTCGTCACTTCCGGCCCTTCCAACCGCAGGCCCTCGTCTATCTCCGCTGCAATCTGCTCGAGAACGGCGACGGAGATAGGTCGGTTCTTGACGGCCGCTTGCATACCAGCGACTATCTTTGCCCTCTCGAAGGCCTCACGTTGGCCAGAACGTTTGACCACCACGAACGGCACCTCGTCCAGGCGCTCGTAGGTCGTGAAACGCCGGCCACACGTAAGGCACTCCCGCCGGCGTCTGATGGCGGCTCCCTCCTCGGCCGTGCGCGAATCAACGACCCTGTCTTCGAATCCTGAGCAGCGAGGGCACCGCACCAAGCCGACCCTACAACCCCTCTGGACATGTGGGCATTCAAGGGTGGCTCGGTCTCAACAACGGCCGAACGAATACGGGTAACGGTACGCAGCCCAATCCCTCGGAAAAGAGCAGGATTTGGCCCAGCGTGCGGCCCTGGGAACGCTTCTAGGGCTCACGGTATGGTCAGCTGGTCCCCTGGCTGTAGCACCCCGCCGCCGATTTGAGCTTCGAGCTTGTAGGCGAGCGGCCTCGGGTCGCTGTCGCCTGAGAACCTGACGGCGATACCCCAAATAGTGTCGCCGGGCTTGGTTATATACACGGGCTCAACGGGAGCATGAGTCGGCTCCGCACCGGCCACAGCCATCAACCGGCCGCCGGCAACCCACACCGCCACCCCGATCCCGGCAATGGCGACGACGGCGATGACGCGGCGCCAGAAAAAGACACGGCGCCGTCGGGTTGCGCCGGCTGTAGGCCTGCTCGTCCTTCGGGGGACGGCCTGCGGGGAGACCCGAGCCGATACCGGAACCCCCGCCGGGAGAAGGCCGCGCCCGGCCGGGTGCTCTGGCGCGGTGCGGCACGGCGTCGTCCCCAACGGGCGCCCGGCTCCGTCAGGGACCATCTGCGCCTTGGGAAAGTCTGTCCATTTGAGCGCAACCATGACCTGCCTCCTTCGCTTGCCGGCCTCGCTGGCCGGCTTCACTTGCCGGCCGCCCTCGACCCGGCCGATACCAAACGTATGTTCCCGCTCTATACGTACACGAACAAATGTTCGGTGTCAAGTTCTCATTTGGCCGGTTCGAGCTGGCCAGTAGAACATATGTTTGACCCTGCCGCCTCGCCCGGCTATGATGCCGGCACGAAACAACTCACGCCGTTAGGGCGTGAGAGCATCCCACCCAACGGACGGGCCGACCCGTCAAGTCCAGGACGCATCGATCGACGGCCACTCACCCAAACGGAGGTTGAGCAAGTTGAACGACACTCTGACAGGCAAACGTCGAGAGATCCTCGACTTTATTGCCGCGCAGGTAAGCGAGCGTGGTTACCCTCCCTCGGTGCGCGAGATCGGTTTCGCCGTCGGTCTTGCTTCGACCTCGACGGTCCAGGCTCATCTCAACACCCTCCAGAGACAGGGCTACTTAAAGCGCGACCCGACCAAGCCCCGTGCGCTCGAGGTGCGATATGACGCCACGTCCGGGGCCGCCATCGAGCGCCGCCACGCTCGCCATGTCCCCCTCGTAGGCGACATCGCAGCAGGCACGAACGTCCTTGCTTCCGAGAACGTAGAAGAACTGTTGCCGCTCCCCGAGGACTTCACAGGCAGTGGGAACCTCTTCATGCTGCGCGTCCGGGGAGATTCGATGGTGGGAGCAGGGATACTGGACGGCGACTACGTCGTCGTACGCCAACAGGACGACGCTGTCTCGGGCGATATCGTGGCCGCAGGTATCCCCGGCGGGGAAGCGACCGTAAAGACGTTTTCGCGACGTGGTGAAGACGTCGTGCTGCTCCCCGCCAACCCGAGCATGGGGCCGATGGTTTTCCCCGCTTCGGAGGTGACCATCTACGGCAAAGTGGTCACCGTGCTCCGCAGATTGTAGCCCGCGATATTTAGCGACCTAGTAAGGCGGGTTTTGGCCATCGTGTTCTGCGCCCGCCCTATCAGCGCGTCCAGCTGTCACCCCTCGTTGCCGCTCGTGTCGGGTGCCCCGGGGTCGTCCTTGGCGGCATCCGCGGGGAGGGGTGGGAGACACCTCAGCAGGTCAACCTGGCCTTCGACGCTGACTGCGCCCGCTCCCCAGGGCACGACCAAGGTGTTGCCGCGTTGTACCGCCACCTCCCAGCCATCGCCACGAAGATCGCCCCTACCTGAATCAACCAACACCACCGCGAAAGAGGGCTCGAGCCTGGCCGTGTGGCCGCCGTGCACTCTCTGAGCCCGGAAGTAGGGCCTCGAGGCTGCGGGCAGGAGGTCTTCGACCGTGGCAACGCGGGCCGAACCGACCGCCGCCCCGGGACCGGAGCCGTCTATTGACGATGTGATCAGCTCCAGCTCCTGCTGGCGCAGGGCTCGCCTGTTTACGCACGAGATGGCCAGCTCTCGGTCGAGCCCCGCGTAGGCCGCCGCCGGCTCGATATCAAAACCTTTCATTTCCAACATGATCGAAAAGTCCGTTGGTTCTTGGAGCTCCAGCGAGAAGACGCCGGCGCCAATAGCGTGGGCCGTCCCGGCCGGCACCAAGACGGCGTCCCCGGTTGCCACCGTGAGCCGGTTGAGCAGACCGAGTAGGGCCCGCGTACCCTGCTGCGCCACCAAACCAGATAGTTCGGACGGGTCGATGTCGCGTTTCCAGCCAACGTAAACGACCGGTTCCGCCCCGTTCGTACCGAGCACCACCCAGGCTTCGGTCTTGCCGTGGCGAGACCCGAGGTGGCGGACAGCGAAGGCGCGGTCCGGGTGCACATGGACGGGGAGCCGCTGGCCGGCGTCGAGCAACTTGACGAGGAGCGCTGGTTCTGCCCCGAAATACTCGACGTGGTCCGGCCCGAGCCACGCTTCCGGCTCGCTTTCGATGACGTCCCGCAGGTAGCGGCCATCCGGCATGAGCGACAGGCCGTCCTTGTCCTGTCCAAAGCGAGAGGTCGCAGAACCGACCCAGTCCTCCGGCCCGATCTCGTCAGTCTCGGCCAGACCCCTCAGTTCCGCTATTGACTGGCCACCTCTATAGAAGTGCGGGGGCTGATTGGCTCCAAGTAGGACTGGTCGCATAGGTCGTCACGATATACGGCCGCATCTGGCCAATGACCCGCCGTGAACTGGCAGTCGAGGGCAGCCCTGCGAGGCAGCTGCAGCGGGCACGAAAGTGCTGCTTGAGTGGGCCTCCGGCCACACGGTACTGTCACCCGATGAGCGTGGCAGGGAGTGGCGACCTTGGCGCAGAGAGCAACGCAGCTCGTGCCGATAGTGCCCGTGCCGGTAGTGCCCGTGCCGGTAGTGCCCGTGCCGGTATTGCTCGTGCCGGTAGTGCTCGTGACCGGCGGATCCTGGTCCTGGGTGAGTGCCTCGTGGACCTGGCGCCTTCGTCACCGGCACCAAGCGGGGCCGAGGAGGGTGCCACCGCGACCCCGCTTGACACTACGGCTGGCCACCAACTCCAATTGGGCGCGCTCCAGCGCGACGCCGTCATCACAGGCCCCCGACAGGAACGCCAGCCCCGGCAGACTCTCGTCGCCCTGCCCGGTGGAGGACCGGCGAACATCGCGGTGGGCCTGGCCCGGCTCCAGGTCCCGTGCGCGTTCGCAGGGCGCTTCTCGCGGGGCGGCTTCGGGCCGTGGCTACGGCAGAACCTGGCCGACAACGGCGTTGACCTCAGCTTTTCCGTTGAATCTGACGCAGCCGCCACCCTTGCCCTGGTCACCCTGGACACCGCCGGACGAGCGTCCTACACGTTCTACGGGCCGACAACAGCCGACTGGCAATGGCTCGACAGCGAGCTGCCCGACCTGAACGGGCCGGACGGTGACCGGCCCGTGGTCGACGCGGTCCACTCCGGGTCGTTGGCCCTCGCCCTGGAGCCAGGCGCCACCGCCATCACCAGATGGCTCACCAATGTGCGCCAGCAGGGCCAGGTGCTCATCTCGTTCGACCCCAATGTGCGGACGGGGCTGGTGGAGGACTGGGACGCGTACCGCAAACGGATCACCAGCGTCGTCCGAAGCTCGCACATCGTAAAGGCGAGCAGCGAGGACGTCGAAGCCATCTACCCCGACATGCCTCGCCGTGCCGTGGTGCGCGAGTGGCTTTCACTCGGTGTTCCCCTCGTCATAATCACCGAGGGATTCTGATGGCGCCACGGCCTACCATCACGGTGGGGTCACGACCCATTGCCACCCCCCTCCCATTGACCTCGCCGACACCATCGGGGCCGGGGACTCCTTCACTTCTGCCCTCCTGGCCTACTTCAGCGACCACGGGCTTCTCAGCCCCGCCGGTATCGCCGAGCTGACCGAGGCTCAGCTCCGGTCATCGGTCGCGCAAGCAACGGCGGCGAGCGCTCTTACATGCAGCCGGACCGGCGCCGACCCGCCGAGCCGGCTTGAGCTATCGCGTTTCATCCACGAACTGAACTGAGAGGTCGGCTCTATTCGCCCAGCACCAGGCCCAGGACGGCGCGGGCTCGCTCGAGTGATCCACGTGTGACCTTTTCTCCCGCCGAGTGGGCCAACTCGGGGTCGCCGGGCCGAAGTTAGCCGCCGGGACGCCCCGTTCTGCGAAAAAGGCCACGTCGGTCCAGCCCAGTTTCCCGGACACCCCACCGCCGGCGGCGCCGACCAGGCCGGCCAGCAAGGGGTGGTCTAGGGCAGGCGGAGCCGCCGGCGCACTATCGGTGACCATGAAGAGGTCGCCCTCTTCCAACCAGGGCGCCAATATGTCCTGGAGCGACCCGCTCGCTTCCTCAGTGCTTCGGTCCGGAGCGAAGCGGTAATTGAGCTCCATGGCGGCTTCGTCCGGGACGACGTTGGAGGCTACGCCCCCTGAAACGGCTACTACTTGCAGGGATTCCTTGTACCTGCACCCCTCCACGATCGCTTCGCGCCCGGGCCAGCTCGACACCGCTGACAGCAGAGGGCCCAACCTGTGTACGGCGTTGCGGCCGGCCCACGGCCTGGCCACATGAGCTCGCCGCCCGGCCAGCACGACCTTCGCCTTGAGCACGCCCTGGCAACCGGCCTCGACCACCGAGTTCGTCGGCTCGCACACGATGGCGGCGTCCGCCTGGAGGAGTTCGGGCCGGGAAGCCTCCAACGCCAACAGCCCGCTGTGGGACCGGGCGATCTCTTCCGCCACGTAGAAGATGTACGTGATGTCACACTCAACCCCGGGAACACTGGCCGCCAGGTCCATCATGACGGCGAGCCCGCCCTTCATGTCCGCCGAGCCGAGGCCCCACAACGTGTCCCCGTCGACGTGGGGCGTGGCGTTGTCCTTTGGAGGCACAGTGTCAAGGTGGCCAGCCAGGACCAACCGTAGCGACCGGCCGAGTGCCGTCCGGGCCACGACGTTGTCCCCTACACGGGCTACCTCGAGGGACCCGAGCTGGCGCAGCCCGGCCTCGACGAAGTCGGCAATGAGGCCCTCCTGTGTGGACAACGACGGTATGGCGACCAATTCGGCGGTGGCTGCCAGCAGGTCGCTCACGGGGCGTGGCTCGGCTCGGCGTCGTGGCGGCCAACGAGGTCAACGAGGCCAACGAGGCCCACGAATGGTCGAAAGGGGCAAGATCTGCCGCCGTCGTGACCGGTTTTATGCGGAAAACAGCTAAAAGTCGTACTTGGCGGCGGCCGGTCGTCGAAAACTGGCTGAGACGCGGCCGCTCGGGCCCGGGCTGTGCCCACTCCTGTTCGCCAACCGGCACCCGCCGAGTACTGCAGGCGCCCCGCCCCGCCCCGGGCCGCCAGGCCGCCGGACGGCTTAGTCGCCGGCGTCGATCCTGATCTCCGGTGGCGGCCCCAGCCGAGCATTAAATGCTTACCCCATGCTCTCTCAGCATCTCGTTCAGGTGCGCTGTCGAATGGCGCTGGCCCTCGTCCAGCCAGCGCACCACCAGGATGCACGGGAGCCCGAATGTCCCCCCCGTATACGTGCGAGGCCGGGTGGCCCCTATGCCGACACACCACGGAGGGACGACGCCGCGGGACAGCTCATCACCGGTTTCGGCGTCGATCACCGGTATGCCGGGGTTGAGGATGCAGCCCTCGCCAAGCACCACGCCCGCTCCCACCCGGGCCCCTTGTGTGATCATGCAGCGGCTGCCTATGAGGGCGTGGTCGCCGATAACGACCGGAGCGGCCTGTGGGGGTTCGAGCACGCCGCCTATGCCCACCCCGCCGGCTAGGTGGACACCTTCTCCGATCTGGGCGCAACTGCCTACGGTGGCCCAGGTGTCGACCATCGACCCCTCGCCGACGCGTGCCCCGATGTTCACGTAGCTGGGCATCATCACGGCGCCCTTGCCGATGAAGCTCCCCCAACGGGCGGAAGCTCCGGGCACCACCCGCACCCCGGCCTCTTTGAAGCCGTGCTTCAGCGGGAGGCGGTCGGCGTACTCGAACGGCCCGAGCTCGGTGACCTCGACCGCGGAGACCTTGAAGAACAGCAAGATGGCCTGTTTCAGCCACTGGTTGACCACCACGTCGCCGTCGACCGATAGCTCGGCGACCCGAGCCTGGCCCGAGTCGAGCAGCCCGATCGCCTGTCTGACTACCTCGGCCTCGGACGTGCTGGCAGGCCCGAGGTCATCCCGGCGCTCCCAGAGGGCTTCGATCTCGGTTTGCAGGTCCACAGGTGGCGGATGATAGTTCGAGCCGCGACGACCCCGGCAATCCTCGAACCCGGTCGAGGTAGCGACGGCTGAAACCCCCCAATGAGACGTTGTCTCTACGCCACTCCCAGGCGCGAAGCGACCAACTCGATGCGGTCCGTGGGGGCCACGGCGGCGACCCTCACGTAGCCGGCCCCAGCCGGCCCGTAGAACTCACCCGGTGAAACAATCAACCCGGCCTCCCCAGCCAGGCGGGCGGCCAGTCCCCAGGCGTCCCCGTCGGGGGCGGGCGCCCACAGATAGATCCCGCCCTCCGGCAAGGGCGCTTCCACGCCGATGGCCCCGAGGATCTCCCGAAGCCGCACCAGCCTGTCGAAGTACCGAGACCGCTGAGCGTCGGCATGCTCCTGGTCTGCCAGAGCGGCGGCGCCGGCGAGCTGGACGGCACCCGGCACCATGAACCCGGCATGCTGACGGACGTCACGGAGGAAGGTGACGACGTCGGCATCGCCGGCGTACCAGCCAAAGCGGAGCCCGGCCAGGTTGCTGCGCTTGGAAACGGAGTGGACGGCCAGCACTCCGTCGGTGCCGTCCGCTCTCCCGCCGCTCCCAATGACCGTGGTCGGCTGCCCCTTCCACGTCAGCTCTGCGTAGCACTCGTCACTGGCCACGAGCACGCCCCGTTCGCGGCCCCATGCCGCCGCCGCGGCCAGGTTGTCGAGTTGGCCAGCGGGGTTGCCGGGGCTATTGACCCACAAGACCAGCGCCCGGGCGGCGTCCGCCTCGCTGACCGCACCGCTGGAAAGGCGTACCCGGAACTCTTCGTCTACCGGCACGGGGACGGCCCTTAAGCCAGCCAGCAGGGCCCCCATTTCATAGGTCGGGTAAGCCAGCTCCGGGTAGAGGACGGTGTCACGCGAGGGATCCCGTAGGTGCAACCAATGAGGAAGACCACCTACAAATTCCTTGGTGCCTATGCAAAGCGCCACGAGCGCAGGGTCTACATCGACCCCGAAACGGCGCGTCATCCAATCGACCGCCGCCTGACGTACGGCCGGGCTGCCGGCCGAAGACGGGTAACCGCGGGTGGCGCCGCCGTCGTCGCCCGCTGCGAGGGCGGCCATCACGGCCGCGCCGGGCGGGTCACAGGGGCTGCCCACTGACAGGTCGACGGCCCCGCCCGGCAGAGCGGCGGCCTTGGCCCGGATGGCACCTAACCGCGCGTACGGATAGGGAGGCGGATGGAAACCGGCCCGGACGCGGCCGGGCGAAGAGTCGAGCTCGGTGCTCACCCCGCCTCCCTGGTCAGCGAGCTTGGTGCGGTCTCGCCGGCCCTCTCGTCCCGCCCAGCCTCCATCGATGTCAAGAATGGGGCGAACTGCGCCAATGCCGCGCCCGCCAGCTTGGCGCGAACGGCCGTCGCCTGCTCTCCCTCGACCACCGTCAGTACTTCACCCTCGCGGTGCAGGGCCGCCAACACGTCGCCGCGCGAGTAGGGGATGGAAAGCTCAACTATGTGAGCGCTGGCCCGAAGCTGATGGGCGATGGCGCCCAGAAGGACGTCTACGCCTTGGCCCGAGGCGGCAGAGATCACGACCGCTCCGGGGTGGCGCAATGCCAGTGACTGGGCCACCTCTGAGGCCACGTCGGCCTTGTTGAACACCAATATTTCCGGGACGTCAGCCGCCCCGATCTCTCCCAGTACGGTACGTACGGCGTCGATCTGGCCTTCTGGGTCCGGGGCCGAGCTGTCCACCACGTGTACGAGCAGGTCGGCCTCATTGACGACTTCGAGGGTGCTGTGAAATGCCTCCACCAGTTGGTGGGGCAGCTTGCGCACGAACCCGACGGTGTCCGTCACCAGCACCGGCTCGCCGCCTGGCAGGGCGAAACGACGCGTCCTCGGGTCGAGGGTCGCAAACGGCCTCTCGTCCGCCGTTACGCCTGCCCCCGTCAACGTGTTGAGCAGGGTCGACTTGCCCGCATTGGTATAACCCACGATTGATACGGATGACACCCGGCTCCGCCGCCGCCCCTGGCGTTGGAGCCGGCGCCGGCGCTCGAGGCGGTTGAGCTCGGACTCCAGCTTGTGGACGCGGCGCACTAGTCGCCGCCGGTCCACCTCCAGCTGAGTCTCGCCCGGGCCCCGGGTACCGATCCGCCCCGCTTGCTGCGACAACTCGTGGCCCCGCCCTCGCAAGCGGGGGAGCCGGTAGCGCAGCTGAGCCAGCTCGACCTGAGCCTTGCCCTCTTCGCTACGAGCGTTTTGGGCGAAAATGTCGAGAATTACGGCCGTGCGGTCGATGGCGGTGCGGCCCAGGATCTTTTCCAGGTTGCGCGACTGCGCCGGCGACAGCTCGTCGTCGAACACGACGGTGTCGGCGTCGGTCGACTCCGAGAGCGCTCGCAAGTCCTGCGCCTTGCCGTGGCCGATGTAGGTCGCCGGGTCCGGCCGCTCCCGCCGCTGGTGGACGCGACCGACGACGTCAGCACCCGCGGTGCCCACTAGTAACTCGAGCTCGTCCAGATGTCGTTCAGTCTCCGCTTCGGAGGGCCCGGCCGGGCCGCCCAGAGGGGGCTGAGTGACGCCGACCAGGACGATCTTCTCCCTGAAGGCCCGTTCGATCAGGCTCATAGGCGCTCACTTGCGTTGGCCCGGGCCAACCGGGCAAGTTCGAGACGGCAGGTCCCGACCCGGCGGCTGGGGCCGCTCAAAACGGCCACGCCATCGGGCCGCAGCTCTACTTCGGCCGCCCCGCCCGGTTGGTTGACCGTCACCTTCGACCCGACCCGGCCCCAGTGGTGCAAGGCGGCCGCCGCCGCCACCGAGCCCGTGCCGCAGGCCAGTGTCTCGCCGACCCCTCTCTCCCATACCCGCATTGTCACCTCGTCACGGCCGGGGCCGAGCGCTACGAACTCTACGTTCACGCCGCCCGTGCGTTCGCCGGCTTCCCGGCTCAGCGCCGCCCCGAGCGTCACCACGTCGACGGTACGAGGATCCGGCCCGAGCACCACGAGGTGAGGGTTGCCGACGTCGACATGCATCTGGCCATGCCCCACATTGCACCGCTCGTCGTCTCCCACCACCTTGACCACGCCCATCTCTGTACTGGCCCACATGAAACCGTCCTCGAGGTCGCGCACGTGCACCTCCCGTCGGCCGACCGGAGTGAGGACGCCGAAGGAATCGCCCGGCCGGGCGCTGACCGCGCCGGCATCGATGGCCGCGTGAGCCAGGCAACGCAGGCCGTTGCCGCTCATCTCCGCTTCACTCCCATCAGCGTTGCGCAACTCGAAGGTCATTTTCTCAACAGAGCCTTCCGGCGCCGGGCCGCCGCGGAGCAGCCCGTCGCCACCGAAGCCCAGGTGCCGGTCACAAGCAAGCCGGGCCAGGCCGGCATCGAGCTGATGGCGGCTATGAAGGTCGACCAGCACCAGGAAATCGTTGCCGAGCCCCTCGTACTTGGCCAGCTCGAGCCGGGCCGGTACACCCCGGTTCAAATCGTTCATCGTTTCCAGTCTCTCAGCAGGGCAGGCAGTATTGCGAGGGGGTTTTCGGGGGACCCGAACCAGCGTACCCTCGGGTCCCGCCGCCACCACATGCGCTGACGCCGGGCGAAACGACGGGTGCGCCGTAGCGTGAGGTCGACGGCGGTGCCCAGGGCGCCTCCCTCCTCCACGTGCGAGAGCAGTTCGCGATATCCAAGCGCTTGGCGGGCGGTGCGGGACAAGCCCCGCGGGCGGCTGGCGAGTGCCCTCACCTCGTCGACAAAACCCGCTTCGAGCATCGACGCCAACCTCTTCTCGATGCGGGCCGCCACCACTTCACGCGGGAGCCACACTCCGGCCAGTTGCCAATCTGTGGGCGGGAAAGCGGCCACGCCCGGGCCATAACTGGAAAAGGGCCGCCCGCTGCCAATCGTGACCTCGAGGGCTCGCACCAGGCGCCGGCGGTTGCCGGGTTCGAGCCGGCCGGAACCGACCGGATCCAGCAGTTCGAGCCGTTTGTACAGCTCGTCCGTGCTCGCTGTCTCTTCCAGCTGGGCGACGATCTCGGGCCAGCGGCCCGGTACGGCGAAACCATCGACCAGAGCGTGCAGGTAGAGCCCGGTCCCCCCCACGAGAAGGGCCCGATGGCCTCGTGAACTGACCTCGTCAATGATGCGCCTCGCGTCCGCGACGAAACGGGCGACGTCCCAGTCCTGCGAAGGGTCGGCCACGTCGATCAGGTGGTGCGCCACGCCGGCCCTATCCGCCCCGGCCGTTTTGGCGGTACCAATGTCCATCCCGCGGTAGACCTGCATCGAGTCGGCGCTGACGATCTCGATGTCCCCCAGCTCGAGGGCTACCAGCACACCAAGGGCGGATTTTCCCGAAGCGGTCGGGCCCACCAAGGCGAAGGGGCCCGACCCAGACGGACCATTTGGGGCGGGATGCCTCAGGTTGTCGCCACCGGTATCAAATTGCGATGACGGGGCGGCGCCACCACGCGCACCAATTTTCCTTTCAGGAAGTGGGGGGCGGCCCGCTCGATTTCCGCCTCCACCAAGGTGCCGGCCCGGAGCCCTTGGCCTTCCAGGTGCACAAGCTTGTTCTGCCGGCTCCGTCCCGAATAAATCCCGGGCCCACCCTTCTTTGCCACCCCTTCGATCAGGACTTCCTCGACGCGGCCCACGCGTTGCTCGTGCCGGCGAAGGGCGCTACGCTCGACGACCTGGCGGAGGCGCTCGAAACGCTCGGCCGTAACTTCGGCGGGCACGAAATCCTCTGCGCGAGCCGCCGCTTCGGTACCGGAGCGGGGAGAAAAGATGAAAGTGTAAGCGCTGTCGTACTCCGCCTCGGCCGCCACTTCGAGGGTGCGCACGAAATCGCTCTCCTCCTCGCCAGGGAACCCGACGATTATGTCCGTGGTCACGGCCAGGTCAGGGACGGAATTGCGGGCGGCACGCAGCCGCTCGAGGTAGCGCTCGGCCGTATACCCTCTGTGCATTTTCGCCAGTACCCGATCGCTCCCCGACTGCAGCGGCAGGTGCAGGTGCGGGCATACGGCCTTTTCAGAGGCCATTGCTTCGATCGTTTCCGGCCGCAGGTCCTTTGGGTGAGGGCTCGTAAAGCGGACCCGTTCGATACCTTCCACCCGGGCCACGGCCCGGAGCAGATCGGCAAACAGCGGCCTTACCCGGGGCGAATCGGCGGCCGCCCACTCCTCTCCGGTCCGCGAAACATGGGCCCGCCAATCGTCGGAACCGCGCGCCTTGAGGGCCAGGTCGCGCCCATAGGAGTTGACGTTCTGGCCCAGCAATGTCACCTCGATCGTGCCCCGTCCAGCTAATTGCTCGACCTCAGAAACGACCTGGGCAAAGGGGCGGCTTATCTCCGGTCCTCTCACGGCGGGCACAATGCAAAAGGCGCAGTGATTGTCGCAGCCAACCTGGATGGTGACCCACGCCGCGAACGGCAGCTCCCGGTGCACCGGCAGCGCCGAGGGGAACTCATCGGCTTCGCTGAGGGCGGACTCGAGGATTTCGACCACAGGGCCTTCCGATTCCGCTTGTCGCAGAAGTTCGGTGGCCCGTCCCACGTTGTGCGTGCCGAAAACGGCGTCGACCCAGGGCGCCCGGGCCAATACTTTCTCCCTGTCCTTTTGGGCCAGGCAACCACCCACGGCGATCTGCATACCCGGCCGGCGCTGTTTGAGCGCCCGCAGCTGGCCCAGGTTGCCGTATAGGCGGTTATCCGCGTTCTCACGGATACAGCACGTGTTGAGGATCACGACGTCGGCCTCATCGGCGCTGTCCGTCGCCACCAGACCCTGGGCTTCGAGCAGACCGGCCAGCCGCTCGGAATCGTGTTCGTTCATCTGGCAGCCGAACGTGCGCACGAAGTAGCGACGCCCGTCGCCGGCCGGCGCCCGGGGCTCGTCCCGTTGGTCCAGGTTCACCCCTAGAGCTTAAGCCGTGGCCGGGACCGCCGCAGGTTGGCCCTGCTGATCTGGACCAGTCTCCTTGTGCCGAACTCCAGGGTCGCGGCTCCCGGCGGACAGCTCTCTGACCAGCGGTTCGCCCGACCGATGGCGGCCGTGCGGCGCTACGGAGGGCTTTGTGACCCTGAAGCTTCGCGGCGGCGCGGAGGCACTATTATTGGCGCGGTCGCTTCGGTTGAGCGGGTCCCCGCCAGCCTGCTCCCGAGGCGACCTTTGATGCGGACTGGAGGCTCCGGCCATGGATGAGGCGCGGCTCGAGAACCCTCGAAACCGCACCGAACAAGCGATGCCGGCCGCTCCCGGGCGGAAATCGAGCCGACCCATCCTTGCGACGACGGCCCATCGATGATCACGGCCGGCGTCGACCTATCGTCGCAAACGGCTCACACCGCGTCCTGTGTAATCGAATGGTCCTCCAGCCAAGCAACCGTCGGCGATCTAGCCCTGGACGTCAACGACCAGGCCATCAGCCGCCTGGCCCGGACAGTTGACAAGCTCGGCATCGACGTCCCCCTCGGATGGCCCATAGCTTTTGCCGACGCTGTGGCGCAACACTCACGCCAGGGCCTGTGGCCCGTGGAATATGACCACTCCGACACTTCTCCGTACCGGTACCGCCGGACAGACCTCTGGGTTTGGAAGACACTCCAGGGCTCACCTCCGCTGTCCGTGTCGACCGACCTGATCGCCCTGCCCGCTATGCGGGCCGCCGCCCTGTTGTCCCGCCTTCCCCAACGGGTGATGCTGGACGGCTCCGGCGTGGTCGTGGAGGCTTACCCAGCGGCCGCGCTGCGCCGATGGGGGTTCGCCTGGCGGGGCTACAAGCGCAAAGAGCAAGCCGGCACCAGGCGCACCCTGGTGGAAGGGTTCTTCCGGGAAACGCAAGCGTGGTTGGCCGTGGACCACGCCGCTGTGGACCACTGCCTGCTGAGCCATGATGCTTTCGATGCCCTCATCGCCGCGTTGGTGGCGCGAGCGGCCGCGGTGGGCCTGGTGGACCTCATCCCGGAAGAGGAAAAACTTGCCGCTTTGCGGGAAGGGTGGATAGCGGTACCTCGGGAAGGGTCGTTGGGTCTATTACCGCTCGGCTGACCCGATGGTGCCAACATTGGGAGGGCTCGTCGACCACTTTGAGTTTTTGGGCCATCACAGGCAGGCGACCGGCTCCCGGAGGCGGGCCGACCAGGCACCTACACTCTCTTGGGGCATTCTCGTGGCCATGACGGCGAAGGAGGAAGGCGATGGTCGGCGACATTGAAGATCCGCGACGCGTCGAACCGCGGTTCGTCCTCGACGATCGCGACATGCTCGAGGGCTGGCTCGAGTTCCATCGCACGACCCTGCTGTTGAAGTGCGAGGGTCTCGACGACGCCAGCAGGAAGCGCCGACCGGTGGAGACTTCGGTTCTTTCCCTCCACGGTCTCGTCAGGCATATGTCGGAGGTCGAGCGCAACTGGTTCCGCCGGGCGCTCCTCCGGGACACCGCCACGCCTTACATCTATTCCGAGGACGGCCGGGACGACTCCGAGCTGTTCCCGTTGGATGGGGCAGATTGGGACGCTGACCTGGCCATCTGGCAAGCCGAGTGCGAGGCGAGCCGGCGGGCGGCCGCCGCCCACGACCTTTCGGACACCGGGCTCCGGGGCGGTGAACCTGTGTCCCTGCGCTGGATTTACACCCACATGATCGAGGAGTACGCCCGCCACAACGGCCATGCCGACCTCATCCGGGAGATGGTCGACGGGGCCGTCGGTTGCTGAAGGCTTCGTTCGCATGGCTCTAACGTGAGGCGGTGGTCCGCTGCTTCGTCGCCGTCTGGCCCACTCCTGCTGTCGTTTCAGCTCTTTCCGCTTTGCCTCGGCCGGCCATAGACGGCCTGCGTTGGACCACTGAAAGCCAGTGGCACGTAACACTTCGGTTCTTCGGCGATCTGAGCCCGGCAGAGGTCACCAACGCGACGGCGGCCCTTTCCGCAATGGCTGGTTCCTGGCCCGAACAGCCGAGTGCGAACGGTGGCCCTGGCACTTGTTTCCTCGGCCCAGGCTTGGTGGTCTGGCCCGTCGAAGGTCTTCAGGCGGCGGCCGAGGCGGTCGAAAGGACGACGGCCCAAATCGGCCAACCGGTACCGGGGCGCCGCTTTTTCGGGCACATGACAATGGCCCGAGGCCGCCGCGGGGCTGATCTCCGGCCCGCCCGTCACGTGCTCTCCCCGCTGGTCGCGTCCTGGCCGGTCACCTCGCTTTCGCTTGTGCAAAGCGAGCTGCACCCGGACGGCGCCCGCTACCACGACGTGGAAAGGTTCTCGATCGGGCCCGTTGCGCCCACCTAATTGGAGAGAGGATCTGCGTCGTAGTGAGGCACCAAAGGGACAGCCTGAGAGAAGACTGGACCTCAAACGTCCTGGTGGCAGTCCATTCGCGAATGCACCACCGAACACGTGTTTGCCGCTAAGCTCGGCTCGAGTTACAGTTATGAAGTTAGAGCCCGGCGCCAGAACAGGTTGTCTACCAGCTTCGGCCACCCGGCCAGCTGGGTCATAACCGTCACACCCGGCTCATAGGGTTCTCGCCAGTTACAGCACACCATCAGGCACAGACCAAGCAGACAACCGAGAGGACGGTCCGGTGGAACGAGACACAGCATTGGAGATGGCCCTTGGCCAGATCGAGAAGCAGTTCGGCAAGGGTGCCATTATGCGAATGGGTGAGAGCACCCATATGCAGGTCGAGGCTATCTCGACAGGCGCCCTCTCCCTTGACCTCGCCCTCGGCATAGGGGGCCTGCCTCGCGGCCGTGTCGTCGAGCTCTTCGGCCCGGAGTCCTCTGGTAAGTCCACGCTGGCCATGCACGTTGTGGCTGAGTCGCAGCGCAATGGGGGCATTTGTGCCTACATCGACGCCGAGCACGCGATGGACCCTAGTTACGCCGGAGCGATCGGCGTCAACGTCGACGACCTGCTCATATCTCAGCCGGACACGGGCGAGCAGGCGCTGGAGATAACGGACATGCTGATACGGTCCGGAGCGCTTGACGTCATAGTCATAGACTCTGTGGCCGCTCTGACACCACGGGCCGAGATCGAAGGCGAGATGGGCGACGCTCACGTCGGCCTTCAAGCCAGGCTCATGTCCCAGGCCCTGCGCAAGATCACCGCCACCCTCAGCAAATCCAATACCATCGCCATCTTCATCAATCAGCTCAGGGAAAAGGTTGGCGTCATGTTCGGCTCTCCCGAGGTGACCCCCGGCGGGCGGGCGCTCAAGTTCTATTCTTCCGTCCGCCTCGACATACGACGCATCGAGTCCATCAAGGACGGCGCCGAGGTGACCGGCAACCGCACTCGCGTAAAGGTAGTAAAAAACAAGATTGCCCCGCCGTTCAAGCAATGCGAGTTCGACATTATGTTCTCGAAGGGCATCAGCCGTGAAGGTACCTTGCTCGATGTCGCCACTGACCTCGGGATTGTGCGCAAGTCCGGCGCCTGGTACACGTACGAGGGTGAGCAGATAGGCCAGGGCCGGGAAAACGCGAAGGCTTTCCTGGGTGAAAACCTCGAACTCATGATCGAGATCTCCGAAAAGGTGCGCCAGAAGGTCGGGATGGCCGGCGCACCGCCTCCCGCCGACGAACAGCCAGACAGCCAGCCCCTGGTCCTCGAGGACTGACCCTTACCCGCCAGTCGGGCCCCTAGAAACCCTCCTCATTTTTCCTTAAAGTAAGTTCGCGTCACTCCTAGGATCGGCGCTAGGAGGAGGGTTTCGCGCTCAGGCGCCACCGCTTACCTGGCCACCTCGATGAGAGCGCTAACACTCCGTTTGCTGTTGTTATGTGCTGTGACCTATTCCTATTGAAGACGTCAACTTTTGCCATCGGATGTACCGCTTCAGTCGGAGAAGCGCCTTAGAACCTGCGTGATGGCAACGATTTTTTTGAGATAGTTATCGTCCTAAGGCGCGATTACGCGATACTTTTGTGACCGTGTTTACAACTCGTTCACTTGGCATCCCGGTATCGGGTGTGCTCAAGACGAACCTAACCACGGAGGTCCCATGGCACCGTTCCCTGGACCTGAAGAGCGCGCAGGTGCTGTCTTGGACCTGACTTCGCCTGAGTTCGTGATCGAACTCACCGAACTCGAGGGCCGGCTTCACGTACTCGGAGGGCTTCTAGACGTGTCCTCGCGGTTCCCCCAGGTCAACGAGACGATCCAGTACGCTCCGGACAGAGACGCGGCTCTCGAGGCTCTGCGGCATGAGCCGTTCGGGTACTCCTACGAGCAGGCCGAGGCCATCTTAAGCATGCCCATGGGCTGGCAGAGCGCCGCGGAGGTGGAGCACCTACGCGAGGAGCGCGACCACCTGACGTCGCGCCGCTTGAGCTTGCAAGAGCACGCTACCGAGGTGCTCGCTTTTCACTGGTTCGGCTGAGAAGCACCGCCGACGGGCTACGGGCGCCAGCCCGCGGCCACTGACTGCCACCGGTGACTGTGACGTTGACTCTTACAGTTCGGCCGGAAGCTGGCGCTCGACTAAGTGCCTGCGCAAGAGGTCCAGGGCCTGCGTGGTGGCCCGCTCTCGCACCAGTTGGCGGTCGCCCCGCAACGACAGCTGGGTGATCACCGCTCTCGACGTCCCCTCGGGTGTTTCTGTCCCACTGCCCTTGGCTTCGGCCAGACCTACGAACACGGTCCCGACAGGTTGGTCGTCTTGACTGGTGGGCCCGGCCACTCCGGTAAGGGCGAGACCGACGTCGGCGTGCAACAAGTCCCGCACACCGACGGCCATTTCTTCGGCTGCCTCCTCGCTTACGACCGGCCCGGCCCACTCCCAGGAGTGAGCGCTTCACGTCCTCCCCGTACGAGACCACGCCACCTGCGAACCACGAACTGGCGCCCGGGACTGAGGTGAGGCGGGCGGCCACCATCCCGCCTGTAAGCGACTCCGCCACGGCCAGCCGCAACCCGCCTTCGGCCAGCAACCGACCGACCACCCTCTCAAGACCCTCGTCATCCACGCCCCCGACCGCGTCGCCGAGCAGCGCCCTCAGCTTGGCTTCCTCCTCATCCAGCGCCCGGGCCGCCTCCGCCTCGGCGGACGCGCCGCTTGCTCGCGCCGTAACGCGGACCCGCACTCCCTCGGTGGCGCTGGCGAGGAAGGCGATGGTCGTGTTGCTCCCTGGCACATCGAGTGCCTCCACCCGCGGGCTAACCACCTCTGCCACCTTGGACTCGGTCAGCCCCCACACGCGCAAGAACCGGCTGCGGATGGTCGCCTGTTGGCCCGATCGCCTAACCAGATCAGGCACGACGGCGTTGGCCACCATTTCGCGCATCTCGGAGGGGACGCCGGGGACGGCATATATGACGTTGTTGCCCACCGGACAGGTCAAACCGGGGGCGGTCCCGGCCGATGCCAGGATAGGAGAGGCGCCGACAGGCACGTCCGCCTGTTTGTAGTTGATCTCGGGGATCTCTCGGCCGGCAAAGCGCTCGTTCAGGCGCGCCACGAGGTCGGTCTCTCTCCGCAGAGGGACCCTCATGACTTCAGCGATGGCTTCCCTCGTGATGTCGTCTTGTGTCGGGCCCAGGCCGCCGCAGCAGATGACATCGCTGCCCCGCCCGATCGCCGCCCGCAGGGCGTCGACGATCCGGGCGTGGTTGTCCCCCACTTTGGCCTGTTGATAGCAGGGAATGCCGGCGGCAGCCAGGCGCTCTCCGATCCACGATGAATTGGTGTCGACGATTTGGCCGAGCAAGAGCTCTGTGCCAATAGCCAGGACTTCGCAGTCCACGGTGCCGCCGCCTTAGGCGCCCGTGGCCGCTGGACGCTGCCCGGAGCGTGAATCGACGAGGTACTGCGCGGCACTCGCCCAGGCCAGAACGACCGCCAGCCACAAGGTCAAATGCGAGAAGGTGAGCCGCGAGGGCCATGTCACGGGCAAGAGCAGGAGGGCGACGGTCAGGAACTCGACCAGCGTCTTTGCCTTCGCTACCCTGCGGGCGGGCACGCTCACGCCGCGCCTGGCCACGACCACACGGTACGAGGTGATCACGACCTCCCGCACGGCCAGCAGGGCCACCGGCACCCACGTCACCTGGCCGAGAGCAGCCATGGCCGCGAGGGCACCGAGCACCAGGAACTTGTCGGCCAGCGGGTCGAGAAAAGCCCCCGAAGCACTGGGCCCCTGCCGTCTGGCCAACCAGCCGTCCACGAAATCGCTGAAGGCAAGTGCGGCCCACAACAAAAGAGCCGCCCATGACGGCGTAGCTCGAAGGACGAGCAGGACCAACAAAGGCGTTGCGGCCAGACGAGCAGCCGTTATACCGTTGGCGGCTGTCATCAGCCTCCACGGAGCAGCACTGGTCGTGACCTCGGTCATGCCCTTACACCCCCGCCGAAAGGCTACACGCAGGAGACGGGGGCGCGGGTGGTCCCGACGCCGGTCGGCGCCGTCCCTCGCTACCGCGACCAGCTCTCGGTCTGGGTCGTCCATCGTCGTCGAGAGGCGAGCCGAACAAGTCCGGACCGTCGGCTTCGACTATTTCCAGTTGCGACCAGGAGCCGACGGGCAAGTGGCGAGGGACCCGGACCACGCCGTCGATCTCAGGTGCTTCCCTATGGCTCCGGCCGGCCCGGGGCATCCACCAACGCCGTGACCGTGGTCCCGACCAGGCCGGCCCTCTTTGCCGCGGTGATGGCGTCTTGCATTTCCGAGCATTCCCGTAATCGCTCTGCCACCAGACCGGCTGGTATTTGGCCTGGTAAATCGGCCGCGTAGGTGCCCTCCTCGAGCGAAAAAGCAAAGAAACCCACCCAGTCCAGCTGGGCCTCCTCCAGAAAGCGGAGGAGGGAATCGTGGTCCTCTTCGGTCTCCCCCGGGTATCCGACGATGAACGAGGACCGCAGCGCCGCGTCTGGGAAACGCCGCCGGATAGCGGATATTTTCTGCCCGAACCGTTCTGCGTTACCAAACCGGCGCATTCGCCGCAGCAAGGGACGAGAGACGTGCTGTAAAGAAAGGTCGAAGTAGGGGCACCCGCTTTCGCCGATGGCATCCACCAACTCGTCGCTCAGGCCGGAGGGATAGAGGTAAAGGAGCCGGACCCGCTCGACGCGTTCCCCGACGGCGCGGACCAGTTGGACCAGGCCCGTTACTTCGCTGGCCTCCAGTCCGTCCGGGTTGGCCTCGTGGCTATCCCCTCTCGAGGGGCCGCTCAGATCCCGGTCCCAGGAGACGAGGTCTTGCGCTACAAGGACTATCTCCTCGACACCGAGGGTTTCCACCTCGGCCAGGATGTCATGTGCAGCCCGAGAACGTTGTGGTCCACGAAACGACGGGATGGCGCAAAACCCGCAGTGCCGGTCACAGCCCTCGGCCACCTTGACATACGCCCACGGAGCCCGAGCCGGGGGCCGCGGGAGGTTCAAAAGGTCGAAACTCGGGAGAGGAACGGCAGTCGCCGAGCGGCCATCGCTCCCAGCCACGCCTCCCAGGGCCTCGCCCGCCCGCCGCCGCGTGGCAGTCACCCTCACCGGCGCCCCGACAGCCACTGGCACGCCGAACCCCGAGACTCTGTCGACCTCAGGCATGGCCTGGGCCAGCTCCTGCCCATAACGCTCGGCCAGGCAACCGGTCACGGTGAGCCTGGCCCCCGGTTTCCTGGTGCTGGCCAGCTCGAGAACGGCCTCGATGGACTCCTCGCGAGCGGCCTCTATGAACGCGCAGGTGTTGACGACCAGGAGGTCGGCTTCCTCGGGCCGGCCCGCCCGCTGGTAACCGTCCGACTCGAGCAGGCCGCTGAGCTTGTCCGAATCCACCTGGTTCTTCGGGCACCCGAGCGTCTCCAGCCAGTAGCTGGCGCCCCCGGCACGCACCGTAGCCCGACGTCGGCGCACCGGCCCCTCCAGCTCTTCGGAGGCGGCCACATCCCGCTCCAGTGGCGCGCCAAGGCTGTGGGAGGGAGCGCCTTTGGGCATCCCACCCAGCGTAGCGGGCCCTGATCGCTGCCCGCCGTGACCTGCCCGCCTTGCCCCGGCCACGGCGGCAGATCAGCCCACTTCTTCGACGCGGCACCCTGACAGGTCCGGCTCGAGCAAGATCACGTGGCCGGCCACGGCGTACTCATCCATCAGCGGCGCGGCCGCGTCGGCGACACGCGCCGCGTCGCTGGCATCGCAAATCCCGAGCAAGCTCGGCCCGCCCCCGACCAGCACGAGGTGAGGGCGCCCGCATGACGCAGACCCTCCAGAAGGGCAGGGGCCTCCGGGAACAGCACGGAACGCGCCCCCTGGTGGAGCCGGTCATCGCCGGCCGTGGCCAGAAGCTGGCGACGGTCGGCGAGGCCAGCCACCAACAGGCCGAGCCGGCCGAGGTTGAACACGGCGTCCTCGTGCGGGACCATCTGGGCCAGAGCGGCCCGCGCCTTCTTGGTTTCGAGCTCCCGGGCCGGCACCATGACCACGAACCGGAGCGCTGGGTCCAGGCTTAGGCGGCGGGCAATGGGCTGCCCGTCGACCACAGCCGCTGCCACCAGGCCGCCTACGGCGGAGGCGGCCGCGTTCTCAGGATGGCCGTCGATGGCGAAACCCCATTCGAGCGGGTCGCTAGCTCCTGCCGCTGCGGCCGCCGCCACGGCCAGAGCGGCCGAGGAGCCGAGCCCCCGGGCGACCGGTATCTCCGAGCGAACACGAATCTCCAGCCGGTCATGACCGACCACGTTCCGCGCCACCCGGGCGGCCAGGTGCGAAGCGCCGGCCGCCAGTCGCGGCACCTTCCCCTTCCGCCGTCAGGAGGAGCCCGGCGGGACGGGGCTTGACTTCTACTTCGACATATAGGCCGAGGGCCACGGCCAGGGCGTCAAATCCAGGCCCCAGATTGGCCGCGGAGGCGGGCGCTGTGGCAATGCGGTGCAAGCGGCTAGCGCCCGTGAAAAACCAAGCCGGTGAGCAACTCGTTCCCCTCAGGCACTAGCGCCCTTCCAGCTCTTCGACGGTCATGAGCACGGCCCGCGCCTTAGAACCTTCTGACGGGCCGACCACGCCTCTCTGCTCGAGTAGATCCATCAGCCGCCCGGCCCGGGCGAACCCCACCCGCAGTTTTCGCTGCAACATCGACGTGCTGCCCAGCTGGCTCCGTACGACGAGATCCATCGCCGCTTCCAGCAGCTCGGCGTCGTCCTCTGACTCTTCGGTCCCCCCGCGGGCGGGCGTATCTCCGCCCTCGACCCCTTCGACGTAGTTGGGCTCGCCCTGGCGGCGCCAGTGGGCCACCACTTTGCGCACGTCCTCCTCGTCGACCCACGGGCCCTGGAGGCGTCTGGCCAAGCTGGACGAGGCCGTGAGCAGCAACATGTCCCCCTTACCGATGAGGCGTTCCGCCCCCGGTTGGTCCAGGACGACCCGGCTGTCGGCCAGCGAGGACACGGCAAAGGCCAGGCGCGAGGGGATATTGGCCTTGATGAGGCCGGTTATGACGTCCACCGACGGGCGCTGCGTAGCGAGCACCAGATGGATGCCCACGGCGCGGGCCATCTGGGCGATGCGGCAGATCGATTCCTCCACGTCGCGCGCCGCCACCATCATCAGGTCGTTGAGCTCGTCCACTACGACCAGGATGAACGGCAGACGGGTATATGTCGGGGCGGCGCCGTCCGCGGTCCCTTCGGCCACCAGCTCGCCTTTGTCCCAGGCCGCGTTATAACCGGTGATATCGCGCATGCCGAGCTCGGCCAGCAGATCGTAACGACGTTCCATCTCCTCGACCGCCCAGTGAAGGGCGTTGGCCGCCTTCTTGGGGTTGGTGACCACGGCCGTCAGTAGGTGCGGGAGGCCGGTGTAATGCCCGAGCTCGACCCGCTTGGGGTCGACCAGGATCATGCGCACTTGTTCGGGCGTGGCCCGCATGAGGACCGACGTCAGCATGGAGTTGACGCACGACGACTTGCCGGAGCCAGTGGCGCCGGCAATGAGCAAGTGCGGCATCTCGGCCAGGTTGACGAGCACCGGGCGACCGGCGATGTCGCGGCCGGCCGCCACTTCGAGCGGATGGCGGGCAGCCACCGCCTCGGGCGAGGCCAGGACGTCGCCCAGGGTCACGGTCTGCCGTTGGCGATTGGGCACCTCGACGCCGATGGCTGAGCGACCCGGTATCGGGGCCAGGATTCGCACTTCGGCCGCGGCCATGGCGTACGCGATATCGCGCTGCAAGGCGGTGACCTTGCGGACCGGCACCCCTGGGCCGAGCTCGAGTTCGTAACGGGTGACGCTGGGCCCGACGGTCGCCCCCACCAGATGAGTCTCAACCCCGTGAGAAGCAAGCGCGCCCTCGAGGGTCTGCCCGAGCACGTCCACCTGCCGGCGGTCGACCTCCGCCTGCTTGGCCCGCCGCAGGAGCGCCATCGGCGGCAGCCGCCAGGCCGGTGCGACCTGCTGGGGGTACCCCAGGTCGATGGCCAGCTGTTCCGCCTTGGCGGGGCCAGCGAACCCATCTATCGGAACGGTGGTGGCCGCGCCGCTAACCCCTTGACCTTCGAGCACCAGCGCCACCTTTTGCCGGGGTGGAACGACCCCCCGGGTGGCCGGATCGAGGTCGACCGGATCGAGCTCGACCGGATCCATGTCGACCGGATCGATGTCGACCCGATCGATGTCGACCCGATCGATGTCGACGTGCCCGTCGCCCTCCGCAGGGGCGCCGTAGGCCTCCACAAGAGCGCCGTAAGCCCCCTCAGCGGCGGGCCCGGCGCCAGCCAGTAGCCCAGGCCGCGGCCCAGGCCGCGCCACCGCCAGGCCCGGCGTGGCCCCAGTCGGGTGGCGGGCGGCCGACGCCCGCCTTTCGCCCTCCCGGAAAACGCCCGTCGATTTGGACCAGCACCATCTGCAGGCCCGCGCCAACCCGGTACCGAGCGAGCGCAGCTTGCCGGCGATGGCCCGTACCGGGGTGGCCGTAATGATCAGACAAGAAACCAGAAGGATCGCCCCCAGCACGAGGGCGGCTCCCCATCCCGCCAGCCCGGCTCTTAGCGGTACTCCCTCCGCGGCGCCAAGGAAGCCTCCCGCCTTGGCCATCGTGGACAAAGGCTGGTTCAAAGTATCTTTGCCGGCGACGACAGCGAGCACGCCGGCCGTGGCCAGGAGGGCCAGAGCAAGGCCGATGGCGACCCGGGCCGGTTCAGACCGCTCGTGACGCCAGATAAGGTACCCGCCGAGGACGGCAAAGGCCGGAGGTAGCCCGTAGCGGGCCAACCCGAACACATCGCCCGACCCCGTCCGCAAGACGTGGCCGGCCGGGCCGATCACCTCCGCGTACAGCCCCAGCCCCGTCAAGACGGCCAGCAGCAGGAAGGCCAGGCCCCAAAGGTCGTCCGATTGGTCCTCCACCATCGAGTGGAGGGTCACCCGCCATGGGGCCGGGCCGGCCGGGGGGTCTTCCCGGCGCTGGCGGGGCGCGCGTCTCGGCCGTACGTGACTTGCCCCCACCCCTAGCCGGGGAGGGCTTTCGAGCGGTCTTAGTGGCCACAGCAACCTCAAAACTAACATCAGCCTCAGCAACAACAGGTGTACACCTGTTCGACGACGGCTTTTACCCAGGCGCGGAGGACCTAGCGGTCTCGGGGAAAGTGGCTGCCGATGGGGAGAAAGGGCTGTGACCAGCCCGAAGAGAAAGCCCTTCAGGTCTCCATGACGACCGGGACGATCATCGGACGGCGGCGGGTCCGCTCGTGAACGAAACGGCCGAGGGCCGAGCGGGCCCGGCGCTTGAGTGTTTCGAAGTCAGCCGCCCCCGCCTCGGGTACCCCGGGGCCCTCGATCGCGGCCAGCACAACCTCGCGGGCCTCGTCGAGCAACTTCTCGGCCTCAGGGGCGTAGACCCAGCCCCTGGTGATTATTTCGGGACCGGTGAGGACGTGACCGGTCCGAGAATCGACGATGACGACAAGGACGATGACGCCCTCCTCGGCCAAGAGCTGGCGGTCCCGCAATACCCCGGGGCCTACGTCACCGACAATGCCGTCGACGTACAGATAGCCGGCCGGCACTTCGCCGGCGAACTCGACACCGTTCGACCTCACCTCTACGACGTCACCGTCCTCGGCCAGCAACACCGATTCGGACGGCACGCCAAGGTCGGTGGCGAGGCGAGCATGGTGCATAAGGTGGCGGTACTCGCCGTGGACCGGTATGAACGCCCGGGGCTTGGCTATCGAGATCAGCAACTTGAGCTCGTCGCGCATGGCATGGCCCGAAGCGTGGACGGGGGCCAGCCCCGAGTGCACCACTTCCGCCCCCGACCGGCACAGGCCGTCGATGACCTTGCCGACATTCGACTCGTTGCCCGGAATGGCGTGGGAAGAGAGCACGACCAGGTCGCCCTCCCCCGTTTTCACCCATTTGTTCTCACCGGCTGCCATCAGCGACAGCGCCGACATCGGCTCACCCTGGGAACCCGTGCAGATGACACAAATCTGACTGGGCTTCAGGTTGCCAATCTTTTCGATGTCTATTAGGCGGTCCTCTGGTATTTGTAAAAGGCCAAGCTCGCGGGCAAAAGCTACGTTCCTCCCCATAGAACGGCCGAGCGTAGCGATATAGCGCCCGGTGGCAAGAGCCGCATCGGCCACCTGCTGCACCCGGTGGACATGGCTGGCGAAACAGGCGACTATTATGCGTTTTTCCCGGTTGGCCTCGAAAAGGCTGGACAGGACCTGGCCGACGGCCCGCTCGGAAGGTGCGTACCCTGGTTCTTCGGCGTTGGTGGAGTCGGAAAGCAGAAGCCGGATCCCCTCTTCGGCCGCCATGGCGCCGATCCGGGTCAGGTCTGTCCTGCGCCCGTCCACCGGGGTCAAGTCGAGTTTGAAGTCACCCGTGTGCAGGATGACACCCTGAGGAGTATGGAAGGCGAGGGCAAAGCCAAACGGGACAGAGTGGGCCACGGGTAAGAACTCAATATCAAACGGGCCTATTTTGCGCCGCTCGCCGTCTGCGACGGCGATCAGTTCAGTGCGGTCGGCTACGCCCGCCTCCTCGATGCGGTTCCGCGCCAGGCCGAGGGTGACCGGCGAACTGTAAATCGGGAAACTCACCTCGCGGAGCAAGTACGCGAGGGCGCCGCAATGATCCTCGTGGCCGTGGGTGAGGACGCACCCCTCGAGCCGGTCCTTGTTCTCGATTATGTAGGTGAAATCAGGCAAGACGAGATCGACACCGAGCATTTCCGGGTCTGGGAACATGAGGCCGCAGTCCACCAGTACGGCGCGGCCGTCCATCTCGAACCAGGCGCAATTACGCCCGATCTCGCCCAGACCGCCCAGGAAAACTATGCGGACAACAGGCCCCAGTTTGGAATCGGCGGGCAATTATCGCTCCTTCACGAATTGCGTACGGTTGATAACGTTACGGGCATCTTTGACCGCAACTCCCGTGCTAACCACTGCCAACCTACGACAAGCGGGGGCCGGCGGCGGCGGTCGCGGATGAAGTTAAGCCGGCCGAAGGGCTTGGCGGTGAAGATGGCTCCAGACTTGTTCCGCCCTTTCCACCAGACCGTCGGGCTCGGGGCCCATCGGCAGGCGGCAGTCGCCGCCAGGCAACCCCAGTGCCTTCAGCATGGCCTTCGTGGGTACGGGGTTCGGGGCTTCGTCGCTGGCCTCGAAGTCCCAGGACTCGACCAGGCGAGCGTTCAACGCCATGGCCGATTCGGTGTCGCCCTTGCTGTACGCCGCGACCATTTCGCCCATATGTACGCCGGCCCAGTGCGACGCCACGCTGATTACCCCGACGGCCCCGACCGCGAGTAGGGCCAGGGTCAGCGCGTCGTCGCCGCTGTAGACCTCGAAGCCGTCAGGCGCCGCCGCCACCAGTGCCGCTGTGACCGCCGGCGTGCCAGCGGCATCCTTCACACCGGCGATTACGCCATCGCCCGCCAGCCGCTGAAGTGTGGCCAAGCGCACTTCGCGTCCCGTTCGCTTGGGAACGTCGTAAATGATCACGGGCAGATCCGTCGCCGCCGCCACGGCCCGCAAATGGGCCTCGATACCTGCTTGCGAAGGCCGGTTGTAGTAGGGCGTCACGACCAGCGCGGCATCCATGCCAACCTCGGCCGCCGCTATGGTGAGCTCGACGGAGTGCGCCGTGCTGGCGGTGCCGGTGTTGGCGATCAACGGCACGCTGACAGCGGCCCGGACCGCCCTCCACAGCTCTAATTTCTCCTCGTCACTCAGCGTCGGGGCCTCTCCTGTCGTGCCCGCCAGCACCAGGCCGTCGTTACCGTTGTCGGCCAACCAGCTCGCCAGCCTCGCGGCCCCCGGCAGGTCGAGGCGGCCCTCGGCGTCGAACGGAGTGGCCATTGCGCATATGACAGCACCGAAGCGCCCAGGAGCCGGCATCAGGAACCCATCCCGTCTGACATCGTTTGCCAGCCTAGCTATCGCCACCGTCGGTTGCGGCGACCAAGGACGCTACGGTCTGCGCTCTTGGCCCAAGGGAGCCACGCCGTCAAATGCCAAGCAAGGGATCCAGGCCGACGGTGAAACCGGGCCGGGCCGCCACCTGCTTTATGGCCAGCAGCACGCCCGGCATGAACGAGGCCCGGTCGAGCGAGTCGTGACGGAGGGTCAACGTTTGCCCTGTCGTACCGAAAAGTACCTCCTGGTGGGCCACGAGCCCGCGCAACCGGACGGAATGGACCCGAACGCCGGGCGCACCTGGCGCGCCCCGGGCCGGCGGGGCCGCATCCTCGTTCGATGGCAACCGCCCGCGGGCGGCAGCCATGCGGGCGGCCGTCAACAACGCAGTCCCGGACGGGGCGTCGATTTTGCCGTCGTGGTGAAGTTCCACGATCTCCATCGTTTCGAACCACGGCGCCGCCAGTTCGGCAAAGCGCATCATGAGGACGGCACCAATGGCGAAGTTCGGCGCCACCACGCAGTTGGCGTTGCTCGCCTCGAACAACGCCTTCATCTCGGCCAGCATCTGTGGCGCCAGGCCCGTGGTCCCGATGACAGCGTGCACGCCGTTCTTGGCACACCAAGCAGCATTGGCCACGGCCGCGCTGGCCACGGTGAAGTCGACTGCTACCTCCGCCCCGGCCTCGGCCATCGCTTCTGGCCCGGAGGCAGCCACGAGGTCTCCGGGATCGAGTTTTTCACCCGCATGGGCGGGGTCGACCGCGGCCACGAGCTCCAGTTCGAGATCTCCCTGAACGGCCGCGCACACGGTCGCGCCCATCCGGCCCCCGGCCCCGAAGACCCCGACCCGGGTCACACCCTGTTCATGGGCCCGCCTGGGGGGCCAACCCCAGGCTCCTCCTCGAGGCGGGGGCCCCACCCCGCCCGGGGCCGTCGTTAGTTGGCCCGCTGTCCCAATCCCCGAAGGCGTCGTCGTCGAACGGCCCGAGCACGACCAGGCTCCGCTGGCCGCCGAGGATCTGGCTGGCTACGCGAGCGATGTCTTCTGTCGTCACCGCGGCAACCTCCGCGTCCAGCTCGGCGAGCGAGGGCACCCGGCCCTGGGTCAGCTGAGAGCGGCCGAGCCGGCTCATGCGGGCACCGGAGTCTTCTAGCCCGAGGGCGGTGGCCCCCCGGATATGGGACTTGGCCGCCGACAACTCTTCTTCGGTCACGCCCGAGGCCGCCATCTTGTCGAGCTCCTCGGTGATCAGCTTCACCACTTCAGGGGCGCGAGATGGTGCGGTCCCGGCGTACACGGCCAGGTCACCGGCGCCCTGGTAGCTGGAGCGATAGGAATAGACGTTGTAGGCCAGCCCTCTTTCTTCCCGTACAGACTGGAAAAGACGGCTCGACATGCCCCCACCCAGAACGTGGTCGAGCACGTTGAGGACTTGCCGGTCGGGGTGGTTGCGTTCGAACGCCTGCATGCCGACCATGACGTGAGCCTGCTCGGTCGGCCGGTTGACAACGAGGCGCCGTTTCGCCCCGGTCGACGGAGCCGTACGATCAGGCCGAGCCCCGCCGAGGAGGAGGTCGCGCCCCACTTCGCCGACCGCCTTGTCGAGCCGGCGCACTACGCCCTCGGCGACCCGGTCATGGTCTATTTTTCCGGCCGCCGTCACGACGATGTTCGCCGTCCGGTAATGGTGGCGGTGGAACTCCACCACCTGCTGGCGCGTCGTCGTCCTGACGGTCGATTCGAGGCCCAGTACGTCTCGTCCCAAAGGGTGCCCTGGGTAAAGGGCCGCATTGAATAGGTCGTGGACCTCTTCGGCCGGCTCGTCGCCGTGCATGAGTATTTCTTCGAGGATTACCTGGCGCTCGGCCTCGAGCTCGTCCAAACGCAGGGCCGGGCACCATATTATTTCCGACAATATGTCGAGGCCGAGATCGACCGAGTCGGCCAACAGCCTCACATAGAAAGCAGTGTGCTCCTTGGTCGTGAACGCGTTCATGTCGCCGCCGACCGCGTCCACGGCCTCGGCGATTTGCCGGGCACTGCGCTCCGCCGTCCCTTTAAAGAGGAGGTGCTCCAGGAAATGCGATGCCCCGGCGATGGGCTCCGGCTCGTCGACCGAGCCGGTGCCCACCCAGAAGCCGAGGCTGACCGAGAGCACGTCCGGCATGTGCTCGGTCACAACGGTTAGACCCCCGTCGGTGACGGTGGTCTCGACGATGTCACGCTTAACTGGCGCCCCTCGTCCTTTTGGCCGGCCTTCGTCCTCGCCCATGACCGGGGCCGCTAGTGGCGCCGGCGCGGGTTACGCCGCGGCCCACCTTGGCCCCGCTGGTCGGCGCCGCGTTCGCCGCGACCTGGACCGCCGCTGGACTGCGCTTCGAGCGGAGCAGCGGCCGGGCCGAGATCCCCGAACGTCGAACGGGCTTCTTTCTCCCAACTGTCTTCGAACGAGACCGTCTCGTAACTCTCGCCGCCGTCCTTGCCACCGTTACCCGAGCTGGCGGTGTCGGCGCTGCCAGGCGGCGGGCTGGAAGGGCCCGAACCCTCTTCGAGCGACAGGGAGACCTTGCCGATGGGATCGATGTCGTCCACGTGCACGTCGAGCTCTTCGCCCAACGACAGGACGTCCTCGACGCGTTCGACGCGCTTGCCCTGAGCCAGTTTGGAGAGTTTGGAAATATGTACCAGGCCGTCGCGGCCCGGCAAGATGTTGACAAAGGCGCCGAACTTCGTGATGTTCACGACCTTGCCCCGGTAGGTAGCGCCTACTTCGGCCCGAGGCGGGTCAAGTATCAGCTCGATGCGCCTGAGGGCTTCCTTTACGGCTCCGCCGTCTCTGGCACCCATCGTGACCGTGCCTACTACGCCGTTGTCATCGACACTGATGTCAGCACCGGTCTCCTGCTGGATCGAATTGATCATCTTGCCCTTGGGCCCGATGACTTCACCGATCTTGTCAAGTGGGATCTCGATTGTGACGACCTTGGGCGCCGTGTCCCGCACCTCGGCCCGGGGTTGACTGATTACCCCGTTCATGACCTCGAGGATGATCAGGCGCGCCTCACGGGCTTGGCGCAATGCATCGGCCAGGACCGACGCCGGCAGGCCGTCGATCTTGGTGTCGAGCTGGAGAGCGGTGACGAAGTCGGCTGGCCCCGCCACTTTGAAGTCCATGTCGCCGAAGGCGTCCTCGGCCCCGAGGATGTCAGTCAGCGTCACGTAACGGTCGCCGTCTTTTACCAGGCCCATGGCGATGCCGGCCACAGGCGCCTTGATCGGCACCCCGGCGTCCATGAGCGACAGGGTGGACGCGCACACTGACGCCATTGACGTTGAGCCGTTGGACGCGAGTACCTCGGAGACCAGGCGCAATGCGTACGGGAACTCGTCGAATGGCGGGACCACTGGCAGCAAGGCGCGCTCGGCCAGTAGGCCGTGCCCGATCTCCCGGCGCTTGGGGCTGCCGACCCGGCCCACTTCACCGTTGGCCGAGGGCGGCATGTTGTAGTGGTGCATATAGCGCTTTTTCTCGTCTACGCCGATGGTGTCGAGAAGCTGGTCCAGACGGGGCATGCCGAGCGTCGTGACATTAAGGACCTGGGTCTCCCCCCGCTGGAACAGCCCCGACCCGTGCGCAGTCGGGATCAAACCAACCCGAGCTGACAGAGGCCTGATGTCGCGCGGCCCCGGCCGTCGATCCGGACCCCGTCATTGACGATCCGTTGGCGTACGAGCTTCTTAGTGAGCGAGCGGACCGCGGATGAGATCTCCTTTTCCCGCCCGGGGAATTCCGCTGACAGTTCGTCGACGAGGGCGGTCGCCGCCTCTTCCAGGGCTGCTTCGCGCTCGGACTTCAGCGAAATAGTGGTCACCTTGCTAATGCGGTCCGACCCGAGCTCCTGGACCCGTTCGAAGACCTCAGGGGCGTAGTCGCGCCGGGGCTGAAAGGCCATAGGCGACCGGGAACCGGCCTCGTCCCTCAGCTTGTACTGGAGATCGATCGACTCCTTGATCCAGATCTTGGAAGCCTCCAGGCCTTCGGCGATCACTTCCTCGGTCACCTTGGGGGCGCCCTGGTTGTAATAAGCCCAGGCCCGCTCGCCCCCGCCCGCTTCGACCATCATGATGGCCACATCGCCGTCCGGGAGGGCTCGGCCCGCCACGATGAGCTCGAAAGTCGACTCTTCGCCTTCCCCATAAGTCGGGTGGGGTACCCACGAACCCTCCTGCGAATATGCGACGCGCACGGCGCCTATCGGGCCCTCGAAGGGTATCCCCGAGATCATCAGGGCCGCACTGGCGGCATTTATCGCGATTACGTCGTGCGGGTTGACCTGGTCGGCGCCCATTACAGTGATCACGACCTGCGTCTCGTTGCGATAACCGTCGGCAAAAGACGGCCGCAAGGGCCGGTCGATCAGGCGGGCGGTGAGTATGGCGCTCTCCGTCGGCCGCCCTTCACGGCGGAAGAACGACCCGGGTATCTTGCCGGCGGCGTACATCCGCTCTTCGACGTCAACGGTAAGCGGGAAGAAATCGATGCTTTCAGGCGCATGCGCGGCGGCGTTGGCAGTGGCGAGGACGAGGGTGTCCCCGATCCGCCCGACTACTGCACCCTGGGACTGCTGAGCTAGCAGACCGGTTTCGAAGCTGATGGTTTTGCCGGTACCAGACACCGGCGCTGAGACAGAAACGGGCTCCCCCATTTAGATGTTGTTCTCCTTTCGGGTTGTGGCCGCCAGCAACACCGGGAGCCACAATAAAAGGGCTTTCGGCTTTCGAAAGCCCCGTCCGCGCGGGGGAGCAACACCGAGCCAGTTGTCAGTTGGCGGCTGCCGGCACGGGCGCAGAACGCCTGGCTGGAAGCCCTCGACTGGCAGCTGACCACAGCCCGCCCCACCACGCTGATAATCAGCGGCGCAGCCCCAGCCGGCTTATGAGCTCCCGGTAACGCTCCACGTCGTTGTTCTTCACGTAATCGAGAAGGCGACGGCGGCGCCCGATGAGTACCATGAGGCCGCGCCGGGAGTGGTGGTCATGCTTGTTGACCTTCAAATGCTCGGTCAGGTGAGCTATTCGCTCACTCAACAAAGCGACCTGGACCTCGGGCGAACCGGTGTCCGTCTCATGGAGGCGGTAAGCCCCTATGGTCGCTGATTTTTCTGCCATGCTGATAGATCCTTGGTCTCGGCTGGCCTTTAAAAAGCTGATCAAGGCGGCAGGCCGGGTTTGTTCGCGCCCAAAGCAGGACCTCAGTCACCTGAGCACTTGCCGCGGCACACGCCACCTTCATTCTAGCAGTAGGTGGCACCCTAGCAGCTACAGCAGCCGTTACCGGGCCGTCGGGCGGTGCGGGCGGCCAAGCCTGCGGGTTCGGCTTACTGGGGGTTCGGCGCACCCAATGTACGCCGCGTCTGGGCTACGTCGCTCGACATCTGGTCGACGAGCGCCTCTATGGAAGCAAATTTCTCCTGGCCCCTAAGGCGGGCGACCAGCTCGACGGTGCCCACCTCGTCGTACAGGTCACCGTGGAAATCGAGCAAGTGGGCCTCGACCAGGGAGTAGGGCCTCGACTCGTAGAACGTCGGTTGACGCCCGACGGAAATGGCCGTCTGGTGGCGGGTCCCGTCCGGCCGGAGGTACCAGCCGGCGTAGACACCGTCGGCGCAAGTCTGCATTTCCTTGCTGACCTCGAGGTTGGCCGTCGGGAAGCCCAGCTCACGGCCCCGTTTTTCCCCGTGCGCCACCACCCCTCGCAGCTCGTACCAGCGGCCGAGGAGTGTGGCCGCACCCAGCACATCACCCCCGCTGATGAGCCGGCGGATACGGGTCGAAGAGATCGGCGGCATGTCGGTCAGCAGCTCGCCGCCCACCGCGGATGAGCCAGAGCTGCTCTGAGGGCTCTGGCTGCTTGGGGCGCCCGCGCCCAACAGGCGGATCCCGGTCACGTCGAAGCCCATCTGGGCGCCCATGCGCTGGAGGAGGGGGACGTCGCCCTCGCGGTTATGCCCGAAATGGAAGTCGTGGCCCACCATCACCGCTCGGGCGTGGAGACAACCCACCAGCACCTCGGCGACAAAGTCTTCCGCCCTTTCAGCCGCCCGTTGGGCGTCGAAGTGCACCACTAGCGTGAGCTCCGCCCCGCATTGCTCCAGTAGTGCGAGCTTCTGGTCGAGGTCCGTCAGTAACAGTGGCGCCGACTCCGGGCGCACGACGCTGGCCGGGTGCCGGTCGAAGGTCACCACGGTGGCCACCGCCCCGATCTCGGCCGCCGTGCGGCGGACCCGCTCGATGAGCCGGCGGTGGCCGAGATGGACGCCGTCAAAGGCCCCGATGGTAACCACCGACCCCTCTGGTGGCGTCGGGCACTCCCCGGGGTAAAACGCGGTCCTCACTCTTAGGAGGTTAACCGGTGGCGGTGAGGTTCCTTCGGGGTGGCCCGCTCAAACCCCGGCCTCGCCACCCTCAAAGCGTGGCCTCATAGCGTGGCCTCAAAGCGCGGTTCTCAAAGCGTGGCCTCAAAGGGCGGCCTCAAAGGGCGGCCTCAAAGGGCGGCCGGTAATAACGTCTCGCCCACCAGGTAGCGGTCGACGGCCGCCGCTGCGGCTCGCCCTTCCGCTATCGCCCAGACGATCAAGCTGGCCCCCCTGGTGGCGTCGCCACAGGCGAAGACGCCCGGCACGCTGGTCTCCCATGACCCGTCATGAGCCACCGCTCCATGTGCGGTGACCTCCACGTCGAGCCGGTCGAGCAGCTGGCGGTCCGGGCCCCGGAACCCGACCGCCAGCAGCACGAGGTCGGCGGGCAGCTCGAACTCACTGCCCGTCACGTGCTCGTACTCGCGCCGGCGCAGTTCTCGCACGCTGTGGGCGTCCAGGCCCCGCAGGCGTCCGTTCTCGTCGCCGACGAAGGCGTCGGTATGCACTGCGAAGAGCCGCTCGCCCCCTTCTTCGTGGGCCAACGAGTCGCGCAGGACCAGCGGCCACAACGGCCACGGGGTGCTGTCGGGTCGCTCGTCGGGCGGTTGCTCGTGGATGTCGAACTGGTGCACGGAGGCGGCCCCCTGGCGATGAGCGGTACCCAGACAGTCGGCCGCCGTGTCGCCGCCGCCGATGATGATCACCCGCTTGCCGTTGGCATCGATCGGCGGCTCTGCCAGCAGGCCGGCCTGGACCCTGTTGGCGGGGACGAGGTAGTCCATAGCCAGATGGACGCCCTGAAGGTGCCGGCCCGGGATCTCGAGGTCTCGCTGCCACAGCGCGCCAATGGCCAAGATGACGGCGTCATAACCAGAGCGCAGGTCCTCGACCGACAAGTCAACCCCGACGTCGACGCCGCACTCGAAAACGGTGCCCTCGGCCTCCATCTGTTCGACCCGCCGGTCCAGCAGGGCCTTGTCCATTTTGAAATCCGGGATCCCGTAACGGATCAGGCCGCCGGGCCGGTCGTCGCGCTCGTAGACGACGACATCGTGACCGGCTCGGGTGAGCTGTTGAGCGGCCGCCATCCCGGCGGGCCCGGAACCAACGACCGCCACCCGGTTGGCGGTCCTGACGGTCGGCCGTACCGGTGTGACCCAGCCGTGCTCCCAGGCGTAGTCGATGATCTTCTTTTCGACGTCCTTTATCGTGACCGGCTCATCGTTTATGGCCAGCACGCAGGCGCTCTCGCACGGCGCCGGGCACATCCGCCCCGTGAACTCGGGGAAATTGTTCGTGGCGTGGAGCCGGTCGATGGCGTCGCGCCACCGGTCCCTGTAAACGAGGTCGTTCCAGTCGGGTATGAGATTGCCCAGAGGGCAACCGCTCAGGCTGTTGCAGAAGGGTATGGCGCAGTCCATGCAGCGCGACGCCTGGGTTCGCAACGCCGTCACATCGGCCGTCTCGTACATCTCGGCCCAATCGCGGACGCGCATGTGAACGGGCCGGTGCTCGGCCTCCCGTCTTTTGTGTTTCAGGAAGCCGTCCGGGTCAGCCATGTGCCGCGGCCATCATTATCGCCGCCACCGCTTCTGGTTCCCCCTCGGACGTGCGGGCCGCTTCGAGGGCGCGGCGGTAGTCGGTCGGTACCACTTTTACGAACGAGGAGGCCTGCACCGCAATGCTGTCGAGGAGCCTCTCCGCTAGTTCCGAAGCCGTCTCGCCGGCATAGCGCAAGAGCACGCTCCCGAGCCATTCTGCGTCGTCGTCACCGAGTGCCTCTAGCGCCACCATCTCATGGTTGACCCGGGCTGAGAGGCGCCCATGGGGGTCGTACACGTACGCGAAACCTCCCGACATACCGGCGGCAAAGTTGCGACCCGTGGGGCCGAGCACGACGACGCGTCCGCCGGTCATGTACTCACAACCATGGTCGCCCACTCCCTCCACGACGGCAAGGGCCCCCGAGTTTCGCACGCAGAACCGTTCGCCGACGACGCCTCTAATGAAGATCTCCCCGCTGGTGGCACCGTACCCAATGACATTTCCCGCAATTATGTTCGCCTCGGCCACGAAGCCGTCAGGCACCTCGAAAGGCGGCCTCACGATAATGCGCCCCCCCGACAGCCCCTTGCCCAGGTAGTCGTTGGCATCGCCAAATAGGCGCAGCGTGACCCCGGACGGAAGGAAGGCCCCGAAGCTCTGGCCCGCCGAACCGGTCAGTTCGAGGTCTATGGTGCCCTGCGGGAGCCCGCCGCCGCCGTACCGCCGGGTCACCTCGGACCCGAGCATTGTGCCTACAGCACGGTTGGAGTTGGCTATGGGCCACGACCCGCGCACCTCTCGTCCCTCTCCCAGGGCCGGCTGGCAGGCAGCTATCAGCCTGGCATCCAGGGTGCTCTCCAGCTGATGATCTTGTTGGCTCGTAGAGTGCAACGGGACCCCCTCGGGCGGGGCGAACAGCAGGCGCGAAAGGTCGAGCGTCGCCGCTTTTGTCTGCTCGTCGGGGACGTCGACGCCGAGCACCTCGGTGTGGCCGACGACCTCCTCCAGAGTCCTGAACCCTAGTTCCGCCAGCCACTCCCTGACCTCTTCCGCGATGTACTCGAAAAAGCTGACGACGAGGTCCGGCGTCCCTCTGAAGCGCTTGCGAAGTTCAGGGTTTTGCGTGGCTACGCCCACCGGGCAGGTGTCGAGGTGGCAGACACGCATCATTATGCAGCCCTCTACCACGAGGGGAGCCGTAGAAAAACCGAACTCCTCCGCCCCGAGCAGGGCCGCGATCACCACGTCCCGGCCCGTTTTCATCGAGCCGTCCGCCTGAAGCACGACCCGGTCGCGCAACCCGTTGCGCAGCAGCGTCTGCTGTGTTTCGGCCAACCCGAGCTCCCAGGGGCCGCCAGCATGCTTGGTCGAGCTCATCGGCGACGCCCCCGTGCCTCCGTCGTGACCGGAAATGAGCACGACATCGGCGTGGGCCTTGGCCACCCCGGCGGCCACGGTCCCCACCCCCGTCTCCGAAACCAGTTTCACGTTGATACGGGCGCGGGGGTTGGCATTTTTGAGGTCATATATGAGTTGCGCCAGGTCCTCGATCGAATAAATGTCGTGGTGAGGCGGAGGTGAGATAAGACCGACTCCGGGAGTCGAATAACGGGTCTTGGCGATCCACGGGTAGACCTTCTTGCCCGGTAGTTGGCCACCCTCACCAGGCTTGGCGCCCTGGGCCATTTTTATCTGGATGTCGTCCGCGTTAACCAGGTACTCACTGGTGACTCCAAAACGACCCGCCGCCACCTGGCGAATTGCGCTACGGCGGCTGTCGCCATTGGGGCTGGCCACATTTCGTTCCGGGTCTTCGCCCCCTTCACCGCTATTGCTGCGCGCCCCGAGACGGTTCATGGCAATGGCCAGAGTTTCGTGAGCCTCTTGGGAAATGGCGCCGTAGGACATGGCCCCGGTCGAAAAACGCTTCACGATCGACGAGACTGGTTCGACCTCGTCCAGCGCTACCGGCTGGCGCCCGGTCTCACTGGCCGGGCATAACCGGAGCAGGCCGCGCAAGGTAGCCAGCTGGCGAGATTGGTCGTCCACGGCCCGGCTGTACTGCTTGAAGATTTTGTAGCTCTTGGCCCGGGTGGCGTGTTGCAGCTTGAACACAGTGTCCGGGTTGAACAGGTGGTACTCGCCCTCCCGCCGCCACTGCCACTCCCCGCCGGGGTCGAGATCCCGGTGCGCCAGCTCCGTCGGCCGGCCGGGCCAGGCTTCGCGGTGGCGAGCCAGGGCTTCGCCGGCGATGTCTTCGAGCCCGATCCCCTCGATCTGGGTGGCCGTACCTTTGAAATACCGGTCGACCACGTGGCTGGCCAGGCCCACACCCTCGAACACCTGCGCCCCGGTATAGGAGGCGACTGTAGAGATGCCCATCTTGGACATCGTCTTGAGGACGCCTTTGGCCGCCGCCTCCACGTAATTGTGAAGTGCTTTGCGGGCCGTCATATCCGTGATGGCGCCCCGCCGGACCTGGTCGACGACCGTGTCGAAGGCCAGGTAAGGGTTTATGGCCGCCGCCCCGTAACCGATCAGGCAGGCCATGTGGTGGACGGAGCGGGCTTCGCCCGTTTCGACGATTAGTCCCACCCGCGTGCGCAATTTGTTGTCCACCAGGAAATGGTGAACGGCCGAAACGAGCAGCAGCGAAGGAATGGGCACTGAGTCGGCATTGGCATGCCGGTCCGAGAGGACGATGACACTGGCCCCGCTGACCACAGCGTCCTCGACCTGGGCACAGACCTCGTCCAGAGCCGCTCGCAGGCGTTCTCCCGGGCTACCCTGACCTTTGGCCGCAAAAAGCCCGTCAACGGCAAAGCTGTGCCACCCCGGGACCAGCCCATCCTCGTTGACGTAGAGCAAGGTGGCCAGTTCGTCGTTCGTGAGCACGGGCCGGGCAACATGATCTGGTGGCAGGAGCGCGGTCCTGGCTCCAACAGGTTGCCTTCGGGGCCAACCGAGGAAGATAGCGAAGTTATGAGCTCTTCCCGGATGGCATCCAGAGGCGGGTTGGTGACCTGAGCGAAAAGCTGGCGGAAATAGTCGTAAAGAAGGCGCGGCCGGCGAGACAGCACTGCCAGCGGCGTATCGTCACCCATGGACGTAAGCGGCTCAGCGCCCGTTTTCACCATCGGTTCCAGAACGAGGCGGATCTCCTCCTCCGTGTAGCCGAATTGGCGCTGGAAACTCACGAGCCTCGAGTACTGGGGGGTCAGCGCCCGGCGCATGGGCAGATCCTCGAGGTCGATGAGGCCGGCGGACAGCCACGCCCCGTAAGGGAGTTCGGCAGCCAGGGAGTCCTTGACCTCGTCGTCGTCGACTATACGACCGGCGGCGGTATCAACGAGGAATATGCGGCCCGGCTGGATCCGCCCACGGAGGACGACCTTGGAGGCGGGGACATCCAGCACTCCCACCTCTGAAGCCAGGATCACGATGTCGTCATCCGTGACCCAGTAGCGGAGGGGTCTGAAGCCGTTGCGGTCCAATTGCGCCCCGATCAGGGTGCCATCGGTAAAGGCCATCGCGGCCGGCCCGTCCCAGGGCTCCATCACGCAGGAGTGGAACTGGTAGAAATCCCGGCGCTCGGCTGACAGGTCCTTTTTGCTCTCCCATGCTTCCGGGATCATCATGAGCACCGCGTGAGGGAGCGAACGGCCACCGAGATGTAGCAGCTCTACGACCTCGTCGAAGCTCATCGAGTCGCTGCCGCCCGGGGTTACCACCGGGAAAATCCTGGAAATATCTCCAGGGATGAGCTCGCTGGACAGCATGGCCTCGCGGGCGCGCATCCAGTTGCGGTTGCCCTGCACGGTGTTGAACTCGCCATTGTGGGCCACATACCGGTACGGATGGGCCAGCGGCCAGCTCGGGAAGGTATTGGTCGAGAAACGAGCGTGAGCCAAAACCAGGCCGGATTCGAAGAGGGGGTCCGAAAGGTCGTGGAAGAACCCGGGCAGCTGGGGGGCCGTCAGCATCCCCTTGTAGACCAGCGTGCGGGCGGACAACGACGGGAAATAAATGTCAGGGATCTCGTGCTCGGCCCGCTTGCGCAACACAAAAGCGGTCCGCTCCAGTTCGAGGCCGCTCTGGCCCCGCTCCCCCGCCACAGCGACCTGACGGAACGAAGGCATCACCTCGCGGGCGGCGGCACCAGGCAGGCCCGCTTCGACGGGGACGTCGCGCCAGGCCAGCACGGAGACACCTTCCTCGGCAGCAAGGGCTTCGAACTGCGCGCACACGTGGTCAGCGGCACCCCGATCGGCCGGCAGGAAGGCAATCCCCGTGGCGTACGAGCCCAGCGGAGGGAGTTCTACCCCGAAAGCCGCCCGGAGGAAAAGATCCGGGATCTGTACGAGCACGCCGGCGCCGTCGCCGGTCTCGGGGTCGGCTCCTTTTGCCCCGCGGTGTTCGAGGTGGCACAGGCTGGCCAGGCCCATCTCGACCATGGCGTGGCTCGGACGCCCGTGCAGGTCGGCCACAAAGGCAACCCCGCAAGCATCATGTTCGAACTCGGGCCGGTAGAGTCCCGGTCCGCTGCTTTTTTCGACTGTGCCCTGTGGCGCGGAGAGGTGAAAACCTCCCGCGTTAACGATCGCGGCCATGTGCCTCCAATTAGTTACGTCCAACGTTTCCGGTGCAGATCGGGACGACGCTGGCCCACACGGCACGCAACTACTCAAATAATACCCGGTCGCCGGGCACCTTTCCCCCAAATAGAGGGGCCGGCGACCGAAATGGGCCGGACCCGCTGCCGGAGCGGGCGCCAGAATCTGGTGATTTGGGCGGCGGCAGGTTTCGGGCGCCGGCCTGCAAGGCCGCGATGCCCTCAGCTCACCTTACAAACTGCATGTAGCCCTCGATGGCGGCGGCCAAAGCGGCCTGCTCCCCACCGTCTAGCACTTTGCTGATGCGGGTCTGGACAGTTGAGCTGCCTGCCGGCGCTCGCCAGTGGCCGAGAGCGCGCCCATCGAGGAGAAGGACGTGGTAGAAGCCCTGCACGCGGCTCATCGGGGGAAAAGTCGTATAGGTGGCGTTGAGCACGTCCCGGGACTGGCTGTACGAGATGATCATCTCGTCGTAGGCCTGGACCAGGTCGACCCGAGGGCGCTTCGACCGGGTTACCTTACCTTCGGCGAACCAAAAGGTGCGGCCGTCGACGGCACGGGCCTCGAGGCGCGACTGCGCCAGTTCCAGGCCCAACCGGGCGGCGGCCACCCTTAGCCCCGACCACCACGAGAAGTCGTGCAGCGTGGCCGGGCCGCGAGTGGAGAAATACCGCCAGGCCAACTCGCCGAGCGCTTCGTCGCCGCGGGCCCTGGTGCTGTCGCCACGCGTTGGTCGAAGGCGGCATAGGTATGCTGTTTTCCGCGCATAGGCCCGCTGCAGACCACTCCAGTGAGCTCGGCGTGCATCAACATGTAGGTGCCGCGCAGGCCGGCAGCCGAGAGGCCTCGGCCGTCGAGGACCTCTAGCAGCTCACGCCGGGTCCGGGCGCCTGACGCCACGGACTGGCCAATCAGTTCGTTCGACCGCCCCAAGGTTCGGTCGTCCAGGCCAAGGACATAGTGCTGGCGGGCGCTGGCGGCGTCGACGCGCGGCCCGCTGAGAGCCATGAGCCAGCCAAGATCGGCGGCCGCCACGTAGTGCCAGGTCGGCCGCAATACGTGCGTCCGCACGAACTCACCGTCGGCGAAAGCGGCGTCGACCGTTGCCGCAGTGGGCGGGCCGGCCAAGCGCTGCGCCACGGACCATCGGGCGTACGAGTGCTCCTGAGCCTGAACGGCGGTCAAGTGGCTTACCACCTCGGCTGGGGACGAAAGGCCGCCTCCCCGCAGCAGGAGGCCGTGGAGACGACGGTCGATGACCCAGTCATAGACCTCGCCCACAAACGCTCCCATATCAGCAACGGCCTCCGCGTGAGCCCCGTCCCGGCCACCACATCGTGACCGTGGCCGGAGGCTCCGGTCCCGGGAACCGGTCCGCCATTCCCGCTAACCCGTCGATGTTCAGACCAGCCGTTGGGCCAAGATATGGCGTACGAGACCCAACAGGTCAATTTGGGCCAACGAGCTCGGGTGGTTGGCGGTGAGCGCAGCGATGCTCGTCGTCTTGACGGTGATCGACCTATCCCTTCCGGGCCGCACCAACATCTCCGGCGCGCTCGTGATCGCCCCGTTCCTGGCTGCCAGCGGCGTCCGGCCGGCCGGGGTTGCCCTCCTGGGTGGAGCCGCCGTCGCCTCCGCCGCCGGGCTTGATTTCCTGGACCGCAACGAGCCGCACGCCAGCGTGGCCACCATCGTCGTGGTCCTGGCCGGGACCTTGCTGGCCACCCAGGCATCATCGCTCCGGGTCAAACGCGAGCAGCGCATCGTCGAGCTGGCGACTGTGGCGGAGGCTACTCAGCGGGCCATAATCCGCAAGCCTGCGCCGCAAGTCGGGTCGGTAGCCGTGGCGACGTGGTACCAGTCGTCGGCCCGAGCGGCGACGGTCGGAGGAGACTGTTACGAAATCCTCGACACCCCGTTCGGGACAAGGGCGTTCGTCGGGGACGTCCGCGGGCATGGGATGCCCAGCGTCCGGCTGGCTGCGCTCGTGCTGGGGGCTTTCCGGGCTATGGCCTACATCCAGGCCGACCTCGGCACCGTGGCTCGAGAGCTCGACAACCTGGTCGCCCGCTACGCCCGGGACCCGACGGCCACCGATGTCGACGGGGAGGAGTTCGTCACCGCCGTCATGTGCGAGATCGACCGCTCCACCATAACGATCGTCAACTGCGGCCACCCGCCCCCTTTGTTGATCGGCCCGGGCGGTAAGGTCCGCAGCCTCGAGGCATCCGTCCCGGCCAGCCCGCTCGGGGTTGGCAGCGACCCGGCCCTCGACCGCGTGGAAGCACCCGCCGGAACGCGGCTCTTGCTCTACACGGACGGGCTGGCGGACGCACTGGACCGCTCCGGGCAGTCCTTCGACCTGGGCCAGGCGGCCCAGGGATTGGTCGCCGGCTCCGTTGAGGCGGCCACCGGAAGGCTAATCGAGCAGCTAAACGGCCACTCCAGCGGGCGTCTCAACGACGACGTCGCCGTCATGCTCCTGGAGCCGCTGCCGGCTATCGGGTCTGCCAGCTCTGGGTCTGCCGGCTCTGGGTCTGCCAGGCTCTGGGTCTGCCAGCTCTGAGGCGCCCGGGTCAGGGACGCTAGGCAGTGGAGCTTCGGGCACTGGGGGCTCCGGCGCGGCTGCTGCGGGCAGGGCCGAGGCTTCGTAGTACAGCGCCGTCGGCTCGCCGGCGGCAGGCACGGAGAGCTCTCGTTTCAGTGCTCGGCTACGACGTCGCAGTCGCAGTCGCATAGGCGCTTGTACATGTGGCATGTCGGGCAGCGCGCGTTGTCAGGCGGGCCGTCGTGGTTCACGACCATGGCGTCGCTCCATTGGTAGTCGTCGGCTATGGCTGTTCTCTCCGTGCTAAGTGATATCCGCGATAAATAGCCCGATCTGTGGCCAAAAACGTGCCTCGTAGGCATGTAATTGGACCCAGACCGGGGGGATCCGGTCCGAAGCAAGCGTGGTGAACGCACGCTCGTCCCCAGCGGGCGCCTCACTCCTAACGGTTGTTGCAAGTACAAGCACTGCACAAACATCGTCTCACCCGACGTACACCCGTTTGGGTTCGGCCACCGAGGCCCGAACGCACCGGGCCACCGACAGCGCGAGCGCTGGCCGGGGTGAGCGCCGCGCCCGGCGTGACGGGCTGGTCCGTGAGTCCCCGCTCACCTGCTGGCGCTCGTGTTGTCTGTCGACGACGGACGCGTCGGGCGATCTCAGCGCGAGGCGGACGCCGGCTCGGGCGCCGGTTTCGGCGACGGGGCTGGCGCCGGTGAAGCCGGACGATAGACGTAGCGCTTGCCCCGGGACCACGAGGCCGCCGCGGCGACGAAGCAACCCAGAGCGGCGAAGTCGAAGGCGGCGTGTAGGCCGGAGGCGAACGGCGCGGCAATCAGATGAGGGAAGAACGAGCGGCCGATGACGACGGCCCGCTCGGCGTGCGGCAAGCTGGCCAGGACGCTGCCCGGGAGCAGGTGCGCCAGGGGGTTGTACCCGAGGAAGGCGGCGAAGAGGGTCGACACCGGAGGCAGGTTGCCCACTCTGTCAGCCACCGGACGGGCGATCCCCTCGGCGATGAGCCCGTGGCTGAGGCTCGACGCCAGCGTCCCCGACAGACCGATGATCACGAGCGTGAAGAAGATCCCTATGGACAACACCTGGGCCGAGTTCTGGAAGGTGGCGTTCATACCGGAGCCGGCGCCGCGGTCCTGCGGAGGCAGGCTGTTCATCACGCCGGCCCGGTTAGGACTGGCAAAGGCGCCCATGGCCAAGCCGTTCAGCAGCAGCAGGAGGGCGAACTGCCAGTAGGCGAAGTTGATCGGCAGCTGCTCGAGGAGCAGGAAGGTGAACCCCGCCAGCAGCATGCCTCCGGTCGCGAACGGCCGCGAGCCGAAGCGGTCCGACAAGGCTCCCGATATCGGGCCGGCAATTAGAAAACCGGCCGTCAGGGGCAACATGTAGATCCCGGCCCATAACGGCGTCTGGGCGAAGCTGAAGCCGTGCTCGGGCAGCCAGATGCCCTGCAGCCAGATGATCATCATGAACATGAGGCCGCCTCGGGCCACTGCCGCCAAGAAACTGGACAGCACCCCGGCCGTGAAGGCCCGGATCCGGAACAGGGCCAAGCGGAACATCGGCTGTGCGCTCCTGCGCTCGATCACGCCGAAGGCGCCCAGGAAAGCGGCACCGACGGCCAGCTCGCTCAGGACCGTCGGGCTCGTCCAACCCATGGTGCTGCCCCCGTACGGCTGGATGCCATAGGTGATCCCGACCATGATGGCGATCAGGCCAATAGCGAAGGTGATGTTCCCAGGCCAGTCGATGGAAGCGGACGCCCGTTTTGGTGTCTCGCGCAGCTTGTAATAGGCCCACAGGGTCCCAGCCAACCCAAATGGCACGGAGACCAGGAACACCAGCCGCCACTGGATCGGGCCGAGGATCCCCCCGAGGACAAGGCCGATGAACACGCCGCTGATGGCGGCCACATTGTTGATCCCGAGGGCCAGCCCTCTCTGGTCCTCCGGGAAGGCATCGGTCAGGATGGCGCTCGAGTTGGCCACCAGGAAGGCGGCGCCCACGCCCTGGAAAACCCGGCCGACTACGAGGTAGAGGGCGCCGGGCTGGCCGTGCAGCCAGTCGACGGTCAGGATCAGGGACGTGACCGTATAGATGGCGAAGCCGAGGTTGTACATCTTCACCCGGCCGAACATGTCGCCCAGCCGGCCGAACGACACCACGAGCACGCTGCTGA
The DNA here is from genome assembly GCA_963750465.1 of uncultured Acidimicrobiaceae bacterium. GTDB lineage: Bacteria > Actinomycetota > Acidimicrobiia > Acidimicrobiales > Palsa-688 > Fen-671. The sequence goes on from CAVVRE010000007.1 coordinate 413,898, forward strand.
CCACGAGGAACGAAAGGATCATCCAAAGCAGGTAGAAGCTGTTGGCCGGACGAAGCGGGTCGAGGTGGATGCCTTCGAAGATGTCGGGCAGCGCGATCAACATGATCGACGAGTCGATCGTGGCCATGATCACCCCGAAGGTGGTGCAGGCCAGCGCCACCCACTTGTAGTCCACCTTGCGGCCGGACACCGTCACCGCGCCCGGAGTAGAGGTGGGGGGCCTGGAGCTCACGACTCCAGACTAACCGAGATAGTTCGTCTATCGAACTATTTTTTCGGGCCGGCGAGGCCCACCCAGCTGGCCCGCAGTTTCGCCCCGCTCTCGGAAAGAGGCTCCGGCAGCACACGTGCGTCAGCCACCGTGGTCATAAAGCTGGTGTCCCCCACCCAGCGCGGGAGGACATGCATGTGGAAGTGGCCCGGGACCCCGGCTCCGGCCGCCTTTCCCAGGTTCGCCCCCAGGTTGACGCCGTCCGGCTTGTAGGCCCCCTTTACGGCCCGCACCCCGGCCCGCACCCCTTCCCAGAGGTCAGCGGCCTCCTCGGGCGTGAGCTCCTCCACATCGGGGACATGGCGAGTGGGCATGACCATCAAATGCCCGCTGGTGTACGGGTAGGCATTGAGAATGGCGACGGCCCTTCCAGATGGGTGACGCCAAATGATGTGGACCTCTTCGTCCGACAAGCCGCTGGCCAGGATGGCGCAGAAAACGCAGGGGGGCGGACCAGGCCCATCTTTTCCCCCGCCATACGCTGCAGAAATGAAGTCGGAACGCCATCCGGCCCAAAGGTGGTCGAGGTAAGTCATGGCGCCTCCCGGCAAATACGGGGACAGGTCATGGCCGCTCGCCCTTGGACGTGGCCGCATCGGTTGGACGAGGCCCCCCATCGGTGGGTGCCGACGGCGCCTCCGAGCCGACGTCGGCCGCCAGCCTGGCCACCAGATCGGCGACGGCTACGCCACGCTCGGGCCGTTCGCTGCCCCGGGTGTTGACCCCGACGGTCCCGGCCGCCACGTCATCGTCCCCGACGACGAGCACATAGGGGATCTTCTCGAGCTTGGCCCTCCGTACCCGCGCCCCGAGGGGCTCGTCGGCTGGTACCGGCTGCACCCGGAACCCGGCTTCGCGCAAAGCCGTCGTTACAGACGAGGCGTACGGCTCGTGGTCGTCACGAACAGGGAGCACTTGAACCTGTACGGGCGCCAGCCACGTCGGGAAGGCACCGGCATAGTGCTCCAGGAGAATGGCGAAAAACCGTTCCACCGATCCGAACAGGGCGCGGTGCACCATGAAAGGACGGTGGCGAGAATTGTCTGCGCCCACGTATTCCATCTCGAAGCGGTGAGGTAACTGGAAATCGACCTGGATCGTGGAGACCTGCCAGCGACGACCTATGGCATCGCGCACATGGACGTCGATCTTCGGCGCATAAAAGGCGCCGCCGCCTTCGGAAATCGTGTACCCGAGGCCAGACGCCTCCAGCGCTGCCTGCAACGCGTCAGTGGCCCGGTCCCATTCCTCGATAGTGCCGATGTACTTGTCCGGGCGCGTCGACAGTTCTGCCTCGAAGTCCGTCAACCCGAAACGGCGCAGGATTTTCAGGACGAACTCGAGCAGGCTGGCTAGCTCGCCCTCGAGCTGTTCCCTGGTACAAAATATGTGAGCATCGTCCTGGGTCATGCCGCGCACGCGCAACAGCCCGTTGAGCACACCCGAACGTTCAAAACGGTATACGGTACCGAGCTCGAACAGCCGCAGCGGGAGCTCCCGGTAGGAACGCTGACGGCTCTTGTAGATGAGGATGTGCATCGGGCAGTTCATTGGTTTCGGGTAGTAAGTGGCCCCCTCCAATTCCATGGGCGGGTACATTCCCTCGGCGTACCAGCCGAGGTGGCCCGAAATCTCGAAGAGAGTCGACTTAGCCAGGTGAGGCGTGAAGACGAACTCGTAGCCGCCTTTCTCATGCTCCGAGCGCGAATAGTCCTCCATTATCTTGCGGACGAGGCCGCCCTTTGGGTGGAAGACGGCTAAACCGCTACCGATCTCCGGCGGGAAATGAAAAAGGTCAAGCTCGGCGCCGAGCCTCCGGTGGTCACGTCGCTCCGCCTCCTCTACTCGCGTGAGGTAGGCATCCAGGGCCGCCTGCGACTCCCAGGCCGTCCCGTAAACGCGCTGTAGCTGCGGCCTGCGCTCGTCACCTCTCCAGTAAGCCGCGGCCAGCTTGGTCAATTTGAAATAGCCGAGCCTTTTGGTCGACGGCACGTGGGGGCCGCGGCACAGGTCTACAAAATCGGTGCCCAGTGGGCCGGAGGCGGGCCCGGTATTGCGGTACGTGCTAACGCCGGCCGGCCCCGCCCCCTCCTCCAGCGCCTCGGTTTCTGCCTCTACATCGTCGCGGGCGCCGTTCGTGGGGTGGGCGGCGTCGACTCGTTCGATTATCTCCAATTTGTACGGCTGGTCCTCGAAAATCTCGAGCCCTTCGGGGACCGAGTGTTCCTCGCGCACGAACGGCTGGTCCTCGGCCACGATCTCACGCATGGTGGCCTCGATGCGGGAAAGGTCCTCGGGCGAGAAATGCGCCCCACCCGGCAGCTCGAAATCGTAGTAGAAGCCGTCCTCGATGGCCGGCCCGATGGCGTACTTGGCTCCCGGCCAGAGCCGCGTCACGGCCTGGGCCATGACGTGCGCCGTGGAGTGCCGTAACACTGACCGCCCCACCTCGGACGCCGCAGTGATCACGCTCACGCTGGAACTGTTTGGCAAGGTGGCGGTCAGGTCGCGTTCGACGCCATTGACTAACCCAGCGATGGCCGCGTCCGCCAAACGAGGGCCGATGGCCGCGGCCAGGTCAGCCACGGTGGCGCCCGCAGGGAGCTGGCACGTGGATCCGTCGGGGAGGGTGACAGCTATTGAGTTCGGGCTAACGGAGGGATCACCGGTCGTGCTATCGCCAAGGGGCATCGCGCCAATGATAGGGACGACTCGAGGCCACGAAAAAACGGGGTTTCAGATTTGCACGCCGAGTAGCGCGGCGGCGTCCGAGATATCAGCCTCGGTAGTCCCTGGGGGCTCCGGAACTACGGCGGCGTCGATGGCGGCCAGAGCCGCTGGAGTGTCGAGGTCGTTGTCGAGCGCGGCCCTGACGGCGTCAATGAGGTTGAGGGCCCCGGGCCGGCCGCTCCGAGGCCCCGGGCCCTGCGGCGGCGTGGACCGGCCCTTGGCTTCCCGCCAAGACGCTAGCCTCCTGGCGGCCTGCTGGAGCAGGTCGTCGCGCCACTCCCAGTCCGATCGGTAGTGGTGGGCCAGGACCGCCAGGCGTATGGCGGCCGGCTCCCAGAATCTTGAGCAAGTCTCGGACAAAAACAAGGTTGCCTAGCGACTTGGACATCTTGGTGCCCTCGTAGCCAACCATGCCGGCGTGGGCCCAGTGGCGAACGAACGGCTGACCCGTCACCGCCTCCGAGAGCGCGGCCTCGCACTCGTGGTGCGGGAAGATCAGGTCTGAGCCGCCCCCGTGCAGGTCGACGGTCGTGCCCAGTTCCCGCATAGCGAGGGCCGAGCACTCGATGTGCCAGCCGGGCCGGCCCTGGCCCCATGGCGAACCCCACGACGGCTCCCCTGGAGCGGATGGTTGCCAGAGCACGAAATCAAGTGGGTTGGCCTTGTTCGGGTCTTCGGGGTGGCCGCCCCTTTCCTTGGCGAGGTCGGTCATCTCGTCTCGGCTGTAATGGCTGAGGGAGCCAAACGCCGGCCACGATGCGATATCGAAGTAGACAGCTCCGTCGGCGCGGTATGCATGCCCATTCGCCAGCACGATCTCGATCAGGGCCTGGATGTCAGGGATGGCCGAGGTGGCCCGGGGCTCGCTGGCCGCGGGGAGGAGCCCAAGGGCGTCCATGTCGGCCGAGAAGGCCGCCATTTCCTGATCTGCCAGGTCAAGGTAATAAACGTCGAGTTCTCGCGCCTTGCGCAGTATGTCGTCGTCGACGTCGGTCACGTTGCGGACGAGACGGGTCCGGTAACCCAGGTCGCGCAGCCGACGCTGGATTACGTCGTAGGCGATATAGGTGGCGGCGTGGCCCAAATGGGCGGCGTCGTAGGGCGTTACGCCGCACGTGTACATGCTCAGCGCGCCCCCAGGGCCGGCGGCCGGCTCCAAAGCAGTTACCTCTTGCCTGGCCGTGTCATAGAGGCGCATCACGACGGCCTCAATCGATGCCCGTAACCCGCAGCGAGGCGTGGACCTTGTAACGTCGGTTGACTTCGACCAGCGCGGCAGTCAGAGCTTCCACGGCCATGGCCGAGCCGAGCCCCCCAACATCGACCCCCCGCAACCCGGGGATGCGGTTAACCAGCTTGATGACGTCGTCGGTCACCGAACGCTCATCAGCAAAGACCATGACGTCGGCCGACAGCTCGTGAATGGGATCCCCCAGCGGCCCGGCCGGCAGGTGGTGAAAAGCACCAGCCACCCGGCTTTGGGGGAGCTCCCCTGCGATAGCGACGGCCACCGAGCCAGTCGGCAGCACCAGTGGAACGAAACGGTTGCCCCAGCGCGCCATGGCGTTGACCATGCTCACGACTATCTTCCCGGCCAGCTCGGAGGCGAGGTCCTTCACGGTGCTCACGGCGCCTTCCCACGGGGTTGAAACGACGACCACGTCGGCCTGGGCCGCCTCCAGGTTGGTGCCCGGGGCGATGGCCAGGTCGATCCCGCTCCAGCGCCTCGTCAGTTCAGCGACGGCGGCAGCGGCCTTATCTTCGCTACGCGAACCGATCACGACTTCGACCCCGACCGACGCGAACCGCGCCCCCACGCCCAAGCCGGCCGGCCCAGTCCCGCCCAATACCCCTATTCGCATGCCATGAACCCCGAAAGTATCCTCACCCAAAGTGCTTTCAGCAGATGCGCCTTCACCCGATGCGCCTTCACCCGATGCGCCTTCACCCGATGTGACGGTAGCCGACGCCGAGACAGTCGACACGCTGCTCGCTTTCCTTACTACCTCGTGTGCGTCGTGTAAGCCGTTCTGGGACATGCTGGCCAACACCGACTTCGCCCGCTCGTTGGGTGCGCGTCTGGTCGTGGTCACTCCCAGCCGTTCGATGGAAGACGAGCGCCGCGCCCGGGAGCTGCTGCCTGCCGGCGCCTACCTGCATATGGGGTCCGAAACGTGGTTCGAGTACGGGATCGGGACCTCAGCCAGCTTCGTCCTTGTGCGCTGCGCATTGGGCGGGCCGGAGCCATGGGAACAAGCGGGGCAGATCATCGGCTCCGCCAGTGCCAGAAGCCCCGCCGAACTGGTGGAACTGGTCAAGCGGTGGCAGGGTGCGCCGAGCTAGGCCTGCGCCGGCTATACCCCGAGGAGCCCTCTCACAAAGGCGGCTTGGCCGGCATGCTGCAGGTCGTCAGCGATCACGCTGACGAGCCGCGCCCCGAGCGTCACGGGTGGGTCCCAACGGCGGTCGACGACGCGGTCGAGGTCGGCGGCGGACAACCCTGTTAAATAGTCGGCCGTACTTTGGAAGACGGCGTCGTGGTAGTCGCTCAGTAGCTCTGCGCTGGCCTTGACCACCGCCACCTGGTCGGGGTTATGGCCGTACCCCGTGTCCCTGACATCCAGGTCCAGGCCGAACCGCTCCGCCCAACCCTGGGCAACCCAGGCCTGCTCGCACCCGGCTACGTCACAGACGTGGTCGTCCTGCACGCGCGTCAGGTGCCAGACCAGCCATGCGATCGAGTTGGCGTCGGAGCCTTCCCTGAACGCGAGCTGATCGGGGCTGAGGCCGTCCAGCACCTCGAAGACGACCTCGCGGATCCGGCCGAAAGAGTCGAGCAGAACCTCGCTGGTATCCAATTGCCGGCCCCTTTCTGTGAATGGCGCTTCTTGTGGCCAAAAACTCTACAGGGGTCTATGGGTAGTCCTGCCCAATCGCATAGTTGTCTCCGGCCGCGGCCGTTCTGCCAAGATCAGTTGCCGTGTCGGACGAATGGTTTATCCAGCCCAACGGGCCCCTGGTCGGCGACGTAGAGGTCTACGGCTCCAAGAACGCCGTGACCAAACACATGGTGGCGGCTCTTCTTGGTGAGGGGCCGAGCACTATCGCCAATGTGCCCGAGGTGGGCGACGTCGAGATCACGGCGGGGATACTGCGGGCGATCGGTGCGGGTGTGGACCAGACGGACGGAAAGCTCGTGATCACCCCGCCGGAGCAAGCCAAGCCCGAAGTACCGCTGTCGTTTAGCGGCCTCAACCGGATCCCGGTCCTCTTGCTCGGTCCTCTACTGCACCTCACCGGCGAAGCCTTCGTCCCCCTTGTCGGCGGGGACCGGATAGGCGGGAGGCCTGTCGACTTCCACGTCCAGGCGCTCGTGTCCCTAGGTGCGGAAGTAGAGGTGACCGACGAGGGGATCCGGGCTCGCTGCCGCCGCCTCCGAGGAGCCATCATCGAGCTGCCCTACCCAAGCGTAGGGGCGACCGAGTCCGCTCTCCTGTCGGCGGCCCTGGCCGAGGGCAAGACCGTTATCCGCAACGCCGCCACGGAGCCCGAAGTACTCGAGCTCGCTCTGTTCCTGCAGCGGATGGGGGCCAGGATCGAGCTTTCGCCCGACCGGCGCATGGTCATCGAAGGCGTGCCCACATTGCGGGGGGCTCAGACCAGGCTGCAGGGTGACCGAAACGAGGCGTTCTCGTACCTGGTGGCGGGCCTCATCACGGGAGGCGCTGTCCGCGTCATCGGGTGCGGTCAGGACCGGCTTGTTACTGCTATTACGACGTTGCTGGCAATGGGGGCCGAGGTGAACATCGACGAGCACGGGATCTCCGCCTTCGCTCCTGATGGCCTTCACGCCGCGGCTGTTACTACAGACGTGCACCCGGGCTTCATGACAGATTGGCAAACACCGCTCATGGTCCTGTTCACCCAGGCCGAGGGCGTGTCCGTCTTGCACGAGACCGTGTACGAGGACCGCTTCGTCTACGTGCCCGCCCTGAAGGCCATGGGCGGCGAGATCGGGCTCTTCGCCACGTGCTTGGGGGGGCCGGCGTGCCGGTTCCACGACACGAGCTATATGCACTCGGCGGTCGTCAGAGGCCCGTCGAAGTTGCAGGGCACAGAGGTCGACGTACCGGACGTACGGGCCGGCTTCTCGAGCGTCATCGCCGCCGCCGCGGCATCCGGGCCGACCCTGCTCCATGGCGTCCGCCACCTCGAGCGTGGCTACCACCGGCCCGCTGACCAGCTCCGTTCGCTGGGCCTCCTGCTCGAACCCCGCTAGCTCGAACCCCACCAGAGGGTCCCCCGCTGGAAGGCCTCCGCGGGTAGGCCCCGTTCGGGGGCTCAGTACTCTCAGGGGCTAAACGGCGTCGACCCGAAACTTTTCCCCCGAACGATAGGTCGTCCCGGGAACGACGGTTTCACCTGGGAACGACGGTTTGACCTAAAAACGACTGAAGGACCGGCGCAGAGCGCCGGTCCTTCAGTCTCGCTCAAGGGGCCGGAAGGGGGGGGACCTGCCCCGAGCTGAGTCCGCTGTTGGCAGGGAGAGCCGCAGCGACTTCTCAACTATACACGAAGAAACCGATCGGCTCCATAGTCATTTGTCAAGGGCCATATCTTGTTTACAGATGGGCCCCGACGAGGACGGGTTCGGGCTCGAGCCGGACCCCAAAGCGTTGCATCACGCCGTCCCGGACGTCCCTGGCCAGGGCCACGAGGTCCGAAGCGCTCCCGCCATCAAGCACTGTTAAGGCCAACGCGTGCTTGCTCGATATAGCCGCCCCTCCCTTGCGGTACCCGCGAGCGAACCCGGAGCGCTCGACCAGCCAAGCAGCGGGCACCTTCGTCCCCCTTTCTTCCCCGAACCTCGGTACGTCGGGGGCGAGCTCCAGGAGCTCTCGCATCCGAGCCTCATCCAGGACCGGGTTCGTGAAGAACGAGCCCACGCTGCGGCTATCGGGGTCATCGGCTTCTAGCACCATCCCCTTGGCCCGGCGCAATTCGACGACTGCGCGGGCCGTCTCGCCCAGCGGGGCGGTCTTCCCCACGGCGATCCCGAGGCGGCGAGCGAGTTCCCCGTAACGCAGCGGGCCAGACGAGCGCGAACGTCTCAGATCGAAGGCCACTTCGGTGACGACGTAGCGAGGGTTCCTCTTGAAGAGGCTGTCACGGTAGGAGAAACGGCAATCGGCGGGCGTCATGCGCGTGAGCGACCGGGCCTGTCGGTCCCAGGCCGTGACAGAAGTGATCGTCTCGGAGACATCCTGGCCGTAGGCCCCGACGTTCTGAACCGGCGTAGCCCCGGCCAAACCCGGGATCCCGCTCAAGCACTCCGTGCCCGAGAGGCCCTCGGCCACGAAACGGCTGACTAAAGCGGACCAGTCCTCGCCCGCTCCCACGTGGGCAATCACTCCGTCCACCTCCGGCTGGAAGCGGACGCCCGTCATCGCGATACGCACCACGGTCCCGGGGAAGCCCTCGTCAGCAACGACAACGTTGCTCCCGCCGCCCAGCACGAGGACGGGGACGTCCTCCGCTTCAGCCTGGCGCAGGGCCCCGGACAACGACGCGACGTCCGGTACCTCGACGAAGGCGCCCGCTGGCCCGCCGACCCGCAATGTCGTCCAGTCGGACAGCCGCGCGGGTGGCACCGTAGGTCGGCTCGCAGAGCAGCTCATCCAGGGGATGCACACTACCGCGCCCCGCCACTTGCAGCCCGCAGTGGCCGACCCCCACGCTGCTCGTTACCAGCGGTAACACACAATCAAGTAGAGTTTTAGGCGGCACGCCAGCGCACGTTCCGCAGGAGGCATCCTCTGGCGTTCCTTGGGGGAACGCGTTGCAGCAGCTCGAACAGGAAGTCAAGCTCGACCCGAGCCCTGGGTGGTCGTTGCCCGAACTGTCCGGCATATTGCCTGGCGTCCAGATGCAGGTGCTCCCGGACGTCGCCCTCGAAACCACCTATTACGACACATCTGACCTGCGTCTCGCCCGGTACAACCTCACTCTCCGGTTCCGGCGGCAAACCGAGCTCGTGCCGGGGACCCGCCGTCTTAACAACCGTACGACGACCGAGGTCTGGACCGTGAAACTCCCGTCGGCTTCGCCGGATAAGACGGTCTTGGCCCGGACGGAGGTCACTTGGCCGGCGGAAGAAGCGTCCAGCTCCACGGCGGGGAAAAGGGCGGCGCGCCGTCCCCGAGCCACCGGACGGGGCCTGCAGAGCCGAGACTATGAGTTCGAAAAGGTTCACCCCGAGGCCGCTCAATTCGTGCAAGCCGTCGCCCTCGGTCGTCCCCTCGAACCCGTAGCCCACCTTTCCAGCACTCGCCGGCGGACCGAGCTGCGAACGTCTGACGGCCGCCCCCTGGCAGAGATAGACGAAGACACCATTACCGGACGCGACCTCCTGACCACCCAGGAACGTCCCTTCCGCCCGGGCGACACTCCCGATGTCCGTTTCCGAGAAGTGGAGGTCGAGTTGGCGGAAGGGAGCGCAATGGAAGTCCTGGGTGCAGTGGTCGAGAGGCTCGAGGAGGCGGGGGCGCGGCGCAGTCCCGGCCGGAGCAAATTGGCGCGGGTACTCGCCGCCGGTTCATCCGAGGTCAACCTCCAGGATTTGTACAGACAAGACCCGTACAGGCCAAGTCGGGCCGGGGCGGTGAGAGGCCAGGAGGTCTCCATGTCGGAAGTCCTGGAAGGACAAGCCCAGTCGTGCCTGGACGTCCTCATAGACCATGACCCCGCCATTCGGCTCGACGACCCTGACCCCGAGCACATCCACCGCAGCCGGGTAGCGACGCGACGGCTTCGCACTATCCTGCGGGAGTTCTCGCCTCTCGTCGCCTATGGTCCGGATGACGATGAGGCCGATTACTGGAGAACGACCCGGAGTGGTGGGGCTCGACCGGGCGAAGGACCAGGCCCGGGCGGTCGCTCGCCGTCCGACCTGGGGGGAAGGGCCGGTGGCGGAGCGGGCCCGGTAGGAGGGGCCCTGAGCGCTGGGCCGAGGCGCCACGAACGCAGCCGAGGCGTGGTTCGCCGCCCTGCGCGACGAGCTGAAATGGCTGGGCGACATCCTGGGTTCAGTTCGCGACGCGGATGTGCGCTTACAGTCGCTCGAGGAGAATTGCGCGAAGCTGCCGCGGACCGACGCCGCCGCTGGCTCCCTATTGCTGGCGGTGGCCCGGGACCAGCGACGGTCGAGCCACGAAGAGCTGCGCGATGCCATGGTCGCCGGACGTTATCTGGAGCTTCTACGGCTGCTCGACACGCTCGCTTCAGGCCCCGGCTCACGTTCGTCCGTGCCGAACGAGCTGTGGGTCCTGCTGTCCGAACCGGCGGCCACCGGAATGCCCGCTCTGGCCCACCGGCAATTCCGAGCCGTCCGCAAGACAATTAAACGTCTGGGCCCAGACCCTTCGAACGATGCCCTCCACCGGGCGCGTATCCAGGCCAAGAGGTTGCGTTATCTAGCCGAGGTGGCTGCCCCCGTGATCCGGCCCCCGGGCAACCGGGACGCGGCCCTCCTCACAGCCAAAGCGGCCACCGCATTGCAGGATGTCCTCGGCAATCTGCACGACGCGGCCGTAACCGAAGAGTGGCTCCGGGAGACGGCACCAATTGCGGCGGCTCGGGCCGAACCCGTGGCCCTCTTGGCTACCGGATTGGTGGCCGGCCAGCTAATAGCCGTCGAGCAGGAAATCCAGCGCATTTCCCGCTCGGCGTGGCCGGCGGTGTGGCGCCGGTTGGACCATAAGCGGCTTCGCGTCTGGGCCAGCGACTGGCAATAAACCTCCGACGGCGCGGACAGCCGATGCCGTCCGGTCGGCGTCTATAGGATCCGTGCTGCGGCGCTTCGACGACACCAGAACTGGCCGACGCAAGACAAATGCCTACAGGAGCCATTGCAGCCCCGGCGGCCGCGGGGCAATATCGACCTGGTGGACCCCGTACGACTGAAGGCCAATGACTGACCGTAAAGCCAAACCGGCCCTGCTGGCCCTGGGGGTCGTGCTGTCGTTATACGTGTCAGCATGCGGTGGCCAGTCCAACGAGAGTACGGGTGGCAAGAGCGTCTCGGTGTTCGACCTGCGCCCTCAGGACTGCCTCGACCCGCCGCCAGCCAACGCGAACCTGGCCGTTTCGACCGTCACGGTCCTTTCCTGTAATGAACCGCATGTGGACGAGGTCTACTGCGTGAAGCCGTACACGTCGGGCGCCACCTAGCTCCGTTCTTGGCTGCCCGAACAATCCACCCCGCTTCTCCGGTTCTCTCACCCAGGAGTACCCGGGCGAACAGGCGCTGACCAATTTCGCCAACGCCCTCTGCCTCAATGAGTTCCAGCCTTACGTGGGTTCGGCATATACGGGGAGCTCGCTTTATTACACGTACCTTTACCCCTCACCCCGAAGCTGGGACGACTCGCTGAAGCGAGACCGGGAGATAGTTTGCGTCCTGCATTCCATCGGCGGCAAGCTGACACACACCGCGAAAGGGTCCGGTCTGTAGTTGGCCGGCAGGTCTACATGCCTCCTCCGTACGTTTCGACAGCCCAGATGCTGTGCTCTTTCGGCATATCGCCGTCACCGCTCACTGTCCTCCCCCTCCGGCGGGTACTCATAGAGGGCAAACCGGCGGCCACGATCCAGGACATGGTGCCGATGCTCAACATCCCACCTTTCGGGATGTGCACCAGCCTCTCCAACCCGACGGTGGCGGCTGCAACTGCGGCCGCTTTGGGCGTGCTGACGCCGATGCCGTGCGTCCCGGTGCCCGTTGGCCCCTGGGAACCGCCCACCGCCACGACCCTAATTGGTGGAACCCCGGCTGTTTGCGCCGGAGCCCTGTGCAACTGCGCCTGGGGTGGGATTATCAACGTCACCTTCCCGGGCACCGTGCAAACGATCATCAACTAGCCGTCGAGGAGGCCACTACTCAGGGCCAACCCGGGCCGGTCGTGACGGGCCGGTCGTGCAGCCTTGGACCGGTCGTGACGGACGTGACAGCCCCGAGCTGCGGTCAGTAGGTCGCCCCAAAATGACGTCGTATTCGCTCTTGTCGTGAACGTCCTATTTGCTCCTTTTGCTCCACTAGCCCTCCCATCGACGTTCGTGAAACCAGATGCGCCCGGAGAACCTGAACGCCAATGGGGCCGCGAACCCATGACCAGCGTCGATGCCGGGCGCAAAAAGCACGACCGGCCGCTCTCTTGTCACCGCGCCACCTCACGAGCCTCTATGACCTCCGCAGTCAGTGCAAAGAACCTGTAAGAGGCGTCACAGCAAGGAGAAATCTGGTCCTGCCTCCGCAAATCTGTCCTAGTGTCTCGGCTGAGGGCAGCCTGATGCCGCTCTCATCCGCGCGGCGGCCTCCCGTCGGCGGAGAATTAATAACGTCACGCTCCACAGAGGGGGAGGCGAATGCCCACTTACGCAGCACCAGGTGTGTACGTCGAAGAGGTTCCTTCGTCCCAGAAAGTCCTGACCGCGGCGGCCACGGCTATAGCGGCGTTCGTGGGCTTCACTGGGAGGGCGCCGGACGACGACCCATCCGACCCCGACGGTGTCAAGCCCCGTTTGGTAACCAGCTGGACCCAGTTCGAGAACCTTTACGGTGGCTACGCCCAGGGGTGCATGTTGCCGATAGCGGTGCGCGGCTACTTCGACAACGGTGGCAGCATCGCTTATATAGTCCGAATACCGAATACGAGCCCTTCGGGCGAGCCTGCGCAACTTGCCCTCCCTGCGGCCGATAGGACCCTTGGTGCCCCGCTGGAAGTAACGAGTGTGGAACCCGACGCCCACATCTCGGTCGTAGTCACCAGCACCGACCCCGGCCCCGAACACGAGGGGCCCAACCCCTTCAATCTTTCGGTGATAGAAGGTGGCCAGACGGTGGAAAGCTTCGAGGACCTGACGGTGACCCCGGGTGACCACAACGTCGAGAAAGTCGTGAACGCCGGCTCCACCAAGGTCAAAGTGAAGCTCAACATCGATTCGAAGCTCGATGTCAGCTCGATGATCGACGTCATGAAGCCCGGTACCTTCCCGATGGAGCAAGCACCCGCCACTCCGGTGCCCGTGAACGGGCGCCGTTTCGCGGGTTCAGAAGCGGCCCGCACCGGGATTAACGGCCTGGCCATCGCAGAAGACGTGACGATGGTGATCGTGCCCGACCTCATCACGGCGGCGACGAAACCGGACAAGAGCGTCGACCTCAACCTGTGGAAGGCCGTACAGACAACCCTCATCACCCATTGCGAGTTGCACGGCAACCGCATGGCCGTCCTGGATGCCCCTCCGGGAATGAGCCCTCAGCAAATAAGGGATTGGCGCTCGGACGTGGCCATGTACGACTCCGCCTTCGCCGCCCTCTACTACCCCTGGATAAAGGTCGAGAACCCGTTGCCCAGCAACGGGGCCGACGCCGAGATCCTCATCCCTCCCTCAGGCCATATCGCCGGTGTGTGGGCGCGGGTCGACGAGACGCGGGGCGTGTGGAAAGCGCCCGCCAACGAGACGATCGCCGGCTGCCTCGACGTGGAGTACCCCGTCACCAAGGCCGAGCAGTCATTGCTCAACCCGATCGGCATCAACTGCGTGCGCCCGTTCGGCACCCGCGGCATCCGGATCTGGGGTGGCCGGACCCTGGCCTCCGATACCGACTGGCGCTATCTCAACGTTCGGCGCCTCTTCAACATGGTTGAAACGACGATCCTCGACGGCACCCAGTGGGCGGTTTTCGAGCCGAACGACGTGAAGCTGTGGGAAGGCGTTAAGAGGACCCTCACGGGGTTCCTCTCGGGCTTATGGCGTGAGGGTGCGCTGTTCGGGACATCGGCCGACCAGGCCTACTTTGTAAAGTGCGACGCCGAGACCAACCCTCCCCAATCCATCGACGAGGGCAAGCTCGTTGTCGAGGTGGGCATCGCGCCGGTGAAGCCGGCCGAGTTCGTCATCTTCCGAATCAGCCAACAGAAGCAGACCGCCAGCTAACGCTACCAAAGCAACTTTGGCCCGGTTGCCGCACTACACCTGGAAGCTACGATAAGGGTGTGGTCGCATAGGCGAGCGGGCCAGGGTGCGCGGAGGTCGTGCTAGGCGCCCGGCTCTTACTCAAGGGAGGCACATTGCCCGCAACAAACATCGAAAAAACCGACCCGCTGGTCGCTAACCATTTCTTCCTGGAGGTCGACGGGGAGGTGATCTCGCAGTTGGCTGAGGTCAGCGGGCTCGACGTCGAACTCCAAGTGACCGAAATCGAGCAACAATTGGCTAACGGCCAGTACGCGCAGCGTAAGGCCTTTTCCAAGCCCAAGTGGACGGGCGAGCTCAGCCTTAAGCGGCTGGCGCCAGTCGACGCTACGGGGGACGCCCTGTGGAAATGGTTCAACTCTATTCGCGATAAAGGGATGTCCATAAGTGCGTTGGACCAGCAAAGGAAGAACGGGTCAGTCGTCATCTACGACTCGACCCTGAAGGAGGTCGCCCGCTGGAACTTCTACAATGCCTGGCCGTCCAAGATCTCCAATGACAGCTTCACCGTCGGGGGCAACGACCCCGTGTCAGAAACGATCACCATTCAGCACGAAAAGCTCGAACGCACCAAGTGAACCACGAGTGAGCGCTCTGCGGACTGAGTATGAGTTCATCTTGCCGAGGGGCTATCTGGACCAGGACGGGGTGCTCCACAAGCGGGGCGTAATGCGGCTGGCGACGGCGCGCGACGAGCTCGAGCCGCTGCGCGACCCGACGATCAGCTCGACGGACGACCCTCGTCTCACTATCCTCGTGCTGGCCCGGGTGGTGCGCCGCCTGGGCACGCGCGAGCTGGTCACTGCGCAAGAAATAGAAGGGCTCTTCGCGGCCGATCTCGCTTATTTGCAGGACTTCTACGGGGTCATTAATTTCGGCACCCCGGCCGACATCGAGGCTCTTCTGCAAGCGCAGGACGAGTTCGAGCGCGAAATGAACAAGCCGCTGCCATCGCCGACGACCGTAGCCAGCCCCAGCCCGGCCCAACCCCGGGATCCGGGCGGTGGCCAGGCTTCCGACGGCGCCGCTGAAGCGGGCCCGCCCACAGCCGTGGGTCGGCGGGCGGCTATCGAGGAGGTCCCGAGTAGCGCGAGATGATGCAGTACCCGACGGACGCGCTATGGCAGGAGATCGTTTATCTCGCGTACCATCTTCATTGGCCAATTGACGACCTGTTGGACCTCGAGCACGCTGACCGGGCGCGCCTCGTTCGTGGCGTTGCGGCGCTGAACGCCCGGGCTTGGGAAATGGCGCGGGCGCAGTGAGCCAGCAATCGTCCGACTTCAGCGGGATCATTCCGGTGGCGCCAATGTTCCTCTTCGAGGTGGACGGCGTCCAGATCGGCGTCTTCCAGGAGGTGTCGGGCCTCGAGCTTCAGGTTTCGGTGAAAGAGTACGAAGAGGGCGGGGAAAACGGTTTCGTGCACAAGTTCCCTGGCCGTTCCAGTTGGCCCAACATAGTGATGAAGTCCGGAGTGACCAATAGCGACGCCCTTTTCCAGTGGGTCTCGAAGTCCTCTGGCGACGGCTTCGCGGCGGCCGGCAACAAGATAACACGGTGCACGGGAGCGATTACGGCGGTCGGCACCGACGGCATCAGGCTTCGTTCCTGGGACGTCCAGGGCGCTTTCCCGGTGCGCTGGAGCGGCCCTCGTTTCAATGCGGGTTCTTCTGAGGCCCTGCAGGAGGAGCTCGAAATAGCCCATCAAGGCTTCGTCTCCAACACGTTCAGCGGCACGTAGCGCCGAAACGGACCGTGATGGACGACCTCCACCCCGACGGAGCCACCGGCGTTCCCACTGCTGAGCCCCAGCACCCGTTGGGGGCAGAAGCAAGCCGCCGTTTCGACTTCAAGAGCTGGGGCCGGCACCGGGGGCCGACCGCCCGCTTGGGGTTCAAGCCAGGGATCGGCTCGTTGGCGGCCCAGACTCACCTTTTCAATGCCGTTATAGGTCGTTCGATGGCTAGTAGAAGGATGATCGGGCAGCGTCTGGCGTTGCCGGTAGCGGGTGCCGGACGGCTTCCGGTTCGCCCGCCTGAGGAGTACTTCCCCGTTGCTGACGACCGTCGTCGCTTTGCCGTCTCGCCGTCCGAGGCCGAACGGCGCAACCGCAGCTTTGCGGAGATCCAGGCGCGAATGAGCGGTGTCCGCCGTACTGCTGGTAAGTCGCCTCCGCTAGGCCTGCCGAGGGCGACGTCCCGAGCCAGCCAATCCCGTGTGGGCCGCCAGACGGGCCGGCCGGCGCGGCCCAAAGGATGGCGAGCGAGCCGGCGTACGTCGCAAACCCTGGCGATGTGCGCGGGGCCGGGCGTCTGGTCAGCTCGCGCGACCGCCTGACAGTCGAGCCCCGAGCCGCGTCCGCCCGACCTCCACCGGCGCGCCCATTCACCTCAAATATGGCCGCGCCGGCGGCGACGGCAGTTCAACGGGTCGGGGCGGCGGATGCAGAGCTAAAGAAGAGCCCCCCGACCAAGGCCATGGCGGTCGGCCGCCCCGGCCCCGGCACCATTTTTCCGTCCCGCCCAGGCGACGCCGGCCACCCACTACCTGGCCAAATTGGAAGCGGGTTTGGGGGTGCCCGTTCGTCGTCCACCGTTCTCATAACCGGCCGATCAGTCCCGAGCAGTTCACCGGGCGCCCGTCGTGTCCTTACCGCCGGACCGAGCCGCGGCCTCGGCGCCGGTGGTTCCTTCTACGGCCGCGTGTCGCCGACCCCGCTCATACACGAGGTACTGCGCCGGTCGGCGCTCCCTCGTGCCCCCATTGCGACAGCCGCCCTCGCGAGTTTCGGTCCGGCTGAGAACAACACGCGCCTCGATCAGCGGCCCGTCGCCAGCCCTGGCTCAGACCGGGGCCTCAGCCACTGCTCGGGCTCGGGCGCTCGCCGTCTCGAGCGCCGTCCACCCTGCCAGCGAATTGCTGGCGTCGCGTACCCTCCCTTTCTTTGCCCTCGCACCTTTGACCCCCCACTTTGCGTCGGCCGGCCTCCGGCAGTCCGGTGGCATCGCGCATGAAGGTCGCTGGTCCCGTAACCGCTGGTTTCTTGCGTAGGAGCCCGGTTGCTGTCCGCCAGGGTGAGGCCGGGTTGGGCAACGGGGTGCCTCACAAGGAGAACAGCTTCGGGGCCATCCGGCCCCATTCCTTGGGGCCGTCCTGGCTCCGAACTGCCAGGACGGCGCCTGGTCCCGCGCGGGGGTCGCGTCCGGTCCCGCCGATCGCGCCCGTTTTGCTGGTCCATCGCTCCGCCATCGGCCGGGACCGGCCGACTGTCGTCCCGGCCTCGGGGCCACCGACCAACCTGGCTCCCCCACCGCCGGCCGGGTGGCAACGAACGCCACTAGCAGTGCGCTCCTCGACCGCCCACAGCGCCCGGCCGATCGCCAATACACCTGCGCCGACCGGGTTACATCTCGGCTCTTCGGGCGGTCGGGCCGTTTCCCCCCGTTGAGTACCGCCGCCACCTGGCCTTCCCGGCCTCACGCCACAGCCGTCAGGCCATCGCTATTCCAGCGGCCGACAATGATCAGGCAATACGGAGCGGGAGTGCCGGCCGTTCCGGAAGTTTTGTCGAGGGCCACGCCCACCCTCTTGAGGGCGGTGCCCGGTCGCGGTGCTGACCCTCAATCGCGGACCGATCGCGGTGCTTACGTGCCCGGCCCGCCCATTTCGCCCGGCCCGCCCATCCTGCGCTTTGGTCTCGCCTCGCGCCTTTCGCCCAGCTCGCGCCTTTCGCCGAGCCCCGGCACTTCGCCCAGCCCCGGCACTTCGCCCAGTTCGCCCATTTCGCCGAGCCCCCCGGTTTTCACGGGACTGGGCGCCCACCCCAGAGGCGCCGCTTGGTTCGGCGTGGGGCTGGCTGTACCTCTGGCACATGAGAGCCGGGGACGGGTGGCTCTGCCGACGGCAACTGCCTTTCGCGTCCCGGCTCACGCGGCGCCGGTCAGGCCAGGACGCCGGTCATGGCCAGGACGCCGGTCATGGCCAGGACGCCGGTCATGGCCAGGACGCCGGTCATGGCCAGGACGCCGGTCATGGCCAGGGACGCCGGTCATGGCCAGGGCGCCGGTCATGGCCAGGGCGCCGGTCATGCCAAGGGCTTTAGTCATGGTCAGGGCGCCGGCCGACACGGGGACGACCGTGGTGATTGGCGCCCGAGCCACAACTCCTACCCCCCTCAGAACGCCCGTACCAATTGCGGCAAGGCCAGCCGTGCCCATGCTGGCGCGACGGGCGGCGCCGATCCCGGTTCGACCAACTGCACCCGCGATTTCAAAAGCAGCCACGCCAACTTTGGTGACAACCTTTTCCCCGCGTCCTGCGAACTTCATGAGCGCAGCTACGCCAGCGCCAGAAGGCATACCGTCGGTTGGACCGGTGCCGGTAGCGAGGCGAGGTCTGGCCGGTTTGGTGACGCCGGTGGCGCCGGCGATTTCGGCCGTTCTGGCCAGGAACCGAGCAGGGTCCGCACTCTCCCCGCCGGCCTGGCCCTCCTCGATCCTTGCTGCTTCACCTATGTTTACGCGGGGTGCGGCGCTCAGCCCAGTTGCGTTCCAAACCGGGGCGCGGCGCGGTCTTGGAGGCGTCGAGAGTACTTTCGCTCCGGTCATCAGGCACCAGGCGGCCGGGCGCCGCTATGCGGTCCAACGCCTGCACCCTGGGCCGGCCGCTCCCACTCCTGCTGGTCGTGCTGGAGGCGATGCCAGAGCGATGGCCGGGCCACGTACCCGGGCCCAGTCCCGTCGCATTCCGGTACCAACGCGTCGGACCGGCCGGCTCGCCACCCCTTTGTGGATGGGACCAATGCTGTCGCGCTCGCTCACTATCGCGCCCGTCATTGGCCCGTTACCGGTTGCCGCCACACTCGCCCGGTCCGCACTGGCCTCTTCTCCGCCCGCCCACTCCTTGGCTGGCCACTACGCCCGCGGTGGGCCTCACACGCCCCGGTCCATTCGGCGGGTCAGCGGCCGGCGTCCCCGGTCGGGGTAGCCTGGGCCGCCGCCTCCGCGGGCTCCCTTGGCCGACATCCCACATCGCTCCCACTCTCCCGTCTTACGGACGCGCCTCGTGGCCGGGGCGGTCGCCCGGCCGCTTCAGCCGCACACTCGGGCTCGAGGTCCGCACCTGTTAACCCGACCGTTTTAGCGCTTGCAAGCGCGGCGCCCGCCCGCCCTGCGGCTCTCGGTCCCGCGGGTGGATCGGCCGCCCCGTTCGGACTATTCAGCCACCACCTCTCGCGCCGGACGGCCGCCGCGCCGGCTAATACGCCGGTTAGCCCCGCTCTGGCGCTTCTTTCGCGTTCATACGAGCGGGCCTCCTCCGGTGCTTCGAGCTCTGGTCCCCCCCGCGACGCCACGGGGGGACCAAGCGGGCGCCCGCCCATGACACCGGGCCGGGAGTTGGACCGCGCGTTTGGTGGCTCGGCCACGCTCGGGTGGCCGTGGCGCGTCCGCCCGGTGCTGGCAGCGCGGCAATCGAGCACAAGCGTGGTGAGGTCGCCGGGGCTCGTTGCACCTCGGCGTGAGCAGCTCGGGCCGGGTCGGACCTCCTCCCGACCAGCACTCTTCCGGCGCCCGGCTATAGCCGCACTGCGGGGCAGTGGACCTATAGGTCAAAATGGCATTTCGGTCCACGGGCGTGGTCGGCACTTCCTCCAAATACCTCCGAGCCCCACTCCCGTCTCGGTCCGACAGGTGGCGATAGCGCGGTTGCCAACACATCCGGCACATCTTCCAGGTCCGCCAGGAGGAAGTGCCCGCCCGTATTCTCACGCCGAAACGAGCCGGTCTCGCATTGCTCGGGCTAATAGCGGCGCCCCGCTGGTCGGCGTCAGGAGCGGCGCCCCGCTGGTCGGTGCCCGGAGCGTCTCAGGGAACGTTGGGACTATCGCAGCCGTCACCACGAGGGCGATGGCCATCACCAGACCGACTGAAGGTGGCGCAGCCCCGGGTTTATCCTCCGGCATAGGGGGCGCCCCGGTCGTAGGTCGACTCCCAGTCGTAGGTCGACTCCCAGTCGTAGGTCGACTCCCAGTCCTGGGCCGAACGCCAATCCTGAGCCCAACGCCGGTGCCAAGCCGAAGCGAAGTCGTAAGCCAAACGGCAGCCATAAGCCGAACGGCAGTAGTAGGCCGTTCCCTGGCCACAGGCCGAACCGCAGGAGGAGTAAGGGCAATTGGAGGCCGAACCACGGGAAGCACTGCCATAGCCGGGCGCGGATCCCAAACGTGGCTTAGTCCAATCGCTGGTGTCAGCGGCCTGCGAGGCGTCGGCTTAAACGGTCCAACGGCGGGGGCCGCGGCCGCTACTTCGTTTGGGCGGCGGCGAGCACCCGCTGCAGATGGCGGCGGCGCTCTTCAACGGGCTAGGGGCTGGCCGTCGGCCGGCACGCAGGCGCCGGGAGCCACACCGCCCCGCTTCAGCCTCCCCCGATTTGCCGGTGCCGGCCTCTACGTGACCGGGGACGACATAGGTGGCCAACGCGTCCTGGGTGCGCCGGGTGTCGTCGGCCCCCGGGCCACGCTAAGCGCGCCCCCGACAGTGGGCCCGACGCCCGGTCTTGGTCTGGCTCGTGCTCTGGCCCGCCCGAGCTTCTTCGCCCGGCAACCGAGCGTAAGCGCAATCCCGGGTAGGAGCCTCCAAGGCAGGATTGGGCGCAAGCCGGCCATCGGCCGGTACCCCGCCCTCCAAGAGCACTCCATGGCCGCGGCCGAGCGCACAACCGGGTGGCATTCCGGCCCCACCCGCCCCCAAGATGTCAGCCCGCAGAGCGGCTCACTTTTCCCGTTTCTGGGTGCGGTAGCTGCTTCTGGTCGCGTTCCGGACCAGATCCTGCCGAAAAGCGCGACCAGAAGCGCGAACCGCACCCAGAAACCGCCGCAATGGAGCGGCGCCGCCCTGCAGCGGAGGGGCAGTGCCGCGAACCGCACCCAGAACCCGCCGCAATGGAGCGACGCCGCCCTGCAGCGGAGGGGCAGTGCCGCGAACCGCACCCAGAACCCGCCGCAATGGAGCGACGCCGCCCTGCAGCGGAGGGGCAGTGCCGCGAACCGCACCCAGAACCCGCCGCAATGGAGCGGCGCCGCCCTGCAGCGGAGGGGCAGTGCCGCGAACCGCACCCAGAACCCGCCGCAATGGAGCGACGCCGCCCTGCCGCGGGTGGCCAGCGCCCCCAGCCGCGGCACCCTGCAGCGGGGGGTCAGCGCCCCGAGCCGCCCCGCGAAAGCCCCCGCTCTCAACCCCAGCCCCCTCACCGCCGGGCCCGGTCCCGCGGGTGATCCTCAGAGTTACGGCACCGCCGGCTTACCCGTCTTGCCCGTGGCCGGCGCAGCCTTCGCCCTCGGTCGCCGGCTGTCGCCGTCCCAAATGGCCCCGCCAGGGTCAGGAGGCACGACGGGCGGTTCGAGCCCGGGGAACTCTGGAGCTGGCGCGGCCGTACGTCCTACCATTGGGGCCAGGACAAGCGCGGTTGGGCGGAGCGTTCCCGGCTCTTCCCCCAACTCGCGGACGTCGCCCACCTATCCGACCACACGCCCCTCGACCAACGCTTCAGCCGCCGCCCTGACGGGCTTCACAATGTCCGCCGAAGGAGCCATGAGCCCGATGCTCGCCCCGCCAGGTCGAACCCAGGTCAGCCGCCGCACTTCCCCGGAGCTGCCAAACGGGCTCTCCGTCCCGAGTGCCGGCGGGGGGGCCCGGACAGGGGTGGGCCCTTCGAGCGGCTTCCCGGGAGGCTCAGCCACGGTCAGCACAACTGCCGCCTCTGTGCCCCCGGAGCAGTCGCGGGGACCGCAGTTGTCGGAGCAGCTTGACATGCTGGCCGATGTGCTCGCCGCCCGCCGGCTGGCCGACCTCGAGAGAAGAGGGCTTTTCCTGCACCCGGAGGTTTTTTGATGCCGGCGCAAAACTCCCAAAAGGCTTTTCTGCTTACGGAAAAAGGGGACAATATCCCCTGCCTTTTCAACCCTACCGAGCTGAGCTTCAGCAGGAGCAACTCGTGGCAAGCGCCGGACATGCCCGGAAAGGGGGTCCCGACGCTCAACTATTCGGGCGCAAACTCCGGCTCGATGACGCTTCGGCTCTTCTTCGACACCACCGATGACGGCACGCCGGTGACGAACTACACAGATCAACTGCTGTCTCTGATGGAAATCGATACGTCCTTGCCCGGTAGCAACGAAAACACCAATAACGCCAGGCCGCCCTGGGTCCAGTTCAACTGGGGCAGTATGCACTCGTTCAAAGCGGTGGTGGCATCGGCGTCCGTTGGATTCACCTATTTCTCCAACCAGGGCGTGCCGCTACGGGCCGACGTCGACCTCACCCTCACCCAGTACGAGGATGGCAAGGTCTTCGGTGCGCAAAACCCGACATCGGGCACGCCGCACCCCCACCGCGCCCACCGAGTGCAGCCGGGCGAGACGTTGGACCGCATCGCCGCCACCTACTACGGCAACCCCACCAATTGGCGGCCCATCGCCGACCTCAACGGGGTCGAGGACCCGATGGCCGTGCGGCCCGGGCGCATCCTGGCCATACCTGAGCTCACATGACGTCGCCGTAAAGGCTGGCCCCTATGCCCACTATCACCCTCGCTCCCACTATCACGCTGGACGGGCAACCGTTGCCCACCGACGTGGCAAGCGGCTGTCCTGGAATGCAAAGTGGAGATGGAACTGCGCACGACCGGGCAGGTATCCCTCCGCTTTAGCGATCCCGGCTATGCCCTGGCTCAGTCCGGAACAGTTAGCCTTGGCAGCGCGGTCACGGTCGGCGTGCCGGGGGCCGGCTCGCTGATACAAGCCGAGGTGACGGCGGTCGGCGTGGAACAGCGGGAGGGCGAGCAGCCCGAGTTGGTCGTCGTCGCACTTGACAAGAGCCATCGCTTAGCCCGCGGTTCCCGAGTGAAAACCTACCTGACTATGAGTTATTCGGACGTCGTCGCCTCCCTCGTCACTTCCAGCGGCTTGACACCGTCCACTGACAGCACCGACCTCGCCTTCGACTACCTGCTCCAGGTCAGCTCGGACCTCGAGTTCCTGAACGAAATGGCCAGCCGGAGCGGGTTCGACTGGTGGGTGGACGGGACCACGCTCAATTTTAAAAAGCCTGCGTCCGGTACGACGGTCGACGTTCAATTAGGCACTGCCCTGCGTAGCTTTTCGGTCTATGCATCGGGCCAAGCGCCGGGCAGCGTGCAGGTCTACGGATGGGACCGCGACGCTCAACAAACGCTGACAGGGACAGCCAGTAGCGCCACGCTCACGGCCAGTTCCGACCTGGCCACCACTATGGCCGAACCCGACAGCGCCTTTGGGAACGCGACGCTCATTACGGCCGGGCTCGCCGGCAGCACGCAACAAGAAGTGACTCAGTTGAGCCAGGCCCTCATTGACTGGGCCGTAGCTAGCTCGGTGCGCGCCGTCGGTATGGCCGACGTCGACCCGAACATCAAACTGGGGACATCTGTGAGCGTCTCCGATGCCGGGCCCCTCTCGGGCTCGTACCCCGTTACCAGGGTCGAGCACACTTACCGTCCCCGTCGCGGCTTTCTGACCCGGTTCTGGTCCGGTGGTCGCGCCCCCGTGGCGAGCTCCAACGGCAACGGGCAGTACGGGCCTCTACAGGGCCCGGCCACGCATCACCCGGGCCTCGTGGTCGGAGAGGTCACCAACATCAACGACCCGAACAAGATGGGGAGGGTGAAGGTGCGCTTCCCCGGCCTGGATACGACCCAGGAGAGCGCCTGGGGCCGGCTACTGGCACCTGGCGGTGGGAGCAGCAGGGGAAGCGTGATGATCCCGGAGGTGGGCGATGAGGTCCTTGTCGCCTTCGAGCACGGCGACCCGCGCCAGCCGATAATCCTCGGGGGTCTTTTTGGCAACAAGTCGAGCATCCCGGACTGGACGGTTAAAGACGGCGTGGTTTCGTCCCGCCGCTTCACATCGCGCCTCGGGCACGTATGGGAGTTTTCGGACGGGGACCAGCCGGCTGACCAGTACTTCATGGTCCAGCTGGCTGGTCAGGAACATACGATGAAGATCACCAAGGAAGCGACCAGCCTCGAAATCCCTTCGGGCCAGGCCCTTACGATCAAGGCCGGGAACACCCAGGTCGCCTTTTCGGCTTCGGGGGACGTGACGATAAAGGGGACCAATGTCACGATACAGGCCGACCAGAACCTGAAACTCTCTGGCCTTCAGGTCACCATCTCCGCAGATACGCAGCTGCAGATGCAAGGACAAAGCCAGGCCAGCCTGAAAGGTGCGATGTTGCAATTGGAGGGCGAAGCATCAGCCGCCCTCAAGGGCGCCATCGTGCAGATCAACTGAGGGACGGAGCACATGCCGCCACCAACCGATGACGAGGGCGACGAAATCCAATCAGGCAATGGCCGGCGGCAACGGCAACGACGGCCGGGCCGGCGACGCCCTCGTCCCGACGCCGTCCGCCCGGCTGCAGGCGCTGAAGGCCAAGCGCGAGGTCCAGGCGCCGGCCAGCGGTCCCCTGGCCAGGACACGTGCTGTCGCCCCGGAACCGGCCGTCCCCTCCTTCGTGGGTCGAGGTTTCTCTTTCCCGATGGGCGTAAATACCGATGGCGGCATCCGGATGACCCGAGGTCCCGAAGATCTCGACGCTTCGATGAGGGTGATCCTCTCGACGGCCCCGAGTGAGCGCCTGATGCGGCCCCAGTTCGGCTGCCGTATTTGGGACTTGGTCTTCGAGCCCGTCAATTTCAACACCCTCGGCCAGATGGCCGAGGCCACCGGAGAAGCGATCGCACAATGGGAGCCCCGCGTCGACGTGCTCGGCATCGAGTGTGTACCCGACGTCCGCGACGCCTACCTGGTGAATATCGAAGTTACGTACAAAGTCCGGGCCACCAACGACCGGCGCAACCTCGTTTACCCGTTTTACGTCATTCCGCGAGAGGACCATTAAAGTTGTCGCTCCAGGCTCCCAACCTCGACGATCGGCGGTTCCAGGACATCGTCGACGAGACCAAGCTCCTGATCCCGAAATACTGCCCCGAATGGACTAACCACAACCTTTCCGATCCGGGAGTGGCACTGATCGAGCTCTTCGCGTGGATGAGCGAAATGCTCATGTACCGGCTCAATCAGGTACCGGACCGCTTCTACACAAAATTCCTCGAGCTCATGGGCATCGCCCCCTTCCCGCCTACGGCGGCGCAGGCCGACCTCACCTTCTGGCTATCGGCCGTCCTGGACCAACCCGTGACCGTCAAGGCCGGCACCCAGGTCGGTGCTCCCGCCGTGGGCCAGCCCGTCGTGTTCGAAACGGTCGAAGACCTGGTTATCGCACCTCCCCGGCTGATAGCGGCCAAGACGGGACGGGGGGGCGCCGGTACAGACACCCTCGTGGACGCCTGGGAAGACCTCCGCTTCGCGAGAGCGTCTATGAAGTGTTTTACTTCCGAGCCCCGGCCATTGCCCGGTGACGCTTTTTACCTCGGTTTTGCCGGGAGCCTTGGAGGCAGCGCGCTGCGGTTCCGGGTGACGACGACAAGCCCGGCGGGCATCGGGATCCACCCCCAGACGCCTCCCCTCGCCGTCGAAGCGTGGTCGGGCGAGGCGTGGGCCACGGTGCTGAAGTATTCGGACACGACCGGGGGGCTGAACCGGGACGGAGAGGTGGTCCTGTTGTTCCCCCGTGTCCACGAAGCCTTGGCTCTCGGCGGCACTCGCGCCTACTGGTTCAGAGTCGTCATGCTGGCCACTCCACCGGGAGCTCCGACCTACCAGGCGTCGCCTGAAATGCGCACGGTAACCGTAGACGCTTTGGGGGGGACCACGACGGGGGAACACTCCGTCCTACACGGGCTCGAAAGCCTGGGCCGGTCAAACGGCTTGCCCGGGCAGTCCTTCGTGCTCCGCTACCCGCCGATACTGGCCCGCCGAGAAGGAGAGCACGTGCAGGTGGCGGCCGGGCATGTGGTGCAAAACTGGCAGGAAGTGGACGACTTCACCGGGTCCTCACCCGAAGACTTGCACTATGTCCTCGACGGCAGTTCGGGCACCGTCAATTTCGGCCCGTCGGTCAGGTACGCCGATGGGACGTGGCACCAGCATGGAGCAGTACCGCCCGTAGGGGCCGAGATAATCATGCGGGCTTATCGTCATGGCGGGGGCGCCGAGGGCAATGTGAGCGCCGGGATGCTCACCGGCCTGCGCTCGACCGTCGCTTTCATCGATAGCGTCACGAACATTGCCCCGGCAAATGGCGGAGCTGACGCCGAAACGGTGAGCGAGGCCAAAAAGCGCGGCCCATTCAGCCTTCGGACACGCCAGCGGGCGGTCACTCCTCGCGACTTCGAGCGCCTAGCCATCGAAGCCTCTGCCGAAGTGGCGCGGGCTCGTTGCCTCGGGCCAAGTGCGCCCGGAGGACCGGTGCGCCTGCTGATCGTGCCGAAGGTGCGCCGTGTGCCAGAGAGCCAGAACATCGACGACTTTGCCCTAACTGACGGGCTGGTCAAGAACATCGCCGAGTACCTCGAACCGCGCCGGCTCCTCGGGATAACCGTGGAAGTATCGACGCCTTACTACCAGGGCGTCACCGTTGCCACCCACCTTCACGCCTTGCCGACTGCCAGCGACGACGCACTTACCCGAATCCGTTCTGACGCCCTGCAGCTCTTGTACGAATGGGTGAACCCTCTTACTGGCGGGCCGGACGGCGAGGGATGGCCATGGGACTCCGACTTGAACGCCGCCCCCTTGGCCCAGCTCTTACATCAAGTCGATGGTGTCGACAGAGTGGACGAAGTGCTTTTGTTCGAATGTGACCTGCGGACCGGGCGACGCTACGGTCCAGCCAAGGAGGTCGTGCGCCTCGACGACCGCTCCCTTTTCCTTTCCGCACCCCAGCCCCGTCCGGTGCTGGGCGAAAACGGGAACGGCGAGCGCCGCATGGCCCCACCTAGCCACAGTGTGGTGGTCGTGAAATGAGCACAGACGGTGGGGCGGTCGGTCCGCCGGACGAGAACGAGGGCACGCCGCCCGCTGTTTATGACCCGTCCGACGGGGTTGTCCTCGCACCCGGTCCCGTAGCCGACCGACCAGTGCGGAGGCGACCTGACTGGCTGGTCGGCCAGCTCCCTGTCGGGATGCTCGATGACAACTTCTTTTATCGGTTCGTCTCAATCTTCCAGGAAGAGGCCGGGACGTACCTGGACGACATCGACAACTTCCCGAATATCATCGACCCCGCTGTCGCCCCGCCCGCCATGGTGCGTTTCATGGCCGGCTGGCTCGCTCTCCCGCCGATCAACCCTGCGCTCGACGAAACCTACCAACGCCGGCTTGTCCTGCAGGCATCCAAGTTGCAGTGGTGGCGGGGCACCAAACTGGGCTTGTCAGGCCTGTTAGAACTTTTGACGGGTGAGCCGGTCGAGGTCATCGACAGCGGCGGCGTTTTCCGCCAGGGCGAAGCGGGCCAATCCCTGCCACAGGTTAAGGTGCGGGTGCGCCGCGTGGGCTGGCTTTCTGAGCCGGCACTGGTGGACCTGGTGCTTGATGAGGTCCCGGCTAATGTTGACGTCGAGTTGTTCGTCGGTGACCGAAGGATCTTCCCGACCGGCCCGGCCCACCCGGCCCCGCCGCCCGCTCCACCTGTTGAGCCGACCTTGAACGGGAACGACGACGCCCGTTTGAGTAGCACCGAGGCGAGATGAGTGCGCCCGTTGTCCTTCGGCGACTTCTGAGAGGAGATGAGTAGTGCCAACCGACGTCGTTTGCCCCACCTGCAATACGGTTAGCCATTTCGATGAGCTGGAGCGCGACGCAGAAGGATTTTGCAGCACGTGCGACTACCCTCTGTTCTGGGCCGACCGGACCGCGTTCGCGACCTCCACGACGGGCCGCAACGAAACCGAAAGGGTCGGCCTCCGCCGGCTCCCCGGCACCGAAGGTTGGGCTGTCCCGCAATGGATATCGTGCCCCGTTTGCAGCGAGCCCAACCTGCTAACGGAGACATTCTGCGTTCGTTGCGGAGCGGACCTCCACCCTCAGCCCCTACCCCCTGTCTACGTCCCCGAACCGGCCCCGGTCGGCCTCGAGCCCGAAGCCGAACCTGTGGCCAAGCGGGACTGGTTGCCCTTCGTGGTGGCGACGGCCTTCGTGCTCGTATGCCTCGCCGTCTGGCTCGTGGCTGTGTACGTGGTCTACTAAGCGAAGTTGCCCGGCGGTGTGGCCCCGCTCAACTCTTGGGTACAGGTACGTGGCTGCTCGGGGTGCGTATAGGCCAACCTGCGGGCGGCGTTAGCTGAGCCCCGCGATCGCCACTACCGGGAGGTGCGTCATCAGGCCGACGGGCGCCGGCTGTACCTTGGCGTTACCGAAGCCGAAGACGGAACCGCTGGCCCCGGCCATGAAATAGCCGCCGTCGTCAGGAGTTAGGGCGATGCCGACAATATCGTTCACATGGGCCCCTCGCCCGGCAGCGACCCATGAAAACTCACCCCGCGGCCGAACAAGAAGGCGCCGCCGTCCGAACCAACCAGCACGTAACCCGTGCCGCTGGATGCCGGCAAGATGGCCCTCACGTCGTTTACCTTCACGTGGGCGGCCGGCAACGACCCGTAGAAACGGCTCGCCCCGAAGGCGAATACCCCGCCGTCCGAACCGACCAGCAGGTACCCCCCGCCATTCGGTGACGCCACCATCCCGACGATGTCGTGGACACGCTTTTTGACCTCGGGCACGGAACCGTGAAAGGTGGCGTTCCCGAAAGCGAAAAGGCCCCCGTCCCTCCCGACCAGCCAATAGCCCCGGCCGTCCCCTGTCGGGGCGATAGCCACGATGTCCGAGACCTTGACACCGGCCTTGGGTAGGTCGCCATGCGATGCCGCGCCCCCGAAAGCGCCCACCGTACCGTTGGCCGTCACGACCCAATAGCCCTCGCCTCCCGGCGAGGCGCTCATACCGACGACCGGGTCAGCCCCCGTCGTCGAGATCCCGCCCAGGGGCTTGGCCGCCCCGGCCCCGAAAACGTCACCGCTCCTCGTCGCCAGCCAGTAGCCCTGGGCCACCTTCGCCGGCTTGGTCACCAGCTGGCTGTAGAGGACCGAAGTCGAGGCCGTAAACCCGGTCCGGCCCGAGAAAGCAGCCTGAACCAGGTTCTCGCCGACGACCTTGTAGGTGGCGGAGCACCTCGCCTTCCCACCCGCACCGACCACCACGGCGCGGCACCCGGAGATGACGGCCCCGTTATCGGCAAATGTAACCGTGCCCCCCGTCGGCGCCGGCGTGACCACTGCGGTGTACCTGACGAGTTGGCCCACTTTCGAGGGGTTAGGCGCCGACGAGAGCGTCGTCGTCGTCTGGGACAAACCGACCGGAGTCGGCCCGACTCCGCCAGGGACCCCTGGGCCGCGCCGTCGCTGTAGTGACCTACCGCTTGGCAGCTTCCCTGGGCCACGCATGAGACGGAGGCCAGGCTGTCGCCGCCCGTGTCCGGGCTCGGGCTAGTGGCCAGTGCCCACGAGCTGATGCCAAGGGATTCGACCAGGGTCTGCGGCACCGTGCCTCCAGGGCCGCTGGCGTAGCTGCCAACGAGAACGCAAGCCCCCGAGGCCGTGCACGAGACCCCGCTCGGGTAATCACCAAGGGAGCTCGGCTGCGGGACGGAAGCAACCGTCCAGCCGTTGGCGCCAAGCGTCTCGACCAGGCCCAGGTGCGCTTTGCCGGAGGCGTAATAACCGACGGCGACGCAGGACGCCGGGGACCAGCACGAGACGGAGTCAAGCAGGTTGTCCCCGGATCCCACATTGGGGCTGCTGACCGGGGCCCATGCGCCCCCGGTCAGGGTCTCGACCAGAGTGCGCCGTCCCGAGCCGTTGTACTCATAGCCCACTGCGACGCACGAGTTCGGCGCCGGGCATGAGACGCTCTCCAGGTAGCTGGAGCTGGCGGCCAGGGCGGGGCTGGGCGTCAAGGTCCAGGAACCATTGGCCAAGGTCTCGATGAGGACCCGCTCCTGGCTCCCGACCGAGGAGAACCCGACCGCCACGCATGAACTGGCCGAGACGCACGAGACCCCGTTGAGCTGGTTGTAGCCCGTGCCCTGGTCCGGGCTGGGCATCACCGACCACGCTCCGGCCGAAAGCTTCTCCACCAGGGCCTGGTCGGTCTTGGCCGTGGCGTAGTAGCCGACAGCGACGCAGGACGATGCCGACGGGCACGAGACGGAGTCGAGGCTGTTCGTAGTGGAGCTGGGCCCCCGGCCGGGGGCCAAGGTCCAACTTCCGTTTCGGAGCCCATCGATGAACACCTGCCGGGTACCGGTGGCGTTCTCGTAGCTTCCCACCCCTACGCACAAAGTGGTCGAGGCACACGATACGCCGTTCACGGCCACGTCGGGGGCGAGCGCGTTTTCCGTGGCCACCACGGCCCACGAGCTACCGGACCAACCCTCCGCCAGGGCCTGGGGCGACACGTCCGCCAAACCGCTTATGACGTAGTTGAAATACCCGACCGCCGCGCACTGGGCCGGGGACGCCGCCGTACAGGACACGCCGGCCAGCTGGTTGGTGCTCGCGCCCTTGTCGGGGCTGGTGACCACCGTCCACGAACCCTGGGCCAGTTCGACGGTCAATGCCTGGGCTACGCCTTTGTTGTTGTAGTGGCCGACGGCCATGCATGACGTGGCGGAAGTACACGAAATCCCTGCTAGCTCGTTGTTCCGGCCATTCGCGTCCGGGCCATGTGGCAGCACGGCCCAATTGCCCGCGGCCAGGACCTCAATAAGGTTCTGGTACACCCCCGCACTGGTGCGGAACGTGCCCACGGTCACACAAGAGCTGGACGACGGGCACGAGACCGAGTTGAGCTCGTTGAGGCCCGAGCCCTGGTCCGGGCTGGGAGCGACGGCCCAGACGCTGGCCGCCAGGGTTTCGATCAGCGCCCGCTCGACGCCGGAGTTCACGAAGTAACCGACGGCCACGCACGAACCCGCTGACGTGCAGGCCACACTGTTCAGGACATTGTTGGCAGAGCTGGCGTCCGGGATGGTAGTCAGTACCCAGGAGCCGGCAAACAATTCCTCGGCCAGGGCCCGGCGGGAGCCGCCGCTCTGGTCGTAGCCGACGGCGACGCAAGCGCCCGGCAGCGGGCACGCCACACTGGTCAACTGGTTGTTACCCGACCCAGCGTCGGGGCTCGTCGTCACCGACCAAGTTCCGTTGGTTAGCGTCTCTACCAGTGTCTGCTCGGCTCCGCCTTTCTGCTCGAAGTAACCGACAGCCACACAGGACGACACCGAGGCGCACGAGACGCCTTCCAGGTCGTCGACGTACGAACCGGGGACCTGCGCCGCCGCGGTCAGGCTCCATCCCCCGGTCCCCAGGGTCTCTATCACGGCCGAGGTCCCCAATGGAGTGGAGCTGTACCCCACGGCCACGCAATCGCCCGCGCCAGGACATGAAACGGCGTTCAATTGGTTGGCCATTAGTCCGGCGGGGCTCGGGCTGGTGGACACTTCCCACGTCGCGGACTGGGCCGGAGACTGGGCCGCGAACTGGGCACTGGCCCCGGCCGAGCCGACGGCCTCGGCCGGGAGAGGCCCAACGACGGCTGCCAGCCCCATCGCCACCAGAAAGATGACACCCAGTGCGCCGCCCCTCCGGCGCCGCCCGCCGCCGGCGCCTGCGCGGCGCTGCTCCTGCATCGCTGTGCCACCACCTTCCTTTTCCCCTGACCAAGGAACCGCCGCTTTTGCGCACCTGGCCGGGGCTTGCCTGTCGGGACTGGCACCCAACTTAGTTGGGCCATCCCCGCCAGGCTTTTCACACCCCCGGGCCTCTTGCCCTCGGACCTCTGGCCGTAGGCACCCCCCCGACTGGGTCAGCCAGAAGGCCCGGGTCAGGCAGGCTCGGAGCCGATGAGGACGGTCCCGTCCCCGGCTTGATAAAGAGCTCCACGCCTTCTGTCGGGGCGTCGGCCGCCAGGGTCTCCTGGATCTCGGTAGACGGAGCCGACGGCCCGGCGAGGTTCGTCGCCTCAACGACAAAGAAGTAGGTGTTGCCCGTCGTGAGGCCGGTCACCGTACAGCTCAGCGCTCCCGTGCTACAGGCCGGGGTGCTCGTGTCTTCGCCGCCCGACGTCGTCCCCACGAGAACGTTGTAGCCGGTGGCGGCAACGGCCGCGTTCCACGCCAGCGTGACGGTGTCCGCGCCCGGCGACGGGTTCACCGTGGTGGCGGTCGCCGTCAGGCCGGTGGGCGCCGGCGGCAGCTCCACCCCCGGGGTCGTCCGGAGCTCGGTGGAGGGGGCCGAGAAGCCGGCTATGTTCGTGGCCTCGACGACGAAGTAGTAGGCGTTGCCCGTGCTGAGGCCGGTCACCGTACAACTGAGTGCCCCCGTCGTGCTGCAGGCCGGGGTGCTGGTGTCCTCCGCGCCCGGGCTCGCTCCCTCGTAGACGTCGTAGCCGGTGGCCGTGGCCGACGCGTTCCAGGCCAGCGTGACCGTGTCCGCGCCCGGCGACGGGTTCACCGTGGTGGCGGTCGCCGTCAGGCCGGTGGGCGCCGGCGGCAGCTCCACCCCCGGGGTCGTCCGGAGCTCGGTGGAGGGGGCCGAGAAGCCGGCTATGTTCGTGGCCTCGACGACGAAGTAGTAGGCGTTGCCCGTGCTGAGGCCGGTCACCGTACAACTGAGTGCCCCCGTCGTGCTGCAGGCCGGGGTGCTGGTGTCCTCCGCGCCCGGGCTCGCTCCCTCGTAGACGTCGTAGCCGGTGGCCGTGGCCGACGCGTTCCAGGCGAAGGTGATCGCATCCGAGCCGGGTGCCTCACCCACCGTGGTCGCCTGCGCGACGAGCTCCGTGGGCGCCGGTGGCACGGAGGGCGCCTGAGGCAGTGACAGCACGGTGGGGCCCGTTGGGCCACCGATAGGGTCGCCGGTGTTGTCCACCTGCACCGAGACCGGTGACGAGCAGACCGTCCCCAGCGCAGTCTCGCACGCCTCGGCGACGTACGGCCCGGCCTGCTGGCTCGGCAAGAGAGCTCCCCCGTTGAAGCTGGGAGTGTCGACAGCGTCCACGACGAAAGTCCCGTCCGGCCCGTTCGGGCTGCTGAGGACCAGGCCGGCTGCCGCCTGACTGCTGCAGTTGACCTCGCTCTGACCTGCGCTGCCCGGGGCGCAGTACAACACCGACAATGTCCACGGCGGGCTGGTGTAACCGGGGGCGTTGACGGAGGTGTACCAGGCCGTGACCGGGAGCGACACGTCCACATTGACGTTCGGCTCAGTAGGCAGGACTGTGAACGGGTGGGCCGTAGTCTGCCATCCGGGGAAGCTCAGCTGGGCGGTGTACTGGCCCGGCTGCGTGACGGTCTCCGTGAAAGTCCCGTCCGTGGCCGTAAAGCCGGTGGCCAGGGGCGTACCGGTGGCGCTGTTCCCGCTGAAGAGGGCGACGGACATATCGGCGCGGGGGACGAAGTTGCTGGCGCTGGTGGCGGCCGAGTTCTGTGTTTCTCCCGTGATCACGACCGTGGTGGCCTGATTGAGCCTGACCGTCCCAGCGTTTACGGGCTGGCCCTGGCTCGTCACGGCGACACAGCCCGTGATCTCTGCTCCGGCCAGGTCGTCGCAGAAGTTGGTGGACGCGGTGCTGGCCGCCACCGCCGTGCCGTTGACGTCAACCTGGTAGTCGCCGAGGGGGACGTTGTTGAACGTCGCCGCCCCGTCGTTGCCGGTTGTCATGGCGCCCTGGGTTTCCCCGCTGGCGCAATACAAGGTGGTGGCAACCGTGGTCGGGCACGCCTTGGGGGTGCTCTCCTGCCCTGGCGGCGTGAGCGCCACGCTGGCGCCGACGATAGGCGCACCGCTGGCGCTGGTGACCACATCCACGACCACAGTGGCCGTATCGGCGTCGAGGGTCGGGCTCAGGACGAAATCGAAGCCTGCGCTCTGGGTGAACTCCACATCCTGTGAAAATGGCTGGAAACCGGGCACCTTGATGGCGACGCTGTAGTTTTCCCCGGGCCGAAGGAAGTTGTTGGTGGAGCCCACGCCGGCGATCTGGAACTGGCCGTTGCCAGGGGCCGTGATGGTCAGCCCGGTGTCCGGCACCGGGCAGGTGGACTGGCCCGAGTTGCCGCAGTAAATGGGGCCGTCGTCAGCCACGGTAATGGCGCTGGCCGGAAGGTCGGTAAGCGGCGCCGGGCCGAACTGGCCGATCAGTTCCGAAACCGTTCCCGTCACCATGTTGAGGCTCTCGCTCATCTGGACATTTAGGGTTTTTGCGCCCGAGCCGACGACGAGCGTGAATGCCACTTTCTGCTGAGAAAAGTTGGCCTCGCTAAAGGTGGCGTCCCAGGTCGAGGGGGGCAGGCACACAGTGAAACTCCCGTCGGCGGCGGTCGTCAGGGGCACCGCCCTGGAGGGCTGGGGCGGCGGAGTCCCATTGGAGTTGCACGCTCCGGGCACCGCCGGCGGAGTCGGCAGCGCACCCTGGAAAAACACCGATGCCCCCGGGATGGCGTTGCCACCGGCCTGATCCGTGACCTGGCCGCTGACCGTGATATCGGTGG
This sequence comes from uncultured Acidimicrobiaceae bacterium, assembly GCA_963750465.1. Classification (GTDB taxonomy): domain Bacteria; phylum Actinomycetota; class Acidimicrobiia; order Acidimicrobiales; family Palsa-688; genus Fen-671. The sequence goes on from CAVVRE010000007.1 coordinate 448,476, forward strand.
CAACCAGGGCTATGCCGACCGTGGTGGTTTGGCCACTCGCCACCGTCACCGGGTTGGCCGTCGGCGTTGTAAGCGTCGGGTCCCAGAACGTCGCCGCACCGTACCCGCTCACGGACGAAACCGAGAGCGTGTAGCTGCCCGCCGGCACCCCCAGAGTGGACGCCGTGGCGTTGCCGAGGATGGTAAAGGAGCCGTCCGGAGCGGTGACCGCGCTGAGCCCGCTGCCCGCGCTCACGGTCACGCCGGCCAACGGCGACACGAGGTTGCTCATGGCATCGGGGGGGCCTCCGGCGTTGGCCAGGTCCTCGACCACCCCGCTCACTTTGCCTTCGATGCAGCTCGTGTTTTGTACCGTCACCGCGTCGGTCGACTGACCGTATGACACATTGAAGGGCGAAACGATGGCCCCCACGCAACCCTGGTAGATCTCGAGCTCGTAGTTGTAACTCGGCTGGGAGTGGAGGTTCAAGCCGTTGAACGTCACGGAGTTGGAGCCGGCCGGCGCCACCTGCGTCGAGAGGAGCGTGGGCGGTGTCGTGGCCGGGTCGTACAGCACGAACGTGGCCCCGTTAATGGCCGCATTGGAACTGTTGACGGCCTGCACGGTGACACTCGGGTGCTGGTAGAAGTGGACGGCGCCGATTTCCACGGCGGCACAAGGTTGCACCGTGCACGTGGTGTTGATCGGAACCGTGAGCTGGACCGGTGGTGGGGAGTCGTAGCCGGCGGCAGAGAAGGCCAGTTCGTACCGGCCGGGCTCGGCCCATCCGGCCTGCGGCGCGGCCGGGTCATGCCAGACGATCTGGCCGTTGCCGTTGACCGTGGCGGCGACGTTGCTACCGGACCCGTTCCCCGACTCGACCGCGACGGTGACGTTGCTCAGGTCGGCCGCCGACGTGTCCGTTGTGTTCAGGCCCGTATGCAGCACCACAGAACCCGTCACGGCGGAAGCCAGGGCCGAAAGGGTGATATTGGGGAAGTACCCGGGGAGGCACGACGTTGTGCCGGTTGAAGCATCGTTAGCACTCTGAGCGGTGCTGGGGGCTCCCGTCATGGAACAAGTTGGGACCGCGATGTTGTTCTCGTTCAAGGTCGAGAAGCCGCCCGCGTTGACGTGCAGGTTCACCGTCGGTGAGGCGACCTGCTGGCCGAACGGGACGTTCGAGAACTCGAAGAACCCGTTGGGGTCGATCGCCGTAGTGAAGGTCCCGTTGAGCAGGGTGGGCGGGTTGGCTGCCCGGTCGTAGTACTGCCACGTCGCAGTCACGCTGCCGGGCGAGCACGTGGCCCCGGCCGCCGCCTTGCAACCGACGGGCATGACCTTTCCATCTACCTGGTAGCTCAAAGAACCGCTGATCGTGATGCCCGAAGGCAGCATTACGGCGGAGTAACTCCCGGTCGAGTTGACGCCGACGTTCGCTATGGCCGGGTTGGGCATAGTGGCAATGGGCGCACCGTTGCTGTTCGACGCCGGCCCAAAGCAGACGTCATAAACACCCGCGGGCAGGCCCTGGAAGACGACGGGCGCATTCGCCTCCGTGAGGGTCTCCGTAACCTGGCCCGTAGTCGGGCAGCCGGACGCAAGAGCAGCCGCAGAGGCCTCCTGGCCCGCAGGTTCTCCCTCACGCTGGCTGGCTGAACCTGTGGTGGTAAAGGTGGAAGGAGGAGCGCTGGAGGGCGTCGAACCGGTCGGTGCGGCGGTGGTCGGTGCGACGGTGGTCGGTGCGACGGTGGTCGGTGCGGCCGTGCTTGGCACCACGGTGGTCGACGCCACCGTGGTCGGTGCGACGGTGGTGGGGGCGACGGTGGTGGGGGCGACGGTGGTGGGGGCGACGGTGGTGGGGGCGGCAGTGGTGGGGGCGGCGGTCGTTGAGGAGCCGCTCGTCGAGGTCGCTGGAGACGCTGGCGGGGCCGCAAACGGGCCAGTCACGGTGACCCCCACCGAAACCTGGCCCATGATCCCACCCAGGCCCGGCGTCTCGGCGTCGATGTCCAGACTCCCGTCCATGTCCATGGCAAAGTTGCGGATCTGGCTCTGTCCCTCGAGGACCGTCACCGACCCGTTCGTAGGTACCCAGCTGTCGTAGTACCCGCACGGGGCCGGCTGGCCAGCAGCGCACTGGGCCGACGGGTTGGGCACATCGGGCGCGTGCGGGCTCTGCACGCTGACGTTGTAGGTGCCATGCGATAGGCCAACAATCCGGTAGTCGCCGTTGGCGTCGGCCAGGCAACCCATGCCCTTACCTCCCACACCACCGGCCACACCCTTACCGGCCATACCCTCACCGGCCATACCCTCACCGGCCGGCCCTCGAACGAGCGCCGTCGGGGCCGCGCTGGGGTTGGACGCGGTCCCACAACGTTCCGTGTTGAGCCGCGGCGCCAGGTTGACAAACGCGCCGGCCACCGTGCCTCCGTCATTGCTCGTCACCACGCCCGACACCGCCACCAGGGGCGGTAACAACACCAGAGGCGCTACCGCCGTCGAGTCCATGGCCACGTCGGCCACTACGGTGACGGGCTCGTAGCCTGGGGCGCTAACCGTCACCTTGTGGATGCCGGCGCCGAGGTTGGGGATTATGTACGAGCCGTTGGTGCCGAGCGGCACCGAGAGGGCCCGGTCGGCGTCAACTTGAGCGGTCCCGTTGGTCACCGCGTTGCCAGTGGTCAGGTTAACCACGTCGCCGGTGATCACAGCCTGGCGCTGGCTCGAGGCGCTTATCGGTGGCATCTTCACCGGGGGCACGGCGAGGATTTGGCCAGGCGACAGGTCGACTTCGACGGACTCGCTCTGGTAGCCGAACAGCGCGAACAATAAGACGTAATGCCCCGGCAGGACGTTGGAGAGGTCGTACGCACCGGCATTGGGCGACGTAGCCGTGAGGGCCTTGTACGTGCCGGACTTTCCAGTCATGACCACCCCGACCCCCCCAAGCCCATCGCTGGCGCTGGCCACCGTGCCGCTCACTGTCGCAGTGGTGGCCGAAAGGTCGAAATTGGCCGTGGCCTTTCCTGACTTTGCCGCTACCGAGTTGGAGAGGCCGACGCGCTGGGTCTGGGAGATCCATCCGGGGCCGGAGGCGGTGACGGTCCATGGCCCCTTAACGGACAGGTTGGGGATCACGTAAGTGCCTACGACTCCCCCACTCAAGTCGCGCGCCCCGGTGAGAGTGGTGACCGACTGTGTGACGGTGCCGTCCGTAGCCGTCACATTGATGCCTCCAAGGGGACCTTTTGGAGAAGCGACGTTGCCAACCAGCGACACGACACCGGCCTTGAGAATGAGCTTGGCGCCGGCTGAGCTCTGGCCCGCGGCCAGGGTCACCAGCGTGGTGGACGCCCCATAGCCCGGCGCCGTCGCCGTGATGAGGTACGTGTCGGGCGTGGTCATGCCGGAGATCGACCATTTACCGACAGCGCCCCGGGTGGGCGTGCGGGCGCTGCAGGTCACAGTCCCGTCGGTGACGGTCACCGTGGCCCCACCTAATGGCCCGTCCGGGCCGAACACCTCGCCCGAAAGGCTCCCGGCGCCGGGGGTCAAGTTCACGTTGAGGTTTACGGGTGCGCCCGTTGCAGCAACAACAAACTTTTGCGTGGCATATCCGGGCTTCGAGAAGGTCACCAGGTAGTTGCCCGGTGAAGGGAACTGGGCCGGGAAGGTGAAGAAGCCACTGCCGATCGTGGAAGTGGAAAACGTCGCACCGACGGCTCCCCCACCACCTTCAACAGAGTTGCCGGGGGATCCGGGGGGTCGCCCGGAGGAGGGTCGCCCGGGCTTCCCTGCAGCTTGCCCACCGGGCCGGAACTGGCCGCGGCCAAAGAGGTATTGCTCGCCTGGTCGACGAGGGAGGCCGGTTGCACGTTGACGGCTACCCCCGTCGGGTTGGGCGCCGTGACCTGACCACTTATGGCCACATCCTCGGTTCCGGCCGAGGTCGCAGTGTGTGCCGCGCTCGTGGAGCTGGTGCTGGCCTTGGCCGTCGTGGTCGTCCCTGACGTGGTGGCGGTTGTCGCCGATGTCGCCCCCGTCTGCGAGCCGGCGGCCGTGGTCGCTGAGGCGTTCCCCGACTTCGTGCTCGGGGCGGTCGTGGCCGACGCCGGCCCCGTCTTCGTGGCGCCGGGCTGTGTAGAGCTCGCGACCGATGTCGTAGCCGGCGTCGACTGGCCATTTTCATTGGCCGTGCTCGCGCTGGTGCTGGGAGTCGACTGGCTCGTCGGGACCTTCGGCGTCCTTGGTTTAGGTACCGCCAGCTTCACCGTGGGGACCGCCGTGGGACTGGGCGAATAGGCGCTGGTGAGCCTCACGACGATAAAGGTCCCGAGGGCGGCGAACAACGCCACGGTGGTCAGGATCGCCCCCGCCTTCAGGAGCCACGACGAGAGCCATGGCCTTTGCACGAACGTCCCGCCCAGGGTCACCGGCGCGCCCCGGCCTTTCACCTTTACCGCAAACGGGACCCGGCGGACCGGGCCCGTAAAAGCCCGTCTGGACTCGACCTCGGCCCGGATCCTGGTTTGAGCCCCGGGTTCCAAGCGGAGCCTTCTGGTGGACCACTTCACCCGGCCCACCGGGCTGGACCCGGACAGCTCGACCACTTGCGGTTCCCGGCCACGGTTACGGACGGCGACGTGGAAGCGGCCGTGGAACGACCCGTACACCTCATCGGGCATGGTCGCCTCGACCAGCCCGGTTTCGGCCACCCGGAGAACGACGTCGGCCGACGCCGGACGGCCGAGAGGGACGACGGTCCCCGGCCCTAAAGCCCTGGCATGAAGCGCCGCTCGCAGCTCACTGGGTGGGTAACCAGCAGGCAGGCTGACGGTGAGGCTGGTATTTCGGATGTCTCCTGGCGCCAACGGACCGGCTGCTTCCGGCATGACCACCCATTCGGGGTTGAGTCCCGCCAGGTCGAAGCGCACATCCGCCGGCATCCCACTGTCGTTGCGCACGGCCAACGGGATCTGGGCGGGCACCCCGGGGACGATGGCAGCCGGCTCGACCCGCAGAGCCAGCGCGGGCCAGGGCCGGCCATCGCTGCCGTTACCAACCGCGAAGCCGCCACCGCCGGGGGGCCGACGACCGTCACCGCCGTTGCTGCTTTCGGGGCCGAAGCCGATCGTACTCACGGCCCTAGCCACCCTCCGTTGTCGTTACGGGCACAGTCGTGGTGGTGACCGGCACGGTGGTGGCGGCGGTAGAGGTCGTGCTGGCGGCGACGCTCGTCGTAGTGGTGGGCAGTGTCGTCGTCGTCGCAATCGTCGTAGTCGTGGCGATCGATGTTGTTGTCGCGTTCGAAGTAGTCGTCGCGCTCGAAGTGGTGGTTGTGCTCGAGGTGGTCGTCGTGCTCGAGCTGGTCGTCGTGGTCGGCACGGTGGTGGTCGTCGTCGTCACCTTCGTAGTGCTCGTGGGGACGCTGGTGCTCGTAGTTGAGGTCGAAGGCGGGGCGCTCGAAGGCGGGGCGCTCGAAGGCGGGGCGCTCGTAGGCGGCGCGCTCGTGGGCGGGCCGGTCTTGGGCGGTTTGGTCGTTGGCGGGCCGGTCTTGGGCGGTGCAGTCGTCGGCGGGGCCGTCGTCGGTGGGGTGGTCGGCGCCTTGACGTTGGGCGCGGTGGTGACGACCGGTCGAGTGGTGCTAGGTAGAGGCGGCGGGGCCTTGGTCGTGGTCGGCGCCGCCGGCGGGGATGGGCTGGCAGAACCCCCGGCGCCGGTGCTGAGCACTACGGTCGGCAAATGCGCCTGCTCGCTTGGCTTAACCGCGACCTGAGCCGTTTTCTGACCGGGAGTGCCCGGCGGGTACGAGTACTGCACTATGTACTGCTCGGGCGCGTCCAAGTGGGAAAACGAGTAGTAACCGCTAGCACTCGTCTTCGTGCTCATTTCCGGGTTGGACGGGTACTGGCTGGAAAGGTACAGGGTCGCGGCCGCGCCGGGGAGAGGCGAGTCTCCCCGCTTGGTCACCTGGTCTACGTAGCCGCCGATGGAAGCGGCCTCGGACAGAACGGCGTTGTACACGAGGCGTTGGCCCGCAGCTAAGGTCACTACAGACGAAGTGGGCAGCGCTCCGGGTTGCGTAAAGCTGACCGTGTACGTGCCGGGCGTAATGCCGTCGATCTCATAGTTGCCCATGACCGGGATATTGGCGGAAGTCACGCCGTAGCTGGTCATGCCCGAGGCGACACTTACGCCGATGTTGGGCAAAGCATTTCCCTTGATATCGCTGACGTTGCCGTATATGGAGGCGGTGGCCAGTTCCATGACCACGTCGAGGTGGCGCGGGTTGGAGGCCGTGCCTGGCAGCGAGGGCGTTGTCGTCCCCGGGGCCACCAAAACCACTTCCCGGGTTTCAGGCTGGAGGGCCGGCCCGGAGAAAGCGACTTCGTAGGTGCCGGGCACCGGTAACCCGGTGAACTGGTACGTACCGGTCCCGCGTACCCCGGTGCCCTTACTGAGTGTTTCTGTCCTCATGGAGACGGCGCCGCCGCTGACCGTCACGCTGACGCCGCCGGCGGGGTTCCCGTCGGCCAGGACCACCTTTCCGTTGATGCTCCCGCTGCCCCGCGTGAGGAGCACCGACACCCCTGTCAGCTGCTCCGCCTGCGCCAACGAGACGTTGAGGGTTTGGCTGGCATAGCCGGGCGCAGTAACTACCACCGTGAACGTCCCTGGTGTGGGCAGGTTGTGCAATACGAATGTGCCCACTTTCCCCCGGGTCAGCGAGACGGTCGACGAGGTGACGGGGTTGGGGCTCGTGCCGCCCGTGGCACTAATTGTGGCCCCGCCGAGAGGGCCCTTCGGCCCGGACACCGTACCGGCCACCGAGCCGTCCCCCAGCTCGAGCAGGATCGTCACCCCCGTGTTGGACTCGCCGCTGGCCAGGTCCACGTCCTGGGTCGCGGTGGCGTAGCCCGGCTTGGTCGCCACGAGCTGGTAATTCGCCGGGGAAGGAACGTTGGCCAGCTGGAACTCACCCGATGCCCCGGTCGTCGTCGACGCCACCACGGCTGAGCTCAAAGCCGGGTTGGCGCTCTCGACCTCCAGGGCCACGCTCGCCCCGCCCGGGGCGGAGCCGATGACCGTCCCCGAGACACTCCCGGGCAAGCCGCCGAGCCGTACGTTGATGGCGGTCAAGGCCTGGGCGGAAGCGAGGTTCACGACATTGGCACCTTCAGGGGTCGTGCTGTCGGGGTACCAAATCTGGGCGAAACCGGCTCCTGTGAACTCGAGTTTGTAAGCCCCCGGGGAAAGGCCGGCAAAAACATACTGGCCTTTGACCCCCGTCGCCGTCGACGCCAGCGGCGTGGCCGTGTTGGCCGCCGTATAAATGTCGACCGTGACCCCTCCCACACCTTGCGCAGGGTTCGAGAGGAGCGTGACGGTGCCGGAGATAGATGCTGCGCCCGTCCCCCCCGAGGCACCCGATTGCGAGGTGACGCTGGCCTGGAGGGCCTGGAGTACGGCGTTGGAACTGTTCGAGGAGGCGGAGTCGATCTTCGAGAGGGATATCGCCAAGACGGCGGCAAACACGGTGGCAGCCATCAGAAGGCCGATAAGGGCGAGATGCCCTCGCGTTAGCCAGGCCTTCTGGAGAAATGAGCCATAAGCCAACGGTGGCGCGGCGTCGGTGGGCGCATCCCCCGCCAGCCGCACGCTGAAAGGCCGCACCTTGGGGCTCCCGGCCAGTGGCCGCCGGGCCTTGAGGCCCACGTCGACGGCCCTGCTCTCGCCCGGCGTCATCCCGATCTTGGCCGGGTTGAACGAGAACCCGACCTGCCCTTCGTCGTCGAACCCGGCCACGGCGACGTCCTGAGCGACATTGCCTGTGTTGCTGAGGATGGCCGTGAGCGAGGCGCGCCGCCCGGCGCTGACGCTCACGGGGTCCAGCTTGATGGTGAGCGCCGGCTCAGACGGGACCTCCAGGTCCAGGTCGATGACCTCCATCGAGTAAGGCGCCGTAACCTCGGTCACTTCCAGGCTCACCCGTCGTGGCCCGGCCGGCGAACCGGCCGGGAAATTGACGGCCAGTACCGCTACTCCCGTCGTCCCCGGGAAGAGGGAGAGCTCCTTCTTGTCCAGGTTCGTCCATTCACTGTCGGCCCCCAGAACCCGGATACGGTGCCCGCTGATCAGATCCTCGTTGTTGAAGACCTGGACAGTGAAGACAGAAGGCTTGCCCGGCGCCAGCACGGCGCGGCGAGGGGTGACTTCTACCCTCATCGTCCGGCCCTCATCGTTTGGCCCTCATTGTCGGGCCGGCGGGGGCGTCGCGCTGGTCGGCGAAAGGGCGATGTCCTGGATCCGGGTCTGGCCCGCCTTCAGCCTTATGAGCGCCGTCTGGCTGGCATACCCGGACAGCGTGTACGTGACCGAATACGTACCGGGAGGCAGCTGGGCGAGGCTGTAACCACCCCCGGGAGACGAGGCGGTCAGCGTCTGCTGTTGCTGCGCGCCGTTCGTAACGCTCACAGCCACCCCGGGCAAGGCGGCGCCAGTAGACGAACTCCTTACCGTGCCCTGTATCTGGCCGAGCGCCGAGATGAGGGTCACGTTCAGGCCGGTGGCCAGGCCATTGGACGACAGCGTCACCCCGAGTGTTTGGCTGACGTAGCCAGGGAGGGTGAACGTCACTGCGTAAGTCCCGGGGGTGGGCAGCCCCGAGATCGTGTAAGCGCCCACGTCACCGGCGGTCAGGGTTTCCGTCGAAGCGGCCTTGGCTAGACCTCCGACCGTCACCGATACGTCTCCCAACGGTTTCCCGCCGGCACCGGAAACGGTGCCGGAGATCGAGCCGGTCCCACCGACCATCGCCACTTCCAGGTTGGTCAGGATCTGCCCGGGCCCCAGATTGACAGCTACGTCCCGGGGGCCGAAGCCAGGCTTGGTAAAGTTCAGCAGGTAGGTCGCCGGCGTGGGAAGGCGCGGTAAGGCGAAGCGGCCCACCGGCCCGGTGGTGGGCGTGGCGGTCGTAAATGTGTTGCCGTTGGCGGTGGCCTTTATGTCAACCCCGCCGAGCGGGCCCTTCCCACCCGTTACCGTCCCGTCGATCTGGCCGAGCCCGGCCGAGAGGTCGACAGTATTGGCCACCACCGCCTGGCCGCCCTCCACGTTGACCTGAGCGTCCGACTGTAGAAAACCAGGTGCGCTGAACGCCAGCGTATAGGCGGCCGGGGAGGGCAAATTAGTAAGGGCGTACCGCCCCGCAGCGTTGGTGGCGCCGCCTGCCCCAATGGGTACGCCATTGATCAAGGCCTGCACCTTTACCTTGGGCGAGGGCGTTTCGCCCGTCAGGACCTGGCCGGCGATGGAGGCGGGCTTACCGCTTATGACGGCGTCTATGTTGCTTTCCGTCGTCTGGGCGGCGACCGGGATGGCTTTGGCGGAGGCCTCGGAACTGACCCCCGGGTACCACACCGTCGTGAAACCGGGGGCGCCAAAAGCTACTATGTACCTCCCGGGGAACAGGCCGACTATCTGGTACGCACCGTTGGGCCCCGTCGCCGCCGAGATGGCCTCGCCGGTCTTGACGCCTTGCAGGAACGCCTGGACCGTTAGAAGCCCCACTCCGCCGGGCTTGTACGGAGAGGTGACCGTGCCCGCGATAACACCCCCGACGCCGAGGGGGGCCACGTCCTTGGGCTGGAACCCGGCCGCTGACGCGCTGCTGGCGCCGGCCAGTCGGGCCGCGGAAGTGGCAGAAGAACGACCGGGCGCCGCAACGGGGGCAAAAAACGAAAGCGGGGCCGACTTGGTAACCGATTGTTGGGCGAGCACCGCGCTCGAGGGCAAAGGTAAAAATCACCGCCCAGAGGCCGACGATGGCCGCCAGCACCACAGCCGTGACGACGCCGCGCGGGATCCGGGGCTTTTGTACGTAGGTGCACCTCGCCTCGAGAGGAACGGGGGTGCTCTCTTCCAGGACCGTAGGTTCCTCGTTGCTGGTCTTGGCGTAGGCAACCGGTACGGCCGTTCCCTCGACGGTCACCTGGCGGGAGCGTTCTGAGCCGAAAACATGCCGGGGCCCCTGCACAGCCAGCAAGATCTCGGCTGACGAACCCGGGGCCATGGAGACTTTCCCGGGTATGCACTGAAGGCGCAGCGCTCGCTCCGGGTCTGAAGCGTCGAGCGCGACGTCGAGAGAAGTGTTCCCGCGGTTCTCCACCGAAAGCGAGAACCGTGACTTCCGCGTGCCCGTCCTGGTCAGAGGAGATACTGAAAGGGTCGCCCTGCTTACCGGTTCGACGTCCAGTACGAAGTGGCACGAAGCCGCTTCATCGGCTGAGACGCGCGCCCGCGCCTCCACCGTGGCCTCGTGACGCCCAGCAGGAAAGCCCGCTGGAAGCTCGACGGTCACGACGGTCGTACCGCTGGTCCCAGGGAACAACGCCAGCTCCCCCGGCACGGTCGTGACGGTGGCGCCCGGGAGGCCGCTCACCGAAACCGAGACGGCGTCGATGACCTCCTCGGTGTTGGAAACCTCGAGACCCAGCGAGAAGGGTTGACCCGGCGAAGCGGTGACCTCGCTATTTGCCAGCAGGGCGCGCATCTGGCGTTCTAAGGCTCGCGACCCTCGGTGTCCTGAGCCCCATCTTCCGCCCCCGACGAGCCGCCCGAGGAGGACGCCGGACCGGCCGGATTTGTAGACCGGCCTTCCATTGTCAGCGCGCCCGAACTGCGGCGGCGCCTCAAGGCCGGCTCGAAGGCGCCGGCCGGCTTCCCGTTCCGGCCACCGCTTCGCGGGCCACCGGCTAGCGGGCCGCCCCCCGCCGGATTCTGGTGCCGGCGGCTCCATCCGTTGCGCCGACAACCCGACCGACCGGGCCGGCGGGCCCGCGGCCACCCAGCCAAAAATGTCGAGCGGGAGGCTCACGACGAGTTGAAGGCCGGGTTTGAGTTGCCCATCGAGCGATGACCAAAACTCGCCCGTCACCCGCGCGTCCTCGCTGGCCAGGCCGAGCGACAGCGAAGACGAGGTGGGCAGGAGCAAAGACAGGTCGGACGCCGGTACCGATGAATGCGCAAGTATGCAGGTGAGCACGGAGCCGAGCAGCTGGTGCTCGTCCCGGTGCTCTGCCGCCCAGGCCGTAACGACGTAACGGAGGTCGATAACCGGGTTGGTGGGCCGTCGCTCCACCTGGCCGTCGGCGGATTGTTGGGCCATGCCTGCGGTGGTACGGCTCGTGTTGCGCCGAATGTCCCACAGGAAGATGTTCACGGTGGGACGGGTAACAGTGGCACCCCAGGCGCGGTCGGGAGCGGCGAACGAAATGTCGACGCTCGCCTCCGGCAGAGGGACCTCCCGACGCAGGTGCGCCTCGATCGCCTCATCAATAAGCTGGATCAACCACAGGCCCCCGTAAATGTCGGAAAAAAGCGTGCCGGCTAGCCTTAACCGCCCCCACGATAGTTCCGGAACCGGTCCCCGTCGACGCTGCTCTCGTGGCAATGCGGCCCTTTGGCAACGCTTTCTTGGTTGACTAAAGAGGTGAATCGAGCTGCCTTGGCCCGGGAGGGCCCGCCACCGCCTGGACGGTCCTGGCTGACGTCCTGTTGCGGAAGGCCGCTCTGGTGGCGCGAGTAGCCTTTGACCATAGGCCTGACCCGCTGGCCGGGCTCAAAATCGACGACGAAGACTTGGAAAAACTGCTCACCGAGCTGCCCGGCTTCGCGATTGCGGACCATTCGGTTATCCGGGCCATCGAGCGAGAAACGGGGCCGGCCGTCGAAGAGGCTCGCTCTCAGTTACGCAGCGTTATTGCGACAACTTCTGGTCCGGAGATTTCCGGCAACAACACGTTCGGCCGTATTGTCCGGTTTGCCCGATTATCCGAGCTCGAAACAGAGGTGCTGGCGCTGGCCTGTGCCGTCGAGCGGGACCCGCGCCGCCAACGGATCGTCAGTTACCTGAACGACGATGTGAGCCAGCGCCGCCTCTCCCTCTTCACATTGCAACTCCTGTTCCCCGAGCATCCCGATGTTGGACTAGCCATCAGCCCTGGTGGCGGGCTCCGTAACGCCTCCCTGTTGGCCCCGACCGAACCAGGCGTGCTGGGCTCTGTGGCGCTGGCCCCCTCCCCGACCGTGTTCTGGTGGCTGGCCGGCGACCGCGCCCGGGACCCCGAGCTGTCCGCGGGGACGGAACACATCGGGCCGCCGGCGGGGCCAGCCCGCTCGGTCGGGGCAAAAGTTGGCCCGGGTGCTAAAGAAATCCCGGGTGTCAAACAAAGCGCGGGTGCTGATGACCCGCGGCCACCGGCAACAACACGAGACGGAAAAGACCGGCTCGTACTTGTGCCGGGGGGTGATAAATTGCGGCGCCGGCAGGCCGCCATTGCCAGCTTGGGGGGCCTGTTGGCCTCGCCACTGCCCACATCTGCGCCGGCCTGGGACGCGCTGGTGCGCCAAGCCACCCTCGAACAAAGTGGTGTCCTGGTCGAACTCGAAGGCCCTCTACCCCCCGAGGCCCGCCAGCGCATCGAACAGGCCGGCCACCTCAACTGGGCGCTGGCCAGCGCGGAGGAGCTGCCTCTGGACTGCCTACCCGCCGTGAGCTGGAGAGAGCTCGGGGTCGCCGGGGCGCCGGCGACCGACGTCGAGTGGGAGGAGGCCGTTTCCAGCGTGGGAGCGCTCGAAGCCCATCGGGCCAACTCTTCTATGGACGTTGGTGTGGCCCTGGACGTCGCCAACAACGGTGGCCCCGACCAGCCCGTCTTTGGTAACTACGCCCTTACGGCCGAGCAACTCGAGCTCGTGCGACTGGCGGCGCCCGGTGTGGGTGGCATCAGCGCCGCCGTGCGGAGGTTGGCCGCGGGCCACATAAGCGCCATTGCCCCGCGTACCCGGCCCACCCGAAACTGGGAGGACCTGGTCCTGGACCCTGACCGCACCGAGCGCTTGCGAGAGGTGGTGGCCCGCTGTCGTCACAAGCGAAAGGTCTATGGCACATGGGGTTTTTCCGCCCTCCCTTCAGCGGGCGTGGTCGGGCTGTTCTCGGGCCCGTCGGGCACAGGCAAGACACTGGCGGCCGAGATAATCGCCGGCGAGCTCTCGTTGGACCTTTACAAGGTCGACCTGGCTGCGCTGGTGTCCAAGTGGGTGGGCGAGACGGAGAAAAACCTGGCGCAAGTCTTTTCGGCCGCAGAAGCCAGCAATGTCGCCCTCTTTTTCGACGAAGCTGACGCCATTTTTGGCAAGCGCTCAGAAGTTTCTGACGCCCACGACCGGTACGCCAATATCGAGGTCGCTTATTTGTTACAACGGCTCGAGCGCTACGAAGGCCTCGTGCTCATGGCCACCAACCTGGTCACCAACATCGACCCGGCTTTCCAACGGCGCGTTCACGTCCACGTGGACTTCCCGATGCCTGAAGAGCCCGAGCGCCGTCGCATCTGGGAACGTAGCCTGCCGGTGGCGGCTCCACGCGACAACCTCGACATAGACCTGTTGGCCAAGCTGTTCAAGCTTTCCGGGGGGTCGATCCACAACGCCGCGCTGACCGCCGGCTTCCTGGCCGCCGACGCCGGCACCGCCATTGGCATGGGCGTGGTCGTCGAAGCGGTCCAAAGAGAAATGCGCAAGCTCGGCCGCCTCCTCACCCCGGCCGACTTCGGGCCATACGCCTACTTACTAGGTGGCGGCGCCGACGCCGGCGCGACATCTGGTGCGGCGAGTGGCGCCGGCCGATGACTTGCTCGCACACCGTACGGGATAATGCGCCGTGAGCTGGTTATCGCGCTTCAGCCAACCGCGCGTCAGGTTGGCCGGCTTCCCACCTTCGGGAAATGGCGCCTCATCTTTTCACCTTTGGTGGGTCCTTCCGAGCCTGGGGCCATTCCAGGAAGTGACGGCAGTGTTCGAGGTCACCCGGGCGCCCACTGTGGCGCGCCTTTACTTTGGGCCCTCCAGGTGTCATTCGTCGAGGCCGGCCGGGAAGTCGGCGCCGGGCACACGGGCTTGCAGTGGCACCCCAGCGCCCCGGCCGGAGCCGTGAACTGGGGCGGCTATTACTCAGGCGGGGCACCGCCCGGAGGTGACGGAACGCTGCCCGGGACGGGGTCGTCCCTCCCCGCGGTCGACGGTGGGCCGCACACTCGCCATTTCGCCTGGTCTCCAGGTCGCAAGTACCGGTTCCGGGTCTGGTCCCCGGCCGCCGGCGCTTGGCGTTCGGAGGTGACGGACCTCGACCTGGGCGAGACAACGGTCATCCGTGACCTCCTGGTCGAAGCCCACGGCCTGGCCAGCCCGTTGGTGTGGTCCGAGGTCTTCGCCGCCTGCGACGACCCTCCCACGGAAGTGCGCTGGTCGCAGCTCCAAGCTCTGGAGGCAACCGGCCTGGCCCACACGGCCACTTCCGTCACTCTCACCTACCAGTCCTTGGCCGACGGTGGGTGCAGCAACACCGAAACGTACGCCGAGGGCCAGTACTTCGTCCAGGCAACGGGCCTCGAGGCAGCGCGCGGTGCAGTGCCCGACGTGCTGTCGCTCGCCGGCGACGAGAGGCGGGCCGGCAGCTAGCCTCGGGCCGGCGCGCCGCTGCTGGCTGGACTGGCAGTCGGGCCGGGCCGGCGGGCGGCGTACAGCGCCTGGATTTCGCCCACGCTCCGCCGTAGGTCGCGACCACGGACCCACGACTCGCCCGCCCGCTCCATCCTGCCCAGCAGGTCGGGGTCGGTGCGGAGCCGGCGAATCTGTTCGACGAGCTCGGGTACGTCGCGGGCCTGAACGGCGAGGTCCCTGCGCACCATTTCGGCCGTCGAGGCCGTCCCATGGCCAGCGAGGGGAGCGAAGGCTACGACGGGCCGCGGCGTCCTGAGCGCCTCGAGCACGGTCACGCCGGCGCCGTTTGTGACCACGACGTTCGCCGCCGCCATCAGCTCAGCCATCGTGGACACGTAGCCGTAAACCGTAAGCCGACCGGTGTGACTAGCTTCCATGCCACGCAGTTCCGCCTCGAGGTTGGTGTTCTTCCCGCAAACGGCGACCACGTGGACCGGCGGTTCGAGCTTGACGAGGGCCTCCGCGCCGGGCGCGATATCGCCCAAACCCCAGGCCCCGCCTGTCAGCAGCACGATGAAATCATCCGGCGGGAAGCCGAGCAGCTCACGGGCCTGGGCGCTGCTGAAGTCACCGAACCCACGGCGCACGGGGGGGGCACCTACCCGCATCGTTCTTTCGAAGCCTGGCATCCGGGCGTGCTCGCTGGCACTGTCGTACATGACGAAATGTAGGTCCACACCGGGGTAAACCCAGAGGGGATGGACATGGAAGGCCGGCACGTAGGTGACCACAAGGGTCGACGAGCCCCGGTGCTCGCGGAGCCACTGAAGGGCGGCAGAACCGAAAGGGTAGGTGGATATCACGAGGTCGGGGTTCCTCCCGTCCAGCGCTTTGGCCAGCCTGCGACCAAAGAACGCGCCGACGACACTCTTTGCCGCACTGGCGAAGCGATCAGATTGAGAAAGCCTGTCGTAGAAAATCTCATAGCTCCACGGCAGCACAGAAAGCTGGAACCCGTATGCCCATCGGGCCGCTCTGGCAAAGCGCAGCCCCCTCAATTCCATCGTGTCCAGTCTTTCGACCGAGCAACCAGGCCAGCATTCCTGGATGGCTTCGGTCAGCGCCGCAGCAGCCGCATTGTGACCCTCACCCATCTCAGCTGAGATGATCAGGACGCTGCGCGGTAGGTTATCGTCTAGACGCGTCATACACGCTCTCACATCCCACTTTGGCCGCCCCTGTCCGTACTTACCGCCCATACAGAACCTTCGGGGGCTGCTTGACGAAGGGAGCGCGACTGTTCGCTCTTCCCAACAGCTAGAACCACTTCTTTATGTGCACCCTCTCGGCCGCCACAAAGCGTGTCGTTGCTATCTGTCGTCTCAACTGGTCACCGAAGCCTCTATAAGCCATGTTGGTAGTCGGTAGCCTACTCGCCCTCCTATCCGGCATGTTCAATGCTGCCGCCGCGGCGCTCGAGAAGCGGGAGGGGATGCGGACCGGGTTGGGGAAAAGTGGCTTTCGCCTGCTAGCGGCGCTGGCTCGACGTCCGGCCTGGCTATTGGCCATGGGTTTGAGCGCGCTGGCCTGGGTCGGTGAAGCCGCGTCTCTGGCGCTCGCGCCGGTACCGGTCACAGCCACGCTGCGCAATGCCGGACGCGGCTTGCTGGTCGTCGGAGGAGCTCGCTGGCTAAAGGAACGCTTCACGGTGCCGGAGCTCGTCGGGGTCATAATGGCCAGCGCCGGGGGCATCCTTACTGCCATAAGCGTCGTCAGCAGCGAGGTTCCCCGGCGGCTCCTGTCGAACCTTACTCAGCTGGTCGTCGGAGCAGCCTGCATGCTGGTCGCCGCCATCGTGGCCGCGGTCTCTAGGTGGCTGACCCGCGAGGCGCGGCGGTCCCCGGAGGCGACGGAGGTCGGCCCGGTCCGGGAAAAGGTGGCCGGGTTGGTCATGGGTGCTGCCGTCGGCGTGCTTTTTGCCGGGACGGGGATCTTCACCAAAGAAGTCGGTGACCGGATCGCCGTTTACGGGCTCCTCGCCGGGCTGAAGGCCGTGTTGCTGAGCACCGGCACCTGGCTGATGGTCGTCATGTCGATCTGGGCGCAGAGCCTCATACAGCAGGCCTTTCGCCATGCCAATGCGGCCAGCGTGTCGGCCGTGAGCGCCTGCGTCGCATCGCTCGGGCTCATAGGTGCCGGTTTCGCGCTTTACGGCGAGGCCCTGCCGCGGGGCGGCGATGCCGCCTTACTGGTCGGCGGCATTCTGGTGTCGGTGGCCGGGGCCGCGCTACTAATCGCCTCCCGTCCTGCTGACGGAGTCGGCATCCCGGTAGAAAGTCCTGACGAGGCCCTTCGCCCCGGCACGCCTTAGCTGCTTGGGCCTCCGGCCGCGCTCCCATTGCACCATGACCACGAAGCCCGCGTCGCCGCTGAGGCCAATTGTGGGCGAAATAACGTCGGCGCCCCGTTAGCTCAAGGAGGCGTCGGCCGCCGCTCGGGCATCCGCACAATGCCCATGTGGAAAGCTCGCCCGCCGGCCACCGTGGCCCTTATGCCATCGGATATGGGCCCGTCCCTGAAGATGACCTCATCTGCCAGCGTCTCGCCGGCGACCATCGGGAGGTGCTCCTCCACGGCTTCTTTCATCGCGTTGTTATGCGAAAAATAGAGAGATAACCGGATGTGGTCGGACACGTCGAGCCGGAGCGCCTTGCGATGCTCCTGGACCTGACGGACGACATCGCGCGCTATCCCCTCACGCTCGAGCTCAGGGGTTACCTCCAGCGAGAGGCTAACCACCAGCTGGTCGTCCGGGAGCGCCCTCGAGGCATCCCTATCCTTAGGGACGAGCGCCAGCAAGTACTCGTCGTCCGCCAGGACGTGCCCGGCTACTTGAATGGCCCCGTTCGCATCCCGGCGCCACGAGCCCTGGCGGACGGCCGAGATTACCTGCTGTGTGGCCGGGCCAACCCGAGGGCCGAGCACTGACGGCTCGACTCGTAGTACAAGGTCGGCTACTTCGCTCACGTCGTTCGAGAGCCGGACCTGCTTCACGTTCAGCTCGTCGGCGATCAGTTCCTCGTACGGCGCCAGGCTCAATGCCCCGGCGCCCGCCACCATCACCCACGCCAGCGGGAGCCGGGCGCGAAGGTCGCTCGCCTTTCGTACCGAGTGCCCGGCCGAGCAAACGGCGCGGACGGTGTCCATGTGGGTTACCAGCTCGTCGTCCTCAGGCAACGCGGACGAAGTGGGCCAATCGGCGAGGTGCACGCTACGCTCGCCGGTCAATCCTCTGTAGACGTTCTCGGTCACCAACGGCAGGAGCGGCGCCGCCACCAGGCACAGTGTGTGGAGCACCGTAAAAAGCGTGTCGTAGGCAGCCGTCTTGCTTTCGTCCGATGCTGGGCTGGCCCCGACCCGGCTCCAGAAGCGGTCCCGGCTCCGCCGGATGTACCAGTTGTTCAGGGCGTCGAGAAAGGCGGTGATGGCCTCACACGCGCCGTACAGGTCGTACACGTCCATGGCGCCCGTTACTTGTTCTACCAACAGCCTGGCTTTGGCCAGGACGTAGCGGTCGAGCACCTCACTCACGTCGGTGCGCCACTGCGCCGGGTAGCCGTCCACATTGGCGTACATGGCAAAGAACTTCCAGGCGTTCCAAAGCGGGTTGAGCACGGCGCGCACGGCATCGGCCGGGCCTCTGCGCTCGACGACCAGGTCCCCCCCGCGCATTACCGGCGACGACAGCAAGAACCAGCGCGTCGCATCCGCACCGTAAACGCTGAACATCTCGTCGGGGTCCGGGTAATTTCGCAGCCTCTTAGAGAGCTTCTGCTTATCGTCTCCGAGCACGACCCCGTGCGCCATACAGGTCTTGAACGGCGGCCGCCCGAACAGTGCGCTGGCCAGCACGTGGAGCGTGTAGAACCAGCCCCTTGTCTGACCCACGTACTCCACTATGAAATCCGCGGGGAAATGGCTCTCGAACCAGTCGGCGTTCTCGAACGGGTAATGCACCTGGGCGAAAGGCATCGAACCGGACTCGAACCAACAATCGAGGACGTCTTCGACCCTGCGCATCATCGACTCGCCGGTCGGGTCGTCGGGGTTGCCCCGCACCAGCTCGTCTATTTCGGGGCGATGGAGGTTCGCCGGTCGTATACCAAAATCCGCCTCCAGCTCGTCCAGGCCCCCGTAGACGTCGGTACGCGGGTACCTGGGGTTGTCGCTCTTCCAGACCGGGACCGGGGCGCCCCAAAACCGGTTGCGGGAGATGGACCAATCGCGTGCCCCTTCGAGCCATTTGCCAAAGGCTCCATCGCGCACGTGAGCCGGGACCCAATCTATTTGTTGGTTCAGGGCCAGCATGGTGTCTTTGAAGGCCGTGACTTTTACGAACCAGGAACTGACGGCCCGGTATATAAGCGGTGTGTCGGTCCGCCAGCAATGAGGGTACGAGTGCTCGTAAGTCTCGTGGTAGACCAGGACGCCTTTCCGCCTCAGGTCGGCTATTACGGGGCGGTTGGCTTCGAATACCTGCAGCCCATCGTACGGCGGGACTTCCGGCGTGAAGCGTCCTCTCGAATCAACAGGGCAGAGCACGTCGATCCCGGCCTGCTCGCACGCCCGCTGGTCATCCTCGCCGAAGCCAGGGGCCATGTGGACGACGCCGGTCCCTTCGTCGGTAGAAACAAAGTCCACCCCGAGCACGCGAAAGGCATTTGGCTCGCTGGCGAAGAAATCGAACAAGGGGCGGTAGGAAAGCCCCACCAGTTGGCTCCCCTCGACCGTGCCTACGCTTTCGGCGCCCGGCAGGCCGGCCTCGAACGTCGGTCGCAACGCTTCCAGCCGAGGTTCGGCCACGAGGTAGCGGGCCTCCCCCGACTGCACGGCGGCATAGGTTATTTCTGGCCCGACCGCCAGGGCCAAGTTAGATGGAAGCGTCCACGGCGTCGTGGTCCATACGAGCGCTCGGACCGGCAACCCGGCGTCCCAGAGCGGGGCGGCCGGATGGTCGCGGTCCGGGCGCGTCAGTTCGAAAGCGACCGAAACTGCAGGGTCCTGGCGGGAACGGTACGAGTTGTCCTGACGGATTTCGAAGTTGGACAAAGGCGTTTCGCACTCCCAGCAATAGGGCAACACGCGATAGCCCTCGTACAACAAGCCCTTCTCGTAGAGCTGGGCGAACGCCCACATCACGCTCTCCATATAGGAGAGGTCCATTGTTTTGTAATCGTTCGAGAAATCGACCCAGCGGGCCTGGCGCGTCACATAGCGCTCCCATTCGCTCGCGTAACGCAGGACCGACGCTTGGCAATACTCGTTGAACCGGCTGATACCGTACGCTTCGATGTCGGCTCGGGTGGGCAGCTCGAGCTCCCGTACCGTCTCCATCTCCGCCGGCAGCCCGTGGCAATCCCAGCCGAACCGCCTCTCCACCCGCCACCCTCGCATCGTTTTGTACCGAGGGATGGCGTCTTTCACGTAACCGGTCAAAAGGTGGCCGTAATGTGGCAGCCCGTTGGCGAACGGAGGGCCATCATAAAAGACGTACTCCCGAGCCCCGCTGCGTGCCTTCACCGACGCTTCGAAGGTCCCGTCGTCGGCCCAGAACGCCAGGACCTCCCGCTCTATCTCCGAAAAGTTGGGCTTGTCCGCCACGCGAGGGTATGGCACGCGAGGGTATGGCACGCGGGGGTACGGCGGCCTGCTCCTCGGACCGGGACCGGTTGCCACCTGGCCATGCTATGGGACAACAGAAGAGCGCTTCCCGTCAATTGCCGACCGGGGCGCGCCGACCCTGGTGGCCCGACCAACCGCCGCGACGAGCCGTTGCCACCATTGGGAAGCCAGCGTGAGAGCGGTGCCCCGCCCGCCCCTCGTCGACCTCGATGCTCGAGACTCTGTACTAGCGGCTATCGCTTGGGTTGTACTCGGCTGCTTCCTCGTCCTCTTCGTCTTCGTCGTAGTCATCATCTTCAGTGGCCAGGCACCACGAAGCGTGTTCAATACCTGGCTCTGCACCGCACTCGGCGCATGGCTCCGCCGTGGTCTCGTCAGTGCTCACCGCACGTTTCAAATCACGCGCTTCTTCGAAGCGCCGATGCCGTCCCTTTTTCACGATGACTCCCGAGCCGAGACGTGCCAGTACAAGCGCAGTTTACCCCCAATCCCGGGGATCAACGTAGCACCGGCCGAAGTCCGGGCACCTCATCGCCATACGATGTCCCCATGCCGCAAGAGCTCGACGTCGATGCAATGCTCGGCCGGTTCCGGGAGCGGGCCCGCGCCGTACGCCAACGGGGCCTGCCCCCGCTCGAGGGCCCTGAGCGTAAGCGTTTCATGGACCAGGCCCGGACCGACTACATGGACTACGCCATGATCGGTGACGCCACTGCGGCGCTCGAGGGCGGGATCCTCACCTTGACGATCGACCTGCGGCCCGCCCCCATCCAGACGCCCGGCGCACCGACCTCCAGCGCCCACGACCCTGACGGCTCCTAAAACGCTAGCCGGACGGCCCCGATTGCCACTTAGCTCACAGGTCGCGGCTGGCCACCTTGACGCGTTCTTCGAGAAGAAGGCGGCCGTGCCCGTCCAGAGCCAGTGACGCTGCACCGCTGGCCAGACGGCGCAGAGGGGCGCCCACGAGACCGGCGCGCCAGCCCTGGCCAAGCCGCGCGTCCCGTTTGCCCGACAGGAAGTCGACCACGTCCGTACGGGTGGCCAGTAGAGCGGCGTCGACGTCTTCATCCCGGCTCAGTTGGGAGACCCAGGCCGACGCCAGGGTCACGGCCGGACGAAGCTCCTTGCTCATCGGTTCCGTCTGGGTGAGGCGCAGGCTCGCAGATGGCAACGCCCTTCCTCTGGCCACCGCCGCCATGATCTCCTCTTCGGCGTTACCGCGCAGGTGGCGGGCGTCAATGCCCCTGGTCTCTCGCAGCGCCGCCACAGTCGGCGGAGGCGAATGGGCTATCGACAATAACGCCAGGTCGGCCAAAACCATCCTTGGCTGAACATCGAGGGTGCGAGCTTTCTCCTCTCGCCAGGCGGCTACCTCTTGCGCGATTGCCCTCGATACGCCCTGTAAATGGCGATTGTCGCGTAGCTTCCACCACGCTTCGTCGGGATCCGTCGAGTTCTGTGGCCGGGCGAGAAGCGTGGCACACTCTTCTTCGGCCCAACTGAGCCGGCCACGGGCCTCCAGCTGAGCGGAGATTGCGTCGGAAAGAGCAAGGAGGTGGGCGACGTCGGAGGCTGCATACGAAATCTGGGAGGCCTTAAGGGGACGACGGCTCCAATCGGTGAGCCTGTCGCCCTTGGTCAGGCGGACCCGTAGGAAGCGTTCGGCCAGCGACGCCAGCGACGCCGAACCGTACCCGAGGAAACCGGCCGCCACCTGAGTGTCGAACAGTTTCGCCGGCAGGACACCGCAGGCACGAGCCAAGACCTCGAGGTCCTGGGTAGCTGCGTGGGCGACCATGACCGCGGGCCTCGACAGCACCCGGGCCAAGGGCTCGGGGTCGACGGCCAGCGGGTCGACGAGGGCAACCTGGTCGTCCTCCTGTGGATTTCTCCAGGCCACCTGGACAAGAGCCAGTCGCGGCCAGTACGTCCTCTCCCGGTGGAACTCGGTATCGAGCGCGTATTCAGAGGAGGCTTCGAGGCGATCGATAAGCGATGACAGGCCCTCTTTGGTGGTGACAATCTCTGGCGCCCCCATCTCTGCCCCACCCGTCTCTGGCGGCCCGGCCTGTGCCTGCGGGCCTGAAGCAGGACTTATAGCGGCGTCGCTCGTGCTCACCTGCCCACTAGGGGCATCCACCTATCGTCTCTCGGGCTCTGACCAAGCCCGAAGTTGGGCCAGGCTGCGAGCCAACATGCGCGACACCTGCATCTGAGTGGCGCCGATAAGCGTCCCGATCTGGGTCTGTGACCACCCGGCGACAAAACGGAGGTTGATCATCAGGCGCTCCCGCTCGGAGAGCCGGGCGAGGAGGGGGTTCAACAGCAACCTGCCCTCCACCTCAGCCAGGCCCGGATCCCGCATCCCGAGCTTCCCGCTGACATAGGGGTCATCGGTGGCGCTACCGCCCGTGTCCAGGGGCGCACTGGTGCGTAGACCGCCGGCGTCAAGGGCTTCGACCACATCCTCAAGCGAGGCATCAATGTGCGCGGCCACCTCGGCGATGGTTGGCGACCGTCCATAGCACTGCGTGAGCTCGTCGATGGCCTGCTGGGTGCTGATGTACAAATCGTGTACCCGCCTAGGCGGCCTCACCCACCAGCCGCGGTCACGAAGGTGGCGCTTCAGTTCGCCGAGGATGGTCGCAGTGGCGAACGTCGTCAACTCGGTGCCCCGAGCCAGATCGAACCGCTCGACCGCCTTCAGGAGACCTATCAAGGCAACCTGGTTCAGGTCCTCGATGTCCTCGCCGCGTTGAGCGAAACGGCTCGCCAATGAGTAAGCCAATCCCTGGTACGCAATAACGATGTCGTTGAGCGCGTCGGCGTCCCGAGTCTCCCGGTAGACGACCAGCGCTTGCCGGACCTGCTCGCGCCGGTCCATGGCCTCGTCGCACCGGGTTGTAGCTAGTGCGGGTGTCGCCACACGTCGAGCTTAGCTGCAAGCCGAAGACTGAGTCCCGGCACAGTCTCTTTGCTGGGGGGTGGGCGGACATCCGACGCGGCACAAAAGTGGCCCTCTAGCTGCCGTTTAAGGCACGACTTGGAAAGCTGATCCAGCTGATCGGTTTTTTTGTCGACGAGACCTATCCACCGTAGTTGAGCCTGGTGTCCTCCATGCGCAGGACCGGCGCTTCTTCATCGGGCGCCGAACAATCGACCACCTCGCCAACGAAAAGGGTGTGGTCGCCAAGGGGTAACTCGTGGCGGACCTCGCACTCCAGCCAAGCCGCCGCCTGTACGACGAGCGGTGCACCCGTCGTGCCGGATCGTACCTCGATGCCCCCCAGCATCCCCGGCTCAGGCCCCTCAGCCACGGGTTTTGTAAAGCCTCTGACGAGGGCCCGGTCCTCTCTTTTCAGGAAGCAGAGACTGAAAATGCGGCCCTGTTGGACCAGTTCGTGCGTTACGGCATCGACGCGCACGGAAACGGCCAGCAGCTTGGGCTGGGTGGCCACCTGTACGGTCAGGTTGTGCGTCATCAGGTTGCGGCGCTTGCCCGCCGCACTGCCCAGCAGGTAGATGCCCGCCGGCATCCGCCACAGGATGCGCCGCCGCATGCGGTCATAAGTGTCGGCGTCGACCCCCGGCGGGAAAGGACCTACGAGCGGCCCGGCCACAGAACCCCAATCATCGGTCTTCAGTCATCGGTCTTGGGTCATACATCGCGGTCGTGGATCGCCGGTCGTGGATCGCCGGTTCGTCGATCTTCGGGTATGGACCTCTGTCACGGGTGCTCGGTCCTGTCCCAATCCGGGTCCAGCTGTCTGAGGAACAGCGCACATCGCTGTTCTTCTTCAACTTCCCCTATTTCCGCGGCGCTCCGGCGCAGCGCGTCAAGGCTACGGAGAAACCCTCTGTTCGTCGGGTAGCGCCACCGCACGAACCCCGATCCCCTCCATCCGGCGGCGCGCAGCGCGTCTAAACCCCGGTGATAGCCAGTGCGGGCAAAGGCGTAAGCGGTGACGGGATCCGGGCTTTGCTCTGAGAGGGCGGCCCAGGCGGCCACGTAACGAGGCCACCGTGCAGCAACAGATGCGAGGGCAACCAGAGGCTCCGTCGTGGACATGGCGTTTGTCAGTGCCTGCTCGGCTTCGGGCGGAGGCTGTGGTAGCACCGTCTCGGGGGGAGCCTGGCCAAGGGGGATGTCGCTCATATGCGAGTCAGAGCGTAATCTCGTCTACACGCAAGGATGCATTTTTGACCGCGTCATCGATGGCGGGATCCCCGCTCACCTCGTGCTCGACGAGACGGCGTTCGTCGCCTTCCTCGACCACCGCCCCGTTTTCGACGGGCACACTCTGGTGGTCCCGCGCGTCCACTACTCAACCCTGGCCGAAACGCCGGGAGACCTCCTTGGCCCGATGCTCGACACCGGGCGGCGAGTGGCGGCGGCCCAGAGAAAAGCGCTAGGAGCGCAAGGAGCTTTCTTCGCTCTCAACGAAGTTGTCAGTCAGAGCGTGCCGCACGTCCATCTTCACGTCGTCCCCCGGCGGGCCGGGGATGGCCTGAGGGGGTTCCTCTGGCCCCGCCACCGTTACGAGAACGAAGAAGTGGCAGCCGGGCTAGCCGCCCTGTTGCGAGCCGCCTTGACGTAGCGTCGCACGCGGCGCTCAGTGCCGGCGAAGCTGATACCAGCACACTTCAAAGGCCTTTGATGAGTTGGGACAGCCGGCACCCGCGCTCGACAAGCCTCGGAGACCGTGGAGATACGCGGCTGTCCCGCCAAGCCTCACTCTCCAGCTCGCATGGCCATGCGGACCACGTTCACGGCTTGGAGGCCCTTCGGGCTCTCCTGAACGTCGAACTCAACAGGCTCATTCTCCTCGAGGGTGCGGTAACCCTGCCCTTGTATGGCTTTGTAGTGCACAAAGACGTCCGGCCCCCCCTCTTGGGATATGAAGCCGTAACCCTTTTCCGAACTAAACCACTTCACAGTTCCAGTTGCCATGTTCCAGTTCCCTCCTCTCCTGGCCGTTCCGGGCCTATCAACGGCGTGGCCCGTCGGCCTCCGGCTTGCGGCCGGGAGGGAACTGCTCGTTGTCTCGATGCTGCACCCTCGGAGCGCCAAAGTAGCACGGTGCCGGGCCGCCGCCAAACGAACCTTTGCCGCCACCGCAAATCGCCGCCGCGCCCCTGTGGATAAGTTGCGGACGCACGTCACATCCGCGTCGGTGCCTCAATACCGAGCAGGTCGAGCCCCTTTTTGAGCACCGCCGCAGTGAGGGCGCACAGCCCGAGCCGGGCCGCCCTCGTCGCGCCATCAGCCGCCCGCAGCACAGGGCAGTGCTCGTAGAAAGCGGTGAAGGCACTGGCGAGATCGAAAAGGTAACTGCAAAGCTTGTGAGGGGTATACGTGGCCAAGCTTGAGGAAACCGCGTCCGCGAAACCCAGCAGCCGCTTGGCTAGCTCGCGCTCCTCGTGCTCACCGATGTGGCCGACCGCATTCGGGCCAACGGGCTCGAGCTCTCCCTCCTCGGCCGCCCGCCTAAAGATGCTGCAGATCCGGGCGTGCGCGTATTGGAGGTACGGACCGGTATTCCCATCAAAAGACAGCATCCGGTCCCAGTCGAACCGGTAGTCGCGCGTCCGGTCCGTCGAAAGGTCGGCGTACTTGACCGCCCCGATACCAACAGCACGGGCCACGGCGTCAAGCTCATCGGGCGGCAACTTGCCCATTTCTTCGCCCCGCCCGGCGATGACGGCCTCGGCCCGCTCGACCGCCTCGTCGAGCAGCTCGTCGAGCTTCACCGTGCCGCCTTGCCTCGTACGGAACATCTTGCCGTCGGGGCCGAAGACGTTGCCGAAGCCAACGTGCACCGCCTCGGTGCCTTCCGGCAGCCACCCAGCCAGACGAGCGGTGGTGAAAACCATCGTCAGATGATCCGCTTGCGGCAGGCCCACCACGTAGAGCAGCAACTGCGCCCCCAGCCGGTCTACTCGATCTCTGATAGCCGCGAGGTCCGTGGCGGCGTACGTGTAACCACCGGCAGAATTCTGGACGATCAGCGGGAGCGGGTCGCCTCCGCGGTTGGTGTACCCGGGAGGGAAGACGCATCGGGCGCCGTCGCTTTCCACCAGGAGGCCCTTTTCCGCCAGATCTCTGACAACTTCGGGCAAAAGTGGGTTGTAGTGGCTCTCGGCCACTACGTCATCGCGGGTAAGTTTTGTACCGAGACGCCTGAAGGCCTCATCGAAATACCCGACGCTCTGGTGAACGAGCAGGTTCCACAGCCGCAACGTCTCGGCATCGCCTGACTGTAAAAGCACCACCCGTGAGCGCGCCCGCTCAGCAAACCCGGGGTCGGTGTCGTAGGCCGCCCGGGCCGTCTGATAGAACTCCTCCAGATCGCCTAAGGCTCGCTCGTCTATGGCTCGGCCCTCGCCCACGTCCAGAAGATGCTCGATGAGCATCCCGAAGGGCGCTCCCCAGTCCCCGATGTGGTTCTCGCGGATAACTTTGTGGCCCGCCATCCCGAGCAACCGCACCAGCGAGTCACCGATAATTGTCGAGCGGAGATGGCCGACGTGCATCTGCTTGGCGGCGTTGGGTGCGGCGTAGTCGACCACCACTACCTGGGGCCGGGGCGAACTGGTAACCCCCAATGAGCCCGGGTCTGTAGCCATTTCCCGCAGTTCTGTGGCCAGGAAGTCGGCTGACAGAGTCAGATTGATAAAGCCCGGCGGTGCCACCGAAGCGCGGTCGCAAATGCTGTCCAGCCCTCGGGCCTTCGCCATGGCCAGCACCTCTTCAGCCAGCTCGCGCGGGACACGCCCGAGCGAGCGAGCCAATGGGAGTGCTCCGTCCACCTGGAGGTCGGCGTGCTGAGACACTCTTAGTCCGCTCGTCGCCCCCGGCTGCAGCTCTTCGAAGACCGGAGCGAAGACGGCGTCAACCAAGGCTAATAGACCTGCCATGCCTCCATCGTCGCGTCAGACGCCCCTCGATGGCCAGCCCGAACTGCGAGTGGGCCGGCTCCCGGTAACCTTGCCTGCTTACCATGGCCGCCGAGAGTTTGAGCCGCCGACCGCCGAGCGCGCTCCGGTTCGTCGACGTCGACCTCTATAGGGTGACAGCGCGCATCCTGTCGGGAATCAACTGGCAAGTCGATCGGTCGGACCGTTGGGTAGTGCTGGGCCCCAATGGGTCGGGCAAGACAACTCTGGTCCAGTTGGCGTCGGGCTACCTCCACCCGACTCACGGCTGCGTGGAAGTCCTTGGGCACCGTCTCGGGCACGTGGACGTGCGGGCGCTGCGACAAGACGTCGCCACTGTTTCAGCCGGCGTCACGCGGATGATCGTCCCCAAGCTGGCCGCTAGGGAGGTGGTGGTGTCCGGCTGTCGGGGCGCTCTCGAGCCGTGGTGGCACACCTACACCGAAGTCGAGTGGGGACGGGCCGACAGGCTGTTGGCCGCCGCGGGCTTCGAACACGTAGCCAGGCGGCCCTTCGGCGTATTGTCCGACGGGGAGCGCCAGCAAGTCATGCTGGCCCGCGCCCTCATGAGCGAACCACAGTTGCTACTCCTGGACGAACCATGCGCGGGGCTCGACATGGGTGGTCGGGAGCGGCTGTTATCAAGGCTGGCCCACGTGGCCAAGGACGCCGCCGGCCCGCCGATTGTCCTGGTCACTCACCATGTAGAAGAGATACCTGAGGGCTTTACGCACGTCCTGCTCCTGCGCAGCGGCAGCGTTGTCGTGGCCGGGCCGATCGCCTCGGCCCTTTCGCCAGACAACCTCAGCGTCTGCTTTGGCTTGCCGCTCGAGCTGAAACGCGAGCGCCAGCGGTGGACCAGCCGAGCCGTCGGCCGCCCGTCCCAGCAGGCCGGCGCTTAGTTAGGTAGGCAAACTCAGCCAGGTCGGCTGCGCTCAGCTGGCGGGCAGCAGGGTCTCGAGCCGGTCGTTGATGTCGGAGACCGAGTAGAGGT
Organism: uncultured Acidimicrobiaceae bacterium; assembly: GCA_963750465.1. GTDB lineage: Bacteria > Actinomycetota > Acidimicrobiia > Acidimicrobiales > Palsa-688 > Fen-671. The sequence continues at coordinate 476,579 of CAVVRE010000007.1, forward strand.
TGCGCCGCAGCGTCTCTGTCAGCCAACGCTCGACCTCGGCGCGGGCCGGCCCCTCGTCGAGCGCGCCCCAGAGGTCGAGTAAGTGGTCCTGAACATCCGAAGCGGGCACCGAGATCTGGTCGGAGAGTTGAGCCAGCCAGGCTTCCGCGACGTCAACAGCGCTGGTCAACGTGTCGTCGCCCGCATCCTGCGGTGCAGCATCACGCTCAGAGCCGCGCTCGCCGCTCACTGCTTCTCTCGCATCTTCCCTGGCCTCGGTCATACCACAATCATACGCCACCCTTGACGCTGTCCTCGGTCACCAGGGCAATCGCGTTGCCGGTGTCCGAATAACCACCCTCAGTGGCCAGAGAAAACCGCACGTCGGAGCCAGTATCTGTCTATACGGCCGCAGCTTCGCGCTCTTCCCTCTGTCAGGGCGGCCGTAGTGGCGCGCAGACCATTATCCGCAATGACGCGTCGCCATAATCGCGACTTTCGGCGCTATAACGCGGCTGGTCACAATATAAAATGCGGGTTTGGCTTGACGAGTAAGCAATCACTGCGTAACGTAGCGGATTCAATAAGACAAGCTAATCAAGCGGTATTCAACGCCAGCTCCTATATCAATGCTCGGGGCAGGTGCAGATTGCCGCAGGTTGCCTGAAGGCAACCGCCCCCGTCTGGGCCATTGGTCCACGGGGCCACGTGCCTGCTCGTTGCCGTCGATAAATCTCGGCCGAAAGTCGGACGAGCGCAGCGGGTTCGCACACGACCAAGGAGGCATTGTTGCTACACCGTGATCGAGGCGTGTCCTGGCGCGCCAACGCCCGCATCATCCCTGCGCGTCGGGGCGTTTTGTCGTTACCGCTTGTCGCTATTGTCCTGATAGCTGGGCCCGCCAATGCTGCGCCAGGGCACTCGGCTCGTCAGGCCGTCGGCACGGCCAAAAATACCTCAGCGGCGCCTGCAGCCCCATCGCCCCCTGGGCGTCAGCCTCCATCAGTCAGTCATAAGAACCTCTCGGCCAACCACCAGACAGGCTCGGCCCCCGAGCCGACGCACTCCTCTCACCTGGCACTGACGTCGCCCATCGACGCTCTCTCGCGGGTCAAGCCGGGCCAGACCAGTGCGCCTGGCCAAAGTGGGCCTCATAAAAGTGCGCCTTATAAAAGTAGCAGTCACCTCGCAGGCGAAGCCCGTATCCAGGCCGCCGCCCCTCCGCCGGCCCACCACGTCCCCCGCCCCACACCAGCGAAACCACCAGCCCGTATCCCGCTCGGCACGTTTATGGTTACCTGTTATGACCTCACTGGTCACACGGCCACCGGCGACCTGGCCGGTCCCGAGAGTGTCGCCGTCGACCCGAGCGTGATCCCGCTCGGCACGAGGATTTACGTTCCTGGTATAGGCGAACGCAGCGCAGACGATACGGGCGGGCTTATTATCGGCGACCACATCGATATATGGGAGCCAAGTTACGGTCGGTGCGCAGACTGGGGCGCTCGGTACGTCCCGATTTATCGGGTTGGGTGAGGCCGCCTAGCGATGATAGGTTTTGGAACAACCCTTTAATTGTCGAGCGGAATAACACCGGGGCTGTCAGTGGCATAAAGTACCGCACCGACGACGACCAGCCACGGGAAATCGTAGGGGCGCCGGGAAGATCATGGTTCGGGCCACACTGGCCCGCTCGCCCAGGCCCGCTCGCCCCCCCCGTCGCGCTACCGGGCGGCGGCAGCCCGCGGGCCCGCACGGCTCTAACGTCGTAGCTCTCGTCAGGCCCACGAAGTTTCGGGCCTCGGTCCGCCGGTGGCACCCGAGGCACATGTCAACGGCACTAACTAAGGTGCCCAGCATGGAGGGCTACCAGGCCCTGGTGCTCGTATCGTTCGGGGCCCCGGAGCGACGCGAAGACGTGATGCCGTTCCTGAGACGCGTCACCGCCGGGCGCGGCGTCCCGGAGAGCCGCATCGCAGAGGTCGCCGAGCACTACTATGCGGCCGGCGGGGCCAGCCCGTTGAACGGCCAATGCCGAGCGTTGATGGAAGCACTGCGCAACGAACTGGCCGACCTCGACCTGGGGCTGTACTGGGGCAACCGCAACTGGCACCCCCTCCTCGAGGACACCCTGGCCGAGATGCGAGGCGACGGTGTGCAGCGGGCGCTCGCCTTTGTCACCTCCGCTTATGGGGGCTACAGCAGCTGTCGGCAATATTTGGACGACATCGAAACGGCCCGGCGCCGGCTGGGCGACGGCGCGCCTGCCGTAGAAAAACTCCGCCTCTACTACAACCACCCCGGCTGGGTCGCGCCGTGGGCTACGAACCTGGCCCAAACGCTCGAAGCGGCCGCGCCGCCGGGGCCTTCGAGTGATCGCCACAACGACGTCGAGGTAGTTTTTACCGCTCACAGCGTGCCGGTGCCCATGGCCGCCACCAGCCCCTATGTAGAACACATAGCGGAAGCGTCACGCCTGGTAGCCGAAACGGCGGCTGTCGGTTCCTGGCAGCTCGCATGGCAGAGCCGGTCAGGCCCGCCCACCTCGCCGTGGCTCGAGCCCGACATACGCGAGGTAATCACCACGTCTACCGCCAGGACCATCGTCGTCGTCCCGATCGGTTTCGTGTGCGACAACATGGAGATCGCGCACGACCTCGATGTGGAAGCGGCTGCCATCGCAAGAGAAAAAGGCGTAAATCTCGTGAGGGTACCCACCGTCAGCAGCAGCGCGGCCTTCGTCGAAATGGTGCGTGAGCTGGTCAAAGAGCGCCTTGACCCAGAGCCGACCGAGCGATCCATAGGGCGCTACGGACCGTGGCCGGCCTTATGTCCGGAGGGCCACTGCCCCCGAGGGCGCTAAGATTGACGGTGGCTGACCCGCTGGGGAAGGGCTCGATGGCCCCGGCCTTCAAGATCTCCGCTTTCGGCGCGCCAGCGCGGCGGCAGGAGAAAACCGTCACAACAAAGGAGCCCCCCATGCCAGGTCCACAGGTTTCCAGCGAAGAGGCCGCCAACGGCCCCAATCCGAGCGCACCCAGTCCGAGCGCACCCAGCCCGGGCGCACCCTCCCTCACCACTGACACAGTCCCGTACCGGGTCGCCGATATCTCGCTGGCCCCGTTTGGCCGGCGGGAAATTGGGCTGGCCGAGGTCGAGATGCCCGGCCTAATGGCCCTCCGGGCCGAGTACGCAGACGAGCGACCTCTTACCGGTGCTCGCATAAGCGGGTCCCTGCACATGACCGTTCAGACCGCCGTCCTGATCGAGACCCTCGTCGCCCTTGGGGCCGAAGTGCGATGGGCGAGCTGCAATATCTTCTCCACCCAGGACCACGCCGCGGCTGCCATTGCCCAGAGCGGGGTGCCGGTCTTCGCCTGGAAGGGCGAGACGCTGGAGGAATATTGGTGGGCCACCGAGCAAGCGATGAGCTGGCCCGGTCATGACGGCCCGAACATGATCGTCGACGACGGCGGCGACGCCACGTTGCTTGTACACCTCGGGGTGGAGGCGGAGCGCGACGGCCGCGTACCCGACCTCGGGCCAGAAGACAGCGAAGAACACGGCGTTATCACCGCCACGTTGCAGCGCACGCTACGAACGCGTCCCGGAATGTGGACGAAGATGGCCGCCGACATAAAGGGCGTAAGCGAGGAGACAACGACCGGCGTAAACCGCCTGCGCCAGCGGGCCGAGGCGGGGGCTCTGCTCTTCCCCGCCATGAACGTGAACGACTCGGTTACCAAAAGCAAGTTCGACAACCTGTACGGAGTGCGACACTCTCTGATCGACGGCATCTTCCGGGCCACCGACGTCATGGTGGCCGGCAAAGTGGCGGTCGTGTGTGGCTACGGGGATGTCGGCAAGGGTTGCGCCCAGTCCCTCGCCGGCCAGGGGGCTCGCATATTGGTCACCGAAGTCGACCCCATCTGCGCCCTTCAAGCCGCCATGGAGGGCTACCAGGTAGTCACCCTGGATGACGCAGTGGCGATGGCGGACATTTTCGTCACCGCCACCGGCAACAAGGACGTAATCATGGCCGAACACATGGCCCGCATGAAGCACAATGCGATCGTCTGCAACATCGGCCATTTCAACAACGAAGTGGACATCACTGGGTTGGCTCGCTACCCGGGGATTTCCCGTCACGAGATCAAGCCTCAAGTTGACGCATGGGAGTTCCCTGACGGCCACTCGGTTATCCTGCTGGCCGAGGGAAGGCTGGTCAACCTGGGTTGCGCCACGGGCCACCCGAGCTTTGTTATGTCGACCAGTTTCACCAACCAGGTGATAGCTCAAATAGAACTGTTCAACAACAAGGGCCGGTACCCCATCGGCGTCCACGTGCTGCCCCGAGAACTCGATGAAAAGGTGGCCCGGCTGCACCTGAACAAGCTGGGGGCGAAGCTTACTGACCTCACGGAAAGCCAGGCCGCCTACATTGGTGTGCCCCTGGAAGGCCCGTACAAGCCAGAGGGGTACCGCTACTAACCAGAGGGGCGCTGATCGGCATCCTTAACTCTCCGTCGGGGGCCGGGCCACCGGCTGGCGCCATGCCGGCCGGCCCCCCCGGGCGCTCCCCGTCGACCCGGCTAGGGACTTCGGGGCCAGAGTGCCTCGGCACGGGTACCAGCCCGCAATACCGGTACGAGCTTGGTATTATCCGCCTTCGAGCTTCTCACCATTGTGAGGAAGGTGGTCCATGGCCAACGCAGAGGAGACCGGAGCTTCGGTAAGTGAGGCCGAGATAGCGGTCCATTGGCGGGAGGAGGAGTACTTATATCCCCCGTCCCGGTTCATCGGACAGGCCAACGCTTCGGACCCGGCGATCTACGAGCGGTTCAAGGAAGAACATTTCCCGGAGTGTTTTCGCGAGTACGCGGACCTGCTCGACTGGGACCAGTACTGGCACACGACGCTGGATACGAGCAACCCCCCGTTCTGGAAGTGGTTCGTGGGCGGGCGTCTCAACGCCAGCTACAACTGCGTAGACCGGCACCTGCCCACCAAGGCCAACAAAGCGGCCCTCACCTGGGTACCAGAACCGGAGGCCGAAGAGACAAAGACGATAACTTACAGGGACCTGTACCGGCGGGTGAACGAGTTCGCCGCCATGCTGCAGGGTTTTTGTGGGCTCGAGACCGGCGACCGGGCGACATTCCACATGCCCATGGTGCCCGAGCTGCCGATATCGATGCTCGCTTGTGCTCGCCTGGGCGTCGTCCATTCGGAGGTTTTCGCCGGTTTCTCGGGTACCGCGTGCGGGGGCCGCATCGCCGACTCCGGCAGCCGCGTCCTCGTGACCATCGACGGCTACTACCGGGACGGGAAGCTCCTCGACCACAAAGCTAAGGCTGACGAGGCGGTCGCCATTGCCAGGGAAGAAGGGGCCAATATCGAAAAGGTCCTGGTGTGGAGGAGGCACCCGGGCCAGTACCTGTCCAACAGCCCGATGGTGGAGGGGCGCGATTACTTCGTCGACGAGGTCATCGGCGACTACTTGCGCAAGGTGGTGCCGCCGGTACCGATGCCGGCCGAAGCGCCTTTGTTCCTCATGTACACGAGCGGCACAACCGGTAGGCCCAAGGGGGCGCAGCACTCAACGGGCGGGTACTTGTCATACGTGGCCGGTACGTCGAAGTACTACCTCGACATCCACCCCGAGGACACGTACTGGTGCTTTGCGGACATCGGCTGGATAACCGGGCATTCTTACATAGTCTACGGGCCGTTGGCGCTCGGTACGACGAGCGTCCTCTATGAAGGTGCGCCCGCCTACCCCGACGCCGCCCGCCCGTGGAGGATTGCCGAACGCCTGGGGGTCAATATCTTCCATACGGCCCCGACCACAATACGTATGCTGCGCAAGCTCGGCCACGACGAACCAACTAAGTACGACTATCACTTCAAATTGATGTGCACAGTCGGTGAGCCCATCGAGCCAGAGGTCTGGCGCTGGTACCACGAATCAGTGGGCAAGCAAGAGGCGGTCATCGTGGACACGTGGTGGATGACTGAGACCGGCGGTTTCCTCGGCAGTACGCTACCCGCGGTGAAACCCATGAAGCCCGGCAGTTGCGGCCCGGCGACGCTCGGCATATACCCCGTCATATACGACGACGAAGGAAAAGTGGTAGAAGCCGGCTCGGGTAAAGCTGGCAACATCTGTATCCGTAACCCCTGGCCGGGCATAATGCAGACGGTCTGGGGCCAGCCAGACCGCTTCGTCGAGACGTACTACGCAAAGTACAACCACGACGCGTCGAGCACCGATTGGCGCGATTGGCCCTTCTTGTGCGGCGACGGGGCCGTGCAGGCGATGGACGGTTATTACCGCATCCTGGGGCGCATCGACGACGTGATCAATGTCGCCGGCCACCGGCTCGGTACCAAAGAACTTGAGTCTGCCGTGCTCACGGTGCCTGAGGTCGCAGAAGCGGCGGCGGTGCCGGTGATCGACGAGGTCCGTGGCCGCGTGGTCGAAATGTACGTTTCGCTACAACCGGGCGTCTCCGCCAGCAAGCCGATCGAGGACAAGGTGAAGGCGTCTATTGAGACACAGATCGGGAAGGTGGCGCGGCCAAGGAACGTCTGGATCGTGGCGGACATGCCAAAGACGCGCTCCGGGAAGATCATGCGCCGGGTGATCGCCAGCATCTCCAATTTTGCCGACGTCGGCGACATCACGACGCTGGCCAACCCCGACGTGGTCGACGGCATACGCCGCCACGTCTACAAGGAGAAATCAGATCGTGGTGAGGCACCCCGCGAGCTCACGCCTAAAGAACTGCAGGAGATCCAGTCATACGGCCGCGTCGACTAGAAACCGGTAAGCAGTAGGGGGTAGCACCTTGGCCTCGGGGGCGATCTTGTTCTAGACAGGAGCGCACGTGGTATGGCGCGTGCTGACCAATGACACGCCTCCGCCCGGCCCCGACAAGGGCCTGCATGGCGGGAGAGGGTCCAGCCCCTTAAGATTTCCGTCAATGTTTGAGGCGCGCGTCACGGCGGTGCGGCCGGACGACGTCCTGACGCCGCCGGTCGACCTGGCCGCGCCGACCGTCAGTCCTCGGCCTGCCGAGGGGCCTGGGCTAAGCCGCTGGCGTTGGGCCCCCCTCATCCTCGTAGTGGCGCTCGTCGCCTGGGAGCTTTGGAGCCTTCGGGCCACGACGCTGCCGGTTGTCTACTTGAACGACGGATCGGTGCACGAACAAATGGCCCGCTTTGCGGCGGCGCAGATCTCGGCGGGACGGCTCCCGTTCAGCGCCTGGTTCCCGTACATAGGCCTCGGATCGGCGCAGTTCCTCCACTACCAGAGCCTCGGGTCAGTACTCACCGGCCTCGCTGGCACCGTGGTGGGGGCCAATGAGGCGTTCCGATGGTCCATTTACCTCCTGGTGTCCTGTTGGCCTCTGGCCATTTACGCTTCGGCCCGGTTGTTCGGCCTCCCCAGGGCGGCGGCGGCCGCGGCCGCAGTCTTGTCGTCCTTCGTCGTGAGCGTTACAGGCGTTGGCTTCGAACACGGCGCGTACCTGTGGATTGGAGGAGCCGAACTATGGACGCAGCTCCTGGGTTCGTGGGCGCTGCCGTTCGCCTGGGCGGCCACGTGGCGAGCCATGAAGGACGCCCGCTTCATATGGGTGGCGGCGGCTCTTGTCGGCCTCACCGTTGGTCTCCATTTCATGTGCGGTTACCTCGCCTTCCTGGGGGTGTTCGTCCTCGGGCTGGCGGCCGACGGCCGACTCAAGGCGCGCCTGGTCCGTACGGGCGTGCTCTTTGCTTCCTCCCTGGCCGCGGCGGCCTGGGTCATCGTCCCGCTCATCTTGTTGAGCAAATGGTCTGCCATCAACCAGCCGCTGGCCGGCACGAGTTACGTCAAAGGTTACGGTGCCCGCCAGCAACTCGTGTGGCTGTTCACGGGGCAGGTGTTCGACGCCAAAAGGTCGCTGCCCATAGTAACGACCGCCGTGCTCGTCGGGGTGGCAGGTGCGGTTGTACGGTGGCGGCGCGACGCCCTCACCCGGGGGCTCCTGGCCTTGTTCGTAACGAGCCTGCTGCTCAGTTTCGGCTCGACGACGTGGGGCGCGCTCGCCTACCTGATCCCAGCCCACGAGGACCTGTACTTCCGCCGGTTCGTGATGGGCAGCCAGCTGGCGGGTCTCTTCCTGGCCGGCGCCGGGGTGGTCCTCATCTGGCAAGTCTTGAAACGAATAGTGGACGTCCTCGTGAGCTGGAGGCCATTGCGTTTCGCCGCTGTGGCTTGTATCGCCGCCGGTGCCATCGCCTGGCTCTCCCCCGCCGTCGCTCAAATATCGAGTTTCGACAATCGCGATACGGCCACCATCCAGACCCAGCGGGCCGGGGACAAATCCCAGGGTGCCTTGATAGCCCCGCTGATCGCTTACATCAAGCAGCACGGGGGCGGACGAACTTACGCCGGGCTCTCCAGCAACTGGGGGCAAAGCTTCACCGTGGGCCTGGTCCCGGTCTACAAGTACCTTGAAACCCAGGACGTGGACCAGGTCACTTACGTGGTCCCGACCCTGTCACTGATGCTGGACCCCGACACGGATTTCGACGAGGACAACCCGTCGGACTACACGTTGTTCGGGGTTCGCTATATCGTCCTGCCCACGGGCGTGGGCTCGCCCGTACCGGCTGAGCGCGTAATGGTCGACGGCTCCTATTCGCTCTGGCAGATCGCGTCGAACGGTTACGTCCACCCGGTTCAGGTCACCGGGACCCTCACCGCCGATCGAGCTGACATCGGGAGCCGCTCGCAGCCCCTCCTGGACGAGCTGGGGCCCAATAACGAGTGGTCTGTCGAATGGCCGGGTCTCCCTCAGCCCCCACCTCCCGCGGCCCCAGGGACGCGGCTCGGGTCCGGGTTGCCTGCTGCTGGTGTGGTCAACGGCACCCACGCCAACCTTGACGGCGGGGCCCTGAGTACCGAAGTGACCATGCTCAAACCCGGGGCCCTCTTGCTGTCCGTATCGTACGACCCCGGCTGGCACGCTTGGGTGGACGGCCGTCCCGTCCGGACGGAGATGCTGGCGCCGGCACTTGTCGGTGTCCAACTCGGCCCGGGCCAACACCATGTCGTGTTCCGCTACGTCGGGTTCCGCTGGTACCCGGAACTCTGGGCCCTCGGGCTGGCCGGGTTGGCCGGCGCCTTTTGGGTCGGCCGCCGGTGGTCAACGTCGGGAACATAAACGAGCCGGGTTGCGTTGCAAACCTTAACGGTTGGTAAAAGTAAGCTGAGGAGGTCAAAATAAAATGAGTACTCGTTACTTCACTAATGTGGTTATCGCCGTTCTTGGCGGTTCGCTGGTCGTTTTCAGCCAGTCACTCGGCTCTGATCCGGTCAGGTGGATTGGTTTTGGCGTGGGAATTGCCGTATTGCTGGTATCGGTTCTGGCCCAACTCGATAGGCAGCGGGGACTGGCCCAGCGGAGTTTGGACGCGGCCATGGCGGTTACCGCCGGGACGCTAATAGTCTTTACCGCCGGGGCCTTTAGCGGCACCACTCTGGTGTGGCTCGTTTTTGCCTTCGGCCTTGGCTTCTTGGGAAATGCGTTGACCGGTCTCACGTTCCACGAAATCGAGACCTGGCGTGCGGCGCACAACCTCGGCCAGCTGCATTGGTTGGCTCCGGTCGAGAGCGGGGGCGGCCAGGAGACGGAGCGCAGCACGGAGCGCATCGCCGCCTGATCCGGCGTTTGCGACATCACCAAACTGGGGCTCCCAAGCGGGGCCTTCGCCACGATCAAATAGGGGCTCTATAGCGGAGCCCCTATTTGGCTGTGGCGGCGGTGCGGCGACAGCCACCGGTTCCCTACTGTTGAGGGCGTGCGAGAGGAGCGGCCAAAGCCGTCAGTGGCGACCTCTCTACGGCAAGCGGTACTCGGGCACCCTTTGCGCGTCCGGGAGGTGTCCAAAGAGCAGATCAACCCGGTAGAGGGGCTTTCTGCGCTCTCGCTGGACGCGCTCACCTCGGTGGCGTACGGTCCCGAGGCGATCATCGTTGTGTTGGCCGCGGCGGGCGCCAGCGCACTTGGCCTGGTGCTCCCGATAACGCTCGCCATCGTCGCCCTTCTGGCCATCCTGGTCTTCTCGTACCGACAGGTGATCGACGCCTACCCCGGCGGGGGCGGGGCCTACGCCGTCTCCCGGGCTAACTTCGGCCCCAACGCCAGTCTGGTGGCGGGGGCGGCCCTGGTCGTGGACTACACCCTCACGGTGGCGGTCTCGATCGCGGCGGGGGTCGGCTCCCTGACGTCGGCCTTCCCGAGGCTGTCGTCGGCCACCGTCCCGATCTGCCTCGCCATCCTCGCGGTGGTCACCCTGCTCAACTTGCGAGGCCTGGGCGAGGCCGCCCGCGCCTTCCTCCTGCCCACGATCGCGTTCATCGTCGGCCTGCTGGCGATTATTGCCATCGGGCTGGTCCATCCGCTGGCCCTGAACGTCCCTCAGCCCGGGCACTCGCTCGTGCCTACGCACGGCCTGGAAACGATCAGCGTACTGCTCGTGCTCAAAGCCTTCTCCGCCGGCTGCTCAGCGCTAACGGGAGTCGAAGCCATAGCCAACGGCGTGCCCCTTTTCAGGCCACCTCGTCAGGTCCTGGCCAAGCGCACCGAGGCGTCCCTGGGCATCATCCTCGCCGTGATGCTCGTCGGCCTGGCCGTCCTCGCCCGCCGCTGGCACGTGGGGCCCCGGACGGGCCAGACCGTGCTCAGCCAAATAATGGCCTACGCGGTCGGTCGCCATTGGGCCTATTACCTCGTCTCGCTCATTATCACGCTCGTCCTGGCCCTGGCCGCCAATACCTCTTTCGGCGGTCTTCCGGTGTTGGGGAGCCTGTTAGCGAGGGACAACTTCCTCCCTCATATTTTCGCCTTGCGCGATGACCGCCAGGTGTTCGCCTACGGGATATGGGCGTTAGCAGTGATGTCGGGTGTGCTGATGATCGCCGTCGACGGCAGGACGGAACGGCTCATCCCGCTATTTGCCATCGGCGTGTTCACGGGCTTCACGCTGTCCCAGAGCGGGCTCGTCGTCCACTGGCGCCGGCTGCGCCCCCGGCATTGGCGCCAGCGGGCGCTGGTCAACTCCATCGGGGCGGTGGCGACGGCGGCCGCGACGCTTATTTTCCTGTTCACCAAGTTCACCGAGGGTGCCTGGGTGGTGGTAGTGGCGGTGCCGCTGTTCATGTTCCTCTTCAAGAGGGTCAACGCCTACTACCGCCGGGCGGCGAAGGCGCTGGAGATCGGGCAGATCCCGGCCCGGCCGTCCGCCAAGCCCACGATTGTGGTCGTGCCAGTGGCTGGCGTCTCCCGGCTGGCGGAACAAGCTATCTCGGAGGCGCTGAGCATCAGCCGTCAAGTCGTCGCCGTGAGCGTGGTCATGGAGGACGCCGGGGCCGGCGACGCGGACAGCGAGGCCGCTCGCGGTAGTGGGGATGGGGCCGTTGGGGGCACGCCCGGGGGGGTGAGCAGCCCGGCCTTGAGCAGCCCCGGCCCGGGCGGCCCGGACGCCAGTATCGCAACTGCGCACGGGACTGGGCGGGAGCCGAGAGCGGTAGCAGTGCCTCCGGCAGCAGCTCCTCCGGTAGCAGTGCCTCGGGTAGCAGTGCTTCCGGTAGCAGTGGCTCCGGCGGCAAAGACTCGGGCAGGGATGGCGGCGGCGCTGGCACGCCCGAGGCGGACCGCGCCCGCCAGCTGGAGGAGGACTGGATCCGATGGGGCCCCGGCGTGCCGTTGCGGGTGTTGCGCACCGAGTACGCGTCGGTGGTCCGGCCGATTGTGGCTTTCATCGACGACCTTCGCCAGCGGGAGGAAGAGCAGATAATGGTCCTCATCCCGGTGGCCGTCCCCGAACGGATCCGCTACCTGTTCCTGCACAACCACCTCGACCTGGTCCTCGAACGCGCCCTGCGGGCCCGGACCGACGTCGTGATCGGGAGGGTCCAGGTGCCCTTGCACGACGAGGTCGGGGCTCAGGCAGCCGGCGAGCATCAGACGAGCGACGGGGAGACCGGCGGCGGCCCGGCGGGTTGACGCCAGCCCGAAGACGTCCGCACCTAGCCCGAAGACGTCCTCACATTGAAATATGGCGCTTTTTGGGCGCGGTCCGCGTTTCTGGTTGCGGTCACGAGCAAAACCTGTGCTCGAGCAAGCCCAGAAGCGCAAAGCGCAACCAAATAGCCATTAATTGTCATCCCAGCGGGCGTCGAGAGCCTCTATTGAGCATCGAAACCCTCCCCGTTTGCGCCCTACGCGCTGCCCCCACCGCTCTGCGTACAGTTCGTCGTAGAAAGTGTCGCCGCAATTAGTCCCGGCTGAGTTGCTGCCGCCACGCCATATCGATCCCGAGGCGAAGCCCGCCCTCTACGGTGGCTTCGCCGCCCATAGCGCTGACCTTCAGGTCCGGGACGAAAGGGATGAGCGTGCGCAACTCCGCCGCCACCGCCTGCGCAAATCCCGGAGCGCACCCGATCCCCCCTCCGAGCACCACGAGATCGGGGTCTGCCACCAGGACGACCGATGCGATGGCTCTTGCCACCAACACGGCTTCTTCGGCCACCACGGCCCTCGCCAGCTCGTTCCCCGCCGCCGCGGCCTCGAAGATGAGCCGCGCCGACAGCCGTCCGTTCATACCGTGCCGGCGGGCGGCCCTGACCACCCCGGCGGCGGACGCCGCCGCCTCCATTGGCGCCGCCGGCGCGCGTCTGAGACATCGATGGTCGCCTCGCCGCTCAAGGGCAGGAAGCCGACCTCGCCGGCGGCCCCGTGGATCCCTTTATGCAGCTGCCCGTTGAGCACCAGGCCCATGCCGATGCCCGTGCCTACGGAGACAAACGCGAACGTGCCCACATCCCGGCCGTGGCCGTGGTCGCGTTCGGCCAGAGCCGCCAGGTTGATATCGTTCTCGACCACCGTGCTGAGCCCGAACGCCCGGCGTAGCTCCCCCACTACCCCGGCCTGCCCCCATCCCGGCAGACCCCCGGCCAGCGTCAGAGTGTCCCGCCGCCGGTCGTATATGCCGGGGCTCCCGACGACGACCTGGGTCACATCGCATGGGGCCACCCCCGCTGCAGCGGTCAGTTCGGTGGCCAGGCTCATGAGCTCCGACATGCGGGCGTAACCTCTAGCCGCGTGCACCTTGCGGTGGCCGCGGGCACGCACGGTACCGGCCAGGTCGGCCACAGCCCCGCGAAGGTACTCCTTGCCTACGTCAAGGGCCAGCACGCGGCCAGCGTCGGGGTTGACCTCGTACAGCATGGCCGAGGGGCCCTTCATACCCGTGCGTCGGCCGGCGACGCGTACCAGCCCGTGGCGCTCCAGGTTGGCCAGCCCGAGGCCGACCGTGGGCTTGGAAAGGGCACAAATGCGAGTGAGGTCAGCCCTCATAAGTGGGCCGCCCCGGCGCAAGGCGCTGAGCAAGCTCCCTTCGTTCATGGCCCGCAGCAACTGGGGCCGGCCGGCTACGACGCCGTTCGTCTCTGCTCCGCCGCCCGCCAGCGGCACCCCCGCAGCCGGGTTCAGGAACGAACGGTTCACCATCCCGCAACTGTAGATCCCTTGTCACGGCTTGTAGATAGGTAACTTTCCTGTCAGGATGCCAAAGACAGGGCGCCATGGGGATCGGGAGGTTTTGTGGACGTAGTGCTGGGGATGGACTTTGGAGGCACCAAAATCGCCCTTGCCGTCTGTGACCTGGACGGCTATTGCCTGCATGAACAGCAGTTGCCGACGTGCGCCGAGGACGGGGCCGAAATCGTCCTGTCACGTGGGATTGCGGCTGCCCGTTCGCTACTGCGCCGGCTCAAGGATGGCTGCCGGCTGGCGGCCGTGGGTGTCTCGACCATCGGGATCCCGCTGGAAGACCGCATCGAGCTGGCGCCGGCGATACCCGGTTGGGAGCGCCTAGCCCTCGCCCGTTCGGTTGAGACCGCGTTCGGGGCGCCCGCCACGGTGGATACAGACGTGAAAGCGGCGGCCACCGCGGAAGCTCGGTGGGGAGCGCTCGCCGGTGCCGACCCCGCTATTTACCTGAACCTTGGCACGGGTTTGGGCGCCGCCATTGTCGTCGGTGGCCACGTGCTGAAGGGCGCGCACGGAGCCTCGGGCGAGATCGGGTACAACCTCGTGGACTCGAGCCATGTGGGTTTGCAAATAGACGCCCGGCCGATGCTGGAGGACACCGTGAGCGGCATGGGCCTGGCCGCTAGCGGCTCCCGGCTGCTCGGCCGGCTCGTGTCTGCCGGGCAGGTTTTCCAGGCCGCACCAGTGGACCCGAAGGTCGACTCGGTGATCAGCGCCTTTATAGACGAACTGTGCCAGCACCTCGTCAACCTCGTCATCGCCGTCGACCCGGCCCGAGTGGCGGTCGGCGGTGGGATGGCAAGATCCTGGGAGCGCCTCCAAGCCCCCATGGAACAGGCACTCAAGTCCGGGGTGCCCTTTCCCCCCGAGCTGGTTATGGCGGCCTACCCTTTCGACGCTCCTCTGTTCGGTGCGTTGGCTCTGGGGGCCCAGGCTGCCGGGGCCAGCTTCGCCCAGGGGATCCGGTTTCGTCGTTGAGGCGGCGAGCAGACGTCCTGGCCTACGGCGATCAGGTCCCCGTGGTCTGCCAGAACCCCTTCATGTACGCCGTAGACCTCGTCGAACACGGTCCCACGGACGAAGCGCGGCCCAACCCGGTCCACCCGTACGCCCGGCTGTTTCTCTCAGACGTACCAGACGCTCGGGCCGAAATGTCCACAAAATCGGCCCATGTGGGCGAGCCGCCTCGAGTGATCGACCCCGGGGTAGGCTGCCGTTTCCGCTGGCGCTGTCCTCTCGCCACCGATTCGTACACCGAGGTGACCCCTCGGCTTTGCCTGGCCTCACCCGAGCACGAGGCCGCAGCCCACGCCAACGCGCCAGAGAAGGCGGCCCCCACAGGCGGTTCGCCCCATAGGAGGCGGCCCGAAAGGAGTCGGCACGAGTACTGCCGCCGTCACCAGTGGGGACGAGGAGCCGGTTTGGCACGGGCGGCGGTTGCGAGCCGGGACGAAGGGAGCGTGGCGTGGACCTGATCGTGTTCGGGTCGCTGTTCCTGGAGATCGTGTTCGGGGATTTCGAGCAGCTTCCCGGCCCCGGCGAGGAGATCTTTACCGACGCTTTTGCCTTTTCGTGCGGGGGTGCCCTCACGCCCGCAGTGGCGGCCAGCCGCACCGGCGCGACTTCCGGTCTGGCCACACTGCTGGGCGACGACCTCGGCTCGAAACTTGGCATCGAGCACTGCTGCCGCGAAAGGGTCGACCTCTCCGCCTCGGAGTACGTGGACGCTCCTGTGGCGGGTATAAGCGTGCTGCTGAACTTCAACGGCGATAGGGCGTTCATAAGCCATATGCCGCAAACGCCCATGGGGGTGGCCCCGAAAACCGAGCGATGGCTGGAGGTCCTGAGGCGGGTGCGACCCTCCTGGTGTTACTTTCACCCCGACCCGGGTCTCGTCGGCTTGCTGGAGGAGGCCCGAGCTCTGGGGGCGCGGGTGGCCCTCGACGTCAACCTCGGTGAGATCGATGACTTTCGCGATGACGTCGTCCGTTGTGCGCGGCTGGCCGACGTCTTTTTACCTAACGAAGACGAACTACTACGCCTCACCCGAACTGGAGACCTCGGAGACGCCATCGCACTGGCCGCCGACTTGTGCCCGTGGCTGGTGGTGAAACGAGGGCCCAAAGGGGCCATAGCTGTGGACCGCGGCAACGCTACCGAGATCGCCGAGGGCCTCGAAGACGTCGTAGTCCGGGACCGGACCGGCGCCGGCGATGCCTTCGCCGGGGCGATGATCGGGACCATTGTCCGGGGGGCCAGCCTCATGGAAGCAGTGGCGGCCGGGAACACGGCAGGGTCAGCGGCCGTCGCCAGACTGGGTGCAGCCGGCCAACTGCCGGTCACAGGACTTGTCGGACCAGGAAAGGAGGGCCTGCGTTGACGCTGCCAATGCCGGAACTGGCAATGCCGGAACTGGCAATGCCGGAACTGGCAAAGCCGAAATTGCCAAAGCTGAAGTTGGCCGTACTGGGTGGCGGTGGGGTGAGGATGCCCGCCTTTGTACGAGCCTTGCTGTCCAGCGGGGCCAACGTCTCTGACGAGACCGGTATCTTCGAGACCAACATCTTCGACGAGATCTGCCTGTTCGAGCCGGACCCGGTGCGCCGGCAGACGACCGGGAAGCTGGCGGTCGAGCTCGCCGGTTATCTCGGCTACCCCGGGATGGTAAGCATTACAGCCGACGCCGAAGTCGCCTTCTCCGGGTCGGATTTTGTCTTCTCGGCCATCAGGGTCGGAGGTGACCAGGGTCGCGTGATCGACGAAGAAGTGGCGCTGTCTCGGGGGCTGGTCGGACAGGAGACGACGGGCGCAGGCGGGGCAGCCATGGCCCTGCGGACCATCCCGGTCGTGCTTTCTTATTGCGACGTGCTGGCCCGGTGTGCGCCGGGAGCAGTGCTCATAAACTTCACCAACCCCGCGGGCATCATCACGCAGGCCGTCTCTCTGCACGGTGGCGTGCGGGCAGTGGGCGTCTGCGACACGCCGAACGGCGCCCTGGAACGGCTAGGGGAATTTCTCGACGCCCCGCCCGAAGTGGTGTCGTTCGCCTACTCAGGGCTCAATCATTTGGGCTGGATTTCTTCGTTCAGCGTCGACGGTGCCGAGCGCATCGATGAACTGCTCCGGCGCTACGAAGACCTGCAGCGCTTCGACCACCGCTTCGCCGCGTTCGACGCCGATATGGTCCGCCAGGTCGGGGCCATCCCTACCGAGTACGTCTTCTATTACTACGACCCACGCCGGTACGTAGAGGACGTGGCTCACGCCGGGACGAGCCGGGGTCAGGACGTCCTGCGCTTGAACGAGGAGCTCCTGGGCGGCATCGCCAGAGCCTTTGAGAAAGGGGACGTCGAGGACGCCTGGTCGACCTACTCGCTGTTGCTCGGGGTCCGCCGCGACACCTACATGCGGACCGACACCGAGGGGAACAACCAGCAGCAAGAGGCTCGCTCCCGCCGCCAGGCCGAGGGGCCGGCTGCGCTCGACGGAGCCGAGATCGGCGGCTACGAGGGAGTGGCGCTGAGAGTAATCGCCGGCATGAGCTCCAGGAAGCCCTCGAGAGTGATCGTGAACACGAGGAACGGCTCGAGCATGCCGTTCCTGCGGCCGGACGACGTGGTCGAAGTACCCACCTATGTCCACGCCGGGGGTCTCGAGCCGCTGGCCGCCGGAGAACTCCCCCGCTCTGCCCGCAGCCTGGTCAGCCAGATGAAAGAGTACGAGCGCACACTGGTGGAGGCGGCCGTGACCGGGGACGCCGGACTGGCCGAGATCGCGCTGGCCCTCAACCCACTGGTCCCGGGGATCACCGCCGCTCGCGACCTCTTCGAGGAGTACCGTCGGCGCCATGGTCCCCACCTGGCCTACCTGAAGTAGGAGTTCGACGGCGCAGGGCCCGGAGCGGCAGATACGGGGTGCCCTGACCTTATTCCCTGACGAAGGCGGCCGGGGCGGCCATCATGGATGAGTGCTCGAGGCCAAGGCGCTCAGCGTAGAAGTCGGCGGACGCATCGTTGTATCCGATGCGTCCTTCCGGCTGCGCGCCGGTGACAAGGTCGGCCTCGTCGGCCGCAACGGTGCGGGCAAGACCAGCCTGCTCAAAGTGTTGAGCGGCGAGCTCCCTTCGGCCGGGGGCAGTACGCAAGTGATCGGCGGGCTCGGCTTCTTGACCCAGGACCCTCGCCGCTTGGCGGTGGAGGTGGAATCTACCGGGTTGTCCCACGTCCTTTCAGGCCGGCAGCTGGACGAGGCCGTCGTCCGCCTGGAGAAGCTCCGTTTGGCCATGGAGGAAGACCCGTCGGAGCGGGCGATCCACCGGTACTCGCGCGCCGAGGAGCGGTTCGCCGACGCGGGGGATATTCGGCCGAGGCCGAAGTTCGCCAGCTGGTGGCAGGGCTGGGGCTGGCATCAGACCGGCTCGACCTGCCTGTGGGTGTGCTTTCAGGCGGAGAGCGCCGGCGCCTCGAACTGGCCCGGATCCTCTTCGCCGGCAGTGACGTGCTGCTCCTCGACGAGCCCACCAACCACCTCGACAGCGACGCCAAGAACTGGCTGGCCGGCTTCCTGCGCTCCTATCGGGGCGGCCTTCTCATCGTCAGCCACGACATCGAGCTGCTCGACGGCTCGATAACCCGGATCATCCACCTCGACGAGGGCGCTCTCATCGAGTACAAGGGCACTTACTCGCAGTACCGCGAGGCCCGGGCCAAAGACGAAGCCCAGAAGGCCAAGCTGGCCGAGCGTCAGTCAGCCGAAATCAAGCGGCTATCGACTCTGGCCGATTCGATGCGGCACCAGACGGAAAAACGAGCCCGGTCCGCCAAGGTCCTCGACAAGCGGGTTGCCCACCTTCGGGCCGCGGCCGCCAGCGCCCCGCCCAAACGGCGGGAGCGTGGCTACAAGATCACGTTCCCCGCTCCGCCCCACACGGGCCGGGTGGTGCTGGAAGCCGAGGGCCTCACCAAGTCGTACGGAGGGCCACCGGTGTTCGAAGACGTCACCTTCGCGCTCGAACGTGGCCAACGGCTCCTGGTCATGGGCCTGAACGGTGCCGGGAAAACCAGCCTGCTGCGGATCATCGCCGATTTGTCGGCCCCCACGGAGGGTAGCTGGCGAAGCGGCGTCGGCGTGAGCATTGGGTACTACGCGCAGGAACACGAGGGCATCGTCAACGGCCTCAGCGTCCTAGCCCACCTGCGGGGCCACTCGGAGGCGACGGAGACCGAGCTGCGGAGCTTGCTCGGTATGTTCGGGCTCGTCGGGGAGAAAGCGTTCCAGGACGCCTCCACCCTTTCCGGAGGCGAAAAAACCAAGTTGGCGCTGGCGCAACTGGTGGCCGGGCACCACAACTGCCTGCTTCTCGACGAACCGACGAACAACCTCGACCCGCCATCGCGCGAGGGTATCGGCCGGGCGCTGTCGGCTTGGCCGGGAGCGATGATCGTGGTCAGCCACGACGCCGGGTTCGTCAGCGAGCTGGCGCCGGACAGGGTACTGCTCATGCCCGACGGGACCGAGGATAGCTGGACCGACGACCTTCTCGACCTGGTCACGATGGCATGAGCCCTAAGGCGGAGGAAATGAAGGAATGCGGGCCGTTCAACCGACCTGGCCTGGGGGGGCGCTGAGGCGCGCCCAAGGCCGGTCCCTTGTGGTTCGGCGGCGCGTCGTCCAGAATCTTGGGATGCAGTCCCTCGGCGCTGAAATCATGAGCTTCGACGAGTTCGAGGCCAATCGCCCCACCGGCCGGATCGTCGCTACCTCAGGCGGGTACGACCCCGTCCACCCGGGTCATATCAGCTCGATCCAACAATCCGGGGAGTACGGCGATGTGGTCGTCGTGGTCGTAAACGGGGACGCCTTTTTGGCGGCCAAAAAGGGGCGGCCCTTCCAGGACCTCCAGACCCGGTGCCTCATCGTGTCGGCTATCCGGGGAGTCGACTACGTCGTCCCCTTCGAGATCGAAGGGGACCGCACGGTAACCGAGGCTTTGCGCCGGCTGCGGCCGAATGTCTTCACCAAGGGCGGCGACCGCGTTGATGCTCAAAGCATTCCCGAGTGGGAAATCTGCAGTCAGCTCGGCATAGATGTGATCACGGGGGTGGGCGAGGACAAGCGCTGGTCGTCGAGCTGGTTCCTGCAGGCGTGGGCCAGCACCGGGCCGCAGAGCACGCCGGCGTCCCCCGCCGGCGCCGGGTAGGCATGGGCGCGGTCCGCGGCTGGTGGCGGCCCTCCGGAGGCTTCCGGCCGGTGCAGTCAGCGGTCGTGCCCGCCTGACGTCCGTCGGCCAAAAAAGAGAACTGACCCGGTGGGGCTGGCCGCCGGGACCAGGTCGAAGCCGACCCGCTTGTAGAACTCCTGGGCCCCGACGTTGGCGGTGCCCACCCCCAGGTGAACACCGCCAGCGCCAGCACGCCCTAACGCATCCAGCAAAGTCTCGATGAGGCGGCGTCCGTACCCTCGCCGCTGGTAATCGGGCAGCACGTCGATGTGCAGGTGGGCGGGATAGGCGGCGAGTTCGCCCACCAACATGCGCTCGGGTTGGTAGAGCTCGGCCAGGCGCTCGTCGTAGGGCGTCGTCGGCCCGCTGGCCGGCTCCGGGTGCCGCCCCGCCAGAGCCGGGAGCCACTCCTGCCGGTACCTGCGCACGAACCGGGCGGTGTCGGCCGTCCCGAGCACGTATCCCACCGCCCGTCCCTTGTCATCGAGGACGGAGGCCAGCTCCGGCTCCAAGTACAGGTATGGGCCAGCGAAAATATCGGGCAGCAAGTCGTCGCTTGGGTACTGGCCGCGTGCATCCCCGCCCGAATCTCCGCTACGTACACATACGTCGTAGACCGCATCGTGATCGCTGGGCTGGTAGGGGCGGATGAAAACGCCTGGTGGCGGGGGCACGTGCCCAGTTTGACCTCGAGGCTGCCCGCCGGGCTAGTTTGCGCCAGCTGGCAAGCTGGGCTGTCATGGCTATAGATCTGCCAGAACTACTGGTCCCGGACGCGGCCGCGTGGCGACGGTGGCTGGACAACAACCACGCCGGTTCGGGCGGTGCCTGGCTCGTGCTGGCGAAGAAGGGCGTCACGCGGCCTAGCAGCCTTACCTACGACCAGGCCTTGGAGGAGGCCGCCTGTTTCGGCTGGATCGATGGGCAGATCGGCCGACGGGACGAGTCGACCTACCGCCAGCGCTTTACGCCCAGACGGCCGCGCAGCGCCTGGTCGGTCAACAACGTCGCGCTGGCCGGGCGGTTGATAACTGAAGGCCGTATGCGCCCGGCTGGCCTGGCCGCCGTCGACCGGGCCAAAGCCGACGGCAGCTGGGAGGCCGCCTACGCCGGCTCAGCCAGTATCGAGGTCCCCCCGGACCTGGCCGAGGCATTGGCCCGCGTGCCCGCTGCGCAAGCGGCCTTCGAACGGCTCAACCGTCGGAACCGTTACGCCGTGCTGTACCGGATCTCGAAGCCGACGAAGCCCGCCGTACGAGCCGGCCGGGTCGAAGGGTTCGTATCCATGCTGGCCCGAGGTGAAACGATCTACCCGCAGAAAGGTTTCGTGGCCAGCGGAAAACTGGCGACAGGGCAGGCCGGAGCCTAGAGGTGCGCAGCTAGCTGGTCGGGAACGAGAGGGCGTCAGCGGGCACTTTGGGCATGGGTGCGCTGGCGAAGTCCGAAAAAGTCATGTACCCCGACGATCCACCGCCTTGCCCCTGAAGGTGAAGCATGTAGGGGGTCGGCCCGTCAACGACGTACACCCTGTCGCCCTGTTTGTCAGTAAGGATGATCGATTTGTGGCCACCCCAATTGGGTGTGGCTGGCAACTTCGAAAATGCAGCCCACCCGGACGTCAGTTGGGCCATAAATGTCTTTGAATCCGTCAGGTCCGCAAAACTGGAGAAATCCGCGTTGGAGGCCGACGCTTTGATCCAACGGTCCGCCACCAGCTCAGCCGTTGGCTGGCTACCCGTCAATTTCAACCAGCTTTTCTGGTCAGCCTTGATGTAAACCTCGTGGGCCGCAACCACAATTTCCATGGTCACGCCGGGGAGCTGAACGCTGCCTCCCCCGCCAGTGGGGGACATACTCAAGTTGAGCGATGTGGCCGTCCCGGCGTCATTGATGACGCCACGGACGTGAAAGTCTTTGGCTCCGAGCATCGCCGCTCTAGCATCGGCGACGATCTGGGTGGCCGTCTTGGTTTGCTCGGCCGCGTGGCGGGTGACCCCGGTAGCCGCCGCCATCGGTGCCGCCAACAGGGCGACCAGGCTCAGCGCGAGGTTACTGGTCCACGTATTCACGGGCCGACCTTACCACCCGGGGATCCGGGCGACGACCGACCGGACCAGCCCTCTACCGTCGCGTCGCCCCGGCCGAACACCACCACCCGGGACGCCACCTGGGGACGGCCCGGAGCTTCCCGCTCGGGGCCACGGCTGCTGTCAGCCGCCTGTGGGAGCAGTGCCAGCCACCAGCTTCGAACTCATCTTGACCGCCTTAACCGCCCCGGTGGCGCCAGATTGGAGGCTGAAACCGAGCACGAGCAAGATGACCCCCAGCACGAAGAACGTGTGGGTGCCGAGAAGAATGAGGCCGACGCGCGCCATCGCGTATGGGGGTGTGCAGACAACGGCCCCGACCGCGCCGGCGACGACCGAGGCAGTGAGCTTGTCCCGTCGCGAGGTCGAGGAGGCCTTTATCCCCACCAGTCGTGAAGGGACGGCGACATACGTGACCATCATGACGCCGACAACAATGCTCATCGAGAGAGCGAACCACCATAAGCCCCAACGCGGGACGACTACGACCGAATACCCGAGGGCCAACCCCACCACGAAACCAAATGAAACCACGACCCGCAGATGGCTCCAGGCGGCGACGAAGGCCGGCGGGACTGCGGGTTTACCAGGCCTCGAGATGGCGAACGCAAAAACAGCATTGAGATAAAAACTGGCCACGCTGACTAGCGCAATGGCCAGGACGGCAAGGACAACGGAAAGCCCGTACCATACCCGGAACTCTCGCCTGGCCACCACGTGGAGCTTCAAGTCGAGCATGGCCGCCCATATCCACATGGCGGGCAGTACCTGTATAAGAGACAGGCGCCAGTCGGAAAAAAGCAGCTTCACGCCCTTGAAGAGCATCAGAAGGGCGCCGATGGCAAAGGTGAGGGGCGCGAAAATCCGCTTCGACTGGCTTAGGTGCACGACAGCGGCCTCTACTCGAGACTCGTCTCCTTCGTTGATGGCCTCTACCAATCGACGCGCCCGGGTGCTCAGGGCCGCCCGTCGCCGTTGTGACGTCGCCACCCCGGGATGCTCCTCAGCAGTGCTGCTGGTCGTCACTTTGCTCATACTTCAGCCTGTGCGCGCCCGCTCGCGTCGCTAGGGCCACACCGCGCCGCCGCGGCCTCGGTCCGCCGTCGCTTCGCACAACTTGTCTCGAGCCTTCTCCGTTCGAGCCTTCTCCGTTCGAGCCCTCCCGCGGCCCGCCCCGTCAAATTCTACTTTTTCCAGCGTCAACGTGAACGGGCACTACCTAAAGGCTGGTCGGGCCGGGGCCACGACGTGGAGAAAAGGTGGAGAGCTTCACATCCCACAATCAGGGTGAGCCGGTGAGGCCAACAATTGGCCCATCATTACCCTGTGAGCAACGGTGATAGCGTTGGGTCCGGTAGTTGGCTACCGCGAGTCGGAGGCTGAGCGATGGCTGACACACTTGATCCTGCACCCGTGCCAGCTGACCCGAGCGCGGTTGTGCCGGTGAGTGCCGCCACCGCGGCCGCCCCGGCCCCGCATCGGCGTACGCCGGGGAGCGTTGCCCGCGCCTTCCTGTCAGTAGTGCTCATTGTCCTCGGGGTCCTCTGCTTGGTCATATCACCGGTGGCCATCTGGGGTCGCAACCTCGTGTTCGACACGAACCATTACGTCGAGACCGTGGCTCCACTGGTCCACAACCCCGGCGTCCAGAACGTCATCGTCAACCAGGTGGACAAGCAGGTGGAGGCCAACCTGGACATCGAGGCCTACGTTAAGCAGGTCCTGCCCCCCAGGGCGGCCACACTACTGGCGGCCCCGGTCCAGAGCGCCGTGTACGGGCTGGTCCACACCGTGGCGACGAGGGTCGTGCAAAGCAAGGCCTTCTACACCCTCTGGGTCACCATCAACCGCGTCGCCCACCGCCAAGTTATTCAGGTCCTAACCGGGAGGAGCGTGCCCGGCCAGGTCATCGTGATCAGGTCCGGCAAGGTCTACCTCGACCTGTCCCAGGTTGTGCAAAGAGTGAAAAGCTCCTTGGTGAACTCCGGCCTGGCCGTGGCCGCAAAGCTGCCGGTCGTAGGTGCGACTGTCGAGATCGCTCAGGTGAAGGGGCTGGAGTCCGCCCAAAGCGGCGTGCGGGCGCTGAACACACTGGCCGACTGGCTCCCGTGGATCGGCCTGGCCCTCGTGGCCCTGGGCGCCTGGGCCGCCCGCCGGCACCGGCGAGCGGTCGTAGCGGCCGCGCTAGCGCTCGCGGCCGGCATGATCGTCCTTGCCATCGGGGTGATGGTGCTGCGCAGCGCCTATGTTTCGGGGGTCCCGGACGATATCGCCCCTCCCGCTACCTCCCGGTACGTTTTCGACACGATCAGCCGCTACCTCCGGTTAGGTATCCGTCTCGTGTTCGTCGTCGGCCTGCTGATCGCGCTCGGGGTGTGGGTAAGCGGTTCGTCCGCCCGAGCGGTGTCAGTGAGGCGGGGAGTATTGAACTGGGCGCGCCACCTCGGGATCGGGCTCCCGGCCGGACGGGTCACCATATTCGTCGCCCGTTACGCCAATATTTTGCGAGTCGCGATCGTGGCCGTGGCCGGCCTCGTGCTGCTCCTGATCACACCCACGGCGGCGGCCATCATCGTGCTGGCCGCAATTGTCGTGGTGCTGCTGTTAGCGGTGGAGGCGCTCAGGGCGCCGATGAGCCGTAACGATGCCGAGCTGCGCAAAACCGGCTGATCGACCGCTTGCGGGACGGGGCCCTTCGCCGGCCATATCGGGGCGGTGCGATACTGGTCGGAATGAGTAAACGAACGCAGCCCGAAGCGGACACGTGGAAGACGCCACGCGGGGTCACCCTTCGGCCCGGAGAAGCCATCGTGATGGTCGTCCGGCCTTCACGAGCCTTGTCACTGGGTAAGTACCTCTATACGCTCGGGCTCTACGGCATCTGGCGGAAGCGTCACATATACGTCTTGACCGACGACCGGCTCATGACCGGCAAGGGCGTGGTCAACCGGACCGAGACGTCGATCCCGTTGAACAGGGTCGAGGAGGTGGCGTTCGCTCGTCGCGGCCTGGGCGCCTACTGCCAGATCGTAGTGATGGCGCACGGGCGCCGACGGTCTGTACTGGTGGGGCCGTTGTTGGCCAGGGATGCACGGCGCCTCACAGGCGAGATCCAGGCCCGGACATAACCACCCCCGGGCCGCACGGACAGGGGCAATAGTTATGATTGATCAGCAATCGCGCCCCAGCGACGTGGTGGCCGTATGGGCACATGGGACCGCTTGAGGGCCAGTTCCGGGGAGGGCGTTGAGGGATGAGCGCACTGCGCCAGGCGCCCCCGGGGACCTCGGTGCCCCCGGGAACTTCGGTGCCCCCGGGAACTTCGGCGCCGCGGGCATCGGCCGCTATCTACGACGCGGCTGTGCCCCTCGGGGTGACCGAGCGCCAGCAGCGGGGCCGGAATGCCCGGGCACGAGCCCCACGTTCGAGCCACGCCCGTTTCGAGCCCTCGACCGGCCGGCCAGACCCGCTCGCGCTGCTCGAGGAACAGGCCGAGACGCGTGTACCAGAACTGGTACCGGTGCGATATGGCCGCATGGCGGTCTCGCCGTTCACGTTCTATAGAGGCGCGGCGGTGATAATGGCATCGGACCTGGCGACCACTCCTCACACAGGACTAACAGTCCAGTGCTGTGGGGACGCTCACCTGTCGAACTTCGGTGCTTTCGCTACGCCAGAGCGCAGCCTGGTCTTCGACCTGAACGATTTCGACGAGACCCTTCCAGGCCCCTGGGAATGGGACGTAAAGCGGTTAGCTGCGAGCTTCGCAATTGCGGGACGTTACCGGAATTTCTCCATCAAAGACCGCCGGCGGGTAATTCTCTCGGTTGGGCGGACATACCGATCGACCATGGCGGAATTGGCGGCCAGCCGTCATCTCGACGTCTGGTACAGGCATCTCAACCTCGAAACCCTCCTCGCCGAGCTCGGCCCACAAGTGGCGCCCCCGGCGAGAAAGACGGCCGAAAAGACACTAGCCAAAGCCCGCCTTTCCGACAGTATGAAGGCTCTCGACCAGCTGACAACGCTGATTGACGGGCAGCGCAGGATCATTTCCGACCCTCCCATCCTCGTCCCGGTGCAAGAGCTGTACCCCGAGCTCGAAGCGGGCCAACTCACCGACGGGATGTGCGAACTCATACGCGGCTATCAGCGCACGCTTCAAACCGACCGTCGCCACATACTTGGCCAGTTCCGTTTTAGCCAGGTGGCACGAAAGGTGGTGGGAGTTGGAAGCGTAGGCACCAGAGCCTGGGTCGTGCTCCTGCTGGGTCGTGATGACACCGACCCGCTGATCCTGCAAGCCAAAGAGGCGCAGGAGTCGGTGCTGACGCCGTACGTGGGCAAGAGCAAGTACACCAACCAGGGCCAGCGCGTCGTCGCCGGCCAGCACCTCATGCAAGCCGCCAGCGACATCTTCCTTGGTTGGGAAAGGGTTACCGACTTCGATGGGAGCCGACGCGACTTTTACGTCCGCCAGCTACGCGATTGGAAAGCCTCGGCAAATATCGACCAGATGTCGCCCGAAGGAATGGAAATCTATGGGCGCATGTGCGCCTGGACACTGTCACGCGCTCACGCTCGCTCCGGCGACCGCATCGCCATCGCCGCCTACCTCGGGAACGCGACGGTCTTCGACGAGGCCATTGGGGATTTCGCGGAAACGTACGCCGACCAGAACGAGCGAGATTTCTCCACCTTCAAGGAGGCGCTCAGCTCCGGTCGGATCACAGCCATAACGGGCGTTTAGGCCATCCGGTAGCTCCAGCGAGGGAGCCACCGGCGGCAACCTTCAAAAAACTCGTCTCGACCGGCTAGTCGCCGTCTCAGCTGGCGAGGGCCTTAGACTTCTCGGCCTCGAATTCGGCCGGACTAATTACCCCACGGTCCCGAAGGTCGGCCAGCTTCGCCAACTGGTCGGCAGTGCTGGTACCAGAGGTAGTGGCGGTTTCCTGGACGTACTGGCGGAAGGCTTGTTCTTGAGCCTGGGCGGTCTCGATCTGGCGCTCATGCATCTTGCCACCACGGGCGATGAGGTAGATGAGCACCCCGAGCCACGGCAGGATGATGATGCCGATTACCCACAGGGCCTTCCCCCATCCCGACAAGTCGCGGCTACGGAAGATGTCGCCAAAGACCATGATCAGTAACCAGATCCAGATGATGAACAGAAAGATCCAGAGCATCGTCAAGAAGGCGTCGAGCAGAGGATATGAGGAGGCGATCATCTATCAACCTTTCCTAGGCGGCTGCCGAGAGATCGATGACTCGGCTTTTGTGTACCGTGCCAACAATACGCGCAACTGACCG
Organism: uncultured Acidimicrobiaceae bacterium; assembly: GCA_963750465.1. GTDB lineage: Bacteria > Actinomycetota > Acidimicrobiia > Acidimicrobiales > Palsa-688 > Fen-671. The sequence continues at coordinate 503,779 of CAVVRE010000007.1, forward strand.
AGGGGCTGAGCATACCCGAAGTGGGTGAAAACGTCGAACCCACTTCATTCTCGCTCGAATGTGCCGGTTCGAATGTGCTTGTTCGAATGTGCCGGTTCGAATGTGCCTGTTCGAATGTGGAGGCCTGGTCGGTGGGGCTCGCTCAAGCTAGCCGTTTCTGCGTCACTAGACCCGACAATGCGAGCATAGCCAGCACATCTGTGGCGGACTGGGCTAACTCGCACCCCGGGGGCCTCGCAGAACAACCACGGACCTCGGACCGACTGTGACCGTGCCCCCGGCAAATGGTGGTGCTCGGCGTCGGCGGTTTTGTCGGGTCGAACGTGTCGAGCTCACCGTGCCAAATCTGGCCCGGGCGGCTCGAGGGGATGACGAACTCGAGCGCTTCCCACCAAGCATTGGCCAGGAAAAGGAAGTCGTCATCGATGAGGAGGCTGCCGTCGGCGGCCTGGTCCGGGTCGTCCGTGCCATCGAGGTACAGGCTTAGGCTCCGGCCATTGGGGTCGGCCCAGTTTTCGGACGTCATGGCTGTACCCGAGGGGGTGTACCAGCCCAGCTCGGACGCCTCCGTGCCGCTCAGGAACCGGCGGCGCCGGAAGACCGGGTGCGCCCGTCGCAAGGATATGACGCTTTTCGTGAAAACGAGCAGGTCAGCATCCACGTGGGACCAGTCGAACCAGGTAACGGGGTTGTCCTGGCAGTAGGCGTTGTTGTTGCCCTGCTGAGTGCGCCCGAGTTCGTCACCGCCCAGAAGGAGCGGGACCCCGAAGGACAACAGGAGCGTGGCCAGAATGGCGCGCTGTTGACGTGCCCGCAGGGCGAGCACGTCAGGGTCGCTCGTCGGGCCCTCGGCCCCGCAGTTCCACGAACGGTTGTCGTCCGTGCCGTCCCGGTTGCCTTCGCCGTTGGCGTCGTTGTGCTTGCCGTCGTAGGAGACGAGGTCGGCGAGTGTGAACCCGTCGTGGACGGTAATGAGGTTGACCGATGCCGTGGGCCGCCTACCCCGGCTGGCGAAGAGGTCCGATGAACCAGCGAAGCGAGAGGCGAACTGTCCGACCAGGCCGGCGTTGCTACGCCAGAAGTCGCGCATCGTGTCGCGGTACTTACCGTTCCATTCTCTCCACAACGGCGGGAAGCGCCCGAGCTCGTAGCTGTCCGTCTGGCCGACATCCCAGGGCTCAGCGACGAGTTTTGCTTGCGAGACCAACGGATCCTGGGAGACAATGTCGAAAAAGGCGGCCACCTGGTCGAAACCGCCTTCCTGACGGGCCAGGCTGGGGGCCAGGTCGAACCGGAAGCCGTCGACCCGCATTTCCGTCAACCAATAGCGCAGCGAGTCCATGATGAGCCTCAGCGAGAGCGGATCGCCGGCGTTGAGGGTGTTGCCGCAGCCGGTGTCGTCGATGTAGTAGCGCTTGTCGCTGGCGACGAGACGATAGTAGGCGGGGTTGTCGAGCCCTCTGAAGCACAGCGTCGGGCCCAGGTGATTGCCCTCCGCGGTGTGGTTGAACACGACGTCAAGGATGACTTCGAGCCCCGCACCGTGGAGGGCGTCGACCATCGCCTTGAACTCTGCCACCTGGCCCCCGGGGCGGCTGGCCCGGAACGCGGCCGAATAGGCCTCGTGAGGAGCGAAGTAGCCGATCGTGTTGTAGCCCCAGTAGTTGGTCAGGCCGCGGTCCAGGAGGAACTCCTCGGGGACGTTGTGGTGGACCGGGAGCAGCTCGACGGCCGTGACCCCGAGGCCGACCAGATGACCAATGGCGGCCTCATGAGCGAGACCGGCGTAGGTGCCACGGAGATCGGCCGGGATCCCCGGGTGGTTCATAGTGAACCCTTTGACGTGCACCTCGTAGATGATGGTGTCGGCGTACGAGTAGTACGGCCTCGGGCGGTCACTCCATTGGAAGGCCGGGTCGACGACCAGGCTGCGCGGGACGAACGCGGCCGAGTCGAGCTCGCTGGGCCTATCGGGGTCTCCCTCGACATAGCCGAACACTTCCGGGCCGTAACGGGCCCGGCCGGTGATGGCGCGGGCGTAAGGGTCGGTCAACAGCTTCGCCGGGAGGCAACGAGCCCCCCGGGCGGGGTCGTAGGGACCGGTGGCGCGATAGCCGTACGCCTGCCCTGGCCCCACGCCCGGCACGAAGCCGTACCACACTCCCGCGTCAAGCTCCGGCAGCGGGATTTTGGTCTCGGCCCCGGATCTGTCGAAGAGGCAGAGTACGATCCCATCTGCCGTGCCGGAGGCGACCGCGAAGTTCGTGCCGCCCTCCCGAGGGGTGGCACCAAGAGGAAAGGGGCTGCCGGGGAGGATGGCCTTGGCCTGTTGGGCCAGACTCGTCACTTCTCTGGCCTCCACCGGGGGCCGGGCTTTGGGCTCACCCTTTTTGAGCTGGCTAGTTTTGGGTTGGGTCTTTTTGGGCTGATCTTTTTAGGCTCGACGACCATACGCTTTCTCCCCGCGACTGTACATACGCCTCCACGGCTCAAGATAGGCGCCGTAGGGAGAGACCGCATCATCCCCACTGGGTGACCTGAACCCCGACCGTACGGCGGCCGCACAATTGTGCCCACGTTGGCCGGAGGCCATTAAGATACGTGATAAGGCCCTTCCCGGGGCGCATCCAACCTAAGGAGGCGGCACGTTGACATCGGGCGAGGCGCACGAGAAAGTTGAGTTCGAGTCGGGCCCGCTTGTGGTCGGATCGGTGCTCGTGGGCGTGGGTGGCCTGCTCGCCTTCATTGGGCTCGTCATAGGAGGGCTGCATGCGGTCAACCTGGGCATTCGGTGGATGGCAAGTATGGAGCACCCCCCCAACGAGCTGGCCAAAACAAAGTGGTCACAATTCCTGGCCGCCGGTGCCGCCGGTGCGAACGCTTGGAAGGAGTCGTCGCCCTCGATCTCCGTGCGCTGACGTCCCCCGTCCTGCCACCAGGCCAGAGCCGGCGGGCCGTCGTACCGCAGACCGGATGGGCCATGCGGTGTCACCCCAGGGAGATCCCGTAGAGACAATGGTCCGGGGACGAGTTTGCTCAGCCAGGGATTCGTCGTAGACGCTGTTTATCCGGCTATTTTTACCGGCGGGCCATACTCGCCCGCCGGGTTGTCCCCAACCCGAAAGGATTCAGCCGTGTCGTATACGCCAGTCCCCGATACGCCGATTGCCAGCTCTTTGCTGGCCATGACCGCAGCCGCCTTCGCGCAGTGCGACCTTGCGGACCGCGACATCATGGTGGCCCGGATAGCCGCGCTGGCAGCAGTCGGCGCGCCGCCCCTTTCTTATGCTTTGAATACTGGCGCGGCGGCGTCCAGCGGGCTCACCGTGGAAGACGCACAAGGGATCCTTATTGCTGTCGCCCCAATTATCGGGACGGCGCGAACCGTGGCCGCCGCTGGCGCGATCGCCGATGGCCTCGGGCTAGCGATTGCTTTGGCGGAGTCGGCCGCAGCGGACGACGACGACTGAATCACCAAAGCACGATCAAGCGAACTACAGCTCGAGCTGGGGGCGCCGCCAAGACCACCGAGTACCGCTTGGCGCCCATTGCACTGGGTCAACGGCCGTTATTTCACCGGGTCAACGGCCCTTATTTCACCGGGTCAACGGCCATTATTTCACCGGGTCAGCGGCCGTTATTTCACCGGTCAGCGGTAGCTACCGGGCGGCGAATACAACGAAAACCTATATGGCTGCTCGTAGAATCAACCGCCTGTCCCTGCCGGGCCGCCGGCCGGTAGCGCAAGCAGTAGTTCGGAGCGCACAGGTGCGAGCCTCCCTTGGTGACGCGTCTCGGGATGTGCGCTCCGGGTGCCCCTGCGTCGTAGCTCCGGTCCGGTGAGCTGACCCGCGGGTTGCGTGGTGTGCAGCAAGGATGGGGGGGCTCCTCGCCGTGACCTGAAGAAGAGCCATGACTTGGAGAAAAGAAGTCGGTGGTCCACTCCCACACATTGCCGGCCATGTCGTAGAGGCCGTAGCGGTTGGGCGGGAAGCTTTTGACCGGCGACGTCCGCTCGAAACCGTCGAGCACCAGGTTCTGCCAGGGGAACTCGCCTTGCCAGGTATTGGCCATCATCCGGTCTCTGGGCGCAAACTCGTCACCCCAGCAAAAGACTTTCCCTTCGAGCCCACCACGAGCGGCGTACTCCCATTCGGCCTCGGTCGGTAGTTCCTTGCCCGCCCAGGCCGCGTAGGCCTGCGCATCCGCGAACGCTACGTGGGTGACGGGGTGGCGCTCGCGCCCGTTCAACGTCGAACCTGGTCCTTCCGGGTGGCGCCAGTCAGCTCCCGGTGCCCAGGTCCACCAGTTCTGGATGTTGGAAAGGTCGACCGGTCCGGTTGACCCGGTGAAGACGAGCGACCCGGGCACCAGGAGCTCCGGGATGGCGTCCGGGTAATCCGCCGGGTCCGGTGCCCGCTCGGCCCAGGTTGCGTGACCGGTCGCTTTTACGAAGCGACGGAACTCGGCCACGGTCACCGGGTGTTCGTCCACCCAGAACCCATCGACGGCCACCCGGTGGACGGGACGCTCTTCCGAATAAAAATCCTCGGAGCCCATAAGGAACTCGCCCCGGGGGACCCAGACCATATCTTTGAGAACTGCCCCATCGCCTCGAAAAGAGCCGTTTTCCATCCCTGTATCCGTGCCCGGCTTTTCGGCCGGCGCTGAGCGTTGCACCGCGCCAGAGTAACCCAAAGCCATTTTCAGTCAGTACGTGTCGGCAAAGTCCCAGGCTCGCACCTGACCGGGGACCAGGCGCACTACGACGTCGTCTGTGGCGGTCTCGGCATACGACCGTCCGCCGGCCTCACCGAGGTACCTGCCTGCGATCCGCAGTAGCGTCTCGCCCAGGTTGTCCTGGGTGAACGTCGCCAGAGTGGTGAGTTCGACACCCCGGTAGGGCGGCTCGGACTCCGCCACCAATAGCACGGCGCGCGGGTCATGGCGCAAGTGCCGGGCTTTCACGTCGGCCGTGGCCGTGCAGACGTTGAAACCCCCGTCGCGGTATTCATGCCAGACGGGTGAAAGTAACAGCGTCCCGTCCCGGCGGCGGGTGGCCAGCACGGCCACGAGGGGCAGCTCGACCAGGTCACCCAGGTCGGCGATGGCGAGGTTCCTGTGCACGGGACCAGCAGTTTACCCCGTGCCCTGGTGTGCCCCTCGAACCATGACCAGCGCCTGGCGGAGGCGGCCCCCGGCGGCGTCGAGGACGGGCGCGACGAAAGCGGCGTCTCTGCCGCTCGAGGCGACCAAACACGCGACCTTCACGTCCCAGCCCGCCGTCTCGAGGGCCTCGAGGGCACGCCCCGGTCCCACACCTGAAACAGCCTGGACGATGCGGACGGCCCGGTCGCGCAACTTGGCGTTCGTGGGCCGGACATCGACCATGAGGTTGCCGTACGTCTTCCCCAACAGGACCATGACAGAAGTCGAGATCGTGTTGAGGGCGATCTTTTGAGCCGTGCCGGCGTTCAAGCGGCTCGAGCCGGCGACGACTTCTCCGCCGACGACGAGCTCGATGGCGTGGTCTGACGCGGCGCTCAACGGGCTGTCGCGGTTACACGACAAACCGATGGTGGGGGCGCCGACCGAGCGGGCGTAACCGATGGCACCCAGGACGTACGGCGTTCGGCCGCTCGCGGATACGCCAATAACTACGTCGCTTTCACACAGAGCGAGATCGGAAACGGCCGCCGCGCCAGCGCCCCGGTCGTCCTCGGCCCCCTCAACCGGATGGCGCAACGCTACGTCGCCGCCGGCGATGAGCGCCTCCGCCATTCCCTCCGGCACACTGAAGGTCGGGCCCGAGCTCCGCGGCATCCAGGACCGCCAACCGCCCGGCCGTACCCGCGCCGACATAGGCAAGCCTTCCTCCTGTCCTGAGACGACCGCAGACAACCTCCACAGCGGCGGTGATGGCGGGTGCGGCGGCGACCACGGCGTCAGCGGCGCGGTGGGAGTCTGCAGCCATGAGCGAGACCAGCTCGGCTGCGCTCAGGAGGTCAAGCCCCTCCAGCTCGGGCCGTATCGCCTCGGTGGCCAAGCCTCCGAGGTTGGGCATAGCACGGCCGGGCGCGCTCACCTGACCGCGTCCGCCAGGAGACGGTGGACCGTCGCCCGCACGGCGGCCTGGTCCTCGAGCCGCCGATGGGGGTGGATGCTGTTCGTGAGCAATACCACTGCGGTCCCCGGCTCAGGGACCACCAGCAACGAGGTCCCCGTGAAACCCGTGTGCCAGATCGTCCCCGTCGGCCAGTTTCCCCAGACGTGCGGCTCGAGCCTCCAACCAATACCCCGGACATCGTCTGCGTCTCCCGCTTGACGGCTGGCCAAGAGGGCGATCGACCGGGCTGACAGAAGCCCACCGGGGACGAGCGCCCGCTGCACGAAGCGGGTCAGGTCGGCAACGGGGGCAAAGAGCCCAGCGTGACCGGAGACACCGCCGAGCGCATACGCGTTGCCGTCGTGGACTTCACCCCAGATGAGCCCAGGAGTGGGGCGCTGGTCCCCATCGAGCTCGGTGGCGGCAATTTCGTGCAAGTCGCCCGAAACACGTCCGGTCGAAACAGGTCCGGCCGAAATAAGTCCAGCCAAGTCCCGACCGCTGGCTACGGGGCGGAACCGGGCCCGGGTCAGCCCCAGCGGTCGCGCCACCAGAGCCGCGAACGTTTCGTCGAGGGACATTCCAAAACAGGCTTCCAGCACCCACCCAAGCAACATGAACCCGAGGTCCGAGTAACACACCGCGCCGCCAGGCGTCGCGCTCCTGGCCACGTCGTAAATGGCCGGCTCGATCTGGGCCCTGCCGCTCAGGGTGGCGTGGAAGGGCCTGTGGTCGACCAGGCCCGCCGTATGGGTCAAGAGGTGCCGCAAAGTGGTGAGTTGTTGCGGGTAATCGGGCAGCCTGCGCACAACGGGGTCGTCCAGGTCAAGGGCACCCTGCTCGCTGGCCATCAGCGCCAAAGTGACCGTGCAGACGACTTTGGTCAAGGAAGCGAGGTCATAGGAGGTCTCGAAGGCCGTCGGGACGGGTTGACCGACAACGCAGGCGTACCCACCGAATGCCTGGAGCGCGACATCACCCTGTTCGAGCACCGCCAGCGACACGCTCGGGGGGAAACCCTCCGACAGTAAGGAGGTCAGGTAGCGCCGGAGCTGTTCGATGGCCGGCGAACGGGCCAACCGGCTGCCCGGGCGGACCTCGAACGACAGGTCTGGCCGCGGTGGGTCACTCATGTCGCGGGCCTCTATCCAGATCCGGCCGCGTCCGGCGCAGGCGGATTTCCTGCGCCCCGTACTGCGGCTCGACTCGCCGGGCACCGTCCGGCACGAACTCGAACGAGCCATACAAGTGGCGAGCGGCCTGGTTTTGCTCGAAGACCCAAAGTGTCACGGTGTCGAGCCCCCGCTCCGACAGGAGCAGCAGGTCGTGGTCGACCAGAGCCTTGGCAATCCCCCGCCCTCTGGCGTGAGGAGCGACGTACAGGGAATAGATGTGGCCCCGGCGGCTGTCGGAAGGATCTTCGCCGTAGCGGGAAAAGGCCACGATCTGACCGTCAGAGGATTCGACGGCCCAGGTCGTGGCCCCGTTGGAAGAGGTCAACGTCCCTAGCCAATCCGCGATGTCTTCCTCGTCGAGGGCGTCGAGCACGGCCTGGTCCACGATCCCCACGTACCCATCGCGCCACGCCGACACAAAGACCTGCGCCAGCCTGGGCGCATCGGGCAGAGTGGCCAGCCGCAGGCGCGTATCGGTGGGCAACACCCGGCCAGTCTGGGCCGCCGGAGGCTGCAACCGTGTGCGGAAGCGGAACCTGTCGGCCCGGTACAGGGAGCGCACGAACTCGACGGGACGCCCGATGGCGTCGAAGCTTTGGCGGCAAAGCACGAGGACCGGCGCACCGTCGGGGATCCCTAGTAGGGACGCTTCCCGCTCGGGTGACAAGGCGGCTTCGATCGTCTCTTCGGCCCAGGCCAGTTCGACGCCATAGCGGGCGCGCAGCAGTTCGTAGAGGGACTGCGACTCCCCGAGCAGGGCCGAGATCCCATCGAACCGCTTCGCACCCAGGTAAAGGACCTCCAACGCCAGGGGCTCGTGGTTGGCCAGCCGAACCCGCTCGATGCGGAGGACTTCGTCCCCCTCGGCCTGGGCCAGCATGGCGGCCACGTCATCGGTCGCCGCCACCCGGGTCACCCCGATGAGCCGCGACCCTGGTTCCATGCCCCGCGACCGGAAGTAGGCGGTGTGGCTCGTTAGCTCCAATGGACGGTCCATCTTCGGGCCGGCCACGAACGTGCCTCGGCCCTGGTGCCGGAGGATCCGCTGCTCGGCCTCGAGGTGGTCGAGGGCCAGGCGGACCGTGCCCCGCGATACGCCGAACCTCTCACACAGTTCGCGCTCAGTCGGCATCCCCGAACCGGCGGGCAAGTCGCGGATGAGGGCGGCGAGGGCGTCGTGAAGGAGGCGGTACTTCGGTTGCCCCGGCCCGTTGCCATGACCCTCACCCATTGAGCCCTGGGCTCCTCTGGTGGTCACTACGCCCGCCCGTCATACCTTTCCTGGCTCGTTGGGAGGGGCACCGGGGACCTCCCCGCTCGCCACCCGAGTTCGAGCCGGACCCGGTCATTGGTCTGTACCAATCCAAAAAGGTCTATTTGAAGAGCGGTGCGCCACATTCGCTCATCCCGTTTTAGCACTCGGCGCCCGATCGTGCCCGGACCAATCGGCAGTGGTATAAGTCCAGGCGACGTCGCCCTCGCGAGAGCGCGACCTCTTTTCGGATGCCGTGGTATAAGGTCAGGCCAGGTCGCCCCCAGGATGGAGCGGCCAGCACGGGGAGGTGTGTTTGTGGTCCGTAGAAGAGAAGCCGTCCTGGATGGGCGGCCGGTGAAGTCCGGGAAGGTAACTGCCCGCGGCGCGGCTGCGTTGGCGGCTGCTGCCGGTCTGATCGTAACTTTCGGGGTGCCTGCGTCGGCGTCGGCCGCGACCCATCGGGCACGAGACGTTCACCGGGTGCACGCGGCATCGAGCAGCACCTTCGTTGTCGGCGACACGTCGAGCGTGCAAAAGCTCGACCCCGACGTCGTAACGAACTTCCTCGACTTCCAGGCGCTCGGGCTGATCTACGACCAGCTCGTGCAATACAACTCCAAACTGCAGCTGGTACCCGACCTGGCCACTAGCTGGGCTTACAGTAATGGCAACCGGCTGCTCACGTTCCAACTGCGCAAAGGTGTGACGTTCGAGGACGGTTCGACCTTCACGTCGGCCAACGTGGTCGCCTCGCTGGGCCGGGCGCTGGCCGCCAAGACAGGCGACGCCTCGGCGTCGTTCCTCGCCAACGTCAAGAAGATCGTGCCCACGGGCCCTACAGCGTGCAGTTCCAGCTGAGCAAGGCGGACACCTCGATCCTCGACGGTTTGACTTCGGTAAACCTTTCCATGCTGTCGACCAAGGCCATTACCGCCGGCACATTGGCGAAGACGCCCGACGGGACAGGACCGTTCGCGTTCTCGAGCTGGAGCCCGGGCAACACGTTCGTCATAAAGAGCAACCCCAACTACTGGGGCGGCAAGGTCACCCTCGGTGCCGTCAAGATCGAGACGATCCCTTCAGAGCAGTCGATCGCATCAGCCGTCGAGGCCAACACCGTCCAGCTCGGGCTTCTGACACAGCCGCAGGTGGCCACGCACCTGCCGTCTTCGCTCAAGGTCCAGTCGGTCCTCGACCTGACGTACCGGGCGCTCATGCTCCAGGACAAGACCGGGCCGCTCGCCAACGTCGATAACCGTCTGGCGATCGCCTGTGCCGTCGACCGCAAGCAAGTTCTCGAAGATGCCGTATTTGGGGCCGGCCAGGTGGTCGGCCCGTACCACTGGGCCAGTACGCCTCCAGCCCGGTTTCGGCCGTCTGCCCGACGCCCAATATGGCGATGGCGAAGAACTACCTCCAGAAAGCCGGGAACGCGAGCGGGTTCTCCTTTACGGCAGTCACTTCGACCGACCTCGACCCGACCAGCGCCGCCCAGGCCACAGTCGTGCAGTCCGACCTGGCCAAGGTCGGGATCAAAATGAACATCCAGAACCTGGCCGAAAACGCCTACATCCAGGACTGGCTGAAAGGCAACTTCCAGGCCGCATTCGCGTGGAACGGCGCTGACCCGAACCCTTACACGATGTACGGCCGCTACTTCGGGACCGGTGCCAACCTCGGCGTGCCCGCCGGCTATAGCTCCCCGCAGTTGCAGAAGCTGCTGGCCGCGGGGGACACGGCTACGGGTGCGGCGGCCCAAAAGAACCTCTGGTCCAGTTTCTCCAAGCAGTTGACGTCAAACGCGGTGTGGATCTGGCTGTTCACCGGGCTGGACTACGCAGTAACGACTCCGTCGGTACACGGGTTCGCATTGGCCCCGACCAATTCGACCTCGCTCGACGCGCTGCGCTCGACCTCGCTCTCTTAGCAGCGCCGACCACTACACCAAGTGTCCAGGAGGGGCCTCACCGACTCTGCGCCGAGCGGTGGGGCCCTTGTTGGTTGGCGGCCATGGTTACGTCCACCTGGCGGCCGGTAGAGCCCGATGATTCGGCGGAGCCCTGATGACTCGATGAGCCCCGATGGCCCGATGAGCCCCGATGGCCCGGTGAGGCAGTCGTGCTGGTAAGCATCGCCCGGCGGCTGGTCAGCATGCTCGTGACCCTGCTAGGCGTCTCCGTGATCATCTTCGTAATTCTGCGCTGGCTCCCGGGTAATGCGGTCACCGCCTCGCTCGGCGTGAACGCCGGCCTACTAAGCCATGCCCAGCTGGTCGCCCTAAACCACTATTACGGCGTCGGGGAACCGTTCTTTCGCCAATACGGGTCATGGCTCGGGGCCATGTTCACGGGCAACCTGGGCATCTCGCTATCGTCGCGGACGTCTGTGGCGTCGCTCATCGGCGCCGCTTTCCCGGTCACCTTCGAGCTTTCCATCGCCTCGATAATCATTGGTGAACTGATCGGCGTCCTGTTCGGAGTGTTCGGCTCGCTTCGGCCCGGCCGGGCCGTCGACAGCGTCGGCCAGGGCGTGGCCGTCGTCGGCCTGGGCGTGCCCAGTTTCGTAATCGGGACCGGCCTGGTCACGTTCCTGGCCTCGGTCTTCCATTACTTTCCTTCTTCGGAGGGCTGGGTCAGTTTCACCCAGGACCCTTGGCTCAACCTCCAGCAGATCTTTTTCCCGGCGCTTACGCTCGGTATCGGTATCGGAGCGGCCATCATGCGCACGACGCGCGCCGCCATGCTCGAGGTGACGGGGCTGAACTACGCCCGCACCGCACGCGGGAAGGGGCTCGCCAAACGGGTGGTTACCTGGAAGCACCTGTTCCTGGGAGCGCTCGTACCGATAGTTACGATGTCGGGCATCCAGTTCGGGTACTTGCTCGGCGGGACGGTAGTGGTGGAAGAGATCTTCGTCCTGCCCGGCCTCGGGCGCCTCCTCATTACGTCCATCAACGATCGCGATTTCCCCGTGGTCCAGAGCGTGACGCTCATCTTTGCCGCCGGCTTCATTATCGTGAACATGCTCACGGACGTCACTTATACGTTGATCGACCCGCGGACGCGATCGTCGTGAGCCTGGCCCCCCCGGAGCAGGTGGTCGCCACCCAGCCGGTCACCTCCAGGCGCCGCCGTTCGTTGCTCGACACGCTGTGGCACAACCCGAGCGGCCGGGTCGGCTGCGTCCTCGTCGGCCTGGTCGTCCTCGGGGCGATCTTGGGAGCGGTCAATGCCACTCCCTACAACCCGCAGTTCCAAAATGTCCTCGCCAGCCTGAAACCGCCGAGCTTCGGTCACTTGGCCGGCACCGACCAGTTCGGGCGAGACGAGTTCTCCCTCGTCCTAGCAGGCTTGGCCGTTTCGCTGAAGATCGCCTGCCTCGCCGTCTTGATCGCCGGCGTCGTGGGCACCGTGGCCGGGATCCTGGCCGGCTACCTGGGCAATTGGACGTCGGTCGTCATCATGCGGGTCACAGACATGCTCTTTGCCATACCCGCCATCGTGCTGGCGCTGGCCATCGTCACCGCATTGGGGCCCGGTTGGGTCAACAGTGCCCTCGCCATCGGGATCGGGTACATCCCGATCTTTGTACGGGTCGTGCGCGGCCCGGTCCTGTCTCTTCGCCAAGCTGGCTACGTACTGGCCGGCCGCCTGCTCGGGTTTTCCCAGTCGAGGCTGTTGTTCAGGCATATCCTGCCGAACATCGCTGGCATTGTGGTGGTACAGGTCAGCCTGGCTCTGGCCTGGGCGGTCCTGGCCGAGGCGAGCCTCAGCTTCCTCGGGTTGGGCCCACCGCCGCCTACCGCGTCGCTCGGAGAGATGGTGAGCCAGTCCAGTTCGCTGGCATCTACGGCCTGGTGGACACTGGCAGCCCCGTCGATCGCCATCATCATCACCGTTATCGGGTTCAACTTTCTGGGTGACGGGTTGCGCGACGCCGTTGACCCCCGCGCCCGCACCCGTTGAAACGCCAACCGTCCAGGCCGGAGCTCAGGAGGCAGCAGTGCGGGTAATCGGGATGATCTCAGGCACTTCGTTTGACGCGGTCGAGGCACTTTTGGCTGATATCGAGCTGGAGGGCGAAGTGCTGGCATGCGACCTGGTCGAGCATCGCTCGGTCCCCTACCCCCAAGTAGTGCGTCAAGCGATCGCGGCCATGCTGCCGCCGGCGGCCACGACGATCGAACAGGTATGCCAGCTCGATGTGGCCATCGGCCAGTTCTTCGCCGAAGTGGCCAAGGATTTGGCAGACCGTCACGGCGGCGTGGACGCCATCTGTTCACATGGCCAGACCGTGTACCACTGGGTCGATGGCAACCTGGCCAAAGGGACCCTGCAGCTTGGTGAGCCCGCCTGGATCGCGGATCGAACGGGCACTGCTGTCGTGAGCGACGTCCGCAACCGCGACATCGCCGCTGGCGGTCATGGCGCCCCGCTGGCCAGCCTGCTCGACGTCTTGCTCCTGGGTGCCAACCCGGCGGTCGTCAGCGGGTCGCTCAACCTCGGCGGGATCGCCAACGTCACGATCGTGGGCCCGGAACGAGAGCCCATCGCATTCGACATCGGCCCATCGAACGCCTTGTTGGACGCGGCGGTCGAGTGGCTTTCGGACGGCCAGCAACAATACGACCAGGACGGCGCCTGGGCCGCCCGCGGCACGGCGGACGCGTCGTTCGTAGCCCGTCTGCTGGACGACCCGTACTTCGCACTCCCGCCCCCGAAGTCGACCGGTAAGGAGTATTTCAACCTCGGGTACATCAGGAGCCGCATGGACGACGCTTCGCCTCCCGCCCAGGATGTGCTGGCCTCACTGACGGCGGCCTCGGCAGAAATGATCGCCATGGCGCTGCGCAATTTCGACGTAAATAGTCTGCTCGTGTCCGGCGGTGGTACTCGAAACCGAGCATTGATGGCGGAGCTGAAAACGCGGCTCCCCGGCGTCAGCATTAGGCCCACCGACGAGTTGGGGATCCCGGAAGTGAGCAAGGAAGCTCTGGTCTTCGCCGTCATCGGGTTCCTTACTCTTTGCGGACTGCCCGCCACCATCCCGTCGTGCACGGGTGCCCGCCAGGCGTCGGTGCTCGGTTCGGTGACGCCCGGGCGCGGCATCATGGACCGGCCCATCGCTGGCGCGCTCCCGCCGGCCCGGCTGGTCGTTCGATCAGCTCGTCCCACCCCATGAGAGAACGTGGCCAGAGATGAGCGCCCCGACGGCTGCGAAGGAACCATTGCTCACGCTCAGGGGCGTCGCCATTGGGACGCGCCAGCACCGGCGCTCGGCCGAGATCGTTCGTGGGGTCGACCTCGAGGTCTCCGCCGGCGAGAAACTGGGGATCGTCGGCGAGAGCGGCTCCGGCAAGACCCTTACCGTACTCTCGGTGCTCAGGCTCCTGCCCGACCCACCGCTCCGGCTGCTTAGAGGTGAGATCACTTTTGCCGGGAGGAAGCTCAGTGACCTCGACGAAAAGGGCCTGGAAAAAATCCGCGGCGCCGAGATCGCCATGGTTTACCAGGATCCCGATGACTTCGCTCAACCCACTACTGCGGGTGCGGACTCAGATCGTCGAGACCCTGCGCGCCCACGGGGTCGACAAGGACAGGGCGCGCGCCCGTTGCCACGAGGTCCTGGCTCAAGTGGGCCTCCCCGACCCGGCGCGGGTAGAACATGCTTTCCCGTACGAGCTCTCGGGAGGGATGTTGCAGCGCGTCATGATCGCCATCGCCCTCGCCGTTTCCCCGCGCCTGCTCATCGCGGATGAGCCGACCACCGCGCTCGACGTCACCATCCAGCAACAAATTCTCGAGCTCGTGGAGGAAATTCAGGCCCGTACCGGAATGGCCGTCGTCTGGGTGACCCACGACCTCGGAGTTGTCGCCCGGATCGTCGACCAAGTCGTGGTGATGTACGCGGGACGCGTGGTCGAACGGGCGCCGACGCGCCACCTCTTCGCCCGCCCGTCCCACCCGTACACCCTGGCCCTGCTCGGGTCGCTGCCGACGCCCGCTACGCAGCACCGGCAACGCCTGACCCAGATCGGCGGGACGCCGCCCGACCCGACGCAACTCGAGCGCGGCTGCCCGTTCCGGGCGCGGTGCCCATTCGTGATCGAGCGCTGCGCGGAGGAGGAGCCACCATTGATCGACCGCGGCCCCGAGGTGGCCGCCGCCTGCTGGAGGGCCCCGGACGAATGGCCTCGGTAGTCCTGCGGGCGACGGACGTCGTAAAGGAGTACCCCACTCCCAAAGGCCCCCCCGTTCGGGCTGTCCGGGGCGTCTCTCTCGAGCTCAGAACGGCGAGTACGCACGGGATCGTGGGCGAAAGCGGCTGCGGGAAGTCGACTCTGGCCCGGCTGCTCGTCGGCCTGGAAAAACCGACCTCAGGACGGGTCGAGCTGCTGGACCAGCCAATGAGGAACTCCGGGACCGGGCGCAACGGGGACCACGTCGCCCTCGCCCGCCGGATCCAGCTCGTCTTTCAGGACCCATACTCCTCACTCAACCCGCGCCTCACCGTATTGGCGGCCCTGAGCGAGGTCCTCGCCGTCCATAAGATCGCTGCCACCCGGCCCGAGAGGCGAGCGCGCGCTGATCAGCTCCTGGAGATGGTGGCCCTCGCTCCTCGCTTCGGCGACCGGTACCCTCACGAGCTCTCGGGCGGTCAGGCCCAGCGCGTCGCCATCGCTCGGGCCTTGGCCGTCGAACCCCAGGCATTGGTGCTCGATGAGCCGACGTCGGCGCTCGACGTCTCGGTCCGGGCCGAAGTCATGAACCTCCTGACCCGGCTGCAGGACGAATTGGCGCTTTCGTACGTCTTCATCAGCCACGACCTGGCCATGGTGCGTCACATAAGCGACGTGATCTCGGTTATGTACCTGGGGAAAGTGGTCGAGTCAGGCCCTTATGCGGAGGTGCTCGGCGCACCCCTCCACCCCTACACTCGAGCGCTGGCCGATGCGGTGCCACTGCCTGACCCCGAGCTCGAGGCGAGCCGTCGAAAGGCGGCGAGCGGGGAGGCAGTTTCGCTCGTCGCCGAGCCAAAAACAGGGTGCCCCTACCATCCGCGGTGCCCACTGGCGGAGGACTACTGCCGAGCTCATGCCCCTGAGCTGATCGAGCTGCGGCCGGCCCACACGGTTTCGTGTCACGTGGCCGCTCGGGAGGCTTCCATAGCGGCACGTCCTCGGGCACTCTGACGACGAACGGGGCCGCCGATATGGACAAAGAATGACGATGGGCCATGAAGAATATTCGGGCCCGGGCTGCACCCCGCCGGCCGGGCCCGCCGGCACAAGCTCCCTAATGCTCGAGGAGAGCCAGTACTTCGTCAGAGCTCATAGAGCCCGGTGCCACCCGTTCGCTGGCCATCTGGTTGGCCAACTGCCGCAATAGTTCGTTGACGGGAGTCGGCACGCCGTAGGTGCGCCCCAACAGGACGATTTCACCGTTCAAGTAGTCGGCCTCGATTGTCCCCTCATATCGGGCCAGGCTCTGCCAGGACGAGCTGCCGCCTCGCGGGTAGCCGCTCACGTCGTCTCCAGGGCGCAGGAGGTCGTCTCTTCTGGCCCGGTCTTCTTCGTCGGAAGCGAAATCTATCCCCGCGGCCAGCAGGCAAGCCTCTCCCTCATCCAGGGCCAGCTTGGCCAAGGGGGTGTCACGCTGGCCGGGCCCGCAGATGGCGTCGACAGAATTACCCAGGTTGCGGAGCAGCTTGGTGTATTTCCATCGCATTATGTCGGGCCGGACAAGAGAGTCGATCGTGCTCGACACCAGAGCTCCAGCGAGAGCTTCCGCTACCCCGTCCACTCCCGCGGGGTACCGGCCGACGTCGAGCAGGGCGGTGATCGGTGAGGAGCTGGCTACTACGACGCCCGGCTCGAGGTGGCTCGCCGGGCACATCACACACATGCCGTAGACGTTGGCAAAGCGCCGGAGCGCCGTAGCCTCGTTGACCACGCCGTTTTGCATGCAAACGACCGGAACAGATGGCGGGGCAGACCCGCTCAGCTGCCGTACTGCCATCTCGGTATCTTGGCTTTTGACGGCCATCAACACGACGTGGTCATCGCGCCAGTCGACATCGTAGGGAGATACGGCCACCGGTACCGGCAGGACGGCGACGCCCGACGCGGAGGCCAGTGTCAGGCCGGTGGCCGAGATCGCCTTTGCATGCTCGCCTCGCGCAATGAGCAAGACATCGTGGCCATGCTCGAAAAGTCGGCCGCCGACGACGCCGCCTACCGCACCGGCTCCGAGCACGACGAATCGCATACCCCAGCCTCCCACATCGGCCGGTACTTGTGCGACGGTAGGCCAGGGCGAAGCTCGGTCTCGCCGGTAAGTGAGGACGACGTCGGAAGTGGGCTACTTTTGCAGTCCATGATTGGAGCAAAGGTGGCGGTGCGGCTCAATGGCGACCGAACACGACGTCAAGGCAACGGGCTAGCTCCGCCGGCCGCCGGGCAACTTACAGGAGACCCGTCTGCGGTGGCCCCGCTCATCGCACCAATCCTCGAGCAGTTGTTCGGTGGCCGTCCCCCGGTTCGGTTCGCGTTCTGGGACGGGAGCACGACCGGGCCACAGGGCACCTTGGACTGCGTCGTCGTCCACTCGGTCACCGCTCTCACCAGGATGCTCTGGTCGCCGAACGAGCTCGGGGTGACACGCGCCTTCGTCGTAGGCGAGGTTGACATCAAGGGCGACCTATACCGCGTCCTCAGGCCCTGCGCCGGGGTGCGTCGGTGACAACCCGGCCGAGCCCGCGTGCCCTAACCAGCGCCGTAGCCGCGGCTCTTCGCCTGGGCGCCATCGGCCCGCCGCCAAAGCGGCCTGACGAGGAGGTCCACCTCTCGGGGTGGCGTCATTCCAGACGGCGCGACTCGGCCGCCATCAGACATCACTACGACGTTGGCGACGCCTTTTATCGGCTCGTGCTGGGCCCGGCCATGACCTATTCGTGTGCGCGCTTCGAACCAGGCGAGACATCGCTGGATATGGCCCAGCGTTCCAAGCACGACCTCGTCTGCCGGAAGCTCGGGCTGGCCGACCGCCCGAACATGCGACTGCTCGACGTGGGTTGTGGGTGGGGGTCGATGGCGGTCCACGCCGCCCGGGCTTACCGAGCGAAGACGGTAGCCATCACGCTGAGCCCGTCTCAGGAAAGGTCGGCCCGGGAACTTTCACTCCATGCCGGCGTGGGACGGGACATCGAAGTCCGTCTCCAGGATTACCGGGACCTTCGGGGGGAGACGTTCGACGCCATCTCATCGATCGGCATGTTCGAGCACGTCGGCAGGGCGCGCATGGACGAGTACTTCGAGACACTGTTCGCCTTGCTGACGCCGGGCGGGCGGATGCTCAATCATGCAATTTCCAGGCCAGGCGGGTCGAAAATGAGGGGAGCAACCTTCATCAACCGTTACGTCTTCCCAGATGGTGAGCTCGTCGACGTGGCCGACGTCGTTAGAGCGATGGAACGGGCCCATTTCGAGGTCCGCGACGTCGAATCACTGAGGGAGCACTACACCCGGACGCTTCGCGCCTGGGTGACGAACCTCGAGGAATCCTGGGACACCGCCGCAGCACTGGTAGGTGAACCGCGGGCCCGCGTATGGCGGCTCTATATGGCCGCCTCGGCCAACGCTTTCGAGGAGGGGGCCATCGCCGTCCATCAGGTGCTGGGCGTGCGGCCGACACCCGAAGGGGCCAGCTTGATGCCACCCACTCGAGCCGGTTGGGGCTAAACCCACGGTTGACCGGCCGGTGCCTCAGCACCTGTGTTTCACCCGCCCTCCCTCAGGGCCGGTCCTTCAGCGGCCCGGTCGGCTCGTCCTGGCCACCAGCAGCTCCTGCATTGGCAGGGCGTGGAACAGAACCCTGGTAAAGCTGCTCATCGGCACCCGGTCGAGCTGGTCGAACGCCCACCACGCCACGGCGCTCGTCTCGTCACCGTCGGCGACAGGTTCGCCGGAGGTGACGACGGCCTCGAAGACGCAAGCGACGTAGGAGACGACGTCGCCGTTGGGGTAGGTGATCTCGAACCCGGGCCCGCCCAGGACGTCGATAAGCCGGCCCAGCTCGACCACGACCCCTGCCTCCTCGAGCGCTTCTCGCACCCCCGCGTCGCGGGGCGACTCATCGGGTTCGATGGCCCCACCGATCGTTTGCCATTCTCCCGTCTCGATTTCCTGGACGAGGAGGAGGCGACCGGCCGTGTCCACGGGCAGCACGCAAACTGCAGGCAGGACTAGGAGGTCATGGCCTACCTTTTCGCGCAGACGACGTATGTGGGGGGACACGGCCACGCCCACAACGTACCGGTCACCGCCGGTCGGCTGTCGTCATCTCGTAACCGAGGTTTCGGGACCATCTCGGTGACGCGCGGTTCGCCCGGTTCGCGCTGCACTTGCATCGATCGGTTCCGGCATTACACATAAGGAGCCGGAACGCGGCCACCGGGTGAGCTCGACCATGGAGCCCACCCGGCCGGTTGAGTAAGGATGTAATTGAACTAAAGGATATAAACGTGCAGCGCGTTGATGACGGTGCCGCCGGGGTTGCTCGTCCCGTGGACGATGAGCCGGGTGCCGGGCGCGATGTCCGAGACCGACGGGCTGGCCACTCCCCGTTTGCTGTATTGAGTTTTCGCCGAGACATCGACCGTTACCCGAGAATTTCCTCGGAGCACAGTTAACATCCCCGCGCCAACCTGGGTCACAGTGGCATTAATGTCCATGGGTGGCAACGAGGCGACCTGAACCTGCGTGGCCTTGACGACGTTAGAACTGGCCGTGTCCGTGGCATGAACCGTTACCCGCTCGCCAATCAGGACATCGGCGAGCGACGGCGACGACACTCCGTGCTCGCTGTAAGTGGTCTTAGAGGACACCTGGACCGTTAGCGGCGCATTGATCCGCCGCACCGTGAAGCCTCCGGAGTTGACCTGGGTAACCGTAGCAGTGAACTGCAGGGACCCGAATGAGAGGATGTAGATTTGCACGGCGTTGACGACACTCCCGCCCGGGTTGCTCGTCCCGTGGACTATGACCCGGTCCCCGTCCGCCAGGCTCGAGAAGGTGGCCACGGTCCCGCCCACGCTAAACGAGGTCTGGGGGGAGATGTCGACGCTGATGGGAGAAGTGCCGCGCATGGCGATAAAGTTCCCGGTGCCGAGCGAGCTGACAGTGGCGTCGAAATCGTTGGGCGTCAGGGCGAGGATCTGGACTTGGTCGGCGTCCACGACTAAGAGGTTCGACGTAATCGAACCTTGAACCTGGACCCGCTCGCCAACCAAAACGTTGGACAAAGACGCGGAGCTCACGCCCTGTTTGCGGTAAGTAGTCGTCGGGGAAACATCGACGGTGACCGGCTGGTTGGCCCGCCGCACGGTGAAGCTCCCCGGCCCGACCCCGATCACCGTGGCGGTGAAGTTGAGGCCCGTCACGGGCGCCGCTGAAGCTGCTGACGCCGTTACACCAAACATGCCCACCCCCGTCACGACGACGGCTCCGAGCGAAAGAAGTGCTTTTCCTTTACGGTTCCAATTCATGATATTCACGACGATCACCCCTGTGATGAGCGGACGCACACGGTAGTTCTGTCTGCCGTGTTGCGACGTACGTAGTGCGCGACTTGTTATAGGGAACGGGCCCGAGCTGGGAGCACGTCCTCTGTAAAGCATCTAGCGGTGGATAGCTGAACGCCTTTGTTCCCATCTCGTACGTATTGCAAACCTTCGGCCTTTCCGAGTCGTCGGCCGCTCCCCGGCGGGCCAACTTCGGTTCGGCCCGGCCAGCAGAGACCTCAGGCCCGGCGGAGCCCTCAGGAACACAGTAACCCGCAGGAACACAGTAAAGCGTGCCCAAAGCGCTGGGCGCTCTAAGGTGGGCATAGTGCGGGGCGGGCCGATACGCGCGTAGCGCGCCGCCCTTCCCACAAAGGAGCACCGTTGATCGATGTTGTCTTGGTCCACCATGCGCTGGGCCTCATAAGGCCCACTCCCCGCCCAGATGGTCGCTCTGGCGCGTCGGGGCGCGAACGGTACATTCGTTTTTCACGCCTGGCCAGGCCAACGCCACCCTGCTCCTGCAATGCCGCGTCGAGTTCCTGAACGGTTGCTCATGACCATAAGCTGCCACGAGCGTGTACCCGTTTCGCTCCCGGCGGCTCGATTTGGATCGTTTACGGCCTGAAATGGGTAAATCGCTGTTCGATGAGGAAGGTTTGCTCAGTTCCAGAACGGTCGTACTTTCGCAAGGCCAGGATGTGACGTACCAGGTGCTGGCCCTCCAGCCTGGGACCGGGGCACCCCGCCTGGCCCGTAAGGCCCTCAGAGCATGGCTAGCTCGGGACGACCTGCGCCAAATCGATACCGAGGTGCTACTCGTCGCCAGCGAGCTGGTGACCAACGCCGTACTCCATGCCCGCACCGCGCTGGAGCTGTCGTACGCCGCCGACGAGAAAAACGTCGAGGTAGGAGTGCGCGATCACGACGCTCGTCCGTTGCAGCCCCTCGCCGTGCCGAGCAAGCCGGCCGCACAAAGCAATTGGCCTCTTCTGGCTCTGGGCGGTAGAGGGCTCGCCATCGTGGCCGCCATGGCCGACGAGTGGGGAGTGACCGAAACACAGGATGGCAAGCAGGTATGGGCCCGATGGTCGGCGCCCACTTTTAGGTCGGCTGGCGGCTGACCGTCCGGCCGAGGTCCGCAGAATAGCCTCGCGGGGCTTGCATATCCTGCGTGCCCGCTCTGGCCTCCGCGGCCAACTTGAAGGATGTCATAGAGGTCGACCTCGTTTGCCTTATCGGTAACGTCTCGGCTACGGTAACTGGATTGTTACTGAGCTAGAAGTGGCACCGATGCGGTTCTGCGAAGCGCCTGATGGCCATGCGTGAGGCGGAAGCGTGCGGAGATCCCTTCGAGGCGTTAGGGGACGCTACCCGACGCGAGATCCTTCGGCTGCTGAGCGACAGCGACAAGGCCGTTAACGAGATCGCGGCGGCTTTGCCGATTTCCCGCCCGGCCGTTTCGCGTCACCTGCGGCTCTTGAAAGACGCGGGGATGGTGGCTGAGCACGCGCAAGGAACTCGCCGCATCTACCACCTGGAGGAGGAGGGCCTGCGGGCCGTGCAGGCCTACCTCGAGGGCGTCTGGGGCGAGGCCGTGCAAAGGTTCCGGCTGTTAGCCGAAAACACGGGCCAGGTCCCCACCAGTGACTTCTCCGCTGCGGATCACTTTCGAGGTGGCCTGCGCGGCTGAGCACGCCTTCGACATCTGGACGTCTCGGATCGGTACGTGGTGGCCTACGGATCACACCGTGACGAGGCAGCGCGATCTGCTCGTCGTGCTCGAGGGCGAGGTGGGCGGCCGCATCTTCGAACGGACCAGCGACGGCGTCGAACATGACTGGGGAGTGGTGACCGAATGGGAACCGCCGACGCGCCTGACCTATCTCTGGCACCTGGGCGGCGACCGAAGCCAAGCGACAGATGTGGAGGTCCGCTTCGTAGCCCTCGGCCCGCGGGACACCCGGATCGAGGTCGAGCACTGGGGCTGGGAACGACTTGGCGAGATGGCCGGTTCATGGCGGGACCGCAACCGGATCGGCTGGGAAACCTTGCTGCCGCACTTCGCAGCGGCGCTTTAGAGAGGGGATGGATGAATGGTTGCAGGCACCAAGGACGACCCGTGGATCCTAAAAACGCCACCGGGCACGTCGGAGTACTCGATGTACAACGACGGCGACGCCGACCCGCCCGCGCTGGTGTGCCAGGTCGGCTCCACCACTCTCAAGTACCACCGGCAGGCAGTTGAGGACCTCTACGCCTGGCTGGCCGCGCAGGGCGATTGGGTCCCCCTGGGCGCGGCCGATGAACAAAAGCCGGCCGCCGAGGGCACGGTCGAGGCGTGGGGGCGCTCGGCGGCCAACCCGGTCGGCGGTTGGTACGGACTGCGAAAGGGCTACCGGGGCCGTTTCGGGATGTACCTGCCGCCGCTTCTGGAGGAGCTCGGCTTGGCCGAACTGACCCACGACGCCCGCAACAACCGAATCCGGGCGATCCCCAAGAAAGGTAAGACATCATGAGCAAAGCCACAGTCGTGCGCTACACGACGCGGCCCGAAACGGCCGAAGAGAACGAGCGCCTGATCAAGGCGGTATTCGCCCAGCTCGCCGCCGAGAGACCAGACGGCATGCGCTATGTGGCGATCCGACTGGACGATGGCGTCGGCTTCGTGCACGTTGCCGTCTACGACGGGGACGACAACCCCCTAACCAAGCTGGGCGCCTTTGGCGAGTTCGTCTCGGCCATCGACACCCGCTGTGCCGTCGGTCCCAGCCCGGCGAACGGGACCGTGATCGGCGACTACGGGAAGAGACCACCACAAACCCCGTGACAACGGAGTCGAGGGGCGGGCCGGCCACGCCACCCCCGGAAAGGGCGTCTGACCTAGCTGGCCTCCACATCGGTCACAATCGTCCAGCTGGCGGTGGCGTTCGTCATCCGCCACCCCGCGGTCAGCTGCGCCATCATCTGCCCGCGCACCCTGGAGCACCTGGACACCTACCTCGCCGCCGATGGGGTCGACCTATCAGATGATGTACTCGGCCGCATCGACCAGATCGTCCCCCGGGGGTCACGATCAAGGTCGCCGACAACATGTGGAACGTCGGCACGACGGCGCTAGACGCCGCATTCCGTCGCCGGAAGAAGCAACGAACATATTGTCGAGCCCCGTCGAAGAACCTGTGCCGGAACGGAAAGTGCAATTGTTCTTGGGGACCTGCTAACAATTTCGGCAAATAGGTGCAGCCAATTCTCCGTTTTCCTAATACGGGCGAAGCTGCCAGCTTTGATTGATCCGAACGTGGCCCGTCGTCTAAAGGCCCGCCAGATAAGCGGGGAACCGTGGTAGATGGCGTCTATAAGGCCTGGGTTGATAATGGTGCTGGGGTCCAACCCGTCGCTTGGTGAGGTTGTGTTCGACGGATTTGTAAGGGTTTGAAAGGCGGCTACAGATATCATGTAAGTTGAGCGCTGACTGCCAAACGGGTCAGCTCGGCTCGGCGGCGGCAGCCGCTTTTGTCGCGAATACGGTCGAGGTGCGAGCGGACTGTTCGTACGCTGATGAAGAGTTTCTCGGCAATCTGGTTGTCGGTGAGGCCCTCTGCGACGAGAGCCAGGAGCTCCTTTTCGCGTCTGCTGAGCTTGGCGCCGCCCGTTGTTTGGTTATCCCCTGGAGAGGGGACGTTAGTGACAAGCATGGCTCGGGCCAACTCGACGGCTTCTGTAAGGGGCATGTCTGCGCCCCGACGTTCGGCGAGATGAGCCCGTTCGGCGCCGAGAGCTCCCGATATTTGTCTGGCGGGTTGTATGACGAAGTCGGGTTCGTGGAAGCCGCCCTCGTAGGCGTACCCAATGCCAGCGGCCAGCGCCCGCGTCACGCCCAGGAGCACTGCCGCCGTTTCCGCGGTCGTGGGGCACGGCCCAGACCGCAGCCGCCTCGAAGGATTCCAGCAGGGCCCACCCGTCCCCGCGCTGAGCGCCGTCGTCGATGGCCTCGATCAGGTGCGGGCTGGCGTCGTCGAAGCGGCGGGCCTTGATGTCCATGATCGCCAGGTTCCGCAAGTGCGCGTTGATGAGGTTGTGATCGCCGGCTCGGCGGCAGGCATCGAGAGACCGGGTGCGTACCGCTCTGGCGCGGGCCGTATCGCCGCTGGCTTCCACAGCAAGGGCCAAGAGGACGGAGGCCCAGCGCTGGGCGTCGCCAGTCAATGCGGTTTCGTCGATGTCATTTGCCGCTTCCGCCCAAGCAAGGGCCGTTTCATAGTCGCCCCCGTCGAGGGCGATCACCGCCAGGGCGACACAGGCGTATGCCTGGCCAGTGAGGTACCCCATCGAGCGGGCCATGTCGAGCGCCTGATTGGCTATCCCCGCCGCTTCGTCCAATCGCCCGGAGATCTGTGGAATGGACGACTGTTGCCACAACGTGTCCACCAGCCCCGCCGACGGGCCGAGCGGGCTCAACAACTCGAAGGCGTGTCGTAACGGCTCGATCGCGTTCGGGTAATCGGGGATCCGGCGTGAGAAACGGGCGATCCAGTTCTCGGCCGCCGCTACCAGCTTCGCCGAAGGGTCGCCTGCTCCCGCCACGGCCTTTTGAAGCAGCGACCGGCCTTCCCGCCAACGTCCCCGCAGAAGCCACCACGGACTAAGGACAACTGCGAACCGCAAGGCAAGATCGATGTCGTGGCGCAGCGCCCACTCGAGGACGCCGTGCAGGTTGTCGGCCTCGGCGTCCATCCATCGGGCCGCGGTCGGTTCGGTGGCGCCGGACTCAAACCCGGCGGCCGCTTCTTCGGCTTGCGAGACCGTCCAGACCGCCACCGCCGACCTGACCGGCCGGTCGCCGCCGCCCTGCTCGAGGCGCTCTTGGCCGAAGGTCCGAAGGGTTTCGAGCATGAAGTACCGGGACCGACCGTCCACGCCCGGCCGGGGCGCCCCCAGCATGGAGCGCCGAACCAGCCTTGGCACAACGGCGGCCGCGTCAGGGCCGGCGGCCGCCGCTGCGGCGGCCACAGTGAAGGGAGCGGGGAACACAGATAAGTGGCAGAACGCTCGTCGCTCGGCGTCGTCAAGCCGTCGGTAGCTCCATTCCACGCTGGCCGCCAACGACGCCAGCTTCGCGCTCACGCCCCGAGTTTGGCCCACCAGCAAGGCGAATCGGTCATCCAGACCGCCAACGAGGTCGTCAAGACTGATAGCGTCGAGCTGGGCGGCGGCCAGCTCTATGGCCAGGGGGAGGCCGTCTAGACGCTTGACGATCGTTGCCACCGGGCCCTGTGAACCAGAGGTGAGCTCAAATTCACTGTCGGCGTGGACGGCTCGCTCGACAAATAGGGTAACCGCATCGCTGTCCACGAACCGCGACGCGTCACCCTGGGAGGTCGGTACCGGAAGAGGGCCAAGAGCGAAACGCACCTCACCATTGACGCCAAGGGCCTCGCGGCTGGTGGCGAGCACCCGTAAGTCATCCCCGGCCCTCAACAACTCCTCGCATAGCTGTCCAGCTGCGCCGGTGACGTGCTCGCAGTTGTCCACCACTAACAGCTGGTGCCGTGGCCCCACCGTGGCCGCGACGGCATCAAGTACGGACAAGCTGCGATGCTCTGCCACCCCAAGGTTCCTGGCCGCGGCGGCGGCTACCAGCGCGGAGTCTTCGAGTGGGGCCAGTTCGAGGAAGGCGGCGCCCGCCTCGAACCGCCCTTCTAGGCGGCGGGCCGCCTCAAGGGCGAGACGAGTCTTGCCGGACCCGCCCGGGCCGATCACGCTTACCATACGGTGCCGCGCCAGTAGTGACTCCAGCCTGGCCAGCTCCTTGGTCCGACCAACAAAGCTGGTCAACCCGACAGGCAAGCTGCGATGAACACCGCCTTCAGCGAGCGCCGGGTCCCGCGACACCAGCGGAACGCTAGCCGCGGCTCGGAGCCGGACGGAGAAAAGTACCCATACCCCGGGAGAGGAAGAAAGGGGTAAGGGTACCCCTTGGCCGTCCCCTGGGAGCCACTCACACTTGCATAGGGGACGATCGCCGTCCTCCCGTGAGGCAGGAAGTCTGGACACGTCGAAGGACAGTCGTGCGAGTGATGGCGAATACAGATATGCCGCCCTCGCTCGGGACCGGCAAACCGGACCCAGCCGCTGACAACAGGAGGGCCTCAACCCAATGACAAACCGATTCCGACGGCTAATCCCCGCCACCGCCGTGCTGGCCACCGCCGGCGCGGTCGTTCTTCCGCGTACTGCCGATGCCACAGGCGCGCTACCCGCAATAACGGTGTCGCTCAAAGGCATCAACGGCGTGACGGTCTCCGGCGACGAGGTCTCCGGAGCCGTGAGCGTCACGGCGACATTCACGGGCAAAGTGCCGATCGGGCCAAACGTCTTCCCCGCGTTCGGGCTCGTACGCTTGAACCCGGGGGTGACGGGCCAGCAAGCCGGCGCCTCGGTCCCGAGCCACGGGGGCGACATCAACGCCCTGACCGCATACGCCTCGCTCTTCGTCTCTGCGGCCGCTCCGGCCACGGTGCAGACCGTCTTGACGCCCGGCAACTACGTCGCGCTAAACCTCACCGGCAATGGCCAACCCGCGTCCGCGCCGTTCACGGTAACCCAGTCCCCGTCGCCGGCCGCACTGCCAGCGGCTGCGGCGACCCAAACCGCTATCGAGTTCGGCTTCCGGGGCCCCACCGTGCTACACAATGGGACCGTCGTGCGGGCCCAGAACCACGGCTGGCTCGTCCACATGATCGACCTGGCCCGGGTCCCGCACGCGCGAACGGGTGCCGAAGTGATGGCGCTATTGCGGACGGGCAAGGACAAGCAGGCACTCCGGCTCCTGCGCGCAAACCCACAATTCGTCGACCTGCTGGGCCCGGCCTCGCCGGGAGCGATGCAGCAACAGGTGCTGCACGCCGTGCCCGGCTACTACGTCGAGACCTGTTTCATGGACACTCAGGACGGTCGGGAGCACAGCCAGCTCGGCATGCTGCGCCTCGTACGCGTCGTGTAGCAAGTCGCACAAGCGACATAGCGGCGCAGGACGGGACGCGGCGCACTGATCTGTAACCTCCGGTCGCTTGCCCATCCCGACAGCGCACACCCTCCATTATTTCTCACCACAAACCCTCCATTCCCGCCAGTCCGACATCGACACCCCTTCAAGGCCGACGGTCGCCACCGTCCTGGGAGCGCCTCAGAAGCCATGCGCCGTGACCGATGGAACCGGAGCCTTCCGGTCGGTCACGTGGAAAAAGATACCTATCTCAAATACGCGTTTTCCCTGATGCGTAGTTGCGCTGACACCCGTGCTGTGAACGAGGTGAGCGTCGAATGGGTGCAGGACGCGGCCAAGCGTTTTCGGTTGGTCGTTTGTCGGCGCCCGCCCGCCGCGCCGATCATTTATGAGGAGATACGACCATGCGAACTCGTAATGGATACGTCCGGACCAGTGATAGCGGTTGGCATCAATGGAAAGCGGGCTTGGTGATATTCGCGGCCATCGCGCTCGGCGGGGACGACCGTCGTCCAGCCGGCTTCTAGCGCCACGGGCCGACCCGGCGGCCTTCAGCGAACTGATCGGGTAGAGCGCGATTGCTTCTGCGTCTCGTCCCCCGATGGGTGACGAGAGACGGTCGATGGGTGATCGTTTTGCAGCAGCAGACCCGCTGCCGGAAAAAGCACCACAGACCACCGACTACCACTACCACTACCACCGTGACCCCGACCACCACCGTAGCCCCGACCACTACTAGCGTGGCCCCGACCACGACGTCGGTGTCCCCCACCACTACGGTCGGCCCGACCACTACTACCGTGGCCCCGACCACGACGTCGGTGTCCCCCACCTCCACCACGGTCGCCCCGACCACCACGGTCGCCCCGACCACCACGGTCGCCCCGACCACCACGGTCGCCCCGACCACCACGGTCGCCCCGACCACCACGGTCGCCCCGACCACCACCACTGTGCCGGGAGGGGGCGGCGGCTCGCCCACTGAGGCCCAGGTAGACACAATGGTGGAAGACGCGGTGAACGCGGCAAACCTGGCCAACGCCGTGGCCGCTACCACCGACGTGTTGACCGTGTCGGGTATAGGGACCTTGCCGGCCGGCAGTGGTAGCGGGCCGGCCAACCCGCCCGGGGGCATCGTGGTTGACCCTTCGCAGCTGCCGGCCATCGCCCTCGATGCACAGGCTCGGACCGAGGGCGGTCACATGAGCCTGGCCACTTTCGCGGACGACCTTTTCTATGCGGGCGTGCTGCCTGGACCGGCGGGAGGAGGCGACACCTCCGGTCTCGGTGTGGCGGCGCAGCAACTGCTCGCCTCGTGGCTGTCAGCGGCACGCGCCGACCCCACGGCCCCCGACACCGCCCCGATCTTTGCCCTGGCCCAGCTGGCGGAGGACCAGACCCCCGCCATCGACCTGTCCGACCCCACCAGCTACCAGCCCCAAGAGCTGCAGCTCGGGCTCTTGGACCTCGACGTCTTGTTCTCCGGCATCGCCCAGGTGGCCCCGTTCTGGCGCGGAGCACAGGCGCCGCCGGCGTCGCCCTCGGTGGCGGAAGCGGCCGTTCGCCAGATGGCCGCCACAGCGACCCCTTGCACTGACCTGGTCGGTTTGCTCGACAGCTCGGTGCCGATGGCCGGCCAGGCCTTCGGTTACGGAGCCGGCACTGCGGTCGGATCCGTGATCCAGAGCCTGGCTGGTCAGTTGAGCCAGTTCCTGGGCGCCTCGTCGGCCACCGCCGCGGCCCAAGCCGCCGCCTTTGGGCAACTGTTATCGACCCTTGGTCTGCTCGGCCAGTTATCGGCCCTGGTGGAGCTGTACACGCACACGACGGCGTCGGTTGCCAGCAACAACGGCGACGGCCCCTTCGCCCAACCGGCGCCAACCGACCCGACCACCGTCCTGCCCTTCACCGTCACTGCCGGGGTCAGCGATGCTGACTGGACCCAGTACCAGGCCGACTACGTCCCCGCCGTGCAGGCGATCAAGGACTGCGCCGGGCAGCTCGGGATGCCCACGCTGAGCGATGTCGGGAGTATCAGCTCCGCCATCGCCAACTGGCAGGCCGCCTGGCAACTCCAGCAGGACGATCATCTGGGCCAGATCAGCCTGGCCGACAACCCCGATTTCTCCCTGCTGGGCAACCTCTCAAAGAAGCTGACGCCGACGACCGATCACTCCGGTACCGCAAAACTCAACGTGGACCTGCTCCACGACGAGTTCGCCAATGACCCCGGGACGGTCGTAACCGAACCGATGACCGTCGTCGCCACCGTGACCACCGCCCCACCTCCGGACCTCTCGGTTCTGACCGGCGCTATCGCCGCCGGGATCGCCGGCCCCCTCGGCGCCGCGGGGGCGGTACTGACCCTGCTGAGCGGATGGTTACAAAGCAGCTTCGGTTTCAACGCCTCCACGACCGTCATGGTCAGCTACCACCAGCCCACGCCAGGGGTGTGGCGGGGTACTCTCACCGCCACCTTCGGCGGGCAAGACGACCAGGCCACATCGGAGTCGCAGTCCCACGTAGAGGCCGTAACGGTGGACCAAGTGCGGTTGACCGGTCAGTTCAGCTCGGGGCTGGCCCCGGGGCTCATCGCCGATTGGGCCGAAAATTTCCACGACGACTCTACGGGCAGCTGGTCGTTCAACTCCCACAGCTTCCATCGCGAGACCGTCGACATTCCCGCGGGCGGGTACATCGACTTCGAGTCCGTCGGTTACGGGCAGGCCTCGGGAGCGACCAACTACGACGTCCAGGGCGGCGTGAGCATCGAGGTCTCACCTACGGGGCAGTGGCAGGTCCAGGTCGACGGCGGTACCGGCCAGTACACCGCCTCGGAGCGCGGCTACCACTCGGAGTCCAAGGTCACCAGCAATTTCCACCAGAATAGCGATACCGTCGACGACGACCCAGCCGGGGCGCTCGACTCTTTCAACGATAACTCCAGCGCCTTTTTCACGGGCCAGTTCGACCCGGCCCAACCACCGTCGGTCCTTCACGCCACGCTCACTCAGAAGGACGTGCAACTGGAAGGCGTTGATGGCACCCTAACCCAAACGTTGAACCTGGACTTCGGCCAGCCGATCACCGTGCCCTAGCCCCGGCTCGAAGGGAGTCAGTTTTTGGAGCGCCGGCCTGCCACCGCGAACCACTTGATGCGCAGCAGAGTCGCGGTGCTGGGTTGGCACCGCCCCGGCCCAAGGACCAGGATGAGGTTAAAGTGCCCAGCCAAACCTCGGGCCCGCCGGCCAGAAGCCGGGCCAGCGCCCGCAGACAACGCTAATAACCGCCGGACGGCCTGCCGATGAGCCTGGCCAGCCGCTGAATGTGCCCATCGTTATGGCGTCGAACTTCCGGGCTGGCAATCTAGGCCGGACCGGAGGGCGGGAGTACTCCCGAAACGATGGCACGCCCGGGTGGGAGGCACTTGAAGAGGTTGTCGGCCAGTTGGAGGTCGGCGATGCTGTCGCCTTCGCGTCGGGAATGGGGGCTGTGGCGGCGGTATTGGACCTTCTGCCGGTGGGCGCCCGCGTCATGGCACCGACGGATTGCTACGCCGGAGTTCATGCCCTGATGGCAGACGGCCAGGAGCAAGGACGCTGGCAAGTCGACCTGGTCGACATCACCGACACCCCGGTTGCCGTAGCTGCGGCGCGCCTTGCGGATCTGGTGTGGCTGGAATCGCCCACCAATCCGCTGCTCGACATCGCAGACCTGCCAGCGTTGTGCACGGCAGCACGCGACGGCGGTGCGCTGGTGGCGGTCGATAACACCTTCGCCACTCCGCTGCTGCAACAACCGATAGCCCTCGGAGCGCATATCGCCGTGCACAGCGCCACCAAATTCCTAGGCGGCCACTCTGACCTGCTCCTCGGCCTTGCTGTTGCCGAAAACCGGCAGCTTGGCCAGCGGTTGCGCCGCCGACGGACGGTCACCGGCGCCGTCCCAGGTGCACTGGAAACCTTCCTGGTTTTGCGCGGCCTGCGCACGCTGGCGGTGCGGTTGGACCAAGGACAGCGCAGCGCCGCCGACCTGGCCCGCCGGCTTGCTGATCACCCCACCATTACGCGGGTCCGATACCCCGGCCTCGCCAATCATCCTGGCCACGCACAGGCCACCGCCCAGATGAGCGGGTTCGGCGCCGTGATCGGGTTCGAGGTTCAGACCGCGGTAGCGGCCAATGCCATATGCGACTCGGTCTGCGTCATAAGGTCGGCCACGAGCCTGGGCGGAGTGGAAAGCACCATTGAGCGCAGGGCCAAATTGCCAGGCCAAGAGCATCTGCCCCCCGGCCTCCTCCGCCTGAGCGTGGGCTGCGAGCACGTCGAAGACCTTTGGCACGACCTGGCTGGTGCCTTAGCACAAATCGATCCTTAGATTTCGCGCTCATAACAAACTGCGCCCGCCTGGCCTGTCCTTCCGAAAGGCGCGTAATCATCTCGACGCCCCGACGACCTGCGGCAACCGTTACGGGGCCAGATGCCCTGGCTTGGTCTCCGCCAGGGCAGCCTGGGCGGCGGCGGTCGTTGCCGCGCTGCTCAGGTCGTCGGAGAAGACCCCGCCGGGGTAAGGGACGACCCAGACGTGCATCATCTGGGTCGTATACCGGTCCTGCCAGGTGGAAGGGTTGCAGGCTCCGGGTAATGCGAAGTCGAACCCGGCGACGATGATCTGGTCGCCCCTGCAGACCTCCAGGTGCGAGTGCCAGCGGGTGAGCCCGCCGCCGACCTGTGGCCCGTTGACGCCGTCCGGCATCAGGTACATCGCGCCGAGCAGGATCGGCGTGTGGCCCTTCACGTTGATCGCGTACACGAGCGACGACGGGTCCTGCGGGTTGAGCCCCTGGTAGGCAGGGTCGCCCCCTTCGTAGATGAGGTGCTCCTCGCCATTGGTGCGCGCCCGGTAGGTGTAGCCACCGGCGAATGCGTTGTTCACGTTTTGGAAGCGGACCAGGCTGGCATCGGTCTCCTTGATCAGGTTTGCGGCGGCCACCACCTGTGCGCCGGTCGGCGCGTTCGTGTTCCCGTACATCTGCATATCCGGCAGGCCGCTGGTAGTGCCCATGTCACCCATCCCTCCCTGCAGGCCTCCCGACGAGCCGGAGGCCATGCCGGCCGGGCCCTCCGAGCCCGCCCACGCGGGCGTCATGACCGCGGTAGTCGCGGCGATGACCACGGCCGGCGCCACCAGCACCCTGGCCAGCGACCGCGCCTGGCTGCGGAGCCTGATCGGGCGGGCCAGAAGGCCCGGACGGGCCAGTACCGTTGCTGCGACGGCGATCAGCAGGACCTCCTCGATCGCGCACACGAGGTCCAGACCGCCCCAGGCCTCCACCGACTTGGTGTCCGGGCCTATCGGCAGCCCGATGGAGCGCGATGAGAAGTAGATCGCCAGGACAGCGGCATTTCCGGCGATGCCCAGCCACAGCCACACGACCAGTCCGCGGGCGGCCGGTAGCGTCAGCCCGGACCGCGACCAACCGGCCCGGACTCGTGCGGGCCGCGCTCCGCCCGGGACCCAGGTGAGCGACGGCAGCGCGATCAGGACAGCGGGCCACACGAGCTGGGCCCAGGCCAGGACCAGGAAGAACACCCCATAAAGGGAGTACTCATCGAAGTGCTCGAACGTGACCGCGAAGTGGATCACGGCCGCCCCCACAGAAAGCGAGGCGAGGCCGCCAAGCAGTAGTGGCTTGGCCGTTGCCGGGCTGATGCGGACTTCCGTCCTGTCCGCAAGGACAGTGGTACTCATGCTTAGATGCTACGTTTCTCCGCGGCTGCGGACCCACGAGCCCGGAAAGTGAATGTGCGACTGCAGTGAAGGCCTCGTGTGTCGCTGTTTACGAGCCGGGCCTCGCCGTCGTGACCAGTTATATATCAAAAAGCGAGCAAAACTGGACAACACGGCGGTCCGCCGACGAAAAATGGCAATAGCGGCCCAGCTGCGACCTCCGTTAAGTACGACTTTTATACGCTCTTTACGATCTCTTCCTCTGCCACCCGGGCCGACGCGACCCTACCGGCCCATCACCGGCTCCAACCGCGCCCCGGCCCAGGACAGCAATGCACGCAGGAGCGCCAGACCGTCGCACGACCCCAAGAAGCTCACTGCTGGCTCGTTCGGGGTGGGGCATAAACCCCACCGCGTTGCCGCTTTCGTTGCCCACGCCGGCTATGTCGCGCACCGAACCGTTGGGGTTGGCCATCGCGGGTTGGCGACGTAGCGGAGGACGATACGGCCTCCGTCCTCCAGCATCTAAAGCGTGTCCGGCTCGGCCGTGTAATTACCGTCGAAATGGTTTATCGGTACGAAAAGGCGTCGGCCGGGCTCGACCCCTGACAGACGCGTCGTCCAACCACAAGAAGGTCATGACTCGGAGCCCGGCCTTGGCCAGCTACGGCGTGCAGCCTCGAGTAATCGAGCCCGAGCCCAAGCGCGACGGTGACGTTCGTGCGAACGGCGTGGCGTCGGCGAGCTATTTGGGAAGCATCGTAGCCAGGCCATCGAGCACGCGCTCGAGGCCCACGTCGAAGCCGTGCTCGAGACGGTTGGGGTCGTGGGGGGAGCGAGCGTCAAGGACGACGCGAGTGAGTACTGGGTAGCGGCCGCTGTCGATCAGGCTCTGCACGTAAGGGGTCTGGGTTTGCATCCATTCCTCCTGGCTGAGGCCGGAGCGACGGACGGCCTCCTGGTCGGAGAGGTCCTCTAGGGTGCGTCCACGGACGAAGGCATCGAGCGTTTCGACCATCACGAGCATTTCGTCGATCTCGAGCCCCAGACCGTCGATGGCGCCGAGCACTTGCTCGTAGCGCCGAGCCGTGTTCGGT
Source organism: uncultured Acidimicrobiaceae bacterium (assembly GCA_963750465.1). GTDB lineage: Bacteria > Actinomycetota > Acidimicrobiia > Acidimicrobiales > Palsa-688 > Fen-671. The sequence continues at coordinate 537,710 of CAVVRE010000007.1, forward strand.
CCCAAATTGCGTCGGCCGGTGCCCTGGACAGCCATCCAGGGGTGGCGCAGGATCATGGCCCGCAGGCCGCGAGCAACCGAGCGCAGGTCGGCGCGCCACTCTCCGCGGATCTGGAAATGGAGGTCGTTACCCATTACCGCGTCAACCATCAGGTCAAGGAGTTCGTCTTTGCGAGCCACGTAGCGGTAGAGCGAGGCCGCTCCGACACCGAGCTCGACCGCCAGGGCCCGCATCGAGACCGCCTCGATTCCCTGAGTGTCGGCCAGCGTCACGGCGCATGCGGTGATCTCGTGGCGCGACAGCGAGGGGGCAGGACCGCGCCCAGCCCGCTCGGGACGTTCCCAGATGACTCCACGACTCAAACTCATTGCGAACACTGTACTCAGTCTGTTACAGTTATTAACTGCGAACGGTGTACTCAGTAAGGAGACCAGTATGGGAACGGACACGAACGCAGGAACGATGACCAAGGGCGAAGCGCTGGCTTCGGCCATGCCCAACACTGCCTACACGCCGCCAGCCGCCCGAAACCCGCTGCGCTGGTTCGTGTTCGCCGTCGTGATCGCCGCCAACATCATGGATCTCATGGACGCGACGATCGTCAACGTGGCCGGCCCGTCGATCCGAGCCGCGCTGGGAGGAAGCGCCTCCACCCTGCAGTGGCTGCCCGCTGGCTACACGTTGGCGTTCGCCGTGTTCTTGATCACGGGCGCCCGCCTTGGCGATAAGTTCGGCCGGCGCCGCCTGTTCCTGATCGGCTCGGCCGGCTTCACGGTGATGTCCGCGGCGTGTGCGGTCGCTCCTTCCATGGAGGTCCTGATCGTGTTCCGAGTGCTGCAGGGCTCGTTCGGGGCGCTGATGATCCCCCAGGGGTTCGGGATGATCAAAGAGGTCTTCGACGATAAGGAGATCACCAAGGTGTTCGGCGCCTTTGGGCCGGTAATGGGTCTCTCGATCCTGGCGGCGCCGATCCTGGCCGGTGCGCTCGTGGAGGCCAATCTGTGGGGGATCGGATGGCGGCTGGTGTTCTTGATCAACGTGCCGGTCGGCATCGCCGCCTTCGCCGGGGCCGTCCGGGTGTTACCGCGGACCGTCGCCCATCCCGGGATCCGCCTCGACACTGGCGGGATGGTGCTGATCGGCGTCGCTCTGACCGCGATCATCTACCCGCTGATCCAGGGCCGCGCCGAGGGGTGGCCGGTCTGGACCTTTGTCTTGCTCGCCGGCGGGGCGGTGCTGCTCGGCGCGTTCGCGCTGTGGGAGCGTCGCCCTCACGGCGACCCGCTGATCGAGCCCGGACTGCTCGCCAACCACACGTACACCAGCGGCATCCTCGTTGCGCTCGCGTTCTTCGGCGCGTTCGGCGGTCTGGTGCTCTGCGTCTCGCTGTTTGCCCAGCTCGGCGAGCATTTCTCACCGATCCACGCCGGGCTGACCCTGATGGCGATGGTGGTCGGGATGATCGCCGGGATGGGCGTCGGTTTTGCGCTCGTCGGGCGACTCGGCCGCCACCTGCTCCACGTCGGTGTCGTGATCGTCGCCGTGGGCACGGTCGTGCTGGCCCTCACCGTGACTGGCGCCCGTACGGCCTCGACGCTGGACCTCGCCCCTGGGCTGTTCCTGATCGGGCTCGGTGCCGGTTCAAGCATCGGCCAGCTGTTCGACTTCATCCTGGCCGGAGTGGGCATGAGCGAAGTTGGCTCCGCGTCTGGCGTGCTAGAGGCCGTCCAGCAGCTCTCCAGCGCACTCGGCGTTGCCGCGCTGGGAACGATATTCTTCTCGGCGCTGGCCGGACATCTCCCGACACAAGCCCTCGCCATCACGGCGTGGGCGTGCTTAGTGCCGCTGGCCGCCACCTTCGTGCTCCTTTTCAAGCTCCCGATGCGCGCCCGCGAGCCACAACCATGACAGGTGGGTCGAGCGAGAGAAGCGGCGGAAGGGAGAGCTCGAGGATGGTCAATCTATAGCAAACGATGCTCTGCCCGGACTGGTGCTCTTGCCGCTCCGAATCGGCCATCCCGGATGACTCTCAGCTTCGGCCCGCAGTTGCGCACAAAATGCTCGTCGTCCACGGCCGATCAACGCGGAGCGGCCGTCCTTATAGCTGGAAAGCCCACCTAAACTTTGAGCTTCGATCCACCGGGTGAGGCCGTGATCTGATCTTGGGGATCACTGAGAGTGCGCCGCCCCGGCCTGCGCGGCGAGAATGGCCCGCGCTTCCAGAGCCTGCTCGGCTTCCGGGTCCGACACCTCGACGATCCTCCGCAACACGATGAGGGCATGCTCATCGCCCGCGCGGGCGAGTTGCATCGCCTCCGCTATGCCCCGCTCACGGAAGCTGGTGTTCTTCTTGATCCTGCGATAGTTGTGGCGGCGCCAGTAGTACTTCAGGTCGTCGGACTCCCAATCGCGGTAGATCTCGTCCCAACCGACCTTGTGGAAGTCGTACATGTGCGGCAGGAGCATGTGCTCGGCGATCTTCCCGCCCTCCCGTTGGTAACGGTTGTCGAGCGATACGCGCATGAGGTTCTCGGTGGTGTTGGGGAGCGCTCGATGCACCGTCAGTGCCGGGAAGAACAGTGCGTCGCCGACTTCGAAATCGGTACTGAGCCAGCGTCCTGAGAGCTCTGGGTGCGTCGCCTTCTCCTCCTCGACGTCGACGACGAGCCCTCCTGCGCCGAGAGAGAAATGGTGTGCGAGCACCTTGCGCACCTTGTGGGACCGCTCGAGCACCGCGAGCGGGCCGAGTTCGATCGGGCAGTCCCCGACCGGTGCCCAGCAGGTCAGGGTGTCCAGACTCCCTTGGTAGTGGACGAAGTCCTGATGCGTCGGCGTCGTATGGTCGGTGAACTTCGGGAACCAGATTCTCGCCTTGTGCCCGGGCAGCGGCATGGCTGACGCATCCATGATCGCTTGGACCATCCCCACGAGTTCTGGAGCGTGCGGCACGCGGTGGAACGATTCCAGCCGCTGCACCTGGCCGTAAGGCCCGCTGTACTCGCTGTCACCCTCGGTGCATCGACGGTCGATGTTCGCGATGCCGAGGACCGGGTCCGTTCCACTCTCGAGCCATCCAGCACGACCGAGGACGCCCAGGATGTCGGCGCGCAGAGCCAGAAGCGCAGACGGCTCGATCAGCCGGCGGAAGAAGAGGTACCCCTCGTCCGCAATACGCCGCCGAAGCTCGTCGGAGTCGTCCTTGGCATCGTTGGAGTCCCGGAGTTCATACATCCTGTCAGTCAAGACGTACGCCCTTACATCCTGAGTTGCGGTCATGCGTCCGATGATAGACCTACACTCCGGCAACGGGGGCACGTGCACACTAGTGGCGATCAGCAGGCTGACTTAGCGCGTGGATCGCCGGCTCTCGTCTCTTACCCCATAAACCGCCCCTTACGGGGGCGCACGGCACTCCCAAAGTGGTCCGTTCTGAGCCCCCACTCTCTGCGCTCCACAGCGCGGCCGCCCGCGAACCCCTATGACAGCCACGACCGATCGGACCGGTGTGGCCCCGAGAATTTCGCTTCATTTCCGCGTCGCGCCGACCTCTGGAAGGACCCACCACTCTTTGCATATGGGCCCCTGACCTGCCCTAACGCTGGAGGCGGCGAGCGGAATCGAACCGCTGTAGAGGGCTTTGCAGGCCCTTGCCTGGACCACTCGGCCACGCCGCCCGGGGCTTTTCCGGAAGTCTTACTGTACAACGTCACTTGAGCGGCCGGTAACGTCGGCCGAAGTCGCCGACATGCCCCGCACTATCGATGCCCTCGAGAATTCGCAACGATTGGCCATCGTCAGCGCGGTCGTGTTCACCCTGGCGGCCGGAGTGGCGGTGGCTGTCGGCGCCAACGACGTGGCCCGCTTCGTCCTCTCCGGCCTGGCCATCGCGGCCTTGGCGGCGGTCGTCGGCCAATCGATCGAACAGGTGGGAGAGTACCTGGGCCCGGGCGCCACGGGCCTCCTGCAGTCGAGCCTCGGGAACCTGCCCGAGCTGTTCGTGGCCATATTCTCTCTGCGAGAGGGCCTCACGTCGGTGGTCCAGGCGGCGCTGGTCGGGTCCGTACTAGCCAACGTGTTGCTGGTTCTGGGGATCGCATTCTTGAGCGGAGGGGTGCGGCACGGGATCCAGAAATTCCACCCCGAGGCAGCCCGGATGCTCGTCACCCTGCTCATTCTGGCCGTAGGTGCTTTGCTCGTGCCCACGCTGGCCGTCCGGCTCGAGACGCCGGCAGCGCACCACACTCAGGCTCTGTCTGACGTGACCGCCATGGTCCTGTTGCTCGTGTACGTGGCCAGTATCCCGTTCTGGCTTCGGGGAGGGCCTCAGCCCCGGGACGCAAATGAGCGACAGGCGGCCGGCGGCCAACCGGCGCTTACCGCTAAGCGAAGCAGTGCCCGGACGGTGGCCGCTGAGCATGGCCGTCATCGTGCTCACTATTGCAGGGGTCACCTCGGCGGCCGCGTCTGACTGGTTCGTCTCATCGCTGGTCCCGGCGACGACCGCCCTCGGTATAACACCCGAGTTCACCGGCCTGGTCATCGTGGCTATCGCGTCCAACGCCGTCGAGAACTTCGCTGGCGTGCGCTTTGCGTGGAAAGCGCGGTCCGACTACGCCGTCAGCACCATTTTGAACAGCCCGCTCCAGATCGCGCTGTTCCTGACACCTGTGCTGGTCCTGGCCAGCGCCTTCTTCGGGACCAGCCAGCTCACCCTGGTGTTCCCGCCCCTACTGGTCGCCGCGCTGGCGGTGGCTGTGATAGTTGCGGTCGTGGTCATTTATGACGGCGAGTACTCGTGGCTGGAGGGCGTGGCGCTGATCGCCCTCTACGTCATCATCGCCACGGCGTTTTGGTGGGGCTGACCGACCGGAGCCGGTCTCAGGCTGCGCCGTTCGAGCGGGCTCGGAGGCCGCTCCCAGCGAGCTACATGTAGCCTTGCCGTTCATGCCGCCGGTCCTCAGTCCCAGTGACCCTTACCCGCTCGGTGCGACCTGGGACGGATCCGGGACCAACTTCTCCGTCTTCTCCCAGACCGCCGAGGCGGTCGAACTTTGCCTGTTCGACGAGGCCGGCGCCGAGACCCGGTTGGAGCTACCCGAGGTCGACGCTTACGTCTGGCACGGCTATCTCGAGGAAGCCGAACCCGGTCAGTTGTACGGGTACCGGGTGCACGGGCCGTACGACCCCGAACACGGCCTGCGCGCCAACCACGCCAAGCTCCTCCTCGACCCTTACGCCAAGGCCGTCGCCGGGAAGGTCCGATGGGACCAGGCGGTGTACAGCTACGTCGTCTCGGACGGTGACGACCGGGTGATCGACCGCACCGACTCCGCCTCCTCGATGCCGAAATCGATTGTGATCGACGCCGGCTTCGAATGGGCCGACGACCACAGGCCGCGCACGCCCTGGCACGACACCGTTATTTATGAGACCCACGTGCGGGGCCTCACCTGGCGCCACCCTGAGGTCCCCGTCTCCCAACGCGGCACCTATTCCGGTGTCGCTCACCGGGCGCTGATCGAGCACTTTCAACGCCTGGGTGTCACAGCCGTCGAGTTGATGCCGGCCCACCAGTTCGTTGACGACCAATACCTGGTCGACAGGGGGCTACGGAATTATTGGGGTTACAATTCGATCGGCTATTTCGCCCCCCATAACGGTTATGCCTCGCGTCCGGGCCAACGCGTGGTAAACGAGTTCAAGGGAATGGTGCGGGCCTTGCACGCCGCCGGGATAGAGGTGATCCTCGACGTTGTCTACAACCACACGGCGGAGGGAAACCACCTGGGGCCAACGCTCAGTTTCAGAGGCCTCGACAACCTGAGCTATTACCGGGTCAACCCGGATAACCCCCGCTATTACACCGATACTACCGGCACCGGCAACGCGCTGAATGTAAGCAATCCGCAAACATTGCAGCTACTTATGGACTCACTTCGTTATTGGGTACTGGAAATGCATGTCGACGGCTTTCGTTTCGACCTCGCGGCCAGCCTGGCCAGACAGTTCCACGAAGTCGACAAGCTGTCCGCTTTCTTCGACCTCATCCACCAGGACCCGGTCATAAGCCAGATAAAGCTCATCGCCGAACCCTGGGATCTTGGTTCAGGCGGCTACCAGGTCGGGAACTTCCCGGTGCTGTGGTCGGAATGGAACGGTCGTTACCGGGACTCTGTCCGGGACTACTGGCGCCGGGAGAACACATCGATCGGTGAGCTGGCGTTCCGCCTGACCGGTAGCTCTGACCTGTACGAGGCCACCGGACGGCGGCCCTGGGCCAGCATCAATTTTGTGACCGCCCACGATGGCTTCACCCTCGGGGACCTCGTGAGCTACGACCACAAACACAATGAGGCGAACGGGGAGGACAACAAAGACGGGACGGACGACAACCGTTCTTGGAACTGCGGGGTTGAAGGCCCGACGGACGACCCCGATATCCTCGCCCTGCGGGCGCGGCAGGTCCGCAATTTCCTCGCCACTCTGACCCTGTCGCTGGGCGTCCCCATGTTGCTCGGCGGGGACGAGCTGGGACGTACCCAGCGGGGCAACAACAACGCGTACTGCCAGGACAACGAAATCTCTTGGTACGACTGGGAAAACGTCGACGAGGACCTCCTGGCCTGGACTACGGCCGTTATGAACCTGCGCCGGGACCACCCGGTGTTCCGTCGCCGTCGGTTTTTCCAGGGGCGCCCACTCCGCAAGCTCGCCGCCGATCCCGGGTTGGCCGACATCGGGTGGTTCCGCCCCGACGGACGGCCCATGACCGACTCCGACTGGGGGGTGGGCTACGCCAAATCGCTGGGCGTGTTGCTCAACGGCTCCTCTCTGACCGAACCGGACCGTCATGGCCGGCAGGTGGCCGACTCATCGTTTTTCCTGGCCTTCAACGCGTGGGAAGAGCCGCTTCAGTTCCGCCTGCCGGGCCCGAAATGGGGAGGTCCGTGGCGGGTCGCGGTCGACACATCGGACATCCGGCCCGTAGAAAGACGAGCCCGAGTCCAGGCCGGGAAGCCGGTGCATTTGCTGGGCCACCACTTCGTCATGCTGGAGTGCATGTCACGGGGCTAAGCCGCTTTGCTACGCACCGCGCGAAGACAGCTCCACTACGCAGAAAAATGAGCCCAAGAGGGGCGAGCCTGCTGGCACGACTACTTTCCGTAGCAACTTTTGGCTACTCTTCGTGTTGACCACTTGAGACCGGAGGGCCGAGAGCTAGTGATGGGACAGAAACTATGAGCGTGGCGGAGGACATGACCCCCGCTTACGCACGACACGTGGGCGAGCGGCTTCGCAACATAAGGCGCCAGCAGGGGTTGTCGCTGCAAGCCGTTGAGGAGCAGTCGGAGCGGGAGTTCAAGGCATCCGTGCTCGGCGCGTACGAGCGGGGCGAGAGGATTATCTCGGTCCTGCGCCTTCAGCGCCTCGCCCGCCTGTACGGCGTCCCCGTCGACCAGTTGCTGCCCAAGATGAGCCCTGAGCCGGACTTTGGTTCCGATAGCCGCGCCCAATCCGGGCCTGAAGGCAGCCCGATCACGATCGACCTCTCCCGCCTGGAACGGTTGGACGCTCCCGAGCGCGAGGTGCTGCGCCGGTACATAGGGATGATCCAGATCCAGCGAGGCGACTTCAACGGGCGGCTCATAACGATAAGGGCCGAGGACGTGCGAGCCCTGGCCCGGGTCTTCGAACGCGACGAACACGCGATGCGCAACCGCATCGAGGAACTCGGCATCAGGACCTGAACTGCACGACACGGAGCCCGCGGTCTGACTACCCTCACTATTAGTGAGACCACTCTCCGCGGTAGCCGATCAACTTAGGGCGGCGTTCCAGTCCGGCTTGACCCGTCCGGTGTCGTGGCGACGTGCGCAGCTCAGCGAGCTCGTATGGCTCCTCCAGCGGGAGGCCGGCGCTCTCACCGACGCCATGGCTGCCGATCTAGCCAAGCCGGAGCTCGAGGGCTGGCTAACCGACATAGCGGCCGTGCGGCGCGATATCCAAGGCGTGATACGTGCGGTGGGTTCCTGGGCCAACCCCCGCCGCGTCCCGGTGCCATGGACGTTGTGGCCTGGCCGGGCCGAAGTGGTGCCGGAACCGCTTGGCACCGTTCTGGTCATAGGGCCATGGAACTACCCGGTCCGCTGCTTGGTACTGCCTCTCGCTTTCGCCATTGCGGCCGGCAATACGGCCGCTGTCAAACCGTCCGAGCTGGCTCCGGCCACTTCGGCCCTCCTGGCCGAGCTCCTGCCGTCCTACCTGGACCCTCGCGCCGTCGTCGTAGCCGAAGGCGGCCCGGCGGTCGCCGACGCCCTGCTTCAACAACGCTGGGACCACATCTTCTTTACAGGCAGCGGTCGCGTCGGCCGCCTCGTGATGGCGGCGGCCGCTCGCCACTTAACTCCCGTCACCCTCGAGCTCGGCGGCAAGAACCCGGCCATCGTGGACCATTCAGCCGACATCGAGGTGGCGGCCCGGCGCCTCGTGTGGGGGAAGTTCCTGAACGTCGGCCAGACCTGCGTGGCGCCGGACTACGTCCTGGTACACAAGAGCGTCGAAGAGCGGCTGTTGGCCGCGCTGGCCCACCAGATCACAGACTTCTACGGCCCCGACCCCCGCCTCAGCCCCGCGCTCGGGCGGGTCGTCAACGAGGCCCACATGAACCGGCTTCTGGGGATGCTGGAAGCCAGCAAGGGCCGCGTCGTGACCGGCGGGAGCTCCAACGCAGCCGAGCGGTACCTGTCCCCGACCGTCCTCGCAGAAGTCGCCTGGGACGACCCGGTAATGGGAGACGAGATCTTCGGCCCCGTCCTTCCTGTCCTCAGTTACGAGAACGTCGGTGAGGCGTTGTCGGCGCTCAAGGAACGGGAGAAACCGCTCGCACTGTACGTCTACGCCAACAACGCCGACCTGGTCGAGCAGGTCATCGCCGAGTCATCGTCCGGCTCTGTCTGTGTGAACCACAACGCGGTACAGCTCGCCGTGCCCGGGTTGCCGTTCGGTGGGGTTGGCGCCAGCGGGATGGGCGCGTATAACGGAAGAGCGGGGTTCGATACCTTCAGCCACGCCAAGTCGGTGCTCTTCCGGACAGAGCGAGGAGAAGTACCCCTCATGTACCCGCCGTATACGCGAGCCAAGCGGTGGGTGCTGCGTAAGGTGCTGTAGCCTCATTGCGCTCGTTTGGGCCCATTCTGGTGATTGAATTTGAGGTGGGACGTGAAGTTGCAAGGGATCGCTCGGGATGAGCAAAGGGCCAAAAGCTAGCCAGACACGAGATCAGGGCGCAGGCCAGGCGGGCGCCGGACGGAAATACGGCGCGGCCCGTCATAACGGCAGCCGTACGGGGCACCAAAACGGTAGGACGACGCAGTCGCTCACCCTGAGCCAACTGGTCACCCTTTCCGGCGTCCCTGCCAGCACCGTGCACCACTACCGGCGCCTCGGGTTACTCCCGGCCCCCGAGCCGGCCCGGTCCGGGCGCTTTGCTTACGGCGAGGACCACGTACGCGCCTTGGCGCTCATCCGCGAGCTGCGAGACGAGCGGGGCATGCCGCTGTTCCAGATCAAGGCCGTCCTGCCCGCTCTCATGGAAGGGACGGAGCCGCCACCTGCCGGCCTCGAGGAGACAGCCTGCGAACCCCAGCAGCGCCTGATCGAAGCGGCAATCCGGCTTTTCTCGGAGCCAAAGGGTTACGCGTCCGTAACCGTGAGCGAGATCGCGGCCGCCGCCGGCGTGGCCAAAGGGAGCGTCTACCGGCACTTCCCGTCCAAGGAGGCCCTTTTTACGGCGGTGGTCGAGAACCTTTGCCAGGACACCGCGGACCGCTTTGCCCAGGCTGTAGCGGAATTAGGAGGCCCTGAAGGGGTGGCGAACGACCCGGGCAAGACTGCTTTTGTCTTCGGCCGGCTCATTACCAGGGCCATGCCGATACTCCTGGAGCTCGGCGCCCGCGCGGCCCGAGGTGACGGGCCGAGCCAGCTTCTTGCCGCCCGTGTCCTGCGCACTCTGGCCGAAGCAGCTGGCCGGCCGCTCTCGGACAACCCTGTCCCGGCTGGTCTTCAGGTCATCCAAACGGCCTTTGCCACTGTCCTCCAGTGGGCCGTGGGGCCCGATTGGGAGACCCTGGAGAAACCCGGCTAGAACCCCTCGGGCTTTCTTGGAACGAGATTGGCGCGCTCCAGCGTGCTTTCTCGGCAAGGCCCTCCGCCAAAAGAACAAGTTGCGTCGTGGCGCGCCGCGGTGTCTAAGATGACCGGTGGGTCACCGACTTTGCACAGCGACTAGTTAAGGGCAGCCAGCGCCCTAAAGACAAGAGGGGACTTTGCAAATGACGGCAGCGGCGATGCAAGCACCGTCCCGAGTGGTCGTTTCGGGCCACGACCTCCCGCCCGACTACCTGGTGCTCGGTAGGGCGAGCAGCGAGAACTTCCCGGTTGCCTCTCGCCTTCTGCCGGCGGCGCTGCGCTCGGACCTCATGTCCCTCTACGGGTGGGCGCGCCTCGTCGACCAGCTCGGCGACGATTACCCCGGCGACCGCCTGGCCGCCCTCGACGAGGTCGAGGACCAGCTGCGGGCGGCGCTGGCTGGGCGTCAACCCGCCTCTGGAAACGAGATCCACCCCTTAGTGGCGCAGATGGCGGAGACGGCCCGCCGCTTGGCCTTGCCCACGGGGCCGCTCTTCGACCTCGTCCAGGCCAACCGGCAAGACCAGACCGTTTTCAGGTACGAAACCCTTGAAGACCTCGTCGGCTATTGCCGCCTATCGGCGAACCCGGTCGGACAGACCGTGCTGGCTATATTCGGCTGGGCCACGCCAGACCGGCTGGCTTGGTCGGACAGCATCTGCACAGGGCTTCAGCTCGTCGAGCACTGGCAGGACGTGGCCGAGGATGCCCTCGTCGGGCGGGTCTACCTGCCCATGTCCGACATGAGGCGCTTTGGTGTCACGGTCGACCAACTGGCCCCCCCGCCAGCCGACTACGTGGACCGCCGGCGACCGGGTGCCCCGGGCGGCGCTTCCTTCCAAGCTCGGGCGCTCTTGGCCTTCGAGGCGGCGCGGGCGCGCCAGTGGCTGGATGAGGGCACACCCCTGATCGCCAGCCTGAAGGGGCGGCTCCGTATCGCCGTGGCGGGATTCGTTGCGGGCGGGCACGCGGCTCTCGACGCCCTCGCCATGCTTGACTTCGACATCCACGCCGAACCCAGCCGACCAGCTCCCAAGCGTTTCGCGGCCCATCTGGCCAGGCTTTTGAGCGACGTGTACCGGAGCGAAACCTCAGGGGGCGGGAGGACAAAGCGTTGAACGAGGCCGCCGTCGCCCTGGCTTACAAGCACTGCGAGCGGATCACGCGATCACGCGCCCGCAATTTCTACTACGGCATTCGGCTCCTGCCCCCCCCCAAGCGGGCGGCCATGTGCGCCCTCTATGCCATGGCCCGCCGGATCGACGACATAGGCGACAACCTGGTCCTGCAAGAAGCGCAGGACGATACGACCGCAGACCGCACCCCACAGGGTGGCAAGGTGGCAGCGCTCGACGAGATCCGTCGTTCGCTGGCGTTGCTGGCCAATGCGCCCAACGGGCTGCCGGCCGGCGCCGTCCCCCCGGGCGACCCGGTGATGGCAGCTCTGGCCGACACGGCCAGCAAGTTCCCTCTTCCTATCGATGCTCTCCAGCAACTGGTGGAGGGCTGCTCCTGGGACCTCGCCGGCCGCCAGTACGACACCTTCGACGAGCTGGTCGAGTACTGCCGGCGGGTGGCGGGCACGATCGGTCGCCTATCACTGGCCATTTATGGGAGCAGCGACCCGGACCGAGCCGAGCCACTGGCCGATGCGCTCGGCGTCGCCCTCCAGCTCACGAACATCTTGAGAGACCTGCTCGAAGACCGGGATGTGATGGGACGCGTATACGTCCCGGCCCAGGACCTGGAGCGGTTCGGGGTGAGCCGGATGCTGGTGGGCGCGCCCGACAACCTTTGCGCCCTCATCTGTTTCGAAACGGGCCGAGCCGAAGCCTGGTACGAGCAAGGGCTGGAACTTCTGCCGTTGCTGGACAGGCGGAGCCGGGCCTGTACCGCGGCCATGGCTGGCATATACCGCCGCTTGCTAGAGCGGATCCGCCTTGACCCTCAAAGCGTGCTTCGCGGCAGGGTAAGCCTGTCGCCCGGGCAGAAAGCGACGGTCGCCGCCATGGCGCTAGCAAAGGCAGCGGCGTGACAGAGGGAGCTCCCCGCGTGGCCGTGGTCGGCGGCGGCCTGGCCGGCATCTCGGCCGCCCTCGCGTGTGCGGACGCCGGGGCACAGGTCACCTTGTTCGAAAAGCGGGCCCGCCTCGGCGGTCTGACCTGGTCGTTCTCTCATGACGGGCTGACAATGGACAACGGCCAGCACGTGTTCCTACGTTGCTGCACGGCGTATATCGATTTCCTGGACCGCATCGGTTCGACGGGCGATGTCGCGCTGCAGGAGCGGCTCGACGTCAATGTGTTCCGCCCACGCGCCAACCCGAACGGCGCGACGGGCCCTCACGGTCACGGTCCGGCCCAACCGGCGGCGGCCGCGTACGGCCCGCCCGACCGGGGCGTCCTGAGGCGCGACCGGTTCCCAGCCCCCCTCCACCTCGGCCGGTCCCTCCTCGGCTACCGCCTGCTCCCGCTGAGCGCCAGGTTGCGCCTAGGTCTCGCGGCAGTCCCTCTGGCGCGACTCGACCTCAACGACCCCGCGCTCGACGAGCAGACCTTCGCGTCTTGGCTGGCCCAGCACGGCCAGGGAGAAGCGGCCGTTTCGGCTTTGTGGGACCTGATCTGCCTGCCAACCGTAAACCTGCCCGCAACAGAGGCGTCGCTGTCGATGGCCGCCAAGGTCTTCCAGACGGGCCTGTTGACGGACGCCGGCGCCGGCGACATCGGGTGGAGCCGAGTGCCGCTCGGCTTGCTCCACGGCGAACGGGCCGCCTCAGCCCTGGGCAAAGCCGGCGTGCAGGTCCGCCTCGGCGAAGCCGTATTTGGCATCGACGGGCCCTCGCTGGAGCAGGCGGGCGCAAACTCTTGGCCTCGGTTCGAGGTACACGCCGCCAACGGGAATCTGGCGGTGGACGGGGTCGTCGTGGCCCTCCCCCACTACTGCACCGAAGAGGTACTGCCTAAGGGCGCTCTGCCGGACCAGGTGCGCCCGTCCAGACTGGCCAGCTCGCCGATTGTCAATGTCCACGTCCACTTTGACCGCCGCGTCACCGAGCTACCTTTCGTCGCCGGGCTCGGCACGGAGGCCCAATGGGTGTTCGACCGCACCGTCTCTTCGGGCGCCAGCACGGGCCAGTACCTGGCCGTGTCGATCTCGGCCGCCGACGACTGCATCGGTACCCGGCCCGACGACCTCGTCCCTCAGGTGGTGGCCTCATTGCGGGCTCTGTTCCCGGCCGCCAGGCCGGGACAAGTCCTGAGCACCTTCGTGACTAAGGAGCACCAGGCTACGTTCCGGGCCACCCCCGGGAGTGCCGTTCACCGGGCGTCGACGAGGACCCGGGCCCTGGGCTCGTTCTCGCCGGGGCGTGGACGGCGACCGGGTGGCCCCCAACCATGGAAGGGGCCGTCCGCAGCGGGGTCAGTGCGGCCCGCGCCGTGCTCGTCGCCACCGGGCGACGTCACTCGTTGCCTCCCCTCCCCGGGCCAACCGGGCCCGGTCTACGAGCCGGTCCGGGTGAGGAACAGCAGCTCAGAGCGCAGCTGGTTCTCTCCCATGGCCAAGAGCAGCAGGTAAAGCCAGCAAGCGGCGCGGAACCGGGGAGTGGTCCCGTTCCGGAGCCCATCAAACTTGAGGAGGTTGTGTGAGGCCCACCACCGCGGTCGCCGACGTGCTCGAACAGGCACGCGATGTGACTCAGCCCCTGATGCGCGATGCAGTTGCCCGCCTCGTCCCAAGCATTCGGGACGTCGTCAGCTACCACCTCGGATGGACCGACGTCGCCGGCAACCCCACCGCAGTCAAAGGTGGGAAGGGGATCCGGACCGCACTGGCCACCCTCTCCGCGGAGGCCAGCTGGGCTGACGCCTCCGTCGGCGCCCCTGGCGGGGTAGCCGTGGAACTGGTCCATAATTTCTCGCTCCTCCACGACGACTTGATGGACGGGGACGTCGAGCGCCGCCACCGGCCGACGGCCTGGTCCCTGTGGGGCCCTAGCGTCGCCCTCCTGGCCGGCGACGCACTATCGACGCTGGCCACAGACGTCCTGCTCCGCAGCCCGAACCCGGCCGCCCCGGCCGCCACCTTGGCGCTATGTGAGGCGACGGCCGAAATGATCGCGGGGCAGGCAGACGACCTGGCCTTCGAGGCGCGCCGGTCGGTGAGCGTCGAGGAGTGCATGGGGATGTCAACCGCCAAGACAGGCGCACTGCTCGGGTGCGCCGCGTCTATCGGGGCGATCCTGGCCGGGCCCCCCCGCCACCGTGCGGGCGTTGCGCGATTTCGGGAGGCACCTGGGGGTGGCCTTCCAGGCGACCGACGACCTTCTCGGGATCTGGGGCGACCCCGCCACGACCGGCAAACCCATCGGCAACGACATCCGCCAGCGCAAAAAGTCGATGCCCATCGTGGCCGCCCTGGCCGCCGGGGACGACGAGGCCAACGAGCTGGACGCTTTGCTGTTCGATACCAGACCAGCGTCGGGGTCGCCCAGCGCGGCGTCGACAAACGGCCGGACCGACGGTACGCGGGCGTCCCATAGGGCGGACAAGCGCACGACCACGCTGGCCGAACCGGACTGGGCGCCGGCCCTGCTGAGCCCCTTGACACACGAGGAGGTCGCCCGGGCCACCTGGCTGGTGGAAGCGTGTGGGGGTCGCGAGTGGACGGCAGCCAGGGCGAAGGCGCATCTCGACGCGGCCCTCGGCTCGCTCGAGCGAGCCCGTCTGTCGGCTGTACCCCGTCGCGCGCTGGCTGACCTGGCCGTCTACGTCGTGGAGCGAGAGTCGTGAGCCTGTTGACCGACCATACAGGGACGGCTGGCGCCGGCACCGGTTCCTCGAGGCCGGGGACGAGCCTCGGGTTGGATCCCGGCGCGGGGCAAATAGCCGGAGTGGGCCACACGGACAGTGCAAAAGAGGCGCTGACGCGGGCCACCGATCACCTGAAGAGGCTTCAGTTGCCCGGTGGGTGGTGGAAGGGCGAGCTCGAGACAAACGTGACCATGGACGCCGAAGACCTGCTCCTTCGACATTTCGTCGGCGTTCTGGGAGCCGAGACGTTGGCCCGGGCGGCAGCCCGGATCCGGTCGCTGCAGCGCGAAGACGGCGCCTGGGCGACCTTTTACCGGGGCCCGGTGAATTGTCCGCCACCGTGGAGGCGTACGTAGCCCTCCGGTTGGCCGGTGACAGCCCGACCGACGCGCACATGGCCCGAGCAGCCACCTGGGTGCTCGATCATGGGGGGGTCGAGTCGGCGCGCATGTTCACCCATGTCTGGCTGGCCATGGTCGGCTGCTGGGACTGGGCGAAATTGCCAGCCGTGCCCCCCGAACTGGTCTTCCTGCCCTCGGACTGGCCCCTTTCCATATGGTCGTTCGCCTGCTGGGCTCGTCAGACGATCGTGGCCCTGTCTGTGATCATGGCGCACAGAAGTTCACGTCCCCTCCCCTTCCAGGTCGACGAGCTCAAGTCCGGCATCACACCCCGCCCGCGCCGGCTCGGGGCCGTCGGCCGCAGCTTCGTCTACCTCGACAAGGCCCTGCGGCGCTACGAGGCGGTGGCTGAGGGGTCATGGCCGAAGCGGCTGATCCGCGGCGCGGCTCTCCGCGAAGCGGAGCGCTGGATCGTCGCCCGCCAAGAAGCCGACGGCAGCTGGGGCGGGATCCAGCCCCCCATGGTGTACTCGACCATCGCCCTCGTGGTGCGCGGCTACCCGGTCGACCACCCGGTCGTGGCCGCCGCTCTATCGGGCCTCGAGCGGTTCACGCTGGACGACGAGGCCGGCAGACGAATAGAGGCGTGCCAATCGCCGATATGGGACACCGCTTTGGCCGCCATCGCGCTGGCCGACGCGGGCGCGGCGCAAGACGACCCGTCTCTCCAGGACGCTCTCGACTGGCTCCTTCAGAAAGAGGTGACCGTCGTCGGAGACTGGGCGGTGCGTCGGCCGGCGCTCGCCCCTGGCGGCTGGTCCTTCGAGTTCGAGAACGTCCATTACCCGGACATCGACGACACCGCCGAGGTCGTGCTGGCGTGTCGTCGCGCTCTGCGTAGCCCCCACGGCGACGGCCCGTGCGAGCGGGCCCTGGACTGGGTGGTCGGGATGCAGTCAAGTGACGGCGGCTGGGGTGCTTTCGACGCGGACAACAATTCCGATTTACCCACCCAGCTCCCCTTCTTCGACTTTGGCGCAGTCACCGACCCGCCCACGGCGGACGTCACCGCACATGTCGTCGAGATGCTCGCCTGCGAGGAGCGGCCCCTAAAGCCGGCCTGGCAGCAGGCCCTCAAAAGGGGCGTGGAATGGCTGTCTGCCAACCAGGAACCCGACGGCTCGTATTGGGGCCGCTGGGGCGTCAACTACGTCTACGGAACGGGGGCAGTCTTGCCGGCCCTAGTCGCAGCCGGGGTCCCGGCCGGGGACCCGAGGGTGGCGGACGGTGTGCGCTGGCTCGTCGAGCACCAGAACCCCGACGGGGGGTGGGGTGAGGACCTGCGGTCTTATGTCGAACCCGGCTGGATCGGCCGGGGCACGTCCACGGCCTCCCAGACGGCGTGGGCGCTGATCGGCCTGCTGTCTGCGGACGAGAGGGAAGACCCGGCCACCACCAGGGGCGTCGAGTGGCTGTTGCACAGCCAGACCGAGGACGGCACGTGGGACGAGCCCTGGTTTACAGGCACCGGCTTCCCGTGGGACTTTTCCTTGAACTATCACCTCTACCGGCATGTGTTCCCGCTGACAGCGCTGGGCCGGTACGTCCTCGGCACGGGGCCTCGGCCCAAGACAGCGCCAAAAAAGCCCGGGCAGAGCGACCCCCGGTCCGGCGACAGAATAATTCTGTGACGATGCCGGCTACGTCGATCCCGACTCCCCCAGTGCCAACTCCGTCGGAGCCAGCTCCGCAACCGGCCACCCCGAACTCGGCCACCCCGAACTCGGCCACCCCGAACTCGGCCACCCCGAACTCGGCCTTCCCAGAAGTGCCGCGCCTCGTCGTCCTGGCGCCGCTTCGAATCGAGCAACTGGCGCTCGGGCCAACCGCTCGCATTGGCCCGGCCACCCTGGTGGTCAAACGCACCGGGATGGGCCTGACCAGAGCGGGCCAGGCCGCCCAACGGTTGAGCGCCGCCGCGGCACCGGCCGCTGTCGCCGTCGCCGGCCTCGGCGGCGCCCTCGTCGATGGGCTGGTGCCGGGCGACCTCGTGGTGGCCGACCGTCTCCTCAACGCCGCCGGCGAAGAAGTGATGCGGTTCGCGTCGGCGCCCCTGCTGGCGGCTGAACTGCGCCGGTCGGGCCTCCGGGCCAGGACGGGCACAGTGGTCAGCACCGACCACATCGTCACCGGAGAAGAGAGGGCGACGCTGGCGGCCCTCGGAGCAGACGTCGTCGACATGGAATCGACGGCGGTGGCGGAGGCGCAGTGGGGAGTGCCCTTGGCCGTGCTGAGGGCCGTCTCCGATTCACCCGGGGTCGAACTGTTCTCACCAGCGGGGGCACGAGGGGTCCTGAAGGCGCTGGGGGCGCTCCGGTCTTCGCGCCGGGCCCTGGCCGACTGGGCGGCGGCGGTAGGCCCGAAGGAGATTTTTCTAGCTGAGCCGCGGTCCTTCTGCGCCGGCGTCCGGCGCGCCATCGATACCGTCGAGCGGGCCCTCGAGCGATTTGGCCGGCCTGTGTACGTCCGGCGCCAGATCGTGCACAACGCGCACGTGGTCTCGCGGCTCGAGGCGGCCGGGGCCGTTTTCGTAGAGGAACTCGATGAGGTACCGGACGGTGCCACCCTCGTCTTTTCGGCCCACGGGGTGGGTACGAGCGTGAGAGAGGAAGCGTCCCGCCGGAACATGTCGACGATCGACGCCACCTGCCCGCTCGTAACCAAGGTCCACAGCGAGGCCCGGCGCTTCAGCGGCGGCGGGCGCCAGCTAGTGCTGATCGGCCACGCCGGCCACGACGAGGTCGAAGGCACGCTGGGGACAGTCCCGGACATCGCCCTGGTCAGCGAGCCCGAGGATGTCGCCGGGCTCGAACTCGACGCCAGCAAGCCGACCGCCTTCCTGACCCAGACAACGCTGGCCACCGATGAGGTAAAAGGCGTGATCGCGGCGCTGGAAGAGGTCTTCTCCGACCTCGCCCGACCGGGCGCTTCCGATATTTGCTACGCCAGCCAGAACCGCCAGGAAGCGGTGCGAGACATAGCCCCCGATTGCGACCTCATATTGGTGGTCGGATCGCCCAATTCTTCCAATTCGAACCGCCTCGTCGAGGTGGCGCGGCGGCTAGGGACCCACGCCCAACTCGTGGACAGTAAGGCCGATCTTCGTCTTTCGTGGCTGGCCGGGGTGCACCGGGTTGGGGTCACGGCCGGCGCTTCGGCCCCCGAGGATCTGGTCGAGGAGGTCGTGGACTGCTTGGCCGGGCTAGGCCCTGCCTCCATTGTCGAACGCTCGACCCGGAACGAGCACGTTACTTTTCCCCTTCCCACGGAGGTTCGTTGATATGGGCGTTCCCCTGCGCCAGAGCATCAAAGTCGGCACTTACGTCGCACGGCAAAGACTGGCCCGTCGTGATAAATACCCGCTGATTGTCGAACTGGAACCGCTGTTTGCGTGCAACCTCGAGTGCAGCGGGTGCGGCAAGATCCAATACCCGACCGACATCCTGCGGAAAAGGCTCTCGGTCGACCAAGCGGTCGCCGCTATCGAGGAGTGCGGCGCTCCCATGGTCTCCATCGCCGGCGGAGAACCGCTCCTGCACCCCGAGATCGAAAAGATGACCAACGCCCTGCTGGAGCGCAAGCGTTTCGTCTATCTGTGCACCAACGCACTGCTGCTGGAACGCAAGCTGGACCGCTTCACGCCCCATCCGGCGTTCTCGTGGGTCATCCACATCGACGGCCTTAAGGACCGCCATGACGAGTCCGTTAACCGCGAGGGCGTGTTCGACAAGGCGGTGGCGGCCATAAAAACGGCAAAAGCAAAGGGGTTCCGGGTCGCCACGAACACGACGTTCTTCTCCACCGATTCCCCCCGCACAGTCCGGGACGTGCTCGACTTCCTGAATGACGAGCTCGAGGTGGACACCATGATGCTCTCTCCCGGGTATGCCTACGAAAAGGCTCCGGACCAGGTGAATTTTCTCGGTGTCAACCAATCGACGACGCTCTTCAAGGAAGCTTTCGCCGGCAAGCGCAAGCACTGGCGGCTCAACCACAGCCCTTTGTTCCTCGACTTCCTGGAGGGCAAGGTCGAGTTCGAGTGCACACCGTGGGGGATCCCCTCGTACTCCGTCTTCGGTTGGCAGCGGCCGTGCTATTTGTTGGCCGACGGTTATACGGAAACCTACAAAGAACTCATCGAAACCACCGACTGGTCGAAGTACGGGCGGGGCCGCGACCCTCGTTGCCACAACTGCATGGCCCACTGCGGCTTCGAGCCGAGCGCCGTGCTCGCCACCGCCGGCAGCGTCCGCGAGTCGCTGCGCGCACTGGTCAACGCCGCGCTAGCGCCGGCAAGGGGTGGCGCCGTCCCGGTCGCTCACGGGCCTCAAGGTACTGGTGACGGGGGCGTCGAGCGGCATCGGGGCCGCGGTCAGCTCCGGCCTGGCCCAACGAAGTGCCCGCGTGTTCGGGACCGGGCGGGACGGCACCGTGCTTGACGCCGCCGGCGGACGTTTTGTGGCCACAGTGGCCCGAGACTTGGCCGAGCCGGGCGCTCCCGCAGCAGTCGTGGCTGCGGCCGTGGACGCCCTAAACGGACTGGATGTGGTCGTCTCCAACGCCGGCGCCGGGTGGTCAGGTTCGTTCGAGTCGATGTCCCCCGATGAGCTCGACTGGCTCCTCGACATCAACCTGCGCGCTCCGGTGCACCTGGCCCACGCGGCCGCCGGACCTCTCCACGAAAGCGTTGAAGGTGGGCAACTGGTGCTCATTGGCTCGATCGCCGGCCTGGTCGGTGTGCCCGACGAGGTTGCCTATGCCGCGGCCAAGGCCGGGCTCCGGGGCCTGGCGGAGTCGCTCAGGGCCGAGTGGGCCACGCGCACCGGACCTGGCGCTGAAGCGGCGAACGGGAAGCCTGTCTCTGTGAGCGGGAAGCCTGTCTCCGTGAGCGGGAAGCCGGTCTCGGTCACCCTCATAAGCCCAGGGCCCGTGGCCACCCCGTTTTTCACCCGCCGAAACCGTCCATACACCCGTTCGTGGCCGAGGCCCCTGCCGGTAGAGGCTGTGGCCCTGACCGTGATAGGCGCCATCGAACGCCGCCAGCCCGACGTCATCGTCCCGGCCTGGCTGACCGTGCCGGCCCGCCTCAACGGCGGGCTTCCTTCCCTCTACAGGCTCTTGTCCCGGATCCAAGGTTAGAGGCCGGGCCCGGTCGCACCGGGGTAGGCACTCACTTGTACGATCGCTAGCGTGGCAGACGTAGGAGCGGCCGAGACGCCAGACGTGGTGGCTGGCTCCGATCTGAAGGCCCGGGCGGCCGCGGAGAGCCGACCGGAGGCGGGCGAAGGTCACGCTGCACGGGCCCGGGCGCGGTGACGGTGCCGGGCTCCGATGCAGGCGGCTCGCACGGGCCGTACGAGTTCGGTACGGGTACATTTGCCCCGGCCGGGAACGGCTATTTGGGCGCACCGGCTGTCGGCCTCAAAGCCTTGGCGCTGAGATTGGATGCCGTCGACCCCCGCTGGCGGTCCTGGGTGACGTACTTGCCGCTGGCCGTGCTGACTATCGCCTACGCGGTCTATTTCAGCGATGTGACCGTCGCCATGCTCCGCGCTTTCCAGCAGCCGGCCTACGACATGGCCATGCCCGACCAGGGGATCTGGTTGTTGAGCCGGTTCCATGACCCGTTCCTGACCGTGGCTGGCCGCAACCTTTTCGGGGACCACCCGTCGTTCATCTACCTCCTGCTGGTCCCGTTTTATTGGGTCTACCCGCACACGTCCGTTTTGCTGGTCGCCCAAGCTACGTTGCAGGCAGCCGGCGCTATCCCGATTTACTTGCTGGCCCGCCACCTACTGCGGAACTGGCCCTGGCCACATTGCTGGCGGCGGCCTACTTGCTCAGCCCCGTGCTGCAACAGACAGACCTCGAACAATTCCACGTTGAAGCGTTCGAAGCTCCCTTGCTGGCACTGGCTATTTACGCGGCCGTGGTGTGGCGCCCCAAACTTTTCCTCGTTTGCATAGCCTTGCTGCTCCTCTGCAAAGAAGATGCCGCCCTCTACACCATCCCGCTGGCGGCGTGGGTAGGCGTCAGACGCGACCGCCAGATCGCGGTAGTAGCGCTGCTGGCCTCGGCGTGTGTGGCGGCATTCGACAACCTCTTTCTCATACCGGCGCTCATCGGCTATGCCAGCGCGCACGGAGGGCGGTTGCCTTTCGGGGGCCTGGGTGGGACGCTGCGAGCCGCATTGCGCCGGCCGGGGCAGTTCTGGACCTACCTGACTTCCCAGGGCCGGCCCTGGTACCTGTGGCAGATGGGCCTTAGCACCGGCCTGGTTTTCCTCATCGCGCCGGAGGTAGCGGCCATAGCGCTGTTCCAGCTGGGCGCCAACGTCATCTCCGCATTTGGCTACCAGCACGAGATCCTTTACCACTATTCAATGCCGTTAGTGGCGGTGCTCCTGTGCGGGACGGTTTATGCCATTTCGAGACTGCGCACGGCCGTAGCCCAGCGCGTCGCCACGGCCTGCGTGGTGGTCTGCGCGCTGTGGGCGTGCGTGCTCTGGGGCGCAGCCCCCTTTTCCAACGACAGACCCGCGTCGTCGATTACGAATACGCCCGCTCTAACCGGTGTACGCCACCTCATGGCGGACATCCCGCCGAATGCTGTTATCTCCGTGGTGGAGAACTTCGTCCCCGCTCTCGACCACCGCACCGGCATATACATGTGGCCGAACCCCTTCCACCAGGTTTACTACGGCAACCCCAAGTACGACACCAGGAAATGGCCTTTCGCCGCCAAGGTTCAATACCTCTTGTTACCTGCGTGCATCTCCTGCGACGGAGGAACGTCCCCCTGGCTGAGCGTTTTCGAGGAGGTAATCCCGCAGTTCCGGGTGGTGGCACGCACCAACGACGACGTCCTGTACAAGCGCTCGACGTCCGGAGCCGATTGACTGGCCGATTGACTGGCCGATTTACTGGCCGATTTGCTGGCCGATTTGCTGGCCGATTGAAGGGCCCCGAAGGGATCTCAACGTCAGGTTAGGCCTGTTGTTCCCTGGTCGCCGGCCACCTCGACCGGCTGAGAAGCCGTCGCCGGGCGGTGGCGCCAGCCCGCCCCCACCAACCGGGTTAGGTGGCCCAGGAACACGAGACCCTCGCGCAATGTCGCCTTCGAGCTGCCGGCGTGACGGGGTGCGAAATCGAACCCGACGTTGCGGACCGGGGCCGGCCGGGCCCGGACGGTAACTTCCAACAGGATCTTGTACCCCGTCGGCCGCAAGACCACGTCGTCGAGCAGCGAGCGTCGAAAGGCGAACAGACCGCTCATCGGGTCGTCCAGCGGCCGGCTCACGGGCACCACCAGGTGGACCACGGCACGGCAGGTCCTCGACACGATCTGGCGGCCCGGCCCGGCCAAGCCGGCATCTGCACCAGCCCAGCTGTACCGGCTCCCGGCGACCAAGGCCGCCTCTCCGCAGAGTACCGGTGCGACCAGGGCCGGGACTACCTCCGGCGGGTGCTGGAGGTCCGCGTCCATAACGGCTATCACGGTGCCGCGGGCCAGCTTGAAGCCCTCCTGCACAGCGCCCCCCAAACCACCAGTGCGGGCGCCCCTATCCCGGTGCAGCAGCCGCACCGGGTGCCCGGCCGCCACCAAACCGGTCACTACCTGCGGAGTTGCGTCGTCGGAGTCGTCGACGAATATCAGCTCCCAACCTCCGGGCGTGCTGGCCAGGGCCGACTCCAATCGCTGCTCCAGCAGCTCGACGTTGGGGGCCTCGTTCCGAGTCGGGACGATGACCGACAGGCCCAGAGGTGCCCCCGGCAGATCGCGCCCGACGTCGCGTTCGACCGGTCCCCCCATGGCTGTCACTGCGTCCCGAGCGCCTTCGTGGCCCAAGGGCCGCACTCAGTAAATGCGCACGATCCGCAAGGTGTCGGTCACGGGTTCCGGGTCATTGAGCGAACCAGCGAGCACGACCACAATGTCGCCCGGCTTCACGTACCCCCCCTCGAGTACCGCCTGCACCCCGAAGCTCACGGCCTCGTCCGTCGTCTTGGCCTCCGGCACCAGAACGGTGTCGACCCCCCAGCTCGTGGTGAGCTGACGCGCGGTAAGCGGGTACGGGGTGGCCGCCACGATTGGTGCCGCCGGCCTGAACCGAGCGATCGCCCGGGCCGTAGCCCCGGTGTTCGTGCAGGCCACAATCACCGCCGCGTTCTCGTCGACCGAAGCTCGCCATGCCGCCGCCCCGATCGCCGCGGTGATCCGGGCACCAATGGCACTCTCAGAGGCAAAATGCTGCGCCGGCAAGTTGCGCCCCCAGTGGTAGCTGTCGAACTCCGTGTCGGCCCGCCTGGCGATGCGGGCCATGGTAGCCACGGCGCAGACCGGGTCCACCCCGATAGCCGTTTCTCCCGAGAGCATGACCGCGCTGGTCCCGTCGAACACGGCGTTGGCCACGTCGGCCACCTCCGCCCTCGTGGGCACGGGCGAGCTGATCATGGACTCGAGCATCTGGGTGGCCGTTATTACGGGCCGGCCCCAGGCGACGGCCGACAGGATGAGCTGTTTCTGGATGTGCGGCACTTCCTCGAGGGCGACGCGTACGCCTAGATCGCCCCGGGCGACCATGACCGTGTCGGTCACCCGCAAAATGTTCTCGATGTCCAGGAGAGCCTCGGGGGTCTCCATCTTGGCGCAGACCAGTACGTTCTTGCCGGTGACCGCCCGGACCGTCTCCAGGTCGGGGGCGGAACGCACGAACGAAACAGCCACGCTCTCTATGCCCTCTTCCAACAGGACCTCGAGCCGCTCGAGGTCGTCCGCCGTAGGGGTCGTAAGCGACAGTCTGGACGCCGGAGCGGTAACCCCGGGGCGCCCCTGCACCTTGCCACCGGCGATAACCCGGACCTTCATCGAGCTGCCGTCACGTTCCTCAGCGATGAGAGCCACTCCCCCGTCGCCGAGAGCGACCCGGTCGCCCTCTTGCAAGGTCTCCACCAGTTCGGGCACCGACACCCCGATAACGTCCGCATTGCTCCCGGGCGCGACCGAAGGTGGGCACAGCACGACCTGGCTCCCGGTCAACAAGAACACGCCACCTTCGGGGAAGGGCGTGGTGCGGATCTTCGGCCCCGGGAGGTCCACCAGGATGCCGACTTCGGGGGCCGCCTTTCGCACCCGGCGCAACCGTTCGACGGCCTCGTCGATCGACCCGTGCGCCAGGGGCAGCCGGGCGACGTCCATCCCCGCCTCCTGCATAGCGGCCAGGGTGGCAGGCTGGTCCGAAGCCGGCCCGATCGTCGCCACGACACGAGTGCGGCGCGGCGCATCGCCCAAGCAGCGGCGGGCGGGGCTGGATGCGGCCGTGCCCCCCGGTACTGAGGGCCAGTCAAGTCGGAGGCCCGTTTCGTTCGTCACGGTGTCGCTGTCTGCTTTGGCATCTGTCACCCCACCAGCATTGCCGATCCGAAGGGCGCGAGCATAGGCAGGCCCTGGTCGCTAGCGCGGAGGGACGGGCGGGTCATAGGTGGCCGCCACGGCCGGGTGGACAACCTTGTGGTCGCGCACATTGACACCCATGGCAAATCCCGCGTCCTTCAGGCAAAAACCATCAAGGCCGAGGTCGGCCAGTCGGTGCAGGTACGGCAGGGTGGCGTTTGTCAGCGCTCGGGTCGAAGTCACAGGAACGGCGCCCGGCATGTTGGCCACGCAATAGTGCAATACGTCGTCGACTACGTAAGTCGGCGCTTCGTGGGTCGTCGGCCGGGACGTTTCCGTGCACCCCCCCTGGTCGATGGCTACGTCCACGATTACCGAGCGGCTCGGCATGCTCGAGAGCATCGCCCTGGTGACGAGCTTCGGCGCGGCCGCACCAGGGACGAGTACCGCCCCTATTACAGCGTCGGAGGACGCCAGTTGGTCGATAATGCTGTGCGCGTCTGACATCAAGGACCGCACCGACCCATCGAACCGCTCGTCCAGGTAGCGCAGCCGCTGATCGGACCTTTCCAGGATCGTTACGTCGGCGCCGAGGCCCCGAGCCACGCGGGCGGCGTACACGCCTACCACTCCCCCACCGAGCACGAGCACCCGCGCCGGCGCCACCCCCGGCGCTCCACCGGCCAGCACACCCCGGCCGCCCATAGGCGTCGTGAGGTATAGAGCGACGACCTGGCCGGCCAGCCGACCGGCGATCTCGCTCATCGGGGCCAGCAAAGGAAGGTGGCCATTGGCATCTTCGACCGTTTCGTAGCCCACGCCAGTAGCTCCTGAACGGACCAGGGCGGTGGTAAGTGCGGGATCGGCCGCCAGGTGAAGGTAGGTGAAAAGGATGAGCCCTTCGCGCAGGAGCGGGAACTCTTGCTCAATAGGCTCTTTCACCTTGACCAGCAGGTCCACATCGGCCCAGACCTTGGCGGCATCATCTGCGACGGTGGCGCCGGCCCCAATGTACGCCGCGTCCGGGAAGCCGGAACCCTCTCCGGCCCCTTGCTCGACAACTACCGTGTTCCCCGCTCCCACCAGTTCGGCCGTCCCGGCCGGCGTCAAGGCGACCCTCCACTCGGCCGCCTTTATCTCTTTTACGACGCCAATGCGCATGGAGAAAACCTCCGGCTCTTTCCCGTGGGCGCTAGGGACCAGGCGTCAACCTGGCCCGATCACGATCAACAGGTCGCCTCCCTCGACGGCGGCGAGCTCTGGTACAGCCAGGCGCTCCACTGTACCGGCCAGCGATGTCGTGATCGGGGCCTCCATTTTCATTGCCTCTATCGTCGCCACCGTCTGGCCCGCCTCGACGCGGTCGCCGGCGTGAACCGTAAGCGAGACCGCACCCGCGAACGGGGCGGCCACGTGGGCCGGGTTATCCGCTTGAGCCCGCTCGCCGCGGGGACGGGTGTCCTTTACCGATCGGTCGCGGATGGTCACGACGCGGGGTTGGCCGTTCAACCGGCAGAAGACGGAGCGAAAGCCCATTTCGTCGGCTTCCCCGACGGCGTCCAGTGCGAGGTACAAAGACACGCCAGCGCCGAGGGCGACCTCGACTTCCCCACCCGGCGCCAGGCCATAAAAGAAAGCGGCGGTAGGCAGGACGGACAGGTCGCCGTATTGTCGGACGGCCTCCTCGTACTCCCGGGTGGGGCCGGGAACAAAAGCGAGTTGAGCATCTGGCGCAATTTCTGCGGGCCAGATCCAGGGTCGCCCAGCACGGCCCTGGCCTCGGGAGGCAGGTCGAGCTGGCGGGCCGGGATCCTCTTGCCCTGCAGCGCTTTAGCCCGAAAAGGCTCGGGCCAACCCCCGGCCGGCACGCCCAGTTCGCCCGACAGGAACCCGATGACGCTGTCGGGCAGGTCGAAGCTGGCCGGGTCCCGCTCGAAGTCCGCCACGTCGGCGTTGGCCCCGCACAGATAAAGGGCCAGGTCGCCCACCACCTTGGAGCTGGGGGTAACTTTCACGATATTGCCGAGGATCCGATTGGCTTCGGCGTACAGATCCTCGACCATCTCGTAGCGGTCCCCGAGCCCTAGGGCGATAGCCTGCTGGCGCAAGTTGGATATCTGGCCGCCGGGCATCTCGTGGCGGTAAACGCGCGTCGTAGGTGCCCCACTACCGCCGTCGAAGGGCTTATAGAGGTGGCGCACGGCCTCCCAGTACGGCTCGAAAGCCTCTATCGCACCAAGGGAAAGCCCGGTGGATCTGGCGGTGTTGTCCGTGGCGGCGACAATGGCCCCGAGGGAGGGTTGGCTGGTAGAACCGGCCAACGGCCCCAGGGCTCCGTCGATGGCGTCGACGCCCGCGTCGATGGCCGCCAGGTAGGTGGCCAGCTGGCCGCCCGCCGTGTCGTGGGTGTGCAGGTGGAGGGGCAGTTCGAAGTTCTCCCGAAGGGCGCTCACCAAAGTGTGGGCCGCAGGAGCTCGCAGCAGCCCAGCCATATCCTTGATGCACAGAACGTGGACGCCGGCCGTGACCAATTGCTCAGCTTTACGCAAGTAGTAATCGAGGGTGTACAGCCGTTCGGACGGGCTGGCCAGGTCCCCCGTGTAACAGACCGCCCCTTCTGCAATCTTGCCCGTCTCGAGGATCCCTTTTATAGCTGGCAGCATTTGATCGACGTCGTTCAGAGCATCAAAAACCCGGAAAATGTCGATCCCGGTGGCGGCCGCTTCTTTGACAAATGCCACGGCCACTTCGTCGGGATAGGGCGTGTAACCCACCGTATTTCGGCCTCTTATGAGCATTTGTAGGCAGATATTGGGAACGGCGTCGCGCAGCGCGGCCAGGCGTTCCCACGGGTCTTCTTTCAAAAACCGGAGTGCGACGTCAAATGTGGCTCCGCCCCAGGCTTCGAGGGACAGGAGGCCCGGCAACATGCGGGCAAAATAAGGCGCCCCCCGTAACATGTCCTCGGTCCGCAGCCTCGTGGCGAGCAAGGATTGGTGGGCGTCCCGCAGAGTCGTATCCGTGACGGCCACCGGTCCCTGTCGCCGCAGCCAATCGGCGAACCCGGCCGGGCCCAGTTGCTCAAGGAGTTGCCGGCTCCCCGGGACGAGGTCGGGGTGGCGGCCTGGTCGGCCCGCCCCCGGTTGAGCCGGCAGCGGCGGCAGTTTTTCCCTAGGGTCCCCAACACTTGGCACCGGCCCATTGGGCCGGTTGACGGTGACGTCCGCGACGTAGGTCAGGAGCCGGGTCCCTCGGTCGGCGCCGCTGCGGCGGTTGAGCAGCGCCGGCCGCTCGTCGATGAAGGACGTGGTCAGGTTGCCAGCCGTGAAGTCGGGGTCCTCCAGTACCGCCTGGAGAAAGGGGATGTTCGTAGCAACACCGCGGATCCTGAACTCGGCCACGGCCCGCCTCGCTCTGGCCACCGCCTCGGGGAACGTCCTGCCCCGGCATGTGAGCTTGACCAGGAGCGAGTCGAAATGGGGTGACACGTCCGCTCCGACGTAGGTGCAACCGTCCAGGCGCACGCCATAGCCGCCCGGGGAGCGGTACGTGGTGACGCGGCCGGTGTCCGGGCGGAAATTCTGAGCCGGGTCCTCTGTCGTGATCCGACATTGGAGGGCCGTTCCGGTCAGCTCGATACCATCCTGCACAATGCCGAGATCGGCCAGTGTCGCACCGGCGGCGATCTGCAGCTGCGCCTGGACGATGTCGATGGAGGTGACCTCTTCGGTGACCGTGTGCTCGACCTGGATACGGGGGTTCATCTCGATGAACACGTAGCGGCCGTCGGGTGCGACGAGGAACTCGACGGTGCCCGCGTTCAGGTAACCGACGGCTCGGGCGAAGGCCACGCCGTCGGCCCACAGCCGCTCCCGCACGCTCTTGCTGAGGTGCGGCGCCGGAGCGACCTCGACCACCTTCTGGTGCCGGCGCTGGACGGAGCAGTCCCTCTCGTAGAGGTGGACCACGTCGCCGGCGCCGTCGGCCAGCACCTGGACCTCGACGTGGCGCGCCCCTTCCACCGCGGCCTCGAGGAAGACCGTCGGGTCGCCGAAAGCCGTAGTGGCCTCCCGTGCGGCCGCCTCGACGGCCGACCGCAGGTCCTCGGGCCGTCCCACCCGGCGAAGGCCCCGGCCGCCGCCCCCGGCCGCAGCCTTCACGAACAAAGGGAAGCCGATGTCCTGGCCGGCGGCCACCAGGTCGTCGACGTTGTCCCACGGGCCGGCGCTCGGGAGTACAGGGATGCCGGCCGCTTCTGCCTGTTGTTTGGCCGCTACTTTGTTGCCGGCGAGGGCGAGGACGCGGGCCGGGGGGCCGACGAACGTGATCCCGGCCTCTTCGCACGCTCTGGCCAGTTCGGGGTTCTCGGACAGGAACCCATAGCCGGGGTAGATGGCGTCTGCCCCGCAGTGCTCGGCTACGTCGATCAAACCGCGGATGTCCAGGTAGGCCCGGAGCGGGTGGCCCCGTTCTCCTATCTCGTAGCTCTCGTCGGCTTTTTGGCGGTGGAGCGAGTACCGGTCCTCGTAGGGGAACACGGCGACGGAGGTATAGCCCAACTCGTTGATCGCCCGGAAGGCGCGGACCGCGATCTCACCCCGGTTGGCGACCAGCACTTTGCGCACAGGTCCGAGCGTATCTTGCAGGGTGACGGCGTCCGGAGGGGCTCGGGGGCGTCCGGCCAGGGCGAGCGGGTCGGCCGGGGGGGCTCGGGGGCGTCCGGCCAGGGCGAGCGGCCAGGGCGAACGGGTCGGCCGGGGGGGCTCGGGGGCGTCCGGCCAGGGCGAGCGGCCAGGGCGAGCGGCCAGGGCGAGCGGCCAGGGCGAGCGGCTCGGCCGGGCTCTTCCGGGCTCCGTGACTCTCCCGCTGGCTCAAAGTGGGCTTTCTGGGCGCGGTCGACGCGTTTGGTTGCGGTCTGATGCGAAACTCGCGCCGGAATGAGACCAGAAGCGCCGAACGCGCCCAGAAACTGCCATCGCCACGCAAGTTGCGAAATGACATGACATGAAATAGCATTGAGTGCATGAGCCGCATAGCTACGCGCGAACTGGCCCGCCGCTTTCGTGACCAACACGGCGTCATTAGCCGTTCACAGCTTCACGCTTTAGGTGTCGGAAGTCGCACCGTCCAGCGCAGGCTGACGACCGGTGAATGGGAGGCACTGAGTTCGAAAGCGGTCCGTCTGGCCGGCACCGCTCGCAGTCCCGAGCAGGACCTGTTCGCACTTTGTCTTACCGCCGGCCCCTCTGCGATTGCCTCGCATCAATCTTCGTCATGGTTGTGGCAGTTCTCACCACCTCCTGAACGTCACGCCGTGACCGTCCCGCGCCCCATTTCTGGCCGCACCGTCATCGGTGACGTGCACCGGCCGAGAGACTTCCCCGGGCACATCGTCGTCGTGAGGAACATCCCCTGCACCGACCCCCTGCGGACCATCGTTGACGTCGCCGCGGTCACGTCGCCCGAAGACCTGGAAGATATTGTCGACAGGGCGTTGGCCAGCAAACTGGTGTCGTTGGAAGCGATCGACACCGAAGTCGCCAGGTTGGCCCGACAGGGCCGTCGGGGTGTCGAAGCCCTGAGGTCGACATTGCGTTGGCGGAGGACGGCTGGTGTCGCTCATCCAAGCGTCCTCGAAAGCAGGGCCATCCGCCTTCTAAAGCGCGCCGGGGTGACCCCGATGGCTGTAGAGGTCAAGACGAGTGGCGACCTCTCGTACCGGGTCGACATCATGCTGCGACCCGGCCTGGCCCTCGAAGTCGACGGTTACGCCTTCCATCACAGTCCCGAACAGATGACCGAGGACGCCCGGCGGCGGAACCGCTTATACCTCAGCGGGACGCAGGTGCTCGTTTACACGTGGAGGGACGTGGTGTTCGACGGTCACCGCGTGGTCGCCGAGGTCCGGCAGGCCCTGGCCCAGAGTTCCACGCGGCCGAACCCTTCCCCCGCTTTGGTGGGGTGAGCCCGACCCTCGCACTGCTACGCCGGCACCACCTGGCGCAGCCCCTCGACCACCCACTCCACACTCTGCTTGGTCGCCAGCTCGGGCGATGTCTTACACTCGGGCTGCGGCACGCGCCGTCCCTCCCGGACCGCGGCCTCCCACACCCCGAACCGTTCGCTCTCCAGCCTCACCAGCCCGTCATCGACGTCTGACGCCTTCCGCAACGAACCCACGAGCGCCCATCCCACTTCTGACAGCACGGCCCGCTCAACTGCCTGTTGGGACGGCGAGCCTAATGTTGCGCAGCCCCTGTAACGGCCCAGCCAGTAGTCGACGCCGCCCTCGGCGAGGGCGGCGGCCCGGAGCAACGGCACGTCCGCCCATGCCCACATCGTGCCTGTAGGCAACAGAATGGCTGTCGGGGCGAACCGGTGCCCGCCGGTGTGGCTCGTCCGCCACAGCCGGACCCCATCGCGCAGGCCGAGGGGGTCGCGGAGGACCTCGTTCACCAACTCCATCCCCCGCGCTCCGCAGCACGCGTCGCGCCGGCCATGGGTGCACACGAGTACGTCGATGACCTGGTTGCCGGGAGCGCGCGGGTCCTCGCGGCCGGGATCCTGGCTCAGCATGTCCGCCGTTGCCTCTGCCAGCAAGCCCGGCGCGGTGGCCCGCTCGGAACGTACCAGCGGCCCGGCCCAACCGGGTCGGACCGACCTGTAACAGATAAGCCGGCGGAGGCTCTCGGTCCTCGCCGGCGGTCCTGCTTGGTCGGCCCTGTCATCAACATCCCGTCCTAGCGCCTTGGTCGCGTCTTGTTGTGCGACCGGCATGACGGTCTGCAACCTGAGGCCGGCGGCGGCGGCCAACCGGGCCACCTCGACCAACGCGGGCAGCGTGGAGACGTCGAACGGCCATGGCAACGGTTGCTCTACCAGAAGGAAGCCCTGGTAGTGGCCGGCACTGCCGACCGGGTCGAGGTGTTGGCTCCGGGCCCACTCGCTGCATGCCGGCGGCCAATTGAGCGCGGACGAGACGGACCAGCCGTTGCTGTCAGGCATATGACCAGAGACTACGGGCACCTGGCCCAGGCCCGCACGAGCGCGGAACTGAGGGCGCGTCCCCTCAGGGCACCGCAAATGCGTAGATCGGCGATCCGTTGGCGAAAAACGACTGCGAGGGTAGGAAGGGCCCGTTGATGAGCACCGAGGTCCAATCACCCGGGCCGGGGCCGGCGTCACCCTCGATCGTGTCGATGGCTCCGTCTGGCCAGACCTGAGCCACAACCCCCATGTGCGGGGAAGAAGCCACGGTTTGCGGCCCGGTCCCATAGAACACCAGGTCACCTGGCGTAGGACGAATGGTGGCCGGCATCACGGACCCGTGTTTGCGTGCCCAATTGTAGACGTCGCCCACGAAGGCATAACGCGGTATATGGATGCCCGCGCTTTCCCAGACCCAGGTAGCGAACAGCGCGCACCATTCTTCGCACGGCCCGTATGGGTTGCAGTAATTCCCGCCGTCCTTGCTCGGGCCGAGTTGGGTCGCAGCAATGGTGACGACTTTGTGGCTAGCGCCATCGGGGTGGTTGAGGCTCACCGGGAAGGCCTCTGAATCGAGCAGCCAATAGCCTCCGCCAGCCGGGTCTGCGACTACGCGCGAAATAGGCGGCCTCGGAACCGCCGAATTGTTGCCGCCCAGGTAACGGGCGTCGCCAAAGGCGTCCACCTCCCCATTACCGCACACCAGCCAATAACCCCGACCGTCAGGCGTCACAGCGATCCCGTCCACCGGGGGGTGGCCCCTCCCCATCTCACCCAACCTCGGCGCATCACCATAAGGGATCACCTCACCGCCTCCCTGGACGATCCAGTAACCCCGTCCGTCATAAGAAGACGCAATGGCGATAATGGGGATGTTGTGCAAATTGGTGGCGCCGAGGGACCCGTAGTAGCGGGCGTCGCCAAACGCGTAAATCTCTCCGTGACTTGCGACCAACCAGTAACCCTGGCCGTCCGGAGTGGGCGCAAAACCGACAATTGGTTCCGGCAACGGCGTTTTCCCCTTGGAGCCGTAATACTTGGCGTCGCCAAAGGTGAAAATACCACCATCGACCGACACGAGCCAATAGCCCCTTCCGTCGGGCGTCGCGGCCATGGCCACGATAGGCGAGTAGAGTTTGCGAGCCGATGTCCCGCCGAAGTACTTGGCGTCACCGTAAGCGAGGACACCGCCGTCGGCACCGACCAACCAGTAACCGTTGCCGTCGGGCGTGGCCGCCATCGCTTCTATCGGCGCCGCCAACCGTCGGCCTGTGGGACTGCCGTAAAACTGGGCGGACCCGTACGGCAGCACACCGCCGTCTTTGTAGAACCCCCCGGCATGCTCGAGCGCCGGCTTCTCGCCCCCATTTCGGTAGGTGCCGGCGACAGGACGGCCAGCGGAGCGACTCGCCTGGGCGGGCGTCAACCCGTTGGCGGGAGAAACCAGGCCTGACAACACGGCGAGGACGACAACAAGAACCGATGAGGCCGCGCCGGCCGCCCTCAACCGCGTTAAGCGCGCCACGCGGCCCGCCATATTGGCCCGCATGACTAAGTGTCTAGCACGACGTCGCGCGGCACAACTTGCGGACACGCAATATCGGTAAATTGCCCCCGGAAAGGGCCTTTTCGCCCGGAGCTGGGCCAGTCGCGGACCGAGCCGCACGCCCCTGTTCTTTTGGGCGCGATCGGCGCAATTGGTCGCGTCTCAACACAGTAATTGCTTCCGATCGCGGCCAAAACTCTTTATTGCACCCAGATACACTAAAAATCAATGGCTGGCCAGGTATTTGGCGCTGAATTAGACGCTCCGCGTGAGCGACTCACTGCTTTCCGCCCTGAATCCTGAAAGGACCATGAATTCAGGCCGAGAACGGGCTGAGAACGGGGCAGAGCGTCTCAGGGCGTGGACGGGCCGGGACGGGCCGCCGGGGACGGTCGGCCTCGACCGAGTCCGCCGGTGGCGCTAGCCGGTCACCCGTCACCGGCCACCGATCACTGACCTCCCGCCATCCGCCAACGGTCACCGGCACGGTCACCGGCCATCGGCCACCCGCATCGGCCCCACCGCCCGCCCGTGGAAGGCCCCGCACTGGTCGGTCCCTCATATGAGGGGCCGGATCTGGGTAGCGTTCTCTGTCGTGGCAGATGAGAGTACGTGGCATGGCTCGGGGGTGAGGTGCCCGGCCCGACCGGCGGGCCCGCCCGACCGGCGGGGCCCGCCCGACCGGCGGGGCCGGCCGGAACGACACGACCGGTCCCAACCTCGTGGACCTGCGCTGGCGACATGTCCGAGGCCCACACAAAGGCACCCCTAAGGAGGACGGACCGGTGGTAGAGCACGAGGTCCGGGCGCACAAGAGCTCGGACGAGCTGCCCCGGGAGCAGCAGTTGGCCTGGAGGCTCGCGGATGTGGCCACGGACCAGGTCCCGGTAGAGCCGGAGGTGGCCGAGATGGTCGTCAACCGACTGATCGACGACGCCGGCGTGGCTGCCGCCGCCCTCCGACGCACACCGGTGGCCAACGCTCGCGCCCAGGCCCTCCGCCACCTGCTCCAGCCCGGCGCGGCCGTCTTCGGGTGCGGCAGCCAGGCCTGGGTGTCCCCTGAGTGGGCGGCGTGGGCCAACTGCGCGGCGGTACGGGAGCTCGACTTCCACGATACGTTCCTGGCCGCCGAGTACTCCCACCCCGGCGACAACATCCCTCCCTTGTTGGCCGTGGCCCAGCACGCCGGCTGCAGCGGCCACGACCTGGTTAGGGCCATCGCCACGGCGTACGAGGTCCAGGTCGACCTCTCTCGGGCTATCTCTTTGCACGCCCACAAGATCGACCACGTAGCCCACCTCGGCCCCTCGGTGGCGGCCGGGCTCGGCACGCTCCTCGGGTTGCCGACCGAGGTCGTCTACCAGGCGATAGGCCAGGCCCTGCACACGACGACGGCCACCCGCCAGTCCCGTAAGGGGGTGATCTCCTCGTGGAAGGCCTACGCCCCCGCTTTTGCGGCCAAGGCGGCCATTGAGGCGGTTGACCGGGCCATGCGGGGAGAGACCTCGCCGGCGCCCATCTACGAGGGCGAGGACGGGGTGATCGCGTGGTTGCTGGACGGGCCCGACGCCAGTTACTGGGTCCCGCTGCCGGCGCCGGGCGAGCCGAAACGGGCGGTCTTGCGGACGTACACCAAGGAACACTCCGCCGAGTACCAGGCGCAGGCCTTCATCGACCTGGCGAGACGGATGCGCCATCAGGTGAAAGACCTGAGCCAGGTGCGCTCCATCAAGATCCATACCAGCCACCACACCCACAACGTCATCGGGACCGGTTCGGGCGACCCCCAGAAGTTCGACCCGGCCGCGACCCGAGAGACCCTCGACCACTCGCTCCCGTACATTTTCGCCGTCGCCCTCGAAGACGGCACCTGGGACCACGAGGCCTCCTACGCCCCGTCACGCGCCAACCGGCCCGAGACCGTTGAACTGTGGCGCAAAGTGACCACCGCAGAGGACCCAGCCTGGACCGACCGTTACCTCGCCGGGGAAGCCTTCGGTGGACGCGCCGTCCTCGAACTGGATAACGGTCGCGTCCTCGAGGACGAGATCGCCGTGGCCGATGCCCATCCCCTGGGCGCCCGGCCGTTCGGGCGGCCGGAGTACCTCGACAAGTTCCGGCGCTTGGCCGACGGGACCGTGACCGAAACCGAACAAGAGCGGTTCCTGGCGTTAGCACAACTACTACCGACCCTCGACCCTGAGGAGGTCCGCGAACTCAACCTGAGGGTGCCGGGCCTGGCGGAAGAGACACCGCGTGGAGGCCTGTTCTGATGTTCCACTCGGCCGCAACGGCCGGCGAAAAGCGCCAAGCGTTACGCGACGGCCTGGCCTCCGGCCGGCTCATGAGGTTCCCAGGGGCCTTCAACCCGTTGTCGGCCATGCTCATCGAGCAGCTCGGGTTCGAGGGGGTATATGTGTCGGGCGCTGTTATCTCCGCGTCCCTGGGTCTCCCCGATGTCGGTCTCACCACCCTCAGTGAGGTCTCGGCTCGTGGCCATGAGATCGCCCGGATGACGACCTTGCCTACTCTGATCGACGCAGACACGGGCTTCGGCGAACCGCTCAACGCCGCTCGCACCGTCCAGGTGCTCGAGGAGCTCGGCCTCGCCGGTTGCCACATCGAAGACCAGGTCAACCCCAAGCGTTGCGGTCATCTGGAAGGCAAAGAAGTGGTCCCGGCGGTCGAAATGCAGAGACGGGTCGCGGCGGCCGCGGCCGCCAGGCGCGATGCGCGTTTTGTCATCTGTGCTCGAACTGATGCCCGTGCCATCGAAGGCCTGAGTGCCGCTATCGATCGGGCCAAGTCCTACCTCGACGCCGGGGCCGACATGATCTTCCCCGAGGCGCTCCGGGACGCCAACGAGCTGGAGCAGTTCAAAAAAGCTGTCGGCGCCCCCGTTCTTGCCAATATGACCGAGTTCGGCAAGACTGAGCTGCTCGACGTGAGCACGCTGGCCTCGGCCGGCGTGAACATCGTGATCTACCCGGTTACGCTGTTACGCCTGGCCATGGGCGCCGCCGAGCGTGGGCTAACTGCGCTCGCGTCGGATGGTACGCAAAAAGGGTTAGTAGAACAAATGCAGTCTCGGGCCGATTGTACGAACTGCTCGGGTACGACGATTACACAGAATTCGACACCAAGTTGGGAGAATTGTGAGCGGACCGAGTGAGGTCAAACGAGGCCTGGCGGGGGTAATTGCAGACACGTCGGCGGTCTCCGTGGTGGACGAAGAGACCGGTTCCCTTCTGTACCGCGGGTACCCGGTCCCGGAGTTGGCCGCATCGTGCAGCTTCGAAGAGGTGGCCTATCTCATCTGGCACGGTGAACTACCCACCGCCGCGCAGCTGGAAGACTTCGAGGCGGCCGAGCGTTCCCGCCGCCAGGTGCCTCCGGAACTGACCCTCGCCCTCTCCGGGTTGCCGCTGACGTGCCACCCGATGGACGTCCTGAGGACCGCAGTCAGCTACCTCGGGGCGCAGGATCCAACTGAGGACGACCCCTCCCCGGAGGCTGAGCTACAGAAATCGTTAGACCTTTGGGCCAAGCTGCCGACCATCGTCGCGGCCGAGCAGCGCCGACGGAACGGCCAGCCCCCGATCGCGCCCGACCCGGACCTTTCTTTTTGCCAGAACTTTTTCCATATGTGTACGGGACAGGTGCCGGGCGAAGAGGTCGTGCGCGGTTTCGAGGTGTCGATGGTGTTGTACGCCGAGCACGGTTTCAACGCCTCGACGTTCACCGCCCGGGTGATCACGTCCACGTTGTCCGACCTTTATTCAGCGGTCACAGGGGCGATCGGCGCCCTCAAGGGCCCGCTTCACGGCGGGGCCAACGAGGCCGTGATGGGCATCTTCACCGAAGTGACCAGCCCTGACCAGGTGGACGGATGGCTGTCGAACACGCTGGCTTCAGGCGAGAAAGTGATGGGCTTCGGCCATCGCGTCTACAAGCACGGCGACAGCCGGGTCCCTACCATGCGGGCCTCCCTCGAGCGTTTGGCCGAAACGAGCGAGAACGGGCGCCAATTGATGGGCGTATACGATCGGCTCGAAGCGGCCATGCGGGAGAACAAAGGCCTTTACCCGAACCTCGATTATGCCACCGGGCCCGCCTATTACCTGATGGGCTTCGACATTCCCACCTTTACCCCGATTTTCGTTATGAGCCGGGTCACTGGTTGGACGGCCCACATAATAGAGCAAAGGGCTAACAACGCACTTATAAGGCCGCTCTCGTTGTACACGGGCCTTCCGTGGCGTGCTCTGCCCAGCACCGCTAAGGGGAAACCGGCCTGAGGGCAGAAAGGGCGACGCATGCCTTCGTTCCCCATCGGCATTCCCCCTCGGGCATTCCCCCTCGGGTATTCCCCCTCGGGAAATACCCAGCCGTCCCGCAAGGTCGTCGCTGTGAGGCCCCGGGCTGCCGCTGTCTGCGCCCAGCCAAGCGGCCGCCAGTTGTCAAAGGTCGGTGAGCCAGTTCTTGCCACCTGAGACCCCAACGCCGGCCCACGCCTTCCAGCTCTCGGGGCAACAACCCGCCACCGCTTACGGCGTCGCCCCGCCGACCGAGGCCCAGCAGAGGGAGCCAGACGGGGCGCTTAGCGAGCCAAGTGTCGCATTTGCGTCAGAGCCCGCTCACCCCGTGGTTCAGCGGGGCCGGGCGGGATGGCAGGAGTCCCTGGCCGTATTAGCCCTGTCGG
Organism: uncultured Acidimicrobiaceae bacterium; assembly: GCA_963750465.1. Classification (GTDB taxonomy): domain Bacteria; phylum Actinomycetota; class Acidimicrobiia; order Acidimicrobiales; family Palsa-688; genus Fen-671. The sequence continues at coordinate 575,738 of CAVVRE010000007.1, forward strand.
TCCTCCTGGCCGTCCTTTTCTTCCACAACGCCTGGGACCGCCCGCTGAGCACTCAGGCGGGCGTCTTCGGCGACGCCGACGAGTACTCCTGGTTCCTCTCATGGATGCCCTATGCGCTCGGGCACGCCCTCAACCCTTTGGGCACCACCTTCGTGAACTTCCCCCACGGCGCCAACATGATGTGGAACACGTCCGTGCTCCTTCCGAGCTTCCTACTGTCCCCGTTCACGGTCGCCTTCGGATCCGCGTTCTCCTACAACATCCTGGCTACGGCGGCGCCCGCGCTCGGGTCGACCTTCGCCTTTATCGCCTTCAGGCGCTGGACCGGACGGCTCCCGGCGCTGGCCGGCGCCCTCATCTTCGGCTTCTCGCCTTACATCGTGTCCCAGTCGGTCGGTCATCTCGCCCAAACCCTGATCATGACGGCGCCCCTGTTCTTGATCGTCCTCGACCGGCTTCTGGTCGTGCAGGCGAGCAAGCCGTGGGTCGACGGGCTGATGCTCGGCGTATTGGCCTGGGCCCAACTTCTCACGGGGGAAGAAGTGCTCGCCATGGAAGCGGTCGTGGCGGCTATCGCCGTGTTCATCATTTGCGCTATGAACGACCGCGCCATCTTCCCGTACGTCCGCTACGCCTTCAGAGGCCTAGTGGTCGCCGGGGGGTCATTCGTCGTGATCTCGTTGCCGTTCCTCGCCTACCAGTACCTGGGCCCGGGCAAGGTGCAAGACGTCCACCCTGCAAACACATACGTGAGCGACCTGTTGAACCTCGTCATCCCGACGAACATCACCCGCCTGGCGCCCAACGCGGCCCTGCAGATCAGCAAGAACTTCACGGGGAACGGGTCAGAACAGGGCGCTTACATCGGGATCCCTCTGGTGCTGTTCATCATTCTCACCCTCGTCATCGCCCGCAGGCGACGGGTCACGTGGGTGGCCTTCTCGATCGCCGTGGCGGCGGCGGTCTTGTCGATGGGGCCGACCCTTCACGTGAACGGGACGATCACCACCTTCGAACTGCCTGACGCGTGGCTTCAGGACCTGCCCTTCTTCCACAACCTGTTGCCCGACCGGTTCGCGTCGATGATGTTCCTCGGCGTTGGCCTGCTCGTCGCCCTCGGGCTGAACGAGCTCAAGCGCTTCCAACTTCCTGTGCAGGTGTCCGGCTGGGCCTTGGCCGCGCTCGGGCTCGTAGCCATCGTCCCGATCACCACCTTCCCGGCCGCCACCAGCCCGCGGTACGCGGCTTTCGAAACGGGCTTTGCTTGCCCGCAGCCCGTCTCGGGGACGCAACCGTCGCCCCGTCCGGTGGCCCTCGTGCTGCCCTCCATGGATGAAATGGCGCTCCGTTGGCAAGCGGAATCGCGGTTTTGCTTCGTCATGCCGAGCGACACCGGCATGACGGGGACCAACGCCGGCGATATAGGCCGGCTGCGGCTGATGCTGGGCGTGGGACAACCCGGACAGGCGCTCCCGACATTGACGCCCGCAGTGAGGGCCCAGGCGGCCGGCGACATAAAGGCGCTTCACGTCAAAGAGATCATCGTCGTGCCTGAATACCCCTACTCCGGTTCTCCGGCCTGGTCACCCAACGGCCAGGCGCAACTCATCGCGTGGCTCGAAGGGCTGCTTGGGCAGGTGCCCCTCAACAGCCACGACGCCTATTTCACCTACGTCTGGAAGCACCTGCCCCCGATCAGCGACATCGCCTCCGGTCATGTGGCCTACGTTCGCGGGGCGCTTTAGTCCAAGTCCTCAAGTCCCCAAAGTCGTACCCGGACCGGCCCCGGCGACGTCGAACCGCCTTTTACGGGTCACCAGACACCGGGGCGGTTCTAACGGTTGCAGAATGGCGACAGGCCTACGCTGTGCGCTTCCCCACCCGCTCGGCCACCTCGACGCGATTGCGGCCCCTCCGCTTGGCCAGGTACAGAGCACGGTCGGCCGCGGCCAGGACGGAACGCCAGCTCCCGGCCGGCCCGCAGGCTACGCCGATGCTGACGGTGACCACGAGGCGGGGGTCCAGCGCTCCCCAAGGGTAGGACCTCACCTTCAGGCGGATGCGTTCGGCGAAGTCCCGCGCCGCCCCCAGCTCGACCGCAGGCAGGGCGAAAACGAACTCCTCCCCTCCGTAACGGACCACGATCTGCCCGGCCCGGGCATCCGCGGCGAGGATGTGGCCAAGAGCGCGCAGGACGTGGTCCCCGACCTCGTGGCCGAAGGTGTCGTTGATCCTTTTGAAGTGGTCGATATCGGCCATCAAGAGCGCTAACTGCTCCTGGTCCTCGGCCACGTCGCCCAGCACCCGTTCGATCAGCCGCCGGTTCCCTATTCGGGTGAGGGCATCCTCCTCGGCCGAGCGGATGGCGGCCGCGGTCTGGGCTTCGAGCGACCTGCGCTCCTGCTCCAGCGCCGCCCGCGCCCACACTTGCTCGACGACTTGGCCGGTCTGGCGCCGGTGGATGGCCCAAATGCGCCGTTTCAACTCGAGGGCGTCGGCCAGCGCCCGGTCGAGGTCGCCCGCCTCGCGCTCAGCGGCGACGAGCTCGTCGAGGATGAGCATCGTGTCGTGCAGGTCGTCGCTCCGCTCGGCTTGCTGGGCGGCGCTACTGGCCGCCGCCACCGCTTCGGCCGAGCGGCCCAAAGCCCGCAGGCAGCGTGCCTCGATCAGCTTTGCGTCCGCCTGCCCGGCGGCCCACACGATCAGCTCCGACCCGGCGGCCGCCTCCTTCAGCACCTCGAGCGCTTCGGCTGGGCAGCCGAGCTCGACCAGCAGCTCGGCCTGGAGCCTTTGCACCCCGAGCTGGCCCTTGATCTCCTCTGTGGCCTCTTCGTCCAGGCGCCGCACGACCCGCTCGGCCCGTTCTAGCCGATCGGCGCCGAAACGGTCGTAACGGCCATCACCCTGGCCGGACGCCCTGTCCTGGCGCACGGCCAGTAAAAGGGCCTCGGCGATGTTGTGGAGCTGACGACAGATCACCCACGGGTCGCCGCAGCGCTCCGCCGCACCGAGAGACACCTCGAACTGCTCGACGGCGCGGTCGTAGTCAAGGAACGAGTAGCAAAAGATGCCGAGCCGGTTCGCCACCTCGGCCAAGACGTTGTCCTCAACGATATAGCCCATCGAGAGGATGCAACTGGTGGCCAGTTCCGCCGCCAGGGACATTTCGCCCAAACGGGAGGCGAAGGCGGCCCCCAGGCTGGCCGCCTCGAGCGCGCCATCACCGTCGCCCGCCTCCTCGAACAACGACATGGCAGCCAGCGCGTCCTGCAGGACCTCCCGTGTCTGCCACTGGCCCGAGCGCACACGCGTGCGGCACATCAGGAGGCGCGCTCGTTGCCAGGGCTCGTCGACCGCCGTGAGAGCTATTTCGATGTCGCGCAGGCACTCGGCCCGGTCCTCCTCCGAGGCGGCCGTGTCGGCGCGGTGGTACAGCGCGTCGAGGTCCGCCCGCCCGTCTAGACCAGCAGTCACGAGTGGATTATCGGCACTCGGCCGTCACCAGGTTGAGCAGCGTTCTTCACGGGCTGGTCTTCATCTCGGCATTGTCTTCATCTCGGTCCCCATTTCGCGGGAATTTAGCGCCTCCAGCCCTGGGCCACTTCTAGCCCTTGGCCAGGTCTTCTCCTCTGTCGTACTAGCCCTTGGCGTCGGCCCAGCTTTCGCCCCAGGAGATGTTCACTTCCAGCGGGACCGAGAGGAGCGCTGCCCCTTGCATCGCCTCCAGTGTCACCTTTGTCGCCGCTTCCTCCTCGTCAGGAGGTACCTCGAGGAGGACCTCGTCGTGGACCTGCAAGATGAGCCTGCTGCGAAGGTTCTGTTCGCCCAAACGGGCGTCGAGACGGACCAACGCTGCTTTGAAGATGTCGGCAGCCAGCCCCTGGATACCTGCATTCATGGCTTGACGCTCGCCGGCCATGCGCACCTGGTAGCGCTGCGACGAAAGCTCGGGGATGAGGCGGCGCCGGCCGAACAGGGTCTCTGTGTACCCCTTGTCGCGGGCCTCGGCCACTACCTGGTCCATGTAGGCATGGACTCGGGGAAAGCTGTCGAAATACGCTTTCAGGATTTCCGCCGCCTCTTCGACCTCGATACCCAGGCGTTGCGCCAGGCCGTACGATTCCATCCCGTAGGCGAGGCCGTAAGAGACCATCTTCGCCTTCGACCGCATGCCGATCGTCACATCTCGCGGTTCGACCCCAAAAATACGGGCGGCGGTCATGCGGTGGATGTCCGCCCCGCTGCTGAAGGCCTCGATCAGACCTGGGTCCTGGGCCAGGTGGGCGATCACCCGTAGCTCGATCTGGTTGTAGTCCGCCACCAGAAGGCGCATGCCCTCCGCCGGTACGAACACGCGTCTCAACTGGCGGCCTTCTTCAGACCTTATGGGGATGTTGTGCAGGTTGGGCGCATCGGACGAGAGCCGGCCCGTGCGGGCCACGGTTTGGTTGAACGTGGCATGGATCCGGTCATCCGGGGCGACCTCTGCCAAGAGGGCGTCGGTGTACGTGGACCGGAGCTTTTCCACTTCCCGGTACCGCAGGATGGCCGGGACTATGGGGTGCTCGTCCCGCAGTTTCTCGAGCGTCTGGTTGTCGGTCGAATAGCCGGTCTTCGTCTTCTTGCCAGGCGTCAGGGCGAGTTTTCCGTACAGGACCTCACGTAGTTGTTGGACCGAATTAACCAGGAACGGACCGCCGGCGAGCTCGTGCACCTGACTTTCGAGCGAACGGGCCTCCTCGGCCAGCACCCGGCCCAGACGGGAGAGCTCGACGGTGTCGACGCGCACGCCGATGAGTTCCATGCGGGCCAGCACCCGCACCAGGGGCCGTTCGACCTCGTCGTACAGCCTTGACATACCCCTTGACGCCAGCGCGGTGGAGAGCGGGCCGACCAGCAGGGCGACGGCGCCGGCCCGTTCCGCGGTCAGCAGGGCCGGGTCTCCAGGGCCCGAGAGGTCGAGTTGACCCGCCGGGGTCGTCCCCGCCGGAGCCAAGCCGACCCCGGCGTAACGGGCGGCCAGCTCCTCGAGCACGTACTGGTCGCCGGCCGGGTCGACCAGGTAAGCCGCGATCGACGTGTCCAGCTGGAGGTTGTAGAAATCGACCCCGAGAGCAGCCAACCCCCTCATGACGGCCTTGGCATCGTGGGCGGACAACTGGGCCCCCTCTGGACCGAGGAGCCCGCCGAGGGCGCGGACGACGTCTGGGTTCGCCATCACTTCCTGGCCCAGCCACCAGGCGGCCACCGTGCCCTCGTCCTCGCCGGCACCTTCTTCACCGTCCTCGGGTAAGGGGGGGACCTCGGTGAAGGCCAGGCCGGTCAGAGCCGAACGCCCCTCCCGGCCTTCCCAGGAGGCGGCGACGGCCAGCGACGTCCCTTCGTGGCGCCCACGCGTGGAGGCGGTGGAGGGCGCTCTCGGCACCGTCCAGCCGTTCGAGGGAAACGGTCAACTGCCGGCCCGGTGAGACGGGAACGGCCACGTCCGTTTTCCCGACTCCCGTCGCCTCGATCAGACGGTCCCACAGAGTACGGAACTCGAGGAATTCGAACAGCCTCCGCAGCTCGGCCACGTCCCACCCGCCTACCGCGGCGTCAACCGGGTCCAGCGAGAGGGGCAGGTCGCGCACCAGGGGGATCGCCTTGGCGTTGCTGCGCACTCCGTCCTCGCCGGCGATGAGCGCCTCTCGCAACCGGGGTGTCAGTTCGTCGATGTGGGCGTAAATGTTGTCGAGATCGCCGTACGTGGTGATCAGCCTGGCCGCCGTCTTTTCTCCGACGCCCGGTACCCCGGGGAGGTTGTCCGAGGGGTCACCGCGAAGGGAGGCAAATTCCGGGTACTGCTTCGGCGTGACGCCGGTCCTCTCGGCGATGCCGGCCTCGTCATAGAGCACGTAGTCGGAGACGCCGCGCCGGTTGTAGAGCACTCGCAGATGCGGGTCCTCCACCAGCTGGTAGGTGTCCCGGTCGCCGGTCACCACGATCACGTCGTCACCTGCGGCCGCCGCTTGGGTGGCCAGCGTGGCCAGGACGTCGTCCGCTTCATAACCGGCCATGTCGATGATGGGGATCTTCATGGTCTCGACGACCTGGCGGACCAGGCCGATCTGCTGGCGCAGTATGTCGGGCGCCTCGGACCGCGTGGCCTTGTAGCCGGCCACCAGTTGATGACGGAACGTCGGTTCAGGCCTGTCGAACGCCACCGCCAGGCGGTCGGGGTGATGGTCTTTCAAGAGGTTGACCAGCATCGACGTGAAACCGTAAACGGCATTGGTGACCTGCCCGGACGCCGTCGCCAGGTCGGTCGGCAGCGCGAAGAAGGCGCGATAGGCCAACGAATTGCCGTCCAGCAGCATCAGCACGGCCACTGTCTCATCCTTCATCCCGCTCCACGGAGCACCGCCGGGTCTCGCACCCCATTAAGTCTGCCACCACCCCGTGACGCTCCGGCGGGCCAAACCGGCCCCGGTGACATCACTGGACGGCCATTATGGCCAGCTAGAGCACGTCCCTACCAGGGGCTCTTTGGCCCATGTGACGCCCGTCGCTGGCGCCCGCCACGGTCCGCGTCCACTCCCCCGGTTCTCAGCCACAGCCGCCGGTTCACCGCACCAGAAGTACCCCTACGCGCTGGGCGGCCCCGGGGGCGGTTCAGGACGGAGGCTCCCGTCCAGGATCCTTTCGGCGATGTCCTTCATCGTCTTGCGTTCGTCCATGGCCCGGCGTTGGATCCAGCGGAACGCCTCGTTCTCCTTCATGTCGAGGTCGTCCATTAGCAGCCCCTTGGCCCGCTCGACCAGCTTGCGCGTGGCCAGCCGCTGTTCCAGGTCCTTGTTCTCTTCCTCGAGCGCCTTCATCTCCTCGAACCGGCCGATAGCCAGCTCGATGGCGGGGACAAGGTCGTTGCGCTGGAAGGGCTTCACCAGGTAAGCGAGGGCGCCGGCGTCGCGGGCCCGGTCAACCAGCTCCCGTTGACTGAACGCCGTGAGGATCAGTACCGCCGCCAGCCGCTCGGCCGTAATTTCAGCGGCCGCCGACAGGCCGTCGCCCCCTGGCATCTTGATATCGAGGATGGCCAGGTCAGGACCGTGCTCGCGCACCAGCGCCACTACCTCGTCCCCGCGACTGGTCTCGGCCACGACCTGGTAACCCTCTTCCTCGAGGGTCTCTTTCAGATCGAGGCGTATGAGGGCCTCATCCTCGGCTATGACGACTCTCGTAACCACTCGAGCTTTACCCTGCCCTTCTCCTGTTTTAGCCACTAAAGGTGCGGTACGTGAAACTGTTGCGTTGTGCCTGGTTCAGCCCCCGGTCTTCAGCTCCGGTCTTCAGCCCGGGTCTTCAGGCCTGGCCTTCAGTTCTTCGGCCTGGTCTTTAGGCCCGGCACCCCGCCCGACCTGGCCCCACGGCCTGCCAGCCTTAGAGGCCCGGCCAGGTCCGTCCATGCGAGCCTGAGCCGGCCCGCCGAAAAAGGCTAGCTGCCCACGGCCAGCAGTTGTTCCTCACGGGCACTTAGCCGGCATTGCCAGGCACGAGCTTGTCGAGCAGTTCATCGAGCTCGGTTTCCAACCGCTTCACTTGTGACACAAGGCTGTCGCGCGCCCCTCGCATGGCCTCGGCATGCCGTTCGGCTTCGTGGCTCTCCCGGGCGGCCAAAGGAGTCTCGGAGACGAGCGAACGGATGCGAGCTTCGTCGGCGGCCTCCGAGAGGGCGCTTAGCTGCTCGTCCGCCACCGCCAGCTCTTCTCTGGCTCTACGTAGGCGCTTCGACACTTCTAATATCCTACGCTCGACTAGGTACCGGGCCATCTCCCTCAACGTAGTGCCACCCCTGAGGCACCGGCTGGCGCCCCAGGCAACATCGCTGTTCAGGTTATGCGCCAGCTGGCGTTCAGCACCTTCTCAGATCTACGCGCCACACTGTGAGACAAGGCATATTGCCAGAAGGGATCTGGTGATGAGAGTTCTAGTGGTCGACGACGAACCGGCGGTGCGCCAAGCGCTGGAGCGCGCTCTTCGTTTCGAGGGTTACACCGCGGAACTATCGGAGGACGGGATGGCCGGATTGGCCGCCCACGCCGAGCGTCCCGCCGACGCCATCGTGCTCGATATCGCGATGCCGCGTCTCGACGGGCTGGAGATGTGCCGGCGCCTCCGGGCCGCAGGTGACCGTACTCCGGTCCTGATGCTCACGGCCAAGGCGGCCGTAACTGAACGCGTCGACGGCCTGGACGCCGGGGCGGACGACTACCTGGTCAAGCCCTTCGCCCTGGAGGAGCTCCTGGCCCGCCTGCGGGCGCTACTGCGCCGGAGCGCCCCGACGGCCGACAACGAGATACTGCGCTTCGGTGACCTGTCGCTCGACCCGGGAACTCGCGAAGTGCGGCGCGGGAACAGGCCGATCGAGCTGACGAGGACTGAGTTCCTGCTGCTCGAACTCTTCCTCCGGAACCCGAAACAGGTCTTGCCCCGCGAGGTCATCTTCGACCGGGTCTGGGGCTACGACTTCGGCCTCAATTCCAACAGCCTCGAGGTCTACATCGGCTACTTGCGGCGGAAGACGGAGGCCGGCGGTGAACCCAGGCTCATCCATACCGTTCGGGGTGTCGGCTACGTAATGCGCCTGCCCATGGAGATGAGGGGGTGATAAGGGCGGCTCGCTCTCTGCCATGGAACTGAACTGGGCCCCTCAGAACCGCTGGCAAAGGGACGATCACGGTCCGACAGATCCACTGGCACCCTATTCATTGGCGGCCCCCATAGCCCCGGCGCCGCCCCAGGCCCCACCGGGAGATGCGAACCCGGCGGACGGGACCGAGGCGGACGCTTGGCCAGAAGGCGAGCTCGGCCCCAAGGCCGGCTCCCAAGAACTGCTGCAAGACGAACAGCCGCTACAAAACGAAGAACCGCTGCAAAACGAAGAACCGCTGCAAAACGAAGAACCCCTGCCGAGCCAAGAGCCCGTGCAGAGGCGGCGCACGCCCGGCTGGTTCTCGCCGTCGTGGCTGCGCAAAATCAGCTTCCGGAGCCGCATAAGCGTCCTGGTCGGCGTGGCCGTCGGCATCGCCGTCGCCCTTGCCTCGCTGGTGTCCTACGTCGCCGTCAGCCGCCAGCTGGAGGGTCAGGTGACTTCCAACCTCCAGGGCGCCGTCGACTTCCTGTCTTCCTCGCCCTCGGCCGGCCGCCCGCCACTGCGCCTCATCCCCAGCCCGAATGGCACCGGCTATGTCGTGCCGTCGGACGAATTGGTGGCCTTCCAGGAGCGTACGGGCGACTTTCTACAAGTAACGACGGCGAAGGGATGGGCCACAGGGCTTCCCGACAACAAGCGGATCTTCCCGCTGTCGGCTGGTGCCCGGCAGGCCCTGAAGGAAGACCCGAACAACCCGGTCCCGATGTACGAGACCCTTACCGCCAGCAACGGCGCCACGTACCGGGTAGTGAGCGTGCCGACCGATATCCGGGGCCTGGTCGTCCAGATCGGCTACCAACTGACAAATGTGGACAACACCCTCGCCTACCTGCGGGCGGCCCTCATCCTGGTCGCGCTGGGCGGCGTGGCTCTGGCTGCGGGCCTCGGGTGGGGCGGTCGGGCGGGCCAGCATCAGGCCGGTCGAAGACCTCACCGTGGCCGTCGAGCACATCACCGAGACGCAAGACCTCTCCTCGACCATCGACGACGAGGGCAACGACGAGCTGGCCCGCTTGGCGCGCAGCTTCAACGCCATGCTGGCCGCACTGGCCGCGTCCAAGGACCAGCAAGCCCAGCTCGTTTCCGACGCCGGCCACGAGTTGCGGACCCCCCTCACCAGCCTGCGGACGAACATCGAGGTCCTTATGAGGACCAAGGACCTTCAAGGGCGCCGATCGCGAGGAGCTCCTGGCGGATGTGGACGGCCAGCTCAAAGAACTGACCACTCTCGTCGGCGACCTGGTCGACCTGGCCAGGGACGACGAGCGGCAGCAGGCCGAGCCCGAACTGGTGAACCTCGACCAGCTAGTCGAGCGGGCCGTCGAACGCGCCCACCGCCGAGCCATGTCGCTCGATTTCGACGTCTCCCTCCAGCCCGGCCAGGTGTACGCTCAGCCGGCGTTGCTGGAACGCGCCTTCATGAACGTGCTTGACAACGCGGCCAAGTGGAGCCCGCCCGGCGGGCGGGTAGGCGTGCGCCTCGAAGCCAACAGCGCTTGGCACCTCACCGTCACCGACCAGGGGCCCGGTATCGCCCCCGAGGACCTGCCCCACGTTTTCGAGCGCTTTTATCGGGCCCCGACCGCCCGCTCCATGCCCGGTTCCGGCTTGGGCTTGGCCATAGTCACACGCGCGGTCACCTCTCACGGCGGCACCATCGAGCTGACGTCCCCCCCAGGAGGTGGCACAAAAGTAGAAATCGTGCTGCCGCTGGAGCCGAACCCCGGCGCTCAGAACGGGAACAGCGAAGCGCTCTAACGCCGCCCAAGGATGAAATGGGCCCTCGGAGCCATTTTCCTTTTGGGCCGCTGCCACCTTCGGGGTTTGAGCACGCCGGTCTCGGGGAGGCGGCGCCTATGGTCCCGGTGGGGCGGGCGGGGCCGGCGGCGGCACCGTTGGCATTGTCGAAGTGGGCGGGCCGGGGGCGGAATGGGCGAAGGCGTGGTGGTCGACGGCGGGTGGAACGGCGGCGCAGGTGGCGTCATGGGGGGGCCGGGCGCGACCGTCGCTTCCTCCCGAGCGGCGTCATTTGATGGCAGCCGGTCGAGGGCGGCAATTTCGCTCAGCGCCCAGACAATCCCCAACACGCCGAACGCAATGTCAGCCAGGTGTAAGAACAGGTCATCGATAATGGGCCCAAACCCGTTGTCGGTAAAGGCGGCAAAAAAGCCGATAATCCCGATAACAATCAAAAGCACGCCGAACAGGAAGAAAAGGGTGAGGGCGGCATCCATAATCTGCCGGCCGAGGTGACTCGCCTGCGGGCCGTGCAGCCTCGCCACCAATGTCAGAGCCACGACGGTAAGGGGAGCTCCTATAAACAGCAGCGGGCTCCCCAGGAACAAGCCGCCGACTCCGGCGTGAAAACTTATGGAAAACCCGAGCACGAGGGAACCGATCACACTCAACCACACCGCCACCATGTACGACAGCGCCGCTATCTCCCAGCCGCTGGGGGCCAAAGGCCGGTGGGCATGGTGCACCTGGGTCGGGATGATCCTGGACAAGCCCTTGTCAGTCATAGACAACCTCCCAACGGGAACGCGTCGGCGCTCGCCTTACGACCGCGACCCAGACGAGTCAAGCATGCGCACCAAGGCGAGCGCTCAACCCGAGTAGTCTGCGGGCTGCCGCGCCCAGCGCCACGAGGCGCTTACCCGTGGGCCCGATGACGCTATTTTCGGTACTGCGTGCTCGAAAAGGGCCTGGCACGCACCGCCCATCACGAGGAGGTCACCCGGCCCGGGCCGAAAATCAATGGACCGACCGCCACCAAGGGGACGGACCAGGAACGGCCTCGTCGCCCCCAGGCTCACTATGGCCACGAGGGTGTCACTCAAGTCGCGGAGCTCCCGGTCGCCGTGGAAAGCCACGCTGTCGCGCCCGTCACGGTAGTAATTGAGCCCGGGGCCTACGAGCGGGACCTCATAGATGCGTTCCAAGGCCTCGCCCGCCAGCCTGAGCCCGCCGTGGGGCAACTCCTTCTCCTCGCCTGAGCGCCACGTGAGCCGCGGTTCGTCGACCACTCGGTTGTACATGCGGCGGCGGTGCTGACCCCACGGGACGTCCCGGATGAGTTCCTCGCACAGCGTGTCCGACCCCAGCAACCAGGCCCGGCGCACCTCGACCCAGGCGCTGCCGTCGAGCTCGGTCCGTTCGGGGACCGCTTCGTCGTTGATGCTGACGACCCCGCCACCAAACAGCCCGAGCTGCAGTTCAGACATGGCAGTTAATGGTACCGGGAGCAAACGTATGTTTGGTGAGGGCTTGCCGTCGGGTATGCACCCCGGGCCGCTGTGGCCGAACTATCCTGCGCCTCATGGCTATTACGCCCGAAAACCCCGGTAGCTACAGGCATTCGCGCCGGGCGGGCGGGACCGAAAGCGTATGACACCGTTTTACGTGGCCGGAGTGTGCCTGGTAGCGGCCCAGATATTGGGGATTTACGCGCTGGTGACGAGGAAGGCTGACTTCACGTTCGCCCTCATCATGCTGCTACTGGTCGTGGTTGCCTTGGCGTCGGGCGCCGAAGGCGTGTACCGGCAGCTTCACTGACCAGACTGGCGCGCTCGGGTACCGTCCGCCGTCCGGGCCCCACTTGTTGAGCTTGCTTTCGACAGGCCCATAACCTGGCGTTTCGCCATGTCGTCGCCCCCTGACCGGCCCAGTACTCAAACGGAGAGCCTCTCGCGGCCCGACCTGGACGCGACGGCGTCTGGGCTGCCGGCGTCTGGGCTGCCGGCGTCTGGGCTGCCGGCCTCGAACGGCCGCGACCGGATCGTCCTGTCCGGGGTCACCAAAAGGTTCCCGGCCCTGGCAGGGCCGGCGCTCGACCATGTCGACCTTGTCATCGAGCGGGGGAGCTTCTTCACCGTCATAGGCCCCAGCGGGGCCGGCAAGTCAACTCTGCTGCGGGTGTTGGCCGGTTTGGTCAAACCTGACGCCGGCGAGGTCTCTGTCTTCGGGGAGGCCCCGGCTGAGGCCAGCCGCTCCAAGCACCTTGGTTGGGTGCCCCAGTCGCCAGCGCTCCTCCCTTGGCGGACGGTCCTCGAAAACGTCAGGCTGCCGCTCGAAGTCAACCGGCGCGCCCACTGCGAAGAGCGTGACCCCGAGCAGATCCTCGATCGTCTCGGACTACGACAGGCCAAGTCCATGCTGCCCGCGCACCTGTCGGGAGGCATGCGCCAGCGGGTCGCCATCGCCCGCGCCTTCGCTTTCGCTCCTGCTCTGCTGCTGATGGACGAGCCCTTTGGCGCGCTTGACGAAATGACCCGCGAGCACGTGGCCCACCTTCTCCTGGAGCTCTGGCAGGCCGAGCGGCCGACCGTCGTCTTCGTCACCCACTCCGTCAACGAGGCCGTCGTGCTTTCTGACCGGGTCGCCGTGATAGGAGACGGAAAGCTGACCTCCCCGGTGGACATCGCCTTGCCTCGCCCCAGAATGGAAGGGGTCGAGGACACGGCCGAGTTCCACGAGCTCACTGGTGAGCTGCGCTCCCGCCTGAGAACGGCATTCATTGCGACGGGTACCTGACGCCCTCCGGCCGGCGATCTGGGCGCCGCCGGTCGTCGCTTTTGGCCTTCTGCTGGTGATCTGGCAGCTACTCGCGGTCCATAGCCGCTTCTTACTGCCCACACTGAGCTCGGTGGCCAGCCAGTTGGTCAACGACCCGACCACGTACCTGTCGAATGCCGGTGACACCCTGTCCGAGGCCATCCCGGGCTTAGCCATCAGTTACTCCGTCGCATTGCTGCTGGCCCTGGCCATGACCCAATCGCGCCTTGTGACCCGGGCGGTGTTACCCATAGCGGTGGTCCTGAACGTGACCCCCCTGATCGCCATCGCTCCCGCCCTGGTGGTCGCCTTCTCGTTCAACAAGACGCCGATGATCGTCCTCGTCGCCCTGATCACGTTTTTCCCCGCCCTCATCAACAGCCTGGCCGGCCTCCGCTCGGCCGACCCCCAGGCCATGGAGGTGCTCGAGACGCTGCACGCCTCGCGCTGGGAGACCCTCTGGCGCCTGCAGCTCCCGTCGAGCCTGCCCTACCTGTTCGCCGCGGCCAGAGTGGTCGTGCCCCTCAGCATCGTCGGGGCCGCAGTGGCCGAAATGGTCTCCCCTGGTGTTTCGAACGGCCTCGGCTTGCTCATCAACACGGCTTCTCAAAACTCCCAGCTCGACATTGCCTGGGCCGGCATAGTCACCCTGGTGGTGATCGGCCTGGCCATGATGGCCATCGTCGTCATCGCCGAAGCTCGGGTCCTGCATTGGCGGGGCTTCCGGTAACACGCTGGGGGTGCTCCGCCGCCAGGCCTGCGCCCGGGTATTCTTTCGGCGTTCCCCTTACCAAGCTCATCCGGGAGAAGGTCACGGCTTATGCCTCGCTGTTCACAAGAGTGCACGTCGGATTGTCCGGCGCCGCTCCCGGTCAGCTCGGGCCGCGTCACCTCTGGTCGCGTCAGGTCCGGCCGCGTCAGCTCGGGTCGGGACGTTTCCGGCTCACCGCCGGTTCGGCACGGGCCCAAACGACTTAGGGCATTGTCGGTCGCCGCCATCGCGGCGAGCCTTTTGGCCGGCCCCATCGCCGGGAGCCCGAGCGCCGGGGCGGCGACAGCGCCGGGCCAGGTCCTCGTCGCCCCCTCCCGTTGTGCGGCCAACCGGGCGGCCGGCACGATCACCTACCTCACCGGGTTCGGATGGCAAGCATCGGTTGGGATCCTGGACCCGATCACAGCGCAAGCACAGGGGTACTACAGCGCCATGTGCCTCCGGGTCCAGCTGAGGCCGGGTAACGGCAACCCGACGTCCTCGAGCCAGCTGGTAGCCGCCGGCCGGGCGACGGTCACGGAGCTTGGCTCCCCATCTGACGCCATGACCGCCGCGGCAGGGGGCATACCTATCGACGCCGTCGCCACCTATGGCAATACCACGGCTTCCACGCTGCTCACGATGCCGTCCATCACCAATCTGCGCCAGCTCGACGGCAAGACGATCGGCTACAAGGGGGCCATGCCCCCCATCATCACCGCCATGCTCGAGAAGGCGGGGGTCAACACTCGCTCGCTCAAGGAGGTCGAGGTCGGCTACGACCCCACGATCCTGCCCCGAGGTCAGGTGCAGGGCCTCACGGCTTACAAGTCGAACGAGCCAATCCAGCTGAAGGACGACGGTTACAAGATCCACGAATGGGACCCGGGGGTCTTCGGGCTGAACGGTGCCTTCAACGTGTTCGATGCCAACCGGGCCTGGGCTACGGCCCACCCCGGTGCGATGGAAGACTTCCTGCGGGCCACGTTCGAGGCTTACCGCTACTGCCTGGCGCACGCGAGCACGTGCGTGAAGGAGGCGGCCCACTACCAGACGGGCTACCTCGTACAGCAGAACATCCAGCGCTGGCACGTCGAATCTGGCGAGGTCAACAGCACGTTGCTGGCCGGCCACGGCGTCGGCTACGAGGACCGGGCACAATGGGAGCCGGAGTACAAGCTCCTCCTGGCCGACCATCTCATCAGGCACCCGGTGGCACTGCCACAGATCATCAACCCGACTTACATCAATGCCATTTACAACGGCCCCTCGCTCATCTGGCCAGGCCCATAGGCCATTTTGCGGCCGGACTAGCCAGAAGGCGTCCCACCCGCTATCGTCTCGGGGGTCGTGGCGTGCCACAAGCCCCTAGGGCCAGATGGGACGCTGCGGGTAACCATGCGCCTTGCCATGGTGCTGGTTGGCCTCGCGGCAGTTATCGGGTTCTCCGACGCGCCAAGCGCGCCGGCTTCGGCCGACCCTTTGAACTCGGCCCAGGCGACCGCGGCCCAATTGTCCCAGGAGGTGCTCGATCAAGCGATCGTGGTCCACCAGCTGAGTGTGCGTTATCAGACCGACCGGGCGGAGACGAACTACCTGGGTGCGGAGGTGGCCAGCTCTCAGCGGACGGTCGACTCACTCCGATTACGTTCAGATAAGACCGAGTCCCGGCTGCGCCAGGAGGCTCTGTTCTCGTACACGGACGAGGTCCCGGCGGCCAGCGCGGTGGCGCAGTTCGGGGGCAACCTCGTCGAACTGGCGGCGCGGAGTACCTACCTGTCGCTCACCCTGGGGGACGTCACGGCCACCGTCCTGCAGCTGCAGACCGAACAGTCGCAGCTCGGCCATGCCCTTACCTCTCTCCGGGGGGAGTACCGCAACGAGGAGGCGACCGGGACACAGGCCGCCGACCAGCGAGATCGTGCCCTGGGAGAAGCTACGGATCTTCAAGACATGCTGGCGCAAGCCCAATCCCAGGTGGCTGTGCTCACCGCCCAGCAGCACGCGCAAGCGGGGCTCCCCGTCGGCAACGGCATCGTCAACGCTGTCAACCAGCAGCTGGGGACGGCCTCGCCCACCAACCGCATGGCCGCCGATAACGCCATACCGGCGACGACGGCCGCGGTTGTGACCGTTCCGCCCTCAACTACTGCGTCTGCGAATACCGAAGCGGTCACCACCGTGCCGGTCACCACCGTTCCGGTCACCACGGTGCCGGTCACCACGGTGCCGGTCACCACGGTGCCGGTCACCACGGTCCCGGTGACAACCGCGCCGGCGGCCGCGGCGAGCGCGGGGGCTTCGGGAGGGCCGCCTCCCGCCGGAGGAGTCTGGCTCGAGCTGAGGGACTGCGAATCGGGCGACAACTACCAGACGGACACTGGGAACGGCTTCTACGGCGCTTACCAGTTCGCCGGGGCCACGTGGAGCGGCCTCGGCCTCCCGGGAGTGGCGAGCGACGCGCCGTACTGGGTACAGGATGAGGCAGCGGAACGCCTGCAGGCGCAATATGGGTGGAAACCGTGGCCGGCCTGCAGCGCGGCGCTCGGTCTTTAGGGCCTTCGCCTTTGTCCTTTGCGCCCCGGCCTTTGGTGGTTAGGCGGGCCCGGCTTGCGTCGCCTGGGGGCTGAGGCCGCGACCTTTACGCCGCGGGCCGAACTGCTCGGCCCACCGACTTGACAAGCTCTTTCGCTATATGGCTATATAGCTAGATTGTTGAGGATATAAACACCACCACAGCGACACTCGTTTTCAGGTCGCTCGCCGACCCCACCCGGCGCCAGATCCTCTACGAGCTTCGAAAAGGTGAGTTATCAGCCGGCGAAATAGGCTCCTATTTCCCGATTTCAGGGCCGTCGGTATCGCGTCACTTGGCCGTCTTGAAATCGGCTGGTCTCGTGGAAGAGCGAAGGCAAGCCAACAAGATTATGTACTCACTGATGGCCGAGCGCTTGGCCGACTCGGTCGGTTCTTTCCTATCGGCCGTGTGCCTGGATAAACCGGCGCAGAGCCGTCGGGGCAAGAAGAAGAGCAAGGCTTCCGAGAAACCATCCGTAAAAAGGAAGCGTAAAGTCTCGGCCGCGACCCGGCCGCCGGAACTGGTCGGTACGGGCGGTAGCGTCGGCGATGAGCCGGAGTTGGTCAGCGAGGCGCTCAGCGCCACGGAGTGAGGATCGGGCATTCCACGCCGCTGACGTGAGCGGAGCGGCCAATAACCCATGCGAACAGTTCCGCAGTGGTGCCCGTGATCTCGACGGCGTCGCCGCTGCCGGCCACCCATCGCTGATCGGCGTCAGTGGCGGTCAGGACCACTGCCGTCCCGGGCGGCAAGCGCAACGGCAGCTCCAGCATGGCCCGGTCCATCTCTTCCATGACCCACTCGAGCGGCCAGTCCTCCGGCTTGTAGCCATAGTCGAGGTCGACGTGGTGGACCTCGACCTCCCGCAGCCTGGCCACTACCAGGCCGGGACCGATACGCACTTCTCCCTTAGGGCCGATAGCGGGAGCGTCCCAGAATCTCGTCGGTCGCCTCTCCGAGGGCGACCCGTAGGAGCCGGCACGCCAGGTCGAGGCGCAGGTTGAGTTCCCTCGCCGCCAACGCCCGGCCGGCTTCGATCTCCGCGTCGCGAGCCGCCTTCCCGCCGGGGTAAACCTCGCCTGTGCGCCCGGCTCTGGCTGCTTCCACGGCCCGGCGAATGCCGTCGGCGTTGGCCGACAAGTGAGTGACCACCATCGAGCGGTCCCAATCCGGCAGGAGGCTGGGCCCGCTGCGGCGGCATCGTCGAGTTTGGAAACTGTCATCAGCAGCTTTCCCGTGGCGACGTCAATCCGCGCCATGTACAGGCTTTTCATGACCCGGCGCCAGCCACGTAGCCCAGCAGCGCGGTTGCCATGGCGCCACGTTACGCTCGGGCCCGCTAGAGCGGCCAGACGGCGAGCAACCAGGGGCCCGCCGCCAAGGACAAACTGGGGGGTGCTCGAAGACCGGGCACAGAGCGCCCACGACGGGAGACGGTTCGAACGGGGCCCATGGGGCCTTCGACGGCCCCTCACGAGGCTCTGGCTTCAGTCGCCTCCATGACAAGGCTCAAGGCCGCGTGCGCGTCAGCCAGCGCCACCAGGTCGGCTCCGCTCGCCGCTGACCAGGCGGCGAAGCCGAGGCGCTGGATCTCCAAGGGCGAGCCGCCGGAGGCGAGACAGAGAAGTTCGAGCGCGTCGGCGTGGAATTCGACCCCTCGGTCGGCGGCCGGAACCACCAACGCTTCCCGGGCCTCGCCGTCATCCAACCGGCCCAGAGCTGGTCGGCCAAATGCATCCTGAGAAATGCCCGGCCCGGGCAAAGCGCTCGCCCAGCTGAGGGCCGCCGCTGAACAGTAGCGCCACCGGGAGGCCATCCCGGGACAGGCTGCGGGCGAGATAACCAAGGGACTCCAGCTCCCCACCACTTAGACGATCGGCCTCGTCGAAGACGACCAGGAGACCCCCGGAATTGGCGCCCGCGAGGTTGCCCACCGACTCGAGCAGGTGCTTCAGGAACGACCAGGAAGACCCGTTTTCTAACCTGGAGAAAGTGGGTGCTCCCGGGCTGTCTACCTCACGCAATTCGCTCAGCAAACGGGTCCCGTCAGTCGGCCAGTGCTGGTACAGGATGTTGATGACCACGGCCGAAACGGCCCGCAGAGCGCGCTCTTTCGGCCGGCAACTATGGAGGGCCACAGCCCACCCCAGCCGCCGGGCCACCACCTGTGCAATTGCTCGCAATAACGCGGTCTTGCCCATGGCAGGCTCGGCGACGATCAGCCGGTGAAAGCGCGGGTCGCGTGGCCCGGCGGCGTAGGCGGCGACGCTGGCGGCGAGAATGCCGTTGGCCACGACGTCCTGGGGGTCTTCCCGGTCCACGAAATGCGGTGGCTCGGCGCCGCGCAGCGGACGGTACGGAGGTGGACAGCTGGTCATTTCTGTGCGCTTTCTTGGCGAAATGCCCGGGCCGGGCCGGAAGTTGTCGGACACGTGCTGAGCAGGTAATCGAACTCGGCTGACGGACCGGTACAAGGCGGCGGGGCGCCGCCCCGATTCCTCTGCGATCGGGCGCGGTCGTTGGCCGCCCTGACCATCTTTTCTTCTCGTTGGACCTCTGCCCAGCCCGGCAATTCCGATAGGAGGGGCAGGCGGGCCAGGAACGGGGGCAGTTTGGACCACAGCACGAGGGCGACTCCGGCCGGAAGGGTCCGGATTTGATCGGCCCGTAATACGGCCTCGATTTCCCAGCTGATGGTGCGCGAATTGTCGCGGTTGTTCGCACCATTCGTGCCGCGGTGGGTGGACTCCCGTCGTACACGGCGCTGGCCGCAGATCCTTTCCAGGTCGGACAGGTCGCCCGGCGAGGTGAGACCGCCAAGTACAGCGGTGATCGTGGTCGCGCTGCCCATTGTTTGCGCTCTTTGGGCGCCCCAGCGAGTAACGGCCTGGGAAAATGACTGCATGGCATAAACCATCACGATGCCCCGGCCCCGCCCGTCGGCCAGCAACTCCGGCAGCGCGGGCACTGGAGCAATGCTGGGCGCCTCATCCAGCAGGCCAAGCAGTGGTGGGTCCAGGCGCCGGCCCGGCATCCGCACGGCCAAGCGTTCGGCACAGTCGAAAACCTCGTCGGCAAGGGCGGTAATCAAGGGGGCCACGGCACCCAGCCGAGACCCTTTGCCCAGTAGGTAGAGCGTGCCGTTTTCCAGTAGTAGTCGTTCGATGTCGAGTTCGTCGCCGGGCGCTGGGCAACAGGCTTCCACCACCGTCTCATGGCTGAAACAGGCGAGCGCCCGGGCTAAGTAGCGCAGCACACCGGACGTGGTTTCGGCCGCCCCACTGGTGTGGAGAGCGACGACGTCACCCCAGCCAGGCGCGGCAAAAGGGGAAGAGACAAGCATCTCGGCCGGGGTTGGGTCCTCGGGCCGGCGCGACCACTCGATGACGGCCCGGATATCGAGGCCCTCAAGGGCCGCCGCGTGAAGGTAGGCCTTCAGCAGGTCACGAGCCGAGTCACGGAAAAATGCGCCGTTTTGTATGTTCTCTTCCTCGCCAGTGGCGGCCACCAATGCCGCCGCCCGGCGCTCGGCCACTTCGCTCCTTTCGCATCCAGCCACGGGCGACCAGCGGGCTGGCTGCGCGGCGGGGACGAGGAGATCGGGGTCGAGGGCGAAGACCGGCCCTCGCCGTTGGCGAGCCAGCGCGCTCAACTCGTACAGGTCGGGCTTGGTCGAGGTGGCAAGGGCCGGCCCGGGGTGCTGGCGCAATATCGGGACCAGCGCCCTGAACGTCTTTCCCTCTCCCGGAGGGGCCACGAGGCGAAGTGACGCTTCCCAACTGGGCCGGAGGTCCACGCCACCGCGGAGGGAACGCCCCAGGGGATAGCCCAAGTCGAGCGGCGCCAGCGGGCCCTTGGCGCGTGCCAACGAGGGGCGAGTGTGCGGAGCCCGCCGGCGGGCGGCCGCCGCCGACGCCTCTTCGTGCAGTTGGCGACGGGTGGCGAAGCCGTGGCGGTCCCGATGGTCACTGAGTGGCGAAGTCGACGGTAAGTGGGGCCATCGTGCTCGGCTCAAAATCCGCCGGTCGTGGTATTTCCATCGCCCGCCGGAGGACGCCTGGAACCGTGGCCTACCTCTTGGCCCGGCGCTCGCCCGGCCCCGCCATGCACTAGGGCCGAGGCGAAACGCCGCCAGCGCCGCCAGGCCGGCGACGGCTGCCAACACGAGGACGGCGACGGTGGCCAGTAGGGCCAAACGAGGCAAATCTGCCACTGGCGGCGTCATGCCGCTCTCCGACGGAACGTACGCTCGGCCCGCGCCAACGCGTAGTAGACGGCTTTTGGGCGCATCCCGGCGTAGCGGCCGACCTCACTCGCAGACAGGCCTTTGACGCGAGTGGCGTACACGAGCCTCGCCTCTTTCTTGCTCAGATTGTCGGAGCGAACCGCTTCCGTCAGGGCGGCCGCTAGCCATTCCACGCCCGAACGGGCGCCCGATAGATCGGCGACCGCATATCTGGCGTGGTCTGACACCAATATGACCGTCCGGTCGTGGTAACGCCGTTGAGCCTGCCGGGCCGTTCGCAGTTTCCTCGTGGCTTCCTGCAGGACGAGGCGGGCGACGTCGTCCACTTCCTCCCCGGCATGTCTTTTGACTGCGGCAAAGCACTCGGCCACCAGGTCGGCCACCGTGTCCAATGGCCGTTGCCAGCTTTCACCTATACCGTGCCCATATTTGGGAGTCAGCACCCTCTCGGTCTTGATGCGCGGGAGCAAGGCTTGAAGCAGCGTCCGGGCCGCCAGCGGGTCGGTAGCCAGCCTGAGCAGCGCGGTCAGGACCCTGCTCCCCTGATCGGAGGGTCGCGATCCTTCCCAGGTGACCAGGTGGAGCATGCCGCCGCAGTCCGAGCAGCCCTCGAGCGTGGGCTCGGCGGCGGCCCACGCCCGAGAGCGAGCTTTCATGTCCGGCTGCCCGCTGGCGTGGCTCCATTCGTGTTCGAGACTCTCGAAAATGGTGGCGGCAGTCGGGGAACTGCTCTCCTGACGCTGGTGATCTGCAACGCTCATGCCGGCCAGGCTGCCGGTGAGCTTCCCCTAGAACTTCCCCAGTTCGTTCCCCGCTGGCTAGTCCTTAGGGAGAAAAACCCGGGGCATGGATGAGGGAGGCGGATGAGGGGCACCGGTGAGGGGGCGCCGGTGACCGGCCGCCCATGACCGGGGACCAGAAATCGGGGGCCAAAACTAAGGCGCCGAGGCTTTGGCGCCATGGCCCGGGCGCCGAAGCCGGGGCGCCGAAGCCGGGGCGCCGAAGCCGGGGCGCCGAAGCCGGGGCGCCGAAGCCCGTTTTTGGGCGCGCTACGAGTTATTGGTCGTGTTCGGGCGCAGATCTTGCGCTGAGGCGCAACCAGATTCCTCGGCTGCACCCAGAACGGCCGAGATGGCGAGGCAGCCCTCTAGGCAGTTAGCGCCGGTCGAGCGCCGCCCTGATCGCCCCAACCCGCTCAGCGACCTCGTTGGGCAATGCACCGTCGAGGGCGGCGCGCATCAAGGCCGAGGCTACGACCACCCCGTCCGCGTGCTCGGCCGCGGCCACTGCTTGCTCAGGTCCCGAAATACCGAACCCCATGATGACGGGCTTGTCCGTCAGCAGCTTCAGGCGCTTGGCCAGTACGGACGAACTCGTGGCCAGGCTGTTGCGCTCACCTGTCACCCCCATCAGGTTGACCCCATAGACAAAGCCGTGCGAGCGCTGGCATAAGACCGCGAGCCGCTCATCAGGCGTCACGGGCGCGGCCAGGAGGACGGTCTCGACGCCCTGGGCTCCGGCATCGTCTTCCCATTCCCCCGATTCCTCCAGTGGTAGGTCGGGCACTATCGCTCCCCCTACGCCCGCCCCGGCCAGCTCGCTGGCAAACCGCTTCGTGCCCGCCCGCAGCACAAGGTTGAAGTAGGTCATGACGATCAGCGGGACAGCAACGTCAACGGACCGCAGGTCGCCCAGGACCGAGCTCGGGGTGGTGCCGCGCTGGAGCGCGCGCGAGGAGGCCTCCTGGATGGTCGGACCGTCCATCATCGGGTCGGAAAAGGGCAGCCCCACCTCGATGGCGTCCGCCCCTGCCTCGGCCATGGCCAGCAATATGACGACCCAGTCTTCGCGCAGGCCACCGGTGATGTAGGGGACCAGTAACTTACGCCCCTTTTCGCCGCGCCGCCCGGAGCGTGCTTTCGACCGGCACTCCCTTCACCGGTCCACCCCACCCATCAGCTTCATCACGTGCTCGGCGTCCTTGTCGCCGCGCCCCGACATGGTCAAAAGGACGCTCGCGCCCGCGGGCACCTCGCCGGCTCTGGCCGCTTTGGCGAGCCAGGCCACGGCGTGCGCCGGCTCGAGGGCAGGGATGATGCCCTCGGTACGGGCCAGCAACTCCAGAGCGGCGAGTACTTCCTCGTCGGTGGCAGACACGTAGCGCGCCCGGCCCAGCTCGGCCAGGTAAGCGTGCTCCGGCCCGATGCCCGGGTAATCCAGGCCAGCGGATATCGACGTCGCTTCCAGGATTTGGCCGAACTCATCCTGCAACAGGTACGAATGCATGCCATGCAAGACCCCGGGGACGCCCTTGGGCCCCAGCGCGGCCCCTCCTGCAGCTTCGACGCCGACCAGTTGTGATTGCGTGTCCACGAAACCAGCGAAGGTCCCGGCCGCATTGCTTCCCCCTCCCACGCAGGCGACGACGTAATCCGGGCCGGTCCCGAGCAAGCGCTGGCACTGCTCGCGGGCTTCTCGGCCGATCACGGCCTGGAACTCGCGCACCATCCATGGGAAAGGATGCGGTCCCATTACCGAGCCCAGGCAATAGTGGGTCGACTCAACGCTGGCGACCCAGTCTCGCAAGGCTTCGTTGACCGCGTCCTTCAGCGTCCGGCTGCCCGACCGAACGGGCCGCACTTCCGCTCCAAGTAGTCGCATCCGGAACACGTTGAGCTCCTGGCGTTCCATGTCGACTTCGCCCATGTACACCACGCATTCCAGTCCGAAGAGGGCGGCGGCTGTCGCCGTGGCCACCCCGTGCTGACCGGCCCCCGTCTCCGCCACCAGCCGCTGTTTGCCCATTTCCAGAGTGAGGAGCCCCTGCCCGATGACGTTATTTATCTTGTGGCTGCCCGTGTGGTTGAGGTCCTCGCGTTTCAACAAGACCCGGACGCCCAGCTCCTTGGAGAGGTTGTGGCACTCGGTCAGCGCACTCGGCCGCCCTGCGTAGTCCCGCAGCAGGTCGTTGTAGCGCTCCTTGAAGCCAGGGTTCGACCACGCTGCGCGGAAATCGCGCTCCAGGTCCTGGCAAGCCGGTACCAGCGCTTCGGGGACAAAAAAACCGCCGAAACGGCCGAAACGGCCTCCGGAGGTGGGTTCTCCCATGAGGGTGTCAGAGCTCAATAATGCTCGTCCTCAGCCCAGTCGTAAGGGCCCTCGAACGAACCCTGGGAGAGGGTGGCCGTCGCCTCGGCCACGCCCACCTCGGCTCGTTTGGCCGCCTCGACGAATGCCTTTACCTTCATGGGATCCTTTACTCCCGGGGACGCTTCGACGCCCGAGGTTACGTCGACTCCCCAGGGTCTCACCTTGGAGACGGCGGCTCCGACATTGCCGGCGTCCAGGCCCCCGGCTATGACCAATTTTTGACCCTCGGGCAGGTCGCCGGCGAGAGCCCAGTCGAAGACCTGCCCGGAGCCGGGGTTGGCCGCGTCGAGCAGGACGGCGTCCGCGCCGTACTCTTCGGCCCGCACCACCCGCGGGTCGCCCGCCGGAAAGGCCTTTATGACCATCGGGATGCGCTGACGGATCCAGATCGTCTCGTCAGGCGTCTCGCGACCGTGGAGCTGGGCAGCCTGGAGGCCGGCTTCGAAGACGACTTCTACGACCCGGCGGGGGGCGTGGTCCCGGAACACGCCCACGGTCAGGATCTCTTCGCGTGGCAGGCGCTTGACGATGTCAGCCACCCGCTGGGGGGAGATCTGGCGGGGGGAGGGTGCGAACACGAAACCGATGGCGTTGGCGCCCATGGCCACGGCCAGGAGGGCATCGTCCTCGGATGTCGTCCCGCATATCTTGATCAGCACCGCTACGGTCCCTCGACGCCGCGCAGGGTGGCCAGAACCGCGCCCGGGTCCGGCGCGCTGACCAGAGCCTCGCCGACGAGCACGGCATCAAAACCGGCGTCAGCCAGCCGGCAGACGTCGTCATAGGTCCGTATCCCCGACTCGGCTACCCGCACGACGCCGACGGGCAGCTTGGCCGCTACTCGCACGGCCCTGTCGGTGTCCACCTCGAACGTGACGAGGTCTCGTTGGTTGACCCCGATCAGGTCGGCGCCCGCCTCCACGGCCACCTCTGCCTCCGCCTCGTCGTGCACCTCTACCAGGGCGTCGAGCCCGAGACGGCCGGACAGGGCCAGGAACTCGGCCAGCTCTCCGGACGAAAGCGCACCGACGATGATGAGCACTGCGTCTGCTCCCATGAGCCGGGTCTGGCAAACATCGCCAGCGCTCACGGTGAAGTCCTTGCGCAGCACCGGGAGGTCGACCGCGGCCCGGGCTTCGGCCAGGTCTTCAGCCGAGCCACCGAAGAACTCGTGGTCAGTGAGAACCGAAAGACACGCCGCTCCGGCGCCCGCGTACGCCTTCGCTAGCACGCTTGGCACCAGGGCGGGAGCCAGCGGTCCTTTGGAAGGGCTCCGCCGCTTTATCTCGGCGATGACGGCCACGCCCGGCACGGCCCGCAGGGCGGCGCTGAAGCCCCGCGTCGGCGGGCACCGCTCCGCCTCCTCGATCAGATCTGAGAGTTGGCGCGCACCCTCGCCCACCGCCGCGCGGTGGGCTGCCAGGATCTTGTCCAGGTACGTGGGCACCGCGAACAAGCGTAGCCCGGGGGCGTCCTTTGGCCAGGGCTTCACCAAAGTGTCACAGCTATGGGGCATGCTGGCTGTATGGCAACCGAGCAGGGGACCGTCGTCGTCATCGAAGACGACACCCACATTGCCGACCTGGTCGACATGTACCTTCGGCGCGAGGGTTTCAGGGTCATCCAGGCGGGGACGGGCGAGGCGGGCTTGGCGGCCATCGAACGCGAGCGGCCGCGCATGGCGATCCTCGACATCGGCCTGCCCGGCGGGATCGACGGGATGGAGGTCTGCCAGCAGGTCCGGGCCAAGCACTCGCTGCCGATCTTGATGCTCACGGCCCGGGACAGCGAGCTCGACCGGGTGCTCGGCCTCGAGCTCGGGGCCGACGACTACGTGACCAAGCCGTTCTCGCCCCGCGAGCTGGTGGCCAGGGTTAAGGCCATTCTGCGCCGTTCCGACGGGTCGACCAATCGCAGCGAGGTCCTCATGGCCGGCCGGGTGGAGGTGGACCTCGTGCGGAGAGAGGCCCGTCTCGACGGGGAGGTCGTGCCGCTCGCGTCCAAGGAGTTCCAGCTCCTGCAGTTCCTGGCCGAACGCCCCGGCCGGGCCTTATCGCGCCAGCAACTGCTCGATGGCGTCTGGGGGCCGGGCTGGTACGGCGATGACCGGACGGTGGACGCACACGTGCGCCAGCTACGCAAGAAACTTGGCGATGCCCTTCCGCTCGGCACGGTCTGGGGCATGGGCTACCGGCTCGGGTAGAGGGTTCGCCTGTGCGCCGGCGCTTGAGCCTGACGATGGTGGCCATGGTCGTCGGCGCCCTCGTGTTCGCGGGCCTGGCCACGATCGGCCTCACGGACCTCACCAGCGTCCAGCAGACTCAGTCCGAGCTCGTGTCCGAGGCGAAGCAGCTCGCGCAGGGAGTCGAGGAGGCAGCCACTACGGGGAAGCGCCACGATTCGTTGGCCGTCCTGCGCAGCACGCTCAACGTGCTGAAGGCGCCCTTGCAGCTCCAGGGGGAGACGGTCGTCGGCGTCAGCTCGGACGGCGCGTTCTACAACCCTTTAAACGCCAACGAGCCAATCGGCTCGGACACGGCCGTTACACTGCCCAGTTCACTGAGCGTCGACAACGTCGAGACCCCCCAGCTCATAGACGGGCTTCCTGTGAGCGGCCATCGGGGGCGGTTGGCGTGGGCCGCTCTACTGGTCCCGCGGCCCGTGCCGATCGCGAATGGTGGCTCCGTCAACCTCGTCGTGGTCCTCACCCGGAACGCCCCGGCGGGTGTGGGGGCGGCCGCATTGTGGTTCGCCATCGCCTCGGCCCTCACCATTGCCATCGCACTTATCGCTGCCAACCGGCTGGGGCACCGCATCGCCCGACCTCTCCAGCAGACCGAGGGCGTCACCCGCCGCATCGCCAGAGGCGACCTGGCGGCGCGAGTCCACGTCCCCCAGCGTGAGGGCACCGAGCTCGTCTCGCTCGCCAACTCGGTCAACCAGATGGCGGCCAGCCTGGCGAAGGCCCGGGGGGCGCAACGGCAGTTCTTGATGTCGGTGTCGCATGACCTCCGCACTCCCCTCACCTCGGTCCGGGGCTTCGCCGAGGCCATCTCCGACGGAGCGGCGGACGACGTCCAGTACGCCGCCGGCGTCATTGGCTCCGAGGCCCGACGGCTCGAGCGCCTGGTAACAGACCTGCTGGAGCTGGCGAAGTTGGAGTCCGGGGCATTCAGCCTTCACTGTGGCCCGGTCGACCTCTCCCGGGTCGTGACCGAGGCCACCCAGGCCTTCGCCCCCGCGGCGGCGGAGCAGGGGCTGGCGATTTCGATCGGGAAGGCACGAGCAGGCGAGGTCATGTGTGACGCCGACCCGGACCGCCTGGCCCAGGTGGTCGCCAACGTGGTCGAAAACGCCTTGAAATACGCCAGATCACGGGTGACGGTGAAGACGGGCCGGTTCGACCGGGGGCGGCCGACCGTGCTCGTGGAAGACGACGGGCCCGGCATCCCGCCCGAAGACCTCGAACGGGTATTCGAGCGGCTCTACCAGTCACGTCTGCCGGCGGACCGCAAGGTCAGCTCCGGTTTGGGACTGGCCATCGTTGAAGAGCTGGTCAGCGCCATGGGTGGCGAAGTGCGGGCCGAGTCGCCCATCGGAGCCAACGGTGGTACCCGGTTTGTCATCGTCCTACAGGTCGTACAGCGCCGGGCCCGCGGGCCGCGGTCGACGCCGGCGGTGCCATCGTCGTCGGTCGTACCTGCTCCCGTACCTGCTCCGGCGCCTGAGCCCGAGCCAGGAGCGGTGGCGACGCGGACCGCTGAAGCCGTCCCGTCTCCGCCCGCAGTACCTGTGTCGAAGTCCTAGGCGCCTCCGTCATGGGCGCCTACGTCATGGGCGCAAACATCCTGGGCGCCAAGTTCCTGGGCGCCAGAACCTTGGACCTCGAACGCCCGCCTTGGCCGAGTGCCGTCGGGCATTGCGGCTTATGTATTCGCGGGCAACGACGTCCCCGGCCCTCGCCGGCGCAGCACGGGCGTCAAGGGCTGCCCCCCGTCCGAGAACGTCCCGACGAGGTCGTCGGCCCCCTCGACCACGAACCCGGCGTCGGCGATCATCTGAAGGTCGGCGGGCCCGGGAGCCCCCTCCGACGTGAGGTAATCGCCCAGGAAGATCGAGTTGGCGATATGGAGCCCGAGTGCCTGGAGGCTGCGCAGGTGCATCTCGCGGCCGCCGGCGATGCGCACTTCGACGTCTGGGAAAAAGAACCTGAACATGGCCAGCACTCTCAGGCACCGCGCCGGGGTCAGGTCGAAATGACCGGCCAGCGGCGTGCCTTCAAACGGCATGAGGAAATTCACCGGCACCGAGTCGGGGCTCAATTGGCGCAGGGCGAAGGCAGCGTCGACCAATTGCTCGTCGGTCTCGCCCATGCCCACGATCACGCCCGAACACGGAGATAGACCTGCGGCGGACGCCTGTCTCACGGTCTCGGCCCTGTCCTCGAAAGTGTGAGTGCTGCAAATCTGGCCGTAAAACGAGGGCGCCGTGTTGAGGTTGTGGTTGTAGGCGTCTGCTCCGGCTTCCTTCAACCGGGTCGCCTGGCTCTGCTCGAGCAGGCCCAGACAGGCACAGATCTCGAGCTCCGGTCGGCTCGACCGTATGGCGTGGACCGTGGCCGCCACCCGGTCGATGTCCCGATCGCTTGGCCCCCTCCCGCTGGCGACCAGACATACCCTTCTGGCCCCCCGGCTGGCGGCGAGCTCGGCCTGGCGGGCGGCCTCCTCCGAGCTGACCCAGTTGTACTTCAGCACCCCTGCCTCCGAGCCGCGCCGCTGCGAGCAATAGGAGCAGTCCTCCGGACAGAGCCCACTTTTCATGTTCACCAGGAAATTGAGCTTCACGCGGTTGGCGAAGAAGGCCCGACGGACACGGGCGGCGGCCGCCACTACATCGAGCAGTTCAGCGTCGCTCGAGCGAAGCACGGCCAGGGCTTGTTGGCGGCTGGGACAACGCCTGTCCAGGGCGCCGGCGGCGACGTCATCGAGCCATCCCGGCGCCACATCCAGGTCGGCCGCTCCCGGCGTTTCGTTCACCGTGGCGAGTCGTCCCCGCGAAAGCGCACCGCCGGTTGGCATTTGACCGAGTTCATTCGAAGGCGCCGTCACGCTCACGACCCTATCTGGCGTCAACAAAGGAGCCGGAAGGTCACAAAGGGGGAATGCGCTACCGTATCCGACGTGACCCCGACACCTCCCGCCGGGTTGGGCCGCGCCGGTCAGCTTTTCGAGATCAGAGACGGCGACCGTGAAGCCATAGTGACCCAGCAAGGCGCCAACCTCTACAAGGCGCGCTGGGCTGGCACCGATCTCCTCGCCACCGTTAACGACGACGGGTACACGGGAGGAGGGGGCCATGGCCAGCTGTTATTACCGTGGCCGAACCGCATCCGCAATGGCGTTTATGAGTTCGAAGGTGAGCACTACCAGCTGCCGATAACCGACCGCACCCACGGGTCAGCCATCCACGGCTTTACCCACTGGTTGACCTGGGAGGTCAAAGAACACCTCGCAGACCGAGTCACCCTCTCCTGCCTCTTGTTGGCGCAGCCGGGCTACCCCTTTCCATTGGCTTTCGAGAATTCGTACCATCTGCGCAGTGGAGCCCTCGAAATCAGCACCATCGCCACGAATATCGGGGGCCGCACTGCACCGTTCGGCTTCGGCGCCCATCCCTATTTCAAGACCGGCACGGCGATCGTGGACGACTCGGTGCTGCAAGTCCAGGCTTCGAGCTACTTCGAAACCAATGCGGACCTCAGCCCGAAAGTTCCGGCCGTCCCCGTGGACGGATCCGTCTTCGACTTCCGGGAGCCGAGGCCGGTCGGAGGGACCGAGTTTGACGTCACCCTTACCGACCTGGCCAGAGACGAGGACGCCCGGGCGAAGGCAAATTTTCTCTCGCCCGACGGGAGCATTTCGATCACGTGCAAATACGACGAGCCCATCCGGTTCGTGCAGATATTCACTGGAGACACGTTGGCGTCGCACCGCCGCGAGGGCTTGGCCATCGAGCCCTTAACGTGTGCGCCCAACGCGTTCAACAACGGCGTCGGTCTCGTCCATCTCGCTCCCGGGGGTACCGTCAGGGTTCGGTGGACGGTGGCAGCTGATTAAGCACTTCCGAGTACCGCGGCGCCCGACCAGTCCGGAAGAGACTTCGACGGTTTATGCGCAAAAACCGCCATAAACCGTCCAAAGCGGCGCGGACGAGGAGCGGCACAGGCCTCGCCCAGCCGAATGAAGCCGGCTGATCAGTTTCAGGGCGATCAGCGCTCACCGAGTGCGGGCCGCCAGCGTCGACGTGCCCACACGCTCGAGCACCAAAACCCCCACCAGTGTGAGAACGGCCGCGATCAGTAGGGCCGGCCCGAACTTGTCCAGCCCATAACGCTGAAAAACCGCCCCAAAAACGGCCGAGATGGCGGCCCCGCCCAGGCTGGCCGCCCCGATCTGCCAGCCGATCACGTGGTGGGTCATTTCCTCTCCGACCCTTCCCGGGGTTAAGGCGACAAGCGCCGGGAAGACACCGGCCAGAGAGCCTCCGATGATCACCAGGCCAAGGACGGCGACTATGTCACCGGGGTTCCACCAGACCAAGGCGGCGCCGACAATGGCGGTGGCGCAGCCCCAGTTGACAATGTGCTGCTGTGGAAGCGGGCGGCGGGGAGCAGCCAGGGCGAACCGGACGACCGTGAGGGCGCCCCAGTAGCCGAACGTAGCGAGCCCTGTGGCGCCCGGCCCAAGGTGGAGGTGGCCACGTTCGAAACTCGGGCCCCACTGGCCGGCCGACACCTCGAACCCCGTGTACACCATGAAGACGACCAGGCCGAGGGTGACCACGACGGCCAGGCGGCGCTTTTGACGAGGCCGGGCCGGAGCTGGGTCACCGACAGGCCGGACGCCCGCCGGTTCGGAGGCCGCGACCGGGAGGCCGATCTGGTCTTCGCTTGCCTGGTCTTCGCTTGTCTGGCCCCCTGGTGGGACGGCGGAGGCCGGCGGCCGGCGGCGCCGCCCGGCCGCCCACCAGCCCCCCACGAGCCCGAGCTCGACGAGAAGCAGGAAAGCGTAGGCAGGACGCCAGGAAACAGCCAGGATGGCTGCCGTCACGACCAACGGGCCGAGGGTCGTGCCAATGCCGTAGGAACCGTGGAGCGCGTTCAACAGGCGGTTGCGCCCGGAGAGGGCGACGGTGGCGTTGAGGGAGCTGTCCAACAAGCCGGCTGTCACCCCAATGGCCGTGCCCGCCAACACGAACGTCCAAAACGCCGGGGACAGCGCCGCTCCCAGGGCGCCGAGGGCGGCGATGGCCCCGGCCAACATGATCGTGGGCCGTACGCCCACGCGGGCCAGGATGAGGCCCGCCACCGACGAACTGCACACCCCACCGGCCGTGCCCACCAGGAGGACGATCCCGAGGCCGTCCAGGGGGACACCAAAGCCGCTCCGCAGCGCCGGCCAGGCCGTCCCGATCATCCCATCAGGGAGGCCGAGGGCCACGAAGCCGTACATGGCCATGGCATCGACCAGCCGCCGGGGCCGACCGCGTCGAGGTTCAGGCGCTGTCTCTTAAGGGCTTCCGCCCGGCCTTGCACCGCTTCTGTCACGCCAGGGGGAGCGGCTCCACGCGTGCCTCGATCTCATCGTTTTCGTCCCGCGCCAATACCGTCG
The DNA here is from genome assembly GCA_963750465.1 of uncultured Acidimicrobiaceae bacterium. GTDB lineage: Bacteria > Actinomycetota > Acidimicrobiia > Acidimicrobiales > Palsa-688 > Fen-671. Next base: position 607,379 of record CAVVRE010000007.1, read on the forward strand.
AACCAGTCTCAACCCCGCGGCCGACATAGCCGAGCGCCACCCACCCCAGCCGGGGGGACAAGGCGACAGTGGTTAGTCGGCCCAGCTCCTTCGGGGCGGGGCGACGAGAGCTCTCGTCAGCCCCTACACCCACTACTACCTCGGACGGCGCCTCGACACCCGGGCCGTCAGCCGGCTGGACGGGGTAGAGGCGGGCCCCCGGTCGGGCCGGGCCAGAAAGGATGAAGCCGCGAAGCCGCCGGGGCACATTGTTTCCCCGCGAGTCGATCCGGGCCACCAGTTCCTGGCCGGTGTAGCAACCTTTGGTGAAGCTCACGGTGGCTTCGACCAGGCCGGCTTCGGCCGGGATGGTCCGCTCGTCCAGCTCGCTCCCGTGACGGGGGAAACCGGCCTCCACCCGAACCGCTTCGTAAGCCGCCGGGCCCACTGGCGTCGCTGGATCCGGCCACCGCGGGCTCGGCCCGAGCAGGTCGTAGCCGGTGAAACCGCCCCATTCGAAGAGGGCCGCCACCACGGGACCATCGGCGGTGGACGGTGGCGCTACTCCCGCCGCCGGCCCCCGCACGGCGACAACTCGCCACTCGAGCTGTTCGATATCCACTTTCGTGCGCAGCTTGAAGCGGGTCAGCCTGGCCACAAGGGGCGCACCCATGCCGGCGTCTGTGTCCAGGACGAACTCGTCCGGCTCGACGCGGGTGACGCGCACGAACACGTCCAGCTTGCCCTGGGGCTGCAAAACGAGCGCCCAGGCTGAGGCCCCAGGCGCCAGCCTGGCGATGTCCTGGCTCGTCTGGCCCTGCAAGTAAGCCTCGGCGTCAGGGCCCGAGACCCTAACGATGTCGCGCTCCAGTTCGAGCGCCCCCAGCGCTTCTCGGAGCGCCGAATAACCCGCCTCGTCGCTCACGCCCTCTCCTCAATTGTCGGGTTCTCGGTGGTGGGGTTCTCGGGGCTGGGGTTCGCGGACCGAGAGATTTCGGGGCTGGTGGTTTCGCCACGGTGGTCGTCGCCACCTGGCCCTCCGACCGCGAGGCGGGCCTGCCCGCCGGCCCGGGCGGCCGCGATCCGGCGCGCCCCGGGGACGGCGGCGAGCAACGCCGCCGCCTTGTTACGGCACTCCAGGTCCTCGGTTTCGGCGATACTGTCGGCCACAATGCCCGCGCCGGCCTCGACGCTGGCCCGCCCGTCCGAACTGACCAGCATCGTGCGAATGGCGATGGCCGTGTCGACGTTGCCGGAGAAATCGATGTAACCGACGACCCCTGCATAGGGCCCCGCCGGGCCGGCTCGAGCTGGTCGATTATTTCCATAGCTCTCACTTTGGGCGCTCCGGAGACGGTGCCGGCAGGAAGGGTGGCGCGCAGCACGTCCACTGGGCCCAGGCCCGGCCGTAGCCGGCCCGAGACCTGCGACGTGAGGTGCATGACGTGGCTGTAACGTTCCAGGGTCATCAGCTCGTCGACGGTCTCGGAGCCGAAGTCGACCACCTTCCCCACATCGTTGCGGGCCAGATCCACCAGCATGACGTGCTCGGCGCGCTCCTTAGGGTGCTCCGACAGCTCGGCGGCCAGGCGGCGGTCGTCCGCGTCGGTCCGGCCCCGTCGCCGGGTCCCGGCGATCGGCCGCGATATGACCCGCCCGTCTCGGACCCGGACCATGGGTTCGGGCGAGGAACCTACGACCGCCAGCTCGGGGTACTGGATCAGGTACATGTACGGGCTGGGGTTGACCTGGCGGAGAGAGCGGTAGAGGTCCAAAGGCTCGGCCTGAAGCTCCAGTTCGAAGCGCTGCGCCAACACGACCTGGAAAATGTCCCCGGCGTATATGTACTCCCTCGCCGCCTCCACCGCACTGGCATATAACTCCGGCGAAGTACGGCGCACGGCGGGCGGCAGCTCGTCGTCCCGCTCGGGGGGTTCGATCACGGGCTCATCGATCGGTTTGGCGCCCTCCGCGGCGAAATCCTCCAGCCGGGCCAGTGCCCGGTCATAAAGGTCGTGTATCTCTTCCCTGGTGGCACGTACCGGTACCGGCACGGCGTCCACCAGGGTCACGCGCTGACGCCACGCATCGTAGGCTGCCACTTGCCCCACGACTGACATGACGGCGTCGGGGTAACCCAGCTCATCGGGCGGTGCATCGGGCAGGTGTTCGATCTCGCGGACGACGTCGTAACCGAGGTACCCGACGATCCCTCCGTGCAGCGGGGGCAACCCGGGCAACGAGGGCGACCGGTAGTGAGAAAGGACAGCCTCGATGGCGGCCAGGATCCCCCGGTCCTCCGGCACTGTCACAGGGACCGTGCCCTCCACAGACACCCGGCCCTGGCGGAGGGTCATGGTGGCCGACGGCCGCCGGCCTATGAACGACCAGCGCCCCCATGTCCCTGCATGCTCGACTGACTCCAGGACGAAACCGGGGCCTGCGCCGACCAATCGGGCGTAAGCGGCGACGGGGGTCGTCAGATCGGCCAGCAGCTCGCACCAGACCGGGACTATCGTCCAGTCGCGGGCCAGGGAGGCGAACTCGTCCCGGCTCGGGTGTACGCCGCTGCGTCGTAATACTGGCCGGCTCACGACCTGTGCTCGCCGCGGCTGTTCACGGCTGTCCTACCGAGTCGGGGAAGTCGGCGCCGAAGCGTCGGTGAAAGCAGGTCCGCTCGCCCGTGTGGCAGGCACCGGCCCCTTCTTGCTCCACAACGAACAGCAACGTGTCCCCGTCGCAGTCGTAGTAGGCGGCGCGTACCCACTGGCGCTCGCCTGACGTATCTCCTTTGCGCCACCGGGACTGCCGGCTGCGGGACCAAAAGACGGTGCGACCGGACTCGAGGGTCTCGCGCAGGACTTCCTCGTTCATCCACGCCATCATCAGTACCTCGCCTGTCCCCTCCTCCTGGACGATCGCAGGGACGAGGCCGTCCGAGTTGTACGAGACTGCGGCCAGCTGTTCAGGGCGGGCAGAAATAGGCAGGGCGACCGTCATAGCCCCATGCTAAGCGCCCGCTAGGCGGCTAACCGCCGGCTACGGCACCCACGACGACGAACCGTTGCCTCTCTGCAGGCCACTTTGGATGGGGCCGGTCGTTGTCGTCAGCTACAGGTAGAGCCCGGTGCCGTCGGTCACCCGCTCGGCCGCTACGGCGTGGATGTCGCGCTCGCGAAGGATGAGATAGTTCTCTCCTTGCACCTCGACCTCGAAACGGTCCTCGGGGTTGAACAGGACCTGGTCACCTGGCTTTATTGACCGAACGTGGGGCCCGGTCGCCACCACCTCGGCCCACGTGAGGCGGCGGGGTACCTCGGCGGTGGCCGGTATCAGGATGCCGGCTTTGGACTTGCGCTCGCCTTCGGACCGAGGGACCTGGACGAGCACTCTGTCGGTGAGCATCTGAACTGCCTGCTTGGGAGAGCCAGGGTCATTGGGGGCCATTGCGGGCAAGTTAGCGCCAGAAAGGCCTGACCGTCACACCGGCTCCGGCCAGCTCAGCTTTTGCCTCGGCCACTGTGACCTCGCCGAAATGGAAGATAGACGCCGCCAGCACCGCGTCAGCCAGCCCGAGCACCGCCCCGTCCACCAGGTGCTGGAGGGTGCCAACGCCGCCGCTGGCCACGACCGGGATGCTGGTGGCTTGCACGACCGTGCGGGTGAGCTCGAGGTCATAGCCCTGCCTGGTGCCATCCCGGTCCATCGAGTTGAGCACCACCTCGCCGGCGCCCAGCGCCTGGCAGCGCACCACCCACTCAACGGCATCAATGCCCGTAGCCACCCGGCCGCCGTTGACATAGACCTCCCAGACCGCCGGCGCGCCGCCTTTTCGACGCATGTCTACCCCGACGACGGCGCACTGGGCACCAAAGGTGTCGGAGATCTCCCGCACGAGCTCGGGCCGGGCCACGGCGGCGGAATTGACGCTGACTTTGTCCGCACCGAGCCGCAACAGCTGGCGAGCATCCTCGAGCGTGCGGACGCCACCGCCCACCGTGAGCGGAATGAAAACTTGTTCGGCCGTGCGGCTGACGACGTCCAGCATCGTCGTGCGGCCTTCGGCCGAAGCGCTGATGTCGTAAAAGACGATCTCGTCGGCTCCTTCGGCGTCATAGACGGCGGCCAGTTCAACCGGGTCCCCGGCGTCCCGGAGGTCGGCGAACCGGACGCCCTTGACCACCCGGCCGGCGTCCACGTCGAGGCAAGGTATGACCCGCACTGCCCTCATGCAGGCACACCCCGCGACGCCGCGACCGCCTCGGGGACATTGAACCGGCCCTCGTAGATGGCCCGGCCCACTATGACCCCGGCCAGTCGCCGGCCCCCGGCCTGCAGCCAGGTCAGCCGGCGGATGTCGTCGAGCGTCCCGACGCCCCCCGAGGCGATCAACGGCACGTCGCATTCCTCGAGCAGTAAGCGGTAGCCCGTGATGTCGGGGCCGAGCATGAGGCCGTCCCGGGATATCTCGGTCACCATGACCACGGCCGCCCCGGCCGCCCCGAGGTCGCGGACGACGCTGGCCACCTCGTGGCCATAGCCTTCCGCCCATCCCTTGACCCTTACCTCGCCGTCCCGATGGTCGACAGCGGCGCCCACCTTTCCCGGCCAGCGCTCCGCCACCCTGGCCAGGAACCCTTCCTGCAGGATGGCGGCCGTCCCGATCATGACCCGGGCGACACCGGCGTCCAGCAGCTCGGCCACGTCGTCGGGCTCACGTACCCCTCCCCCGGCCTGGACGGGGATCCCGACGGCGGCGGCGATAGCAGCGACCACCGGTCTATTTGCGCCCACGCCGGTCCGGGCGGCGTCGAGGTCGACCACGTGCAGCCAGCGGGCGCCGGAGGCCTCGAAGGCCTGGGCGCGCTCGACGGGGTCGCTCCCATAAACCGTTTCCCGCCCAAAGTCGCCCTGAGCTAGACGCACGCAGCGTCCCGCCCTCAGATCTATGGCCGGGTAAAGCTCCATTTCGTTAATTACAGGCGGCCACGAAATTCGCGAGCACGCCCAGCCCCACAGAAGATGATTTTTCCGGGTGGAACTGCGTGGCCCACACCGGTCCCTTTTCTGCCGCGGCCACCACGGGCCCGCCATATTCGCACGTCGCCGTCGTCTCTTTTCCTATCGGGGCGGCGTACGAATGCACGAAATAAACCCAGGCGTCTTCCTCGAACCCCTTAAGGAGCCGGCTCCCGGCCCGGACGTCAAGGAGGTTCCACTGCATCTGCGGGCGTCTGACCCCGTCCGGCAAGAGTGAAACTGTCCCCTCCGAAACCGAAAGGCCCGGGATACCTGGCGATTCCTCCGAACGCTCGTAAAGCAGCTGCATGCCCACACAGATACCGAGGAATGGCCGGCCCGAGGCGGCCGCCTCCAACGTGGCGGGCCGGAGGCCGCTCTCCGACAGTGCGCGGCTGCAGTGGCCAAAATTGCCCACTCCCGGCAACACCACGCCATCGGCGGCGCCGATGTCTTGCGGGCGTTGCACCAGGCGGGCATCAGCGCCCACCTGGCAGAGGCCTTTTTCGGCCGACCGCAGGTTGCCAATGCCGTAATCGACAACAGCAATAAATGGCTTCGACATAACCGCTCTTAACCGAGCACGCCTTTTGTCGATGGGATGCCGCCGCCCTCCAGGCGGACGGCGTCACGCATGGCCCGGGCCACGGCTTTGAAACAGGCTTCCAGGATGTGGTGTGTGTTCCGGCCGCTGCGCATGCGCATGTGCAGCGTAATCGCGCTCGATGTGCAAAAGGCCCGCCAGAACTCCTCGGCCAGCTGCGGGTCGAAGGGTGGGTCGCCGAGGGGGTACGCCTCTCCACCGGCTCCGGGGTCTACGTCATAAACGAGGAACGGCCGCCCGGACAGGTCGAGCGCCACTTCGATGAGGGCCTCATCGAGGGGTACGGCGATGGAAGCGAACCGTCTTACCCCGGCTTTGTCGCCGAGCGCTTCGTGGAGGGCCGCCCCCAGCGCAATGCCCACGTCTTCAACGGTGTGGTGAGCGTCAACGGCCAGGTCGCCACTGGCTTTCAGCCCGAGGTCCCAGCCGCCGTGGCGGCCCAACTGGGAAATCATGTGGTCAAAGAACGGCAAACCGGTAGCCACCTCGACCTGGCCGGTACCGTCGATCAAAAGCTTCAAAGAAATGGCGGTTTCTTTGGTGACGCGCTCGCTGGTCGCCTCCCGGCTCTGGGTGGAGGGCGGCCCGGTCACGCCAGCACCTCAGCGAGGGCCGAGAGGAACCGGTCGTTTTCGTCTCTGGCCCCGATGGTTGTGCGCAAGCACCCCTCCAGCCCGGCCCAGCTCGAAGTGTCGCGGACCAGGACCGACCGCTGGACGAGGCCGTGCCAGACTTGTTCGCCGCTGCGCCGTAACGGCCGCCATAAGACGAAATTGGCCTGAGAGGGCCACACTTTGACGGGCATTTTCGAAAGCTCTCCGACCACACGGTCGCGCTCAGCGATGATCGAGGCCACGCGCTGTTCCATTTGGGCGGAAAAGCGCAGCGCCAGGCGCCCCGCTGCCTGCTTCAGCGCGTCCAGGTGGTACGGGAGTGCTACTCGTTCCAGTACTTTTACGATCTCAGGGGGGCCAATGAGGTACCCGAGGCGGACGGCCGCCATGGACCAGGTCTTCGAATAAGTGCGCACCACCACGAGCGGGACCTCCTCACCTACGAGCTCCAGCGCCGACCATGAAGAGAACTGGCCGTAGGCCTCGTCGACCACCGTAAGCGCCGGTGAGGACCCGACCACCGACGCGACTGTGCCGGCGTCCTCAACCAGACCCGTCGGGTTGTTCGGGGAGCACAGGAAAACAATGGAAGGGCGTTCCTCTTCGATCAGGTTGACGGCGGCCCCCACGTCCAGCGTGAAATCCGGCCGTCTTTGACCCTGTACGACTTCAGTGCCGGTCAAGTGGGCGATGTGCGAGTGGAGGGCGTAAGTGGGCTCGAACATGGCCGCCTTTCGGCCCGCCCCGCCGTACGCCAGGCAGATCGACTGGAGGACCTCGTTGGAGCCGTTGGCGGCGAAAACCTGCTCGGGGTGGACGTGGTGCAATTTGGCCAATTCGCTTCGAAGGGCCAGGGCCGAACGGTCAGGGTAGCGGTTGTAGGCGATGTCGCTCGCTTCGGCCAGGAGGGCGTCCAGCCATTCAGGAGGAGGCGGGAAAGGCGACTCGTTGGTGTTGAGCCGGACCTCCACCGGGACCTGGGGCGAGTGGTACCCCTCCCGCAGGCCGAGGTCTGGGCGCGGTTCGGGCAGAGAGCTGGCCAGGCCGGTGGGCTGGTTCATAGTGCTGAGCGAGCGGGTGCGCCCGTACGAGAAGTCACCTTGCCAACATCCATGGCTCGCGCCAGCCCATTGACGACCATCCGGGTCAGCGTCCTTGGCATCGGCGACGATGCTACTCGTGCCGCCCGAAGTGGCCCGGAAGCGGGGCCGAGCGTCACTAGACAGGCTCGGAGCCGGCGGCCGCGGTCGGCATATCGGCTCCCGCTAACCCCGAACGCCTGCCAAGCTGGGCACCATGAGCGCCGCCGCCGAACTTACAGCCGTCTCGAGCACCCTCAGCGAGCTGACGCACCGGGTTACGCGCATCCTGTCCGAACTGTCGCCGGCCGACGAGGAGCGCTATGCCGCCGACCTGGCCGAGGTCGAGCGCACCCTCGGGGTAGCCAACCGCCGGCTGGAACGGCTTATCAGTGACCCACGGTCGGCACGACAGTCCTCACGGGCGCAGTAGGCCTGGCCGGGCCACGCCAGCCGATCGGCAGCACGGCAGACGGGCAAAAGTCAGCCAGGATGCATTCGGGGCAGCGGGGCCGGCGGGCGATGCAGATGCGCCGGCCGTGCAGGATCATGCGCAGGCTAAGGGCGCCCCACTCCCGTTTGGGCAGCATGGCGCAAACCTCAGCCTCCACCCGTTCGGGGTCCTTCTGTTCGGTAAGCACCAATAGACGGCTGATACGACCGACATGGGTGTCTACCGGGAAGCCGGGTAATCCAAAAGCGACACTGCGGACGACGTTCCCGGTCTTGCGGCCCACCCCCGGCAGCGTCACCAGATCTTCCAGTGCCGTAGGGACTTCGCCCCCGAACCGCTCACAGATCGCGCCGGCCAGCGAGACGACGGTCTTGGACTTCACTCTGAAGAACCCGGTGGGGCGAATGATGGCTTCAACTTCGGCCGGGTCGGCGCCGGCGAGGTCCGGAGGGGTGGGGTAACGGGCGAACAGCGCCGGAGTGACCGAGTTCACCCGCTCGTCCGTCGTTTGGGCGGAGAGGACGGTAGCCACCAGCAGCTGCCACGGCGTGGCGAAATCGAGCTCGCACAACTCCTTGGCCGTCCCCGGGTATTCGTCGGCCAGGCGGGCCGCTGTGAGCTTCGCCCGCCCGGCCGGCGTCCTGGGCCGGTTCGCCGACCTCGCCCGGGCTGGCCGCTCGATATCTATGGGCTCGCCCAGTGCCAGCACCGTAACTGGCAGGTCGCTAATTGGCAGCGCCGTAACTGCGAGCTCAGCAACTGGCGCCTCCGCCACCTTCGGCTCCCTGCTCTTGCGTGGCACTCCTAGTGCCCGTGGAGCCACGAGCTGGACAGAGGGAAGGAAGGGGCGGGCGCTTTCATGTCGCCATCCGGAACTCCACATCGGCTCTTCTCGGCCACAACCATCCGTCGCCTCCTTCTATTGTCCCGAAGTTAGTTTTTTCGCAGGCGCGAAGGCAGGCTAGCTTCGACACGAGTGCACGACATCCAGGTTAAGCGCCAGCTCGACGAGGCCGACCTGGCCGCCGTGACCAAGCTCATAACGGCCGCCAGCGAAGCGGACGCCCACCCGGCGCTCGGCGAACATGCGTGGCTCGACCTCGTCCAGGGCGGAAGAGAGGGTTTCGCCGGTCTCGTGGCCTGGGAGCCGGGCCACTCCCTCCCCGTCGGCTATGCCCAGCTCAGCCTGGGCCCCCACGACGGCGGCGACACCTTCAGCTGGGGCCTGGAGCTCGTCGTCGACCCTCATCACCGGGCCCCGGCCAACACGGTGGCGATCGACCTCGTGAAGGGAGCCATCAACATCATCGGGAACGAGGGGGGCGGGCACCTGCACCTCTGGGTGAGCCAGCCGGCCCCGTACCACGACCGGATGGCAGCGGCCGTGGGGCTGTCCGCCGGCCGCGCCCTCTACCAGATGCGCCGGCCCCTCCCGGCGGACGAGCACGCTTCCATCAAGACACGGCCGTTCAGGCCGGGCGCAGACGAAGAAACGTGGCTCGAGGTGAACAACCGCGCCTTTCACTGGCACCCCGAGCAGGGCGGCTGGACCGAGGAGACCATCAAGGCGCGCGAAGCGCAACCCTGGTTCGACCCTGAGGGTTTCTTGCTCTACCAACCGGAGGAGATGGGAGGCCGCCTCGTCGGTTTCTGCTGGACCAAGGTCGACCAGGCCCACAACCCTTCACTAGGCGAGATCTACGTGGTTGCCGTTGACCCGGACTTCGCAGGGCGCGGCCTCGGCCGCCAGCTCACCCTGGCCGGCCTTGACCACCTGGCGGCCACAGGCCTTAGAGAAGCGATGCTGTACGTAGACGCCACAAACGCCCCGGCCGTCAAGCTCTACGTCGAGCTGGGCTTTACGGTCAACCACATCGACCGCGCCTACACGGGCGACATCCCACCGACGCACCCGTCGGCGATGGCCTGAAACGGTTCCGCCGGCTGGCGACGGAGATGACGTTCGCTGGTGCTCAGGCCCGCTTTTCTCGCCTGGACGTGGCCGCCGCCTTGCCGTTCGCCACCGGTTCGGTGCTTGCGTCCACGGCCTTGCCGACCCCATCGGCATCGCCGGCCTGAGCTGGCAGCACCACCTGAAGGTCGGGCGCTACCTCCATCCCTTTGCGCCAAACCGAGCGGGCCACGATCTTGGACGGGTCGACGCGGTCGCGGTACTCGCTGGCGATGAGGCGGACTTCTTCGAGCAACCCCTCGGAAAGGGTCGTCGGGTTTAGGCCCAGGGCCAGGAACCGGTCGTTGCGGACGACGAGGTCGTTCTCGGCGGCTTCGCGCCGTGGGTTGGGGAGCATCACGACCTCCGCCCCGGTGAGCTTGGAGACGAGGGCGGCCAGGTCGCGGACCCGGTGGACCTCGGTGGTCTGGTTGAACACCGAAACCCGCTCCCCCGCCTCCGGCGGGTTGTTGACCGCCAGCTCGATGCAGCGCACGGTGTCGCGGATGTGGATGAAGGCCCTCGTTTGCCCGCCCGTACCATGGACCGTCAAGGGGTGCCCAATGGCGGCCTGCATCAAGAAGCGGTTGAGCACCGTCCCGTAATCGCCGTCGTAGTCGAACCGGTTGACCAGGCGCCCGTCCAGCGCCGTCTGCGCCGTCTGGGTCCCCCACACGATCCCCTGGTGGAGATCGGTGATGCGGACGCCGTCGTTTTTGGCGTAGAACGCGAACAACAGCTGGTCGAGCGTTTTGGTCATGTGGTAAACGGAGCCGGGATTGGCCGGGTGCAGTATCTCCCGCACCAGCTCGCCGTCGGGCGTGGGGACCTTTACGGCCAGGTAACCCTCGGGGATGGGCGCCGAGCCCGACCACCCGTAGCCGTAGACGCCCATCGTCCCCAGGTGCACGACGGCGGCGTCGACACCGGAATCGACCAGGGCGCAGAGCAGGTTGTGCGTCCCCCGCACGTTGTTGTCGACCGTGTAGCGCTTCGCCCTCGGTGAGCGCATCGAGTACGGGGCCGCCCGCTGTTCGGCGAAGTGGACGATGGCGTCAGGCTGGTAGTCCTCCAGCAGGCTGAGGAGCCTGTTGTACTGGAGAGCCAAGTCCATGTTGATGAACTCGATCTCCTTGCCCGATACGGACTTCCAGACCCTTATCCGCTCGCCGATGGGCCTGATGGGCGTCAGCGACTCGACTTCGAGCTCGATATCGATAGAACGGCGCGAAAGGTTGTCGACGATGACAATGTCGTGACCGTTCGCCGAGAGGTGAAGCGAGGTCGGCCACCCGCAAAAGCCGTCCCCGCCGAGGATTACGATCTTCATCGACCACATACCCTAGTGGCTGGGTTGCTGTTGGTTGAGTATTGGACAACGGCGGTCAACAACTCTTCACCTTCCGGCGTAGGCTGACGGGCCATGCGGGCGGCGTTCGAAATGACCCGGGCGGACCTGGCGGATTTGCTCTCCGACCAGCCCCGATACCGCACCGACCAGGTCTGGCGAGGGCTCTGGGAAAGAGGCGTACGCCCGGCGGAGATGACGGACCTGCCGAAGAACTTGCGGGAACGGCTAGAGGCGGCCCTGGCTCCCGCCCTCCACGAGGTCACACGTTCCGTGTCGTCGGACGGGCAGACGACCAAATGGCTCTGGCAGTTGGCCGACGATCGCCGTATCGAGACCGTGTTGATGCTCTACCCCGACCGGGCCACCGTGTGTGTGTCCAGCCAGGCTGGCTGCGCTATGGCGTGCAGCTTTTGTGCTACAGGCCAGGGAGGCTTCGACCGCCAGCTCTCCGTAGGCGAGATCGTCGAGCAGGTCGTCAACGCCCGCCGGGAAGCGCTCCCCCGCCGCCTCGGCAACGTCGTCTTCATGGGAATGGGCGAGCCGATGGCCAATTACGAGGCGGTGTGGTCAGCGGTGGAGCACATCCATTCCGACCTCGGGATCTCGGCCCGTCGTATAACCCTGTCCACCGTTGGCGTCGTCCCCGGGATCCGCCGCCTGGCCAAGGAAGCGCTCCCCGTCAACCTGGCCGTGTCTCTTCATGCGGCTCGGGACGAACTGCGCAACAAGATCGTGCCGCTCAACCGGCGGTACCCGCTCTCGGTGCTGATGGGGGCGTGCGCAGAGTACCTGGGGGCCAAGAACCGCCGCCTGTCTTTCGAGTGGGCGCTCATCGACGGCGTCAACGACACTCCCCGGGACGCAGCCGAGCTGGCCGAGCTGGCGCTACCCCTGGCGGCCCACGTGAACGTCATCCCGCTCAACCCGACGCGGGGGTACGCGGGGCGGGGCACCCCGATGGCCGGCGTAACTGCGTGGCGGGAATGGCTCGCCGCGCATGGGGTCAACGCCACCGTCCGGGCCAACCGGGGTACTGACATCGACGCAGCGTGTGGGCAGTTGGTGGCTCGTGAACGCCTGGCGCCGAAAAGCGCCCGGCAAGTGCCACACTGATTGAAGTGGCCAATACGCAGTGGCTCGACCGGAGCCAACCCCAGCCGCTCTACATGGCGAACATGCTTCTGTACATCAACGCCGTCTTCTGGCTGCTGTACCTGTTCGAAGGGGCGGCCCTGTTCGGCATCCTGGCCCTGGGCGCGGTCTTCGCCGGGCTCGGGATCGCCAACGAGAAGAAGGCGGGTTACTGGGGGGGTGTGGTCGTGGCCGGCCTCAACTTCCTGGCCCTCGCCCTGAGCTTCTTCGTCGGGGGCGCGGCCAACTTCTTCTTGTTCATCAATATTCTGTTCGCCGCGGCGCTGCTCGCTCTTCTCCTCCACCCGTTGAGCCGGAGCTATCAGCGCATCTGGTTCAAACGGCTCAACCGGCGCTAAGCACCCGCCTACCGGTAGCCGCAGCCCTGGGCCACTGGCGCTCTCCGTGGTGGTTAGCCGCAGAGCGTGCCAACGGTGCTGGTTCTTGGACAGAAGATCTGTGTTTTGGTGTGCACGTGGCGCATTTGATCGCGTTCGAAAGCAGGAAATGCGCCTTGGCGCGACCAAGAACGGCGACCGCGCCCAAATACCAGTCCGCCGGAGCTGCGACCCCTGATCCGTGGTCGGTCGGCGCTTCAGTCTGCGGGCAAGAGGGCGTCCACGAACTCCTGAGCGTCGAAAGCGACCAGATCTTCGGGGCCTTCGCCCAGGCCCACCAGCTTTATGGGGATCCCGAGCTCACTCGCTATAGCGATGACAATGCCGCCCTTGGCTGTGCCGTCCAGTTTCGTCAACACGATGCCGGTGACCCCGACGGCTTCGGTGAACTGGCGGGCCTGAATGAGCCCGTTCTGGCCGGTGGTGGCGTCGATCACCAACAAGACCTCAGTAACGGAACCGGGCGGCCGGTCCGCCACCCGGCGCATCTTTTTTAGCTCCTCCATCAAGTTGACCTTGGTATGAAGCCGGCCGGCCGTGTCCGCCAGGACGAGCGGTACCCCCCGTGCGTTGGCGTGTTGAACCGCATCGAAAACCACGGCGCCCGGGTCACCTCCTTCGTTGCCCCGTACGAACCCGGCGTGCACCCGTTCCGCCCACAGCCCGAGCTGGTCGGCCGCCGCCGCCCGGAAGGTGTCCCCCGCGGCCAACACCACCTTCGTGCCCTCCTGCTCCTCCTGCATGGCGACCTTGCCGATGGTGGTCGTCTTGCCCACGCCGTTAACGCCGACGAACAGCCACACGGTCGTCCTGCCGTCCTCCGCCCTGTGGAGCTCCCGCTCGCCCTCGAGCCGGGTGACCAGCTCCTCCCGAAGTGCGCCGACGAGCTGGTCGGAGGTGGCCAGGTTGTCCCGACGGGCCGTGGCCTTCAGGTCCTTCAAGAGCACTTCGGTCGTCGTGATACCGACGTCGGCCAGGATGAGGGCCTCCTCGAGCTCGTCCCACGACTCCTGGTCCAGCTTCCCTCGCCGACGTAGACCGGCCAGCTGGTCAGCCAGCAGCGACCGGGCCCTGCCCAGGCGGTCCCGGAACCGGGGTCTCTCGAGTACTTCCAGTCCCGTTTCCACCGCCTCTGGTTCAACCTCGGGCAGTACCTCGATCTCAGGCGGAGGCTCGATCTCGGGCGGAGGCTCGATCTCAGGCGGAGCCTCGATCTCAGGCGGAGCCTCGATCTCAGGCGGAGCCTCCGGTTCAGCAGGAGGCCTGACTTCGGTGACTGCCTCGGCTTCGGTCGCCGCCCCGGCCTCGCGGGGAGCCTCTACGGGGGCGCGCCGAGGCGGAGCGGTGGGCCCGGCGGGACGGCCGGGAGGGGCTTTCAGCGCGGGGCGCCGCGTCCGCGCCTCGGCGCCCGTTTCCAGGCTGCGCCTAGAGCGGCCCCTCGACAGCGCCGTAAACGTCCCGAACCCAGCTAGCAGGACGAACGCCGCGCACACGACGATGATCAGGACAAGCAGCATGACCGGTCGAGACTACCGGTGGCGCAGGCGGTGAGCACACCTGTCGGTTACCTGAAGGCCGGCCCCTCTTGCTATAAGGTCGTCGGCAATTACCCGACAGGCGGCCAGTCGCTCCAGGAGACCGAAGAAGCGGCATGTGGCTATCTAGAGCCCACTTACAAGCGGAGCCACAGGCCATCGTCCCTAGTCAGGTGGTTCACGAGACTCCGGCCGACGATGCGCACCGGGCGCGCCACCTGGCGTCGGCCAAGACCTCGCGCTGGCCAGACGTGTTCGGTCTGGCCTGGGTCGTCCTGGCTCTGGGCGCCTACTTGTCCCCGGCGCTGTGGGACGGCCTGTCCTTCGGCCCGACCGATATCGCCAACCAGCTCTCCTTCCTGACCTACATCCCGCACCTGGCTGTCCACAACGGCCTGAACGGCGACGTCATCACTCAGGCGGTGCCGTGGAACACGCTCGACTGGTTGGCCGTGCACCACGGGCAGCTCCCGTTGTGGAACAGCTATGCGGGCGACGGCATGCCCCTCATGCTGAACTTCGAGTCGACGCCCTTGTCCCTTCCGACCCTCGTCGGCTACCTGTTCCCGATGGGGACATCGTTCCTCGTCGGTATCGCGATCACTCTCTTGATCGCCGGGAGCGGGACTTATACCGCGGCCCGGTTGGCGGGCGTGGGGCCCATCGGAGCGGCGCTGGCCGGGACAACTTTCATGCTGTCTGGTTCTCTGAGCGGGTGGGCCGGTTGGGCGGTGAGCGGGCCCTTGCCTGGGCCGGGTGGTTGTTGGCCGGCGCCCTTCTTTGCTGGCAACCCGGGCGCCGGCGCTGGGCCGGCGTCATTGTCGTATCGCTTGCGAGCGGCTTCGCTGTCTACGGGGGATTTCCCGAAACCCTTGTGTTCGTCGGCATCGCCCTCGTCACCATCGTGCTGGTCGGAGGGGTTGTGGGCGCGTGCAGAGGGGTACGCAGCCTCGGTGGGCCGGCTTGCCTGCTGGCCGGGGCCGCCGCCGGAGCGGCCTTATCTGCTCCGCTGTGGCTCCCCGGGCTGGCCGTCCTCAGCCAGTCGTCTCGCGCCGGCGAAAACGGGACCGGTGGCCTACCCGTTCACGCCCTGGCGCTGTTTTTCGCGCAGGGTTACGACGGGCTCCCGACAAACGGCGGTGCCTGGTTCGGGCCAGCGGACTATTACGAGGCGACCGCCTACGTGGGTGTCATTGCCATCGCGCTGGCTCTGCTAGCGGTACTGGTCTCCTGGCGGCGCCCGCTCGTCGCGGCGCTAGGGGCGACCGTGCTGGTTGCCCTGGCCATCATTTATGTGCCGGCGACGCAGCGAGCGTTCACGCGACTAGGTGCCGGGTCTATCGCTACCCAACGCATGCTGCCGATGCTCGCCTTTGCCGTGGCCATGTTGGCCGGGCTCGGCACCGAAATCATTCAGCGCCGCTGGCGACGGCCCGGGGTCCTGTCAAGAGCTCTAGTCAGCGTGGTTGCCTGCGGAGCGGTGCTGGCCTATTTGCTCGTCTCCGCCCCGGCCAGGGCCCTCAGCGTCGACGAACTGTCCGTTCGGCGGCACTCGCTCTTTTGGCCCGCTCTCGCGCTCGCCGGGATGGCCGCCCTCTTCGCCATGACGACGCTGGCGCCGGCGAGTGGGCGCCCGAAGCCGTTGGGGGCAACAGGAGTACCGGAACCGACCGGGACGCCGCTGACCGAGGCTTCGGCCACCGGCGTTTTGGCCACCGGGGTTTTGGCTGGCGGCGAGGCGACGGCCGGAAATGGGGCCGGCGGGGGCACGGCGGCCGGGGCCGGGCTCCCTATGGGGAGCCAGTATGCGACACGGGCCGCCCTCACCAGACGGGCGGCCGCCGCCGCCTGCCTGTTGCTTCTCGCCGCCCAATCCGCGTACCTGGTATGGGCCGGCGTCGGGATCAACAGTTACGCACCGACCCCTTTCCCGGTCTCGGCGCCCTTGGCCAAGTTGCAACGGCTGGTCGGTAACAACCTGGTCGCTTTGGACGGGACCAACAAGCACGACGTGACGCTGTGGACCGGCGTGGGCATCTACCCGGAGGTGAACGCCGGATACCGGATCCGTGAGCTGGCCGTGCACGACCCCGTGATACCGCCCGCCTATTTCCGGACCTGGCCAGCCCAGGCCGCCACCACCAACGCTGGCCTCGGGAACAACTTTTTCGCGCCCGCCGTCGGGTCAGCCACGAGGGCGCGTTATTACGGGGCGGCCTACATACTCGCTGCTTCCGGGAGCGTCCCCAGGGATACCCAGTTCGTGACCAAGCTGGCCGTACCCCTCGCTGGGGCGCTCTATCTGTACCGCGTCTCGGGAGCGGCGCAGTTCGCCTTCGACCCGGGTAGTGCGAGCCGCGTCATTTCGACCGAGCAGACAGGCAACTCCAGCTGGCGGCTGAAAGTCGACGTCCGGCGCGCCTCCTCTCTGACCTTGCACCTCACCTATTTCCCGGGTTGGCACGTAAGCGCGGACGGACGGGCGTTGCCGGTCCACGAGGCCGGGGGGCTCTTCGTCGGGACTACGGTCCCGGCTGGCACCCACACCGTCACGGTGAACTATTGGCCTGGGGGGCTCACAGCCGGGTTCACATTGGCGCTGACAGCCATCGCCGCGCTCATCGTCGGCTCCGTGCTCGTAGTCGTCTCCCGGGGCAGGCCGCGCCCGATCTTCTCGCTTACCACGAGCGAGGATCCGCCCGGCGGGATGCTCACGCCGTAAAGACAGTCGGCCGCCTCCATGGTCCGCTTCTGGTGGCTGACGATAAGCAGCTGCGCCTCCTCCCGGAACTCGTGCACCAGGTCCAGGAAACGGTGCAGGTTGACGTCATCTAGAGCGGCCTCTACCTCGTCCATCATGTAAAAGGGCGATGGCCGGCTCCTGAACACGGCGAACAAGAAGGCCAACGCGACGAGGCTGCGCTCGCCACCTGAAAGCAACGAAAGGCGGCGGATGTTCTTCCCCGCCGGTCGCACCTCGAGGTCGACCCCGGATTCCAGGATGTTGGCGGGATCCGTCAGGATCAGCATCCCCTGGCCGTTCGGGAACAGCGTAGAGACGAGCTTGGCGAAATTTTCCGCCACGTCGTCGTACGCCGCCTTGAAAACCGTGATGATCTCGGCGTCAACCGCCCTAATCACTTTCGAGAGTTCGCGTCGGGCCGCTGAAACGTCGTGCAACTGGCCCTCCAGGAACTGGTGACGTTCTTCGAGCGCGGCGTGCTCCTCCAGCGCCAGGAGGTTGACCGGCCCATAAGTCGCAGCTCCCGTTCGAGCTCCCGGGCGCGAGCCGGGGCGCTCGTCCCGGGTGGCAGGTCCGGGCACTCCGCCCCCTCCAGAGCTTCTGGTTCACAGTCGAGCTCGCGCCGCACGGTCTCCGTCAGTGCTTCGAGACGAGCCTTGCTCTGCGCCGACTCCAGCTCGTTCCTGGAAATCTCCTCGCGAGTCTTAGCCAGTTGACGTTCGACGCCGGCGCGCTCTCGGCGTAGCCGTTCGAGGTTTTCGCTGGCCAACCGGTGAGCGCCCGCCTCGGTTTGGCGCAACTGGCGCAGCGTCCCCAGCGCGGATTCGAGCGCGGTCAACCTCGCACTTACGAACGATCCCAGCCGAGCGACGGCACTTCCCATGGCGTCGAGGCGAACGCGCCTCTCTGTCGCCTGCTCCCGCTCGGCCACCGTGCGGGCCAAGCGCTGCTCCACTTCGTTGAGGCGGCGGCCGAGCAACGCCCTGCGTTCTTCAATGGCGCTGGCCCGGACCTCGAAGTCCCTGCGCAACGTGGCCACCGCGCTCGTGCGTTCGACCAGGCGCTCACGAGCGGCGCGTTCGGATAACGCTCGTTGCGCGGCCTCCGCCGCGGCGGCTTCGAGCCCGGGTTGCAATTCCTCCAATTCGGCCAGCCGTTCAAGGTCACGCACCCGGTTGGCCCGAAGTCGAGCCATTTGACTGGACAGCTCCTCGGCCTCGACGCCTGTCTCGTCGAGATCGGAACTCGCCCGGTCGAGCGACTCATTCGCCGCCCGGACGGTCGCGGCCCGGGCAGTCACTGACTTCTGCGCATCCGAACTCGTGACCCGGGCTTCGTCGAGACCGGACCGGACCTGTAGCTCGTGAGCTTGGGCCTGCTCCGAAGCCGCGGCGGCGTCGTGCAAGGCGGCCCGCGCTTCTTCGAGTGCGGCTCCGGTCACACCCGAACTGTGCAGGCCCGTTCGCCAGATGCCGGCGGCGCAGCGATCACCTTCCCGGCTCACGACCAGCAGCTCCGGCCTCTGAGCGGCCAGCTCGACGGCGGCGTGCCACCCGCCCTCGACGACGACGGCCCCAGCGAACAACCGGTCCAGCAGCGCGGCAACCGGTGCGTAGGATGACTGCACGTATTGGCGCAAC
This sequence comes from uncultured Acidimicrobiaceae bacterium, assembly GCA_963750465.1. Lineage (GTDB taxonomy): Bacteria > Actinomycetota > Acidimicrobiia > Acidimicrobiales > Palsa-688 > Fen-671. Next base: position 625,877 of record CAVVRE010000007.1, read on the forward strand.
CACGCCGCGCCATCGGGCAACGACAAGTCCTGGTCGTGCCGGCGGCTTTGCCCGCCCGGCGCCCGACTTGCCATCTCGAGCGGCATGACGGCACCCGACGCCCTTTGGCCAGCCAGGTGCGCGAGCCCATCGCGGGCGGCGGTTTCGTCCTTCATCAGGACGGCGGAAAGAGCCTCGCCCGCAGCTGCCTCGAAGGCGGCCTCATTCCCGTCCTCAATTTGCACCAGCTCGACCAACGCTCCCAAGGCCCCGTCTACAGAAGCCAGCCGCCGGGCGCCAGCGCGCGCCCTCGCCTCGTCGAGCGCCTCCGCCAGCGCCTCTGCCCGAGCCGACCACCGTTGGCGCTCAGCATCCGCAGAGCGACGGGTCTCTTCCGCTCCCAGGAGGGCCCGCTCGGCCGCCGCCAGCCGATCGGTGGCTTCTTGGGCTCCCATTGTGAGCTGACCCGCCGAGCTTTCGGCCTCCTCAATGACCGCCCGCGCCCGAGACGCTTCTTCTGCCAACCGGCTGCGGCGGACTTCCACCGCCTCCGCTCGCGTTTCGAGCCTGGCCAGCTCGGCGTCCGCTTGCTGGGCTGACCGCACCAAGGCCTGCAGTTCCGCCCGCACCTCGCCCGCCCGCAGGCCAGCGTCCTCGGCCACCACCTGGCCCTCGTCGTCCCGGTCGCGAGGACCAAAACGCTCCTCCGTCTCGGCCGCCTCCCTCGTCTGGGCTACTTCGGCCGCCGCCAGCTCGGCCTCGAGGGGCAGGAGCTCGCCGGCATCGCCTTCGGTGGCGCTCAGCTGCTCGCCCAACGAGGCCGCCTCCGCCTCCAGCGTGGCGACCACATCCATGTCGACCGCCGCCGACCGCTCGCGCTCGATCCCACGGGAACGTTCCTGCAGTACTGCGACCAGCCCATGTGCCCGTGCCTTCAAGCCCTCGGCGGTTGAGACGAGCTCGGAAAGGTCCGACTCTTCGGCGTCGCGCCTGGCCGCGTCGAGTGCCTCTTCGGCAGCACTAACTGATGAGTCAAGGACGGACAATGCGCCCAGCGATTCTTCCTCGACCCTGGTGAGGTCCGTCCTGGCCGCCCCCGAGGCGCCCAGGCGAGCGCCGAGCAAGGCCAGCTCGCGGCCGTACAGATGGCGGCGCAGGGCCAAGAGTTCGTCCGTCACCTCGGCGTGGCGGCGGGCCGCCTCGGCCTGGCGTTCCAGCGGGCGGAGCTGGCGGCGAACCTCTTTGAGTAGATCCTGCGCCCGTAACAAGGCCCCCTCGGTGGCCTCCAGCCGGCGTTCGGCTTTCTCCTTGCGGCGGCGGTGCTTGGAGATCCCGGCTGCCTCTTCGATCACGGCACGCCTGTCCTCCGGGCGAGCGGACAGGACGGCATCGAGTTGCCACTGGGACACGATCGTGTGCTGTTGGCGGCCGACACCGGTATCCGACAGCAGCTCCTGGATGTCGAGCAAACGGCAGGGGCCCCGTTGATCGAGTACTCCGAGTCGCCGGTCCGCCACAGCGCCCTGGTGATGCAGACCTCGGAAAAGTCGATTGGCAGCAAACCGGCGGAGTTGTCGATGGTGAGCGACACTTCGGCCCGACCGAGGCGCGCCCGCTTTGGCGTCCCCGCAAAAATGACGTCTTCCATCTTGGACGAACGCAAGCTTCGTGGACCTTGCGCGCCTAGCACCCAGGCCACGGCGTCCACGATGTTGGACTTGCCGGAGCCGTTCGGGCCGACGACAACCGTAACCCCCGGCTCGAACTCGAGGGTGGCGGTATCCGCAAAGGACTTGAAGCCCTTCAGAGTTAGCGACTTCAGGAACACGCTTCGCCAAACCTAGTGGGGACGAGGGACCGAAAGGGGGACCCGGCTGGCAGCGCAGGTCAGCCGCTTACACCCCGCAAGCGCCGCAGCGGCGGAAGGTTGGTAGGCGGCTGCCGGCGGGGAGGCAAGCCTTCCAGGAGCTCGGCTGTTGCCTCCCCCACCTTGCGCACGGCCCGTTCGAAAGCCTCGTCGGTGTGGCCAGAAGGAGAGGTAATCCCGCTCACTTTGCGCACATATTGGCGGGCGGCCGCCTCGATCTCTGTGTCCGTAGCTCTTGGTTCGAGGCCCCGTAAAACGGTAATATTGCGGCACATGGGGGCCACGCTATAGGGGCACCCATGCCAACGGCAGGGACTTATCGAGAAGATCGACCGTCAGCTCGGACCGCCGAAGCGCTCCGCCCAGGGCGGGTCACTTCTGGCATTTGCGACAGAGAAAAGCGCTTTTGGCCCCGAAATGCACCCGCTCTATTTCACGCCCACATCTGGAGCACTTCTGGCCTGAGCGGCCGTAAACCTTGTGCTCCAACTGGAAAAGTCCAGGCGCACCCTGCAGATCCCGGTACTGCTCGTCTGCCAGCGACGAACCGCGGGCCGCTATCGCCGACTGGAGGATCGATTGAGTCGACCCGGTGAGCCTCTCAAGCTCCGCCCGCTTGAGCGAACCTCCGGGGCGCTCCGGCCGAACGCGGGCGTCGAAGCAGAATCTCGTCGGCGTAGATATTGCCGATGCCGGCGACAACTCTCTGGTCGACCAGAAGGGACTTGAGCGGAGCGCGGCGGCCGGCCAGGGCGGCACGGAAGTGGGCCACATCGACTTCGAGGGCATCAGGGCCGAGGTGGTCGAGCTCGGTCAGGCGGCTGGCGACAATGACGTTTGCGCCACCAGCGCCCGCCTCCTTGCCCGTGCCGGCGCCAGGGGTGGCGAGGAAGAACTCCCCGAAGGTCCGGGGGTCGACGAACCGGAGCTCATCTGCCCCATTGAACGTCATCACGGCGTGAGTGTGCGGGACCAGCGAGTCATCCGCGTGGGCGGCCAACAGCTGGCCGCTCATCCGGAGATGGACGACCAGGACCTGGCCGTCGTCCCATTCCAGCAGTAAGTACTTCCCATGACGCCCGGTGGCCGTGAGCGTGCGCCCATCGAGGGCGCCGAGCAGCTCGGGCGGGTGCCGGCGGACAGTTCGCCGGCCGGTAACAACGATCCGCTCCAGGTCGTGGCCCAGAAAGGCACGGGCCAAATCTCTTCTCACGGTCTCGACTTCGGGCAGCTCCGGCATGGCTGGCGCTGCAGTGTACCCTGCTCTTTCCCGCCCGGGGGCCCCAGCCCCGGGCTCCAGGCCTGTAGTCCTAGTGAGCCCCGCCGTTCACCGAACTATGGCCCTCGAGGTCCGCCTTCAGCCTGAACCAGGCATCCCGCGCCGCCATTTGCTCGGCTTGCTTTTTCGAGCGGCCCTGGCCCCGGCCCCGTGGGCGACCGCCGACGAGTACCTGGGCCTCGAAGACTTTGGCGTGGTCCGGCCCGCTGTCCGTGACCCGGTACACGGGCAGCTCGTCGTAGGTCTGGGCGCAGAGCTCCTGGAGCCTGGTCTTGTAATCCTCCTCGCCCGGCCCTTTGGCCGCCCCCGTCAGCCTTTCCTCGAACAAGCGTAAGACGATTTCCTCGCTGACGGAATAACCCGCGTCAAGGTAGATGGCGCCGATCACCGCTTCCATGGCGTCAGCGAGGATCGAAGGTTTTAGGCGGCCGCCAGAAGAATCCTCGCCTTTGCCCAGCAGCAACGCGGCCCCGAGCTGAAGTTCCCGTGCCGCACTGGCGAGAGAAACCGAGTTGACGACGGCAGCGCGGGCTTTGGCCAGCTCTCCCTCGGGAAGATCCGGGTACGAACGGTACAGGTAGTCGGTCACGATGAGCCCGAGGACGGCATCACCCAGGAATTCGAGACGCTCGTTCGGCTCCTTGCCGGGGTGCTCGGCACACCACGACCGATGAGCCAGCGCCTGAGCGAAGAGGTCCCGGTCTGCCACGGTCCAGCCCAAACGGCCGGCCAGCGCAGCGCGCTCCTCGCCGGCCTGGTCCACGACTACGTCTGGCTCTAGCAGCACCGCCGCCTCAGGAGGCGCTCCCCAGTTTGGCGACCACGTAATCCACGGCATCACGCACCGTTTTCAGATCCTCGAGGTCATCGTCATCGATCCTGAAGTCGCCAAACTGTCCGCCAAGCTCTTTCTCCAGCGCTTCCACCAGTTCGATGAGAGCCAGCGAGTCAGCTCCCAGGTCGCCAAACGAAGCGCCTTCGGCTATACGGTCAGGACTGATTTCAAGGATGTCTGCGAGTGAGCCTCGTACCAGCTCGAGTACCTGCTGGCGCCCAAAGCCCTCCCGCTCCACACTGGTCTCCAAGGGCACGGCCCTGAGGATACCACTCGCCCGGGAGCAGATTGAGGGCGCGTCAGGCGCCTAATCCCGACCTGATGCGATCACAGCGTCGATCCGGGCCACCAGCTTGTCAGCGGCGGCCTGATGGGCCACCCGGACGGCGTTGAGTATTGCCCTTCTCCCCGAGGACCCGTGACTTATGACGCATACCCCGTCGACGCCCAGCAGAATCGCCCCTCCATAGCTATCGGGGTCGAGCTCGTCGGCCAGCGGAGCGAGCGCCACCATTACCGTCTTGGCCGCCTCCTTCACCTCGTCGCTGCTAGTCAGAGCGCGAAGGACCCCGTCGACTACGGTCTTCACGCCACCCTCGAGCGTCTTCAGGACGACGTTGCCTGTGAACCCGTCCGTCACCACTACGTCCACCCGATCAGTCATCACGTCGCGGCCTTCGACGTTACCGATGAAGCGCACGTCCGGGCCGGCGGCGCCACCTTCGAGCAGGGCGTGTGCCTCCTTCGCCAGTGCATTGCCCTTACTGGCCTCTTCCCCGATCGACAAGAGCCCGACGCGCGGGTCGGCCATCCCGAAACGCTCCGCCGCCAGAGCCCATCCCATCTGGGCGAACTGCACGAGCATGGGCGCGGTCGGGTCGACGTTGGCGCCCGAGTCGATCAGTATGGTCGGCGAGGAACCGGGGACGGGGATTGTCGTTGCTATCGCAGGGCGGGAAACGCCATGTGAACGTCCTATCCGCAACAGGGCGCTGGCCATAGCGGCCCCGGTGTTGCCGGCGCTGACCATGGCGCAGGCGCGCCCGTCGCGCACGGCTTCGGCGCACCGGACGAGGGACGAGTCGCGCTTTACGCGAACTGCCCGGCCGGGGTCCTCATCCATGCCTATGACCTCACCGGCGGGCTGAATGAAAACGCCGGCGTCCGGCTCGGGTTGACCCAGGCGGGCCGGGTCTCCTACGAGGATCACCGGAATGCCGAGGTCTTTGGCCGCCTCGCGGGCACCGGCCACGATTTCATCGGGGGCCCGGTCACCCCCCATGGCATCGACCGCTACGGGTAGACCGTCAAGAAGCTGAGCCATCTGAGGCTACGAAGGCGGCTAGGGGCCGGCGAGCTAGCGTACGTCGACGGCCTGGCGGCCCTTGTACCAACCACAGTTCGAGCAGACTGTATGAGGCACCTTGGACTGGCGGCATTGCGGGCAGATGCTGCGGGCGGGCATGGTCATCGTCCATGCACTGGCGCGCCGGCTACGCGACTTCGACTTGGAGGTCTTTTTCTTGGGAACGGCCACGGTCCGGCAATGTTACACGCTCCCGGCAACCCTACCGCCGCACTCGGCACCGCGGATGCCACCGAAGCCCGCACAGGCGGCAAGCCCGGTCGGCTCCGAGGAATCCTCCGGCGCCATGAGCCCGCCCTCAGGCGCAGGTTGCCACCTCTACCAGTCGCCGCTCTGTGAACCGGTCTCGGGGCCGGAACGCAGCGCGTCGAGCGCGGACCAGCGGGCGTCGAACTCCACGTCCTCACAGCCGCACTCCTGGGCGTTGCGGTCGGTCCCGCACCGGGGGCATATCCCGCGGCAATCGGAACGGCAAAGCGGCAATACCGGCAACGAGGCGAAGAGCGAGTCAAGGACCATCTCCCGCAGGTTGAGATGGGCGTCGCCCATCTGGTAACTGCCCTCGTGTTCACCACCGCCACGGCGGAACAGCTCCCTGACCTCAGCAGAAATCGGCCCGTCCACACCGGCCAGGCAGCGCCGGCACTCCCCTTCCCACCTCGTCGAAACCGTCCCCGTGACAGCCACCCCTCCATCGAACGCCTGCAGCACGACGTCCGCGACCGCTTCAGCCCCCACCGGCACGCGACTGTCGGCCCCCGCCACTAGCGGCTCGGTCAGAACGCTGCTGCGAACCAGATGCTTCGTCCCCCGGGAGTCTCGTAAGTCCCTGAGAGACACGTCGAAGGGGTCAACCGTCATCTGCACGGGCGCTGGGCCCAGCTAAAATCGGTCCTGGTCAAAGACGTTTTCGTCGGCCAGCGGAACCTCACCACTGTGAGCGCCGGCGTCGCCGCTGTTGGCTCCACGCAAGCCAAGCCCGATCCCGCCCCCCGCAGGTGGAGCCGTCACTCGCCCGGCCCGCCGGGCAAATTCGCTGGCGCTCGGGATCGACCTGGCCCGCCCCGGTAGGGTGTCGATCCCGCCCGATGGGCTGTCACCAGGCTCATCGTCTCTCTCTGGAAAGCCGGACAGCTTCTGGCGCCCAGAGGCCACGGTCTTCAACGTACGCTCCAGGACGATCTCGAACTGAGCCAGCTTCTGGTCGGCGTAATCCTCCGCCTCCAGGCGGAGCCGCTGCGATTCCTGGCGAGCCTCCTCGAGCGTCCGGCGAGCCTGCGCCTGCGCCTCTTTCAAAATCTCGGTCCTCTGCACGAGCCGTTGAGCTTCCGAACGACCCGCTTCTACCAGCTCGTCCGCCCGGCGTTGGGTCCCGGCCAGGAACTCCTCGCGCTCGCGTATCATCCAGCGCGCTTCGCGCAGTTCCTCTGGGAGGCGGTCGATTGCCTCCCGGAGGAGCTCGAGGATCTCGTCCTTGTTGTCGAGTTTCACTGACGACGAAAGCGGGAGCGCTCTAGCGCCGGCGATCATGCCTGCCACTCGTTGCAGGAGAGCCTCAGCCTCTGGGCCGGCGGCCCCCGTACCGGCGGTGTTGCTCATAGACCGAACTTCTCCTTCATAACAGCGAAAACCGGCGCCGGCACCATGCCGCCCACGCGGTCCGCTCCTCCATAACTCATGAAATCACGCAACCACTTCGACGCGATGAACGAGTAGGCCGAGGAACAGGGGACGAAGATGGTCTCAATGGCGGACACGGCCTTGTTGATCTGTGCCTGCTGGAGTTCGGACTCGGCGTCCGAGGCGACACGCAGGCCCTTGACGATCACATCCGCGCCTACGGCCCGGGCCACGTCTACGACCAGAACAGGGCCGTCCTCTTGAGCGACGTGCACGTTGGGGAGATGGGCCACTGAGGCTGAGATCATCGAGCGGCGCTCCTCGATGCTGAAAAGCGGGGCCGCCTTTTGCCGGTTGCGCACCGGAGCGATCACAATCCGCTCGAACAACCGGCTGGCCGTCTCGACGATCTCGAGGTGGCCGTTGTGGAACGGGTCGAAGCTTCCCGGGAACAGAGCTGTCCTCACTTTTCGGCTGTCCTCACTCTTGGGCTGTCCTCGCCTCTCCACTGTGCTGCCTCTGCGTCAGCACCGCTGTCCGGGCCGTCGTCACTTCGATCTGTCCTGGTCGTTCTCGGTCTCGCGTGGACGGGCCAGAGTAACAACCGTACCCCCGTATCGCTTCGACCGCAGCGCCTGCCATCCATCGGGCAGGACGAGCTCCTCTCCCGTCTCGGCCAGGACCAGCGGCCCGAGTGGGGCCAGGGAGCCGAGCAGGGATGTCCAGCCCTGCCAGGCGTACGGTGGGTCGGCCGTGACCAGGTCCACTCTTAGCTCGGCCTTCGTCGCCCCTCCTGCCGGCCCGCCCCCGGTCGACCGCCCCTGGCTGGGCCCTCCGACAGGTCGCCGACCCCCGGCGGCTCCGACTTGTGAGGTAACCCAATTGACGACATCGCCACACACGACGGTGGCTCGGTCCGGTCCATAGCCGAGCCTGGCCAAGTTGTCCCGGGCGGCCGAGACGGCGCCACGCCCCTGTTCCACGAAAGTGACGTGCGACGCACCCCGCGACAGGGCCTCGATCCCCATAGCGCCGCTCCCGGCGAAGAGGTCCCACACCTTGGCCCCCTCTACCACGCCCAGGCTGTCGAGCGCCGAGTAGGCCGCCTCGCGCACCCGGTCGCTCGTAGGACGCGTCCCTCGCCCTGGGGGGGCCACCAACCGCCTCCCACCCTTTTCCCCAGCTATAACCCGCACTCGAGCCTCTCTGCTGGCGGGCCAAGGGTCGGAAGGCCGTCAGCTTTTGAACAGGTACTCACGGTCATCGTCGTCGACCAGAGTTCTTAGCTCGAGCGCCAGACCGGGGTGCGCCGCCAACCCGGGGTCGGCGCCCACGATGCCGAAAGCTACCTCTCGCGCCAGCGCCACATACTTGCGGTGCTTGCGGAGGGAAGCCAGCTTCAGGTCGTTGACGCCCTTTTGGCGGGTGCCGAGTATCGTGCCCTCGCCCCGGAGGTCCAGGTCCACTTCGGCCAGTGCGAAGCCATCGTTCGACCGTTCTAGGGCGGCCAGCCGCTCTGCTCCTTCGGGCGTAGGGGCTTCACTAAGCAGGTAACACCACGATTTCGCCGCCGCCCGGCCAACACGGCCGCGCAACTGGTGGAGCTGCGCGATGCCGAAGCGGTCGGCGTCCTCGACCACCATGACCGTCGCGTTGGGGACGTCGACGCCCACCTCGATCACGGTCGTCGCCACCAGCACCTGCAGTTCGCCGGCGCGGAACTGAGCCATGACGGTTTCCTTCTCGCGGGATGGCAGCTGCCCATGAAGTAGGCCCAAGCGCAACCCGGCCAGCGGCCCGCTGGCCAGTCGGGTGAGCTCCTCGCTGGCCGAGGCGGCCTGGACGCGCTCTGACTCCTCTACCAAGGGGCACACAACGTAGACCTGGTGGCCGCTCGAGATCTCATCGCGCGCCTTCTGCCAGGCGCCTTCGACGTCAAGCGGGCCTCTGGCCCAGACCGTGCCGACCGGCGTTCGACCGGGTGGCAGTTCGTCCAGGACGGTGGTGTCGAGGTCGCCATAAACGGTCATAGCCGCCGTCCGAGGTATGGGTGTCGCCGTCATCACGAGCACGTCGGGGACCGGGCCACCAGCCTTCTCGCGGAGCGCAGACCGTTGCTCGACCCCGAAGCGGTGCTGTTCGTCGATCACGACCATACCCAGCCGGCCAAAACGTACCGACTCGGTCAACAGCGCATGAGTACCGACGACCATATCTACGTCGCCGTTCGCCAGCCCCGCCAGCAAACCGACCCGCTCGCCCGCCGTGGTGCGGTTGGTGAGCAGCTCGACCCGCACCTCCCGCTCTCCCCACAATGACCCGCTGTCCGGGACGACCAGGCCGGCCAGCATGGCCCTCAACGAAATATGGTGCTGTTCAGCCAGCACCTCCGTCGGCGCCATGAGGGCTCCCTGGTACCCGCCGGCCACGGCGGTGAGGAGGCACCACAGAGCCACCAGCGTCTTGCCGGCACCTACGTCGCCCTGCAACAGACGGTGCATCGGGATGGGTTGGCCGAGGTCGGCCTCGATCTCTCCTATCGCCCGTTCTTGAGCTCCGGTGAGGGCAAAGGGGAGCCCCTTCCGAAATCTCTCCAACAACTCCGACCCGACGTTGTGGGCAATGCCCTCGCAGTCGCGCTCCACGGCCCGCTTGCGCATCACGAGCACCAGCTGCAGCCTGAGCAACTCGTCGAAGCCCAATCTCCGGCGGGCCTCGCTCTTCCCCCCCAACGACCCCGGCGCGTGCACTTCCCACATAGACCAGGAACGCCCGCTGAAGTCGTGTTCACTGAGCACTGGCTCCGGGACCGGGTCCTCCAGCTCACCTACCCAGTGCAATGCCTCGTCGATGCATGCGCCGATCTCCATCGAGGAAATCCCGGCCTTTTCCGACTGGGGGTAGATCGGGACCACCCGGCCGGTCCACTGCCCTTCGACGAGTTCCACTGATGGGTTCGCCATTTGCCGGCGGCCCCGGAAGATTGTCACCTTGCCCGAGACGGCCAGTTCCATGCCTTCTTGCAGGTACTGGGCCCGCCAGGGTTGGTTGAAGAAGGACAGGCTCAAGTAGCCCTGCCCGTCAGAGATATCGACGACCACCACCGGTTTGGCCCCCCGGCGAGAGGGGAGCCGGCGCACTCGCCGCACAGTGGCCAGGACGGTAGCCTCCCCGCCCTCCTGCAGCTCCGGGATGGGCACCTGACTGGTCCGGTCGAGGTACCGCCGGGGGTAGTGGGTGAGGAGGTCGAGGAGAGAGACGATCCCCATTTCCTCCAGGGCATCGGCGCGGGTCTTGGTTTGCTTGCTTTGCTTGCTGCCCGAGAAGGCCCGAAGGTTGCGTTTAGCCGAACGAAGCTCCCTAACGGGGGAGTCCGCCAGCTCGGCCAGGCTCTTCAACCGGTCCTGCTCATCTGGGCCTGCTCATCTGGGCCTGCTCATCTGGCGGCCTGCTCATGTGGGCTGTTCATATGGGGCCGGTCACTCGATGCTGAAGAGATAGGGGTAGATGGGCTGGCCCCCGTGGTGCACCTCCGACGTGGTCCCGGGTCGCTCCTCCGCCAGCCATTCGACAATACGGCGGGTTTCGGCGTGATGGGCGCCGTCGCCCTCGATGATCGTCACTATCTCGTGGTCCGGACCGTCCGATACGAGGACGTCGAGCAGCGCGATGGCAGCGTCGGCCGCAGTCGACGGGTGGTGAACCACGACCTCGATGCGTTCACGGGATATCCCGAGCCAGTCGCCCTCTTTTACTTCACCGGCGCTCGTCGCCGCCTGGCGCGAGGCCCGCGTCACTTCGCCCGCCACCACACGCTCGGCCGCAGCGGTCATGTTGTCAGCGTTAGTGTCTAAGTCGGCTTCGGGGTCGTAGGCCAGCAGGGCGGCGAAGCCCTCGGGAATGCCGGGCGTGGGCACCACCCGCACCTTCTTGGGCGAATGGACGGCCGCCTGCTCGGCCGAGGCGACGACATTGCGGTTGTTGGGTAGCACCACTACCTGCTCCGAAGGAGCCTCCGCGATCGCCTGGAGGATTTGCTCGGTCGAAGGGTTCGCCGATTGACCGCCGGTTACGACCTGGCGGGCCCGAGGGAACGGAAGATCCGTCTCACCCCATCCCCTGAGGCGACAGCCACGACGGCGCTCTTGACTGGTTCGGCTGGGGGCTCGTCCTGGGTGCCTGCGGCCGCCGCTTCGCGCACCCACCGCTCCTCCTCGACTTGCTCAGCCAAGTCGGTCACCTGGATATCGCGCGGTCGGCCGATTTCGATGGCGGCTTCGATGGCGGGCCGATCTCGTCAGTGTGGATGTGGCATTTGTAAAGGCCGTTGCCGCCGACGATGACGATGGAACCGCCATAGTTGGCCCACACCGAGCGGAACGCCGGTACCGACTCGTCGGACGCCTCCAGGAAGAACATCACTTCGTAACGCAGGTCGGCGCCGTCCTCCGGGCCGCCGCCCTCGCCCTGGCCCTGCCGCTGGCCCTGGCCGTCTCCAGCGGCTCTCCGGCCCACCTCGCTACTGTCCGGCCCAAGGGCGGACGCGGAGTTCGTGGCGCTGGCTGCCAATCCTGGCGGCATCGGCGGCGCCTCGATGGGCCGGCCCTCCACCACCTGTAAAAAACTGTCGAACAACAACAGCAAACCGGCTCCTCCCGCGTCCACCACTCCCGCGGTCCGCAGTGCTGGCAACTGTGCCGTGGTACCGGCCAGCGCTTTCGATGCGTCGTCACGGGCGGCGTCGAGGACATCGGCCAGACCGGCGCCGGCCTCGTCCACCGCCCGGGCGGCCCCCTTCGCCGCCGCTCTGGCCACGGTCAGGATTGTGCCCTCCACAGGGTTGCTGACCGCGGCATAAGCGCTATCGCTGGCCCGGGTCAGGGCGTCCACGAGGTCGGCGGGACCGACAGCCGCGCCCGGGCCGTCCCGGCCACCGGCGTCACGAAATGCCCCCGCCATGCCCCGAAGCACCTGCGAGAGGATCACGCCCGAGTTGCCGCGCGCCCCCATCAGGGATCCGTGGCTCATGCCGGCGGCGACCGCCTCCAGGTCAAGCGCGCCACCGTCAGCCTCCGCAGCCGCGAGCTCTCGCTCTACCGCCTCGACGGTGAGGGCCATGTTGGTCCCCGTGTCACCGTCCGGGACCGGGTATACGTTGAGCCGGTTGAGCGCGGCCCGATGCTCGGCCAAGGCGTCCCGGTACGTGTGCACTACGTGCGCTAGGTCAGTTGCTGACAGACTTTCTGCTGGTCCCATCCGACACGAAACACTACTTCGACAGGTGTGACACCAAACGGGAGGGCGCTCAGGAGGCTCGGCTCCGACCCGCGGTCCCGACCTGATGGCTGCTATCCTTCCATGGTCTATGGCAGGAGTTTGTGAAGTTTGTGGCAAGCGCCCGTCGGTGGGTATGAGCATCAGTCACTCCCATCGGCGCACCAAGAGGCGCTGGTACCCCAACATTCAAAGAGTGCGCGCCATCGTCGGCGGCAGCCCGAGGCGGCTTTTTGTATGCACTTCGTGCATTCGCGCCGGCAAAGTCACAAAGGCGAGCTAGCGCCGGGCGCCTGAGGGCGCACCGATCGGGCCGTGACGGAGGCACCGGAGCCCCGGGCCGTTGAGCCGCAGGTAGAACACCGGCCGAGCACTTGTGGCCTACTGACCTCTGCCGGTGGGCCGCTTTTGGGTGCAGCCGACGCATCTGGTCGCGTTCGAAGGTAATGCACGCGTGCGAACGCGACCAATTGAGCGAACTGCACCCAATTCAGGCCCGTTTAGGCCGGTTCCTCGGTCAGGAGCAGCCAAAGGCACCTGAAGCGGCCAGGAACCGTCTCAAAACCGCGCCGGTGGCGGGAGCCTCCGGCGGGGGCGCGGCCAGGCGTCGAAAAGTGGGCACGTCGACACCCGCCGACCGGTCGCCGTGTCCATTTGTCTACAACGACCCGCGCTACCTACGAGTTCTACCCGGAATCCGTAGATAGATGGTCACGGCGGCGCTGCTCCGCCCGGACTACCCGCGGGGCGGTCAGGTTGGGGCCGGCCAGGTTGGGGGCGGTCAGGTTGTCGGCGGTCAGGTTGGGGGCGGCCAGGTTGGGGCCGGCCGGGCCGGCGGAGAGCGCCCTAGACGCCCGAGGGCCGCCTCAGGGAGTTCGCCTCGAGCAGCGACATGACGTCCTCGCTGCGAAAACGCAGGTGCCCGCCAACGGTGCGGAGGCACGCCAGTTTGCCGGATGCGGCCCAGTTGATGACGGTCCGTTCGGTCACGTCGAACAACGCGGCAACTTCGTGGCTACGCAGGAGGGAGTGCCCGTCGCCTGCTTGTTTGGTACCGTTGGCGTGCTCGGGCACAACCGGCGGGGCGGCAATGTGGTCGGCCGCCCGGTGGGCCGAGAGCGCCCCGCTGATCAGACGGCCGATGGCGATCATCGCGGCGCGCTGCCGCGGCGCCAGTTCGCGCGGCTCGGTGTCCAGGACCGCGAAGATGGCGTTGACTTCACCGTTCGGACCGAGCAGCGGGACGCCGAGCAGCCAGCGGATCCCCAGGGCTGACCTGGCCAGGCGGCTGTTGGCCAGGGCCGGGTTGGTGGCCGGGTCGGTAACTTCGACCGGCTCTCTTCTTCCGGCCAGGATGTCGAACAGCTCGGGATCTTCCAGGGCATCGCGCTCTGCCCCGAAGGACAGGGTGCTCCAGCCGTCTCCGCTAACCACGGTCAAGATGGCCAGGGGGCACCGAGCGGCTGTAGCGCCGACCAGGAGCAGGTCAGCGAACGCCTGGCCCGCCTGGCTCACCTGGTTGCCATCCACCCGCCTGGAATGGGCCTGGACCGGGACAGGGTCCTGTCCAGTCAAGTTCACCACTCCGGGGCGATAGGGCCGGCGGGCCAGTGGAAGAGCCGCCGGTCTCGTGAACGTCGCCTCAGCCCCGCGTTCTACTGATGTAGGGCTGGACTGCAGCACAGCAGGGCTTGCGTCATGCACGTTGCCGGTCTCCTCGTTGTTCCCCGGCAGCCCGGGTGGTCCTCTCGTCCCGGCGGTCCGGAACGTCCTCAAATAAATCTTCGGTAAGTCGCTTGCTCGTCTTGAGGTAAGGGACGCAGAAATTGGAAGAACGTTACTCGGCCCAAGACCACAGCGGGTGTCGCGACCTGCCGGCTGGGTGGCTATGGCAGGCCCAAAGCAGGCTACACAAAGCCTTGCAGGCTTGGGCGTCGAACAACATGGGGAAAAGGCCCTATTTTTTTAGGGTCTACCAGCTCTCCCATGTGCCCAAGGTCACAGCGAATGGTCCCAGCCGGCCACTTCGAGCGTCCCGCCAACCAGCGACCGCTGGGACGGGTCAGCCAGGCAGGTGCCGATCAGGTACGGCGGGGGCAGGCCGGCGACGGCGAAGACCTCGGCCATCCCGGCCCCCTCAGCTCCGATCGCGCTCGGCTCCCGGGCGCCAGACCCAGACCCGGCCACCCCTGGCGCCATGAGCTCAGGAACACGTCGCCGAGGCGCAGCCGGCATTGTGAAGGCGAGCACATAATCGTCGCCCCCACCCAGCGCCTCCGCCAGTGTGGCCCCGGGCGCCACCGGGACGTCCAGCAGCTCGAAACCAACGCCAGAGAGGTCGGCAATGTGCGAGATGTCCGCCACCAGGCCATCGGAGACGTCGATCATGGCCGTGGCGCCGGCCTCCCGGGCCCGTGCTCCCTCGGCCAACGCCGGCCGGGGACGGGCGTGCGCCTGCACAAGTTGGCGGTCCACGTCGGTCCAGCGGTGCACCCCAGCCGGGCCAGGAGGGCCGGCCTCCTGGAGGAGCCGCAAACCGGCGGCCGCCCCGCCTAGCGGTCGAGATACCCAGATGGTGTCGCCAGGGCGGGCGCCGCTGCGTAGGACAGGCGGGCCGTCCACCCATCCGGACAAGGCGACGGTTATGACCAGCTCCTGGCCCACGCTCAGGTCTCCTCCGACGACCGGGCACCCGTAGGCCGCGGCCGCTTCCAGGATCCCGTCGTAGAGCGAGCCGAGCTGGTCCGGGGCGGCACCAACGACGCTGACGAGAGCGTGGCCGGGGATACCTCCCATGGCGGCGATGTCGCTGAGGTTGACCGCCATCGCCTTCCAACCGAGGTCGGCCAGCGACGTCAATGAGAGGTCGGCATCGATCCCGGCTACCACGGTGTCCGTCGTGAGCAAAACGAACGGGCCGCCGGCGGATGGGAGCGCTCTGCCGGGCGGCAGGCCAGGTGGGGCAACGACAGCAGTGTCGTCGCCGAACCACACCTCACCCGTCGGCGGGTGTGGCAGCCGCTGGCCAAGACGCGCCAACGCGTCGTGCTCGGTGTGCCCGCCTCCTTGGCGCTCACCTGGATCGCGCTCAAGGGTCTCCGGGCCAACTCGCCCCCGGCTACTTTGTCCTGGGCCGGTTCGCTGGCGGGGCGCGCTCACATGCGTGAAAGTAGTTCGCTCTTCTTGGCTGCGAACTCGCGTCGGCTGATCACGCCCCGGCGGCGCAGGTCGTCCAGTTGGCTCAGTTGCTCCGCCACCGTCGGTTCGCTCAGTGCTCCGGTCGCCGCCTCGCTGGGGACCGGACCGACATAGACGCGGTCGGGCCCCGTACTGGTCCCCACGGCTATCCCGCTCCCAGCGGACGCAGCTCCAGCAGGGGCATTTCCGGAGGCGTCTATTCCAGCCGGGTTGGCGCCGACGGGCCTAGCTCCGACGGGCCTAGCTCCCGCGGGCCTAGCTCCAATGGGGTTGGCTTCGGCGGGGCTGGCTCCGACGGGGCTAGTCCCGGCGGCCTGGACAGCGTGGGAGCCGGGGACCAGCCACCCATCTGACCGTCCCTGCATGCCATCGCGCTGGCTGACCAGGCGGCATATTTCGTTCTGGATCTTGATGGGCCGGGGCAGGTCCTTCAGGACCTCCTGACCGGAGCGCCCTGGGGACTCGAGCAAGAGGTCGCCGCTGCGTAGCAGCCGGTCCATGAGGGTCTGTTTGTAAGTAATGTCCGTCAAACGGTCGATAAGGATCTCGCGACCGGAGCGCCGGAAGACGCCCTTTCGCATGATGAGCCTCTGATTGGTCACCACAAACGAAGTCGTCACCCAGCGGAGGTAGCGTCGGACCAGCCACAAGACGCAGACGACCATGACACCGGCGATGGCAAGGTCGGCCCAGCCCGGTAGCTGCGCTTGTAGGGCCACGATGGCGCCGGCCAACACGATGGCCACGGTCAGGGCCGGCAGGGTCAGGAACTTCCAGTGCGGGACGACGTCGACCGCCACCCGCTCGCCAGGGTTGAGGAGCTTGTCGGGGTAACCCATGAGCAGTCCCGCGGGCCCTCGGCTTACCCGAGCTTGTTAGCGATCGAGGCCGCCGACCGCAGAGCCGACCCGTCGGCCCCCATGGAGTTCCACTGCACACTGGGCCTGCGCTTGGCTTCGTCGACCATGTCCGACAGCAGTGCCGGGAAGTCGACGGCTGCCTCTCCCACCCAGAGGTACTTGGCAAACGAACCGGGCACGGTGTTCACCTCGTTCAACCACCAGGGCCCCCCGTCCGGTTCCACCAGGAAGTCCACTCGCCACACGCCCCGGGCGCCGGCCAACGCGGCCACCGCCGAAGCCGCCGCCCGCAGCTCCTTCTCCAGTCCTTCGGCCAGTTTGGCTGGTAGTTCGCGTGGAGCACTAGCCATACCCTCGCCGCCGAGGTACTTGTCCGAGTAGGAGAGGATTGGGCCCGACCCGGCGGCGCGCAGAGGCCGCTCGAAAAGCGACAGGGCCAGAGACGGGTACGAACGGACCGCCACCTGGAGGTCAGCGGCGGCAGCGTGGAAGGGCTCGGCGATGACACCCTGGAGAGTGTGCGGGCCGCCGAGCTCCACGTAGCGCAGGACGTCGGCCCAATCGCTGATGACCTCGATGCCGATCGAGGAGCCACCGAAGCGCGGCTTGACGATGAACGGGCTGTCGTCACCGTGCCAGATGGGCGCCTCGGCCCCGGGGAGCACGAGGGTGCGCGGGAGCGTCGGGAGGCCGGCCGCCATAGCCACCGACCCGAAGCCGAGTTTGTCCATGCACAGAGCGGCCGCCGCGGCCCCGGGGCCGGTGTAGGGGACTCCGGCCAGGTCCAGAGCCGCCTGGAGGGTGCCGTCTTCGCCCGGACCGCCGTGGCAGCAATTGACCAGGGCGCCGAGCTCGAGGTGGCGCTCTTTCCCACCTCCCAGCACTCCTGGCTTGGTGGCGAAGAAGCCGCCTCCGGGCTGGGCCACAAAGCGCAAGTCACGGGCGCCCTTGGGCGGCCCGTCCACGAACGCGGTGGCCTCCAGCGTGGGGTCGACGGACACGAACCGCTCGCCCTTCGTCCAGTAGATGGCCTCGACGTTCGGCTCGCCCCGGGCCAGCACGAGCGCCCGCGCCGCTTGCAGGCCGGTCAGGATGCTCACGTCGTGTTCGGGAGAGGGCCCCCGAAAATGACTCCCACCTTTTCTGTCCCGGATGGCGCTGTACCGGCTTGGCTCACCCTCTCAAGGGTAATGGCTCAAGGGTAATGGTCCGGTAGGTCGTTCTCGTATAAGACGGCGTCTCCAGGGCCAAGGTGGGCAGAGACCCACGCCACCGCTTCGGCCAGGTTGCGGGCCTCCCTGGTCGGAAGGCCGGCGGCGCCGGCCCCCTTCAGCAACGAACGAGCATTCGTACGGCCCACGACCACGAGTTGCGTGGCCACACCGGCTGCGCTTTCCGCAAATTTGGCGTTTTCCGCGGACTGAATAGGCCCAAGCTCTACCATCCCCGGAGTAACCACCACCTTCTGGCCGTCCGCGGCCGCTTTTGTACCCAGCAGGGCTACGGCGGCGCCGGCGCCGGCGGGGTTGGCGTTGTACGTATCGTCAATTACGTTCACCCCGTTGGACGACTGACGGGCACTACGACGATGCGGAACTCCCGGCAGGTCAACCAGTCGCGTCGCCACTATTTCGCTGGGCACCCCGAGGGAAAGGGCGGCGGCCACCGCGCAAGCTACATTGCCGGGCTCCACCTCGAGGCCAGGGGCGACCAAAAGGTCCATTTCTCCCCTCAAATGTAAAGTCCGGACGCGCAGCTTCCCGCCTTCCGGCACGGCAGATACGTCCGCCTCGGGGTCCCGGGCCGAACAGCGCCAGACGACCTTCCCATTTTCCTCCGCTTTTTGGGCCAGCTGGGCCAGTAGCGGGTAGTCGACGTTGAGGATGACCACCCGCGCTTTTGGCATTATTTCCGCCTTGGCTTGCGCAATACCTTCGATACTCCCCATTCGCTCCAAATGGACCGGCCCAACCGCGGTGATCATCCCTATTTCCGGCGGCGCCCAGGCGCACATGGCCGCTATTTCTCCGGGGCCGTACGTTCCCATTTCGGCCACAAAGACCCGGGCCCCGTCGTCAAATGCTCATTTATGGCCCGGGCCAGGCCGGCGGTGTTGTTGAAACTGGCCGGACTGGCCACCACAGAGAGGCTGCCGGCCACGAGATGAGCCACGTAACCTTTGGTCGTCGTCTTGCCGTACGAACCGGTGATAGCCACGATACGGGGGTTGACGGCGGCCAAGCGCTGGCTGGCCCGCTCTACGTATGGGCGCAGCAGACGAGCCTCCGGCCATTTCATCAGCAAAAGAGCAAGGTCGACGAGGACCGGGGCCCCGATGGCGCACAAAGCGGCAGCGCTGAACGCGGCGTGGAGCCCGACCACCACCAAGCCGACGATGGGCACCGCGGCCGTGATGACGGTGGCGGCGGCGAGGCGACGCAACCTGGGAGTCCAGGCCAATTTGGACGTCCGGCCGCGCAGCGTCAGTCCCAAGGGCCGGCTCCGGCCGCGACCACGGCGGCAAATGCCGTCGGGGGGTACCACACGGACGCCAGGGCGCCGGCGGCCCCCACGGCGCCAAGCACCTTGTTCTGCGTTCCCGCACCCCACCATCGGCGGGCGAACCGGGTAGTGGCACCAGGCAGGTAGTGCTCGCGCTGAGCCACCCTGAGCCATCTAACGAGAGCCACGGCCAGGGCGCCCACGGATAGCGCCAGGCCTACCCCGTCGGTCAAGCGGCTATTCATGTGGAGCGCATCATCCTGCAGGCTGGTGGCGCAGCAGGGCGGCCTTGACTTCGCCGACCATCTGGCGGCTCATCAGGTGCCCCGACCCCGGGACCACCGTGGCCCGGGGCGAGGTCAAGCCGTCCAGGCCCCTGAGGACGCCGTCAAGGGAGGCCTCGGGGTCGCGTTCCCACCACACCAGCTCCAGCGCGCCGCCCGCCGCCGCCCATTGGCGCAGCGGTGGCATGTAAGCAGCCGCGGCCGTCTCGCCCACCGCCTTGACCAGGACGCCTCTCATAACAGGGCTGGCCCGCCGGTACTCGTCAGACCCGTGCCGGCGTCGCAGCTGTTCGAAACGGTCGTCAGAGACGAGCCCGGCCCGATGGAGGGCGCGCCCGGTCGTGTACGCAAATGACGGCCGACGGCGACGCGTTCCCGGCGCTGGGGCGAGGGGTGCCCCGCTGAGCACGAGAGCGGCAATCTGTGTGCCGTACACCGGCGCCCCCTCTGCGTCCGCCGCCAGGTGAACGGCCACTCTGGCGCCGAAGCTGTGACCGAGCACGACCCAGGGCCCACCGCCCAGGTCGTGCAACACCGGCGCCACCCACTCCGCGTACTGACGAGTAGACCACGCCTCGGGCGGTTCCGGGGCGACGCCATGGCCCGGCAAATCCAACGCCACCGCGTCAAACCCCGAAAGCACGTCGTCGAAGTCGTGGTGGTCCCGGCCCCAACCGTGCAGGGCCAGGACCCAGGGCCTGGCTGTCCCGTACCGTGCGCCCCACAGGCGCCCACTGGCGAAAGTGCTGAGCGCCATAAGTTCCGGCCGAAAGACTACTCGCCGCCCGCGTCGCAACCGGGCATCCAGGGCGATGCCCCACCATCCACGGTGCCCCGGCCATCCCTCGTGCCCGGCCATCCATGGTGACGGTCACACCCGCCATGTAGGGTGAACTACATGCGTGTGAGTCTGAGCCAGCCCCGGCCTGACCAGCCCACTCCCGACTACAACACTCCTCCGGGCAAGGCCGGCGCCGGCCCCACCACCCCGGCAGGGCTGCTGGCCGATCTCACTCCGTCTCAGCGCCAGGCCGTGACGGCGACGTCGGCCACGGTGTGCGTGCTGGCCTCTGCGGGTGCTGGCAAGACAAGGGTGCTCACCCGGCGCATCGGCTACCGCGCCGCTTGCGGTACGGCCAAGCCCGAGCATGTGCTGGCCATCACCTTCACCCGAAAGGCCGCCGGCGAGTTGCGAGAGCGTTTGAGCCAACTCGGCCTGCCCAGGCCCGTGATGGCCGGGACGTTCCACTCGCTCGCCGTCAACCAGTTAAGGCGATGGTGGGCGGACCGCCAGGCCCCTGAGCCGGCATTGCTCGAGCGCAAGGCCCGCCTGATTACCGAACTCGTGGCCGGGCGTCCCGGCCTTGAAGGTGTCGGGGTCGGGGACCTGGCCAGTCAGCTGGAGTGGGCCAAGGCCCGCCTGATCGAGCCGGCCTCGTTCAGCGCCGCCGCTAGTGAGGCCCATCGGGAGTTGCCGGCGGATGCCGAGGCCATTGCCGCTCTTTACAGCCGTTATGAGGACGAGAAGCGCCGCCGCCGCTTGGTCGACTTCGACGACCTGCTGGTCCGCTACGCAGGCGCGCTGGAAGGGGACAGCCGTTTCGCAGCCGCCCAGCGTTGGCGTTGGCGCCACGTCTTTGTGGACGAACTGCAGGACGTCAACCCCCTCCAGTACCGGTTGTTGCTGGCTCTGCTCGGCGACAACGACGACCTCTTCGTCGTGGGTGACGCCAACCAGGCTATTTACGGGTGGAACGGGGCGGACCCCGCCTTCCTCGGCAACTTCCCTGAGCGGTGGCCAGCGGCCGAGCTCGTGCACCTCGACGACAACCACCGCTCCAGCCCTCAAGTCGTGGCCGCCGCCCGCTCGGTTCTGGGCCGCCACGCCACGGAGGTTCGTTCGAGCCGGCCAGATGGGCCGCTCCCCCTGTTGCGCTGTTACGCCAGCGAGGAGACAGAGGCGGCCGGTGTGGCGGCTCAGTTGTTGGACGCCCACGCCAGGGGCCTGCGCTGGATGCAGATGGCCGTGCTCGTGCGCGCCCACTCCCAAGCCAGCGTTATCAGCCAGGCGTTACGCCGGGCCGGTGTCCCGCTGCGGGCACTGGTCCCGAAAGACGGCTCTGAGCTGAGGGGCGAGGAGCCCGACGAGGGCTTGGACAATGACGTCGTGACCGTCTGCACCTTTCACCGCGCCAAGGGCCTCCAATGGACGTCCGTGTGGGCCTGCGGGCTGGAAGTGGGCTTCGTCCCCATCGCCTACGCCTCGACCGCCGTGGCCATGGCCGAGGAACGGCGGCTCTTGTACGTAGCTCTTAGCCGGGCGGAACGCGAACTGCATTGCTCGTGGGCCAGGCAGAGGCGTACCAACAGTGGCGCCATGCTGTGGCGCGAGCCGAGCCCGTGGCTGCGGGCGCTGGCGGCCCACTGCGCCCTCCCGGGGGATGCTCGGGATGACGAGGCCAGCCGAGTAGCTCCGAGGCCGCGCCCGGCTGGAGAAGGGGATGCCGCCCGGGCCCGTCGCCCGGATAGGCGGGGCGGTCCCAATGAGCCCGACATGCCCAATGAGCCCAATGAGCCTGACGACGTGGTATTGGATTTCTTCGCCGCCGCCCGCCGGCGTCTCTCCCGACCGGGCGCCGCCGCTGACCGTACGGCTCCGCTTGACCCTGCCACGGCGGCGTTGGCCGAAGGGTTGACGGAATGGCGCCGGCGGGTAGCCCGGGCCTCCGGCGTACCAGGCCACGTCCTCCTGCACGACTCCACCGTCAAAGCCATCGCCCGACGCAAACCGGCCAACGAAGAGGAGCTGCTGGCGGTCCCCGGCTTGGGCCCGATTAAGGTGGGCCGTTTCGGGCCAGCGATCCTGGGAGTAGTTCGGGGGTCAGTGACGGCCTGGGCCGAAAATGCGAGTGCCGGGGCCGTGGCGCCGGAGGTCGTCCACCCCTGACACCGGGCCGCCGTCAGGGTCGGGCTGCGGGTGTGCCAGCTTCGACGCTAGATCGGGCGCTAACCCCGCCTGACCTGGGCTCCTCGCCCCCTTATGGGCTTCTCGACTTCGATCCTAATGGTGGCTGTAGAGCGCCCCAGACTATTTCGGAGGGTGTAGCTGAATCGGTCGGTTCCCGAAAATGAGGGCCGCGGCACATAGGTGAACGCTCCGTTGCCAAGCAACGTGAGCGTGCCATGGGCCGGCGACGTGTGGGAGACGATAGTGGAGCCATTAACGCTGTCTTTGGCGAGGATCCCCTTCCTCGCCACCACTCTCAGGGCCTTGCCCACCGGTGTCGAGTACGTGGTGGCCTCGGCCACCGGTTTGCCGGACAGGACGTCGAAATTTCGCTTGACCGACGCCGCCGCCCAGTAGGAGCTGCCTGCCTGGGTGGCGTCGAGCACGCACCCACCTGCCCCTGTGAACTTGAGCGTCCCGGACGCAGTCAGCGAGCACGCTTCCTTGGTCGAGGCCGAATCAATACTGAACCCAACCGGCAATCTCGAACTGGCTGACGCCCGCGGCCGGTAGGTCCCACCCACCACTGCTGGGCTTGGGCCCGACGAAGTGAAGGTGACCCGTTGCCCGGCCAGGTGTAGGGCGACGCCGAACACCGTCCCGCCCAGGTCGGTCATGGCCGGGCTGGTGGTGCCCGTCAGGGTCGTCGTCAAGCAGCCCGCCTTCAGAGAGCGCACGGCCGCAGCGGGCGAGACCGCTTCCCAGCGCCCGCTCCCCTGGGCTCCCTGGGCCCCGGTCGTATCCCACCACGATACTCCGTCGGAGTTCCCGTGCAGCCCGCACACCGTGAACACGAGCTTTTCGAACGTACTGTCAGACGAGACGGAGACATCGAAAAAGTCGTTGCTGGCGCTGTACTTGTTGAAGGTGGGAGGGCCCTCGGGGTCGGAGCCGTATTCTGCGACCGTTACGGTTCCGGTCCCACCGCTCCCAGTGGCCGTCACTAGCCCGTCTTTGGTGCGAGCGGACGCGGAACCCGAACCGATATTGCCCATCGCCTCGTATTGGGTGGTGAAAGTGGCTGCGTTCGCCCCGCCCGAGGCGACCGTCACGGGCTGGGGGTCAGCCCCTTTTACATCGATGTACCCCCAGCCGTAGTCAGGGCTAGGCGCGAACCGGGCGGGCACCGAAACCTTGTAAGTACCGGGGGACACGCCGACATTGCACGACGCCTCCTGGCGAGACGCTGCGGTGCCGTCGGGTTCGCCCCCCTCGACCTGGCATGTCAACGTCGGCCCCGAAGTGCCCCCGGTGGGCTTGACCGTGGCCGTCGTGCCGTCGACGGCATCGTCGTCATAAACCTTGCCTCCGGGTGGACAGACGCCGGTGCCACAGCTGGGTTCTGCCGGGCCGGCCACAGTTATGGTGATGGTCGGCGCATAACCGCTGGTGAAATTGACCGATACGTTTTCCCCCGGGCTGAGGGTTACGGACTGCGGGTTTTGCCCCGTCACGTAGGCCAAGGCGATATCGACCTCGCTATCGGGCGTCTGGATCGTCGAGGGCAACGACACGCTGTAGGTGCCAGGTGGTTCGCCGACGATACAAGACGACGGTTGGCCGTAGTCGACGTTGTCGCCCGGGTAACCCCCTTCGAGTTGGCACGTTTGGGCCGCACCGGGCGCTCCCCCGCTCGGGGTAACCGTGGCCGTGGTGTCGTCGACGGCGTCGTTGTCATAGACCATTTGGTCCGCGGTGCACGTGGTCGAGCCGCAGTTGGGCTCGAGCGGGCCAGCCAAGTTCACGGTAATGGTGGGCTCGTAGGCGCTGGCGAAGTTAACGTTTTGGTCGTCCCCAACCTGGACGCTGACCGTCTGGGGGTTGGCGCCGGACACATAGGCAACGGGTATACCAACCTCGCTGTCGGGCGTCTGGATGCTCGATGGAGCCGAAACGCTGTAGGTGCCAGGCGGGACGTTGACGTTGCAGGTGGCGGGCTGGCCGAAGTCGACGTTGTCTCCCGGATAGCCGCCATCCACTTCACAGGAAACCGGGCTCCCCCCTGTCCCGCTGGCCGGAGTAACCGTCACGGTCGTCCCGTCGACCGCGTCATTGTCGTATAGTGCGCCCTCTGCGGAGGAGTCTCCAGGCCCAGCACCGGCTTCACTCGGTTCCAACGGCCCGGCCAGGTTCACGGTAATGGTCGGCTCGTACGCGCTCGTAAATTTGACGTCCTCGTCGGCGCCGGCGGCCAGCGTCACCGGCTGGGGGTCCTGTCCAGTGACGTAGGCGGAGGCGATGTCAACCTCGCTGTCCGGCGTGCTGATGCTCGAGGGTAGGGACACGCTGTACGTCCCCGGGACGAGGGCGAGAGTGCACGTTGCGTCTTGGCCCGTGCTGGTATCGCCCGGGCTCCCCCCTTGACCTGGCAGCTGCTGGGCGCACCGGTCGTGGTGCCCGTCGGCGCAACGGTGACCGTGACCCCGTCCACGGCGTCGCCGTCGTACGTCGGCCCCAAGCAGGTCAGTGGGTCACAGCCAGGTTCCAGCGGCCCGGCCAGGTCCACCGTCAACAGGCTGACCGGCTCGAGGCCGAAGGTGACCGTCAACGGATTGCTCCCGTCAGGCACGGGGAGGTGACAGGTCTGGGCCGGCGCCGTGCCGGCGACAGGGGCACACCCCGAAACCCCTGTCACTACGTAGCCCGGCGGCGGGTAAAGGGTCACGGTGTCCGGGCTCGAGAAGTCCTCGTCGCTCCCGTCCCACATGGCGGTCAGCGGGCACGACCCCGTGGCCATCGTCGTGCACGTCGCCGATGACGCTGTCGCCGGCTCGCCCACAGGGACCGGGCCGCAACTAGTACCACCACTCTGGGGGTAACACGGCTGGTCGCTTACGGATGCGCCCGTCCCGCTGACCACTCCAGCTTGGACGATGTCCGCCACTGCCCCCGGTACGGGCGTATCACGAGCGGTTCCCGTGACGACCGCCGCGACGGTGAGGAGGGCCCGTTGACCTCGGAACACGCCAGCAATCCGGGCGACCCGCACGTCGGGACGACCACCGCGCTGATCGAAGGAGAGACGGCGTCGAAGCCGTCGTACGCCACATCGACGACGGCCGGCACGGCGGTGGCTTCGTCCGCCGTCAGCTGGACTTCGGCTACGCCCCCGGCACCGTTGACGACCCCGCTAAGGGTGAACGCCGAAGACGGTTGAGGCCCGGTAGAGAAGCTCGCTTGTGGCCCGTTATCTCCGGCCACGGCGCTCAGAGCTCCTTCGGAACCATCGGTGTAGATGGCCTCGATGGTCAGTTCAGCGGTGGCCCCGACGTCCAGCTCACATGTGCTGGCGCAGCTGTTAAGGCCCGAAGTGCTGAGCGAAATAGCGGTGACGGTGCAACCGGCCTGGGCTGGCTCAGCCGCGCAAGCCGTCGACGGGAACACGCCGCTACCTTGGCCGGACGCGGCCACCCCGGTCGAAGTCATCGCCACTGCGCTGAGCCCGACCAGCCAGAGGAGGAAGGCTCCCATCAAGCGCGCCAGCCGGTTCGCCTTGTTCTGGTCGGTCTTGCTCGGGTCCGGCTTGTTCGGGCGTTCCTGAACCGGTCGCTGCCTCACACGGCCCCCGATCAAAGAGGTGGCTAACGCCCGGCGCGGAACGAACTCACTTTTGAATTAATGCCGGGGACAAGCCGGATATTAGGCGCCCGCGGAGGGAAAATAAAAGCCGCGAATGCCCGGACACGGGTGCTGATCCCGGAGCGTGACCGCCCGACCGGCGTCGGTGAGCACCATCGAGTCAGGAAGGGTGTGCGCCCGCCTGTTGGCGTCGCCATCGCCTGGCATTTTCAGGCCCAGACGCGGCTCCCGGCGCGCCGTTCGTGGGGGCGAGCCCCGATGCGCGCCCTGCCGGACCAGCCCGGTCTGGCTCCCAGCCCCGCTCCGGACCTGGACGGCGCTACCCCCCAGGCGCTACACTGAGGCCCTCAATGTCCGAGTGGTATTCAATCGAGGTATTCGACGGCGCCTCTTCAGCTGCGTTGTGGGCTGAGGCTCATGGTGACCCCCTGTTGGAGTCGGCCCTTTCTAGCGGGGCGCGGGACTGGTCGTGGCACCACCACAGCTGGGGCGTCGTGCTGGAGCTCGAGTTCGCCGATACGAAGTCCTGGGACGCTTGGCGAGCCTTCACGCTCGTCCAGGCCGCACTCGACGCTGTCCCGGACCCCATCAGCGGTCTCATCGTTTACCGCGGGCGGGGTGGCACAAGCGGGACCTCCAGGCCTCGTCGCCCTCGCCCGCTGCTAGGGAGCGGTTCAGCCGCTCTACCTCTACCGTGGGAATGGGAGAGCGACCAGCTCGCCCGGCTGCCATCGGGGCCGAGGACCCTGCTGGCTGCGATCCCTGGTCCTGGTGTTGGGAGCGGCGCGCGCGGGTTGCTGTACCGCTGACCTAGTCGCTACCGCGACTGATAGCTGCTGCCCTAATCTGTGCCGTTCTAGTCCGTAGTGGTCTGTCTGTGCCAGCGAACATTTTCGCTTCGAACGGGTCAGACGCGCCCCGCGGCGTAATAGGCGGTCGAGTTAAAGCCGTGTGTCGACGAACAGCGGGGCGTGGTCCGAAGGAAGCTTTCCTTTCCGCGCGTTACGGTCAACCAGGGCCCACGTGACGTTTCCGGCCAGCCGCCTGCTCAAGAGGATGAGGTCGATCCTCATCCCGCGATGTTCATGGAAGTCGCCGGCCCGGTAGTCCCAGTAGGTGAAGAGCCCGCCCTCCGGCCATCGCTGGCGAAAGGCGTCGACCAGCCCCCAGGACTCGAGGTCCAAGAGGGCCTGCCGTTCCTCGGGCGTAACATGTGTGGCTCCCACAAACACGGACGGGTCCCAGACATCCTTGTCCGTGGGAGCAATGTTGAAATCGCCACAGACGGCGACGGCGTCGGTCGGTTTCGCGATAGCGGCAACGTGCGTACGCAGGCGAGCGAGCCAATCAAGCTTGTACGTGTAGTGCTCGGAGCCCACGGTGCGCCCGTTTGGCACGTAGACGCTGCAAACCTGCACCCCACCGCAACGGGCCGACACCAGCCTCGTATCCTGGTCAGCTTCGGCCCCATCGGCGAAGCCCATCACGGGATCTTCGATCCCTACCCTGGACAAGATGGCCACGCCGTTCCACTGGCCCGACCCGTGGTGCACCGACTCATAGCCGAAGGCTGCGAAGGCCATGTGGGGAAAGGCGGCGTCCGAGAGCTTCGTCTCCTGAAGACAGAGCACATCTGGTTGGGCGTAGCCCAACCACTCGGGGACGCGCTCCATCCGGACCTTCAGTGAATTGACGTTCCAGGTGGCGACTCATCGTTTGGCATCGTTTGGCCCTCATCGTTTGGCCTCAGCGTTTGGCGCTCATCGTGCGGTTCCGCAAGAAGTGTAAAGGCGGCCCGTCGTCAAGCGGAACCCGACGGGGGCATCTCCACCACTTGGAACAGCTCGGCGAGTCGTCCCTCGCCCAACCCGGCCGCCGTGGCGCTGGCGGCAGCCCAGCTGCGCAAGCGCTCGTCAAGGTCCGTCCCCGGGCCGATCTGGCTCTCGTGACGACGAAGAGCCGCCAGTTTGCGGTCGAAACTGTCGGTGATCTCTACCGCACGATTAGGACGAGGGGCAGCCATGAGCCACAGCTCCTTGACGGCGAACGGCTCAAGGCCTTCCTCGAGAAGATCAGGGTGGGCAAACGGGTTGCGGGCATCGGGGTAGGCGGCGCAGACCGCCGCTTCGCCCGCGGCCATGTGGTCTGGATGGCTGGCTCCAATACGCTCCCAGTTGCGTTCCGGCGATGGGCACACCAGGCGCTCCGGGCGGAATACCCGTACGGCCCGGCTAATGTCACGGCGCAGTTCGATGCTCGCAGTGAGGCGGCCATCCGGGTAACCGAGGAAGGTGACGTTCGAGACGCCTGCCTCGTCCGCCGCTGCCCGCTGCTCCTCGCGGCGCAACCGGGCCATATCGGGGCGCGATATGGACCGGTCAGAGCCTCCGGCGTCGCCATCTGTTACCACGCAGTAAGCAACCTCCAAGCCCGCTTTTACCCATGTGGCCACGGAGCCGGCGGCTCCGAAATCGACGTCGTCGGGATGGGCCGTCACGACCAGGACGCGATTCACGCCCGTGGTTACGTCTAGCGGCAGGGTCCGGTCTTGATGTGTGGTAGCGATCTCGGAACTCTACCCAATGGGCACGTCCGCCCTGCTCTCGGCGGCCGACGGGCCCGGTCTTGCTGGTGGAGGGGAGCCAGGGATCGCCGCCGGGCCGAAGTCTCACGGACGGCGTCGTCCCGACCCGAAAAGGGCGCAGGACCAGGCGATCGCAGGGCGCAAGCCAGCACGCCCCTGGCCCGCACACCCTGCACACCGAGCCCCTCTGCTCGGCACTGGCGCCCCCTGTCGTCGCTGCCAAACAAGCCATGCGGCCGGCGATGTGCGCTTGCGACCGTTCTACCACCGATCCGGTCGCGCCAAACCCGGGAAGCCGATTTTCGGCAGTTCTAGCGGCAAATTGGTGAGAACTCCGTATGCGTGCTAGACGCGGCGCAGCGCGCTGGTGGCCCTCTCGCCCACCATGGTCGAGCGCGACATCAGCATGCTCGTGAGCCGGCCCGCGGGCCGGGGCGCCTCCCTGACATTGGCCGCCGTCGCCCATAACACGGTCTTCAGCTGGAACGGGCGAAGCTCAGGGTGCTTGGCCTTGACCAGCGCCGCCACCCCGGCAATGTGAGGCGCCGCATAGGAGTTTCCCGTGCCTACCATTCGGCCCCCTCCTCGCCACGAAACCTCGACGTCGATGCCTGGAGCGAGGAACTCTGTAGGCGGATCGGGGTTGTAATGAAACCGGAATGGGTCCTTGGAGAGATTGCAGGCCACACTGGCGACCGAGGCGTAAAGCGACGGAAAAGAAGGCCGGGCGACGTTGTTGGCCGCGGTCACGACGAACGAACCCTGGAAATAGGCCCTATCGCAGACTTCGTAGAACGCCAGCGCCCAATCGCGCCTCGACGTCCCCAGGGAGAGGTTGATGATGTCGAAGCCTTGTTCAACCGCCCAACCCAGCCCGGCCAAAAAGGCGTTCGCCTTCCCCACCAACCCGGTACCGAGGACACGCACGCTGGTTATGGTGGCGGCCGGCGCCAAGCGATGGATGATGCCGGCGCACGCCGTGCCGTGGCCAAAGGCGTCTTCGTGAGGTCCCGGGGTTACCAAGACCTCGCCGGCCTCGTCGAGGGTAACGACGATGCCACCATCGGTGTCCACTTTCCCCTCGAGGTCGGGGTGGCCGGCCTCGACCCCGCTGTCTATGATCGCAACGCGAGCCCCTTCCCCCTCGAGCCACCCCATGCCCAGTCCGGGGAGAGATCGTCGAGGGAAAGCGAAGCCGGGAGGCGGAGGACAGCGGATTCCCGGGTCCAGTGAGGCCGAGGAACGGGCCTGACCGGCGGAGGTGATGACGCCCCGGGGGCGGGCGGGGCTTGCGCCATAGCCTCAGCCGCTCGCTAGGAGGGCTTCCAGCACGACCGACAACCTACCGTAGGCGCCGGGGTCCGAGCTGGCCAGCCGGGCCAGGTCGGTGGCAAACTCGGCCGGGGGGCGGGGAACCGCCTCTGTGCCAGCGGCGCTCAGTGCGGCCCCGGCGATGCCGCCGAGCAAGGTGACGAGCTCGAGGTCGTCGAAAGAAAACGGTCCCCCGCCCGCCTTGTCGACCAGCTCCAGGGCGCCGAGAACAGTGTCGTCGTGAAGGCAGGGAACGCAAAGCACGCTGGTCGGTACCGTGCCCAGTTGCGCTGACAATCCCTCCGTCAGCCGGGGGTCGGCGCCGCGGGGGGCGATGGCTATCGGTTGGCCGGAACTGACGACGTAGCCGGCGGCCCCGGCACCAGCTAGCAATTCGGTCCCGAGAAGTTCCCCGGCCCGTTCCCCGGCCGCACCAACAGCGCGCAGCCTCCGTCCTTCCAGGGCCAGCACCCAACTCGAACGGGCGCCGGTGGCATCGAGCGCGACGCTGGTGATCGCCTGCAGCACCGGGTTCATCTTCGCTCAAGCCGCTCGGCGCGCCATGGCTGGCGTCCCGGCACCCGCACGTTTGGCGGCGCGCCGACGCAACCGCCGCAACCGACCTCCTCTGTACAAAGCGACGGCCAGTGCCACCCCCGAGACCCCACCCAGGACGGCGCAGACCACGGCACCTGCCAATGTGGGCTGCTGACCGGCGCCCAGCCAAGCCACTCCCACGATGGCAACGGCCAGGATGGCCATGAATATGCCCAGGCCCAGGGTAGCGCTCGCCCTCCGCCTGCCGCGCCATAGGGACCGGGCGAACTGCTCGATATAGGCCAGCGAGAAGAGCACCACCACGATTAGTGCGATCCCTTCGACGGTCAACCAGACGGGCTGGGTCAGGTGCGCGATAAAGCGCTGGTGGCCGACCACAGTTGTGGCAGAACCGTCTTTTAGCAAGTCCACCTGGGCGGCGGTGTGCCCGGTGACGACGTACCGGGCCTTGGTGAGGTCGATGCGGGCCGTGCGGGCCCCATTACCGGCGGGGACCAACGGGGCGTTCGACTGGAAAGCGGTGTGGCCCATGAGCACGAACGACATCCGAGCCGTGCTGGCGGCGGGACCGTTCGCCAGCACCGTCACCGTCACAGGGCCGGACAGGTTGAGGGAAGGGACGGCCCCGGCCCGCAAAGGCACCCCCGACACCTCCACGGTCCCGGGCGCCAAGTTCCCCCCGAGCGAAGAGCCGCTCCCGAGACCGACGAAAGCGAGCACGACCGCAACCGCGAAAGCCACAACGGCCACAGCCAGGGGCCAACGAGGTCGCGGTGGCGACTTCACGATCTGCTGGACCGGCACGAGGTTGGCAAACGAACTCTGCTGGAGTTCAGTGAGCCCGGTGCCGCCCGCCCGTTCCGTGGATACGGGCCGGATGACCGTGGCGCGGGCTCGCTGCAGCGGTGGCGGGGGTGGCCGGCCGGCAACGGTTGGCCCTGTGGCCTCACGACGGGGAGGACCCGAGGCCGTCCCGGTCGCCGTTTGGCCCGACGCCGTTTGGCCCGACGCCGTTTGGCCCGTCGCCGTTTGGCCCGTCGCCGTTTGGCCCGTCGCCGTTTGGCCCGTCGCCGTTTGGCCCGTCGCCGTTTGGCCGGTTGACGGCACGCTGATGCGCTCGGTCACGGCTACGACGGACGCCGCTCCCATAACCGGCACCGCTTCGGCGGCCAGCCAGCCCGGCCCCCATACGGACGTGCAGGCTTCGGCTAATGCGATGGCGAAAGACTCGGCGCTGGGGTAACGGTCTTCGGGCGCCGTGGCCAACCCCTGCATTACGACCGGGACGACCGCCTGGGGTACGGTCGGCGCCTTTTGGTCGAGCGGCGCCGGGTCCTCGTAGGCGTGCTTGAACAAAAGCGCCATAGCGTCGGCGTCTTCTGGAAAAGGCAATTGCCCGGAGAGCAGCTCGTAGAGCATGGTGGCCAGGGCGTAGACATCGGTGGCCGGAGAAAGCGGTGCTCCCCGGGCCTGTTCTGGGGCAATATACGCCGGGGTACCAAGGACTTCGCCCGCTCTGGTAGCCAAAGTAGAATCGCCACCTACTACTTTGGCGATCCCGAAGTCCGTGACTTTCAAAACGCCCTCGGACGAGAACATCAAGTTCTCCGGCTTGATATCCCGGTGCAGGACATTTTTTTCGTGCGCGGCCTGAATCCCGGCGGCGGCGGCCAGCACGGTCGCACAGGCGGCCGGGGGCGTGAACCCTTGCCCGCTGAACCGGCTCCACACCGTCCCTCGCGGCAACAGTTCCATCACCAGCAGGCACAGCCCGTCCTTTTCGACAAAATCGAACACCGGCACGACGTGAGGGTGGTCAAGAGAAGCCAGCAGGCGGGCCTCGGTGACGAACCGCGACCTGACCGCCGGATCGGCGCCGAAGGCCCTCGGGAGCTGCTTGACAGCGACAGAGCGCCCGAGCGCCCGGTGCTGGGCCGAGATGACAACTCCCCACGCTCCGCGCCCAAGCTCCTCACCAACTTCGTAACTCGGGAGGGCTTGAGCTACCTGGTCGCGCTCCAGGGCCATCAGGCCGGAATTTCGCTAACCGGTGCCGCCCCGGGGCCGTCCACCAGTTGTTCGTCTTCCTCGCCTTCCTCGTCTTCCTCGTCGTCCTCGCCCGGCACCGGTGGTGTCGGCGTCAGGTAACCAACGACGAACCCAGCAGCACCGAATATGGCCAAAATGACAAACCAGTGACCGTTGCTCGGCAACCATTTACCAAAGGCCGAAAGAGAAAAAACGAGTACGGCCCCGACCCCGAGGCCCGGTATGAGAAAGCGAATGCCGCGCCGCCAACGGTTGACCGCCAGGCGCCCGTGGGCCAGAGCAAGGAGCGCCTCGATGAGGCCGAGCACCGTCAATATGAGGATCCCCAAGCCAAAAAGGCCATAAACCGAAACGATCGAACCCTTGATATTGCTAATAAAGGGCTGGCTGACAATCAGGTGGCCGGAAGGGGTCGACAAGGCAAGAGAACTCGGAACGAGCCCGGTCGCCTGGCCCTTGAGGCTGGTGGTATCGAGCACGTAGGCGAGGCTCTTGGACTGGCCCGCGGGCACATCAAAACGGACCAACGTATCGAACGAGAAGAACGTGAGCCCGGCCACCCGCCCCTCGAGGTTGACAGAGCCCACGGATACTGGCGCCGAGGTCTCGTTCGGCATCACCAGGGCGATAGCCAGCGGCCTTCCCGGGACGATCACGACCGGGCGAGCCTCGGTGGCGCCAGCCAAGTTGGTCCCGTTGATAGTGGCAGTAAGGCCCACCGTCCCGCTGGCGAGGGCCGATATAGGAGCGAACAGCGTGGCCATGGCCACGACTAGCGCAATCGACCACATAACAAGCCTCACAGCGCAAACTGTAGACCCGGGACGGTCTGGTCACGAGCCTTTCCCGGGACGGTTCGGGCCTGCGGGCGAGCGCTCCCCGGGCGCGGGCTCGAGCGAGGGTCAAGCGCCTCGGTCCGGCCGGTCAGAGTTGGCGTCTGAGCCGGCGCCAGAATAACCCTGACCCGATCAGGACAAAGAAGACGATAATCACGACCGTCGAGGCGTCATCGTAAACCTGGTTCGCCAACACCACGTCCAAATTGGCGTATAGGACGACGCCACAATGAGCCTGCACCTGGTAAGTGCCGACGGGCAAGCCGCTAACATCGAGCGGCCCGTTGAAGGCACCGCTGGTCGCGGCCGTGGTACGACCGATTTTCTGGCCCGCCACGGTAAAAACTACCGTCGACCCACTCGGGCAACCATGGCCCGTGGCGCTCGTGGTGCCGCCCGGGGAAATGGCCGTGGGCTCGACCACCAGTTGCTCGGGGTGCGCCGGGGTGGGCGCGGCCGTGGCAGTAGTAGACGGAGTCGTTGTCGGCGAGGACGTTGTCGGCGGAGGCGTGGTCGTCGTGGGGGCCGTTGTCGTCGTGGTTCTGTGATGGCCCTTTTTCGGCCTGGGCGTCGTCGTCGTACTCGTGGGCCGTTTTTTCGGTTGAGGTGTCGAAGTCGTGGTCGGCGGCGGCGGCGTTGTCGTCGCCACCGCTGGGTGCACTGGAGCCGTGGTCGGCGTCAGGGCCGGTGACGTGGTCGGCGATTGGCGCGGCGGCCGGGTCGTCGTGGTGGTGCGGTGCGCCCGGGGCTTCGGCTCGGGGGGCCTGCCGGTATGTGTTGTTATGGAGGCCCTTGTAGTTGTGGTTGTGCGGCGCGAGGTGGGCCGGCGCCGTACGGGCCTCGTCGTTGCCGTCGGGTGAAGGCGCGTAGTGGTGGTCGTGATGTGGGGCTGGCCCGTGGGCGGCTTTGGCGTAGTCGTGGTGGTGGTGGGCTTGGCCGGCTTGGTCGTGGTGGGCTTGGACGTGGTGGGCTTGGACGTGGCGGTCGTCGTGGTCGGCTTGGGCTTGGGTGCCTTCGGCTTGGTCGTTGTAGTGGTTGGTTTAGGCCTGGTCGTCGTCGTCGTCGTCGGCGTCGGCTTCGGCCTCGGGTTCGTGGTTGTGGTTGTCGGTGGCGGCGTCGTCGTGGTGGTGGACGCGATGGTGGTAGCTGGGACGGTGGTGACCGGAGTGGCCGGCGGGGTCATCGGGACAGAGAGGGGTGTGGTGGTGGGCGGGGCGCTGGTAGGCGGAACCGTGGTGGTAGTCGTAGGCGGCTTCGTGGTTGCAGTTGGGCACGCAGCGATGCAGACAAGGAACGTTGTCGTCGTTGACGCGGCCGTGGTTGGCGGAGGCAGGGTAAGGCAAACAGGGGGGCACCTGATGACGGTCAAAGTGGGCGGGACGCTCGTCTGCGCTCTTGCCGTCCCGCCCAGGAGGGGCCCTCCGAGAAGGACCAAGGTGGCCAAGAGGGCCAGAACGATGCTGGCGGCGCCCGCTACTATCGGCGGCAACCGCCGCCGGCTACCATTTCTGACGTGGTCGCGTCGGCACCGCCAAGAAGCGACGCGGAACTCGTCGAGGCTGTCCGTGCCGGGGAGACGCAGGCGTTTTCCGAGCTTTACCGGGCTCACGCCGGCACCGTTCGGGCGGTGGCGGCCAGCCAGCTCCACGACCGCGAGGCTACTGCCGACGTCGTGCAGGACACTTTCTTTCGGGCATTGCGGAACCTGGGAAGCCTGCAGGACCCGGCCCGCTTCCGACCCTGGCTCCTGTCCATCGCAAGGCATCTTGCCACCGATCAGCTGCGAGCCCGGGGCAAGGTGACTGTCGTCGACGACTCGACGACATACGAACTAGCCGACCCCCGCCCTGGCCCCGGTTCGCTGGCGGAGCTGAGCGAGCTGGCGGAACAGGTCAAGGGCTGCGTGGCCGGGCTCTCTACGCGCGACGCAACTGCGATCGTCATGGTGACGCAGCTCGGCTTTACGCCTGAGCAGGTGGCCGGTGCGCTCGGGCTCACTCCCGGGGCAGCCAAAGTGCTCCTGCACCGGGCGCGCCGCCGGATGCGGCACGCTCTTGTCCTGCAGGTGATGGTGCGCCAACCCGAGCTTGGCTGCGCCGAATTGCAGGTCCTGGTGAACGAGGACCCGTTGGCTGCGTCCAGGCATGTCGAAACGTGCGAGACGTGCATATCGAGCGCCGCCACTGAGGTCATGACCTTCCAGCAGGGTGCGGCCGAGGCCGGCTCACCTCAGGGCGCGGCCCCGATCGAAGCGGCGGCCACGCCCACCCCGGGCGAGGCCTGACCTTACAGCCCTTTACCCGTCCAGGCCCACAACCCGGACGCCACCTTCGCGCAAGGCCTCTCCGAGGGCATCCGCCAGTGCACCCGGCCGCCAGTCCACGTCGCCGCCTGCCGACGAGACCTCGCTGGGCACCCCAAAACCAGTTACGTCGTCGCCGGCCTCCGCGTAGGCCAAGGACACGCCGGGCGCCAAGAGGGTAGCGAACATCTCGCTCTCCTGGTCGGTCAGCTGGGTCTTCACAAACGTCCGAACCTTTCCGAGCAGGCTCCGGGCCACATCGAGATCTTCGCTCACATCAACTAGACGAGAAATCGACCGTTCGGTTACACGGGGCGGCGCCAGGCCGAGACGCTCTCGCCACCCTTAGTCGACGGTCCAGGTGGTGCCCGAGCGCAGGAGGGCGGTGAGGTCGCCGGGCCCCTTGCGGGCGGCGGCGGCCACCAATTGCTCCTGGACCAGGGAGCCGTAGTCCGGGCGCTGGATGGCCCTGAACACGCCTATAGGCGTTGGCGAATAAGGCCCGTTGGCCAAGCGCGAGAGGGCAAAGGCCAGGCTCGGGTCGGCGCGCGACTCGTCGTGGACCAGCAGGCCATCCTCGCCGACGTCTGAGACGTCGACGATGACGGCGCTGCCTTGAGCGTCGATGACCACGCCTTTTTCTCCCTCGGGGCCGAAACGAACTGGCTTTCCGTGTTCCAATGGGACCAGCATCGAGGGGCGGTTGTCCTTGGAGGTGATCGCTTCGAACGCACCGTCGTTGAAGACGTTGCAGTTTTGGTACACCTCGACGAACGATGCACCCTTATGCTCATAGGCTCGCCGGAACGTCTCCGTCATGTGCTTGCGGTCCATATCATGCGTACGGCCCACGAACGAAGCCTCTGCCCCCAGGGCCAGCGAGATGGGGTTATACGGGTGGTCGAGCGAACCGAACGGCGTCGACTTCGTCACCTTGCCGGCCTCTGATGTGGGAGAGTACTGACCCTTCGTGAGGCCATAAATCTGGTTGTTGAACAGGACGATGGTCACGTTGACGTTACGGCGGAGAGCGTGGAGCAGGTGGTTGCCGCCGATCGACAGAGCGTCACCGTCACCTGTAATCACCCACACATGAAGATCCGGGCGGGCCACGGCTAGACCGGTCGCCAATGCCGGCGCCCGTCCGTGGATCGAGTGGATGCCGTAGGTGTTCATGTAATAAGGGAACCGGCTGGCGCACCCGATCCCCGAGACGAACACGGTGTCTTCGCGCTTGGCGCCCAGCTCCGGCATCAGCAGCTGGACTGCGGTCAGGATCGAGTAGTCCCCGCAGCCAGGGCACCAGCGAACTTCCTGATCGCTGGTCCAGTCCTTTCTGGTGGTGGTGGGCGCAGCTACGTCTGTCATGATGCTTCCTCCGTGGCGGCGTGGCCGTTGCCCTTTGTGGGGGCATCTAATTGCGAGAGGATGGCGAGTTGCACGTCTATACGCCGGAACGGCAACCCGCTTACCTTGTTGAGCCCCTGGGCGTCTACCAGGAACTCGGCCCGAATGAGCTTCCTGAGCTGGCCCAGGTTGACCTCGGGGATAAGGACGCGCTTGTAAGCCGTGACGACTTCGCCGAGGTTAAGCGGGAATGGGTTCAGGTGGCGCAAATGGGCGTGCGCCACGCGACGGCCGGTCTGGCGCACCTCGCGAATCGCGGCCTGAATGGCGCCATACGTTGAGCCCCAACCGAGCACCAGCAGGTCGGCGCCACCAACACCGTCGGGGTCATCGACTGCCAGGGCGGGTATGTCGTTGGCGATCCCGGCTATTTTTTGAGCCCGGAGGCGGACCATTCTGTCGTGGTTGACCGGGTCGTAGGAAACGTTGCCGCTTCCATCGGCCTTTTCGAGACCCCCAATTCGATGCATCAAGCCCGGCGTCCCAGGCAAGGCCCACGGTCGGGCCAGAGTTTCGGGGTCTCGCAGGTACGGCCAGAACGCCTCCGTGCCGTCGGGCATGACCTTGTTGGTCTCGGTGGCAAAACTGAACTGGGCCGACAGATCCGGAAGGCTGTCCACGTCCGGGATGGGCCAGGGCTCGGCGCCATTGGCCAGGTACCCGTCGGACAGCAAGATCACCGGGGTGCGGTACTTGAGGGCGATTCGCGCCGCTTCGATCGCCAAATAGAAGCAGTCGCCCGGCGTGCTCGGGGCGAGGACGGGAAGAGGCGCCTCACCATGCCGGCCGTACAGGGCCTCGAGCAAATCGGCTTGCTCGGTCTTGGTGGGAAGGCCCGTCGACGGCCCGCCCCGCTGTATGTCGATGACCAACAAAGGCAGTTCGAGGGAAATGGCCAACCCTATTGTTTCGGCTTTCAGGTCCAGGCCCGGGCCGCTAGTGGTGGTCACCCCGAGCGAGCCCGCATAGGAAGCGCCGAGCGCCGCACTGACGCCGGCAATCTCGTCTTCGGCCTGGAACGTGCGTACACCGAAGTTCTTGTGCTTAGACAGCTCGTGGAGGACATCGGAGGCCGGCGTGATGGGGTAGCTGCCAAGGAAAATCGGCAACTTGGCCAGGTGACCGGCGGCCACGATACCCCAGGCGAGGGCGGTGTTGCCCGAGATATTGGTATAAGTGCCAGGCGGTAGGTGCGCCGGCTTTACCTCGTAAGCGGACTCGAACACCTCGGCCGTCTCGCCGAAGTTCCAACCCGCCTTGAAGGCGAGGGTGTTGGCTTCGCGGACCATTTCATTGTTGGCAAACCGTTTCGCCACCCACTCGACGGTTGGTTCGGGTGGCCGACTGTACATCCAGCTCACGAGGCCCAAAGCAAAGAAGTTTTTCGAACGCTCAGCGTCCCGAGCCTTGGTCCCGCTCGGCTTGACTGCCTCCAACGTGAGAGACGTCATGGGCACTTCGTAGACCGTGAAGCCATCGAGGCTGTGATCGCTGCGTGGATCCGACGCGTAGCCCGCTTTTTGCAACGCCCGTTCGTCGAACGAGTCGCTGTTGAGCAATACGGCCGCGCCGGGTTCCAGGTCGCCGACATGGGCCTTGAGAGCCGCCGGGTTCATAGCAACCAACACGTTCGGGTGGTCACCCGGGGTGAAGATGTCATGGTCAGAAATGTGGATCTGGAAGGCAGAAACCCCGGCAACGGTGCCCGCTGGCGCCCGTATCTCGGCCGGGAAGTCCGGCAGGGTCGACAAGTCGTTGCCGAAGAGGGCCGAACTGGTCGTAAACCGGTCGCCTGCCAGCTGCATCCCGTCCCCGGAATCGCCAGCGAAACGGATGACGACACGGTCGAGGCTTGTTAGCTGCCGCCCCTTCGTCGCTATGTCAGCCAATGCTGTGCCCCCTGCTTGGGTCCTATTTGTTCCATCAGCTTACCGGCCGGGGCCTGGCTGGGCCGAGACGTTAGCGGGCTCAGCACGGTCCGTGGCCGCTCAGGCCACGGTGGCACAGGGCGGGCATAGACATCCCGGGCCGCGTAGGTCCCTTTCGCCCCGTACCTGTGGCCGTGGCCGCCTACCGGGCACGCGGCACTGTAGCCTCGATCAGGTGGTCGAGGGGACAATGGGCGGCGTGACCTATGGCGAGCGATGGGCCGAGCTACCTCCCGTGCGATTGGTCGCGACGGACCTGGACGGCACTCTGCTGCGCCCTGACGGCACTCTGAGCGAACGAACGATATGTGGCGTCCGTGCCGCACAGGATGCCGGGATCTACGTCATCCCGATCACGGGACGGCCGCCTCGGATCACGTGGGACATTGCCAAGGAAGCTGGTTTGGGCCCGCTGGGCGTTTGTTCAAACGGGGCGGCCGTAATAGACCTCGCGTCCCTGGAGGTCACCGAAGTCCAGACCATGCAGGCCGAAGTCACACTCAGGTTGGTCACTGTGGTGCGGGAGGTCTTCCCGGGCGCTCTGTTCGCCGTCGAAGAAATCGAGAGTTTCACCCACGAGACCGGGTTCATGGAGCCCAACTGGAACTGGGCCGACGGATGCGAACCGGTCGACGACATTATCGATGCAGTCAGCAGTGGCTGCGTGAAACTGGTGGTGCGCCGGCCGGGCTGGCCGGCAGGGGCACTCCTGGCCGAACTGCAGGACCAGGTCTCAGAATCGGCTCATATCACCTCTTCGGGGCTGGACTGGGTCGAAATGGCTCCTCCGGGGATCACCAAAGCCCACGCCGTGCAGCGGGTTTGTGACCGCCTTGGTGTCGGGGTGGGAGAGGTCCTGGCCATTGGGGACAACTTCAATGACCTCACCGTCCTGGCGTGGGCAGGACGCGCCGCGGCTCCGGCCAACGCCATCGCCGAGGTGCTGTCGATCGTGCACCAGGTCGTGCCCTCGAACGAAGAAGATGGCGTGGCCCAGCTGCTCGAACGCCTCGCGGATGAACGCTCGTCCGCGCCACTTCGACGTCCTAGCCTCGAGTAAGCGACGAAGTTCGCCAACTTGTGAGGGGGTGCCCCCGGCCACAGTGACCGTTATGGCCCCGGCCGCTGAAGATCCTCGAGCGCTCCGTCAATAGCCGGCCTTACACTGGCGAGCGCGAGGCGGGCCCCGTCGTACTGCGAGATGGGCAGCACCTTTTCTGCCACCACCTCGGTCCGGCTCTGCGTGTTAGGGCCCACCCTGAAGAACCGCCTGCGGACCCGGCCCACCACCAAAAGGGTGTCTCCGGGCGTCCACTGCGACGTCTCATCGGGCGGGTCAAACAGAGCCACCGGGACGTTGTCGGGCGTGCCATCAACTTGGGCGACGACCAAGTCGAAATTCGCAAGTGACACGCCACTCGGGAGGCTCCTGACCTCTGCTGGTTTTCCGAGGTTGCCAATGACAATCGCCAAATTGAGCATGGTCATTCCCCTTTTCTCTCGAATCGGCTCAGGCCACCTGATGGCAAAAGGGGCGAAGGCGCGCCCAATTAATCTCTAACCCTCGATGGAAGGGCGAAGGGCGAAGCTGTCGCTTCAGAAACGCGACGTCAGGTGACGGTCATCGACCTGAGAAGGAAAAGCCCGAACTGATTACCAAACGGCCACGAACTGAAGCCTAAAGGAGAGGTGTGACAATTACCCCAAACCAGCTGGTCGATATGCTCCACGAGAGACAGCCAAGGACCCTGACCCGCTCCCGAAGGTCGCCCCGCTGGCCCCCGTCAGACCGTTGCTGTCAGCCCAGTGCCACCAGGCGTTGCCTTACGTCGTATGCGTCAGGGTCGATTCCCTCGATCTGAGCAAAGAGATCGCGAGCTCTCGACAATTCCCCGGCCCGTTCATAGAGATCGGCCAGCGCGTACCACTGGCGCAGGTGAGCGACCTTCGGTCTCGAGCGGCGGAGGGACCCTTCGAGCAGCATTACCGCCCCGCGCAGGTCACCCTGGTCGGCCAGGCAACCCGCAGCCACGAGCCGGCCCTCGGCCACCACCTCGGCGCTGGGGGAGGCCTGCCGAAGCTCCTCCCAGACGGCCTGGGCCTCCCCATAGCGGCCCATGGCGCGGTAACAATCGGCCATGACGGGGTACTGGTCGTAGCTGCCAGATAATCCATGGTGCGCCTCGAGCTCGCGCACAGCCAGGGGCCATCGGCCCAGCCGATAGAGAGTAAGGCCTAAAAGCTCCCTGACTGCGGCGGAATTCGGGGCCTGGGCCGACACTTTGCGCACGATCCTCAGGGCGTCCTGATAGCGGTCAGCCGAGTAGGCCCGGGTGGCATCCTCGAGCTTTGCATTGCCAACCGGGCCAGGTTCGTCACGGCTGGTCACTGTCGGTGAGGGTACGCCGCGGGGTGCCGGCCTGGCGGTCCTGCCCGTCCTGGCCGTCCTGGATGCGTCGCGCCCAGCGGTGGCATGGGCGCGGCGGCCGGTCGTCCTCGGCTCATCCCGACGAGCCGGCGCCGGCACGGTCTCGACCAGCGCTATCTCCCACTCATCTGGTTCGGGGCGTGATGCCCGAGGCCGCTCGCGTCCACTGGCGAAATCGCTTGTCCGTTCGACCACTGGTCCGGCCCCGTTGCGACCGCGCCCCGGTGCGCTCTCCCGTGCTCTCGACCAGATCTCTGACGCCGACGGGCCGTCGTAACTTAGAGCCCGCGCTCCATGGCGGGTGACGCTGCCCCAGCTCGCTGGCATCTCTTTGCTGCGCCCAGGCGGTGTAGACCGTAGGCTGCTGTCTGGCGCGCCTTGGCGGCGGTAATTGCCGGCGCCGGAACGGCCGTAGCCGCGGTCGCGAGCGGGACCGTAGTCGCCGCCGCCTCCGCGAGACCACCGCCCGTCGGGTGGAAAGCTGCCGCCTCTCCCGCCCTGCCGCTGTCCAGATCCAGTTCGGCCAGATCCCGTTGAGCCAGATCCCGTTGAGCCAGATCCCGTTGAGCCAGATCCAGTTGAGCCAGATCCAGAGGAGCCAGATCGAGTTGAGCCAGATCGAGTTGGGCCAGATCGAGTTGGGAAGGACGGTTCTCTCCAGGTCCGGTCCGCACCCGTCCGACGGTTCGTATTCTCTCGCGGGAACGGGCGGTCACCTCGAGCTTGATAGCCTCCTGGCCCACGGTCATACGAGGCTGGGCGCCTGTCCTCTGTGTGCCGGTTGCCTGTGCTTGTTTGTACCGGTCGTCTTTGTACCGGTCGTCTTTGTACCGGTCGTCTCGGTCGAACGGCGCCGATCGGGTCGACCCGCGGCTCAGCGGGTCGCGCGATCGGCCCCAGCGTGGCCCGGCCTCAGGAACCTGGCCATGACCCTCGTCAGTACGGCGACCGTCATTACGGCGACCCTGAGGGGAACGGGCCGCCCTCTCCGTCGGGACGTAGCTTGGCCGTGGACCGTCGCGGCGGGGAGCCCCGGCTCGGTGGCCGGGCTCCCTGGCGGTCGGCCCCGGTCCTCTCGACGCGAACGAGTCACGTTGGCCGCGCGTACTGAACGAGGTCCCCCCGCTAGTTCGGCCCGCGGCCGGCGGTCTCGGCCTGCGGTTATCGCCGTCCGCACGCGGGTCGGTTCGTCCGCCGGAACTTCGTCGGGCGTTGCCGGCGCCGCCACCGAACTTGCCTGCGCGTGCGTCCTCTCTCGTCCTTGGCGACCCGGGCCCACCGTGCTTGGCGGCGGCAGGCGCCGGCCGACCTCGTCCAGATGAGGACCGATCGAAGCCACCGCCCCCCGCTGGCGCTGAACGCCTGGTTGAACCTCGGTCCTCCCGGGTGCGGGGG
This sequence comes from uncultured Acidimicrobiaceae bacterium, assembly GCA_963750465.1. GTDB lineage: Bacteria > Actinomycetota > Acidimicrobiia > Acidimicrobiales > Palsa-688 > Fen-671. The sequence goes on from CAVVRE010000007.1 coordinate 668,325, forward strand.
TCCGAGGACGGCCGCCCTCCAGCACGGGAACTGGCGCCGCCACGAGAACCGCTTGGAGTAGGGGCGGTCGCCGACCCACGAGGGGCCCCGTCGATGTGAGGCTTGGGTCGGGCGCGCGGTGTTGGCCCATCTCCCCGGCCCTGTCGCGAGCCGCCCGTTCGACCGCTGTCCGGGCCCATATTGACCAGCATATCCGTGCTCCTCACTTGGTCCTTACCGAGGCTCTCAAAACCCGCTGCGCATAGAGAAGGGAGCGGCCGATCGTGCCGGGGGCAGATGTCAACCTGAAATGCTGCGTGGGAGCGCGCCCGGCCGCTCCCCCATTCGCTGGGTCTACCGAAAGCTTCGGTAGAGCGCAAAAAGGCCCGTGCCGCCGCCACGGCACGGGCCCCTATAACGACTATCCCGGCGACGTCCTACTCTCCCAGGGGGCTGCCCCCCAAGTACCATCGGCGCTGGTGGTCTTAACTTCCGTGTTCGGGATGGGAACGGGTGTGGCCCCACCGCTATGGTCACCGGGAACCTTGCTCTATTTTTGTTGACAGCCACTCATGGCTGTCTCTCCTTGAGCGTTCCATAGCGAGCACGAGCAGAGAATTGCTCTCCAAACCCTCGGCCGATTAGTACCGGTCGGCTGAACGCATTACTGCGCTTACACCTCCGGCCTATCAACCTGGTGATCTACCAGGGGCCTTACCAGGTCTAAGCCTGTGGGAGACCTCATCTTGGAACGAGCTTCGCACTTATATGCTTTCAGCGCTTATCCCTTCCGCAGGTCGCCAATCAGCCGTGCCCTTGGCAGGACAACTGACACACGAGAGCTGCGTCCGTCCCGGTCCTCTCGTACTAGGGACAGCCTTCCTCAGGTCTCCAACGGCTGCACCAGATAGGGACCGAACTGTCTCGCGACGTTCTAAACCCAGCTCGCGTACCGCTTTAATGGGCGAACAGCCCAACCCTTGGGACCTACTTCAGCCCCAGGATGCGACGGGCCGACATCGAGGTGCCAAACCTTGCCGTCGATATGGACTCTTGGGCAAGATGAGCCTGTTATCCCCGGGGTACCTTTTATCCGTTGAGCGACGGCGCTTCCACACGCAACCGCCGGATCACTATGCCCTGCTTTCGCACCTGCTCCACTTGTAGGTGTCACAGTCAAGCTCCCTTGTGCCATTGCACTCAACGGCTGATTGCCAACCAGCCTGAGGGAACCTTTGGGCGCCTCCGTTACTCTTTAGGAGGCGACCGCCCCAGTCAAACTACCCACCTGACGCTGTCCCTCATCCGGTTTACGGACGTGGGTTAGGTTCCCGTCACATGAAGGGTGGTATTTCAACGTTGACTCCACCCCGGCTAGCGCCGAAGCTTCCAAGTCTCCCACCTATCCTACACAACACGCAACAAAAACCAACATCAAGCTGTAGTAAAGGTCCACGGGGTCTTTCCGTCTTGGTGCAGCTAACGAGCATCTTTACTCGTACTTCAATTTCGCCGGGTCTGTGGTTGAGACAGTAGGGAAGTCGTTACGCCATTCGTGCAGGTCGGAACTTACCCGACAAGGAATTTCGCTACCTTAGGACCGTTATAGTTACGGCCGCCGTTTACCGGGGCTTAGGTTCAGAGCTTCGCCCTTGCGGGCTAACCCCTCCCCGTAACCTTCCGGCACCGGGCAGGCG
>CAVVRE010000007.1:675000-1798932 GCA_963750465.1 uncultured Acidimicrobiaceae bacterium
CGCTTCGCGACCCATGGGAGTGAGCGCCGCTGCGGGCCGAGTGCTGCCCCGGCGCCGCCGGCTTCTCGACGCCGAAACGATCGGAATCGGCCCGCAAGATCGCCGCGAACCTGTCCATCTGGGACGCCACCGGCCCGGGGCCGGCCCCTCCGGGTGAGGTCCGGCGGGACACCGGCACGCCCGGCTCGAGCAACGCCACGGCATCGCTGCCGAGGGCGGGATGGGCGGCTACGAGCTCGGTGAGGGGGACGCGGCGCTGGAAGGAGTCTCTGACCAGGGCACCGACCAGCTCGTGCGCCTGCCGGAAGGGCATGCCTTTTTGAACCAGCCATTCGGCCAGGTCGGCGGCGGCCGAGCTCGGCGTGTCGGCGGCCCGGGCCATGGCCTGCGTATCGAACGTAGACGTGGCGATGAGCCCGGTCATGGCGGCCAGAGACCGCTCGACCTGGTCAAACGCATCGAAGAGGGGCTCCTTGTCCTCCTGCAGGTCGCGGTTGTAGGAGAGCGGCAGCCCTTTCAAAGTGGCCAGGAAGCCTGTGAGATGACCGATCAAGCGGCCTGCCTTGGCCCGGGACAGCTCGGCAATGTCCGCGTTTTTCTTCTGTGGCAGCATCGAACTGCCCGTGGCGTAGCCGTCGTCGAGGTGGAGGAACCCGAACTCCTCCGAAGACCACAGGACCATCTCCTCCCCGATGCGAGACAGGTGAGTACCCACCAGGGCCAGGTCGAACAGCGCTTCGGCGACGAAATCGCGGTCGGAGACGGCGTCCATCGAGTTTTCGAAGCGGGAAGAGAACCCCAGCTCTCTCGCCACCCAGTCAGGGTCCAGCGGCAACGACGTTCCGGCCAGAGCTCCGGCCCCGAGCGGGGAAATGTCCAGCCGCCGGCGGGTGGTGGCCAGCCGGTCGACGTCCCTGGCCAGGGCCCACCCGTGGGCCAGGAGATGGTGGGCCAGAAGGACCGGCTGCGCTCGCTGCATATGGGTGTAGCCCGGCAAGTAGGCGTCCCCGGCTTCGCGAGCGCGGTTGAGGAGCACCTCCTGGAGGGCGATGACGCGGCGGGCTATTTCCGCCAGGGAACGCTTGGTGAACAGCCGGAGGTCGGTCGCCACCTGGTCGTTGCGGCTGCGTCCGGTGTGCAACCGGCCTCCGACGTCACCCGCAATTTCTGTGACCCGGCGCTCGAGGGCGGTGTGGACGTCCTCGTCGTCGGGTTTGTAGACGAACGTGCCCTCGGCGATCTCCTCCTCGACGGTGCCGAGAGCGGCCAGCAACGTGCCCGTTTCTTCGGCCGAGAGTAGACCCGAACGCTGCAGCCCGCGCACGTGGGCGCGGCTGCCGGCTATATCGTCGTTGGCCAGCCGACGGTCAAAAGAAAGGCTCTCTGTAAAAGCAAAGAGCTCCTCTGACTGTTTGGTCCCGCCAAAACGGCCCTGCCAGAGCGTCATCGGCGGTCACACTACCGCCACGAGAGGCGCCCTTCGCCAGGTTGGCCGGCGCCACCCCGTAACGGTGACAGGTCTTTCTCCGCACGGCACGCGGGCTGACCTCCGTGTAGCCACCACTAGCCGTCTAGCCCGGAGAGCCCGGAGAGCCCGGAGAGCCCGGCGGCCGCGGCTGGGCGGGGCCAACTCGGCTCGGCCCTTGCCGGCTGGCCCACGTTTCGATGCCGAGCCCGAAGATCCTGACAAAGCCCTCAGCGTCCTGGTGCCGAAAGCGGTCCGCCACCGTGTAGGTGGCCAGGTCGTGCTCGTACAGCCCGACCGGGCTCCGTCGCCCGGCGACGAAGCAAGCGCCGATGCCATCGGGAGCCGTCCCCGGCTCGCAACGCAGCCGCACCTCGCCGCTGACGTAGCGCTGGGTCTCGGCGAAGAAAGCGTCCAGTGCCATTTTCAGTGGCGAGTACCAGAGGCCGTCGTAAACCAGCTCGGCCCAGCGCGGCTCCAGGCGCGCCTTTTCATGGGCGACATCTCGTTCCAAGGTCATCGCTTCGAGGTCGGCGTGCGCCATCAACACGGCCAGAGCGCCGGGGCACTCGTAGATCTCACGGCTTTTGATCCCGACACGACGGTTCTCGACCATGTCGATCCGGCCGAACCCGAACGGCCCCACCACAGCATCCAGCGCCGGGACCAGCTCATCGACCGTCAACGGCCGGCCGTCCAGGGCCACTGGTATTCCTGCCTGGAAGGTGACGACGGCTTCCACGGGTTCGCCGCCGGCCGCTTTCGGCACGGTGAGCTCGTACACATCTGCCGGGGGCATCACCCAAGGGTCCTCGAGGATCCCGCACTCGATCGTGCGGCCCCAGAGGTTTTGGTCGACCGAATAGGGGCTGGCCTTGGTGGCGCTCACCGGGATACCCCAGCGCTGCGCATAGTCGATCGAGTCCTCGCGGCTGAAGCCCCAGGTACGCACCGGCGCCACCACCTCCAGGTCGGGGGCCAGGGCGCGGGTCGAGATCTCGAAACGGACCTGGTCGTTGCCCTTTCCAGTGCAGCCGTGAGCGACGGCATCGGCGCCGTGCCGGCGAGCCGCTTCGACGAGGTGCTTCACGATGACCGGTCTCGAGAGCGAGCTGATCAGCGGGTATTTTCCCTCGTAGAGCGCATTCGCGCTTATAGCGGGGGTTACGAAGTCCGTCGCGAACTCCGTTTTGGCGTCTACGACTTCGACCTCGACGGCCCCGGCCGCCACCGCACGGGCCGAATTGCTCCCCAGTCACCACCCTGGCCGAGGTCGACAGCAAGAGCGATGACTTCGGCGCTCATCTCCTCGGTCATCCAGCGCACCAGTACTGACGTGTCAAGCCCGCCGCTGTAGGCGAGCACGATCCTTTTCGGCATTGTTCCTCCTGTCGTCTATGCGCCCCGGCCGGCCATGCCGGCCAGCTTGCGGGCCAGGGCCGCGCCTTTTACACGTTCCCTCGCCACCACCAGAACCGTGTCGTCCCCGGCCACCGTGCCGACGACGTCCGCCAACCCGGCCCTGTCGAGAGCCGATGCGACCACGTGAGCGCAGCCCGGCGGCGTACGGACGATCACCAGGTTCCCGGAGCTCGTCACGTCAGCCACCCACTCGCCGAGCACGCGGCGCAGGTGGAGCTCGGGTGCAGGCCGCTCGTTCGGGGCTGCGGGCAAAGCGTAAACGAGTGCTCCCCCAGGCCTGCGGACCTTGACCGCTCCAAGGTCTTCGAGGTCCCTCGAAACGGTGACCTGGGTGGCATCGACCCCTTCGTCCTTGAGCATCTTGACCAGCTCGGCCTGGCTCGTGACCCCCTCCTTCTCGAGGATCTGGCTCACGCGGTGCTGGCGCTGGGTCTTGGTCAGCCTCATGAGAACATCCACAGCAAGAGCCCGCGCATGGCTCTAAGCCGGTTGCCAGCCTGAGGCCACACCAGACTGGCCGGCCCGTCGATGACTTCGGCCGCCACCTCTTCACCCCGGTGGGCGGGCAAACAGTGCAAGAAAGCCGCACCCGGTGCGGCCAAGACCATAAGAGGCGCTCCCACGTGGTAGGGAGCGAAGTCCTCGACGCGCTCAGCGGATTCCCCCTCCTGGCCCATCGACACCCAGACGTCCGTGTAGACGGCGTCGGCTTCTTTCACGGCCTCCTCGGGGACCAAAGTCTGGACCAGGTTGCCGCCGAGGGCGGCGACGGCGTCGACGGTGGCTTTGTCGAGCCGGTGGGAAGGTGGCGTGGCCATGGCCACGTCCACGCCGGCCATGGCGCAAGCCAGCACGAGGCTACGGGCAACGTTGTTGGCGTCGCCCACCCACGCCAACCGACGACCCGCGAGGTTACCGCCCCAATGGGAACGCAGTGTCAAAAGGTCGCCGATGGCCTGGAGCGGATGAGCCCGGTCGGACAGGAGGTTGACCACGGGGACGCTGGAGACGACGGCCATCCGCTCGAGTACCCGATGGTCCAGGACCCGCGCTCCTATGACCGAGTGGTACTCAGACAGCGTGCGGGCGACGTCTTCAGCGCTCTCTCGTTCGTCGATGCCCACTTCGTCCGCCCGGATAGTTAGCGGATGGCCGCCGAGCTGGAAGACAGCTAGCTCAGACGAGCTGCGCGTTCGGGCTGACGGTTTTTGGAAAACGAGGGCCACGCCGCGTCCGGCCAGGACGTGGGGCGGGTACTCGTCGCTGGCCAGGTCGAGGATGGCCTCCAGTTCGCTCGGAGTTAAGTCGTCGATATCGAGAAGGTCGCGGGTCATGTTCCCTCCAGGACGCGGGCCAGGATCTCGACCCCTTCGTCTATCTCGTCATTGGTTATGAGCAAGGGCGGTTCCAGTCGCAACGCGGTGGCGGTGACGGCGTTGACGATGAGCCCGTTTTGGAGGCACCGGGCCGCGACTTCGCCCGCGCTCCCGTGGACCAGCTCAGCCGCGAGCAGCAGCCCGAGGCCGCGGACGGCGCCGACTCCATCCAGCGCCGCCAACTTTTTCCCCAAATTGTTCCCCCGCTCTTCGGCCAGAGCGGGCACGTTCTGTTCTTCCATTACCGCCAAGGTGGCCCGGGCCGCCGAAGCCGCCAACGGCTGCCCACCGAACGTGGAGGCGTGGTCGCCCGGGGCGAACGCCCCCGCGATGTCTGAGCGTGCCCAGCAGGCCCCGATCGGGACGCCGTTGCCGAGAGCCTTGGCCACGGTCACTACGTCGGGTTGTACGCCGTAGTGCTGGAAGCCCCACCAGCGGCCGGTGCGGCCCAGGCCGGCCTGGACTTCGTCGACCATGAACAGGATCTGGCGTTCGTCGCAAAGTTCCCTCACGGCCTGGAAGTACTGCTCGCCCGCCGGCCAGACTCCGCCCTCGCCCTGTACCGGCTCGAGCAGTACGGCCGCCACCTCTGGTGTTATGGCTTTCTCGAGCGCTCCGACGTCCTGCCACGGCACGTGCCTGAAGCCGTCGGGCAGGGGTTGAAAGGACTCGTGCTTGGCCGGTTGCCCGGTGGCGTGGAGCGTGGCCAGCGTCCGCCCATGGAACGACCCGTAGGCGCTTATGACCGCGTAACGCCCGTGGCCGCCCCATTTTCTGGCCAACTTGATGGCGCACTCGTTGGCCTCGGCGCCACTGTTGGCAAAGAAGATCTTTCCCCCACCCCCTATAAGCCGGTCGAGGGTGGCCGCCACTTCCTCACCTGGCTTGGTCCCAAAAAGGTTGGACGTATGCAACAAGGTCCTGGAGGCTGCGCAGACGGCGTCGGCCACGACGGGGTGAGCGTGGCCGAGCGAGGTAACCGCCAGCCCGGAAAGGAAGTCGAGGTACCGGCGCCCCTCGTCGTCCCACAGGTAAGTGCCTTCCCCCCTCACGAACGTGACGCTGGGGGCCGCATAGGTCGGCATCAGATGGGTCACACGACCACCATTGTCCCAATACCCCTCCGGGTGAATATCTCGAGCAGGAGCGCATGAGGCGCCCGGCCGTCGAGGATGTGGACCTGAGGGACGCCGCCGGTGACGGCCTCCACGGCCGCCCGGGCCTTGGGCACCATCCCGCCGGCGACCACCCCTTTCACCATGAGCTCTTCCAGCTCAGCGGTGCGGAGCTGGCTCAGGAGACTGGACGGGTCATGCTCGTCCGCCCGGATCCCGTCAATATCGGTGAGAAAGACGAGCTTTTCGGCTGCAAGCGCTTTGGCGATGGCACCCGCGGCCGTATCCGCGTTGATGTTGTAAGCCTGACCCGTTTCGTCCGACCCGATGGTGGCCACTACCGGCACGAGATCCTCGGCCAGCAGTCGGACGAGCAACTCCGGCGCCACCCGAGATATGTCCCCGACGAAACCGAGGTCCGGGTCGAGGGGCGTCGCCCGGATCATCCCGGCGTCCTCGCCGGACACCCCGACGGCGAGAGGGCCGTGGACGTTGATGGCGGCCACGATGTCACGGTTCACTTTCCCGACGAGGACCATCCTGGCTATGTCGAGCGTCTCGGCGTCGGTGACGCGGAGGCCCTGGCGGAACTCGGGCTGTTTGCCCAGCCGTGCCATCAGTTCCCCGATCTGGGGCCACCACCGTGGACGACGAGCGGCCTCATCCCGACCGAACGCATCAGCACGATGTCGATGGCGAAATCGGCCAGCGAAGACCCGTCGCCGAGGGCGTTCCCGCCATATTTGACCACCACTACCTTGCGCCAGAAGCGCTGGATATATGGCAAGGCTTCGACCAGGATCTCGGCTTTGGCCCCGGCATCGAGACCAGCCAAAGCCTGGTTCGCGCTCACGGAGCCAAACCCGCGACCGGAAGCCCGGTCGTCTCGGGCCAACCCATGACCGCGTTGGCACACTGGACGGCCTGGCCGGCCGCCCCCTTAACGAGATTGTCGAGGGCGCACATGGCCACCGCCCAGCCGGTCCTCTCGTCAAATCGGGCCGTAAGGTGAGCCGTATTGGAGCCGAGCGTCGCCTTGGTGGAGGGCACCCGCTCGGAAACAACGATAAAAGGCTCCCTGGCGTAGGCGTCAGCGAGCACCTCAAGCGGGTCGTGCTCCCGGCCCGGGTCGGGACGGGCGTAACACGTGGCCAGGATACCCCGGTTCATCGGGGCCAGGTGAGGGGTGAAAATTAGCTGTGCACCTATGGCCTGTTCCATTTCCGGCGTGTGACGGTGGTTCAGCAATGAGTAGGCGGTGAAATCCTCGTCCACTGTACAGAATTGCGTGTTCTCGGCCGGCTTTCGCCCGGCCCCGGACACCCCGCTGGCCGCGTCCACCACGATGCCTGTACGCCCTACAGCACCCGCCCTGACCAGGGGAGCCAAGGCGAGGGTGGCCGCCGTTACATAGCAGCCGGGCGCGGCCACCAGCCGGGCGCCTAACAGCCGTTCGCGGTCGAGCTCGGGCAAGCCGTACACGGCTTCCTCGAGCAATTCCGGGCAGCTGTGCTGCTCGTGGTACCAAGCGGGGTAAAGGGCTGGATCTTTCAGGCGAAAATCTGCCGCCAGGTCCACCACATGGCCTACGGTTTCGAGCAGTTTGGGCACCAGCTGCTGCGAGGTCCCGTGCGGGAGGGCGCAGAACACAAGGTCGGCCCCGTCGGCGGCGGCCGCCTCGGACGGCCCGAAGCGCAACCCGGGGTAGGCCGCCGCCAACGCTGGCTGCAGATCGGCAACGGCCATCCCTTCGTGGGAACTGGCCGTCGCCGCCATCACCTCGAACTGCGGGTGGGCGGCCAACAACCGCAGCAGTTCGGCCCCCGCATACCCGGATGCACCCAGAACGGCGACCGCCTTAGTGTTTCCCATGACGGCCACTATACGCCACGATGCATAAGCATTCAAAACAATGGGTACGACGGGCCAGTTGTGCTCCATCCGCGAGTCGTGGAGGCAAGTCGGAGACGCTTCAGCCTCTAGGGGCCGGTTCCGCCTCATCGGTCGCGGTGCCGGATCCATCCGCCGTTCGTTCGCCGTTCTGGCTGGCCCCGGCGCCGTCGCCCTTCTCTGCGGCCACACCACCAGTGGAACCGTCCGGCGCGGGGTCACCCCCCTCGGCCCGCAGACGCGCCGCTTGTGCGTCGAGCGCGGCCAGAGCGGCAGCGACGGCGTCACTCGAGCCCCCGTCGCGCTGCTCCGCATATACAGCCTGCCCGAGATTACGGAGCAGGCCGTCCCACTGGTGCTTGGTCTGGGCCTCGTCGATTTTGGCTTTACCCTGGCTCACGCCTTGTTGAGCCTTATTCAACGCTTGCGCGGCCTGCTCTTTCATTTTGTCCATCAGGCTCATTTGGTCCTCCCTTTGGCTCCTCTCCGCGAGCACAGCCGAACGTCTGCTCGCTGTGTCGGATCCTATCCCTGACGTGGCCGTAGAAGCTCCGCTGAGAACGGTGACGGTGCGCGACTCAGGCCGTGCGCAAGACGGCGCCATGACGCTCGAGCGCCTCGGCGGCAACGCGTTCGCGCACGGTCGCCACATCTTGTTCGGTCAAAGTCCGGTCGAGCGCCCGCAGCCGGGCGCGAAAAGCCAGGCTTCGCCTTCCCGGGCCGAACGACGGGTCACGCCAGACATCAAAAAGGGCCACGAACTCGGCCAGATTTCCGGCTGCTTCCCGGACCGTCGCCTCCAGCTCGCTTGCGGGCACGTCCTCGTCGGCCGAAAAGGCCATGTCGAGATTGACAGCCGGGTACCGGCTGACGAGCTTGGCCTCCCAGCTCCGGGTGGGGGCGTCGAGAAGGCCGGCCAGGTCGACCATGACGACGGCAACGCGGTCTTTGAGTTCGTAGCGGCTGGCGATCTCGGGCGCCAGCTCCCCGACGAGGCCAACTGGACGCCCGGCGGCGAGGGTGGCGGCGCGGCGCCCGGGATGAAGAGAACCCACGATCGCCATGGCTCCTGTGAACTGATGGTCCTCGCTTGCTTTCAAGGGCCCGACCGAGGGGCTTTCGAGACGGAGCGCCGCGGCCAAAACCGCCCACATTTTGACGGCGTAGGTGGCGTCGACGCCGTTGCCGAGCGTCACCAGCCCGAGCTGCTCCCACTCCATGACGCCCTCGATGAGACCGCCTGAATAACCGCCAACGGGACGCCGGAAGACACTGCCCAACTCAAAAAGGCTGAGGGCGCTGGCCTGGCGCTCCTGGTTGAAACGGGCCGCGCCCAGGAGCCCGGGCAATAACGACGTGCGCAGGAGGTGCTGAGACCGGTCAAGAGGGTTCTCGAGCTCGAGGGCAGCCGAGGGATCGAGCCCGGCCCGGACAATGTCTGCATCCGAGAGGAACGTATTCGTCCAGGCCTCGCTCCCTCCCGCGCCGGCCAGGACGTCGCGGGCCCGTCGCCGCCCTTTTTGATAATCCGAAAGACCAACTGCCGTCATGGGCCGAGGCGGGAGCGACCGGGCAATGTTGTCGTAACCGTAGATGCGGGCGATCTCTTCGATGAGGTCGACCTCTCGGTTGCAGTCCGGGCGCCACGTCGGCACCGTCACGTCAAAGCTCGCATCCCCCACCGCCACCGAACCGAAGCCGAGCGGGGCCAAGAAGTCCGCACACTGTTCGGGGCGCAGCCTCGTCCCGAGGACGGCGTTGGCTCGGGGGCCCGAAGGAGGATGTGGACAGGGCGAGGACGGGTTATGAGGACGTCGCTAGTCTCCCCCCGGCGGACCGACGGCCCCAGTAATTCGACGAACCGGTCGACGGCCGTCGCGGCCACCTCGATATCGACTCCGCGTTCAAAGCGAGTCCGGGCTTCGCTTAGTAAGCCAAGGCGCTTGCCTGTGGTCGACACGGCATGGGGGTCGAAGTTGGCCGCCTCCAGCAGGACCGTCGTCGTCTCGGGCGAAATCTCCGCGGTGGCCCCACCCATGATCCCGCCTATTCCAACCGCCCGGCCTTCGCCGTCGGCAATGACGCAGTCTTCGGCCGTAAGGCGCCGGGTCACGCCGTCGAGGGTCACGATGTCTTCGCCCTCGCCCCCCCGCCGGACAACCAGACCGCGCCCGGCCAGCCGGTCGAGGTCGTAGGGATGATTTGGCTGCCCCAACTCCAGCATCACGTAATTGGACACATCGACAATGGGACTGATGGACCGCATGCCGGCCAGGGTGAGCCGCCGCACTACGACCGGCGCCACCAGAGCCGCAGACGCGGCCTCGATGACCGTCCCGGTGAAGCGCCTACAGAGCCCGGCGGCGGCGGCGTCGACCCGGACGTCCGCCCGTTCGACACCGGGTGAGACCAGATGCGGTGGAGCCGGCACCGAGAACGGTAGCCGCATCCCGGCGGCCAGATCACGGGCGATCCCGGCCATCGAGAAGCAGTCCGAACGGTTCGGGCTTATTTCCAGGTCGAAAACCACATCTGGGCCAAATCCGAGAGCGTCTGCTATGGGCTGGCCGGGCGAAGCGGGCCCCGGCGGGAGCAAGAATATAGCCGGGGCGGGGCCTTCGGGGCCGAGGCCCAACTCTGGCGCGGAGCAGAGCATCCCGTTCGACCACTCGCCCCGCAATTTGCGCCGGGATATTTCCAAGCCGCTCGGCATCACCGTCCCGAGGGTGGCCAATGGGACGATATCGCCTGCCTTCATATTGAAGGCCCCACAACAAATTTGGAGGGCGTCGCCGTCTCCGGCGTCGACATCCACGAGCTGGATCCGGTCGGCGGCGGGATGAGGCCGGGTGGCCAGCACCCGGGCCGCGACGATGCCCTCGAGCGGAGGCCCAAAGAACTCCGTGTTCTCTACCACGAGCCCTAGGAACGACAGCGCCCGCGCTATTTCTTCCGGCGACCCTTCTACGGGCGTGAAATCACGTAACCAGGAAAGTGGGGCGCGCATTCAAGGCTCAAAATTGGGAGATAAAACGGATGTCATTGTCGAGGAGGTCGCGCAAATCGGCCAGATTGGTGCGGGCGGCAGCCAAGCGGTCAATCCCGAAACCCCAGGCAAAGCCCGTATAGCGTTCCGAGTCTACGCCCACCGCCTCGAAGACGGCAGGATTAACCATGCCACAGCCCCCAAGTTCGACCCAACCAGACTTCGAGCAGGTGCGGCAGCCAACTCCGCCGCAAACCCAACAGGTCACGTCGAATTCGGCTGAGGGCTCGGTAAAAGGGAAGAAGCTGGGGCGAAGTCGCACATGACGACCCGGCCCGAAAAACGCGCTGGTAAAAGCCTCGAGCGCCCCGGCCAGATGGGCCATACTTATCCCCTCGTCAACGACGAGAGCCTCGACTTGATGGAAAACAGGAAGGTGGCGCGCATCCGGGGTGTCCCGCCGGTAACAACGGCCAGGGGCGACGGCGTAGATCGGTGGCTGGCGAGATTCCATCAGGCGCACCTGGACAGGGGAGGTGTGTGTACGGAGCAGGACGCTCTCGGGATTTCCAACCTTCAAGTAGAAGGTGTCGAACATGCCGCGGGCGGGATGGTGCGGCGGCATATTCAGGGCTTCGAAATTGTGCCAGTCGTCTTCGACCTCCGGCCCCTCGGCCACTTCGAAGCCCATTGAAAGAAAAATGTCCTCCAGTTGCTGGCGCACCTGGGTAACCAGGTGAAGATGGCCCCTTGGCACCGGCGGGCCGACGGTCTCGGCCAGCGGGCCAGCGGTGGCCCCGAACAAACCAGCGACCTCGCTGAGGTCCAGCTTTTCTGATTCAGCCCTTCGCCGGGCTTCGCCCGCCTCGAACTCGAGGCTGCGGTGCTCGAACAGTTCCTCCAGGCGAGCCCGCGCCATCTGGACCGCCCGGCCGAGGTCGCGCCGCTCGGACGGCGCTAGGTCCCGGAGGGTCGCAGTTATACCGGCCAGTGCGCTCCTTTTCCCAAATGCCTCAGGCTCCACGGCGCGCAGGTCCGCGATAGAACGGGCTCCGTCGATGAGAGCCTGCCCACGCTCTAGAGCATCCTGAACGGCGTTCATTCCTCGTCAGCTTGCCAGCTCTGGCGCCGTCATGGAGGGGAATTGTAAACCCCGGGCCTGCGCCTTCGTCCCGGATCGTCTGGGTCTCTCCGGTCTGGGTCTCTCCGGTCTGGGTCTCTCCGGTCTGGGTCTCTCCGGTCTGGGTCTCGTCATTCCGGGTCTCGTCATTCCGGGTCTCGTCATTCCGGGTCTCCTCGTCCTGGGCCACCTCGATCAGGCGCCGCTCCCCTCTCGGTTCCTGGGGCCCTTACGGCGGTCAGGCCCGGAGGCCCGAAACGGCGCTGGCGGGCGGCCTCGAAACAAAGTACTGCGGCGGCCATGCCGACGTTGAGCGACTCTGCCCCTCCCGTCATCGGGATGCTGACCCAGCCGTCAACGACCTCTCTGAGCTCGTCGACGGGGAGGCCGGCCGCCTCGTTGCCCAAGACAAGGGCAGTTGGCACGGTGAGGTCCAGCGACGCGTAGTCAGCTCCGCCGTCCCTCACTGCCCCCAGCGTGTGTAGCCCCCAGCCGTGGATCTCCTGAATGACGGCCGGACCGGGACCGGCAGTCACGATCGGCACACGCAGGACGGCTCCCGCTGACGAACGGACCGCTTTGGGGTTCCACGGGTCCACCGCGCCTTCACAGAAAACCACGCCATCCGCACCGGCGGCCCACGCCGACCGCACGACCGTCCCCGCATTGCCCGGGTCCCGGACGTCGAGGCATATCAGGAGCAACCGCGGCCCGACCGCGCTGACGTCAGACAGCTCACACTTCGGTATCTCCACAATGGCCATCACCGGCTGCGGCGTGACCGTGTCCGCGACGCGGGCGATCACACCAGGTTCGAGCTCGAACACTCGGGCGCCAGTCTCGAAACACCTGTCGAGCAAGCCGCTGAGCCGGCCTCGGGTACCTGTGTCTTGGTCGGCCCACCCGGGCCGCAGCTCCGTCGTGCCGGCGCCGGTCCGGTTTTTCGCCTCGTTGGCACCCCGAGCCCACTCGCTATCTACATAAACCGCCTCGATCGGGCCCCCGAACCGAGAGCTTCTTCGAGCAGGTTGACGCCCTCGAGGACGAACCTACCCTCGTCCTTACGCGCACCACGGCGCCCTACGAGGCGCCGCAGCCGTTGGACCCGTTGGTGCCGGTAGACGAGACCGCTCAAACCCCTTCAGCGGCCTCCACTGATGCCGTGCTCTCCGCCGGTCCACTGCTGACGACCGCGGCCACTGCGCCAGAGGGCACGCCCGCAGCCGTCGATGTAGCCCGGGCGTCCAGAGGGAGCGACTCACGGGCCAGGACGACGAGGCTGGCAAACGCGGCTTCGTCACGAACCGCCAGATCGGCCAGCACCTTGCGGTCCACTTCGACATCGGCCGCCTTCAGGCCGGCGATAAACCGGCTATAGCTGAGGCCATTGGCCCGGCTGGCGGCATTAACCCTCTGCACCCACAGCCGGCGGAAGTCGCCTTTGCGCGCCCGCCTGTCACGGAAGGCGTACTGGCCCGAGTGCATGACCTGTTCATGGGCGGCCCGGTAGCTACGGCTCTTGTTGCCATAGTACCCCTGAGCAGCCTCCAGGACGGCGCGGTGGTGCTTCTTAGCGTGAACGGCGCGCTTTACACGGGCCATCGAATTCTCCTTTCAGCCCCGAGGTCCTCAAATGCCGAGCAGGCGCTTTACGGACCGGACGTCGCCGGGGGCCACTTCGACTTCCCGTCCAAGGCGGCGGACGCGCTTGGACGACTTCTTTTCCAACAAGTGAGAACGGTTTGCCTGGCGCCGCCGCAACCTACCCGTGCCGGTCACCTTGAAGCGCTTGGCCGCGCCCTTGTCTGTTTTCTGCTTCGGCATCTGCTCGCCTCTCTAGTCCTGGTTGGCCTCGTCCGGTTGGCCCACGACGGCGAGCCCTCGCAGTCCGTGGAAATAGCGCGTCTAAACCACCCAATAGGGTACCGAAGAGACAAGGTAGCAGAGCTTAACTACTCTGGCCCGCCAGGTCCTCCACAGGGACGCCCGAAGCGACGGATGCCGTGGCCCCGACCTTCGTGGGCTCGCGTTTGACGGCGGGCGCACCATTTGCCGGTGCGGCGGAGGGCACGACGACATCGGGCGTTTCGGCGGCCGGACTGTCCGGCGCCGCTGGAACAACCGGCGCAGGGACGACCGGCGCGGCAGCGACGGGCGGGGAACCGGCGGGCGGGGCAGCGGCGGGCAGGGAATCGTCCGGCGTAGTACTGGTCGAAGAAGTAGCAGCGTCAGGCCCGATGGTCGCCTGCGTCAGGTCGGCGGCTTTGCGGGCCGCCTGTCTGGCCCTGCGGTCCGGGGCCAACACCATCACCATGTTGCGCCCGTCTAGTTTGGGTGTGGCTTCGACCTTGGCGATCGAAGAGACCTGTTCGGCCAGGTCGTTCAGGATCTTCATCCCGAGTTCGGGGTGGCTCACCTCGCGACCTCGGAACATGATCGTGACCTTTACCTTGTGGCCCTCCTCGAGGAAGCGGCCCACCTGGCGCGTCTTGGTGCTGAAGTCGCCGGACCCGATCTTGGGCCGGTATTTCATCTCCTTGATGCTTGTGCTGGTGGCCTTTTTCCTTGATTCCTTCGCCCGTTGAGCGGTCTCGTACTTGAACCGGTTGTAGTCCATGATCCGGCACACGGGCGGGTTGGCGTCGGGCGCCACCTCCACCAGGTCCAGGTCCAACTGGCGGGCGATGGCCAGCGCCTCCGGTAGGGTTTTCACCCCTAATTGGTTGCCATCGGGGTCAATCAAGCGGACCTCGCGAGCGCGTATGCGATCGTTTACCCGATGGTCGTTCAGATCAGTGGCAGTGGCTATTCGGTGTTCTCCTTCTTATGGCCTCGAACATGGCCCGGGACGGGCGACGTCAAGGCATTGTCTGATTTTGGAAACGTACGCAACCGGCCCATAGGCTGCGTGGCACCGAAACGATGGATGGCGCGACGATTACGAGCATTGGACAAGCTGATGAACGGATGTGGAAGTCTGCGTACGCCACGGCCCAGGAACTATGCACGCGGGCTGGGCCAACCCGGTCGTTGGGAGCACATGCGGCAGCTCCCCCAACTGGGTCAGAACCGGCACTGAGGCCCAACGGCCGCCATTGGGGCAGGCCGACGCGTCAAATCGCTTGTAGCGCTGCTACTTACACCTATGTGCCGCCAGCAGGCCGTCATCGTCCGACCGCCTGAGCACCGTCTCATGACCGGCACATTAGTGACCGTCTGTGACCCTTACGCGCTACCAGGCTCCCACTGCCCCTATGACGCTTGCTTACCCATTTCATCATAGAGTAGCGCAGTGAGCACGCTTTGGACACCGGGCGGGGAACATCCCGTCCCCCGCCCCGATGAGGAAGCTGGGCCAGGGACTGGCCAGCAGGGGACAGGTCAAGGTATACCGCCGGACCGAGGCGGGTCACAGGGGCCTTCCTCCGGTCGTCCGGGTACACGGGGGCGGGGGCCGGACGGATCCTGGGAGCCCACGCCCGAAGAGGCACGCCAGGCCCAGGAAGAACTTGATGCGATGCGCGAGCAGTTAGCGCAGGCTCCGGCTGAGCTGGTGATTGCCAACCATGCCATGGGCCTCTGGGAGCTGGCCGCACTCCACCTCTCGCAGCAGCCGCCCCAGCTTTCGCAGGCACAGCTGGCGATAGATGCACTCAGCGCCCTGGTGGACGGCCTCCAGGGCCGGCTCGGAGAAGACGAGAGGAGCCTCCGGGAGGGGTTGGCGCAGCTCCGGATGGCGTTCGTACAGATCCATAACGCCGAACGCGCCCGTCAGGGGGGTGCGGAGGGGTAGGCGGCCCCCTGACCAGCCGGCGTCATCGGGGGGTGGGGTGTCGTATCGGGTCGTCGGGTTGCCGTGTGGGTGGCGCTGCGGCGTTCTGGGGCCTTCTCCGGCTCTTCGGAGGTAGTCGGCGGCGTTTTGGTGCCCTCGAGGAGGGTCTTGGCGGGGCGGGCCGGGCCGGGGCGGGCCGGGGCGACGCGGCGCGGCGCTTCTAGGCCGTTTTTGGGTGCATTCGGCGCATATGGTCGCGATCCAGCGCAAAAAAGGCCTGGTAGCGCACCCAATTACCCGAACCGCGCCCAAAAAGCCGGGTTTGCCCCCCCCGCCAGCCCAGGCCCGCCGACCCGAGGCGATGGCCTTTAAGAGGCGCTGCCTACTAGCAGGGGGACGAGGACCTCTTCGGGACTCAGGCCGCCATGGCGGCACACGAGCTTGGCGTCGCCCGAATCGTGTGGGTCAAGGTAGGCATGTTCTCTGAGAGGGACGAGGGCCACATCGCCGAGCCGGTCGAGGGCCTCCTTTCCGGGCACACCACCAAGGACGCCGGCGTCGACCACCTCATCGCGAGTCGCGACCCAGGCCTCGTCGGCGTAGCGAGCCTTGGTCAACTCGAAGAGCGCCTCGGCTCGGCCCGGCCGGCTGTGCAGCCACCGGAACCGGGCCTCCCCGCTGAACAGCTCGCTCTCAGCCGCAACTTCGGGAGCGACCAGGGCGGCCCGAGGGCCGACATCGACCTGGCCGTGGTCCGCCACGAGGGCCAGGACGGCGCCGGCCGGCATCGCCGATAGCAGCTGCGCCACCAGCCAGTCCGCGAAGCCGAGCTCCGCGTCGTACAGCTCGCCGAACCCGGTGGCGTGGGCCACCCGGTCCACGCCGTCGTAGTAGGCGTAGACGAGCGGCTCGCCGCTCAGCAGGAGCCGGCGCACGAGGACAGGGATGCTCGACGGCACGTGCCAGGGGACCTCGCGAGCGCCCTGCTGGTGGGCCTGGGTGAACCCGCTGTTGGAGAAGTCCGCTTTGCTGACAACGGGCACCGGCACGCCATCGAACGCAGGCAAACGCTGAACTCCTCGCGGTGGCAGGAACTGGCGGGCATCGCCCGAGCGTGTGCTCCAGCGCAAGACGTTCAGCACTTCGTTCCCGGTTGGCCCGCTGACCAGGAACTTGTACCCCACGATGCCGTGGGCGGCGGGGGCCATGCCGAGGGCCAGCGAAGTCAGGGCAGTGGCGGTAGTCGTCGGGGCTACCGAACTGATCGGGCCTCCCTCCAGGCCGGAAATGGTGGGGGCCAGGTGGGCCCGGGCCTGGAGCTGCAGCCACCCCAGCCCGTCCAGGAGCAGCAATACGACCTGTTCAGCGTGGCGCAACGGGCCGGGGAGCCAGTCCGGGCGCGCCCCGGGGGACGCCAGCAATGATGGCGCCAACGAGTCCAGGCAGGCGCCCCCGTACGACGGGAGCAGCAATGGCATGGGCAGGACGACGGAGCCGGGACCGCCCTGCCTGACTACCGGCGAGACGTGTGGACGGGTCACCGTGTGGTCCATTTGGGCCGGCATCTCGCTCGTCATTTCCGGCACGCTAACTGACAAAGAACGCTATGGGCCTAGCGGGAGGCGCAAGAGCGGACGTGGTCCGCACTAGATTGGTGGCATGAGAGTCTCGACAAGGGGTGATTACGCTTGTCGAGCTTTGCTGTCCCTGGCCCTGCACGGTGGCGACCTGCCGACGTCGGTACGCGACATAGCCGAGCGCACCGGCCTCCCCCAGCCCTATCTCGAGCAGATCCTGCTCGCTCTAAAAGGGGCCGGTCTCGTCCGTTCCAAGCGGGGCGTGGGAGGCGGGTATGTGCTGGCCCGGGCACCCGAAAAACTCACCCTCGGCCAAATCGTGGCCGCCGTGGATGGGCCTATCGTGGTCGGCGATTTCGGCGAGCCTCACGCAGGCGGTGCCTGCAACCACGAAGGGCAGTGCGCGCTGCTATCGGTCTGGGCCGAGGTGGGCGAGCATATGCGAGGGCACCTGGACTCCTACACGATTGCGGATATGGCCCGCCGGGTCGGCGGGGGCCGCTTGGCGTTCGCAGAACCAATAGCCCAGTAGGGCTACCCGCATACCCGGTCTGACGACCGAGCAATATGGCCGAGGAAAAGTTGAGCGTGGGCGGTAACCGTTGGCGTCGGCTCTGTTGCGTTGATGTCTGAGGGCGACGGTTCCCTCGAGCCAGGCCGGTACGGCCGCCGGGTTATCTCGTCGCCGCCGTCAATTCCGCGGGGAACTCCAACCCGAGCGGCCGGAGGGCCTGTAGAAGGTCAGCCGGCGGCGTCGAGGTAAAGCGGATCGAATCGCCGGTAACCGGGTGAACGAAGCCGAGGTCCGACGCGTGCAGCCACGGTCTCTCCAGCTCCGGCACCGCTCTCCGCGCCTCGGCCAACTGCTTGGGCTTCGAATAGCGGTCGTCGGCGAATACCGGGTGGCCTATGGCGGCGAAGTGGGCGCGCACCTGATGGGTGCGCCCGGTCTCGAGGCGGCAAGACACCAGGCTCACGGGGAGGGGCAAAGGCGATCGGTCGATCGTCGAGTAGCGCGTGCGGGCCTCCCGGCCCCCGACGACTACGGCCATCTTCAAGCGGCCAGCCGGGGAACGGCCGAGCGGCGCCTCCACCAGGCCCTCGTCCGCCTGCAATTCGCCATGGACAACAGCCAGGTAACGCCGCTCGACCGACCGGGCCGATAACTGGGCGACGAGCCCCTCACGAGCAGCCGCCGTCCGAGCCACTACAAGGAGCCCGGACGTGCCCTTGTCAAGCCGCTGGACGATACCGGGGCGGTCACCCGCGGGGCCGGCCATCGCAATATCGGGGAACAGACGGAGCAGCTGTTGCACCAGGGTCCCCTCCTGGTTACCGGCGCCAGGGTGGACGACGAGGCCGGCGGGTTTGTCCACCACTACCAGGTCATTGTCGGCGAAGATAACGTGGGCCTCCGGCGTCAGCCGCGGCCCGATCGTGCCGCTCTCCGGCACAAGCTCGCCGTGGCGCTCCTCGGTTCCCGGCTCCACTTCCAGCAGCTCACCCGGGCGCAGGCGACGGCCGCCGTTGGTCAACGGGGCGCCTCCCACTCGTACCCGCCCCTCTCCGACCAGACGGGACGCCTGAGCGCGGCTGATGCCGGCCAGCAGCGCGATAGCTCTATCCACTCGCTCCCCCGCTAATGCAGCAGGCACGGTGAGCCGTACCGGCGGGCTGGGGCGGCCCGGGCCGACGCCTTCGGGGCTCAGGGCTTCAGGGCCCAGGCCTTCAGGGCTCAGGCCTTCAGGGCTCAGGCCTTCAGGGCTCAGGGCTTCAGGGCGCTCCGGTTCCTCGTTGACGAGTTCCTGGCCGCCGTCGCCGTGGTCACCTCTGCTCAGGACGGCCTCCTGACAAAGAACGAGTCCCCCCACCGGGGACATGCCCGCCTGGAGAGGTGGAAGTGGCAGGTTGTCCCAGATTGTTCGGCCCTCGCGCCTTATCGTTAGTTTTGGCCGGCGAAAAGAAGACCAGAGCGACGACTACCGTCACCGCACCGACTGTTATCGACGCGTCCGCGACATTGAACGTGGGCCACCAGCTGACCATCTGGATGAAATCCACCACCGCCCCGTGGTAGTGGCGGAACAGCCTGTCCCCGAGGTTTGACACGGCCCCGCCGAGCAGGAGGCCGAGGCCCACGATGATGGCGAGGTGAGCGCCGCCCTTGGCGGCCCGGCGCGAGAAAGCGAGCACGGCCACCACCAGCCCAATAGCGACCGCTTCAATAACAGGAGAGGCTCCGGCGCCCAAGGAAAAGGCCGCGCCCCGGTTGAACCCGAGCGTCAGGTACATCGGACCGACGAGGTGCCGGCGCCCCACAGCGGCCAGGTCCCGCACAGCCCACGACTTGCTCCACTGGTCTAGGGCCACGACGGCCGCAGCGATAAGCAGGAGGAGGGCGGTGCCGAGCAGCACGCGACGCCGCTGGGTTCCAGGGCCAGGGCCCACCGGGCGACTATCCAGCCCGGCCGGTCCGGCCAGGCTCATTGGCGACGGGTCGACAACCCTCCGCTTTTGCACGATACGCACAACCTGGCATGCGGGAGCGCCTCCAGCCGCGCCTTGGGCACCGGGTTGCCGCAACTCTCGCAGAACCCGTACGTGCCTTCGCCGATCTTGACCAGAGCAGCATCAATCTCCTCGATGGCCGCCTGAGCTTGGGCCGAAAGGTGCAGGTCGAGCTCCCGGTCGACATTGGCGGTACCCCCTTCCCCGCCCTCCTCATCGAACTGGACGTCGCCCGGTTCGTGCTCGAGGGCAAGCGCATCGGCCTGGGCTCTCAACTCCTCGGCCTGGCGGGTGTAGTTGTTCCGCTCGGCGGCTAGCAACGTCCGCTGGTGCTCGAGGAAGAGGTCGCGGGACTCGTCGCCCGGGGCTCCTGCGGTTCTGAGACCACCGGTGGCACCGGGTTCGTTTTGAGCAGGTTCGGGCTTGGCATGTTGCTTGGTGTGCTGCACCTTTGTCGTCACGTCCTCTTTCGAAGCCTCCCCGGTTGCCTTGGTAGCTTTCACGGAGGCGCGCTTTGCCGGCCCTGCCTTGCCCTCAGCTGGCTCCGGCGTACTCCCGGGCTTTGTCCCATTGACCTGCGCCTGAGCAGCGACGTCGTCTTGCTGCGGCTCAACCGTTCCTGGCTGCTTGGTTCTCGGCATTTCGTTGGCACCTACCCTTCCGCGGAGCGGGGAAGCCTACCATTCGTCGGAGGCCAACGTTCTATCACCACCTGACATTCCCGTGGGATCAACCAGGAGGACGCGGTCGACCGCGGCCCGTGGTCAACGAGCTGTCTGGACCGCAACCAACCGGGCGCACACCAAGCCAGTACTTAGCGCCACGGCTGATCGGTGCCGCGGTTCAGCGCCGGCTACGAGCGTCGTCTGAACCGGCCCAGGCCGCGCTCGTCGCCCAGGTCCTGCTCCCGGAAGAAGCTATCCAAAGCCCGCTCGTCAAAGGCCATTGTCTGGTCACCCGGCGATTCGGTGACCCCCTCGGCGGCCTCCTCAACCGGCCCGCTCGCCACCGGGAGCAGGTCGTCGGGGCCTCGCGCGTCGCCCACTTCCTCCGAGCCGGTAGGCAATGCCGGCGCGGGCTGGAGATCCGTCCCGGGCGGCTGAGCCATTGCCGGCTGCTGGACGTCCCGGCCTACCTCGTCAAGCAGACGGGCATCCCACTCACCCGTGGGCGCTTTGTCGTTCTCAAAAGAAACGTCGTCGTCCCCGGTGCCATTGTCTCCAGGGCCAGGGCCAGGCGCGCCCGCATTCCGCACGTCGGTCCGGAGTTCGCTGGCCCGAGGTGGCGGGCCAAGCAGACCAGCACCTTCGATGAGGCCCTGTGCGTCCCGCATGACGGCTAAAAGGTGGCTGCGGTTTACGTCGACCCAGCCACGCAAGGCCTCCACGTCCTGCTCAGCGTCTCGCAGCGAGCTGTGGGCCGCTTCCATTTTCGACCGGCTCTCGGCCAAAGTGTCCTCGTAGGCGCGGCGGCCTCGCTCCTCTGCGTCGGCCACTAGGGCACTGGCTTGCGCCCTCGCCGCGGCCAGCAAATGGTCTGCTTCTTCGCGCGCTTCTTTGATCGCCTCGTCGACAGTGCGCTGGCCCATCAGCAGCATCCGCTTGAGGGCGTCATCTGTAGAGGAAGCTTCGGACGCAACCTTCTCGGCTCGATCAGCCCTCTCGGTGGCCTCCCGAAGCTGTTCCAAGAGGACCTCGGCCCCTACGGCCGCTTGCTCCAGGAACTCATCGACGTCCTCTGGATGGTAACCGCCTCGCGCCTTCTCCCGGAACTGCACGTCGCGGAACACCTTCGGTGTCACTTCCATGGGGATCAATGGTAACAGCCAGCGGCTTTCGGGCTCGTGACGCTGAGCCTCAGTGTGAGGCGCGGCCTCGAGCCGCTACACGGTTACGAGGTAGAGGACGTAATTCGTCAGGAGCCAGACGACCAACAGGGCGACCATGTAAGAGATGTCGAACATGCCGAGCGGAGGTATCACCCTCCTGAAGGGGGCCAGGACGGGCTCAGTCACTACATACAACCAACGGTTTACGGTGCCCAACGCTGAACCGGGCCGGACCGGGAACCAGGACAACAATGCTCGCACCACGAGGATGAGCAGGTAGATATTTCCAAGGGTGTAAAGGGGATGATGAAGGTACGTCGACAACTACTGCTCCGCTACTGCGCCCCGCCAATACGAAAATGGCGTGCTAATGGATAAAACGAGAGATAGACGTTGTGCCTTCCGCCAGCGCGCCTCAACCACGACGGCGGCGAAAAGTCACGAGCGGTACAAGCCCCGCTCTTGAAGACGGCGTTTTTCTTCGGCCGAGACTTCGACATTGTTGGGTGTCATCAAGAAGACCTTGTCCGCCACCTTGTCCATAGTCCCGCCCAGCGCGTATGCCACCCCGCTGCAAAAGTCGATCATCCGGTGGGCCAGCTCCCGGTAGGCATTGCCGAGGTTGACGATGACCGGTTGTCCGGTGCGGAACCGGTCTGCGATCTCCTGAGCATCGGCGAACTCAACGGGTGCGGCCACGTGCACCCGCGGGGCCGGCCCCGGCGCGGGCACGGCGCGCAGCGGCGTTGGCGCGGCGGCGCGCAGGTTGATCGGGCTGCCAGGCTCGTGGCCGTCACGAGGCAACGTCCTCACGGCCGGCGATGCTTGAGGGACGGTCTCGAGGACCTCGTTGCCTCTCCTGGCGGTGGCCACCGGAGGTGCTGGCGCAGGCGCTTCACCATAAGCTTCGTAATCGTCGTACTCCTCGGCATCGGCCAAGCCGAGCCACATCAGCATTTTCTTGCCTGTTCCCGGCATAACTCCTCCTAAGAGCCCGCTGAAAAACTACCTGGGCGACGGGAAGGAAGCGGCAGGTGTCCGGGTCTGGTGCTCAAAATCGCACTATGACCTGCACCTGCAGGATCGTAGTGGATATATCCCGCTGCCTTCTCTCTTTGAGGTCGTCTCTCGGCGGTCGCTCGTATCAGCCTAGCCCGGTCACACTACGACGAGGGACATCTGCCCCAGGACGGGGGCCGAAGAGGGCTGTCCCGAGACGGACCATTGTCGCACCCTCCGCCACGGCCAGGTCGTAATCGGCGCTCATACCCATCGAAAGTTGGCTGAGCCCGAGGGAGCTGGCCATAGCCGCGACCCCGCCAAAGCTCACCCGGACGTCCTCGCGCGTGGCGCCCGGCGGGCCCACCGCCATGAGACCTTTAACGTCAAGGCCAGCGTCGGCGGCGCGGCCGACGAGCGCCGGCACCTCCTTCGGGGCGACACCGTGACGGGAGCCACCATTAGCCAGCTTTACCTCGACAAGGACAGGGGCGCCGCGGACGCCGCATCGCCAGCGCGTCGGCGCCGGCGGCCGTGTCGAGGCCCTGCCAGAGGTACACGAGCGGGGCCAGCCGGGCCAGCTTGTTGCGTTGCAACTCGCCGAGGAAGTGCCAGCGCACGCCAGAGGGAACGGCACTGGCCTTGCTCAGCAATTCCTGGGCGTAGTTCTCGCCGATGTCGTACAGACCGGCGGCGGTGGCCGCCCGTATCGCATCAGGGCCGAAGCCTTTGGTCACCGCCACGACGGTGACCGAGCCAGGGCGCCTCCGGCTTGGGCGATGCGCTCCCTGACCAGGGCCAACCGTTCGGCCACCAGGTCGGCGCCCAACACCAGAGGCTTCCTCAAACCCGCGGGCACGGGGACGACTGGGACCAGGCCGGCACCCATACGACGGTGGCCTGGCGGCCGGTGTCCTTGTTGGCCCGCCACGACCAGTGGTCCGCCGAGCAGTGCGTGCAAACAAGGGCGTCCGTGACCAGGGCGGCCCCGGCCCCGCCGAGCGCGGCCCGGACGGTCTCGGCGAGGTCGAGCGCCGGGTAGCCGGCCTCGTCCATGGCGACGATGCGGGGGCCGTAACGAGCAGCCACAAGCTCCAGATCCGGCCTCGAGAACCTGTAAGCGTGGGCCGCTATGCACGGCCCGAGCGCGGCCGTCACCGAAGTGGCGCCCAGCGACCGCATGGCTATCACCGCTTCCTCCACGATCCCGGACATGAGCCCGCGCCAGCCCGCATGCACAGCAGCCACGATGCCCTCGGGACTGGCCAGCCCGACGGGCGCACAATCAGCCGTCCTCACTACGAGCGCCGCACCGGTGCAGGCTGTGACGGCGGCGTCCGCCTCTTCCCCCCGACATGCCCCCGGACGGTCGACCACGACCACACGGTTACCGTGTACCTGCCGGAGCCAGGTCCAGGGTGCGTCCGCCAGCAACCGTTGGGCACCAGTCCTCTCTGGAGCGAGGGGGTCGGCAAAATCACCACATCGGCGACTACCGGCGCGCACCTCGCCGCCGCCGGGCAGGCGGGCCAACCAGGTGCCCGGAGGAGGCGCTTCAGCCCACTCAATCGCTTTTGTCAAGCAACCCCGGCACTGAGGCGGAAACTGGGAACGGTCCTCGAGGTCACTACTTGAGGAACGGGGGGACGTCGAAGTCGTCGTCGTCCCCAAAACCGAGGCCGGCGCCCGCCAGCTCCACCTCGGCGTCAACCAGCCCGAGCGCCCGCCGGGACATCGCCGCGGTGCGGTCATTTGCATCGGGCTTAGCCGCGGCACCCTCGAGACGGTCAAAACCGGCCGCGATCACCGTCACCCGCACCTCGTCCCCCATGCCTTCGTCGATCACCTGACCGAAAATTATGTTGGCGTCCGGGTGAGCGGCGGCATGAATTATTTCGGCCGCTTCGTTGACTTCGAACAAACCCAGATCCGGCCCACCCGCGATGTTGAGCAGTATGCCCCGGGCGCCCTCGATTGACGCTTCGAGCAGCGGCGACGTTACGGCCAGGTTTGCTGCTGTCGTCGCCCGATTATCTCCCGAAGCAGTTCCGACCCCCATTATCGCCGTGCCGGCGTTACTCATGATCATTTTGACATCCGCAAAGTCAGTATTTATGAGGCCCGGCGTGGTAATCAGCTCGGTAATACCCTGGACTCCGTGGAGCAGCACCTCGTCGGCCATCTTGAACGCGCCCACCATGGTGGTCTTGTTATTGGACACCGCAAGTAGCCGGTCGTTCGGTATCACGATCAAAGTGTCGACTTTGTCCCGCAGCTGCGAGATGCCCTGCTCCGCCTGCAAAGCCCGTTTTCGCCCCTCGAACGAAAATGGTCGGGTCACAACCCCGATGGTCAACGCTCCGCCCGTTTTCGCCACCGTGGCAACCACGGGCGCACCTCCGGTCCCTGTGCCCCCGCCCTTGCCCGCCGTTATGAAGACCATATCGGCGCCTTTGAGGACCTCTTCGATTTCGTCCCGGTGTTCTTCCGCCGCCAGTCGCCCGATCTCGGGGTCGCTCCCAGCGCCTAGCCCACGCGTCAACTGGCGACCTATGTCCAACTTGACGTCGGCGTCGCTCATCAACAAAGCCTGAGCGTCAGTGTTGATAGCGATGAACTCAACGCCTTTTAGCCCGGCATCTATCATCCGGTTGACCGCGTTGACCCCACCACCGCCGATGCCAACGACTTTGATGACGGCTATGTAATTTTGCGTGGGGCCGGCCATCTTACCTTTCCTTGCGGCATTCACCGGCATTGAGGGATCTCCACCTTCTTTGCACCGGCTGGGACCCTCGACTTATACTAAAGGGTTAGGGATGCCTAAGCTCTACTCGTAGTTCAACCACGTTAGCCCGGATGTCACTAACCGATCAAGTATCAGGCGCAGCACGACGCCCCTGCGGGCATCCGCTCACTTAGTCACGCCGTCCCAGAAACACCTGATGGTAAGGGTGTGAGGGCCGGGCGCTCGGGCACCGTGAGGTCTACTTGCGAGTAAGCGGCGAGGCTTACCCGGGTCGCCAGTTCTTGCAAAATAGCCAACTTCGGTACCAAATCCGACGCATCCCCAAGCAACACAACGGTCTTGGCGGAGCCGATGTACCCGACCAGCCCGGTGGAAGCAGAGTAGGCCAGCCTCAGTTGGCGTTGCGCCAGCGCATGCGGCGCGGCCCCGGCGGCCGCCAAAAGCGCGCCGAGGTCAGCTCGCCTCAGTCCCGCACCAGGGGAAATGTAGCCGCCCGCGGCCGCCCCTCGTACCCCCATGATCACTGGCAGTGTGAGCTCCGGTGACCGGCTCGCCTCGAGGACCCGGCCGCTCCTGTCCACCAAGTCGACGCCTCCGTCGACAGCCACGCGCGCCACAGGCGAGCGTTCAGTGAGCCTGATCACGAGAGTCCAGGGCCAACGGCGCTCGAACGTGGCGCCCGCCACCCACGGCAAGGAGTCCAGTGCCCGCCGGGCGCTGGGAGGACCGGAGTCAACCATGAGGACGGTCCGGTCACCGGCGGCTACCCCGGCGGCGGCCAGCACCTCGGCCCTGGGAGTGTGGGTGTTGCCGATGACGACAACGTCCCGTACCCGGAATACAGGAGAGAACAGCAACCCGACACATGCGCCCACCACCGCCGCTGCCACCAAAAAACTCAACAGGATCTTCAAACGGCGTCGCCCCTCAGCTCGGCGAGCCTCAGCCCACCTGCGTCGGAACCGCGGGTCCACCCGCGGGCCATCGAATGGTCTGAGCGGGGAGGTCGTATCGCTCATCGACCGGCGCCTCCACTATCTGCGCCGGCCAGCAACTCGCCCGGCAGGGTCGTCAGATCTTCCCGCCCCCATGGTCAGGCACAAGTCTCCCGGCTGGAGCATCCGCCGCAGCACCGCCACGAGGTCGGGCCGGCTCTCCGCATATTCGACCCGCATAGCCGGGTGCGAAGCACTCACCGCGTCCGCCACCAGCCGGCCGCTCACCCCGGGGAGGGGCTCCTCCCCGGCGGGGTACAGCCCGGTCACTATGACCGCGTCCGCCCCATCGAACGCGTCCGCGAAGTCCCGCCACAACGCGGCCGTCCGGCTGTAACGGTGTGGCTCGAACACAGCCACGATCCGGCCCCACTTACCCTGTTGGGCGGCGGCCAGCGTGGCCCGCACCTTGCCCGGGTTATGAGCGTAATCGTCGATGTACGTAATACCGTCCCTGGAGCCGCGGAGCTCGAACCTGCGCCCGACGCCCGAATAGCGGGCCAGGGCCGCTCGCGCCGCCCCAGGGCTGACCCCTACTTCCATGGCCATGGCCGTGGCGGCGGTGGCGTTGCGGACATTGTGGAGGCCGGGGACGATTAGCTCAAAGCTCCCGAGGCTCCGGTCCCTTGCGCCCAATTCGAAGCTTGACCCCGTTGGGGAAAGCTCGACTGACGATATGTGGTAACTCGAGCCTTCGGAGGTGCCATAAGTGGTCACCTCCGATAGGGCGTTGGCCAGGTGAGCCGCCGTCTTGTCGTCCCCGCAGAGGACTCGCGGTCCTGGGGCCTGGCTTACAAAATCCCTGAAGGCATTCGTAAGCCCAACCTCGTCACCGAAGTAGTCAAGGTGGTCAGGCTCGACGTTGGTGACGATGATGCCGTGGGCCTCGAGTTGAAGGAAGGTCCCGTCCGCCTCGTCCGCTTCGACAACGAGCCATTGACCGCGCGACCAGTACGCACCGCCGTCGCGGCCTGACAGTTCCCCGCCCACGAGGTACGAGGGATCGTACCCGGCTTCGCGCAACACGGCCGCCAGCATTGCCGTTGTAGTCGTTTTTCCATGGGTGCCGCTCACCGCCAGAGTGCGACGCTCACGGCAGATCGCCGCCATTACGTCCGCACGAGTCAAGGCCGGGATCCGGCGCCGGCGGGCTTCGGCCAGCTCGACATTGTCCACCTTTATGGCGCTGGAAAAGGCCAAAAAATCGGGATCTCCGATATGTGCCGCGTCATGGCCGATGAAGGTCGTGACCCCGAGCCCCCTGAGGCGGTCCAGCACCGGAGAGCCCTTCAAGTCGCTTCCTGAGACCTGATGGCCCATGGCCACGAGCATCGTCGCAATTCCGTTCATCGCCGCGCCGCCGATGCCGACGATGTGGAACCGCCATGGCCCCTCGGCCAGGTCGAGAAGCTCTCGCGACGCATCAGGCTGCACCGGCGCCTCCGTTCACGGCCACGGGCGCGGCCGCTGGACGACGAGCTTGCTCTTCCACCAGCCGGGCTATGGCCTCCGCGGCCTGGGGCCGGGCCAGGGCCTTGGCCGATTCGCCCATGCGGGCCAGGAGCGAAGGGTCGTCGAGCAACGCCTCGAGTTCCTTGGCCAGGCGGGCTCCGTCCAAGTGCTCGTCCGCTAACCACAACGGCCCCACCCGCAATCGCCATCGACCTCGCGTTGGCGCCCTGGTGGTCGCCGGGTGCACCGGGCAGCGGGACGAGGACGGCGGGCACGCCGGCCAAAGCCAGCTCCGCGATCGTGTTGGCCCCGGCCCGCTGGAGGGCGACATCTGCGGAGCCATAGAACGACACCATGTCCTCTTCGTACTCCACCCGTTGATAGGTGAGCCCCTCGTCAGGAATAGAAATGTTCTCGACATCGGGCCAGTCCCGGCTCCCGACCACGTGGCGGATGGCAACATCACCGCGACCGGCCCACAACCTGGCCAGTTCGAGTGTGGCCCGGTTGATCCGTAGCGACCCGAGCGACCCACCGGAGACGGCTACGACCTTGGCGTCCTTCGGCAGGCCCAGCCGGTCGCGAGCCGCCCGGCGCCCTTCAGGGCTCCGGTCGATGGCCAGCATTTCAGCCCTGACCGGCACGCCCGTAGGGACGGCCCTGACCAGATGAACGTCGGTAGAGGCCACCGCGCTGGCCGCAGCCATCCGGGCGGCGAGGCGATTTACGGCCCCGGGGACGGCGTCAACATTTATCACGACTATGGGTACGCGCCATAGGCAGGCGGCGACCACACAACCTAAGCTGGCATACCCACCCAGTGAGATAACGACGGCGGGGCGCCATTTCGAAAAAGAAACCACAGCAATGGCTATGCCCGCCAAACCCGTCACCAGCGCCTCGAGATTGTTGATCACACCGCGGACCGAAATCTTGCGGTCCAGGCCCCTTCCGGGCAACAACGTGACCGGGAACCCGTCCAGCGCCCGGGTCCGGGCCTCAAGACCCCGCTTGGCCCCGACAAACCGTAGCGTCGCCGGTTCGTGGCCGTTCTCCACCAGGACCCTGGCCACGGCCACGCCCGGGTACAAGTGCCCTCCCGTCCCCCCGCCGGCTATGACGGCCCATGTGGTGGGCGGATCTTGCCTGTTTACGGCCATTGGCTACCTGGTCCGGGCCAAACCAGGGTCGGTACTGGCCCCCCGTGGCTCACCGCTTCGCCCGGCACCCGCGGTCCGCCCGCCACCCTCGGTCCGCCCGGCACCCGAGGGCGCACCCTTGACCCTGACCGGTACGCACCGGCGGGCAACGTTCGCCAAAAGCCCGGCGGCAAACAGGACGATAACTAGCGATGTGCCCCCGTAGGAGACAAACGGGAGCGGCACGCCCGTAACCGGGAGTAAGCCGGCTACGGCCCCGGTATTGATGATCGCCTGCGAGAGCAGCCAGGCCGTAATCCCTGCTGCGACAAGGCTCTCGAACGTGGTGGGGGCACGCCAAGCCACCTGAATGCCCACAAACCCGATAGCGGCAAACAGGCTGAGTATGAGCAGGCTTCCGATAAACCCAGTTTCCTGGCCGATAACGGCGAATATGAAGTCCGTGTACGGGTTGGGAAGGTACCCCCAGCTGGCCAGGCTCTGCCCGAGCCCGGTCCCGACCCAGTGCCCCCCACCCAGGGCTATGAGACCCTGGACCGATTGGTAGCCGGTGGTGCTGGCGTGGGCAAAAGGGTTGAGGAACGACGTCAACCGAGCAGCGCGATAGCTGGCCGAAACGGCGAGTACGGACCCACCCACAGCGGCCACCGCGCCCAGGCCGAGCATGGGTACTAGGGGCATGCCGGCTACGAAAAGCACGGCCGCCCCGGCGCAGCAGAGGACAACTGCCGTGCCCATGTCCGGCTGTTTCAAGATCAATATGGCGAATATCCCCAAAGCGATAATTACCGGCCCGGCCCGGTAGGCCCAGTCCCTCTTGCCTTCTCGCCGGGCCAGCACATCGGCGGCGAAGAGGACCAATGCCAGTTTTGCCAGCTCGGAGGGCTGGAACTGCAACGACCCGGTGCCGAGCCACCGCGACGCGCCCCCGGCACTGCGGCCGGCCACGAGCACCGCCACGAGCGAGATCCCTGAAACGAACATGAGCGGTCGGGCCAACCGCTGCCAGAAAGAAATTTTGATGCCCTGGGCCACAAAAAAGGCGATCGCCCCCATGCACAGGTACGCGGCCTGGCGCTCGAAGTAACTCCAGGGCGTACCAAAACTGCGCAGGCTGGCCACTGAAGAGGCCGACAGGACCATTACCAGTCCAGCGATGCACAACACAGAAACGATGGCCACCAGGAACAAGTAGCTCGAGCGGCGCACGGGCGCGACCGGCAATGAACCCGAAGCGCCGACTGCCGTCATTGGCCGCCTGCTGTCATTGCCGGACCGGCGTCATGGACCGCATATTGTCGTGGCCCGCCTTCTGTCGTAGCCGCGAATCCTGTCATGGCCCGCACTCTGTCATGGCCCGCACTCTGTCATAGACGGCCAACCTCTACAGGGGTCACCGAAGCGGGCTCGGTCTCTCCTGGTCTTGGACCGAGCTTTCCCTTTACCAGAGCGGAGAAATCGTCCCCGCGCTCCGCATAAGAGGAGTACCAGTCGAAGCTGGCGCACCCGGGCGATAGGACCACCGCATCGCCCGGGACGGCCAGGCTGGAGGCGGCGTCAACCGCCGCGCCCATCGACGCCGCCTGGCGGACGGGCGCCCGGCCGGCAAATGCTTTTGTCACCTCCGGGGCGGACTCCCCTACCGCCACGACGGCCCGCACGGGGGGTACCGTCCCGGCGAGTGCCGAGAGGTCGAGGCCCTTGTTACGCCCTCCGGCGATCAGCACGACCGAGGAGAAGCCGCGCACTCCTGCTTGCACGGCTGCGGGCGTGGTCGCCTTCGAGTCGTCGTACCACGAAACTCCGTCCTTTTCCGCCACAAGTTGGACCCGGTGTGGAGGAGCCACGGTCTTTCGGGCCGCTTCCCGGCCCCCCTCCTCAGTCGCGCCGGCCGCGAGAGCGACGGCCAGAGCGGCGGCAGTATTGGCAAGGTCGTGTGGAAATGCCCTCGGCAGGTCCGCCGACGGAACATGAAGGCCCCCCGGGCCGTCTATGCCGTCCTGGCTAATGAGCCAGTGCCGGACGGGGCGAGGATCGGTTGGTTCAAGATCGTTATGAGCAGGCGTTCGGGACGAAGAACCAAAACTAACGACAACGACTCCAGCCGGCACGCCCAGTGCCGCTCCCCAGACCACCGGGTCATCGGCATTGACAACGACCGTCGAACCGGCTCGCTGCCGGGACCATATCTTCGCCTTGGCCGCGGCGTACTGGTCGAGGTCCGGGTGCCAGTCGAGGTGGTCGGGGGCGAAGTTGAGCCAGCAGCTCACGTCAGGACGGAACTCTCGCGTGAACTCGAGCTGGAACGAGGAGATTTCGGCCACGAGCACGGTGGCTTGGCCGGGCACGAGGTGGCGGGCGGCCTCGATCAATGGGTAGCCGACGTTGCCCGCGGCGACGGCGTCGCGGCCCGACGCCACCAGCATCGCCGCCACTAGCTCCGTCACCGTCGTCTTCCCGTTTGTGCCGGTGATCGCCACCAGCTTCGGCCACGTGACCTCTCCAAGGCCATCAGGGCGCAGATCCGCCAATACCCGCCAGGCCAGTTCTATCTCGCTGAGCACCTCTACTCCTGCCGCGATGGCCCCGGCGACAGCCGGGTGGTCCGCCCTGACACCCGGGCTGGGCACAACCAACCCGGACGAACGGGCGAGTTCCGCGGCCCCGGCTGGCCCCGGTGCGACCTCCAGGGTAAGACCGGCGCCAGCGGCCTCTACCCGGGCCGCCTCTCCAGCCGCCCGGTCGTCTTCGAGGACCACCACTTCGCAACCTTGACCAACCAACCAATCGGCGGCCGCCCGACCGGAAACACCGTAACCGACGACAAGCGCTTTTTCAGGAACGACCCTTGGTACCCGGTGCGCCATCACGCCGTACCCCCATGAGCCAGGAAGTCGGCATAAAACACCCCCAGCGCCAGGGCCGTGAACAGCCCGGCCAGGATCCAGAACCTGACTATTACCGTCGTCTCGGGCCACCCGGCGAGCTCGAAATGGTGGTGTACTGGCGCCATCTTCAATATCCGCCGGCCGAACACGCGGTAGCTGGTCACCTGGGCTATCACCGAAAGAGTCTCGAGAACATAAAGACCGCCGATCAGCGGCAACAGAAGGTCGACGTTCTCGAGCAGGGCCAGGACCCCGATAGCCGCACCGATGCCGAGAGACCCGGTATCACCCATGAATATTCGGGCGGGTGCGGCGTTCCACCAGAGGAAGCCGGCACAAGCACCGATCAACGAGGCTGCCATCACGGCTTCGTCCAGCGAGGCCGGGTTCTTGTAGATGACTTCGTGCCGCAGCTGGTAAAAGCCGATCACCGTGAAAGCGGCGAAGGCGAAGACCGCTGACCCGGAAGCAAGTCCGTCGAGGCCGTCGGTCAAGTTGACGGCGTTCATGGCACCCACGATGACCAGTACAGCGAAGATCACCCACCCGATCTTGCCCAGTTGCAGGCCGAGCGAATTGAACCTCGTGAACGACAGGTGCGTGTCCACCCTGAGCCAGTCGACGGCCACGATTGCGAACCCAAGTGCGACAACGAACTGGCCAGCGATCTTGGCCCGTTTGTTTAGCCCCAGGCTGCGCTGGCGGGTCACTTTCAACCAGTCGTCGAGGAAACCAACCAGTGCCGCCGCGCAAATGGTGAGCATCCCGACCAGGCCTCGGGTCGTGAAAGTAGCAGACACGTGAGCGACGACGTAGCCCACCACGGTGGCCCCCACAATGGCCAGGCCACCCATCGTGGGCGTGCCCGCTTTGGAAAAATGCCCGGCCGGGCCGTCTTCCCGGATTTGCTGGCCGATCCCTCGGGCACGCAGCTGGCTAATTAGTAATGGGGTCCCCAGGATGGCCACGAGAAGGGCAACGCCACCGGCGATTAGCAGCGCCTTCATAGCGCCCCAACCCCAGGCTGCTCCCGCAGGCGCTTCAGTGCGTCCCGGGCCACGGAGACGTCGTCGAAGGGTTCGACGTGCGACCCGAAGTCCTGGCCAGTTTCGTGGCCTTTCCCGGCGATGAGCACAACGTCGCCAGCCCGGGCGGCCTCCAGAGCGCCCAGGATGGCCCGGGCCCGGTCGACATCGATCAGGGGCGGTACTGCTCCGCTGGCCCCGCTCGCCACCTCTTCGATGATGGCCAGCGGTTTCTCATCGCGAGGATTGTCCGAAGTGATCACCACCAACGTCCGCCCGTTCGGTGGCGACTTTACCCATGAGAGGGCGCTTGGCCCGGTCCCGATGGCCGCCGGCGCCGAACACCAGGATCACCCGTCCACCCTCGCCGCCCGGGCTTTCGGTGGTGAGCTCTCGCGCCGCTCGCAACGCCTCGCCGAGCGCGGCCGGCGTGTGAGCGAAGTCCACCAGCACCTCGAAAGGTTGGCCCTCGTCGACTGCCTCGAAACGGCCCCGAACTGGCGGGACGGACGCCAGGCCAGTCGAGATGGCCTCCCAACTAACGCCGAGTTCCCAGGCCGTCGTGGCCGCGGCCACCGCGTTGGCGATATTGAGCCGGCCCCGCATGCTCAGCTCCAGGCGCCGGCCTCGCCACTGGAACGACGAACCGTCTGACCCGATAACCACCTCGGTGGCGTCGCTGGCTCCAAAGGTCACTAGGGGCACCCCCCGTTCCGAGAGGAGGCCGACCAGACGAGCGCCCCACGGATCTTCATGATTGACCACGGCCATGCCCACCTGGCCGCTTGTGAACAACTGCGCCTTGGAACCGAAATAGGCGTCCATGGTGTGGTGGTAGTCCAGGTGGTCCTGGCTCAGGTTGGTAAAAACGCCGGCTGAGAAGTCAGTCCCGTTGACTCGGCCTTGGTCTAGGGCGTGGGACGACACTTCCATGGCCACGGCCCGGGCTCCGGCGTCACGTAGCCCGGCGAGCTGGCGCTGAAGCACCGGTGCTTCAGGGGTCGTGCGCTCCCCTGTCAAGGTGCCGATCACGCCCGGATGCCAACCATTGGCCTCGAAGATGCTGGCCAGGAGGGCGCAGGTGGTCGTCTTCCCGTTCGTCCCCGTGACACCGACCACCTTCATCGTTCGGGCCGGAAAAGCCCAAAACGCGGCCGACAGCGGCCCGAGGGCGCGCCGTACGGACGGCACCGCCACTTGAGGCACCGGGACCTCGACCGGGCGCTCGCATACCAGGGCAACGGCTCCCTTCTCGACGGCCACGCCGGCATAGTCATGACCGTCGGCCCGGCTTCCCAGCACGCACCCGAACAACGTTCCCGGGCTGACCTGGTCCGATGCGATCGCTATGTCCGTAACCTCGGGGTCCGTCACTTCGGGGCCCGTCACTTCAGTATCAGCGGC
The DNA here is from genome assembly GCA_963750465.1 of uncultured Acidimicrobiaceae bacterium. Classification (GTDB taxonomy): domain Bacteria; phylum Actinomycetota; class Acidimicrobiia; order Acidimicrobiales; family Palsa-688; genus Fen-671. Next base: position 708,732 of record CAVVRE010000007.1, read on the forward strand.
TTCAGGCCGCGTGGCCTCTCGGCCGCTGACGCCGGGACGTGCTCCTACTCCGCCACCCGGGCGAACCATCACCCCGACAGCGTCCAGCCCGGCCGCTGCGAGCAGAGTTCTCAAGCGCACACTCGGCCTCGTCAAGCCCCTCGACCCTAGCGGACTGACGTCGTAGTCGATGTGGTTGTGGACGCGGGCACCGTACTCGTCTTCGCACCAGGGCTCGAAGTAGGCGAGCCCACCTGGACGTCTGGCGAGCCGACCAACCCCGGCAGGGCCGGCCCGGCGGCCTCGCCCTCCTCTCCATAAGGGGTAGCCAGCGGGACTCCGGGCACCGGCGGCGCCGGCTTGTGCGGAGGGATGCCGAGCTCCTGGAGGGCGTCGCGGACGATGGTGGCGAACACGGGCGCCGAGGCCTCAGCGCCGTACTGATGCGTCCCGACCACCACGACCATCGCCGTGATGGCGGGGTCTTCGGCCGGAGCGAAGCCAGCAAAGCTGGACACAAAATCGTCCGAGGAGTAGCCGCCGTTCGGCAATGGGACTAGAGCGGTGCCCGTCTTGCCCGCCACCGTGTAAGGCTGGAGGCCGGCCGCCGTACCCGTCCCCACGCGGACCACACCTTCGAGCATGGAAGTCATTTCGGCTGCGACCGTCGAGCTGACCACCTGGCGAGAGGGCGCCGTACCGAACTGGTGCTCTTTCCCGGCGGCGTCTACATAACCGTCGACGAGACGAGGAGCGATGTACGTGCCTCCATTGGCGATGGCGTTGTACGCAGCCAGCATCTGGACGGCGGTAACGGCCAAGCCCTGCCCGATCGGAACGGTGGCTATGGTCGTCCCCGACCACTGAGACGACGCGGGCACCAGACCGGGCGACTCACCGGGGAAATTGACATCGGTCATTTCTCCGATACCGAAGTCGTGAATGTACTGGACCAATCGAGGCAGGCCAAGGCGCTGGGCTATTTCTATCGTGCCGATATCTGAGGAATGAGCAATGATATTCGAGATGCTCCAGTCCAGAGTGGGATGGGGCCAGGCGTCGCTGAAAATACTGCCCGCCACGTCATAAGTGTCGGGAATGTCGAAATAGTTATCGGGCTGCACAGCGCCGGCGGAAAGGGCGGCCGAGACCGTCACGAGTTTTTCCACTGACCCGGGCTCGTAAACAGTGGTGAAAGCTGAGGCGGACGGAGCTTCGACCGGTTGAGCGCTGGCGACGTTCGTCCCGCCGGCGTTGGCGCCAAGGCCCTCGGCCGCACTCGTCGAGGTGCTCCCGGGAGGGATGAACCAAACCGGAAGGGCGGGAGGCTCCCGCATGGTAACCGGCTCGGAAGGGGTCGGCGTGGTGAGCTGAGCGACCGCCAGGAGCTCGCCCGTGTGCGAGTCCATTATCACGGCCATCCCACTGTCAGCCTCAGCGGCCACTATGGCGCGGGCCAAGGCTTGCTCGGCTTCGTATTGAAGAGGCTCGTCGATGGACAGTACGAGGTCGTCTCCGCGGACGGGGGCCTGGTACTCCTGCACCCCGCCGGGGATCTGGCCGCCGGCCGGGTCCATGTCCTCCACGAGTTTGCCCTTCTTGCCCTCGAGCAGTCCGTTGTACTTGTACTCGAGCCCTGAAAGCCCCTCGCCGTCCGTGCCTACGAGGCCGATGAGGGGGGAGGCGAGCTGACCGGCGGGGTAGAAGCGCTTTGGCTCCTCCATCGTGTACACGCCCGGCAGGCTGCCCGCGTTCAACAACTTTTGCACCTTCGCGGCGGCCGAGTCAGGGATGGTGCGGGCCAGGTAAACAAAGCCGCTGGCTTCCGTCAGCCCGGCCTGGAGCCCGCTCGCCGGCACCGCGAGGGCGCCAGACAGAGCGAGAGCCTCTTTGCCGGGGTTGGTTACCTGATAAGGATCGGCATAAACGGTGGTCATCGGCACGGACATCGCCAGCTCGTCCCCGTCACGGTCCAGGATCGCCCCTCGCTCGCCCAGGAACGAAATCTCGTGGACGTACTCCGAGCGGGCGTCGGCCAGGTACTTGCCGGCGTTGATGCCCTGGACGAACAGAAGCCGGGCCACCACTACCACCAGCAGGAGGCTCATCGTGCCGGCTGAGGCTACGAAGCGAAGCCGCCGCCGCCTGACCCGACCATTACTTCCGTCCTGACCTGAACCAGTGCGCTTCCGCGCCGGCGCCCCAGGGGCGCGTCGCGGCGGGGGGGACGGCGCCCGGCCCCGTCCCCCGGCGGGACGGTCACGGGCTACCGCTCAGGTACGGCTTGACCGACGGCCAGTCCGAACCACCCGGAGGAGCGGCCACCGCGCCCGCCGCCGCCGGGTCGACGGATTGCATATCTTGAGCTTGCGGGCTGCTGCCTGTAGCGGTCGCCGCTCCTTTCGCGCCTTTTCCAGTCGTCCTCGCCGCCGGGGTGGTCGTAGCGGGCAAGTAATTCACCGACGCGGGCTGGACCATCCCGAGCTGGCCCTCAGCCTGTGAGACGATACGGGCCGGCGCCTCCAGCTGGGCCACCTGCAGACGGAGCTTCTCGTAGCTCGCCTGCTCGGTGGCCGCTTGTTGCTGCAGGCGGTCCAGCCTGAACTGGTTTTCGGCGATCAGGACGTGGAGCGCTACGAGAGCCAGGCAGACGACGGCCGCGCTCGCAATCCCGAGGATGACCAGTAGGCGCCGCCGGCCGGCCCGTCTTTTCGCCTGGTTCTCGACCAGTCGCAGGTGGCGGCGTTGTTCCTCTTTGTCGGGGCGCGCTGGCGCCGGCGAGGCGGCCGCCGCCGCCAATGGTTCTGTCCCCTCGTCCCAGCCAGGTTCAGTTGGGCTCACCCGGACCGCCTTTCGTAAGTCGGTTTTCTGGTGCTGCCAACGCCTCTGCCGCCCGGAGCCTCGCGCTCTCGGCGCGCGGGTTGGCCGTCACCTCCGCGGCAGACGGCTTTCGTGCCCCCCGGTTGAGCAGGCGCACTCGGGCCACCGCCCCGCATACGCACGGCCAGCCGGGAGGGCACGTGCACCCACCTGTCGCCGCATAGACCAGGCGATCTTTGACCGCCCGATCTTCTCCGGAGTGGTAGGAGATCACCACGATGCGACCCGTGGGCGCCAGCCGCTCGATGGCCGCGTCGATGGCGCCGGGCAGGATCTCGAGCTCGGAGTTGACCGCCACACGCAGCGCCTGGAACACCCGTTTGGCTGGATGGCCGCGACGCCGGGCTGCCGCCGGCACGGCCGAGCTGACCACCTCGGCCAGCTTCCCCGTGCTCTGGATGGGCCGGGCGGCGACCAGCGCCGCCGCCATCCTCCGGGCAAAACGCGTCTCTCCGTGCTCCCTGAAAAGGCGAGCCAGCTGTTCCTCGGTGCTTTCGTTCACGACCCGGGCCGCCGTCAGTTCTTGAGAGCGGTCCATGCGCATGTCGAGGGGTGCGTCATAGCGGTAGCTGAAACCCCGGTCCGGCCGGTCGATTTGGGGCGAGCTGACGCCCAGGTCGAACAGCGCCCCGGCCAGCGCTCCGACGCCGATGCTGTCGAGGAGCTGAGGCAGACGGTCGAACCGGCCTTGGAGGACTATGGCCCGCGCTCCAAACGCGGCCAGCGCGGCCGTGGCCGCCCCGACGGCCTCTGCATCTTGGTCGATACCGACCACGCTCAGTCGCGGGAAAGCGCCCAGCAAGGCCCGAGCGTGGCCGCCCGCGCCCACTGTGGCGTCCAGAACCACGCCCTCGGGCACGGCCGAGAAGACGTCGACCACCTCTGCGAGCATGACCGGCGCGTGCTCGAAGGGCGGGTCTTCAGCGTTAGGGGGTGGGCTCACAGTGGCGGGGGGCTCACGATCGTTCGATTCGGCCGGGCTCATACGCAGCCCCTCGGCCAGCATTGCGCCGGGTTTTCTCTCTCGGTGCATAGGACTGGGCGGGTGGAGAAGGGGACTCCCGTCCTGCTGGTCAAGGGGCTCCGTATAAGCCCGATCAAGGGCGGCAACGGTCATGCCTGCTCCCCCGCCGGTTGGAGCGCCCCGGCGGGCTGAGGGGTGGGGTCAGAGAACAAAGGGCTCGTGCCATTGGCGAGGCTTTCGGCGCCGGCCGCCATTCGGTCCCGCCAGAGCTCGACCTGCCAGAGCTCCACCCGGCTAAAGGCACCGTTAACTACTACGGGTTTGTCCGGCTCGAGACCCGCGTACTCCCGCAAGTTGCCGGGGATGGTGAGCCGCCACTGGGCGTCGAACTCCGCCTCAGTCGAAAGGGCGCTCAAAATCCTGGCCAGGTTGCGCCCCTCGCTCCCCCGCCTCTCCATCGTTTCGGCCCGGGCCAGGTATTGGTCGAACTCCTCAGGTGGCCACACAGCTAGGCAACGTTCCATATAGCCGGAGACATAGGCTTTCTTCGTGTCGAACTCGCTCCTCAAACGCGCCGGCAAGATCAGGCGCCCCTTTGCGTCGAGCGAGTACTCGAAACTGCCATGGAATCGCACTTACCTGCTCGCATGCTCCATTAAGGCAAGGGGTCCCTCCCTCCGCCTCTACTTTCCTCCACTATAAACCACTACCCCCCACCGGGCAAGCTTTGGGATGGCCAGCTAGGTAGCGTGCCACTCGGCATGCCACAGATCGGCACCCCACAGAACGGTCACTCCACCGGTGTTGGCTCGGGTCATGGACCAAGCGGAACGAATGGCTCTAAGCCAGCTGGCGCAGAGCCAGTGCGGGCTGTTCTCGGCGGTGCAGGCCGCCCGGCTGGGGATTTGTCATGCTCAATTGTCCAGAGCAAGTCGTCAAGGGCACTTTCGTAGAGTTCGATCGGGCGTCTACGCCGCCGGCGGCGTTCCCGGGTCTCCATGGGAGGCACTTGTGGCTGCCGCCTTGGCGGCCGGTCCCGGCGCAGTCGTCTCGCACCGGGAGCGGCGGCGTTTCACCGGCTCAATGGTTTGGCCGCCGCGTCCCATGTTCCCGAGCTGATCGTGCCCCGGGACCGATACCCGAGGTTGTCAGGCGTAGTCGTCCACCGCTGCGGGCCTCTTTCGCCACAGGACATCGCGGTCAAGTGCGGAGTGCTGGTGACCTCAGCGGCCCGGACGCTGATCGACCTGGCTGGCCGCTACAAACTGAAGGCTTTGGAGCGCATCCTCGACGAGGGCCTGATCGAACGTCGGTTCGGGATCGTGGAGGTGCAAAGATGCCTGGGAAGGACGGCACCCAATGCACCCGGCCGGTCCCAGATCCAGCAGCTCCTTACCGTCCGGTCAGAAGGGCCAGCTGCAGACAGCATTTTGGAGGCGCGGTCTTTCGAAGCGCTGCAACCACTGGCGCCGTTTAAGGTGCACTTCATACTGGGAATTGGCGGCAACGTGTACGTCCTTGACGCGGCGTGGCCCGACCGCCGGGTGGCAGCCGAGGTTGTGGGCCGGTCACACCGCATGGCGTCTCGTTCCGCCTTCGACCGGGAACGGCGCAAACTAAACGCGCTGGCGGGCGCCGGGTGGCGGGTCGCCCACCTTACGTCGGCCATGTCAGCGCCAGAGATGGTCGCGGCCGTCCGTAGTCCCTTCTAGCCAGACCGCTTTGGACGGTTTATGTGCAAAAACCGTCAGAAACCGTTCCAAGCGACGTGGCCTAATCGGACGTCTCCCTATAGGCAGCAATGGCTCGCAGGATGCGCTCCTCGCTGACCGGCACACGCGTGCCCAGCGATTGGGCGAAGAAGCTCACCCGAAGCTCCTCTATCATCCAGCGCACCTCGTCGAGGGCGTGGAGCTCGGCCCCGCTGGCCCCGACGTGTTCCGCTTCAGCCCTCGCCTCCTGCAGCTTCAACTCCACCGAGCGCACCCTCTGGGTGAGGGCAACGTCCCGGCGGGGGTCGGCGGGCAGGCGTTCCAGCCGACGCTCGACCGCGGCCAGGTACCGCTCGATGTCGGGGAGACAGCGGAGACCGGCGTGGCTGAGGAAGCGAGGGCCGACGAGGGCGGCGAGTTGTCGATCGACGTCACCGATAGCCACGGCTACCCCGGAGGCACCCGCATCCGCCATCGCCGCCAGCTCCCTCATGCGCCGGCTCAGGCTCTGGAGTTTGGAGATGATGCGGACGGCAGCCTGCACCGCCTTCTGTGCAGCCGGCCCGACCTGCCGGCGCACCGCTGAGACCAGTTCCTCGAACCCCTCCGGTCCCCAGGCCGGCCCGCCGTTGTCGGCGACAAGCTCGTCCAGAGTCGCCGCGATGGCATCCTCGACAATCTCCTTCGTGGAGCGGTATGGCGGGTTGGCGAGCGCAGCCAGCCCCAGTTTGGTGCGGTTGTCGAGCCGCCGTTCCAGCCCATCGATGAGCTGTCGCCGGGTGGGCAAGTTGAGGAGCAGGAGACGGCGGGTGCCGGCGGTCATAGCCAGTCGGGCCGAAACCAGGTCGGGGAAAACCTGCACGCTTACCCCGTCGGACTCGTCGACCAGAGCCGGGTAGCCCCTCAAGCGGGCGCCGTTCCATTCGGGCTCGAAGACCTTCGGCAGCTCTCCGAAGTCCCACGTCGAATGGCGCGGCGCGGGACCGCCCCCAAGGGACGCCGACGCGGCTGCGGCCTGGAGTGCGGCCATCAGGCGGGGCTGCAAAGTGTTGTACAGGTCGCCCAGTTCCTTGTCACTGGCCAGGACCTCGCCTGTATCGCCGATGACCTCGAGAGTCGGGCGCAAGTAACCGGGTACCTTCGCCCAGTCGAAGTCCCGGGGAGAGATCTTTACGCCGCTGGCCGTGCTCAGGTGGGAGGCCAGCACGGCGAGCAGCGGCCCGTCACTCGGTGCCGCCTTGGCGACGAACTCTTTGGCGTGCTCCGCCACGGGGACGAGGTGCCGGCGGAGCTCTTTAGGCAGCGACCGCAGCAAAGCGAGCACCAGCTCGTCGCGAAGACCAGGGACCTGCCACTCAAGACGTTCCGTGGCCAACTTTCCGAGCTGGGCCAAACGGACCTCGACGTGAACGCCGTCGTCATCCGTGCCCGGCACCCATTCGTAACGGAGAGGCAACGGGGCCGCGTCAGCGGTCGTCCAGACGTCAGGGAAGCTGGCTTCGTCCACGTCGACGAGCGACGGCCCCCAGAGCTCCTCCGGCGTGGCTACCAGGCCCCCCGGAATGGTGTCGCCAGAGCGCGCCCACCAGGCCGAGAACGACTGACCCGAAGCCACGTCGGTCGGGACCCGGGATGCGTAGAACTCAAATAGCGCCTGGTCGACCCCGACCACCTCGTGACGCCGCGCCCGTTGCAGCAGCGCCCGGGACTCGTCGACCACCTGCTGGTTCTGGCGGGCAAAGCCCGGAACATCGTCCCAGTCCGCCTCGACCAGGGCATATTGAATGAACATCTCCCGTGCCCGGGCCGGGTCCGACCGTGACAGTTCCAGGCGCCGGCCGTTTACGACGGCCAGGCCGTGCAACGTGGCCCGGGCCGACACCACGGCCGCCCCACGGTCGGCATCCCACACCGGTTGGCTGTAAGACCACTTCAGCAACTGTGACGCCGCTTTCTCGACCCACTTAGGGCGGACCGGGGCGACGATCCGGCCCCACAAACGACTGGTTTCCACCAGCTCTGCTGCCATTACCCAACGCGGGGACTTCTTGGCCAGCACCGACCCGGGCCAGATGGCAAAACGGGTGCCGCGGGGGCCAGAGAAGTCCGTCCGGTCGCCTTCGCGCACCCCCACCTGGGTCACGAGCCCGCTCAGCAGGGCCTGGTGTATGTCGGCCGCTCGTACCTTTGGCTGTCCTTCAACAGGATTGCGGCCCCGGTGGCCCCGTCCGTTCCTCGAGAGCTGGGGCCCCGAGGGCCGAGCCGGGCCCTTCAGCCCAATCTGACGCGATATCTCGGCCAGCTGACCTTGAACGTCCTGCCATTCCCTGGCCCGCTGGTAAGAGATGAGCTCTTTTCGGCATAGCCTGCGGAACTGGCTCGAACTGAGCTCAACCTGTCGTTGTTCCAAGTAGTCCCAGAGATGCAGGTAGGACATGAAATCGGAGCTCTGGTCGGCAAACCTGGCGTGCAGAGCGGCGGCCACGTCCCGCTTTTCTGCGGGACGCTCACGGGGATCCTGGACCGAAAGTCCGGCCGCAATAACGAGAACCGGCTGAAGGCAATCGAGGCGGTCGGCTTCGAGCACCATCCGTCCGAGCCGCGGGTCGAGCGGCAACTGGGCCAGCTTGCGGCCAATCGGACTGAGCCGCACCGCGTGACCCGGGGCCGCGACCGGAGGGGCCCGGGACGGCTGGCCGGCGCCACGAAGGCGCCCAGCTCTTCCAGCAGGGCGATGCCGTCGGCCACGTTCCTCCGGTCAGGTGGCTCCATAAATGGGAAATTTTCGATATCCCCGAGCCCAATGGCCGCCATCTGAAGGATGACCGAGGCCAGGTTCGTCCGCAATATCTCGGGTTCGGTGAAGGGCCGCCGGGTGGCGAAGTCCTCTTCTGAATAAAGTCGCACGCATACTCCAGGGCCGAGACGGCCGCAGCGCCCCGCTCTCTGGTTGGCCGAGGCCTGAGATATCCGCTCGATGGGGAGCCGCTGGACCTTTGTCCGCCGGCCGTAGCGCGAAATACGGGCCGTCCCGAGGTCGACCACGTAACGGATCCCGGGCACCGTGAGAGAGGTTTCGGCCACATTGGTGGAGAGGACGGCGCGCCGGCCGGTATGGGGCTCGAAAATCCGGTGCTGCTCGGCAGAAGAGAGGCGACCGTACAAAGCCAGGACGTCCAGGCCCGTTACGTGAGCTTTGGCCAACGCCTCGGCCGTATCCCGGATTTCTCGTTCTCCCGGCAGGAAAACCAGGATGTCCCCGGGCCCGTCCTTGCAGAGGTCGGCCACCGCCTCGCACACCGCTTGCACCTCGTCCATCGGCTCTTCGTCGTTGCCGTCCTCCCCCGGCTCGGCCATGGGCCGGTACCGGATCTCGACCGGGTAGGTACGCCCGGGCACATCAATTACCGGCGCTCCGTCGAAATGCTGGGAGAAACGTTCCGTGTCGATGGTCGCCGACGTGACGATGACTTTCAGGTCGGGCCGCGACGGCAGGAGCCGTTTCAGGTAACCGAGGATGAAATCTATGTTGAGGCTGCGCTCGTGAGCCTCGTCGATTATCAGCGTGTCGTAATTGCGTAGCTCGGGATCGCCGTGCAGCTCGGCGAGCAGCACCCCATCGGTCATCACTTTCACCAGCGTGGAGCCGCTAACTCTGTCGGTGAAGCGGACCTTGTACCCAACGGCGCGCCCGAGGGTGGTGCCCAACTCCTCCGCCACCCGCTCGGCCACACTTCGCGCGGCAATGCGCCGGGGCTGGGTGTGGCCGATCAATCCGGCGACGCCCCGCCCGGCCTCGAGGCACATTTTTGGGAGCTGGGTGCTCTTTCCGGACCCCGTTTCCCCCGCGACCACCAGTACCTGGTTGGCCTCCAAGGCGGCCAGGATCTCGTCCTTTCGAGCGACTATTGGCAGCTCAGCCGGGTAATGGGGCGCTGGCGCCAAAAGGGCGCGCTCCTCTGCGCGCGCCTCAACCCTTTGTGACAAACGTGACGGCACTAAGCCACTATGGCGCCCAGCACAGGCTTATTCGGAGCGCCCGCTCAGGACCTGCCGGACGCCGCGCGCAATCTCGAGATCCTCGCGAGCCAGAATTACGAACGACCTGACGCCGCCCGTGTCCGCCCCGATCTCCTGGTCCGGTTGGGCCGATCCGTTGGCCATCGCGTCCAGCTCCAGACCCAGGAAGCTCAGGCCCTCGGCCGTGCGCCAGCGGACCTCGGCAGAGCGTTCCCCAACGCCGCCGGTGAACACCACCGTGTCGACGCCGTCCATCGCCGCCGCCATCGAAGCGATGCTGGCCCGCAAGCGATGCAGGTAGACGGCCATGGCGAGAGCGGCGCCCTCGTCGCCTGCTTTCTCCGCCGCCAACACGGCCCGCATGTCAGCATTACCGGCGAGGCCGAACAGGCCCGAACGGTGCTCGAGGGCCGAGGAAAGCTCTGCCGGCGGCATGCCCACGTGTTCTTCCAACCACAGCAGCAGGCCCGGGTCGACGGAGCCGGACCGGGTGGCCATCACGACCCCTTCGAGCGGAGTGAAACCCATCGTCGTATCGACGGAAATTCCCCCGTACACCGCGGCGAGCGACGCTCCGGCGCCGAGGTGACAGGTGACGATGCGCCGCGGCGCCTCCTCTCCAGGCGTTGCTCCACCTTGCGCCATCATCTCAATGACCCTCCGGGAAGCGTAGGAGTGGGAGAGCCCATGGAAACCGAACCGGCGCAAGTCCCAACGTTGACGCCATTCGAGCGGGAGGGCGTATGTGGCCGCCGCCGCCGACATCGTGGCGTGGAAGGCGGTGTCGAAACAGGCCACCGCCGGCACGTCCACCAAGATGCTGCTCGCGAGTTCGAGCCCCCGGAGCGACTTTGGTTGGTGCAGCGGGGCCAGGTCGGTCAGCAGTTCGAGCCGGCGTCGGACCTCCGCGTCGACCAGTACCGGCGCGGTGAACTCGCTGCCGCCATGGACGACCCGATGGCCGACGGCGTCGATCGGGCCGTTCCTCGAGACGAAGTCTTTGGCCGCATCTTCGTCAACCCGGCCGGAAGGGGCGTCGAGATCCTCCGACGCGACCAATCTGTCGTCCTCGTCGAGCACGGACAGCTTCAGGCTGCTCGAACCGGCGTTGACGATGAGGACCCGCATTATCCCGGTACTCAATAGGGCCAAATCCAGCCGTGGATTTCGGGGTCGTCGTCGCCGACGGCGCGCGTATAGGCGCGTGCTCGCACCCTGTCATCCTCCATGCGCTGTCGCAGGGAGGCGGCATGGGAACCCAGGCCCGGCACCCGGTCGATCACATCCATCACCAGGTGGAAGCGGTCCAGGTCGTTGAGCATGACCATGTCGAACGGCGTCGTGGTCGTACCCTCTTCTTTGTAGCCGCGGACGTGCATGTTGTCGTGGTTGGTCCGCTTGTACGTGAGCCGATGGATGAGCGAGGGATAGCCGTGGTAGGCGAAAATTACCGGCCGGTCCGTACCAAAGATCGTGTCGAACTCGTTGTCGGGCAAACCGTGCGGGTGCTCGCTCTCGGGCTCGAGGCGCATCAGGTCGACGACGTTGACCACCCGGACCTTGAGCGTCGGGAGCTCGAACCGCAAAATGTCGGCCGCGGCAAGGGTTTCGAGCGTCGGGACGTCCCCACAACACGCCATCACGACGTCCGGGTCGCCGTCATCATTTGACGCCCAGTCCCAGATGCCAATCCCCCGCGTGCAGTGTAAAACGGCGTCCTCCATTGAGAGGTAATTAAGCGACGGTTGCTTGCCTGCCACAATTACGTTCACATAATGGCGGCTCCGCAGGCAGTGGTCAGCCACCGACAGCAGGCAATTGGTATCCGGCGGCAGGTAGACCCGGATGACGCCGGCCTTCTTGTTCACCACGTGGTCGATGAACCCCGGGTCCTGGTGGGAAAACCCGTTGTGGTCCTGTCGCCACACGTGGGAGGACAAAAGGTAGTTCAGCGACGCGATCGGCCGGCGCCACGGGATGTCGCGGGTGGACTTCAGCCACTTGGCATGTTGGTTGAACATCGAGTCCACAATGTGTATGAACGCCTCGTAGCTGGTAAACAGGCCATGTCGCCCGGTCAACAGGTACCCCTCCAGCCATCCCTGGCACTGGTGCTCAGAGAGCACTTCCATCACCCGCCCCTCCGGCGCGAGGTGGTCGTCGGTGCTGAGGATCTCCGCCTCCCATTGGCGGTCCGTTACTTCGAACACATCCTGAAGCCGGTTGGACGCCACCTCGTCCGGCCCGAACAAACGGAAGTGGGTGGGGTTCCTCACTATGACGTCCTTTAGGAACCGACCCAACACCCGGGTGGCTTCCGAAAGGGTCGTCCCCGGATTATCGACGGGAACTCCATAATCCGCGAAGTCTGGCAAATCCAGATCTTTGAGCAACAACCCGCCGTTGGCATGGGGGTTGGCGCTCATGCGATGACCGTCGCTGGGCGCCAGGGCCGCCAGTGCGGCGACCAGGGCCCCGCTTTCATCGAAAAGGTCCTGAGGCCGGTAACTGCGCATCCACGTTTCGAGCACGGCCAGGTGTTCGGGGTTGGTCCGCACCTCTGCCACAGGGATCTGGTGGGCCCGCCAGGTGCCCTCGACTGGCAGCCCATCGACGGTCTTGGGGCCGGTCCAGCCCTTCGGAGACCGAAGGACGATCATCGGCCATCGCGGCCTTGTCATTTCTCCGTTTTTGCGTTGCGGGCACGGATGGCTGAATGGCGGATGGAGGTCACCCGTTCGACCACCCGGTCGAGAGTGGCGGCCATCAACTGGTGCATTTCGGCCGGGTCGTCACCCGAGACCCAGTTGACCTCGTAGCCGTTGCCCTCCAGCAGCGAGGTCAGCTCGTCGTCTCCGATCCTGGCCAGCACGGTGGGGTTGGCGATCTTGTACCCGTTCAAGTGCAGGATGGGCAGGACGACACCATCCGAGACCGGGTTCAAGAACTTGTTGCCGTGCCAGCCTGTGGCCAGCGGGCCCGTCTCCGCCTCCCCGTCTCCAACGATGCAGCAAACCAGGAGGCCCGGGTTGTCGAAGGCGGCCCCGAACGCGTGCGACAACGCATACCCGAGCTCCCCGCCCTCGTGCAAAGACCCGGGCGTTTCGGGGGCCACGTGCGAAGGGATGCCCCCGGGGAAACTGAACTGGCGGAACAACTTGGCCATGCCGGCTTCGTCGCGGGAGATATGTGGGTACAACTCGCTGTATGTCCCCTCGAGGTACGCGTTGGCCACCGCAGCCGGGCCACCATGCCCCGGGCCCATCACATAGATGGCGTCGAGGTCCCGGTTGCGGATGACACGGTTCATATGGGCGTAGATGAAATTGAGCCCGGGAGTGGTCCCCCAGTGCCCCAGCAGCCGGGGCTTGATGTGACCGGCCTTGAGAGGTTCCCGCAGGAGCGGGTTAGCCAGGAGATAGATCTGGCCCACCGACAGGTAGTTGGCGGCGCGCCAGTAAGCGTCTATCAAAACAGCTTCGTCCTCCGAGAGCGGGATCCGTCCGGCCGGGCGGTGTTCGCTCGCCGTCACCTGCGTCGACATGGGAACCTTCCTTCGGCCGAGATACCCAACCCGATCCGCTCGATGGACCTACCGGCCCCGCCGACAACGTTACTGCCCACCCAAACCGGCCCACCCAAACCGGCCCACCCAAACCGGCCCACCCAAACCGGGACGTCTCGACCGGACCGGCCCAACCAGCGTCGCAGCGAACCTACTTCACAGGCTCTGACGTGCGCTGCTTCGGATTGGGGGCGGAATTTGGCTATCGTGGTCCCCAGTTGAGCTGGCTTAGGGACGAGTGGTCATCGGCGCTCTTTTAGACGGGTTACAGGGCGTCTTCGCAGGATCTTCACAATTTGATGGCAAGCTCACCGTTAACTGTGGCGAACACTTGATGAACAGTTAGTGACGTAGGGCCCAATGTGGCCCACCTGGAGGAGGACCGTCGGCCATGGGTAGCAGTTCAGCGGTTGCCACGGGCGCCAAGGCTTTGCTTGGTGCTTGTGTGGTGGTGGCCGCCGCGAGCATGGCGGCTACCCCAGCCTGGGCCAAGGTCCGGCGCCCAGTGACAACGACGGCGGCGACCGCTCTCCTCACCACCACTACGACCCTGGGGATGATGCCTGCGCCGACGCCACCAGTGGCGGCCCCCCCAGACACTTGCGGGAAAGGGGCGTGGCCGTCGGAGGTACAGGGCCGTCCCCTGTCCTTCCAGGTCGGTGACGGTGTGTACCTGTGGGACGACCCCGACGGCGGTTGGGCACTTCGCGCCACCCACAGCGGCCCGCAAGACACCGCCGTAATCTCCGGGACGCTCACGACCGGGGGCAAGTTCGTCGACGTCCGCAGAGGCCAGGGGGGCAACGACATCGTCGCCCTTAGCGCCAATAAGCGGACCATCCTCTTCCGCTTCGTGAACTACGGCTGGGTGGACGGTTTCGACTTCGCCACCCGGTGCTCGGCGGGGTTCTCCGCCAGCTTTTATGTCGGGGGCAACCTGGCCTCTACGGCGGCTATCCACCTCGGAGCGGAGTCCGCCAGCCCGACCACCAACCCGTTGAAGGTCCAACGGGGCCGGGCCGCGGTCGTGTCCGCCAGCTTCCAGACGGTCCCGTCCACCACAGGTACGGCTACCATCTGATCACGCTCCGGGCGAGGTAGCTCCCGTAGCTCCTCGCTTGGCCGCGTCCGTTGGCAAGCCTTCGCACCACCGTCTGTAACGCTCGTCCGCCGCGGCCGCCCAACCGGCATGTGGTTCCACGGGGACGGACCACCTTGCCCACCTGAGGGCGTCATCCAACGAGGATTCCAGGCCGAGGGCCATCCTGGCCAGGAAGGCGGCGCCAAGGGCGGCGCTCTCGGGCACGGCCATCGGTGTTACCGGCTCCCCGAGCACATCGGCGATGGCCTGCAGCCAGTCGCGGTTGCGGGTGCCCCCGCCGCTGGCCACAAAGCGCCGTGGTGCCGTCCCGGACGCCGAAGCGAGCTCGAGGATATGGCGCACAACGAACCCCGTGGCCTCGAACGCGGCCCGCCTGAGTGCGGCGGGGCCGTGGTCCAGGTCAGCGTCGGCCAAACCGATACGGAGCGACCGGTCATGCCATGGCACCCGCTCACCCTTCGCCCAGGGCCACCACAGAGGTACGCCATCTGGTCGGTCATAGGCGTCGTGGCCGCCACCTCCACCGCCACCGGGCACCTCACCCTCACCGCCGAGCGAGCCCGGCCGTACGACCCGGTCGACCCAGTCTGCCCATATCCCACCGGCATTGCTGGCCCCTCCCATCATGGCCTTGCCCGCCACGAGGTGCGGGACCTTCCACAAACGCGGGACGTCAGGAGGCCAACCCGGCACCGTTAGCCAGACGACCAGCGTGGAACCCAGCCCGATCAGGACATCGCCGTCGTTTACCGTGCCCGCCACCAGCTGCTCGCAGAGACCGTCGACCGAGCCGGCGCCCAGAACGACCCCCTCGCCTCTCGAAAAGGGCTGACCGAGAGCGTCGGGGCCGACGTGGCCTATGGCCTCGCCGAACACCGCTACTCGTGGGAGCTGGGCCGGCAGGAAACCCGCCGCCTCGCATGCGGCGGGGCTCCAGCCGGAGCCGTCGAATAGCGGGCCTGTGGCGAAAGCAGACGCCAGATCCGTGACGCCCTCTCCGCCAAAAGAGGCATTCGCGACCGCCTGGGCGGGCCAGTACCCCGTCGCGAGGGGGGCGTGGCGAGCGGCCCAACCGGACAGCTCGGCCATTTCGTCGCTCGCCGTCGGGTCAGCGCTGCCGCGCTGGCGTCCCCGGCCGTCCCCGTAGAGCAAACCCACGCCCAGAGGTCGACCGCCGGCGTCGACGGCGGCCACCGACGGCATCATGGCGGAGACCGAGACGGCCCGAGCGCTGTGGTTCGCCAGTACCCGTTGCAAGGCCACACGCGGGGTATCCCACCACGTCGTCATGGCCTCGTGTTCGAACCGGCCGGCCGGCCCGATGACGAGCTTGCTCTCCAGGCGGCTGCGCTCGACGATGTGGCCGTCTTCGTCGGCGAGGACGGCCTTAACCGACGTCGTGCCGATGTCGACTCCGGCCGTCAGGGTCGGGAATGACTTGGATTGGGACGCACCTGACATGCTCGGACAGTATTGCAGCGGTGCCTTGCCTATGAGTTCATCAGTTCAAGCACACACGGCCTTCGTCACGGCGCCTTTGCGCGGGCCGGGCCTCGACAAGCTCGCCCGCCTGGCGCGAGTCGTGCACGAGCCGTGGACAGAGCAGCAGCCTCTCAAGATCTATGACGGGCCCGGGCTGGCCGAGCGCCTCATGGCCGAGGGGGCCGACATCGTGGTCGTCGAGGCGGACTTGGTGGACTCCACCGTCTTCGAACTGCCACTTTTCGCGGTGGCGGCGACGCGAGGCGACCCGAACAACGTTGACGTGGGTGCCGCCACGGCCGCGGGAGTGCCCGTCATACGGACGCCGGGCCGCAACGCTGACGGTGTGGCGGAACTGACCATAGGCCTGCTCATCGCGTTGGCCCGCCGGATCCTCCCGGCCGACCGGGATGTAAGGGAGCTCGAGGTGTTCAGGGACGGTACTATCCCGTACCAACGCTTCAGGGGATGGGAACTGGCCGGCCGGCGGGCGGCCATCATCGGGTTCGGTGCCGTCGGCCAAGCCCTGGAATGGCGGTTGCAAGGGCTGGGGATGGCGGTCAGTACTTACGACCCCTACATGGACGGCGCTGGCCGAGACCTGGAATCGGCGGTACGGGACGCGGACGTCGTTTCTTTGCATGCCGCGGTTACTCCTGAAACGGCCGGCTTTTTCGGGACGGAGCAGTTTTCATGGATGCGGCCAGGGGCGGTCTTTTTGAACACGGCCCGGGCGCGGCTCCATGACACCGACTGCATTGGTCGCGGCGCTCGAGTCCGGCCATCTGGGCGGCGCCGGCCTTGACCACTTCGAGGGCGAAATACTGCCGGCGGGCCATCCGCTTTTGGCGATGGACAATGTCGTCCTCACCCCCCACATAGGCGGAGCCACGTCCGACACCGATGCGCGTGGCGCCCAAATGGTGGCGGACGACCTCGAGCTCCTCCTGTCCGGCCAGCACCCGCTAAACGTCGTAAACGCCGAAGTCCTCGACCGGCCAACGACCAATAGGGCCAAAGACCAATAGGGCCAAAGACCAATAGGGCCCAAAGAGCAATAGGCAGAAATGAGCAATAGGCCATGAAAAGCGTTACCGACGCTCAAGACACCGTTTTGTCGACCGCCAAGGAATTGCTGCGCAGGGGCCTGGTGGAAGGGACCAGTGGCAATATTTCGGCCCGGCTTCCGGACGGAAATATCGTGTGCACCCCGTCGTCGGTCGACTATGCCGCGATGGTGCGGGACGACCTGGTGGTCGTAACGCCGGGCGGAGAAGTGCTCTCGGGCAAGGACGGGCGCAGCCCGACTTCCGAACTCCAGCTACACCTCGCTTGCTACCGTGCGTTCGATGATGTGGGGTCGGTCATCCACGCCCACCCGGTATGGGCCACCATGTTCGCGTGCAGCCGCCAACCAATCCCCGCCTGCGTCGACGAGTTCACCATGTATATCGGAGGGGAAGTGCGCTGCGCCGACTATGCCATGTCGGGTTCGGCTGACGTGGGCGAAAACGCGGTGGCCGCGTTGCGTGACCGTGGCGCGGCCCTGTTGGCCAACCATGGCTTGGTGGCGGTCGGGCCCAGCCCGGCCAAGGTGCTCCACATCGTGGCCCTGGTGGAACGGACGGCCCAAATCGCATGGGGTGCGCGGGCCCTCGGAGGGGTCGTCCCCATCCCGGAAAAGGTGAACCAGGATTTTGCCGGCGTCTACCAGCTGATGAGGACCCTTTAGCCAGCAAAGAGCCGTGACCATCAGCACGAGGCTACGGCCTCAGCTACGGGCAGACGCGGCAGTATGAGGCATGGCCATCACACCGTCTCATTGGGGCCATGAAGTGACCTCGCCAGGCGCGCCGGGCTCGAGAGAAGGTTTGTGGCACCCGCCGCCAGGGCCTCCGGCCGATCCGTCACCCCCCTATGGGCCTCGCCCGCCTACGCCCGCCCGTCCTGATGTCCTGGCCGCTGGAGGGCTGCTCTTAGTCAGCGTGGCCCTGCACATCGCGGCCATGTTCCCGGCCTACACCGGGAACCCGGCTGTCTCGGTGGTCTCGACCCCGACCGAATTGGCCGAATTCATTTGCCTCGCCCTGGGCTGGACGGCGGCGGCGGTACTTGTCCTTTCACACCTCTCGGTCCGGGGAGGAGTGGCCCTCGCGGCTGGTATCGCCGGGGTCGAACTGGGCTTCCTGATCGCGGACCTGGCGGCGACGCTCCAAGGCTCCGCCAGGACCACCCCGGGCGTTTGGCTCGCCTTTGCCGCCCTGGTCATGGGCGTCGCCGGCGTCCTTTTGGGGGCCAGCACAGTGCCGATGGGGAGCCCCCGGCTACGGCCCTACAACCAGTCGTTACACCCACGGGCGCTGGTTACGACGCTTCTGGCCCTGCTGGCTGTGGCCGCCTTCCTGCCGAGCTGGGACCGCTACGAGGTGGTTGATTCGGCCGGCCAGACGCTTACCGTCACACTCGGCAACGCCTTCGCCCAACCAGGGGGGGTCATGGCAGGAGAGCTGGTGGCCGCTTTCGCCATCGGGGTCATCGCCATCCTGGGTGCCTTCTGGGCCCCCCCGAGCGTCGGCGCCTGGCTTACGGGCGGAGCGCTTATTGCTCTCAGCGCACAGCTGATATCGGCCGTTGTTCAGGTCAACCAGGCGCCGTCGGTCACGATTGCCGGCCAGAAGGCCACGATGTCCCTGACAGGGTACTGGGCGATCGACGTCGGCGCGGCTGTTGCGCTGGCCGCCCTGGCTGCTTGGGCTGGCCTCACGGCTCGGCCAATGGCCGGCTCACTCGGGCCGCGGCACCTGGCGTCAGGTCAATCGCCCGGCGGTTCCCCAATTGAGCAGAGACCGCCGGCGGGGCATTGGCCGGGGCTCGGCTAAGGCTACAAACCCTTGGCCCGACGGTGGGCCTGGCCCGCCTGGTCGACGGCCCGGCGGCCCGGGCCGCCGGAGGTAGCGGGCTCGGGACGATAGTTCTGCCCCAGCATGGCGGCCATGACGGCTCCTGTACTCGCGCTCAGGGCATCCAGGTCGTAGCCACCCTCCAACACCACCACTACCCGTCCGGGGGCGGGGGCGAAGCCTCTGGCCCGCCTGGCCAGGTCCCCGAAGTCGCCGGCGCTGAGGGCCAGATGGGCCAGGGGGTCGGACTTGTGGGCGTCAAAGCCGGATGAGACCAGCAGCCACGTGGGGCCAAATTCCTGTACGGCCGGTGCGATGACTTCGTCGAGCGCGTACAGCAATACGTCGCCCGTGGCTCCGGGCGGGAGAGGGATGTTGAGCGTCAACCCCCGCGCTCCGGGACCACCGGAAGCGGCGACGTCACCGGTCCCGGGGTACAGCGGCGACTGATGGGTGGAGACGTACAGGAGGTCGGGTTCGTCCCAGAAAATGTCTTGCGTCCCGTTGCCATGATGGACGTCCCAGTCGAGCACAAGAACCCTTTCACCCCGCTCCAACAGTGCCCGTGCGGCGATCGCCACTGTGTTCAGGAGGCAAAAACCCATAGCCCGGTCTGTGGTGGCGTGGTGCCCGGGCGGCCTGTGCGCCACAAACGCCACCCCGGCTTGAGTTTCCACCAGCGCGTCCACTGCGGCCAGAGCGCCCCCAACGGCTCGCCGCGCCGTTGTCCAAGAACCGGTGCTGGCGACGGTATCGGCATCGAGCGCGCCCCCACCGGCTGCGCAAAAATCCTCGAGCATATTCAGGTATTGCGGGGTGTGCACCCACTCCAGTTCCTCCAGCGTGGCCAAGCGCGGTGGGAGACGGACGACAGCCTCGGTCAGGTCGGCGTGGCGGAGCCCGTCCAGGACCGCCACCACCCGCTCTGGTCGTTCCGGGTGCAGCGGGCCTGTTTGGTGGCTGTCGAGCTCAGGCGACGCGCTGAGGAAGAGCATGACCAGAACAGTACGTACTGTCACGCACCAGCGGAAAACTCGGTCCTGCTCGTAAGCGTTGTAGCGGAAGGAGGCTTCCGGGGCGGCGCGGCTTTGGCCGCCGAGGTCTTGGCCACCCGAGAGTTCTGAGCCGTCCGGGTCGATCCGCGCGATTTTTCTGCCGGCCCCTGTTCAGCCGTAGATGAGACGGCCGGCCGCTTCCTGGCGGACGGCGCCTTCTCGGCCGAGGAGGCGCCAGCACCCGAGGTTTTCACCCCGGCGGACTTACCCTCTGGTGACTTCACGGCTGCAGATTTCGCCACTGGGGACCGCCTGGTCGAAGACGACTTCGTGGCCCCATCGGCACCTTCGGCCGCCACTCCCGGCTGCTTCTTCACGGGCTGCTGCTTCTGGGCCGACGACTTCCGGCCCACCGGAGCCGCCTTCGCCACCGCGGGCCGGGAACGCTCCGCCCGATCGTGTGGCGCGGTAAGGGGGGCGCTGGCCGGCGCTGGAGCGGCCTTCAGGGCGGCCGATTTCTTGAGGGCTGGTTCCTGCGCGACTGCCTTTTTGGCGCCTTCCTTATTTGGCGCTTGCTTTGTTGGCGCTTGCTTTGTTGGCGACTGCTTTGTTGGCGCCTGCCTTATTGGCGCTTGTCTTGTTGGCCACTGCCTTATGGGCGTTTGTCTTATTGGCGCCTGCCCTATTGCCGACAACCTTGTCTCCAGGCTGGCCACTTGCCGGCGCAGCCTTGGCGGGCGCTGGCCTCTTGGCTACGGGGGAGGGCTTTGGCTGGCCGACCGCCCGCTTCGTCGCCGCCTTCGTTGGCCGAGCTGCCTCCGTGGTGGGCGCGGGCTGAGCCGAAATTGACTTCCTGGCTAGTCTCGAGACCCCGCGTGCTTTGGCTGCACCGCGGCCGGGTCCCGGATGGTCGTGGGCCGGTTGTTCAGAAGCTATGACCAGGCCGGCTTCTGCACGGTGGATCTCTGCATCGATGGTTTCAGCCGTCGGCGTACCTGCCGGGCTAGCGAACCCCGGCAGCGCCAACTCGATCCCGCGCCGCATGGCATCAAAAGCTTGGACCACGAAAACTCGTCTCTCGCCTTTGCGCAAGACCTCACGGGCCGAACGAGGCGGCACTTCGCTCATGGCCGACAACGGCACATAACAACGTGCCCCGTCCACGGAGATGAACGCCCCGTGGGAGGAAAACTCGTCGACTGTGCCTTCTACCTCGTCACCCAACTGATGGGCGGCAATAAACGTGATGAAACTAAATGGCTCGTTGAGCGGCTCCGAAGGCACTTCGCCTCCTCGCCGCCTGGGCCGCCGCTTGCGCCCCACTTTGGCGGGTTCCACAGCTTCCTCGACGGCGGCGGCAATGGCCCGCTGCAACTTGCGGTCCCCTCCGTGGCCACGCAACCGCTCAGCGGCCATGTCAAGACCACTCTCGGGGGCGGGCTCTTCTACCTTGTCGGCATGCCTCTTGCGCTTGGCCTCCTTAACCGACTCCCGGCTCTTCGGCCCGCGCACCGGGGTGCGGGGCGTGAAGATCCAGCCCACCCCCGGCACCGGCTTTCCGCCCATCAGGCGGCCTTTATCGAAGAGCCACTCGTACTCGCCGTGGAACTCCTGGAAAGAATCATTGGAGAGCACGACGGCGCCGACCTTGTCAGCCACTCTCAACAAAAAGGCGTCGCCGCGCCCAATAGCCCCGGCCGGCGGGCTGACGATCTCGCCCGCCAATTCGGCTTGCTCGAAGCGCTTCCGCTCTTCCGGGGGGATCCGGTGCCCAAAGGTAGCGTCGACGACGACGGTAACGCTGTCGTCGGGGTTCTCAATTAGGTACTCGCGTACCGCCTCGTCCAATTGCTGGAGGCTGGGTAGCGAGCTACCCTCCGTCGCCATGTTGGAGCCGTCGACCACTACGTGACGAGCTGGCATCTTTCTCCTGTTTTGTCATCCCATCGAGGGCGTCCCGAGCGGGCCTACTTGGCGCTGCTCGCCGTCAAAGGACCTCCGGGTCAAGGGCACAATGCCGCTGCCAGCTCACCGCTGCGGCGACGCGGTACCACGCGCTACCTCGCAGAGCAGGTCGGGCCTGCAGTGACACGCACCCATAACGACCAGTGTGCCACTCCGACGCGCCTGTTTGGCGCATCCTCCGGACGACCGAACGGTGACGCGAGAGGGGGCCGCTCGGGCTCGCCGGCGTTGCTAATGCCCGAGAGCCCTGTCGAGGATGTCAGCCTGCTCGAGCTCGTGGAGCGTGTGGCTGCCGGTCGCCGGCGATCCCGACGGAGGTCTGGCCACATGACGCGACTGTGCGCCCATCTGCCGCCACGGCACCCAGGCGGTCCCGCACGAAGTCCCAGGCGCCCATGTTGGCGGGTTCTTCCTGCGCCCAGACGACCTCGGTGGCCCGGTCGTACCGGGCCAAGACGGCGACGAGCTGTTCCTTGGGCCATGGGTACAGTTGCTCGACCCGTACGACGGCCACGTCATCAAGCCCTCTGTCCTGCTGCGCTACCAGGAGGTCGAGGGCGACTTTGCCGCTCGCGAACACGACACGGCGGATTTCTTCGAGGCGGGGACGTCGTCGTCGATCACCTCCTTGAAAGCACCGTCGGTGAGCTCCTCGACGGGGCTGTAGGCCTCCCGTCCTCTCAGGTATCGCTTGGGGGTGAAAAGGACGAGCGGCTTGCTGGCAGGGAGGAGCACCTGGCGGCGGAGCAGATGGAAAAGCTGCGCGGCAGTGGTCACGTTGGCCACGCAGATGTTGTCTTCGGCGCTCAGCTCGAGAAACCGTTCGACGCGTGCCGAAGAATGCTCGGAGCCCTGGCCTTCGTAGCCATGTGGAAGCATCAGCACCAGCCGCGACGCTTGTTCCCATTTCACCTCGGAAGCGGCCAGGAACTGGTCGATGACTATCTGAGCTCCGTTGACGAAATCGCCGAACTGCGCTTCCCAGGCCACCAGCGCGTCGGGCGAAAACAACGAGTACCCGTACTCAAAACCGAGCGCGGCGTACTCGGACAGCAAGGAATCGTACAGGAAGAACCGGCCGGCTCCGTCTTGGGTCTCCCGCGCCATGTCGGCGAGCGGGATGAACTCGTACCCCGGTCCGGTAGTCGACGTAGACGGCATTGCGGTGGCCGAACGTCCCTCGGCGCGTGTCCTGACCGCACAGGCGCACGTCATGGCCGTCGAGGACTATCGGTCCCGTAGGCGAGCGCTTCTCCCAGCGCCCAATCGACTTGACCCGATGCCCACAGCTTCCTGTCGCGCTTCGAGCAGGCGGGCCACTTTTGGATGCAGCGTGAACCCCTCAGGCGCCCGGGTAAGGGCGTCCATTACTCTTTGCAGCCTGGCCACATCGACAGCCGTACGCTACCGCCGGGAACGCCTTCGCCGGAGGAGCAGGCCGCGGCAGGCTGGTCAGCTGGGGCGGGGCCGACGCCCTGGTCTCGTCCAGGGCTACTTGCAGTCGCCGAGAGAAGTCGGCCAGCGCCGCTTCGGCTTCCTCCAGAGTGATATCGCCCCTCCGCACGAGGGCTTCGGTATATAGCTTCCTGACGCTGCGGTGTTCTTTTATCAGCTGGTAAAGCAAAGGCTGAGTAAGCGACGGGTCGTCCTGCTCGTTATGGCCGTACCGCCGGTAACAGACCATGTCGATGACGACGTCCTTGTGGAACTCCTGACGGAAGCCAAAGGCAAGACGGGCCACTCTGGCGCAGGCTTCTGGGTCGTCGCCGTTGACATGGAAAATGGGGGCCTGCACCATCTTCGCCACGTCGGTTGCGTATACAGACGAGCGGGCCGACTCGGGGTTGGTGGTGAACCCGAGCTGGTTGTTGATTACCAGGTGCACGGTGCCACCGGTCTCGTAGGCCTCCAGCGCTGACATGTTCAACGTCTCGGCCACCACACCCTGGCCCGCGAACGCGGCGTCTCCGTGCACGAGCACAGGCAGGACCAGGTCGTGAGGCGCCAACCCCGAAATGCCCGGCTCAGGACCGGCCGCTATTTGGTCCTGCAGGGCACGCGCCATCCCCTCCACCACCGGCCCGACCGCCTCGAGGTGGGATGGGTTGGAAGCCAGGAAAACCTCGAGCTCCTTGCCCGAGCGGGCCTGGAACGTGCCCCTGAACCCCTTGTGGTACTTGACGTCTCCCGAACCCTGGACGCTCGAAGGGTCGAGGTTGCCTTCAAACTCTCCGAACAGCTCCTGATAGCTCTTGCCCACGATATTTATGAGCACGTTCAAGCGGCCGCGGTGGGCCATGCCCATGACCGCTTGCTGGTGCCCCTCGTCCGCGGCCGAGCCGAGCAAGGCGTCGAGCAGCGGGATGGCCGACTCGGCTCCTTCCAGGCCAAACCGCTTCTGGCCGATGTACTTGGTCTCCAGGAAACGCTCGAGGGCCTCAGCCGCGTTGAGTTTGGCCAGGATATGGCGGTGTTCCTCCGGCTCGAGGTCGGTCGGCACACCCTCGACGTGTTCCTGGATCCAACGCTTTTGCTCCGGCTCCATAATGTGCATGTACTCGACGCCGACCGTGCGGCGAATATGCATCGCGCAGGACCGAGAGGATATCGCCCAGTCGCGCACTCCCTTTCCCGGCCAGGCCCTGGGTAAGGAACTCCCTATCGAGATCCCACACCGTGAGTCCATAAGTGGCGGGGTCGAGCTCGGCGTGCATTACCGGCTCTTTCCAGTCGAGCGGGTCGAGGTGGGCGATGAGGTGCCCCCTGACCCGGTAGGCATTTACCAGGCGCTCGACTTTCTGTTGCTTTTCGACAAAATTGGACGCGCGTTCGAAGGGGTCGTTGACGTCCCGGCGGTACTTGACGGCTTCGTAGGGGACGCCCATGGAACGGAAAACGCCCTCATAAAAGCCATCATCACCGAGTAGGAGCCGGTGGACACGTTGAAGGAAAAGGCCGGATTCTGCTCCCTGGATCACCCGGTGGTCATAAGTCGAACTGAGGCTGACGACTTTCGACACCCCCAGCTCGGCCAGCTGGCGAGGGTCGGCTCCTTGCCATTCGGCGGGGTAGTCGATGGTCCCCACCCCGATTATGGCGCCTTGCCCGGCCATCAACCTCGGCACGGACTGCACGGTGCCAAGCGTGCCGGGGTTGGTAATGGTGATAGTGGCGCCGGCAAAATCGCTAACTTCGACTTTGCCCGAGCGCACCTTGCGGACAAGTTCCTCGTAGGCCCGCCAGAAATGGCGGAAATCCAGGGCATCCGCCTGCTTGATCACCGGCACCATCAACGACCTGGTCCCGTCTGAACGCTCGAGGTCGACGGCAATGCCAAGATTGATGTGGGCCGGGCGAAAAACGGCCGGGCCGCCATTGGTGCTCTTCGGCGCCGGGCTGTCGCCGGCCCCGTGTGCCGGTCCCGAAAAACTCGAATTAATGGCCGGGACCGTCTTGAGTGCTTGCACGACGGCCCACCCGATGAGATGAGTGAAGCTAACCTTGCCGGCCGTGCCGGTCCGAGCGAGCTGGTTGTTCAGGATTAACCGGTTTACTTCCAGGAGCTTGGCCGGGACGACCCGGAAGCTCGTAGCAGTCGGGACTTCCAGGCTCGAGGTCATGTTGGAAACGACCCGGGCGGCGCTGCCCCGAAGAGGCACGGTCGTACCGTCCACTCCGCCGGGGGCCCCCGGTGGCTGCGCTGGTTTGGCTTCGGTGGGCGCGCCCGTGCCCGGCGCGCCCACCAGGCCGGGCACCTGAGGCTCGGGGGCCCTCGGGGGCGCTGTCAATGTCGCCACCCCTGCACCAGCCCCGTTGCCACTGCCGTCGACCGTCGCCCCCTCGTCCCCTGGGACAGGCGCGGGTGATACCAGGACGGGGCGCCCGGCCAGGTTGGCCCCGGCCGGTTTGTAGCCCTCGAAGAACTCGCGCCAGCTTTCGCTCACCGAGAGGGGGTCGCGGCGGAACTGGTCGAACATTTCGTCTACGAGCCACGCATTGGCGCCGAAAGCGTCCGGGCTCGGTTGTTTGGCTTCTGGCACGGTAACTCCAGACTACGACGTAAACGACCTGGAAGGGCCGCTCTCCGGCCCGGCTCCTCAGGTTGTCCAGCGAAAGGGCCGATATAACAGTGTGACTACAGTTAGCCCCGTCCTCCCCGTGAGCCGCGCCGTCGTACGCTCCATCGAACCCGGCAACGACGCCATTTGCGAACATTGCGGGGAGCAACTCAAATTCCTGGCCCGGTCAAAAGGGAGCCAGGTCATCGCCAACGTGTATGTCGACGGGCGATGGGACAGGGTCGAGCACTACCATGACACCTGTTACAAGGACGGTGGCGAATCCTACGGGCCGGCCAGAGGCTGAGCTTGCGACCGAAGTTTTGCGGCCCAGGCCCGGCCCGGCTGAGCTGGCGAACCGACCCGCTGGTCTGAAGACCCGTTTTCTACCTGCACCCCGTCCCCAGGGCCGGCCGCCGGCGGCGGCGGCGAGTGCCTGCCTGTAACATCGCCGCGTGGCCGAACTCGGGTTTGATGGGCAGGTAGCAGTCGTAACCGGTGGCGGCGGGGGCTTGGGCCGACAATATGTGCTCGCCCTCGCGTCACGGGGGGCGCGCGTCGTCGTGAACGACGTCGGGAGCTCCGTCAGCGGGGAGGGCGCCAATGAAGGCCCGGCCGAGCAAGTGGCCAGGGAGGTTGAGGAGCTGGGCGGCGAGGCACTGGCCGACACTCACAGCGTGGCTACGCCCGAGGGTGGGGAGGCGCTGATAAACGCCGCCACCGATGCTTGGGGGCGCGTCGACATCCTGATCAACAATGCCGGGATCCTCCGCGACAAGGCTTTTCACAACATGACGCCCGATCTGCTCGAGGGAGTATTGGACGTCCACCTGAAAGGCGCCTTTTACGTGACGAAGCCGGCGTGGGTCAAGATGCGGGAGCAGAGCTACGGCCGCGTCCTCATGGCCACTTCCAACTCGGGGGTACTGGGCAACTTCGGGCAGTCGAACTACGGCGCAGCCAAGATGGGCCTCGTCGGCCTGACAAGGGTCCTGGCCGCCGAGGGCGCCAAATACAACATAAAAGTCAACGCCATTGCCCCCCTGGCTCGGACCCGTATGACGGAAAACCTTCTCGGCCCGCTGGCTGAGAAACTGTCGCCAGAGCTCGTCGCTCCGGTGGCCGTCTGGCTGGTCCACCGGGACAACCCCGTAAGCGGTGAGGTGTACAGCGCGGCCGGCGGACGGGTGGCGCGGTTCTTCACCGGGCTAACGCGCGGGTACTACAACCCGGACCTCACGGCCGAGGACGTCAGGGACAACTTCGGCAAGGTGAGGGACGAGACCGGGTACATAGTCCCGGCGGGGCCAGCCGACGAACTAACGCAACTGGTCGAGATCTGGGGATCCTGACTGCGACCCAGCCCCGTGCCCTCTCGCGAAGGGGGCCCGTCCTCATCGAAACGACGGCTTCCCGGTGCACGGGAGCCGGTGGCTAGAGGGCGACGCGGTGGACGAGCTCCCAGCTGATGCCGTCGCCGCTCATAACGTCCACCTCGGTAGCCCGGCATGTCACCGGCAGCTTGGGCAACAGATCCAGCGCCGCCTCTGACAGGGTGCACCCAACGGCGTGGCCGGCCAAGCCGACGGTCAGATGGGGTACGACCTCGGCGAACTCCCCCTGCCAAGGCGGCGTGTCGAAATGTCCCGCCAGCATCGCCGTCAAGCGCTTGAACGGGGCGGCCGGCGTAGGGCCGAGCCACAACACACGCTCACCGAACCAACAAACCTTTTCCAAGGTGTACTCGAACGGCTCCTGCTCAGCGAGGAGCTCTGAGAGCTCATCCAGATGCTCCTGCTTGATCTGCTCGGGAGCGACCCAGGGGACAACGAGCGTGACGTGAGCCGGGACTCCTCGCCGAGCCGACGGGTCGTGCAGCTCCCGCCACGCGCGAACAAGTGCCTCGGCTTCGGGAGCGGGTATCAGAAGCGCGCTCTGCGCCCAGTTGGTTGTGGTCCCAACCCGCTGGACCCCTGGCTCTGACTGCGCCCGTGACACATTGCCAAACCTAGTGCTAGAGCAGCTGCTGTTGCCATCACCCGGTCCGGCACCCGGTCCGGCACCCGGTCCAGGCAGCCGGTTCCGGTGCCCGGCCCCCGCCCTACTCCCGGGCATCTCGGGACGCAACGCCGGCACCGAACACAGCGGCCAGTTCCACGGGCACGGCTACGTCCAGTTGCTCGTAGGTGCAACTAGTGGCGGCCCGGTCGGGACGCCAGCGCCTGAACTGGGCCGTGTGCCTGAGCCGATTGCCCTGCAGGTGCTCGTAGGCGGCCTCGACCACAAGCACCGGCCGAAGCGGCTCGAACGAAAGGTCCTTGGTGGCGTTCCATCGGCTCCGCGCCCCGGGCATCCGGGCGGCTGAACCCTCGGACATCATGGCCCACCCGGCCCAGGGGTGATTTTCCCTGCTCGCTTCCTCGGCGCTCAGCCGGTACGGGGCGAGAACCTCGACCAGTTGCCGCCGCTGTGCAGCCGGGAACGCCCCGATGACGCCGACGTGGGCCAGATCTCCCTCGCTGTCGTACAACCCGAGCAGTAGCGACCCGATTTCTTCGGAACCTTCGGCAGACGCAGCCTTATACCAGCGGAACCCCCCGACGACGAACTCGGCGGTGCGTTCGTGCTTGACCTTCAACATCACCCGTTTCCCAGCCACGTAGGCCAGCTCGGATGGCTTGGCCACCACGCCGTCGAGCCCGGCCCCTTCAAAGCGGCTGAACCAGTCTTCCGCCACCTTCCGGTCGCGCGTCGCCGGCGTCAGGTGCACGCGGCCAGCCTCTCCGATGGCTCCCAGGAGCTCCTCCAGCAGGTGCCGGCGCTCCTGGAAGGGTTCGTTGCGCAGGTCTCGGGGCCCGACGGCAAGAAGGTCGAAGGCGACGAACGAAGCCGGCGTTCTTTCCGCTAGCAACCGGACCCTGCTCTCAGCGGGGTGAACGCGCTGCTGAAGTGCGTCGAAATCGAGCCCGGTAGGGCCGGCCACGACGACCTCGCCGTCCAGGACGGCACGTTCGGGGAGCACCTCGATCAGAGCCTGGACGACCTCGGGGAAATACCGCGTCAGGGGCAGTTCATTACGGCTGCCGAGCTCCACCTCGTCACCGCTACGGAAAACGATGCACCGGAACCCGTCCCATTTGGGTTCGTAGATGTAGTCGCCGCGCGGCAGCTCGCGGGCGAGCTTGGCCAGCATCGGGGCGAGGGGCGGGACAACAGGGAGGTCAGCGACGCTCAACGGTGCCTCCTTAGCCGGCGCGACCCGGGGTCACCGGGCGTTCAGCCCGTGCGCTATCGCATTCGCCAGGTGGCTCTTTTCTATTTGTTCCAGCGGGGCGGGCAACGCCAGGCACCAATTCGGCCATTGATCGATGGTACCTGGCATGTTCGGGCGCTCTTCGACGGCCAATGCGTCGTCCAGGGCGGCGGTCAACAGGTCGCATGGCGCCTGGGCCAAGGTCTCGTACGTGGCCTCAATTACCTCCGGCAACGGGGCGTTGTCGTCTATGCCCGTCCACTCGGTTATGTGCCCCCGGAACACGGCCGACCCTTCCTCGTTGACCTTGATCCCGGCCTCTTGCTGGGCGACCAGGTCAGAGCCCGACCAAACGCCTGCGATGGTGGGCAGGTCGTGGGTCGTAACCGCTCCCATGGCCTGGTCCGTCCACTCGAAAGGAGGTCGAGGCTCGAACCAAAAGAGTTTGTAGGACAGGACACCGCTGTCACGGAGGACGTCGCGGGCATGGTCCTCCACGGTGCCGAGGTCTTCGCCGACCACGTAGGCGCCGGACCGCCACGCCTCGAGGCACAGCAAGGAGAGCAGATCGCGCCACGGGTTCCTGACGTAGGTGCCGCTCGAGGGCTCCGAGCCCTTAGGGACCCAGAAGAGACGGAACAGGCCCATCACGTGGTCAAGCCGGAGCCCACAGGCCTGCCGCAGAGCGGTTCGCAGCGTGTGGATATAAGGTTCGTAGGACCGGGCCCGCAATTTCCAGGGGTCCCAGGGCACCAGCGCCCAGTCCTGCCCCCCCGTGTTGAAGTCGTCGGGCGGCGCCCCGACGTGCATTCCCAGAGCGAACGTGTCCTGCCACAGCCAGGCGTCCGCCCCTCCCCCGTCGATACCCACGGCCAGATCGGTCATCAGGCGTGCCTCTCTGGAGCCGTTGTCGAGTTGAGCTTCACAGTTCCACTGCAGCCACGCGTGGTAGCGCTTGCGGTAGCAGCCCTCCCGGCTCGCGGCGAAGGCAGCCACCGCTGGACGGTCCGGCCGGTCGTAGCCCGCCGGCCAGCCTTGCCACGGATGCCCATAGCGCTCGGCGAGGGCACAGAAGGTTGTGTAACCATCCAGGACTTTGCCTCCCCGGCGGATGTAGGCATCCAGATCCCCGCTGGCCCGGGCCTCCCCGGAAAGGGAGAAAAGCGCTTCTAGCGCTTCGGACTTGAGCGCCCACACTACGGAGCGGTCTATCAACCGCTCGCCGTTCAAGACTTTGGCCTTGCTGGCCAGCTTCGCCACTTCGGGAAGCTGTCCCGCACCGGGCACGTGTTCCACCCTGATGTACAACGGGTTCAAGAAGCAACGCGAGCTCGGTGAATAAGGGCTCGGTTCGGGGGCCGGCCCCGGCGCCGGGGCGTGAAGGGGGTTCGACAACACAAAAGCCGCTCCGTTGCCCACGGCCCAGTCGATCAAACGGCCCAGGTCCGCAAAATCTCCGATACCCCAGCTGGCGGATGAACGGGTTGCATAAAGCTGGGCCGACCACCCCCACCTACGACCCGATGGCGGTGACGGGCACCGCACAGGGCACACGGCCACTGTCAGCGGCGCGGCATCTGTGCCGGTCTGGCTATCGAAGCCGGAAATGGCCTCGAAACGGTGATAGCCAAACGGCAAGTCAGGGGGCGGCGCCTCGCCCGCGCCTAACTCGATGGTCCCGCCGCCCTCCAGCGCCAACGAGCCCGCCGGGAGTGGCGGCCACAACCCGCCCGCGCCCACCGTTACCAAAGGAGCTCTAGCCGGTGGGCCCTCCGGGGTGGCGTCGAGCGCACCCAATACGGCGTCTAGCGTTGTCTCCGGGACGTCCCGCCATCGCCCTGATACGTCCCAGTAGCCCGGCTCGACCCCCCAAAGTTGTAGCTCCTCCGCGCCGCTCACGGCTACACCCTTGCTCTGGCACTAGGCAGGCGCATACGGTGCATATTCTCACGCCGGGCGTGGCGGTGTGCGAGTCGGGCGTTGGTCCGGGCCGACGGCTCCACTCACCGGGTCGAGGGATGGAGCCGAGGGACGGGATCGACGGGAGGTGGTTAGGCCCATTTTGGCCAGCCCGGCCCATACGGCGAGTGATCACCTGACCTGGCCATCCGCCTGACCCAGGCGGCCTGGACGTACGCTCCAATTGTGAGCAATACACCGGCGGCGAGGTTCGCCGAGCCCGCTTCAGGTGTCGTGGTCGGAGGCTGCCGCGTGTTGGCGGGGAGTAGTTCCTGGGCTGACCGGTCCCTCGTGCGGGACGGGAGCTTCTATCCATCCCGCTCGCTCAGCGCCAAACAGCGCCTCCTCCACTACGCCAGCCGCCTCCCTCTGACGGAAGTAGCGACCACTTACCGCTTCCCCCCAACGCCTGACGTGGCCAGGCGTTGGGTAGGTTCCACGCCAGCCGGCTTCACCATAGATTTGCGGGCCTGGTCTTTGCTGTGCGGCGCACCCACTTGGCCGGAATCGCTCTGGCCGGACTTACAGGGTCACGTCCGGCCGTCCCGGCGCGATGGCACCAAGCTCTACCGGCAGCATCTGCCTCCAGACGTGGTCGACGAGTGTTGGGACCGCTTCGCCCACGCGGTCAGGCCCCTGGCGGAGGCGGGCCGGTTGGGCGCGGTGATCGTCCGATTTCCCGCCTGGTTCCACCCCGGCCCGGCGGCCTGGGGCGAACTTGCGGTCCTTCCGGCCCGCCTGCCAGCTCTGCGCGTAGCCGTTGAGATGACCAATAGGCGATGGTTCGAGGGTGATGCTTGCGAGCAAACGCTCGGCCTCCTCGAGGAGCTCGGCTTGTGCTTTGTCTGCCGCGACGGGCCCGGGCCGGGAAAGCCCATCGTGGCGGCGACCTCCGAAGTGGGCTTCGTCCGCTTCACGGGCTCGCCCGGCCTGGAGCCCGAAGCCGGGCCCCAGGCGGGCCAAGAGGCAACGGGCCGGGGCGGGGCTGGGGTCCCCGCTCCCGGGAGGAGCCTGGGGTTGGGGCCCCAGGCGGGCCAAGAGGCATGGTCGTACCGGTACACCCAGGCCGAACTCGCCGCCTGGGCGCCGTCCATCCGGGAACTGGCTTCCTGCACGTCAGAAGTGCACCTGATCATGGACAACTGCTGGCGCGCCAATGCGGTAGACAACGCCTCGGGCCTGCTCGATCTCTTGGCCACCCAGTAGCGCCCGACATGGAGCTCTTCTACGCCAAGGCTGAGGACGGGACGCGCCTGGCCTGTTGGGACTTCGGCGGCAACGGGCGACCAGTCGTGATGTTGCACGGGGCCGGCCTGCACGGGCGCTGCTGGGCTCCAGTCGCCAAAGCACTGGGAGACGGCTTCCGGCCGTTGGCTCTCGATATGAGAGGCCACGGCGCCTCGGGGCGTTCGCCTGACGGCTCTTACGTCTGGGACCGGTTCGCCAGCGACACCCTGACCGTCATCGATCAGCTCGGCCTGAGCGACGCCACCGGATTGATCGGGGCCGGCCACTCGGCCGGCGCCACCGCCCTGCTCCTGGCCGAAGCGGGCCGCCCGAACAGTTTCTCGTGCCTCTGGGGGTGGGAGCCCATCATGGCCATCCCGGGCAGCGAGCTGACGGGACGCAACAGCGCTGCGCTCGCTAGCCGAGCTCGCCGCAGGCGGGCCGATTTTGCCACTATCGAGGAGGCCCGCGAGTACTTCGACGGTCGCGGCCCATTCGCCGGGTTCGCTCCGGAGTCGCTGGAAGCTTTCCTCGACGGCGCCTTTATCGTGGGCCCGGACGGCCACCTCAGGCTGGCGTGCGACCCCGAGGACGAGGCCCGTATGTACGAAGACGCCCTCGTCCACGAGGCGTGGGAAGACCTCCCCAAGGTGGGCGGCCCGGCCCGGTTGTTGGGCGGAGAGCGAAGCACCGCGGTCCCTCCGGACGACCTGGTACCCATCGTCACGCGGTTGCCCCTAGGGGAAATGAATGTGGTGCCGTCCCTCGGCCACTTCGGGCCCTTCGAGGCCCCGTCTCTAATAGCCGCCGACATAGCCGCGTGGGCAGCCAGGGCCGCGCCTAACCGGGACCAATAGGCTCCAGCACCAGGCAAAGCTCCTTGATCTGCTATTATTCGAGTTGAGTTCGTCCATTAGCGCTGTCGCAGCGCATGGTCTAAGGAGGTGAGTCCGATCTTTTTCTTTCACAGTCGGGTGCTCGCCCCTTCACGCTGGAGCCTCTAGAGCTTCGTCGTCATTGGTCTCGGGTGCCTGCAACTCGGATGCCCTGAAAGGGACCAACACATGTCGCAGTTTTACGAATCGCTCCCCTCGACCGGGGGCAAAGCCCAATCCTTCACGCTTGGCTCGGTGCGACCTACGTCGTACCCGGAGATGGTCCACAACGTTGCTCTGGTTCTAGGTGGTGGTGGGGCTGCCGGAAATGCGTGGGAGATCGGCATCATCGCCGGCCTGGCCGAAGCTGGCCTCGATTTGACCGAGGCCGCCGATCTGGTGGTCGGCACCTCGGCCGGGGCCACCGCGGCAGCGCAGGTGCGCAGCGGTATACCGCCGGCCGAACTGTTGGCCACGGTGCTGTCCCCGCCGGTTCAACCGGTCGGACAGAACCGGGAACGGCCGCCGTCCCTGCCGATGGCCACGGTGTTCGAGCGGATGAGGGCCATCGGCGCCGCCGCCACCTCCGCAGCCGATCTGCAACGTGCGATGGGCGCGTTCGGGTTGGAGAGCGACTCCATACTCGGGCCCGGGGCGGGACAGCGGCGCGCGGTGGTCGCCGCCAGGTTGCCTCGCCTTGAATGGCCGGACAGGCCGATGATCGTGACGGCCGTCGACGCGCATACCGGCGAGTTGGCAACGTTCGACCGCGATTCCGGTGTCGAGCTGGTGGACGCGGTCACCGCGAGCACCGCGCTGCCCGGTCTGGTGCCCACGGTCAGCATCAACGGCAATCAGTACATCGACGGTGGCGTGCGCTCTCCTGACAACGCCGACCTTGTCTCGGGCTATGCGAACGTCCTGGTGCTCTCGCCGTTGGGCGGACGCAGCCAGGCACCGCCGGAACGGGGCACTGATCCGGCAAGTCAGTTCGAGGGCCTGCGCAGACCACCGGAATGGGGCGTGGACCTGGCCAGCCAGGTCGAGGCCCTGCGCAAGCAGGGCAGCCACGTCGAGGTGATCACACCGGACGTCGATTCCCGAGCGGCAATGGGCACGAACCAGATGGACCCGGCGACCCGCATCCCTACCGCCCGTGCCGGTTTCGCCCAAGGCAAGCAGGAAGCGACTCGCGTGACGTTCTTCTGACTATTGCACGGCTGCTGACTATTGCACTGCTGCGCCCAGCGCTACACCGCCATCTGTGAGGAGCCGCCAAACGTGGCGGGCCCGGCCTCTTTTTCGGTCAGCCCGCTCTGCTGAGCCTTTGGCTATGAGCATAAATTCGTCGGGTGGCCCGTGCCCTGTGGTCAGCGGTACCCCGTCCGACCTCGAGCAAGCGCCTGTCCCGTGGCCGGTCCCACACCACGGTCCCCACGGCTGGTTAGCCTGGTTGTGATGTCGTTGCCTCTACCGACTTCGTTGACTCCCTCCAAGGTGACGGCGTTCAAAGAATGTGCGTTGGCGTTCCGCCTTTCGGCTATCGACAAGCTCCCCGAACCTCCGAGCCTCCAGGCCTTCCGTGGAACCGTCGTTCATCGTGCCCTAGAACTCCTCATGTGGGACGAGCGCCAGGGTGAGCGGACTTTGCCAGTCGCTTTTGCCAAGCTCGACCGCGCCCTTGACGAGCTACTCAAGAGCGCAGAAGGAGCCGCCCTCGGCCTCACCGGCCCCGAACTCGAGGCCTTCGTCGGCGATTCACATGAATTGCTGCGCAACTATTTCGTGCTCGAGGACCCCAACTCTGTGCGGGTAATAGGGACCGAACTGCGGCTCCAGGCCGAAATCGGTTTGCCCGCCGGCCGCCCCGGGGCAGCCCTACTGCCGTCGTTCTCAAATGACCCGACTACTGAGCATGTCAATGGTGAGTACACCGGCGGCGCCGGACTAGAGGCGCCGGGAGCGGGAGACAGCCCCCGGCATGGTGTCAAACCGCTGCGTCTGCGCGGGGTCATAGACCGCCTCGAGCTCGACGAGCAGGGAGAGCTGGTAGTTACCGACTACAAGACGGGTAAGGCTCCAGGTCAGAGCCAGGAACAAGCGAGGCTGGGCGGCGTCCACTTTTACGCCTTTTTGTGCGAGCAAGTACTGGGCCGGCGCCCCGTAAGGGTCCAACTTTTCCATCTGCGTGAACCTCTCGCCATTTGCACTACTCCCTCGGAGCAGTCGATCAACGGTCTGGAGCGCCAGGCCACCGCTATCTGGGCTGCGGTCAAGCGGGCGTGCCTATTGGAGGACTTCAGGCCGAAACCCGGGCCGCTGTGCGATTGGTGCGGGTTCCATGCCTACTGCCCCGCCCGCGGTGGCGACCTGGCCCTGGCCAGGCAGGAGCATCCGGTGGGCTCCGCCCAAAATGGCGACCCGCAGCTCGCTCCTGACCTGTTCCCGTTGGCCGCGTCCCAGTGAGCAGTGTGGCTCGGGCGCTGTCAGGCCTAAGCAGCGCCAATCTCGGGGGCAACTCTGACGCCGACTTCGAAGCTGTTTCCCACTTCGACGACGCCGTCGACAATTACTTCGAAACCCACTTGAGAGGCCGTCCCGCACTCGACCGCCTTATGTACACGGCAAGTGCGGTCGGCGACCACAGCGCCATTTGGTTAGCCCTGGCGGCGCTGCAGGGTTGGCGGTCGGGACAAGGTTGGCGCCCACTACTTCGAGCTGGTGCCCTCTTGGGCACCGAATCGGTCCTCGTCAACGGGCTCGTGAAGTTGGGTTTTCGTCGGCAACGGCCAGAAAACACTGAAGCCCGGCCGCTGCCTCTACGCGTGCCATGGACCAGCAGCTTCCCAAGCGGCCAGTCAGTGCCGCCTTTTTTGCGGCCGCATTGCTTAGCAAGGGCCCGTCCGGGTTTATTTACTACGTTTGGCCGCCGTTATTGCCTCCAGCCGGGTCTACGTGAAGATCCACCACGCCTCGGATGTTGTGGCCGGGGCGGCACTGGGCGCGGTGCTGGGCGCAGTGGTCAAACGCTTCGTTCCCTTGCAGCCGTCCCGGGACTGAGCTGCGCCGCCGGAGCGACGGCCGAACACTGAGGGGACAGGTGGCGGCGGGTACCGGGACCGGTCAGGAATCGCCGGAGACCAGAGCAGGCAGCGGACCGTCGACTCCGGGTAGCCGCGGTGGTTCAGGAACAAAGCGCCCGCCTCTCGCCGGTTGTACTTGTTATGCCTAACTCTTTCGCTGTCACCTGGGACTACCTGTGCCCGTTTGCCCGTAATGCTCACGAGCACCTTGTCACGGCCCTCAAGGCCGGGGCCGACTGGGAAGTCAGTTCAAGTTCTTCTCGCTGTCGCAAGCACATGTGGCCGAAGGCGGCGCCCCCGTCTGGGAGGACCCGACCGCGCACCCTGGGGTGCTGGCCGGGTTGGCTGGCATCGTGGTGAGAGAGCGCCAGCCGGAGCACTTTCCTGGACGCGCATGTGGCTCTTTTCAGCCGCCAGGCATGACCAGGGCTTGGATCTGCGGGACACCGAACAGGTCGACACAAGCCCTCGATGGGTCGGCCTCGACGGGTCGGGGATCGTCAAGGAGGCCGCGAGCGAATGGCCAACAAAACTGGGCCGAGTCCGAACATGAAGAGGTCGTACAGCGATGGGAGGTCTTCGGTGTCCCGACGTTCATTGCCAACGACAAGGCTGTTTTCGTCCGCCTCATGACCAGGCCGGAAGGTGATGGCAAGTTAGCCGAGAAGACGGTCGAGCGAGTAATGGACACGCCGTGGACTTCCCGGAGCTAAACGAGTTCAAGTTCACCCAGAATCCCGCGTTGAAGCGCTTTTCGGGCGGGCCTGCGCCAGCGGCCGGCCAAAAGGTACCGGGCAATCGAGCATGTTGGCGACCAGGTGATCGTGCGGTCGCGTCGGCACGCGGCGTAGAGGAAGTGGCGGCGGCACAGGCGATGAATAACGGTCACACCCAATGGGCATCATGAAAGGTATGACAGAGGTTCGCATGATGACGAGCGACCGAACGAGCACGATCTCGAAATCCGGGAGACGGATGGGGCTATCGAGCCGATGGCGACAGTTGGCGCCAACAACAGCTCCTTCCGCACGCCGCCCCGCCCTTCACGCCTCACCCTGCTTCAAACAATGGCGACCGGCCGAGCGACCGCCTACGCCAAGCTGGGCTGGTCGGGATTGCTCAGGCCCGGGAGGCGCTGGCGGAGGCCGGCCGCCGCGCCAAAGCTCGTGCCGAATCAAGGGCGGCCTGAAAGGCCGCCCTTCAGCCCCATCGATCATCTGGGGCAGCAATGGTTCGCGGCGACATTTGGCCCGTCGCCGGTAAGAGAAGGGCCTACGCCGGCCCCCTGGCCGAGACAGGCCGCGGGGCACGATAGCGGCCCGCGCAACCAGTAGTACCGTTCGGGGAGTGACATCCCTCGCTGAGGCTCTCGGCCACAAGCCAGACGCAAAGCTCCTCATATCACGTGCGACGACCTCGGCGTCAGTTACGCCACCAATTCGGCCGTATACGACTCTCTTCGCACAGGCGTGGCCACTTCGGCCGGCCTTGTCGTTCCGGGGCCGTGGGCTCGGGAGGCGGCGGCCAGTTATCGAGGTGAAGATATCGGCGCCCATCTCACCCTCAACGCCGAGTACGACCTGTACCGTTGGGGCCCCGTTACTCACGCGCCCTCGTTGCTTGACGGGGACGGAGGGTTCCCGAGGACCCTCGTCGACCTGTGGGAGCACGCTGATATTGATGAGGTCCGCAAGGAGTGCCGGGCCCAGATCGAACGCGCCATTTATTGGGGCTTCGACGTGAGCCACATTTCCGCCCACCTTGGCGCCCTCGAGCTGCGGGCCGAGTTCTTCGATGTGGCGTTGGAGCTGGCGGTAGATTTCCGGCTGCCCCTACGCCTCGCCGGTACGGAGCAGCAACACAACACAGGCTTCCCTTTCCGCCAACTGGCGGCCGAGGAGGGTGTCCTTTCGCCCGACCGATTAGTGAGGGTGTCGCGCGGCCGCAGCGCAAAAGTAGCCCTTGACCAGCTCCTGGGCGGGATTCAACCGGGGGTCACCGAGCTGGTGCTGAGGCCGGCCCGGGACACCGAAGAGGCGCGCGCAGTCATGCCGGACTGGGCCGCCCGGGTCGAGGACCACGACATCGGCACAGCCGCCCGTTACGTCCACGCCCTAGCGAGCCGGACGGGCCTCGAGTTGGCTTCCTATCGGTCGCTGAGGGACCGACAGCGAGCCGGCTAACCCGAGCACTCGACGCGCCTTCAGGATAGGCGCGTTCCGGATCGGCGCGTTCGGGATAGCCGCGTTCGGGATAGGCGCGTTCGGGATAGGCGCGTTCAGGATGGCGCCTTCAGGATAGGCGCCGCCCCACCCAGGCGTCGGGCTCTGCTACCAGCTGGGCGACGTCGGATGGCAGCTCGCCCTTGACAACGTTTTCGATCGTCACGTTCTCGAGCACTACGCGCAGGCTGGCCCGAACCGCCACCCAGGCCTCCTGCAGGTGCTGCGCCGCACCCTGGTACGTCGCCGTTTCCGGGCGCAAGCCCCTCACCTGGGCCAACGGCCCCTCCAGCGCCCGGATCACGTCCGCCAGCGTGATCTCCGACGCCGGCCGGCCGAGGTGGTAACCGGCCTCCCGGCCTCTGTGGCTGACAACAATCCCGGCTCTGCGCAGCTCGTTCAATATCACACCGAGGAATTTGGCCGGAAGGCCCTGGTCTTTGGCGATCGCCTCGGCCGTCATTGGTTCTGAAGCGGCCGCCAGGACAAGGAGCGCCCGTACGCCGTAGTCGACTTTCGCGGAGATCTGCACAACGGCAGTGTAGAGGCGGGGGCTGCCTCAACGCTTCAGCCGACGCGCCCGCTCACGTAGTCCATCGTTCGTGGGTCCTTGGGCGAGTGCAGGACCTCTGCCGCCGGGCCCGCCTCGACCAGTTCGCCCACCCGGTCCTCTCCCATCAGCAGCACGGCGACGTAGTCCGAAACCCTGGCCGCCTGGAACATGTTGTGCGTGACGAGCACAACAGTGACGTCGTGCGCGAGGCGGGTGATGAGTTGCTCGACCTTGGCCGTAGCAATGGGGTCGAGTGCCGAACACGGCTCGTCCATGAGGAGCATCTCTGGCTGCACGGCCAGCGCCCGGGCGATGCACAGCCGCTGCTGCTGACCCCCCGACAGCCGCAACGGCCGGCTGGTGCAAGCGGTGCTCCACCAGGTCCCACAGAGCGGCCTGGCGCAGCGCCACTTCGGCCGCCTCCTTCAATAGGGACTTCTTGCGGATCCCGGCAAACCGCAATCCCGAGACGACGTTGTCGAAGATGCTCATGGTGGGGAAGGGGTTCGGCCTCTGGAAGACCATGCCGACCCGGCTGCGGACGAGCTCCGGCCCGGGTCCCCGGGCCATAAACGTCCAGGTCACCCAGCACGACGTGACCTTCAACGCGGCCGCCGAGGTGGTCGTGCATGCGGTTGACGGCTCGCAACAGCGTGGTCTTGCCGCAGCCCGAGGGGCCCACCAGGGTAGTGACCTGGCGAGCGGGCACCTCCAGGGTGACGCCGCGGACGGCGACGTGGCCTTTGAAGCTGACGGCGACGTCCTCGAAACGCAGTGCCGGCGCCATGGGTTCACTGGCCGGCTCCGGGGACAGGACGGTGGGTTGAGAAGCTATGGTCATCTGGCTCTCCTGGTGAGTGACCAGGCCGCGGCGCGGGCTAGAGCGCTCAAGGCGAGCACCGCAGCCAGTAGGACAAAAGCGGTGGCCCACGCCTCTTGCTGCACAGCGGGGAAGGGCTGCGTGCCATCGCTGTATATAAGCAGGGACATGGCCAGGGTGGGGGCGGCCAGGGTGAACAGCAGAGGTGCCGTCTCGCCGGTGACGCGCGCAATGGCCAGCAGGTTGCCCGAAATCAGGCCGGGCAGCGACCCCCGCAGGACAACGGAACGGACTACACGTGACCGAGCCGCGCCGAGCGCCGCCCCCGCCTCCTGAAGGTCAACGGGCACAGATCTGATCGCTTCTTCGCTCGCCCGCACCATTATCGGGAGCATGAGCACGGCCAGGGCGATGCCAGCAGCCAGGGTCGACGGCCGGTGCATCGGGCGGACAACCACCTCGTAAGCGAAAATGCCAATGATTATCGAGGGAACTCCGCTCAGGACATCCGCGCTGAAACGGAGCGCCCCGGCCACACGGCCGGCGCGTTCGTAGAGGAACAGAGCAGTGAGCAAGCCGGCGGGCGCCGCGAGCAGGAGGGCCAGGCCGACGGTCCGGGCCGTACCGGCTATGGCGCTGGATATCCCGCCCCCCGGCACCCCGAAGGGGACGACCGGGTGGACCAGGAAACCGAACGAGAGCGCAGGCAAGGCTCGGGTCACGGTGTACCAGCCGAGCGCGATCAACGGGACGATGGCAGCCACCAGCGCCACGACGCAAATAACTTCCCAGATCCCACCAGACAACAGGCGCCGGCGAAGAGACGCCTCGGCCGCCCGCGCAGCGGCAACCGCGGGGGCGCTCGGCGTGGTCTTCGGGGACTGAGGCGCCGGCGCCTCCACAGGCAGCCCCGCCCCACCCGGGGCACCGACCGGTAAGTACGGAGTCGAGCCCGACGACTTCCCCGCTCGCCTCAGCATTTGACCCCCGATATTGACGACCACGGTCAGTACCAGGAGCACTGCGGCAAGGGCGATGATCGAGCTGGTCCCAAGACCGGGCTGCGCCTCCGCAAACTGGTTGACGATCGCCGACCCGAGCGTCGCCCCCGGCTCGATTAGCGAATGGGGCAGGGCCGGACGGTTGCCTATGACCAGGGCTACCGCGATCGCCTCGCCCATGGCCCGACCGAGCGCCAGCGTGACCGCGGCGGCGATGCCGGAACGGGCGGTCGGGAGGACCACTTTCCGCACGACCTGCCAACGGGTAGCACCGAGCGCCATAGCCGCCTCCCGGTCCTCCACCGGGACTCCTCGGATAGCGGTGCGGGAGAGCGCCACCAGTGTCGGCAACGTCATAACGGCGAGGACGACAGAAGCGAGCAGGATGCTGGGGCCGTAGGCCGGGCCGGTGAAGGCAACGCCGAGAACGGGCAGAGAACCCAGGAAAGGCTCGACGTGCTGCGCGAACAACGGCGAGAGCACGAGTAACGCCCAGAGCCCAACGACAATGCTCGGGACCGCGGCCAGGAGTTCGACGAACGTCGATGCCACGGCAGCCACCTTGCGCGGTACCAGCTCGGAAAGAGCAATGGCTGCCCCCAGGCCGATCGGAGCGGCCAGGAGCATAGCTGCGCCTGTAGTGAGGGCGGTCCCAACGACCAGGATGCCCGCCCCGTATTGACCCGTGGCCGGCGACCAGGTCCCTGACCACACGAGGCTCAGCCCGTAGTGGCCAAAGGCTTGGGCCGAGCCGGTGGCGATACTGACCACAACCGCGATTACGACCACGGCAAATACGGTCGCGCCCAACATGTACGCCGGCCGGTAGGCGCGGCCCCGCCTCCGGGCTTGCCGGCTCAAAAGCAACGAACGTGTGGCGGGCAGGCCCAGATGGACGGTGGGGGCTTCGCGGGCGCGCAACAACGGGGGGTCAAGTGTCACTTGCCCCCCCGAACTTGCAGTGCGGTTGGTTACTTCCTCCAGGACCTCACCTCAGCTAGGACAGCGGCTTGCCGGCGGAGTTCTCCACCTTCGCCAGTGTCGATTTGGAAATACCCACCACGCTGAGCGGGAGCGGCGCGTAACCCAGCTTGGCCGCTTGAAGCTGGCCCGTGGTGATCACGTACGTGAACAGGCGCTGCAACGCCACTCCGGTATTGGCGTTGGCCTGCTTTTGGTAGAGCAGCGTCCAGCTAAAATTGGCCAGGGGGTAACTGCCGGCTCCCGGTTCATCGATGATGTTGAAATTCTTGGCGCTCAGCGACGCTGGCAGCCCGGAGGCCCGACTGCCCGATCGAGGCGGCAGAGGGGGTGACGTAGGCGCCGGCCTTGTTCCGGATGGCGGCGTTGCTGAAACCGGCAGCAAGGGAGTAGCCGTACTCGACGAACCCGATGGCGCCGGGGGTCTGCGCCACGTAGGAGGCGACGCCGCTATTGAGCTGCGCGCCCACCCCCACTTTGGGGAGCGGCCACGTTTTGGACGGGTCCGATGTGCCCGTCTTGGATACCCAACTAGACGAGTTCTGGATCAGGTAATCGTCGAGATCCCAACCGGGGCCGGACGAATCAGCCCGGTGCACCGGCACGATCGGCAGGTTGGGCAGGTTGCTGTTGCCGGTCACATTGGCGATGGCCGGGCTGTCCCAGTTAGTGACGACCCCCTCGAAGATCGCCGCTAGCGTCGAGCCGTCCAGCCGGAGGCCCTTGGGTGCCCCCGGGACGTTGTAGCTGATGGCCACGCCTCCAAGGTCCACCGGGACCTGCAAAACCACGCCCTTGGCCTTGGCCAAGTCCGTGGCGGCCATCGGGACCTCTGTGTCGCCGAAGGCCACTGTGTTCTGCTGGATGTCACTTATCCCGACGCTGCTGCCGGCCGGGGAGTAGTTGACGGTGACGTTGGAGTACTTCTGGTGGTACTGGTAAAAAACCGCCTGAAAAAACGGTTCGATGGAGTTGGCGCCGGCGCCGTCCAACGTGATCGCTTGGCGTGATTCATGGACTACCCGGGCGGCAGACCTGTTCTGGGCGACGGCGATGGATGTGCCCGCAGCCAGCGGCACGACCATAGCCAGAGCCGCCACGGCGAGACGTCTCTTCATCAACTGTTCCTCCTGGTCAATCCATCTAATCTCATTGAGCCAGGAATTCTACTAGAAACATGGATCACATGCAACAACTGGACCCGCGGGGCCCGACACGCGGTCCTTCAAACTGACCCGCGGGCGGCGCATCGGGGTAACCCGCGGGCGGCGCATCAGGGTAATCGGCGCATCAGGGTAATCCGTGCGGGCCGGACCTGGGCCTGGCCCGTCGCCTTCGAGAGGATCGCCCCGGGGCGACTCCGTTAGGTGTCGCCGAGGTGGCCGTCTCGGGCACCGAAGCCGGCCTGGTATGAGGAGGCGTCGCCACTTCTTGTCTCCGACTGCCAGCCATCCAGCCCGACCGGGCGCACGCCCGCCACCGTGACGCGCTGGACGACCCTGTGGGCATCGCCGTAATCGTTGACCGCGTAGTGCTGGGTGGCCCGGTTGTCCCAAATGGCGACATCGCCCGGCCGCCACCGCCACCTCACGACATGCTCCGGCCGCGTTACATAGCTGGCGAATATCCGCAGCAGGTCCCGAGATGGTTCAAAGGGGAAACCAACTATTTGACGAGCGAAGCCGCCCAGCAAGAGTGCGGGGCGGCCGGTCTCGGGGTGGAGGCGCACGACCGGGTGCTCGGTCTCGAAAATCACCGATGTGAACGCATCCCTGTGCCGACGAGCATCGTTGTCGCTGTCAGATTTGAGGGCGCGGCCGTAGTCGTAAGCATTGGTGTGGACCGCGTGCAGTTCCGCGGCCAAGCGCTGCAGAGGGGGCGGCAAGCGGTCAAAGGCGGCCTCGGTATTGGCCCACTGCGTATCCCCACCGATGGGCGGCAACTCGACCGCCCGCAATATCGAGATGGCCGGCGGCTCGAGAGCGAAGGTGACGTCCGTGTGCCAGTGGTCCGCTCGGCCGCCGAGGAGCGAGTCCAGTTCGAGGACGAATTGCTGGCCCTCAGGCGAAGGAAGGGTGGGGTGCCCACCCGTAAGCTCGCCCAGGCGTCGAGCAAATGTTATCTGGTCGTCCTGGGTGATGTCCTGGTCACGGAGGAACAGGACCTTGTGGTCAAGTAGTGCTGCCTGTATGGCCGCCACTACACCATCGTCGACGCGGGACAGGTCCACTCCGGAAATCTCGGCGCCGATCAACGGTGTCAGCGGATGGGTGGCAGCCTTTTCGTACTTCGGGTGCCCGCTGTCGGGAACAGGGACGGGGATAGTGGAAATGGTGGTACTCAGAATCCCTCCTGGATTCGTAACTGTGCTGGTTATTGGTGCTACTGAGATGCCTTCGCCACATCGGCGTTGAAACCCTCATACGAGTAATCGACAAAACTGAACTTCTTGGGGATCAGCCCGGCGCCATAGAAGGCGTTGACGAGCCCTTGCTCGGCGGTGAGCACCGCGCTCGTAATTGGGACGGGGGTAATCGACTCGTCTTTGGCGGCCTGGTTCATAATGCTTATGGCCAAGCCGGTGCCCTGCGCCCAATTATTGGCCCAGGCGCTGGTATGGGCTTTCTCCCACAGGTAGGCCTTGTCGAGTTCGGTCAAGTAAGCGCTAACGGCGGCCGCTTTGGCCGGGTTGGCGAGCGCGGCGCGGGCCGCTACGACAAAGCTGTACTTACTTCCGAAACCGCTCCCGTTGGCTAGGACCCTGGCGCCGTGCTCGGCTACGACCTCTTCGATGTACGGGGTCCAGATGTCCCAGGCGTCGACCTGGCCCGATTCCAAGGCGGCCAGGCCTTCTGCCGGTTGCAAATAGTCAAGTGTGACCTGGCGTACCGTCAGGCCGGCCTTATTGAGCACAGTAAGCAGGTGGTAGTCGGCCGAGCTCCCCTGGGCCACGGCGATCGTCTTGCCCCGCAGCTGGCTGATCGATGTGATGCGCGACCCCTTGGGTACGACCAGAGCAGCGCTGTTGGGGCCGTTTTCTGTAGCCCCGACTATGGCGATATTGGCTCCGCCAGCGGCGGCGAAGACGGGTGGGGCGTCGCCCACGCCGCCGACGTCGATGGCGCCAGCGCCCATGGCCTGCAACATGGGAGGCCCCGAAGGGAAATCTGACCAGCTCACTTTGAACGGCAGCCGGGACAGCAGCCCGGCCGCTTTCAACAGGGACTCGGCCCCTGTCCCGGCTTGATCTCCGACCCGGAGGGTCACCTGCGAGAGGTCCAGG
The DNA here is from genome assembly GCA_963750465.1 of uncultured Acidimicrobiaceae bacterium. GTDB lineage: Bacteria > Actinomycetota > Acidimicrobiia > Acidimicrobiales > Palsa-688 > Fen-671. The sequence goes on from CAVVRE010000007.1 coordinate 753,611, forward strand.
GACCTGGCACCGTGGCCCGGCGATGGCGCCGCGGCGGCGTTGGCCATCGGCGGCCCGACTGCCGCTGCGGTGGCCACCGCGAGGGCAATGCTGGCGGTAGTGGCGCCCATACGCCTTGTGCGCCTGCTCCACCGGTGCTGGGGGCCTCTTAAGCGCCCCGGGCGGGCGGTGTGGCCAGGGAATGGGCTGGGGTTCATTGGGTTCCTTTCTGGTTGACGCCGAGCTCGGCGAGTAGGTGGTGGCGCAGTCTGAGCAGTTCGTAATCGTCGCGATGGCGGGGGCGTTCGCCGGGCACGGGGGCCTCGTAAGCGACCTGGCCCGCCCGCAGCACGAGAACGCGGCTGGCCAGGGCCAGCGCCTCGTCCACGTCATGGGTGACCATGAGGACGGCAGGCTGATGTCGGGCCCAAAGGGCGAGCACCAGGTCGTGCATGGCCATCCGGGTCAACGCATCGAGGGCGCAGAAGGGCTCGTCCAGGAGCAACAGGTCCGGCTCCCGGACGAGCGCCCGGGCCAGCGAGGCTCGTTGCGCTTCCCCACCGGACAGAGTCAGGGGCCATGCACTTTCCAGTGCGGCGAGGCCGACTTCCTCCAGGGCGGCGCGGGCGGCGCCCGTGGCGTCTTCAACCCGCAGCCCCAAAGAGACGTTGGCCAGCACCTTCTTCCATGGCAGCAAACGGGGGTCCTGGAAGGCCACAGATACGGTCCCGTTCACCGCCACCTTCCCGGTAATGTCCCGGTCAAGACGGGCGAGGGCGCGCAGCAGGGTGGATTTCCCCTCCCCACTGCGGCCCAGGAGAGCGACGAACTCCCCTGGCGTGATGTCGAGGTCCAGACCACATAGGACCGTCCTCCCCTCGAAGGAACGGCCAAGGTGCCGGGCGCTGGCCACCGGCGGTCGGGGACTATGGACACCGCCCAACCGGTCAGGTCCTGCTGGTGCCAGGGCTAGCCCAGCAACCCGCGTCGCCATGCGAGCGCCCTCCTTTCCAGCAGGCGCACCAGGGCGTCGGTCAAGAGCCCGAGCGCTGTGTACACGAGCAGGACGACGAAGATGACGTTGTCCTGAAGGAATTGAGTGGCCTGGCTGATCATGAAACCCAACCCGTTCGACACATTGAGTTGCTCGGCCACCACAAGCGCCAGCCACGCGGCCCCGAGGCTTTGGCGCAGGCCGACCAGAGACTGGGGAAGGGCACCGGGGAGCACGACGTGACGGATGAACTCAAACCTTCCGAGGCCCAGCACGCGACCGAGCTCGCCCAGCCTGGCGTCCACGCTGCGGATGCCGGCGTACACGTTGAGGTAGAGCGGGACGGTGGCGGCCAGTGCGATCAGGAGCACCTTCGGTAGCTGCCCGATGCCAAACCAGACGATGAACACCGGGACCAGGCCGAAAAGAGGCAGGGTCCTCAACATCTGCATGGGGGGGTCGACGGCGTTCTCGCCGAACCGGCTGAGGCCGGCGGCGACGGCCAGGACCACCGCCGCGACCGCACCGATCGAGAAGCCGATCGCCATCCGCTGGAGCGATGCCGCCATGCCGCCCTGAAGGGTCCCGTAGGCCGCCGTGTCGGTGGTCACCAGGTGGACCGTCGTGGTCCAGACAGTGGCCGGCGAGGGCACCTTTTGGGTCGAGACCATCCCGGTGCTAGTAGCCAGCTGCCAGAGTGCCAACAACACCAGCGGGCTCATCCAGCGGCGCCAGCCCGGACTGCGGGCCCAGCGGGCCAAGGAGCGTCGCACGTTGTTACCGGAGTTGCGCTCACCGGCAAGTGGTGCGGCCGGGCCGCCCGGTGGGTCGAGCCCTGGCCCGGGAGCCGAGGCCGGCTGCGCATCGAGGACAGCCCCTCCGGCATTCACTGGCGCGCCAGAGCCGATGGCGGTGATGGCCATGTGCGTGCGGGCTCAGTTGGCCGCTGCGAAAACTGGGGTCTCGACGAAAGGGACACCCTCGACCAGCTCGGACTCCCGACCGTCAGCGCCCACGGGGACCTCGCCTATGAGTGTCACCCTGTGGAGGACACGTTCTACGTCGAGGTGGTCGAGGTCGTGGGGCGCGAGGTGGGCCGTGGCCCGGTTGTCCCAGAAAGCGACGCTGCCCGGCTCCCACCGGAAACGCACGGTGTACTCCGGGCGGATAAGTTCGTTGAAGAGGTGCTCGAGGATCCACCGGCTCTCGAGAGCCGACACGCCCACGATGTGGTCGACGAAACCAGGGTTGACGAACAGCGCCCGCTCCCCCGTTCGAGGGTGCACCCGTACCACCGGGTGGATGGCGACGAGGCTGTTCTTCTGGATGCGCTTGTCGTAGCCGTCGTACTCGTGGCGCAAGCCCTGCCAGTCGGCGCCGTACCGGTGCTCGGCCCGGAGGGTGTCGACGAAGCCTCGCACTGGTTCCGACAGCCCTTCGTAAGCCGCCACCAGGTTGGTGAAAGTCGTGTCGCCCCCGAAGCGAGGGACGATGTCGGCCCGCAGTATCGAGCCGGCCGGTGGGTTGATGGCTGGGGTCACGTCCGTGTGCCAGCCGCTGGTGAGCGACCGGGCCTCGAGCCGGCGGGCCTTGGGGTCAAAGCCGAGCCGGGCCGACAGGCGGCGGTCGTCAACCGTGTAGATCTCGGGGTACCCGTCGGGCGGGGCGTCGTCGTGAGGATGGGCGTACGTGAGGTGGCCGAACCGCCTTCCGAAAGCGATCTGAGCCCCGTGGTCGAGGTGCTGGCCCCGAAAGAAGACCACCTTCCAGGTGTCCAGTGCCTGACGGATAATCTCGACCGTCGCCTCGTCGAGAGGATGAGAAAGGTCGATGCCCGAGATTTCTGCGCCGATCCGCCCTGACACCGGTTCCACGGTGGCCCCCGAGCGGGAGATATCGATGCCGCGGTAAGTGTGTTGTACCGTCACGGTTGTTTCCTCCTTTGAGCCAATTGCCTTCGAACTGTCTCTGTGTCCCTGCGAACTATCTGCTTTCGGAACTGTCCGGTTTCGACCTATCCGCTCTGACTGCTGTGCCGTTTGACTGCGTGCCATCTTCACCAACGGCCTCGTCCCGTGGGCGGGCCGCACGCTCGCCCCTGCACGGCAAACTTCAGTGCGATATTTGATTGAATCGATCGGATTTATGGATTCTATGGCTAAAGGAGTAATCGGTCAAGCATTTTCGTGAGCGCCGCCGCAAAAGGGCGCTCGAACAGGGCCGGAGTGGCGCTTAGGGAGCGGGTCAAAGGCCTGGGCGAGGCGGCTCTTTCGAACCGGGAGGCCGTTCAAGGCCCGGGGCCAGAGCCAAGCCAATGCGCACGTCGGGCCGCGTCGCCGGACAGTGGCCGATGACGGTCGGGCCCCATTCGTCAGGCCGGCGCCCACCCGCTCAGCTGGTCTAAGGGTCAGTGCACAACGAAGCCGATGAGCCCCTCGGGCGTCTCGGCCCGGACTTCGACACCGGTCACATCAGCGTGCGGCGGGCCCTGGTAACACCACTGGACCAGCAGGTCCACTGCTTCGGGTTCACCTTCGACCACGACCTCGACGCGCCCGTCGGGGAGGTTGCGCGCCCAGCCCGAAACCGCCAAGGCGCGTGCCCGGTCGGCGCATGTGCCCCGGTACCAGACGCCCTGGACTCGGCCGCTTACCCAGAGGTGCCGGCGGACCATACGGGGCCAAGCTAGCCCGGTCGGCCAGCCCGGTCGGCCAGCGCGGTCGGCCAGCGCGGTCGGCCAGCGCGGTCGGCCGGAGGTACCCCGCGTTTGGTTACCACGGCCACGCGCCGGGGTGGCCCGATGGTCCCGCCCCCGTAAAACGGGCCTTTGGGGGCAGAGCGCCGTTCCCGTTGCGTTTCGGCGCCTTTTTGGGCGCTCTCACGCACGCTCGATTGCCTCGCCGCACCGAGAGGCGCCAACCAGCATTGAAGGTGCTGAAGCGGCTGAAATGGGCCAACCGCCGCCCGGCCGGTTTTTTGGGCGCGCCCCACGCAATTGGTTGCGGTGCGAGGCAAAACGAGCTGTCAAACGGATCCAAAAGCGTCAGATGCACCCAGAAAACGACCTGGTGTTGGCGACAACCACGTAGAGCGCAAAAAGGAGTGCGGGACGAGCACTAGTCGCGGTCAAATTCGAGAGCTGGCTGCGCGACCACAACAACAGACATTGACGCGGCCTAACGGCGTAGTCCTCGAACCTGGTCAGGCGTCAAGGCAGGCCAGACAACTGGTATCGAGATCCGCTGGTATCGAGATCCGCCAAGCACAGCCCGAGATCTCACCCCGCTCCCCTGCCCCGCGAGGTTAGAAGGTCCATCGGGTGGCGCCGCCAGGCTCCTTGGTGGCGACGGCGTAAGCATTCTCGGGTGTGAACTCGTAGACGTACCACGGCGGCGGTCCGGCGCTGGGGGCGCTGTACTCGTGGGTGAAGCCGCCGTCGGCCACGGTCGGTGCCCAGCCGCCCTCGGCGAACACCAGGGCCAGGCGCTGCAGCCGGGCATCGTCTGTAACACGAACCGCTCGGCCCTCGAGGGCCACGTCGTAGCCGTGGGTGGCGACCCCGAAGCAGCAACGCGGGTCGCGCTCAACGTTCCGGATCTTGCGTGACCGCGGACCGCCGCAGAAGTAGTACCGGCCGTCAACCCAGAAGGCGCCGACGGCGGTCGTATGGGGCCGGCCATCGGCGTCGATCGTCGACAACCAGAAAGTGTGGTGGCCGGGTCCTCCGGTACCCGGTTCCTGGGTCAGGTTGGTCTCGAGCGTCCGGCTTACATCGGTCCAGTCGAGTGGGGAAAGGTCATAGAGTTCGGCGAGGTTCTTCGCCCGGGGTTCGGGAGCAGCCATGCCCGTACCGACGATCGACGACGGTGCACTTCATCGGTCGCCGCACCGATAACTCTAAGTCGGCGAAGCCGCGGCGGTCCCGGCCCCGGAGCACGCGCTCGGGCAGGCCCGCCGTGACCCACTCCAACCGCTCGGGGACCATGAGTAACCGCGGCCGGCAGGGGTGCGTTATACCTCACCGCCGTCCTTGACCCATACACGTAGCGCCCCGGCGTCCTCGAAGCCGTGGCTTTTGGCCTGGAGGAGCTGATCGCCCGACTCGTACCCCACGACGGGCTTGTCAGGGAACAGCTCGCCAGCAAGCGCGAGACAACCGGGCCACGGATCGGGGCCTTCGATGGCCCGGACGAAGACGTTCGAGATGCCAACGACCGCCATGCTCCGGTTGACAATGGCGCCGGCCACAACCGCGCCGCGTTGGTAGGCACCGAGCACTGCCACCGAGGGATTGTCGAGCAGCTCAGCCCGGAACAACTCCGTCGGGCCATTTTCGCCTCGCCACGCGTCCTCCCATTCCACCAGCTCATGGAGCTCAACGAGACGCGCCCATACAGGCCCGGTCGACGGTGGCGGTGGAGGCGGGCCGAGCCGCACGATCCAGTTGGCTTCGAACAAGGTACGAAAGCCATAAGGTTTCAGGTCGAGTTCAGCGAAGCTATCTTTGACCGAGCGCCCGATCGTCGCATCGACGCGGGACAACAGCTCTGGGACCGCGACCCCGCGAGCCAGTGTGACTGCGTTCGGGTAGGCCGGCGGAGCCCGGTCTTTGCTCGTCCACAAGCGGCCGTCGAGGCGCGTCTTTGCCCCGTGGGACCGGGCCACGAGGTCGCACCACTCGGCGTTGTTGAGAGCCGCGGCGTTCTGCCACTTCTCCACCACCTCATCCTGTCGGATCCAGACGTCACCGGCGAACACCTAAACATCCTGAGCACGACGAGGGCGGATGCCGGCAATGTCGTCCCTCACCCATCGGGGCGGCGGCCCACGCCTACGTCGGGGCCGCATTTTAGGAACGAATGCAAAAACACAAAATGCTGCCCGCTAGGCTAACGGCACTTATCCAGTACGGCACATGAAAGAGGCCGAGATAGGATGCCATCTTGGTACGCGATTTGGACCCAGGGAGAGAGGCCTACAACTGGCGTGATCGGTGGTGTTGGCATAGCATTGGACGTGCCTCGTTAGCACCAGCGGGAGCCCTTAATTGTCTTATGTCCAACGGCATAGGGGAGATAAATGGCAAGTAACGAAACGGATGCTTCCAAACTCATAGACGAAAGGATTAGGGAGCTGAGCGGTTGGCGGGGCGAAACGCTAAGAAGGGTGCGAGGAATAATCAAGGAAGCGGACCCCGATATCGTCGAGGAGTGGAAATGGGTGAAGCCCACCAACCCCGGAACACCGGTCTGGTCCCACAACGGGGGTATCTGTACCGGTGAGACCTACAAGGATATGGTCAAGCTGACATTCTTCAAGGGGGCTGCTTTGAACGATCCCGCCCATCTATTCAATTCCAGCCTCGGCGGAAGGCTCAGGCATGCCATAGACATAAAGGAAAATGATGAGATTAACGAGAATGCCCTAACGGACCTCGTTCGTGAGGCTGTGGCACTGAACTTAAAGAACCGATAACGTGGCGGGAGAATGTTGCGCGGGCGTCCAAAACCCGGGCAATTAGACCCTCACCCAGCCCGCACTCCCGGGACAGCCGGCCCATTTTATGGGCCGAGAACTGACCGTTCGACTCAGGGGGCGTCAGCAACGACAAATCCGCACTCGTACGCGAACACGACCGCCTGCACTCGGTCGCGAAGATTGAGTTTCATGAGGACACGAGCGACGTGGGTTTTAACCGTGCTCTCTTCCACGAAGAGTTCGGAGGCAATCTCGGCGTTGGACAACCCGCGGGCGACCAGGCTTAGGACTTCCCGCTCCCGGGCGGTGAGGGCAGCAACCTGTGCGGGCTCTTCTCGACGGGGGCGGCTGGCCCGGACGAACTGCTGGATAAGCCGCCGGGTGATCGAAGGGTCGATCAACGCGTTGCCATCGGCCACGCTTCGAACCGCCGCTACCAGCTGGTCTCCGGGCGCGTCTTTGAGCAGGAAGCCACTGGCACCGGCCCGCAACGCCGAGTAGACGTACTCGTCTGTATCGAAGGTCGTCAGCATGAGCACCCGGCTCTCAGTCTCGGCCAGGATCACCCGCGCCGCCGCCAGGCCGTCCATGTTCGGCATCCGGATGTCCATGAGGACAACTGACGGTGCCAGCTGGCGCGTGAGCTTGATGGCCTCCAGGCCGTCGCCGGCCTCCCCTACAACGATGAGGTCCGTTTCAGTGCTCAGGATGACCCGGAAGCCGGCTCGCAAGAGCCGCTGATCGTCGACGATAAGGACGGAAACCTGACCCTGGGCGCCGGACAAGATCATGCTCCCCTGGTGCGGGCCGGAGATCCAGCCCCGCTGGCCTCGGTTGGCACCCCGGTCCGGAAGGGACGGCGGGGCAGGTCGGCGCTCACCTGCCACCCTCCCTGCGCCGTGGGCCCGGCATGGAGCGTGCCGCCACAGCGAGCGGCACGCTCACGCATGCCCGCCAACCCGTGGCCACCTCCGGCCCCGGCCAGGACCGAGGGAGCAAATCGGGCCGCTCCGTTGACGACTTCCACCGAGACCGTCGCAACGTTTCCCTCGATGGTTATGTCGATGGGTGCCCCGGGGGCATGCTTCATGGCATTGGTGACCGCTTCCTGGACCAGCCGGTAGGCGGCGTCCGCACTTGTCTCGGCCAGGTCCTCGCACTCGCCGACGAAATTGCAGCTCAGCGTGATGCCAGACGAGCGCGCCTTGCTGACGAGCCCTTCCACAATGCGCAGCCCCGTCCGCGGGCCCGGCGACCATGAGGAGCCGAGGAATTCGACCAATCGGTCGATCTCCACTTCTGCTTCGATTGCCGCGTCGGCGATCGAGGCAAACGCCGTGGCCGCTCCGAAGCGGTCCGATTGCACAAGCCGCTCGCCCGCCCCGGCTTGTACCACCATGAGGCTAATGCAGTGGGCGACGATGTCGTGAAGCTCGCGGGCGATGCGAGCGCGCTCATAGCGCACCGAGGCCACCGCGAACATCTCCTGTTCTTCTTCCAGCTCGCGGGCACGGGCCTCGAGCTCGGTGGCCAGGTGCCGACGAGAGCTCACCACCACGCCCACAAGCCAGGGCGCCACCGTCACCATCTCGAAGAGAGGGTTGAACCCGCTGCTGCTAGTGGTGTTGACACCGACAGTCAGACTGGCCAGCCCAATAAGGGACGGGCCCCATCGGCAATGGGCACCGAGACTGTAGGCGATGAGAAAGACGGCCAGGAGCCCGGGCACGGCCACGGCACTGTTATTGATCTGAGTAGCGTCGTGCATGACCGCGGGCAGCGCTAGCAACGCTCCTCCCACCAGCCCCACAAATATCGGGTGCCGGCGGCGCGCCCCCACCAAAACCATGAAGGCCAGCACGCTGAGCGATGCGGGTAGGGCCGAAGACAGAAGCCCGGTCGCTCCCAAGATCCCGGCGGCGGTGGCCGTCAACAAGGCAGCGGCAATTTCGTCAGCCCGGTCCCGGCAAAACCGCCAGATACGGCTCTGGAGCTTACGCATGCGCAGCGACCAAAGGCAGATGGACAACCGTCTTACGGAAGCGACCCGTGGCCTCCGTGCGAACCGTTCCCCCGTGCAGTTCCGCCCGCTCGGTCGCCGCCGCCAACGCGGCGCGGACGTCGGCGGCGCGTGCGCTTGGGCCTACAACTGTCAGCTGCAACGAGTCGGGCCTGAACTCGACCACAACATCGATGCGAGTGCTCGGGTCGTTCTCGAGCGCCAGCAGCACGTGCTCGACGATCCGGTAACCCGACAGTTCCACGCCCGGCGGTAGTAGGCGGGGGTCACCTTCGACCCTCATGCGGGCGTCGGCCCGCGTAATACCGCCCAATAGCCGGTCCAGCTGAGATAGCACCGGCTGCGGCTCCGTGGGCGAATCATCGCGCAGGTTGCCGACCACGTTGCGCATGTGCACCAAGGCAGCGCGCCCCGTGTCCTGGATGCCCATGAAGGCCTGCTTGGCCAGGTCGGGCCGCGACGCCAACCTCTCCTGGCCCAACCTGGCCGTGGCGGCGATGTGACTCACCTGGTCGTGCAGGTACGAATCAAACTCACCGGCAACGGTGGCACGCTCAGCCGCCACTGCCAGCTCGGCGTTGCGTTCGCGCTGCTCTCGCAGCTCTTCGGTCCGGGCGCGTAGGCTAGCGACGGCGTCGTTTCGCTGGCGCAACAACAAGCCGGCAAACATGAACCCGATCGAGATAGGCAGCATGAGCAAAAGGATCCCGGCTTTTGCGCTCGCCAGCTGCGGGTCCGAGTAACCCTGGCAGAGGATATTCACGGCCAGTAGCGCCATGCCGACAATGGCCTGACGTCGATGGCATTTGAGACCGATAGCAAACGCCACGAAGAACACCGCCGGCAGCGCGGCCCCACAGCGCACCAGGTGCCCGATAAACAACCAGTTGACGACGGCTCCAAAAGCAAGCGTCGCGGCTGCAAGCATCGGGTTACGACGGGCGAACAGTACCGGAGCGGTCATGAGCAACACGGCAATGCACCCGGCGGCGCCGCCGTGGGGATTGTGCTGGTTGACCACACCCGCGGTCAGGGCGACACCGTACGCGCTCAACCCCAGCGCTAACGCCACGTCGCCGGGCCCCACATCGCGGAGGCCGAAAACCGGGTATGTCAGCCACCTTGTCACTGTCCGACGAGTCACTGAGCACCCCTCTCGGCTGTAGACAGAGTTTGACCGTCTCGTGACGCAATAGCAACGTTCACCGGCGCCGTCGAGACCTTACAGGCAGGGAAGGCCGTCGGAATGTCGCCGTCGGCCCTCGCAAGGAGGGCCAACGGCACGACGTGGACGCGTTTCACGGCCGCTGCAGGGTGATGGTGACGTCGCTGCTGCTGGTTTGAGAACTGGGGTCAATTTGAACCGACACGATCGTACCCGTTACTCCTTGGAACGTCCCGGTACCACCGGTCACCTGGAAGGTCGACGTCGTCGTGCTGGCCGACACGTGCCCAAGGTCGGCCTGGGCCAGGATCATCGAACCTCCGATGGCGACTTGGCCGTGGCACACGGGATTGCCCTGGTTGTCCAGTATGCACAGCTCATGGTCCGAAGCCGTCCAGGTTGCGGCATGGTGCGCATTGTCCCCGAGATAGTCGAGGTTCGTGCCCTCGATGGAATCGCCAGGTGCGGGTGGGCTCTTTTGGGAGGGACTGAACGGCTTCCCGGCCTCCGTCAGGAAAACCTGGCTTTCGAACTTCGAGAAGTAGTGCAATACTTGATGCGTGGTTGGCTGCACGACAGAGGCGTTGGCGTCGACCAAAGGTGAGCCAGCGGTAATGAGCGCAATGGACGCGGCCAACAGGCCCCGGCCAACCTTCAACCTTGCCCGTCGGCACGGGCGGTCTGAGGTCTTCGGCAGATTAATGGTCATCTCTACTCCCTTTTCAGGTGACTGCGGTAATAGCCACTAACATCGAAGTCTGGCGGCCACAGGCGTCCGCGTCGTCACCCCCAAGGGGGAACTTGGTCCTCGGGTGCCTCCGTCTCAAGGGGGATGCACCTCCTCCCTTGGGGAGGAAGAGCTGGAACTTGCCAACGCCCGACTTAGCTGCGTCGAAAACGAACTGCTGACGGCATTGACCGCCGAAGAGCGGACCACGCTTTATGACTTGCTCGTCCGAGCGGTGGGTGTGGCGACAACATGCAGCCTCGAGGTGGAACCGCCGGCCTGCGCTGGTTAAGATTTCTGCTGTTGGCCCCGGTCCAAACCCCGGTTAAGGTATTTCGTCAGATAGCTCCGACTCCGGATACTTGTCTTCAATGCCGCCGGGCACCTAGAGCTTCAGTCTTCGGCCCGCCGGGCGAATAAAGCCTGACCCTACGGAGGTATTCTGTGACCCGTCGTTTGCCCCTGAGATCGAAGCTGGCCCTTACCGCTGGGCTGGCCGCGTTTATTGCGACCGTTCCTGCTTGGACAAGCCCAACCTGGGCGTCCGCCGCGACAAGCCACACCGCTCCTGCGCCCAAGCACAGCGCCCTCTCAGGTAAGTGGTCGGGAAACTACAGTGGCTCCTTCACTGGTACCTTCAAGCTGACCTGGCAGCAGTCTGGGCATAATCTGGGCGGCACGATCATGATCTCTGGGTTCAAAAATGTACCCACGAGTATCCATGGGACCGTCCAAGGCACCGCCATCCGCTTCGGCACCGTCGGCTCAGAAGCAATAACCTATTTGGGTTCGGTTTCCGGCGGGTCCATGTCTGGCACCTGGAAGATCCAGGCCGCAGGCAGGTCCATGGGCGGCGGCTCCTGGAACGCATCCAAGTCCTCCTGAACGACGACAGCGTTAGTGGTCGACGGCTCGCGCTCATAAATAAGGGCTCAGTGCGACTCCCGAGGGACCTCGTGGCCGCTCGAACCGACCAGGAAATCGAAGTCGACCCCCCGGTCGGCCTGAAGGACGTGCTCCACAAACAACCTGGCGTAGCCGCGCTCGGGCGCCGACGGGGTCGGAGGGGCCAGAGCCTCTCGCCCGCGCCGCTCGAGCTCTTCGTTAGGCACCTCGGCGTCGAGGGAGCGGCGGGGTACGTCGAGCACGACCCAGTCTCCTGAACGCAGGAGCGAAAGCGGCCCTCCAACGGCCGCTTCGGGGGCGACATGGAGGACGACTGTCCCGTAAGCCGTCCCGCTCATGCGGGCGTCGGAAATGCGCACAACGTCGTAGATCCCCCGTTCGAGCAATACTCGCGGCAGTTGCAGGTTCCCCACCTCCGGCATCCCTGGGTAGCCACGGGGACCGGCATTGCGCACGACGAGCACGGTGTCGGCGTCGACCGGGAGCTCTGGGTCATCTCGCGACGAGTTGTACTCGTCAATTGAGTCGAAGACGAGCACCTGTCCGCGATGAACAAGCAATGACGGTGTGGCTGCGCTTTGCTTGAGTACTGCGCCATTGGGGCAAAGGTTCCCGAAAAGGACGGCGGTGCCCGACCCCGCCGGCAGGAGGGGGGCATCGAGGGACATGACAACCTTGCGGTCTGAGGTCTCCTGGGCGTGTTCCGCGATCGTCCGACCCGAAACAGTTATGGCACTGGTGTGGAGAAGCGGTCGGAGCTCGAACAGGACGGCGGGGATGCCGCCGGCATAGGCAAAGTCTTCCATCAGGAATTCGCCCGAGGGCTTCAAGTTGACAAGCGTCGGTACCTCCCGGGCCAGGCGGTCGAGATCGGCAAGGTCGAGAGGCAAGCCCGCCCGCCCGGCAATGGCAATGAGGTGGATGATGGCGTTCGTCGAACCCCCGATGGCCGCGAGTACCCGGACCGCGTTCTCAAAAGCGTCACGAGTGAGGACCGTCGACATGGTGACGCCTTCGCGCACGAGTTCCACGGCGCGCCGGCCAGTCCGCTGGGCCAAGGCGTGGCGACGGGCGTCGACAGCGGGAAAGGCTGCCCCGCCGGGGAGTTGCAGGCCGAGCGCCTCCGCTATACAGGCCATGGTTGAAGCGGTCCCCATGGACATGCAGTGCCCGGCGCTCCGCGCCGCACAACCCTCCAGGTCCAGCAGGTCGTCTGTTGAGATCTCGCCCGCCCGTGCTCGCTCGCTCTTGCGCCAGAGGTCCGTTCCCGACCCGAGCAGTTCCGACCCGCAGTGCGCAGTGAGCTGGGGGCCGCCTGTGAGCATGATCGTCGGCAGGTCGACGCTGGCCGCACCCATCAGTTGTGCAGGTGTGGTCTTGTCGCACCCGGAAAGCAACACGACGCCATCAATGGGGTTGGCCCGCAAAGTCTCCTCGACGTCCATCGACATCAAGTTGCGCAAGAACATCGCCGTCGGCCGAATAAATTGCTCGCCCAGCGAAATGGTCGGGAACTCAAGGGGGAGCCCGCCCGCCTCCCATACGCCCCGTTTTACTGAGTCGGCAATGCCGCGCAAGTGGGAGTTGCACGGGGTGAGCTCCGACCAGCTGTTCGCGATGCCGATCACCGGCCGACCGTCGGCGACGTCCGGAGGCAGGCCCTCCATCAACAGCCCAGAACGGTGGATGATCCCGTCACGGTCGCGCTTGCCGAACCATTCACTGCTGCGGAGAGCTTTCACCACGCCTTACTCCTTTCTTCCGGCCTCGTGACCCACGCCCTGTCGTCAGGAGACCAACCCAGAACGCAACGTTCCTCGCCATCGAAGCACAACCAGGGCATATGAGAAAATGGGTCCCCTTTTTTCCAGGCATGCCCATGTGTCTTCCGGCAGGAGCCGACTGATCGGATCAACTGGCGGGGCCGATCTGGGCCCATTCCTCGGTGCGGCGTAAGAGGCGGCAGAACATCCGTCGCGTCACGCGCAAAGCGACTACCGGGCCGCCGGCGAACTTCTTCCGGGGGCAGAGGGCGGAGGGCAAAGGGCAGGGGGCACCGTTTCTGGGTGCGCCCGGCGCATCTGGTCGCGTCTTGGAGAAAACCTGCGCTGGAGCAAAACCTGCGCCATATCGCGACACGAAACGCGACGCGCGCCCAGAACGCCCTCGAGGAGGACGCCCATCCCGGAGGGAAGAACATGATATAGCATAAAAGGGTGCTCGACCAACGAAGGCCCGGGGCCGCCCTCCTCCATCGGTGACCTGGGTACCCGAGATCAGCCTGCGCCAGCTGCAAACCAACCTGGCGGTGAACGGCCCCGAGCTCTTCGTCGGCACCGACGGTCGCCGCCTCATCTGGGCCGGCCCGCAGCAAGCCCTCCTCGCCCTCGGGCCGCCGCGCTCAGGGAAAACCTCGGCCCTGGTGGTGCCGAACGTGTTGGCCGCCCCCGGGCCCGTCCTGGTCACATCCACCAAACCCGACGTCCTCCAGGCCACCGTGGCCAGCCGGTCGCAACTCGGGCGGTGCTGGCTGCTGGACCCGACCGGGACCCTCGAGGCCCCGCCGGGTGCCAGCCTGCTCAGGTGGTCCCCGGTGCAGGCGTCGTTTTCGTGGGAAGAAGCCCTCGTCACGGCCAGAGTGATGACGGCGGCGGCCCGGCCGCAGGGTACCTACGGGGAAAGCGCCCACTGGACCGAACGGGCCGAGGCGCTCTTGGCCCCGGTGCTGCACGCCTCGGCCGTGGCCGGCGCCGGCATGAGGGAGGTGCTCAGTTGGGTGTTGCGCCATGACCTTCACACGCCGATGGCCGTGCTCGGCACCCGGGGTAAGGAGGGGGCGGACGTAGCCCTGGACGTTCTGGCCGGCATCGCCGGGACCGAGGAGCGGGAACGAAGCGGCATCTTCTCTACGGCCGCCGGCTCTCTGTCGGCCTACCGGTCGGCCCGGGCCCTGCAACTGGCCGAGCGGTCGAACTTCGACCCCGCTCACTTCCCGGTCGGGGCCGACACCATTTATGTGTGCGCGCCCGCTCGCTATCAGGCGCTGATGGCACCGGTGGTCGTCGCCTTTCTCGAGCAGGTGCGAGCGGCAACATACAGGACGGCCGGCGAGGGAGCGCTGCGGTTGCCTGTGACCCTGGCGCTCGACGAAGTGGCGAACGTAGCGCCGCTGCCGGACCTCCCGGCCATGGTGAGCGAAGGGGGCGGCCAGGGCCTCCTTATCCTCGCTTGCCTGCAAGACCTTTCTCAGGCCAGGATGCGTTGGGGCCCGGCCGCCGACGGGTTTTTCTCTCTGTTCGGGACCAAAGTGCTGTTCCCGGGTATCGGCGACATGCGCACGCTGGACGCAGTCTCGCGCCTAGCCGGCCAGGCCGATGTTGCTGTCCGCTCCGTCAATACCTCCGCCTGGTGGTCGACACGACCTTCAGCCAACACCACCTACTCCTCCCGCCTCCAGCCCCGGCTCCCGGTCGACCGGGCCCACAGCGTCCCCGCCGGCGCCGCCATCGTGGTCAGCGGTGCCCGCCCGCCCGAACTTGTCTACATGACGAGCTGGTGGGCCTACCCGCCCTTCTGTGAGGCCAGGTTGGCCCGGCTCCCCGCCAACGGGCTGGCGCCGGCCGGAGTCCTCGCTCGTGAAGACACGCAAAGGGTGCCACTCCCGCCTCCGCCCCCAGCCGGGGCACAGGCGAAGATGGCGGCCGACGAACCAGTGGTCACCTGGCGCGGAGTGCCCGGGCAACGCCGGCTGCACCCTCCCCCACCTCGCCTTTGACCGGCCCCGACGGGCCCCTTGTTGTCTGTTGAACGACGTCCGCAGTCAGGAGAACTACACGTCGCGGCAACAGTCCTACTGCATGTGTAGTCGCACTGCAGTACTGTGAGCACGCGGCGGCGCCAAGGTAAAGGGCGCATTCGCTTCCTAATGGGCGCCAGTGGTTTTTCCATCGGTTCTTATCGCGGATCCTGGAACGCGCCGGGCGGCAACGACGGCAACTTGTTCCTCTCGCTCGCTCTTCCCGCCAGCCCCTGGCGTTAACACTGGGAAGTCACCGATTGGGGACGTCACGACCCCGGTCCCTCGGGCAGCACCGCCCGCCGACGTTCGTGGTGGTGCGCGGGGCGGTGTGCCCCAGGCACCGCTAGATCACCAGGGGGTAGCCTTCCCAACGTCGCGCCACTTGCTTTCAGCGTCGGCCTGGGCTGTCTCCTGGTCGCGTGCGCTGCCGACCTCGATGCCGTCGCCGGCGCCACGGGGTGCGCGCCCCGTGTCAACAATGTTCCAAGACCAGCCGCTGCCGTCGACCTGGGGCCAGACCAGGCCGTACCACCTCTCGTCCAGCCAAGAGTGAAAGCCGGCAACCCGCTCGTTCTTTTCCCAGTTTGCCATCTGCCGCCGCCCTAATGCTCGTTCGGGTCGCAGCACGGCACGAAGGGCTCGCCCCAGTCGCACATGCCTCGCAGCACTGACGGTTCACCGTCATCGATGGACTGGGGCTTGGGCCAGTTCATCCGGATCTTTGTGTGCCCGTTCGGGCCGCATTGCAATGAATACCACCACGACCTCTTCATGTTGACGACGTTACCGCTCCGCCGCTCGGCGGAGCAGATTGGTGGCCCTGCTCGGCGGCCGGCCTGATCTTCGACATCGGACCGCTCGACTGCAGGTGGGCCGAGGCCGTGGCTTCCGAGGTGACGCCGTTAGCGAGGCGCACGAGCGCCACACCGGGCGCGGCGGACAGGCGCTACCCTCAGAGGCCCTTGGCGTCGTCGGCTTGGACGTAGCGCGCCAGCAGTGGCACGAGGACGCTAGCGTCCGGGCTACCCCAACCGGTGACGGCGTCCCAGCCCGGGGCGGCGTCGTACCCGCTGATCGTCTTGGGAGGGAAGCTCGCTGCGTTGTCCCCTGTGGTTACGTCGTGGAAGGTCTGATGGTAGGTGGAACTGCGGGCGATGCGGTAGATGGCGGCGTTGACGAAACCTAGGCGACGGCCGGCGTACTGGTCGGCAACGGCTATCACGCCTGCCCACAGGGGGGCGCTGGCGCTCGTACCGCCGTGACCGCTGAGCGTGTAACCACCACCGGCATTGCTCATGACGACCGGGAACCCGGTCTGGGGGCAGGCGTCGGCGGCCACATCGGGCACGCCCCGGTAGGCGCCGATGCCGGCTACGCCGCCCTGGTAACCGGGCTTGGCTACGATGCGGCTAAAGCCGCCCCCCGACGCCTGGAACTGGCTCCCCGGATCTCCACACGGGAGCCCCCAGGCCGCTTCATCGACGTAGGCCCCCGTCTTCTGGTCAATGTTGAGCCTGGTCCCCCCGGCGGCCAGCACGAGCGGGTCCGCGGCTGGCAGGTTGACCTGCTTCGCCGGGGGGAAGGTCCCTCCGACCAAGCCCTCGACCACTTTGCAAGGTTCGCCGACCGAGCCGATGTCCCCGGAGGCGGCAACCACGGTGACGTGGCGGGCAGCGGCCAACTGCAGCGCAGTGTGCAGCTCGCGAACCTGGGCGTGGGTGTCACAACTCTCACCGCCGGTCTGGCCGGCAGCGCTGATGGATATCACTCCGCCCAGGGTGCTCCCGAGCCGCAGCGCGCCCACCGAAGCGGCCACAGCGTCGGCGGCGCTATTGAGGGAGCCCGCGCTGACGAGGAGCTCGACGATCGCCGCCCCGGGCGCCACTGCGTGCACCATCTCGGTGTCCAGGACCTCTTCGCCGTTGGCCAGCCAGGGAGAGGCCGATGGAGCGAGCGTGCTCACAGCCCGCAGGTGAGCGGCAGGGAGCTGGAACAGCTTGTCAAACCGGGTCAGGTCGGAACGGATGTCGCTCGTTGGCGACGGGAACTGCGGCTCGGCCAGCTCGGGCAGCACAACGGTCTCCCCACTACCGTCCGTACCGCGCTCGATCAGCGACGAGATGCCGTACGCCTCTTCGAACTGGTGGGGGTTATAGCAGTTGCTCAAAGAACCGCAATCAGCGGTGTTCGTGTTCGCCAGCGTCAGGGTGGTCGACGCCGCGACGCTCGAGTGCTTCCCGCCCTCAGCCAGCACCTTCACGGGGAAAGGGAGGCCAGGACCGACAACCATGGCGAGGAGGACGAGCGTCACCGCCGGCCGCGCCCCGAGCAAACTGGTCAATTGTTTGCCTCCCGTTATAACGATGAGTCCCGAGACGACAGGGCGGCCGCGGTTGAAGCCATTGCCGCGTATTTACCGCCTTGGCAGTAACACCGTGGTAACGGCCTTCCCCTGTTCCGGGCGTCGGCCTGCCATCCACAACCACCGGCAAGCCGAAACCTCATGGCAGGTCCGTCCACAGCTCCCAATAGTGCCCTCCGGGGTCTTCGAAGTTCGCGGTCCGGATCCCCCACGGCCGGTCCATTGGGCCGCTGAGTATCCGAACGCCGCGCTGCCCGAGCCGACGGCAGAGACCATCGACGTCTTCGACCTGGATCGTCAGCTGGGCCCTGTGGCCGGCCGACGGCGCGGCAACCGCACCCGGACCAATGAGGTTCGGAGCGGCCCGGACGTCCAACAGGTGGACAATGGTCTCGCCCATCTTGAACACGACATTGCTCTCGTCCTCGAAGGCGGCCTGAAGCTCGAACACCTCTGTGTAGAACGCCTTCGCCTCATCCAGTCGCTCCTGGACCAGCGTGACGCCCGCCAGCTTGGTCGCCCAGGTCACGGCGCCACTCCGCCCGTCCCGGGCGGCTGGACGACCACCAACGTGCGGCCGCTCGGACTGTCAGTCAAGGCCGATCTCCTCTCGCCAGTGGCGTTCACATCCTGTAGACGCTGAGGCGCGCGAGAACTCATCGCATCCAACAGGCTGCAGCCTTACTCGTCGCACAGGGGCGAACGAGCCATCGTGCCCCTCCTGATCGGATGATAGGGGTCATCGAGTTTCCCTTCTATTATCAGAGAAAGTGGAGGACATATCTGGCAGGCGCGGCGCTGGGCAGGAACCTCGTTGGCGCGGCCGGGGGCAGAATATCTCGACGGGCCTTGGATAATCGCGACAAAGCCATCCCTCTGGTCCTTAGTTCGCCGTCGGCCATGCGCGACCGAGCTAGCCTTTTAGCAGATGCCCGTTCCCGAAGATGACGAAGAGATCTCGTACCTCGCGTTAGACCGGGGCACACCCGTTGTCAGCTCAAGCGGCAGTGAGTTCGGTACGGTTGAGCACGTGCTCCAAGTCCCCGAACTCGACTTGTTCGACGGGCTCGTCGTCAAGGTTCACCACTTGGGCCGCCAAAGGCACCGCTTCGTTGGCCGGGACCAGATCGACAAGATCACCCGGCACGGAGTGCGGACATTGCTCGCCGACGAACAAGCACAAAACCTGCCCGCACCTACGGGGACCCCTATCGAGGTACCGGAAGGGCCCGGGCGTCTCGGGTCGTCCTACAACTCCATCTTCGGCCGCATGTTCGGGCGGGAGCACTGGCGGCAGGTCAATTAGCCCCTGGTTGGGTGCGGACATAGCGCGGGGCAAAGAGCAGTGGGGAACGCCCGATGGTTTCTTTGCCCCTGTTTGCGACGAAGTGTCGATTCCGCTCGGTGCGGTTCGTATAAAAGGTGGGAGGCGGCCAAACCTCGGCTTCTTGCCACCACCAGTGGCGCACACCGCGCCGTTACGAGCCAAAGGAGACCGAAGTGAGCAGGATAATCGTTATGAACCATGTCTCCCTCGACGGCGTGATGCAGGGACCGGGGCGCCCCGCAGAGGACACCCGGGATGGGTTCACGCAGGGCGGCTGGGGGCACCGGTCCGCTACGGCCGGCGACGCCGCGGCCAAAACGATGGGCGAGAGGATGGCGGCTGGGGGCGGCCTGGCCGGATGGCTGTTCGGGCGCTGGACCTACGAAGAGCTGCTGAGCCACTGGAACGCCCAGGGCGGTCCGTTCAAGGACGCGCTGAACAACTCGCCAAAGTACGTCGTGTCGACCACGCTGGCCGAACCTCTGCCGTGGCCCCATTCGACGCTGCTCTGCGGCAATGTCGTTGGCGCCGTCCGGGCTCTCAAAGCGCGAACCAGCGGCGTCTTGGCGATCATGGGCAGCGGCGAGCTGATCGGCTCGCTGATGCCTGCCGACCTGATCGACGAGTACCTGCTGATGGTCCACCCGCTGGTGCTCGGCAACGGTCGGCGGCTGTTCCCAGAGAAGGTGAGCGCGCCGCTGCGGCTTACCGACAGCGTCACAACGCCCTCCGGCGTCTGGATCGCCACCTACGAGCCGGTGAGAGACGAGACCTGAACGAGGCTTATCGGTCAGGTCCCCGCTGGGCCTGGCCGGAGGAGCGCTCCACAAAAGAGACGAGCCCACATGAAGCAGTACCTGCTCAGCGTCTACCAACCAGACAGCGACCCGCCCCCGGCTGATGTGCTCGCGGATATCACCCGCGATCTCGAGGCACTTCACGAGGATCTGCGGGCGAGGGGCGCGTGGGTGTTCTCGGGTGGGCTCCACCCGCCGAGCACCGCGACGGTGGTCCATCCTCGTCGGGATGGCATGCCAATGACCGACGGGCCGTACGTGGAGGGCAAGGAGCATATAGGCGGCTTGACGATCATCAAGGTGGCGGACCTCGACGAGGCGCTCAAATGGGGCCGGAGGCTCGCCAGGGCGACGACGCTGCCCATCGAGGTGCGCCCGTTCCAAGGCGAGCTGGCAGACTGACTGCGTCGTGCCGCAAGTGCCTTCTTCGCAGATCGAGCGCGCGTTCCGGGAGCAGTACGGGCGGGCCGTGGCCGTCCTGGTGCGCGTGTTTGGCGATATCGACCTGGCCGAAGAAGCAGTCCAGGACGCGTTCACCACGGCCGTGGCGAACTGGCCCGATGGCGGGCTACCGCCGGCGCCAGCGGGCTGGGTCATCACCACAGCCCGCAACCGCGCCATCGACCGTCTGCGCCGTGAGTCGTCCCGCGGAGACCGCCATGCCCAGGCGATGCTGCTCGGGGCTCGCGACGAGCCGCCCGAGGGGGGCCCGGTGGCCGACGACCGTCTTCGTCTGATCTTCACCTGCTGCCACCCTTCGTTGGACCGAGCCGCGCAGGTGGCATTGACGCTGCGGTTGCTCGGTGGGCTGAGCACGCCAGAAATCGCAAGGGCGTTCTTGGTCTCCGAGCCGACGATGGCCCAGCGATTGGCGCGCGCCAAGGGAAAGATCCGCGACGCCCGCATCCCCTACCGGGCCCCCAAAGATGCCGACCTGCCGGAGCGGCTCGCATCGGTCCTGGCTGTCATCTACCTGATCTTCAACGAGGGATATGCGGCCAGCTCGGGCGATCGGCTAATTCGCGAGGAGCTGACCAAGGAGGCTCTCCGGCTCGGCCGGCTGCTGGTCGACCTGATGCCTGACGAGCCCGAAGCGGTCGGACTGCTGGCGCTGATGCTGCTCGAACAGGCGCGTAGCGAAGCACGCAGCACACCAGAGGGCAAGCTCGTGCCTCTACCGGACCAAGATCGCGGCCGCTGGAACCCGGACTTGATCCGGGAGGGAAAAGACCTCGTGCGCCGGTGCCTGAGGCGGGACCAGCCAGGGCCCTACCAGATACAAGCCGCCATCAATGCCGTTCACAGCGACGCGCCCACGGCCGCACAGACCGACTGGGCCAGATCCTCGCGCTCTACGACCAGCTGCTCGACATCACTCCCACGCCCGTGGTCGCCCTCAACCGCGCCGTCGCCGTCGCCGAGGCCAACGGACCGCTGGCGGCCCTCGACCTGATAGACGAGCTGCCCCTGCAGCACTACTACCTCTTCCACGGGATCCGTGCCGATCTGTACCGCCGCCTCGGCCGCCGAGATCAAGCCGAAGCCGCCTACCGCGCTGCGATAGAGCGCACCGACAACCAAGCCGAGATTAGATTTATGGAAGAGCGGATCTCGGTAATCAGAGGTGCGACGTCATAACGCGCACATTCGGGGCCGCGGGTACTTCGGGTCAGCTGGTGCTTCTCGGGTAGACCGCCGGGCCTCGGTCTTACCATGGCCGTACGCCGAGCAGTCGTTGGCACAGCGGGCTCATCGCCGCCAGTTGGTGCTCGTTGTATGCCCTCGCAGGTGTAGACCCGTCGTAAGGCTGGTCCGTCCGCACCCATCGCGTGAACTGTGCGACACGCGGCGTTGGGTGACGGTTGTGTGACGCGGCGTGAGGCACGAGATGGTGGAGCATCACGAAGTCGCCAGCCCGGCCCGTCATCTCCACGCTGTCGTCGTAAGGGACGTCCTTCCAGTCGGTGTATAGGTGCCGTCCGCCCGAGTGTGAACGCACCTCTTCTTCGACCCGTCGGTGGCCACCCGGCACGATGTGGATACCCCCGCATTGTTCGCCGACGTCGTTCAGGTAATAACAGCCGCCTAACTGGACCTCCTCCAAGGTGAACGTGAACTCCTTGTCCAGGGGGACCGAGGCGTCGATGTGGAGCCGCTGGCTCCGTTCGCTCGGCGATGCGGCGTCGTTTCGCAAGGTGATGCCAAGCGAACCGTCAAGCACCCGTAGCCTCCTCGACCCAAGTAGCTGCGCTGCCACCGCGTAGCACTTGGGGTTGCCGAGCAGTGGGAGCAACTCGGGCGTGTCGATCGTCTGGTCCCGTTCGCCGTTGCTGACTTGGTACGGCTTCATCCTCCCCATCGAGCAACTCCAGCTCGCTGGAAAGGTGAGGTCCCGGGGCACGAGATCGAGGATCAGCCGCCTGTAGTGCGAGATTTCGTCCGGTGACAACGCGTCCCGTATGACGTGGTAGCCCCTTTCCCAGAAGAGCTCTACCTCTTCGTCCGTCAACATTCGGCTCGGGGGCGTGTCGCTGCCGACGCGTTCTACGTCCTCGGTGATGCTGGCCACGGTGCGCTTCCTTTCTTTGTCGCCTGGTCATGGACTAACGATCGCCTCTGGCCCACGCTAACGCCTGCGACGCCGAGCCCCACCCGGCCCACCGCCTCGGCCGGTGTTCTTTACCTGGTACAAGCGAGCATCGCCACCGGGATTGAGCGGGCCCTTAAATACGCCTTTACCGCGACGCTCTCGGCCACAAGGAAAATGCTCAATTCGTTCTAATAAGTTCAGAGACGCTACAAGTCGACGACGAACCGGGCCGGCGTCGACCCATGCGTAGGCGGGTACCGTGGCGGCGTGATCACACCGTGGGCGGCGAACGCGCTGCTGGAGTTGGAGCGAGGGCAAATGCTGGACCGTCTTCGTGCCCTGGACGCCGAGTTCGAAGGTATCGTTGTGGCGTCGCTGGACGCCAACGGCGACGACGAGCACGACCCCGAGGGCGCCACGATAGCGTTCGAGCGAGAGCGAACCGCCGCCCTGCGGGGGCAGGTAGAGGCGCACCTGGTCGACGTCGACCGTGCGCTGGCACGGGTGGCGGCCGGGGAATACGGCTTTTGCCGCTCATGTCGGGGCCCTATCGCAACGGAACGGCTGAAAGCGCTCCCTGTCGCCGAACTATGCATAAGCTGCGCCGGCGATTTGCCCATCGGCGGTTCCGTCCGAGCTTTGACCCGGGCTCCTTCAGCCGTACACCCAGGCGCCGGCTGAAGATTGCTCGTCAGACGGCGCTGTCAGCCGGCACGAGAGGTGCGGAAGGTGCCGGTCGGCTGTCGACGTCGAGGTGCGGGACGGACCTGTCGAGCCAGTGGGGGAACCACCAGTTGGCCTTGCCGAGCAGTTGCATGACCGAGGGGACCAGCACCATCCGGACGAGGGTGGCGTCGATCAGAATGGCGACGGCCAGACCCAGGCCGAAAACGTCGAGGATGCGAAGCGGGTCGCCGATGACGAAGGACCCAAAGACGCACACCATGATGGCGGCGGCGGCGGTGATGACCCGGCCGGTGGAGGCGATCCCGTCAGCGACGGCGGCACTGTTGTCCCCGGTGCGCCGCCACTCTTCTTGGATCCGGGAAAGCAGGAAGACCTCGTAGTCCATGGACAGCCCGAAGGTGATGGTGAACATCATCAGCGGGATCCACGGGTCTATCGGCCCTGTCCGGCTCACACCGAAGACCCCCGACAGCCACCCCCACTGGTAGACGGCGACGATGGCCCCGTAGGCGGCCCCAATCGACAGCAGGTTCATGGCTGCGGCCTTTATGGGGATGGCGACGGAGCGGAACACGGCCATGAGCAGCAGGAACGAGACCAGGATCACGAGGCCGATCACCAGGGGGAGCCGCTGGGACAGATATGAAGACGCATCGATCCCCGCCGCCGTCTCTCCGCCGACGAAGATCTTCACGTCTGTGCCGGCGGTGGCTAGAGGGATCACCGTACCGCGGAGGTGGTTGACCAACGAAGCCGTCGCCGCCGCTTGGGGGGCAGTCGTCGGGTAGACGATCAGCACCGCTGCGTCGCCGTCCGGGTTGTAGGTCGGGGCCTGCACTCGAGCCACGCCGGGGACGGTCGCCAGCCGGTGCTCGAACGCCGTGACCGCGGCGCGGTCCTTTGCCCCGCCGGGCAACTCGACGGCCAGGACCAGTGGGCCGTTGAACCCGGGACCGAACCCGTCGGAGATCAGGTCGTAGGCCTGGCGGGTGGTGAGGCTGGTGGGGTCGTTACCTGAGTCGGTGAAGGCCAAGCGCATGGAGAACAGCGGGATGGCAAGGATCACCAACACGACCAGCACAACCGAACCGCACAGGACGGGCCGGCGCTGAACGGTGCGGCTCCACCTCCACCAGAACCCCCGCTTGGCCCCGGGCGCGGGGGACTGGAGGAGGCCGGGCACGTGGAGCCGGTCGATGGCCCGACCCGAGAAGCCGAGCATGGCCGGTAGCAGGGTCAGGGCGGACAACATCACCGCCATGACGGCCAGGATCGTCCCCACGGCGAGGCCGTCGAGGTACTGCTGGCCGATCAGGAACAGCCCGCAGAGGGAGATGATGACGGTGATCCCGGCGAAGAGGACGGCCCGGCCGGCCGTGGACATGGCCCTGACTACGGCGTCCCGAGGGCCAAGGCTCTCACCGAGGCCTTGGCGGTAACGGGTGACGATGAACAAGGCGTAGTCGATCCCGACCCCGAGCCCGATCATGGCCATCAGCTCCGGGCCGAAGCTGGGGTCGATCAGCAGATGACTGATCAGGGCCACCACTCCGAACCCGACGCCGATGCCGACCAGGGCGGTGATGATGGGCAGGCCCATGGCCACGACGGACCCGAAGGCCAGGAGCATGATAATGATGGCAGCGGTAATGCCAAACCCTTCGCTCGACCCGGGCGAAGGTGACACCACTGCACTGATGGGCGGGCCGCCCAGCGCCACTTGCAGGTCAGGTTGCGCATAGGACTCGGCCTTGTCGATCACCCGCTGGACATCCGTCGTCGGGAGTTTGGCGGTGATCGCATCGAACTGGACCGTCGCAAACGCCGTGTGCCCGTCGCTCGCCCGGACCAGCGGCGACACCACGGTCACCGAAGGCAGTGTGCGGATCCCGGCGAGCGCCTGGTCGACCCGGCTGATCACCTCGGGAGCATCGATGCCCCCGGAGGAGCGGAACACAACCAGGGCGTTGTCGCCGGCCTGGGTCGGGAAGCGCTGGGCCAGAAGGGTCTGGGCCTGTTGGGACTGCCCGACGCCTCCGAAATTGTTCTCGAAGCGGGACCCGATCGCGGAGGCCAGGGCGATGATCGCGATGACGCCGACGACCCATCCGAGGAGAACCGCTCGTCGGTGGTCGTAGCACTTCCCCCCGATGCGGCCCAGCACGTTGGGACCGCCCTGCGCAGCCGCTTCACTGCGATGATCGACTTCTGACGCCGGTATAAAGTTCATCGGCCCAAAAGGCGGTAACCAGGGTGGATCCCCGGCTTTAGGCCCTGGTTGGCGGCGACGCGCTCGAGCAGCGCTCCGAGCTGTTGGCGTTCTTGAGGGGCCAGGCCGGCACAGACGGCTTCCTCGTGGGCGGCCGCGATCCCGCTCACCTGGCCCATGAGCCGAATGCCCTCAGCCGTGAGATGGAGGGCGTGGTTGCGGCGGTCCTGTGGGTGGCGGCGACGCTCGATCAGCCCACGCTCCTCCATTTCGTCGACCATGTACACGAGCCTGTTGGGAGCCATGCCGAGGCGGCCCGCGATCGCCTGTTGGCTCGAACCGGGTTCGCTGCCGACCAAGCGCAGGAACCCGACCTGGGGCGGGGTCAAATCGAGGGTCGCGACCCGCTCGGCAAATAGAGCCGAGGCATGTCCTCCCAGCTGCGAGAGGAGGAACGCGACAGCGTGCGCAGCCACGGCGCTCAGCTCGGCGGCGGCGCCGGTCGGGACCTCGTGTTCGGGCGGGGCCTCGGCCCCCCCTTTCGTAGTCACAGGGCCATCATCTGTTCTAGACATCATGTCCAGACAGAATAGTTCTCTTTCGTCTACGAATTGCAAATTGGACATCTCGGTCCTCCTGAAAGCGACGATCTCCGAAGGCTCATCGATCGGCGGGCACGGGCACCGGGGACTCCCGGGCCATGCTGGCCGCCACTGCCCGGGCCAAGTCCTGGCGCCGGACTAGTGCGAACGTGAGGGGCACGGCGGCCAGGCCGACCAGGCCGCACACCCACAACGCGGCGCTGAACCCGCCCGTCAGGGCGGCGGCGGGGCCGTAGCCCAGGTGGGCCAAACTGTGAGCGCGCGACGCTGCAACTGTCGAAGCGACGGCGACCCCAATCGCCCCACCGAGCTGTTGGGAGGTGTTGAGCAGGCCCGAGGCCACGCCGGCGTCGCCCTCGCCCACGCCGGCCAGCGCCGCGATCGAGACCGGTATGAAGGCGAAAGCGGTGCCGGCGCCGGCGACGAAGAAAGGCCCGGCCAAGTCGGCCCAGAAGTGGCCATGTACCGGCACCTGACTGGCCCAAATTACCCCGCTGCCGATGAGCCCCATCCCCGCCGCCATGACGATCTTGGCCGAGGTCTTGGTAACGAGCATCTGGGACAGCCCGGCCAGCGCGACGGAGGTGAGCGAAGCGGCCAACCAAGCGACGCCGGTCTTCAGCGCCGAATACCCCAGCACCTGCTGCATGTACAGGGTGCCTACGAAAATGAAACTGAAGAAGCTGGCCCCGAGCAGGAAGCCGACCACGTTGGCCCCGGCGATGGTCCCCGATCGGAAAAGGTGCAGTGGCAACAACGGTGCCTCGGACCTGGCCTCTACCAGCACGAAGGCGGAAAGCAAGACAGCTGACGCCGTCAGCAGGCCCACGGTCTGGGCGGCGCCCCAGCCCACTTGCGGGGCCTGGGAGATGGCATAGACCAAAGATACGAGGCCTCCGGTGACGCTGACCGCCCCGACTGGGTCATAGCGGCGCCGCGACGTCGAGAGCCGGCTCTCGGGCACGACGCGCCGAGCCAGCGCCATCACCGCGGCACCGATGGGGACGTTCAGGAAGAAGATGTACTCCCAGCCGGCGTAGCGGGTGAGCACGCCTCCTGCCAGCAAGCCGACGGTGGCGGCCCCAGCACCTATGCCGCCCCAGATGCCGAGGGCTTTGTTGCGCTCGGCGCCCTCGGCGAACATGTTCATGACGATGGACAAGGCGGCGGGCAGCATGAGCGCCGCCCCCAGGCCTTGGACGCCCCGCATGACGATCAGGAAGGTGTAACCGGAGGCGAGGCCGCAGGCGAGCGAGGCCGCGGTGAACACGGCCGTGCCCGCCATCAGCAGGCGGCGACGGCCCAGGAGGTCAGCGGCCCGCCCGCCAAGCAACAAGAAGCCGCCGAAGGTGAGGGCGTAAGCGGTGACCACCCATTGCAGGTCAGCTTCGGGGAAGTGGAGCTTGCGGCCGATGGTGGGGAGGGCGACGTTGACGATGGTTAGGTCAACGATCGTCATGACGAAGGCCACCGCCAGTAGTGCGAACGCCCGCCAGCGCCGGGCCGGGGTCAACTCCTGCTCCCCGTCGGGACCGGCGTCAAGCGCTGGCGTCGCGGCAAGCGGACGGGCCATGTGGCGGGCGGAGGCGGGAGGGGACGTTTCGGGCGTGGCTTCTTTCTCGGTCTGTACTGCTCCGGTCATGTGTCTTCCTCACTCTCGGGACAACGGTCTGTCCAGGTGCAGACACGGGATCAACGTAGAAATGGGCGGCAGCGACCACTTTGTGGTGCCAGCGGGGTCAGTACTCCCAGAAGCACTAGAAGGAGACGGGCATGGGAGGTAATAAGAATGACCACGGAGGTACTCGCCCGGGCGCGCGCCGGGGACCAGGACGCCTTCCGCCAACTGACCGAACCCCACCGACGCGAGCTGCAGGCCCACTGCTACCGGATCCTCGGGTCCGCCCAGGACGCCGAGGACGCTCTGCAGGAGACCCTGCTGGCCGCGTGGCGAGGCTTGGGCGGCTTTGAAGAACGCTCATCGGTCCGGACGTGGCTGTACCGCGTCGCTACCAGCCGGTGCCTCAACGCCCTGCGGGACGGCCCCCGACGACCGTCGTTCACCGAGACGAGCCCGCCCACGGTAATGTGGCCCGAGCCGTCGCGGCTCTCCGAAGTGGTCTGGCTGGAGCCTTTCGCGGACTTCATGCTCGACGACGTGGCTGACCCCACCCCCGGCCGAGACCCGCTACGAGGCCAAAGAGGCGATCTCCCTGGCCTTCATCGCCGCCCTCCAGCACCTACCGCCCCGCCAGCGGGCCGTGCTCGTGCTCAGGGACGTCCTCGGCTACCACACCACCGAGGTGGCCGACATGCTCGAGTCCAGCGAAGATTCGGTCAACAGCGCCCTAAAGCGCGCCCGGGCCAGCGTGGACGGCCGCCTCCAGGCGTCGCGCCAACGTGAGCCAGCCCCCCTCCCGCGTTCGTCGGCGGAGGAGGCCGTGACCGAGCGCTTCACCACCGCCTTCCTGGCGGGCGACGTGGCCGGCGTCGTGGCCCTGCTCACCGAAGACGCCCAGCTCACCATGCCCCCGATACCGCTCGAGTACCACGGCCGTGAGCTGGTCGCTCACTTCCATGCCACCGTGGTGTTCTGGGGGGGCCGGCGCTACCAGCTGGTGGCCACTCGGGCCAACCGACAGCCCGCCTTCGGCTTGTACGTGGCGGAGCGCCACGCTCCCGTCGCCCACGCCAACGGGCTGCTCGTCCTCACCCTCACGGGCGCTCGGATCTGCGCGCTGACCCGGTTCGACAACAGCGTCCTCCCCCACTTCGGCCTGCCCCGTACGTTGGGGCCGTCCTGAATGGTCGGGTGCGCGCCCAAGTCGTTCCGGGGAAGAAGCGCATAATGCGCTGGGCGGCACCCGTGAGCCCGCGGACGGCTACCTGGACCCGTCCAATTCGGATCGCTTTTGGGTCGTCAGGCCCGGGCTGCGGTTTCCCTGGCCCGCTGGATCGACAGGTTGCGCTCGGCGCTGTTGGTGGCGAGCTCGGCCGACCGGTGGAACTCGGTGGCGGCCTCGGCGTGGCGGCCGAGCTTGTCCAGGAGGTCGCCGCGCACGTTGTGCAACAAGTGGTAGCTGTCGAGGGTTTGAGTGGCGACGATCTGGTCGACCAGGTCCAGGGCGAGGCGCGGACCGTAGGCCATCGAGATGGCGACCGCTCGGTTCAGCTCGACGATCGGAGAGGGGCGTGTCTCGGCCAGGACTTCGTAGAGCGCGGCCAGGCCTCTCCAGTCGGTCCGCTCAGGACTGAGGGCGCGGGCGTGGCAGGCGGCGATCGCGGCTTGAAGGGTGTACGGCCCCGGTGCCTCGGCGAGCGCCTCGGCTCGTGCCAGTGCAGCCAAGCCACGGTTTATAAACAGCTGGTCCCACCGGCGGCGGTCCTGGTCGAGCAGCAGGACCGGTTCCCCGCCGGGCCCAACCCGCGCCCTCAGGCGCGACGACTGGATTTCCATAAGGGCGACGAGACCGTGGACTTCGGCTTCTTGGGGCATCAGGCCGGCCAGTATGCGACCCAGGCGCAACGCTTCGGTGCACAGCTCGGGGCGGAGCCAGTCGACTCCAGCCGTAGCTGAGTAGCCTTCGTTGTAGATCAGGTAGATGACTTCCAAAACCGACTCGAGGCGCGCCGCGAACTCATCGCTGGCCGGCACTTCGAAAGGCACCTGAGCCCTGGCGATCGTCTTCTTCGCCCGTACGATGCGCTGCGCAATAGTCGCCTCAGAGACCAGGTACGCCCGGCCGATCTCTGCGGTGGTGAGGCCCCCAAGAAGACGCAGGGTCAGCGCCGCTCTCGCCGGCACGGGGAGCAACGGATGGCACGCCACGAAGATGAGACGAAGCCGGTCATCGGGGATCTCATCGCCGGCGGCGTCGCCGAGGTCGGGTCGGTCGGCTCCAAGCGAGAGCTCCGAGTACTTGCGCGCCAGGATCTCGTTCCGCCGGAACAGGTCGATGGCCTTTCTCTTCCCGACGGTCATGAGCCACGCACCGGGATTGCGCGGGGTGCCTTCAACGGGCCACTGCTTGAGGGCGTCGACTAGCGCTTCCTGGGCGAGCTCTTCGCCCAGGCCGACGTCTCCTACATAACGGGCCAGGCCGGCCACCAGTCGGCCGAACTCCAGACGGAAAACCGTCTCGATGGCGGCGGTCGAATCGGTAGTCGACACACCACCGATTCAACCACCTGATCGATCGAGGGGATCTACTCGGGGCCGGATACCGGGCGGACCCGGACCTCGCCCTCGCCGAGGACGCCGAGGAAGCGCTTGCTCCACTCGACCGCCTCGCTTAGGTCGCGGCACTCCATGAGGGCCCATCCGCCGACGATCTCCTTCGCCTCGGCGAAGGGGCCGTCAACGACGGTGTACTCGCCGTCCTTGAGGCTGATCTTGGCTCCCTCAGACGTGGGAGAGATGCCGCCGGTGGCGACGACAACACCGGCGTTGATCGCCTCTTGGACGAACTTGTCCATCTTCTCGTACATAATTGGGTCGGGGGGTTCCAGCGGGAAGTCGGCTTCGGGTGCCAGGGTGTATCCGAGGAATCGCATTTTTTGATGCTCCTTTTCTTCATGTAGAGGGTCGAGGCCTCGTTGCCTCACTCTGCGAATGCGTCGAACGGGGAACCGCTGGTTTCGACAACGTCTACGAAAAAATTCGCCTCACACTGCCCGGCACTGACAGCGGACGCCGGACCACCGGGGCCCCTCCGTTCAGCTGGAGGCGCGGCTGGAACACGCTCTGGGCCGGGCGCTGAGGCATTCTCGAACAGTGTGCGGTCGCGCACGATACCCGACGGGCCTTGTTCCATTTTGGACCGTCGCGGCAATCCCGGGCGGAATATTCGGGGCACGGACGCGAGTTGGGCCATGTATGCCGGGTGCGACGATGCGAGCTGTTCGGTTCGACCAGTACGGGGATGACGATGTGCTGAAGGTAGTAGAGGTCCCTCGTCCTGGGGCCAGACCGGGCCGAGTGGTGGTGGACGTCGTGGCCGCGGCTATAAACCCGGGCGAGACGTCCATCCGCGAGGGTCTCCTGCACGACCTCTGGCCGGCTACCTTTCCATCCGGAGAAGGCAGCGACCTTGCTGGGGTGGTGAGCGAGGTGGGAGAGGGTGTCGGAGGTGTGGCGGTCGGCGATGAGGTGATCGGTTGGAGTGATGAACGGTCGAGCCACGCCGAGGCTGTGAGCTTGCCCGCCGACCAGGTGGTGCCCAAGCCGGTGAAAGTGCCGTGGGAGGCGGCTGGCTCGCTATATGTGGCGGGCACCACGGCCTGGGCCACCATACGGTCGGTTGGGCTGAAGCAGGGCGAGGTCGTCGCCGTTTCAGGAGCAGCCGGCGGGGTGGGATCGATCACCATCCAACTTGCGCGTCGGTTAGGGGCGACGGTAGTGGGTATCGCCGGGCCAGGGAACGCCGACTGGTTGGAGTCGATGGGCGTGACCCCTGTGGTCTACGGCGAAGGTCTTGGCGATCGGTTGCGCATGGCGGCAAGTGGGCGGATCGACGCCTTCATCGATTGCTTTGGCGGCGGCTATGTCGACCTGGCCGTCGACCAACTCGGTGTGAGGCCTGATCGAGTCGAGACGATCATCGACAGAGAGGCGGCTGCACGACACGGCTCCCGGGTGGACGGAATGTCGACGGTCAAAGATGTCCGTTCAGTTATAGGCGAGCTGGCGTCTTTGATCGAGCAGGGGGAACTCGTAGTGCCCGTGGCTGCCACCTTCACGCTCGATGACGTGCGCCAGGCCTACCAGGTGCTCGAGCAACGTCACACTCGGGGGAAAATCGTCCTTATGATCGGCGGTACCTAGACATCGGACCGAGTGCCTGCTCCGTGTTTGCTTGGTGGGTTGTTCCGGGAGTGCGGAGCGGCTGAGCCGTCGGGAACGTAGAAGTTTCAGATATGCCTTCCATAATCATCGTCTAGGCGGACGATGTCGTCCTCGCCGAAGTAGTCGCCGTGTTGGACCTCGATGAAGACCAGGTCGTCCTGGCCGGTGTTTTGGACGCGGTGGGCGACCCCGACAGGCACGTCGATGGTCGACCCAGCGCAGACCGGCAGCTCGTCATCGTCGAGGACGACCACACCCGAGCCAGTCAGGACGAACCAGTGCTCGGACCGTCGAGCGTGCCGCTGATAGCTGAGCCTCGCCCCGCCTCGCACAGTGATGCGCTTCACCTTGTGCCCGGCCTCGTCGTCGAGGACAACGTACCTTCCCCAGGGCCGCTCGTCGCTTTCTCCTACAACCATTGCCCCACTTTAGAAGGGGTTACCCGAACAACCTGACTTGCGCTTCTCGACGGTAGGCCGGTCGGTCCGTCCGCTCGCCGAGGCCTGGCCTCCTTTAGGCGTCCCGGCGTCGGTCCCGGATCTCAGGGAGTTGCTGGAAACCGGCCGACTTGTAGGCGGCGACGGCGCCGACATTGGAGCTTGGCGTGCAGACGATCGCACTTGACGAGCCCAGCTCCTGGAGTGCGGCCGCCGCGGCGACCGTGATTGCCTGGCCGTAGCCATGACCACGATGTTCCCGATGCACGCCCATCGGCTCGAGCAACCCGGGCTTCCCTGGGCCGGCCGACCAGACGGTCACCGCCGCCACGGCGCTGCCCTGGTCGTCGTACGCGACCAGGCACCGGGCATCGGCGTACGCCAATCCGGCCGC
Organism: uncultured Acidimicrobiaceae bacterium; assembly: GCA_963750465.1. Lineage (GTDB taxonomy): Bacteria > Actinomycetota > Acidimicrobiia > Acidimicrobiales > Palsa-688 > Fen-671. The sequence continues at coordinate 785,929 of CAVVRE010000007.1, forward strand.
CATCGCGTGCCAGCGCTCGTTCGTGAACGTCGACCCGTCGAACGATGCCCGCTGTACCGCGGTCCGCACGTGCGCCTGCTCCGGCCCGATCACCTCTATCCGCACGCCCGGGCCCTTCACCGGCTCCGTGAGGTCGCGCCGCAGCGGCGTCCACGGCTCGTCAGTGTTCCAGCCGTCCTCGAACAGCAGATCTTGCACCAGGGCGCCCATCGGCGCTTCGACGTTCACCTGGCCCTCTATCAGTACGCCCCGCTCTGGCTGAGTCACATCGTCAACCAGCTGTTTTGCCAGCTCCTCGTCCCGCTGAGCGTCTGGCGCCATCGCCAGCCGCAACAGCTTGGGACCGTCCAACAGCCCGACCGCGAGAATCTGTCCGTCCCCGCTCCATGTCCGGACGGCCGCGGCCGTCGCCTCTGCACCGAAGCGCCAGAACCAGCCCAGGTCGCCCGGATGCAGTTGCATCGGCGCCCCGTCACACTGCCACTCGCGGAGCACGTCCACGACCTGGCTGAGCCCGTCGACCCCCGGCTGGCCCAACACAGTCGCCATACCCCGATCAAATACCACCGCGCCGTCAGTCCGCGCCTATTTTGGGTGTGTCCGAGTCTGACCTGGCATCGGTCAGGAGACACGCCCGAGGCCCAACCGCGGCGTCGGGCAGCGCGCCTACAAGAGCCGTCGGCAGCACACGAACCGGCATCGCTCGGGGAGAGCCTGCGGTCCCCTACGCCCCCGAGGCGGACCGGCCTCGTCCATCGAGCCTGATGGTCCACCTCTCCACCGACTCGATAAGCAAATGGGTCTCGCTCCACGGGTCTCGTCCAAGGGTGGTCCGAACGACGTCCTCGCTTGCGGCGTCGACGGCAAGAACAACCCGGCGTTCATCTTCCAGGGGGCCGCCCAAGATGACAAACCCGGCTTCTACAAGCGTTTCCATGAAGGTCGCGTGGCCCTCCCACCCTGATTGCCCCTCCAGGGGCTGTGAAGCATCCCACTGTGGGCCGGTGCGGCGGAGAACGACGAAATACAAGGCTCGCATCGTATGCGGTCCAGGGAACGGCAGCTGCGCTTTGACCCGCCTCGCCTTTGACCCGCCTCGCCTCTGACCTGACCGGCGGGCCTTGCTGTCTCGAACACATGTTCGTAAGATGAGGCGGTGGGAGAAGGGGCCCTCTACGCTGAGCTGCACTGCCACTCGAACTTCAGCTTCCTGGACGGTGCCTCTCACCCCGAGGAACTGGTCGAAGAGGCGGTGCAACTCGGCCTCACTGCCCTGGCCGTCACCGATCACGACGGGATGTACGGAGTGGTCCGCTTCGCCGAAGCAGCCAGTACAGCCGGCCTGCCCACGGTCTTTGGCGCCGAGGTCACCATGGGCCTCGCCCGGACCCAAGCCGGTGTAGCCGACCCCGAAGGTGCTCACCTGGTGGTACTGGCGCGGGACCCGACCGGCTACGCCCGTTTGTGCAAGGCACTCTCCGTGGCGCACTTGTTGGGAAAGGAAAAGGGGCGCCCGCTGATCGACCTGCCTCTCCTGGGCGCCATCGGGGCCGGCGCCCAACTGGATCTCTCCACTATCTCAATGTCAGGCGGCCCCTCCATCCCGACGTTGCCTTCGCTGCCCGCCGCCGCCTCAGATTGCCACTGGCTCGTTTTGACGGGCTGTCGTAAAGGAACGGTCCCGAAAACCCTTATAACTTCGGGCCCCGCTGCTGCTCGGGCCGAGCTGGTGCGTCTGCAACGCTACTTTGGCCGGGCCAACGTCGCGGTGGAGATCTGGGACCACGGCGAACCCCTGGCCTCTGCCCGCAACGACGCCCTGGCCGAGATGGCCTGTCAGGCCGGGGCCGACGTGGTCGCCACCAACAACGTCCACTACCACCGGCCCGCCAGGGCGCGGCTGGCGACGGCGATGGCGGCCGTCCGGGGACGGCGGAGCCTCGACGATATGGACGGTTGGCTTCCAGCCGCAGCCAGCGCCCACTTGCGCAGCGGCATCGAACAGGCCCGGCGCTTTGCCCGCTACCCGGGCGCCGTCGAAAAAGCCGCCCAGCTCGGCTTCGCCTGCGCCTTCGACCTGAAGCTGGTAGCACCAAACCTCCCGCCTTTCCCCACCCCGCCCGGGCACACGGAGATGACCTGGCTCCGGCACCTGACTGAAGAAGGTGCCCGCCACCGTTACGGGCCCCGTGATGCCCCGAACAACCCCCGCGCCTACCCCCAGATCGACTATGAGCTCGACATGATCGACCTGCTCGGTTTCGCCGGCTATTTCTTGATCGTCTGGGACATCGTCCATTTTTGCAATAAAGCTGATATTTATTGCCAGGGCCGGGGGTCGGCGGCTAATTCCGCAGTTTGCTATGCACTGGGGGTGACAAAGGCGGACGCCGTCGGGCTCGGTCTTTTGTTCGAGAGGTTCCTTTCACCGGAACGGGACGGCCCACCGGACATCGACGTCGATATCGAAAGCGACCGCCGGGAGGAAGCCATCCAATACGTCTACGGCCGCTATGGACGGGAATGCGCCGCCCAGGTGGCAAACGTCATCGCCTACCGGCCGCGTTCTGCGGTGCGGGACATGGGCAAAGCTCTCGGAGCGTCTCAGGGCCAAGTCGACGCCTGGTCGAAGCAGATAGATTGGGACCCCCTCCCGCCGCCCCCCGGGTCTGGCCAGAGCGACAATACCGGCATACCGGAGCAGGTGCTCGGGCTGGCCCGTGAGATCCAGGATTTCCCTCGTCATCTCGGCATCCATTCGGGAGGCATGGTTATATGCGACCGCCCCGTGGCAGAGGTATGCCCCGTCGAGTGGGCCCGCATGGCCGACCGCAGCGTCCTGCAATGGGATAAGGACGATTGCGCCAGGGCCGGGCTGGTAAAATTCGATTTATTAGGCTTGGGGATGCTCTCGGCCCTGCACGTCACAGTCGACCACATCAAGGCTTTTTATGGCCTGGAAATGGACCTGGCCGCTTTGCCTCAGGACCCGGCGGTCTACGACATGCTCAGCAAGGCAGATTCGGTCGGGGTTTTCCAGGTGGAGAGCAGGGCACAGATGGCGACTCTGCCCCGCCTGCGGCCACGGACTTTCTACGACCTGGTGATCGAGGTCGCACTTATCCGCCCCGGCCCCATCCAGGGCCACTCCGTCCACCCCTACTTGAGACGACGCCATGGTAAAGAGAAAGTGAGGTACCTTCACCCTTTGCTGGAGAAGAGCCTCAAAAAGACCCTCGGGGTGCCGCTGTTCCAGGAACAGCTGATGCAAATGGCCATCGACGTCGCCGGTTTCAGTCCGGCCGAGGCCGACCAGCTGCGCCAGGCCATGGGCTCAAAGCGCAGCGCTCAGCGCATGGGCCTCCTACGAGAACGCTTTTATTCAGGCATGGCCGATCGAGGTGCCACCGGTCAGGTAGCCGACCGGATCTGGGAACAGATGGCCGCCTTTGCCAATTTCGGTTTTCCCGAGAGCCATTCGGTTAGCTTCGCGTACCTCGTTTATTCTTCCGCGTGGCTAAAATTGCACTACCCGGCGGCTTTTCTGGCCGGCCTGCTCGACAGCCAGCCGATGGGTTTCTGGTCCCCTCAGACCCTCGTCCTGGACGCCCGGCGTCACGGCGTCGAGGTCCGCCGGCCGGACCTGAACGCCAGCGCGGATTGTTCTGTCCTGGAACCAACCGGCGCTGAGGGCAGGGACAATCATGGGCCGGCGGTACGGCTCGGGCTTTCTTACGTGCGCACCATAGGGGCCGAACTGGCCCAACGCATCGCCGACGGCCGCCCTTACAGCGGGATCGAGGACTTCGTACGCCGGAGCGGTGTGAGCGTGGCCCAGGCCGAAGCCCTCGCTACGGCAGGCGCTTTCGACTGTTTCGGGATAACCAGGCGGGAAGCGCTCTGGGCCGCCGGCGCTATCGCCCAGTCTGGAGCCGGCCTGGAAACCGGCGAGAACACCCAGCAGACGGGCCGGGGCGGGGATGGGGCCCCGCCTCCGGCAGGAGCCTGGGGTTGGGGCCCCAGGCGGGCAAGACGAACAAGACGGGCCGGGGCGGGGATGGGGCCCCCGCCTCCGGCAGGAGCCTGGGGTTGGGGCCCCAGGCGGGCAAGACGAACAGGGCCCGCTTGGCCGGGCTCGTAACGGGTGCCCAGGCCCCGCCGCTCCCGGGCATGGGCGCCATCGAGCTCAACCGGGCCGACTTGTGGGCCACGGGCCTCTCCCCGGACAGCTACCCGACAGAGCTATTCCGCAAAGATCTCGATGCACTGGGCGTCATGCCGGCGGCAAGCCTGGCCCCCCTTCCCAACGGGAGGCCGGTCATTGTCGGAGGTTTGGTCACCCACCGCCAGCATCCGATGACCGCCAAGGGGGTCGTTTTCATCAACCTGGAAGACGAAACCGGCCTTGTCAACGTCATCTGCCCCGTACCCATTTGGGACCGATATCGTAAGGTGGCGCGTTCGGCTCCCGCACTCTTGGTACGGGGCAAACTGGAAAGGGACGGGGGGGCGATCAACGTCCTCGCCGCCCATATCGAAGCCCTCCCGCCTTTGGCCGGCCGGACCGCTTTGCGCTCTCGAGACTTCCGTTGAGGCGACCCTACCAACGGCAAAGACCGGTCGTGGCCACCGGTGCAACCTACGATCTCCACACAAACACACCAGAGGAGAAGTATGGCCCGGTCCACCAGAGGCGCAGGCAACCAAGGAAATCTGGCTGACCCCGCGCTGGCCCCGGACACCCCGGTTCCGGGAACCCTGCTTCCGGGCAATCCGGTCCCGGACAAACGGGTCCCGGCCAAACCGGTCCCAGCCAAACCGGTCCCGGGCAAGCCGGTTGCGGGCACACCGGTTTGGGCCACACCGGCGTCTGCGGGTTCCATCGACCTGAGCCTCGCTTCGCTCGACGCTGCCGACCCGTTCGGCACCGTACTCCTCGACCCGCCGTGGCGTTTTCGCAACCGCACCGGGAAGGTGGCGCCCGAGCACCGCCGGTTGGCCCGCTATGCGACCATGACGGCCACAGAGATCGCCTCGCTGCCGTTGGCGGGGCTCATGGCGGAGCGGTCGCACTGTTACTTGTGGGTGCCGAACGCCCTCCTGGCCCAAGGCCTGGCGGTCCTCGACGCCTGGGGCTTCACGTACAAGGCCAACCTCGTCTGGCACAAAGTACGAAAGGACGGCGGTAGCGACGGGCGCGGCGTCGGCTTTTACTTCCGCAACGTGACAGAGCTCGTCCTTTTCGGGACGCGGGGCAAGCTACGGACCTCCGCCCCGGGACGGAGCCAGGTCAACCTCTTCGCCAGCCGGAAGCGAGAGCATTCTCGCAAGCCGGATGAGCTCTACCACATAATCGAGCGCTGCTCTCCCGGGCCGTACCTGGAGCTGTTCGCCCGCCATCGCCATCCGGGCTGGCTGGCCTGGGGCGATGAGGCTCCCTGACGGATGACCAGGAGCGCTGCCGGCAGCCCGCCTTGACCGCGACGACCGGCTTTGTCCGCCCCGGATGGCCCGGTTGTGGACATGCAGGGCGCGAGCCCGGCCCGAAGGCAACCGGGTTGCCCTAGCATGCTGGCGGTTATGGAGGTCGACCAGGACACTTTTGAGGCGCTCGTCGCGGACGCGCTCGACCAGATCCCCGAGGAACTTGGCCGATATATGGAAAATGTGGCCGTTTTCGTGGAGGACTGGCCTTCGCCGGAGCAGCTCGCCGGCCGGCGCGGCACCCTGCTCGGCCTTTATCAGGGCGTTGACCTCACCCGCCGGTCATCGCTGAATTACGGCGGGGCTATGCCCGACCGCATCACGGTTTTCCGGGGCCCGATCAGCCGGATCGCCCAGAACCAATGGGAGCTGCTCGACATCGTGACCAAGACGGTGATCCATGAGGTGGCTCACCATTTCGGCATTTCCGACGCCCGGCTCCACGAACTGGGGTGGGCCTGACGGGCCAGCACGACTCCCCTTCCTACAGCACCCGATCTGGGCGCGCTTCGGTGTTCCGGTTGCGTTCCGACGCATTTCTTGCTCCGGAACGCGACCAATTGCGTCTAACGCAACCAAAAAACCTTCGAGCAGGGCGTAGCCAGGCGAAAGGTCGTGCAGGGCACCGGGTGGATGGTCCCGCATCCACCCGAACGGCTGACCTTCTATGTAAAGGCCCGCAGCCAATCCTCCCGGCTCATCCTGGCCAGAACGTAGTTGGTCCGCCTCACGACCTCGAGCGGAGCTGAGGAGGCGGGCGAGTAGTGGTGGCCGGGCCACAGGAGGAGCCGGCCCGGCAGGCTGGCCAAGCGCTGCAAGCTGGCGTACATCTCAGCGGGGTCGGCCCCGGGCAGGTCGGTGCGGCCACACCCGTCGATGAAGAGAGTGTCGCCGGTGACGAGGTTGTCCTCGACCACGAAGCATTGGCTACCGGGGGTGTGGCCGGGCGTGTGCAAGAGGCGCACGCCGATGGAACCCGCCTGCACGACATCGTCGTCGCCGTGAGCGACCAGGGATGCGACCGGTGCGCCGGTCATCTCGGCCACCCAGGGGACTTCGTCTTTCTGCACGTGAACGGGCACATCAACCAGCTCCAGCAAGTCGACCAGGCCCTGGATGTGCTGGCCGAATATGTCCCCACCGACGTGGTCGGCGTGGTAGTGGGTGGCCAGCACACCGCTTAGTGTTAGCTCGGCCTCAGCCAGCCAGCCCAGGATGGCCCGAACGTCGTAAGCCGGGTCGACGAGCAGGGCCTCACGCGTGGCGCTATCAGCGATCACGTAGACGTGGTTGAGCATCGTGCTCGCGAACTCGTCTCCGACCGCAAAGTCCGCCCCCGCGAGCAGCTGGTGAAAAAACAGGTCCCCTGGCATCGGCCCCATCGTAAGCCTCGCCCGCAGGGTCCCAGTCAGCCCATATCTTGGTGGGATGACCGAAGAGCTTTGCCTGATGTGCGTCCACGCCCACCCTGACGACGAGAGTTCGAAGGGAGCCGGGACGGTGGCCAAGTACCACTCGGAAGGCGCCCATTGCGTCCTTGTCTGTTGCACCGGCGGAGAGGAAGGCGACGTCCTTAACCCGGCCATGGACAAGCCCGAGGTCCGCGCCGACCTTCCCTCCATCCGGGCCAGAGAGCTCAAACGCGCCGCCAGCATCATCGGCTACGACGAGCTGGTCATGCTTGGTTACCGGGACTCGGGGATGCCGGGCAGCGAGGCCAACGAGCGTCCAGACTCGTTCGCCAGTGCGGCCCTGGACGACGCTACACGCCGTCTGGTGGAGGTGGTACGCCGCACCAAACCCCAGGTCATGGCCATCTACCCCGGCCACCAGACCACGTACCCTCACCCGGACCACATCCGCGCCCATGACGTGGGCCAGGCTGCTTTCATCGCCGCCGGCGACCCCGAAGCCTTTCCGGAGGCCGGACCGGTCTGGCAGCCCGAGAAGCTGTACTACATGCTCTGGTCGAAGAGACGAATGCTGGCGTTAGCGGAGAAGTTCATCGAGCTCGGGCTCGAACAGCCCTGGGGAGAGGAGCGCTTGAAGAAAATGGCGGACGCCCCACAAGAAGAAGTGACGACCGTGATCGACGTCGCCAGCTGGGCGCGTGTCCGGGAAGAGGCGCTATTGGCCCATGAGACCCAGGTGGACCCCAATTCGCCCTTCTGGTTTGGCTTGCCGGCCGACGTGGCCGACGCCCTCGGCCACTACGACGAGTACCACCTGGCCCGGAATTTCACTGCCTCACGGCCGCCCGAAGACGACCTCTTCGCAGGCATAAGGGAACGCGCCCGTCTATGAGCACCAAAGCCACGGCCGGCTCACCCGACCAGGCCGCCACCTCCTCTGGCGCCCCCGGTGGCCTGGTCACACTCATTGTCGGCGAAGTCGGGCGGTCGGGCTCCTCGAGGTCGCGGTCGCGCCCAGCCGCGAACAGTGCTCAGGAGCGCAAGGCGCCCAGCCAATGGAGCTGCCAGTTGTCGGGAGATGCCCCCGGTCCCCTGGTGGCCGCGCCGGAGGGCGAGCCCGACCTCACGTTGACGATCGGCACCGATGACGGACGACTGGTCATGCAGGGACAACTCGAACCGAGTGTGGCGTTCATGCAGGGGAAGCTAAAAAGCTCGGGCGACAACGCTCTCTTGCTCCGCATATTGGCCTGGAGCGCGACACCTGCATTGGCCAAGGCGATATCGGCCTGGTCGGGCGAGCAACCTGGGTGACCTCCCAGAGACCCGCGCCGGCCAGGGCTTTCGGTCCCCTAGGCGCCGATCTCGTCCAGTTGGGAGCCGGCCGCGAACATGTCCTCCAAGCCAGCGCCCGGTCCCGGGGAGCTACCCAGGAAGGCAATGTTGATTTCGCGCTCGGCCCGCACGCGCCGAGCATAAAAGACCACAGCTACGTAGACGCCGATGACAGGCAGCATCCCGACGAACACCCACCAGGCGGCGCTGGAGCCCGTGGCCAGAGCGACGAGGGCGGGTACGGCGATCACGGCAAGGATCAGTTCCAGAGCGTGCCGTCGGCGCGTCATGATGTCCGGACGGGGCCGCGCCCTGGTGGGAATCTCAGCCCGCTTCGCTGTCACCTGTCGACTTAAGGCTGGCGACGACGAACCTGAGTGCCCATTGAAGCCTTCACGGGCACGACGCGACCACAACCCGTACTCACGCACAGCACCAACTCCCCTATAAATAAGGCAGCTGCGCAACGGCGACGGTGGCGGTGCGACAGCCCGACCGGCCTTACAACGCCGGATCTCTTGGACTCCAAGGAAATTAGCCCGCCCGCGGTAGGCGAGTCAAGCTTTCACGTCTCGACCATTATCGTTACGGGGCCTTCATTTACCAGGCTGACCCGCATCATGGCGCCAAAACGTCCCGTTTTCACCTCGGCCCCGGCCCCCCGCAGCTGGTCGACGACCCGGTTGACCAGTACGTTCGCCAATTCTGGTGGCGCCGCCTTGACGAAAGAGGGCCGGCGCCCCCTGCTCGTGTCCGCGTAGAGAGTGAACTGGCTGATTACCAGCACGGCCAGACCCAATTCGGCGGCAGAACGGTTCAGGTTGCCTCCCGCATCAGGAAAAAGCCGCATCTGCCAGATCTTTGCCGCCAACCGGTCGGCTGACGCCTGGTCGTCCTGCAACCCGACGCCGACCAAAGCGCACAATCCCGGCCCGATCCGCCCGACAACCTCGCCGTCTACACTGACGGACGCCTCCGAAACCCGCTGCACCAGCCCACGCATGGCGCGAATCATAATTCCGCCGGGCCACAAGCAGTTCTGAGCGGAATGGGGCGCGGCCGGAGGCACACCATAAACTTGCGACCCGTGCCGGTCGCAGAAGAACAGGAACTGGCGTTCCCTTCAGGTCAAGGGACGTCGTTACCTGGGGCGCCGGCCGCTGGCCAGAGGGCCAAGCGGAGCCCGTTGCTCCTTGAACTGGCCGTTATCGCCTTTTTGGGCTGGATCTACGACTGGCTGCAAAATCTGGCCCCCGTCCGTCTGAACCTGGCGTTGCACAACGGTCAGGGCATCCTTTCGTTCGAGGAGCGGCTCCACATCGCCCCCGAGCACTACCTGGACAACTGGCTCACGCACCACCACGTACTCGCTTACGTTTCCTCGGATTTCTACGACAACGCCATCTTCGGGATAACGCTCGGGCTGGCGGCGTGGATCTGGTGGCGCCGGCCCGACATCTACCGGCCCTTACGCAACGAACTGGTGCTGGCCAACCTCATTGGCTTCACCGTTTTCTGGCTGTTCCCCGTAGCTCCGCCGCGGATGCTGCCCGGTTTCACCGACATAGTGGAAAAAGTGGGCGGCCTGGGTTCGTGGCACAACACCCTTATCTCTCACGCCGACCAGTTGGCGGCCATGCCGTCCATGCACCTGGCCTGGGCCGTCTGGTGCTCGCTGGTCGTCTGGAGGCTGGCCAACGAGGGGCCGTGGCGCCGAGCAGCCCTGATCATTGGTATCGCATACCCGCTGAGCACAGCCTGGGTGGTCATGGCAACGGCCAACCACTACCTGATGGACGTCCTGGCCGGCACGGCCACGACTGTGGTAGCGGTGGCCGTGGTTGAGCTGGGCCAGGGCCCTCAGGCAGCTGAAGGCGGCGACCTGGCCGGCGCCCACCAGCACAGAGGTCCCCGCCAGCTCAGAGACCTAGATCTTCCGGCTCCCCTGGATCTTCGGGCCTTCGTGGGCGCTTAAGGCCGCCGTTTCGCGGCTGCAGACGTTGCGGCACTCACCCAGGCCCGCGATGCGGGTCACAAGCCTGCTGCCGTCCTCCAGGTACCGGGGGGGCGTGCGCCAGTGGCCCGAACCGGCCGGCGTCCCTGTGGCTATGACGTCGCCCGGCCGCAGGCTCATGGCGTGCGAGATGTAGGAGATGAGCGTCTGTACACCGAAAAGCAGATCCGAGGTATTGGCGTCCTGCACCACCGCGCCGTCGACCTCACAGGTCAGTTGCATGCCAGATTCGTCCACTGATGGGTCGTCACGGGTAACGAGCCAGGGCCCGAACGGCGTCGCCTTGTCAAACGTCTTGCCTTGCAGGAACTGGCTGGTGCGGTACTGCCAATCACGCATGGTCACGTCGTTGATCACGGCGTAGCCGGCCACGGCCGCGAGGGCCTCCTCCTCGCTCGCCCTGAACACGGGCCGGCCGATCACGACGGCCAGCTCGACCTCCCAGTCGACCTGGTTGGAGTCGGGGGGCAGGACGATCTCATCGCGTGCTCCGGCCAAGGCTGAGGAGAACTTGGCGAACAGGGCAGGGTAGGCGGGTGGTTCAATGCCTTGTTCGGCGATGTGAGCCCTGTAGTTCTGGGCCACACAAACGACCTTGCCCGGACGAGGTACGAGGGGGCCGTAGTCGAGCTCGGCCAGGCTATGCCGGGTACCAGCGGCGGCCGCCGCGATCTGCGCCCAATCGGACTGGGCCAGCAGGGCGCCAACGTCGCCCGCACTGACCTCAACGGCTTCACCGGCATGCTCTTCGACCCGGGCGGCGGTGGTCGTAGTCCCCAGTCTCAGTGTCGCCAGTTTCACGGGCTCACGATAGGCCGCAGGGGCTCAGGGTGACAACCAGCGAGCGTCCGCTCCGGGCTCAGTCATACGTGGCCTCCACCCACCAGCGTCGTCCCTCGCGGGCCAAGAGATAAGCACCACCATCGATAGTGCATACCTGAAAACGGGCCCGCCGACGCCCTCCCGCGTCCCACCAACGTTCCTCAAGCGGCCAAGGGCCGGCCCAGGCGCTAATGGCAACCGGCTTGGCGCTGCCGATGGTAAGCCGGGCCGGGTTGGCACTCGCCGTCCCCCGGCTCCCGACGCTGACGGGGTCGCCCGATTCGTCCATCAACTGCGCCGGTAGGGGTGGGTGGTGGACGATCGCCGGCGCCAGGCCAGGAAGGTGCCCGGGCCACGGTGGCGCTTCATCTTTGGTGCGCCCGAGCCGGGCGTGACTGGCCGGGGCGTGCCGGGCCGGTGCGCGGCGGGCCGGCCCGGGCCCGGCCTTCGAAGTGCCAGCCGGGGCTGAGCCCGTTGGGCCAGTACCTGTGCTGTCGGCCGGGGCGCCACTGCGCCCGGGCACCCGTGGTTCCCCCCATGGGACATGCAGCACCTGTTCCGTGTAATCGCGGCCACCTTGCAGCACCCCGGTCAAAGCCGCCTCCGGCCCGAGCAGGCCCTGCACCCGGGCCAGGGCACGAGCGGCTCTGGTACCTACGGCGGCGTCGTTGCCCCAAAAACCGAGCTGGCGGCCGTCGTCGGGCCGCACTTCCTCGGGGATGAGGGTCAGTTTTATGATCCGGCCCGCCTGCGCGCTGTCTACTGAGCCCGCCTGGGGCCCCATCCCCAGGCTCCTCCCGGAGGCGGGGACCCCAACCCCGCCCCGGGCCGTGTCTACTGAGCCCGCCTGGGGCCCCATCCCCAGGCTCCTCCCGGAGGCGGGGACCCCAACCCCGCCCCGGGCCGTGTCTACTGAGCCCGCCTGGGGCCTCCCTCCGGAGCTGGGCCCCGGGCCGGCTTGGCGCAGCCTTCCAGCTGCCAGCGCACTCGTTCGCCGATCGCAGCCGAATTGAGGGCTCCGTCATGGCGCCAGCTACGGCGCAACGAAGTGCCGTACTCGGTCTCCACTTCGATAGCGAGACGGGTGCAGACGAGCCCAACCCGGTTGAGACGGCCATGCAGTTCCTCAGCCAACGCTTTGCCTATGAAGGCGGCGGCGTGCAACTCGTCGGCCGGTGGGTCGAGTTCTGCGGAAACGACCCAATCAGGAGGGGGCAAGCGGGACCGCACGGGCCGCTCTCCCAGACCCCGAGCCAGACGATGGGCTAAAAGGCCTTCAGCACCGAACCGCCCGAGCACAGAGGGGGCCGGGAGGGCGGCGAAATCCCCCAGTGTCTTCAGACCCAAACGAACGAGCAGGTCGGCCAGGCCAGCGAGGTCGCCACTACCCGGCATGCCGGCAGGGCCGCCCAGGCCTGGAAGAGCGAGCACCCTTACGGGCAGAGGGGCCAGGAACTCGGTGCTCCTGCCTCTTGGCACTACCAGCGGCTCGTCGGCCACCGCCTGTCGGGCGGCCAAGCCGGCCGCGAAAAGGCCGTCAGCGATACCGACCCGGCAGCAGCCCGACCAACTACTCTCGCCCGCTTGACCGGCCACTACCTCCTCGACCGTCGCTGCCACCTTGGTGGCCAGCGCCAGGTCGCCGCCAAAATATCGGGAAGGTCCCCGAGCCCCGAGAGCAAGCTGGCCTGGTTGGAGCACTTCGGCCCCGGGTGCGAACGTCTCGACGGCCGCTACAACTGGCTCCCACCAACGAACTTCGGACGGGAGGTCGCTCGGCCGGACCTCCAGACCGGGGCAACGGGCTTGAGCCTCCCGCCTGCGCATACCGGCCCGGACGCCAGCGGCTCGAGCGGCCGGCGAAGTCGCCACCACCTGGTTGGCCGACACGACAACCACTTCGCAGGAGGCCTGGAGCCCAGCCGCAATAACAGCCCAATCAGGGCAATAAGCAACAAGGGCCCTGGGGCGGCTCATGCACCTTCACCCGGCGATGCCTATTGTGGCCGGCACCTCGGCCGGGTCGCCGTCGACCAGCTCGAGCTGGCGGGCAACCGGCCCGAGTTCGGGCTTACCAAACCACATATGTGCCCTCTGGGGGCGGGAAGCCGCTCCCCTGCCGTGGGCCACTACCTCAACCTCGCGGCCCCACAGGTGCCCACAACCGTCCTCTAGCCCACACCAGCGGCCCGCGACGATGCCGAGCCGCACGGCAGCCGAACCAGGCCAGCCGTCCCCCATCACGGCGAGCACCGACCCACGCTCACGGGCTCTGGCCTCGAGCTTGCGAGCGTCTGAGTGGTTCATCTGGCCAGCGGCCCGTAAGAGGACTACGTCGAAGCCCTCGAGCAGGGCTGCGGTCACTGTGGCCCACTTTCGGCCCGGCGCAGGGACGATCGCCAGACGCTCTAGGTCGATACCAAGCTGGTTGGCTGCTACCAGACCGATGTCAGGGGCACCAACGACCGCGCACCAGGAACCGCCCGCGCATGGCCCGCTGAGCAACGCAAGTGCCAATGACGTCATACCCGGCGAGTCACCTCGCCCGATCACCACGGTGCTGCCCCTGCGCAAGCCTCCCTCAGGGAAAAGACTGGCGAGGGGGGCTATGAGCTGGAGCAGGCGGTCCGGCGCGAATAGAGCGCCAGCACCACTATTTACGGCCCTGCTTTCCAGAGGGACCAGCAGCTCACGGCCCATCCCAGCAGCATAGCCGGGATGGGAACATATGTTCGACGGCGTCTAGGGCTGTGGTAGTCCCCATTCGCCAGCCGCAGAGGCATCGGGCGCGGCCCACACGCCCTCCAGCTCGCCTTCGGCCACGTGGCCATTGCCGTTCGTGGCAGCGACCAGTTCCGGCGCCCATTCGACGGGCTTGGGGAGGGAGACGGCCACCTGCTGGCGGTTGATATGAGCAGTGGCGATCCGTTCGTGATAGTCATCGAACACCTCGACGAACCGCTCAACCTTGTAGACCCGTCCGTCGATCCCACGGCTATCCTTACCCTCGATAACCGCCTCGACGTCTTCGCCGCTCAGCGTCTTATGGCTCTCGAGAGCGTGAGCAACCGAGTAAACGTCCACTTTGCTCTGTTCGATGAGGTCAGCGGTGCGCACCAAGAGCTCGCTCAAACGCTCCTCGACCTTTTTGCCCATCTCGCCACCCATCATCTCGCCCTCGCCCGGGCCCGGCGGCCAGGCACCCTGCCTGCGGGAAGCGCGGGAAGCGATCGTGCTGCCCATACCCCAATAACCTTCCATGAGCTGCGCGATCGTCGTGGCCGATTCCAGGTCACCAGACACGCCTGAGGATGAGTCGCCGGCAAAGAACATCCGCTCGCCGGCCAATGAGGCCAGGCTGACCATTACGTCAGCCTCGTACTCGCTGCGCCAGCTGGTGAAACGGTCCTCGGGTTTTATCGAGGAGACCATACCAAGGTAGGTGCTCCCCTTCTCGATCGTCGCCAGGTCGATCTCAAGGTGCTTGCGCACCTTGTAGGCGACGACAGCGTGGCAGGCCTCGTGTATCGCCACCGCGTGGCGCTCTCGCTCCACATATTCCACCTCTTCAGGCGGGCCCAGCTCTTTCAACCTCTTTGCGTCCAGCACGTCTGCCCACGTAATCGACTCGTGCTTGTTGCGTAATGCGACGATGAGCGATTCGTTGACGAGGTCCTTTATGGTGGCCCCGGTCGCGTAAGGGGTTATGGTCGCCAGTTTGTCCATGTCCGCCGCGGTGAGATCGTGCTTTACATTCTCGAAATAGCCCTCGTAAGTGCGCACCCGCCCGGCCTTGGACGGGTAGCCGACCCGGAAAATGCGGTCGATACGCCCGGGCCGCAGCATGGCCTCGTCCAGCGAGTTGGGCATGTTGGTCGCCATCATGATGAGGATCCGGTACTTGGGCGGCGGCTTGGGCTTCATCCCCAGAATGCGCCGTACAAAACGGTTCATGAACCCGCGAGGTTTCTTGAGCCCCGACATTTCGCCCAGCATGGCCTGGAGGGTGCCCATCCCTCCTCCGCCCGCCATGCCGCCCATCATCATCCCCCGGTCCCGGGCTCCCCGCCGGCCATCCGGGATGGACGTTTTTTGAGCCTGCGCAGCCCTCAGGTGCGAGTTCAACACGGCAGAGACGCTGCTCTCGGATAGGTACGAGCCCCCGTGGCAGTCGCTGCTCACCCATGGACCCTCGTCCATGCCCCGCACGCCGCCGGGGCCGAAAACACCGGGGCCACTCATCATCCCGCGGTTGCCGAGCGAGTCGGCCTCGTCAAAGAAGACGATAACCCCGCCATAGCGCAACGCCAACTTGCGCAGCTTGCGGAACACAGACTTGACCTTGAGGACCCCGACGCCCATGAACATGTTGATGAAAGCGCCCGGGTCGACGAACACGAACGGCTTGCCCGTCTCGCCGGCGACGGCTTCGGCCATGAGGGTCTTGCCTGTGCCGGGAGGGCCCCAGAGCAGGATCCCCCCGGGGACATAGCCGCCCCTCTCCTCGATGGACTCCGGGTCTTCCAGGAAGACCATGCTCTCCTTTACATGCTGCACTACCGCGTCCTGGCCCCAAACGCTGCTAAAGCGCGTCTTTATGTCGTCCGGGAAATAAGTGTCGACACCGCCCCGGGAGAGGAAAAAGAAAATCGCCGCGAACTGGCCCACGACAAGTAAGAGGATGAAGAATACGTAGGCGATATAGCCGGCCAGGCTGACGAGTTTCGAGGGGATAAGGAACAGGCCCTGTATAGGGCTGGTGTTGAATGCCGCACCCGCGATCACGGCGGCCAGGGCAATAAGGATGAGGATTGTGAAAATCCGCTTGGCCCGGTACCGCGCCCAATCGCTCATCCGGCCCTTGGGGCGGTTGGCGGCGAAAACCCTGTCCGCCCAGAAATGGTTGTACGCGCCCCAATGCTCGCAGACAAGGTAATGGATCTGGCGAATGAGCTCTGCCGCGAACAGGACGGCCAACCACCATTTGGACTTCCACGTCTGGACTAGCCCGTCGTGGACGGTGAGGAGCGGGTCAGACGAAAGGGCGTACCAGAAGAGCAGCCCCCAGGCGGCCGCTATAAGTATGAGCAGGCGGGCGCGCAGCCAGAACGACCGGGGCTTTCTGGTCTCATAAATTGGGAGCACTTCGAGTGGCGGCTCCTCGCCGGGGGCGTGGGAGCCGTCGGCCCCGAAGACCAAACCGTTGCCACCCCCATTTCCGCCGCCGACGCCGGCGTACGGAGGGGGAGCGGGCTGGCCGTGCGGTCCGGCCATATCCCCGTTTTGCGCGCCTTCCATTCCTCCGGAGGGCGCCGCCGCCACGCTGGCTGCGACCGGGGCGCCGGCCCAATCCGAGGGTTGCCACTCTTGGGGCCGCCACTCGGACGGCTTCCATTCGGGGGGGGCCGAAGATTGAGGAGGGGGCGCCGCCGGGGGCTGGCCGTTGCCCTTCACTTCGCCGTTACCCATTGCCCCGGTACCGGTACCTCCCACACCGGTACCTCCGACACCGGTACCTCCGACACTGGAACCTCCGACACTGGCCCAGCCACCATTGCCAGCGCCATCAGGACCTTCGGAGCCGGCTGCTTCGACTTCGCCACGCTGTACGCCACCCGGCGGGGTGTTGTCGGCGCCGCTGACCTCGGCAGACCCACTTATAGGCTCGCCAGCCGCAGCGTCTTCAGGCGTACCAGGACGCTGCGGGCCCTGGCCCTCGGGGGGTGTAGTCATTTATTTCCCCTTATCTGTTACGAAAAAGGTATCCATGACGTTGCTGATGACGGAATGCTGTTGCTTGAAGCACGAAGGGGAACAACCGACCATCAGCAACCATATCTTGCTGGTAGCCCCGTTGACCCATGTCGACTGCTGGTACGCAATCTGACCGCCAGAAGGGCCCTGGAGCTGGACAGACATGACGATGCCGTGGAGCGCACCGTTGACCTGTTCCGTGGGCTGGGACAAGAGCTGGACGCTGTCCCCGAGCTGGCTCAGCTCGTCCACCGGGACGAGCACGTCGCTGAGGCTCTCTAGCGACATTTGGGTCTGCTCGGCGGCGGTTAGGGGTCTGACGAGGGCGATGGCCCAGGGGTAACGAGACGAGGTGAAGGCGTCAGCGGCACGCGGCCGCGGGCTGGCCGAGGCCACGGCCAGGAACTGCGGCGGCGTAGTGATCAGTGAGTGCAGGGAGGTGTCGTGCTTCAGTGACGAGCTGCCGAAGACCCTCCAGCCGGAAGGCAGATTGGCATAGAACTGCTGCGAACTGCTCGCGACGGGGTGGCCGCTCGAGCACGCCGCCAGCCCTCCGGTGGCGACTAGTGCGGCAGCCACCGCCAGTGCTCGGCGCGTCTTCGCCCGGGCCACGGAGATGAGAAGCGACCAGGCCACGAGCCTAATGCCCTTGGCCTGTGACGGTGAAGGTCTTCACGATGTTGTCGATGGTCGACCGGTGGGTCTGGAAGCACGACAGCGAACACCCGACGGCCAGGACCCACACCTTGTTGGTCGGGCTGTTCATCAACGCAACCTGATCGAAGGCGACCGACCCGCCCTGGCTCTTGGCTTCGTAGGCAACCCGGGTCCCGCGTAGGTCGCCGTCAACCATTTGCCTGGTCGGAGCCAATTGCTTGGCTGCGCCCTGCTGGCTCAACGTATCGATCGGGAGCACGAGGTTCTTCAGCCCACCCAACGAAAGGGACTCCTGGTCAGAGCCACCGAGTGACTCCACGAAGTTGTACGCCCACGGAGAGCTTCCAGACAAGTCCGGGCCGCCATGGGCGCCCAGGTGCGGGTTGGGACTGGCGAAAGTGACGAACAGTTGGTAGCTGCTGCCCTGCGCTTGCGCTTGCGAGGTCTGGGTGGCGTTGACCAAACCCATGTTCTGAAGCGTCGTCTGGTTGTAGACCGTCCAGCTGCGCGGGAGCTTGAAGAACACGTCCTGCGAGGCGCTGCCGGCGTACGTCGCCGAGGTCGAGCAGCTGCTGAGGAGCAAGGCCAGGACGGCGCCGGCCGCGACCAAGCTTGCGGCCGCGAACGTACGGCTGCGGGCCCCGGGTACTTGCCGGTCACGCGGGCGTGCAAAGGGCTCAAGTACATCAAGGGTACGACAACGCCCCCGCCAAGGATCTCGCCGGCCCTGACTTTTTCCTGAGCATTAGCTAAGCGGCCCCCCTGATGGCCAATATCGTTCCTAACGATTGTGGCCGGGAATGAGCCTCGAGACGGTTTGAGCTCACCCTTCCCGTCGTTGCCCGCCGTCGTTGCCCGCCGCCCAGAAGTGCGGCCGGCATGTTCAGCAGTGGGCGTTCGCCAAAGCCACACGCTCGGCGCCGGAGCGTAGCCAAGCACGTTCAGGGGCGTGCCAAACTGGACCAATGACGATGCGGGAAGACTGCCGGCATTTCCAGAGCCGGACTTATTCGACCGGCGAGGTCGCACGCTTCTGCGTGCTCAATCTCGCACCAGAAGCGCCTTGGCGATGCCCGACAAACTGTCCCCGCTACCAAAAAGACATCATCGATGGGAGCTTCGTGGTTGGTTCTCTGGTCCGCCCGCAAGTCGAGGAAGAGCCGGACATGCCGGAGGGCGAGGTGGCCGGCGTCCTGGACGCCGCAGATCTCATAGTGACGGCCGCTGGCCCTGAGATCTTGAAGGAGATCGAGCGCAAGCGGGAGACCAAGCCGTGGTGGAAGGTCTGGAGACGGAAAGAGGATGGCGGGTTGGGCTTGAGCGCCCACTGAATACCCAATTTCTCTGCGCCGTGCCAGCCGCTCCCGGTCGTAAGTTCGTAAACCGCAAGCTCGTAGTGGGCGCAGCGACGACTGTTCTCGTAGGCGCGGTCCTGACCGGATGTTCGAGCAGCACGCCCCCCGCGTCTTCGAGCACCAGCCCGTCGACCGTGACGCAGACCACCAAACCCGCCTCTTCTGCCTCCTACAACTGGCAACGAGACGTTGGTCTCTCACTGGACCTTGGCGGCGGTACCAGCAGCACGCTGGCCAAGGTCGTAGCGCCGGGCGCCAGGGGGAAGTGGCTCATCGCCGGCACTCAGTTCAGTACGTCTGGCCCGTCCGTGGCCACAGTGTGGACCTCGCGCGACGCGATGAGCTGGACCAAGGCGCCTCTGCCGACGCCGACCGGGGCGAGCTCGGCCTCGGCTAACGGAGCCACTAACTGGGGCGCCCGTCAAATCGTGGTCGGGTCAGCCCGGACAGGTGCCGCTACTAACGCCGCCGTCTGGGTTTCGGCCCGCCCGGGCGAGCCTTTCCTTTCCGTGCCGGACACCCCGGCCTTGGATTCTCCAGCAGCTGCGATCTCCTCAGGACAGGGTGGCGCGGTGATGGACGCCGTGACCGCCGGAGCGCTGGGCCTGTTCGCCGCCGGCACGGTCGACGGCAAGGCGACGATGTGGTATTCGACGGACGCCAGCCATTGGCAGCTCTTGAGCGGGGCTGACAGCGTGATCAACCAGGCGTCCGACGCCACGGTCAACGACATCCTGTCTACGCCGGCGGGCGTGTTCGCCGGGGGGTCCTACGCCAGCGGCACCGGGTTGTCTGCCGCGCTCTGGTATTCCTCGGACGGCATCCACTGGGCCACCGTCCGTGACAGCGTCACTTCTCCATTTCAACTGGGTGACCAGGTCATAACCTCGCTCGTCAGCCTGGGCGCTACGGCGAGCTCGGGACCAGGGGCGCCTTTACAAAGCGGGCTACTGGCTGTGGGGGGGGTGCGGACGGGCTCGTCGTGGCAGCCAGCGTCGTGGATCTCGCCGAACGGTTCCTCCTGGAGCCAGACGTCGGAAAGCTTCCCGCTCGACGCCGAGCCGCCGGAGAGCCCCGGCGCACTCGCCTACGCCGCCGCGGGGGCCGGGGCCATATGGTCGCGGTAGGTGGCAGCCCCGGTCATCAGCGCCTGTGGCAAACAGGCGGAGGCCTGTCGTGGAGTGAGATCCCGTTGCCGGCGGCGGCCGCCGGGGACGCGGCATGGCACCTCGGACTGGTGGGCGTCAACCAGGACGCGACGGTCATGGCTGACAACATCCCCGGCCAACCATACGTCCTGGTCCGGCGGGCCGGGACCTGGTCACAGCCGAGTGCCAACGGCACCTTCGGCCGGCCGTTGCCGACGGCCGTCCCGACGAGCCTCGTCGACGACAACGGAGCTCTCGTTATGAGCGTTCAGCTCTCCAAACCGGGCCCGGCCTTGGGGCCGGCGGCCACGGCGGTGGCGCTCCTCACCTCGGCTGATGGGAGGTCGTGGCGGGCGGCGAACTCGGACGCGTTCCACGAGCAGACGGTCAACCAGTTACTAGCGGTTCCCGGCGGCCTGTTGGCCGTGGGTGCCGCCCCCCTTCCGCCCTCGGAGGCGAGCGAGGCCGGCGGCTGGACAGGCGCCTTCGCCAGCCTGTCAGCGAACGACGGGGCAAGTTGGCCGAGAGAGCCCATCAGCCCGGCCACCCTCGGCGGAGCGGGCCCGCCGGCCTCGGGACCGGGTCCCGGCAGCACCTCAGCCAGCACCGTTCTCACCGGGCCGTTCACCGCCACGGCCGCCGGCCGCCTGGGCAACAGCGAATACGTGGTCGGCCACGCCGGCGCTCAGGCGGTCGGTTGGTACAGCCCCGACGGCAGCACGTGGGAAGCCCCCCAACCGCTGGATACCAGCCCTCAACTGGGCACCGAGCTCCCGCAAGCCACCTGCTGGGCCGGGTCCAGTGCCGTGGTTGTAGGTTCGGCTACCTCCACTGTGCCGGGCCGGGTGCCCGCCGCGTGGGTCAGCACCGATGGGTCTTCGTGGACGAGCGCCGCCTTCCTGACTTCCTCGCCGGCCGGGTCGACGACCACCGCCGACGGGTGCTTATCGACAGGCAACGGGTTCATTGCTTATGGGGGGTCGACAGGGTCGACGGGCAACGGCTCCGTCGGGCAACCGGCGCTTTGGAACTCGAACAACGGCAGCGCGTGGCAACAGTTGCCCGCGACCTTCACCGGGCTCGGGGGTGGGTCGCCCGCCGGCGTTGAGGTGACCCCTCTTGACGGCATAGCCCTCGGGACGACCACGTGGCTCGGCCTGAGCGGGGACGACGACCTCCCGTCGCAGGCGTGGCCGGCCCCGGTGGGCGGGGCGGCGGGGGCGCAGTTCACGCCGGCCGGCCTATGGGCGTCCGGTAATGCCGGCAATTCGTGGCAACAACTCGCCACCACGTCGCCGGCCTTCAGTGCGACCGTCTATGCCCAGGCCGACGAAGCCGCTTATGTCGACCAGGATCCCGTGGTGGCCGGGACGGTGGACGGGCGGTTGGCGATATGGGTGGGGACGCCGGCGACGGCCATCCCGGGAGGTTGAGCGAGCCGGGATTATTGGCCCGTGCCAGCCGGCCCGAACCGCCCCCCCGCCCCGCCCGAACCCGTCCCAGCCGGCCCGAACCCGTCCCAGTCGGCCCGAACCCGTCCCAGCCGGCCCGAACCCGTCCCAGCCGGCCCCCTCGACCCGTCGCCAGATAAAAGTAGGCACTAGCTCGGTTTTCCGAGGTGGCGTCGTGGCCATTTTTCGACGCGGGGCCGTCGCTTAGCGCGACTTTTATTCGTTTTCCGGCTACAAATGGTCACAACGCGAGGCGACGAGCATCGCCCGCACCGCGGCCACCATGTCTCGAGGCGACATAGCCGCCGTCAAATGACAGATTCTCCAACCAGCCAGGCCGAGGGCGTTCAATTTGCGCCGCTCGCGGTCAAACGCTGAAAGCGATGCCAACCTGTGCGCCCGGCCCACAATCTCTGCCGCTACTTTGCTCGCCGGCCACGCCACGTCGAGCACGTACACACTGGCGGCTATTCCCACCGTGAAATGCACCTCAAAGGGCCTGAGCGGTGCCAGCGCCCGGAACGCCTTGGCCTCGAGGACACTGTCGGCACTGGCGTCCCCGCCCCGGGCCCGCAAGAGCCGCGAGAGGAAGTCGCGGCCGGGAGCGTTTTCCCGCGCCCGGTAAAGGCATTCCTGCAACTGAACGATCGTCCATCTTCGGGCGATTAATCCCTCGTCCAGGAGCTTTTCAGTGAGCGCCGGCCCGAGGCGCCCGGCGAGGTCGACCAATGTCCTGGGAGGCGACGTGACAAGCACTCCTCTCGTCTTCACTACATCGGCGACGGTGAGATCCGTGACCCGGTGCACAACGACACCAGCAGGCCGGAACCGGCTGCCCGGCTGGACGGTTACCTCTACGGTCCCGGAGCCGCCATATTCGAACCGGTGCACCGCCGCCGCACTGGCGTGAGAAACGACAGCGTCGGGGCCGGCCGCCAGCGTCGCACTCACGATCTGTTCCCAGGGCGAGGGCGGCACGCCGGCGGTGGCATAGACGCCACGCCGCACTCTCCGAAGCTGGCCTGCGGCTTCCGCTCGCAGCAACTGGGCGTTACTCACGCCGATACGCTTCGCCTGCGTTACCGAAAACAGCCCGCGCTGGTCGGCGGCCAAGTCCCCGAGCGCGGCACGTGTTGCTTTGTCCATGTCCCGAGTCAACAAGGGCCCAGTGACGGGCAAGGCCAGTAGAAGTGGCGGAAGCAGAACCGGTAGAAGAGGGCGCACACCCCGAAGAACACGAATAATTCCGGAGTCTCGTAACCAGAGGTACTGACCGGCGTCTATGTAAGGGTTGGGTTATCGTAACCCGAACAAACGTCCCGGATTACCTGGATGTGAACGGAGGCTGAAAGCAACATGGGAGCGCGCAAAAGTAGGCATGACGACAAGACGGCGACGGCGACGTCGGCGGCAGCACCGGCGCGGGCCGAACCCCGGCGGTAATGGCCGGGCTCGTCGGCGGCCTGGCCCTGGCCGCCACGGTGACCATAGGTGGCAGCGCGGCCAGCCCGGCGTGGGCTAATTCGATGGCACCGCGGGTGGCCGACGGCGGGACGGGCTCAGGTCTGAACACCATCGTGAATGGCTATGCCAAGATTTCGAGTGAGCCGTTCAGCGCCACGTACCACTTGGTCGACGCGAAGACCCACGAGAACGAGAACATCACGTTTATCCAGGACCCACCAAAGGAGGCCGTGATATCTCCCAATGGGAGCTTCTACATCACCCCTTCGGCAGTCACGGTGTGCCAGGGGTCGGGCAAGTTGACCTGTGAGCGCGTACCGACGGCTTTACTGGGGCCCGTTGACTCCCTCAAAGAGCTGTTTTCCCCCGGGGTGTTGGTCGAAACGTTGAAAGGCATCCAGGGGATCGTGGCGGCACATGAAGCAGGGGCGAACACGTCATCAGCCACGTACGGGCGGTTGAGCTCGACCTGCATCACCCTGACGGGGAAGAAGTACGCCACCCCGGTCACCTACTGCGCGGCCAACTCGTCCGGCGTGATGGACCATGTCAACGCCAATGGGGCCACAATCAGCTTGACCACTTTCTCCAGCCACCCGTCCGCTTCGACCGTCTCTCCGCCGGCCGGGGCCAAAATAACCACCGTCCCCAAGGGGCTATAGACCCCAGGACCGCGGGAGGCGGGCGCAAGCGGAACGGTCTCGCCGCCAGCCCGCCCACCCTTCACAGCGCCCCTTCACACCGCCCACCCTTCACAGCGCCGACCCCAAGCTCAAGGATTTGAAGAACATCTCGACCTCGGCGCGAGACCTCGTACGGCGCATGGGCGGCAAGGAGCGGACCAGTTCCCAGCGGTAGCGAGCTTTCCCCAGTCGCCGGTCGAAAACGGCCACCACTCCCCTGTCCTCCCGGGAGCGGACGAGACGCCCGGCGCCCTGGGCCAGCAATGTGGCCGCTCGGGGCACGTCGATCAGCTCGAAGGCCGCCGCACCTAGAGCGTCCCGGCGCGCTCGCAAAAGGGGGTCGTCTGGACGAGGGAACGGCAACCGGTCGATCGTGACGAGAGATAACGAGGGCCCCGGCACATCCACGCCCTGCCAAAAACCCATGGTGGCGAACAGGCAGGAGTGCTCGTCGGAACTGAATTGCTCGACCAGCTTGACCTTCGGTAAGTCGGACTGGGTCAAAATTGTCCAAGGGACGCGCCGGCGGACCACCTCGGCAGCCGCGTGCATAGCCCGCCAGCTCGTGAACAGGGCGAGAGTGCGGCCTTCGGCGGCTTCAATAAGCGCCACGAGTTCTTCGTGCATGGCCGCTTCGAAGTTGGCCGCCCGAGGGTCAGGCAGGTGGACGGGGCAGTAAAGCAGCGCTTGCTGCTCGTAGGAAAAGGGGCTGCCCACGTCCTTCTCGTCATAAGAGTCGGCCGCCAGGCCGAGCCTTTCACCGAGATGGGGCGGGATCGTCGCGCTGGTGAGCACCGCTGTCGGGGCGTCCTTGTGCAGCCAAAGTCGTTCCCGCAGAAGCGCGCCCACGTCGACCGGCGCCACCCGCAGGACCGCCGCATGCTCAGGACCTTCGACCCACGCCACCTGTCCTTCGGGCAGCTGCAAGATGCCGTTTAGTTCTTCGACCAGTAGTGAAGCGGCTTTTTGGGCTCGCAGCGCCCGGGCCCCGGCAGCAACTCTGCCGCCACCACCCATTCCCCCGCCACCCAGGCCCCCGCCACCCAGGCCGCCGCCGGCCTTGTTGTTGCCGGCCCGTCCGGGCCCGGCCGTCCCGCTCCCCCTTCCAGTCGCCCCACCGTGGCGGAGATCCCCGCCTGCGTGCCCGCCTGGGTGCCCGCCGGCGCTGCTATCCCCCACCGCAGTACGACCAACCTTGCGCAATTCCTCCAGCAAACGGTTAGCTCGCTCTCGGAGCAAACCAAGGACCCGAGCCATGTCCTCGTCCAGTGGCTGCTTTAGAGGCTGGTCCCGGTGGGCCCGGAGCACGCCGGCCAGTAACAGCGCTCCGTCCTCCAGGCCCGCGACCACAGAGCTGTCGGCTACCAGGGGACGGGATATGCGGGCGAGCGCGACGAGGCGGCCCTGGCTCAGCTCGAACCCGAAGGCAGCAGAAGCGATGTCTTCGAGTTCGTGAGCTTCGTCGAACACAACCAGGTCGTGGACGGGCAGTAGCTCGGCCTCGCTCATGGCTAGGGACGTGGTGTAAAGGTGAGTGTTCACCACCACTACGTCAGCCTTTGCGGCGCGTTGGCGTGCTGCTTCCGCGAAGCACTCGCTTCCAGAAGGGCACTGCGCTACTCCCGGGCATTCTCGCCATCCGGTGCTGACCTGCGCCCACGCCGCGTCCGTCGGCTCCCACGCCAACTCGGCTCTATCGCCCGTGATAGCCGGGTTCTTGCTCTCGGCCCGGTCCCCCTTCGCCCACGAGACCAGCCGCCGCACCTCACGCCCGAGCGGGCCGAGGCCGCTGCCAGTGCCGAACGCGTCGTCTTGTCCCAGCACCTGTTGCTGCGACCCCCCGGAGAGCTCTTCGACCCGCTGGCGGCAGACGTAGTTGGAGCGGCCCTTGAGGACGGCGTAGTGAAAACGCACCCCGAGCGAACGGGAGAGCTGTGGCAGGTCGCGGTGCGCGAGCTGGTCCTGAAGCGCTTTGGTGGCGGTGGAAACAACCACTCTCGTCCCGAGGGCGAGCGCCGGCACGAGGTAGGCGAGGCTCTTGCCTGTCCCCGTACCCGCCTGGACTATAAGGTGACGCCTCTGCTTTATGGCCGCCCCGACAGCCTCGGCCATATCCCGCTGCTGCGGCCGGTCCTCGTGCTTGGGCAAGCTGGCCGTCCCGCGCGCCAACGCCGGCGCGATGGCCGGGTCCGGCACCGGGCGGGCCGCGACCGTCATCTGAGTTGGCCCGCAGCCCTACGGCCGGCTCGTACTACTACGCCCGTTTGTAGGCCCGGGTGGCAAGGGGGATGAAAACGATGAGGGTGGCGGCTATCCACGCGAAGCTTTGCCACAAAGCCGATTCGAGCGACTGGCCCACATCAGGCTCCACCGATCGCCCGAGGGCGAGGATGCGCAAGGCGTTGATCACCACGGTGAAGGGCTGGTGGGACGCAAAGCCCTGCAACCACGTGGGCATTGTCGAGATCGGCACAAACGCCGACGAGACGAAGGTCAGCGGGAAGACCCAAATCAGGCCGAACGCCTGCACTGATTCCTCGTCCTTGACGGCCAGCCCGATATAGGCCGAGACGCAGCAAACGGCGACACCAAGAAGCTCAGCCAGCACTACCATCCCGAAGGCACCGGCCGCGCCACCTGTAAAACGAAATCCAACGAGGTAGCCGACTCCGACCATGATCAATGTGGTCACCAGGAGGCGCAATACGTCCGCCGTGAGCCGGCCTGTCAAAAACGCAGAACGGGCCGTCGGCATGCTCTTTATCCTGTCGACTCCACCGCGCTGGAGTTCCCTGGCCAGCCCGATAGCAGTGCTGAAGGAGGCAAAACCGGCGGTTTGGGCGATGATCCCGGGGATTAACCAGTTGACGTAACCACCGGGCACCGGCACCTCGATCGCTCCGCCAAAGACGTAGCGGAAAAGGAGCGTGAACATGACGGGCTGGATGACGGTGAAAAAGACGTACGAAGGCACGCGCATCCAGACGATCAAGTTGCGCTTGGTGATGACAAGGGAGTCCTCGACGGCCCAACGGGCTTGTTGCCACAAGCTGGGCGATGTGGCCACCGTGATCTCCGGGCCAAGGGCCTGGCCTACGGCCATACCTGACGCCGTCATGCGGCGCCGCCCGATCTAGTCATTACGACCGACATGCTATGGGGGCATGCTATGAGAGTCGTACGGTTCATGCTTCACGCCCCCGGCCGCGCCGTCGCTGGCCATCTTCCGCGCCGTCTGCGGCCGCATCATCCTCGGCCCCATGGCCCGTAAGAGACAAAAACACGTCGTCGAGCGAGGGCCGCCTAACCCCGAGACCAGTGGTGGCAATGCCAGCGGCGTCTAGCGACCGCACCGCCTCGACGAGTACGTCCGAACCCTGGTCGCCCGCGTGCACCTGGACCCTACCGGCTTGGGCGTCGGCCGTCGGCTGAGCTTGCCCAAGAGCCGCCACCGCGTCTACCGCCGCTCCCAGTTTCGATCGATCGGTGACCGAGAACTCGACCACGTCGCCGCCCACCCGGTCCTTCAAAACCTCAGACGTACCCGAGGCAATGACCTGGCCGTGGTCGATCACGACGATATTGTCCGCCAACTCGTCGGCCTCGTCCAGGTACTGCGTGGTGAGCAGGAGTGTCGCCCCCTGCGTGACGAGCTCACGGATAACGGCCCACATGCCAAGCCGGCCGACGGGGTCAAGGCCGGTTGTCGGTTCGTCCAGGAAAAGAACCCTCGGCCGGCCGATCAAGCTGGCCGCCAGGTCCAGGCGGCGCAACATCCCGCCGGAATACGTCTTGGCTGGCCTCTTGGCCGCTTCGGTCAGGTCAAAACGGTCCAACAGCTCGGTGGCTCGCCCCCGTGAGGTGGCCTTGCCCAGATGGTATAAGCGTCCGGCCATTTCCAGGTTCTCGAAGCCGGTGAGGTCCGGGGTTATGGCGGTGGCCTGACCGGCCAAACCGATCGACCTCCTTACCGCGGCCGCCTGACGAACGACATCGAACCCGCACACCGTCGCCTTGCCACCGCTCGGTTCGAGCAGTGTCGTCAAGATCCGGACGGCAGTGGTCTTGCCCGCACCGTTCGGTCCAAGCAAGCCTAGGACCCTGCCTTCAGGTACCGAGAAGTCCACGCCCCGCAAAGCCTCGACGGCGCCGAAGGACTTTTGCAGCCCCTGAACGTCAATTATCGCCGCGGGATCAGTCACAGTAGCCCTCGGCGTCGTACCCGGCTACGTCGCTCGTCTCGTCGCCCCCTTCGCCCCTCTCCTCGACCGCGTCGACCGCGTCGAACCGAGTTGCGCGCATGTCCCAACTGAGGGAGTCCATGAAGACCCACGTCCGCCTGTGGATGGCGCACGGACCGTAAGCCTGAAGAGCCATCTTGTGACGCCAGCACGGGTAACCCTTGTTGTCCTGGAACTCATAATGAGGGTAGTTCGGAGCCAGAGCTCGCATCTGCCTGTCGCGAGTGACCTTGGCCAGGATCGACGCCGCGGCTATCGAAAGGCAGCACGCATCGCCCCGTACGATCCTCACAACGTTGCCCGTGCCGGCAAAGTCCCAATTCCCGTCGATCAAGACCACGTCGGCTTTCAGCCCGAGGCCCGCGAACGCCCGCTGAGCCGCCAAGCGCTGCGCCGCAGCCATACCGAGAGAGTCGCATTCGACCTGCGTGGCCGCCCCGACCGCCCACGCCTCGCACCAGCTCGCAACCCGTTGGAAAAGAGCCTCGCGCCGCGGTTCTGTAAGCATTTTCGAGTCCCGCACCCCGTACACCCTTTTGCCTCTCGGCAATACAGCGGCGCCCACCATCAAGGGCCCGGCCCAGGCTCCCCGGCCCACTTCGTCGACCCCGACGACGACGTCGTGACCGGCGGCCCAGGCTCCCCGCTCGAAAACGAGAGTGGGCGCATCGCCATGCGTCGCCTTCGGGTACCGGGCCGGGGAGGACGCGCTCGCCACTTACCGCCCGCCCTTACGCCAGGAGGGCAATCTGGTCGGCTTCAGATCCGTCCGGGGAGCTCCCGAAGAAAGCCTCGATCACCTCATGGCCGAGTTCTGCCGTTGTGCGGCGGAGGCTCAGCGCCAGCACGTTGGCGTCGTTCCATATTCGGGCTCCTCGCGCCGTCTCGGCATCGACACACAGCGCGGCCCGTGCGCCCGAGACTTTGTTGGCCGCCATCGCCACCCCGGTCCCAGTGAAACAGCAGACCACGCCCACGTCGGCTCGGCCGGCCGCCACGGCGTCCCCCACGGCCCGGCCGGCCTGCGCCCAGCGCAAAGGGTCGGCCACGACGAGGACTTCATGCCCGAGGCGAGCGAGCTCCTCCTTGAGCTCCTCCGTCACCGGGGTGCTCTCATCGGTGCCAAACGCCACTCGCATCGACTTCACGTTAGCAACCGGGGCCCGATTCGAGACGTGACCGTTAGGGTGCTGGCGCCTGCCTATGATGGCCGGGTGAACGCAGGGGCCCGCCGGCAGGGGCCGCCGGAGGCTGCGGCGACGGGCTCTTCACCGGCGGACGACGATCTATGGGCTGAGGGCTCAGACCTCTCGAAGGCGGCCGCCGTCATCCCCGTCAAGGCTTTTTCGAGGGCCAAGATGCGCCTGGCGCCCGTACTCAGCCCGAAAGAGCGGGCCACGCTGGCCCGGGAAATGGCCGAGCACGTCGTGAAGGCGGCAGGCCCGTTGCCCGTGGTCGTAGTGTGCGACGACGAGGAAGTGGCCAAGTGGGCAGATGATCTCGGCGCACGAGCGCTGCTCGAACCGGGCTTAGGCCTGAACGGGGCCATAAACGCGGCGGTGGCACAACTGGACGCTGAGGGTTTCGTACGGCTCGTCGTCGCCCACTCGGACTTACCTCATGCCTCGCGGCTGGCATGGTTGGCAGACCTTGATGGCATCGCTCTGGTGCCTGACCGTCGCGAAGATGGCACAAACGTAATCAGTCTGCCGCCGAACTGCGGCTTCCGTTTTTCATATGGCCCCGGTTCGTTCTCACGGCACCAGGAAGAAGCGCACCGCACCGGCCTCAACTGGACGGTAATACACGACCCAGAGCTGGCCTGGGACGTGGATTTCCCGGCCGACATTGTTGCGCCCAACCCTTGACAGGCTCTCCGCATGCCAAAACTGTCCTCGTGCGGACAACCAATTGGCGCCACCTAAGGCTGCAGAGCCCGGTTCAAAAGGAACCAAGCCACTGCAACCGCGATGCACTTGGGAGCCCTGGCTCCCTGTAGCACTCCTACTTTTTGGTTGCCCGTGACGACTTCGCAGGCGCCTTGCTGGCCTTCGAAACCTTGGTGACCTTCGCCGCGGTCTTCTTAGCGGGCGCCTTTGCTGGGGCAGTCTTCTTCGCGACGACCGTCTTGGCTGCGGCGGTCTTGACGCTGGCTTTGGCAGGCCGGCCAGGTCCACGCGACGGCGCACTCTTCGCCGCCGCCACAGACTTCCGCCCGGTCGCCTTGGCGGCCGTGGTCGTGGTCGCTTTCGTGGCCTTCACGGCTTTCGCCGGTGCCACACGGCCCGCGGCGCGTCCTGGCGAAGCCTTTGCCGCCGCCGCCTTCTTGGCGGCTGACTTCTTGGCGTTTAGGTCGGCTTTGAAACCGGTCGCCGGGCTGAAACGGATGCCCTTGGACGCGGCGATCTTCACCGGTTGCCCGGTGCGCGGGTTGCGTCCTGTGCGCGCTTTACGCGATGTCGGGTTGAAGCTCCCGAAACCGTAAATAGTTACCTTGCTGCCCGACCTCACCTGGTCGCCAATGGTGAACACGAAGGCGTCAACCGCCTCTTCGGCCTGGCGCTTCGTAAGGCCTGTCGTGTCTGCTATCTCTTCTACTAGCTGAGATCGGTTCAACGCCACCTCCTAGGGTGTGCGGGGGAAGTTGGGGAGTTACTCACGTACTAGACACATCATCAAATACGGTTTCGCACGCTGAGTCAAGCATTTCCTGGCGCGACTCGCAAGATCCCCCTTGCGGAGGCGTTACTCCTGGCGTGGATCTGAGAAGATTACCCTCCAATGAGCACCGCCGAAGCAGAGCCGGGCAATACCCGTCCCGTCGAACTAATCGCCGAGTGGCAGCGTCTGCGCGAGGCCGAGATTTACGACGTCCCGTGGCGAAGATGGGGGCCCTACCTGGCGGAAAGAGCATGGGGGACGGTACGCGAGGACTACTCGGCCAACGGCGACGCCTGGTCATACTTCCCCTGGGAGCAAGCGATTTCTCGGGCCTACCGCTGGAACGAGGACGGCATGGGCGGCATCTGCGACGACCGACAGCTGGTGTGCATGGCCCTGGCGTTGTGGAACGGCCACGACCCCATCCTGAAAGAACGCGCCTTCGGGTTGACGAACTCCCAGGGCAACCACGGTGAGGATGTAAAGGAATGTTGGTGGTACCTCGACGCCACCCCGACGTCCAGCTGGCTGCAGTGGCGGTACCACTACCCTCAAGCTGCCTTTCCTTATGCGGATCTGGTGGCCGAGAACGGGCGGCGCGACCGAAGTCAACCCGAGTACGAGCTCGTTGACACGGGCGTTTTCGACGCCAATCGGTACTTCGTCGTGACTGTAACCTGGGCCAAAGAGGGCCCGAAGATCTCTTATGGCAGATAGAAGTGAGCAATGCCGGGCCGGATGCCGCCGTCCTCGACGTCCTCCCTACGATCTGGTACCGCAACCGGTGGAGCTGGGACTTCAGCGGCATCAAGCCATCCATCGTCATGCGCCCCGGCACCGGACAATTCCTGGCCGTAGATTGCGAAGCGATCGGCTCGAGAGTACTGGTAGCCGGGGCGGGGCCAGACGGGAAGCTGCCTCAGCCATTGTTCTGTGAAAACGACACCAACACCCAGAAGCTTTGGGGTACGCCCGGCCCGCCGTACCCGAAGGACGGGATTTCGGATTACCTCCTGCACGGCGCCGCGTCGGTCAACCCCGCTCTCAGCGGGACCAAAGCTGCTCTTCACTACCGCGTGGAGCTCGCTCCGGGTGCGACGGCCCAGTTCCGCTTGCGCTTTGCGGACGAGGCTCTTGACTTGGGTGACGGTTTCGACGCGGTATTGGCCCAGCGCAAAACCGAAGCGGACGAATATTTCGCCTCCATCGCACCTCCCGACATCACCCCGGAGGAAGCTACGGTTTTCCGCCAGGCAGCCGCCGGGATGCTCTGGTGCAAGCAGTTCTACCACTACGACGTACAACCCTGGCTGGATGGCGACCCCGCCCAACCGCCACCCCCTCCCGAAAGACGGCACGGTAGGAACTCCAATTGGACTTACCTGGCCAACCGCGAAGTCATCTCTATGCCCGATGCTTGGGAGTACCCGTGGTACGCCTCATGGGACCTGGCTTTCCACGCAGTGGCGCTCGCTCACCTGGACCCTTCGTATGCAAAATCACAGCTCCTGCTGCTCTGTCGAGAGTGGTACATGCACCCCGACGGCCAACTGCCGGCCTATGAGTGGGATTTCGGTGACGTCAACCCGCCCGTCCAGGGATGGGCAGCGGTGGCCGTTTGGCAGATCGACCTGCACCGAAGGGCCCTTCAAGGCCTGCCGCCAGACAACGACTTCCTGGAGCGGGCGTTCCACAAGTTGTTGATCAACTTCACCTGGTGGGTCAACCGCAAAGACGCCGAGGGGAACAACCTCTTCGAGGGGGGCTTCTTGGGCCTTGACAACATCGGGCTTTTCGACCGGTCCCGACCGCTGCCGGTGCCCGGCCTCCTCGAGCAGTCAGACGCGACGGCCTGGATGGCCATGTACTGCATTTCGCTTCTGGAAATCGCGCTCCGACTGGCCGACACGGACCCGACCTACGAGGACATAGCCATCAAGTTCTACGAGCACTTCGCCTACATCGCCTTTGCCATGCACACCCAAGGGCTATGGGACGTTGAGGACGGCTTTTTCTATGACGTGATCAAGTTCCCCGACGGGCACTCCGCGCCAGTGAAGGCTCGCTCGCTCGTTGGTGTGGTGCCGCTCTTGGCGGTCACCACTCTCCACCCTGAGCTGGCGGCAAAGCTGAGGGACTTCGTTCAGCGCACCGAATGGTTCGAGCTCAACAAGCCAAAGATGGCGGCGTTCATGGCGCATACCCGCGTGCCCGGGATGGCCGACCGGCGCCTGCTTTCCGTCGCGAACCAAGAGGTGCTGGTGCGCGCCCTCAGACGTGTCCTCGACCCGGCCGAGATGCTGTCTCCCTTCGGGGTACGCAGCCTGTCGCGCTTCCACCTCGACCATCCCTTCACGATGGACATCGGCGGCGTTGTGGCGAAGGTCGACTATGAGCCGGGAGAATCAACCACCGACCTGTTCGGTGGCAATTCCAACTGGCGTGGCCCCGTGTGGTTCCCGCTCAATTACCTTTTCATCGAGGCCCTCTACCGGTACAGCCGGTACTTCGGTCAGGACCTGAAAGTCGAGTACCCGGTCGGCTCCGGGAACGACCTTTCTCTCGTCGAGGTGGCCGAAGACATCTCCCGCCGTCTCGTCTCAGTGTTCTTACCTGGCCCCGATGGTCACCGGCCCTCCCATGGCGATAACAAACTGCTCCAGGAGGACCCGGCCT
The DNA here is from genome assembly GCA_963750465.1 of uncultured Acidimicrobiaceae bacterium. Classification (GTDB taxonomy): domain Bacteria; phylum Actinomycetota; class Acidimicrobiia; order Acidimicrobiales; family Palsa-688; genus Fen-671. Next base: position 819,086 of record CAVVRE010000007.1, read on the forward strand.
GGCGGGATCTAATATGGTTCCACGAGTACTTCCACGGCGATAACGGAGCCGGCCTGGGAGCCTCCCACCAAACCGGGTGGACGGGGCTGGTGGTCCACTTGATCGCTAAACGCGCTCTGCCTATCGACGAACGCTGAAGCCCTATTTAGGACGCCAAGCCCGATTGAGGAACGTTTGAGCGCGGCCGCTTCAAACCCCCGCCGGCAACCTGGCCCCGGTCAGCACATCACCTTCCGCGACGACCCAGCCATCACCCAGGACCGACGAGCGCGTCAACCACCGAACCCCGGCCAACGACCACGTGGCGACCAAGGACGGACCGGTTCACCAAGGCGCCGGCGCGCACGCGACCGCCTTCGAGTATGACGGCCTCACGAACCGTGGCCCCTTTTTCGACGGTCACGTCCCGGTCCAGGACGCTATTGACGACGTCCGCTTCGGGGTGGGTACCGGGGCCGGCCCCGACGAGGGCCCCTTCACGCCCGGCCCACGCCAGGTTGGCTTCGAGGTATTTCTCCGGGGTACCCATGTCGGTCCAAAGCGCTTCTGACCCGAGCGCATAAAGTACCCCCTCGTCCGCCAGCGCCGGGAACACTTCTCGCTCGATTGAGACCCGTCTGCCGGCCGGGACCCGGGCCAGAAATGACGGCTCGAGCACGTAGACGCCCGCGTTGATCATTTTGGTCGGGGCCGGGCGGGACGCGGGCTTTTCGATGAAGGCCTCCACCTGGCCCCGCCCGTCGACCGGGACTACGCCAAAAAGTGAAGGATCTTCGACCGGCGTAAGAGCGATAGTGGCTGCTCCGCCACTCAGATGGTGGAACTCGACCAGCGCGGTGACGTCGATCTCGGTCAAGACGTCGGCGTTCATAGCCACGAAAGTTGCGTCACCTACGCCCGCTTCTCGGGCCGCAAACGCAAGCGCGCCGGCAGTGTCGAGCGGACTGTCCTCGACCACATACGTGAGCGCCACACCGGCGCAGCTGCCTGCCGGGTAGGCCGCGATGAAGGCGTCGGGGCGATAGCCGAGGGAGAGCACGACCTCGTCGACCCCATGGCACGCCAGTTTCTCGACCACTCGCTCGATGACAGGGCGGCCGGCCACGGGGAGCATCTGCTTGGGGGTCGAAAACGTGAGCGGCCGGAGCCTTGTGCCTTCTCCGCCGGCGAGCACCACGGCCTTCACATCCACGCGCGGCGAGCGCGCGCCTCACCACCTTTTGTCGATCCCACCCCACAACGATAGCGAGGTTGACCTCCTCCCCTAAAGCCCAGTCCCATAAACCTTCCCTCAGTTAGAGTGCGGGTGGTGAGATGCGGAACACAGCCCCTCCGCGTCCTCATTGTGTCGGCGACGGTAGGGGCAGGAGACGCTGGCAATGCACGCGAGCTGGCACGCCGTTTGGTCGACGCCGGTCACGAGGCAGAGGTCCGTGATTTCCTGGAAAGCGCCCCGTTTGGCATCGGAAAAGCTCTAAGCAAGGGCTACGAGGCTGAACTGCGACACGCCCCCTGGGCCTACGAGTTGGCGTTCAAGATGTGGTTCTGGTTCCCTTTTTTGTTGCCGCCATTAGCGTGGGTACTCTCTTTCTTCACCCGTAAAAAGATCCTGCTGTGGGTGAAGGACACTCACGCCGATGTCGTGGTCTCCACTTACCCCGTTGCCACGCAGGTATTGGGAGAGCTGCGCCGTCGGGCTGAAAGACGCTGGCGAAACAAGATGGGCTTACGCGTGCCGGCTGTCAATTTCATTACGGATTTCGGGTTCCACCCGTTCTGGGCGCACCGCGGCATTGACCTCAACCTGGCCGTCCCACCCGGCACCGTCGACGCGGTGGGCCAACGGACGGGCCGTGTGAGTGTGGCGTGTGGCCCCCTCGTGGGCCCTCAGTTCCTGGTCGCGCCGGCACGGCGGTCCTTCGAGCGGGCGCGTCTCGGCTTGCACCAGGACGAGCTGGCGGTCCTGATCTCATCGGGCTCGTGGGGCGTGGGTGCTTTGAAGGAGACCTTCGAGCTGGTGGCCAGCCAACCGGGCCTCGTACCGGTGGTTACCTGTGGCCGCAACTCTGACCTCCGCGATCACCTGGAAGCGCTGGCCAAGGCCAAGGGATACCGTGCCCACCTGCTGGGCTGGACCGACGACATGGCCGGCATTATGGCTGCGTGCGACGTCCTGGTTGAGAACGCGGGCGGTTTGACGTCGCTGGAAGCCATGGGGGCGGGGCTCCCGCTCGTAACGTTCAGGCCGATCCCCGGGCACGGGCGCAACAGCGCCGCGGCCATGTCGGCCGCTGGTGTGAGTTGCCTCGCCCACAGTGGCCAAGAGCTGCTTGCCAACCTGGGCCAGTTGGGGCCGCCCGGAAGGGCCAGGACGACGCAGCTGACTGCGGCCGGCCGCCTTTTTACTGACGACGCCGCCAAAACCGTGGCGGAGATGGCCATCTTTGGAGTCCCATCCCTACCGCGCCTCCGTCCCGTGGCGCGCGCCGCCAGGGCCGCGTCGGCGGCCGCTCTTGCCGCGACTATCTCATGGGTAGGCCTCACAGGCGGCGTCGGAGTGGCGGCCGCCGCCGGTATCGGGGTCGCCCATCCACCCGAAGGGTCCCCGGGCGTCGTCTACCTGGGTGTACGGCTGAACTCTGAGGAACTCCCGAACCCCGCGGTACAAACGGCCTTGGCCCATTTGGACGCGAGCGCTGTGGTGGACGTAAACACGGCCAATCGCCACCCGAGCTCCCTCAGGGCGCTAGCCGTCAGAGGGATCGACCTGGAAAGTGGCGGGCTGGATGACGGCCTCCGAGACGGCGACGAGCCCACCGCCCCGTGGGCGCAGGCGCTGTCGGATTCGCAGTCGGTGCACGCTCTCGCCAGCCTGGCCGGCGTGCGGGTAAATGTGCTGGTGCCCGACCGCAGCATCAGTGCCTTCGACCTGGTCGATGCCAGCTCCGCTCACCTGTTGATGGTGGTACCGAACGCCACTTTGCCGGTCCCGCCGAGTGGGCCGTTCCCACAGGAGGAGCTGGGCTTGCCTCAGCTGCAGGGCGACCACATCTATCTCGTCGACGGGCTCCGGCTTTCGCCCGGTCAGCTGATAGTCCTACTCTCCAACCTCGAAGGCCAACTTGCAGGCGTCAGGTTGTCGAGCGCCCCATTTAGCGACCTCCAATGAACTGGCCACCTCGCATGACTGGCCCCCTCCAATGAAGGCGGTCCGCGTGGCCGTCGCAACGGGATTAGCGGCGCCGGTCGTAGCCCTGGCGGTAGCGCAACTGTTGCCAGCCGCGTCCAGTTGGCGTTGCTTACGCAACCGCTACGCGCCGCGGTTGGCCGGCGTAGGAGAAGCAAAGCACCTCGCCCTCACCTTCGACGACGGCCCGCACCCGGTGTCAACACCGGCCTTCCTGGACGCGCTGGACGCCCTTGGCTGGCGGGCTACCTTCTTCATGCTCGGCGAGATGGCGGCGGCGTACCCGGATGTGGTGCAGGAGGTGGTCCGCCGCGGGCATGAGGTGGCCGTGCACGGCTACGCCCATTCCAGCCACATTCATCACGGGCCCAGCTGGACCACCCAGGACATGCAGGCGGCGAGGGACACACTGGCCGAATTGACGGGCGCTCAGCCCACATGGATCCGCCCACCATACGGCGCCCTTACGACCTCCACACTCATAGCCGCCCGTCGGACTGCACTGGAGCCCGTTCTGTGGACGACCTGGGGCCGCGATTGGCGGGTGGAGGCCACGCCCGAATCAATTGTCGACGATATCGGCGCCACCCTCGTCCCGGGCGCCACCGTCCTGCTCCACGACTCGGACTGTACGTCCGCCCCCGGTAGCTGGAAGGCAACGCTGGCTGCCCTACCCTCGCTGGCCCAGATCTGGGCCGGAGCCGGGTTGGCAGTGGGGCCGCTGGCCGAACACGGCCTCTAGCCTTGCCGCCATCAAAGTGGACCGATCAGACCTTCCCGCGCCCCCGTAGGCTCGGAGGTTGTGGACCAGGCCAAGGTGGCATTCCTTTTCGGCGAGCCCCCGGAGTGGGCTGACCCGGACAACCCCGAGGACAGGGGCGGCCTACTTTCCGAATTGTTGGAAGACGATGAGGAAACGAGCCCTGAGCGGGTCGCGCTCTACGAGACGGTAACGAACCAGGTTGCCAACGATGACCCTCCCGAGGTCTGGGAGACGGCGCAGCGGCTTCTCGGCCTGGGCCTCGACCGTCGAAAGGTCCTGAGCGACCTCGTAGTGGCGATGGTCCCCCAACTGATTGCCGGCGTCGCCGAGAGCCAACCGTACGACTACACGGCGCACAAGGCCGCCCTCGCCGCCCTGCCTCTCCCGGCGCCGAGGAGGTCGTCGATGCCATGGTCTCGGTGGTCCGGGAGCACCAGCCGATCGCCAGCGACGTGGTGCTGCGCATGGCGGCCGAAAGGCTGAACGTACCAGTGGAGCAGGAGCCTCACCGGACTTTCATCGAGTATGCCTTCGACCAGGCAGTAGAAGACGAGGACCTTGAGTTCGCCACGCCTTCCCTCGTTATCGAACCATGCTCGTTTTCAGCTCGTACCGTGCTCACCCATCGGGTTACCGCCGATGAACTCGACGAGGGCTACCTGCAAATTGGCGTGGACCTGGCCTTGTTCGAGCAAGTCGAGTTTGCGCGAGGCGCGGGTGGTGTCGAACTCGAAGACTTTTGGTCCGAAGATGCTGGCCTGGCTTGGCGGGGGCCTGACGGATGGCTGGACCCGTTCCCTGTTGGCTCTGTTTTTGCCGCCACGGCGAACGATGATGGCACCGCGATTTCCATCGAGGTCCTGGCTTTGCCCCCGGCCGTGGACGAGCCGGCAGTTGCGGCCCTGAGGGCGGCGTACGACGAATGCGTCGAAGAGATCGACCTGCCCGTCTCCATACGACAGTTAGTGCTCGCCTTGCTGGCCAAAGACCGGCATTTCTTTGACGAGCCACGAGCACCGGTGCGGGAACTCGTCGCCGCCGCGGGTCTGGAGCGCCGCGCCGACGAAGTGGCGCACTCGCCGGAGCTCTGGCGGAGGGACGACGAGCTCCGCCAGTACCGCAGGGTCCTAGCCAGATTTGATGACCTGGACGAGGCCGACGCCGCCATTTCGGTTATCACCCTTTTCAACGAGGGCGACTGGGGAGAGGCTCACCGGATGCGGGAGGCGCTTTCGGTGTTGAGCGGGGACGCCGGTGGGGCGGAGGTCGTCGCCAGCGAGTTGCTGGGCCCGGAATTGGACGAAAGCGCCGAGATCGCGGCCCAAGCCGGGCTCGCCGCTCGTTTTGCAGAACGATTGATGGCGGTGGCCCGAAAACCGACAGAGTTGGCCCTGGCCCGATGGCTCATGGCGCTGGCTGACGAACGTTCGGGCGATGTCCTGGGTGCCGAGGCGCAACTCCACATTGCCGCTGAGGTTTCGAGCGACTGGGGGCCAGCCGTGGACCGGCTCGCCTGGTACCTCTCCGACAAGGGTGAAGCCGATGAAGCGGCCCGGCTCTGGCGGAGCATCGGAGTGGACGAAGACGACCCCCGCCTGCATGACCTCGAACCGGCGGCGACGTCGGTGGAACGCCCAGGCCGCAACGAACCCTGCTGGTGCGGGTCGGGCCGCAAATACAAGACGTGCCACGTCGGCAAGCCGGTCCTGGCGCCGCTACCCGAGCGTCTTCCCTGGCTGGCCCGAAAGGCCGTCAGTTATCTAAAGCGCCAAAGCGCACTGGCGGTGCCGGACATTGTGGCCGTAGCCGCCGCCCGAGCCGGAGGCGACACGAGCGAACAGGCTCTCGGTAAGGCTCTCTCCGACCCCCTCACGCTGGATCTAGTGCTCAACGAAGGCGGGTGGTTCGAGAGGTTCCTGGAAGACCGCGGGCCGCTGCTTCCCGACGACGAGGCCCTTCTGGCCGCTTCGTGGGTCCTGGTGGACCGGACCATCTATGAGCTCCTGAGCGTCCGGCCGGGTACGGGCATGACCGTAAAGGACCTCCGCAGCGCCGAGGAAATCGAGGTGCGGGAACGGACCTTCAGCCACCAAGCCTCCCCCGGCATGCTCGTCTGCGCACGGGCGGTACCAGATGGGCAGGCGCACCAGCTCCTCGGAGGTTTGTTCCATGTCCGGGTGGGCACGGAGGCGGCGTTGCTTGACCTGCTCGACGAAGCCGATCCTGAAGCCATTGCCGAGTGGGTGGCGGACCTTGAGCGTCCTCCAGTACTTATTACCCGGGAGCGCGAACCAACGGTCCTGTGTAAGGCCGTCGTCCAGGTGCCCGATGAGGCTTTAGCCCGTCAGGTCCTCGACAGTCAGTACCGGGCTCGCGAAGGTGCCGCGTGGGATGAGCTCTTCGAATTCGGGCCGGACGAGTACATCATCAGAGCGACCCTCCTACTGGACGGCTCCCGCTTGACGATCGAGGCCAACAGCGAGGAACGTATGGACCGCGTCCTCGGCGTGCTCGAAACGGCCATCCCCGAGCTGGAGATCCTGGCCGACGAGCGGACGCCCCTGGATTTGGCCAAGGCCCGGCGTTCCAGTCCTCCCGGACCGGTGCCATCTCCGCCGGCCGGGGCGACGCTCGAGGGCGTCGAAGCGGACGGCGCTCAAACCGCCAGCGGGCCAGGAGTAGCCGGTGCCGGTGCTTCGCGCCAACCGGAGGTCCTGCTGCCTCCGGAGGTGCGCCAGCAACTTCAGGAGCGGTTCGAAAAACGATGGTGCGACGAACACGTGCCCGCTCTCGGTGGGATTACTCCTCGAGAGGCGGCCGTCGACCCGAGCCGGAGAGAAGCGCTCGAGAGGTTGCTGGCAGAACTCGAACGGGCCAACCTCCGTCAGCCCGAGGAGGCTATAGCTCTCCGCCCCGCCCGCTTGCGCAAAATGCTCGGCCTGTCGTAGTACGCCACTCAGTTCTGGCGGTCAGTTCTGGCGGTCAGTTCTGGCGGTCAGTTCTGGCGGTCAGTTCTGGCGGTCAGTTCTGGCGGTCAGTTCTGGCGCCCGGCCCGTTCTGGCCCAAATCGGCATGGGTACTTGCGCTCATTTTCCGAGCCCATGCTTGGTCAACTGTGCTCGCGATGGTTGAGACCAGCGCCCTCCGCTACCTACGGTCCTATGGCCGGCAGGACGCCGGCAACTAAAGGAGGAGGGGAGCAAGGCCGGCATGCAGGCGCACCCCTCTCTCCGACCAGCTGGCCAACGGAAGGAGAAGACATTGAGACCAACGACGCCCCGTACCGTGTTGCGGAGGGGTGCGCGGGTGCTTGTCGCTGTCGCCACCCTGGCCAGTTTGACGCTGTACGGAGCCGGTGCTGCAACCGCGCAGGGGTCGCCGCAGCATTCCGGGACAGTCAACGTCGGTGCGACTATCAGCGGCTCGGGTATCGACCCGACGATCGAGTGCGCCTGGGCCCTCACTGACGACAACCTCGCCGGAGGCGGGGAAACACAGCAATACGCAGAGGCCGTCGGTGCCAACATCGGCCCATCTACCCCGAGCTTGTCGTACACCAACCTGACCCAGCCCGTGCAAGGCAATGGCTGGTCCGGTAAAGGCCCCAACGCGCCCTCCTTTGGTGGGTCGCCCAACTCGGGGCAGTCGTTCCAGTACGGCCTGGACGACGACCCCAGCCTCTACCCCACTCCGCCACCGTGCGATGTGAACGGCAACACCCCTCCGGCGGTAACGATGGCAGCCGGCTCGCAGTCCGCCCCCACCGCCACAGATGTCTCGGTGCTGCCAAACGCCTTCGACAACCCCGCACCCCGGCGGGTCGAATTCTGGGCGGCTACGGACGGTGCCACCTCGGTGACCTTCAACGTTTTCTACCCCGACGGCAAGGAGGACGCCGAGGTAGGGGGCGTGGAGACCAAAAACTGCCAGACCTACGGGACCTCAGGCTCGCTGCTGACTGATATGTTCACCGCCGCCGGGCCTCAACCCACCGGAGCCAACGAACTCAGCGCGGCCGCCATCCATAACGCCAGCGGGACTGGCATCGTAGACCTGTGCAATGAGGGTCAAAAAGACCTCTGGCACCAGGATCTCACGATCAGCAAGGACGACCCGAACGGCACGTACACCGTGGAGACCATTGCCTCCAACGTGACCGGCGGCCACTCGGTCAGCTGGTTCAGCTTCATCGTGATCCCCTTCTTCCTGCTCTCGATCGACTTCAACAACCTTAAGTTCGCCAACAACGGGGCGAACGTTTACGCAGAAGCCGGGGACACGACCTGGGCCCCACCCGCCAGCAATGCGCCCACTGTCACTAACGGCGGCAACTCGGGGGAACAGATAGGGGTCGCCTTCAGCAAGCTTTCGTACACTCCCTCCGGTCGAAGCCCCGTGTTCATCTCCCAGTTCGACGCCAGCATCGGTTACAACGCGAGCGACGTACTAAAGGAGCCCATCAGCGGCATCGCCGCTTCGAACACCCCGACCTACCTGGGCAGTACGGGGGCGAACACAACGGCCACCGGGCCGCAACTCGTCTGCCCGAACGACTCGTCCAAACTCGACCTGTCGGCTGACCCGCCGAGCGGAGCCCCGGCCGGCACCTACACCGGCAGCATGGAGGTGTGGGCAGAGAGCGAGATCGTTACCGGCTCGGGCAACGGAGGGTGCACCACCGATAACGGGGCACCCTACGTCGTCTCGGCCAACGGCACGCCCACCTTCAAGCAGCTCACTGACAAGGACCAGTGGCCTCTGGTCAGGTCCTGACCTAGCCGCGGCCGAGCGGTGAGACACGCCATCGGCCACACACCGAATTGAGTGAGCCGAGTTGAAGGAGAAGAAGGGGGCCGACGGGCCCCCTTCTTCAGGAGCAGGTCCGCCGTTTTTCATCAATTTTGACGTTGTAAGGCGGGCCCCCCTCAGCGATCCTGTCACCGATGAGCATTGGGCGGCTCGCGCGGTTCGCTGGCGCCATTTTTGTGGCGTCGATGGTCCTGGTGGGGCCGGGGACCACAGCCATCGCCGACCCCACGCCAGCTCCGGCGGTGGGCGTTTACCCTCCTGTAATTCATTTCGACCGGGCCCTTCGTGGCGGTAAGTTCCTTGCCACGTTCGGTGTCCTCAACGGCACCGGTCGCGGGGAGTACTTCAACTTCGGGTTGGCGGGCGCGACGGCGGCCTGGCTGCGCCTGGACTCTTCGGCCAATCACACGACAGCCATTACGAAGGTCTGGGCCCGGCGGCCCCGCCCGACCACTGCCGTACTCGAGCTCGACGTTCCCTCGACGCTGGCCGACGGTATCTACCGCGGTCAACTGGCCGTTGTCTCAGCCCCGCCGAAGGCCACCCACAAGGGCCAAACGACGGTCGGGCTCGGGGCGGCCATTGATGTAGTCGTGGACGTCACCGGTACTGAGGTCGTGTCCGGATCACTGGTGAACGCCTACACGACCTACCCCAAGATCGAAGTGGGCTCGCCGGTCAACGTGTTCGTGGTGGTGAAAAACGCGGGCAACGTGACCGAGCAGCCCGAGTTCGCCTTGCAGGTCACGAAGGGTCGTAGCGAGGCCACGCAATACAGCTGGCACGGGAGCACAGGCTCCGGCTTGCTGCCCGGCCAGACTTCGATCTACGAAGTGTCGTGGCCCGGCGCTTCGACCGAGACCCAGACGCTCGGCCCCTACTCCGCCACCGTGCACGTCAACTTCGGGAGCAAGCAGATCGGCTCCGCGAACCTGCCGTTCCAGCTCGTCCCGTACGGGTCGCTGGGACGCGGCGGGAAGTTGTTGACCCTAAAGCTGGCCAACCATCCCCAGGTCGGCTACTCGGCCGAGGTGCAAGCTTCGGTTGAGAGCACGGGCCAGGTACAAGAAGAAACGTCGTTTGTCGGCCAGCTGTACCTCAACGGGGCCTTGCTTCGGGGGGTCAAGTCGCCTGTGCCCATACTCCTGCAGCCGGGGCAGAGCGGTGTCATCACGATGCCGCTCCCCGTGGCCAGGAATGGCCTCTATCGCCTCGTAGGAAACGCCAATTTCGCCGGCGCTACATCCAAGACAGACACTCTCACGTTCCGGGTGGGGCCGGCACCGACACCTGTCCTGTACATAGTCGGGATCGCGGTGGTGGCGTTGCTACTGCTGCTCCTCCTCATCGTGGGTGTGATCATCTGGAGGAGACGCCAGGGGGGACCACCGTCCTGGCCGGAGCGCCGTCAACTCCCGCCCCGGTACACGTCGACCCAGAGCCGGACACTGCACGTCCCACCGCGCGCCCCGGTTGGAACTTCAGGAACTCGTCAACAACGGTCTGAGCCGAACTAAGCGGAGGACGAAGGTCTATCGTATGAGCACACAACGAGATTGGCGTAGGTTTGCGGCCGACGAGCCTCCGACGGCCGCGAATTCATCGCCGCTCCCAGAACAGGCACTGGCTCAACGACCCGCTCACGGCCTGCTGGACCCATCGCTCAAGACCATTTTCGACGACCTGGTCGAGGGCGTGCTGGTCGTCGACATCGCGGGGCACCGTATGTACTCCAACCCGGCCCTGAACGACCTCGTAGGTGGCAACGCCTGCCTACCGCTGGCGACGCCCGACCCCCCTTCGTACGTCCCGCTGGACCAGCGGCAGCGCTATTTCCTGGCCTTAAAGGGCACGTCCTCCCTGCTTACGATGGAGGGTTCCGGAGCGGCGTCAACGTGGTTGGAGCTCACGACGGCGGGGCGAGCGCGAGTGCGCACCCGGGTCACTATCAGCTCCTTTACCGGGCCTAGGGGTTGGCGCTTTGCCGTCTGGTTGCTCAACCCGGAGCTGGCCCAGCCAGCCGGGGCCAGGATGGTCGGAGGCCCCGGCGTGTACGCCGGCGCCGTCTCTGCCCCTGACGCCTTCCTGGGGTGGGGGCCACTGTCTGCTGTTGAGACGCTGACAAAGCGGGAGAAGGACGTCCTGCAACTATTATTGGATGGGCGGCGCGTATCCTCTATTGCGCGAGCCCTTTACCTGAGCCCCCAGACCGTGCGTAACCATCTGAAAGCCATCTTCCGCAAACTAGGGGCACATTCTCAAGCGGAACTGCTGGACAGCTTGCGAGCCGCCCCGGAGGTCCCATCTTCCGGGCCGATGCGCAACGCGTCTCGCCCTTCTGTGCCCAAATCGCCGGTTCAAAGGTCTTCGGCGCCCGGCCTCACGTGAGGGAGCGACCCAAATGCTTACAAGGGAGCCAATGCTCGAGCAAGAACCAGGCGAGCAGCCCGAAGAGCCAATCTTGGCCGAGGACCGTGTCGAGGCGACCCGTGCCGTCGTCTTGCTGGTCGAGGAGGACGCTTACGTCCGGCGCCAGCTGCTACAGGCGATCCCGCAGACCATAGGCGCTCAAGCGTTCCCCGGCCTGGACGAGCTCGACGGGGCCAAGTTCCGGCCGGGAAGCCCTGTTGTGCTCGTTCTCGGCCCATCCCAGGCCACCGCTGAAACCCTCGTGAGAGTGAGCGCCCTCCTCAAGGCCACTCGGGGCGCGGGGGCGGTCCTCGTCGTGGAACACCCTTCGGCCAAGCTCATGAGCCTGGCTCTGCGGTCCGGCGTCGACGACGCCATCGAGCTCTCAGACGTTGGCCCGCAGCTAGCCCGCACTCTAGGCGAACTCGCCTCTCGACTGGACGAAGAGCTGGCCGCTCCCCCACCCCGGCACGAGCCCGGCACTGGCGGACGCCGCAAAGCCTTCGTAACAAGTGTCTTTTCTCCGAAGGGAGGGGTGGGCAAATCGGTCCTGGCGGTCAACCTGGCGGCGGCGCTGGCCCGCACCTCCGGTGAGCCGGTCGTAGTGCTGGACCTCGACCTGCAATTCGGGGACGTTGCCGTCATGCTCCGCCTGCAGCCTTTGCACACCTTCACCGACGCCATCTCAGCCGGCGACCTCCTGGACGAGACCCTGCTGCGCAGCTTCCTCGCCCGGCACGAAAAAAGCGGTGTGTACGTCCTCGCCGCCCCCACGTCGCCCTCGGAAGCCGACCATGTCGACTCGGCGGCCATGCTCCGGGTGCTCGACCTGCTACGGGACATGTTCGGCCACGTCGTTATCGACACGCCTCCACACCTGAGCGAAGTCGTGCTCCAAGCGGTGGCCGAAAGCGACCTGGTCGCCTTCGTCGTCGCCATGGACGTGCCATCTGTGAAAAACGCACGGCTGGGGTTGCAAGCGTTCTCCTTGCTGCAGCTTCCCTTGAGCAAAGTCGTCCTCCTCCTGAACCGGGCCGGCTCCAAGGTCCACCTGGCCCCCCACGACATAGAGCGGGTCCTGGAGATGAAAGTTGATCTTTCTTTGCCGTCCGACGTGGCCGTGACCCAGTCAGTCAACCAGGGTGTCCCGGTGCTGCTCGAGTACCCGCGCTCCCCATTTGCTGGCCAACTGAGCCTGCTGGCTGACCTGGTGTTGAGCCGGGCCGACGTGACGGTCCCAGGTACGCGGGTGGCGAAGCGATGACCCCGGACCGAGGGAACGGGAGCGGACTGCCCTCTTGGAGCGGCCTGAACAATGGGAACAATGGGAGCGGCCTGCCGCGCGGCGGTGGCGCGGCAAACGGCGGCAGCTCCCCGAAGGGTGCCGATGAGACGCCGAGCCAAACTGGTCCCGGAAAGCCCCCGCCCAGTTCGAGCCTGTACGGCCGGCTCCAGGAGGGAATGGGGTTCGCGGACCCGAGAGCGGAAGCGCTGGACTCCGTCAGGGTGCGCGTCCACCGCCGGGTGATCACCGAGCTCGGACCGGTCTTTTACAACAACCTCGTCGACCAGAAGGAGTTGCGGTCGCGAGTCGAGCGGATCGTGCAGGCCGCCCTGCGGGCGGAGAAAACGCCCATGTCTGCGGCGGAAGCGGCGCAGGTGGCCCAGATCGTGAGCGACGACGTCCTCGGGTACGGGCCGATCGAGCGGTTGCTCAACGACCCGACCATCTCAGAGATCATGGTGAACGGCCCGGATAAGGTTTATATCGAGCGGAACGGCAAAATTCTGCCGACCAAAGTCTCTTTCCTCGACGAGGCCCATTTGCGCCACGTCACGGGGCGCATTGTGGCCGAAGTGGGCCGCCACATCGACGAGTCATCCCCCATGGTGGACGCCCGGCTGCTCGACGGCTCTCGGGTCAACGCCATCTACCCCCCACTGGCCGTGGGCGGTCCGTTCCTGACCATTCGGAAATTCGCCACCGACCCCTACACGCTGCAGGACCTCGTTGGGTTCGGCACCTTCACCCCTCAAGTGGGCGAGCTGCTGGAGGCGTGCGTAGAAGGCAGGGCCAACGTCCTGGTATGCGGCGGCGCCAGCACTGGCAAGACGACCCTGCTCAACGTGCTCTCGTCTTTCATCCCTTCGGACGAGCGCATCATCACCATCGAAGATGCCAAGGAGTTACAGCTACGCCAGCGTCACGTGGTGTCCCTGGAGTCCCGTCCGCCCAACACCGAGGGTAAAGGCGAAGTGAGCATCAGGGACCTGTTGCGCAACGCGCTGCGCATGCGCCCCGACCGCATCATCATCGGCGAGTGCCGCTCGGGTGAAGCGCTCGACATGCTTCAAGCAATGAACACGGGGCATGAGGGTTCGCTCACCACCGTTCACGCCAACAGCCCCCGAGATGCGCTGTCGCGTGTCGAGACGATGACGTTGATGGCCGGCTTCGACCTTCCCGTTCGGGCCGTACGGGAGCAGCTGGCCTCCGCCCTCGACCTCATCGTGCACCTGGCCCGTTTGCGGGACGGCACCCGGCGGGTTACCCACGTGACCGAAGTTGATCACATGGAAGGCGAAATCATCCTCCTCCAGGACATCTTCGTTTTCGACTTCAGGATGGGGACAGACGCCGTCGGTCGTTCGCTGGGCCAGCTAAAGGCGACGGGGCTCCGGCCCCATTTCACCGAGAGACTGGCCGACCGGGGCGTCAAGGTCGACTCAGCCATTTTCGAGCCCGGGGCCGAGCTGCGGATGCCGACGATTGGCCGAAGCCCATTGCCTGGCCCCTCGGTCTGGCCCCGATGACCGCAGCCGCGACGGGGTGGAGCCACACCGTCCTGGTCCACCTACACCGGCTCCGCAGCCCGCTGGGCGAGGTACTGCTCGCCGCCGCGTTTTGTCTTTTGTTGGCCCTGTTGCTGATCCGCCAGCGGCGGGGGCGCAATCTGGCCAGCGTTCGGGAACGCACTGCGGTACTCAGAACGTCGCCTGCCGCCTCCCGACGACCGCTGGCTAGCGCGGCGACGGCGGCCGAGCCCAAATCAATTACTGGTCGCGTAGGCGAGTTCGTTCGCCGGCGGAGGCCACCCGACCTGGGCGAAATCCTGGCCCTTACCGGATAACTTCACTTGAAGGGCAACGAGCCACCGATGACGCGTGGACGCTCCTAACCCTTCCCGCTCTGAAGCGGCTGTCGGTGACGCTCGAGGGCCGCGTCGCAGAGACACGCCTGGGCCGCTGGCTCAACAGCATGCTCGACCGCTCCGGGACCCGTACCCGGCTCGGCGAACTGATCGTGATCTGGCTCATTGCGGGCCTGGCGCTCGTCCTGCTCGCCTGGGTCCTGGCCGGGTTGTTAGGGGTCCTCATCGCCTTGATCCTGCTGATTGGAGTGCCGCCGGCGGCATTGCAGGGTGCGGTTGACCACCGCGCCAAGTTGTTCGCCACTCAACTGCCCGACGTACTGAAACTGACGGCCAGTTCTCTGCGAGCCGGCTTTTCCCTTCTGCAGGGCCTGGAGGCCGTCACCAAGCAATTGAGGGAACCTTCGGCGGGAGAGCTCCAACGGGTACTGACAGAAGCCCGCCTGGGCCGGCCGATAGACGAAGCCCTCGAGGCCGCCGCCGCCCGGATACGCAACCGCGACTTCTCGGAAAGCGTGGCCGCCGTCCGCATTCAACAGGAGGCCGGGGGAAACCTGGCGTCTCTGTTTGACACGTTGGCGGACACCATGGTCCAGCGCCTGCGCTTGCGCCGGGAAGTGCGCACCCTTACGGCCGAGGGGCGTTTGAGCGCCTACATCCTCGGCTTCCTGCCGATCATCCTGGGGGTATTCATCTTTACAATAAACCGGCCGTACATGCAGGTCCTCTTCACCAGCGTGCCCGGAAAGGCGCTCCTCCTCGGCAGCCTTCTGTTGCAAATCGTCGGTTTTTTCTGGATGTACCGCATAGTCAACATCGAGACGTGACGTGCCTGCACTGTTCAAGCTGATCATCGTTCTGATCCTGGCCGCCATCCTGGCTGCCGCCCTGGTCGCCATTTGGCTCCAGCGGTCGCCTCGACGAGCCACGCTTTCTACTCTCAGAGTGGCCACCTCGGGCCTAAGGCGTCCGCGCCGCTGAGAGTAGCTGGCGGCCTAATAACACCTTCGCCGGTCACCCCTCCGGACGAGAAACATTCGGTACTGCAGAGGGCCGCCGACGCCCTCGTCGATACCATCGCGACCCTGGCTCGGCGGCTGAGCCCCCCCGGGTACCTGGCCGAGGTGCAGCGGAGGCTGACCCTGGCCGGTCGGGACCGCGTTCAAGATGCCAACCGCTTTCTGGCCCTTCGGCTGGTCACGCTGGTGCTAGTTGTACCGGTGTTCCTGCTCGTCTCGCTCTCGCCCTTCCCGGGGCTTTACCGTCTCCTCACCTTTTTCCTGATGGCTTCGTTGTTGACCCTGGGTCCCGAGGCGGCCCTGAACCGGGCCGTGAGCGAGCGCCAGGACAACGTACGCCGTGACCTGCCCATCCTGGTCGAGTTGCTCATGATCAGTGTCGAAGCCGGCCTGGGTTTCGACCAAGCCATGGCGAGGTCCGTCAGCTCGGTCCCAGGACCGCTTCGTGAGGAGTTCTCCCGGTTCCTCGGGGAGGTACGTATGGGCTCCGACCACAGGGAAGCGCTGGAGGCCATCGACCGGCGTACCGACGTGGACGAATTGCGGTCGTTCCTGATGGCGCTGGTGCAGGCGGAGACCTTCGGCGTCCCCATAGGGCCGATTTTGCGCGCCCAGGCACAAGAGGCCCGGATCGCTCAACGCCAACTGGTCCAGGAGAAGGCACAAAAGGCCCCGGTCAAGATGCTCTTCCCGATGGTCTTTTGTGTGTTGCCCGCACTCTTCATCGTCGTCGTCGGGCCCGCCGCCATCGAGGTCTACAGGAACATCATAAAGTGACGGGCATAGGCCGCCGCAGCCCGCTCCTCGCCATCGTGCGCTCCTGTGGCCGGCGCCACCGTCGCCCCGACGAAAACGGCGCCTCGCTGGTCGAGTTCGCCATCATACTTCCGGTATTTGCCCTCATGCTCTTTGGGCTGATCCAGTTCGGCTTGGCGTTTACGGCGTGGGACCAGCTCCGCAACGCAGTTCAGGCCAGCGCTCGCGACGTAGCTCTCGACGGGAGCCTCTGCTCGAGCGTGCCCATGACGGCCAGCCAGTGCGAGACGGCCATCGAAAATAACATTGGCACACCGGTCGGGACGACCGGGCCTCCTACGGTTACCCTCTATTACAACTCGGTCCCGAGCAATGGGCCCTTGGTCGCCTTCGTGTGTGCGTCGGCCCAGGTGCAGAGCTTTACGGGGTATTTCGGGGACCTGACGTTGTCGTCCACCAGCGAGTTCACCATCCAACAGACGCCAAATGCATCTCTGCAGAACGCCGCCGTCAACTGTCCAGCACCACTATCGACCCTACAGGTACCTCCATCAGCGGGCTGCAACGTGAATTCCCAGGGCGGCTTTTCTCCAGGTGCTGCCTGCCTCAGCTACAGTTGGCTCGACGGTTACTACATATGGGACCCGCCGCCTGCGAGCTTGACGGGCACGGCCACCTTGACGAGCACGGCCGCCTCCTGGATGCAGATTGTCGCTCCGCCTAGCGGTGGTACCGTTGCTCCCTCTGGAGAAATTTCGGACATCGATGCATTTCAAGATGGGATATCGCTTAACTCCCCGGCCGTCGGGCCGTGGACGTGCACGCAATCCGAAGGCAGCGCCTGCACCCAGATAACCACCAACGCCTCTGGTATCCCCAACTTCCTGGACCCGAACGCGACGCCGGCCGACTCAGCCCTCCGCGCGGTCGGGTGAGGTCTGAATGTGAAGATCTGGACCGCACTCACAGGCTCGCTCAAAATAGGCAACTTCGTCAAGGCCGAGCACCCGAAACGACGCTCCCGGACTGTCCTGTCTGGCAAGGGTGACGATGGTGTCATTTTAGTGTTTTGGGTGCTCACTCTTACTGCGTTGTTCGGCTTTATGGCCCTCGCCATCAACCTCGGCAACCTCTTGCAGTCAACCGACAATGTGCAGAACGCGGCAGACAGTGCCGCACTATCGGGCGCCTCTAGCTTCGTCGCGGGACTCAAGTCGGGCTCCCCCTTCTACACCACGGTCTCCCCTGCTGGGTTCGACTGTCGGGTCAGCGGTTCTCAGATAGAACGGTGCAATGGAGGTTCTGGTCCTGACCCCTACGGTTGGCTGATCCCCCAGGGCGGTGGGTCTGCTTATATATACGAGAACATCGGACAACAGAACGCCGGATGGTGGCAGATCGTCCCCGCCTCTCAAGCCGGTGACTTGCTGCCCGGCCAGACCACAGACATGAACGCTTTCGAATATGGAACGCAATCAGGTAGCTGGTCCTGTATTCAAGAAACCCGTAGGAACCCAAAGCGTTGCCTGGAAGTCACAACGGGTGTAACTGGGACACAGAATGGGGCGCTCAGCAACGGGCTGCCCGTCACAGCGACCGGTGCGGCCATGGCAATGCTGCAGCAGAGTTATGGGATCAATCCGAACTGGTCAGGATGCTCCGTAAATCCGCCGGTCGGTTTCTCCGTGGCTGAGGGATGGGCAGGAGTAACATGTGTCGCCTACTGTATCCCCTCCTCAGTTACAGCTGCGGAGGGACGGGCGGCACCACATTCTGGGTGATGGCGCTCGTCCAGGCCCCACCGTCGTTTATAGAGTCTGACGGGGTAACCTGCACGGGCAAGGCGGCGTGGGCCAACGCCGCCGGCCTTCTGGCGGCAGCACCGGCCCCCTCTGGCAACTGTGGGTGACCAGACACAAAACCCGCCCGACTAAGGAAGTAGCACCAAATTGGTCCCGGCCTTCGGCTTTCAGGCGAAGTTTCAGATCCCGGAGCCTTGCACTACAACACTGGCACGCAGATCGCTCCGGACGTACTGGGCGGCATGGCGCGTCGCTTCGGGGGTAACCTTCCGCAGTACCTTGAACCGGCGCAAGTAAAAAGACTACAAACGGTTCAGTAACGAAATATCGCTCGGGGTGACCACCCGCCCAATAGGGCTGCGCAACACAATCCAGCGCTGAACCGGCCCATCACTCCCTGAGAAGCCACGACCTCTGCGTTGGGCGGAATTTGTTTTTGCGCCAAGGTCAGCTCGCGGGCGGCCGCCAGGGCTGACCCGTTTCAGATAGCCGGGGATCTGAGCTACGAAGAGAGTGGCCACGGCAATCGCCAGGAGAACTGTGCAACCCCCGAAAGCCGAAAATGACCCGGCGCGGAAAGACCGCGTTCTTGCCCAAGCGCTGCAACACCAGGGCAGTCCCGACTGTCAGGAACAGCACGGCGGGCCAGCTTTGGAACGCCGCGGAGAAGTGGATGTAGTCAGGATTGGCGTTGAGCGCGCTCGGGACAAGGACAAACAGTGCCAGGTCAGCAGCCCCCATCGCGACCAGAGCCCAATAACGCCACCGGCGGCGACATAGCCGACGACGTACCTGTGTGTAAACCAAACATATGAACGGCACGCAGTGGGTTCCTGACGATACCTTCGAGTACATGGGCAAAAAGAAAGCGGTCGCCGACGTTGCCCGACAAGTACCCGTACATGGAGCTCAACGAGAGCCCTCCAAACCTCATTCCTCCCAAAGCCTCCGCCAGTACAAGCCACACGAAGCCGGCGGTTACCAGACCAAGCGACACCACACGCGATCGATCTGCGACCAAGCGATGCCGCCAGGCCGACTGCGATCACGAGAAGTGCCCCGGTAGCGGCGCACGAGGCCAGGGTCAGCGGCACCCACAACGACTAGCCGCCGGTAATGCCCCGCCCAGATGTCGCGGGCGGCAAGCAAAGCGAAACAGCGGCGTAAAGGTTCGAAATGGAAGTCGAAACCGATCGTGAACCAGCTCCAGGGCATAGCTATGAGAAGTGCAGCGACAAGCCCGAGAACCCAGGCGGCCTCGTGGAGCACCTTTTCAGACTTGGTCAGAACATGTCACGTGCCCATGCCAGCGCCACCAGTTCTGCCCCGACCACGGCAAGGTCTTGTAGCCACAACAGAGTCACGCTGTGCGGATATACCCAGTAAAAGAGACGCCAGCGGCCACATTAGCTAGCTCGAAGTCATTGCGCCAGAACGGCGAAGCCTGAGTGGTACGCGGAACGGGTCGAGATGACCGTGGGCGATCGCCGCCCAGGCCTGGGAGTACGTGGCGAAATCCAAGGTCAAGTTGAAGCTTCGGTGATACTGAACGGCGCTAAAAATCAGCATCCCAAAGAGCTGAAGGGTCAGGAGGCACGAGGGATACTACGCCATACGAGTCGCTTGAGACAGCTCGCCTGACCGCTAAAGCGTCCGGGCTCGACTAACTGGACGCGACTAACGGCATCTGCCTAGTTCCAGCGACACACGGTAGCTGTCACATGTTCTCCGACGTAGCCGGCTGAGCGCCGCTCAAGGCCCCCATGATCCGCCCCGTTCGCATATCTTCGGACGGCGTGACGCCCCGCATTTCGCCACGCAATTGAAGTTGCTGGAGCAACCAGGCCACCGTGACGGCGAGCAGTACTACGTTACGGACGACCGCGATCGCCGTCGGTAAATAGTAGCTCGGTCCGAAGTCAAGTGCCTCCCCATAGAGCAACGGGTATATCAGGGTTGTAAGCAAGGCGACGCCACCCATCCCCGCCTCATCGGCCAATAAGCCCAAAACGGAGCCAGCCAAACAAGGTATTGCGGCGCAAAGCTCTTTTCCGACAGCACCGCAACAGACAGAACCGCAAGGCTGACGGCGACGACCGATAGCTGTCCCCGACCTGCGAGCGCCCACACAACCACGAGCGACAAGCAGCAGAGAGCCAGTCACCACGAGCTGCCGATATGGCCAGGTGATCCGGGCCAACGACCTCGATCGAACCGAACCCTTTGATCCAGTGGACATGCATGCGGGTCAGAAAGAAACGTGACACTCCCTTGCAGACTGGAGAGCTCAAAGCCTCGACGGAGCTGGAACCTGAGCGGGGGACAGGACGCTCCTCGGCGCGACCACAAGCTGGGCGACGGTGAGAGCGTACAGGAACGCATGCGGCCACGATCCTCCGGAGGCCCATTTGCCGGTCTGTATACGCTCGACAATCAGGAACCCTGGTAGCAAAAGGAACGGGAACAATTTGAGCATCCCACCGGCCACAGCCCAGGTCCAGGCCCGACCCCACTTTCCTTTCCGACGCCCCTTCCACTGCCAGCACGGCGGCCAGGGCCGGGAAAACGTCGTAGCGGGCGAACACAACTGCGACGGTCCCCATGAGCAGGTAGTAACAAGTCCGCCGTGACCATCCCGGACAACAGGGGAGCCCGTCGCTCGAAAGGACGAGAGTAAGACCAGCGGCTGCCGCTAGCAAAGCAAAACGGAGCGAGTAGGTAAGGGGTAGCGCCAGCGGAGCAACGAACACCCCGAGGGCCAGGGCCGGGTATTCCCTCGGAGGGCGTCGATGGAACAGCGGTGAGCGAAAGGCGGCCGTCGCATAATGTTCGTAGAGCCTGACGTCGGATGAATAGGAACTAGTGAAATTCGGTGAAACCCGCTGCGAACAGCAGGCCGGCCACCAACAGCAACAAGACAGGTACCCGAGCGCTCCGCCATCTGGCAGCTGACTTTAGAGTGCGCCCTGCGCTCTCACGCCTGAGCACAACGAGCCTGCGTCGACTTGGAGAGTGAAGTCCAGCCTGGCCGGTGTTTGGTGTCGGTTTGGCGCTGTCCTGGACGATAAGCGAGAAACTGTATTTACCGAGGTCTTGAAAGCAGTCCGTCGGCGCGATGGTGATCTCACGAGCCGTCGGGTCCAGCGTCATGAACGGCTGATTGCCCTTCCAGGGAGAACGAGTAGGGAGAGTGCCGCCGTGTCGCCCAGAAGTGGATCACCTCTGTCTGGCCGTTCATGGCCATCGGATCAGTGCAGCCAGTCTCGCCGCTGGCGCACCACGCCTGCCCCGGCGTTCCAGTGGATCCGCCACCGACGGGCGGCGCCCGGCCCTACCGGGGTGAACACGTTGCTACCGACGCCACGTTGTTGCCAACGTTGTTGGCTACGTGGCCGGGACTCCGCTCCCCCGCCCAAGGTACATCAGGGTACCAGCAGCGATCATGGCCACCAGAGCCACCAACAGGACATATTCGAGGACGCTCACGCCATCCTCGTACGGCCGATTGCCTCACCGCGGAAGGCATGCGCGGTAGCCTGCATTCGTCTCCGCTCAAGAATTTTGAAGCACGGCAGGCACTACACAGCGTGCAGATGTCGCCTCAAGGTCCACTGCTTTGACCCTTCCCGGCCATCGTTTGCGTGCGTCGCTATTAACCGATGACATCCTCCGCCGGCCACGCCGTGGGCGACGATACCGCTATCCCGTGGTGTTGGTGTTTATCACTTGACCCACATTATGGAGCTGGTTATTAACCGAGCCCCCAAGGAAGGCAATCGCACCAATAGCGACGACGGCGATCAAAGCCAGCAACAACGCATACTCCACCAAGCTGGCGCCGACATCGTCCCTGCCAGTGAACTTTCGCTGCGCCCAATCCACCAGCAGCATGGGCCAGATCGTGATCCGCTTCACCATCAGATCTCCTCTTTTGGTACAGGCCCACCGAGACTGACAGGCCCGCACCCGCTGATCGCGGGCACACATAAGTCTTCACTGAAGGTGGTGCGACTTCCATGGGCCATAAGGCTCATTTCCACTGTCTAGACCTAGCGCTGCCAGCGGATCTGCTTTACGCTAGCGAAAGACGCCATTAGTAGAAGATGGGCCGGTTCTGGTGACTGTGAGTGATATTTCGACCGTTGACCTGGATAGTCGAGTTCTCGACAGCTCGCGTGCTCAGGACATTAAGGGCTCACGGTGGCGACTGCTCCACTTACCGCGCCTTCATCCCGCGCTAATAGTGGTAGCGGGCGCCTGCGCCGTTCTTTTCCACCAGGTGATGCGGTCCGGACTTTCGGGCGACGTTTTCTATCAGTTGGCGGCTGGCCAATGGATGCTGGCCCACCATGCCGTGATCCGCCACGATGTGTTCTCCTACACCGTCACCGGCCGGTCGTGGTTGGCCGAAGAGTGGGGCTTCGAAGTGCTGCTGGCTTGGACGGTAAAGCACGTCGGCTCCGTTTCGTATTGGCTGGTCTCTGCCGGAGCCTGTACGGCGGCCTTGCTCGCCAGCGTCATGCGGTGGCGCAAGACCGGGGCCGGTTGGCTATGGACAGCGGCCCTTTCCGTCCTGGCCGCGGCGGGCCTATCGACCGGCCTAGCCGCTCGTCCGCAGGATCTCAGTTACTTCTTTTTCGCCCTGTTGCTGCTTCTCCTTACATTGGCCCGAGGGCGACCCGCCTGGCTGTTCGCCGTACCGCCCCTGCTGCTCGTGTGGGCCAACGTGCATGGGAGCTTCCTCCTGGGCTTGGGTATCCTCGGCCTCGAGCTCGTGTGGACGTTCATGCCTGCGCTCAAGGGACGCTTGAGGATTTCTCGTCCGCTGACCAGGAAGGGTGCCGGCATTGACGTTGGCCGCCAGTTTCGTGGCTACCCTGGTAAACCCGCACGGGCCGGCTTTGCTCGCTTATGCGTTCAAGGTCAGCACCTCTCCCCAGTTGAGCGCGGCTATCGCCGAATGGCAGAGCCCGAACTTCCACTCGTACCTCTACCTGGGGATCATCATCGGCCCGGTCCTGTTGTTGGTGGGCCTGCTCGCCTTTTCGGAAACTGTCTTCTCGCTCGAAGACGTCGCCCTGGCCGGCCTGATGTTCGTGGCCGCACTTCACGCCGTCCGGTTTACGCCTTACTTCGCGCTCGCAGCTTGCGCGGCACTGGCACCCTGGAAGCCTCTGCGCACCGAAACCATCCGCCCGACCGTGCTCACGCTGCCTCTAGCCGGAGTGCTGGTCGCTGCGCTGGTACTCGGGCCACATGTCTCCCCCGGGGATACCGAGATAGGCGGTGCTCTGGGTGCCCCGGTAGCGGCGACCAACTTCCTCGAACATCAAAGCGGCAGGGTGTTCACCACCTATTGGTGGAGCGACTACCTCATCTACCGTCATATCCCGGTCTTCGTTGATGGTCGCACCGACCTCTACTTCGGCACCAACGTCCTTCCCAGCTACTTCAATGTGTCGGACCTGACGGTCAACCCGGATACGGTGCTCCGCCACTGGGACGTCCGCTGGGTCATGTGGAACCGGGGTTCGGCCCTGACCGTTTACCTGTCCCACGACCCCAAGTGGGAATTGGCCGATAAGACGGGGCAGCCCTGGTGTTCGAACGCAAAGGACCCTGGTAGCCAGAACGCTGGTAGCCAGCGCCCCGCAGGCGTGAGCGGCGGGCGGAAACCGGTTTAACCGATGCGGACGATGCCCAGCCTTACGGCCTTGGCCACGGCTTGGGTCCGGCTGGTCGCATCCGAGCTTGGAATAGATGTGGGCCAGGTGGTTCTTCACCGTCTTGCTGCTAATAAAAAGCTTTTTGGCCACGTCGCCCGAAGAGGCGCCATTGGCCAGCATCTGGAGTACCTCGACCTCGCGGCGAGTAAGGACGGTATTGGGCCCATCTCTGCGGGCCGCGCCGCGGAGGAGCGGCCTGGCCAGCCCGCCGCCGACCTCGCCGCTGCCCAGAGCCGCCATCGTTACCGCTGAGACCATTTCAGCCGTGGAACAGTCCTTCACTAGGTACCCAACCGCACCCGCAGCGAACGCAGCTCGCACGGTATCTTCGTCGGCGAACATGCTCAGGATGATCACCGGCACATTAGGAAGTTGCTGCTTCAACTGACGCGTGGCGGCAATGCCGTCCTGACCCGGTAGCGAGAGATCCATAAGCACTACGTCGGGCTGGCACTGGCGGGCGGCAGCCAGCACCTCGTTGCCGTCGCCGACCTCAGCCACCACCGAAACGCCATTTGCCTCGAGAGACCGGCGCAATCCCTCCCTCAGCACAATGTGGTCTTCTACCAGCATCGTTTGTACCGTGCTCAACATTTGTACTGCGCTCAACTTCGCCGCCTCCCATTGCTCACTGGCTGACCAAGTTGCAGCCGCACCATCGTCCCCTGTCCAGGAGGCGATTCGATCCCGAACCTCGCCCCTATAGCGTCGGCCCGTTCCCTCATACCGAGGATCCCGAACGCATCTCGACGAAGCGGCGCAGTGGCGGTCAACCCCTTCCCATCGTCGCTGACTTCGAGCTCCGCGCCAACCGTGTCGCAATGCCAGCGAACGTCGATGTGCTGGGCGCCCGAATGACGCTCGGCATTGTTGATCGCTTCTTGGGCTATCCGGGCAACTTCCCGCTCTGTCACAGGCGATAAGGTACCATCACCGCTGGGTACGCAGAGACGTCACGATCCCTGAGCGTTGCTCGACCCGTTCGAGCAGCCCGGCCAAGGCTTCGGCCAATGCCACCTCTTCGTTTACGTCGACACGCAGGTCCGTGAGCTTCGTCCGCACCTCGCGGGTAGCTTTCCGAACCTCGACGGCCAGGCCCTCTAGCTCGTGGGCGGCTCCCTCCGGTCCGGAACTCGAGTAACTGTAGCCGTTCCGGGACTCGGTGGCCATGCGGTCCAGGGAAATAGCCACGTACGCCAGTGACTGACCGAGCCTGTCATGCATTTCGCGGGCGATCCGCCCCCGCTCCTCTTCAGCGCCGAGTGTCCTCAGACGGCGGAACCAACGAGCATTGTCGATGGCCAGCCCGGCGTGACGACTTACACTAGAGACGATGTCGGCATCGGCCTCGGTAAAGGGCTGCTGGTTCGCCACCCTTTCCACCGCCAGGAGGCCGACAAGGGTATTCCGGGCCCACAGCGGGGCGTAAATCCCCGAGATGGCGCCCAAGGCCACGCCGTCGCCCTTGGTGAGCTCAGAACGGAGCACGGGGCCTAGAGAACTCGTGGCCTCGTCCATTGCCCCGGGCAGCTCGCCCTGACGCACCGAGGCCGGCAGTTCCAGCCCGTCGGCCACCGTCACTTCCCAGTGGCTCTGCTCGGCGGTCGGGTCGGCCAGGAACAACACCACCACATCTGGCTGCAACAAGTCGCGTAGGCGAGAAATAGTGTTGGCCACCGCCGCCTTTAGGTTCAGTGATGCCGGGAGGGTCGCCGCTCTGGCGTGCAACTCCAGCAGGAGATGGTTTACTTCGGCGAGGGCACGCAATCGCTCGAGCTCACCGTTATTTTCCTGTATGCCCAGGCGCAACAACCAGTCGCTGTAGGAAGCGAGCAGGGCCAACGCCCCGAGGAGGGCGGCCCGTTCGATACCCGCAGAGGCCACCGAACGGGTGAGCACGTCGGCCAACCCGGCCGCGGCCAGCCCGGCAATCGAACCTACCGTGGCGACTGCTACGAGCGCGGGGGGTACCCGCAGGCCGGCGATGAAGACCGCTGCTCCCAAGCTCAGGAGGAATGGTGACCCGACTGTGCCGGTGAAAAGGACAACGACCACGCACAGACCCACCTCGGCGGTGACTTCGAGGACCGAGGGCCTCTCTCCCGGCAGCTGCCCTCTCGTCGGCGAAAAACCGAACCGTACGGGCCAAACCGTCCGCAGGATGGCGTAGAGGGCAAGGACGGCCCCGGCCACCACCTCGCGCTTGGTCGGAGAACCCGAAATAACGATCATGGCCAGGAGGGAAAGGCACAGCGCCGCCCATCGAAGAGCCACCACCAGCTCGGTGAGACCCCACTGAGAACGCCGTTTCCCGGCCGTCATTTGCACGTTATGCCGAGGCTCGTTGGTCCACGGACACCAGGACATGGTCAGGGTCCCGCCCTTTTCGGCCCGACCAACCGCTCTGATAGGCCAGAGCAACAGCGGCTAATTGCGAGGTTACGCCGAGCTTCATGAGGATGGACCGGATCTGGCTGCGCACAGTCGGCATGGAAACATAAGACTGCACGCAGATGTCGCCGCGCTTTGGCGCCCCTCATCAGTGCGGACAGCACCTCCTGTTCTCTCCGCGTAAGCCGGTCAAATTCCAGAAGCTGGCTGCTCATAGATGAACTCGTCCCTTTTCGAAGCCGCGGCTCTCGGCGCTGTGCAACATGCGCCAAGAACCGGCACTGTGTGCCGGGTCGGTTTCGCATTGCTCCCTCTAGCCCAAGCGACCAGTTACGGGCTAGGGATCTCCGCCTCCCGATGGGGTTTGCTTACGGTCTAAATGAAGCTCGTGCAGGGCGGCCCTCTGACTGGCAACTGTCAGCGAGCCCTATCCTCCCGTTCACTGTCTCTCTACCATCAACGAATTTACCAAAGCGATGCTCAGGAAATGGACAGTACGCTGCCGCGACGCCTCTGTCCATAGGGGATCACCCTAATCTTTAGGGCCGGAACGGTCACGCGACCCTAGGGGTCCTTTTAGCCCATTTTAGGGTGGCCCGGGAATGGGCTGCCCAGGTGCGATTTAGCACCATCCGTCCCATTTGCGCGTGACGGACGTAACAACATCTGCTCGGTTTCGTACGGCACTCAGCCCGGCGTGACGGTGGTCACAGGGGGCCGGATAGGTTTTGCCGACCCATATTTTTCCATCAAAGGCCACGCTCCGTGCCGAATCGCCCGCGACGGGCGCCAACCGGCCTTCGGGCCGACGGCGGCGAGCAAACGTCGGGCTAACAGGCGGCCAAGGCTCAGAGGTCTTCTTCAGTGACCAAAACTCGCAGCGCAAGCTCGCGCCGAGACGAAATGCCGAACTTGGCGTAGATGTGAGTCAGGTGGTACTCGACGGTCTTCACGCTGACGGCCAATTGCCTTGCGATCTCGGCGTTCGACGACCCGGATGTGGCCAGGCGCGCCACCGCATCCTCTGTGGGGGTGAGGAACCCGTGGCTCTCGGGCGCGCCTCCAGCGCGGCTAAAGCCCATCTGCTCGAGCGAACGGTCTGCCAGTTGCGCAAACGCTCTTGCTCCGCAGCCTTTGAACACTTTTCTCGCCGTTTGTAGTTCGCGGGCTGCGATCCTGCGCTTGCCAGATCGTACGGCCGCGTTACCCCAGGCCAGGTGAGCGAGGCCTGAGCCCAAGGGCATCGCCAGCCCCTCAGC
The DNA here is from genome assembly GCA_963750465.1 of uncultured Acidimicrobiaceae bacterium. Classification (GTDB taxonomy): domain Bacteria; phylum Actinomycetota; class Acidimicrobiia; order Acidimicrobiales; family Palsa-688; genus Fen-671. The sequence continues at coordinate 846,359 of CAVVRE010000007.1, forward strand.
GGTAGTCACGGCCTCTGAGAAAAGTGCCTCCGCCCGGTCCCAATGACCTTGGGCGGCCGCGAGCTGCCCGCTGACACCGCGCGCTGGACCCTGCCGCCGAGCGCCGGCCGGAGGCGCGGACCATAACGTCGAAATCGTTGAGGGCGGAAGCCGCCTCGTCGAGACGGCCCAGCGCTGTGAGAGCTTCAGCGAGCACCGGGCCGAGCACATGCGACCCCGGTTCGCGCGAGTCGTAGGCATTGGTGAAGTCGACCGCCGCCTCGAAGAGATCATCGGGGTCGTCGCGCGCCAGCGCCAGAAAAGCGCGGGCCGCGCTGGCGTACGCGATAGCTGACGGTGTGCCCATGACGCCCGCCCAATGCTGCGCCACCGTCAGGTGGCTCTCTGCCTCCGCAAACTCACCCCGGGCCGTCCGGGCCAACGCCGCCAGCCCATGTAGCATCGGGAACTCCCAGGAGCGTTCGGCCTCCGTGGCGAGGGCAACGGCGAGCTCGGTCTGCTCGACCGCTTCGTCCAGTAGCCCCATCCTGAATGCCGCTTCCCCCCTGAACGCGACGGCTTGGCTTACTCGGAGCGGTTCGCCCACGTGTTCTTTGTCGATAGCAAGGGAAAGATCGGCGAGTGATCCCGCCAGGTTGTCGGTCCAGAGGCGGACGATACCTCGCGCCACGAGCCCGTCCAGGCCTCGCGGCCCGCCCACGGTGCCAAGTTGCTCGAGGAAGACCAAAGCGTCGGCGGCGCGGCCCGCCAGCGTCAGGCCGACGAGCCGGGAGAGCCACGCAAAGGCTGCGACCCAGTCGTCGGCGGAGTCTTCTCGCACGGCTGCTTCACCAAAGCGGAGCATGGCGGGGTAGTCGAACCGGAGCACAGCCAGGATGGTCAGAATTGACGCCACACGTACCGCCAGGTCGGGTGGCGCGCTCACGGTCCGACCCTCTCTCCAATGCGGCCCAGGCCCGCATGAGTAGGGTCTCCGCCTGGCCGACCCGGGCGGTCAAGAAGGCCAGGTACCCCTCCACATAGTCGGACCAAGGATCGTCCGGCAGCGCCGCCAGTTCCTCGGCCAACTCCGCGGCGCCGGGTACGTCGCCCGATTCCAGGAGCGCTTCGGCGGCGGCCAGCAGCCGCGCTCGGCGGGCCGGCCCCGGCGGCGTCAACCTGAGCGCTAACCTGAGCTCGACGGCGCCCCGTTGAAAGCGGCCCGCCGCAATGTCTTCCCTGGCGAACTGCTCCGCCTCCTCGGCCAGCTCGGAATCAGGGCCCACGAAGGCCGCGGCCCGATGTGTCAACGCCGCCCTTCCAACGAGGGCCAGCGCGGCTACGGCATGCAGTTTCCTCCGCTGCCGGGGGGGCAAATCCTGGTAGATGGCGGACCGTTCCAGAAGATGAGGGAAGCTCACCTCCATCCCACCGGTGCCTGGGACCTCGTGTAACAGCCCGGCTTCTATCGCCTCGCTGAGAGCGTCGGCAAAGTCCTCGGGCTCCAGCAGGGCCCGGAGGTCGACGACCCTGCACGATGTACCGAGTACGGACGCCAACCGCACTACCTCCCGGGCTGCCGCGCTGCACGAACTGAGACGCGCCAACACGGTGCCAGCCAGCTCTGCGGGAGCAGGCAGCGGGCCTTCAGTTCGCTCGAAGGTGGCCGGGGGTAGCTGCTCGAGGAGCGACCGAACGTAGAGGGGGTGGCCCGACGTCTGCTCGAAAAGCCTTGTCGCGGCTCGTCTCGAAAGGGGCAAACCGGTCACACCGTCGGACAGCTGGATCAGCTCCGGGACGCTTAGGCCCCCCAGCCGGACCCGCACCCCCCTCTCGACGAGCAACCTCCGCCACCCTCCGCCAAGGCGGCCCGCCTCGTCCGGCCGATAGGTCATCAGCACCAGAATTTGCCCTGGCGGCAGGCGGCGGAAGGCAAAGCGCGCCGCGCCCAGCGACTGAAGGTCGGCCCAGTGGGCGTCGTCGATGACAACGATGGCGAGCTCGTGTTCCCCGATGAGGCGAAGCAGGCTCGCCCCCACCAAAAATGGGTCAGTCCCCGGCTCCAGGCTGTCCATCAGCTCCGTGAACGGGTTGACGCCATGCGCCCTGGCCACGTCCGCCAACTGGCGCAGCAATCCCCAGGGAAGGTCCACCTCATCCTGGTCGGCACTGCACCAAAAAACTCTGGAAGGACCACTCTCTCCAACAAAATGTCGGACCAGGGTGGTCTTGCCTATGCCGGCGATGCCTTCGACCGCCACGATCTGCGGTGACCCGCCACGCGCCCTGGCCAGCGCTTCCTCTAGCAACGCGAGCTCGGGGAGCCTGCCCACAAACGGGCCTGAGTCGTCCCGCCATTGTCTCCGCGGGTCGTCCTGAAGTTCGGCGCGCATCGTCCTCGGCTCAGAGCCCCGAGCGACCTGGCCCGCGCCGCCCGTCGCCTCAGCACCAACGCTCGTCATATACCTCCGTCCGGACCAGGCCGGAAGTGGTAGAAGTGCCCATGGCCCACCTGGCCCAATCTGGGTATAGCCTGCCAGGCCAAAACTGGGCATACCCATGTGTGGCGTGATGGTCAGAGGTCATTTCCGCAATCCCCTGCTCTTCCGACACTCATTGTGGTTGAACCAACGCTGAACACGCTTTGGAAGGGTCTGAAGCTTATTGACACCTCCGTGTCGCGGCAAATGAGGAAGGGGACAGGAATGCTCAAGACTCCTTAGGAATCTTTCAGGTTTTGGGTCTTCGCCCCCGTCCGACCGTGGTGCCCTGTGTATAACTGCAACGTCGTTGTCTCCCCTGTATCAGGAATGGTCCAAAGAGCCTCTTTTTTTCCCGGCCGAACTCTGCGAAGTATGTAGTTACGCCAAGCGATCCCTCGGTCAACCGGGGTCGCTCCGTGAGGTTGCCACGGCCTGAGGCCGTCGATACCACCTGAACAGTTGTCATCGAAAGGTCTATACCGGTTCATCACGTAATGAAATGTCACTGGCCCATCCGCTTGAGCCGCCTCCGGTGCGGCCACGACTTGTTTCATTGTTGTTCTCCCGCTGAGGATCCGGCCTCCAAGGCGAGACGTGTGTCACATGACAGGTAAGCCCTTCATAAATGAAGCAACCAGAGAAACGGCCGAGAGCGAAAGGATCCAGAGGTGGTTCAGCACTGCACGTGCTTACGAGGGCACGGAACGTTGAAAGATACGCTCCCCCACTACCACGCTCGACGTCGGGCCATTACTCTCGCTCCCGTGTTCTCAACCACGCCGTCTCCTATTGAAAACGCCCTGGCGGGGTCGACTGACGATGTCATCGACCTGACAACCGGGGGTGACGAGGCGTGGCTCCCGGTTGAATGTTCACGACAGTTCACCTCACGTCCTCTCGGGGAAGAAACTATATCCTTGGTCTTGGGGGCGGGCACAAGTGAAGAACCGCTCGGGGACTCCCGGGCCAGCTTGAACACTGTTGAAAAGGTCCCGACCTCCTCTACGGCCCAGACCTCTACGGCCCAGACCTCTACGGCCCAGACCAATCCGACCGAAACGCCTACGGCTCAGACCAACCCGGCCCAGACCACCTTGCGGTCGGCGTCGGTGGCGGGCCTGGTCGAAAAGGCGAGGGAAGGCGACGGCGGTGCTTGGGCAGAGCTGGTGGCCCGGTTTGGCGGCATGATCGCGGCCACCGGCCGGCGTTACCGGCTCCCGCCCGCTGACGTGGCCGAGCTCCAGCAGACCACCTGGCTGCGCCTGGTCGAGAACCTGCACCGCATCGAGCAGCCCGAGCGGGTCGGGGGATGGCTGGCCACCACGGCCCGGCGCGAAAGCCTGCAGCTGCTACGCCGGGCGGCCAAGTACCGCTCGGGGGCGGACCAGATGCTGGCCAACATGCCTGACCGTCACCTCCCCGAACCCGACGCCCGCCCCATCGCCGAAGAACGCGAAACGGTGCTACGAGCGGCGTGGGACCAGCTCAAGCCCCGCTGCCAGGAGCTGCTCGCCCTGCTCATCACCGACGACCCCCTGGGTTACAAGGACCTGTCCAAGCTCCTGCAAATGCCCGTAGGTAGCATTGGCCCCACCCGGGCGCGCTGCCTGGAACACCTGCGCCGGTTGGTCGAAGAAGAGGGCATGGCGGGCATCTGACGTTCCGGGGCTGACAGCCCGAGAACCTGTGCGAAATAGGTCCCAAAACGAGCCTGACGGCTAGGAGGGGCCTCGCCGTACGACCCCAAACATCCAAGGCCCGTCACCGGAACGGCAAACAATCGATTCGCCTCTCGCCGGCTTCTCGACAAACTCGCGGAAGGCAGACTTGTCCACGTCGTCGATGAACATGACACCTCCGCTCCGCAGGGCCGGCCACGCCGGTCTGCTACCACCCTGGTCGCCCGGAGATGGCGGACGGCACACCATGTGGCCCTCGCCAGCGCTGAGTCGGCGTCACTAAACACGCCGCCATAGGTGAACCGACCCACGTTGAGACCTTTCGCCGCCAGCTCGGAGTGGATCCGCACCCACATTTGATCGGAGGCCTCCAATTCGGGACAGGGCCAGGGAAGCCCGAGCATGGCATGAAAAGGAGGGCCCCAGTCTTCTTCGACCTCGTAGCGGACCGGTCGATGCAGCCACGAGCTGAACTGCTCCGGTACATAAAGGAGGGTTTCAACCGGCTCTATAGCCAGGGCTCGCGTGAAGAGACCCATGTTCGCTGGGAAGGCCCGGACATGAGGGGCGAGTTTCATCGTGTACCGACTATATTGTAGATCTAACTCAGGGCTCGATTGCTGGACAATCGTTCTATTTCGGGGCAGCAACGGTGGTCGAGAGGACCAAGCGCCGAACTCGGATTAACGTCGGGACGTGCGACGACACCCACGCCGACCAAGGGACACAGTCCGCCGTAGCACAGTAGGCCGGCTTTAGCACGGCACCCCGAACCCGGTATTTTCGGAAATGACGATGCATCAGTACTCTCGTCGTTTACTCGTACAAGCTAGGCGTCGAGCACCGGTGCCACGCGCTCATGAGAAGAGAGGAAAAGCCATCAGTACCCCGGGCCGAGTATCAACCTGGCGCCTCAGACCGTCGCTCTCGCGTGAACCGCGAGACCGCACGCAGGTGATGCATGCACTCCTGCTCGATGCGAACTTGAAGCAGGTAGTCGCCGCCGCACGGTTCCTCGGCAGGGCGGGGCTCACGGTGGGAGTCGCTGAGTGCCGCACAGCCACCGGCGATAAAATGTCGCCTCCCGCGTTCTGGTCGCGCTGGCCGGTCGCCGGATCGCTGCTACCGCAATTCGACGACGACCCCGACGCCTACGCTCTGGGTGTCCTCGAATTGGTCAAGGACTGGCAACCGGAAGTGGTGGTGCCCTCCAGCGACCAATCCCTCGCCTCGCTTCGGCCATGGCGGTCCATCATCGAGGGACATTCCTCGCTGGCGATGGCATCTGAAACGGCGTTGTCAATTGCGGTGGACAAGGAGAAGACTCTCGAGCTGGCAGCCGAGGTGGGGATCCCATGTCCGCGTACGGTGGTTGTAGGCGACGTCGCCGAGGTGCGCGCCGCTATGGCCGAAACCGGTTATCCCGCAGTCGTCAAGCCCACGTCGTCCTGGTTGAGAGAGCACGGCGGTGACCGGTTCGTCCCGGTTACCGTCGTCAACGAGCGCGAAGCATTGTCCGCCGTTGAAGCTCTCCAGAGCCTCGGCATAACCGCACTGGTACAGGAGTGGTCTGGCGGCCGTCGAGAGGCCGTCAGCCTCTTTCGGGCGCACGGCCAGGTGGTGGCCGAGTTTGCCCAGTTCGCTCCGCGCACTACGCCCGTGATGGGAGGCGCTTCCGTGGTGCGCCAAAGTATCCCGATGCCGGAGGATTTACGTGCTGCGGCCTTATCATTGGTCGATGCCATGGACCTGGACGGCTATTCTGAGGTCGAGTTCCGACGCGACAGTGAAGACCGGCCATTGATAATGGAGGTCAACCCCCGTTTGTCCGGGTCTGTAGAACTGGCTCTGCGATGCGGGATCGACTTTTCTACGATGCTTTGGCAGTGGGCATCCGGTCGTCGCGTCGAAGGCGCCAAGGCCTACAAGACAGGCGTTCGCCTCCGATGGCTCACGGGGGACGGCAAGTGGCTGCGCGAGACATTGAGGAACCCTGGGCGACCCGACACGCTCTCGGCGCCACGAGCGCTCTGCACGTTTTTCGGCGACTTCGCCAGGCGGAGCGCCTATGACCATATCGATCGTCACGACATGCTACCGGCCGTCGTCGAACTCGGTCGTATCGCCTCAAAGCTCGGGAACATGGCCGGTACCCGGTCACGCAACAGTAGTGAGGCATCGGGTGCGCTTAGCCCCGAAATCTCTTAGGTCATAAACGGAGGGAACCCATGGACAAAACTGATGTGGCGATTATAGGTGCCGGCCCCTATGGATTAGCGCTGGCCGCTCACCTGGAGGCGGCCGGCGTGGAGCGAGTCGTGTTCGGCCATCCGTTCACGGCATGGCGAGACCACATGCCGGCCGGCATGCTCCTGAAGTCTGAGCCGATCGGCAGTGATATCGCCGCCCCACGGGAGGGGTACAGCCTCCGTGACTTTTGCGAATTATCGGGCATCGACTATGTGGACAGCGGCACACCCGTGAGCTTGGACACCTTCCTTCGGTACTCGGACTGGTGGGCAAAACTGGTGCCGGATATCCAGCGCACTCTCGTTACCCAGCTCACCCGGACCAATAACGGCTTCCAACTTATTACCGAGGATGGCGCGGAATTGAGCGCTCGCCGAGTGGTCGTCGGCACAGGGCTGCTTCCCTTTGCCTACATTCCCGAAGAGCTCGGGGCACTGCCGGACGATATGGTTTCGCACGCCTCCGCCCACACGGACCTCAACCTGTTCAAGGGTAGGCGAGTGGGCGTGGTGGGCGCGGGCCAGTCAGCCCTGGAGACAGCTGCTCTCCTCCACGAGAGCGGGATCGACGTGGAATTGATCACAAGAAGAGACCAACTGAAGTTCGCCAAGCCCAACCCCGTTCCTAGGCCGTTTGGCTCGAGCCTTTTACGGCCGGTCACCAAGCTCGGAGAGGGCTGGCACTGTTGGGGCTACTATCACCTCGCTGACGGCTTCAAAGCGCTCCCACCCGAGTACAGGGTCTACAAGGCTTACCAAAGTTTTGGGCCGGGAGGTTCGTGGTGGCTCCGCCGACGCATCGAGGGCGCGGTCCAAGTTAGGAGCGGAGTGTCGATCCTGGCCGCTCGAGCGACCGCTAGCGGGGCCCGTCTCACCTTCGACGGCAAAGATCGGGACGCCGCTACGTACGACCATTTGATAGCCGGCACTGGCTACCGCTTTGACGTAGACAGGCTTACGTATATTTCCCGCGACATCCGACAGGCGATCGCCACTACGGGCGGAGCGCCCACGCTGTCACGCTCTTTCGAGTCGAGCGTCCCTGATCTGTTCTTTTTGGGCGCTATGGCTTCACCGAGCCTGGGCCCGAACATGCGCTTCCTGTCAGGCACCCATTTCACCGCGCGTCGCCTCACCCGTCGGTTGCGTTCGGGTCAGCACGTCTCTCAAACGGTGACGGCGCCAGCGCTGGCGTCAACTTGAGGGATTGAGTTTTCGGCCGGCCTACCCGTCCATGGCTCCGGCCATCGGTGCCATAGAAGAGATGATCGGCAATGGTGAACCCGGGATAATATGGTCTCTCGAGGACCCAGTGGGTGGCGCGAGGGCGCTTATCGATCTGTTAGACGACCCGGAAAGGTACGGTGCGATGGCGAAGGTTGCTCGTACGCGTTCCCTGGAGGCCTATACCGCGAAGGGCGTGACGGCCAAGCTCCTGGACTTCTTACTATCCCTTGGGCCAGCTGCTCGAGCTCGTACCGAACCAGCCGACAAAGCCACCTACCGGGCCAAGATGGCGAGCCTCCAGGTCGGAGCTTGAATTGAAGATCTTGCAAGTGCACAATCGCTACCGATCCTCCTCGCCGAGCGGGGAGAACCGGGTCGTAGACAACGAGGCTTCGGCACTTAGGCGTCATGGCCACGTCGTTGACCAATTCGAAAGGTTCAGCGAAGAGATCGAGGGTTGGAGCGCACCCAAGAGGGCGCTGCTACCGGGACGCGTAGTCTGGAGCACCGAGGCGTACAGGGCCTTGACCCGTCATCTTCGTCAACAGCGCCCTGATGTAGTCCACGTCCACAACACATTCCCTTTGCTGAGCCCGTCCGTGTTTGAGGCGTGCTTTCGTGAACGGGTACCGGTTGTCGTCACCCTGCACAACTACCGTCCGATGTGCCCGACGGGCGAACTGTTCCGAGACGGAGCCGTGTGCCACGACTGCGCCGGGCGGCTCCCCGTGCCCGCGGTCCGCCACGGGTGCTACCGGGGGTCCAGCCTCGCGACGCTGCCCTTAGCGGCCTCGACCGTAGTCAACCGCCGAAGGTGGCGCGAGAAGATTTCTGCCTATGTGTGCATATCTGAGTCGCAGCGCCAGATACTCAGGCCCCTCGGCCTCCCGGAAGAACGGGTCTTTGTAAAGACCAACCTGATCCCGGCTTTGGTTGGCTCGCCAGGCCACGAACGGCGCGGCATCATCGTCTTCACTGGCCGCATCGCGAAGGCGAAGGGGGTTGACGTCCTGATGGAGGCGTGGGACCGTTACTCCGGCGCGCCGACGGGTGGGCCCCTTCGCTTGGTTATAGCCGGAGCGGGGCCACTGGACGACGTCCTGTCGCAATGGGCTCGAGATCGGGCGGACGTCGAATATGTGGGCATCCTCAGCCCAACGGACTGCACCGCCCTTCTGGAGACGGCCCGGGCGACGGTCGTCCCGTCCGTCTGGGAGGAAACGTTCGGTTTGGTCGTCGTTGAGGCCATGCGAGCCGGCGTAGCGGTAATAGCCTCCGATCACGGTTCGTTCCCCGAGCTTCTTGTCGATGGCACCGAAGGTAGGCTCTTCCCGCCGGGTGACGCCGCCGCTTTGGCGAATGTCTTTCACGACGTCGCTTCCGAACCCGATCGCTACGTTCGTTTCGGGGCCAACGGCCGCAAAGCCTACGAAACGCGGTTCGACCCGGACGCCAATGTCATGCAGCTGATGTCGATCTACGAGTTCGCCACCGAGCATCCGGCGTGGAAGCGGCGTCCTCCGGCGGCTCCGAACCCAGACCCGGGCTAGGGCCCGTGGGCCGCTGATCTTGCGGGCGCCCGGGCTGGTCGAGCACCTCGGCTCGGCGCGGGCCTGACGCGCTCGTTGTCGGCGTACCAAGCGGCCGATCTTGCGGGCAGAGGGCCTGGTCGAGCACCTCGGCTCGGCGTGACCTTGGCCCGCTGGTGCTCGGCGTACCAGCTGAGCACTAGGTCGACGCCCCCGCCGTCCATACCTTCCGGGAACGCCTCACCCACGGGGGAAGCGGCGATCTGGCCTGACCGCACCCGCCTAGATACGGACCGGGCCGCGATCATCAAGCCCGCGACGTAGATCAACGTACCTATGGCGTACGCGTCCGCGGCACCCACGACGCCCAGGGCGGGCGTCAGTACGATCACCGCCAACGTCGAGGGGACCAACGCGACGGTAGTGACGATGAACAGCAAGTGGGTTTGCTTGGTCGTCTTCAGCTTTAGAATGGCGCCCACGCTGAAGGTCGATATGAGGTAGGCGAACGACATCACGATCGCCACCGTTTCGTAACGGCCAAATTGAGGTCCGTAGAACGCATCCAGGAGCCGTCGGCCGATGAGGATGACAGCTACGGTTACGAACCCGACGCCCAATGCGCCCGCTACGGTCACGACTCGGGTTACACGGCTCAGGCCCGACCAGCCCTTCTTGTCATAGGCTCGCGATGCTTCGGGCAGCCCCAGGCTCCCGCCCGCCTGTACCAGGACGTAGGCAGGCCCGCTTACGAGCCCTTGGGCGGCCTTAAGCCCCCCGAGCCCGACCGGACCGAGGAAGGCGGCCGCCAAGATGGCGAAGATTTGAGTCAAGCCCCATGAAGACGTGGAGGTAGCGGCCAGCCACTTGCTAACCGGCCATTTCATCCGCAACCATCCAAAACCGCCGATGACTGATGGTTTTACTCTGAACTGCCAGAGACCGTAGACGGCCCCGCCCAGGGCTCCCAGCCCCCACGCGGCGATGGCCAGAGCGGCCGAATGGATGTGTGCCACCAGCAAGAACACAAACCCGGCCCCTTGGACGAGATCGAAGACGATGTCGTTGGCCAGCGACTTGCCCGGTGTGGCTTGCATGAAACCAATCCAGCGCCAGTAATCCTGCAGCAGAAGGAACGTTATCCACGGCGCCACCGCCAGCTGGCTGATCCCGAAGGAGCGCTGGCCAGCAAGCAGAAGGACGACTCCGATCAGCCCAACGATGAAACCAGCACCGACACCCAGGGTCACCTCAGAGGCGAAGCCCTTTCGAAGATTTGAGCGGGCATCTGTCGGATGACGCGCATCACCCATGATCGCCATTGGGTCGGTCACGAGGGCACGGTGCAGGGCCGACACCAGGAGCCACGACGCGTAGGCGAGGGAAAATGCACCCAAGCCCGAGACACCGGCGAGACGCGCCACGACGACAGCCACCGCGAAATTCGACGCCGACGAAACGCACTGGTCCATCATCGTGATGAAGGCCCGGGCCGGAACAGATCGAGTCGGGGCAGGCGTTAGCTGCCGGGGTTGTGTAGCCAGATCTGTCAAATTTTGCCGTTAGCCTTGATGCCGCGGACCGCCCGAGGGCGAGCCAGCCCGCAATAGCATGCTTCCATCACTTCCATCTCTGATCTAGAGTTGCACAAGCGGCGCGGAGATACACCGAGGCCTACTGAGTTCTCGCCGAGAGGCTCGGCGCGGCTGACCGCCGGCGGTATCACCACAGGCGATAGCGGCTCATATTGGGCAGTGCGGGGCTCTCTCGCCACCCTTCCGACTCTCAAGAAATGGGGCTACCGATGAAGGTCCTAGTTGCAGGTGATCGTGGCTACATAGGAGCCGTTCTCGTACCCTTCCTGCGTGCCGCGGGGCACGAGGTGGACGGTCTGGATACGGGACTGTACGAGGGGTGCGACCTCGGATCCCCTCCGGAGGACGTCAGCCATCGACGTCCCGTCGACAGTAGAGACGCCGAGGCCGGCGACGTCGCTGGCTACGACGCCGTCATCTGCCTGGCCGCACTGTCCAACGACCCCCTGGGTCACCTCAACCCGGGGACAACGTACTCGGTGAACCTCGACGGGACGCTGCAGCTGGCACGGGCGGCCAAGCAGGCCGGGGTCGGGCGGTTCCTTTTCGCCTCGTCATGTAGCCTCTATGGAGCGGCGGGGTCCCGCGACGTCACCGAAGATGCTGACCTGTTACCTGTGACCCCCTACGGCGAAACCAAGGTCCTGGCCGAACGTGAGCTCTCACTGCTGGCTGACGACGCCTTCAGCCCGACCTATCTCCGTAACGCCACGGCCTATGGGTCGTCGCCGCGGTTGCGTCTTGACATCGTCGTAAACAACCTCACCGCCGTCGCGATGACGACGGGCCAGGTGCGCCTCGAAAGCGACGGTTCCCCGTGGCGGCCCTTGGTGCATGTCGAAGACATATCCCGAACATTCCTCGCAGTGCTCGAAGCCCCCCGCGAGCTTGTCCATGACGAGGCCTTCAATGTCGGGCGGGCGGCCGACAATGTCCAGGTCCGCGACATCGCAGAAATGGTGTGCGCCGCGATACCAGAGTCGAAGGTGTCATTCGCAGACGGCGCTGGACCAGATCTTCGCGACTACCGCGTCGACTTCTCCAAGCTGGTCGAAACATTTCCCGGCCTAGAGTTGCGCTGGGACGTCCAGGCCGGGATAGACGAGCTGATCGACTCGTACACGAGGGCCGGCTTTACCTATGCCGACTTCGTGTCATCGCGGTTCGTACGCCTGCGTCGGATTTCCGAGTTGCTGGCTGCCGGGCTCGTTGACGATACGCTGCGTCGCCAGACGAGCGGATGGCTCCCAGGGCCAGAAAATGAGCTGGCACAAGTAGTTCGCTGATGCGTGTCTCGCCGCCGGCGTGGTCACTAGGGTCGGCGCGGCACAGCGGCGGAGAGCACAGTCACGGACTGGCCGCGGTAGGCACCCGAACGTGGTCCCCGGAGCGGCTCCTGCGTGTCTTGATTGGAAGGAGATGAGAAATATCAGCGCGACTCCTCGGCTGACAATTGGCCTCCCGGTTTACAATGGCGAGAAGCACATCGCCGAAGCGCTCGACGCCCTTCTTGGCCAGACCTATGAAGATTTCGAGTTGATCATTTCGGACAACGCTTCCACGGACGGGACAGAAGGCATTTGCCGACAATTCGAAGGGCAGGATTCTCGGATCCGCTATTTCCGCCAGCCGCACAACATCGGCATGGCCGCTAACCACAATTTCGTGGCCGACCAGGGCACGGGAGAACTGTTCAAATGGGCGTCTCACGACGACCTGTACGCTCGTGACCTGCTCAGGCGGTGCGTCGAAGCACTCGACGCCTACCCGCATGTGGTCCTCGCTCACTCCTGGACAGCTATAATCGATAGCTCGGGCACGGTGACGAAGGCCTGCGAGTACCCGCTGGCCACCGCCTCTTTGCGCGCACCCGAACGCTTTACGAGCATGCTCTTCGACCGGGGAGGCGATGACTACTACGGCGTCGTAAGAGCGAACACCCTGCGCAAAAGCCTACCCCAGGACAGCTACCACCACGCCGACCGGACAATCGTTACCAGGATGAGCCTGTACGGGCCCTTTTACCAAGTTCCCGATTGGTTGTATTTTCGCCGTCAACACCCTGAAGCCGCCGAACGGGGAGAGGCAGAACGGGCCTGGTCCAGTGCGCGGGCTCGATGCGCCAACATGGACCAGCGTCGAGCTAACCGTCTACGGCACCCCGCTGTGCGGCTCTACGCCGAGTACGTATGGGCCTTCGTCGCCGCCGTCCAGAAGACGCCGCTATCGTCGGCTGACCGCCGCGAATGTTATGCGCACCTGGCGCGCTGGGCAGCAAGTAGGGCGCACTTGGGGCCCTTGCCTGGCACGGACAGGGAACGGTCATGCCCACCAACCATCGTTTCGGTCAACGACGTCGTCGCCGGCCGGGAAAGGAGCGCCTCGTGAAGCTTCGTGGCGTCGAAGAAACAAATGAACAGTCAGTCTCTCCTCCCCGCGTTGGCTTCTTTGGGCTCCTCGGATCGGGCAATCTCGGTAACGATGCGTCCTTCGAGGTCATACTGACGTTCCTACGGGACAATCACCCTGACGCCGTCCTCGATGCTATGTGCATGGGACCTGACAAACTCCAAGCTGAGTACGGCATCAATGCCATCGCGTTGCAGTGGTACCGAAAGTACCGGGGCCGGACATCAGGCGCGAAAGCACTGGCGATGAACGTGATGGGAAAGGGGATCGACGCCTTCCGCACTCTGTCCTGGGTGCGCCGGCACGAGGTCGTCATCGTGCCTGGAATGGGGATCATTGAACCCTCCCTTCCGTTGCGTGCGTCCGGGGTCCCCTACGCCTTGTTGCTCCTCTGCGCGTCCGGAAGGCTCGTCAACACCAAGGTTGCCCTCGTTTGCGTCGGCGCCGGCCGGACTGACCGCAAGCTCACCCGCCTGCTTTTGACCTACGCCGCCCGTTTTGCCTATTACCGTTCCTACCGGGACGCTCAGTCCCGTGACGTGGTACAGCAGGCGGGCATCGACACTTCGGAGGACCACGTCTACCCGGACCTCGTTTTTGCCCTCGACACACCGCCCGTCGAGCCCGGCGACCCCAAGGTCGTGAGCGTCGGCGTGATGGCGTATTACGGAGGGAACGACGACCGGGCCGGGCCAGGAGATCCACCTTCGTTACCTCCAAGCCCTGGAGCAGTTCACCCTCTGGTTGCTTGATACGGGCCACCGCGTCCGGCTCTACTGGGGCGACGACGTCGACGCCAGCGTTGCCCACGACCTACAGGCTTATTTGCGCACCCATCGGCCCGACCTCGATCCCGGGCACGTCGTCCTCGACCCTTGCTCTTCCCTGACCGAACTGATGCAAAACCTGGGCCCGCCGGCACCGTGGTCGCCACCCGCTTCCATGGTGTCCTGTCGGCGTTGAAGCTTTCAAAACCGACTATCGCCCTTGGCTACTCCCATAAACACGAGGCCCTCATGGCCAATATGGGTGTGCCGGAATTTTGCCTCTCCGCTCGCGCCCTTGACGGTGAAACGCTAATTACGCGGTTCAAGGAGCTCGAGCAGCGGTCCGAGGAGCTAACCGGCACTCTGACGGAGCTCAACGTCGAACAGAGCCGTAAGCTCGAAGATCAGTTTGCCGTACTCTCCTCCTTGCTCCTGCCTGACCACATACCGGTACCTCTCCTCACGGATAACCCGGCCATGTCCAGGAACCCATGACCGCCCTCACTTCGACAGCTCCACGCCTTCCCTTCCGGTCATCAGAACGACACGCCGGCCCCGCCCTCGACGAGAGGAATATTTCTCATGACCCCACGTAGCGACGCCGAGCAGCCCGCAGCCACTGGCACCCAGGACGCTCGGTACTACAAAAAAGACTTCTGGCGCATCGAGAACCCCAAGTACCTCAGACCTCATTTCCGCCTCGAGAAGGCGGCCAGGATCGCCAATAAGACGGCCGGCTCGAGGACCTGCGACCTGCTGGACCTCGGGTGTGGTCCCGCCACCCTGGCACAGTTGCTTCGCCCGAATATAAACTATTACGGGATCGATATTGCCATTCAAGACCCCGCTCCCAATCTTATCGAAGCGGACCTCTTGGAATCGCCCATCGTCTTCGGGGACCGTTCTTTCGACATCGTGGTCGCCCAAGGGCTGTTTGAGTACCTCGGAGACTACCAATCGCAAAAGTTCGCCGAAATCTCCAAGCTCCTAAAGAGCAGTGGTACATTCATCGTCTCCTATGTGAACTTTGACCATCGTGACCGGGAGATATACTGGCCCTACAGCAACGTTCAACCCGCGGCGTCCTTTCGAGACAGCCTGTCCCAACACTTCGTGATACACAAGTGTTTCCCGACTTCTTATAATTGGCGGCACAGCGAGCCAAACCGCAAAATGCTCAGGACCGCCAATATGTACGTAAACGTCAACATCCCGGTCCTCACCTCAAAACTCGCGGTCGAGCACTTCTACATTTGCTCTTTGCGCCAGCAGTCCTAGCGAGGATTACAGTCGATTTGAACGTGACCCCGGTCCCACGAATTGCGGGTGTCCTCGTGTTCAGGCCCACCCCGCACGTCGATGAACGTGGCTTTTTCTCGCGTACCTTTGACGCCGATGTGATGCGGGCCGCGGGTGTCGACCCGGGCTCTTTCACTCAGGACAGCCTGTCCCGGTCGATGCTGGGCGTAGTCAGGGGCCTTCACCTGCGCAGAGGTGCGGGAGAGGCGAAGCTCGTGCGATGCTCCTACGGCAGAGTTTTCGATGTAGTCGTGGACATGCGTCCGGCTTCGCCGACCCACCGCAATTGGGAGAGCTTTGAACTCCGAGACGACGAGCAGACGTCGTTGTACATCCCGGCCGGCTGCGCCCACGGCTTCCAGGCTCTCACCGCCCCCGCAGACGTGTCCTACCGCATCGACCGTCCCCACGATCCGGCCGAGGATGTAACCATTGCATTCAATGACCCCGAGCTGGCGATCCCCTGGCCAATTCCCGTAACTCGCATGTCGAGCCGGGACCGGCTGGCGCCGACGATGGCTGACGTGGCGGGGTTGCTCTAACCCGACCATAAGTCCGGTCTAGCTGATCAGGTTCCGGATCGACCTAGGCAACTGCGCTCGGCCCCGGTCCCGTCTCTAACTGTCCCTGCCGGGCACATGGCTCAGGGACGTGATGACGGCCTTTTTACAGCTAAATGCTTCGGCGTAGTGGGCTCGGCACTCCATCCCGCGCAGCCGGGCCAACCCGAGGAAGACCTCGTCGTCCCACCAGTCGCGGGCCCTCTGCGACGGGAAGCATTTGTGGAGCAACTCGACCTTGCGACGTGCCAGTCCCTGAGAGACCGGGACGTACACGGACGGACGTCCAAAGTCGCCATCCCATTTCGGGATCTCGTAGGCCAGGTAGAGGGAATCGCGAAATACAGTCGGCAGGATCTCGCCAATAGTCCGATGGTCCTGGTGGGCGTCATCGCATGAGGGCGCAAGGATGAGATCGGGGGCGCAGTGACGCGCCACGCCTTCCAGGGTGTCCTTGACGCGGTCCCACACGGCGGGCAGACGACCCTCAGGGAGGTCGTGCAGTTCGATGGTCAAGGCGGCCCCGGCCAGGAAGGCTTGCGCCGCTTGGCGCGCCTCCAGCTGGCGGTCGGCGGAGCCCGTCAACACGACATAGTGAGCCTGCAAGCCCGGGTGGGCTTCGGCCAGACCGAGCAACGTTGCTCCGGCCCCGATCTCGATGTCGTCGGGGTGGGCTCCTATGGCGAGTACAGAAAGCGACCGTCCTGAAGGCGCACCTAGGTCCAGGGAGAGCACGGCTCGATCACCGGGAGGCTGGTGTAGATAACCGCGAGTGGCTCCCGTTGCCGTCGTGATTGGAGAGTTCGGGGTTGGCGGGCGCCGTCCCACCCGAGCGCTCGGCGTCCCAGATCATCCAGGGACAGTTCGCTCGCTGGTAAAGCTCCTCCAACTGGAGCCGCTCCTTCACAGTGTCGGCCGGCGACCAATATCCTTTGTAAGGGTAGGCCAGGACACGGCCTTTGCGGACCAAGCGGACGATGGCATCCTCGACCAGATCCTCGTCCTCATCAAGCTCGTCGAAGATCTCCGGGCGGAGGATGAAATAGCCACCGTTTTCCCAGTGGCGCAAATCGCGCATCGGTGTTACCTGGGTAATTATCCCGTTATCATCGACGTCTACGGCGTGGTGCGACGACTGGGGCGGCACGGCCAGAAGGCTAGCGACGGCAGTGCTGGATTCGAACCGGTCGATCATGTCGGGCAGCGGGGCATTCGTGAGGACGTCCGCGTAATTGGCCATGAACATCGGTTCGTCCTCGACGAAACGACGGACCCTACGCAGCCTTTCGCCGATCGGGGAGTTTAGGCCGGTGTCGACAAAGGTGATCCGCCAGTCCGAGATGTCGCTCCTGAACAACGTCACCTTGCGGGCTCCCTCCTCGAGGACGAAGTCGTTGGAGCGCGTTTCGTCGTAGCTCAAGAAGAAATCCTTGACCGCGGACGCACCATACCCGAGGCAGAGCACGAAATCGGTGTGGCCGTAATAGGCGTAGTAACGCATGACGTGCCAGAGCAATGGACGCTCACCCACCGTCGCCATCGGCTTGGGGGCGTTGGTCACGCCATCGCGCATGCGCATCCCAAGGCCACCACAGAAAAGGACCACTTTCATGATTTTGACCTCTTTCAGACGATCTCGAGCGTAGGGATCGGGAACACGAGGCGCCCTCCCCAGGATCGGACGTAGTCGAGCTGCCGGCTGATCTCGTCCTTCAAGTTCCAAGGCAGGACGAGGATGTAATCGGGTCGGGTCTCGGCGAGACGTTCAGGCCCGTAGATCGGGATGTGCGTGCCGGGGAGGAACTTCCCCTGTTTGAACGGGCTGCGGTCGACCGTATATGACAGGAGGTCAGACCGGATCCCGCAGTGATTAAGAAGAGTGTTCCCTTTTCCGGGGGCGCCGTAGCCGGCTACAGAACGGCCTTCGCCGGCTGCGTTGAGAAGGAAGGCTAGGAGGTCGCTCTTGATCTTGAGCACCTCTCCGGCGAAGCCGGCATGGCCGGCCACGGTGTCCAGACCGGCGGACGCTTCCTCGTCGAGGACCTCCTTGACCCGGGTGGACGGTTCGCCTGCGCTCTCTTCTGGGCGGGCGTAGACGCGTAGTGAGCCTCCATGAGTGCTCAGCTCGTCGACGTCGACCACCCGCAGCCCGGCCGTGAGTAGGGCACGAGAAGCCGTGAGCAGAGAAAGGTAGGAGTAGTGCTCGTGATAGATCGTGTCGTACTGGCGCCGCTCTATAAGACGGAGCAGGTGCGGGAATTCCAGCGTCACCAGGCCCGTTTCCTTGACTAGGGCGCGGAGCCCGGCGGCAAAGCCCCGGATGTCAGGGACATGGGCGAAAACGTTGTTCCCGGCCACCAGGTCCGCGGCCCCGTATTGCTCGGCGATCATGCGCCCGGTGTCGGGCCCGAGGAATTCGACGACGGTACGGACGCCCCGGGACCGGGCCGCTTCAGCCACGTTGGCTGCCGGCTCGACGCCGAGCACGGGTACACCCTTGGCGACGAAGTGTTGCAGAAGGTAGCCGTCGTTACTCGCCACCTCTGTGACCAGGCTTCCCGACGCCAGACCTAGCTGATCGACCATGGCGTCCGCATAGCGCTTCGCGTGTTCGACCCATGAGTCGGAATACGAGGAAAAGTATGCGTAATCCGAGAAAATGTCCTCGCCCGGCACGTACGCAGGGAGCTGGACCAGCAGGCATGAGCCGCACACCCGCACATGCAGCGGGTAGAAGGTCTCCGCCTCGTCAAGTCGCTCCTCAGGGACGTAGCTCTCACAAAGCGGAGACATCCCCAGGTCAACGAACGTGTTAGTAAGATTTTCGCCGCACAAGCGGCATACGCTTTGCAAAGGCATGATTTCCCCAGGCTGGCCGTCTATTGAGCACCTTGAAAGAGTTCGAGAGGTGCGAGTTGATACCGCCTGCGGCCCGTGGTACGGGAAAGGGCGTCCTTACGCTGTGAAGCCAGAGCCCTGATGGGCCCTCAGGGAACCGAGCGCCTCGGCGTCCACCCACCTGCTGCCGGAGGCTTCCACTTCAGGAAATCTGGCCCGGACCTCCTTCAACAGGTCCGGGACGAACAACAGCACGGCGTCAGGTCGGCTCGTCGTCAGTTCCGTCGGGTCAGCGACCGGGATGTTCGTCCCGGGCATCCGAAGCCCCTGCTTAGCCGGTGATGTATCTACGACTGACTTGAGGAGGCTGCTGTCCACCCCGGCTCGGAGCAGGAGGGCGACGGCTCGAGAGGCGGCTCCGTACCCGACTACGGTATTGCCGGCCGCGTGCTGAGCGACGAGCCAAGCGCGTAGTGCCTGGCTATGTGCCTGTACCTGGCGCTGAAGACTGCCGACCACGCCTGGGTCCCGTACGCCGAGGCGGTCGTCCGCACTGAGCAGCGACTGCACGGAGCCGTCGGGCTCGACTCGCCCGTCGGCGTCCCGCCTGGCCGCCAACAGCACAGTGCCGCCGTAGAGGTCGAACTGCCAGGCCATCAACGGGCTGAAGCCCTGAGTGACCAGCATGGCGGCCATGGCACTAGTTGAGTAGTACGCGTAGTGCCCATGACGCAGGACGTTCCACTGCCCAAGGCGGACGATGGTGTCGAGCGAGTGGTATTGGAGCAGCATCACACCGCCCCGGGCGACGCGGGCGGTTCTCTCCCTCAGTGCCGCAGACTGGTCCGGGCTGTGCATGAGGCCGAAACAGTCGAGGACCACATCGGCCGGCCCCGCATCTACTGCCGTGAGCCCACGACCCTGCAACAGGCCCAGCCACGACCCACCATGAGGGCTACCGTATTCGGCGACCCGCCCTCGGTCCGGCAGCAGGCCCGCCATGGCCACTCGCTCCACGGCATCGGCCGCCTGTGCGACGAGCGCCTCCGGTTCGCTGCCTTTGGGCTCTTCCGGCACGGTCGGGTCGGCCAGCAGTTGGGCCAGGCCACACGACGAACAAAGCCACATCTGCAACGGGTACACGGGGTCGGGCCCGGGTCCTCGAGCCGAGGGAAATAGTCGCACGCCGGCTGCTCACCCAGGTCGAGGACCAGCGTCCCCCGATGCCCACCGCAAGCGCGACAGGCCGGCTCACTCATCCACGCCTCCTCAACGAATCGTCCAGACCAACAACCATAAGAGTTGAACCCGCGAACTCGTCGCATAAGAGCTACATAAGAGGAAACTGAGGAAGAAAAAGCGGACACGGCACATTCGCCGTCAAGGCCGAAGCCACGGGTGGCCGTCCAACACTGATGGCGTTTGTGGGCGCACGCAACGTTGATCGAAGCCCCCCTCGACTTTAATGCCCGTCTGCAAGCCATTACTCTCGCTCCGTGCCGACTACCACCACTTCCCCCACTGAGAGCGTCCCTTTACAACCGACTGCTGACTTGATCGACCTCCGCGGCGACATCGGTACGGATGACCTTGCTTCGGTCTCGGCCACATCTGCGGCCCAGACCTCTGCGGCCCAGACCTCTGCGGCCCAGACCTCTGCGGCCCAGACCTCTACGGCCCAGACCTCTGCGGCCAAGAGCTCTACGGCCCAGACGCCTACGGCTCAGACCAACCCGGCCCAGACCACCTTGCGGTCGGCGTCGGTGGCGGGCCTGGTCGAAAAGGCGAGGGAAGGCGACGGCGGTGCTTGGGCAGAGCTGGTGGCCCGGTTTGGCGGCATGATCGCGGCCACCGGCCGGCGTTACCGGCTCCCGCCCGCTGACGTGGCCGAGCTCCAGCAGACCACCTGGCTGCGCCTGGTCGAGAACCTGCACCGCATCGAGCAGCCCGAGCGGGTCGGGGGATGGCTGGCCACCACGGCCCGGCGCGAAAGCCTGCAGCTGCTACGCCGGGCGGCCAAGTACCGCTCGGGGGCGGACCAGATGCTGGCCAACATGCCTGACCGTCACCTCCCCGAACCCGACGCCCGCCCCATCGCCGAAGAACGCGAAACGGTGCTACGAGCGGCGTGGGACCAGCTCAAGCCCCGCTGCCAGGAGCTCCTCGCCCTGCTCATCACCGACGACCCCCTGGCTTACAAGGACCTGTCCAAGCTCCTGCAAATGCCCGTAGGTAGCATTGGCCCCACCCGGGCGCGCTGCCTGGAACACCTGCACCGGTTGGTCGAAGAAGAGGGCATGGCGGGCATCTGACGCCGCCAAATGGCTCTTAGTGGCTGATCGTTTCGGCCAGGGAAGCGAAAGCCGACGGGCTATCGAAAGCCTCGTAAGCGGCTCTTTGAGCGGCGGGCAACTCGGGCATCAACCTGAAATGCAGGTGGCCACGTCCGCCCCGACCAGCGGTCGGATGAGCACGCACCTGCACCGCGGGGGCTCCGGTGGCGTCCCTTAAGCGCTCAGAGGCCCTGGTCAAACCGGCCAGGACGGCACCCATCTCCGCGGGTGGTAACTCGGTGATCACATTGGTATGAGCCTTCGTCACCAAGGTCACGTAGCCCCCTCGACGCCTCGATGGCCCTTCGAGGACGACGAACGAAGGCTCGTCGTAGACGATGTGGTCGCCGGACTGGACCAGACGGCACCAACGGCACGACTTGGCCCTCATCGACTCTTCGCCTATGGCGACGTTCACCTGTTGATTATGCCCACGTATCACCGGGTCAAACAGTCTCCTCCTCAAAGCACTGCTTAAGAAGAAGTTCTCAGGCAGACTCCGCCCCCAAGTTTCGCAGACCGCTCAATCCCGAGGTAGAACCATGGCTTCGATAATCCGCCCGGTACCCGGGGAACCAGACCAGACCGATGAACCGCTCAACGGCGAGCTTGGCGCGCTCGTTTTGGGCGACGATATCCGGGTCATTCCAGACCCTCCAGGGCCGGAGAGCGAAATGCGTTCGCCGACCCCTGAGCGCTCAGAGCACCTGGATATTCACGGAACGCGCGGTACGCGGCAACACTTTGCGAAGGCGGCTCGCCATAGGTGACGTCATGGCTCTCGGTATTGCGTGGGCAGCCCTAGCGGTAGCCGAGAGGCACAGCGGTTTTGGCCGGGAAGTCGCTCTTGCCGCCCTTGCCGTCGTCGTCACCCTGTTTGTGATGCAACGCGAGGGCCTCTACCGCTCCCGTGTATGCGCCTTGCGATCTCTGGAGGCCGTGCGGGTAGTGACCGCCTCGGCCATTGGGACGGCAGCGTTCATATCTTGCGATGCCCTCGTCGAGCGCGTCAGCATCGCTGGCCCCCTCGAAGCCGGGGCGGCCGCAGTGGCGGCCGTCCTACTGCTGCGGTGGCGCTTCAGTCGGTGGCTGCTGGGGCGGCGGTCTGCGTCCAAATTCCTGCGAACGGTGATCATGGTCGGCACCAACGAGGATGCCGAAGCTCTCTGGACAATGCTCAGTGAGGAACCCGAGCTGGGGTACCGGATTGGTGGTGTGGCTGGTGAGCGGCACGAGGGCGCGCCGTGGGAGGGTTTGCCCGGTTCGGCGCAGATCGAACGGCTGGGCGAACTGGCTCACCGCGTTGGCGCCAATGGTGTGATCGTCGTGGCCAGTTCGCTCGTGGGCTCGGAGCGCAAAAAAGCCGTCGACCAGGCTCTGGCGACAGGGCTCCATGTCCAGGTGTGGGCCGGTCTGGACGGCTTATCCTCACGGCGCACCCGCATGGCTCCCGTATCGGGGGTACCGCTCCTCTACGTCGAACCTAGCGGCGTGGCGACGTGGCAGCTCTTCGTCAAGCGGGCACTCGACGTCGTAATGGCCACGCTGTTGCTTGTCCTGACATCGCCCGTTATTGCTGCTGCCGCCATCGCCGTCAAATTGACCGACCGTGGCCCTGTGATATACCGCAGCCAGAGAGTGGGCCGTTACGGCAAGACCATCCTGGTCCTCAAGATGCGCACGATGGTCCCTGACGCGGCGAAAATGATGGTAAATGTGGCCGAGCTGAACGAGAGGACCGGCGGTCCACTGTTCAAAGCCACGGACGACCCCCGGGTCACCAAAATCGGCCACCTGCTGCGGGCCACGAGTATCGACGAGCTCCCCCAGTTATGGAACGTCTTGAACGGGACGATGAGCCTGGTCGGCCCGAGACCGGCACTGTTGCACGAAGTTGAGCAATTCGACTCCGAGTTGCGCCGGAGGCACGAAATGCGCCCGGGGATAACCGGCCTTTGGCAGGTTGACGCCCGCGACAACCCTTCGTTCAGCGCCTACCGCAGGCTTGACCTTGCGTACATCGACGACTGGTCGCTCGGGCTCGACATCGCCATCATGGCTGGCACCGGCCATCAGCTCGTCGCCCGGGCGGCAAAAGCCTTCCTCCAGCTGGTGAACGACCGTAAAGCCTCGAGTGGGGACGCATCGACGCCGACACCTACTGGAAGCGTAGCTACCGAGCTCCGCAGGGAATCTGCGTGAGCCCGGTCGGCTCAATGGTTTGGCCCTCCTGAAGCGGCAGTAAAACCGCGCCATCTTCCTGGCTCACGCGTCAATCGCGGTGTTCGTCGCCGGTTCTACGGTTCTCGGCGCGGGCCGGTATCGAAGGTGGGCACGAACACCTCCATCGCCCTGGCCCCCTCGACTCGGTCCAGGCTGGCAGAAGGTCGCTTCAGCGTTGCTTACCGTCGCGCTCGGAGCCTACGTTGACCGTGGGGGGCCGGCCGTCTTTGGTGCTGGCCATGGAGATTGCGGCCGTAACCACGTATCTTGTAACCCGCCGTGTTCTCCTCAACAGCGTATGGCAATTACGGTTGAACAGCTCGTCCGCGGCCGGTTCGTGACTTCGGCCCACGACGGCGGAGGAGCCTGAACGTGTGCGGGATAGCTGGCGCTTACCAGCAGATAGACGGGGAATCGATAGCCCGGGTGATGGGCAACAGCCTGGCGCACCGCGGTCCCGACGATGAAGGGCTGTATTCCTTTGTCAATGGGACAGTCAGCGCCCACCTGGCTCACCGCCGCCTCTCGATCATCGACTTGGCCGGTGGTCACCAGCCGTTCGTCAAGCACCAGCTGGCCCTGTCGTACAACGGCGAGCTCTACAACTACCGCGAGCTGAAGAAAGAACTAGCCAGCAGGGGTTCGACGTTCAGTACGTCCTCGGACACCGAGGTCGTGCTCGAGGCGTGGAAGCAATGGGGGCCGGGCTGCCTGCGCAAGTTCCGGGGAATGTTCGCCTTCGCCATTTTCGATGAGGCCACTCGCTCTTTGTTCCTGGCCCGAGACCACCTCGGCATCAAGCCTCTGCATTACATGCGGCGGGAGGACGGCGTCGTTTTTGCCTCGGAGCTGAAGGCTCTCGTGGCCGCGTTCGGGCCCGAGCTCGAAATCGAGCCATCGGCCATGATCGCGTCGATCTTGTACTACTGGGTCCCCGACCAAAGGTGTTCGCTGAACGGCGTCGAGAAGCTTCAACCAGGCACCTGGGCCGAGTTCCGCCCCGACGGTACGTATCGCGTAAAAACGTACTTTGACATCGCAGAGGTGGCGGCGGCCGCGGCGGCTGGGCCGCCCGTCGACCTGCGCGAAGTGGTCGAGGCGTCGGTGGCCGCCCATCTGGTCTCCGATGTCCCGGTGTCGAGTTTCCTCTCCGGAGGCCTCGACTCCGGGATCATAACGGTCCTGGCTAAACGGACTAATCCCGACGTGGATGCCTACACGATCACGTTCCGGCCCGAGGACCAGCGTCTCGAAGCCATGCCAGACGACGCCATCTATGCCCGCAAGATCGCCCAGCGCTACGGCATCAACCTGCACGAGATCCAGATTGCGCCCGACGTAGTCGACTTGTTGCCAAGGCTGGTCGACATCCTCGACGAGCCCATCGGTGACCCTGCGGCCATAAACACGCTGCTCATGTGCGAGGCGGCGCGAGATGCGGGAGTGAAAGTGATCCTCTCCGGCATGGGCGCGGACGAGCTGTTCGGCGGCTACCGCAAACACTTGGCCTGTGTGATGGCCGAGCGCTACCGTCGGTTGCCCCGCTTTGCCCGGCGAGCGGCGGCGACCGCCGTGACCCACCTACCGGTGGCGGCCGGCGGGCGCGGACTGCGTTACGCCAGGTGGGCCAAGAGGTTCTTAACCTTCGCTGAGCTGCCAGAGGAGGCGGCTTTTCGGCGCAGCTACAGTCTTTATGACCCGCCCGAATTGGCTGCCCTAATCAGCCCCGAGCTCGAGCCGGACGTGGGCGACATTCTGGGAGAACACCTCGAGATTTATTCCGACAATTTCCTCCCCGACCACGTCAACCGGATGTGCCTGGCCGATTCGCGGATGTTCCTGCCTGGCCTCAACCTCACCTATACCGACAGGGCGAGCATGGCGGCGTCGACCGAAGTCCGTGTACCTTTCGTCGACCCGGTCGTGTTCAGGGCGGCGTTCTCGCTCGCCGGAGACCACAAAGTCTCGGGCCGCAACGGGAAGGTAGCTCTCAAACAAGCAGCCAGCGTGTGGCTGCCGGATGAGATCATCAACCGGCCGAAAGCTTCCTTCTCCGCCCCTTTGAGAGCATGGGTGGCGCGCGACCTGCGGGAACTTATAGACGACGTCCTCGTCGGAGGAGAGCTCGTGGGTACGGGCTTCATCCGCTCGGAGGCACTTGACACCCTTATTGCGGACGACCGCACCGGGCGACAAGACCGGTCCAAGCAGATATGGCAACTGCTCACCCTTGAGCTGTGGTACCGGCACATGAGCAAGGCCGGCGTCGGCGTCTAAGCGCAGCACCGCCCCCGCGGGCCTCGTATGAACTTTCTGAGCAAACCTTGATCGAGAGGAACATCTGATGAAACAAGTCGCGCAGAATTATCGGTCTGGAGAACTGGCTGTGCTGGACGTGCCACCGCCCGCATGCGCTCCAGGTGGAGTTCTGGTGCGCTCGCTGTACTCGCTCATCTCGACGGGGACAGAGCTAATGAAGCTGGGCGAATCGAAACTGTCGCTCATCGGCAAGGCGCGGCCCGCCCGGACCAGTTGAAAAAGGTGCTTGACACGGTCCAGCAACAGGGACCGCTCAACACATACAGAAAAGCGATCAATCAGCTGGACTCTTACACGCCGCTCGGGTATTCCCTGGCCGGGATCGTGGTCGAGGTCGGACGGGGGGCCGAGCAGTTCCATGTAGGTCAGCTCGTCGCCTGCGCCGGTAATGAGTTCGCCCTACATGCCGAGCTGAATTGGGTCCCCGTCAATCTCTGCGTCGGCGTACCGGACGGGGTTCCTCCCCACCTGGCGGCTTTCGGGACCGTAGGTTCGATAGCGCTCCAGGGGCTCCGCCAGGGTGGCAGCAAGCTCGGAGATACGGCCCTCGTCATCGGCCTCGGGCTGGTGGGCCAGCTCGTCGTCCAACTACTGGTTGCCTCCGGGGTGCGGGTCGTAGGGCTGGACGTGGTCCCTGACAGGTGCCGTCTCGCTGAGAAGGCCGGTGCCGTCCTGTGTGGCACACCAGAGGGAGCAGAACTCGCCGCCGTAGAGGCCGCGCTGGCCAAGGTGTCAGGAGGGCTCGGGGCAGATCAGGTGTTCCTGGTATCAGGCGGGAGTTCCAACGCGCCCGTTGAGCTGGCGGCGCGCTTGGCCCGCGACCGGGCCACCGTGGTCGACATCGGCAAGTGCAAGCTCGACCTGCCGTGGAATGCGTACTACGAAAAAGAACTAGATGTGCGCTTCTCACGCTCCTATGGCCCGGGCCGTTACGACCCGACGTACGAGGTCGATGGGATCGACTACCCCGCCGGCTATGTGCGCTGGACCGAACGTCGCAACCTAGGCTGCTTCATAGACCTGATCGCGACCGGTGAGATAGACCCTGAACCCTTGGTGTCCGGGATCTTCCCGGTCGGCGAGGCCACCCAGGTCTACGAACAGCTGGGCTCCGGCGACCTGCGGGGGGTCGGTTTTCTTTTCAAGTATGAGGAGACCCCGGAACTCCTGACCGCGCTGACGGCTGGTCGCCGGCGAGAGGAGCCCGCTGAGCCCAGGTCGCTGACGATCCCGTCGCGTCCGCGGCCCGGTACCTGGCGATAAAGCCATCCGGGTCGGGTTTGTGGGCGCGGGCAAATACGCTTCGTCGATGCTCCTT
Organism: uncultured Acidimicrobiaceae bacterium; assembly: GCA_963750465.1. Taxonomy (GTDB): domain Bacteria; phylum Actinomycetota; class Acidimicrobiia; order Acidimicrobiales; family Palsa-688; genus Fen-671. The sequence continues at coordinate 873,166 of CAVVRE010000007.1, forward strand.
CCCCACATCGTCGAGCGCCCCGGCGTCGAGCTGGCGAGCGTGGCTACTCGGCGATCGCTCTCAGCTGTGAACGCGCAACGGAGATTTTCGTTCGCTGAGGCGGGCACCGATACGGAGTCCGTGCTCCACGATGACTCGATCGATGTTGTCTTCATCGTAACCCGTCACAGTTCCCACGCCGCCCTCACCTGCGAAGCCCTCGAGGCGGGCAAGACCGTCTTTGTAGAAAAGCCGCTCGCGCTTACCTATGACGAGCTGGACCGCATCCTGGCGACGGTCGACGCCACTGGCAACGACAGGCTGATGGTCGGTTTCAACCGCCGCTTCGCGCCAATGCTCCAGGACCTGCGCAGACGCTTCGGTCAGGTCTCAGCGCCCGTCCTGGCCAGGTACTTTGTCAACGCTGGCTCTCTTTCTGCTAACAGCTGGTACCTGGACGAGGGGCTCGAAGGGTCCCGCTTCATCGGTGAGGGGGGGCACTTCATCGATACCGTGAGCTGGTGGACCGGCTCCCACCCCGTCGAAGTCAGCACCCTGCCGGGGCACGACCGTGACGACCTGCAGGTCAGCCTTCGGTTCGACAATGGCTCCCTGGCTACCGTTACTTACTTCACCAATGGCCATCCCCGGTTCCCCAAGGAGACGTTGGAGGTCGTGGGCAGTGGCCGGGTAGCTCGGCTGGACAACTTCAAGAAAGCGACCGTCTGGTCTGGTCGTCACCAGAAGACGAGCCGAGCGTGGCGGGCGCCGGACAAGGGCCAGAGCGCCCAACTTGACGCCTTTTTCGAGGCCGTCCGCACCGGGGGCCCGATGCCCATATCGCTAGCCTCGCTTGTCGCCACCACCCGGGCGACCATCGCGGCCGAGGCCAGTCGCGCCAATTGCACGACAGAGCACATATAACCTCTTTTGCGAGCGGGACGGTCGCTGCCGGACTTTCCCGGACGCCGCAAGCTCGCAGGGCTCGGTCGACCGACGGACGCTAATACAGCTGGCCGTCCCGATCGAGCTCCAGAGGTTGGGGCGGCCCGAGCACGTCCACCGCTTCGTGGGCCAGAGCTTCGTCGAGCAACGCCTCAGAAACCCAGATCTCGCCCAGGTGCTTCGTGCTGCGGATCCGAGCCATACGCGGGGCGCGCGGGTTCTCGGCATTACTTGTCTTGATGGCCGCTCTGATGGCGAGGTCGTCAGTGGCTAACACCATCGGAAGCTTGACCGTCGACATCGTGGTCGAGGTGAGGCTGTTCATATAGCCTTTTAGCCGGTCGATCTGCCCTTCCAGGGCACGGGTCGTAACGTCGGCCAAACCGACGCCGGCGGCGTTGCCGCCCGTCGCGTCTGTCAGCCTCAGCGCGACAATCCTCGTAACCCGCTGATCGCCCTTGACCAGGTCGCTCGGATATCGACCGGTCACGTTGGGGTCCATGCCCACCCCGCTCACGTCTTTGCCTATCTGATCCACGATCAGCACGTCCAGCGGGTTGAACATTATCCTGGGCATCAGTGCCCGAGCATCGTCGATCAGCCGACGTTCGTCCTCCTGCATACGCTCCGCGGGGACGGCCACCACTCTGGCCGTCTGCCCGTAGGCGTTCTCGATGACACCCAAGCCGAAGCTGATCGGTAATCGCTCTATCAAAGATGACGAGACGTCCAGGATGTTATTGGCCATGTGGTCGAACCCGCGGGCATGGGTGGCGTCTGCCCCCAGTTGCTTCCCGAACCCGAGAACCAGCATCTTGAGCAAGCCCGACTCGACCGGACCGCGGAAACTCGTATGTGGTTTGATGCGGTTGATCGGGACTATGCCGTCCGCCTCAGCGGCGTACCGGTCAAAATAGAGTGGTAGGCCCCCGGGAGAATGGCCGATCTGGACGACATCCATCGTCGCCCGGATGGGCGCTCCTACGGCCTTCTCATTGACGCCAATATGCTCAAGGACCGCCTTTTGGCCTTCCGCGGTCGCTCCCCCATGGCTGCCCATGGCTGGGACTACGAAGGGGTCCGCACCACGAGACCGCACGAGGTCGACGACTGTGCGGGTTATGAGAGAAATGTTGTCGATCCCCCGGGACCCTACGCCGATGGCGATCCTGGCGCCTTCGTCGACTCGTGACAAGACACCGGCCTCGCACACCGCGGCGCGAATATCCCGTGGGAGATCCTGCACCTGGGCATCATCGAACGTTTGTCGCACCGGCACGAAACGGGGCACGTCGATCTCGCCCAACAGGTCTGCTAAGGCATCCATCTCTCAACCAGCGTAGGACCACATGGCCCGGCGTCTCAAGCGCCGACGGCGCCAGTAGCGGTCGCCGTGCTCCCTAAACGGGCGGCCATCACATTCAGGCGGCCTTTTGCTGGACGTTTCGGTCGCGGAATGTATCTGAACCGCTTTGGTCCTTCTCTATTAATTATGGCGCCGAAGGCGAAATCTTCCGCGCCAAGGCACAATCGTGCGAGGCTCGCGCCGTGATCATCACCCAGACCCCCTTGCGTATCGGGTTGGCAGGCGGCTGCAGCGACCTCCCCGACTACTACGTCGAGCACGGCGGCCGGGTCCTGAGCTGCGCCATCAACAAATATGTCTACGTCATCGTGAAGCAACGGTTTGACGACGCTATCTCCGTTAATTACCCCCGTTGCCAGACGGTTACGGACGTGAGGCACCTCGAGCACGAGCTTGTACGCGAGGCCATGCTCATGACCGGTATCTGTAGCGGTGTCGAGATCACCATGCTCTCCGACGTACCCTCTGGCGGTTCGGGACTGGGCTCGTCTTCGTCCATTACGGTTGGCTTAGTCCATGCCCTGTTGGCCTTCCAACAACAGCACGTACCGGCCGAGGAGCTCGCCGAGCGCGCCTGCACGATCGAAATCGAACGATGCGGCAAGCGGGTCGGCAAGCAGGACCAGTACATAGCGGCGTTAGGCGGGATCCAGGACTTCCATTTCGGCCCAGGCGATAAAGTAGTGGCTACCGAGCTGGGCTTATCGGGGTCTGAGCGACGTCGGCTCGAGGAACAGTTGATGCTCTTCTTTACCGGTGTTACCAGGAGCGCGACCGAGATCCTGGCCGAACAGTCCAACAACGTCGGCGCCCGTCTGGGCTGGTTCCACGAGTTACGTGACCTCGCCGGAGCGGCGGTCGAGCACGTCAAGCAGGGCGACCTGTACGCCACGGGCAAAATCGTGCAACAGAGTTGGGAGGCCAAACGGAGCTTGGCGGACGGGGTCACCAACTCGCAGATCGATTCGCTGGTTGACAGTGCTCTCGAGGCCGGGGCGACGGGCGCGAAGATCACCGGTGCGGGGGGCGGAGGCTTCTTACTCGTCATTGCCCCGCTCGAGAACCAGGAGCGGGTTCGCCAAAGTCTCGCCCATTTGCGGGAGTTCCCCTTGAAACTGGAGCGTTTTGGTTCGCGCGTGGTAGTCAACTTCGTTCACGACATCTGGAGCTAACCTCGTGGACCGAGGACGAGGCCTCCGCGTACGCGGATGAGCCGGTCCCTAGGCAGGGGCGCCGGCCCATCTCTGGGCTCGGCCCGCCCCCGCCTCTACGGCCGAACGTTTACCGCGACAACGCGTCCCGGTTGCTGGCTCCTTGATCGGTCGGAACTCTCGTTGAGTGACCGGCGGGGACCGGTCCAGCGTTAGCGGCCCACGCTTTCGGCCGCCGCCATGCTTCAGCGCTGACGTTCCCGGCGCAACTCACCGTTGCGGCTCGTCCAAACCTCTTCGCCGCCCGTACTGGCATCGAGGGGCCGCCGGGGTGGGAAGGGATCACTCTCGACCAGCCCCACGCTCTCGTCCTTTTGGCCCGCACCGACGAGGATGGCTGACTTGGGCGTGACCCCGGCGTGGCGTAGGACCTCGGTAGTAGACGCCATGGCGGTACCGGTGGCCTTGCCCGCAGTGACAACGACGATCGCACTGCTGGACCAGTTGGCGACGTGGTCGGCGCCAAGAGCCGGGCTCACGCTGGCGAGGACCAGAACGGCGTCGTCCTCCTCGAGGACCTCTCCTAGCATCTGGCTCGGGTCTTCAGCGGCCACGATCAAGGTAAGCCACAGGCCTCCCAAGACCACCGTCTGAGGCACACCCGGGGCGCCTTTGGCCCGGAACAGCGACGATAGAGGACGGCCATCTGCCATATCCACCACCACTACCCGCTTGCCTTCGGAGGCGAGCCACAGTCCCAGGCTGGCCACGCCGAGGGCCGCGGGCCCCGTAGGCCCAACAGCTATTGTGGCCATAGTGGAACTGGGCTCGCCATCAAGATGAGTGCCCAGGCGACGGGCGATCATTTGCAATGTCACGCCCGGCGTCTTCAGGCTCCTCCGCAGGCGGAGCTGGCGGAACAGGCGCGGGGGCTGGTACGGGCCAACGCTTAGCTCGACTGGTACGCCAAGGGCAGCGGCCACCTCGGAACGTCGTCGGGGCCGGTCAGAAATAATTGCCCCTACGATCACGATGCCGATCCCGAGGGCCAGCCCGGCCACTAGACCAGTGAGGCCATCCATGGCTATCACTTTCGCCTGGGACACATGAACATCGACGGCTGAGTCGAGGACCTGGCTCCCGGCGGCCACAGATCGCGCTCCGACCAGGTCCTGTTGCCGTTGCGTATCAAGCTGGGAGACCTGGTTGGCATCATTGGTGCGCTGGTTGACGAGCGTGGTGATCTGGTTGCCCGACTGTGAGCTGGCCGCGGCGCTGGAGAGCGCGTTGATCGCGGTCGTCAGGTCCTTCATCTGAGTGTTCAGTGTGTTGATCTGTTGGTCAATGCCGTTGACCACGAGCTGGGTTTGAAGTCCCAGCTCTTGCCCACGGACGCGTAGGAATGCGCTAGCCACCGCGTTGTCGTACGAGACGGCCATAGCAGGCGACGCGGCGCTGAGCTTGAGCGAGATGATGCTGTTGCTGACGGCAGTGCCTTGGTACGTCGTCAAGAACGTGCCCGGGGTAACCGTCAGGTGCAATGTGTTGAGCGCCTGTGTGGCCACGGCGCGTGTCTCCAGCAAGCTCACGTCATTGGCAATGGCCAACGCCGGGTTCGAACCAGCCGGCTCAGCCATGTAGAGGTCGGTCACGGCGGCGTATTTGGCGGGGAGTAGGAGGTGCATAGCTGCGCCAAGGACGAGACCAGCCAGAGCCGCTCCGATCCAGACTTTGCGGCGCCGCGACAGAGCCTCTCTCATGGCGCTCAAGTCGATCATCGCGCCCGAGTATTCTTCCGGGATCTCCGGTTCTACAAACGACGCCTTGAGGTTCGGTGATCGAGAACCATTCATGCCGGCCGTCATGTCGTTGACCGCGCTCACCTGGGCTGCCCTACGGAACGTTCCCCACTGGGGCGGTGCGAATTGTAATTTGCCAAGGGACGAGGCTCGCCTCCGACCGGTACGACCCCAGCGGTGGTATCGCTCGGGTCAGGGTTTACAACGACGAGCCCGTCAATCGTCTGGCCGCAGTCACTGATAGCCAGGGCGACCCGGGCCAGGGCTTCACTATTGGTGAAGCCAGAAGAAACGGCCAGCAGACTGGCTCCTTCCGAGGTGGGGACGACAGGTTTCACCTCGTCAACGGCGACCACAGAAAGTGTGAGCCGCACCGACGAGAAGTCCTGCCCAGAGTTTTTGGCATCGAACTTGTACGGCTCGTCGGATGACGCTGGAGAACCGAGGAGGGCGCAGGCCGCCCGCATCGGTGCCAACAAAGGATGCGTCCCCAAAACCAACTCGGCCGGAATGCCAAGTTCGGCCGCCGACCTCGCAAACTGCACGCCCACAGCGAGAGCAGGCGCATCGTCAGCGAAGGCCACCAGGTTCAGCTCAACTGGCTGTTCTCCGTCCCCGGCCACGAGGCGGTGGAGCAACCGGCGCAGGTTCCACGAATCTACGGTCGAAGGCCGATAGTTTTCCAACAGTCGTTTCCAATCCTTCACAGACTTGCAGCGCGAGCACTCCACCGAGGCAAGTACAGGTACGCCAATTGCGCTGGCCAACTCGTCACGATAGCGCAAGCGTTGGTCGCGTCGTGACCGCAGGAGCACTATAAGGCAGCCGGCAAAAAGGCCCGCTACGGCACCGACTATTGGAGATAGAGCCAGTTGCAGTGTCGACAAAGGCACGATCGCCGCCGGTTGAAGGACGCGGGTGGCGTTGGCCGAAAGAGTGCCAGAAAGTTGCGTGCTTACTATCTCGCTGTTGATGTTGTTCAGCTGCAACGACACTTCGCCCTGTTCGTTCCTGAGTGAGGAGAGCAAAGAGGAATCGCGCTCACCCGCGGAAGAAGTGCCATTCTCCCCGGCCAATCGGTCTGACACGGAGTTGATCTGATCCTGCAACTTCTGGATCTGCGTCGCCAGGGCGGAGGATTGTTTTTGCAATCCCGGAATGGCGCCGCCGCTGGCCTGGGCGGTCGTCTTGTTGACGTACGCGATGTAGTCAGTGGCTTGAGCGTTGGCGAGCTTCTCGGCTTCATACGCTCCCGGCGCGGTCACCTGGAACTGGAGCACCCCCGGGCTCAGTGCGGTGACCACGACATGACTTCTCAGCGCGGTCGGGCTTATCGGAGGTGAAACAGCGGCACCTGCAGCCGCCAAAACAGGAGTGCTCGTGGCGATGATGATCTGGGTGGGGGTGTCGTCCACCGGCGCTCCACCCGTATTGGTGATGGCGGTCGGCGGTATGACCACCAGAGTTCGTGCGGTCGGGAGGGCTGGCAGCAACTCGGTGTGCGCCACGCCACAAGCCAAACCGGCCAGCACCAGCGCTCCGACTAGGAGCCGACTGCGCCAGACAGCTTTTACGAACCCCTTTAGGTCCAGGGGTTGCTCGGTCACGGGCAACCTGCCGGCCGCTGGCCCAACATGTGGAGCCGCTCATAAGTGGCGTCAGCCATGGGTTCGATTATGTCCTTCGGGCCTCTTATTAGGGAGGCGGGCCGGGCGCACCAGACCACGCCACACAGTGTGGGAATGCCCCGGTGCCCAAGAGCACGTCGCTTCGATGCCATCCTGAATCAAGAGGACAAAGCGCCCCGGCCAATACATTCCAGGCTGGACTTTCAGGATCCTCAGCTTGGCAAGACGGCCGGGTACGGACCATCTTGGGCGGGCAGCCGGTCTCGTTACCAACACAAAAGGCCCGGACGAATCAGGCGACTACAGAGTAGCTCCGATTGACGGCCTTTTCTTGGCGACATGGCCGTTGCCACCACTGTGAGCGTTTCCGTTGAGCGGGTTGAGCGTCCGGCTCCCTGCGCCGGCGCTACGGCTCGAGACGGTTGACGCTCAGTCCCGGCCTACCGACCTCGAGCGTCAACCCGGCGCAACCTCTGTTCAGCCCCGGTGACGAGGTATCAACCGGCGCAGAGCGAGCCTCGTCACTACGGCGCTTCCCACCTCCGTCGGTCGGTCGCGCCGCGTCAATGCCAGCCATTTACGAGTCAGTCAGCTGGCCAACCGAGAACGTGATGAGGAGTCGCCCGATGAGTGTGGCACCAGCGGATGCCAGGTTTGCCCGGCACCGAGCCTCGAGCCGTCTGCGGTCCGTGCCAGCGCGCGGCCCCCAGCCGGGCGAACGCGGCCGTGTCTTAATAATCGTACAGAACCTCCCCGTCCCGTTCGACCGCCGGGTCTGGCTCGAATGCCAAACCCTGACCGAGGCCGGGTATCAGGTGGCCGTGGTATGCCCGAAGGGCCCGGGTGACCCCAAGTTCGCCACTTTGGACGGAGTCGAGCTTTACAAGTACCGCCCTTACGCCCCGGGCGGGAGTAAGGCATCTTTCGTTCTCGAATACCTCTATTCCTTCTTGTCGACGCTGTGGCTCACGGCGAAGGCAGCCAGGAAGGGGCGCTTCGACGCCATCCAGAGCTGCAACCCACCGGACATCTTCTGGCCGATAGGGGTTCTTTTCCGCGCCCTTCATGGGTCGCGTTTCGTATTCGACCATCACGACCTGTGCCCCGAGACATACCGATCGCGTTTCCCGGGCGGCCCGAGGGTCATCCATACGCTTTTGCGTTTCCTGGAACGGTGCACGATGCGCGCCGCGGACCACGTGATCTCCACCAACGACTCCTATCGCACAGTGGTAATCGAACGTGATGGCGTAGAGCCAAACGGGGTCACGGTAGTCCGTACAGGGCCGGACCCCCAACGGTTAAAGGCCGTGGCGCCCGATCCCTTCCTGCGCCGAGGGCGTCGCCACCTGGCCGCATATATCGGTGTGATGGGGCCACAAGATGGCGTAGACATTGTTTTGCAAGTTGCCGACATGGTGGTCAACAAATTCGAGAGGAAAGATATCGCCTTCACGCTGATCGGCTCGGGCGATTGCTTCGACGAACTCGTTGCTTTGCGTGACCAGCTTGGGCTGGAGGATTGCGTGGAGTTCACGGGTAGGGCACCGGACAGGTTGGTCGCATCGATTTTGTCAACGGCCGCCGTCGGCATCTCGCCCGACCCCAAGAACCCGCTCAACGACCTTTCAACCATGAACAAGACGATGGAGTACATGGCGTTCGGGCTTCCGGTCGTTGCTTTCGACCTGCGTGAGACCCGGGTATCCGCACGCGAGGCCGCGGTCTACGCCACGCCGAACGAGGTCGACGAGCTGGCCCGGTTGCTGGTGGACCTGATCGACGACGAACCCCGACGACGCTCGATGGGCGCTGAAGGCAGAGCACGCGTCGAGCAGGAGCTCGCATGGGCTCACCAGGCCCCTAGGTACCTGAGCGTCTACGACGAGCTCATCGCCACCCCCGAGGCACCTGCCGAAACGGCTCTGGCCAGCTAAGGTAGCAGGCCTGGCAGGTAGCACGGCGAAGATCGATTGGTACGTCAGGCGCTTGCGCGCCATGTCTGCCGCCGAGGTGGGATGGCGCCTCCAGGATTATGCCAAGCAGTGGGCCTGGCTTCCTCGTCAGGTAAAGGCGGGCGCTCCTGACCAACCCTGGGAACAGGGAAGGCGAGCCCTCAAACCCGATCCGCGGGGCGCGAGGCCCCTCACTTCGGGGCCACGCTGGGTCAGGGTGTGTTATTGGAGGTCCCTCCTGCGGCCCGTGCCGGCGTCATTGCGGGCGCCGACGAGCTGCTGGCCGGGCACTGGGAGCTGCTGGGTACGACCCGTCATGATATGGCGGACCCAGATTGGTTCTTTGACCCCATCACGGGCAGAAGTGCTCCGAGCTCGGGCTACTGCTTCAGGATCGATCACCGTTCTGAGGACGTTACGGGCAACGTCAAGCAGGTGTGGGAGCTCTCGCGCCTGCAGCACGTCACTATCCTTGCCGCCGCCTTCGCTTTGTCCGGGGACGAGCGCTATGCGGAGCGAGCGGCGCGGCATCTGCGCTCTTGGTGGGCTAAGAACCCCTTCTTGTCAGGTGTGCACTGGACAAGCGGCATAGAGGTCGGCTTGCGCCTCATATCCTGGGTCTGGGTTCGGAGGCTGCTGGAGGGATGGGACGGAGCTCCTGACCTGTTCGAGCAGAACGACGTGGCCCTAGCGCAGATCTGGTGGCACCAGCGCTACCTCGCCCGCTTTCGCAGCCGAGGGTCGTCCGCCAATAACCACGTGATCGCCGAGGCCGCCGGCCAGCTGATCGCCAGCCTGGCGTTCGATTGGTTCGACCAAAGCGAACAGTGGTCGCGAACGGCGGGCGCCTTGCTCGAAAAGGAGTTGGCGAACAACACCTTCCCCACCGGGGTGAACCGCGAATTGGCCTCCGAGTACCACGGCTTCGTGGCTGAACTGGCGCTACTGGCAGCGGCCGAAGCAGACCGGGCTCACCGTCCCCTGAGCACACAGGTGTGGCAGATCCTGTGCCGGATGCTCGATGTCGTGGCGGCCACGGTAGATGTAGGCCTGAACCCACCCCGCCAAGGCGATGGCGACGACGGCAAGGGCCTTGTCCTTGGGCCGATTTCCCTCAAGCGGTGGGAGAGCCTGCTCGCTATCGGTGCCCGGCTGTTTGGGGCCCCCACTTGGTGGCCGCGGCCCGCACCCGACGTTATGAGCACGCTCGTTTCGTCCCTGGCGGACCAGCACCCCGGCCTCGACCGGCCAGCGAGGCGCCCGAGCCACTTCGCCGACGCCGGCCTCGTAATCATGCGCACCGACCCACGTGATGGCCCCGAGATTCTGGTGCCGCTGCGATTCCGGCCCCCACGGGTTCCTGTCCATCGCCGCCCATGCGCATGCAGACGCGTTGGCGGTCGAAGTGCGCTACGACGGGACCGAGGTGCTCGCCGACCCGGGAACGTACTGCTACCACGGCGAGCCCAGCTGGCGGAGCTATTTCCGGTCAACACTTGGGCACAACACCATCGAGATTGCCCATCAAGACCAGTCCACCTCGGGTGGGCCCACTTTGTGGGTTCGCCACGCCGAATCGCGCCTCGTCGAACTCCATCTGAACGAAGATGGCCGGGTGGACCTTTGGTCCGCAGAGCACTCCGGTTACGGCACGCTCGAGGCCCCGGCCAGTCACCGGCGCACGGTCGAGCTCCTTGAACAACAAAGATTTATCAGGATCGTCGACCTGGTCGAGACGACCGGACGACACTCGGTGCGGGCCGCCTTCCACCTTGGACCGGACGTCCACGCAACGAAAACGGGCGAACGGTCTGTGGACCTCAGTTGGGCCGGCGCACGCGGCGACCGCTACGCGGCCACATTCGAACTGGCCGACGGGCTCTCCTGGTCGCTGGTCCGGGGGGCAACCGAGCCGGTCATGGGCTGGTATTCCCCCCGCTTCGGCTTGAAACAGCCGGCCACCACCATCCTGGGAGAAGGTAACTGTGCAGCGGCGCTCGAGTTGGAGTCAGTGCTCCGGTTCTCTACGTGACTTCTAACTGTCAGGTGACTGCCGGTTGCTTTGACTTGCGGCGGCTAAGAGGATAGGCAATCAGGGATGCGGCCAGCGCCAGGTCCATAACGTACGTCGACGCGTCGCCCATCCCGGTCTCCGCGAAAGAGGCAATCAAGCAGTACATGATGAGGAACAGCGCTATGGCCCGGCTCGGACCTCGTGGTGCGATCAGCGCGGCCAGCAGCAGCATCAGGAAAATGACACCTTCGAGGACGTCGCCGACCAAGCCCTGGTTTTGGTACGTAGAGATCCAGCTGCTGTCGATCGGCAGACCATCGGCGGCCTGGTCTCGTGCTCCGACTACGGAACTGTTGGTCAACCCGGATCCCAGGAGCTTGTTCGTGTCAGGACGGGGCTCCGAGAGGACCTGCGCCCAGGCGAGGGTACGGCCCGAGAGGTTGGTGACCTCGGTGTTGCTTTCACCACGCGTGAGCCATGAGGACACCAGAGGCGAGAGGGGGAGGAGTACTGTAACGCCGAGCAGCACGCACGTCGTGAAGACTTTGCGCACCCGCCGACTACCTGTGAGCAAGCTCAAGCCGGCCACCACTAGCGCCACCACCATCGCCAGGAGGGCGGTGCGCGTGTGGGTGAGCAGCAACGCAAACGCGCCGGGGATCACCACCAAGAGGCCACGTCGTCGCGTCCAAATCCCGCACACCCATAGCAACAGCGCCACTCCGGTGAGCTCGGCCATGTAATGGCCAACCTGGGTGGCGGGCATCGGCCAGATCGCCCCCGTTAGGCGACGAGCGCCCGCGTTCATGACGTAGGCCTTGTGCGGAGACAACAACAGGCCAAGTGACACGGTGACGAGCACGGTCACCAGGAAGGTTACCTGGGTGCGCAGCAACAGGCGGTCGCGACGGCCAAACCAGGGGGTGAGGAGCCATAGTACGGCGAGGAACTCCACCAGCCGGAGGGACCTGTAGACCGTGCCCAAGCTGACGAACCGGACGCTCATCATGAGCGTCGTAACTGCAAGCACGCTGTAGAGGCCCAGGAACAGGTTGGCGCGGATCCTCACCTTCGGGTTGACGGTGAGCGCCAATGCGAAGGCCAAGACCAATGCGCCCTGCGTCAGCGCTTGCCCAATGAAATGAGGTATCGGCAGGATGATCGGCTGGGTGGAGAAGGACAGCACGTTGAAGAAAAGGAGCGCCCACACCACCTGGACTCGCCGCGTTCGCCGCTGTTCCAGGGTCCTCTCCCTTGGGACACGGCGAGTGAGAGAAAGACTTGGAGGGCTGACCACTACAGCCATTCGCACCGCCCCGGGGCGCGATAGGCCAGCCCGGACGTCCACGTCCGGGTGTGGTCGACGGCAGCAAATCGCGTCTGATGGCCATGGGCGGTCATTGTGACTATGACAACTATGAGCCCGGAGGGGCGGCCGAGATACGGTGGAGAGCTCAGGGCGAAGTGCCCAGGGACCGGAGCGCAGATCCGGTCAGGCCGCGACGACCAACGGGCCCCGGGAATGGCGTGCGGTCAACATTGCCTGTCGATCAAGACCGCTTTGGTCAGCGCACCCCACTCGTACAGCACTTCAAACGGGAAATGCCAGATTTGGAACGAAGCCGGTACGACGACGACCTGGCCCGAAAAGCAGCGCTTCATCAGCACCCGCGCCCGCGTTACCTGAGCGTGGGACGGGACCATCATGATGCTGTGCCAGCCGTGTTCTCTGGCGTATTCCGCCGCGAACCTCACCTCGCCCACGGTTCGCTCCGGGTTGGCGTAAAAACAGACGACCTTTACGCCAGCCGCCTTCGGGCACCGGTCGGGGCCCTGCGAGAACAGCACCACCCGGGCGTAACCCTCTTCGGCCAAGGATATGGCCTGGCTCTCCCGGGCCGTTTCATCTGTTCCGTTCAGGCTCAAAATCACGTCGACGTGTCGCGGCTGGTCCGTCGCCGGCCATACGAACAGGACGGCGCTGGCGGTCAGGAAACCCACAACCGCCAACCCGACCCCTACGACCAGCCAGAACCGCCCAGACCGGCGCCGAGGCGCACGAGGTGTTTGGCGTCTACGGTTTGAAGCCTCGCCGGCGTCGGAGTGGTCGTTGTCAGCGACCGCCTCGACCGCGCCAAGTCGGTTCAACCGTCGCTTTCCCACACTGCCAACAAGAGGTCGGACTTCGCCCACCGATACCAGCGTTGGGTGTGGCGCCGTTGGGCTACCTATGACGGCGTGGCCTACCGCAGACTGCGTTGATGGCCAGCGGCGAACCGATCCTGTCGCCGGCTACGCTGGGGTAGCAGCCCACTTCCGCATTTCTCAACCCGGGCTCTCCCAGGCCAAACCTCTGGATGACTGTCAGGACTCGACGACAAGAGCTTGTTCTAGCCTTGCGCCGGCCAGCGCTGCTGGCCGCCGCCGGTGAGTCCATCCTCCTGCTCGCTACGGCCGAGATATCGCTGCGGGCGGCCGACCTGCCTAGAGCGGCCCGCTGGTTCGGTGCCACCCTCGAGTTCACCGATGCCGATCCCGGCAGCGCCCTCGACAGATTGCGCATTTCTCCAGCCGAGAGACGCAGGCTTCGTGTCCTCGCTCGGATAGCGAGGCGTTGGCCGTTCGCACCCGGCGGGGCATGCCTACGGCACTCCTTGTCGGCCGCCTACGTGCTCAGGTCACACGACCCGCGCCTCAGGCTCTCGGTCGGCTCGCGTGCGCCCGGGGATATCATCGCTCACGCCTGGATCGAGGTCGACGGGACCGCAGTCACCGACCCTGGCGACTTTCCACCCTTTTCTCGGGTGAGGTAGTCCGGGCCCGGCCTCGTCACCGGCGGCACGGTAGCCCTCCGAGACATCGGGCCGCGGGCTGTCTACGACTGTTGCGGACCGCCCGCGGTCACAATACCCAGGAAACGTCCTCACTGATGAGCCGGGCCGGGTTGCCTGCCACCAGGGCCCGGTCTGGGACGTTGGATGTAACGACGCTCCCAGCGGCCACCACGGCACCGTCCCCAATGGTCACCCCGGGCAAGATGGTGACCCCTGTCCCGATCCAGACGTTGTCGCCGATATGTACGGGTTGCGATTTCGACCGCCTCACTCCGTCCACGAAGAGGTCGTGACCATTGAAATCGAAGATGTTCACGTTCCACGAAATGGCGCACCCGGACCCGATGGAGACGTGGTCGATGCAACTAATAGTCGAATTCGGATTAACGAAGGTATCCGGCCCGATCTCGAGCCGACCCCCGCGCCCTATCACGACCCTCGTCCCACGCGTCAGTTCGACGGTTCCTCGAATACTGAGAACAGCGTCGGGCTCCAGGAGGACCGACGTCGGATACGGGGCCATTTGGTGGAGCCCTAACACGAGCTGCGAGCCTGGGGCGAACCGGATCCGTGACCCTCTGCTCACCCGTAGGCGTGTCCCTCTCAGGACGATACACGAACCACGGTAGCGTGCGCTGCGGTACAAGGTTTGAAATAGCGACGTTCGCCTCAGCGCCTTTAAAGTGAGCGTGAGACGCAGGTACTTCCGTCCCTCAGCACTGGCACCGGGGGCGTACGACTGACGCGGGTCGACCAGCGAGACCGTGCCGGGGTCGAATTTCAGCGCGCCCACTTCGTCGCTACCCGGCGCAGGAAGAGATGTACTGACCGGGCTCAAACCGTTCGCGGCAACTACTCGTGCCACAAGATGTCCTTTCGTTCAAGAACCTATCGCACCTTGCGGATCGAATAGGCCCTGATCACTACGAAGAGGGGTGCTCTCAGGTGCAAATACACGATTTCTTCAGTGCGCCGACGACCTCGCCGGGGGCTCAGCACGATGTTCACCACGACCGACAACTGTGGCCGGTGACGAGCCAGTCACCATAAAGCTCGGAGGACTGCGACCGCTGCCGAACATGACCCACCGCCCATCGAGGGTGAGGGTGCGAGATTGCTCGTGCTGTGCTCGGGCAGTAGGTGCGATCACCAGGTTTAAGCGAGCCTGTCGTTAGCCCGCGCCCTATCGGACAACCGGCTAAAAGGCGCGCCCTCCGACGGCGGCCGCTAACAAACGAAATACCGGCGCCAGAAACGATCAGCGCCAAACCGACGGGCGACGACAGGGCCGACAACATCTGGGGCTTGAACCCATAGCCGAGGCGTAAACCAAGAAAGCCTGAGAATACAGCGCGTACTGCTAGTGTCACGCTCGGAGACGCCCGCATGAGCTGTTATTTCCGTTCATCCAGAGCGGACATGGAACTAATTGATTAGAAAAATGTCAGCACGGTATCTCCAGACAGTTATCGGAGAGACTTCGTCCGCCTGAGTACGACATAACACCCGCGGTAACCATGTCAAATGCCAGCACCCGGATGGTGTCCGAGCAACCACATTGAGAGTTCGAACACGGGGGCGCCGGAGGGCACTGCAACGGCGCCGTGACGACCAGGACCGGATCATGCCAGGACCGGATCATGCCAGGACCGGATCATGCCAGGACCGGGTCATAACCGGACCGGATTTGGGTCGGGCGTCCACCTGGCAACGTCAGGAGGCGTATAGGTATCTTGCGGCCCGAGGCAGGTAGCTTGTCCCCATGGACCTGGTAGCAAGGGTGGTACTGGCCGTCCAGGCGACGTCCTCTTCCCACCCATCGACCTGGCTGCTCGCCCTGTCCGGCTTCATTGGTGGCTTTGCCGTCGGAGTGGCCGGGATGGGGGGTGGAGCGCTAATGACGCCCGCACTGGTGCTGCTGTTCAAGATGGACCCGAAGGTCGCCATCGCCAGCGACCTGGTGAACTCGCTGGCGATGAAGCCGGTCGGCGGAGCCGTCCACGCCCTTCACGGCAGCGTCAACTGGGCCATGGTCCGCCTGCTCGTAGTGGGCGGGGTACCGGCCGCCTTTTTCGGTGCCTGGTTCCTCAACCAATTGGGCAACACCCCGGCAGACCAAGCTCACCTCAAGACCCTGCTCGGATGGGCCCTTATGGTCGCAGTGGCCAGTCTCCTAACCAGGCAAGCTCTGTCGGCGTGGCTGCGGCGGAAGGGTCGCCCGGCCGACAACCCGGAGCCCTGGCGCCTCAAGGCGTTCCCCACCGTCCTGGTGGGGCTCCTGGGCGGCTTCATGGTAGGGATGACTTCAGTCGGGTCCGGGTCCCTCATCATCGTCCTGCTAATGCTGCTCTACCCTCGGCTCTCGTCCAACGTCCAGGTGGGAACCAACCTCGTCCAGGCCGTGCCGCTGGTGGCCGCGGCTGCCCTCGGCCAGGCGATCTTCGGGCACGTCGATATCAGCGTGGCTGGCAGTCTGATCATCGGCAGCGTCCCCGGCGCCTTCCTCGGGGCCAGGGTCTCCAGCCGGGCGCCCGATGCGATCGTGCGGCCCGCCATCGTCGTACTGCTGGTTTCTTCCGGCCTGGCCCTGCTGATTACGAGCGACGCCAGCCTGGCTTGGGCGCTGGGTATTGCCGCGGTAGTCGGGTTGGCCCTATGGGGAGCGGTGGACGCCACCCTGCACCTATCCGAAGACTGGCAGGCTGCCGGCCACGACCGGACCACCTGGGTCGCCCTGATGGGCATCGGCGCCCCGGTAGGGTTAGGCCTCGTAGCCAGCGCCGTCTATGCCTTCAAAGTGAGGCCCAGCGTGCTAGCCGTCGCAGGCGGAGACGGCCATGACGCGGCTCAGCGAAAGACGCGCTGGCGGCTGTAAATCAGCTCCCAGCCGGAGGTCTCACGCGCCGAGCGGGCGTGAGAGAGGACAAGCTCGAGAGTGCCGTCTTCGGCCGGGGGCGCCGTCGGTTCGGGCACCCTGATCGGCATGGCCTCAACCTCTTTCTCGAGCGGAGAGACTCGGGACTGGCTCGCATGGCAGAGAGCATCGGCCAGCGACCCTAAGAAGTGCCGGGTAGCCGTTTCGGCTTCCGCCATAGAAGCCCGCTTGGCCAGCGCCCAGCGCTGACGGCTCTCGGTCAGTTCGATGAACGGCTGCCATCCTCCCTCGACGGGGACGATGAACGCGTCCGAAATCCCGAGCACGGCCAAGGACCGCCAAACCTCTACCGGCGCCAGGTCCTGGCCGGCCCGCCGAGCGCGGTATATGGCGATGCTGCCGGTCTCCAGTGCGAAGCGGTACAGCCATCGCCCCCGGTCTATGTGGACTGAGCTTTCGCCATTCACCGGTTACACCTCCGGAATAGGGCTGGACCTTTTGTTGGCCGCCCCCTTTTCTTCCCGAATTAACAGCCAAGCTGTTGTCCCCTATGGGAGTTCCACCAAGTTAGCAAGCTGCGCCGCGAGCCCGGTATAGGTTTCCGGCGTCAGTCTGAGAAGGCGCTGTTCTACATGCTCAGGGAGGTTGAGGTCGCGCACAAAGTGATGTAATTCTTCTTGAGTAAGAAGATTGCCTCGGGTCAATGACTTGAGGCGCTCATACGGTTCCCCGACGCCGTAACGACGCATTACTGTTTGGACGGCTTCGGCCAGCAGTTCCCAGGCGTCCACGAGGTCCGCAGTGAGAAAATCCTGGTCAGGGCGACTACGAGCCAGGCCACGGCGAGCCGAGAGCAGGGCCAGGCCTGAATATCCGAAAGCACTGCCAATATTGCGCAAAGCAGAAGAGTCGGAAAGATCGCGTTGCATACGAGAAATAGGCAATTTCTCGGACAGGTGGCTGAACAGCGCTTTTGCTACCCCCGCGTTAGCCTCAGCGTTCTCGAAGTCGATCGGGTTCACCTTGTGTGGCATCGTAGAACTGCCGACTTCACCTTCGACGACCTTCTGGCGTAGGTAGCCGAGGCTTACGTACGACCACATGTCGCGACAGAAATCGATCAAAACGGTACCGAAACGCGACATGGCGTCGAACAGTTCGGCCATCCAATCATGCGCCTCGATTTGGGTCGTCAACGGCGCCCACGTAAAGCCGTTGGAAGTGACGAAGTCACGAGCGATAACTAACCAATCGAGCTCGGGGTAGGCGACGGCATGAGCGGCCAGAGTGCCGGTCGCACCGCCCCATTTGCCCAGGACCTCCACCTGGCGCACCGACCGCAGCTGGCGCTCCCAGCGAGCGACGAAGACGGCCAGCTCCTTCCCGAGCGTCGTCGGGGTTGCCGGTTGGCCGTGCGTCCGGGCCAACATGGCGAGGTTGCCGTACTGGAGAGCGGCGGCCCGGACGTCGGCCACCAGGACCTCGGCCGCGGGCAGCCAGGCTTCCTCCAAGGCCCGGCGCACCATTCTGGCGTAGGCGAGGTTGTTGACGTCCTCAGACGTGGCGGCGAAGTGAACGAACTCGGCCCGCTCCGCCGTCCACCCGAGCTCGTGGACCAGGCGGTTCTTCAGGTAGTACTCGACGGCTTTGACGTCATGGTTGGTAACGGCCTCTATTCGTTTCACCGACTCCGCTTCTACGCTGCCAAACGCCGCCACCCAGCCGTCGAGCGCGGCCAGCTCGCCATCTGTCAGAGGCAGCAGCTCGGTTAGCTCAGGCAGCGCCGCCAACTGCTTTAGCCACGCCACTTCGACTGCGAACCGCTCGCGGATAAGGGCACCCTCGGAGAAGGCGGCGGCGTACGGCTTCATCTGCGTGCCGTACCGCCCGTCCAGGGGTGACAAGGCCCCCAAGCGCCACTCGCTCTGTTCCATCAACGATCGCTCCTTCGCTGCAAACCCTATCTCTGAGCTGGTCCCCAGCTGGGAGAACGGTTCGTCCACCGGCGACCGGCGCGCTCGTCACGTACGACTGTGGGTTTGCGCAGCAGCAGGGCCCAGGCGATACCCACGACCAGACGCTCATCGGGCCCTCGAGCCGGGCCCAGGCGGGCATTCTCGGAGCCGTAATCTCTGAGGACCGCTACAAGCGAGACCGGTGGACAGGCGAGTCCGACGGCCCGAGAGACGACGGCTCCGGCGGGTAGTCACCCTCCGCAGCCCGCTGCGACGTCGCCGCCGCCACCGCCAGACGGTCGACGAGATCGTTGAAAGGGTCAGTCCCGTGGCCCTTCACCCAGCGGAAACGCATGCGCCGAGGGGGTGCCCGGTAAAGGTCGATCAGGGGTTCCCAGAGGTCGCGGTTCGCCACCGGCTTCTTGGCCGCATTGACCCATCCCTTCGCCAGCCACTTCTCCCACCATCCGTCCCGGAAGCAATTGACCACATAGGTGCTGTCGCTCACGATCTCGAGCCGACCCGGTAGCGAACGAGCAGCGTCCAGAGCGGCCATTATCTCCATCCGCTGGTTTGTCGTGCGCGCTGCCGGCCCGCGGCGCCATCGTCCTCCTGGCACTGCCCAGGCCCAGCCGCCTGGGCCGGGGTTGCCCAGACAGGCCCCGTCGGTGTACACGGTCGTCTCGTTGGCTGCGGCGTCTTGCACTCCTCAAGCATGCCCGAGTGGTCTGACGCCCAAGTTCGAGCGTCGGCGTTGTAGCCATAATCCCAGCTCACGGCCATGCCTGAGACAAAAGTCACAGTTTGGTTCGCCGTCCTACTACCGACAACTCACCGTAGGCGCGACGATATAAGGCGTGATCTTTGACGGCATCTCCCATCAGCTCCCTGATATCGACCCGACGGAGACGGAAGAGTGGGTCGACTCCTTTGACGCCGTCCTCGAAGTCCACGGCAAGGCCCGGGCCAGCTTTTTGCTCATGAAGCTGCTGGAACGAGCCAAGGAGAGCCAGGTCGGTTTCCCGGCCACTGTCTCGACCCCCTACGTCAACACGATCCCCGCCAGCCAGGAACCCTTGTTCCCGGGCGACGAGGAGACCGAGCGCCGGATCAGGGCCTACATGCGCTGGAACGCCGCCATCATGGTCGTGAGGGCGAACCACGTCGCCGATGGCATCGGCGGCCACCTGGCCACCTTCGCCTCCTCGGCGTCGCTTTACGAAGTCGGGTTCAACCATTTCTTCAGGGGCAAGGCCGGCGGCCAACCCGGCGACCAGGTCTTCTTCCAAGGCCATGCGGCTCCAGGGATCTACGCTCGGGCCTTCCTCGAAGGCCGCCTCACGGAGGGTGAGTTGGAGCACTTCCGGATGGAGCTGTCAGGGGCTTCCGCCGGCACCGGCGGGCTCTCGTCGTACCCTCACCCCCGACTAATGCCCGATTTCTGGGAGTTCCCGACGGTCTCCATGGGGATCGGGCCGCTCAACGCCATCTACCAGGCTCATTTCAACAGGTACCTGCACAACCGCGGCATCGCCGATACGAGCGCCTCCCGGGTGTGGTGTTTCGTGGGAGACGGAGAGACCGACGAACCGGAGACGCTCGGCGCTCTCAGCCTGGCCGGGCGAGAGCAGCTCGACAACCTCATCTTCGTGGTCAACGCCAACCTGCAACGTCTCGACGGCCCGGTACGGGGGAATGGCAAGATCATCCAGGAGCTCGAAGCGGTGTTCCGCGGGGCCGGTTGGAACGTCATCAAGGTCATATGGGGTTCGCGCTGGGACGAGCTGCTCGCCCGGGACATAGATGGTGTACTTCTCAACAAGATGAACACCACCGTCGACGGCGAGTTCCAGAAGTTCGCCACCGAGGACGGCGCTTATATCCGTGAGCACTTCTTCGGCCCCGACCCGCGGCTCAAGAAGCTGGTCGAGCACCTGAGTGACGAGGAACTGCGCACCCTGCCACGCGGCGGCCACGACTACCACAAGCTTTATGCCGCCTACAGGGCAGCTACAGAGACGGTCGGGCAACCCACCGTAATACTGGCCAAGACGATCAAGGGCTGGGCGCTCGGCCCATCGATCGAAGCTCGTAATTCCACCCACCAAATAAAGAAAATGAACGCCGAAGAGCTGAAAGCGCTCCGGGACCGCCTCAGGCTCCAGGACGAGATCCCGGACGAAGCGCTCGAAGCGGGTGAGCCGCCTTTCTACCGGCCTCCCGAAGACAGCTACGAGTACCAATACATGATGGAGCGCCGCAAAGCGCTCAACGGCTTCTTACCCCAAAGAGTCGTCAACTACGAGGCGCTGCCGGCCCCGGAAGAAAAGGCGTTCGCCGACTTCGACAATGGGTCTGGGAACCGTGAAGTCTCGACCACGATGGCCTTCGCCGTTATGCTGCGCGGGCTTCTACGTGACCGCGGTATCGGTCGGCGCGTAGTGCCGATAATCCCCGACGAGGCGCGGACTTTTGGTATGGACGCGCTGTTCAAGGACTTCAAGATCTACTCCCCCCTCGGGCAACTGTACGAGCCGGTCGACTCCAAGCTCATGCTGTCGTACTCAGAGGCGAAGGACGGCCAGTTGTTGGAGGAGGGGATCACCGAAGCGGGTGGCTTGGCCGACTTCACGGCGGCGGGGACGGCTTATGCCACTTTCAGCCAGGCCATGGTGCCGTTTTTCATCTTCTATTCGATGTTCGGCTACCAGCGTGTGGGTGACATGATCTGGGCCGCCGCCGACATGCGCGCCCGTGGCTTTTTGATGGGGGCCACGGCGGGTCGCACGACGTTGCTCGGCGAGGGCCTCCAGCACGATGACGGCCAGTCTCTGCTCCTGTTCTCTGCCGTTCCCAATGTGCAGGCCTACGACCCCGCCTTCGCTTTCGAAACTGCCACCATCGTGCGTGACGGCATCGAGCGGATGTACGGCCAGGGGGGCGGCGAAGACATTTTCTATTACATAACGCTCTACAACGAGAACTACCGGATGCCGCCGAAGCCGGCGGGCGTGGACGAGGACATAATCCGTGGTCTCTACCGCTTTGCCGAAGCGCCCGAAGGGCCCACTCGCCGAGTGACCATACTTTTCTCCGGTTCGGCCAGCCAGGCGGCACTGGCGGCCCGCCAGCTCCTCGCTGATCACCACGACGTTGCCGCCGAACTGTGGAGCGCTACCAGTTACAAAGCTCTCCGAGAAGACGCGCTGGCCACGGAGCGCTACAACCGCCTCCACCCGTCGGAGCCACCTCGGGCCCCGTTCGTCACCGAAGCTCTGTCCAACGCCGAGGGGCCCATCGTGGCCGTCACCGACTATATGAAGGCGGTGCCCGACCAGGTCGCCCGCTGGGTCCCGGCGCCCTTCATATCGCTGGGGACCGATGGTTTCGGCCGCAGCGACACGCGGGAGGCGCTGCGCCGGTACTTCGAAACGGACGCCGCCCACGTCGTGGTGGCCGCACTGGACGGGCTGCGCCAGGCCGGCGAGGGCAAGGCCGAGGAAGTCGAGGACGCCATCCGCCGGTACGGCATCGACCCTGACCGTCCTGACCCGGTCCGGACCTGACCCGCGGTCGCCTGCTCTACCAGGCACCGGTATCGACGACCTCCGCTGGCCCGCGATTACGCTTACGGAGTGATGCTTCACCTCAGTCAGGACCCACAAGCTGACGAACTGATCTCCGACAACCCGCTTGCGCTGTTGATCGGCATGGTCCTTGACCAGCAGGTACCCCTGGAACGGGCGTTCAGTTCGCCCCGGGACCTGCAGGACCGGCTCGGGGGCAAACTGGATGCCGAGACCATAGCGTCGATGGACCCCGCCAAACTGGTGGCCATCTTCTCCGAGCGGCCGGCGCTCCATCGTTTCCCGGCCTCCAACGCCGAACGCGTCCAGCAACTCTGCCAGATCATCGTGAACGACTACGCCGGGGATGCGTCCCAGATCTGGCAAGGGGCGACGAGCGGGACCGAGCTGCTGCGCCGAGTCAAGGCGCTACCAGGTTTTGGCGAGCAGAAGGCCAAAATCTTTGTGGCCCTACTCGGCAAGCAATTAGGGGTCCAGCCCCCTGGTTGGCAGGAGGCCAGTCGCCCGTTTAGCGATCCCGGGACGCACTTCTCCGTTGCGGACATTTCCGGCCCCGACTCGTTGGCGCTCGTTCGGGCTCACAAGTCGCAACTGAAAGCGGCGGCCAAGGCGGCCAAGGATGGCGTCAGCACCTAGTCCGGCGCCCCCTACTTCCGGCGCCACCTAGCCGGCCACAGCCGAGGCGCATCACATCAGGTGGCGGCACCCAGGTGCCGGTCGAACCAACCGAGGAGCAGCGCGATAGCGCGAGGGTCGTGCAACAGCATGTGGCCGGCGCCGGCGATAACCCTCAGTTCGGCTGACTCATCGGCCGCATCGGCCAGTTCGCGGGCGTCCGTCAGAGGTACTACGTCATCGTTGGCGCCGGCCACGATAAGAAGCGGGCGGGGCGGGACCCTGGTTACAAGCTGGGTAGGCCGCAGCTGCCGCATCTCGCGAGCCCACGCTGTGGCGTCCGCCGGGTAGCCCCGGGTATGGATCAGGCCACTCGCTCTGGCCTGGGCCACAAGGCGCCGAGGGTCACTGCCTCTGTCCGCGAACTCGGCCGGCGGCGCCAGCGCGGCCACACCGGCTACCGACGCGTCCTCAGCGGCAGCACATATGGCCAGGGTGCCGCCGGCCGCGAACCCGACCAGCCAGATTTCTTCGATGCCGGGGACTTCCTGCAATGTCCTCATCCCGGTGACCAGATCGGCCCGCCAGCCGCCGAGCGAGAAATCGCCACCCGACTCCCCGATGCCCCGGAAGTCGAAGGTGAGCACGGCCGCGCCGGTCTCGGCGGCCAGGCGCATAGCCAGCTCAGGGAAGCCGTAGCTGGGTGCCCCGGCCCTCTGGCCCGCCTCGGGGAACCCATGGGCAAGGACTATGCCGTGGCGGCCCGAGCCTGAAGCGGCCGAGAAGTTGGGCCGGGCCAGGTGGCCCGATAGGGCCGGCCCGCCGGCCGGCCCGAACTCGACGCTTTCGAGAGCGGCGCGACCGTTGTCCCAACCGTTGACCTTCGCCGGCTGCTTTCCTTCCCCGCCACCAACGCCACTGGCCCCGGTACCGACGCGAACCCCACGACGGGGACCTGCGCTCAGTACGGCGTTGCCTTCAGATGTCGCAGACCTCGCGACCAAGCCACCTCGCAGGACGTTCCCGCCACGGATAGCCGGTGCGTCCCCTCTCCCCATGGATGCAGGCTAACGGGCGATCGCCAAGGGGGACAAAAGGTTCAAGGGACGCGACTCATCGCGTCCCTTGGACCTAACTTTAGTGAGTTACTGGAAAGGGCGGGCGGGCCCGTTTGGTGTGCCAGGGGGGACCAACTCCCGGCCGGGTACCACCCGGGTGTCTGGCGTGGATTGACCAGGCGGTCCAGCGGGCCGCTTAGCGGCCAGCCACCTCCGAGGTCCCAGGTTTACTACTACTCAGCTGGACCACCTCCTTTCTTCGGTGAAAGCCATGATATCGCGCCCGTCTCGCCAGTGTGGTGGATACCTGGGCGGGCATTTTCCCCTATCGCCGTAGTGCTAATCGCGTCCGGTCGAATACCATGGGCCTCGATGCCCGACGACGTACGTCATCCCCCGACCGCCCACCCGGCCCTGTTCGAGATCCGCGACCTGCACGTGTCTGTCCAGGGAACCGAAATCCTCCGCGGCGTCGACCTGGTCGTGCCGGCGGGCGAGCTGCATGCCCTCATGGGGCCGAACGGGAGCGGCAAGTCGACCTTGGCCAAATCTCTGCTTGGTTCCCCCGGCTACGACGTCACCAGCGGCCAGATTCTGTACAAGGGCGAGGACGTCACGAGCTGGCCGACTGAGACCCGGGGCAAAGCCGGGATCTTCCTCGCGTTCCAGTACCCCGAGGAAATCCCCGGCGTCCCTCTGGTGCAGTTCTTGCGCCAGGCGCTCTCGGCCCGAAAGGGCGTCGATCTTTCCATCCTGGAGCTCCGTTTGACGGTCATGGACTGGATGCGCAAACTCGACATGGATTCGTCGTTCGGCGACCGGTATTTGAACGAAGGCTTCTCCGGCGGCGAAAAGAAACGTAATGAAATCCTCCAGATGGCCGTGCTCGAACCCGACCTGGCCGTCCTGGACGAGACCGACTCGGGGCTGGACATAGACGCCCTGAAAGTAGTGGCTTCCGGGGTCAAGGAGGTGCGCGCCGCCCGACCTGAGCTCGGCGTGCTGTTGATTACGCACTATCAACGGATCCTGGGGCACCTGGCTCCCGATGCCGTCCATCTGCTCGTAAACGGGCGCATTGTCGAAAGCGGAGGCCCAGAGCTGGCTCACCGTCTGGAAGAAGAAGGGTACGAGGCATGGAGGTGAGCGCGCTCGACGCGCCGCTCGACGTCGCCCGGGTCAAAAAGGACTTCCCGGTCCTCGAGCGGTTGGTGCATGGCAAACGCCTTGTTTACCTGGACTCGGCGTCCTCGTCGCAAAAGCCGATCAGCGTGATCGAGGGCATGAGCCGGTACTACGAGACCACCCACGCCAACGTCCACCGGGGCGTGTATGAAATCGCTCAGGAGGCGACGAGGCTCTACGAGGAGGCCCGGGCCAAGGTCGCCAGGTTCATTGGCGCATCCTCGGCGGACGAGGTGGTGTTCACCAAGAACGCCACCGAAGCCATCAACCTCGTGGCTTACGCCTGGGGCCGCAAAAACCTGGGCGCCTCCGACGTCGTCGTCACCAGTGAGATCGAGCACCATGCCAACTT
Source organism: uncultured Acidimicrobiaceae bacterium (assembly GCA_963750465.1). Classification (GTDB taxonomy): domain Bacteria; phylum Actinomycetota; class Acidimicrobiia; order Acidimicrobiales; family Palsa-688; genus Fen-671. Next base: position 898,464 of record CAVVRE010000007.1, read on the forward strand.
CGTCCCGTGGCTGCAGTTGAGAAGCGAAACGGGGACGGAGCTCCGGTTCTTGCGCCTCGGAGAGGACGGGATGCTCGTCCTCGACGACCTGCCCGAGCTGCTCGAGGGGGCCAAGCTGCTGGCCGTGACGGCCGCCTCCAACGTGCTCGGCACCCTACCCCCGGTCCGCGCGCTGGCAGACGCAGCACATGCTGCGGGAGCGTTGGTACTGCTCGACGCGGCGCAGTACGTGCCCCACATGCCCACTTCGGTGACGGACCTGGGGGCGGATTTCGTGGCGTTCACAGGGCACAAGATGCTCGGGCCCACAGGCATAGGGGCGCTTTGGGCACGACGTGAGCTGCTCGAACAGATGCCTCCATTCCTAACGGGTGGCGAGATGATACGCGACGTGCGTCTCGACGGCTTTACGACCAACGACGTGCCGTGGAAGTTCGAAGCGGGGACGCCCCCGATCGCCGAAGCAATAGGCCTCGGCATCGCTATCGACTACCTGCGGGCGCTCGGGATGGGCGCGGTCCGGGCACACGAAGAGGCATTGACCGGCTACGCCATGAAAGCGTTGGCCGACCGCTACGGTGACGACATCGTCATCTATGGCCCCGCCGGCGCCTCTCAGCGCGGCGGCATCGTCAGCTTTACTTACAAGGACGTACACGCTCACGACATGTCCCAGGTGCTCGACGAAGCGGGGGTCTGCGTACGCGCCGGCCACCATTGCGCCAAACCCTTGATGCGCCAGCTCGGTGTGGCCGCTACCGCACGAGCGTCATTTTCCGTCTACAACGACGAAGCGGACGTCGACGCTCTTGTCAGCGCCATCGCCGAAGCCGACGCAGTTTTCGGCTGATCACAAGCGACTTTCTCGGAGGAGCTCTCAACCACCGCCATGCCAGGCCTCGAAGATCTTTACAGAGAGATAATTCTCGACCACTACCGCAACCCCCGCAACCGCGGTGAACTGGAGTCGCCGCCGGCGGTGCGGGCCGAGGGTTTCAACCCTCTTTGCGGTGACGAGGTCGTCATCTACGTGGATGCCGATAGGGGCGTTATTGCCGACATGAAAGTTTCGGGGCAGGGCTGCTCGATCTCCCAGTCCTCGGCGTCGATGATGTCGGTCGCGGTGAAGGGTAAGACTCTGGCCCAGGCCCGTGCGACCATAAGGGCCTTCAGGGCGATGATGTCGCTGCATGGCCAGCAGTTGGACGGTCCCTCGCGCGCTGGCAATGGCCCGGCCGAGGACGACCTCGCGGGGGCGACGTCAGCGGCCGAGTGGTCGGCCCGACCTGGAGGTTCGATTCAGCAGCCGGACTCCGGGGAGGACGAGCGCAGCGCGGCCCAGGTAGCCGCCGACGAGGGCGTAGCCCTGGGCGACCTCGAGGCTCTGCAGGGGGTCGTGAAGTTCCCCGTCCGCATAAAGTGCGCCACTTTGTCATGGCATACCCTGGGTCAGGTCCTCGACGAAGTGGAAGCCGCCCAGCGGAGCTGACTTCCCTGGGCTTAGCGCCAATTACGTGCCTCGGAGGCACGCTTTGGGTCCTATTACATGCCTCAGAGGCATGTAATAGGACCCAGAGCCACGAGTTTGTTGCCGCTCTGGGGATGCCGCTCTGGGGATGCCGGTCTGGGGATGCCGGTCTGGGGATGCCGGTCTGGGGATGCCGGTCTGGGGATGCCGGCCTCAGGACACCGGTCTCAGGATGCCGGTAACGCCCAGCCCATCTGCTCAGCGATCTCTTTACAGGTCGGGCACAACGGGTACTTCTTGGGGTCACGCCCCGGCACCCAGACCTTGCCACACAGCGCCCTGACCGGGGTCCCGTTGACGATGCCCTCAACGACGGTAGGGCCGGCCGGGACGTAGTCGCCGTCATCTCCGGCCATGCCCTCGAGCACGATATGGGCCATGCGTTCGTGGTCGCCGTCCAGGTCGGGTTTCGGCGGTGCTACTGAAACATCGGGCGCAACGCTCATAGCGCAAATCGTACCTCTGTTCACGGGTGACCGAGGTGCGTCACTTAAAGGGAGCTTGCTCGCACAGATTGTGGCGCGGATTGTCCTGATAATGCGGGCCGTGCTTGAGCCACCGCCCGCAGCCACCAGGGCTTTTACCAAGTAACGTAGGGGTCGGGAGAAATCCCGCCACCAATTACTCATGGCACTGACTCGACATTGGGCAACACGAGAGCTGGCCAGATCTGGGCCACTCTCCCAGATCTCGGGACGCTCACGGGACGTCAGGCAATGGGGCGCGCTCGTAGCCGTTTGCGTCGCCACGTTCATCGTTTTGGCGGACTTCATGGCCGTAGGCGTAGCCCTGCCGGCAGTGCAAAGGGGCCTGCACGCTTCTTTCGGTCAACTCCAATGGGTGGTTGAGGGTTTTGTCGTCCCCCTGACCGCCGGTGTGCTTGCCGCGGGCTACGTAGCCCGGCGGGCCGGCCGTCGGCCGGTGTTCCTCGCCGGGCTGTCCGTCTTCGCCTGCGCCTCTCTGTTGGCTGGTCTGGCGCCCTCTACCTACGTGCTCATCGGCGCCCGGGTGGCGCAAGGCCTCGGTGGGGCAATGCTGATAGGGACGGGCGCCGTGATGCTCGCAGAGGTCTTCCGGGGGGCGCACGGGCGCGTCGCCCTAACTGTGTGGGGGACCGTTACCGCCCTGGCCATAGCTCTTTCACCCTTGATCGGCAGCCTCATCGCTACCTACCTGGGTTGGCGCTGGATCTTCATCCTGGCTGCAGTGGCGGCGACCCTGGCTCTGGTGCTCGGGACAATCGCCACAAGGGCACCAGGCATAAGAGGACCGGGCCTAGGGGCACCGGGACTAGGAGGACCGGGGACTAGAGCACCGGCCCTGGACACCAGGGATCGGACGGGCTCGGACTGGCGAGGGTTGACTCTTTTTACCGCGGGCATCGCCATCCTCGTGATCGGGCTGGTAAGGACGACCACAACACTGGGAGGGTGGGCCCAGAGCGGCGTACTGGCCTGTTTTGCCTGCAGCGGCCTGCTATTGATCGCCTTCATCCTGGTTGAGGGGGTCTCGCCCAGCCCTCTCCTGGACGTATCGCTTTTCCGGCGGCGGACCTTTGCTGGCAGCGCGGTGGCGGCCTTCGGGTTGTCGCTGGCTGTGCTCGGGCCCTTTGTCTTCCTGGTCCTCTACCTGTCCTACAACCTCGGGTACTCGACTCTGAGCATCGGGGGCCACCTGTTCCTGCTCAGCGGGATGACTATCGCCCTTCTCCCCCTCGCCGGCTGGCTCGACCGGTTTGTACCGGTCCGGCTTATCATTTGCGGGGGCCTGGTCCTGGTCGGGACGGGACTGTGGCTGATGAGCAGGCTGCCCGCCAGTGCCAACTGGGGAGATCTCGTACCGGGCTTGATAATCGCCGGCGTCGGGCTGGAGCTGGTCAACCCGCGATTGGCCTCCACCTCGGCGGCCGCCGCTCAGGACAAGCCGCGGGCGGTGGTGGCCGCCGCGGGCGCAAGTTCCACCCTCCGCCAGCTCGGTACGGCCACGGGGGTCGCCGTGCTCGGTTCGGTTTTCGCCACCCGCCTGACTGACGAGATTTCGAGCCGTGTCTCAGGGATTGGCCCATTGAACGGGCAGGGCCCGCAAATTGCGGGCCTCGTGCTCAGTGGCCGCCTGGGGGCGGCCGTTAGTTCCGCCCCCGCCGCTGTCCGCCCCGCCCTCTTGTCTGCCATCCACACCAGCTTCACTAACGCTACGCACGAGATCTTCCTGATCGCGGCGGGCGTTGCTTTTGGGTCGGCGGTACTGGCCTTGTCGGTCCGGTCGAGCGACGTTCCGAGGCGAGAAGCGAGCACGGGAGCAGTGCAAATCGTGCCGGCTGTGGCCACGCTGCCAGCGGCGCAACATGCCCCTGCCCTGCTGGCCCTGGGACAAGTTGGTCGATCGGGACCTCTGCTGGCGGAAGTGGGCCGGGCGGAAGTGGGGCGGGCGGAGGTGGTGGCGGCGGAGGTGGTGGCGGCGGAGGTGGACGCTGCGGGAGTGGGGCGGGCGGAGATGGCGCCGGCTGAGGTTGCCCACAGCGGGGCCCAAAGCGGTGAGGCTGCGGCGCGAGAAGTTGCCCCTCCCGAGGTCCTTTCCCCGGAGGTTTTCGCACCACTGGCTCCAGCCAGCGTGACCGTATCCGGCTTCAGCGGGCCGGGGAGGTTCAACGGGGCGGGGCGGTCTACAGCCGGCCGCCAGCCCGTCGATGCCGGGACCGCAGCCGAGCAAGGCCGGCCCGGTTCGCTGGCTATCAAGGTGACCCGAGCGAAAGACACGTCGCCGCTCAAAGCCGAGGTGACTCTCCTGAGCTCCGAAACCGAAGTGATCGAGCGGCACTGGACCGGAGCCGACGGCGAGTTCATCGTGTCGGCCCTAGCCGGAGGCAACTACGAGCTCGTCGTCCAGAGCCTCGGTTTCCGCCCAGAAACCGTTCCGGTGGAGATTGCCGATGGGTATACCAGGGGCATTGAGCTCGCTCTGGTGGGTTTGGCCCACATCTACGGGGCGGTGGCCGGGCCCAGAGGGGGCTGGCTACCCGGCGTCCTGCTGACCCTGACCGACCGGTCGGGCGCGGTCGTGGCTACCACGAGGAGCGACGCCGGCGGCAGCTATCACTTCTTAGGAGTGCCGGAAGGGTCCTATACCGTGGCTGCGCCCGCGTGTACCGGCGCCTCCTCGATGGTGGAGACCGGTCCTGGGTTGGCGGTGGAGGCTGATGTCGTGTTCCGGTCGCCCCGGGACGAAAATGGGACCGTTCGCGAACGTCTTCTTAGCGCTGGTGAGAAACTAGCTTCGAGGAGAGAGAAGGAGGTAACGGATGCCATTGACCCGGGAACTGGGCGCACGGGGGACGGCAACACGGGGTACGGGTACGGGCAGACGGGGTACGGCCACACGGGGAACCGGCACCGGCGCAACAGGCCCTGGCGCTGACAGAGCCCTCCGGCTCCTCGTCTCCGTCGACGTTGTTTTTACGCCGGCTCTACCAGGGGGAGATTGATGCCTCAGGCCGTAATCGTGGCCGCGGTCCGGAGCCCCATCGGGCGGGCCTTCAAAGGTTCTCTCGCCCACCTGCGCCCTGACGACATGTCGGCGCAGGTGTTGTCGGCGCTGTTGGCCAAGCTGCCGCAGGTTGCCGGTTCGGATGTGGAAGACGTGATCTGGGGGTGCGCCTCTCCGGCCGGAGAACAGGGCTACAACGTCGCCCGAGCGACGGCGCTGCTTTGCGGGCTAACGGAGGTGCCGGGCACGACGGTCAACCGGTATTGCGCCTCATCGCTCCAGGCCATCCGCATGGCCTCCCATGCCATCGCCGCCGGCGAAGGTGACATGTTCGTGGCCGGAGGGGTCGAGTCGGTCAGCAGGTATGCCATTGGTTTCGCCGACGAGATGCCAGGCACCCACAACCCCCGTTTCGAGGAAGCCGAACAGCGGTCGGCCATCCGCTCCCTAGGCGGTTCGTCACCGTGGGAACCGTCCCCCGGACTGCCCGACATTTACATTGCCATGGGCCAGACGGCCGAGAACGTCCGGGAGTTATGTGGGGTCTCCCGGGAGGCCATGGACCGCTTCGCCCAGCGTTCCCAGCAGAGGGCGGTCGATTCGCAGGACAACGGCTTTTTTCACCGCGAGATCGTCCCCGTCACATTGCCCGACGGCACTCAGGTTGACCGGGATGACAGTCCCCGACGGGGGACACAACTGGAAGCGATGGCCGAGCTGAAGCCCGCCTTCCGCCCTGACGGCGAGGTGACGGCCGGTAACAGTTGCCCCCTCAACGATGGGGCCGCCGCCGTCATGGTGATGAGCGAGGAGCGGGCCAGGCAGCTCGAGCTACAGCCGCTGGCCCGGGTCGTAGCCAGCGCCGTCACCGCTCTTGACCCCGAAATTATGGGCCTCGGGCCGGTGGGGGCGTGCCGGCGGGTACTGGACCGGGCCGGGATGACGATGGCCGACATGGACCTGGTCGAGATCAATGAGGCCTTTGCCGCCCAGGTCATCCCGTGCGCGGAGCAACTCGGGATAGACGAGGAGCGCCTCAACATCCATGGTGGTGCAATCGCTCTCGGCCACCCGTTTGGCATGACCGGCGCCCGCATCATGACGACGCTGCTCAATGGCCTCAAAACCGCTGACGTCACCCTGGGCCTGGAAAGCATGTGCGTTGGGGGCGGTCAAGGTATGGCAATGATCGTGGAACGTCTTTAGCGGGCGCCGAGAAAAACGCTCCGAAATCCGAAAAGCAACTACTGCCTGGTCGTTTACCGCTAAAAACCCTCCAGGATGCCGGTTATCCGACGAGGTTCCTTGACCTGGGCCGTATTCATCAAATAGGGTTTCGGGGCGTTGTGACGTTGACCACATTGTTACTCCGGCGCAACGCCACAAAGGTGGTTGCCGTCCTAATGGCCGCACTAACCGCCATTGGTTTGGCGGTGCTGCCGGCGGGCGCTGACCAACTTGGCAACGAGCGCGGCGTACGCGCAGGACCTCACCAACCAGATCGCCGCTCTCGGGGTACGTGAAGCCGCACTGGGCGAGCAGTACGACGCCGGGGTCGTGGCCCTCCATCAGGCGAATGCTCGGGTGGCGGCGGCCGCCCTGGCCCTGGCCAACGCAAAGGTGAGCCAGCGCAAGACGGTGGTCCTGCTCAGGCAGGACGCGGTCCAGGCCTATGTGGGTGGCGGTCCGGCGCTCGCACTGGCCGGTCCGGTGGCGCTGTCCAACCTGAACCAGGCGCTATTGCGCCAGGAACTCGAACAGACTTTCGCTTCTCACGAGACAGACGCCCTGGACAGCTTCCAGTTCGCCGCCGCCGCGGAGAGCACCGCTCAAGCGGCACTGGTCCTGGCCAGGAACGCAGACCGCCAGCACCTTCAGAGCTTGGAAACCGACCGCCAGCAAGTCGAGGCGTCCCAGAACCAGCTCGTCGGTGTCCAGCAGCAGGTCAGAGGAGAGATCGCCGCTCTGGTCGCGGAGATCCAGCGCGAACGTATGCTGGCCGAGCAGCGGGCTGAAGATGCCCGGTTGGCCAAGCAAAGGGCAGCCGAGGCGGCCGCATTAGCTCAAGCCGCGGCCGCGGCTGCTGCTCAGGCGGCGGCCCAACGAGCAGCCGAGGACGTGGCTCTGCAGCAACAACAACAGCAAGCTGCTGCGCAGCAGGCGACAGCAGCCAGGCAGGCGGCCGCTCTACCCGCCGATACTGCATCTGCCACTACTGCACCTGCCTATACCAGCCCCATCGAGAGCGTCACCACCACTACCGCCCCCGTAGAGCCCAGCGTGGCGCCCGTCGTGCCCAGCGAGTCTTCTGCCGCGGCAACGGCCGTGGCGGCCGCAGAGAGCCGTGTCGGTGACCCCTACGTGTGGGGGGCCGCTGGGCCCGGTGAGTTTGATTGCTCGGGCCTGGTCATGTGGGCCTATGAGCAGGCCGGCGTCGGCCTGCCCCATTTCAGCGGCGCTCAGTTCTCCGACACCACTCAGGTCTCGATGTCCGACCTGCAGCCGGGCGACCTGGTGTTCCCGGCCAACCCGGGTGAGCACGTGGCGATGTACATCGGGAACGGCGAGATTGTCCAGGCGCCGTACACCGGTGCGGACGTCCAGATAGTCCCGCTATCGTCGTTCTTCGTGCTGGCTACGCAGGTCGGCTGACGGGTAACACGCCGCTCATAGCGGCGTGTGGTTGGTAGCTGCGAAGGCGCTTGCGGGCTACTCGGTGACGCCCGCTATGCCTGAGGGCCACAGAATTGAGCTCCGCGTTTTCCTCGCAGTTAGCGCCGCTTTTGGCACGCGCATTCTCCGGCGGCAGTGTTGGAGCTTCTGGTCGCGCCATTGGTCGGGTGGCAGTCCGCTATCGCCGATGGCGGCCGATTCGATCACCGCACGACCAACCTTCACCATGATCTTCCGCCTCGTGGTGGGCTCCGGGACCGCCTGACCGCCTGGCCCTGGACCGCCTGGCCCTGGACCGCCTGGCCCTGGACCGCCTGCCCGACGCCCGGCCCCTGGACCGCCCGGAGACCACCTGGCCCCTGACCATCTGGCGCCTCCCCTGGCGTCTGACCCCTGGCGCCTGACCCCCTGGCTCCCCTGACTTCCGTGCCGTCCCGGTTCATCCGGAGCCTTTGTTTTAGCGCTACCTATATGACTTAGTTCAAGGCGACTTGACCGCCGGTACACCCGCAAGTACGCTGACGGCCTGGGTGGGCACCCACGAAGGGAACTTGCCTAAATGGAGAGATAGGGGGCGGCACATGCTCACTATGGGCACTCGTCTGGCGAGCCGTTTGCAGTTCGACCGGCGGCCGACCAACGCCGTTCCGAACACTCCAGAGTGCGGGTTGCCCCGTAGTCCCGCCGGTTCGAGCCCCGGCGAGCCGCCCCCTCGGCGTCAACGCTCGGGGTGGCTCGAGTAATTGAACGAGGCCCGGGCAATTCGAAACCAACTCCGTTGCGGAGGACCAACTCGTCTGAGGAGGGGAACAAAATTGACACGAAAAACGTCGTTCAATCGCAAGGCGCTTGCCGTCGCGACGGCCGGCATCCTGAGTGCGGGCCTGGTGACCGTGCTCCCGGTCGCTTCGGCCACGGCATCGCCCAGCTCCCAGCCGCTGGTCATGGAGAGCTCGCCCGAGAGCACCATCACCCAGGACTTCAACCCGTTCGTCCCGACGGCCGCGCCGCAGGGAATGGGCGCTACTGGCCTCATCTATGAGCCGCTTATCCAGTTCGACATAGCTGCGCCGCCCAAGTACTACCCGTGGTTGGCGACGAAGTACGCCTGGGGCAACGGGGGCAAGTCGATCACCTTCACCATTCGTTCCGGCGTCAAATGGAACGACGGGACGGCCTTGACGCCCGCCGACGTTGCTTTCACCTTCAACCTGGTGAAGAAGAACGCCGCTATCAACCTCCAGGGCCTCGACATCTCGAGCGTCAGCACCTCAGGCAACACCGTTACCCTGACGTTCCCCACCAGCCAGTACACCAACCTGCAGAACATCGCAGGTACGGCCATCCTGCCTCAGCACATATGGGGCAGCGCCGGCAACCCCGCTACGTTCGTCGACTCCAACCCCGTCGGGACGGGGCCGTACATGCTGAGCACTTTCACCCCGGAGGGATTCACGCTGAAGGCCAACCCCAGCTTTTGGCAAGGGGCGCCGAAGGTCCAGAGCGTCTACTTCCCGGTCTACACGTCCAACACGGGAGCACTGACGGCCCTCTTCGCCGGGCAGATCGACTGGACGGGGAACTTCATCCCGGGCCTGCAGAAGAACTTCGTGGCCAAGGCCCCCAAGTACCACGGGTACTGGGAAGCGGCCGGCGGTGACGAAAGCCTCGAACCCAACCTCACCAAGTGGCCCACCAACCAGCTCGCTGTCCGCCAGGCGATGAACGCGGCCGTAGACCGGACGCTGCTCGCGTCCGAGGGCGAAGCGGGGCTGGAGAACCCCGTCCTCAACGCGACCGGCCTCACCCTGCCCACGTTTGCAGCCTGGAGCGCGCCGGTGAAGTCGATGACCAACTCGTCGACCAGCAATATCGCCAGCGCCAAGTCAATACTCGAGAAGGCCGGCTACACGCTGAAGGGCGGCTACTTCTATAAGAACGGCAAGGAAGTCTCGCTCACGATAATCAGCCCCTCCGCCTACACGGACATGGCTGACGTCGACACGATCGCCGCTCAGGAATTGAGACAGGCAGGCATAAACGCCACCTTCGACGGCTTGACCGTAAGCTCGTGGAACGCTGACGTGGCCGACGGGGACTTCCAGGTCACCGAGCATTGGTCTAACGGTGGGCTCACCCCCTACAACATGTACAACGGGTGGCTCAATAGCACGCTCGCGACCGGCAATGCGGCTACCGGCGACTTCGAAAGGGTGAACAGCGCGGCCCTCAACGCCGACCTGTCCAAGTTGGCCGGAGCCGAAACCGTGGCCCAGCAGACCGCCGCCCTCGTCCCCCTCGAGGACTACGTGGCCAAGCAGCTTCCGATCATCCCCGTGACGACCGCTTCGGAGTGGTTCGAGTACAACTCCCAGCACTTCGTGGGGTGGCCGACCGAGTCCAACCCTTACGAGACGGGCCAGCCTTCCGGCACCAACAACGGGCCGGGGACCGGTAGCGACGAAGTGGTGACCCTGCACTTGTCACCTAGATAACAAAGCGCGGTCCCCTCGGGCACTTCGTCCGGTGGGCCGCTGTGAGCAACGAAGGCAAGCCCCCTGACCGGCCGCCGGTTGGGGGGCTTCTAAAACTCGGTGGTCAACAGCGCCCTACTGCTCGCTGAAGCAGACGCAGTGGCGCTCGTCGTCCGCTTGGAACTGAACCGGGAGGTTTTGTGTTAGAGCCCCAAAACGGCGCCAACGACAAGTTTTTCTGGGGCGCCGCCACCGCCGCCTACCAGATCGAAGGGTACCCGCTGGCAGATGGCGCCGGGAGCTGCGTCTGGCACGAGTTCTCCCACACACCGGGGACAACTTTCGCCGGGCAGACAGGCGACATCGCCGCTGACCATTATCACAAGTGGCGCGATGACATCGACCTGATGAAGGACATCGGCGTCAACGCTTACCGGTTCTCTATCCGCTGGCCGCGCATCTTGCCGAAGGGTACTGGACCCACCAACCACGCCGGCACCGCTTTTTATGACCGCCTGGTGGACGCCATGCTGGCCGCGGGTATCGAACCGTTCGTCACCCTCTTCCACTGGGATCTGCCCGCTTCTCTGGCTCACCTCGGAGGGTGGTCTAACCGGGATATCGCTGGTTGGTTTGGCGACTACGCCACCACCGTGGCCAATGTCCTGGGGGACAGGGTCAGGTACTGGGTGACGCTGAACGAACCGTTCGTCGTCGCCGCAGAGGGTCACCTCGTTGGTCATCACGCCCCCGGGCTAAGGAACATCTTTGCCACCGGGCAATCGGTCCATAATCAGCTTCGCGCTCACGTCGCCGGGTTTCACGCCCTCAAGGCGGTCGACCCCAATTTCGTGGTCGGCCTGGTCCAGCACAATTCCGCCGTATGGCCGAACAGCGGTTCAGAGGAAGACGCGGCGGCCGCGGAACGGGCCCAGGCGTGGCACAATTTCCCACTGTTCACCGACCCGCTTGTTTACGGCCACTACCCGCCTGAGCTGGTGGACCGGCTGGAGCCTTACCTGCCTCGGGGGTACGAGAACGACATGAGCGCAATCCGTGTCCCGCCCGACTTCATCGGGCTCAATTACTACCACGGTTACTATGCCCGCAATACGTCGGAAGATTGGTTGGGTTTCGTCGGGGTGGACGAACCCGAAGCGCCTCGGACCACGATGAACTGGGCGATCCGTCCCGAGGGCCTGTACAGGGTGATCACTCAAGCCCACGACCGTTATAAGTTGCCGGCCATTTACATAACTGAGAACGGGGCCGCCTTCGATGACCACGTCCAGGACAAAGCGGTCCACGACGAAGGCCGCCAGGCCTACCTGAAATCTCACATTGCCGCCGTCCTTCAAGCCAAGGACGAAGGTGTACCCGTGCACGGCTATTTCGTTTGGTCCTTACTGGATAACTTCGAATGGGCACTCGGCTACTCGAAGCGCTTCGGGATCGTCCACGTGGACTACGAGACCCAGGAGCGCACGATCAAGGACAGCGGGCTGTGGTACGGGAGGCTGGCTCGCACCGGGACCATCCCGACAGATTGAATGCGCCAGTGCCGGGGGCGCCGTCCTCTTTAGCCGTTAGCTCTATTCGACCGGACAAGCTGCGGCGGGGGTAACCCCGGACGGCAGCATTTTCCTGTGGATTTGGTGCGTCGGGTCAATTGGTGGCGTTTGGGCACAGGAATTGCGCTCAACGGCGGCCAGAAGTACCGGTTGCACCCAGAAGGTCCATTTAGGACGGCCAAAATGAGGCCGAGGGTGGAACAACATGTCCAACCGCCCGTGGGCGAGGGCAAGGGACCGACGCCCGAGGGCCGGCCACCACGGCGCGCCGGCCGCCGGTCGCCGGCACCAATTGAGGAGCCGCTAAGGCAACCGCATTTGCTGGAACTTACTCTGGCCGAGCACCGGCGGGATGCCGCCGTTAGTTAGCAGCTCGTCCACCACCAGCGTGCAAGCCCCGAGGGCGACGGCCTCGGCCCCGAGCTGGCCTACTTCTATGCTGACCCGACTGGCGGTGTACTCCAGCGCCTGGTCCCTGACGGCTTTGCGGATCTGGGTGATCAGCGGCGGGCCCAACCTGATCCCCAGCCAACCTCCGATAATTATCTTTTCCGGGTTGAACAAGTTGACCAGGTTGGCGGCGGCGGTGCCGATATAGAAGGCAGCCTGCTCCAGCGCAGCTTCAGCCTCCTTGTTGGTGGCGGCGGCCTCGAGGAAACGGTCAACCCATTCTTCGGAGTCGGGATCGGAGGGCGTCACGGCGGCGGGGTCGGTGCGGTGCCATTCCTCCAACAGCGCCGGAGCGCCGACATAAGCCTCTACGCAGCCCGTCCCTCCGCACCGGCAGCGCCTGTCGCCCACCCTGATGCTGGTGTGGCCCCACTCTCCAGCGCTTGACGCCGAACCCCGGTAGAGCAAGCCATTGGTAAAAATGGCAGCGCCAACGCCGGTGCCCCACAGGGCCACTACCGCATGGCTGGCGCCGCGTCCGGCCCCCAGCCACATTTCGGCTTGCCCGAGGGCCTTGGCGCCATTATCGGCAAAGACCGGCAGGCTCACCCTTTCCTGGATGAGCTTCTCCATCGGCACATCTCGCCACCCAATGTTGGGGGCGTGCACACGCGCGTCCCCGTCGTGGTTAGCGACGACGCCGGGCACAGCCACCCCTACACCGATAAGGCGCCGGTTTTCGGCTGCGAACTGGCCCTGCAATTTCTCGATGGCAACGATGATCTGATCGATCACTACTTCTGCCTCATGATGCTGAGGGTGCAAGGTAACTTCCGCCATCCCTGCCACCCGCATCCTCATGTCGAACGCCTCGACCCGGATACAGGTCTCCCCCACTTCCACCCCGATAACGCCACCGAACTCGGGGTTGACCTGGAGCAGCACCCGCGGACGGCCTCCATCGGACTCCTCGAGTCCGACTTCGGCGATGAGGCCTTCCTCGAGCAGGGCGGACGTGACATTGGTCACGCTGCCGCTGCTGAGGCCGGTCAGCTGGGCCAACGCCACGCGGTTGAGGGGCCCCTCCAGGAACAGCCTGCGCAGTACTGCTGCACGGTTGACCCTACGCAGGTCGCGCACCGTGGCTCTCGCTCTCGTTGTCAACTGTGTACTCACTTTACTCAAAGCTTATTTCAACATTGTGCCACACTGCCCTCGCCCCGGCGGCCGGGCTCGAGAGACGCCCTACCCGTCCCGTTGAAGCAAGCCGTGCGGTCTTAGTCGTTGTGAGCCGAACTGGGCTCACCTGATCCTTCGGCCGGGGAACTCGAGTGTTCTGGGCCGTCGGCGCTCTTGTCTCCGAGGGGCGTCTTGCCGGGCGCCCTGAGGTTAGGACGCTGCACTGGTATGGACGTCGTGCCCCAGCGACGGGGCCCGGACCAGGGGGCAGGTACCTGGTCGGTCTGATAGGCGAGGGCGTAGGCCAACGCCTCGTAGTTCACTCGCCACCCGCGGAAATGGGGCCACGCCTCCTCCGCTTCCCTCTCTACAGGGAAACCAACCGTGCGCAGCTGGTCGACAGCGGCGGCGAACTCCTCGAAGGTGAGGGTGATGTCGGAATCAGGGTCGGGATCCATATCGACGGCCATCCCCAGGGCCCCTCCGATCTCACGCAAAGCCGTAAACCCCATCCGGATGGCCCGCCGCGGCTCGATCCGGTCCTGGGATGGCCGCAAGGCCAGCAGCATGGCGGCCGAGTCCATCACCGACAGGAGCCCGACGAGCCACGAGTCGAGAGGGTGCGGTGAGCGAAAGCGGACCAGCACGGGATAATTGGAGTGGCTCTCAGCCACGTCGGCCGCCCAGCGTTCCCACCGGTTGTAGAAGGCAGGCAGGTCGTCCACCCGCACCGCCACGCCATAGCGGGTGCGCAGCAAGAGCTCGGGCCCCCACGGCGGGTGCCCAGCCCGGGCCCCGAGGAGGGTTACTTCCGTCTCCCGGCGGTTGAAGGCGCTGTAGAGGGTGGGCAGGTATGCGATCTGCAAAGCCACGACGATCATCCCGGTGGCGGCGGCGATGATGTCGATGGCGGCCGGCTCGTTGCCGTGCGTGTAGATGAACCCGAGCGTGAACATCGAGCTCCCCGCCTCCCGAAAGGCGGTCGAGAAGTCATTGACGGTGGGCAAAAGGAGCAGGGCGTAAGCGACTTCGTATCCCAGCAGCCAGGTCGCCAACTGGGCGAGGATAACGACCGCGCCTTGAGCGGCCAGCAGTTGGTCCTTGCGCTCGTAGGTCGGCAGCGGTCGGGCCGCCATCCTGAAGAGGAAGGCGACCCCCTCGTCGACAGCGTCGAACATCACCGTCCGGCGAGCCCGGGTGATGATCAGGGCCCGCACGATGTTCGCGGTGATGGCGAGGGCGAGCAGTACCCCGGCCACCACTGCCAACGCGTTCAGGACATCCACGACCCCAAGTTTGTCGCGCCGGCGGCACGAACCTGTGTTGTTGTCGGCAGCCTGGGGCCCAACCCCTGCCGGGCACCATTGTTGACGGCCGGGGAGGGGCCGATATCCCGGCCGCGAGGTCGGTTCAGCAGAGGTCGGGTTCAGCCGAGGTCGGGTTCAGCCGAGGTCGGGTTCAGACGGTCAGCTGGCCGCTGATGCAGGTGACGGTGCCGCCGCCGACCCAGATTGTCCCGTCGTCGTCTTGGTCGATGTGGGCGCGTCCCTTTCGCCCGAGCACCGTCCCCTGGCTGGCCACGTAAGGCGGTCGGTAAAGCCCGGTCGAGGTGAACCACTGCGCCAGGGACGCATTGAGGCTCCCCGTGACGGGGTCCTCGACGGTCGCACCGTCCTTCGGGAAAAAGGCCCGGACCTCGTATGCCGGCCCCGTTCCCGGAGGGTAGGCCCCGGCCACGCCGACGGGCTGGTCCACCGAGCCCGGGCGGAGAGCCAGAACCGCCGAAGCGTCAGGGAGCAAAAGGGCCACCCAGCCGGGGCCGTTGTCAACCCATTGCGCGTCGACCACTTGCCTCCGGTCGAGGTTGAGGCTCGTGACCAATCGGGCCACCAGGCCGTCCTCGACCGGGCCGAGCGCACCAGGGGCGGCGCGGCAAAGGCCAGGCCCGCTGTGCCGCGCCGGACCCGGACGAGCCCGCTGGCGCACTGCTGGGTTATCCGCGCCTTCTCATGACCCGAGTGGGCCAGCCAAGCGTGGGCCGTACCGAGCGTCGGGTGGCCCGCAAATGGCAGCTCGCTTACGGGAGTGAATATTCGCACCAAGTAGTCGGCGGCCCCGTCGGTCGGCGGGAGGACAAAGGTCGTTTCGGACAGGTTCGCCCATGCCGCCGTCCGCTGCATGTCCTCGTCGGCGATGCCCGTCGCCTCGAGCACGACGCCTACAGGGTTCCCGAAGTAGGCGGTGTCGGTAAAAACGTCCACTTGCATGAAGGCTCGGGGTCTCATCCTCGGCTCCTGTGCCCCCCGTTTGGTTGGTCCATTGCGGCCCCAAGGTTTGCGAGCTCACGACAATGGATATTTTTCATGGGAGAGTATTTACGGGAGGTTACCGGGTGCACACCTCGAGAGGGGCCGGGTTGAGGCTCTACGGGTTGGACACCCAGGGGACCCTTGGCCACCACGACCGGTGCCTGGCGCCAGCAGTCAAGACGGCCCGCGGGGCCAGAGCGGCGGTGAGGGGTATGCCCTTCGACGAGGACCGCAAGGAGAGGGCGCTGCTCGTGGTTTCCGAGCTGACGACCAACGCCATCGTGCACGGCGGTGGAGTCCTGTACCTCCAGTTCTCCCGGGGCGACGGCTTGCTCCACATCGAAGTGGCGGACCCCTCGCCCACGCTTCCCGGCCCGGTGAAGGTCAATGTGACGAGCGGCCGTGGCCTGCTGATGGTCGACGCGCTGGCCAGGGCGTGGGGGTCAGAACCGCGGCGGTGGGGAAAGGTCGTCTGGGCCGAGCTCGACTAGGCCAGGTCCGACTAGGCCAAGTCCGGCCCGCCCAGGCTAAGCCGGGCCAGGCCAAGCCCGGCCAAGAAGGGTCCTGGCCCCTTCCTCACTTTTACCTCGCTGAGCGTCTTTTCGGGGTCTCTGCGTGTCCTTTTGACCGGTTCGGGCCGAGGCCGCTGCCCGGAACCGGAACACGCATTAAACTCGACCTCAATATCACGTCCGACGTCCCGGACAGATGACCTCCGCAGGCAGTCCGCGCGGCTCGGGCAAGGAGAACGTTCAATATGGCACGAGCCTGCCGTCGCTTCTTGTACCGGTGCAAAACTCTGTGATGCGCGCCAAAGGAGCCCTGACCGCCCTCCTTTTGTTGGCTGCCGCACTGACGGCGGTCGTGCCCGCGGTCGAGGAGGTTGCGACCTCGGCAGCCAGCGCGACGGCCAGCGCGGCGACGGCCAGCGCGGCGACCGGCTGTGCCGGCTTCCAGGACGACTTCGCCGCCGACTACCCCGGCGCCCTCAACCCGGCTCTGTGGGACCAAGCGGGCCCGGTCGCGCAGGCGGTGGGCGAGAAATTGGGAGCTCCCCTTGTGGCCCCGGTGGGGGCCGCTCTGACCAGGGCCGGCTGGGCGTCCAATAGCACCGGCTTCAGCGCCCTGCAGTCGACCGGAACGTGCTCGGGCCCCTTCACGTTCTCGACCGTTTTCGAGACCAACTCCGAAGTCAACCGCTTCGACATCTCCCTCGTTAGCGCCGACCTGAGCCAGGGCGTAACTGTAGAGGGCACCACGACGGGGCCGAAGGCGGGGATATGGACCGGGAATTCGCTCTCACCACCAGGCGCCGAGGGCTCGTACGAACTGGACGCCAACCCGTACAACCACGTCCTGTACGCGGTGACCATCTCGGTCGATGCTGCCGGAAATGCCTCGGTGGCACTGGCGGACTACCGCGACGGCAGAGTGCTTGGTGCGTCGCCCCCTATTGCCGTGGGGACCGGCCCTCTTTACGTCGTCCTGGGTGAGGGCCCGGGCGCGTTATTTGGGGGACGGCGTCAATTATCCCCGCTCCCCAACCGTGTTCGGTCCAGGACGACTTCGGCGCCGACCCCGGGCTCACGCCCTATTGGTCCAGTAGCACGACGGCACCCGAAAGCGTCCTCACCTCGGTCGCCAGCACGATTAGTGCCAACTTTGAGCCTCCGGCACTGGATTTCAACTTCGCGCCAAGCCCGGTCAAGGGGATGTTCTTGGGGGGTGTGAGGGGTGATAACGAATTTTCTGCCGTGCAATCCGTCGATGCCTGTGCGGCACCCTTCACTTTCAGCGCCACGGTCGGCGGGGAGGGTAGTTACGCCGGGAGCTCATTCGATATCTACCTCGTGAGCCAAGACCTAAGCCAAACCCTGTCAGTAGAAGGAAACCTCGGTCCCTTTTCGCCTGGCTATGGGATTTGGGCAGGCAACACGCTTACGCCGGTCGGTTCGAACGACCTGGTCCACAATCCTGCAAATAACGCCATTTACACCATAACTGTCACAGTGGGTTCCACCGGTTCCGCCACCGTTGCGATTTCCGACCCGTCGGGAGCGGTTTTGGGTTCGACCGGCGATTTGAACGTCAGCACGGGCCCCTCTTCGTGATCCTGGGCCAGCGCGACGACGCTTCGCGCCAAGCTCCCCCATGCGCTTCGCGGTGGCAGGATGCGTCCCTGACATCCTCCGGGGGCGGCGCTCCTGTGGGTTCGGTTGCGGCGTCGATTTCGGCCGCCCACCCGTCGGTCGCCGCCGTGGAGACGGTCCCCGCCGGCGCCGTACCGGTGACTGCGCTTGGGAGTGGCGGGCAAAGCGGGGGCGACCCCTCCTCCGCCCCCCTCAGCTCGATCGCTTTGACATCTTCGGCGCTGAGCTCGGTCCCCCTCAGCTCCATACCCCTCAGCTCCATACCCCTCAGCTCCATACCCCTCAGCTCCATTGCCCTCGGGGCCGGCGCCAGCGGTACAGCCGTAGCCACGGCCGCAAACGCCCTGAACGATGTCCCCCTCTCCGAGCTCACCATTAGCTACCCGCCCGGCTGTACCGGCGGCTCTTGCACCGATTGGCCAGGCGTGCTGGCCGGTACCGACCTCAGCGGCCTCCCCCTGCAGTCCGTGACGCTCGGCCAAGTCCTGAGCAATAACGTCGCCGCGGGCCGGTTCGACAGTGCGGGCATGGACGTGGGCGACCTGGGCCTCTCGGGCTCTCCGCTGTCGTCGTTGCCGCTCAGCTCGATCCCTCTCTCCTCCATCCCCTTGAGCTCGATCCCCCTCCCCGGCACACCCACCACCTCAGGGTCCGGACCAAGCGAGACCGATGTCCTGACCACGTGGTGCACCACTCTCAGCAGCCTGGGAGAGAGTTGCTCGAGCCTCGGCATCGACCCGAGCACCCCGTCAACCGCGTCCTCGGTCACGCTGCTCACGCTGGCACTGGCGGGGGCCCCCCTCTCATCGATCCCGCTCAGCTCGATCCCGCTCAGCTCGATCCCTCTCTCCTCCATCCCCTTGAGCTCGATCCCGCTGAGTTCTGTCCCCTTGAGCTCGATACCCCTCAGCTCGATACCCCTCAGCTCGATCCCCCTGAGCTCGATCCCCCTGAGTTCTGTCCCGCTCTCGTCCATCGCCGACCTGGCCACGATCGTCGACTGCTCCGGCGCTTTCGACTGCGCCGGACAGACCTTGGGAGCGGCGGCCACCGATGGGGCGTTGCAACCGGCAGCGACCCTGGGCCAGTTCGCGTCCGGCCTGACCGATCCGAGCGGGCCCCGGGTTACGAGGCCACCACGCTGGCGGACATCCTGGTCGGCGACGACACCGAGCGCGGCCGGGTACCCGGACCTGACCCTCGGCGACCTGCTTCTCAGCCTGCTACCGCCCCAGTCCTACCCCTGGCAGACCGTCGACCTCGCCGGCGTGCCTCTGGCTCAAAACGAGAGCGCGGGCGGCAACGACTGGTTCACCGTCCCGCTGCAGGTCTCGGGCGGGGCCGCCACCGTAAACCTGACCATTACCCTCCCACCGACATTCGCCTATGTCACCGGCAGCGCCACCGTCGACGGCTCGGCGCCATCGGCACCGACGCCGACACCCACACCGACACCGGCACCGGCACCGGCACCGGTATCACCGCTCACCTGGTCGCTTTCCCTGGACGAGGGGGCGCATACTTTCAGCTTCGAGGCCAACGCCGGCATCTTCCTCGGCCCGGCGACCATGTCGGCGACGGCCTCTACGGGCTCGTCGTCGTCGACCGTGTCCACCACCGTCACCGTCACCGACGGCGAGGAGCCGGACGCGACCGTGGCGACAGCTACGCCGTTGGCGCCGAACACGCTCAACTTCGGTTTCATGACCAGCGCTACGGACCTCAACGACTGGTCGGTCACCGTAAGCCAGGGTCAGGAACTCGCCCTCGCTCTCACTAACCTGCCTGCTCAATACGACCTCGAGCTGTTTTCACCGGCGCAGCCGCAACTCCAGGGGGCGCCGTCCCAGCTACTGCCGGCCGTCGACGACATCGTGCCCGGGTTGAGCCCAGACAGCACGGTCGAGCCGACGCCAGGTGCCCAGGACATCCCCGTAACTCCGCCGAGCGGTTACCAGCTGTACGCGCTAGCCAACGTCTCCGCCGCGGCGTCGGGCTACAACGGCACAGACGCCGGCGCCCAGTACGTCCAGACCCCTCCGCTGGCGGCCGGAACGTACATCGTGCAGGTCTCGGGGTACAACGGCGCCACCAGTTCGGAGCCGTACCTGCTGCGGGCCGCGCTGGCCGGCGGGGGCCCCGCTCTCAGTTGCCCGCCGCTCAATTTCCCCGACGCTCAACCGCCACCGTCGTCCAGTCCCCCCACCGTCGCGCCGGGCGTCAATACCCTGTTCCTGGTCGACCCCGAGCGCTTCAGCGCCGCATTCGGCGCCAGTGCCGAAGCAACTGTAATGAGCGATATACAGACCGTCGCCACTGACTCAGCGGCGGGTGTCACCGGGGCCGTGGTCCCTGTGGACGCGTATGCGAACGTGCAGGAGGCCTACGCCACCTGGGATGCGGACCCGTGTTCGGTGCAGGCTGCCAACGGCGTTGTCGAGGCCATTTCCGCGGCCGTGGACGCGATCCGGGCCAGCGACCCGAGCGTTACTAACATCGTCGTGGTCGGGGCAGACGACCAGATCCCCTTTGCCCGGCTGGCTGATGGGACCGTCGAGTCCAACGAACGGGATTACGCCGCCGGTACCTTTCCAGGTGAGAACAACGTCGAGGCCGACGCCCTGGCCGACGGCTACTTCTTCAGCGACGACCCGTTCGCGTCCCCGGCGCCGCTCGGTGTCGGCAGCGCCACCCTGTACTTGCCGACCGCGGCGGTGGGGCGTCTCATCCAGTCGCCGGACCAGGGCGCCGGCGCCATCGAGGACGCCCTCACCCGTTTCGTGGCCGCCGACGGCAACATCAACGCCACTGCGGGGCTGTCAACGGGCTACTCGTTCCTCGCTTCGGGGGCGGAACTGGTGTCGGCCGACCTGGCCAAGTCCGGCCTGAGCATGAGCGACCTCATCAACGACAGCTGGACCACTCCTCAGCTGGAGAGCGCACTGACGGCCTCCCCGGCGCCCGGAGTCGGCTCCATCAACGCCCATTTCGACTTTTCCAGGGCCTTGCCGGCGAACGACGAGAGCTCCGGCAGCCAAGCGGGCTTATTCACCACTACCGCCGTCTCGGGCGACGGAGCGGCGTACGCCGGCCGCCTGCTGTTCTCTATGGGCTGCCATGCCGGCCTCGACATCAATACCCTCGAAGTGGCCGCTAGCGGGATCCCGGCCACGGCTGATTGGGCGACGACCTTTGCCAACGCGGGCGCATTGTGGATAGCCAACACCGGGTTCGGCTACGGCGACTCGAGCGACGTGGCCTATTCGGCTGAGCTGATGGCCGATTTCGCGGGCGACCTGGCCGCGCCGCTCACCATCGGCCAAGCCCTGGCCCAGGCGAAGCAGCAGTACGCAGCCGGGAACACCGTCCTCAGCCCCTACGACCTCAAATCGGTCATGGAGTCGACGCTTTACGGCCTGCCCATGTACACGCTCAACGGCGCCTCGGGTTCATCCGCCAGGGCACCCGAAGGCCCCAAGATAGGGACGGACCCGATCACCGGGCTAACCGAAGCATCGGTGTCGGCCTCGCTGTCGGTCGGAGGTGGCGCAGGGCAGTTGTCGGAGCAAAATGGGGCGGACGGCACCTCTTACTACCAAATTAATGAGCAGGCTAACGGGCAGGTCAACGGGACGAACCTGGTCAGCGGTTCCACCCTGACCACGGAGTTCCGCCCTATCGAACCCCTGGAAACGATCGATGTCACCGAGCCGTCATCGAGCGACCCCAGCCAGCTTGGCCTCGTCGCTCACGGGGCGCTCGTTGACTCACTGAGCTCGCAGGACATCAACGGGTTTACGCCTACCATCTCTCAACCCGAGGTGGACACCGCCACGGCGACGGCCGCGCCTGACACGGCCGCGTTCCCCGGGTCGCTGCAGCGGGTTGCGACATTCGAGGATTTCACCAGCGCCCGCTCGCAGCCCGGCGAACGCCAAGAGCTCGACCTTGTGGCCGGCCAGTTCATCCCCGGCCTTTCGACCACGGGCCAAGGCACGCAACGGCTGTTCACGAACATCGGGGCGGAGGTTTTCTACTCGAGCCCGTCCAGCCCGCTGGCGAGCGACTTCATCCCGCCCACGATCGAGACGAGCAGTGCCGTGGTCAGCAGCGGCAATACCGACTTCGTGGTAAGCGTGGCCCCCGGTGCGAGCGCCGCGCCCGTCAAGCGAGTTCTCGTCCTGTACACGTCCGAGGCCGACCCGGGCACCTGGACGCCGCTCGACCTGGCCCTGTCGAACGGCAACACGTGGAGCGGCGCCGCTCCCAACCCGGGCAACGCCGCCGTTCAGTACTTCGTCGAGGCGGTGGACGCGGCGGGCAACGTCGCCAATTCGAACAACAACGGTTCGGATTTCGGTTCGTCCAACGCCGCCGCCTCGGCCTCGGCGGCCTTGAGCATTTCGCTGTCCGGTAGCCGACCGACGAGCGGCTATTTCGAGGGCGCCGTGACGGCAACGGTCAACATCGGCTCGGGCGCCACCGTTCCGGTCAGCTACGTCCTGGACGGCGGGCCGTCCACCGCCCTGCTCGGGAACAACCAGGTAGTAGTCACAGGCGACGGTGAGCACACCTTGGCCGTCACTGACGCCGCTGGTGATACGGCTACGTCCGCTTTCGATATCGATACGCTCGGCCCGAAGTTCAGTTCCGCCACCACTCCCGCAATTTCGGCCAATGGGTGGGTACCGGGGGGGTTCGGAGGCTCGTCCGGTTCGGTCCTGCTCGTGGAGGTCACCGACCCAGGGGCAGCCGTCGCTTCGGTCACGTACCAGGAATCTGGCGGCCAAACGGCGACCGGCACGTTCAGCGGGACGGGCCTGAACCTTCCCCTCGAGCTGCCGCTCACAGCCAACGGCGCCACCACGGTGACGCTCAGCGCCACCGACCAGGCCGGCTTGATGTCTCCGTCCACCAGCGTGACAGTGGACGTCGACGCGGCAACACCCAGGGTGCAGTGCGCTGTACCCGAAAGTTCTGGCCCCGAAAGTTCTGGCCCCGAAAGTTCTGGCCCCGGCGCTTCTGGCTCAGTTGGCTCAGCGGCGCTAGGACACAACGTCTCGGTGCCGTGTGACGTTAGCGACGACGAGTCCGGGATCGCACCTGACGCCGCCCTTTACAGCACCTACTCGAGCTCGGCGGCAAATTTCACGCTGTCGACGAACGTGCCGGCCGGGAAGTCAAGCTCAGATGCCATGACCCCGAGCGCCACCGTGTGCAGTGCGCTCGGTGACTGTACGACGGTCGGCCCGTTCGGGCCGTTCGCGGTCGACCTCTCCCCGCCGCCGGTAGTCATCCCGCCCGTTTTCGTCCCGCCGGCCATTCCTCCGCCGGTCGTCGTAGTTGTGCCGAACGTGCCGACCGTAAGCATCTCCGGGCCAGTGAAAGGAGCCACCTATACCCTGGGCCAAAGATCTACGGCTAGGTACACTTGCGCCGGCTCGGACGTTGCTGCTTGCACCGGCAGCGTGCCCGACGGAAGTTACGTCAAGACGGGCCGCGTCGGGAAGTTCACGTTCACCGTGGCGGCCACAAACAAAGCGGGCAAGACCACCACGACGACGGTGAGCTACACGGTGAGCTACAAGTTCTGCCAGGTCACCCCCCCGGCCCCGGCCTCGAGCGTCGTCACTTTCAAGGTCTACCTGTGCAACGCCAGTGGCAAGGACGTTATGACCCGCTCGGCCGCCATCTCCGCAGTGAGCGTCGACGGCAAGACGGGCCCGGTACCGGGTCGGCCAGGCTCGGCCACAAGGTTCGCGTTCGTGTCCTCGCCGACCCAACCGTTCGCAACGTTCGAGTTGAACACCAAACGGCTCAGCCCCGGACCACACACCCTCCGCGTAACCGTGCCCAACGACCCGGCGACGCACTCGCTAGCCTTCATCGTAAGGCGACCGGCGCGCGCCAGGCCTGGGCACCGGTAGTAGCCGCAAGAAAAACCAAGCTCTGCCAAGGATGAAGGAGGCGGCGGACGCTTTTGACCCCGGAAGATGCCGAGCCTCACTGGCTAGCGCGGGTGACCGCGGTACCGGTGGCCTCCTTCTCATGGCCCCCCTTGCTTTTGCTCGGGCGCTAGGTGGACGCCAGAGCCGGCGGGAGGTGGCAAATTGCCTCCAAATGCGGGGACGGGCGGGACCGGTAGAGCGGCCGGCGAGACGAGGCGGGTACCTGGCGATGAGGGCGCCGCGCCACTCCTAGCGTACGTGCCGCGGCTGGCGCTCGACTGGCTGGCCAAAACGCCCACCGAAGAGCACCGGAGCATTGACGGCACGCTTGTGTTCGTCGACGTATCCGGGTTCACGGCCCTTACTGAGCGACTCGCGGTGCGCGGCCGCGCCGGTACTGAAGAGATCGACGAGATTGTCGGTTCCACCTTCGGAGAGCTGGCTTCTATTGCCGGCCGGTTCGGCGCCGACCTGCTGAAATGGGGCGGCGACGCGGCCGTCCTGTTGTTCAACGGGCCGGGCTCGGCCGCTCGGGGGCGCGGTGTGGGTGGTTGATGACGCGAGCCATGCGCCGGCTCGGCCGCCTGCAGACCTCCGTCGGCAGGGTGCAGCTAAATGTCTCGGTCGGCGCCCACAGCGGCAAGTTCGAGCTCTTCCTATTGGGCGAGCTGCACCGCGAGCTCATAGTCGCCGGCCCCGGCGCCACCACTACCACCGAAATGGAGGCCGCTGCCTCCTCCGGCGAGGTGGTGGTCAGTACGGCTACGGCGGCCCTGCTAGGAGCCAGCGTGCTCGGCGAAGCTCGAGGCGCTGGCATCCTCGTCCGGGCCGAACCGCACGCCGAAGAACGCCCCATGCCGACCGTGCGCGAGGGCGACCCGGACGACGCCGCGTTATTGACACCTTTGCGAGCCCGCCGCTATCTCCTCTCCGGAGAAGAGCAGGCCGAGCACCGGCCCATAGCCATCGGTTTCGTCCGTCTCTCCGGCCTCGACACCGTCTTGGAACGCTTCGGGGCGACGGCTGCCCTCCAGGCGCTGGGGCCTCCGGTACGCGCCGCGCAAGAGGCGGCCGAACGCTACGGCGTGAGCTTTCATGGCACCGACGTCGCCGCCGGCGGGCTCAAGATGCTGTTGCTCGGCGGGGTGCCGCGGCTGGAGGGCAACGACGCAGACCGGCTTATGCGCACGGCACTCGAAATCGTGCGGCCGGCCAAAACGGCCGCACCCGCCGAACCATTGGCCGGGCTCAAAGCAGCGTCGCCAGCCAGCCCCACTGTTGTACTCCGAGCGGGCGTGAACGTCGGCAACGCGTTCGTGTCCTCGGGCCTTCGCCTTGGTGGTCGGCGGGTGTATTCGATCACCGGCGACGCGGTGAACCTGGCGGCGCGCGTCGTAGACGCCGCTGAGCCTGGAGAAGTGCGTTGCACCGAAGCGACCAGGGCTGCGTTGCGGTCGCCCTTTGTCCTGCGCGAGCTCCCGCCCTTCATGGCCAAGGGCAAAACGGGCCCGATCGTCACGTTCGAGGTGCGTAAGGAAGGAGCTAGCCAGGTCGCCCTGGGGCAGGCGCAGCCCGGTTTCGTCGGCCGGCGGGCGGAGCTTAACGCGTTGTTCACGGCTGCGGTCGAAGTCCGCAGTGGCGAGTCCGGGCAGGTCATCGAGCTCATCGGGCAAGAAGGGATGGGCAAGTCCCGCCTCGTGGACGAGGCCGCTCAGGCTTGGCCCCTTCCCACCTTTCGCATAGCCTGTGACTCGTTCAGCGGCGGACGGCCATACCGGCCTCTCCGCGCCGTGGCCCGCCAGATACTCGGCCTGCACGACGACGTGGCCGACGTCGAGGTCACATCGGCCCTCATGGCCACGCTGGAGGAAAAGGCTCATGCGCTGTTGCCGTGGGCCCCGCTGCTCGCAGATGTGTTCGACGTGTCCCTCCCGTTGACGAGGGAGGTCGGCGACCTCGAGCCTCGTTTCCGCCAGCGCCGGTTGGAGGGTGCGTTCATCGAGCTAACCGAGACGCTGATCGGCGGCCCGGTCGCGTTTGTGTTCGAAGACACCCACGCGCTCGACCAAGCTTCCACGAGCCTTGTGCTGCGCATCGCCGAACAAGCCGAAATATGGCCCTGGCTCGTGATAATGACCCGGCGCCCGGACGGCCCCGGCTGGGCTGAGCTGACAGGACGCGCGGTCATAGAACTTGGCCCCCTCGACCACACCTCATCGGAATACCTGCTGAGCGAACTGGCGCTCGATCAGCTGGGCCCGCAAGACCGCCGGGCGTTGGTGGGACGCGCCGATGGCAACCCGCTCTTCCTGGTCGAACTCGCCCGGGCGTCGGTCGCCACCGGCTCCACCGAGACCCTTCCGGACGCTCTCGAACCACTTCTGGCCGCCCGGGTCGACCGCTTGTCCTCCGCCGACCGTCGAGCACTGCGGACCGCCGCGGTCCTGGGCTCGCGCTTCGAGAAAGAGCTCCTCTCTCTAGTCGTCGAGGACGACGTGGAGCTGGACGATGGCCTGTGGCTGCGCTTGTCGGAGTTCGTGCGCGAGGAGGAGGGGGACCTGGTCTTCACCCACGCGTTGGTCCGAGAAGCCGCGTACGAGGGGCTTTCCTTCCGGCAACGCCGGGTGCTGCACGCCCAAGCCGCGGAGGCCATCGAAGCGCGGGCCAAAGGGACAAATCTCGCCGTCGAGCTGCTCTCGCTGCACTGGCTGGCCGCCGAACGCTGGGACCGAGCCTGGGAATGCGCCCGCTTGGCCGGCGAGCGGGCTTCGTCTCTCTACGCCAATGCCGACGCGGCCACGCAGTTCAGTCGGGCGCTCGACGCCGCCTCTCATTTGCGCCAGATCCCCGAAGCGGAGCTGGCGCGCGTGGGCGAACTGCTGGGAGACGTCTGCGAACTGGCCGGCAACTACGAGCGGGCCCGCGCCGCATACGGCGACGCTCATCGGCGCCTGCACCAAGGCGCCGGCCGCGCTCGCCTGCTGCGCAAGGTCGGCGTACTGCAAGAACGCCGGGGTCGGTACCCCCAGGCACTGCGCAATTACACGAGCGCCCTCCGCCACCTTGACGGCGACGACGATGCCGACCTGGTCGAGAGGTGCGAGCTCACACTGGCGACGGCAGGCGTGCGCCACCGCCAGGGCCGACTCCGCCAATCGGCCGCCGAAGCCGCCGTCGCCGGTGAGTACGCCGTGCGCTCCGGGTACCGCCACGGTTTGGCGCATGCGCTCTACCTGCGCCACATCAATTCCGTTTACCTGGACGAACCCGACGACGCCCTGGCCGACGAGGCGCTGGCCATTTTCGTGGAGCTCGGCGACCTCGTCGGTCAGGGAAATGTGCTCAATAACCTCGGGATAAGCGCCCACTACCGTGGCGCCTGGCCCGAGGCGCTCGAGCACTACCGCGCCAGCCAGGCGGCCCGGGAGCGTTCCGGCGACCTCGTCGGGGCCGCCACTGAAGACAACAACATCGGTGAGATCCTGTCCGACCAGGGGCACTACGTCGAGGCGGAACGGTGCTTCAATGCCGCTAAGTCGACGTGGCGCGCCGCCCGCTACTCGATCGGCGAGGCCCTCGCCGCCTCCAACCTGGGACGGCTCGCTGCTCGCACAGGCCGCACGCTCAGAGGCGCCGCCTTGCTAGCGGAGGCCAGAGCCGCCTTTGAGGCCATCCACGCCGGCTCCTATGTTGACGAGACCGACGTGCGTTTGACGGAGTGCACGCTGCTGGCCGGGGAGCTTCACCGGGCGGCGGCGGCCGCTGCCAATCTGACCAGCCGCTTTCTCGGCCGGCGAGACAGAGAGCGCCTCTACGGTGCGGCCCTGCGCCTACGCGCCGTTGCACTGGCCGAGCTCGGCGACCTCGTGGAGGCTGGCGTCCTCCTGGACGAGAGCGTCATCCTGCTGCGGACGATCGCCGAGGGCTTCGAACTGGCCCAGGCGCTGGCGGCTCGGGCTGAACTGACGCGCCGTCTCGGGGTGGGCGAAACATCGGGCAGACCGGCGTGCGACGGGGACGAGGGGGACGAGGCGGACGAGAGGGACGAGGCAGACGCTCAGGCTTTGTTTGACCGTCTGGGCGTGGTGGCCAGACGACCCTGGTGAACCGTGTTCACTTCTCGCGGGGGCCGGCACCCCCGTGCCGGCGGGCTACTTAGTGGACCGGCGGCGGGGCGCAGCGCCGGGCGGGTCAGTTCCTCGGTCGCAGGCGGGGCCGAGGGCCGTACGGGTCAATTCGTCGGTCGAGCCGCGGGGCACAGCGCCGTGCGGGTCAATTAGTCGGTCGCGTTGAACGGTTTATGACGGTTTTTGCATAGGAACAGTCCAAAGCGCGCCGGCCGACCCTGGCCGGGGCCAAACCCGTCCGCCCCGGCTCTGCCCAACGGGTGCCAACGGTCAGTCAGAGACCTCAGCCGTCCCGGCTTCCGGCTCGATGCCGAACAACCCGACGGGCGTCCCTATGTCCTCGGGCACGAGCGTGGCTGTGTTGGCGTTCAGCACCTCGCCCCTGAAGAAAGGAGGAGCCACGGCCTTATAAATGTACATGAGGATTATCCCGAGCACGAGCGATCCCGCAGCCAGTAAGAACGACCCACCGATATCCCAACCGAGGACGGGAACGTGCCACGTGGTATAGCTATTTGAGGGCTTCCAGTCCTGTACCAGGCTGTACCCGCCGATGGACCACATTATGGCCCACCCGAGTAGAGGCAAGATCCCCTGCACGAAGAGGTTCCGGGTGCTGTGAGCGAGGGAGCGCCGGTAATACCAGAAGCACGTCAACCCGGTCAGCCCGTAATAGTAAGCGATCACCACTCCAAGCGCGGTTACCGAATCGGAGATAACCGTCCCGGCCGAGATGAAGTTCATGATCACGTACAGGATTATCGAGGCGCCCCCCATGGCCACGGTCGACCAGGTCGGAGTGAGGAAGTGAGGGTGGATGCGGGCGAACTTGCGAGGGATGGCCCTGTAAACGGCCATCGAAAGCGTCGTCCTCGCGGTAGGGAGGATGGTGGTTTGAGTAGAGGCAGCGGCGGAGGTGAGCACCATCAGCAGGAGGAGGTGAGTCAGCACGCTCCCGAAACCCGACGATCCGAAAATCGAGCCTCCTAGCACCGATAGTACGTCGCCCTGGTGGGCGGGGTTCCCGAGGCCGATGCCTTTCGTACCCAGGCCCGCGTAGGACTGGGCGGCAAGTACGACTACCTCGTAAATGACCAAGAGGATCACTGTCGAGAACACCGCCGCCCGGCCGGGTGTCACGTGCTTGTTAGAGGTCTCCTCGTTGACCGACACCGACGTGTCCCATCCCCAGTAAATGAACAGCATCAGAGTAAGCCCGGCGACAAAGGCCGAAAAGGACCCGACGAAGGGGTTGAACCAGGACCACTGCGGGACGAGGTGCCCCGGAGGCGCCGTGCCGTTCGCCACTTTAACCAAGGCCACACCCGACAGCAGAAGGAGCATTGTCAACTCGACGCCGAGCAACGCCTTCTGGAAATTGGCAGATATTTCGATCCCAACGTAGCAAACCGCGGTCATCGCCACTATCCAGACGACACCGACCAGCAGTACCCAGCCACTGTCCGCCTGAGAACCAATGTGGTTGGCGCCGAAGAGCAAGAAGACGTATTGCCCGGCTACCTGAGCGAGGCTAGGCATGACCAGTATGTCGGCGGCGACAATACCCCATCCGCCCATCCATCCGATGCCCGGCGAGAACGCTCTTGTGGCCCATGTAAATGTCGTCCCGCAATCGGGGTCAGCCCGGTTGAGCTCTTTGTAGCCATACGAAATAAGGAGCATCGGGACGAACGCCAGGATGGTGACGATCGGCGCCCTCACACCGATGATTACCACGACAAAGCCGAGGGTGGCAGCCAGGCTGTAAGCAGGCGCCGTGGATGCTACCCCGACCACGGTGCTCGACAAAAGGTTGAGGGCGCCGCCCTTTAAACCCTTGTCCGAATGATCTGCCCTGGCGGCGTCGGTACTGATTATCCCCGGGATGGAAGTCACCAGGCCTCCTCATCTAGCGCGGCCCAGGCGGCTCTAGGGTCAATTGTCGTCGCGGGTGGCCGAGATCTCAATTTTCGCTCAGCCTTCGATATAGCTCATGACATGCTTGACCCGTGTGTAGTCCTCGAAACCGTAGACCGATAGGTCCTTCCCATAGCCCGAGTGCTTGAAGCCCCCATGGGGCATTTCGGCGACCAAGGGGATGTGGGTGTTTATCCAGACACAGCCGAAATCGAGGTCCCGGGACATGCGCATGGCCCGACCGTGGTCGCGAGTCCAGACGCTGGCGGCGAGACCGTACTCGACCCCGTTGGCCCATTCCAACGCTTCGGGTTCGTCCTCGAACCGCTGAACGGTTATAACTGGCCCGAATACCTCCTGCTGTATGATCTCATCTTCCTGACGAAGACCGGCCACAACCGTCGGGGCGAAACAGTAACCACGTTGTCCCACTCGCTCGCCGCCCGTGAGCACCTGGGCGTGGGCCGGCACGCCCTCCACGAAACCCCGAACTCTGTCCAACTGGTTGACATTATTGAGTGGGCCATAGTTGGCGTCGTCCTGGCCGAAGGGGCCCACGATCGTGCCGCGTGCCTGCTCCACAAGGGCATCGAGGAAGTCGGTATGGACCTGAGGACCGACCAGGACCCGCGTCGCGGCCGTGCAATCCTGTCCGGCGTTGAAAAAGGCGGCCGCGGCGATGCCCTCGGCGGTGGGCGCCACGTCGGCGTCATCGAAGACGATGGCCGGCGCTTTCCCGCCGAGTTCCAGATGGACGCGCTTTAAATCCCCTGCCGCGGAGGTGGCAACTTCCATCCCGGCCCGGACGCTCCCGGTTATCGAGACCATGGCGGGGATGCGGTTGGCGACGAGAGCGCGACCCGTGTCGCGGTCGCCACAGACCACGTTGAGGACCCCCGGCGGCAAGTGTTCGGCCAGGATCTCGGCCAGCATCAGGGTACTAGAAGGGGTGGTCTCGGACGGTTTGATGACCATCGTGTTCCCGGCCGCTATGGCCGGCGCCCATTTCCAAACGGCCATCATCATGGGGTAGTTCCACGGGGTAACCGCCGCGCACACGCCCACTGGCTCGCGCCGGACGTAGGACGTATGACCGGTCATGTACTCGCTTGCTGCTCGCCCTTCGAGCAGACGGGCGGCACCGGCAAAGAAGCGGATCTGGTCGACCATCGGCGGGATTTCTTCGGACATCGTGAGCGCGAAGGGCTTCCCGGTGTTCTCGCATTCGGTCCGCACGAGTTCCTCGGCACGGGCCTCGATGGCGTCGGCGACCCGGATCAGGGCCAGGCTGCGGGCGGACGGCGTCGAGCGTTTCCATGAGCCGAACGCATCTTTCGCCGAAAGCAGTGCCCGCTCAACGTCTTCGGGGGAAGACACAGGCGCTTCTGCAAAAGCCTCCCCCGTACTCGGGTCGACGAGTGGGGCCGTCTTTCCGCCAGCAGATTCGACCTGTTCTCCGTGGATAAAGTTGTGCAATTCTCGCATTGTCGCATCCCCCAGATCCAACGCATCGACAATCTCGTTGGCCTATGTATGCCTCAAATCGGCACCAGCATCATAGAGGACCTGTGCGGGTAAGCGACTCGTCGGCGCCTCGTTTGGCGCCGGAGCGCTCGGGGGCCGGCCTCGGGGTCACTCGCCTGCGGCCACCGGCACTGACTCGCACTGACAGGCACTGACCGACGTCCATCGGCACTGACCATCGTGGCATCACCGGTACGTCCGGCCGTGCGTTTTGGCCCAGCGGCCCGCGGCAGGTGCGGTGGGGGCGAGTGGGGTCCAGAGTGCCAGAGGGTTTCTGCGGGCAGATGGCCGTTCTGGGTGCGTTCCAGAGTTCTGGACGCGGTCGGATGACGATTTTGCGTTGTAGCGCAACCAGATGTGGGGGGGCGCACCCAGAAAATGCCTTTGGTGTTAATGTCGCTCCTGTCTTCACTCATTTGAGCGCCTCCGAGGAGCGCCGTCTGCGGGCTCTGTCGTTTTGGTGGCACGGCCTTCCCGGGCCGCTGCTGGCTCGAAGAGCGCTGGCGGCCGACATCGACGTGGACGTCGCCGTCGTGGGAGCCGGTTTCAGCGGGCTTTGGGCTGCGTACTACCTGCTGCGGGCGTCGCCTGGCCTGCGCGTTGCCGTCATGGAGAAGAAGATGAGGGTCAGCCGGGATGCTCGGCGCCACCTACACGCCTCATTGCGCCGCTCTCGACCCCGCCAAGCTCGTCAGGGGACCGGCGGAGACGGTTGAGCGCCTGGGGGGTTCCATTTACGAAGGCACGCAGGTGATCGGCATCGAGCCTGGCACGAACTCAAAGCGCCCATTGGTGCGAACGAAGGGCGCCGTAGCCCGGGCCGACGTGGTCATCAGGGCTCTCGAGGGATGGACGCCATCACTGCCGGAGCAGCGTCGGGCGCTGCTCCCCGTCTACTCCTTGATGGTCGCCACCGAACCGCTTTCAGATGCGTTCTGGGCCGAGGTCGGCCTCGGACGCCGTGAGACGTTCTCTGACCATCGGCACCTGATCATCTACGGCCAACGGACGGAAGACGGGAGGCTGGCGTTCGGGGGTCGGGGCGCGCCGTACCACTTCGCCTCGGCCGTACATCCCTCCTACGACCTTGCGCCGCACGTGCATGCGTCCCTCCGCTCGACGCTCGTCGAGCTGTTCCCGGCGCTGAGCGAAGCCTCCGTCACCCACACCTGGGGTGGTCCGTTGGGGGTGCCGAGGGATTGGTTCGCCTCGGTGGGGCTCGACCGGGCGACGGGGATCGCATGGGCCGGCGGCTACGTGGGCGACGGCGTCTCGACCACCAACCTCGCCGGACGGACGCTCGCCGATCTCGTGCTCGGCCGGGACAGCGACCTGGTCCGCCTGCCGTGGGTGGCACACCATTCGCCGAGGTGGGAGCCCGAGCCGCTCAGGTGGCTCGAGGTCAACGTGGCCCTCCAGGCCACTAAGTTGGCGGACCGGGCCGAGGCACGGGGCGGGCGTCCCTCCGCGGTAGCTCACTGGTTGAGCCGGGCCATGGGCCAGTGACCCAATCGGCGGCCGCCGCGGTTCGGCGTTCGCGGTTCTCGGTTTGTTACCTCGTCGCCCGTCACTAGCCCACCGCCCTCCCGGCCGGCGCTCCGACGTTCGAGCCGTCCAACGCTCAATATTATCTTGTGTTATTATCATCATCGCTCAGTACAATATGCCTAGTGAGATTGACCGCCCCAAAGAGGAGGCAAGGAACAGATGACCACTGAGACGACCCGCCGCCCGGCTCTGGAATGCCAGGGTAGCTGGTGGGGCCGCAGGACAGGAAGCGCCGCCAGCGCATGGGGCCAAACTGCGGGTACGCATACAGACAGCCCTCTCTCGCAAGGAGGCTCCGAATTGAGGGTTTCGGACGCCGAGCGACAGGCCACCGCCGATCAGTTAAAAGCCCATTTCACCGCCGGTCGGCTGGACATGGATGAGTACGACGAACGGCTGCAGCAAGCGTTCGGCGCCCGGGCGCGGCGCGATCTCGACGACCTGGTTAAGGATCTTCCGCCCACGAGCCCCGCCGCCGCTCAGCCCCGGCGTCCTCGCCCAGTATTTGTATTTGCGCCGGTGCTTATCGCCATTGCCGCGTTAGCTTTGCTAACAACGGCGGTTGGCGCTGCGCACGGGTTCTTTTTCCCGTGGTGGATAATCCCGGTCGGCTTCTTCTTACTGTCCCGGCATTGGCGCCGTCGTTGGCACTGGGACAATTGGGGACCGGCCAGATAGCCGTCGATGGCCCAACGCCGGCTCACGCCGCGTCCAATGCCTGCCAATTATGAGCGGGCGAGGTCAGTGGCTGGGTGCGGGCCAGACAGGCCCCGGTGCACGCCCGGACGGCCGGGATAGAGGGGGCGGAGCTTGCCCAACAGCGTGAGTAGTTGGCCCGTTCCGACGGTTCGAGCTCGGCGCACAGGGCGTTCTCGATGGCGAAGGCGACCTCGAAGGCCTTTTGCAAGACGCGCCGACCCTTCGTCGTCAGCACCAGC
Source organism: uncultured Acidimicrobiaceae bacterium (assembly GCA_963750465.1). Lineage (GTDB taxonomy): Bacteria > Actinomycetota > Acidimicrobiia > Acidimicrobiales > Palsa-688 > Fen-671. The sequence continues at coordinate 932,223 of CAVVRE010000007.1, forward strand.
GCATACGCACGACGGTCGGTGGGGTGCGGGCGGCGCTGCACGAGCCGAAGGCGTTCGAGGTCGTCCACCAGAGCGACCATCCGGTTGGGGTGGATGTCGAGCGCCTGCCCGATCGCCCTCTGGGATTGCCCTTCACTGGTCGCTAGCGTCCGCAGCAACCCAAAATGACGCGGCTCGAGACCGAGCGGGGCCAGGCCTTCGGCCAGCCGGTTACCCACCTCGAAACCAAGCTTCGACACAACGAAGGCGACGCTGGGTGGAGCGGCCGCGGCGTCAGCCGGGCCGTCAGGCGCATCCTCCTCAGGCATGTCACGATATTGTACCTTTTGATGATTACCCGTGCATATTATTATCCTCTTCGGCTGCTAGGATTAGGACGCTAACCGGCGATGACGACCGTCCTGGTCCGCGGCCGGCTGGCTTCGGACCCGTCTTGGCCCGAAAACGCCTGGCACGGCGCCGATGCCAGTCGGTGGGCTGGTTACGCCTCCGGTCTCGGCCGGGCGGCGCTGAAACGAAGGCGCTGTCTAATTCATCGCTCGCCCGTTACTACCACGTTCATCACAGCCAGTTGGCGCCCCCGGTCCGATTCGAACGGACGACCTGCGGTTTAGGAAACCGACGCTCTATCCCCTGAGCTACGGGGGCTTGTGCCTTCTAGCTGGTCTTTTGTGCAATGTTCCCCTTACTCTAGCCTTCTCGCTAAGGACCGGGAACCGAAGCCCCTCCGCAGAATCAACCGGGCGGCACCCAAAATTCGGCAGTGTTATGACGACGGAAGCGCCGGGTGATCATTCCAGCAAGAAGTCCAAGCAGGCTCTTTGGCGGGTACGCGCGATGATCGCTGCGTGGTGACCGAAGAGACCAGGCCGCAGCCAAGGGCTCGTAGGCTTCCTCACCAGGCGTAGTCTTCGGGTGCCGGCTGGTGCCCGGGGAAGATCTCATCAAGGCGCACCAGGCTAGTTGAGTCGATTGTGAGCGAGGCCGCTCGTATAGCTGACGCCAGCTGTTCAAGATTGCGGGGCCCGATGATCGGAGCAGTTACTCCAGGTTGGCTGAGCAACCATGCCAGCGCCAGCTCCCCCGGATCGTGGCCAAGTGCGGTTGCTAGGACCTCGAACTGATCAAGTTGCGAAGCGCGCTGAGACGCCGCTTCGGCCGCCCGCCCGGAGCGGCGACGCCTCCCGTAGCTTCCTTCGTACGATCTGCCGCCCAGGATCCCCTCGTGCAGTGGCGCCCAGGCCAGAAACCCGAGACCGTAGGCTCGCACCGCCGGTAGTACCTCAAGCTCAACGTCACGGGTCAACAGATTGTAGATGGACTGTTCGCTGACGAGGCCGATGAGGCCGCGCTTGGCGGCGGCCTCTTGCGCTTGAGCGATATGCCACCCGGCAAAGTTGCTGCTGCCTGCGTAGATGATCTTTCCTTGGGATATCGCCACCTCGACTGCTTGCCAGATTTCGTCCCATGGTGTGGTCCTGTCGACGTGGTGGAACTGGTACAGATCGATGTAATCGGTCTGGAGGCGGATCAGGCTGGCGTCGAGTGCCCGCCGGATGTTGAGGGCCGAAAGGCCGCCCTCGTTGGCCCCTCGGCCTGTCGCCTCGTATACCTTCGTGGCGAGCACGGTTGCCTGGCGGCGACGCCCACCCTTGGCAAACCAGTTCCCTATGATTTCCTCCGTGCGGCCCTTGGCCGTTCCGCCACCATAACTGTTGGCGGTATCGAGGAAATTCACACCGAGGTCGAGGGACGCGTCCATAATCGCATGAGCCTCAGGCTCTCTCACGACGGGCCCGAAGTTCACGGTGCCAAGGCATAATCGGCTAACCGACAACCCGCTCCGACCGAGGTGTACGTATTCCACCGAATTACTTACCTCCGCCGCGGCTTTCGGTGGTCTCCTTTACGGTCACGAGCGCACTGGACCTACTGCACTGGAGCCAGACAGACGGGCGGCCGCAGCGGCGCCGATGAGGCCGGCCAGAGGCCCGAGCGTGGCCATTTCGATACGCGGAGGCCGACCAGGCATAAAGCCTTCGACGATGTGGCGTAACCGGTCCAGGTAGGGTTCAAAGTCAGCGGCGATCCCGCCCCCGAGAATAACCACGCTCGGGTCGAGAAGTCCGCACGTCGTCGCTATGGCAAGTGCCCAACCTTGGACCGCTTCGGCCACAATTTCTACGGCCGACTCATCTCCGGCCGTGGCAAGCTGGAGGGCCCGGGGCATCGAAAGGGAGCCGTCCGTATCGCCGGTGAATGCCGCCGAGCGCCAGGCATCCGCCAAAGCCTGCCCGCCGTAAACATCCTCGAGCCAAACGTAGCCGTCTGGGGGCGGAGCGTGACCGGAGCCATGCCGCCTTTGTTCGATCAGCTCCCGGTCGTGCGACGCAACGACCCTCAACGGGACAGTGCCGATCTCCCCAGCGGCGCCATGCGCACCCCGGTAGATCCGGCCGTCCACCACGATGCCCATGCCTATGTTGGTCCCCAGAGTGAGCAGAGCGAGGCTACTTTCGCCGATCCCGGCACCGTATAGCAGCTCGCCCAACGCGGCCAGACTGGCGTCGTTGTCGACGACGACGTGAGTGGCAAAACGTTCAGAGAGGCTGTCGCGAAGGGTTGTGCCGGCCGGGAGGCCCGAGCTCAAGCCGACCCTAAGGGACCCCCCTTCGAGCACGATGGCGGGCACTCCTACGCCGATAGGGCCACCTGGGTCGGCCGAAGACGCCCGGTAGTCTGCCGCGCTGGATCCCTGCACCTCGGCCAGGACCTCGGCCACCGCGAGGACCATATCCCCGCCGTAGGCGGCGAGCAGTTCCGGGATTCGTCGCTCGACCATATGGATGAGGCGCCCCCCTTGGGCCACTCCCGCCCGGACATTTGAGGCACCTACGTCGGCACATAGCGTGCGTTCGGCCCCCAGTTCGTCCCCTACGGCCATCTTCGTTACGCCGAGCGATAACGTCGCACAAGGCTCATGGGTTAGAACGGGAACAACGACCGGGAAAGCGCCTCGGTCAGCGGGGCGCCGTACTCGGATACTTCGTAGGCCTCGGCATGACGGATTTCGCCGCCACGAGGCTGGCCGTACTTGGCGACCAGTGTGTCGCGGAAACGATCTGCTTCGGCGGCGGGCTTTCGCGCCGCCCGGGCCCGGACGTAGCTCCGACGTTCGCTTTCGTCCTCGGGGAGCTCGTCGGCGTACCTCTCGATCCAGGGCAACCATTCGACCATTTGCGACGCATGGCTGGTGATCGCATCGAGCTTCTTCTCGATGACCGGGTCGATGTCGAACACCAGGTCGGGGTCGAGCGGGCTCGGTTTGGTGAACCTGTCCGACATGAAGATGACAACCGGCTCCCGGTCGGGGACCGGGCACCCGGGCACCACATTCGGGACCATGACCATGTAGCAGGCGTCCTGTACCGTTACCCCGGTGTACCGGTGGTCGGGATGGTAGTCGTTGGTCCGATGAGTGACGATGACGTCGGGCTGGTACTCCCGCACCGCTCGAATGACCCTGTGCCGGTTCTCGAGGGTCGGCAAGAGCGAGCCGTCGAGGTTGTCGAAGACGACCGAATCAGCGCCGACAGCGGCGGCGCCGGCACGAGCCTCAGCTCGCCTGATGTTGGCGAGCTTGCCCCCACCGAGTTCCTGGTGCCCGGCGCTCCCATCCGTCATGGACGCAAATCGCGCCGACCCGCCAAGGCCAGTCCAGAGGGCGGCCAAGCCAGAGGTCTGGATTTCGCAGTCGTCGGGGTGCGCTCCGATGCAAAGAAGGTGGGGGGGTCGCTGGGGCTGGTCGCTCACTTGCTTGAACTCCTTCTGTGGCGGCGCCACCGGCCGAAGGTATGCGCGGGCGGCTCGGTCGACAACTTACCGCGACCTCCTGCGACGGGCCGAAACCAAGCCCCCCGTTATCGCACGAGATGCCTGGCGTACGTTGGCGGCGAGCGCAGCCGCGCCGAAGAGCCGATAAGGAGCCCACTTTGAATTCTCTGACCTTCCACCAAGGCATCTATGCGCAGCCCGCCGCCCTGGCGGAAAGCCGGGTCGCGGTCTCGGCTTCGCTCGACAGCCTGCCTGACCTCAATTCGGGGATGGTGGCGCTGGTCGGGATCGGAGCCAGCGCCATGGCTGCCCTCAGTGCCGCTATCGCCTGGCGTCGGGCGGGCCTCAACGCTTTTTCGATGAGCGCGCCAGAACTTTCGGCCGCAGGACGGGGAGGCGCGGACGTCATTGTGGCCATCAGCCTGTCGGGGCGCAGTGCCGAGACAGTCGCCGCTGTCGGGGGGCTGAAAGGGATCCCGACGGTTGGCGTCACTAATGACCCTGGTTCCCCACTCGCTGGCGCCGTCCGTACCGTGGTCGACCTGGGCTGCGGGAAGGACAGCCGCGCCTCCACCGTCGGGTACACCTCGACACTTCAAGCTCTCGGGCTGATGGGTGACTACTGGAGCGGCCGTGACAGCGACTGGGCGGCGGTACCGGACCTCGTGGCTGGCGCGCTCGAAGTCAACGAGACTGAGATCGAGACTGCTGCTGAAAGCTTGCGGAACACCGTCGCCGTCGACGTCGTCGCGGGCGCCCAGAGCCTGGCCAGCGCGGGCGAAGGCGGCCTTCTGCTCAGGGAGGGGGCGCGCCTGTTCACGAGCGCCCATGAGACCCGCGATTACCTGCACGGCCCGATTGAGGCCCTCGAACCCGGCCGGGTCGGCTGTGTCGTCATCGGGGACGGCCGGGAGGTCGAGTTGGCCGCCACCACAAGCCTTCAGGGGTGCCCGACGCTGCTGGTTACCTCTCTGGGCGATCCTCGGCCGGCCGACCACCTGACCGTGGCCCGACTGCCGAGAATTACAGGCCTGCCGGCGGTCGTGCTCGAGGTCCTCCCGCTGCAGCAGCTCACTTCGCTGCTAGCTATTGCACGCGGTCTCACCGCTGAGAGCTTTCGCCATCACCAGGACGACACCAAGTTGCCGTGAGACTCGCCTCGGCGCAACAGCGCCGCCTCGTCGGGGAGCCGGCGACAGCCCTTGGACGGCCAGAGCCGCTAATGTACCTTACTCAAAAAGATGAGATGGTCGTTTTCCGGTGGGCTCCGCGTGAGCCGAGAGGAAGCCATGGTCGAGAGCGCGAGAGGCGCACCGGGCCCGATGAGCGGCTCAGTGCTTAGTGGCCCTGCCGCCCCCAGTGGGGAGGGGTTGTCCCCCGAACCCTTTCTGCGGGCCGAGGGGATAGCAAAGCGCTTCGGCAACGTCCGGGCTTTGGCGGGCGTCAGCCTCTCGATCGACTCAGGGGAAATAGTCGCCCTCGTCGGGGACAATGGCGCGGGAAAGTCAGTATTCGTTTCCATTCTTTCGGGAGTACGGCGGCCCGATGAAGGCCAACTCTACGTCAACGGCGAACCGGTTACCTTCTCCACACCTGCAGTCGCACACCGTTATGGCATCGTCACCGTTTTCCAGGACCTGGCCCTGGTCAACGAACGCGACGTGGCCGCCAACATTTTCCTCGGCCGCGAACTGACCCGTTTCCGGGGCCTCGTGGTCGACCGACCTCAGATGCTAAGGGAAGCAAGAGCGGTCATTCGTCGTTTGCAGGTCGGGTTGCCCGATGTGCGGACCCCAGTGAAGTCGCTTTCGGGAGGGCAGCGCCAAGCGGTTGCCGTCGCCCGTGCCATCGTTCGCGGGAAGGCCCGCATGGTCATAATGGACGAACCCACGGCTGCTCTCGGCGTACGAGAGTCGGGAAGAGTCAATGACCTGATAAGAGCGCTCAAGAGCGAAGGGCGGACAGTGCTTTTGATCAGCCACAACGTAGAGCACGTGTTTAACCTCGCCGACCGTGTCGTAGTATTCCGGCTCGGGCATTGCATAGGGGACCTCCGGATTTCGGAAACTACGCCATGACGAAGTTGTGGGGCTGATCGTGCGAGGGAAGGGGCGCCTCGCTTCATGACCTGGACTGTTGATCAGGTCGACGACAGCGGCCCTGGCGAACTGGGCGAGACCTTCACCGTCGACGTCGGCCATTGGCGCCACGTGCTGAGCCCGACGGGGGTGCAGGTGGTAGCGATCACCGTAGTCGCCGCCATTATGTTCCTGACCTTCTCCATTTTCGCTCCTCATTTCGCCACGGTGTCGAATATATATACGATGGCACAGGTAAGCAGTTACACCTTTATTGTCGCTGCCGGCCTGACCTTCTTGTTCATCGCGGCCGAGATCGACCTGTCGCTGGGCGCCAACCTCGCCTTCACCGGTGTCATAATGGGCCTTTGCGTCACCAATTTCGGCCTCGACCCCTGGATCGGTGCGCTTTGTGCGATAGTGGCGGGGTTGATCGTCGGTGCCATCAACGGTTTTGTGGTGACTGTGGTAGGAGTGCAGTCGTTTATTGTTACGCTCGGCATGCTCAGCGTCCTGGGCGGTGCCGCCCTGGTCATAACCGGTGGGTTGCCGATCAATTACCCCCAGAACATGCACTCGAGCCTGATCCCGATCACGAACGGCACTATCGACGGTTTCCCCGTCCCCATCCTGTGGGCGCTCGGAATCTTCATAGTCAGCGTCTTCGTGCTCCGGTTCACCAAGTTCGGCTATCATGTTTATGCCGTAGGGGGGAACCCGGTGGCGGCCCGGGAGATGGGTGTAAACGTCAGGATGACCAAATTCCTCTGTTTTGTGCTAGTCGGGGGGCTGTGCGGTCTGACGGCCGTCCTGGAGTCCGACTGGTTGCAAGAGGCGGACCCCGGTGCCGGCAGCACTTTCACCCTGGAAGTGATCGCTGCCATCATTATCGGAGGTGTGGCCCTTTACGGCGGGGCCGGAAGCATATACGGGACGCTCGTCGGCACGATTATCACCGGGATGCTGGGGACGGGGCTGGTCCTGCTCGGCCTAAACGCCAACTGGCCGGAGCTGGTGGAGGGGCTCATAATAATCTTCGTCGTCAGCATCGGGATCGGTATTAACAAAAGGGTCGCCAAAGCCACCGGGGTACCCCGCTTTTTGCGGGTTTTCGGGGTCCGAGAAGAGCCAGTTGCCCAAGAAGACCGCTCCCTCGTCGGTTTCAACCGGGACGGCGGCCCAAATGAGCTGGCCAAATGAGTCTGTCAGTACCCCCTTCGAGATGAGCAACGTTCCCGTTCAAACACACGCACAAAGAAAAGAAAGATAGGGAGATGAAAATGAACCGCACCACTGGGCAAGGCCCAGACAAACTGGAGACAATCGACGAAGGCAGTGGCACCAACCCCGGGATTTCCAGGCGCAACTTGCTCCTGGGGGGCGCCGCCGGCCTGGGTGGGCTCATGGCCGCGAACATGCTGTCCGCCGGCCCGGCCAGCGCCAGCGCGGCGACCGGCTACCAGAGCGTGCCCGTTCGCGGGCAATCGCGCCACGTGATATGGGCCAACGGAGCCATTGCCGATTGGAACCTGTCCTACGACGTGGGCAGCATCGAAGCGACCCGTGTTCCTCGGGTGGTCGTACAAGAAGGTCGGCCTCCCTCAGACGTCATACTCCTCATCGCAGGTTGTCCAGGTACTCAACGAGGTGATCGCCCTCAAGCCCGACGTCATGATCACACCTGACTGGGTGGAAGGCGAAGGGGTCCTGTTTGCCAAAGCCCAAAAGGCTGGCATCTTCGTGATCGTCAACAACGCCACGAACTTCCCCGACCAAATGTCGGGCCTTGGCATCGCCGGTGCGACCTCCGACCCCAACGTCCTCGGGCAGAAGTCGGGGACGGTCCTGGTCAACAACCTTGCCGGCTCGGGGAAGAAGTCCGGCACGGTCATTCTGGGGAACCCCTACCCGCAGAACACCAACCAGCAGGGCGTGGTCGTCGGTTGCCAGGCGGCCATTGCGGCGGGGAACAAGGCCCACGGGACCAACTTCGTCGGGGTCGAGTTGGCCGACAACTCCGGTACTGACGAGGTTGGCGCCATCGGCCTCTGGAAAGCGAAGATCACTCAGCTTGGCTCCTCGTTCATCGGGGGCTTCGCCGTGGCTGACAGCTCGACGCAAGCTGCCGTGAAGGCCTACCAGCAATCACGCTTCCACGCAGGCCAGTACCCCCTGGCCGCCGTCGACGTAACGACGGCTTCGCTATCCGAACTCCAACAGGGCTGGGTACTGTGCGTAGTCGATGCTGGCTTCTACATGCAGGGATGGCTGCCCGTCATGCTCGCCTTTCAGCAGCTCGAGCGAGGCTACCCCGCCTCTGGGTTGATCGACTGCAGCGGCGCAGCCATCACCAGGTCCGGTGTCGCTTCGCTTATAAAGGCCAACAACCTGCAGATCAAGCTGGGCCGAGATTACGGCGTCGCGCTGGCGTGAACGGCACGAGGAGGGCGGCGCAGGGATTGCGGTGGCCGGGTGGGGCGGCGGTCTCCGTGTCGCTCACCTTCGACGTTGACGCCGAGTCTGCTTTGATGGGGCTGGACTTGGAGGAGGCGTCGAACTACTCGGCATTTTCCGAGCGGAGGTTCGGGGTCGCTCGCGGGTTGCCGCGCCTCCTCGCCTTCCTCGCCGATGAGGGGATCAAGGGCACCTTCTATGTCCCCGGTTACACCGCCGAGCGTTACCCGGACGAGGTGGGCGAGATCGTCGAGCTAGGCCACGAGCTCGCCCACCACGGCTACTTTCATCGCCCCCCGAACCGCCTCGACCACGCGGGGCAACGAGAAGAGCTCGAGCGCGGTGCGGCGACCCTGGAGAAGCTAACAGGGAAAGCACCGCTCGGTTACCGCTCACCCTCCTGGGATGTGACGGCGGAGACCTTTACCCTTCTGGGTGAAATGGGGTTCGAGTACGACAGCAGCCTCATGGGTGACGACCACCCGTACATCGAGACGCTCGGCGGGGTTTCGCTGGTCGAGCTCCCGGTTCATTGGAGCCTCGACGACTTCCCTTATTACAGCTGGCGAGAGGGCGCGGGTGGCCTGATGAGCGACCCGGCCGCAGTATCCGCCATCTGGATGAGCGAGTTCCGCGCCGCCTTGCAGGAGGGCGGCCATGTCACGTACACGGCGCATCCCGAAATTACTGGCCGCAGGTCGCGTTTTGCGGCTTTTCAAGAGCTCGTCCGCTCTATCCGTTCGAGCGCGGACGTCTGGTTCTCGACGCACGGTGATGTCTCCCGGCTAGTGCGAGACGGCGCCGACGGTGGATCCTCAGCCACTCCTGCTCGCTAGTTGTTCAGGCTCCTCACTACCGTTGCGGTACATTTTGCCTGTGTCTTCCCCGTAGAAGGGCCTGACCTGGGAGGGGAGGAGACCGAGAACCGTCGAGTGGAATGGTTGTAGCTCCACAAGCAATTCCGGCCCGACATTGGTCAAGAAGCACTGGCAATCAGGAGTGGTGACCGCGGGCTCGGCTTCCAGTACAACAATGCCATGAATTCTTTCAACCCTGGCCGGGGTGGCGCGAACTCCATTGCCGCCGGAAAGCCCCTGTCAGCGGGATTGCCCCGACCGTCCTTGACAACGGACGTTCGAAAATCATAATTGGGGCCCCGGCGGAGCAAAGATCGCGAACGGTGTACTCCAGCCAGCCTGAGCCGTGGCCGCACCAGTGAGGACCAGCGCCAGTCGCCCGGGCCGGAAGCGATTTCTAACCGCAGGATGCCAAACGGTCGCACGCGATATGCAGTGGATCTAGCTCCTTTTGTCGGTCGGCGGAAGTCAGCGCTTGGCGATTGCTTCGCGAACGGCTGGCGCCACTTCGTGTGCCCAGAGGTCCAGCGTCGTGTCGCTGATGCTGTCACCCGGAGGGACCAAATAGATGAATGCGGCGGCGCCGTGTTCAAGCACAGCGAAGGTCAGTTCCTCTACCCACTGCGTCACGCCGCCCCCGATCCAGCGGCCGTCGTCGTCGCGAGTCTCGGATAGCGGGGCCGGGGTAAGGCGCCCTGACACGTTGTAGATAGTGTCGACATCAGTAGGGTTTCTGCCTACCGAAGCGGCCGCTTCGTCGACGACGGGCCGTGACTCGGCCACCTGCATGCTGCGCCAGTCGGCGAGGTGTCCCGGTATCCATCCGTCCGCGTGTCGGCCGGTTACTGCCAGCGCCTTCGGGCCGAGCGATCCGACCCAGATCGGTGGCGTTGGTGCGGCCGCGGGTGTCAGCCCGGTGACGTGGTAGAACTCGCCGTCGAACGTGACCGGGTCGCCACCGCCGGAGAGCGCTCTCACGACCATGATCGCCTCTTCCAGCGCCCGTACTCGGGCTGCGGGCGACAGGCGGGGGACACCGAGGGCGACGATTTCCTCCTCGAGCCCGCCCGCACCCATTCCTAGAACGACACGAGCGCCGGAGATGGTAGACAGTCCCGTGACCGTCCGGGCGAGGATGGGCGCGGGACGGCTGAGCAGGTTTGTCATGATCACCGCTCCGGTGATGTTGCTGGTTGCGCCTAGAACGAACCCCAGCGCGGCGTAGGCGTCGACGCGGTCGGCGAAGCAGGGATGATCGGTGACGCTGACGATGTCCAGGCCCGTTTCGTCGGCGAAGCGGGCGTGCCCGAGCATCTCGATCACCTGGTGGACGCCGTTTTCCAGTCCGAGGCCGAACAGGACTTTATGGTTGGGGGTCACAACACGAACAGCGTACGTGGCGAACAGTGTTCCTGTCCACTAAGGTTCGGTCTGCATGTCTCTCGCCGGCGGTCCGCCACCGATGAACGCCTCGGTCCGTCGCCGCTCGACTCGTGACCGCCCCGCAAAGGCACCGCTCAGCGAGGAGGCGGTCGTCGACGCGGCCCTGGCGATCCTGAAGTCGGACGGTCTGGAGGCGGTCACGATGCGCCGGGTCGCAGCCGCCGTGGACACGGGAGCGGCCTCGCTCTATGTCTACGTTTCCGGCCGCCAGGGCCTGTTCCAGGCGATGCTGGATCGCGTTGCCGCCACGATCGAGCTCGAAGCCCCGGACCCTTCGCGTTGGCGCGCTCAGGTCCACTCACTGCTTCAGCGCACGCACCACGCACTGGTCGCGCATCCGGGGATCGCCGCCGTGACCCTGGCCGACCCACCCACGACCGAAGCCGTCCTGCGTCTGACTGAGAACCTGCTGGGAATCCTGCTCGCCGGTGGGCTTGACTCCCAAGGCGCCGCCTGGGCTTGCGACATCTTCGTGTCGCTGGTGACGGCCGCCGCCCGTGAGGACGAGGTGCGGCACCCTCGCGGCCGCAGCGACGACGACCGCCGCAAGCAGGTCCACGAGCTCTACAAAACCTTTGCCGGCTTACCGCCCGAAAGGTTCCCTCTTATCGCCGCCCACGCCGCCCAGATGGTCGCCGGCGATGGCGACGAGCGGTTTCGCTTCGCCGTCGACGTTGTTATCGACGGAGTGGTCGCCAGAGCAGCCCGGCTCTAATCAGTGCCTCCCGGGTGGAGGGCTCGCCCACGAGCTCGTGCCCGATCGGGCAACGCACCGGCCCGCCCGGACCTTGCACGGCCATGCTCGCACCGTAGCGTGGCGCCGTGGGCGACGAACGGGCGGGACCTGACCAGGAAACCGCCTCGCACATGCCGGGTCACGAGGAAGCGAATGAAGAGTTTAGCGTCCCGGACGTGCGGTTCTTGCTGAGGACGCCCGCTGGCGTGTTGGCTGCACAACGCCTGGTAGGCAACCAGGCGCTCCAGAGGCTCCTGGGCTCCGCCACTTCGGCTAACGCCGCCTCACACGGCTCGCCCACAGGTGAAGCCAGTCCCGGGCCGTCCGGCCAAAGTGGTGCCGTGCACGCTGGCTCTGGCTTCCCCGTGGCCGTATCGCGCGACGCCGGCAATGCCACGGCTGGAGGTAGCCAAGCCATCACTGGCGACCCTGGCGAATCCGCCCAACCTCTGGACGGTAGCCCCGGGAGCGTGACTTACAGCTACTCGAAAACCAGCTCGTCTGGTCCCAATTTCCAGTTTACCGACCCCGACTACAACAGCTTGATGGCCACACTGACCACCCGCATGGGCAGCGAGGAGATCGGCCGCTGCTTCCCGAACCTGACGCTCATGCTAAATGGCATAAGCATCCCCCAGGACGGATCCGCCGTCAACGTCCCCGATAACAGCGCCCAGGTCAAGACGGGCACCTTCACCGTGGTAGACGCAATCACACTGCCCACGTGGACCAACGTGAGTTCTCCGGCCGTTCAGGATGCGCAGAGGACCGAATGGAACCGCTACACGACGGCGGTAGCTGCCCATGAGGACCTGCACGCAGCCGACGACAAGGCGAGCTATGACCCCGTTGGTGCCTCGTTGGGCCAGAAGCAAATCGGCGCCGCCATCGACGCCGTTTCGGCCGCGACCACGGCGGCAAACGCCAAGGCCGGGCCCCGGGACACCTCCAGCCCCGCTCCGACGCTCAACCCTGCCGGCACCACCAAGGTTCCCTGACGCCGAACTGGCCGTGGCCGAACTTCGGCCACGCAAATTACGGAGGAGCGGCCGTCCTTTTCGCCTACAGGCGGCGTGCACGCGTCAGCCCGACCGCTGGGTGCCCGACATCAGGCAATGGTAGGTGGACCGAAGAGTATGCATCTGTCTCCCGACAATCATCTTCGTCTTGACCACGAAAGCGGCGCTGGCTTCACGGTCATGAGCGGGTGCCAAATCAATTGCCCCATCGGGCATCGGGGAGCCGCAATCGCATGGCCAACACCTCGGCGCAGGTGCGCCGCGCAGGTCTGCGGGTCAGATGCGTCGGGCACGGCGCCCGAAAGCCAGCGACGAACCCACTTGGCTACGCAAAAGCAAGGCGGGTCGGTGCCGGCAACAGAGGGGCTCACCCTCGTCGAGTTCCGGCGCCGAACTTCGCCCGGGTTGTAATCGCGGCGCCGTCTCTGCGTCTTGTACACACAAGAACGGTCTTGTACTCACAAGAACGACGGCCCCAAACCTATGAGGTGCGAAAATGAGAACCACTTTTTATGCCTTCGCGGCGGCGTCGCTGACGTCCGCACTCGCTTTTACAACGGGTTGGGCGGCCGGCGCGGCCACGGCCACTCCCCTACCGCGTCTATCCTTGGTGACTCCCACGCCCGTCAGCGCCTGCGGTCCAATCAGCGTGCCGGGCGACTATGTACTTACGGACAGCCCTCCACCGTCGGCCGGCAGCTGCTTCGTCGTCACGGCGCCACACGTAACCCTTGACCTCGCCGGCCACGTGCTGGCCGGCACGGGTCTGGGGGCGGGCGTACTCCTCAGCCCGACTGCGGTCCACGCCAGGATCGAAAGTTCTCTGCCGGGCGCGGCGATCGGAGGGTTCGCCACCGGGGTCCGAGACAACGCCAGTGACGCAGTTATTGCTGGCCCCGACCTCGTCATTGCCGCCAACGTGAGCAACGGGGTATGGGTGTTCGACGCCACGGGAAGCCAGGTGGAGAACCTGGTCCTGAAGGGCAACCATGGTTACGGGGTACACCTCCAACTGAGCGGGGGCGTTCTCCTTGGCGCCGACCGGGTCAACACCAGCGGTATATATGGCATCTGGGCGCAGGCGAGCGAGGGCACGCGGGTGCTCGACGACAACGTTGTAGGCAGCGGGCTCGCCGGCATTTACCTCGGTTGCAGTGGCACCGGCAACTTGCAGAACGTCAGTTGTGGCCGCCCAAGCGAAAAATCACTGGTAACGCAGGACACCTTGGTCAGCAATGGCGATTACGGTATCGCCGTCGCCGACGAAAGCTTGGGCAATACGTTCAGGACAAACCACGTAAGCGGCGACAAGGCCAACGACCTCCAGGACGAGAACTTCCACTGCACCGGTCCCACCGGGACAAACCAGTGGCAGACCGACATCGGGACCCGAAACCAATCCGTATCTGCGACGTGTATCGGATGAGTTGTCCACCCGCCACCCGACTGCGGCCCCGTTGCTATGAGGCGTCCGTGGCGGAGACGGCCCAAGCTCGGCCCCGACGCGGGCCGCTCACTCCCTCAAAGGCGAGGTGGAGGCCCCACCCTGTGACTGGCTCTCCGCTCCCCCAGGCATACCAACGAACGTCGTCGAGGACGGCGGCCAACCTGTCTGGCGCCGGCGGCCACTCACCGACGAGCCCGCCCAACGCCGCCAGCACCCACCAGGTGGCGAAGCGTCCGGGCGCGGCCCCTCGCCTTCGACCGTGAGCCCCCCCGTCGGCGGCCGCCCACGCCATGGCCGCCAGCGCCTCACCAGACGACAGTTCGACCACGTGGGTGAGGCGCGCCCCAAGGGCGGCGACAGCCTCGAGGGCGTTCCCGGCCACGGACACAGCCTCCGCCCGTCCATTCGACTCCTCTGTCCATGTAGCGACCAGAATCCTCCAGAGCGGCCGAAACCTCGTCCGTCTCGGGTCGCCGGTGGGCCTGGGCGACACTTGATACCTGGTCAGGGCCGGTTGGCCTCGTGCCCGCCGCGTCCCGGGGTCGCAGAGGCGGCAATCTGGGAGGCGGAGCTTCGATGCTGTCTGTGTGGTAATCGGCCAGGACGTACCTCGGCTCCCATGGCTCGAGACGCAAGGGCAGGTCAAGTACTTCTGGCAAGGCGGCGGCGACGGGGTCGGTGCGCAGGTCCTCACCGCGCAGCACTCTTTCGTGAGCGGCCATTCCCGCCTGCGGAGTCGGGTGGAGGTGTGGCGCCAGCTCCGACCAACTGTGCCTGCACGCAGCGACTTCGGGTAGGGGGCCAGAAGCGAACCGTCCGGTCCCCGTCTCCAGCATCAGCGCAGCCCAGTACCCGGGAGCTTCAAGGCAGAGGCGGTACTCGATGTAAGCAGCCACGCCCCACAGCTGCTTGCCGCGCTCCAGCGCCGCCCGACAGCTCTCCCGAAGGGACGCCAGCTCCTCCCATTGCTCGGCCACGACCAGATCGTTCACATACCGAGTGAGGGCGTCGATGTCTCCTCGCTCGACCAACCCGCTCGACCGGCTTCGCAATTCCCTCGCACCTGGTTTTCCCATGCTCAGCCGTACAAGCTAGGGCCTCAGGTGCGGTTGGCGTGGCGACGGCTTCTGTTCGGTCAGGCGGGCCCGAACGCCGACAAGGCGGCAGCAAGTTCGCGGCGTAGGTCTCGGCCCCGGCCCGACCGGTAGAGCGGGCCAGCGCCATCCCGCAAGAGGACCAGCACCCGGGCCACACCCTGGGCGTCCAGTGGCCCCACTTCAACGAGCCGATCGATCAGTGCTCTGAGGTCGCTGTGGGCGTCGAGCACGGCTTGTGCGCGCACAGACGCCTTTACAGGCAGCCGCGGCGCAGCCTGGCCGTCCCTCACGAGCCGTTTCAGGCTCCGGGCGAGACGGCGGCGCTGTGAAGGACGCACAAGGCACTGGGCTCGAAGGGCGAGCGAAACGCGCGATTCCGGCGGCGCTCCGTTGGCCAGCTCCTCATCGAGCTGGGGCGCTTGCCATTTGGCGATGAGCCGGTCAAGCAGGCGTGCCCGCCGCGAGCTGATACCGGCACGATCAACGACGAGAACGTTCACGGGTCCCCAGCGGGTGGACCGGTCCCTGTTGCACTGCGTGACCATAAAACACATTTTAGTGGTCATGCAGTGACCGGTCAAGACCTTTTGATGGTCACCAAGTCGGTAAGGTGGGTTGATGAGCCTGCCGTCATGGGTACCCGATGGCGAGGCCAAGCCTGCCCCTGTTCCTCTGTTGCTCGTGCAATCGTTCGTGAACACATGGGAAGGTGATTCCGGCGCCGACTTACTGGCTGACCCAACGTCAGCCGAGCAGTGGCTGGGGGAGGCCGGGTTGCTCATGGGCAGAGGGGATATCGCCGGCGGGGACCTGGCCCAGGCCCGCGAAGTGCGGGAGAGCATCAGGTCTCTCCTGATGAACAACGGTGGTGGGCCGGTCCCGGGCCCATCAGAGTTGAAAGCGCTGCGAGATCTCGCTCGAACGAAGCGGTATGCAGTCACAGTGGCGGCAGATGGCCATCTCGACGTCCACGACGTTGGCCAGGGCGAAATACGACTGGCCCGGCTTGTCCTGGTCATCCGGGACGCCCAGCAAGACGGGACGTGGGGCCGCCTCAAGGCGTGCCACAACTCGGAATGCCGTTGGGCCTTTTACGACCGCTCGCACGCTGGCCGGGGTGCATGGTGCGATATGGCCGTTTGTGGCAACCGGGTCAAGAACCGGACACTCCGCTGGCGACGAGCAAGCGGCGACGGTATACCTCGGGGAACGTCTCAGCCAGCGCCTGCCGCGCCAATCTAGAGCCCCGGGCCGGCGGTCTCCGATCTGGATGACCAGGGCCGTCACCGCAGCGGTGGCGCAATATCGGCCGTGTCCAGACATGGAACCCAGCCCCGCGCCAGGTCATTATGGAAGTGTGATGATGAAGAAACTCTCACTGTTTATAGCTGGACTTTGCCTACTGCTTTGTACAGCGGGCGTAGTCGTCGCCGCCTCTGTCGTAGGGCCGTCACGTGCAGAGGCAGTGCCGGCCACGGGCCTGATAACGGGCTCGATTTCCGTTGCGACAGGGCAACCTGGCGGCGACGTTTGCACCTACGCCATCGCCGTGAGTGGCCAGCCCGGCTCCTGGGTGGCCACCGGGGCGCGATACGTGTCGGCGGCGGCGGCCGGCGGCAGCTACGAACTAAGCGTCCCAGTGGGCACGTACGCGGTGCGTTTCGACCCGTCCTGCGGTGGCACCATTTCAAGTTCCTATGCCGCCCAGTACTACCTGGACCAGCTCGATCTCGAGAACGCCAACGCAGTGACCGTGTCGGCCATCAGCCCGGCCACCGGGACCGACGCCGCCCTGGCGCCCGGGTTCTCGGTGTCGGGCGCCGTCAGCGCGCCGGGAGCACCCGGCGCGACAGCCGATGTCTGCGTCAGCGCCGATGACAGGGCCGGGCACGCGGTGGACAGCGCCCGCACGTCGACTGACGGCCGCTTCACGATCGGCAATCTCCCCACGGGCCACTACTGGGTGTATTTCGACCCGACATGCGGGGGGGCCCAAGTGAGCGCCTATGCTCCCCAGTACTACCCGGGCCACGTCCTTCCGACCGCTGGCAGCCAGGTGCAAGTGGCGGCGAATGTCTCCGCTATCGACGCTCAGCTCGTGGCCGGGTCAAGCATCTCGGGCACCGTAACCGCGCCGGGCGCAGCTGACAACGCCGGCATTTGCGCCTACGCCATCGGCGTCGGTGGCCACACCGCCGGGCGAACTGTCACCAACATCGCCGGTGTTTATGGCATAACCAACCTGGGGGCCGGCAGCTACAGCTTGAGGTTCGACCCGACTTGTGGCGGTTCTCAAACCAGTTACTTTTCGAGCCAGAACTATCAAAATACGGTAACGCTCGCTGCTGGTCAGCATGTCCAGGGCATAAACGGGACGATGGCTTTGAGATATGGGCCCGAACTTTCGATCACGGTAGCATCCTTACCTGCGGGCACGCTCCACTTGCCCTACTCCGAGACCCTTTCAATAAACGGTCCCAGCACGGAGCCGACCGATTATGCGTGGCACGTGACCGGCCTGCCGCCCGGCCTTTACCCTGAACCGTCGTCCCTCTCCGAGGAGATCGTCGGACGTCCCCAGGTGGTCGGCAGCTTCTCGGTAACGACCACGGCCACGGCGGCCGGTTCGGTACCGCCACTTGTGGCCCGCCGGACGTTCAGGCTTCTCATCGAGCCCGCCTCCCCCACCGTCTCGATCAGCTTGACAACCGGCCAGGTTTCCGGCCATCGCCTCGAGGTGAGACTTCACTGTACGGAAGCGGCCTGTTCCGGGAGGGCGTCGGTCGTGTCAGCACGAGGGGCCGTGCTCGGGGCTGGTCCCTACTCGATGGCCCGGGGCGCGTCGACGACCGTGGAGCTGAAGATGACAGCCGCTGGGCCCAGGGCGTTCGCAAAGGCGCGAGCGCACCCGGTGGAGGAGAAACTCGTGGTCAGCGTGCGCCGCGGCCATGCCGTCGAGGATATGGTCCGCTTCTCCTGATCTCGGGGGCGCTGAGGGTCAGGCTCTGCTGAGGGTCAGGCTCTTAGGTGCGGGGCCGGGTGCCGTCCGCCTTACTGGCGATGACTTTCGGATGGCAGAGTCGTCTGAAGAGTCGGAACAGCACATAGGAGACCACGATTATGCGATTGACCCTGCACACCTTCCTCACCCTTGACGGCGTCATGCAGGCGCCCGGTGGCCCTGAGGAGGATCCGGACGACCACTTCCAGCATGGCGGCTGGTCGTTCACTTACGGCGACGAGGACTTCGGTGCTGCCGTCACCGGTTGGTTCGCTAATGCCGACGCTTTTCTGCTCGGTCGCAAGACCTACGATATTTTTAGCAGGCACTGGCCCAAGGTGACTGACCCCAACGACCCCGTCGCCAGCAAACTCAACGCCCTGCCAAAATACGTCGTGTCTAAGACGCTCAAATCCGTCGGTTGGCAAAACTCATCGCTTATCGCCGGGGACGCGGTCGAGGAGATAACCAAGCTCAAGGAAGCGCCCGGAAAAGAGCTGCAGGTCCACGGCAGCGGGGCTCTCGCTCACACCCTTATCGAGCACGACTTGATCGACGAATATCGTCTCCTCTACTTCCCGGTCCACCTTGGTTCGGGCAAGAAGCTTTTCGCCGACGGCGCCACAGCGGCGGCCTTGCGCCTGATCAACACCAAAACGACGGGGACCGGGGTGATAATTGCAACGTACGCACCGGCCGGAGCGGTCCGGTACGGGTCCTTCGCCCTGGAAGACGACGCCTGACCCGTTGCAGGCAGACGAGCCAAGTCCAGTCCACAGCGCCCGCCGCGATGACTGTTGGCGTCGGGCGTCGTCTTAATGGGTAGCCGACACAACCTTTGAGGAAAGGGTAAGCAAGATGACGAAGATCACACCGTTCTTGTGGTTCGACACGCAGGCACAGGAAGCCGCAGAGTTCTACACCTCGATCTTCGAGCGGTCACGCATCCTCGACGTCTCGCATAACGGTGACGGCGGGCCGGGCGCGCCTGGTTCAGTGATGTCCGTGAGCTTCGAGGTGGACGGGCAGCGGTTCCTCGCCTTCAACGGCGGGCCCCAGCATTTCAAGTTCAACGAATCGATCTCGTTCATGGTGAACTGCACGTCCCAGGCCGAAGTCGACCATTTCTGGGGCAGGCTCAGCGACGGTGGAGAGGAGGGCCAATGTGGCTGGCTGAAGGACAAGTACGGCCTGTCCTGGCAGATAGTACCGGACCGGCTGCCTGAGCTCTTGACGGACTCTGACCCCGAGAAGGCTCAGCGGGCGCTGCAGGCCATGTTCCAGATGCAAAAGATCGACATCGCCGCTATTGAGCGGGCGGTGGCGACGGCTCCCGCCGGCTCCTGAAGCAGAGGCGGCTCCCCGACCCCAGCCGGCCCGGGCCTGCTCGACCCGGCCCCGCCCGCCACCTCAGAAGCTCCTTCTGCCCCCAACGACGCCCTGAGCACTGAGCTGGCGTTGCCGTCTTGCGCCGCCCCTGGCGCCGAGGCGAGGCTTGCGCCGTGGCCCAACGCGCTCAGCCAGTCCGCGGCATGCGCGACATCGGCCCTCCCGAGGCCGAACTGCGCCGGCGCGTGGCCGGCCGTATCCTCGACGTTTACGCCCGCTATGGGTACGAAGTCATCGAAACGCCCGCCCTCGAAGACCTCGAAGTGCTGGTCGGCAGCGGAGGCGGCGAAAACGAGAAACTCATTTTCAAGGTGCTGAAGCGAGGCTCCCGGCTCGAAGAGGAACTTCGTTCGGGGGGTGAACTGGCGGACACGGGCCTGCGCTTCGACCTGACGGTGCCGTTGGCCCGCTTCGTCGCCAACCATCTCAACGACCTTCCGATGCCGTTCAAGGTCGCCCACGTGGCGCCCGTGTGGCGGGCCGAGAGACCCCAGCGCGGCCGGTACCGGGAGTTCACGCAGTGCGACATCGATATTGTCGGTGAGCCCGGTATCGCAGCAGAAGTGGAGCTGTGCAGCGCCACCATCGAGGCATTGCAGAGCGTGGGCATAAACGGTGGCACCATCAGGCTGAACGACAGGCGCTTGCTGCGGGCCACCGTCGAACAGTTCCTGGGCGAGCTGGCCCGTCCCGACGAGGTGTACATTGCCCTCGACAGGCTCGACAAGACGCCCGCGGATGAAGTGGCGGCCGAGTTGGCCCGGGCGGGCTACGACGCCGTCGCCGTCGACCGGTTGCTGGCCCGGTTGGCCGTGGCGGAAACCAGTGGGGAAGGCGAGGTCGAGAGAGCCTTGCAAGAAACCATCTTCGCCCTGAGCGCGCTCGGCGTCTCGGCCCGCTTCGACCCAACGTTGGTGAGAGGGTTGGGATATTACACGGGCCAAGTATTCGAGATATCGCACCCCGACGTTTCCTATTCCCTCGCCGGTGGCGGCCGTTACGACGGGATGCCTGCCCGTTTCGGCGCCCCGGCCCTCGCCATGTGCGGTTTTTCCATCGGTTTCGAACGTATTTGTGACATGGTGAACCGGGACCTTTTCGGCCCCGAGGAGGCCAAAGTGGCCGTTCGGTGCGCCACGGAGGCGGAATTATTGCGTTGCCTGGCGGCGGCCCGCCACCGCCGAGAAAACGAGCCTCTGACCGTTATAAATGTCGTCCGTCGGGCACGAAATGCCCGGAAACAAGAAGAGGACTTGCGCAAGCTCGGTTATGCGGAGATCGTCGATGGAGCCGCCTTCATAGAGTGAGCCCAAGCCCGCTGGAACGACTGGCTCAGGGTTGGCCGGGCCAGCGAGACAGGCGCCCACAGAGTTTGGACGGCATGACCGGTAGTTCAGTAGTCAGTAGTACTGCTGCCAATTGGCGACGGACGCGTGGAACTTGCCCGCCGGGCCCCGGCCGAACAGCCGCAGAATATTGCCCGTCACGTCTTGCACCTCTTCGGACGGGCAAGCGGGTAGGGATCCTGCGCAGGCCGACAGAGCCGGGATCCAGCCGATCGTGCCCGTCGCCAGGACCCCTGCCTCGCTGCCGGGCCACGTGTAGTAGGTCATGTCGGCGTACATGAGGTGGCCGACTTGGGGTTGGACAGGGGAATGGGAGACGACTTCCACGTTGGGCGGGTCGGGCTGGCTCGTGTCGTAGGCGTCATAGTCGCCCGCCTCCACACCCTTCAATTGGGTGCCATCGGTGGCCCCAGTACCGGCGAATGGCCAAGCATTGGCGTCGGTTACGACCATCGGGTCGTCGAGGCCGTAGCCCTGGTAAGTGTCGCCCACCACTTGGCTGGGCGGGTCGTCGTCGGGCGGTTGCGCCCAGGTGTTGCCGGTGGCGCTGAGCGGGTCGGTGGCGTAAATGGGGTCCGCCGTCGGGTCCCGGTAATCGACCTCTTCGCGGTCGCGGCCCATCGGGCTCGGTTCCAACCGCACGTGGCGCAGTACCGGCGAGGCCCCGAAATAGATGACGTTCACCCCTGCGGCGCGTGCTGCTACCACACCGTCGCGCTCCCTGAGCGTCCATGATTCGTCGTGGCCCAGGGTGAGCAGCGCCTTGTGGTTCTCGAGGAGGTACGGGAACTGGGCAAACGTGATGTCGGTCCAGTACGTGACGTCGAGGCCATGTTCCTCGGCCCAGTACACGAGCGGGAACTCGAGGGCCATAAAGTCGGCGGCGCCGTTGCCATTGGCGTAAGGCCGGTCGTACGACTCCACCAGCGCGCGGTCTGTGTATTGAGGAGACTGGGGGGCGGGGCGCCGCCGTACATGTCGTAGCCGCCCCAGTTGTTCCAGCCCTGCCACGTGAGCACGCTGTTCTGGATGACATACGTGGCGTGGCTCGAGGGATCCCAGACTGCCAGCGGTATGTAGCTTTGCTGGCCAGGGTCAGCGACCAGCTTGAACAGGTAGTCGCCCTGTACGAACTGCCGGCCGAGCGTGAGGCTTACAGACGGCGCCCAGTTGTCACACGCCACCATGTTGGTGCTCGCCGCCACCGTGCAGGTGGGCTGGACTACCCCTTTCAATTCGCCCGACTTCCAGACCAGACGGCCCCCCTTCCCGTCGTAATAGCCGATGCGGTAAGCGCTGATGTGGTACCGGGCGGCGTGGGTGGTGACGTAAAGCCTGATCCTGTCACCCACGCTGGCCGCCGTCAGGCTGGCGAAGCCGTTTATCGACGCACCATTTGCCTCCCCGGAGAGGTGCCAGGCCGTCGTGCCTGGCTTCTTGTTCTCGGCTATCACCCAGTGCGCTTCGACCCCGTCGGGCCCGGCGAACGTGGCCGGGCCGGCCGCTGCCGCCTTGGCCGGCGTATCGGACGTGGCCTTGGTAGTGCCAGCCGCCGCTTGACTGGTCACGGTGGTTGATGAAGCAGCCTGGCCGCCGGGGCCACCGCAACCGGCGACCGCCAGGGCCGCGACCAGGACTGCTACTGCCGCCTGTTTGAGTGAACGGGTCACGTCAGCCGCATGGTTGTCCCGCTCGGGCTGGTCGAACACTGGCCCCAGTCTGTCGCCTTACACACCTCAGCTAGCGGCAATCGGCAAGAGCTTCTCGTAACACTCGGTCCAGCGGCGACGCGCCTGAGACAAGGCGGCCACATCGGCTGTCTCAGGCTCGACCGCATCCCCCTCGACCGCGGCCGCTCTCGAGCCAACCCCGAGGGCGCCCACGACCGCCCCCCGCGCCGTCGTCTCGGGGATCCTGGAAATCAGCACCCGCCTTCCGAGCGTCGCGGCCAGCCGGCCCATCCACCATCGTGAACCCTCAATGGCCCCGCCGTTGACAACCACTTCCAGCCGGCGGTGATCACCGGCCTCGAGATCCGCCAAGCCTCCGGCCAGTTGGAAACAAACCGCCTCGACCGCGGCCGAGACAATGTGAGCTCCGCTGTGGCCGAGGCCCAGGCCGACCACGGCGCCCCGGCCGGCCGGGACCAGCGGCGCCGGCGGGCGGGTACCAGCGTGCCAGGGGAGGACGAGGACCCCGTCGCTACCGGCCGGCACCGAGACCTTCACGTCGTACCTTACGGACCGCGCCGTTCCCGCTCCGGCGCCGCCACTGGCGCTGGTGTCATGAGCCACCTCTTCACCGGTCCCGCCATCAGTGGCACTATCACTGAGGGCAGTGTCACGGTCGGGACTGTTACCGAAGGCACGGTGACCGAGGGCACGGTCACTGAGGTCACTGCCACCGAGACCGGACCCTTCCCACAAGGACAACGCCCACGCATATAACTGGCCGCCGCTGCTGTAGGCGGCGCCGGTCACGACCCGCTCGCGGTCGACGCAGTAGCGCCAGAGGCCGGCCGGCAGCGTCGGCAGGCCGGGCCCGGGGTCGAGCCTCACGGACCTCACTGCGGCCGAGGTGCCAATCGTTATGGCCGCCCGGTTGGGCGCGTCGCAGCCCACCCCGAGATTGGCGGCGGCGCCGTCGCCCATGGCGGGGTGCCAGCGGGCATCGGCCAGTTCCGGCCACTGACGGCGCCAAGCCGGGGCCAGGCGGCCCTCCCAATCAGACAAGGCCAGCTCAGGCAGGGCCGCCGCTTCGATGCCCGCCAGCGCAAGGGCCGACTCATCCCACCGGCGCTCGGCCGTGGAGAGCAGCCCGGTGGCTGACGCCATGGAGACCGACATAGACGGGTCACCGAGCAGCTCCAGCCCTACGTACTCCGAGAGCCCGACGAACCGGGCCGACGAGGCGCCGCTGGCCCCGGCGCCCCCAGCCTCTCTTAACCACGGCACTCGCCACGTCCAGTACATCGGGGCAAAGGCGCACCCCGTCCGTTGGCGCAGTTCCTCGAGCGTCTCCAATGTCCAACCCGGGTGCGGGCGTTCGGGCCGCGTATCGGCCCACGATATAACGTCCGTTGCGGCCCGTCCGTCCGGGCCGATGGCGAGCACCGAGTGCCACTGGCAGTCAAGGGCTACGTCGCTCACGCCGTCGAGAAAGCCCCCCGACTTGAGCTCGTCTACGCAGGCCACCAGATCTGACAGGTAGTCAGCAGCGCCAAAGGTGGCCTGGCCCGGCTCCTTCGAAATGAGGTGGCGGCGCCGCCTGGCCATCGCCCCGGGTACAGCTTCCAGCTCGGTCGCGCCGGCGGCCTCGAACACGATGGCCCTTACCGACGAAGACCCCAGGTCCAGGGCCAGGACTCTCTTCACCATTGCTGGCCAAGCTAGCGCTACGTCCAAGGGCGTTCACCCGGTGACCATCCGGACCGGATGTCGTCAGCCGTTCAGATCATGGCGCCACAGGAGGCCCCATAGGGCCGCCGATGGGGCCGATGACTCCACCACGCCCTCCGGTAGCCTGGTCGGCCAAGGTGAGCCCCTAGCGGAGGAGGAGCATGCACACCAGTAGCACCGTGACCCTGGCGGTGGCGGTCTTCCTGGCCAGTGCCGTAGAAAGCGTCGAAGCCCTCACCATTATCGTGGCCGCCGGCGTATCCAGGGGTTGGCGGTCAGCCCTCGAGGGCACCGCCGCCGCGCTCGTCGTACTGGCCGTGCTCGTCGCCGTCCTCGGCCCCGCCCTCGTCTACCTCGTGCCCATCGATGTCCTGCGGGTGGTCGTGGGTGCGCTGCTGCTCGTGTTCGGTCTCCAGTGGCTCCGCAAGGCCGTCCTGCGCACCGTTGGCCTAAAGGCCAAGCACGACGAGGACGCCATCTTCCGGGCACAAGTCGAGGCCCTGTCCCGGGATGGGGCCCGCGCCCCGTCGGCCACGGTGTCGTTAGGCGACGCCTCGCCCCCCACGGTCTCACCCGCGGCTGTAGAACCCGCTAGTGGCCGCCCGAAGCGGGACGCCACTGGCTTCGCCGTGGCCTTCAAGGGCACCTTCCTCGAAGGGCTCGAGATCGTCGTCATCGTCCTCGGCCTGGGAGCCGGGAACCACCAATTGGCCCTGGCCGCGGCGGCCGCCGGTGCTGCCATCCTCACGGTGGCGATCATCGGGGTGATGGTCGCCCGCCAGCTGGCCGGAGTGCCCGAGAACGCCATGAAGACGGTCGTGGGCGTGATGCTCGTCTCGTTCGGGACGTTCTGGGCGGGCGAGGGCCTCGGGGTGCGTTGGCCAGGTTCTGACCTCGCCATACCGGTGCTCGTCGGCGTGTACGCGGTAGTGACATGGCTACTGGCCTTGGCGGTGAGGCCCGGCGTACCCCGGGCGCAGGTCGAGCAGGCACATGCCGGGTGAGAGCCAAAATGCCGGGCCGGCGGACGCCTTGAGCAGGGGGGCGGCGACGGCGGCGACCGGCCAGAGCCAGTCGTTGGCGCACCGTTGGCTGCTGGCGTTTGGGCGCTTCTGGTGGGACTTCCTCGTCGGCGACACGCCCGAGCTGCTCATCGGTGCGCTCATCATCCTGGGCGTCGTGGCTCTCCTGGTGAAGGGGGCGTCGCTGAACGCAGTCGCCGTAGCGGCCTTCCCTGTGATGGTCGCAGTGCTGCTCGGCGTCTCTGTTTACAGGGCCCGCCCAAAGCGTTGAGCCCGGAACGCTCTACAAGACGGCGCTAGCCGGCCAAGAAGCTCAACCGCGCCCGCCTCTCGGGGTTGTCGCCGTTGGTGTCCACCAGGACGACGCTCTGCCACGTACCAAGAGCCGGCACCCCGCCAAAGACGGGCAAGACGAGCGACGGGGACAGGAAGGCCGGGAGCAGGTGGTCTGCGCCGTGGCCACGGCTCCCGTGGTGGTGGCGGTAGCGTTCGTCGCGAGGTAGCAGGGCTTCGAGCGCCGACAACAGGTCTTCCTCTGAGCCCGACCCCGTCTCCATCAGCGCCAGGCCGGCCGTGGCGTGGGGCACGAAGATGGAGCAGAGCCCATCTCCACGACCGGCACAGAACTTCTGCACCTCTGCGGTGAGGTCGGCCATCGCCCGCCGGGACGTATCGACCCGCAATTCGAGAGTTTCCACGGGACATTTCTAGTCGCCACCGGTCGCACGTCGGCCAGACCCCGCTACGGTGGGCAGGGTGCCAAGGTTGCCGACCGTCCTCGTGGCCCGCCAGTCCGATGGCAATTTCGCTGTGAGAGTACGGAACGGCAAGTCGGAAAGCAGCCACGTCGTCTCCGTACCGAGCGGGATCGAAGCCGACCTCGGCCTCGAGGCGACCTCGGCCGAGGCCCTCGTCAGGGCGTCGTTCACTTTCCTGCTCGACCGCGAGCCAGCCAACTCCATCCTGCCTAAGTTCAGCCTCGACGTCATCTCGCGCTACTTCCCCGAGTACCGCCGGGAAATCCACAAGTACCTCTAGCCGGGCCCGGTGGACCGCCTCAATACGAAAAGGGTCACTCGCTGAGATGGCGCCCTTTTTGCACCAGACCTAGCCCGCTTACACCTCGGCCAGGCTCACATCGGGGTCGGCCAGCCTCTCCTTGTCCACCACCCGACGCGACGCCACGAGGTCGCTTATTTTTCCTGAAACATTTCCGATATTGACGTTCATCCCGGCGGCGACACGGTTGTGCTTCATGAAGAAGGCGATGAACTCCCGGCTGGAGACATCACCGCGAAAAACCAAGTCGTCCCAGTCCGGGGCGTAGCCCGAATACTCCATGACTATGTCGTACTGGTCAGAATAGAAATAAGGGACGCGTGCGTAAGGTCGGCCTTTGCCGAGCATATTGCGGGCGGCGGCTGGTCCCTGGTTGCGGGCGTTCGCCCAGTGCTCCACCCGGACACGGTCGTCAAAAAGCGGGTGGAACGCATTGGCGAGGTCGCCGGCCGCGAAAATACCCGGGCTCGACGTCTCGAGGTACTCGTTGGTAAGAATGCCGTTTTGCACCTCGATACCTGCTTTTTCCGCCAACTCGGTCGTCGGCGCCGCCCCGATCCCCACCAGCACGGTATCCGCGGCCAAGGTTCGCCCGTCAGAGAGACGAACACCTTCGACCACACCCGATCCGACCAGGGCCTCCGTTGCCACCCCGAAATGCATTTCGACCCCGTGGTCGGAGTGCACGTCGCGGTAAAAGCCCCCCAGCTCCGGCCCGAGCACCTTGACCAAAGGGGCCTGAGCGACCTCGACCATGACTACAGGTACGCCCATTTGCCGGGCGGACGCCGCCACTTCGCAGCCGATCCAGCCGGCGCCTACGACGGCGACCCGGCTGGCATCCCTTTATGGCGTCGCGCAGCGCAGCCGAACTGGCCAGCGTGCGTAGGTAGTGGACGCCTATAAGGTCAGCGCCGGGAACCTTTATGGCGCGGGGGCGAGAGCCGGTGGTCAGGAGCAACGATGTGTAGCGCAGGCGCTCCCCGGATGCCAGCACGGCGGCGTGGCCGCCGACGTCGATAGAGGTCACGGTCTGGCCCAGGCGCAGTTCTATGCCGGCCGCCTCGTAATAACCCTCTTTGTGCACGAACAACTTTTCCGGCCCGGCCTCGCCCCGCAAGTACTCCTTGGAAAGCGGGGGTCTCTCGTAAGGGCGCTCCCCCTCGTCGCCGACCAGAGTAACTTCGCCGTCAAAGCCGTCTTTGCGGAGTGCCTCGGCGGCCTTGGCGCCGGCCAGGCTGGCGCCGACGATGAGGAAACGGCGCGAGTCGCTCACATGGCCAGCATGCCACGTGGTTGCCCCCTCGCGTACTAGCGCTCGAAGGTGCGCCTCTGGCCAGCAGCTGGAAGACTGACGCAATGGGAGTGAGGTCACCCTGGTGGCGCGGCGCCACTTTTTACCAGATTTACGTCCGTAGCTGGAAAGACTCTAACGGTGACGGCACCGGTGATCTCGTGGGTATCTGTGAAGAGCTCGACTACCTGAACTGGCTCGGGGTCGACGTTATATGGCTCTCACCGACCATGCCTTCGCCGAACAAGGACTGGGGCTACGACGTGTCCGATTACTACGGGGTCCACCCCGACCTCGGCACGCTGGAAGACCTCGACCGGCTCATTTCGGAAGCGGCGCAACGACAGATCGCGGTGATGCTCGACCTCGTCCCCAACCACACTTCCAACGAACACCCCTGGTTCCTGGACGCCGCTCGGCGGGCGGCGGGCTTCGTACCGCGATTATTACGTGTGGGCCGACCCGAAGGCGGGCGGCGGCCCGCCGAACAATTGGCTTTCTGTTATGGGCAGCTCGGCCTGGTCGTACGAGAAAACAAGCGGCCAGTACTACCTCCATAATTTCCTGCGCGACCAACCCGACCTCAACTGGTGGGACCAGCGGGTGCACGACGAGTTCGACCGGATCCTGCGCTACTGGTTCGACCGCGGCGTGGCCGGATTTCGGATCGATGTGGCGCACGGGCTCTATAAAGATGCTTTGCTAAGGGACAACCCTCCCGCCCAGCCAACGGACCATGTTGCCATAAAGCGTCTCGGCGTACGCCCCGTGTACAACGCCAACCGCCCCGAGGTCCATGACGTCTATCGGCACTGGCGCCAAATAGCGGACAGTTATACGCCCCAACGGGCGCTATTGGGAGAGACGTGGGAGTTTGATTTCAAACGCTTCGGCGACTACTACGGCCGGGACCAGCCAGAGCTAGGCATGGCGTTCAATTTCCTGTTCGTAGAGTCACAGTTCAAGGCCCTCGAGCTGGCCGCCATCGTCGAGGGCACGCTGGCGGACCTGCCCCCGGGGGCGACGCCGGTGTGGACGGCGTCGAACCATGACGTGGGCCGGTTCCCGACCCGTTGGTGCCACAATGACGGGCGAGCGATCAGGGCCGCGCTGGTCCTGCTGGCGACGCTGCCGGGGACACTGGTCCTGTACTACGGCGACGAATTGGGCCTGGCCGACGTGGACGTGCCCGTCTCGCAGCAGGTCGACGAGATCAGCCTGGCCCGGACCGGGGAACCGAGCCGGGACCGGGGACGGACGCCCATGCCGTGGTCGGCAGACAAGAACGCCGGCTTTACGGCCCCGTCGGCCCGACCGTGGCTCCCCCTCGGGGACCACGACACCGTCAACGTCGAGAGCGAGCGAGAGGACGAGGGGTCAGTGCTCAACTTCTGGCGCCACCTCGCCCTCCTACGAAAAGCCGGCCTGGTAGCCGGGCCGGGGCCGATGGAACGCGTGCTGCTCGACGAACAGGTCTGGGCCTTCAGGATCGACGGGGTGACCACCATCGCCAACCTTTCTCCCGGAGATGTGGCTAGGGATCTCGGCTCCGGGGAGGTGTTGACGCTCCTGGCATCGACCAAACGCCACCAGCGGGACACGAAGGTGGCCGGTGAACTGGTCCTGGGCCCTGGGAAGCGCTCGTCGCCAGCGCCGGGCCGCTCTCTGAGGAGAGTTAGCCCTCCGCCATAGCCGGCTCGTCCTCGTCGCCCGGCACGGCCAGGGCGGTGCCGAAGGCCACCACTATGAACAGGGCGACAGTCATCACGTGGACGACCGTGCAGTACTCGCACAGGTGGCCGAGCGAGAACAGCTCGACGAAAAGCAAGTAGAACACCATCCCTACGCCCGCCACAGAGCCGGCCAGGCGCACGGGGCTGACCCAGCGCGATGATGCCCGCCATCCCCACGGGCTGCACAGCAACAGCATTACGAACGACCAGGCCAGCCCGGCCACAGCCACCGGTACCCCGAAGGGGTGCGAGTAAATACTCGTGGTCACGGCTGTGCAGTTGACAAAGCCGCTGGTCGAACAGGCCAGGCCGGTCGGGTTGGTGTAGTGGATGTAGGTCAGGTAGGCGGCATCGGCCAAGGCAATGACGCTGATGATGGTGGTCGTGATCGGCACCCAGCCCGGTGGGATCAGGGCGGGACGCTTTCGGACCGGCCCGGGGGGTTCGGTATCGACACTCCCCGGGCTCGGCGCCAGGTTGGCGCGGCTACCCGTCTTTACGGCTCTGGTGGCCACGGCTCAAGCTTACGGCTTGCTGGTAGTGCTCGACCCGCTCGAACTCTTAGTGGTTGTCGGGGGGGTCTTGGTGCTCGAGCTGTTGCCCGCGCCCTGGGGTGAGCTGGTATTGATGCCCTTGAGGCTGTCCGGGACCTGGGCGGCGAGCGCCGCCGGCTGGTTGTGGGTCAGGGCCACTATCTCGCCTACGAGGTAACCGGCGGCGGCCTCGACCGCTTTAGACGTCGGGTTGGTGCCCGAGGTCATATAGGGGACGGCGGTGTCGAACGTCTTGCCCGATATAGGTGCGGCGTCGTACTGCGCCCCGGTCACGAGGTACTTCCCGCCCAGGTCGACGAAGGGGATGGAACCGTTCTCCGTCGTGTAGGGCGATACGTCCCACTTCGCCATCAGCGCGTTTTGTCCGGCGGTCGGCGTCTGCAGGGTGGGGTAAGTGCCGAGCGAGGCGCTGTACGTGTTTGTCTGCAGCTCGACGGGGACGAAGCTGATGTAGGGGCTCTTATAAGTGGAGCCATAGAAGGAGAAGGTCGGCGTGCTCGGATTGGTATCGATGGCCGAGGAGGTCGTCCCCTTCAAGTTGGTGAAGGTGCCGAACTTCGACAGGGCCATCACCATCGCCCAGCGTTCGGCGGCGCAGAACGGGCAGTACTCGGCGCCCATGTAGAGGATCTCGGGCTTGCCGTCTACCACGAGCAACTTGGTATTGGCGGGCAGGGCCTGAGCCGGCGTAGTACCGGTCGGCTCTGACTTGGCCGCGGCGACGAGAGTGCTGACAGGTACGTTCTCCACCTGGGAGAGCAAGTTGGGCGTGAGGGCGAAGGTGCCCGCGTTGGCCGGGCCTTTGGGAGTGCTCCCGCCACCGGAAACCTTGATCACGACGACAACAGCAATGAGCACGACGACGCCGCCGACGGCCGCCATGGCCGTGATGATGTTGCGCTTACGGCGCTGCTCGGCGACCCGGCGAGCGGAGGCGCGCTGGGGGGGCCGCCCGGGCCTGGGGGCGCTCGGCGTTGATGACTTGCCAGTCGGCCGCTTGGGCACCGTCGAAGACGAAGTTGAACCGTTCGGACGGGGCGGGACCTGGCTTCCACCGGAACGCTGTTTTGTGTTTGCCATCTACGCCTTTCCCCTCATAAGGACACTTGACCTCTTTACAGCCTAACTTCCAAAGGCCCGCGCCGGCCTCCTGGCCCACCAAAGTGAGACAACTTTCAGCCCGCGTTCAGCGCCGGCTCAGGCGCCGGCGTGCCCTCGATGGGCCCGTCGTCAAACAAGGACCGGCGATGGCGTTGGCAAAGCCCGAGCGGGTCGCTGGCCGCCACCTCCGCGCCGCAGTGCGCGGACCAAGTGGGGCCACTCTGGGCCCAGCAACGCCAATCCCGGGGCCGGCTCGGGTCCCAGTGCGCCTGGTTGGCGAAACCGCCCCCCCAGCCTCCGAGGCCCGGGTCATCTCCCGGGCCCGCAGCGATCTCGTCCACCAAGCGCCGAAATTGGCGGGGCTTTTCCCGTTCTCTCGGGAGGCTAATAACACGGGCGGGCGTGCTCGCCGACCGTAACGTCCGTTTTGATAACCCTGTTGGCACTGACCGTCCTCGGAGCTCATGATTGGCTCCAGTGGAAACTGCTGGTGCCGTTCCTATGGTAAGAAATTTCATCCTCCAGTAGGTATCGGCACGGCGAACCTAGAGTTGTAGCAGGGAGTTGACCTATTACTGCCGTGAATTTTGGGGAGGAGGTGGCCCGGACGGCACTCGCAATCCAGTCAGGTAAATGGCCGAACTGAATGTCGTCGGCCATGAGGTCGTTGTCGTTCTGAGCGGCCTCGAGGCGCTGGCCGCGTGCCGGCGTGAGGTCCGGGTGCCGGTCCGTTGCCTAAGGATGGTCCACGTCGAGGGGACGCCCCTGGCCGGGGTCTCCCTCCTGAGGCTGCCGGGGGTGTCCTGGCCGGGCGCGTTCGTGTTCGGGAGCCGCCGGCGGAGGGGGCGGAAGGAGTTCGTGGCCGCCCGGGCCGGGTTGGCCGCGGTGGTCCTGGACGCCGAAGGCGCGGAGTGGGACCGGGTGGTCGTGAGCCACCCTGAGGCCGTCCAAATTGCCGCCGAACTGGCCGCCCTCCTGCTGGGGCGGGGCCCCTCTCTCCGGGGCCCTTCTCGCCGGGGCCCTTCTCGCCGGGGCCACGGCGGGAACGGCGACGGGACCGGGACCACCATCGGGGACGGGCGCCGGCGGAGCCTTCAAAACGGGTCGAGCGGGCTCACTCACGAACGGGCCGGCGTCCGCGCCCGGGGCAGGGCGCGAGGTAGAGGTGCCGTTCCCGCCGGCGCCAAGGCCTGAGGACCCCCGGTCCCCCCGTCTCTTCCGTCCAACTGGGTCGCAGAGCGGCCGGGTGCGCCGAAAGACCGGTTTTTGGGTGCGCCCGCTGCATTTGGGCTCGATAGAGAGCAGGAATTGCGTCAGACCGCGACCAAATGCGGCTAGCGCGCCCAGAACCAGGTCCATGACGAGGCTGGCGGCACTCTGAGCGGGAACCGCGCCACGGGATGTGACGCCGGAGCCCCGCCCGACCCGTGCGACCGCCGTCGACGGGGATTTGAGGGGGGTCGACGGGGATTTGACCGGGATCGACGGGGTCGACGGGGGTCAACGGGGTTGGCCGCCCTCGGCCGCAGCTGCCCGGCCTGGGCGGGTGCCGCCCGCGGCGCGGCGCGCCTTCTTCCGGCCCCGCCGCCGGACCCCCTTTTCAGCCCGCCGGCCGACCTCAGCCGCCTACAGGGCCCTGAGCCGGATCGTCGACGGCATTTCCTGCAACGCTGTCAGCAGGCCGGGGGAATAATCGCTTGGGGTGTCCGTGATCACGTAGCCGACCTCGCCCCGGGTGCCGAGGTACTGGCCCTCGATGTTCATGCCGTGCGAGGCGAACAGGCTGTCAATGGCGGCCAGCACTCCGGGCACGTTGGCGTGGACGTGGGTCAGACGGAACTCGCCCGCGTTCGGTGGGAGCACCAGGTTGGGCAGGTTAACCGACAGCGATGTGGAACCGAGGGAAAGGTAGTCGTGGAGCTTGCCGGCGACGAACCGGCCGATGTCCTGCTGGGCCTCCTCGGTACTTCCACCCACGTGCGGCGTAAGGATGACATTGCGGAGACCTTGCAATTCGGAGACGAAAGGCTCGCCCCGGCGTTTGGGCTCGCTCGGGAACACGTCGATGGCCGCGCCGGCAATATGGCCGCTTTCGATGTGCTTGCGCAGCGCGCCATGGTCGACGACAAAACCCCGGGAGAGGTTGAGGAACAGGCTCCCCGGTTGCATTCGCACAAATTCCGCCTCGCCAAAAAGGCCGCGGTTCCCGGGCCTACCGTCGACGTGCAAAGTAACGATGTCGACGGTCTCGAGGAGTTCGTCGAGGGACGCGCACCGCTTTGCGTTACCCAGGGCCAATTTATCGGCCGTGTCGAAGAACGAGACCGACATCCCGAGCCCCTCCGCCAGCACGGAAAGTTGCGAGCCGATATTGCCGTACCCGACGATCCCGAGGCGTCGCCCGCGCACCTCGTGGCTCCCCTTAGCCGATTTATCCCAGACGCCCTCGTGCATTTGGCGGGATTTGTCGGTCAGCCCGCGCTGCATCGAAATTATTTCCGCGATTACGAGCTCGACGACGCTGCGGGTATTCGAAAAAGGGGCATTGAAAACGGCCACTCCGCGACTGCTCGCACCCGCCAAATCTACCTGGTTAGTGCCGATGCAAAACGCCCCTACGGCGAGCAAGTGCGGAGCGGCCTCGAAAACCCTGGCCGGGACCTGCGTATTGCTCCTGATACCGAGCACGTCCACCTCAGGCAAGCGGGCCAGCAGTTCTTCCTCGGGTAGGGCGCGGTCGACAGACTCCACCTGGTAACCCGCTTTGGACAGGATGGCCGTACCATCGGGGTGGATATTCTCCAGGAGCAGGACGCGGATGTCGCGAGGGTTAGAGCGCTGGATAGCCATATCCACAGCCTACGACGGACCCCGTTTGGCCCAGGGAAAATCACCGCACGAGCCTCCGTCCCACCACCGCCAGCGCCAGGCCAGCCAGTGCCAGTGCCAGCGCCACTGCGCTGGGAGCTCGGGATCTGGCTACCGGCCCGGCTCTCTTTGGCCCGGCTCTCGTTGGCCCGGCTCCCTTTGGCCCGGCTCTCCTTTGGCCCGGCTCTCTTTGGCCCGGCTCTCTTTGGCTTGCCACGGCGCTACGGTGGGTCCTGTGACGACCGCACCCGTGGCTGTAATGGTCCGGCTGGGCGAGATCGAGATCGAGGAGCGCCCCGTCCCCGAACCCGGCCCCGGCCAGGTGCTCATCGAGGTAAGTGCCGTCGGCGTTTGCGGTTCGGACGTCCACTGGTTCACGGAGGGCCGGATCGGGGAGATCGTCGTGGACGGCCCCTTGGTCCTCGGGCATGAGGCGGCCGGCGTGGTCAGGGCGCTCGGCCCTGGGGCCAGCCGGTTGCGGCTAGGCCAACGGGTGGCCCTGGAGCCGGGGGTGCCGTGCCGGCGCTGCCGGGCTTGCCGCAGTGGCCACTACAACCTGTGCCCTGACATCAGGTTCTTCGCCACACCGCCGGTCGACGGTGCCTTCGCCCGCTTCGTCGTTCACGACGAGGACTTCGCCTACCCGCTCCCGGAGCACGTCTCCGACGACGCCGGCGCCCTACTCGAACCGCTTTCGGTGGCCATCTGGGCCACGTGGAAGGCCGGCATCGGCGTTGGTGACCGGGTGCTGGTGACGGGCGCCGGGCCGATCGGGCTCCTGGTCACGGCGGTGGCGAGGGCGGCCGGAGCCGTCGAAGTGGTGGTGAGCGATACCCAGGCGGCCCGGCTCCCCTTGGCGCAGAAGATGGGCGCCACGTCCGTGGTCGATGCCACCGCCGGAGGCGCGGATGGCCCACCGTCAAGCGGCCCACCGTCAAGCGGCCCGGGTCTCCTGCGGGGGCTCGAGGCGGACGTGCTCATCGAGTGTTCCGGAGCGGCGGTGGCGCTCGAGGCTGGGCTTCGTGGGCTCCGGGGCGGGGCACGGGCCGTGGTGGTCGGGATGTCGTCGGAGAGCCACCCGCCCGTCCCTCTTTCCCTCGTTCAACGCAAAGAGATCGAGCTCACAGGGACGTTCCGTTACGCCAACACGTACCCTGCCGCCATCGCCCTCGCCGCGTCCGCGGCCGTCCCCCTGGACGAGCTGGTGACCGGCCACTACGGCCTCGCCCAGGTGGCCGAAGCGCTCCAGGCCGGGCGCCGCGACCCCCTGGCGGTGAAACCGGTCGTGTTACCCGGAAGCTAGACCCGAGCGCCCCCGAGCAGCGACGGGGGCGGGGCCGATGGCGTTCACGTAGGTCACCTGCGCCGTTCCTGACGTGTCGACGAGCACCTCGACGGCGCGAGCCGTGGTACCGGACGGCAACTCTTCCAGCAGATAGGGTGCCACTCCCTCGTCACCGACCGGGCCGGCCACCCGGGACAGGGTCCGCCACACCCCGTCGGGCAGCTCGATAGAAATGCTGGCGGCGCGGACGGGGGCCGTACTCGTGATCGAACCGACGCTCAATTGCGTCACCCCTACGGGCTTGGGCCAGGACCAGTCGAAGGTGGCGGTATGGCCGCCAGCAGCAACGCGGTAGCCGGTGCCGCCGGCATCGCCCTGGCCGTTCCGCGTGAGCCCGGTTGGGTGGGCGCCGGAACTGGGCTGGACATCAGCGGTCCAGTCCTCCAGGTCGGGGCGAGGGCTGTTGTGGCCCACCAGTTCGAAGACCGACGTGTGGTCATGGTCGGTGGAAAGGAGGCGCACCGCTCCAATGCCCTTGGCCGTCGACGCGTACGAAGCCAGGTGGAGCAGGCAGGGGCTGTCCATGAAAGTTGGGAAGTTCAGGTCGCCCACCATCAGGAACTCGGCGTCATCGGCGCGGAGGGCGTTCTTCACGACGGCCACGGAGCACGCGTTCGGGTGCTGGATCGCGAACGGGCCGTACCGGGTGGTTAGCGTAAAGGCCGTCCACCCCGTTCGGTGGTCGCTGAAAAAGGCGACGCTGCCCCGGTAGTCAGTCTCCACCAGGGCGCTCGGAGGCCCGATGGACTTCAGCAAGGTCATGGCTGGTGAGCGGGCGAACTCCGAACTCTTTTGGCCCACCTTGTACAGGTAGTCCCTCGTGAAACCGGCCGCCGTAGGTATGCCGGCGGCCAGGACGGCCACGACCACCGCCACAGAAGCGGCCACCCGGCCGAGTGTGTGCGCCCCCAGGGCGACCACAAGGCGCCCGGCCGCGGCTGCCCCCACGACGTACCAGATCGTCACGACAGGCAGGACGAGGATCACCCGGCGTTGGTTGTTGAACGGGTAGGCCAGGGTCTCAACGAAGTAGGCCCACACCATCCACGACTCCCCCGTCGGGTGGCGGCGGTACCAGACGACCGCCCCCACGACGCTGAACACGGGGACCGTCACACCTATGAGCGTCATCAGGACGAAGACCGACCCGTGGGTAGGAAGCGGGCTGCCAGCCGGGAGCACCGACTGGCGCAACACGTTCTTGACGTAGGACCAGGTATCGTTCACGGCCTCCGTGGGCACCTGGTGCCAGAACCCGCCGTCGCCGCCGTTAGAGATCTCCCCCGTGTAACGGTCACCGAGCGTGGCCCCCCCTGTCAGCCAACGCGCCACTAGCCCGGGCAGGAGGAGAGCACCCACCCCGACGCTCAGGCCCACTGCCCGCGGCCAGCGCCGGCGCCACAGCTCGTACGCCACCAGCCCGACGACAAGGCCTATACCGGCTTCTTTCAACCAGACCAGCCCGGCCAGCAGGAGGACCACGAGGGAGGCCTGTTGCACTCCGGGGTGGTTCTCCCAGCGGTCGAGAGCAAACAGGGCCAGGACAAACACCAGCAGGAAGGGCGCCTCCGCCATAACCATGGTTGAATACGTCGCCATCACGGTGTTGATGGCCAGGAGGCCGAGCACGGCCACGCGGTAGGAGGGCTTTACACCCCGCCGGCCCATCCAGGTCCACAACAACGGGTAGAGCGCCGCCACGCACAGGGTCGAAAGCAGCCGCGCCGGCCATAGAGCCGACCCAAAAACCCATATCAGCGGCACTAGCAGCACCGGATAGCCCGGCAAGTAGTTGGCCACGACCGAAGCCCCGCTGGGCATCGTAGAGGTAAGCCCTCCCCCGGCGGCCAGGACGTGGGCGGCCATGAGGTAGTTGGCGTCGTCGTCGAACGAGCCCACAAAGTAGGTGGGCGCCACCACCATGGTGTGCGCCAGTTGGACAAACATGGGGACGAGCCAACCCAGCACCCACCAGCGCGAGATCGGCCCGGCCGGCTGGTTGGCGTTCCAAACCGCCGCCGACCAGGTGCTCCCGTCGCCGGCCGCCAGCCCATCCCTCCGGTCAGGCAACGGTCCCGACTAGCCTTTCCCTATTGCCCGACAACGTCCTTTTTTGACGCCCACGTATCGGCTCGGCGAAGCTGAAGCTAGTATGCCGCCGATGCCAGAGCCCATTAGCCTCAGCACGCTGCAAGATCCTAGCGAGCCCTTCCTCGGTCGGCCGGGCGGGGCCGGTCCTGCGGCGACCAGCGCCGGCGCTGAAAGCCTGAGCGTGGGCAACGGCAGCGCGCCAGGCACCGAGGACGGCTCGGGCAGTCCGGCGGACCGGCCCAGTTCGCCAGTTCACTGGCTGGTAGGTGCGCATTGGTTGGGACGCTTTCGCACTCCCGTGGCCGTACGGTTGTGGCGGTACGGGGCCGGGTCCATGGTGGCCTTCGCTACGAGCGCCGTCGTGCTGTTCGTATGCCTCAGCTGGTTCCACTTCGGGGCCATCAGCTCGACCGTTATCGCCTTCTTCGCCGGTGCCATACCCAACTGGGTGCTCAACCGGCGCTGGGCCTGGGAAAAGCGAGGTCGTGAGGGCGTGATGAAGGAAACCACGCTATATGTGATCGTCTCGCTCATAGCCCTCGTCGCCTCTTCCGCTGCAGACAAGTTCACGGCCGTCGAGGCCGCCCACCTGCGGAACCAGCTGGAAAAGAGCGTGCTGGTTACGTTCGCCTACATGTTGTCGGTTGTGATCCTGACGGGCCTGAAGTACGTCGCCTACGACCGGCTGGTCTTCGTGGACCGGAGCTCTCGCCACTCGCGTACCCAGGTCCCCACGACGACAGACGCGAACCGTACGCCGTAGAGGAAGTTCCCGCCTTTTTTCGTCTTGCCCGACTGACGGGCCTCCATAGCTATAGGCACTTCCGACAGCCTGTAGCCCGCCATCGCCGCCCCGATTAGCAGCTCAGAGGCCTGGTACTGAGGCTGGTCGAGCACGACCGACGCGCTTACCTCGGCGTTCATGGCCCGCAGGCCACACGAGGGGTCGGTGACCTTGTGGCGCAACAGCAGGCTGATCAGCCCCGCAAATACGACCACCCCGGTGTTGCGGGCGTGGTCGTGGCTGGTGGTGGACCCGAGACGCCGCGACCCCGAGACGAAGTCGGCCCCGTCCGCGATCACGGGGGCGAGAACTCGCTCCATGTCACCGCTGGCGTACTGGCCGTCTGCGTCCGTGCTCATGATGAAGTTGGCACCGCGTTGCCGGGCCAGGTGGTAGCCGAGGCGCAGCGCGGCACCCTGGCCGCGGTTGACCGGGACGTCGCAGACAAGGGCGCCGGCGCCCCGGGCGGCGGCGGCCGTGGCGTCACGCGCCCCGTCGACGACCACGATCACCTCGGTCGCCAGACCGCAGAGCTCCTTCGGCACGGCCGTCACGACGCCGCCTACGCTCTTTTCCTCGTTGTACGCAGCGATGACCACGGCGACGGGGGCGGACGGCCGTGTTGCATAAGCCTCGCTGAACGCCGCCGCCTGCTCATGGTCCAGCGGGCTCAGCCCGGCCGCGCCAATGCGCCGGGCGGGTTTCGCCGTGCCAGACGGACTGGCGCCGTTGCGGGTATCAGTCACTTGGGCCATCCGCTGATCTCCATTCTTTTGCTACTTCGGCTATGCCCTGCTCCAGGGACACGGACGGGCTCCAGCCCCAACGTCGCGCCGCTGAATTGTCAACGATGACCGCAGGCATCTCGCCCGCCTTGGCCGGCACGTGCTGGACATCGAGCTTGGAGCCGAGGGCGGCTTCGACCAGCTCGACCAGGTCGAGCACGGACACCGAATGGCCCGAGCCGATCACGAGCGGGCCGCTCAGCCCCGGTTGGCGCAACCCGACGAGAACGGCCGCGACGACGTCGGATACGTTGACGTAGTCGCGCAGCTGGCGACCGTCGCCGTAGACCGAGAAGGTGCCTCCGTCGCCCGCCACTCTCATTAGCCGGGGCACGATGCTGTCCTTCTCCGACATTCCCGGGCCGTAGACGTTCGTGAACCTTAAGGCCACGGCCCGGACCCCATACGCCGCGTTGTAACACGAAAGCATCATCTCTCCAGCGGCCTTCGTCGCCCCGTACGGCGTGAGCGGCGCCAGGGGGACGCCCTCGCGAATAGCCCCGGTAGCCCCGCCGCCGACCACAGCGTTGGTCGAAGCCAGGACGAAACTGGTGGCACCGACCTGGCGGGCTCTTTCCAGGAGAGCCTCCGTGACTACCACGTTGTTGGAAAAGGTCCCCCCGGGGTCTTCGATCGAACGCAGGACCTGGGTTTGCGCCGCGAAGTGGGCAATGGCCCGCGTCCCCGGCTCGAGCGAGGCCTCGACGACTGCGCCTTCACGCAGGTCCCCGAGCACCACGGTGACGTCGTGGTCCCCGTCGGGGTGGCAACGAAACGTCGTCGGCGGCCGGCGGTCGACAGACAGCACGTCGGCGCCGAGCCGGCACAGGGCGGCGACCACGTGACTCCCGATAAACCCCGAACCACCGGTAACGACGACGCGCTGACCGGTGAGGTCCTCCATTGCCGGCTCTACGGCAGCCGCGTGTTCAACTCCGCTGACCATCGCACTAACCTATACGGTCGCGCCCGAGCGGTCGGTTACCTCGGCCAGCGACCCAGCGCGCCGAGCTGGCCTGCGCCCCCGCCCGCTCAAGCCGGCAGCGCAGATTTGCTGCGCCGGGGTCCCCGGGCGGCGGCTGAGGGCCGAGTGGCTGAGGCGAGTGGCTGAGGGCCGAAGTGGCTGAGGGCCGAAGTGGCTGAGGGCCGAAGTGGCTGAGGGCCGAAGTGGCTGAGGGGTCGGCCGGGCCGGCTCAGTCGCCGACGCTCTGGCCGACGCGGCGGCGGGGGGCACCCTGGTCCCTCCGCCTCTGCCAGCTGTGAACGGACAACCCGAGCCCTGCTGCCACCATGAGGGCGCCGACGACTCCCACCCACGCCAGCGTGGCGATGGTGCTGAAGATCAACACGAAACCGAGCACGAACAGGACCGGTCCCAACCACCTTCGCTGGGAACAGGCCTTCGCCCACATACAGCCGACGTTTGACGCGCGCCGTAGCGCCGCCTTCAGCGTCCCCTTGTGGCCAGTGAGCTTCCTGGCCAGCTCAGGGTCCGCGGCCTCCACCAGGGCCTGCATAGCGGCAAGCTGCTGGCGTTCCCTGACCGAGAGCCTCACCTTGTCTCCTGCGCTCATCGTTCTGTCCCTGCCCACACCTCTTCTGTATTTCAGCCTACATCGATCGTCGAAGGGTTCCAATGGGCCCCACGGGCAAATTCAGGAATGGCGCCGGGCCTGATGGAGACGGACGATTGGCTCCTGGGGGGGCAGGCCCGACGCAACCCGGGGGACGCCCCTGCGCAGGCCGCTCCGGTCGCCGACACGCCGACAAAAGGCGAGTATCGTAGCGGCCATGGCGACTCCGCCACCCACGTCAGGGCCACCCACATCAGGGCCACCCACATCAGGGCCACCCACATCAGGGCCACCCACATCAGGGCGTTCAGCTCCCCTGGGCCGGCCGACAACCCGGCCCCACCTCCGGGCCGGCAAAAGCGCGCCCCGCGCGTCGCTAAAGCCGCGGCCCGAGGTAGCACCCGGGCTACCTCCGCCTCCCGGGCTGCCTCTGCCTCCCGGGCCAGCTCTGCCTCCGGGGCTGCCTCTGCCGTCGGGCGCTCCGGGAGCGGTACCGTCGCCAGCGCGTCGCCGGCACCAGCCCGGAGAGGGCAGGGGCTGCCGCGGACACTATCCTTCGACATTGGCGGGATCGGGCCTGAAGGCGTCGGTGCTGTCGAAGGACGGTGAGCTGCTGCACAACCCCGTGAGGACTCCCACTCCGTACCCGTTGCGGCCCGAGCAGTTGGTCTCTGCCCTCTCCGAGCTGGCGTCAGGTCTCCCGTCATACCAGCGAGTATCGGCGGGTTTCCCCGGGATGGTGAGGGAAGGACGGCTGCTTTCGGCACCGCACTTCATTTCTCCGACGGGGCCCGGTGGCAAACCCACCGAGGAGCTGG
Organism: uncultured Acidimicrobiaceae bacterium; assembly: GCA_963750465.1. Lineage (GTDB taxonomy): Bacteria > Actinomycetota > Acidimicrobiia > Acidimicrobiales > Palsa-688 > Fen-671. Next base: position 973,350 of record CAVVRE010000007.1, read on the forward strand.
AGAAGGCGTGGTCGGACTTCGACCTCCAGGGGGCACTCGGGACCGCGCTGGCCAAGCCTTGCCGGGTGGCGAACGACGCCGATGTCCAAGGCGGCGCGCTAATCAAAGGGGAAGGGCTGGAACTCGTCATCACCCTCGGGCACCGGGGTCGGGACGGCCATGTTCTGGAAGGGAAAATTGGCACCTCACGTCGAGCTGGCTCACCACCCGCTGGGCAAAGGCGCCCGCAGCTACAACGACATGCTGGGCGACACCGCACTGGAAAAAATCGGGCACAAGAAGTGGAACGCTCGTGTGGCCATGATGCTGGCCGTCACGAAAGCACTCGTCTTCTACGACCACTGTTACATCGGGGGCGGCAACTCCCACAAAGTGAAGTTGAACCTCCCCGCGGACGTGAGCCTGGCGGACAACACGGCCGGGATCCTCGGTGGGATCAAGCTCTGGGAGCGTTACTAGCGCCACCTTGCGCTCGGCACCAATCCAATTCCGCGACTGGTGCCGTTTGGGTTTCGAGGCCGCCGCTTCTCCTGAGCGGGGCCCCGGCCGTCAGGCCAGCACATCTCGGGTAGTCATCCGAGCCCACGCCGCAGCGCCGAAAACGGCCACGTAGCCGGCTTGCAGCAGCAGGTCTTTCCAGATGTTGTGCCAATAAATCGGGTCGCGCACCAGATCCCCAAACGCGCTCCAGTAATTGGTGAACAGCCACGGGTGGAGGAACGAAACCTCGGAGACGCTGTCGAGGATGGCCGCGACGATCACCGCTCCCAGGGTCACAGCCATGGCCGCGACGGGCACGTCGGTCAGGGTCGAAACGAAAAGCCCTATGGTCGCCAACCCGAACATAGAGAGGCCCACGACTACGGCGGCGAGCAGGCTTCGGCCTATGCCGTCCAGGAAGGAGATAGTCGTGCCCGAGAGGGTGACGACAACGCCGTGAGGGAAGAACGCCACTCCGGCGATGAGGCCGACGATGACTATGACGAGGGCGGTGACCAAGCAGAACAAACCGACCACCAACCCCTTCGCCACCAACAACCGCCCCCGGCCCGCGGGCCGGACGAGTAAATAGCGGAGGGTGCCGAGACTTGCTTCGCCGGCAATGGAATCTCCGGCCACTACCGAGATGGCGAGCGGGATAAAGAAAGGCATCGATACGGTTAGGGCCGACAGAGCGGTAAAAACGCCGTTCTGCGTCACGCGGTCGACGAACGCCGGGCCGTTCCCGTTGGCCGGCCCCCCCGAGAGGTAGATGGCCAGCGCCAAGAACACAGGTACCGCCACGAGGACCCCAAGCAAGGCTCTGATCCGGGCGCGACCGAACAGGGTCCGGGCTTCAACCAGCCACATTGAAGCCCTCCCCCGTCAACGCCACAAAGGCGTCCTCGAGCGATAGTTGCTCCCGGAGCAGCATCCGCACCGCCACACCCGCCTCGACCAGGGACCGGCAGCAGTCCTCGGGCAGCAGCCCGTCCAGGCTGCCGACGAGTTGCGGGCCCTGAACGGCCACGTCTGCCATCCCCATCCCCGCCAGTACCTCGGCTGCCCTGACGGGGTCGTCCGCCTCGACCCGGAGCTTCGGGGAGGCGCCGGCCTTGAGGTCGTCGAGGGTGCCCTGCATCAAGAGCTTGCCCCGGTGCATGATGCCGACGTGCGAACACACCTGTTCGATCTCCGAGAGAAGGTGCGAGGAAAGGAAGACGGTAGCCCCTTCCGCCGCCAGCTGACGGATGAGGTGGCGGATCTCACGGGTGCCCTGAGGGTCCATGCCGTTCGTGGGTTCGTCGAGGACAAGGAGCTGCGAGGGCCGCATTAAAGCCCAGGCCAAGCCCAGACGTTGACGCATACCGAGGGAATAGGCCCGGTACTTCTTCTTGGCCGCGGCCGTCAGGCCGACCCTCTCCAGGGCCTCGGCGATCCGCTGGGGCCGGGTGGGCGAACGCCAATCGCGGCCCATCGCGTCAAACCGGGCCAGGTTGTCCCGGCCGGACAGCCAGGGGTAAAAGGCAGGGCCTTCGACCAGCGCACCCACATGGGGCAACGTGGTCATGGACCGCTCGGGCATCGGCTGGCCGAGCAGGCTCCAGCTCCCGGACGTGGGGCTGACCAGGCCCAACAGGACGCGTATGGTCGTCGTCTTTCCCGAACCGTTCGGCCCGAGGAAACCGTAGGTACTGCCGGCCGGGACGGCCAGATCTATCCCGTCAACCGCCTTGAGGCTCCCGAAATGCCTGGCCAGGCCGTGGGTCTCGATCGCCATCGAGGCGGCCCCTCCTGGCAATGGCGAGCCGCCGGCGCTCAGGTATTCGCGGAGGCCGCAGCCTCCAGCACGCTCGGGGTCACCAAGCCGGCGTAGAAACGGCCATTCGGCATGACCAGCACGCTCAGCAGTTCTGTGCTGAAGAGCCTCCCGACCTGGCCGTGGACCTTGACCACCGTGGTCACCTCCGACAACGGGCCCGACTGCACTGTGCCGAGCAGCTGGCCCGCCGGCCCAGAAAGGACCGTCGCCCAACCGGTACCGCTCTTGGTCACGGGGCCAGGGCCGGACGCGGGCGCCGTGTTGGTCGGACCGTAGTTCTTCGTCAGAGGCGCGTAAGCGATCGAACCCGCTTTTTTGGCCGAACTACTGGCTCCTGAACCCACGGCCGTCACTGGGCTGCCAACGGTACGGGTTATCACCGTAGAGCCCGGGGGCGCGGTGAAGGTGAGCTCGCTCGCGGCCGGCGCCCCGAGGTGGAGCTGGCCGGTATAGCCGAACTCGAGGGCCGGGCTGGCCTGGCCGTTGGCGTAGACCGCGACCTGGAGGGGGACGCCCCTCAGCGGACCGGAAGCACTGATGGCCACGTCAACGGCGCGTATCGTGCTGCCCTTGGCGCCCTTGGGGCCCACGACGAGCTGGTAGGCCGGCTGGCCGGCTACATACAAAGGCGAACCTGTCGTTACCGAGGTGCTGGAGCTCAGGTGGGCCAAGAGGGTAGAGGCCAGCTCTGCTGGGGTGAGGGGCAGGTTGCTCAGGCCCGTCAGACCGCTCAGGCCCGTAAGACCGCTCAGGCCCGTGAGACCGCTCAGGCCCGTAAGACCGCTGAGACCGATGACTCCGGTGACCCCGGTCGTGCCGCGCCCACCAAAACGGCTGCCGGCGACCGGCGGGGTCGCCCCGATCAGGTGGACGACAGTTTGTGTCGAGCTATCCCAGAGCCAGACTTGGTTCTGGTTGCGCACCACGTCGACCTCTTGATCGGAGGGCTCGATCAGCGCCAGATGCTCGGCCTTAGCCCCCAGCCACGCCTTGAGCTGATAGTTACCCGACAACAGGGTCAGCGGGTCGAAACCGTTGCCACCACCCTGACCGGAACCTTGCTCCAGGGACGAGAGGTCGGACAAGCCCAGGTTGGCCGTCCAGGTGAGAGTGCCGGTGAGCTGCGGCGTCTTGGCCGTGGCCATGTCGGCCACCAGCTGTTGGGCAGACTGGGCCGGCAGGTCCGGCGGAGCGGACGCCCCGCTCAGCGTGGGCACAACTGCGCCGACGCCGACCGCAGCCAGCACCACCGCTGGCACGACATACCTGGCCCTCTTCCACCGCAAGTAACTCATGCCTATCAGGGTACTGTTGCGGGCCGGCCATACTCGGCGCCCCGGATATAAGAACCGCCTGAAGAGATGAAGCGGCGGGCGTCGGAGCGGGTGAAACGAGGTGGACGGGGGTCCGCAAGAGGGGCGAAGGGAGCCGAGGAGAAGAGGCGATCGGCGCGAAATGTGCGGAAACGGCCACAGGCGGTGAAACCCGCCACCCTGTGTGGTCGCATGTTGGTCTTTCCGGGCGCGGTAGCCGCAATTGGTCGCCGTTCCGAGGCAAGTTCTGCGCCGCACCGCGACCAAAAGCGCCAACCGCGCCCAAAACGCCGGTTTGACGCCGGATTGGTGCCCGTTTGACGGCGACCGCCCACTGCGTCCGCCCCCCGCTCCGGTCTCGCCCCCGTCGGTAACCCCCTACCTCGGTAACCCCCCACAGGCACTCCCCTACGAGGTGCGACGGTCGAGCAACAAGGGTCGACTAGCACCGAGCGTGTCCCGCACCTCGGCATGAAAGGCGCGTACCTCTGGCAGGGCGGCCCGTTTCACCGTTTGCCCACCTTCGATCACCCTCACCTGCAAAGCACGAGCGTCAGGTCCAGGTACTTCCGGCGTCGTGGTCACGATGTCAGCCCACACCGGTCCCCCGACGACGGGCGCACCCTCCTCGCCCCGGCTCGGCGGCTGATCGAGCAACGCCCGCCACGCCCATTTGCGCCCGCCGAACGACGCCTTCCCGGGCGATCGTTTCGCGACGGGCGTTTGCGGTGCGCCCGATGGGGCACCGGGCCTGCCGATGGCCACCAGTTTGTATACGAACCCGGCCGTCGGGACGCCCATCCCGGTGACGACATTCGCCCCCACCCCGTAAGAATCCACAGGTGCGGCGCCGAGCGCCGAAATAGTGTGAGCGTCGAGGTCGCCCGTGACCACCAGCCTCGTATGGGTGGCCCCGAGCTCGTCCAGGAGCGCCCGGGCGCGCACGGCTTCGCTGGCGAGGTCGCCCGAGTCGATCCGGACGGCGCCCAGCTCGGGCCCCGCAACCTCGACTGCGGTCCGGATCCCCTGATCGACGTCGTACGTGTCGACCAGCAACGTCGTACCCGGGCCGAAGGCGGCCACCTGGGCGGCAAAGGCCTCTTTTTCGGTCGGGTAAGCAAGCACAAAAGCGTGCGACGCCGTACCCGCGGTCGGTATGCCGTAGATGCGGCCCGCCTGGAGGTTAGAGGTGCTGGCGAACCCGGCGAGGAAGGCCGCCCGCGCCGCCGCGACCGCCGCCGACGGGTCAACCCGCCGGCTCCCCATTTCGATAATGGGCCGTCCCCCGGCTGCGCAGGTGATGAGGCTAGCGGCCGTAGCTACCGCCGAGTCGAAATTCAAAATGCTGAGGGCAATGGTCTCGAGCAGTACGGCTTCAGCAAATGTCCCCTCAACCGTGAGAACCGGAGAACCCGCCGTGTAAAGCTCCCCCTCGCGGTACGCATCCACGTGGCCGCCGAACCGATAAGAGGAAAGCCATTCCAGGGTGGCGTAGTTAACCACGGAGTTTTGCTCCAGCCAGGCCAACTCGGCTTCGCGAAAACGGAATTCTTCAATTGCTTCGACCAACCGCCCCAAGCCGGCGAAAACACCCCACGGCCGGCGGTCCGCCAGCCGGCGGGTGAAAACTTCAAAAGTGGCGGGGGCGGTCGCCCGCCCACTACGCAGAGCGGCCTCCACCATCGTGATCTCGTAGCGGTCCGTGAGAAACGCCGTCGTTGCCCGAGCGTCCTCGTTACGCCCGGTCATTTCTGCGGCCACTTCCAGCGGCGACCATTTGCTCGCAACGCTTTGGTGCGCTCGATAAAGCCATGCTCTGTTCGCTCGGCGTGAAGGGCATCCGGCTCGGCATCGTCGATCGGCGCCAGTGGGCCGACCACCCAGGAGAGCAGCAGGTCCGCCAGCTGCGGGTTGCGCGCCAACACCGGCCCGTGGAGGTAGGTCCCCCAGACTCGACCACCCACTGCCCCTTCGACGGAGCCGTCCTTATTACCCACGCCGACCTGTACTTCGCCCACAGGCCGGGCGCCGGGGCCGAGCTCTGTAACGGCGCCATGGTTTTCGAAGCCGGTCAGCGAGGGCAGCCCACTGCTCGCCCACTCCGGGGCCGGCCGTACGACTACCTCGCCGATGGCTCGGGGCATACTGGAACGGAGGGTCACGCAATCCAGTAAACCGAGCCCCTGGCATGATTTCCCGTCGACGCCCACGAAGCTCTGGCCCAGGATCTGGAGCCCGGCGCAGATAGCGAGGACCACAGAACCCGACTCGACGGCCCGGTGCAGCGGTCGGCCGGCGCTCAGTTTGGCGGCAGCTAGCGCCTGAGGCAGATCTTCCCCGCCACCGATCACGTAGAGCTCGCAGCTGGTGGGGACGGCATCGTCGGGGCCGACGGTCAGAACGCGAGCTTGGTGACCTCGCCAACGCAGACGCTGCGCCAGGATGGTGGCGTTGCCGCTGTCCCCATAGGTCCCGAGCAGGTCCGGGTAGATGAGGGCGATGGAGATGTTCACGGCCCTGGTTTCCGGCCCGGGGCGCGGCCCACCTGGGCGAGGATCTGGTGGAAGGCGGTGTAGTTGGCCACCACGTCAATGTCGGTGGCGTCGGCCGCTCCGAGCGCCGCCGCGAGGTCAGTTTCCAGAATGTGGTCGACCTCGGCGTAGTGGAGCCGTACGGCCAGGTCGAGGCCACGTTCGCCGGTGGCCACGACGTTCCGTCCCCGGAGGAGCTCAAAGGGCACATCCCACAACCAGGACGGGTCGTGGCCGTCAGCCGTGCGGGCGTTGATGGCGACGACGACAGGCGCCGGGGCCGGGGCCAACATGTCGAAAACCTCGGCCCAGCCGGCCGGGTTCTTGGCCAGTAAGAGGCGGGCACGGACCGCTCCCACCTGCAGGGTGGCATATCGGCCGGCGACCTCGCGGACGGACGCCATGGCCTCGACCGCGGCCTGGCCCTCTCCGCCCACGGACAGGGCGCCCGCCAGCGCCATAAGCGCGTTGGCCTGGTTGCACCGGCCCGGGAGGGCCAGGTCGAGGCGCAAGCTGGCGCCTGAAGCCAGGACGGCGAACCCCCCGCACGGTTCGGGCCGCAACCAAAAATCGAGCGTCGGGCGGGAAAAACCGCACGACATGCATTTCCACCCGTCCTCGCTGCCATCTTGCTCCGAGGCAGCGGGCTCCGGCCCAGAAGCCCCCGGGCCCGCCGGGGCCTCCCCGGGACCAAACAGTATGCGCCCGCCGCACGCAGGGCACCCCGTAGCGTCGCCCTTCCAACGCAGGCCCGCACCGACCCAGGTCACCCGGGAGGCGGCGCCCGCGGCCCACGCGACGAGAGGGTCGTCAGCGTTCGCCACCACCACGCTGCCCGTCGGCAACTGTTCGCACGCCTGCCGCCACCGCTGAGCTACGTGGCGCACCTCATTGTTGCGGTCCAGCTGGTCACGGCTCAAGTTGAGCAGCAGCAACAGAGACGGCTGCGTCCGGGCCGCGACGCGGCCCAACCAGGCTTCGTCTACCTCGAGCACGGCCGGCACGCCCGGGGGACCGCCGGCCATCGACGCGGCCAAACCGGTGGGGAGGTTGGCGCCTAGCAGGTTTGTCACGACTTCGCCGTGACCGGTGGTAGAAAGCGCCCGGGCCAGAAGCTTGGTGGTGGTGGTCTTACCGTTGGTCCCCGAGACCAAAGAGACCTGCCGGTCGGCAGAGAGCCTTTCCAAGGCCAGCGGGTCGATAGCCAGGATGACGTGACCGCCGACCACCGAGCCCGACCCCCGACCAGAGGCGCGCGAAAGGGCACCGATGCCGCCTCCCACCGCCGCCGCCAAGCGAGTACGGAAAGGGAGGCCCGGGCTGGCCGCGACCAGGTCGGCCTTTTGCAAGCCGACCTGCGACACGGTGTCCTTGGGCGAGTGCGACGGTGGCAAGGGGGGTGGCGTCAAGGAATTGTGGCGGAGATGTTCAAGCTAACGAGCGTGGCAAAGCTATCTGACAAGAGCCGTCTTGTTGGTTCGACCGATATCGGTGAGCGGTCGGCTTAGGCCTGTCCACCCGCCACAAGGCTACGCCCCGAGCGAACTGACGCGGGAGCACGGAAAGAGCGTCGACGGTCTCGACGCAGTCCGACCCCAACCGATGGTTAGGCGTTTCTCTCGTCGGTGCTCGGTTCGGGATCGTCCATGCCGGCCCCGGTGCCCGAAGTGCCCTCCGTTGGGCTGCCGTAATCCCAGGGGGGACCAGACGGCGCCCCTTCGCTGACGGGTTGGGCGGCAGCCTTACTCTCGGCCTGGCCTGATGAGGGAGCGATTGAGCGGTCAAGGGCGCCGGGAATAACGGGTCGGACACGCACTGAGATTTCCTTTCGACTTAGGGCTGGCGAACCGGACGGCGTTAGCAACTGCACTGATACAATTTTCTGGGCACCCGGCAGTTGTATTTCCAGGACCGCTCCCTATTAGCCTTTCCGCCCATCGAATGCGGCCGCTTGCTGAGAGGAACGGTCTTTCCGGTCGACGGTGGGAACCTCGCCTGTAGAGCCTCTCTTCATTAATACGTAAGCCTCTCGCCACGTAATCTGCGCCGTTCGGCGATGGTCGGAAGGCGCGGGGCGCTTTTCCTGGCAAGTTTTTCGGACGCCTGTCGACGTAAACCTCGTGGCCACGTCGCCGGTGATAGGACACGACGTCTGACCGGCTCCTGTTCAGGGGCTCCAGACGTCGATAGGTAAGCTAAGCTCACCCATTGGCCTTGGTGGTCGTCATTCTGGAGGTCCAGCCATGAGCGTTGTCCAAACGTCGAGTACACAGTCCGTGCTGAGCCCCGCCGACATCGCGCGCTACCACAGGGACGGTTATCTCGTCGTCGAACACGTCGTGCCCGACGAACAGGTCGCAGCACTACGAGAGGTGGCCGATGACTGGGTCGAGGCCTCCCGCGACGTCAAGGTCAACGGAGATCTCTTCGACCTCGAACCGGGGCACAGCCGAGCTCGCCCACAGGTCCGGAGGATTAAGAACCCGACCGCAGCCAGCGAAGTGTACGAGTCGGTGATGACCAGCGCGCCTGTGCTTGACTGCGTCGAACAGTTGATCGGACCCAACATTCGCTACCAAGGGACGAAGCTCAACATGAAGTCGGCGGGTATCGGGAGCCCGGTCGAGTGGCACCAAGATTGGGCTTTCTACCCTCACACCAACGACGATGTCCTCGCCGTAGGCGTCGTCATCGACGACATGACGGTAGCCAACGGTTGCCTATTCGTGTTGCCAGGTAGCCATAAGGGCACGGTGTTTGACCATCACGTAAACGGGTTGTTTGTCGGTTCGGTCGATCCTGGGCTCGTTGATGCGGCGAGCTGCGTCCCCCTCGAGGCGTCGGCCGGGTCTATCACCATCCATCACGCCCGCCTGCTCCACGGGTCCGCCCCGAACACAAGCGGACAACCACGACGGCTCTTCCTCATCGAGTACATCAGCGGCGACGCGTGGCCTCTCGTCGGCATCACGTGGCAGGAGCTGGAGAGCCGACGGCTGCGCGGCGTAACCTCAGCGGCACCCAGGATGGAGGCTTTACCAGTACGGATTCCCCTTCCTGTTCCTGAGCAGTCAGGCTCGATCTATGAGCTACAAGCAACCGAACCGGAGCGTACTAGCTTCAGCGCAAGAGCCCGTGCCGATGGGTAGCGCTCCGCCTGCAATTTGCGCCGCGCCCAGTTTGGCGCAGTCGTAATGAGCACATCGCCAGATAGCGCCGTCGACCCACGAGCCGGTGGGCAAGCACTCGGGTGGCTGCGGACAATGTTGCTCATCCGGCGGTTCGAGGAGCGGGCCGAGCAACTGACGGTCCGGGGGAAGATCCCCGGCGGGGTTCACCCTGCGGTGGGCCAGGAGGCCACGGCCGTGGGCGTCGCCGCCGCTCTCACCGCCGCGGACACAGTCTCAGCATCGCATCGGGGGCACCACCACGCTCTGGCCAAGGGTATTTCCCCGGATGGCCTCATGGCAGAGCTTTATGGCAAGGCCACCGGGGTTTCTGGCGGCCGCGGTGGTTCGATGCACCTTGCCGGTTTCAATGTGGGTTTCATCGGCTCCAACGGGATTGTCGGGGCCTCGGTCGGGATTGCGCTGGGTGATGCTTTTGCCGCTCGCTACCGGGATGAGCAGCGTATCGCGGTTGGGTTTTTCGGTGACGGGGGCATCAATACCGGGCGGACGTGGGAGTCTCTCAACCTCGCCGGGGCTTGGCAGCTCCCTCTCCTGGCCATATGCGAGAACAACCTATACGCCGTAGAAACACCGACGGCGTCGGTGACGGGCGGCGGATCGATGGCGCAACGGGCGCAGGGATTTGGCTTGACCTCGCTCAGCGTGGACGGTCAAGACGTATTCGCCGTTTACGAGGCGGCAGCGGCGGCGCGGGCGCGTGCTCTCGCCGGAGAGGGGCCGACGTTTATCGAAGCCCGTACTTATCGGTTCTCGGGACACGGTTCGGGTGAAGGCATAGGCGCCTACCGAACGGCAGAAGAAGTGGCGGACTGGCGTGAGTCCCGCGACCCGATCACTCGATGTGCCGGGCGCCTCACTGAGCTGGGGGCCCTTAGAGAAGGCGAGCTCGAGGTCCTGGACAAGGAGGCGCTGGGCAGCGTCGACGCCGCGGTGCGCTTCGCCGAGGAGTCGCCTTGGCCCCAGCCGTTGTAAGAGAGATCAACACGAGGAGCGAAAATGGCGATTGACAACCCATTTGCCCTGGACGGGCGAACCGCGGTCATCACCGGCGGAGGAGGCCGCATCGGGGGCGCCATCGCCCATCGCCTGACTGCTCAAGGCGCCACCGTCGTGCTCGTCGACGTCAACCCCGACAGCCTGGCGTCGACGACCGAGAGCATCGCGAAAGCGGGCGGAATTTCGCACTCCGTCTTGGGCGACGTTTCCAGCCCGGATGGAATTGGCGCTATCATGAGCGCGGTCCTGGCCAAGGTCTCACAGGTCGACATTCTCGTCAACAACGCCGGCCGCGGTTCCCACACTTTCCCCGAAGACCTCGGTTATGACGAGTGGTCCGCCATCTTCCAGCTCAACCTGACCGGCTATTTCCTCATGGCCCAGGCCGTTGGCCGCCAAATGATAGAGCGAGGCATTCGCGGCTCGATCGTGATGACGAGTTCGACATGCTCGTGGGCGGCAATGGGGCGAGGAAACTTTGCTTACAGCATCTCGAAGGCTGGGGTCAACCAGCTCGTTCGGGAACTCGCCCTCGAATGGGGTTGTTTCGGCATTCGCGTCAACGCGATCGAGCCCTGCCAGGTCGACGCCCCGTCGATGGACGACCTGTTGGCCCGGGACGACCCTTCCGGCACGGACCTCCGCCAGCGTGTACTGGCTGGCATCCCGCTGGGCCGGCTGGCGACGCCCGATGACATGGCCGGCCCCGTCGCCTTTCTCGTTTCCGACGCGGCGGCCATGGTCACGGGCACGATCCTCCCCGTCGACGGCGGCAACCTGGCCTGCAACGCGGCTTCCTCCATACGCAAACCGGTCCATACGTAAGCAACGGGACCTCGGGGTCGGTCGGCCGCAGCCACGCACGGTCTACAGCGTTGGGGTAATCGTTACCCGTTTCCGATCCCGATCTCGACGACTACAGGGCTGAGCGGGGCAATTTCGAGGTCGAGCACCAGCGCTCCCCCGGCCACTCGTTGCGACCCGAGCGCCGTCGCCGGATATGAAGAAACTGAAGGTATCCCCTCCAGCCCGAGCACTGACATGTCTACTCGGACCGAACGGTGCACCTCGGCTGCCCCCAGGTTGTACGCCGTCAATACGGCGCTGCTGCTGTGGTGGAGGACATGGATATGCGTCAGCCGGTCGATGCCGACGAACCGCCCCCGGGCGAACCAGGCTTGAAGGCGCCGGTAGGTCCGCATGGCGTCTACGAGCCGCGGCCACTGCTCGTCTGTTTCATCGAGACCGCCTATGCCGAGGTGGCGGCAGCACGACGCGTACCACCAGAACGCGAGCATGGTGGGGCTGTCATGAGCGCTGTTGATGTGCAGGTAGAGCGGGATGTCGTAGGCCAGGTTGTACTCGTACAACGACAACGCTTTCCCGCTCAGCAGGTCGGCGTAGGGGTCCCACATGTACTCGAAGCCCCAGAGCTCGTCGTGGGCGTGCTCTCGGCCGTGTTGGTAGTAAAGGGGGAGGAACTCGCCCGCGATACGGTCGTGCGCTTCGATAGTCAAGTCCGGGAACTCCGACTTTATGGCGCTTACGACCGTCATGATCCCCTCGGCGTGCTCCTCCCGGGTTACCGGGACGCTGTGGCCGTGTTCCGCTGACCAGCAGCTCTGGAGCGCGCTGCCCTCGTGGTCAAACGGCTCCAAGCCGCCCCGCTCGTACGAGAGGAAATCGAACATGAAAAACGAAACTCCCGCCGACGCCAGTGCTCTGAGCCGCTCGATCTTCTGGTGCTGCCAAGTCGGTGAAGCCGGGCAGGCGTAGCCGCCGACGTACGGGGTGTCGTCCACCCACAGAGCGATGCTGCCATCGGCTTTTCGGCGGTACATGTCCGGGTCTTCGTCGATCGACTTCGTATGGGCCATAAGGTGTAACGCCAGCCCGAGGTCATACTCCTGGCGGAGCCGGACGACGAAATCCTCGACCGGGCCCAGGCGATCGGTGTCCCAGATGGCGCTGCCCTCGAACAGATCCCAGCCGGGGTCGAAATAGAAGGTTTGGGCGCCGGCGGCGCGAGCGCGGGCCGCTTCCTGCCACAGCTCCGGCAACTCCTGGAGAGGTGCGTTGGAGCCGCAGCGCCAACCGAGCCGGTAGAGCTCGTTCCAGTGGACCTGGGGGCTGTACGCCGGGGGAACTATATGCCCCTTGTCCTTCAGCAACTGCTTGTAGCAGGAGAAGCCGACCTGCCAGTCCCCCTCGAAAACCTCCAGGATGCTCGGGCCGAAATCGACCCGGTGCCCCGGAAGAAGCTCGCGTGCGTGTTCGGGGCAACCCCTCGAGATCCCGGCTCCCCCGAAGCGCAGGCACAGGTTGCGGTCACTGTGAAGCCGGGCCAGCTGGAGGTCGGCATAGTCGGCCCCGCCCCGTCGGGGGTTCACGTAATCACCGTCGGCGAGGCTGAACTCGATGTGCTCCTGGTTGTACTTCGCCACCAGGAAACCCCCGTCGGGACCGGCCCAAAGCCACGCCTCGGCACTCCGGCCGGGCAGGCCCCTTCGGCTCGTCCACTCCTCCGGGAAGAGGTCGGCCGGCGCGTAACCCGAGAAGTGATGGTCTGTGCCCTGCCCGGCGTGGCGACGCAGGGGTACAGGTACCAGTTGCCCCCCATCTGCTCCGGGCCGCCACGTGAACGAAGACCGGTCGAAAAGGGTCTTCCGGAAACCGAAGCGCGGACTTATCAGTTCAAGCCGGTCGCGCCCCCGATGGTGGAGCACCGAGAGCTGTTCCAAGACGCGGCCGGCGGCCGAGAAGGTCACGCGGTGCTTCAGCCGAACGCAGGTCGGACCATCCGGGCCGAAGTCGAGTTGGCCGAGCAGAACGAGTGTGCTGTCGTCACCGTCCTGTTCGAGCCACCAGTCGACGGGCCGCACGTTCCGGCAGGCCAACGGCCCGCCGTTGAAGCCCGAGCCTGTCGATCCCATTACGGTGAGCTGGTAGCAGTAGTTTTCGTCGGCGATGTACCGTCCCGAGCCCAGGTGCAACAACTCGTAGGGGTTCAGGGACTCCCCCACCTCCACCCGCAGGCGCCAGACGGGATTGGCGAACTCGAGCTCGGCCCGGCCGAGGTCATTGGTGGTGTGGGCAAGCAGGGCTGAGCCGGTCGTCACGTGTCCTCAATTGAGCCCGAGGCCGGGACTAAGAGCTAGCGGGGCGCACGGTGGGTGGTCATGGCCGCGTACGAGATGATCGGATCCTCTTCGCCGGCCGGCACCAGCCGGAGGAAGCGGGCATCGGGCTGCACTGCCACCATCGCCACGAGCGCGTCGAGGTCGTCTCTGGCATGCAGGAACCTGCCGTGCAGACTGTCGTAACGACCAGAGAGGATCTGTTCGACCTTGTCTGCCGCTACGGCCGCGTCAACCCAGGCCTCGGGCGGTATCTGATCGGCGTCGGGCCGCGAGCCCCCCATGGCGGTGCGTACCATCCCCGGGCTGAGGTCAAGAACGACTACACCTGTACCTTCGAGCTGCAAGGCCAGCAGCTCCGTCAGGCGCCGGAGGGCGGTCTTGGACACGCTATAGGCGGGAGCGCCAGCGCGGGTGGGGCGGGAGCAGTCAAGGCTGTTGATATTGATGACGTACCCTCGGCCTCGCTCGACCATGGGTGGCACCAGGCGCCGACCGAACATCAGCGGCGCCCGGGTATTGATCTCCATCACGCGCCACCAGGCCGCCGGGTCCGACTCGGATATAGGCTCATATTCGCCCGTGACGGCAGCATTATTGACGAGCAACTCGATCGGGCCGAGGCCGGTCTCCACCGCCGAGCACACGACCTCGACGTGATCGGGTTGAGACACGTCGCCCACGACGGTCACCTCTCGCGCCCCGGCGGCGCGGACCAACCCTGCCGTGACGGCTAGTTCATCAGCCGAACGCGCCGTAAGGCCCACGTCCCATCCCAGCCGGGCCAGTCGGCAAGCGAGCTCCCGCCCGATCCCGCGCCCGGCACCGGTGATCAAACCCACCTGCCGGTCCGGCGGCTCACTCACTAACTGGTCCCTCCGTCAGCGCACCCAGCGCACCGGGGGCTCCGGCTCACTTCACGGCTCCGGCCGTCAGCCCGCGCACAACGTGCCGCTGCACGAGCACGTACAACAGGACGGGCAGAGCCGAAAACACGACTCCGGCCGCCTCGAGCTCGTTCACGTGGACCACCCCGTCAGTGATGAAGGTGGCCAGGCCCAGGCCGGCAGTGTACTTGTTGTTGTTAGTTATGAACGCCGACGCGAATATGTAGTCGTTCCAACTACCGAAGAAGGCCACGATCGCGACCGCCACCACTCCCGGACGCGAGATCGGCAACAATATCCGCGTCAACGCCCGGACCTTGCCGGCCCCGTCCACCAGTGATGCGTCAATTATGTCTTTGGGTACCGTGTCGAACGACGACTTCAGGATCCAGCACCCGAGGGGTATGTTGAAGGCGGCGTAGAGGACACCCAGCGCGTAGAGGTTCTCCGTCCAATTGAGACGACGGAACAGCTGCAACTCAGGGACGAGGATCATCGCCCCCGGCATCAGCTGGGTGAACAGCAACAGGAACCCGAAGGCCCCGACCCCGCGCCACCGCAGCCGCGAGAGGAGGTATGCACCTGGAATGGCGAAAACTAGGGTGATCCCCACGCACACCAACGACGCGGTAGCGGAGTGGACAAGCCACGACGCGATCGGGTTCTGCTGGAACAACGTCGAGAACGATGACCACTCAAAGCCCCTGAAAAAGAGCGCTGGAGGCCATGTGAGCTCGTACTGAGAAGGCTGGACCGCTGACAGGAACATCCAGTAGATCGGGAACAACACCACAATGCACACGAACACGATCACGACGTAGCGCAGGGCCCTCTTCGTCCTGCGCCGGGCCATCCGGCCGCGGTGAGGCTTTCGCGTCGTGCCCACGCCCGGCGCCGGTGGCTGCTGGACGACCACAGTTGTCACGACGTCCGCCCCGGGCACGCCGAGCACACCAAAGCGTTCATCGGAGCGCCGTGTTCATCTCGAGGGACCGGGACCGTGTGAGCCGCCGCTCCACGAAAATGAACAGTAACGTCCCGACCAGGGCGAGGAACAGCCCGACGACGGCGATGGCGCTGGCGTAGTTGTAATTGAAGAACTCAAAGGCCTGCAAATAAATCGTCACCGCCAGGGTGGAGGTGTCCGTCCCGGGGCCGCCACCAGTCGAGAGGTAGATAATCGAGAACTGCTGAAACGAGAAAATAAAGGCAAGAACTGTCAGGAGAGCCAGGGTCGGCACCAACGCCGGGAAGGTGATAGAGCGAAACCGCCTTATGGCCCCGGCACCGTCGACCTCCGCGGCCTCATAGAGGTCGTCCGGGATGGACTGCAAGCTCGAGAGGAGGATCAGGGCAAAAAAGGGAAAGCCTTTCCACCCGACCATCATGACTATGGCAACGAACGCCAGCGTCGGCGCGCTGAACCACTGTATGTGGTGATGGACACCCGGGATAATGGTGGCGAACCGGTTCAGGATCCCGAAGTTCGGGTCGAGCATTATCAAAAAGGACAAAACGACCGGGATATCGGGGACGGCCCATGGTATGGCCAGCAGTGCGCGGACGAAACCTCGTCCTGCGAAGCTCCAGTTCATCAGCAGCGCGACGGCGAGACCGAGAACGAGCCATACTCCGGCCATGGCGAAGACGAACTCAAACGTCGTCTTGATGGATTGCCAGAAGACGGGGTCGTGGATCATCTGCCTGAAGTTCCCGAGGCCTACCCAACTCGTCTTTCCGAATTGGGTGAGTTGGCCGGAGAGGAGGAGCCCGCGGATGATCGGGTAGATGACGAAGATCCCCTCGAACACAACGATAGGAAGCGCGAGCAGGTACGGGAACACGTTCCGCTTCCGGCGGATCGTGTTCACCGCCGATCCTCGGTAGGTGCCGGGTACTTTGAACTCGGCTGGCCCTGTGCCCTGCTCTGAAATGGTGGCCGGCACCGACCCTAAGCTCACGTCACGATCCCATAGTCAGGCTGCTTTTCCAACACCATTTGGGTCCTGTTGTCGGCGCTGCTAACACGAAGTACATCTGGCGGTAGCAAACATCTCTAGTCGGGACCGCTGAACAGCGCCGTGACCCGGGAGGCTGGGCGTCCGTGGTCACGGCACTGGTTCAACGAGGAGCCGGCCGCTAGGGCTTCGGCACGTGCAGCGACTCTTTAGCCGTTGACTGGGCGGTCTGCAGAGCCTCGGTCACCGTCGCGCTGCCCGAGAGAGCCCTCTCGAGCTGGGTAGAAATGATGTTGCCCAATTGCGCAAATGCGAACACGTAATCGCCGAGCGCATCGTACTCGCCGACGTAGTTCGACGCCTCGAAGCCCGTCTTCCACGGGAGCGTATTGATGAACGGCTCGTACTGCGGGACCAAGCTGGCGAAGTTGCTGAACGGGATCAAGGGGTAGCCGTTGGTGAAGTCGATGTACCAGAGGTTCTTCGGCGTCACTACATACTTCACCAGCTCCTGCGCGGCCGGTATGTTCGACGAGGTCTTCAGGATGTTGATCGTGTGCAGCCTGGAGATGGATTTCTTGTTGGCCCACGGGACCGGAGCGGTGCGGAGGTTGGGGTACAGCTTGGGCGCCGCCGCCTTCAAGGTCGAGGCACCGAGGGCGACGGAGTAAAGCATCGCGACCTGGTCGTTGTCCCAGAGCTTCTGCTGGATGGTTTCCGTCGTCCCCAGCAGGCCGCTCGCCTTCACCAGCTTGACGAAGAACTCCATTGCCGCGATGCACTCCTTGGAGTCGATCGTCAGCGTGGAGCCCTTGGCCCAGGCCCCGTTCCAACCGAGCGGGAAGTTCTGGACGGCGAACCACATGTCCGCCCCGGAGGCGGCGGTGTTGACGTTGTAGTTGCCGAACTGGTGCTTAGACGGGATCGTCAGCTTCTCTGTGTAAGCAAGCCATTCTGCGGGAGTCGTAGGCGGCGAATGGAAGCCCGAGTTGGCGAGGATCCTCTGGTCGTACTCGAGGACGAAAGCAACGACGAGCACTCCCAACGCGTAGAGCTTGCCGTTGACTATGTACTGCTTGTGCGAGGCGTCGGGTACCAAGCCGACCTCGTGGGCGATGTCGCCGACCGGTATGCAGATCCCGTAGTCGTCGATCAGCGTCGATGCGAGCTCGGGCGGGCACATGACGACGTCAGCGGCGACGTGCCCGGCCTGGGCCTGAGCGGTCACGTTCTGGTCATAGGTGGCGAACGGCCAACCGACCCATGAGACTGAGATGGACGGGTTGGCGGCTTCGAAATTGGCGATCGTCTTTTTCCACGCACCGATTTCCTGGGGCTCGAACAGCTCCCAGGTCATCAAGGTGAGGTTGGTTTTCTTGACAGACTTGCGGTTCAACAGCGGCCCGAACGAGTTGGATGGTCTCGTGGCCGCGCCCGCGGTACCGGCCCACAATGGGCTCGTAAGACCGGCTGCCGCGAATGCCGCACCTCCCTGCAGGAGGCGACGGCGGCTGAGCAGTTCTTTAGATTGTTCCTCCGAGGACCCGGGATCATCTTCTGCCATGTATTTTCCCCCAAAGCTAGGACCTCCAAAAACGACCACCACGGAGGCCTTTCGCACCCCCCTAGAGCCATGTTCGGGTGTCGACTGTAAACGAAGCGACGATACTGTCTGGCCTGACCATTGTCAAGGCGCCTAATGGACGCTCTTGTCCCGTTCAGCCCGGCGGTTGTACAAGCGTCGCCAGGCCAGGCCAATACGGACTACCGATCCCAGCGTCCGGGCTCCAGCTAACGGAAGGCGGGGGCAACCTCGCGGGCGAAAAGCTCGAGGCCGTCTCGCTCGAACGGGTGGGGGAGGGCAAAAATAAGGTGCGTAACGCCCGTCTCGACATAGGCGGCCACCTGCGTGCGTACCTCGTCCGGAGTCCCAAGGACCCAGAGCCCCGTCTCGTTCTCGAGGTAACGACCGTGCCCGGCAGAGACCTTTGCGGCCAGCTCCTCCGCCCGTTGGTGCGTCGGCGCGATCGCCAGTTCGGGGTGGGCCGAGAACTCGATCTCGCCCGGATCTCGTCCGAGCTCTCGGCAAAAGCCCTCGATCGCCGCGATCCTTTCCGCGCAGAAAGCCGCTGAGCCTATGCCGTTCCATGCGTCCGCGTGCTTGGCCGCCAGGCGAGCCGTCCCGTTACGCCCCCCTCCGATCATGATCGGCGGATGCGGGCGTTGCAGTGGTTTCGGCTCGCACGGCGCCTCGACCACGCGGTAATAGCGGCCGTCGAACGTGGTCTCCGGCTGAGTCCAGAGGCTCTTGACGATCGTCAACGCCTCGTCCAACCGTCTCAAGCGCTCACCCGGGCCCGGGAAGGGCAGGCCGTAGGTACGGAACTCCCGCTCGGCCCAGGCCGGCCCGAGTGTGAACTCGAGTCGCCCACCACTGATCTGGTCGACCATGGCGGCGGCTTTCGCCAGCGTGGCGGGGTCACGGTACATCACACCGCCACACAAAGTCCCGATCCGGATTCGGTGGGTCAGGGCCGCCATGGCCGCCAGCGTCGTGAACGTCTCGAAGCAGGGCCCGTCGACAGGGCCGTCGACCGGCAGGAGGTGGTCGAAGGTGAAGACAGTGTCAAAGCCCAGGTCTTCGACAGCCGCCAGCGCAGCCTGGAAATCGGGCCATGCCGTTCGCTGCGCCTGCAGCTGAACACCGAAGCGGACCGGGCGCCTGGGAGCCAGCCGAGCTGACCCCATCATGCCACGGCCCCCGGCGAGACCGAGCGTTCCAGTTTCAACCGCCCGGCCAGTAACTCAGTCGCGTACGCTGCGGACATTCGCGACGGCGCACCGAATGCGTCGACTTTTTCCCCGATCGCGCCTTGCAGGCTAACCATCTGAGGCGTCCTTTCTCCCTGTAGCTGTGGGTCTCCCGTAGCTGTGGGTCTCCCTGTAGCTGTGGGCGAGCCCTTCTGCCGCCCGGGCCAGTCTCCTGGGCTCGGCCAAGGCTGCGGTACCAAAAAAAAGACGAGTTCCAGCCTGAAGCTATAGCCAAGCGTGAAGCTATCGCCAAGGCGGTCGACGGTCGAGACATATACTCAGGTCGTGACGACCAGGGAACTGACTTACTCCGCTGCTTTCGCCGAGGGAGTCGCGGAGGAGATGACGACCAACCCGGACATCTTCGTGTTGGGGACCGACCTCGTTCACCGCGGCGGCCACTGGGCCCAGGTGAAAGGCCTGGCCGAACTGATGGGCCCTGGACGAATTTTCGACACTCCGATCTCGGAGGGGGCGATGGTGGCAACCGGGGTCGGTGCCGCGCTGGCCGGATTGCACCCGATCGTCGATTTGAATTTCGTGGATTTTGCCTTCGGAGCGATGGACGAGATCGTCAACCAGGGGGCCAAGGTCGAGTTCATGCTCTCACGCCCGATGCCCCTCGTCATCCGCGCCACCGCGGGTGTGGCGCACGGTGGACCGCAGCACAACAACAGCCTCGAAGCGTGGTTCATGCACATGCCCGGCTTAGTCGTTTTAGTGCCGGCCACCCCCTATGACGCGAAAGGGCTTATAAAGACGGCTCTACGGGCCAGCGACCCAGTGATTTTCTTGATGCACAAGCGACTGACCGGTGTGCGGGGGCCGGCTGGAGGACCGGAGGATCTTGTACCGTTCGGCTCCGCCAGGGTCTGCCGGGCAGGTGATGACTGCACCATCGTCACATATGGAGCCGGGCTGGCCAAAGCGTCGGCCGCGGCCGACACCTTGACAGCCTCGGGCGTATCGGCTGAGGTAATCGACCTGCGCTCGCTGGCTCCTCTCGACGTGGGTACGGTCGTCGCTTCGGCCCGCAAGACGGGTCATGTCGTGGTAGTCGACGAGGCTCCGAAGTTCGCTGGCCCGAGCGCAGAGATTGCCGCCGCGGTCCAAGAGGCGGCCTTCGAGTACCTCGACGCTCCGGTCATGCGGGCCGCCGCCCGCCGCTCGGCCATACCGGAGGGGCCGGGACAGTACGAACAGTTGCTTCCCGACGTGGACGATGTTGTGCGGGCCGCCGAGGCGACGTTCGAGCTCTTCGGGACCAGGCCGGCTGCGGGTCCGTGATCGGAGGACGAGCTGGCAACCGAACTAGGTAAGCAAGAATTGGGCGCCCAACCGGCGCAAAACCTCTCGATGTTCTCGCTCGAGGACCGTATCGCGGTGGTTACGGGCGCCGGCAGCGGTATCGGCCAAAGAATAAGCATCGGGTTCGCAGGCTTCGGAGCGGCTGTTGTGCTGGTTGACATCAACGAGGCCGGGCTCGACGAAACAACCGAGATGCTCACTTCGAGCGTGAGTAATGCGAAAGCGCCGTTGCCCGTTAAGTGCGACGTGGGCCGCGAGGACGAGGTCATCTCGCTGTTCGATGAGGTGCGGGCTCGCTTCGGACGGGTGGACATCCTGGTCAACGGCGCGTTCACGCCGTTCCTGGCGCGGCCGCATGCTCTCACGCTCGAGTTGTGGGAGCGCGCTATGAATGTGAACCTGACGGGCTATTTCCTTTGCGCGCGATCAGCCGGTCAAGCGATGATCGATGCCGGTCAGGGCGGTTCGATCATAAACATCAGCTCGATAGCAGGTCTGAGCGCTCTCGGTCGGGGCAACTTTGCTTACAGCGTGACAAAGGGCGGGATTATCCAGATGACGAGGGAGCTGGCGGTGGAATGGGGCCGGTACGGGATCCGGGTCAACGCCATCCTGCCCGTCCAGACGAGGACCAAGAGCTTCCAGGCCCGCCTCGACAACCCCGACGCCGACGCGCCGGGGTTCTTGGCGAGGGTGCTGGGGGCGATCCCGCTAGGGAGGCTGGCCGAACCCGCAGATTTTGTGGGGCCGGCTGTGTTCCTGGCGTCCGACGCCTCGGCGATGGTCACGGGCGTCATGATGCCGGTGGACGGGGGCAACCTGGCGATGAACGCCTCGGCGCGTTCGGACGAATAGGCTCACTTCTCTGCGGCCGCCCCCGGGGGGCGGGGAAGGAGAGGAGAGCGAGGTGGCCAGCGTCCTGATCACGGGATCGAGCGACGGTCTGGGCCTGATGGCCGCTCGGCTGCTAGTGGCCGAGGGTCACGAGATCACGCTGCACGCGCGAAACGAAGGCCGCGCCAATGACGCCCGCACGGCTCTGCCGGACGCGACCCACGTCGTCATCGGTGACCTCGCCAGCATCGCCGAAACGAAGCTGGTCGCCGAGCAAGCCAACGCCCTCGGACGGTACGACGCCATCATCCACAATGCCGGCATCGGCTATCGAGAACGACGCCGAGTCCAGACGGTCGACGGCCTCAGCCACGTGTTTGCCGTCAACGTGCTCGCCCCGTATGTGCTCACGGCCCTGGTCACAGCGCCCGACCGCCTCGTCTACCTGAGCTCGGGCATGCACCAGGGCGGCAACCCGGACCTCTCCGACCTGCAATGGGAGCGCCGAAGCTGGAACGGCTCGCAGGCCTACTCCGACTCCAAGTTGTTCGACGTGGTCCTCGCCTTCGCCGTGGCGCGCCGCTGGTCAACGGTCTTGTCCAACGCCCTCGAACCCGGATGGGTCCCCACCAAGATGGGAGGACCAGGAGCACCCGACGATATGGCCAAAGCTCCGGTTACGCAGGCCTGGCTGGCCGTCAGCAACGATCCGGCCGCCAACGTCTCTGGCGAGTACTTCTACCATCAGCGCCCCCGCAAGTCACACCCGGCCGCGCACAACCCAACCGTCCAGGAAGGGCTCCTCGCTGCATGCGCCCAGCTCGCTGGTGTCGACCTTCCTGAACCAGGTGGAACGAGCACCCCCAGACCAAGTTGATCCACGAGATCGCCGGGGCACACCTCTGGTCAGTCTGGGATCAAGCTGACTTTCACCGAGCCACTACTTTCGGCCACGAGGTCGAGACCCTGCTGAAAGTGCGCAAGTGGCAGCTGGTGGGTGCAGATCCGGTCCATCGGGAGGGTCCCGGACTCGAGCATCTGTATTGCTGTCGGCCAGCAGTGCGGGCCAAGTGAGCACCGCGGATGTCGAGCTCCTTGTCATCGCTGATAATGCTCCAGTCGACGCTCACGTCCGACCCGAACACGCCGTACTCAACGTACGTACCGAGCTTGCGGAGAAGCCGGAGACCTTGTGCCACCGCCGAGGCGTGGCCGCTACCTTCCAGGTAAATATCGGCGCCGTAACCCTCGGTGAGGCCGGCGACCACCGGGAGCGGGTCGTCCCTTCCCACGTTGACGATCACGTCAGCCCCGCACAAACGGGCCACCTCGAGCTTGGCGTCGAAGACGTCCAGGGCAACTACGTGCGCAGGGGACCTGGCCACCGCACCCAGGACCATCCCCAGACCTATGGGACCGCACCCGGCGACGACCACAACGTCGCCGGGACCGATGTCAGCGCGCTCGACGGCATGGAGCGCGCACGCCAGCGGTTCCGCGAACGCCGCATGGTGAGCAGGGAGATCACGAGATATCCGGTGCACAATCGCCTCCGGAGGAAAGACCATATACGACGCCATCGCGCCGGGGGTGCACTGCTTGAAACCGTAGAGGTTATGCGGCCCGCACATCCAATACTCGCCTCTCAGGCAATAGCGGCAGCGCCAGCAGGGGACGATTTGCTCCGACACCACTCGGTCGCCGATGCCGATCCCCCATCGCTCGCGGGCCTGCTGGTCGAGGCTGACCACCGTCCCCGCGAACTCATGACCTGGTATTACGTCTCGTTCGGCGTAGGCCGGACGGTGCTCGTCCCCCCAGAACTTCACGGCCCCGTGATAACACTTGAGATCGCTGGCGCAGATCCCAACGGCCTCCACCCTCACGAGGGCGCTTCCTGGCCCAGGCTCCGGTACCGGGACCTGTTCGAGTTGGTAATCGCGAGGACCGTGGCACACTACTGCCTGCATTAGCTCGGGCATGAGCACCCCTTCGTCGGGACGAGCAGATTGAAGACTTCGAAGAAATATCCAAGCACAACACAAATGGTACAGCAATGCTGGGCTCTCAATGCCGATCGCCCGGTCTTCGAACTGCGCGTCGCCGCATCCCGTCGCGAGAAAAAGACAATGTGTTTTTCCACCGCAAATTATGCAGTGAGGCATCGGCTCCACTGACCGAGTTTCACCGGGCCGGACCTGACCGCCGACGAATTGACCAAGGGAAAGGAATTCGCCTTGGGTCATCGTTAGTGCTTTTCGTCGGCGACACGGTCAGGTTGGCTTGATCACTGACACGTTCTATATAGTCGACGACGAAATGCGCACCTGGGACCAGGTCCATCGGCACGTGGCCCAAACGGCCGCTGCGATGGTCCATCAATACTCTTTAGGGAGGAGCAGCCGTGCCTGATGACAGGGAGCCGCTCGACCTCGTAGGCGCGGTGTTCAGGCTCGAACAAAAGGTCGCCGTTGTCACTGGGGGTGCGTCGGGTATAGGGCGCGAGATCGCCCTGGCCTTTGGAGCAAATGGCGCTCGGGTTGCGGTACTGGACCTGCAAGGCGAACGAGCAGCAGAAATTGCGCGGGCCAGCAGCGAGGGGAGCCGGGGGTTCCTGTGCGACGTGTCCAGCGTCGGCTCCGTAACTGCCACGATCAATGACGTAATGACGCATTTCGGGCGGATCGACGTGCTCGTCAATTGCGCCGGGGTGGCGCTCATACAACCGGCTACGGATCTGAGCGTCGAAAGCTGGGACTCTACCCTCGATATCAACTTGAAGGGTGCCTTCCTACTGTGTCAGCAAGTTGGCCGTCACATGCTGGCGGCTGGAGGAGGCCGCATCATCAGCATCGCCTCCCAAGCGGCCAGTGTCGGGCTCGAGGGGCATGTCGCCTATTGCGCCTCGAAGGCGGGCCTGCTTGGTCTCTCGCGAGCCCTTGCCGTCGAGTGGGGAGGCCAGGGGATATCGGTCAATACGATTTCCCCAACGGTGGTCCTCACCGAGCTTGGGCGCAGGGTCTGGGCTGGCGAGAAAGGGGAGGCCTTCAAAAAGATGATCCCCTCGGGTCGGTTCGCGCACCCAGATGAGGTCGCGGCGGCGGCGCTGTTCCTTGCCAGTGACGCCGCCAGCATGATCAACGGGGCAGATATCCTCATCGACGGCGGCTACACCGCTAGGTGAAATCGTCCCTCGTTCCTATCGAGCGAGAACGCAGCGCAGCCGCATATCACACACTTTGCCCCTTGATCTCCCTCTCGTACGAGCCGACCGCCTCCACCTTCGCCGCCGAAGGTGCACTCGGGTCGAACTGATAGTCGAGCCACTGGTCAACCAGCTTCTTTGCCAGCTCGATACCGATCACTCGCTCCCCCATCGCCAGTACCTGCGCATTGTTACTGAGAACCGAGCGCTCAACCGAATAGCTATCGTGTGCCGTCACGGCGCGCACGCCCGGGACTTTGTTGGCAGCGATGGCGACGCCAAGCCCGGTCCCGCAAAACAGCAGTGCCCGGTCCGCCTCGCCGGCCGCGATCTTCCGGGCCGCGGCCACGGCGATATGCGGGTATGCGGTGTCATCGGCCTGCGTACCGACACCAACGTCGGCCACCGATGCGACTCGTGGATCGCGTTGCAAGATCGTCTTTAGCTCGTTCTTGTAATTGACGCCGGCATTGTCGCTGCCAACAACGATCCGCCATCTCGGTGTCATAACTGCCTCCTCATCTGAGCCCCGTGGCGCCAGGGCCGCGTCCCGGTTGGCTCGCCTCATCTGCGATGGCTGTCGCGATCAAAGCAAAAGACACGGCGCCGGGGTCGGGCGTCCCGACGCTCCGGTCAGCCAACGGGCGCGCCCGTCCCTTGCGGGGCCGCAAGGGAGACGTGCCGGCGGCGCCAAGCGTGGCCGCCTCCGCGGCCGCTCGTAATGCATCTACGACAGTTTTCCCCTGACTTACCTGCTTCTCGAGTGTCTCCACAAACGGGTACAAAGCATCAAGAACCGTTTTGTCACCCCGCTCTGCCCCACC
The DNA here is from genome assembly GCA_963750465.1 of uncultured Acidimicrobiaceae bacterium. Taxonomy (GTDB): domain Bacteria; phylum Actinomycetota; class Acidimicrobiia; order Acidimicrobiales; family Palsa-688; genus Fen-671. The sequence continues at coordinate 998,647 of CAVVRE010000007.1, forward strand.
CAGACCGACCACGGCATCGCGCGCTGCCACTGCAGAGTTGACCAAGTCTTCCGCATTGTAAGTCTCGCGGTTCCCGAGGCTAGCCGCCATGGCCAGCAGTCCTGCTCCCCACAGGGCGCCAGAAGCGCCGCCCCCGCGGTCCGACCATTCCTCGGACGCGGCCAAAAGCAGCTCTTGGACGCCCGACCCACGCTCCAGAGCGGCGCGGGACACGGCTACGGCTCCGTCGGCACCCCGGCGCATCCCGGCCCCGTGGTCACCGTCCCCGGCCACGGAGTCGAGGCGGCCCAACTCATCCTCGTGAGCATGAACGGCCTCGGCCGCGGTCTCCAGCATGAGCGCGGCGAGCCCTGCCAGCTGCTGCGCCGCCCCCGTGGCTACCTCGCCTTGCTCAGCAGCTTGCTGGCCTGGCGCCGTCAGGGTGCGACGCTGGAGCGGAGGGCGCCACGTTTTCCTGTAGGCCGGCGTATCTGCCGGCGCTGACCACAACGCCTCTAGCTCGTCATCGACCCAGAACAATGTGAGCGACAGCCCTGACATGTCCAAGCTCGTTACTAGCTCGGCGCATTCGGCATCGACGACCTGTACCCCGGCCTTGGCGAGCTGCGCGGCTACGTTACCGAACAACAAGAGCAACTCTTCGTACTTGACCGTGCCGAGCCCGTTGACGAGCACTACGGCCCGCTCAGTCGAGCCCTCAGGCCTCTCCCGGAGGAGCGTCTCGACCAAGAGCGCGGCGAGGTCGCGAGCCGACAATATCGGCACGTCGCTTATGCCGGGCTCTCCATGAATACCCAGCCCGATGGACATCTGCCCGGGCGGCACCGTGAACAGCGGGGCCGACGCCCCCGGCAGCGTGCATCCCCCGAAGGCGACGCCAAGCGTTCGGGCCCGGCTGTTGGCCTTGCGGGCCAGCCGCTCCACCTCACCGAGGGAAAGACCGGAGCCCGCAGCCGAACCGGCGACCTTGAAAACGGCCAGACCTCCGGCGATCCCCCGGCGCTCACCCATCTGATCGGGCGGGGCGCTGGCAACATCATCGGTCACGAAAACGGTACGTGCGTCAATTCCTTCGGCCCGGAGGCGCAGTTCCGCCTGACCGAATTGCATCCTGTCACCCGAATAGTTCCCGTAGCTGAACAGCACGCCCCCGCCGCTTTCAACTGCGCGCGCCACCCGGTAAGCCTGGCCGGCCGAGGGAGAGGCGAAGATCTTGCCGCACACGGCGGCGGTGGCGAGACCCGGTCCGACTAGCCCGGCGAAGGCCGGGTAGTGGCCCGACCCACCGCCGATAACGACCGCAACCTGTCCCGGGCGGCTGGCAGCGGCCTGGACGACGCCACCGTCGACTCGGACCACGTACCCGGGATAGGCGGAGGCGAACCCCGCCAGCGCTTCGTCGGCGAAGGCGGCCGGGTCATCGAAGACCCGAGTCACTGCCGGCCCACCTGCCCATTTCCGCGTGGGCGCCCGGCTGTTGCCGTTGGCCAGGTCTGGGCGGCACAGTTCGGGGCGAGGCGGTACCCGCCAACCCAGGGAAGCACGTTTTTGGACAGCTTCCCGGTGCTTAATAACACCGAGTTCCAACGGCCCCCGGAAGTCATGAACAGGTGGTGCGCCACGCCCTTGTCATGAAGGTAGCTCTTCACATTCCAATTGTTCACATACGGAAGGAACTCCTGCAACAGCAGGTGCAGTCCTACGAAACGGTATAGGAGGATCAAATTGCCGCCCACAACCCGTCCGCATTGTTCATTGGCAAGTCGATGATGGCCGTCGTATCCTCCAGTTGAGGACCGGCACCGGCCGGGCCCGAGAAGGGAGCGACATGCCGAAGCCGACGATCGTCCTCGTGCACGGGGCGTGGGCGGACGGAGCCAGCTGGAGCGCCGTATCGACCGAACTCCAGGGACTGGGCTTCACGGTCTTTACTCCACCCAACCTCCTCCACGGGGTGGCGGGAGACGCGGCATACGTCGCCTCGTTCGTCGCCCAGCGTACCGCCGGCCCGGTCGTCCTCGTCGGCCATTCCTACGGGGGCGTTGTAACCACGAACGCGGGTACGGGCGGTGGTGACGTCAAGGCGTTGGTCTACGTCGACGCGTTCATCCCGGACGTAGGAGAGACCGTTTTCCAGATCCTGGGCGGGTCGGGTTCGGCGCTCGACGTTCCCGACCCGACGGCCGTTCTGGACCTCGTCGGCTACCCTGGAGCCCCGGAGGGTGACGCCGAGGCGTTTCTCAAGCCATCAACCGTCCATAATTCCTTCGCGCAGGACCTCTCCGAGGCGGACCGGTGGCTGATAGTGGCTAGCCAACGTCCCATCACGCTGGGCGCGAACACCGCCCCGACGGAGACGGCGGCCTGGAAGACCATCCCGAGTTGGGCCGTGATCGGGACCGAGGACCGCGTCATACCCCCGGCCACGCTACGCAGCATGGCGGAGCGGGCCGGCTCGACTATTACCGAAGTCGCGGGGTCGCACGTCTCGATGGTGTCCCATCCTGGGGCCGCGATCGACGCCATCCTCGCGGCCGTCGCCGCCATCGGCGAGTAGCTAATCTCGTCAGAGGTCTAGGTTCCTACGATCCAGAAAGAGGTCCTCGGCTGCGCGTGATATGGCCTGGACGGAAGTTGTGGGGTGCGACCCGGGTCTCGTCGTCGGGGCGATGTCGGGCCATGAGGTGTTGCGCCGACGTGACCATGGCGTCCTTGTTATTCGGTCTGACCGTCCTTCTGGCCGGGATAAGTTTGTCAGCTCCGGCCGGCGTACCCGCCGGCGCCAGTCCGCCCTCGGTCTGATGAACACGAATGTATCGGGCGTCTTGGCCACGAATATGCTTACGTCAACTCAGAAGTAGCGCCCTCACCACAATCGGCAGCAACCGCGGCGGCGTTCTACTCTGTGCCGGGTTGGTCTTGCGGCATGAGCCCGGAAGGAGTGGGATACCAGAGCGCCGGGGGCGAAGCCGTTCACCTTCTCCGCGGTGGCGAGGTTGACATTTGTCACGTCGGGGAGACGAACCCTAACTCGTGCGAGATCGGTAACCCCGGGCTCGGGGTGCCTACGATCAGCTATGGGACCCAACTCGCCGTGGCCCCGTTTCGCTGCACTTTCTCCCAAGGGGGCCTAACCTGCGTCGTGATCAAGTCGGCGCGTGGGTTCCGCATAATCAACGCGACCACTGTCACCCGCGTTGGGCCGAACTCCTGAGTGCCCCAGCCCCGTCGCGAGCTGCTCTCCCCCGCCGCATCTCTATTAGCTACGGACGTTTTAATGTGTACGAGCCTCGGTGAACGGGTTATTGTAAGTCCCGAGGGAACCACGGGCCAGGCAATATCGACGGCGCCCAACCCCGGGCAATCAGGGGGTTCGGAGCCGCACCCTCGGGCTGCTCACCGCGTGCTGGTGGCTGGCGTTACACGACGGCTACCACGAGCCGTCTTTGCAGTTGAACCCTTCGAGGGAGACGACTCCGACCGAGACCGCTCAGCGGCATTCCGGGCTGCAGTCGACGGCGCCAACGCCGGTCCAGACCGAGACGGCGAGGGTCGTGGGACCACGGGCGTCGAGGGCACCGCTGGCGATGTTGACGACGGCGTAGTGGTCCCCGCCGCGGTCGACTGACCCCGCTCTAATCCGCTCTTTGTCTCGTACGAGTTACTCTGCTCAGCGGCAAACCTGTGAGCTATGGCGGCATGATCACGGACAAGAAGGCTGGCTTGACTGCGGTCGCCGGCTTCGAGCGCCCTGATAATCTCAAGGTGATGCGCTAGGGAGCGGTTTGCGGCGGCGGGGACGGCGTATACGACCCGTGCTGAAGGGCCCATCATCTCAACCAACTGTAAGGCTATAGCTCGCAAGAGCCGATTGGGCGTCCGGACGCTCAGGCTCCGATGGAAATCACCGTCAAGGGCAGAGGCGAGGTCGGCGTCGCCCGCTTCGACAGCCAGCGCGGCCCGCTCGTAAATCGAACGTGCCTCCACCACCACTTCTGGGAGCAGGTGGATAGGCACCTCCAGGACGCTTACCGGCTCTATTAGTTGGACCACGTGGGCCAACTCAGCAGCTTCCTCGCTATGCAGCTGCTCCCACGTACTCATTCCCGTGCGTCTCGCACTTCTGGCCGGTCGCGACCGCACGAACCGACCACGACCAACGCGCGATTCGACTACTCCGGTGGCCTCGACGATTCGTAGGGCCTCACGCACCGCTGTCCTCGAGACGGCCAATTGCTGAGCAAGATCCCGCTCGGCCGGGATGCGTGACCCGGCGGCCAGCTGACCCGATTGGATCAGGCTGATGATCTGCTCCGCCGCCAGGTCGGACAGAAGCATAGTGTTGACATGTTGTATCGGGTTAAGCAGGCTCTTGGGTTTCGTTGGCATCGTCCGATCAAGCTTCCGCTAGGTAGATGCGCCGACTGGAACAGGTGTCCCGGGTGTTATCAAGAACCGCGCAACGACTTCCGGGTCCCGTGCACGTGGCGATTCTAGGACCCGTCGTCGTAACAGGTCAAGGACGAGTTCGGGCCACGATCACCAAGGACCGTCTTAGGCCAAGTCGCTCCTAAACCTTGACGCTCCTCAAACGCCACTGAGTTGGACCGGCACATTCAGCTTGGCCGAACGTGCGGCTGCTTCCATTACGGCGACTGTCCTCACCCCAAGAGCCACGTCGGCGCGCTCAGTGGTCTGTACACCCAGACAGTGGTCCAAAAAATGGCGAACTGGGCCATCACAGCTATACAAACCCTCGCCCTCCGAGACGTCGAGAACCTCATCCGGCGGCCGCCCTACAAACGCCTGCGTGCCGTCTTCTAGCGTAAACAGTTCCTGGTCGCTCTCCCCGTGAAAGTAAACCTCGGCCCGCTCCGTCGCGAAATCTAAAAAGAGGGAACCTTCATTGCCGATGATCTTGAAATCAAAAGGGTATCTCGCTCCCCAGAGGAACCGGCCCGATCCAAAGAAGGAACCGACGGACCCGTCGGCGAACCGCACGCTCAGCGAGTCATCGATGTCCACACCGTTCGGTAGGCGGGTCATAGTCGCGAACACTTCCGCCGGGGGTGACCCGGCCAGGGCCAGGCCGAGCCCTAACAGGTGGCTGGTTTGACCATAGAGATACCCGCCCCCGTTATCCACCACGGTGTAGGTTTCGCTGCTCGCCTCAAACTCATAACCGGCCAGGACGATCTTACCGTAGCCGCCAAGTCCCGAGTAAAGCGGCACAAGCGAAGAGGCCATAGTGCCACAAATCGAGCGAACTTCACCAAGTTGGCCCGATCGGACCAGGTCTATAGCCCACGACGCCATCCGGTTGTAGTTCCATCCATAGGCGATCGTTACCATCTTCCCCACGGTGGTGGCGACCGAGCTCAACGCAACCGCATCATCCAATGACACCGTCATCGGCTTCTCGACGAGTACGTCGCATCCATATTCAAGCGCCTGCTGTGCATGCTCCCTGTGAACGGCATGCGCCGACGCGACGATCACGCCATCGCACCCGGCTGTCAATAGTTCATGTACGTCGGTGGTGGCCACTTCGAGATTGAAGGCCCGGCGCAATGCGGCGAGAGCATCGGTATTCCGTCTCACTACGCCCACGCACCGAGCCCGCGGGTGGGCCTCTAGGAACGGCAAATAGAAGTACGCCGCCCAGTAGCCGGCGCCGATAATGCCGACCCGTACCTCCTCAGCCACGGGACCCCTTCCCCTTTTGTATACGCAGTCTGCCGCCAACTAGATCTCGACATATTACCCTTCATCCGGTTGCTGTACCACGACCGGACCGAGGAACGCTGTCTAGCGACCCGTTGGTGCGGCGCCGCCGTTCGGCGCCACATGCAACCGTCGTCTCGTTGATTGTGAACCGAAAATCGGTGGAAACGCTGACGCTCCTGGCGGAAAGTGGCTGGAGCGCCATCGTTGCCACCGCCCCAAGCAGCCGTCCCACCCTTGACCGACCGGTCCAACCACTGCTAGCCTGGTGGCCCATGGCTAGCGCCCCAGAAGCATCGCCTGGTCGACCGACTCCCCCTTCTCCCGTCAGCGCCGTCCCTCCGGCAAGGGAGCTGGTCCGTCATCAAATGGTCGACTTCAATCAGATGAAAACCTTCTCCGAGGACCCGCTCATCCTGGTCGAGGGGACCGGCATCCGGGTGGTCGATGACGCTGGCAAGTCCTACATAGACGGCCTTTCCGGGGTCTTCGCCGTCAGCCTGGGGCATTCGGCCACGACTGTTATGGACGCCGTAGCGGACCAGGTCCGGCGGCTAGCTTTCGCATCCCCGATAATGACGACCAACATCAGGGCACTTGAACTCGTCGGCGAGCTAATAAATATCACCGGCGGGCGTATGCAGATGGTGAAGCTTCTGAACAGCGGTTCCGAGGCAACTGAGGCTGCATTCAAGCTGTCCCGTCAATATCATAAGCAGTCGAAGCAGGAAAACCGGTACAAGATCATCAGCCTGTACCAGAGCTACCATGGCGACACTCTTGGTGCCCTCTCGGCCACCGGTTGGCCCCGGCTACGGTCCCCTTATGAGCCGTTGGCCTCCGGCTTTCTTCATGTGCGGCCTCCGATTTGCGGGAACTTGAAACCTCATGACCACGCTGTCTGCTCGACGGACGCAGCCGAAGAGCTTTGTCGCGTCATCGAACACGAAGGGGCCGATACGGTTGCCGCCGTGGTCGTTGAGCCCGTCATGCTGACGGCCGGCGTCCATCCGCTGCCGGCGAGTTACCTCTCGGAGCTTAGAAGGATCTGCGATGAGACAGGTGTGCTGTTGATCTTCGACGAGTTGGTAACGGGGTTTGGCCGCCTCGGACACTGGTTCGCGGCCGAGAGGTTCGACGTTTGGCCGGACATCGTCTGCGTCGGTAAGGGGATATCCAGCGGGTACGCTCCTCTGGCCGCCGTCATGATGACGGAGAGGGTTGGACAAGCGTTTTGGGGTGAGCCACAGGACAACCTTCAGTACTTTGGAGGGCATACGCACGCCGCGAACCCCGTGAGTGCTGCCGCCGGTCTGGCTACGATCCGGGCGATGCGAGAGGACAATGTCTTTGCCAACGTGCACGCATCCGGTGAGCACCTGGCTGAAAGGCTTTCGCAGCTGTCCGAGCGACGCGACGTCATTGGCGCCGTCCGATCGATCGGCTTGTTGGCCGCGGTCGAGTTCATGAGAGATCGCGACCAGGGCATCCCTTTCCCTGACTCGGTCCCGGTCGGGAGCTTGGTACAGAGGATGGCCCGGCAACGTGGTCTGCTCGTACGTGCCTCCCGTCAGATCAACACCTTCGCGCCGCCTTTAGTGACAACGATCGACGAGATCGACGAGATGGTCGACATCTACGAGGCCGCCCTTGATGAGGTGTGCGATTTGATCAATTCTCCGGACGCGCTCGATACGGCGGTGGGTTTCGGGATCTCAGCTGTGGGCCACCTGCGTGCCGGTATCGCGTCGGCGGAGGTACCGGCCCCCCTCGGAGCCGACATGGTCGGATTCCTCCGGCGTTATCTTCCCGTAGGTGGGTATGGTCAGCCGTTGGAGGTGACTGCCCTCGCCGTAGACGACGGCGAGCGAAGGGCGGTAATCGTCGGTCTGGACCTCTTGGGAACTGTCGAAGACGACGCCTTGAAGATCCGCTTGGCGGTGGCCGACGCGGCGGACTGCTCGGTCGATGCGGTGTTCGTCAATTCACAACACACACACGCCGCCCCTCCCCCACCTTCGATGTTGAAGCTGGGCGGCCTGGCTCACGAACTCACCCCGGTCGAGGTGTCGTACTGGGAGGCTCTCTTGGAGGCGACGGTTACCGTGGCCGCCCTAGCCATCGACCGACTGCAGCCTGCCCGGCTCGGAGCACATGTCGGGGAATTAAGAGGGCCTTACCGTCAACCGGCGGGAAAGAAGCCCGGCCGGGACGATACTGGGCTGGAACCCTGATGGTCCTCTGGACCAGACCGTCAGCGTCCTTCGGTTTGACACGTTAAAGGGTAAACCGATCGCCACCGTGGTGAATTTCGCCTGCCACCCTGTGGTCATCGGTCCCGACGTCGATCAGGCCAGCTCCGACTTCGTCGGCTCGTTGCGCGCCGCGGTACGCCAATGGACAGGTGCGGACTGTCTTTTCCTCCAGGGTTGCGGGGGAAATGTGCTGCCCCTCGAAGCCTTCATGGATGTCGCCGGGCCCGAGGTCGATTTCGGCCGCCGCCTCGCACTAGTCGCCTTGAGCTGTCGCTTCGACGCCGAAGTCGCGCCGATGAGGACCGAACGAAGCCAATACGGCTCGGCCGTGCCGATCGCGCGCTACCGAAGGGTTATGGCCGGGGAATTCGATGATCGCGTCGACTACGAGATCGGCCGGTTGCGTCTTCCCCTCGAACCGCACCCCTCCTTGGATGAGATGTCCGTCGTGCGTCGAGAACTCGAAGAAAAAGTCCGCGCCCTCAAGAACGCTGGGGCCGGGCCTGAGCAGTGGAACGCACTTGAGATACACAGCGTGTGGGCCGCGGCCACCCAAGAAGGAATCCGGACCGGCACCGCTCCCCATGTCATCTCTGGGCCGCTCCAGGTGATAAGAATCGGCGACGTGGCCATTGTCGGGATTCCGGGCGAAGCTTTCAACGAGATCGGCTCAAGGATAAAGGTGGCCTCGCCGGCCCGGTTCACCTTGTGCTGCGGCTACACTAACGGCGCCCTAGGGTACCTGCCCACAACAGAGGAGTACCCCTTCGGGGGATATGAGGTGAGTGTCAACCACCGTCATTATGGTAACCCCTCGCCGATCGCCAAAGGATGCGACTTAGTCGTGCAGACCACAGCGCTCGAAGTCCTCGGACGATTATTCGCCGACCGTTGACCTGAGGCAGCGCCCCCGTGGAGACCTCCACCTTGGCTCGTCGTCAGTGTTGTCGAAGGATCTTACCCTTTGCCCTTTGCGTGCAAAAAGCCGGGGACCCTCGACGTAGGCGAGGGCCGGCCCCGCAAAATGGGGCGAGTGGCCTACCACCGCGTCGCCCTTCGTTCGCTGACATAACGATCGACTGTGCGCATTGGCGCCGGGCCAGCCGCCTTCAGGTGATCTCGCTGATAAATTGGATAGCTTCCCAATGCGTCGTCACGAGGGCTTATGTCGACCAATGTGCTCCCGCGGAATGTGCACTTCACCTTGGCTTCAGAGCGCCAGTGCCTGGCCATCCATGTGTACTCCGTCGTCTCCTCTGGCACAGGGAACTGCATGGTCACTATCGACCCGGGCCTTAGGTCGTCGAACAGTAGGTATGGACCAACGCGTACCGGGTCGCGCTCAGTGCCGTCAACGTCACAACGAAGGCCTCTCCGGTCGATCCAAGAGGACGGTCGGACCGAGATCCGCCGAGCTGTCTTGTTGCGGATCACCACCTTGCCCTCGTACGGCAGCCAGCTCTCTACGTCAAGCCACGGTGAAGCGTGGTTGAGGAGCAGGTTAACCTCGGCGTTCTGGCCATCCTCGCAGCGGACCGTCCCTTCCCAGGCCGCATAAAGGCCCCACGGGGCGTTGCCGGAACAACACTGCATAACCCACAGCTTGGGCATCGACGTAGGAGTCGAGAATGCACCCCACAGCCCCAAGCTCCGGCTCATGACGTCCTCCGTCGACTCCTGCCCCGGATAGATGGTCGCCCGCGTAAAATCGTTGCACCAGAACCACTGAGATCCAGGCGACCGGGCCGGGCTCTCAGTGGCCACCTTCTCCAACAAATCCAGCCGTGTCAGTTGCGCCTCTACCAGCTGGTTCCGGACACAGCAATCAACATCGTCCCAGTAGTCGCCAATGCCAGCGTCGCTCAGGCGGATACCCAGAGCAACCCAGATTCCCAGCATGCAGCTCTCGGTGAAACCGGCGATGGTGGTAGAGGAGGAGAACCCGTCCATATAACCCAGCCGCGGAATGGCGAACTGACGCATGAACTCGTAACCTCGCCGCACGAACTCCTTGGCCCGCTCGTTATTGGCCACTACGCCGTACTCGAGCAGGCCGCGCAGAGCCATCAGCCGCCCGGTGAAGTGTGAATCGCTGTGGCCCTGCTCATTGCCAGCCACGCCCAGGGGCTCCGGTTCGCCACCCCAAAAACGTGGTTGCATGGTGAACTCAGCTAACTCCCCAGCCAAGCGCAGAGCCTTCTCATCACCCGTGGCCGTGTACCAGCGGGCCAACCCCTGGATGCCCTCGGCCTCGCAGGACACAATGTCCCCCTCGCCTCCTTCGTGCGGGCCCATCGGCTCTTTGGCCGACTCCGGCCACCCTCCCTTCAGATAGCTGAAGTCCCCGCCCACCGACGTTTGCGGGAAATACGCATATCGCGGCGTATGAAGGGCGATCCGGTCGAGGCCATCGATCAGTGCTCGGATTCGCCCGTCCCATCGATCGTCGCCGTCCAGCTCCCTCCATGTCATCAGCGTCCGCAAAAGCACCTGGTCGCCGCCTGCGTCAGAATAGTCTTCAGTTGTCTCATGGCCCGGGTACCCGAACGAGTGCCATGGCTCGTCTGACGAGTACGGCCGCCAGTAAAGCCCGTCCTCAGCCGAGAGCCGACTCGTTAGCGTGGCGTTCAGTCCCCCCTCCGCGTCCAGGTGCTCATCGCCGCCGGTCATAAGGCGCATGAGCGGGAACGACTCCCCGACCATGGCGTCACAGTTCGCGTCTGGCGGTCCGCTATGCAGCATGTAAGGCGGCGTTGCGTTCAGGAGAATATAGAAATACTGCTGATAGCCACGCTCGGGATCTCGCGCCCGGCCCAACCCATTTATCGCAAGCGCCGCCCTATCCACTAAATCCACGGTGTCCGGGACTGTGGCCGTATACCGCTCACCCTTGATTCCCTCACCGACAAGGCTCGACACCATAACCACTCCTAACGACGCACGGCGCCCAAGGGCGCAATCCCAGTTGGCACTTAACTAACAGTACGTCCGCCGCTGTGGTCAGCTAAGACCCCGAACTCATTTGAGCGCGCCAACCGTAAGGCCGGAGAACAGCCGCCTATGCAAGACGATGAACACAAGCAATGGCAACGCTATTGACATCGCCATGCCCGCTGCGACCAGCGGTATATTGACGACTTGGAGGCCTTGCAAATCCGCCAGGCCTACCATTACGGTCTTCACCGTGTTGCTCTGAAGGATGAGTAGGGCGAACAAGAACTCGTTCCAGAACGAGATAAAATCGAGGGCCACCAAGGCAACAAGCGCTGGCGTGAGTAGTCGCCATATAACCAAGAAGAGAACCTTTACCAACGACGCTCCATCCAGCCGGGCTGCCTCGAACAGCTCTCTGGGGATCGAGAGCATGTACGTGTACATGAGGAAAGTGGCAAACGGTGCACCCAGGGCGGCGTAAACAAGCACGATGCCGATATATGAGCTCAATAGGTGTACACGCGAGACAATGAGGAACTCGGGGATCATAAGGAGGGCGATCGGTTGGATCATCAGACCCACTATCCCGAACAAGACGAGCTTTCTCCCGCGAAACCGCAGGAAGACGAGAACGAAGCCCGCTAAACTGCTGATCACCACGACCACGGCCACGCTAACGCCGGCGATGATAACGGAGTTTACGACATTCCTAAGGAACCCATCGCTCAATACGGTGCGGAACTCGGCCAGAGTCGGGCTCGACGGGATACCGAGAGGGTTGACGGAGAACTGGGTCTGTGTCTTCAGGGAGGTCAACACCACAAACACCAATGGGTAAAGGCACGAGACAGCAATAGCTGCCAGCCACAGCCATGCCACCACCCGTAGGAGCTTGCGACCCCTCCTTACCGTGACGGCTCGCCGTCTGCTCCTCGGCGGCAACAACACGGAGCCGATCATGCGGGGGACTCCTCTACGCGACGGTGAGACACCCACATAAACACCACCACTATAAATGTTACGATAACGAGCATAAACATCCCGACTGCGCTGGCGTATCCGATAAAGCCCCCTTGAAATGCACTACTGTACATTGCGAACTCGATCACCGACGTACTATAGCCCGGCCCACCATTGGTTAGTGAGTAGATAAATGCAAATAGGCCTGTAAATGAGAGGATGACCACTTGGATCGCCCAGAACAATATTACCGGGGCAAGGCCTGGTATCGTCACATGACGGAGCACCTGAGGCGCGCTCGCGCCGTCGACTTTGGCGGCATCATAGAGGGAATCATCGATACTGGCCAGCCCGGCCATGAAAAACACGACGCCTACGCCAAAGCTCGACCACAACAGTACAGCGCCAATCGTGGGGAGCGACGTGGTCGTGTCAACCAGCCACAAACGGTGGGACAGTGATCGCAGCTGCATCGTCCGCAAAAGGGCGGCAAATGGCCCGTTAGTTTGCAGGATGGCCGCCCAATAGGTGCCGATCACCAAAGGTGATAAGGCCGCCGGGACAAAGAAGATCACCCGGAAGACCCGCCACCCCCAGATCCGCTGGTGGAGCAGGACGGCAATGAGCAAGGGCACAGCCATCCCGAGGAGCAAGAAGATACAAAAGAAGACGTTATTGCGTAGAGACGTGGTTATGCTTGGGTCCGACAAAAGCAGCCGATAATTTTGCAGGCCGACGTACCTAGGTGACCCGATACCGTTCCAGTTGGTGAAGCTCAGCCACCCGCCGTAGAACATCGGAACAATTCGGAAGAGGAGCAGGACAACTAGGACGGGAGCGAGAAAGGCGACGGGGCTCCAATGGAACCGCCGCCGCGAATGGGACACCAGCGACGAGGGAGTTGAAGCACTCCCCCGCCGCTGGGCCGACCGATTTTCGGCTTCGAGATATCCAGCGGACCTCACGTCCTCAACCGAAGCCATAAAGCTAACAGCGCCCTATTTGCTGATGTCTATTTGGTTCTGGACCCGCTGCGCATCGGCTAGCGCGCCTTGAATCGTCTGGGTCCCTGCCTCAATCGCCGCCACCTGTTGCCCAAGGGTCTGGATGACCTCATTGTTCCAGGTCCGACCGCAATGGGCGTTCAGCGGGTTGGCCTTCCACAGGTTGAATGTCGCCCTCAGATCCGGGGTCGCTTTCGAAACGTTGACGGCGACATTGGTCGGGCCAACACCGTCGACATTCAGGTGGAGCTGCTGGGCGTACGGTCCGGTCATGAACTTGATATATGCCCCGGCAGCGGCCTTGTTGTTCGACCAAGTTGGTATCGTCCAGCCCAGGGTGGGGCCGGCCATGTAGAAGTTTGGTTTCGAACTGCCGGCTCCGATGACGGCGGCGGCTGTGCCGAGGTTGGTGGAGTCGTCCTTGGCCAGAATGGGACGGTATCCGGGGAAGGCCCATACCAAAGCGGCGTTGCCGTTCTCCCAGTTACCGAACCCGCTGAAGTCCCCGGCGAAGAGCTCCTGCTGGTTGGAGGCGAGGAAACCGCGTTGGACGAAGGTCAGCCATTCCTTGACTACCGTGGCCATACGGGGGTCGGTCCACTTCGTGGCGCCGTCCGAGAGCCCGTAGCATGCCTTGAGGTTCATCACCCCGGGGACGCCGATGTACATCCACCACGAGAAAAAGACCCCGCCCTTGTCGCCTCCTCCGAGTGGCGTAATACCCGCAGCCTTCAGCTTCTGGAGCTCGGATAGTAGCCCGTTGTAGGTCGTCGCTATGTGATTCGGGTCCAACCCCGCCTTTTTGAACAGAGCTTTGTTCCAGTAGAAGGCCGTGGCGCCGAAACTATATGGAAGGCCATAAATCGTGCCGTTGGGGTTGAGGTTGGGGTTCATGCCGTCCCATCCCTCCAGTTGTTTCCGCAAGGCCGGCGTTATCATGCTGTTCAGTGGGGTCAGCTCCTGAGAGTACTGCTCGATTGCAAAGGGTGTCTGCAACATCAGTACGTCGGGGCCGGCCTTCGCCGCCATTGCAGCCTGAACAACTGCGCCATAGGTCGTGGCTGGCTTTGCCACGTGCTCAATAGTTACGCCAGGGTACATTTTCTCAAAAGCGGCGTCGACGGTTGGGTAACTCTTGCCTTGGGGGGTGTCTTCGTTGAAGTCCCATACCACAAGCTTGCCGCTTATGGCTGCGGATGACGGAGTGGCGGCAAGGCTGGCGGGAGCCGCGGCTGTCAACGCGACAAGCGCCGTGGCCGCACACGCGGTGGACAGCAGGGCGGCAATGTGCCGACGGGCCTTGTTGTGGATTAGGCGCATCGAGAACACCTCCGAATTTGAGTAAGAGTTCTGCCCGGGTTCCTGGACGACACTTTCATCGAACCACCTTCCTTGATGGGCATTGCCCACGCACTAGTCGTCAAGCGCGGCTTGAAAGAAGATCGCAACCATGATGAGAGCCACTCGAGCGACCTTCCCTCCTATGGATAGTTGGGCTAGTGTAGGACTGGTCGGGCCACTAGTCAAGGGTCCGACCTGGTGTTTTCGAAGCTGTAACGTTGCGCCCTGCTGGGTCACGCAGGACCTCCAGGCCGGGGGGGGACGGATTAGATCAGTTGCGCGCCGTCCTGATGCCCGAGGCGCCTAGGGCGGTGCCCTCTCCGCCCTGTGGACTCTATTGGCCCCCAATGGCAGAAGGGGTCGCTGGCGGTACTCGAGCCCAAGGATTGACTGGCTGAGCACGGCCGGGTTGACCGCGTCGGACGGCCCCTCACCACGGGTGAGCTGTCCACGTGACCGGCGGCTTGGCAACGTAGATCGACTCCCTCGTCCGAAAGAACCACGGATACGGAGTGATGATGACATTGTCCAACTTTAATGTTATCTTTTTCGTCAAATGGCGGGCTCTCTATCCAACGCCGCATCGAACTTCAACTACTGGACGCCCGCGCCTGAACGCTGCCCACCATGACCGCGCCGGAGTAACCGCTAAAATCGTCCCCATCCCCGAACTCAGGCCACGTCGGCACTTCCGCCATTTCAAATGGAGAGGCCACCACCAACGAGGCTCCGTCCGACACACTCAGACGATAGGTCGTCGACGTCTTCGACGATTCGCCAACTCTCCGTTCATAACTCGCCGTGCTCCGAGAGGGTTATGGCTGCCATGCCAGGATTAGGCCCCGGAGCAACTGACGGGAATAGGTCATAGAGAAGCGAGGCTCTGTCGCAGCGATCCCACTAAAGCATCGGCGCTTCGGTAACTCGTCTCGCTGAACCGGTTTGTGACGAACCCGAACCCAGCCTCCAGTTCGGGGTCCCCGAACCCGAGGCTGCCCCCAGAACCATCATGGCCAAACGACCTGGACGACAACATGGGCCTGACGGGTGGTGAGTCGAGCATAAAGCCGGTCCCCCAGCGGTACTCGGCCGGCGTCACTTCCCGCCAAGACATCCCGCTCGACTGCTGGCGGAGACCATCCGCTATTGAATTCGGCCCGAGTATGCGAACTCCGTCCACTTCCGACACAGTCGCCGAGTACACTTGGGCCAGGGAGCGAGCGTCGCAGACAAGATTGGCCGCCGGTATCTCGACGGACAGCATGAAGGGATCGGACATCCCGGTAACTAGGCCGTCAGGGAACAGCGAGCCCAGAGTTATCTCGTCCCAGGTCCTGCCGCCCTCAATTGCGGGGCCGGACGACTCGGGCGGGTCGAACTGCAGGGCCGCAACGCGACTGGCCCGTGCGCCGTCCGCGCCGAAGGAAACGTCCAGGCTCAAAGGCCGAGCGATCCGTTCGACCAGGTACTTGCCAGGTGTCATTCCGGTCACCCGGCGTACGACTTCCCCGGCCAACCAACCGATCGACAGGGTGTGATAGGCGTGCAGGAGACCCGGCGTCCACAACGGTGCCTCGTCTTCATAAGCACTTGCCATCCTCAGCCACAGTGGTAGGTCGCGTCCGGTCAGGCCCGACGGGACCATCGGCAAGCCCGCCCGATGGCTGAGGATGTGGCGCGTCGTGACGGCTTCCTTTCCCTTTCGTGAAAATTCTGGCCAATACGACCCCACCGGCTCATCGAGGTCCAGCCGACCGTCCTCCACCAGTGTGTAGGCGCAAATGGCCAGCAATCCCTTGCCGCACGAGAACGTAATACCCAGCGTGCCTTCATCCCAACGCTTGGAGGCACACGGATCGGCACTTCCGCCCCATACATCGACAGCCGGCCGCCCCTTCCAGTAGACGGCCAGGGCGGCCCCCGATCCCTCATCATGCTGAAGTAACGCCGAAAATGCCTCGCCTACGGGCTCGAAGCCCGCACGGATCCAGCCTCGCATCGTGGTACTACTCCCTCGATTTCGTGGCGGCAATGGCGCGATCATCGCGCCCTAGTAATAGCTCCCCCTGCCGCTGAGCCAACCAGCTGCGCGTACTTAGCGAGCACGCCCCCCGTCTCTCTTGCATGTGGAGGCTCCCAATCCCTCAGCCGGGCGCGGAGCTGGTCCTCCTCAAGCTCCACATCGAGCTTGCCCTCTCTTGCATCGATGACGACCACGTCACCGGTGCGCAGCGCCGCTATCGGCCCGCCCACCGCCGCCTCCGGCGCTACGTGACCAACTATAAAACCAAAACTCCCGCCACTAAAGCGCCCGTCTGTCAGCAGTGCCACGTCATGGCCTAAACCCGCTCCCTGGAGGGCGGCCGTCGGCGCCAGCATCTCTCGCATGCCAGGCCCTCCCTTCGGCCCCTCGTTACGTATGACTATGACATCGCCGCGCTTAATACGGCCACCAAGTATCTCGGCCATGGCTTCCTCTTCCCGCTCGAACACCCGCACGGGCCCTCGGTGATAGTGGCGGTCCAAGTGCGCTGTCTTCATAACCGCTCCCTCAGGGGCCAGACTTCCCCGGAGGATGGCCCAGGCCGGGGGCTTGGCGGATGACTGGCCGAACAAATCGACGACGTCCTGGTCGGGGCCTAGACTTTCAACGTGGTCCAACTCCTCCCCGACCGTTCTTCCAGAAATGGTAAGCGGCTCGCCGTGGAGCAGTCCGGCCCCCAGCAGCTCGCGCATCACGGCGGGTACTCCTCCGACGCGGTCGAGGTCGCGCATCAGGTACTTTCCTGCCGGCCTCAGGTTAGCCAGCTGAGGAGTTCGCCCACTGACCCGGGCAAAATCATCAAGCGTGAGGTCAACATGGGCTTCGGCCGCAATCGCGAGCAAGTGCAAGACGACGTTTGTCGAGCCCCCTAGAGCGCACGACACGGCAATGGCGTTCTCGAAGGCCGGCTTTGTCATGACCTGACGTGGCCTGGGACCGCCTTCTGTCGCCAGTCGGCCCGCCAACTCCCCCGATCGCCGGGCTACAGCGAGCCGTTGGGCAGATGTGGCTGAGGGCCCCGCGCTCCCGTAGAGGGCGAGACCCAGCGCCTCGGCCACAGAAGCCATGGAGTTCGCGGTGAACATGCCGGCGCACGACCCCGCGCCCGGACAGGCCGAAAGCTCGATCTCGCGGAGCTCACTCTCGGTGATATCTCCAGCCGCGTAACCACCGACAGCCTCGAACACGTTGAGCGCCGCAATCTCCTGTCCGCGATGATAACCGGGTTCACTCGAGCCGCCGTACAGGAACACAGAGGGGAGATCGACGCGCGCACACGCCATCAACATCGCGGGTAAACTCTTGTCACATCCGGCCACGGTCACCAGGCCGTCGAAGCCCTCCCCGACAACCATCAATTCGATAGAGTCTGCGATTGTCTCCCTGCTAACCAGTGAGGCTCGCATCCCAGCGTGGCCCATAGCCACGCCGTCACTAACCGCTATCGTGTTGAACAGCAGACCGGCCGAAGCGCCCTTCCCGGTCACTCCCGCCCGCGCCGCCTCGGCCAGGCTGTTGAGGTGCATATTGCACGGGGTGACGGTGTTCCATGAACTGGCGACCCCGATGATCGGCTTCTCAAAGTCCTCGTCAGTCATTCCTACGGCCCGAAGGAAAGCACGGTTCGGAGCCCTTTCGTACCCTGACGTCACTGCTTTGCTGGGACGGTCGCTCGTCATTTCCTCGCTCCTCGCAGACTTTGGCCCAAGTCAGGCTCAATTCCCAGGTCAGGTAAGGCCCTGGCCCGCGGCGGGTCGGACAGGGACATATCCGGTGGTTCAGGGGGCTCGCCACCCGGATCGGGGCTCCAACGGCGGGCGAACGATAGGCCGCGGCCTCGCCCATGACTCCGGTGCAGGAGCGCCTTTACTTCTCTCGCTGCGGCGGCGCCAAGACAATGTGCTCGTCGGTCATCACGATCTTTACGGTTTCGATAAATTTTGGGCGGTCCGCGATCAAGAGGCTAGCCACCGGGCTCGATGTAAATGCAGCCGTCGCGTCCTCGACAGTGTCGAACCACGTCTCGGCAATCCCGTCCCATCCGATGTCGCCGGGTTCGGGGATGATGTTCACCACGTACCCACGAAGCCTCGGTATCGACCTGGCAATGTCGGCGTGCGGCCCGAGCCAGTGGGACTTGAACTCCTCCGCGGTCAAGCCCGGCAGCCGCCTCGCTAGGCTAAGCCTCTTTATCATGGCGATTGTAATGTAGCACAACTCTACTCGGTTTCAAGCGGCCTGTGCTCGGCCCGACGGTCCCGACGATCGGCTTCGACGTGGTCCAGGTAATCGTCCAGCCCCTTGACCAAGAAGCCGAAGTCACCCCCAGCGAGGACGAGGTTAGCGCCCAGTTCTTCCAGTTCCGTGACGGATCGGAAGTCCGTCCCGGCAGCAATGCCACGCACCAAACCTCGTTTCCGCGCCCTGCCGAGGATCTCCGCGCTGACTCTCAAGAGCTCGGGGTCTTTGTGGTCGCGGGGCAGTCCCAATGAACCGGAAAGGTCGTTCCGCCCTACTAAAATGCCGTCCAGCCCGGCCACCGAAAGGATCTCATCGAGGTTATCCACGGCCTCACGCGTCTCGATCTGAACAATGACGGCGATCTCTCGATTTGCCTGCGCGACATAAGTCTCCTCGTGCCGGCCGTACCGGCCCGCCCGTCGCGGGCCATAGCCGCGCGATCCTTCCGGTGGGTACCTGGCCAGGTCGACGGCCCGTCGCACATCGGCCGCCGTTTTTATCCGGGGGATAACGATGCCATCTGCACCCGCATCCAGCGGTTGCATGAACTGTACGGGGCCATCTCCGGCCAGGCGGACGAACGAGCGCATGCCGTAGACACTCGTCGCCAGGATCCCCGACGTGATCGATTGGGCGTCCAATCCGCCATGTTCGCCGTCGATCATCACAAAGTCCAACCTCGACCCGGCTATCGCCTCAGCGATCAACGGGTCAATGCTCGTCACTACCGTACCGACAAGTAGCTCCGCTTGCTTCAAACTGTCGCGAAAGGACACGCCACTTACTGGTTCCCCGGGGGCCTCGACCATGGGCATACGATACCAGTGGTCCTACCGGTCACTCAATGTGTAGCAACGACGCGTGGGTGGCCCCACAAGCGCTTTGCCGGAGGCTCCAACTCGAAGACGTCGAGCCCGGCGCCGCCAACGCCGCCCTGGTCGAGGCCCTCCAAGAGGGCCGTCTCATCGACCAAAGGACCCCGGGCGACGTTTATCAAGATTGCCCCCTTTTTGAACCTCCTTATCGCCGCTCTATCAATTATGTGGTGCGTGCTCACCGTCAGCGGCAGATGGAGCGAGATCACATCGGCGAAACCGATCACCTCAGTCAGATCGGAGGGGCTGACTAACCGAGCGATTCCGAGGTCACGGAGTTCTTCATCGGCGGGCGCGACTTGTTCGACCGCCATCACCTCCATGCTGAAGGCGCGCGCGAGACGGGCGAAAGCGCGCCCGCTGGCGCCGAGACCTACGATCAGCAGCGTCTTCCCACCCAATTCCGTGGTCCAGGGCTCGTAAAGCTTGTGGTTCTCGAGGTTCTCTCGTTGCTCGCCAAAGTTGCGCGTGCACGCCAGGGTTAGGAGCGTGGCGTGCTCAGCCAACGCCTGCGCCGTGCACGAACCGGGGGTATGGGCTACCCGCACGCCATGGGTTAAGAGCCGATTGACGTCGAGGTGCTCCAGGCCGTACCCGAACACCTGCCAGAGGGCAACTCCGGCGTTTATCCCGGCGTCAACGTGCTCCGGGTGCCCCCAGCCACCGAGGTCGACGACCGTGGCTACGTTCTTAAACTGAGGGCCGATGTCCATGGCGGGGTCAAAGATATGAACGGGCAGATCACCCATTGCCATCTTGAATTCACCGAAGGACGGCTCGAGCGGAGAGGGTGCCACACTCAGGAACAACGTGCTCTTATTCATCACGTTCTGGCGTCATCCACGGGGGTGGCTCACCAGTTGATGGACCGGCGGTCCGAGACGAATTGTTCCTTCATGCGGGTGGGAACGGGGCCGGGCTTTCTCATGTGGTCACGAAGGTATATCGGGTAGCTACCTAGTTCGTTGTCCCGGGGGCTGATGTCCACCAGCGTGCTTCCTCGAAAGGTGCAACGTACCCTGGCTTCGGAGCGCCAATGGTGCGCCATCCACGTGTACTCCATCGTTTGCTCGGTCACGGGAAAACGTAGCGTTATCTCCGCTCCGGGTTTCAGGTCGTCGAAGACCAAATATGCTCCGATGCGGTCGGGGGACCGCTCCATCCCATCAACATCACAACGGAGCGAGCGACGGTCGATCCATGACGACGGCCGGACCGAGATACGTTCAGCGGTCTTGTTCCTCACGACCACCCGCCCTTCAAAAGGCAACGAGCTCTCTACGTCGAGCCATGGGGAAGCGTGGTTGAGAAGCAGGTTGACGTGGGCGCGGCGCCCGTCGTCGCTGCGCACCGTGCCCTCCCAGGCTGCGTACATCCCCCACGGCGCGTTGCCAGAGCAGCACTGCATGACCCAAAGCTTCGGCATGGCCGTCGGGGTGGAAAATGCCCCCCACAGGCCGAGGCTCCGGTCCATCACGTCGTCGACAGTGTCCTGTCCGGGGTATATCCTCGCCCTCGTATAGTCGTTGCAGAAGAACCACTGTGCGCCCGCAGGACGCGGCCGGCCTTCTTCAGCGATGGTTTCGATCAGGTCCCGCCGGGTGAGCTGTGCCTCCACCAACTGATTACGCACGCAGGCGTCGACGTCGTCCCAGTAGTCTCCGATCCCGGCGTCGCTCATGCGTATACCCAGAGCGACCCAGATGCCCAACATGCAACTTTCCGCGTACCCGGCGATGGTCGTGGTGGTCGTAAAGCCGTCCATGTAGCCGAGCCGGGGGATGGCGAACTCACGCATGTACTCATAGCCCCGCTTCACGAACTCCTTGGCCCGCTCGTCATTGGCCACCACGCCATACTCCAGCAGTCCGCGCAGAGCCATCATCCTGCAAGTGAAGTGCGAGTCCGAATGACCTTGCTCGTTACCCGCCACCCCGATCGGGTCGGGACCACCACCCCAGAAGCGTCGGTCCATTGTGAAGCAGGCCAGCTCGCGGGCCAAACCCAGGGCCTTTTCATCGCCTGTCGCTGCGTACCAGCGGGCTAGGCCCTGGATACCCTCAGCTTGAGCCGACACCACATCGCCTTCGCCACCCTCATGGGGACCCATGGGCTCGTGAGCGGACTCCGGCCAGCCATTGCGAAAGTAGCTCCACGTCCCAGCAAGCGAAGACTGAGGAAAGTAGGCATAACCTGACTTATGGATAGCAATACGCTCGAGGCCATCGATCATCTGGCGGATTCGGCCGTCCCAGCGGTCGTCGCCGTCCAGTTCCCGCCAGGTCAATAGCGTCCGCAGCATGACCTGGGTCGAACAGGCGTCGGAGTAGTCCTCCGTAGTCTCATGCCCCGGGTAACCGAACGCGTGCCAGGGCTCAGTCGGCGAAAATCGCCGCCAATACAGGCCGTCCTCCTCCGACAGTCGTCCCGTCAAGGTCGAAACTAACCCCCTTTCCGCCTCGTAATGGTCACCGTTGCCTGTCATGACGCGCATCAGCGGGAGCGATTCACCGACCATCGCATCACAAGCATAGTCGGGAAGGGCCCGAATGCAACATATATGGAGGGTTTGTCAACATGCCGATATAGAAGTATTGTTGCCACCCGCGCTCGGGGTCGCGGGCGCGAGCTAACCCGTTGATAGCCAAGTTAGCCCGGTCCACCAAATCGAGTGTGTCAGGCACTTCCGTCTTATAACGCTTCCCGGCCACCTGGCCACCGACAGTATTAGGCATCTACGCTCCTAAGTTTCCAAGGATGAACGGGACAAGTTAACCTGAGGACCGAGCCAGTTGACCGCCGTCTACGACCAATGCCGATCCGGTCACGAAGGCGGAATCGGACGACGCGAGGAACAGGAGCGCTCCGGCGATCTCATCGGCGGCCGCCACCCTGCCGAGACGCCTTACACCTTCAACGTAACGGCCCTGCGCCCGGTCGCGCCCGAGGAAATCGAGGTGAAGGTTGGACATTGCTGTGTCGACACCGCCGACGATCACCGAGTTCACCCGGATACCGTCCTCGGCGAAGTCGATGGCCATTTGCCTTGAGAGGCCGACGACCCCGGCCTTGCTAGTGGCATACGCGGCGACATGGTCCATCGTCGCGACTGCATGTGAGGAGGCGATATTTATTATGCTTCCACCGCCAGCAGCCTGAAGGTGGGGGATCGCTTCTCGGGAAATCAAGAAGACGCTCTTGAGATTAACCCGGATGACCCGATCCCATTCCTCCTCCGCGCATTCTACGACCGTGCCGAACGAGATGATGCCGGCGCAGTTCACTACGATGTTCAGGGTGCCGAACGCGGCGATAGCCGAAGACACCGCTCGGGCGGCTCCGTCGGCGCTAGCCACATCACCGGCCACGAACTCTCCGCGAAGACCTTCGGCTACTAGTTCATCGAGAAGCTCGTTCCCGAGCGCAGGTCGCAAGCCCGCGCCAACTATGGCGGCTCCTTCCTTCGCAAAGGTAAGAGCGGTCGCTCGGCCGATCCCCGACTCCGCGCCCGTGACCAGAGCTACCTGGCCGTCTAGTCGGCCCACGCGGACCCCGACTCGATCGAGCAAACAGACCATCTGGTCATTTGCGGCGCCCAGGTTCGGGGTACGGGTACGCCCAAAGCGCGCCCGAAGATCTGTCATCGCCGGGCCAAGGCCAACCACGACGCGCTTGAACACCCGCGACTCGCCCTCGCCTGTGGCAGTTCAGACGCCCGATCGAAGGGATCAATCCCACGCCGGCAACTGTAGGACTGGTATGGCCACCCGTCAAGAGGGGATCGGACCGAACCCAACTGCGGAAGCTGGCGCGCTACCGGCTCGCGTACGTTCATCGCGGGCGAACCAGCTAATACCCATAGTCTCGGCTCGCGCCTACCCCCATAGACCGGCGCGGACGGCCAAGCCCCACCTTTCGCCCAGCATCACGCCCATAGTTGCTCCCATACGGCGTCAACGCTCGTGACGCACCGCTCCGTTCAAGGTTTTCGGCCAGCGCATCAGATCTCGACGTCCGGATAGCCGTCGACGTCCAGCCCGAACTCAGCGCCGGCCTCCATGAGAACGTCATAGAGGTACTGCCCCGAAGACCGCTCGCAATAGAAAAGAAAGGACGCCTCGTCGTCTACGTCGTCGCGCACAACACCCACGATCATCCCAGCAAGCAAGGTCCGCACGACAGTGCCGTTCGGAGCGGCACGCGCCGACAAGTTAACTGGGCAAAGTTTCGAGACGACGACGCCAGCCTCCTCCCCTGTCAGCCGCACGACCGCGTAGCCATGTGTCATCTCCAGCACTGTGGTGAAAGTCCCGGCTGCGGTCGCCTCGAGGTCGGTAAGAATCGCGCTTTCGTGACCCGAAGGCCCGAGCACAAGCCACTCACCCGGGGCGTCACCGATCACCAGGTTCCCGGAATAACCACGTCGTGCTCGGCCAAAAACGACACCCAGGCGCTCACTTCCGGACGCCGGGGACTGGTCCCGCACGCGAACCTTGGCCAGCGGGCTGAGGTCAGCGAGCCGCAAACAAGCCGAGGTGCGCTTGCCCGACACTTCCCAAAGGCCAAGCCGCTTGCTTGGGGGTGCTTGTCGGATGGGGCTACGAGCAATGGGCAATTCCAATGCGCTGTCAGATCCGGTCATTTCAGCCACGCAGCCGGGCCCCTTCGGGGTCGAAGTGCGCGAGTTGGGTTGTCACGAGGGCGGGGATGTCACGTCCGTCAGGCAATCGCACTGTGACCACGCTCCCCGGCCGAGCAAGTTCATTGAGAGCAAACCCGAGGCATATCGAGCGCCCTAGCGTCGGCGACATCCGGCTTGAAGTTATTCGCCCAACTATCGATCCGCCTTCGCTCACTAGCTGGCTACCCTCCGCTGGCACGATGGTCGGGTCGACCGGCTGAAGGCCAACTAGTTTCAGGCCGGTACCATCCTCATACTCGAACGCAAGCTCTCGTTTACCGACGAAATCAGCCTTGTCCAACTTGACCAACCAACCGAGGCCCGCAGAGAAGGCTTGTGTGAGCCCGTCAGTATCCTGGCCCACGATCATGTGGCCCTTCTCCAAACGCATTATGCGCTGGGCCTCTACCCCGAAGGCCCGAGCGCCGAGGTCGCGCCCAGCCTCGAGCAAGCTCTCCCAGACGTACAATCCAAACCCAGCAGGGACGTGGATCTCGTAGCTCAGTTCGCCGGTGAAGCCGATCCGCCACATGTGGCAGTCCGTGACCCCGGCGACCGACCCAGTTCGAACGTGCATATAGGGAAAAGCTTCGGAGGAGAGATCGACGTCACTAACTAGACGGCCGAGCAGTTGGCGAGAGGCCGGCCCAGCGACATTCATGCTGGCATAGGCCGTTGTCACCTGGGTCACGTGCACCTGCCAGCCGGGAAAGTTGCACTGTAGCCAACCTTCCATCCACTCCCATACGGTGGCCGCACCCGAGGAGGTGGTGGACATCAGGTAGCGCTCCGGTCCTAGGCGACCCGTCACCCCGTCATCCAGGACAACGCCATCCTCAGCGCACATGACCCCGTAACGGACGGAGCCGATGTCAAGCTTGGACCACTTGTTCACGTACAGCAGGTTGAGGAGCATGGGCACATCAGGCCCCCTCAGGTCTAGTTTGCCAAGCGGGGTGACATCGATTATCCCGACCTTTTCCCTTACGTTGCGGACTTCCGCTTGGGGGTCGCCGTAATGTTCGGGACGGATCCACTGCCCAGCCACGAGAGGCGTGGCGCCGTGTGCCTCGTGCCATGGCTGCATCGGGGAGTACCGCACAGGCTCGTGGTCCCGCCCGGCGAGGGCGCCGAGGCTTAATGGGACGTAGGGAGGCCGCCAGACCGTAGTACCGGTTTCGGCAATGGTGCGCCCCGTGGCTTCCGCCAAAACCGCCACCGTATTAAGCGTCTCAAGCTTGCCCTGGGCCGGGCCCATGGTCGCCGTGGTGTAGCGCTTGGCCAGCTCCGCCGAGTCGTAGCCCTCCTGCACGGCGGAAAATATGTCTTTCGAGGAAACGTCCTCGGAGTAGTCGACAAAACCATGCGACGTGGCCCGGAAAAGCGCACGGTGAGGACTAGGCACGAGCGGCGGGATAGGTGTGCCCTGTTCCCCGGCGGCTCGAGTCGCGGCCGCCACACCGACAGCTCGGCCGTGAGCCGCTAACTCGCGTAGCGAACCATCCCCTACGATGCCGCCCGCCGCCAGCACGTTTTGCTGTCCGTCCCCACTCGGCACAAATCGGGCCGCATTCTCGTCGTAGCGCGGCACGTCCCCAGCCATGTTCAGTAATGACGTCGGGGCGGTCCACCCGACCGCGGTCACGAGCAGGTCGCAGGCAATTTCGGAGCCATCGTCGAGTTCCACTGCGGAAAGATGCCCCCTGCCCCTCGCCCCGCGGATGCCCTCCCCCCGGCGAGCGTCTACAACCCGGACGACTTCGACGCCGACGTCGTCGAGATCCTCGGCGGCAGCGAGCCCTTCCTCGTTCCCTGTGAAGACGACCGCTCGCCTCCCGGGTCGCACCGAGTACAGGTTCACCAGCCGTCGCACGGCTGTGGCCAGCATTACCCCAGGGAGGTCGTTGCCCTCGAAGACATACGGCCGCTCGATGAGCCCCGGGGCAACCACGAGCACCTTGGGCCGCGCCTTGACGAGGCGTTCGGTGACGTATGGCAACTCCCGCTGGAGTACGGCGACCCAGTTGTCGTCGTAACGACCGGTAACAGCCGAGTTCAAGAGGACCTCGACCCCGGCTTGGCCGGTCACTGCCCGGCGCAGCTCGGCGAGGAGGGCCAGCTCGCCAGACCGGCCGTAGCGAAGGTGGCCGCCCAGTTCGTACTCCTCCTCGACCAGCATCACGGATGCCCCCGCCTCCGCCGCGGCTAACGCGGCGGAGATGCCGGCCGGGCCTCCTCCAGCCACGAGGACGTCGGGGTGGGAATAGCGCTTGTCATACTCACCCCTGTGGGAGTTTGCAGAGACCCGCCCGCCTGCGGCGAAACGCTGAAGGACGCGCTCGTACGTCGGCCAAAGGCGTTGTGGTTTGATAAAGGTCTTGTAGTAGAAACCGGCTCCCATAAAACGAGAAAGGGCGGCGTTCGCAGACCCGATGTCAAATGCCAAGGACGGCCAGGTGTTCTGAGCCCTAACTCTCATCCCGGGCCGGAGCCGACGGTGGGCGCCCCGAACGTTGGGCTCGTCGTCCACTTGCACAAGGCAGTTCGGATCGTGGAACGTGGCCGTCAATAGCCCGCGTGGGCGGTGGTATTTGAAGCTGCGTGAAAATATCCGCACACCTGAGGCGGCCAGAGCTGACACGATCGTGTCACCTTCAAAACCCGAATGTGACCGACCGTTCCAC
Organism: uncultured Acidimicrobiaceae bacterium; assembly: GCA_963750465.1. Classification (GTDB taxonomy): domain Bacteria; phylum Actinomycetota; class Acidimicrobiia; order Acidimicrobiales; family Palsa-688; genus Fen-671. The sequence continues at coordinate 1,025,390 of CAVVRE010000007.1, forward strand.
ACAAAGCGGAGGGGTGTGGAACGGTCGATTACTTCGCCCGGCCGCGGGGCGCCCCGCATGTTCTCGGGCGTCGAACGGGCCGGGGTGAAGGCTGCCATCTGTTTCAGTTCTCCTCATCGCCAGCTGGGTGCGTGGCCCGCACCTCGTTGGTGACCGTGTTGCGTTCCGCCAGGAAAAACCTGGCGCACCCGAACCGATGGAACCACGTCTCCGTGGTCCAACCAGCGGGGTTCCGCCGGAGGTAAAGGTAGGCCCTAAAGTCCGCCTGCCCCACATCTTCGTCCGTGGGCCTGGCGTGGTTCTCCCCCCGGTGTGCGAACTCGGTGCTGTTACGCGGCCCACAGTGCGGGCACGGGATAAGGATCAATGACTTCTCTTTGCCATATTCTCTGCTATGTCAGTGCCCAACTGCGGCCGCCCCTCGCTCCCCTACCAGGCGGCCCTCGGGGAAGCGGGCCAGGTCGAAGGCCGCGATCAGCTCCGGTGTTTTGCCAGTGGCCACGAGCTCGGCCATGGACTCACCGGCCGCCGGTCCCGCCTTGAAGCCGTAGGTGCCCCACCCGACGTCAACGAGGAACCCGTCGACCTCAGTAACCCCCATAATCGGCGAGAAATCAGGCGTCAGATCGCAAAGCCCAGCCCATTGTCGAAGGACCCGCATCTTGGCTATCCCGGGCATGAGCTCGAGAACATGGCTGGCCAGCTCCTCGGTGAACTCGAGGGAACCACGCGTCGAGTAGGACGGGTAAGGGTCCGTGCTGGCCCCGAAAACCAGCTCACCTCGGTCGGTCTGGCTGACATAGACGTGCAGGCTCCCCGATACGACGACCGACTGTAGGAACATCTTCACCGGCTCGGTCACTGCCGCTTGGAGGGGATGGGTCACGATAGGCAGGGGCACGCCCGCCATTTCGGCCACCAGGCTGGCCCAACCGGCGGTGCAGTTGAGTACGACTGGCGCCGCGACCTTTCCTTTACTCGTAATTACCCCGTTCACCTTGCCATGATCCACACCGATGCCAAGGACCTCGGTGTTCTGGTGGATCTCAACGCCCAGGGCGTCTGCGGCCCGGGCGTAGCCCCAGTTGACGGCATCATGCCGGATGATCCCGCCGGGATGGTGGTACAGTGCCCCGAGAACCGGGTACCGAGTAGACGAAGAGATGTCCAGGTACGGCACCAGGGCTTTCACCTCCTCTGGTGAAATGACCTCGGAGTCAACGCCTTCGAGCTTGTTGACCTCGGCCCGCCAACGCATGGTGCGGAGCGAACTGTCGGTGTGGGCCAACGTCAGATGGCCGCGCCGGGCGAACATCACGTTGAAGTTAAGATCAGCGGCTAGAGAGCGGTAGAGCTGGACGGAGCGCTCGTAGAACCGGACCCCCTCTGGCGTCAGGTAGTTCGAGCGGATAATGGCGGTGTTCCGTCCTGAGCCACCGCCACCTATATAGCCCTTGTCCAGGACAGCAACACGGCGGACCCCATGATTACGGGCCAGATAATAGGCGGTGGCCAAACCATGCACCCCTGCACCGATAATCACGACGTCGTATGTCGGCCCTAACTCGACTGAGCGCCAGGCACGGGGCCAACCTTGCTGGGAGAACCCATGGCTTACAAGGCTAAGAGCGGAGTAGCGTCCCCGCCGGGCATCCGAGGCGTAGGCCCTCGTCCATTTGCGGATATTCCGGTGACCCTCGAATCGAGCAGACAATAGCGTTTTTCCTACCTGATTATTCAGAGACGTTTTGGTTGGTCAAAAAAGCGTCAGGTAACGGTCGATCTCGGAGCCACTCACGGCGGCGTGCCAGGAAAGGAACTCCCGTCGCTTGACAGAGGCGTAGTAGTCGACATAGTCGCCGTCGGGCGTCTTGCCCAGAGCCTGTCGGAGCACGTCATTGCCGGTCAACTCGTCGACGGCGTGCAACAGGGTCGGCGGCAACGAACGGATCCCCCGCCTAGCGACCTCGTCCGGTGTAAGGGCATAGAGGTTCTCACGGTTGGGGTCACCGGGGTCTATTTGGCGCTCGATCCCGTCTAGCCCGGCGGCGAGCTGCGCCGCTATGGCGAGGTAGGGGTTGGCGGCACCGTCACAGGCTCGGTTTTCCACATTTGCCCCACCGGACACACGCAACATCTGGGTCCTGTTGTTGCCTCCATAGCTCACGTAGGGCGGCGCCCAGGTGGCCCCCGAGAGGGGGGCGCTTACGCCCATGCGCTTATAGGAGTTCACACTTGGGCACGTGATGGCGGCGAGCGCCGAGGCGTGGTCAAGGATCCCGCCAATGAACTGGTAGGCCGTCTCTGACAGCCCGAGGCCCCGGGGGTCCGAAGGGCCGAGAACAGTTCTGCGCCCGTCGACGCGTCCCACAGGCTCGAGTGCAGGTGAAGGCCGTTGCCAGTCAGGTGGGTGAACGGTTTTGGCATGAAGGTGGCGGTCATACCCGCTTGTTGGGCCAACGTGTGCACCATGTAGCGGAAGAACACGACCCGGTCGGCCGTAGTCAGCGCGTCGGCATGGCGGAAGTTCTGCTCGAACTGCCCATTGGCGTCCTCGTGGTCGTTGGCGTAGTTCGCCCAACCGAGCCGGTTCATGTACTTCGAGACGGCGGTGACGTAATCGTACATCCGCGTCAGCGCCTTGGCGTCGTAGGCCGGCGATTCGAGCCGGTCGTCCGGGTCGGCGACAACCAAGTGACCCTCGGGAGAACGCCGGACGAGGAAGTACTCCGCCTCGCACCCCACCTGGTGGGTGAAGCCGCGACTATTGGCCAGCTCGAGGACCTGCTGCAGGATTACCCGTGGTGCATACGGCCAGGGTGTGCCTTCTACATGGATGTCGCAGTGGAGCACAGCGAGGCCAGGCTGCCACGGGGCCAGCGTGTACGAGGCCGGGTCGGGGACGGCGACCAGGTCCGGGTCTGCCGGGCTCTGGCCTATGTCCCCGGCGGCGAAGCCGGCGAACCCGGCCCCTCCCGATAACAGGATCTCGAGCGCCTCAGCTGGGACAAGCTTGGCGCAGGGTTTGCCGTGCATGTCCACGAACATGGCAAGAAGGAACTCGACGTTGTCTTGCTTCGCCTTGGACCTCAACTCCTCGAGCACATCAGACATCCCGTTTCCTCTCTCGCGTGGTTCAGGCGCCAGCTACGCCGGCGGCTGCCCGGGGATCCAATTGGTGCCCGCCAAGGGCACTTTCGCCATGGCGGCGGCCTCGACCGTGAGCGCAGCCAGGTCCTCCGGCTCGAGATTATGGACATTGGATTTCCCGCACGCCCGAGCCAGAGCTGTCAGTTCCATCGTCATTGCCCTAAGATAGTTGGCAACCCAGCGGGCCCCGACCAAAGGGTCGAGCCGTGCCTCTAGGTGTGGGTCCTGAGTCGTGACGCCGACCGGGCAGAGGCCGGTATGACAATGATGGCAAAAACCCGCTGCTGTCCCTAGGGCCGCGTACCCGGCCGTGGCATCGTGGTCTTTGTCTTCTCGACGGTAAGTTGACCGGTTGCAGCCGAGGGCGATCATTGCCGCCACTCCGATCGAGACCGCCGTCGCGCCAAGGGCCAAGGCCTTGGCGACATCGGCACCCGAGCGGATCCCACCAGAAACGATGAGCTGCACTTCGTGTTGCTTTCCGATATCGCGCAGCGCCTCGGCCGCGAGACGTACTGCTGGCATGGTCGGTATCCCAGCATGCTCGATGAACGCGGTCGGCGTGGCGCCGGTGCCACCCTGCATCCCGTCCACGACGACAACGTCTGCCCCAGCTGCCACCGCCAGTTTCACGTCGTTTGTTACCCGCGTGGCGCCCAGCTTCACGTAGATCGGTTTCTCCCAACTGGTGGCCTCGCGCAGCTCCTCGATCTTTATGCGCAGGTCATCCGGCCCCGTCCAGTCTGGGTGCCGCGAAGCGGACCGCTGGTCGACCCCGAGCGGAAGCGTACGCATCGCGGCCACCCGCTCGCTCACTTTCTGGCCGAGCAACATGCCACCGCCTCCGGGTTTGGCTCCTTGGCCAATGACCACCTCGATGGCGTCGGCCTGGCGGAGGTGCTCAGGGTTGAAGCCATAGCGCGAAGGCAGGCACTGGTAGACCAGCGCTTTCGAGGCCTTTCTCTCTTCTTCGGTCATGCCGCCATCACCTGTGGTAGTGGAGGTCCCAACCTCGCTCGCGGCTCGTCCGAGGGCCTCTTTGGCGTGCGCCGACAGGGCGCCGAAACTCATGCCCGCAATAGTTATCGGGATCTCGAGGTGGAGCGGCTTGGAGGCGTAGCGAGCGCCAAGGACCGTGGTCGTGTCACACCGTTCCCGGTACCCCTCAAGGGGGTACCGCGACGCGGACGCCGTGAGCAGGACCAGGTCATCGAAGCTCGGAAGGCGGCGCTTGGCACCCCAGCCCCGGATCTCATAGTGCCCGAGTTCAGCCATTTCCTGGATCTGGCCGACAACCTCCGGAGGGAAGGTATAGCTTGGCACCGTCCCGATGGCTGGAACGCTCCGTGAGGTGGCCTCCTCGCCGAGCCTATTACGCTCCGGGCTCATCAGTACTGCTGTCCCTTCAAGGCGTCAAAGTTATAGAGCTCTTTGGCCGAGGCCACCCGGACAACATCTTCAGCGGAAATGTGGTCGAACCCGGTCAACTTCACAAGTTCGGCCACGGTGCGCACGTCAGCCGCGGTCAGATCCTCGACGCGAGCGTCCGACCCGAGCGAACGGAACTTGCCCCCTATGTATATGACGGTCTCGTACAGCGAGTCGCCGAGAAAGGCACCCGCTTCGCCCCCGACCAGGATCGTGCCCGCTTGGGCCATGAACCCCGTCATGTGCCCTACGTCCCCGGCGACGGCCACTGTGCCGCCCTTCAGCGATATGCCAGCGCGAGCCGAGGCGTCCCCTTCGATGACGATGAGACCGCCATGGGCGGACGCCCCGGCACATTCCGATGCGTTGCCATGCACCCTCACTGAGCCGGACATGAGGTTCTCCCCTACCGACCAGCCGACGAAGCCCTGGACCGTGATCTCCGGCCCATCGCAAAGACCACCGATGAAATAGCCCGCATTGCCTTCGATCGTGATCTGCAAACCACTGGAGATCCCGACGGCCAGATTGTGCCGGCCCGCCGGGTGCGTTACGCGGACGCGGCTCCCCGTGGGCAACGTCCGCAAGCGTTCGTTCACCCCCCGGACAGTGAGCTCGGCGCAGGAAAGGGTCAACACGGCGTCGTCCAGCAGTAAATCTCCTCAGGAACAGGTTCGAAGATCCGGGCATCGTCGATACCGGGAAGCTCCGCCAAAGCAACAAATTCGGAACCGGCCGCTACGTAATCGGGCGTCTCAGCCACTACCATTGGCTTGCAAGCGAACGAGTCCCTGACGATTGCGAACTCGCGCCCCGTCGTCACTAGCAAGGTGAAGAAACCGTCGAATCGTTTGAGCACACCCCTCAACGCCTCCTCGAGCGTCGCCCCGCCCGACATCTCCGCGGCTACGAAGCGAGCGGCCACCTCCGAGTCGTTGTCGGTATCACAAAACACACCCTCGGCCTCGAGTTCGCGCCGCAGGCTGGCGTAGTTGGAAAAGCTCCCGTTGTGCACGAGCGCCAGGTCGGCGGCTGGACAAAACGGGTGCGAATGAGCGATCGTCACGGCAGACTCGGTGGCCATCCTCGTGTGACCGACTGCTTGGTAGCCGGACATCGTATCGACCCCGTAGCGGTCACAGACGGCACGAGCCGGGCCCACTCCCTTAAAGACCTCAATGGCCCTCCCGAAGCCGAAGATTGTGATAGCCGGGTCGACCTCGCCAAGCAACCCGCGCAGGTCGTCGACGGCCATCTCGGTCACGATCAAGGCGTCCGGGCCACGTTGATGGAGCTCCACGTGATGGCCACCCGCCTGGGCCAACCGAAGCGCCACGTCGGCCCAGGGACAGTTCGCGTGAGGAGCTTTTAGCGAGTACTTCCAACCGGCGCCCGGCGAACCTTTCGAGTACATCGCTATCCCGGCCGAGTCAGGGCCCCTGGTGGCGAGGGCATCGAGCATCGGGACAAACAGCTCCCCGATCGATCCCCGGTAGCGGTCGGTCCGACAAGACAAGCCAACGATGCCACACATACCCGGGCCTCCTTGTCCACGCCGGATAACCGAAGAACCTGGGCAATCACCCAGTCCCACAACGTCTAAGAACAGACCTTATCCAGTAGGGCTATTCAAGTCTCCACATCCTCAGACTGTCAAGACAACCCAGACCGACAAACGGCATGGCACGTCAGATGCAAACGGCCGGACACCCATCCCCGGGCTGTCCGGTTCATGACTATCTGTCGGCGCCGTTTTCCTTAAGCCACTCGCTGAGCATCAGCCGGCTCTCGAGGATGTCGCGCCCCGGGTCGTGGCCACCCGCATTGTGCTCGACACAAACCGGGCCTTCGTAGCCGATCGCTGCCAGCTCGCGAACGCAGTCCTCCAGCGGTACAACGCCGTCACCAAACCGACAGGTCTCGTGCTGCCCAGGGGAGGTGACGTCCTTTAAATCGACCGTACATACCCGGCTACCGATGATCGAGATCGCCTTTGCCGCATCAAAGCCGTGTGTCCCAAACCACCCCGTGTCGACATCGACACCGACCCAGCGTGGGTCACATTGACCGAGGCGGGCAAGCGTCTCGTCGGCAGTTAGTTCGGGATGATTCTCGTAGGCGAACACGACGTCGTGTGATTCCAGGACTCTTTGCAGCGAACCTGGATCCGTCATCAGGAGCGATGTTCGCCCTCCCAGAACCCGACAGCTCATCGCCAGGGCGAGTCGGCAAGCCGTCTCCAACTCTTCGGTCGTGTCCCCGAAGTTCCCTGCCAGGCTGACCACGTCGAGGTTCCGGGTTTGCAGTGCCTCGATAGCCGATGCGACGTGCTGATCTGAGGCCCATCGCCAATGCAAGTGACCGGACCACAACGCGATGTGGTCGAACCCAAGTCCTTGGATCTCATCGAGTAGTTCCCCAAACCGGGCCGCGAACGTGTCGGCCCTCCGAAAATACCTCTCGGTCGCGCTATTGGCGATAGACCACTGGCCGAGAATGGAGCCCTGGATCGAATAGTCGACCTCACGGGCAAAGAGACTGGCGGTGTTGAGTGCAATTCCGTTCATGGTCATCTCCTTTGCGTCATAACCAATATCACCAACGACCAGCCAAACACTTCATGCCCATGTCGGTTGGCTTGGTCCATGGCTTCTTTTCTCCTTAGGCCCGAGCTAACGCCTCGCTAAATCCATCACGTACCTGCGCGATCTCATCGCCGTCGAGGGTGGACTTCAGCTCTCTCAAAAGGGCGCCAAACACCGGGTCGAGCTGGGCGCGCGCCACGTTTAAACCAGGTCGATCGAGGTGCAGCACGGTCCGGACCGCCGTCACGAAAGACTCATCACGGAATAGTCCCCCTGCTAGGGCTAGAACGCAGAGCTCACCAGCATCTGAGAGACTTTCTATAAGGGTCCCGGCGAGTTTGCAAAGCTGGTGCACAGCCCGCTCGACGATGGCAACGGCCGCGACGTCGCCTTCCCGCGCTGTCGCGAATAACCTCGGCACAAAGCTCGCTAGCCGCCCCGGATCCAGATGAAGGTCACGCGACAGCTCGACCACGTCGACTGGTTGTGCTAGCTCGAAATGCTCCATTAGCTGAGGGCCGAGCGCGCTCGACGCGCCCCCGCCCGTCAACCGACTGCAAGACCACCGCGCAGGCCTGCCGTGTCATCTCCAACCCGCTCCCTTCATCAGGATCCAACAGTCCCCAACCTCCCACCCGGTGGACGTCCACCCCCTTTTCGCCGTAGGCGATCGACCCCGTGCCGGCAATAAGCACCCCAGCCGGGCGGTCCGAAGTGGCCGCCTCCAAGGCAATGGCGGCGTCACTCAATACCACGACTCGCGTCGAGGGAAAGTCTGCCGCCAGTGCGCTGCAAGCGCGCTTCGTCAGCTCAGGGCTGTCCGCCCCGGCCAGACCCACCGAGATAACCGCGAGCCGGTTCGGATCGAGGCCCAACGTCGTACAGGTCTGCTCAACGAGCTTTCGGATCGGCGCGACGTGCTCTGGGCCGTAACGCTGGATCGCGCCTGGATCACCAAGGAAGCGGCCTAACAGTTCGCCGCTAGCCGTACAGACGGCACAATCGCTCTTGCTGGCGCCAACGTCGACGCCGCAGAGGAGCCCCGCGCTCATTGAGCCGGAGCGCTGGCGCGCATTTGGTCGATTGGGGAACGAGCTGCCTCTGCGGCGGTGACTCGAAGGGGGAACTCCGTGCGCCCTGACCGAGCGGACCGATACGCGCCGTATATGACCTCGAGTACTGCCCTACCATCCTCGCCCGTCTCGATAGGTTCGAGGTCGTCGCGGACGCACCGGACAAAGTGCTCGACCTCTTGCGGAAAGCCATAATTCCACAGCTCCTCGAACATCGTGAATGTCCAGCCTGTCGTTGTAGCGCTTTTCTCCACCGCATAGCCATAGCCAACATCGCTGTATGTCGTGAGCGAGGAACCGTGCAACAGGTCGGCGTAGGTAACGCCGCGCGACCCGAGCAGTTCGGCGCGGTCGTCCATCCCACCCGGCTTGCACCAGCTAACCTCCACTAGGCCAATACGATCGCCTTCGAAGCGAATGGTAACGATGCCGTGATCCTCGGCGGCCGTCCGCTCGTGGTGAACGAAAGTGCCCAGCTCAGCCGATACAGAAACCACTTCAGGCTTGCCGTAAATCCAGCGGACGAACTCGATCCCGTGGCAACCCATATCCATAAGCACCCCCCCGCCTGCAAGGTCCTCGTCCCAGAACCACTCGGAATGTGGTCCTGAGTGTTGCTCGCTTTGCCGTACTACGAAGACGTCTCCAAGCGCCCCCTCGTCAGCCAGCTGCTTGGCACGGACGTACTTTGGCGCGAAACACAGCTCTTCGGCATACATCAGCTTTACTCCAGCTTGACGGCAAGCCTCGATCATCTCATCGGCCTCCTGGAGCGTCCGAGCGAAGGGCTTCTCGCAGACAACGTGCTTCCCGGCGCTCGCCGCCTCGACGACAACGTCGCGGTGAAGGTGGTTGGGAACGCAAGCGAACACGAGGTCGACGTCATCCCGTTCGAGTACCCGTCGGTAGTCCGAATCGAAGAACGGCACTCCCCACCGGCTGGCAAAGGCGGCGGCGTGTTCTTCGGACTTCGAGGCGACCGCGCGCAAGGAGGCCGACACGGATTGGGATAGTGACTGCGCATGCGCCTCGGCTATGAACCCGCTACCGACTATTCCTACGCCGACTTCTCCAAGCTTGCTCACCCTGTTCTCCTTGGCTGGGGACTTAATAGGTTCAACTACAACTTCCCGATGAGCTCGGTCGATTCGACGTCGAAGAGCATGAGCGAGCCAGGTGAGAAACCGATTTTGATACGGTCTCCGATCTCCGGGTGCCAGTCACCCTCGACGACGACCGCGTACCTGCCGGCCTCAGTGTCGACCCAGAGAAAGGTTTCGCGTCCATGTACCTCGAGGGTGGCAACGGTTGCGTCCACGGGACCGAGCAAGCCGCGTTCGCTGTGCCAGAGGTGGACGTGCTCAGGACGGACGCCGACAAGCACGTTGTCGCGCATAGCCGGCGCTTCTTCAGGGCGTCGGGCAATAAGTTCGACGCCAGCCTGGCGCATCGAAACGGATGAACCGAGCTGTTCGCACTTAAAATGGCCAAAGCTCATGGCCGGGCTCCCGATGAAGCCACCGACAAATGCGTTCATCGGATGGTTGTACAGCGTCGCCGGGGCGGCGACCTGCAACAACCGGCCGTCTTTCATGACTCCTATGCGGTCGCCCATGGTCATGGCCTCGATCTGGTCGTGCGTTACGTATACGGTCGTCGTCCCGACCTCCTTCTGCAGGCGCCGGATCTCGCCGCGCATCCGGCCCGTAGACTGGCGTCGAGGTTTGACAACGGCTCGTCCATAAGAAAGACCTTCGGTTCGCGTACCAGCGCCCGGCCCAACGCGACCCGCTGGCGCTGTCCCCCGGATAGCTCCCCCGGCTTACGCTTAAGATAGTCAGTAAGCCCCAACACTTCCGCAGCCTGGCGAACTCTGTCTCCGATTTCTCGGCGCGGCAGTTTCCGCATCTTAAGCCCGAACTCCATGTTCGAGGCGACGGACATCTGCGGGTAGAGGGCGTAATCCTGGAAGACCATCGCAATGTCGCGGTCGCGCGGCGACATTCGGTCGACGGTGACATCGCCGATGCGCAGATGGCCCGACGACAGTCCCTCCAGACCGGCAAGAAGGCGCAACGCAGTAGTCTTGCCCGACCCGGACGGGCCCACCAGGACCATGAACTCTCCGTCGGCTATATCAAGAGTGAGATCAGAGACGGCGGCGACGGCACCAAAGAACTTCGCCGCCTGTTGGAACGAGACGGTGGTCATCAGAGCCTGCTTGCCCCCGACAGCATTCCCCGAATGAAGTGGCGCTGCGAGAAGAAATAGAGGACGACGATAGGCAGGGCGACGATCACGGCTCCGGCCGCAAGCCCCTGCTGGTCGGTATTAAACTTGCCGATGAAGTTGGCTATGCCCAGCGGTGCCGTCGCCAGGTTTGGGTTCTGGAGCATGACCAGCGGGAACAAGAAGTCGTTCCAAGTCCACATAAACAAGAGCAGCATCATCGTAAAGATGGCTGGGCGTGCCGTCGGGACCAGGATACGTACCAGAGTGCGCCATGTCGACGCCCCGTCGATGCGGGCTGCTTCGAGAAGGGACCGCGGTGTGGAAAGGAAGAAGGCTCGCATCCAAAACGTCCCGAACGCCATGGAGATACCAATATCTGGCAGGATTACGCTCCAGTAGTCGTCGACGAGCCCAATGCGCCGCAGGTCGTAGTAGAGCGGGATCATCATTGCCTCGATCGGAACGACTAGCCCGGCGAGCAGGACATAGAACAACAGGCTGGAGCCCCGAAAGCGCATTGTCCCGAAGGCGTAACCTGTCAAAATGGAGAGCGCCGATGAGACAAGGACAACGGGCACGACGATGATGGCGCTCGAACGAAGGTCTTGCCCGAACTGGCCCGCCGACCAAGCGCTGAGAAAGTTCCCGAAGTGCGGAGGCCAGGACAGCGTGAAGCCGGCGATTGGAGACCCCTCGGGCGTAAGGGCAACAGAAATGACGCCGAGGATTGGAAAGAGCGTAATCACCGCGAAGAAGCTCAGGAACACATAAGCCGCCACCCGTTCACTTCGGCGTGTCATTGTGCGGGCCTTCTTCCGCTGCCAAAGCGGGTGACGACGACGGCCAGCAGAGCTATGAAGAGCGATAGCACTGTGGCGATTGCGGCGCCGGAACCGACTTCCCCGAACGTGAAGGCACGATTGTAGATCTCGAGCGCAGGCACATCCGTTGAAGTTCCTGGTCCACCTGCCGTAGTGACATACACGAGGTCGAAACTGCGAAGCGCCGCAATCATGGTGATCGTCGCAACTACGACGATCTCGTTGCGTAGCCCTGGCAGGGTCACAGCACGGAACTCATGCCAGGCGGATGCTCCGTCCACCCTGGCCGCGTCGTAGAGGCTGGCTGGGATCTTCTGGACACCCGCTAGGAAAAGCACCATACACAGGCCGAACTCGAACCAGGTCCCAATCAAACCAAGTGATGGAAGGGCCCAGGTGAAGTCACCCAACCACGTGTGCACAAGCCCGCCGAGGCCGACCGAACGAAAAAGCCCGTTCAGGCGCCGTCGTAAGAATAGATCCACCGCCAGATTACTGCGATGGACACAGTCGCAATGACCTGAGGGAGGAAGAGAACACCCCGAAAGAAAGCCCTCCCGCGGATCTCTACCCTGGCGATGAGGGTGGTCACGAAAAGGCCGATCATGATGGGAAGCGCGGAAAAAAAGGCGATGAGGACAAGCGCATGTAAGAAGGCATGGAGGACCGTCGGGTCGTGCAGCAACGCCGTGTAGTTGGCGAGCCCATCCCACGCTGGCGGCGGGTTGATCCCGCTCCAAGTGAAAAACGACAGGTACACGGTGTGTAAGGCCGGAGCAACCATAAAAGCCAGGTAGATCAGGAACCCGGGCAGAATATATAGATAAGCGATGCGCCGGGGCTCCCCGGGGGGAGCCTCGGCAGTACCTGTCGACCGTCCGGCCACCACGATGTGGGCCTGTGCTAGTCCGCCGTCAGCAACGGGAGCACCAGCGTCGATCGCGGGGGCAGCCATTTTGGACCTTGCGCTTATCGATGAAGAGATTGGATGAAGGACGACTGGTTCGAATTCGCTGCAGAGATCACAGCGCTCGGCGACATCTGGCCGCCAAGCATCGACTGTACATTCTGCGACAGCTGGGTGTAGATCGTGGGCGTCGCCCAATCAAGCCAGATGGTCGAGCTGCCGTGCTGTTGCAGTTGAACGTAGTTGGAGAAGATGGAGCCGAGCAACGTGTTCTTTTGGTAGGTGAACGGAGTTGACTCGCTGGGAATCTGCTGACCGAGGGTGACCGCACGCTGTTCGGCAGCTGGACTAGTGATCTCGTTCAGCCATTCGGCGGCGAGCGACGGGTTCTTGCTGTGTGCGTTGACGCCGTATGGATTGTTGACCGTGGCGACGGTGCTGGGCGGCGAACTGGCCGTGAGCCCGGGCATGATGAACCACCCCACCTTGTTCTGCATCTTCGCCGAGTAAACGTTTCCTACCGTCCAAGAGCCAGCCTGCAGGTTGAACAGGCCCTTGCCCGTAAGGAACGTCGCCAACGCTTGCGAATCGGTCACTCCAAGCCAGCCGGGTGAGAGATACCCGTCCTTTGCCCAGGTCGTGAAGGTGGTGGCTGCTCGCACTGCGCCGCTGGCAGGCAGTGCACCAGCCTTGCTGCCGAGTGAGAAGTCATTGACCGCGGTGGCAGGTACGTACTGATCCAGGATTTCGTAGTAGGTTTGGATGGCAGGAGCCCCATTCGAGTCACCGAACTGGATGCCGATTTGCCCGTGCGCCTTGGCTACGGCGGCGTCATGCTCGAACTGGGCCAAGGTCTTTGGGACAGTCAGACCGAGGCTGGCCAGGATCGCTTTATTGTAGAATACGCCGAGGTAGCTCTCGCTGTCAGACAGTCCGTACAAATTCCCGGTCCCGAAGTACTTGCCGTTGGCGCTGGCTTCGTTATCGACGAGGTTGGACTGAGTAAACCGCTTAGCCCAGCCGAATTGTTGCTTGTACTTGTTGAGGTTCAGGAGTAATCCGGCCGCGGCTAGTTGCACCATCGGCCAGCCTTGCGGAAGTTGGATGATATCCGGACCGCCGGGACTGGACAGGGCCAGCTTGGCGGACACGAAGACGTCATTAAAGCTCTTGTACTCTAGTGTCACGTTCGCGTGGTACTGGGCCTCGAAGGCGGCGCTGTCCTCGCTTAGCGCTTGTTGATAGCCGTTTCCCTGCCCCGCGAAGGCCCACACGGTTATCGTCGGCTCAGAGGCGTTTGGTCGCACGTTCGCCCCGGCAGTGCCCGTGAGCGCGGCAAAGCCGGTTATGGTGGCGAGACACGAGGCTGCAACTGCCCGTCGCGAGATTGCTTGTATCATGGGTTCCCCTCCATCTGTTATTGGTTGTCATTATTACTCTCAAGCGGGTGAGACACGTACGCGGTTGACTCAACCACGGCAAGGTCGGCAAGCATGGTGCGACGAGCAGCTAGTGCGGCCCCTATCACGACGCGATCGTTGCCAATTGCTGAGAACTGGATCGGAGGCACGCTCGGCAGGAGTGCTGCCGCATGGTCGGTGACCCGATCAATAATCCCGGGACCGACCGACTCGATCCACCCTGATAACAGGACAACCTCGGGGTCGAGGACCGCAATTGAAGACGCCACCACAGCGCCGATCGTCCGGGTCAGGCGGTCGAAGACGTCGGCGGAAAACTCGAAACGCCCCGGTGAGCGCCTTATTCGATGAACTAACCTGGCCGTTTGGTCCTTATAGCGTGATGGGTCGACAGAGCGCCGACGTGCCTCCTCGGCCACGAGGTCGAAGATCATGTGCTCGAGCACCCCGATGCCGGCATATTTCTTGGGAGCGAGGTCGACGGATGGCACCATATGGCCCATCTCCCCAGCCGCACCCCGACCGCGATGAATTTTCCCGTCGAGAAGGACAGCGCCCCCAACGCCCTCGGCGAACTCGATGAGGACGGCTTCGCGGGCTTTGGTCGCCGCTCCTCGATCGACTTCCGCTCCAAGAGATAGGGCTACGTCGTTATCGACCGAGACGGGCATCCCGAGATAGTCGCGCAAGAGCAGTCCGAAGTCGGCGTCGTTCCATCCCAGCAGGGGGGCAAATTCAACGTATCCCGTGTTCGCGTTGACGACTCCAGGAACCCCAACGCCAATCCCGGCAATGCGGGCCGGGCCAAACCGCGCCGTGGCGTCAACAATGTAATCGGCGAGGAGGCGGGCGACTCGCTCAGTCGTGGGGCGTCGCGGCGTAATGTTCACCACGCGCGTTTCGACAACCTCCCCTGAGAGCCTCATGAGGCCCATCCGCAAACCCTCCGAGGACGCGAGGTCGCACCCGGCGAACAGAAGGCTATCACCGAAGCGAAGGAGGCGGCCTGGCCGGCCGATGTCACCCGTGGCATGACCGTCCTCACGCAGCACGCCCTCCTCGATGAGATCAGCGACGATCACCGAAACCGACGCGGGGCTAAGAGCGGTGTACCTGGAAAGGTCGGCCCGTGATACGAGGCCGTACTCGCGGATGACGTTGATCACCATCGTGCGATTGAGACCCCGCATGAGCTCGGGCGTCCCGCGGCGGGCCATTCGTTTACTATACGAATGAAAGGCCCACGCCGCAAGTGCCCTCGAAAACTGGTACGGGGCGCCCCCGGTCGGGATCGTCGCAGGTCGCGGGGTCCTCCTCAACTTTGCGCATGACCGAATGAGCCAGGAGGCCTAGAGGCGAGGAGGTCAGGCGGTGGTATATTTTCGTGGTCCTGACGAATAGATTGAGGAGGCGACGGGTGTCGATCGATGAGCTGTCCGGTGCAGTCAACCCAGCGGTGGTTTTCCCAAAGCCCAACGAGGTGGTCTTCGAGGACCGGCCCGTCCCATCACCGGGTGCAGGTCAGGTGCTTCTCCGTACTCGACGGACATTGATCAGCACGGGTACAGAGCTCACCATTCTCTCGGGCGACTTCCCGCCCGATTCGCGGTGGTCCAGCTATGCGCAGTTTCCCTTTACCGCGGGGTACAGCGCAGCTGGCGAGGTCGTCGAGGTGGGGCCCGGCGTCACTACGCTCGCTCCCGGAGACCGCGTCGCCGCGAGCACTCCGCAAGCGCGTTTCGCCGTCGCAGACCATACCAGTCTTGTTCGCGTCCCGGATCAGCGGGTCGAGCTCGAGCTTCTGCCCTTTGCGACGTTGGCACAGACCGTTATGAACGGGGTGCGGCGGTCTGGCGCCGGTTGGGGGTCGAGTGTGGTCATCTACGGGGCCGGACTGCTCGGCCAGCTGGCGGCTCGATTCTGCCGGCTCGCCGGTGCTCGCCCTGTTGTTGCCGTCGACGTCGCCCACCAACGGCTCGCATTGCTGCCAAAAGACTCTGGCGTCCTGGGCGTCGACCCGACTGAGTCCGATGTCCACGAAGTTGTTAGCAAGGCTACTCGGGGACGAATGGCAGATATCGTGTTCGAGGTCACAGGAAACGCCGCACTGATCCCTCAGGAGTTCGAGGTGCTGCGATCACAAGAGGGTCGCTTCGTCCTCTTGAGCAGCCCGAGGTCGTCGACGACCTTTGATTTCCACGATCTGTGCAACCGGCCGAGCCACACTATCATCGGCGCGCACATCACCTCGCACCCAACGACCGAGAGCTTCGACGCACCATGGACGAAAGGCCGCAATGCGGAGCTCTTCTTCGACCTCGTAGCTGATGGAGAGCTGGATCTCGATGGGTTGATCACCAATCGTCGGCCATGGCAGGAGACGTGCCAGGCATATCGCGATCTACTAGCTGATCGGTTGTCCTCGCTCGCAGTAGTCCTCGATTGGGACGATGACGCCGACTGAATTCAAGGAGGGCCGCGCCAATGATGCCCTGATCGACGAGATCTATGAACAGCCGGAGGCCATCCGTCGACTTCTCGACAATGGGCTAATCGAGTCGGCTCGACATCGACGGTGAGCACAGTCTCACCAAAATAAGCCAGGCGCTCTGACTACCGTGGCCGCGCCGTCGGGCGCCCGGGCCCGGCGCTGGCGGGGCCCGTCGGGTCGTCCACCTGGCCCAGCTTCTCAATAGCGCGGGATGGACGGCACCTCGTTTTGCGTGAGCTCTTCCCATTGCGAGCCGTCACCTCTCCGAAAGGCCGCGGCGAAGGTTTCTAGCTGATCACGGTCAAGTTCCACGCCCAGGCCGGGCCCGGGAGGTAACGCGAGGAAACCATCGGTGCAAGACAGACCGTCGCCGACGACCACGTCGGACGAAATCACCGAACAGTACGACTGATTGGCGAAGGTCGCGTTCGGGCAGGTCGACAGGATATGCAAGCCGGCAGCTGTCGCCACCCCGAGCTCGCCAAAGCTGTGCTTCAGAACGGGAATGCCCCACGCCTCGCACATGCCGGCCGTCTTTTTCAAGAGTGTGAGGCTACCGAGCATCTGATGGTCCAGCGATATCACGTCGGCTGCGCCCGTCTTGAGGCACTGGACGACGTCGCGCTCCTGCCATGAGCCTTCGTTCGAGAGAATGCCGGTACGCGTCGTGCGTAGGCGTGCCAGTTCCTCGTGGTTCCAGGCAAGTGTTGGCTGCTCAAGTAGCTCGATGTTAAGGCTCCCGAGCCGGTCAAGCATCGAGCGAGCTGTCGAAAATGACCAGCCCTCGTTAGGGTCAAGGCGCAGGGAAGCCGCAGGTCCAGCCGCCCCCCGAATTGCTTCGATAAGCGCGATATCGTCTTCGACGTCCATGC
The DNA here is from genome assembly GCA_963750465.1 of uncultured Acidimicrobiaceae bacterium. Lineage (GTDB taxonomy): Bacteria > Actinomycetota > Acidimicrobiia > Acidimicrobiales > Palsa-688 > Fen-671. The sequence continues at coordinate 1,042,370 of CAVVRE010000007.1, forward strand.
CGATCTTCAGGTACAGTGTGCGAAAACCCGAAGCCACGGCCGCCGCCGCTTCCTCGGCGACTTCGGCCACATCACCACGCATCAAGTAGTAGAAGTACTCGACGCGCTCACGAACGGCTCCGCCGAACAGCGTGTACAGCGGCAGTCCCGCCGCTTTGCCCATGATGTCCCAGAGCGCGACCTCAAAGCCGGACAGCGCCGGGTTCCCAGCCGGACTGGCGTGACGCCATCCTCCGAGAACATAAAGGCGTCGCCAAAGCGGCTCCGGACGTAACGCGTCTTCGCCAATCGCCAGTCGGCGAATCGACTCGAGCACCTGTATCGTTAGTCCGTAGGACGGCCAAGCCGCACACTCACCGAGGCCGACGACACCTTCGTCGGTTTCGACCTCGATGATGATTGAGGTCATGCCCGCCCGACGGCTCCAAACCCACAGCTCCGGGCGATGAAACGGTACGAACACCGGGGTCCAATGAACGTCGGTGATCCTCACTTCGCCTCCTTATCGGTCGCTGAGCGGTAACGCACATTGTCTCCGGAGTAGGCACGCCGGCAGCGCCAACTGGGCACGGTCGAGAGCGTGCTCCAACGTGATCGAGCTGCACAACAACCCTCTCCTAAACAATGTCCCTAGCCGTTCGTTCGGTTGTCAGTTAGGACGTTGCCCGCCAGCTCGACGAGACGGTCGGGCTCGGCCGAGGTGTGCCGGACCGTGGCCATCATCCTGGCCGCCCCGAGGACCCCACGTGCCGCGCCCTCGCGCGCCCGCTCGTCCAGTGTCTCAATGTCGCTCGCTTTCGCAAGTCCTACAACACGGCGGGCGGCCTTGGCTGCGGCATAGCCCCAGCTGTCCAAGCGCACTTTCGCGATGAAATCGTCTCTAGTCCGCTCACGGAACACTCGTCGGTCGCGGACATTGGGCCACAGCCTGGAGAACTCGCTCTCGAATGCTCGCCACGTTTCACTGACGAGGGCGAGACACCAATACGCTCTTGCGTCCTCCGCCAACGCGAAAGCACGCGCAGCCGCAATTACGTAGTTGCCCCAAAGTGCGCCGATGTCAAAGCCAGTCGGGCCATAAAAGCCGAATTCGCTATCTATCACTTTCGTCGAGCGCTCCGTGCCGACGGCGGGCGGCTTCACCATCACAGAACCCGTGTGCAGGTCGCCATGCAAAAGGCTCTCGGCTTGGGTCATGAACTGCCACTTGAGCCAACCCATTTCCTGGACCATACCTTCGTCGGCCGCGAGGTCGTCCGCATCCCTCTGGTTAGCTTTTAGCACCCGGTTTCGACCCGCGTCGACGTAGGGCTCGCTGAACACCAGGTCCTCGGTTATGGCACATAACTCAGGATTGACGGAGCGAGCGACGGCGAGCTTCTGCTCTCCGGCGTCCATGCCGAAGATAGACGTCCCGAAAGCGGCCCTGGCGATCAACGTTCCCAGGTCGCCGGCCACACCTTCGTGCTGCTCCCCTCGGTTCAAGGCCGTACGCCAGACAGCATGGTCAGAGAGGTCCTCCATCGCGATGATGTGTCGTCGCGGGTCGAAGTGGTAGATCTTGGGGACCAAGGCCGGTGCCAGCTCGGCATAGGTCATCATGGTCTCAGCTTCGTGGCGGGCGCGGTCGGGCGTCAGGGGCCAGGAAGGCCCAACGAGGCGTAAATAGGGCAAGGCCTGCTTCAGCACTAGGCCTCTGGTCCCCTGGCATCGGACGATAAAGACGAGGTTTAGGTTGCCGTCGCCGACCTCCGTGATCTCTTCGATTGAGGCAGGGTCGAAAAGCCTGGCCAGCTCAGGTTGGGTGGCGACATAGTCGACGACGTTGCCGGGTTCCAAGCCGCCATAGTCGACTTCCGCCTGGGTCATGTGCGCAAACTATTCCCGGGCTCGATCGGCCGCGGACCGGGGCGTCTCGCCTTTCGCCACTTGCAACACCCCTGCCTCGGTGACCAGGGCCGAAATGAACCGTGCCGGAGTCACGTCGAAGGCAGGATTGTAGGCCCGGCTTTTCAGTGGCGCCGTGCTGGTGCCGCCGGCGGTTAAGACCTCGTCTTCTGAGCGGAGCTCGATTGGGATCTGCGCCCCCGTCTCGGTTCCGAGATCGATGGTCGAAGTCGGTGCGGCCACCACAAAGAGGACGGCGGCGTAGTGACAGGCCAGCGCCACCGCGAGTGAGCCTATCTTGTTGGCCGTATCGCCATTCGCGGCGATCCGATCGGCGCCGATGATGGCTACATCGACGGCTCCGGATACGATCGTGCTGGCGGCGGCACTGTCGGCTTGGACGAAGTAGGGAATATGCTCTTGGTCAAGTTCCCAGGCCGTAAGCCGGGCACCCTGGAGCAACGGCCGGGTCTCGTTCACGTAGACAACCTCTAGGGCTCCACGTTCGCTCAGTTCGCGGATGACACCCAGCGCCGTGCCCCAGGCCGTAGTGGCAAGTGCCCCAGCATTGCAGTGGGTCAGGACCCGCACCTGCTCACTGCGGACCTGACCCAGGACCCAGTCCGCACCGTTGCGCCCGATGGAACGGTTCGCAGCTTCGTCACCTGCCATCAGTTGCAGCGCCCCCCGCAGCACCACGGTTTCGCCCTGCGCCATTAGCGGGGTCATTTGGTCGACCGCCCACGCCAGGTTCGATGCCGTAGGACGGGCGCCCCGGATACGCCCGACCTCCATAACGAGGCGGGCTGCGCTCCAGCCATCGCGTTGCCCCTGGCGCATCGCCACCACGACACCGAGGGCCCCCGTCGCCCCCAGCGCTGGTGCTCCCCGAATGACCAGTCGTTGGATGGCTTGGACCAAGCCGTCGACATCGTCGATATCCAGGTATGTGAGGCGATGGGGGAGTTGGGTCTGATCGATCAGTCGGACCGACGAGCCCGTCCACGAGATGGTCCGCATATCTTTCACCACGAGGCCACCTCCTCCTACCCCGTCCGGGCCCAACGATCGCTCAACGGAAGCCGCGCCCCATAGCTCCAACTAAAGGCGCGGGTCGAGGACGTACTTAACGCCCTCTCGTGCCAGTGACGACTTGAAAGCCTGCTCCCAGTCATCTAGCGGTAGGACCTTACTGACGAGGGGCGACAACTCAATTTTCTTGTCCCAGAGGAGGCGCATTGCGGTACCCCAGGATTGCGGGGTACTCGCGTTACCTGAGCGGACCGCTATCTCGCTAAAACAGATGAGGTCGAAGCGGACGCTTATATCGGCCCCGCGTAGCCCGATCAGGACAAAGGTCCCACCCCGCCGTACCGCTTCCAGCGCATATCGCACGCCAACCTCGCTGCCCGAACATTCCACCACGACGTCCGCCTTCTGCGCAAGGTCATCTCCGCGCTTTTCGACGCCCGCCACCTCAACTTCGAAACCAAGTTGGCGGGCGACCCTGAGGCGCACATCATCATCGCTGGTCCCCCTCACCGTCACCGTACCCCCACAGCATCGCGCCACCTGTGCGGCCAGCAGGCCCATGGCCCCAGGCCCGACGACCAAGACGGTATCACCCGCTTGAACGACGCCCGGGCCCATCATCGAGTGGCAAACGCACGCTAGCGGTTCTGACAGCGTTGCGGCCGCGTCGTCCAGGTCCCCGGGGACACTGTGCAAGTTAGTCTCGGGTAAGACCACAAAGGGTGCCATCCCCCCATCTACCTGCGAGCCGAGCGACATGCGATCGAGGCAAAGGTTGGGCCGCCCCGTCCGACAGTACCGGCAAGTGCGGCATGTCGAATAGTAGGTCTCCACCGCAACCCGCTTGTTCAACCATCCCGAGTCGACCTCCGCGCCGACATCGACAACGACCCCGCATATCTCGTGACCGAGGGTTACGGGTGGGACGCTGAGGTACTCCCCTGACCAAATATGCAAGTCCGTACCGCAGATCCCGACTGCCGCCACCTCGAGAGCCACTTCGCACGGCCCGACCGGTTTGCGCGAACGGTCACTCAGCTCCACCCTCCCGGGCCCGGCTGCGCATTTGGTGACCCCGGTCATCAGTCCGGCGCCTCGTTTTATCAATGGACCCTCTCTGTCAGCCAATCTCCACCGACGTTCGCAGATCCGCAACAAGCCCGCGACAGCGCCCTCACTCGCCCGGCTCCTCGAATTGCAGCACCACTGCCAATGCTTCCTCGGGGGACCTATCGAGCATCTCAAACGCCTTCGGCGCGTCCTCTACCGACACGGTATGGCTGATGAGAGGCTCGAGTTGGAGCCGTCCGGAAACTGACAGCGCCAAACCCGCGCGCTGAAGTCGATACGTGTCCCAACGATAGCTGAGTGCCGGCGAGACACCGAAAATCTGCGAACACACTACCTGGATGCGGTTATTATGAAATTCCTCTCCAAGCACCAGCCCGGACCCCTCCCCTTGGAAAAACCCGGCGGCAACTACGCGGGAGCTGTATGCAGCCGAGCGGATCGCCTCGTGCAGCGCATGGTAGGAACCGCTTACCTCCAGGCACACATCTGCCCCTCGCCCCTCGGTCAGTTCGCGGATCTGTTCCGCGACGGCCCCGTCGCCCACGCTGATTGTGTAGTCAGCACCAAGCCGGCTGGCCATCTCAAGCCGACGCGGGAGGGCATCGACCGCTACAACTCGAGCACCGTTGAGCCGCGCCAGCTGCGCGGCGATCTGACCGGGTACCCCTAACCCAAAGACGGCCACGGTCTCCCCGACATGAATATCGGCGTCGAGGATCATGTTCAGCGCGATGGCTGTAATCTGCGAAAAGATACCCAGCATGGGCCGGGCTTCCGGATCGAGCACCCGGGCCCTGACGTACTCCGCGGGTTTCACTGTCGAGCCACGGTGCCCCCAAGTACCCCAGATCACTTGGCCCTGATTTACATCGGTGACGTCACTGCCCACCTCAACGACCTTGCCGACCTCTTCATATCCTCCCCCGTCATGGGGGTATTCGTAACTACTGGCGCTCGGGAATACCCTCACAGGCGGGATCAACGACGGGGTATTCAGGCTCCCCGCCGATTTGGCCACGAACAGGCGGCGGTCCTTGTCCCAGTGTTTGGTCCTCAAGGAGTTGGTATCACGATAGAACGACAGCTCTGTCCCGGCCGAGATGCCGGAGAACAGTGTTTGCAACCGGACCTCGTCCGGCCCTAGCGCCGGCTCTTCCTCGTCCACGACGGTGGCGTTGTATGGCCCGACAAAGCGTACAACTCGTCCCATAACGCGCTTCCTTTCTCGTATGCGAGCCCACCTTTAGCCCTTAACGGCGCCGGCGCTGAACCCACGTATCAAATGACGCTGAGTAAAGATGAAAAGGCCTATGACGGGTAACACGGTCATGATGGACGCGGCGGCGACCGGTCCATTATTATCGATTCGAGCCGTCTCCCAGACGTAGAGACCCAATGTGACGGGCCGATAGTTGCCGTTGGGCAGGAACAGCAGGGGCACCAGGAAGTTGTTCCAATTCTGGATAAATGTGAAGACCCCGAGAGCGGCTGCGCCGGAACGCACAAACGGGAACATAACGTACCAGAACACTTGCCACTCGGCACAATTGTCTATGCGGGCGGCCTGCTCGAGCTCCACCGGAAGGTCGATGAAGAAGGCCCGCATGAAGAAGGTACCAAGCGCCAGGCCGGTTGAAGCCAGTACGAGATCGGTGCCGACCAGGGTATTAAGGAGGCCCATACTTCGCATTTGGTAATAGAGGGGGATCATGTAGGCGAAAAAGGGAACCAGCAGCCCGAAGATCGTAACGTAGAACAACAGGGTGCGAAATGGGAAGCGCAGGCGGGCATAGGCGTAACCGGCCGTCGTCGATAAGACGACGACCAGGAGTGTGCTCGGTACGGTGAGCAGCACACTGTTCACCAGATAGGTACTGAAGTTCCCTGCGGTCCACGCCGTCGAGAAGTTTGACCACGTAAACGAGCTAAACAGTCCGAAGGGGTCGGAATTGACAAGGGCTTGCGACCGCAAGGAAGTGGAGACGAGGAGCACCAGCGGGAATAGCGCGGCCAGCCCGTAGGCGATGAGCACCATGTGCTTGGCCGCGCTGCTCGTGGCGGCGGTCCCGGGACGCAACCTGGAGCCGCTCGAGTTCCCGGAAGCCTTGCTTGGTGGTCGTCTCGGAGATCGCGGCTCAGTCCTAGGCGCCCGAGCATCGTCGCTGGTGCCGGAGCTTCCCCGTACTGGCGCCGCTGCCCTCAAGCCGCCATCCCCTGAAGAGACAGCTTCCGCTGTAGTCGATTGAGGATCACGATGAACGGCAAGGCTAGGATGACCATCAGAAGCGCCATCGCCGTCCCGTAACCCACTCGGTCGAGGACGAATGCGCTTTGGTAGGCATAGGTCCCTATCACGCTTGACGCATTGTCCGGTCCGCCGCTGGTCATTACAAATACAATGTCGAACACACTGAAGCCGCCGACCAGGGTTATGGTAGTAAGCATCAGGAAAACCGGCGTGATCTGCGGAAGGATCACGTGCCACAACCGGCGGGCGGGGTTGGCCCCGTCCATTCGAGCCGAGTCCATGAGGTCTTGGTCAACGTTCTGGAGCGCGGCCAGGAGGATCACAACAGAGAAGCCGATCGATGACCAGACGCCCGCAAATAGTATGGCGTAAAGGACGATTGCTGGCTCACCTAGCCAACCGCGTGTTAGTGATGTCAACCCGATATCGGTAAGGGCGCGGTTCAACCAGCCGTTGATCGGGTCGTAGATCCATCCCCATGTGATTGCGATCACCACGCTCGGCATTACGTAGGGGAGCAGATATACGACTCGATAGAGAGCGGCGCCCCTGGTGCGGCTCCACAGCAGTACGGCCAGGATGAGGCCGACAAAAAGCGGGGTAAACGTACCGATCGCGATCCAAATGGCGTTGTTCTCGAGTGAGTGCCAGACCAGCGGGTCGGTGAACATCGCCCGGAAGTTGGCGAAACCAACAAATGGCTGTCTCTTTGCTACCCCGTTCCACTTGGTCATCGCCAGGTAAACCGCGGTGCCAACCGGGGCGATTATAAAGATCCCCGTGATCAACGCCGCGGGCATAGAGAACACGAGACCAAGGCGCGCCTGCGCTCGGGTCGTCGCTCTAATGCCCTGGTAAGCCGTGCGAGCCATGGCTATAACCAAACGAAGTTGGTGCGGCTGCGTGTCATTTGTTTGCGGCCGCACCATCCGGAGCGACTACGCGGTCCGGCGCGCCCTCCGTGGCCAAGACTTCGGCGAAGGTGTCGCATAGTTTCTCGTTAACGTGTGACGATGACGCTGGTTGCGACGTCAGCATCGTGGACCTCCGCTCGACGCGGCACCCGCCGAGGATGACTTCGGGGCCGACAGGACCGTCAGTGTTCCTCGGCGGGTGCGATGACTTAATGACGATGCTCCTAGCCGTCAGGACTTGGCGAGGAAGGCCGCTTCCAATAGCTTGGCCGCTTGCTGAGGGGTCTTTGAGCCCGCGAGCACGGCCTGCGTATCGTTGTACAAAGCGGTGTCAAAGGTTGCGCTCGTTGTAACGTCGATGTTGGACCCTATGTTCGCAGGGTTAGCGTTCCCGGCCTGGGAGTTTGCGACCATCTGCTTGAACACTGAGCTTAGCGAAAGGCCCTGCAGGGATACCGCAAATGCGGGAATAGTGTCATAGGTCTGGGCCTGCCAGCGACCGAATTTCGAGCTTGTCAAGAAATTCATGTACGTGAGTGCGTCCTGGAGGTGCTTGGTGTGAGCATTGATAAACACTGCGGCCCCGATCCCATCGGCGAAGATGCCGGGCCCTTTGGGCGCCGGGAAAGCGAAGTAGCCGAACGGGAACTTTGACGAGGACGCCACGCTGGACAGGAGCCACTCGCCCGTCGGGTCCATCGCGGCCTTCCCGCTATAGAACAACGAGTTTCCATTGTTGTAGTTGACGCCCAGAGGGTCGAGCTCAAAGAACCCCTTGGAGCTGAAGTCTTTGAAGAACGTTGTGAGGGCCTGGACCACTGGAGGCGAGTTCCAGGACGCCTTGCCCGATTCCAGCTCGGCCATATACTTGGCGCCGGCGATACTGCTCAGCACTTCGCTCAGGAGGTGACCCCCCTCCCAACCTTCTTGGTCTGGGAAAACGATCGGGTCGACGCCGTGAGACTTGAGCTTGGTCGCGTCCGCCTCCAGCTGCCCGAGGCTCTGGGGGGGCGCAGCGATGCCATATTTGGCGAAGATGGCCTTATTGTAATATATGCCGATCTCGTCGACCTCGTCGGGCACAGCGTACAGCTGCCCATTGGTCGTTACGGACGACAGCGCCCATGGATAGATCCTCTTGTCCCACCCGTATGTCTTATACGCAGCGCCGAGGTTGTACACCAAACCGGCCTGCGCCAAAGCTCCTATAAAGGCTGGACCGGGAGACTCCTCCACCAGGTCGGGTCCGTTGCCGCTCCGCAACTGCGTGCCTATGACCGTCTTTATCTCGTTACCGGCGGCGTTGAGGTTGACCTTAATGGACGGGTACAGCTTTTCGAACTGCTTGTCCAGCGCAGTCCACTCCTGGATCTGCTGCGGCGTAGAGATTCCCTGTGAAGCAAAGACGATTGTCGTCACCGGCGCGTTCGCCGCGGCCGAGGCAACTTCGCCGGTGCCAGCCGAAATACCGACCGAAGCGAGGGTAGCCACCGCTGTAGCGACGGCCGCGCTTCTTATGGTCCTACTTTTGCGTTGCATAGTTTGGTCTTCTCCCCTCTTGTGGTTTCGGATCTAATTAGGTCAGCCCTTGTCTTCCTCTACAGGCCCGATCATGCTTCGTTGACCGGCAGCGCCGACCCTTCCTAACACCTTCGGGCATCCTGGCAGGTCTGTTCTTTGCGGTGGTGGCGGCTAGTGCTTTTCCGGAAAAGTGCGACGTGCCCAAAAAAAAATCGGCACTCCTCGGCTACCCGTCTGCGTCGTCCGTCGCTCCCCCGTCCCCGCTAGTGACGCCCGTTGGCCCCGCAATGAGCGCGGCACAAGCGATGACGGGCGCGAATCGGCCCACCGCGGCTCGAGGTGGGATGGCTTCATCGTCCTCCTGGTCGGTCTTCGGTATACTGTAATCGGTTGACGGTAGGCAGGCAAGGTAAGATTCGATCCCCTATCGGGGCAGGCCCGATAGGGGAGGTGCAGGTACCTTAAAGGCAAGCCTGAAGGCCCGTTCTTGCCAGATTTCGGTAGAACAGCTACGGTTTCCCAGGGACCAGACCAGGAGAATTGATGGAAGTCGCAGTCCGATCCCCGTCGTTGACGGAGCAGGTGATAGCCACCCTCCGCCAAGCGATAATTGCGCAAGAATTCGAGCCCGGCGAGGCTCTGGTGGAAGCGACCACCGCCGCACGCTTGGGTGTCAGCCGGGGCCCGCTGCGGGAGGCCATCCGACGGCTTGAAGTCGAAGGTCTCGTTGAGGCTGGTCGGCGTGGCTACGTGGTCGTTGGGATAAGCGACGACGACATCGACGAGATTTACAGCGTGCGTGAGGTTTTGGAACGCTTCGCCGTAGGTCTCGCGGTCGAGCGCAGGACACCAAAGGAAGAGGAGCAGCTGCAGCTTCTACAAGCTGAGATCGAGCTGGCGACAAAGTCCAGAGACCCATTCCGCTTCGCTGCCGCCGACGTGGCCTTTCACTCCTGCTTCTACAGCATGGCGCGTCACCGGCGTCTGTTCAGCATGTGGGAGCAGATCGCTCCCTCGGTGAGGATCCTTTTGGAAACGACCAATTATGTCGACCGCGACCTGCGGTCGGCGGCGCGGGCGCACCGCGCCCTCCTGGATGCCTTCATGGACAAGGACCTGGATAGGCTCACTGAAATCCTAGATGACCACCTTCGCAACTCTCGGCGCCTCGTTTCCCTCGCCCAAGAGGAGTGGCGCTCGCGGACCGGAGAAAAGGCTTTGTGATGGGGACAACGGAGCGGCCAAGAGTAGTGGCGGCCATGCCGACCCCTTTTGACGACGACGAGGAACTCGACCTCCCGGCGGTCGCGGTCTTGGCCAGCCATCTCGTGGACGCGGGCTGCGATGCCTTGTTCGTCGGTGGGACCACCGGCGAGTTCCCAGCTCTGACCAATGAGGAGCGGCTGTTGTTGATCGAGTCGTCGGCCGAGGCCGTCGGGCCTGAGCGCATCATGGCGCACGTCGGGGCCGCGTGCGCCCGAGACAGCGAGCGGCTGGCCCGACGGGCAACAGCGTTTGGCGTCCGAGACATCGCTGCCGCAAACCCGTACTTCCTGCCCGCCGACACCGACCGTCAGTTCGACTACTTCCAGCGGATCTCAGAGGCGACCGGGGATGCACGCCTGTGGCTGTACATTTTTCCTGAGCGCACTGGGAATGAGATGTCTGTAGCTCTTTTGCAGAGGTTGCTCGACCTTCCTAACGTTCATGGCGCCAAGGTCAGTAGCCCGGGTATCGCTCCCATCAGGGACCTGCACGCCGTCGCGGCTGGCCACCTAGTGATCTTCTCCGGAGGCGACCCTGACCTGCTCGAAGCCTTCTCCTGCGGCGCCTCCGGCCTCGTGTCGGGGAACTGTGCAGTTGTCCCCGACGCCTACGTAGCGTTTGCGGACGCCGTGGGACGAGGTGATGGTATCGAGATGGACGCTCTGCAGCAGCAGATCCGTCTTATCGCTTCAGCCATAGGCGGGGGTGCCGGCGGCATCAAGGCGGCGTTGCGTGCCCTCGGCCGACCGGTCGGACGACCTCGAATGGCTGTAGCCGACAACATCACCGAAGAGTTGGCCCTGTTCGTTGAGGGCCTCTCAGCTCTGGGGACGCCGGCCCGGTGACGTCCGGTAGTCCCCGGTCTTCCGGCGAGAATATCAAGGCCTGGTAGCTCAGTGCACGTGACCAAAATCCATACGACGGTGGTCGGGACACCTTGGCGTGAGCTGACCTTCTGTGAGCTGGAGACCGACGAGGGCCTTACCGGCCTGGCCGAGGTGCGCATGGTCAACAAGACCCAGACGTTGCTCGCTTGTATAAACGAGCTCGGCTCTCGTTACGTAATCGGGATGGACCCGTTCAACATCGCCCGACTGGCGTGGGACATCGAACGCACGGAGTACGGCCGCCCGGGAGAGGTGGCGGAGTCGACGCTCGCTCTGTTCGAAGTAGCGTGCTGGGATCTCGTCGGGCAGAAGCTCGGGGTGCCGGTATACCAGCTGCTTGGCGGGTCGGTGCGCGACCGGGTCCCGGCCTATGCCAACGGGTGGTACCAGGTGGAGCGGGACCCGGAGCTCTTTGCCCAACGTGCCGTACTGGTGGTGCAACGCGGTTACCGGGCTTTGAAACTGGACCCCTTTGGCCCGGCATTCATGGAACTGTCCAATTCAGAACGACGGTTTTCCGCCGCCATCGTTGCCGCTGTCCGGGAGGCGATCGGCCCCGATATAGAGCTCATGGTCGAGATGCACGGTCGATTCACCCCCGCTACTGCTGTCCGGGTCGCGGCTGACCTCGAGGCATATGACGTCGAGTGGATCGAGGAACCCACGTTCCCGGAGAACGCGTCCGCCCTGCGCTCAGTACGCCCCAAGGTCGACCCCCTCGACGGCTGCTTTTCGCTCCCCCACCGTCCCGGCCTCGGCGTCTCGCTCAACCACGAGGTGTGCGCACTCCATCCTCCGAGCGACGGGCACCTTAATCTTTTCGAGGCCGGATGGGAGCGGCGCGGCACGGGGGGTGCCGCCACCGAGCCCCGCCAGGCCGGCCTCAGGCAGGATGTGGGTGACTAAGATCAGGCCGAGCGGACCGGGGCGACAGGCCACGGCCTCGACCGGATGAACGACAGTCGACGTGCCTCGGTCGTTCGCACTAGCCCGTATGACGGCGTTTTTCCCAATGGAGCCAGTGGCGAGGATGCCTTGGAAGCACGCGCCCTCGCCTTGGTCCGAACTCGCGTGTTCGAGTGGGAGCGGATCTCCGTTCCGCCTCCCCCCAGCGATTGGGCTCTTATTGAGACACTGGCCGTCGGCGTGTGCGGGACGGATCTTGCTCTCGTCGATGGGCGCCACTCACGTGGCCCCGACCGACTCGTCCTTGGCCACGAATGGTGTGGCCGAGTAATCGGCGTTGGCTCAACGGGCTACGCCCACCTCCTCGGTCGGCGCGTGGTGGGCGAGAACGTCCTGCCCGGGACCTCGCCACCGGTGGAAGTGGGCTTCGAGCTGCCAGGCGGGTTCGCGTCCCATTTCCTGGCCCTCGCCCAGCAGCTCCACCTCGTGCCTGACCATGTTGACGCCATCGACGCCGTAATAGCTGAACCGCTGGCGGTCGTCTGCCATCTCATTGAGCGCCTCCGTCCCGGACAAGCCCCGCGTGCGCTTATTTTCGGTGACGGGCCGATCGGCCTGTTGGCTGCTCGGCTTCTCCGCGTCAATCACCAGGCCGAGGTGACTGTGGTTGGCCGCGACGCTGATCGGTTGAGGATCGCCCAAGCTGAGGCCGACGCGGCCGTCGCCGAGTGGCCTTTCCCTCGGCACAATGGTGACTCATGGGATGTGGTAATCGAAGCATCAGGCGACCCCCTTGCCGCCCAGCTTGGGGCTCAGCACTGCCGTGACGGTGGCGTAGTGGCATTGGCGGGAGCATACGCCGCCGACGGCCATGTATCGCTGCGCCAGCTTACCCAGCACAATCTCCGTGTCGAAGGCGTAAATGCCGGTCATGGCGGTTGGGCTACTGCATTGAAGAACCTCGCTGACCGCACGATCTCGTCGCGCCTGCTTCAGCCTGCAATTGTCGGCGTAGAGGACGCTCCGACGAGGATCATAGAGATGCTCGAGTCTACGAAGAGGCCTCTCAAGCTCATCCTGACGCACCCGGGCAGGCCCTGCTCCACCACGGACGCCCGCCCACCGGGAGGGAAGTCAGGGTGAGGAATCAGCGGGCACTAACTACGGAGGAAACAACCAATGGGCATCACTATCGGCGTAGTCGGAGCGGGCGAGTTCGCCGACAAGTTCATCCCGCTTTTTCAGGCGCACCCTGACGTCAATGAGGTCCGGCTCGCCGAGCTCGTGCCTGAACGTTGCGCCGAGCTGGCTGCGGTCCATGGGATAACCAAGACCTACAGGTCAAATGAGGAGCTATGCGCATCTGACGTCGACGCCGTGGCGATATTCACTCAACGCTGGACGCATGGGCCTCTCGCGCTCGAAGCTCTTAACGCAGGCAAACATGTCTACTCGGCCGTACCCATGGCCAGCTCGGTGGACGAGATCCGGGCGATCATCGGGTCACTAGCAACGAGCGACCGCATATACATGATGGGCGAAACAAGCTATTACAACCCTGCAGTTATCTACTGCCGGAGCAAGGTCGCCTCGGGAGCGTTCGGGAGGATAGTCTACTCAGAGGGGGATTACGTGCATGACCTGGACCTTGGCTTTTACGAAGCTTTCCAGCGTAGCGGCGGGGAGGATTGGCGTTCCACAGCCAGTTTCCCACCAATGATGTACCCGACGCACGCTCTCGGTGGTGTGCTCGGGGTGCTCCCGACGTACTGCACCTCGGTGTCATGCGTCGGCATGGTCGACGAACATGAAGACGGGGTTTTCGTCCGGTCGGTGAGTAACTGGGAAAACGAGTTCAGTAATGAGGTTGCGCTTTTCCGTACCGCAGATGGGGGCGCAATACGCACCAGCGAGATGCGGCGAGTAGGCTATCCCGCGCACATCAGAGAGTCACGCTTCCGTTTCTTCGGCACGGAGGCGAGCTTCGAGCAGATCGCAACTGTCAGCCTCTGGCAGTCCAAGGTTCACACTGAAGACGTCAGTGAGCTCCTGCGAACGGTGAAAAACAATGAGAGAGCTGATGAATTTACGCGTGCGCAGCTCGGCGAAAGGCTAAGTGCCGGCGTCTCGCTGGTGCACGACCTGACGAGGCTCCCCCGCCCCCTTATCGGCTTGACGAACGGGCATGAAGGCGGGCACCCATTTCTGGCAGACGACTTTGTCCGCGCCTGCATATCGGGTAAGCAGCCCCCTGTCAACGCCTGGGTCGCAGCGCGCTTCACGCTGCCCGGCCTAATGGCCCACGAGTCGGCCAAGGAGAACGGTAAGCGCCTCGAGGTCCCAGATTTCGGCGATTGCCCGTCCTAGCGCCGTTAGCGCCCGGGCCCGAGTCGTCAGGCTCAAAGCGAGGCGCCTGAGGAAAGAAGGGAAAAACACATGAGGATCGGGGTCCTGGGAACGGCAAACATCACCCCCGGCGCGCTCATCGAGCCGGCCCTAGAGGTCGCCGGCGTAGAGGTTGCTGCCGTGGCCGCCCGAGACGTGAGGCGAGCAGAGGACTTTGCCATGCGCCACGGTATCCCCACCGTCCACGCCAGCTACGAGGCGCTCATCGCCGACGATACCCTCGATGCGATCTACAACCCCCTCGTCCCGTCCTTACACGCGAAATGGTCGATAAACGCCCTTGAGGCTGGTAAACACGTCCTCTGTGAAAAACCCTTCTCCCGTAACGCCAGCGAGGCGCACAGCATGGTCGCGGCGGCGCGTCAGGCCGGGCTGGTGCTGATGGAGGCGTTCCACTGGCGCTACCACCCCCTGGCCGAAGCGATGATCCGAGTTGTTCCCGAGCTCGGCGATTTGGACCACGGCGAGGCTGTCTTTGCCGCCAACATCCCTGATAAGAGCGCCTTCCTTTACGACTACTCGCTCGGCGGAGGGGCGAGCATGGATTTCGGCTGCTACCCGGTCCACTGGCTGCGGACCCTCAGCGGCGAAGAACCAGAGGTAATGCGAGCGGCCGCAGTTGAGAACGGGGACGGCGTCGACCTCGCGCTCGAGGCTGACCTGCTCTTTCCATCCGGGTTCCGTGCCACCGTCCGGTGTTCGATGCTGGAGCCGTCCGGCGCGGTCCGCTATGTCGTTATCAACGGGTCGAAGGGTTTCCTGCGGGTGGAAAATCCCTTGAGCCCTCAGTCTGGGCACCGTCTGACGGTCGAGCTCAGCGACGGGCGGCGTCGCGACGAAACCTTTACTCTTCGATCGACCTATGCATTTCAACTTGAGGCCTTCCGTGATGCCGTCGAGAACTCACAGCAGCCGCCCACCGGAGGTGACGATGCGATCGCCAACATGGTGACCATTGATTCGTTGTACCGCTCGGCGGGACTCCCGCTGCGCTGACCAACTCGGCCACGACAGGCAATCGAAAAGGCCGAGTCGTTCAGTTGTCACAAATGTACGGCCGAACTCCAGCGCACTCCCGCAGGCAGCCTCGTCGCCTGCCATCACTAGCCTGAGCTGGCGTGCCGCCCGTCCCCATCCCGGACGCAAGAGGTCGTCTCGACAACCTGACCGGGCCGGCCTTCATACCTTCCACGGCGGCGGCAGGCTCAGATACCCCGGGCGGCTCGATAGAGCAAAAAATGAGAGTAACGTACCGTCGATGACGCTCTCGTCACCCCCCGAGCGGAGCCGTAGCCGAGAAGGCTTACTCGCCGGCGTCGCCCGGATTGACATCACTCCCCCGATGCCCAGCGATTGTGTCGGCTTCGTGCGCAGAGCCGCGCCGGCGACCGGCGTCCTGGCACCGCTCACGGCAACCGCGCTGGTGCTGGAAGACGCCGAGCAACGACGGGCTGTAATCGTCGCCCTGGACCTGATCGGTATCAGCTGCGCTCAGGCCGACCAGATGCGCCACATGGTAGGCGCCGCGGTGGGTGCCTCGCCTGACGCGGTGTTCCTGAACTGCAGTCACACCCACGCCGGGCCTCACGCGACGGCGGGATCGCTCCGGAAGTTGGGTGGTTCGATGAGGGAGATCTTTGATAGGGAACGCTTGTATATCGAGAGCCTCCCCTACCAGATCTCGGGCGTGGCCGCGGTGGCGGCGGGCCAACTGGTGCCGGTAAGGCTGGGTGCCGGGTCTACGGCCGTCCCGGGCATATCAGTCAACCGGCGCGAGCGTACAAATGATGGCCGTACGATCCTGGGCTGGAACCCTGAGGGCGCGCTGGACGACGAACTTATGGTCCTGAAACTTGCCACCGAGGACGGCCGGACGGTCGCGGTCGTAACGAACTTCGCCTGCCACCCGGTGGTGCTAGGAGGTGAGAACCCTAATGTTGGACCTGACTTCCCTGGTGCGCTGCGGTCCCTCGTAGAGCGCAACCTGGGTGGGTTGTGCCTGTACCTCGCCGGTGCCGCTGGCAATGTCTTGCCCCTGGAGGGCTTTTACGAGGAAGCCGGGCCCGAAATAGCTTTCGGTGAGAAACTGGGTTACGCGGCCCTGCATGTCGCCTCCCAGGTTTCTCCCTACGCAACGCACGTCCAGCGGGTGGCCTACGGTTCAGTGACCCCGATCTCCCTCTACCGGACGGTGCTCGACGCTCACCAGCCGCCGCAACCTATCTCGTGGGGATCCGTGGAAGCGGAGCTGCCCTTGAAACCGCTCCCAACGCTCAACGACGTCGAAGCCCTCCTCGACGGCTACCGGGCCACACTTCAGGGCGCGATCGACGCCGGTCGCCCCCAATCCGAGCTGAACCCGCTCGACTACCACGTGCAATGGGCGGAACGCTCAGTTGAGCGGCTCAAGTCTGGCGAGGAGATCGAATCGTCTGTCACGGCGTACGTACAGGCCATCCGCATCGGGGACGTGGCCATCGTGGGGCTGCCGGGAGAGCCGTTCAACGAGATCGGACGAGCGGTTAAGGACGGATCCGCCAGCCCCTTCACCCTTTTCGCGGGCTACTCGAACGGTTACATCGGCTATTTCCCGACGGCCGCCGAGTTCCCGTTCGGCGGTTACGAGCCCGGTTATTCGCATCACAACACAGAGCTGCTCGAGCAAGTGGCACCCGAGAGCGAAGATATATTGGTACATTCGTCGCTCGAAGCGATTGCATTAGCCTCGGCTACGCGCCGGTGAAAAACCAGGTTTCGCGAAACTGAGGCCCGGCTCAACGTGGGCGGCCTAAAGGTACATGGGTCGGGAGACCGGAGGAGGCGCTGGCATACGCGGCCTCGATCAGCTCGACGGTGGCGGCCCCGAGCTCGCCCGGCGAGTGGTTGACGACGTCACGCCCGAGGGCGAGATCGATCAAGGTGTTAGGCGGGCCATCGCAGTTGTAAAGGCCGGCATCGTGGGGAAGGACAGGCTGTAAATCGAGCCCCGAGTCGTTCCACACCCGAACGAAGTCACGGAAGTGATCGAGATGTACTTGGCCTCTGGTCCCGAAGATGCGGATTTCAAGCTCATGACGCAGCGATGCGCCGGCGTGATGCGCCATGCCCGAGATCGTGCCGATCGCGCCGCCGACAAACTCGACTGCGAAAGCATCGTAAAGCTCGATCCCCCTCTCGGCGCCTCCTGCCGAGAGACCGTATACAGTGCGGGCGCGGGCTTTCGAGAGCCCGAGCGCCACGCCGAGAGCATGTGGGAGCGCGGCCTGCGCGTAACCACCCCCGGACACTGGTTTGGACGTCCAGGTGGCCGTGTCGGCCCGGTCGGCCGGGTCGCCGGTCGAGCTCAAAGAGCTTCCCAACAATAGCTCGCGTATACCTGAGTCCATGTGTACGACTAACCCGGTCAAATCTCCGATGCTGTGCGTCTCCATCAGCTCCCGGGCTGCGAGGAACATTGGGAGGTAATTCCAGCCGAAGGAGATGACCAGGTGGAGCCCACGGTCGCGAGCCCGTTCGACAAGGTCCCAGGCGTCGGCCGAACTGATGGTAACCGGCTTTTCCAGGAGCACGTGGCAGCCAGCGTCGAGCGCGGCGCGGGCGTGCTCGTAGTGCAAATACGGGGGGCTCGCCACAATACAGGCATCGATCCCGGCAGTCAGCACCTCCCGGTAGTCCTCCGTCGCCACGCCGAACCCGAACTTGTCAGCGACGACCTTGACCTCTTCTTCGCCGGGCCGGCACACCGCAACGAACTCGACCTCGTCTGGACGCCGCGCCAAGACCGGGAGGTGGGACGTTGTGGCCCAGACTCCTGCGCCGATAACTCCCAGTCGTACTTTCGTCATTTCCCGAAACCCGAGAGCCCCAATTCCGTCGGCCCGGACCTTTCTTTGCACGGAGCTGGCGCCGCAGAAGCCCTAGTCGGACTTCCGGGCTCGAGCTCAAGCCCTCTTGCTGCCCCGGCGACTTATCGTCGCCAAAAGAACTCGCACACTGGTGTCACTGGACATGATATGTGCCTCGGCCGCTGTGGCCGCCCCGTTGGGGTCGTGGGCAGCGATGGCGGCAAAGATTTGCTCGTGTTCGCCCGACAGCCGACTGTGCCAGGCTTCAGTCTCGGGCAAGAGAATCAGCGCGTCGTTGAGACCTAGACGACAGTCTTCGACTGCCTTTGTCAGGTACCGATTTTGCGTGGCGGCGGCCACGGCCACGTGGAAGTCGGTGTCGAACCTCATGTACTCAGGCTCGTCGCCCGCTGTGGCCATTCCTCGAAGAGCCGACCGCATAGCCGTGAGATCGCTGGGCCGAGCCGACTCAGCCGCCATGCGGACGATCGCCGGCTCTAGCAGCCGCCTGTAATCTAGCAGCTCTAAGAGCTCGTGATAGCGACGAAGCACACGAGACGTGAGCTCGTCCATCGTCTGACCGTTGTCCCGCAAACCGAGTACGAAAGTACCGCCGAAGCGACCCCGACGTGCCTTTATCAAGCTCTCGCCTTCGAGCGTCTTCAGCGCTTGCTGTACGGTGCGCCGGGAGACTCCGAACATCACCGCGAGCTCCCGTTCCGAAGGCAAAACCGCCCCGGGTCGAACCAGCCGCAACGTGATCTGACGCCGGATTTGGGCTGCTACGTACTCGTGGGCACGAACCTGTCTGACGGGGTCGAATTCGATCTCGGAGCGAAACCGCTCGCTCGGGGTAGGTCGAGCTGCACTCGACGTCATGCCCAGTGCCCGGATAAGGCTAAGACCGGATGGCCGGGCTCCCCACCCCACCGACTTCGCTCCTCCAATGCCGGACTAGCCAAGGCCGGACTGGCCGGTGCCAGACTGGCCAATTCCGGGCTAGCCAATGGCGGACCAGCCAATCGCGGACCGGTCAATGGCGGACCGGGTAGGCAGCTACTCTCACCCAGTGTTAACTGTGACCAGAACACATCTCGCAGACCCGTCCCCCCCGTGACTGCAACCATCCCGCCGACCCCAGGCGAGACCGTGCAAACGCTCTTGCTGCCGATGAACCTCTCACTCACCAGAACCTCCGTACTGGGCCACAACGGCGAATACGGTTGCTAAGTAGTCCTATCGCACCCGCGGCGCACACCACCGGCCTCCTGCTACTTGACCCTCAGGGTACACCGTCATAGACTCATCCGTAGTCCTTTGACCAATGGGTCGACGGGCTAGCTCAGAGGTGGCGCCCACTGGGGCGTCTCCGCTCGGAGCGTGAGCAGGGCCTCCAAACGCCGTGGGGAGCAGACCGACGGCCGCCGGGACCGCCACGATTGCCGGGCTAGGTAGCTCTAGGTAGCGACGGTGCATATGGAGAGGTTCCTGAGAAGATTTGCGGGACGGAAGGGAGGGCAATTGTGGACTGGTATGGGCCGAACAAAGACTTAATTGGGAGGCCAGGTTCCAGAGACCTGCTTAGTACTCCTGCCTTGGTCGTAGACATTGACCTGCTCGACAAAAACATTAGCACAATGGCCGATTATGCGCGCATGCATGATTTCGCCTTGCGTCCCTGCTTGAAGATACATAAGTCGATCGAGATCGCTCGACGTCAAATTGCTGCTGGGGCCATCGGCCTGTGTTGCGCAACTTTGGCTGAAGCCGAGTGCCTGGTATCGGCCGGAATTCCGAGCCCACTCATTTTCTCGCCCATCGTCACGCCAGCCAAGCTAGCCCGCCTTACACAGTTAAATACGATGACCGACGACCTCATTGTCGTCAGTGACAGCATCGATAACGTCCAAGATCTCGCCGCAGTAGCCCGCAACTCGGGCGCTCCTCTGTCTGTACTGGTGGACTACGAAATGGGCGCAGGTCGAACGGGGGTCCCCGGCGCCAAGGAAGCCGTCTCCCTTGCCCATCGAATTGCCCAGACACCTGGTCTGACGTTCGCAGGTCTCCAAGGCTATAACGGCGCGCTGACCGCGATCCCCAGTTTCGCGGGCCGCCGCAAGGAGTACCTAACTCGTACGACCGCACTGGCGGAAATCGTCGGCCAGCTTGCATCGGAGGGCTTGCCACCGAAAATCGTGTCAGGTGGCGGGACCGGCACACACGACATCGACGCGCATTTGGGCGTGTTCACGGAAGTTCAAGTCGGAACGTACATATTTATGGACGTGTCTTTCGACACCCTGGAACTCCGCGACGACGGCGCCCGACCGTTCGAGACCGCGCTCAGTGTGTATGGAACCGTCATCAGCACCGCCAGTGATGGGTTTGTAATCACTGACGTCGGTGCGAAGGAGATCGACGGCTACCGCAGTCAGCCCGACCCCGTCATACTGAGCGGAGCCCCGTTGGGCTCCAAGTATTCTCTGGTCGGCGATGATCTCGGTCGTATCGATCTTCCTGTGGGTTCTGCCCCGCCAACGGTCGGCGACACGGTGAAGGTGATGCCACCTCGAGCTTGGGAGGTTGTACCATTTTATAGGATATTCCACTGCGTGTCAGGGACTGACCTGGTCGACATCTGGCCGATCGATGCAACTGCAACATGGTAAAACGTCCGCCCCCAAGGCTGACGGCCTCGACTCGATTATGTTCGCGCTGTAATGCCGAGAACGGCATCTTATTCCATCAGGGGGTTTTGAGTTAATGTCAGAGAAACTTTCCAGACGCCAGTTCTTGGCGCAAACTGCAGCAGCAACGGCTGGCTTGACTGTGGCAGGCAGCGTCCTCGCCCAAAGTGCCGACGCGGCGGGGCAGCGCTCCCAGTCGCAACGCGATGTTGACTCGGAAAAGCGTGCCAGTAGTAGCTCATCAAACAGCCTAGCTGTGGGCTTTAGAGCAACAATTACCAGTCTCACGCCCTTCGCCGTCCAGGGCTACCAATGGTCAAACATGGTCGGTTACACGATGTATGACACGCTCGTCAAGATTTCGGCGGATGGCACCCTCCAGCCATGGATCGCCACTTCTTGGGACACCTCCAGCCCCACATCGACAATAATTCACGTGCGCCCAGGGGTTAAGTTCCAGAACGGCCAGCCCGTGACTGCAGCTGACGTGGCCTATTCGATCGCCGCCAGGTCAGATCCCAAGCTCGTCGCACAGACCAATGGTCGGGCCGCAATGACTCCGGACCAGTGGGTCTCCTCTGAGGTCCTTAACACTTATACAGTTCGGATCAACACGAAGTCTCGGACTCAGATCCTTACCCAGCCGCAGCCCCTGCTGGTTGTGCCCAATAACGCCTACACAAAATACAATCTGAACACCCAGGCGGTCGGGTCAGGGCCCTTCATAGTGAAACGGTTTGTCAGCGGTTCGAGCCTGACTTTTACCGCGAACCCGAACTACTGGGCCGGGGTACCGCCGATCAAAAACCTTTCGTTCAACCTCTTCAGCGACGTCGCCTCTGAGGTGCTCAACCTCCGCTCAGGTCAGATCGACGCCGTCTACGACGTCGACCCGCTCTACATCAAGCAACTAAGCACGGTACCAAACAAGAAATCCCTCAGTGAGGCGACCTACGCGGACTGGTGGATCATACAATTTGGCGAACCACCTTTGAACAACCCGGCGGTCCGGACAGCCCTTCGCTACTGCTTCAATATGGACCTGATCAACAAAGCCGTGTTCGACGGGCTCGGGCGCCACCCATGGGACCCCTTCCGGTTCTTCCCGGCTGCGTACCATACGGCGCCCGCCACTCCTTGGACGTACGATCCCGACAAGGCGAAGTCTTTGCTCAGTAAAGCGGGCGCCAGCAACATTACTGTCCCGCTGCTCGGCATCGACACATACCAAGACTCCATCGACGAGGGCCAGATTATTGAGCAAGGCCTGAAAGCGGCCGGAGTCAACTCCAGCTTCAGTACTCAACCTCTCGATACGTGGATCGACACCCTGTACACGAAGGGATTCTGGAAGGGCCTGGCCTTCAATGCCGGCCAGCTCCCCTTCCCGTTCTCGAACGTGTGGAGCTACCTGGTCGACCCGTCCTCGATACTGAGCTCCTTCACCAAAGGCGACCCCTACCCGCCCGCTGCCAACCTCCTCAACGCCATCAACTCGGCTCCTCCAAGCCAACAGGCGGCCCTTTGTCGCCAGGCCGAACATCAGATCCTCAACGACACCGCGGCGTACTTCATGTTCGGGGGGCCGGTTGTGTCGCTGGTCCCTAAGAACCTCATGGGGGTCCAGGTAAACGGCTACGGCGACGTCCGGTGGAACAGCGCCCACTTCGCCTAGGTTTACAGTGAACAGTTGCATCGATTTTCACCGGCCAAAGCGGGGACAGTTGGTGCCCCCGCTTTGTTCGTACCGCTAAGGAGACCCGGACGTGGCTTTGGGTCGGATGTTGGGAGCAAGGCTGCTCCAAGTCGTCATTGTGCTTTTCGCCATCTCCCTTCTGACGTTTCTGCTTCTCAGTCTCCTCCCTGGCAGCGCCGCCGAGTACCGGATTGGACCACTACCGGACTTTTCGCCGCAACAGCGAGCCGAGATTGTCGCTCGTCTCACGAAGCAACTGGGACTGAACCGGGCACTTCCGATCCAATACGGGATCTGGCTGTGGCATGCCCTTAAAGGCGATCTGGGGCTCACCACCGAGGGCGAACCTGTAACTCAATTACTCGGTTCCCGACTGGGTGCTACCATTGAGCTGGCCATAGCCGGGCTTATCCCTAGCATCATCGCTTCGCTGTTGTTGGCCACGTGGTCGTTCCGCACCAGATGGCGTCGAGGTCAGGGGACGCTTCAGGCCGTCATGTCCACCTTCTTCGTCCTCCCCAGCTTCTGGTTGGCTTTTCTCCTGGTCCTGGCCTTCTCAGTCAAGATCCCCGTACTTCCCGCTGTCCGGGTTTACCCCGTTCAGTCAATCACCGGTCGAAAACATGCGACATCTTGTTCTGCCTGCGGTGACGCTCGCCGTGCCGCTCACCGCTCTCTTCTATCGGTACTTCCTGGCCGGGTTGGAGGAAGCAGCGATGGGCGATTTCGTCGTAGCCGCGCGCTCGAAAGGGATCTCGGAACGAGCTGTGGCATATCGTCACATTCTGCCAAATGGGGTGCTGCCTGCCATCACTATTGTGGGGATCGCCACAGCCTCTTTGCTGAGTTCCTTGGTCGTTATCGAGAGCGTCTTTTCGTGGCCCGGGCTCGGATCCCTGCTCGTCCAGGCGGTGACGGAGCATGACTACAACACGCTCGTGGCCATAGTCCTGCTCACCGCGATAGCCTTCGTGATCACCTCGTTCATCGTCGATGTCGCCTACTGGCTCATTGACCCTCGTACTCGTCGAGCAGCCGCACTGTAGTGCTAGGCATCGAAACGCGACCACCGGTGGTACATGGGTAGCCTGCGGCGCAGTGCCTCCAACCTTCCCCCCGCCTTGATTGCGGGAGCCTGCATCTTGCTGCCGCTCATCTTTGTGGCGGCATTCCCGGGGTTACTGGCGCCGTACTCTCCGGACACGATCGTCGGCATTCCGCTTTCCGGTCCGAGCGCGGCCAATCTGCTGGGAACTGACGAGATCGGGCGCGACATCCTCAGTCGAGTCATCTATGGTGCACGAAGCGACGTCGTAGTAAGTTTCTCAGCGGCCACTATCGCCTTCGTCGTGGGTTCCTTGATCGGGATCCTTCTCGGCTACCGCGGGGGAATTGCGGAGACAACCGGGATGCGGGTGGTTGACATTTTCCTGGCCTTTCCGGCCATCGTGTTGAGCTTGTTCTTGATCACAATCTTCGGTCATGGGGAGCTGCTCGAGATTTTCGCTATCGCGGTCGTGATGACGCCGTCCATGGCCCGTTTCGCCCGGGGCACCTCTGTGGTCCTCCGCAACCGTGCGTATATTGACGCCAGCCGTATCCTTCGTGCTCGTGACCGCTATGTGGTGCGAAGACATCTATTCCCCAACGCACTTCGTACGCTTCTCGTAGCGGGCTCCGTATTGGGCGCGGGGGCGGTGCTGATCGCCGCGTCGCTGAGCTATCTCGGGCTCGGTCCTCCGCCGCCAACGCCCAGCTGGGGCAGCCTTCTCTACAGCGCGTTCCAGAACGTCTTCGAGGCTCCGCTCTACGGTATCGTGCCAGGCGTCTGCATCACCCTTCTGGCCTACGGGTATTTGCTGCTCGGCAAGGGGTTGGGCCAGCTTCAGGGGCGGACGGGGGGGCACGAGGCCGTGTTCAAGACATCAGTCGTCCGCATATGACCGTGACATCCGATACCGACACCAAGAGTGCCGTTGCGTCGGAGGCCCTCCTTGAGGTTCGCGACCTATCCGTCCGGTACGGGACAGACCAGAACTCGCAGCTAGCGGTCGACCACGTGTCGCTGAGCCTGCGACCAGGAGAGAAGCTCGGCATCGTCGGCGAGTCAGGGTCGGGCAAGACGACCCTGGGTCTGGCCCTGGCGGGCCTGCTGCCCAAATCGGGCAATATCGTCGGCGGGAACGTTGTCTATCGCTCCGAGGACCTGGCCAACTTCACCACCCGTCAATGGCGTCGGATCAGGGGCCAGGAGATCGCCGTCGTGTTCCAGGACGCCAAGACTGCTCTTGACCCAGTACGGACGATAGGGTCGCAGATCGCCGAGGCAGTGGGTGCGCATAGCCCCGTCAGCCGCGCTGACGCCATCGCGGAAGCCTTACGCTTGCTGGCCGAGGTCGAGCTACCTGACCCTCGCTCGCGGGTCGCGCAGTACCCACATGAGCTTTCGGGCGGTATGCGCCAACGGGCGATGATCGCCATGGCCTTGGCGGGAGCACCGAAAGTGCTGGTGGCCGACGAACCCACGAGTGCGCTCGACGTTACTACCCAAGCAAACATCATGGCTTTGCTGGCCCGTTTGGGCGAAGAGCGACAAATGAGCACAATGTTGATCACCCATGATCTGGGGGTCATAGCTGGGTTCGCAGATTCGGTAGTGGTCATGTACGCCGGTACTTTGATGGAGAGCGGCCGTGTTGACACCGTGTTTGAGAAGCCGGCGCACCCTTACACAAGAGCGCTCATCGGCGCAGTACCTTCGCTTACTGGGCCGCGTACCCGAAGACTGAGGTTCATTGCTGGCAGCCTTTCGCACGCCGCCAGTGAGAGGACCGGGTGCCGCTTCGAGCCGCGCTGCGATGTCGGCCACGGTAGGGAGCAATGTCGCTCATCCGAACCCGTCCTCCTACCGAACGCCATCGGTACGTTAACCGCCTGCCACTTCCCCGGAGAAGTCGCCGATCGCAACGATACTGAGACCGTCCTGGCCATGGACAGCGCCGCTGGACGCCCCCGGCTTGACTCTCCAGGTGATAGCTCCCCAGATGATATTGCTCCGAGCAACGAGAGCATTTTGGTCGTGGACGGTATTTCTAAGATTTTTTCGGTTCGCAGCAAGGGGCGTCGGGGTCGAGGGCATCTGAAGGCTCTCGATGACGTGTCGCTCGTCATCAGGAGGGGAGAGGCGTTCGGGATCGTTGGCGAATCGGGATCCGGCAAAACAACTCTTGCTCGCATAATAGTTGGCCTTCTCGAACAATCCAAAGGCTCGATTAGAGTGGTCGCCCCCTCCTCGGTCAACGAACGTCCGGCTAGACATCACGCCATCTGGAGAGCCGGCGATGTTCAAATGATCTTCCAGGACCCTGGAGATTCCCTCGACCCCTTGATGACGGTGGCCCAGCTAATCGCCGAACCTCTCGAGATCACGCGCGGCGGTCACTTTAGGCAATATCAGCAAGAAGTTGGTGAAGCCCTGGCGAGCGTCGGGCTGGTCCCCGAGATGTTGAGCCGTCGGGCGGCCGAACTGTCAGGTGGACAGCGACAGCGCGTTGCTATTGCGAGGGCGCTGACCACAAAACCCTTGTTGCTCGTGGCCGACGAGGCCGTCGCTTCGCTCGACATGTCAGCGCGGGGTCAGGTCCTCAACCTGCTGGCAGACATACAGGACCAGGCCAACCTGACTTGCGTGCACATCTCACACGACTTGTCGATGGTGCGTCACGTCTGCAACCGGGTGGCGGTGATGCACGCGGGACGCGTCGTTGAGCTGGCCAGCGCCGAGGTACTGTTCCGTCAGCCAAGGCACCCCTACACGGCCGGCCTGATATCGGCCATCCCGACCCCGGACCCATCCTTCGAGAGAACTCGCCAGCGGATACCTGTAGTCGGCGAGCTGGCCCTGCAAACCGAGGAAACCGTCGGCTGCATTTATCGGTCGCGTTGTCCCAAGGCCCAGGCACTGTGTGCCACCGAGGACCCAGGGCTCCTCGAGCACGAGCCCGGTCATCAGTGGGCCTGCCATTTTCCCGAAGAGCCCGACCTCGCCGTAGCGGGGTTCCAGGCGCCGGCAGCCCGTTGAGGCGGCGCCTCCCGCAATAGCTCTTTCAGTGTCTTATCTATCGCCCTACCCGAAACGCCAGGAGTGGTAGGCAGCACTACTGCTGATGTTGATTAGGAGCAGTCGTCATCGCGAACGGCGTCGGGTCAGCGAAACGCTCCAGTACATTACGCGTAACTCGGGCGACGTCATTGTCTCCGCCGTTAGCCCCGAGCGCCCCGCACCACGCAATCGAGCCCACCGAGAACACTGCACCACCTGAAGGCGTAGGAAAGAACACGACGTCTGACCGCACCAGTTCCGACACGGTCCCGCCCTGGAGTGAGTCAGAGATGGTTACGTCTTCAACAACGCCCTGGTAACCGTCGGAGAAACCGCTAGCTCGGGCTACGAGGACCGCTTGGCGCGGCGTCCCCAGACCGGTATCGAGGCGGTCGATCTCGAACCCGGCCGCACCTCCCATTACTGAGCCAGCGTCTCCCAAAGGGCGGCTTGTGTCGATGCCCGCCGCTATGAAACCGGCGATAGGGTTGTCGGCCGTAATCGACCACCTGTACGGGAGCGAGCGGTCGAAGCCCTGCGCGGTCATGCCGACCCCGACGAGCCGTTGGGGCGGCCACCCCCGAGACCGCCACAGTCCCCCGCGCTCCCCCGAAAAAGCATGGTACTCCTCTCCGGGAGCCGATCCCCAGCTTCGCGTCCCGACGAAGCCACGCCGGATCTCGAGCACGTCCGTGCGATCGGGGGGGCATACCGTCACCCAGTAGAAACCATTACCACCCAGATAGGCCAGCCGGCCACCAGTCTGGAGATAATCGTCGAGACCCTGGAGCATCTCTGGGCTCCAATATTCGGGATGGCTCCCGGTAATGACAGCCCGGAAGCCGGCCAGAGTGGACAGGCCGAAACGGTGTAGGTCATCGTCGGTCACCACTTCGTACGCCACCCCATTGCCATCGAGCCATTCGAGAAGTTCCAGATCCTCCGATAACTGATGTGGGCCTTCGATTATGGGCATGCGGTACCGCGGCCGAAAATTCAATACCGGACGCAACCACGAAGAGACGCACGTACCGCTTCCGTCACTGTGACGGTCGTAGGTACTGTTCAGCTGGTTGTCGGCGATATGGCGGTCGACGTCGTTTACTGCAGCCAGCAGACGGTCAAGTTCAGGTCCTGCCGCCAGAGGGTTGCACCAGGAGGCGTGCTCGTTGGCATAGGCGAGGTAGCTGAAGGTAGGCAGAAGGACAGCCAGCGGCGCCGTCGTACCGGTGGTCTGGCCGCTGCTCACTATGAACGGGACCACGTCCGTCGCGCCCCCGGCCTCGAGCTTGACCCCGTACACGCCGCTGGCCAAGTCGGCCGGTACTCTAAACGCGAGGTCGGCCGACCAGCCGCAGTCGATGAGATCATCATCATGGAAGTGGGCGGCTCGGTATTCTTCGGGCGCTTCGCTGAACGATACGTGCCTCCCGGTCCAGTTCTGCCCGGTAACGCCCAACGTCGGGAGGTTGACGAGCTCTGCATCGGCCCGCATGGGACCGGTGTCGCGTACCGAACCAGCCAAACTGTTTGTAACCGGTTCGAAGCACCAGCTGGCCACCAAGCCATCGACCTGGCGCGGGTCAGCGCCGGCTGCGAGCGCGGCAACGGCTTCGTCGCTCAAGCAGCGGGCAAAAAGGCGGGGCGAGTCGACCTTGCCGTTGAAGTGCCGAGCGACCTCACCATCGGCGCCACTCGCCGCCACCACGACCTGCTTCGGCGACAAAAATGTCCAGGGCCCGACGTTGGCAGAGACGGTCTCAGTTTCTCGTGGGGGATGGCCCGGAGTCACGGATCGGCTTATAAAAATGCCGGAGCGACCTGCTTCGGCGTCGAACCGGGCCGCTATGAAGTACCAGGCGCCCGTACCAATCGAAAGTGCCGTTGATACCAACTCTGTGATCAGACTTCCCGGCGCCAGCCGACGTAGCACAACATGGTCGCCAACGAGCTCGAGGTCAACGGTGCCCGCCGGATCGACCAGCGAAAACAAACATTGCCGGGCCCCGAGACGGGTGGGGTAGAACCAATACTGAACCGTTGCTTCGCCCGTCCATCCTGGCCATCGCGGTAGATCGGCTCGCATATAAGAGCCGCGGCGATACGGCTGCAGGTGGCCCTCCAGCTCGACCGGTTGGGCAAGTCCGTCTGCCGCCGCCGGCCCGTCACCGCGGGTTAAACGGATGAGGCCGGCTCTATAACTAGGACAAGACGTGCTCACCATGCACTCGATTGTCTCGCCCACGTGGGCAACGACGGGCCTCGTGTAACCGACAATCTTCATTTCATCCACCTGGGTGCGCGCCACCTAACCTCCGGAAGCCCTGTTCGCGATCAAATAGAGCGTTGTGGGAAGGACTCTGGAGCAAACGCACGCGTCACTACGTCCTGAGATGGTCCACTGCTTCTTCCGCTGGCGATTAGCGACGAGGCGCCGGCTCATATCCCGGGGCCAAAAACCGCGGGGTACGCGTCCGCGCCTGTCGCAGTGATCACTCCGGGAATAGGCCCGCCGGATCCCACGGTGAGCTGAAGACCATTAGCTCGATGGTTTCGTCACGCCTGTTCTGGTATTGGAAACGCACGCCCGGTGGGATAAATATGGCGTCGCCTTTTTCGGCGTACAAGCTCTCGCCCGTATCCAGCACGTCTATGATCACGTCCAGGTCCTGGACGTAGATAACGGTCTCGCCATTTATGGCGTGAGCCTGGCCGATGCGGTTGGGTGGCACGGTTACGCTGTACGCGGCCAGCTGAGGTGAACTGAAATAGAATGACGCCAGAAGGGCGTGATGAGGGTCTGGCCCGAGTATGACGTTCAACCACTCCGAGCGCGGCAACGAGACAAAGTCGCTTTTACCACGCTCGGTTGGATGAGTTGACGAGGGCCACTGCGCCAAATGGCGAAGATGGGACGGGAACCCGTCATTGGCCACCGAGCGGCCAAAAAGTGTCACTGGCTCCCTGGCGTAGTTCTCGGCGAGGATCGGGTTATTGCGGAACTCCTCAGTGTGCGACTCGCCCGGCACACAGCACAAGGTCACCGATTCTTCGGTAGAGAAGTTATAGCCCACGTGGTACTCGTACGCCGGCATTATGAAACCGTCACCGGGCCGGACGGCCACGACCTGGCCCGTATCGGCGTTTTGCACGTGAAGCGTCCCGGACATCTGGTAATAGGTCTCGAGGTTCGGGTGGTTGCCGTTTTCGAAGAAGTCACCTGGCGCAACCGACATCGTGCACACGAAGCCGATCTGCGGCGTGCTCGTATAGATCCAGCACGGCGTGCGGTGCCTGCCCTCGGGGTCAGGCCCCCAGGACGAGAATGGTATCGATCGGCGGGGAATAACACGGGGGACCTCGCGCTCGCCCGGGGCGAATGGGAAGGCTTTCGACCATTGGGTCAGCGTGCCCCAATCATGCTTGATGTCCGTCAAGCTGCACCTCCTCCAGTTCGGCGTCACGGTGTAACCGGAATCGATTTGGGCCGAAACTTACCGCACAATCGACCAGACGTCAAGAGCCGGCCGCCTTGTACGAAGCTTCGTCAAGTCTCTGTCGGCAGTAGGCGGGAGGTCAGCGCAGCGGCACGCGTGGGCCCGGTGCACGGGTGCGCGCACCATACCCGTCTCTATAAGCACCCGCCGCGGCCACAAAGGCGACAAAGAGGCGGTCATCTGCGGAGTTGTCCTCCGGGTGCCATTGCACCCCAACGGCGAACGGCCGTCCTGCCACTTCCACCGCTTCCACCGTCCCGTCGTCCGCCAGTCCAACCGCCCGCAGCCCATCGCCGAGGTGGTCAACCGCTTGATGATGACGGCACAGGCCTTCTGTTTC
Source organism: uncultured Acidimicrobiaceae bacterium (assembly GCA_963750465.1). Lineage (GTDB taxonomy): Bacteria > Actinomycetota > Acidimicrobiia > Acidimicrobiales > Palsa-688 > Fen-671. The sequence goes on from CAVVRE010000007.1 coordinate 1,072,675, forward strand.
CGCCCCCAAGACGGACCCTACGACGCTCAGAGGGTCGAGTACGACACGGTTTCGGGTTCCGCTGCCGGGAGCACTCCGATGCGACTCATGGCCGACCACCTCGGGGAGATGCTGGTGGAGGGAACCCCCCAGGCTGACGTTCAAGACCTGCATTCCTCGGCAAATGGCGAGCAGCGGTAGGTTCATTTCCAACGCGCCGCGGCATAGCGCTAACTCCCACGCGTCCCGTTCTCTCCGAGGCCGGTCCGTCTGCTTGTGCGCGGCGGCGCCGTACAGGCGCGGGTCAAGGTCGGGCCCGCCGGTGAGGACCAGGCCGTCAAGCGCTGAGAGGACCGGTGCGAGACCCCGAGGCGACGGCGGCAGCAGGACGACGCAGCCATAGGCGCTGGCAATCGCGCTCAGATAGCTCTGGGGAAGGAGCGCCGCCGGCAGGTCTCGGCCGCCGAAGCTCGCGGTTTCGACGTAGGTAGAGAGCCCAATAACCGGCAGGTCTACTTGGGTATCAGAGGTGGGCGAGACCACGGACTGCTCCCCGTCGACGTTTAAGTGGTGGCGAAAAAGACGTTCTTGAGCTCCGTGTAGTGTTCGAGGGCGTGCGGACCAAGTTCCCGTCCCAGTCCTGACTGTTTGAACCCACCAAAAGGAGTGGCAACGCGGACCGAGGTATTGGAATTGACACTGAGTGCCCCGCTTTCGAGGGCACGGGCCACACGCAGGGCACGAGCTCCGTTGCGGGTCCAGATCGAGCCGGACAACCCGTAGATGGATTGGTTGGCCAGTCGGATGGCCTCGTCCTCGTCCTCGAAAGGGATGACGGCGGCGACAGGCCCGAAGACTTCCTCACAGGCCACTCGGTCGGTGTTCGCGACGGGGTACAGTACCGTCGGCGGGTACCAGAAGCCTGGACCGCTGGGTGCCTCTCCGCGGATCACTACGGGGGCTTCGTCCGAAATGTAGCTTGCCACCCTTTCGCGCTGTTTAGCTGAGATGAGGGGCCCCATGTCGCTACCTTCGTCCGACGGGTCGCCAACGTTGAGGCGCATAACCGCCCCCCCAAGTAGGTCGAGGAAGCGATCGACCACACTGTTCTGCACGAGGATCCTCGATCGTGCGCAACAATCCTGCCCCGCGTTGTCGAATACGGCGAGGGGAGCGGCGTCGGCGGCAGCCTCGAGATCTGCGTCGGCGAAGACGATGTTCGCCGACTTGCCGCCAAGTTCCAGCGTCAGTCGCTTTACCGAGGCGGCACACACCTCGCCGATACGGCGACCCACCGCTGTAGACCCCGTGAAGGCTATTTTCGCCACGTCCGGGTGGGCGACAAGCTGTTCGCCTACGTCCGGTCCCGGACCATTGACAACATTGAGCACTCCCTCGGGCAGCCCGGCCTCTCGAGCCAGACGCTCGAGCTCGATAGCCGTGAGAGGGGTCAACTCCGAGGGCTTGAGGACAACGGTGTTCCCCGCGGCCAGCGCCGGCGCCACCTTCCAACAAGCCATAACGAGTGGGAAGTTCCAGGGGACGATCAGCCCGACCACGCCAAGAGGCTCGTGAAACGTCATGTCCACCCCGCCTGCTACCGGGATCGTTTCGCCCGTCAACCGTTCGGGCGCCCCAGCGAAGTAGCGGAACGTGTGAACTGCGGCCGCTACTTCGGCTCGGGACGACCTGATCGGCTTTCCGACGTTCCTCGACTCGAGCGTGGCCAACTGCTCGCTATGATCCTCGAGGATCCCCCCAATGGCGAGTAGAAGACGGGAACGGTCGGCCGGGGGCACACCGCGCCACGCCGGAAATGCAACGCGGGCGCGGGTGACGGCTGCCCCAACATCGCCTACCTCTACCTCAGCGAGCACCTGTTCCGTCGCCGGTTCTAGAACGGTTACGGAGTCACGTCCGGCGGCTGTCGTCTTCGTATCTCCTGGCCTCGGGCCTGAATGCTTCAGTTCACTTATTGTGGGCTGATCGAGCAGGCAGCGGTCTCTGTCTTGTCTTGAGCTCTACAAGGATGGTAGCTTGCGATTGGCTTCAATGGCAATAAGGCTCGTAGAGAGGTCCATTTTGGCTAATGAGGTCCGTTGGCAAGGTCTGACGGTGAGGTTCGGGTGACCGAGGTCCGCCCGTCATGACGCACGTGCTTCCCCCTGTATTTGGCCAGCATTACCCCGTGGTCGTGCGGGGTGAGGGGTGCTCGGTCGAAGATGGTTCTGGACGTCGTTACCTCGACGCGATGAGCGGCGGATCGATGGCGGCGACTTTGGGCCACGGTCGCAAAGACATAATCGAGGCGGGGAGGCGGCAGGCTCGACAGCTGTCCTACGTGCACAACGAACGCCTCACCAATCCGATGCAGGAGCAACTTGCCACTGAGTTGGCGTCTGTCGCTCCGAACGATTTCACACGAGTCAAGTTTGTGACTGGTGGCTCCGAAGCGAACGAGACGGCGCTCCGCGTGGCTCGCGCCTATCACGTCGAGCGAGGAGACGTGGACCGCTGGCAGGTAGTCTCACCGGCCCAGGCTTACCACGGCCCTACGCTGGAGACCCTGGCCCTCACTGGCCGCCCCGGCCTGCACGGTGCGCTCGCGCCCTATCTGGCCCAGCACTTGCACATCCCGCCCTGTACCCGCCAATTCGACCCAACCGGAGAGGCGGCCCTGGCCGCGCTGGACGACGTTCTGGAGCGGGCCGGCCCCCGTAGCGTCTCTGCCTTCTTCTGCGAAGCCATCTCAGCCGCAGCCTTGCCCGCGTATACCCCCCCACGTCGGTTCTGGGAGGGGCTCGACGAGCGTCGCCGGGAGCACGGCTTTCTTGTCTGTTTCGACGAGGTAGTCACCGGGATGGGCCGTACGGGTTCATGGTTCGCGGCCAACGTGACCCCGCTTGTCCCCGATGTGATCGCAACGGCCAAGGGCCTTGGCGCCGGGTACGCGGCGATCGGGGCCGTACTCGTACGAGACCAGGTATACCAAGCGTTCGCTCAAGGGTCGCGGCGGTTTGCGCTCGGTCACACTTGGGACGGCGCGCCGTTATCGTGCGCAGTGGGGCTAAAGGTCCTGGAGGTTTTGCGCGGCGAGAAACTGTTGGAGAGAGTGGCAAGTCGCGGTCCGCGCTTGCGGGCCGAGCTCGCAGCCGCGCTGAGTGACGTCCCCATAGTCAGCGAAGTTCGCGGTCACGGCTTTCTACTGGGGGTTGAATACGTGGACCCCCGAGATAAGAGCTCGTTCCTGCCACCCGACCTGCGTGTGGCAGGGCGAGTCGAGCAGGCGTCTTTCAACAATGGCGTGCTCATCTACTCCACCCAACCAACCAGAGACGGCTTCGCCGGCGACCAGAGCCTGTTTGCACCACCGTTCGTAACTACTGACGAAGATCTGGCCGAAATGGTGGAGCGCTTCTCAACCTCCGTCAGACTGATATCCGCTGAAGTGGAGCAGGAATTGGGTTCGGTCGATCGTTCCTTCGCAGGCGTCCCTCCACAAGCATGACTAGTGCCCGCGTTACCCATGCCGGCGTTGCCCGCCGCGCGCTGGTGCTGCAGCAAGAAGCGGCCAGCCCCGGCGGACTGATATTGTCCTGGCTCGGATCGCGGGGCTTCGACGCTCATGTTGTGCACATGGACTCAGGACCTCAGGCCGTCGACCTAAGTGGCTATCAGCTGGTAGTCCCTCTGGGTTCAGAGTTCGCGGCTTATGACGATCACGTCCCATGGATCCCCTATGAGCTGGAGTTGTTGCGGCGAGCCCACTTTTCCGGCGCCTCGGTTCTCGGTATTTGCTTCGGCGCGCAGCTCCTCGCCCGTGCCCTCGGAGGGCGATGCCACCGGTCAAACAAGGCCGAGATCGGCTGGGCACGTGTCCGTTCCTACGATGCTGAGATGCTCGCTGAAGGACCATGGTTCCAATGGCACTTCGACACGTTCGATCTTCCCGGTGACGCGCGGCTGGTGGCTGAGAGCGACGTTGGGCCGCAGGCGTTCGTCGCCGCTCAAAGCATGGGTGTCCAGTTTCATCCCGAAGTCACCCCCGAGATAATGGAAGACTGGGTCAGCGTTTATCGCCACGAACTCGACAAAGAGGGCGTAGATCCTGACGGGCTTCTGGAAGAGACCAACGTGGGCGCAGAGCAGGCCCAGAAGCGGTCACTTGCTCTGCTCGACGCCTTTCTGGCCCTGGTAGTGCCACGGGCAGAAGTCAGTTGATGTCGGGCACCAACCCATCCACCCGTGAGCCACGGACGGCATGGAATTATGGTTCGGGGCGACAGTTCGTGCCGATACGCCAACAACGTGCCCACGAGTATGTGGCCGAGCAGATTAGACGCCACATCGGGCTCCGCCTTGTAGCACCTGGAGAGTCTCTGCCGAGTGAGCGAGAGCTGGCCGCCATGTTCGGCGTTGGCCGTGTAACCGTGCAACAAGCCTTGCGGGTCCTTGAGTCCGAACACCTGGTTGAGTCACGTCGCGGGCGGTCCGGCGGCACATTTGTGATCAAACCCAGCGACGATTCGGAGGTTATGGACGAGCTGGCCATGCGCTTGCTCTGGCATCAGCGCGAGTTCTACGAACTTCTCGACTATCGCCTTCTCACAGAGCCGGCGGTTTCTCGGCTAGCGGCGCAGTCTCGTCGCAACGAGGACCTGCAACGAATTCGCCAGGCTCTGGACGGCATGGCCAGTGCATCGATGGAGAGCGACTACATGCGGCTGGACACTGATTTTCATATCGCAATTGCCGGGGCCACTAGGAACCGTTACCTCACCGAGGCGAGCGAGCGAATTCGCAGTGGGCTAAACGACGCCCTCGGGCTATTGCCTGAAAGTGCCACTTGGCATCGTCAACTTTCAGGCGAGCACGAGGCTATCTTCACTGCCATCGCACAGCGGGACCCTGGTTCTGCAGAAGCTGCGAGCCGGCTGCATGTTGAGAACAGCAATACTGGCGTGAGGGCGGTCCTGTCCGTGATGCGTGGTCGGATGGCCAGAAGGCCGGGGCGATGACTACGCCGATCAGCGCCGAGCAGACGCACGTCTTTCCCCGCATGCTCGACCTCAGCTATCCAGTCGTCGAAAGCGGACAAGGGGTCTGGTTGGAGTTGGCGGACGGTAGCAAGGTCCTCGACGCGTGCTCGGGGGGAGCGATGGTCACTTGCCTGGGGCACGGTCTGACGGAAATCGCTGACGCCGCGGCCGCTCAGGCTGAGCGGATCGCTTACATGTACAATCATTTTTTCACCAATGACGCTCAGGAGCGTTTGGCGGACAAACTCATCGAGGTGGCCGCCCCAGAAATGGCTCGGGTACGTTTCGTGTCTGGCGGTTCTGAAGCCAATGAAACAATGATCCGGATTATCCGGCAATATCATGTCGACCGGGGGGAGCCAGAGCGCTGGCGCATCATTTCGCAAGCCCAGTCCTACCATGGCGCCACCATGGGTGCTCTGGCGCTAACAGGACGAGGCTGGCTACAGCGACCATTTGAGAGCTACCTACCTGATTTTGGGCACATCGCTCCGAGTACCTGGCGTTTTGACCCTAGCGGGGGAGCCGCCCTCGACGAACTCGATCGCCAGATCGAACGAGCTGGGGCCGGGACCATTGCCGCGTTCATCTGCGAGCCCGTCAGCGCGGCCGCCCTCCCCGGTTACACGGCACCCGACAAATTCTGGCTTGGCCTCGACGAACGAAGGAAGCAACACGGGTTCCTTGTTTGTTTTGATGAGATCGTGACCGGCATGGGGCGTACGGGTAGCTGGTTCGCTTACCAGCAGCTTCCGATCGTGCCGGATGTTGTCACCGCGGGCAAGGGGCTGGGTGCTGGCTACGCACCGCTGGCCGCCGCGCTGTGCCGGCAACACGTCTTTGATGCCATAGCGACGAACTCCGGGGAACTCGAGCACGGCCACACTTGGGATGGAGCTCCACTGCCGTGCGCAGTGGGTCTTGCCGTCATGGACCACATTGTCAAGCATGGTCTCGTCGAGCGCGTGAAGGCTCGGGCCCGAGCCTCCGTGAAGAGCTCCGGCAGGCTGTCGGGGGATTGTCGATGGTGCGTGAGGTGCGGGGCAGAGGGTTCCTGCTCGGCGTGGAACTAGTTGACCCGCGCCACTCGACCACCCTCTTGCCTGCCGAGTTAGACGTGGCCGAGCTAGTTGACAACACTTGTGAAGAGAAGGGCTTGCTCGTGACTTCGTCCCACTCCTCACTCGATGGGATGGTGGGTGACCAGACCCTGTTGGCGCCCGCGTTCAACGCCACCGACGCGGAGCTGGCCGAGATGGTCTCTCGTTTCGCCGTCGCACTGGCCGAGGTCCAAGCCCGGGTTGAGGGGTTGCTGCAAGACGATCCCGCTTAGCGGCTCGGGTAGCTAGAGGTGTCTCAGGAAGAAATTGTCGAGCGGGTCAGGGACCAGCCAGCGGGAGAGACCGAGGGCGAGTTCGTATTGCTCGGGATCCCCGACGTCAACGGGTCGATCCGTGGCAAAGCCCTCCGGCCGTCAGCGTTCAGATCGGCGTGTGATGACGGCACCGTTATCACCGACTTGCTGCTGGCCCTCGATCCCGAGGATGTGCCGATAACCGACTTTGAGCGGTTCGGCATCCGCGCTGGAGCTGCAGACCTGGTCCTCAGGCCCGAGCCAGAGACGCTCGGTGAGCTGATATGGCGCCCAGGCTGGAGCCTGTGCCTGGCGACACCGTTTTGGCCTGACGGCAGCATCTGTGACCTTGCCTCGCGCGAGGTGCTTCGCCGATCACTGGGTCACCTTTCTGCACTGGGCTTCGAGACGCTCGCCGCATTTGAGTTCGAGGTCAGGGTTTTCAATTCCGATGGCCGTCCGCTCTCAACCGGCACCAGCTACAGCATGACCGAGCTCTTCGGCTTCGACAAACTGGCCCGTTGCCTCGAACCGGCGCTGGCCGGTCTGGGCGTCGAGCTAACGGCGGTACACACTGAGGCCGGACCTGGTTTGCTTGAACTGAACATAGCCCCCCGACCCGCTCTGCGGGCCGCCGACGACGCGGCCATGCTCAAGCTGGCCGTAAAAGAACTCGCCCATTCACTCGGCCTTCGGGCCAGTTTCTTGGCCAAGACTACTGCTGGTGAGGAAGGCTCCAGTGGGCACATCCACTTCTCATTGTGGCGGGACGGCCTCAATGCCTTCGCCCAATTCGGTCCTCTCGGCGAGCCCGGCCCGACGCTCAGCGCCACACTCGCAGGCCTCCTCGATCACCTTGCCGGCGCCTCTCTGCTCCTGAATCCTACGATCAACTCGTACAAACGGCTCGTGCCTGGTTTCTTCGCACCCGTAAACGCTAGTTGGGGGCTCGATAACAGGTCCGTGGCGCTCCGCGTGATCCGTTCCGAAATGGCGGCCCGGTGTCGCATCGAGTGCCGTCGCCCTGGGGCCGATGTCAACCCCTATCTGGCCTTGGCCGCCATGATCGCGGCCACCTGCGACGGGATCGTCCGCAAGGGGCGGGCGCCGGCCCCCACTGCTGGCGACGCGTCCCGGATCGTTGGCCTCCCTCCACTACCCGCATCCCTTGAAGCGGCCCTGGCCGCCTTCGAGGCCGACACCTCACTCCGCGCTGGTCTCGGACAAGGGTTCTCTGAATATTATGCGACCTCACGGGCCTGGGAGCTGAGGGCGTGGCAGGGCGTGGTCACAGAGTGGGAACGGAATCGCTACGATCACGTTGTCTGAGCCCCGCCGCTCCGAGTTACCCCTCCCCCTGGAAGCAATGATTTGCCACCATATACACAATGGACTACTGAGGATCTGGAGGTAGCGCGGTGTTGACTACAGGAGAGAGCATACCGACGATTGACAACGTGCTCGAGAGCTGGAAGCTGGCTGGCGTCCGCAACGTACGGTTCGAACTCCCCGATATGCACGGCACCAGCCGGTCCAAGATTGTCCCAATGGGGCACACCGCTCGTTACGCGCAGCATGGCCTCAATATGTACGGTGGGACAGTTGTCCTTGATAGCCGGTCGGACGTCGTGCCCGGCACGTTGTACAACGAAGAGGTTGCTTACGGCGATCAGTTGCTGTGGCCTGATCCTGCCACTGCGGCCATTGTGCCCTGGGCCGAAGCTACGGGCAGAATGATCTGCGACACGACGTGGCCGGATGGGCGCCCGTTAGCGGCGGCCCCGCGCTACGTGTTCCAGCGCGTGCTCGACCGCTGCCACCGTCTTGGCTACGAGGTCCTTTCCGGGATTGAGCCCGAGTTTTACCTTGTCGACGGCATGAGTAGGTCCCCATTGTTCGAGGGCCACCACATCTTCAATACGCCACGCAACACCTACGTCCCCCTAATCGAGCGAATTATCGCCGAGATGGGGCAGTTCGGGATCGACGTCATCACGGCCAATTGTGAGTATGCCGGCTCGCAGTGGGAAATCAACTTTGCTCCTGCCCGTGGGGTGGCCGGGCCCGACATCGCGTTTAGCTTCAAAAACGGCGTGAAGGAGATGGCTCAACGCGAGGGCTTCATCGCCACGTTCATGTCCAAGCCTTTTGCCCACTCAGCGGGTTCGGGAGCCCACAATCACATCAGCCTCATCGACCTTTCCAACGGCCGTAACGCCTTTGCCGACCCCAACAACGAGTGGGGGCTTTCGAAGACCGGGCGTAGCTTCATCGCCGGTCAGCTCCGTTCGGCGCCGTCTATTTATGCGCTTTTGGCCCCAACGATCAACTGCATGAAGCGCCGACGGCCCCACACGTTCAGCCCAACAAACGTTTCGTGGGGAATTGAAGATAGAAGTGCATTCGTCCGCCTGAAACAAGGCACACCCGAAGAACTGCACGTCGAGAACCGGGCGCCTACCGGTCTTTCGAATCCTTACCTGGCCACCGCGGCCCTGCTGGGCTGCGGCCTACTGGGAGTCGAAGATGAACTCGACCTCGAGCCACCCGCCCACCCACCGGCAGAAGAAGACCCCACAAAGACGCCCCTGCCCGAGACCGTGAGCGACTCGCTCGCTCTGCTGGCGTCTGACAGCCGGCTGTCCGATCTCTTGGGCCGGAATTCCTGCAGGCTTACATCGCCATGCGCCGCTACGAGCTGGGCCGGTTCGCTGATCACGTGACGGACTGGGAACTAGAAGAGTACCTCGACTTGTACTGAGAGCCGAGCCCGTCGGGTGGCTATTGCGGACGCTTTGCCCGCGCCCGTGCCGTGAACATTTTGTACTCCCGGTTCGACAGGGCTTTCGAACACGTCGACGTAAAAGTTGTGGCCCACGAAATCGACGGCATCAACGAGTGCCGGTCCTCCTTTGGCCGCGGCATTTTCCCAGAAGTGTGGCAGCGCCACAAGACTCTGGGGGACGGAACCAAAGCCAACGTCAATGGCCAAGCCCTGTCGACGGATCTCTTCCTTGGCGGCGATCACGCCGTGGGCCAGGGCGTCGAGGACGTAAGGCTTCGAGCCGTCCATGAACGAGAGGTTCGGTTCATTCGTGATCTGCAGCGAACTGAGCACGTCGCCATGGCGGCGGACCAGGTGCGGACCAGGTCTGCTCCGGTGCTGGACGAGTACATGGCGCCACAGCTGCCGAGCGCGCCTCGGGACGGTTCACACCGACGCCACAATCGATGCCGGGCCCGTCCAGCATCGGATCCCAGCGTACTGTCCCGTCAGCCGATTGAAGGTGGCTTGCAGCCAGCGGGGTGGTGGGCTAAGTGCCTGAGCACGGCCCGGGCTTCGTCCAGCACGACCAGGCGGCTGGGCCGAGCCGGCGGCCAGGGCGGTCTGCAGCCAGGACGGCCAGACGTCGCCCGGGGTGGAGCTCGGGGCGGGGCGGGGATGGTGGTGCTTGGCGCGGCCTTCGACCAAGGCCAGGGCCACGTCGGCCGCCGCACCGGGGCGTGAGTTATTGGGCCCACTCACATCAACCGAAGCCAGCGTGGACTGCCTCGGCCGCATAGTCCAACCCACCAGTGCCGTGCGTGGGATAGGGTCGACCGGTCGCTTGAGTGATCGAGGGCAGGTAAGAGGCAAGGCTCTTCGTTCACCGGCGCAACACGCCAGGGCGTTACACGGGGAGGTAGGAGGATCATCGGGTGACCAACGATGAGGCGATCCCAACCCTCACTCTTGCCCATGGGGATCATTGATGAGCTGGGACTTCGGCGCCCGGCACTCACTGAACGGCGCCGAGCGACGGGGACCTCGACGACCGATGGGAGGCATTGGGGCCGGCGCCGGCGTCTTCGAGACCCACTATGCGGGCCTGTCCGCCGTCGGCGATGTCCGATCCGGCTCGACGAAGAGAATGGCGGCCGTCGTCGGCATGGGACCAGCTTGCGTGAGCTCGGTTCCCCAAGGCCTCGCGCTCTCTCAAAGCAGGGTCGTACGTTGACCTCCCCTCCCTCACGCACCGATGCCATCGCTGCCCTCAACCAAGTCCTGAGTGAGGTTGTCGACTTCGTCCAGGAAGTCAAGCAGGCCCACCGGAGGGTCCCAGAGAACCATCATTTGCACGGCCAGCTCGACCGGCTCTTCGACGACTTGCGAAGCTGGGCGCGCCTCCTCGTCGAGGAAGACGAACAACTTGGCGTATCGCCACTTGCGAGCATGCCGAGCGTGGCCGGGCGAACGCCACCGAACCTTTGGCCGAGGGCCGCCACAGACGAAGAAGTGCGCCGAGCCGTCGTCGATCACCTTGACCGGCTGGCAGACCACCTAACGGTTGCCCTTGCTAAGCAATACGAAGCCGGTTCACAAACTGTGCTTGCGGACATTCACCAAGGAGTGATGAGCCACATTCAAGCGCTAAGCGATCCCTGACCCGACAGCTCGCACCTGGATGGCTCTGACCCTGGCTGCAACCGTGGTCGCGCTTGACCCATTTAGGTCCTGATCAGACATGTGAGAATATTCACGAGCCAGCGGACTTACCCGCACCGTTTTCGTCGAGCAACCTGCCGGACCCTCTTTTCCTTCGAGTTCTCTCTGGTCCACAATCAGGCCTACTCACCAGGCATGGCGCGGCGAGTACTATCCGTAATGTCGGCAGTTATGAGGAGGCCGCGCGAGGCGCTCTGAACTGGCGGCAGAAGGCAGGGAAGACCGTGAGCCGATAGGGGCATCGCACGTACGGCCGGGACGAAACGAGCCGAGCGGGCATGCCAAATGAAGAAAGGGTGGGAACTCAATGAATAGCAGTCGTCAGTATTTGCGGTTGAAGCAGCACGCGGCACCGCGCTGGTCACGCGCTCGCATCCTGCTGGCTAGCGCAGCAGGCGCCCTGGTGGTGGCGGGGGTGAGCACCACGCCCGCCGCTGCATCCACGACCGTCCGCCCGGGCTCGGGCACCCCGGCCGCGTCAGTGCCCGGCTCGCTCTCAGGGACGCTCACCATCGGCGAGCGGGAGTACTTCCAACCCACCATGACCCAGCTCGTTAAGGCGTACGAGAAGTACCGGCCCGGTGTCACGGTCCAGGTGCAAGAACTCCCCAACGACAACACCTACCAGACGAAGCTGCTTACAGAGAAGCTCGCCGGGAGCCTCCCTGACATTATTGCCACTTATGACGTCCTGTCGCCGACGCTCACGACCCAGGGCATTGAAGCCAACCTGACGCCTTACCTAAACAGCGCCGACCTGTACCCGCAGAGCTACTGGCTATCGAACTTCCTCGCTTCGTACATCATGGATAGCGGTCCGGATACGGGCCAGGTGCATGCGCTGCCGATGGAAGCCGACGCCACCGTCATCTACTACAACGAGAAGGAGTTCGGGGCGGCGGGCGTGCCGTTCCCCACGCCGACCTGGACGTGGAGCCAGATGCTGGCCGACGCCAAGAAGCTCGAGAAGTCCTCGGGTGGTAAGCAGGTCCAGTGGGGGATCGCCGACACGCCCGACTGGCAGGCTGTCTACAACCCGCTGATCAAGGACTACGGCGGGACTGCGTTCGGGCCGAAGTCGGCCGGGCTCGGCTCCCGGGCCGCGCTCAAGGCGTGGGCGACGCTGATCGACCCGACCACGGACGGCCTCGCCGTTCCGTACTCTATATACGCGGCGGCCGACTACAACGCCGAAACCTTATTCCAAGAGGGGCAAGCGGCGATGTACATCGGGGTGCGCGCTCAGCTGCCCGGCGTCCGCTCGGCCACTCAGGGCAAGTTCAAGTTCAACGTCGTGGCCATGCCGTACATCCTGCCCGGCAAGAGGCCGACCGGTGCCGGCAGCGTTGGTTGGGCGCTCACCAGCCAAGACAAGAACATCAAGTTATCGCTCGATTTCCTGCATTGGCTGTACTCGGGGTCGGGTGGGATGCAAATCCTGGAAGCCTCCTACGGCGTGGTGCCAGCCGTACCCTCGCTGTTCGGGCCGAACGAGCTGTGGCGCAAGCTGCCGGGGCCACCGGCGAACGAAGCGGCCTTCGTGACCGCAGCTTCTCAGGGACTGGTCGCTCCCCAGGTCCCCGGTGTCGCGTTTAACACAGCGGCCACCGACATCCCCAAGGCGATCGAGTCAGTCGTCGACAGTGGCGAGAGCATCGCCAACGCCTTCAAGACACTCAACCAGGAGGTTGATACTTCCTACTCCTCGGCCGGCTGACGGATCTGCGCTCAATCCGCGAAACGTACCTGCGCTCGGCCTTACCAGGCTCAGGGCGCAGGAGCGGCCGCGCCCGCGTTTGAGAGAACAAGCAAAAAACAGGAGAGAGCGAACATGGCCATCGTCGCGCAGTCCGGCGTACTGGTTGGCGCCGAGCACGCTTCCAGTGGACGGCGTGGCGCCGGCACAGACTGGGCCAACCGGGACCGGCGCGCCGCCCTCACCATGCTGGCGCCGAACTTCATTTTGTTTACCATTTTCGTTGGCGTCCCTGTCATAACGGGCTTCCTCCTCAGCTTTTTCAACTGGGGTCTCGTCGGTTGGCCACATTGGGCCGGGCTCGCCAATTACCGACAGCTCTTCCACGACCCAACCGTCCCCGCAGCTATCGTCAACACTCTCCTGTTCGTCGCTATTGGTGTCGTGCCGACGGTGCTCATCGGTCTTTTACTCGCTGTATTCATCAATATCCGCGCCCCGGCGATAGGCGCCATCCGAGTGCTGTACTTCGTACCTGCGGTGATCTCGTTTGCCGCCTCGGCTGTGCTTTGGCAGTGGATCTACCACCCGGGAACAGGCCTGCTCGACTATCTGCTCGCCCTCGTCGGGGTGAATGGTCCAGCGTGGCTGTCCAACACCACGCTGGCGCTGCCGGCGCTCGACCTGATCGGCGTCTGGCTGACTCTGCCCGTCAGCATCATCCTTTACCTGGCCGCACTGCAACGCATCCCCGAGGCGACTCTTGAAGCGGCAACGCTGGACGGCGCGGGCGCCTATCGCCGACTAGTCCATATCGTCTGGCCGGGGGTCCGCCCAATGACCGTTCTCGTGGCCATCGTTGCGTTCCTTGCGTTCACTAACGGGTCCTTCGACCTCGTCAACATCATGACCCAGGGCGGCCCGGTCAATGCCACCACGACCCTCATCTACTACACGTATTACGTGGCGTTTGACAATGTTCAGCTCGGTTACGCCGCTGCTCTCGCCATTGTCCAGCTCGGGATCGTCGTCGTGTGCCTCGCCCTTGCAGTCGGCGCTCAGCGCCTTGCCAACCGATGATTACCCAACCCAACATCGTCAGCCCGGCGGGCACCAGGGCATCGCTTGACGGGCTCACACGACAAGTAACTGAACGCCGGCGGCCACCCTTCCGGCGCACCGTCCGGCGGCAATTGCGGGTTCTGATCATCTTCGTTGTCGGCCTGCTGCTGGCGTTGCCCTTGCTTTACCTCGTGTCGGCTTCGCTTATGAGTGACAGCCAGCTGACGAGCTATCCCCCTGCGCTCATCCCCTCCCACCTTCATTTCGCCAACTACGCGGCGGCCTGGAACTACCTGACTCCACGATCAGTGCTCAACTCGGTGATCTTCACGGCCGGTGTTGTCGGGCTGCAATGGACGCTATGCGTGTCCGGGGGTCTCGTGCTGGCCAAGATGCGGTTCCGGCTGCGTAACGTGTTCACAGTCATCTACGGCATTACGTTCTTCGTTCCTTTCATCACGGTCCTCGTACCGACCTTCATCGTCACTGACAAACTGCACCTGGCGAACAGCTACGGCGGGCTCATACTTCCGGTCGTAGCACAGACTGCGTTCGGCACACTCGTATTCCGCGCCTTCATCATGTACCTGCCCGAGGAACTGGTCGACGCAGCGAAGGTAGACGGCGCCGGCTGGTGGACCGTGCTGGTGCGGCTCATCGTCCCTCTGGCTAAGCCCGTGACCGGCGCGTATGTCGCCATCTCTGTGCTCACCGCCTGGAACATGTATGTCTGGCCTCTCATCGTGTCGAGCAAGCCCTCGCTGCAAGTGCTCACCGAGGCACTCGCGCCGCTAGCCAGCTCGCAGTACTCGACGGTGCCTCAGACGGTTGGGATGGCGGCGTCCGTAATTGCGACGGTGCCCATGCTGGTCGCCTTCCTCGTCGCCCAGCGCGCTTTTGTGCGCGGTCTCTCCGGTACCGGACTTGAATAAGAAGGAACATGTCTGAACCATCCGTTGGTGAGCTGTCCGGGCGCACGGCCGTCGTCACCGGAGCCGGTCAGGGGATCGGAGCTGCGATCGCGCTGTCTCTCGCCGCTGAAGGAGCTCGCGTGGTCGTCAACGGCCGCAACGCGGCCGCGTTGAAGCAGCTTTGTGGGGACATAATCGCCTCGGGTGGACTCGCCGATGCTCTCGCCGGCAGCGTGACCGACCCGGGGCACGTCGACGATCTGATGGCTCTCGCCGCGGGCCAGGGTGGCGAGATCGACATCCTCGTCAACAACGCCGGCATCGCCGGGCCAACGGCTCCGTTCGACGCCGTGACCCTCCAACAGTGGGAAGAGACCATCGCTGTCAACCTCACCGGCCCGTTCCTTACGTGCAGGGCCGCCCTCCCCTACCTGAAAGCGAGCGGGAACGGGCGCATAGTCAACATCGGTTCCGCCACCGGGAAGCGGCCGCTGGCCAACCGGGCGCCGTACGCGGCATCAAAGCTCGGTCTCGTCGGGTTGACAAGGACCCTGGCTATCGAGCTCGGCGCGGTTGGCATCACCGTAAACGTCGTTTCGCCATGGCTCGTCGACAATGCCCGCCTCACCAACGTGATCGCGTCCATGGCGGCCGAGAGCGGCGTTACGCCCGAGAAGCTACGCAGTGAGATGGAGGCCGGGACGGCTCTGCGCCGTACGGTTCAGGAGGACGAGGTAGTGGCGGCCGTGCGCTTCCTGTGCTCGGACGGCGCCAAGGCGGTTACGGGCCAGGACCTGAACGTAACGGCCGGGGCAGTTATGTACTGATGTGTGCTTTAGTGGCCAACATATGACTGAGCACGGTGCGGCGTTGCTCCAGCCGCCGTTCAAACAGTGCGCCTTGGTGGTGGAGGACCTCGACGAGGCCGTGCGCCGCTGGAGCGACGAGCTCGCCGTCGGCCCGTGGACGGGTTACCGGCTCGAGCCGCCGAGGTTGAAAGAAATGCGTTACCACGGCGCGGACGTAGAGTTCTCGCTGCGGCACGCTCTCGCTTGGCAGGGCGAGGTGCAGTTCGAGCTCGTCCAGCCGCTCCAGGGCCCGAGCATCTGGGCCGACCACCTGGCCGAGCACGGGCCGGGGCTGCACCACCTGGGAAAGTACGTGGCTGACCATCCTGCGGCCGTCGCCGCCGCACTCGCGGCCGGCTTCGAGCCGCTCCAGAGCGCACGCGGGTTCGGCGCCGAGGGGGACGGGGCGTTCGCCTACTTCCAGCCCCCCGGGCTGGCGGTGGTCATCGAGTTGATCGAGGCGCCCCGAGTGCGCATCGAGCCGGAGTTCATCTACCCTCCGCCCACTTCGCGATCATCTGGATGACTACAGCTCTGAAGACCTGCGCCATGGCCGAGTCAGTGCACGCCGGCGGGCTGCCCCATGCCGTCCCTCAGGTCCTGTCGCCGTCGCCGCCCATGTCCAGCTCGGCATGTGCACGCCGAACTGGGAAGTGCAAGAGCGCTTCCAGCGTTCCCCGGGGACGACCGGGATGCTACGCAATGACGGTCGCTAGCACCTGCTCGACGCGGAGCCGGAACGATACCCCACGTTCCTGCTCAACTCGGTATGCGGGCTTGGCGTGTGGCGCCAGGCCGAGAAAATAAGGAGGGATTCCATGGAGATCGCCTCGGTTGAAGTGCTGCAAGTCGGGTCGGAGCTCTCGGGGGCGCACACAGTGGCGCGGCTGGCGACCGACACGGGTATCGTCGGCGTGGGCCAGTCGGGTGCGTGGGGCTACCCCAACGCAGTAGCAGAAATCGTCCGCGCCCTGGAACCAGTGTTGCTCGGCGCCGACCCGTTCCGGACCGAGTACCTGTGGAACGCAATGGCCCGCGTTCGTCCCTTTCGAGGCAACCTCATTTCTTCTGCCATCTCGGCGGTCGACAACGCGCTCTGGGACATCAAGGGCAAGGCCCTCCAAGTGCCAGTGTGGGAGCTCCTCGGTGGCCGGTCTCGCGACAAGGTGCGCCTACACGCTTTGATCGGCGGTGCCAACCCCGGCGAACTGGCAAAGTCGGTCCGCTGGGCGCTAGACGAAGGCTACACGGCGATCAAGTTCGACCCCTTGGTGGCGGGCTACCAGGACATGTCGATGGCCAAACTGGTGGCTTCGGCCTGCGAAATGGCGGCGGCGGCGCGCGAGTGCGGAGGCGAGGACCTCGACATCATTTTCGAGTTGCACCGGAAGCTCGACCCGGCCAAAGGTTTCGTCGTCGCCAACGCGCTGGCGAGCTTCCAGCCGCTCTTTATCGAGGACCCCATCCAGATCGACTCCATTGTGTCCCAGGCCGAAGTCTGCAAACGGATAAATGCGCCGACGGCTGTCGGTGAGCGCTTGAGCTCCATTTGGGAGTACCGTGAACTGCTGTCACACGGCGTAGCCATCCATGTTCGTCCAGACGTCGGGCTGTCCGGGGGTCTGTCGCATTGCCTGAAAATCGCGGCCCTCGCAGAGGCGCATTACTGCGGCGTTATCCCACACAACTTTCTGGGTCCCGGGCTCACCGCGCCGACACTTCAGCTATGCGTGGCCATCCCCAACCTTGTCACCATGGAGTACTCTCCACGCGACGAGGAAAAGAACTCGGGCTCGGCCGCATTTTCCACCGTCCTCGTCCGTCGTGGCGGCTATTTCGAGGTGCCTGACAGCCCTGGCATGGGCGTCGAGCTTTGCGAAGACTACGCCACTGTGGCGCCGCCGGCAGACAAGCCGATCAGCCTGAGCGGGTTGTTGGGCGACGACGGATCGGTGATCGGTGGCGTGGTGTGAACCAGCATTCGAGTTAAGGACTGCGAAACCATGAAAGTGCTCCTCGTCGGCGGGTCCGGCATGGTCGGGACGTTCGTCACGCCATATCTCGCCGAGCACCATTCTTTGCGCGTGCTCGACCCTCGTCCGCCCATAGCCCACGATGTCGAGTACATCGAAGGGTCGATTTGCGACCCGCCGGCGGTCCGGCGAGCACTCGACGGCTGTGATGCGTTTATCAACCTCGTCATGAACGGCGCCCAGGGCGGGGCATCGACGGAGCAATCCATCCCGCTCATCATGTCGAACTACGAGGTGAACACTCTCGGTTTGCACGTTCTCCTTTACACCGCTCAGGAACTCGGGATCCGGTGCGGTGTCCACACCAGCACGATGAGCGTCCACTACCGGGCCCGCACCTGGTACCCCCAGGAGGAATGCGTCCCCTTGGACACACCGAGCGTTTACGGGTTCACCAAGTCCCTGGGTGAGCTCATTTGCGCCTATTTCGCGCAATGGTTCGACATGAACATCATCGCTCTCCGGATAACCGGCCCGCGTCCGCGTGAACGCTTCCTCGAGGAGCGGCGTAACCGTCCGCCAGGTTTCGAGCACAGCCGAGGCCCGGACGGGGCGGGGCCGATCTTCGTTACCGATGAGGAGGATCTGGCGGCGGCGTACTTGGCCGCGCTGGAAGCCGTCCAAGTCGGTCACGGACGGTTCGACGCCGTGTTCATCGCCGGGGACGAGGACGAGGCCAACCACAACCTGTCCAAGGCGCGCCGCCTGCTCGGGTGGGAGCCGAGGTCGCAGCGCTACGTCTAGTCGCCGGCGATTGCGGTCAGGGACAGGCCCGGGCAGTGACGGATGCCGGTGCGCCATGGACCTGGGGATGGGCTGCCACGTAAGGTGTCTGGCACGTAAGAGGTCCGTCTATTGGCTCGAGGCAAATCGCGAATCATCGCCCAAACCCTCGGCGCTCAGTGCAAGGTAGCCACCATCTACCATCAGTTCCGTGGCCGTTATGAAGCTGGCGGACTCGCTCAGCAGGAAAATTATCGCGTTCGCTACCTCGCGCGGTTCGCCCAGGCGACGCAAAATGTGATACCTGCCCCAAACGGGCTCCCAGCGTTCGCGATCTCCACCGGCGGCCTTCGCCACCTCTGGCGTCCAGATCCAACCGGGGCTCACCACGTTTACTCGTATACCGAGCGGTGCCAGGTCAAGTGCCTGGCACTTAGTGATCTCAACAATGGCGGCCTTGGTCGCGTTGTATGTCCACCGATTTGGTTGGGCAATGTGCGCTGAGATACTGCTCACGTTGACGATGGCGGATCCCGCCGGCATGTGGCGGCTGACGGCGCTCACCGCCGCCGCGCACCCTCTGACGTTCACTCCCAGAACTCGATCCCAATCGCTCCGGGCGGCGTCGCGTCCGGCGGAGATGAAGCTCGCCGCGCAATTGACGAGGAAGTCGATTCTTCCTGTGTTCTGTGCGACGTCGGACACCGCCGCTTCCACCCCTTTCTCGTCGCTGATATCCACATTTCGAACGGCGCACAACTCCTCAGGTTTGACCTGTTGAGCTATAGCCTGGGCGGCCGCCACATCGATGTCGAAGATGGCGACCGAGCATCCTAGCTCCGTCAGTCTCAACGTCGTCGCCGCTCCAATTCCTGAACCACCACCTATCACAATCGCGGATTTCTGGCCGAACTCAGGATTAGCCATGATCATCCCCGAGCAGGCCGTGGAGACCATGGCCGCAGATACCTACGCCGTCTGCACATACACGGGCCTCACCGGCCGCTGGCTCGGGAGCAGGCCGCTGCTCCAGGTGCAAGCCGCTGGCACCGTCCAAGATTAGTACTCGCATTGTGTCGTGAATTCCCTTCCAAGACATGACCTTCCGCACAGGGCAACATATCGCAACCGCATCAACGCCAGGCACACAGGGTCTCGGGTATGCGCTAATAGGACGGGTTCGTCGGGCTAATCAGCCAGACCAGCTAAACCCCGGAACTCGGCTCGCACGGAGGCCCGACGGGACGAGTAGCAAAATGAGCACCGCCTGGAAAATGAGCGCCGACGGTGCGGTTGGCCAGCGCGTGGCCGGGAAGATCATCGTCGAAGTGGGGGTCGGCGAGCGGGTCGCCAGACGGGAGGTCAACCGCGGTGGCGGCGCCAGCTACCGACTGAGCTCCGTCAGCCCGCATGGCCCCATCGGTGTCGGCGAAGGCCATCTCCTCGTCGGACAGGTCGTGCTCGACCAGGTAGGAGGCCTGGCCCACCCGCCACAAGGCCACCCCCCGAGGGAGCTGGCTGAGGAGCACCTGTTCGGTCCGGGACAGGCCGAGCAGTTCGCCGGCCCGCTCCGCTTCCCCGGGGGCCTGGCCGAACAAGACGCGGGTTTCGGCGTCAGCCAGGAGCCCCTCGGCCAGGCGCTGTTCCTGGGAGCCGTCCTGGCCGGCTGCTTTCAGGTCCGACAGGCGGTGCACCACGGCCACGTTGGCCACGCCGTAGGCCCGGGACAACTTGAACGTGGCTTGCAGCCAGCGGGCGGTGGCCAGGTGGCTGAGCACGGCCCAGGCTTCGTCCAGAACGACCAGGCGCTTGGCCGAGCCCGCGGCCAGGGCGCTTTGCAGCCAGGACAGGGCACAAACCATGAGCAGCCCCAGGGCCGGGGAGGAGTAAAGGCGGGAGAGGTCGAGCACCACCATCCCCGCCCCCAGCTCCACCCCGGGCGAAGTCTCGCCGTCGAACATCCCGGCCAGGTCGCCATGGACGAGGCGGCGCAGTTCGAGCGCCACCTGCCGGCCGTCCCGGCGCAAGCCCTCGGTGTCGGTTCCGAGGGCCTCGGCGGGGCCGGCTTCGGGGCTCAGCAACGCCTCGGCGACCAGCGGCAGGGTCGGCACCGCGGCGCGGCCTTCGACCGCGGCCAGGGCCACGTCGGCCGCGGCCCGTTCCTCGGGCTGGAGGGGCCGGCCAAGAGAACTGGCGAGCAGGGCCCCGAGCAGCTCGGCCCGGCGCTGGTGAGCGGGAGCCAGACCGCCGGGTGCCGGCCCCGGCCGCTGAGGTCCCGGCCGCTGAGGTCCCGGCCACTGGGGTCCCCGCCACTGGGGTCCCGGCCACTGGGGTCGAGGCGCCGGCGCCGCCCCCGCAGACGACGGGACTGAGGGAACCCGGTCGGCGCCGGCGGCCAAGGTGGGGCCAACGTCGAGGGGGTTGAGCCGCAGCCCGAGCCCGGGCCCGAGCCGGAGGGGCGAGCCCCCACATGCCAGCGCGAGGGCGTCGTACTCCCCTTTCGGGTCGAGGACCCAGCATTGGCGGCCGAAACATATCTGCCGCCAGATGAAGGACTTGACGAAGGCCGACTTCCCCCTCCCGATCTGGCCGAAAACCACCATGTTGGGACTCGTAAGCTTGCCTTTTGCGTAGCACTCCCAGGGGTCGAAGCAAAACAAACCGCCGGCCGCCTCACGGCCTATATAGCAACCGTTTATCCCGAGATCGTCCGGCACGACGAAGGGGAAGAGAGCGCGGAGCTCGACCGTCGTAGCCCGGTGAGGAGGCGGGAGCCCTCTCCGGCGGCTCATGGGCCGCTCCCTCCCCCTGGGTCAGTAACTACACCACAAGTACCCCGGCCGATGTCCATGACATTACATAATATACAATGATATCGGCACAGGGGTGGGCTGACGATATAACGGAGAGGCACCTCATCGGGACCGCGGCCGCCCGCTGTTCCCGTTGGCCGGCAAGCCCATCCCGAGGGCACCGACCCCAAAGGCATCGACGCGGTTCCTGATCCGGGACAGGTGGTGCTCGACGGCCCTGCGGGCGCCCTTGGGGGAGTGCTGGAGCAGTGCGTCGAAGATCTCCTCGTGCTCGACGATGCCGAGCAGCATTCCCTCGGGCAGCTCCTGGTGGTCGAGGGCGATCCGCCGGGCCGACAGGAGCATGGGCTCCAGGAGGTCGAACAGCTTGACCACCATCCGGTTGCCGCCGAGGCGCAAGACCTCGCGGTGGAACTGGACATCGTGGAACAAGTACTGCTCCCGGTCGTCGCTCAACGTCTTCATGGCGACGAGGTGCGCCCGCAGCCGCTCCAGGTCGGCCGGACCGGCTCGTCTGGCTGCCACCTCCGCCGCCCGGGTTTCGAGCACGCCCCGGAGCTCGATGACCTCGGCCAGGACCTCATCGGCCGTCCCCGTCTCACACCTGGCGATGAGGAGCTCGGGGGCGAGCTCGTTCCAGTGCTCCTCTGTCAATACCATCGATCCCTGGCCCTGCCGTGTCCGCACCATCCCCACGTTGGCCAGCGTTTTCACCGCCTCCCGGACGACCGGTCGGCTGACGTCGAAGCGTTCGCACAGGGCCTCCTCCGACGGCATGGTGTCGCCTGGCTTGAACGCCCCCTGCAGGATGGCGCTCATGAGCTCGTGGGCGAGCTGCGCGGCTAACGGCCGGGCCTGGACGGTGTTGGCCGACCCCAGCGCCGTAGCCGGTAGGCGCCGGAGCGGGGAAGTTGAGCCCGCGTCGCTCATTGGGGGGCCGGTCATCGGGGGCCGGTCATCGGGGCCGGTCATCGGGGGCCGGTCATCGGGGGCCGGTCATCGGGGCCGGTCATCGGGCCCGGCACCCCACCACGGCCGGGCGGTCAGAAGGGGGGCCAGGTCGCTCGGGTCGGTCATCACCCGCTCGACGTGGTCGAGCTCGAGGGGCGCGTCGGCGGTGAACACCTCCACCCCGCTGTCGGTGACGACAACGGTGTCTTCGCAGCGGATGTAGGCGCGTTCGTCGTGGACCCACATCATCGGGTCGATAGAGAAGACCATGCCCGCCTCGAGCGGCGCATTGGTGTAATCGCCCACGTCGTGCACGGCCATCCCGACGGGGTGAGAAAGGTGGCCGGGCGTTTCGAGCGCGGCCAGCGCCGCCGCTTTGTACGGCCCCTCGGCGAAACCCAGTTCCTCGACCCTTTCCCGCATCGTGGCGGCGGACTCCGCCAGGATGTCGGAGGGCATCGCCCCGGGGCGTACCAGCCTCAACAGCTCCAGGTGGTATTCGACGATGAAGCCGTACGCCACGCGCTGCACCTGGCTATAGGTGCCGCTCACGGGCCACATCCGCCCGATGTCGCTCGTGTAGTAGGCGACGTCAGGGGCGTAGTCCATCAGGACGAGGTCGCCCTCTTGTAGAGCCGACCCGAGCCGCCCGTAGTGGCCGAACCAGGCGTTCGTGCCGCCGCCGATGATGGCGTGGTAACCCTCGCCCCGCGCCCCGCCGGCGGTGAAACAGAGGTTGGCCACGGCGGCCAGCTCGAACTCCATGACCCCGGGCTGCGTGCACCTCATAGCCTCCGTCACCGCCAGGGCGGACAAGCGGCCCGCGATACGCAACAGGTGGAGTTCAGCTTCGCTTTTGACCAGCCTCAAACGGTCGAGCAGCGACGAGAGGTCAGCGACGGCCATCATCGGGAAGCGGTCCTGGAGGCGCTGAACGAACCGCGCCTCGCGTGTCGAAGTGCTGTCCCATGGGTCCGAGCCCGCCGTGGCCGCGGCCCGGAGGAGCTGGTCGCGCATGGCCCGCGCCTGTTCGGCCGGGCTCAGAGGTGTATAGCAGCGGAAGTGCCCCCGCTTGAGAACGAGCCTCTGCAGGTCGAGGGAAAGGGCCTCGAAACCCTGGACGAGTTCGATACCGGTGAGCCGGACGGCTTCCTCCCCGTCCTCTGCTGACAATCGGGGCCCCTCATTTCGTTCCTGTGCGGCGTCCCGGTGCGGGAGGTACAGAGCTGCGGTCCGCGCCCGGCCGTCGAGCAACAAGTACGAGTGGGGGACCTCGACTCCCGACAGGTAGTAGAAGTCGTTGGTCTGGCGGAAGAACTCGGAGGTCGCCGGCGCTGGCGCACCTTGCACCAGCGCGATGTCGTCGGGGCCGATCATGTCGAAGACGGCCGCCCGTCTGGCGGCCAGCTCGTCCCGGCTGAAGTTCGTCTGGAACAGCTCGGGAAGTGGCTCGTAACCGAGCGCGGGGTGGTAACTGGTTGACGTCGACATCGTTAGACCTCCGACCGGATCGGTACGGGCTGGCCCCAAGCCGGGAGGGTGACGGGAGGCTCGGGGAGGGAGCCGGGCTGGGTCCCGGCGGCGAGCGCAATGTCGTACCGCGCCCCGGCCTCGGTGCCGAAGCTGCGCTCACCGGCCGGGGAGAGATAGCTTTTAACGGGCTGGCCGTCCTGTTCGACGACCAGGCGGCGGGCGTCGAGCAGCACGCACGGGAGGCCGCGGGTAGACGTGAGCGTCGCCCGGGCCAGGGCGCCGTCGCGCCACAGTACGTCGAGGCTATGGCCGCCGCGGGCACGCAAACCACGTACCTGCCCGTTCGGCCACGCCGAGGGGAGAGCAGGCAGGAGTTCGATCCCACCGTCGTGAGACTGGACGAGCAGCTCGCACAGGGCGCCGACCTCGCCGAGGTTGCCGTCGATCTGGAACGTCCACAACGGGTTCGTCCCTCCCGGAGGGGAGCTGTCCATCAGGTTGGGTTCGGTGTGGTCTCGCAGGAGGTAGAGCAATTGCTCGTAGGCGAGGTCGCCCTCCCCCAGGCGCGCCCATAGCGCAGCGGCCCATGCTCGGCTCCACCCGCCGGCGCCCGTGAAGTTGTTCAGCCTGCGGACCAACGATGTCCGGGCCGCCCGGGCCAACGCCGGGGTGCGCCGGGGCGAGATGGCGTCACCGGGGTAAAGGGCGATGAGGTGCGAGTAGTGGCGGTGACCGGGTTCCCATTCCTCGTAGTCGTCCAGCCATTCCATCAATTGGCCGTACCGGCCCGAGCGCAGCGGCGGCAAGGCCGCGTTGGCCGCCTCCAGCTCGCCACAAATGTCGTCTTCTATACCAAGCGTGGCCGCCGCGTCGAGGCAGCGGGCGAAGAGGGCCGCGGCCAGCTCGACGTCGCCGGTGGCGCTCATGGTCAGCGCGATGCGGACGCCGGCGGCGTCGCGATAGGCGTTCTCGGGCGACAGGCTCGGGCCCAGCATGAGCCGGCCGGCGTCATCGCGGACAGCGAAGTCGAGCAAGAAGCGGGCCGCTGCGCTCATCACCGGCCACGCTCGCTCGGCCAGAAAACCCTCGTCGGGGTCGTAGGCGTAGTGGTCCCAGAGGTGTAGCGCCAGCCAGACCGCGCCGAAAGGCCACAGGCCGCAGTTCACATTGTCCAGCGGCGCGCAGTCGGCCCAGAGGTCGGTGTTGTGGTGGGCCACGAAGCCCCGGCACCCGTAGTGGACACGGGCCACCACCGAGCCGTGGTCACGCATCCGGTCGAGCAGGTCGAACAGCGGTAGGTGAGCGTCGGGCACCCCCGCCGTCTCGGCCCCCCAGTAGTTCATCTGGGCGTTGATGTTGATCGTGTACTTAGAGTCCCAGGCCGGCATGAACGATTCGTTCCAGATGCCCTGCAAGTTGGCCGGGAGCGAACCCGGCCGGCTGCTGTCCGCCAGGAGGTAGCGGCCGTAGGACGAATAGAGCTGCACCAGCCCCACGTCGTCCCCACCCTTCCCCAGGCGAGCCAGGCGGGCGTCGGTGGGCAGGTCGTCGAGGCCGGGAAGGGTCGCCTCGAGCTGGAAGTCAAACCCGCCGACCACTTTCCGGTGGTCCGCCACGTGCCGGGCCCGCAGCTCTTCCCACCCGTGGGCACTGGCCTGGTCGAGCGTGGCCAGCGCCCGGCGGCCAAGGCTTTCGGGGCTGGCGTCCCCGCTGGCCTCTTTCGAAAAATCGCTCTCCACCGCCAGCAGCACGGTTATCGTGCTGGCGCCGGCGATGTGGAGGTGGTCACCCACTCCTTGCATAGCCCCGTCATCGACCAGGACGCGGCACCTCGCTACGAAACTGGTGCCATTGGAACCGCAACGGCCTCGGAACTCGAGCTCGTTGTCCGCGACGGCCTGGCTACGCCCGTCAAAACGGCGCCAGAGTTCGACACCGACCTCCAGGGCCGCAGGCGGCGTCGCCTCCAGCCGGACGGCGATCACCTGGTCGGGAGCGCTGGCGAAGAGCTCCCGCCGGTGCTCGACCTCCCCCAGCCGGTACTCGAGGCGAGCAATGCCGTCGCGCAAGTCCAGGCTCCGTTGGTAGGCGTTGGCCCACTCTTCGTGATGGCCGAAGCTGAGCAGCGTCAGGTGGCCGAGGGTTTGGTACGCCGCCTGGGAACGCGGGACCCCGAACGAACCCAGCTCAGCCAGGAAGTGCGCCCGCCGGCCATCCCCGGCGAGCAGGGCCTGGCGCACCTCGCCGAGGCGAGCCAGGGAGAGCGGGTTCTCGCGTGGCCCCAGCGGCCGGGTCCACAGGCTCTCCTCGTTGAGCTGGATCACCTCCTTGTGCACCCGTCCGTGCATCATGGCGCCGAGGCGGCCATTGCCGACGGGCAGCGCTTCCAGCCAGCGCGCGGCCGGCTGGGAGTACCAAAGGGTCTGCCTTTTATCCATGGATGAGCCTCTCGTTCTGGGGCGGTTTGGCGCCCTGGTCCCCGCCTACCCAGCGCTGGCCGGCCGCATCAACGCCTGACCGGGCGGCACCCTCCGGGTTGTGACCTGACGCCCCGGCCAGCCCACCGTCACTGGCCAGCTCACCGTTACTGGCCAGCTCACCGTTACTGGCCAGCCCACCCTGACCCGGTATCGACTCGATGAGGCGCCTTGTGTAGTCGTGTTTCGGGTCGTCCAGGACGGTGCCGACAGGGCCGTGCTCGACAATCTCGCCGCGCAGGCACACGTATACCCGGTCGACGACCTGGCGCACGACGGCCAGGTCGTGCGTGATGAACAGGTAACTGAGGCCGAGCCGCTCTCGCAGCCGGGCAAACAAGTTCAGCACCTGAGCCTGCACAGAGACGTCGAGAGCCGAAACGGGCTCGTCGCACACGACCAAAGACGGGTTGACCGCCAATGCCCGGGCGATGGCCACCCGCTGGCGCTCGCCCCCCGAGAGCGTCGACGGTAGGCGGCGCTGGTACGAAGCGGGCAACCCCACTTCGGCGAACAGCTCCGCCACCCGGCCATCTATACGGTGCCGCTCGCACCGGTTGACCTTCAACACTTCGGCGATGGCCGACCCGACGGGCTGGCGGGGGTCGAGGGACGAGTAAGGGTCCTGGAACACCATCTGCACACGCCGATGAAGCGACGAGCGGTCCCCCGGTTCGACGCCTTCCACCTCGATCGAACCAGCGCTCGGTACTTCGAGCCCCACGACACAGCGGGCCAGGGTGGTTTTGCCCGAACCGGACTCCCCGACCAGGCCCACACTTTCCCCCTGGCCGACGTCGAGGCTGACCCCGCGAAGCGCTTCGGTCGGCCGGCCCCCGCGGTTGGCGAAGACCTTGCGCAGCCCGACGACCCTGAGGACAGAGTCAGGGCGGGCCGGCTCGGCCGGTAGGGCGACGGCGGGACGCTCGCTGAACTGGGTAGCCACCCCGGCCATCTCGGCCCGAATCTCGGGGAGACGGACGCACGCCGACGCTCGGCCCGGACCGACCACCGCCAGCGCCGGGCGAGCCACAGTGCACTGTTCCGTCGACCACTTACACCGGGCCGAGAACGCGCATTGGCCGGCCACGGTGTCCGGCAGCGGCACAGAATCCTTCGATCACCGGCAACGGCGAGACCCGGTGGCGCACCGGCGGGTCGGACCCCAGCAGGCCAAGGGTGTAGGGGTGGAGTGGTTGCGCCTCCAGTTCGGCGGCCGGCGCCGTTTCGAGGACGGACCCGGCGTACAGGACGTAGACGCGGGCGCACACGGAAAAGGCGACCCGCAGGTCGTGGGTAATGAGCAGCAGGCCCATACCCCGTGCCTTCTGAATGGAGGCCAGTAGCGCCAGCACCTCGGCCTGAGTAGTGACGTCCAGAGCGGTGGACGGCTCGTCAGCGATGAGCAAGGCCGGGTCGCGCGCCAACGCCGCGGCAATGGCGACGCGCTGGCGCATTCCTCCTGAGAGCTGGAAGGGGTAGCGGTCGACCACACCGGCGTCGTCGATGCCGACCTCGGCCAGGCGCCGCGCCGCCTCCGCCTGGAGCCGGCCCCGCCGGTGCCGACGGGCGGTCCCGCCGGGCAACCCCTCGGCGATGTGGTCGCCGCAGGTCAAGAGGGGGTTGAGCATGGTGAACGGGTCCTGGTAGAGGATGGTGATGCCGCTGCCGCGAATGGCGTCCATTTGCCTTCGGCCCAGAGTCAGCACATCCTCGCCGTTGAAACGGGCGTGCCCGCTGGCAAAGACGTTGCGGGGCAGCAGGCGGACCACCGCCTTGGCCAGCATCGATTTGCCCGAGCCAGACTCGCCGACGATGCCGACCGTCTCTCCTCTGGCCACCGTAAGGTCGACGCCCGTGAGGATGGCGGCGGTCTTGCCGGTGTCGCTGGCGCGATGCTGGATCCGCAGGTCAACCACGTCGAGGAGCTCCGGTCCCGCTGGCGGCGCAGGCGCACCGCCCGCGCCGGCGCCGTTGTTCCCCGTCACTTCCTCCCGGGCTATCACGGCGTGGCCGGCCTTGGCCACCTCAACGCCGTTCGGCCACGACCGACCTCCGCTCGTAGAGCCAGTCACCGATCAGGTTGACGGCCACGGCCAGCAGGACGATGGCCAGGCCCGGGCCCAGGGCCCCAAACGGGTTCTCGAACAGGATCGACTGCCCTTCGGTGAGCATCGTCCCCCAGTCCGCCGTCCCGGGCGGAGCGCCGAGCCCGAGGAAGGCGAGGCCGGCCAAAGCGACGAGGGCGCCGGCAAAGTCGACGGCGAAATCGGCCAGGAGGATGGGCAGGATGTTGCGGGCAATGTGACGGTACATGATGCGGGCCGACGAGAAGCCGGCCACCTGCCCGGCTTCCACGTAGGCCAGCGGCCGCTGCTCTAGCGTGGCCCCGCGTACCAGGCGCAAGTCCCCCTGCACGTTGAACAGGGCGATCACGAGCACCGCCACCCAGTAGCCGCCTTCCACCACCGTGACGATCACGATCGTCAGCAGCAGGGCGGGCAGGGCAAACATGAAATCGACCATTCTCATGGTGATGGTGTCAACCATCCCGCCGAGGTAGCCGGCCGGTATCCCGACCAGCGCCGAAATGACCAATCCGCTCAAGGCGATCACGAAGGGGCCGATCAGGGCGGGCCCGCTGCCGGCCACGAGACGGGCCAAGACGTCACGGCCGAGGTCGTCGGTCCCCAGCCAGTGAGCGGCAGAGGGGGGGCTTCCCTGGCTGAGCGGGTTGAGGGCGTTGGCGTCGTTCCCGATCAGATGCGGGCCGAGGACGGCGGCGCCCATGACGACGAGGACGAAGAGGACGCACAAGGCGATCCCGAGAGGTATGACTTTGCGCCGCCTGAACGAGGCCATGGCCGTCGGCGCCGTGACGACGCTCATGGCCACCCCCTGATGGCTGACGGGCTGGTGGCTGACGGTGCGCCGCCCGTCCTCATCGCTGGGCCCCAAAGCTCACCCTGGGGTCGACGGCGACGTAGCACAGGTCGATGACCAGGTTGGCCAGCACGACCCAGACGGCGACGAACAGCACCAGGCCCTGGATGACGGGGATGTCGGTGTTGTTGGCGGAGGTCACCAGCAAGCCACCAAGCCCGGGTATGCCGAAGACATCCTCGACGAACACCGTGGCGGTGAGGCTGGTGGCAATGATCAACCCTGAAGCGGTGAGGATGGGGATCATGGCGTTGCGGAACACGTAGCTGGTGTAGACCCGGCGCCGCGATACACCCCTGGCCCGCGCAAAGGCCACGTAGTCCGTTGAGCGCTGTTCGAGCATCGATGCCCGGGTGATCTTGGTCACAAAACCGAGCGAAGCGAGGGCCATGACGAGGCACGGCAGCACCAGGTGGTACGCCTGCTGGCCGATCCCGCTACCGAGCCCCTCCAGCGGGAAGACGGTGAAGTGAATGGCGAGCAGGTAGACCAGGGCGATCGCCATTACGAAATTGGGCGCGCTCGAGAAGAAGATGCCGGTGGCCACCCCGACCCGGTCGATCGCCCGCCCGCGATAGGCGGCGGCGGCCGAACCCAGCGGGATCCCGATGAGGAGCGCCACAAACAGCCCGACCACGTTGAGCGTGAGCGAGATCGGCAGGCGCGACCGAATCTCGCTCGCCACCGGTTGGCTGGTGAAGATCGATTGGCCCAGGTTGCCGTGCAGTACCTGGCCCGCCCACGCCGTGTACTGGCTGAAAAGGCTCTCGTTCAGGTGGTACCGGGCTTTGAGGGCGTCGACGGTGGCCGTGTTGGTGGCATGGCCGCCGATCAAGGCGGCCACGGGACCGCCCGGCACCAGTTGAGCCAGGAGAAAAACGACCACCGACAACACGAACAGAAGGGGGACGAGCAGCGCCACTCGCCGCAGGGCGTACGCCCAGAGCGAGTGGCGGCGGCTACCAGCGACCTTCGCCGGAGCTATCGCGCCGGTCTCGTCGCTCATGCGGAAGGGGCTGCCGTCGGGGCCTCAGCCCTTGAGGTTCTCAGTCCAGTACGTGGCCGGCGTGAAGGCCTGCAGGCCCGGCAAGGACCAGCTCTTCTGGAGAGCAACCACGCCGTCGACCCATGAAAGCGGGATGATCGGCACGTACTTGGAGGCGGCTATCTCGGCCTCGATGGAGTATTTGGCCGAGGCGCCGGGGTTGATGGCGGCTTGAGCCTGGTTGATCAATGAGTTGACGGCCGGGACCTTGAGGTTTGAAGAGTTGTTGCCGTTCACTGCTGCCTGTTGGTTCGAGAAGTACTCCCACGGCATCTCGACGGGGTCGAGGGCGTCCGGCACGTTGCCGATGATCTGGACGCCAAGGTTGGCCCGTGGTTCAGGATGATCTGGAAACGCGGCCCGCCCGGCATCAGCCGGATCCCCAGCTTGACGCCGATTTGCGCCCATTCGGATTTCAGGATTTGGGCCGTGAGGCTGTCCGTCGGGTCGTCTTCGGGCACGTTCAAGGTGGTGGAAAAGCCTTTTGGCACCGAGGACATCGCCATTTGTTGCTTGGCCTTGGCAATGTTGTAGGGGTACGTCGCGATCTGGCCGTAGAGCTTGCTCACCTCGGAGGCCGACAAGGCCCCGGCGTAGATGCCCGGCTCGTTTACGGTCGAGGACACTTCGGCCACGCCGGGGCCAGTGGCCGTCGTTATCAGAGAGCGGTTGGTGGCGAGGTAGAGCGCCTCGCGCACGTGGATGTCCGAGAAAGGCTTCTCGGTCATGTCCAGCGTAAGGCCCTGCCAGATGAGCCCCGGGTAGTGCTCGACGTTGGCGAACTGCTCGAACTCCTTCAGCTGAGTGTTGTCGTAGGCAAAAGTGCCGTTGATCTCACCCGTCTTGAGCGCGAGCAGCATCGTGTTCGAGTTGGGGATGATCTTGAACACGATGGACGAAAAGTGAGGCTTGGGGCCGTAATAGAACGGGTTGCGCACCAGCACGATCTGGCTGTCCGGCACGTACTGGGAGACCTTGTACGGGCCCGCACCAATGGGGACGACCTGTGGTGTCCCGTAGTCGAGAAGGTTCTTCTCTACCGACGACTGCTCGTAAACGAGGCCGCAGATCGTCGCCGGCAGCTGGCGGACGAGGGCGTCGGGGTGCGACAGCTTGAGGGTGACGACGTTGCCCGCGGACGTGACCGATTTGACGTTGACGAACAGCCCTCCCTCCTGCGAAGCCAGTTTCGGGTCGAGTTGCAGGTTGAGGGTGTAAGCGATGTCCGCGGCCGTCACGGGGTTGCCATCGGAGAACTTCACTCCCGGCCGCACGGTGTACTGGTACTCGAGCGGGCTGACCGTTTTCCAGGAGGACAGGATGGCCGGCTCGAGCTGCTCCTGGGGACCGTACGTGAGCATCTGGCCCTGGATCAGGGTCATGACCAGCTCGCCCTCAGCGGAGTAGTCGCTCGGCCCGAACAAGGTGCGGGGCGTGGAATTGAGCCCCCATGTCAATGTGCTCGGCAGCCCGGCCGGCCGGACGCTGGCCCCGGCGGCCGCGGTACCGGCTATGCCTACAACGGTGCCTACGGCGGTGACGGACCCGGCTACCAGCAGCGAACCGGCGAGTGCGGCTCGCCAGCGAACGGGTGGTTTACTGCGTGACGATGTGGGAGGTGTCCCCGTGCTGTGAGATCTCATGAAGCCCCCTTGTCCTAGACCCAGCACAGGGAAAGTTATCGAACAAGTTGGTGGTTGTCAACAGTCGACGCTCTCCACTTAGAGCGGCCGAGCAGCCGCTGTCAGCACCAGGCATATGGCCTAGCGTAAGTTGGGGATTTGAGCCCTAAGTCGAAACAATTTCGAAACAATAAGGGGGAACAAGGGAGAACGGGCCGAAATGAGCCGAGGGGATGGCTGGAGCAGGACGGGTACCAGCCGGGGTAAGCGGCAGCCGCCGCACCAGGACTCCGCCTATAACTTATGTAATGATCACACAAATCTGAGCGTGGTGCGGCGAGAGATTGAGGAGGCCCAGTGTGGAGGCCCAGTGTGGAGGCCCAGTGTGGAGGCCCAGTGTGGAGGCCCAGTTGTGGAGGCCCAGTTGTCGAGGCCCAGTGAAGGGGCCAGGGAGAGGGCCAATGTGGAGGCCAGCGTGATCGAGGGCGACGAGGGCAACCGGCTGGCCGAGGTACGGGTCCATTCGTACAACCTCACCTATGCCCACGGCACCTACGTCATGTCCCAGAGCCGCCAAATCTCCACCCTGCCCAGCGTGGTCGTGGCCGTGACGGCCAGGAACGGCCTCACCGGTTATGCGGAGGTCTGCCCGCTCGGCACCACATACCTCCCGGGGTTCGCCGGCGGGGTCGTCGCCGCTCTCGAAGAGCTCGGGCCCGCGGTGCTGGGTACCGACGTGACCAGCCTGGCCCGCCTCAGCCAGGCTATGGAACTGGCGCTCCGAGGCCACGGCTACGCCAAGAGCGTGCTCGACGTGGCGTGCTGGGACCTGCTCGGGAAGATCGTGGACGTCCCGTGCCACGTACTGCTGGGCGGGTTGCGCCAGGAGCGCTTCCCGCTCTACCTGGCCGTCCCGCTCGGCCATCCCCGGGAGATGGCGGAGTTCGCCGGTCGCGCCCGGGCGTCGGGGATCCACCTGTTCCAGTTGAAGATCGGCGGCGCACCGACAGAGGACGCGGCGCGCGTCCGCGCCGTAGTGGAGGCGACGGGCGACGAAGACGTGATCGTGGCCGATGCCAACGGCGGTTGGCGGCTTCAAGACGCGACAATCGCCGTCCGGATGCTGGAGGACCTGCCCCGGGTCCGCCTGGAACAGCCGTGCCCGACGATCGAGGAGTGCATAGTCCTGCGGGACAGGACGTCGATGCCATTCGTGCTGGACGAAGTCATCACCGACGTGGCGTCACTGTTGCGCTGCCAACAAGCGGGTGTGATGGATGCCATCAATTTGAAGATCAGCCGGGTCGGGGGCCTGGCCGCGGCCCGTACCATCCGAGAGCTGGCGGAGTC
This sequence comes from uncultured Acidimicrobiaceae bacterium, assembly GCA_963750465.1. Classification (GTDB taxonomy): domain Bacteria; phylum Actinomycetota; class Acidimicrobiia; order Acidimicrobiales; family Palsa-688; genus Fen-671. Next base: position 1,105,480 of record CAVVRE010000007.1, read on the forward strand.
CCTCGGCCTGCGCCTTACCATCGAGGACACATGGGGCGGCGACCTCACCACCGCCGTCGTGGCCCAACTGGCGGCCAGCACCTCGCCCGAGGCCTTCTACGCCGCGTCGTTCATGAACGACTGGACCCTCGAGCATGTGGCGGGGTACGAGCCCAGCTCGAAGGACGGCTGGGGAAGCGTGCCACCTGGCCCTGGGCTCGGCGTCAAGGTCGACGAGTCACTCTTGGGCCCACCCCTCCGGCGGTACCGCTGACAGCCCGCAAAGGGCGCGCCCGTGCCCCGAGCCGGCGACGGCGACGGCGCCGCCGCGGACAGCACCGGACTACGCACCGGGCTACGCACCGGCCGACGGGGCGGCGCGACACTGGGGTCATCCGGGTCCTCCAGCGAGTGTTATCAGGGATGCTCGTCCCGCTCGTATTAGCGGCCGCCGCTGTGGCCGGCATGTACGGCGTAGCCGGGGTGGCCGCTGCCCAAGAACAGGGGCCGCTGGCCTGGGTCCAGGTCTCGGTGGCCACGGTCTGGATCCACCCCACCAGCCCTCGCCCGCTCGACCAACCGGCGCTGGTAGACCCGGCGCGGGTCGGCCAATGGCTCGACACGATGAACGTCTCCGGCCGGCTCGGCCTGCACGGTCGCATCGACACTCAGATGGTCTACGGGCGCAAGGTGGTAGTCCTATCCCGCAGCGGCAAGTGGAGCCGGGTCGAAATCCCGAGCCAGACCGGTAACCATTTCCCGAACGGGGTCATCGGGTGGGTCCCGAGCGCCCAGCTGAGCGCCACCGCTCCACCTGCCGCCCCCCGGGCGGTTATCGTCTCGGTCCCTTCGACCTGGCTCTACAACGCGTCGGACGGCGTCGTTGGAGGTCGCCGTTTGCTGCTCAGCTACGACACCGAGCTGCCCGAGCTGTCGACAGCCCACGGTTACGCTCTGGTGGGGCTCCCCGGCGGCGGAGAAGGGGCAATGGCGGACGACGCCGTGGCACCGGTACGGGGCGGAGCCGTGACGGGGAACGCCATCGTCGACCAGGCCCGTCTCTTCCTCGGGCTCCCTTACCTCTGGGGCGGGACGAGCGGCTTCGGTTACGACTGTTCGGGTCTCGCCTATTCGGTTTACGCCCGCTACGGCATGATGCTGCCTCGCAACGCCGCTGACCAAAAGCGCGCCACCGTCGCCGTCCCCTTTAACCAGGCCCGTCCCGGCGACCTTCTCTTCTTCGCCGGGCCGCACGGGACCGGGGAGGTCGACCACGTCTCCATTTACGCCGGCGGCGGCCAGATGATCGATGCTCCGTACACCGGCGCGTTCGTCGAGGAAATCCCGGTCCGATCGTCCCCCGCCTGGCCTGATTTCGCCGGTGTGGGCCGCGTCCGGGGCATGGGATGAACTCCCACGGGCCAACTGGGACCGGGCCGATGGGAGTGCCCGGGCACCATTAACTTCAGGTCGCCACCCGGCACCTCAAACGCCTCGGCCAAAGGGCAGCGCCCAGGTGAGGGCCTCCTTCTGCTGGCCATAGAGCGGGCGCAGGCAGAGTTTGGCCGCGCCGGCAGCCCGCTCGAGTTCCGACGACGCTTCCTCGAGCGCGGGTTTGTCGGCGCCCGAGACCGTGACGTAACCGGCCAGTAAAAAGGCGCCCCGGCCATCTGCCAGCTCGGTCTCCCGGCCCTCGAGGGCTTCAGATTGACGGCGCTGACGGGCCGTTTGCAGGAAGCCGCCTTGCGTGCGGAGCTGGGCATCCGCCACCTGGGCGGTTCGCGAGGACTCCGCGTCCCGCGCCGCCCTTTCCGGCGGAACTGGGGCCATGACCACCGAAAATGACCTCCTCCCGGTCCCGACCAGCAGCGGGCTCAGGAAATCAGGCCCCACGCGGCTGCGCGGCCATTCCGCCACCCAGTAAGTCCTGTGCCAGGACCCTTCGACGCGTACCTCGGACCAATGTTCCTCCACCGCCAGAGGCCAGGGGAAGGCGCCGGGGTTGAGGCTGAGGCCCGGGACGAGGAAGCTCCCGAGGGCCGCCGCTGCTCCGGCGGCGTCGAGGACGCCGTCGCACAAGAAGCCGGCGCTCCGCATTTGCGCCCTCAGCGCCCGCACCTCGTTGCGCAGTGCCTCCGCCCCGTCCGCCGTCGGCCCGCGGTGACCGCGCTGGCTGCGGCACCTCACCGCGACAACGATCACGGTTTCGTGGCACCAGGACCTGCGCCCGGCCCGCTCGAGCAACAGGGCATGCCCGTCGAACCCGGGACTGGCCCGGTCGCCGGTGGACCGCAGGTGGGCCACGAGCGGGCCGTCGTCGGCCGGCACCGTCCGCTGGCACCACTGCAGCCGCACAAGAGAGCTGCGCTGAGCGGACACGGACTCGAGCACCGCGGCCCAGGCCGCCAGCCGGTGGTCCTTTTCTTTCTCGTCCAGCAGGCAAAACGGACCGCCCCGAGCCCGCAACAGGGCCGCCGCCGTTCCCGACCTTTCGTCGAGTACAGCCCCTGTAGCGCCCAGCCCGCCCGGCCCCGGCAAGTCGGAAACGAACACACCCGGGGCAAAGGTTCGGGCCGGTAGGCGCAAGGTGGGCACCGGCGCGACTGATGGCGGTGGCACCTTTACCGCTTTGCGCCGCGACCCGAAGGAAACAGCCACACTGAGCCATTGGGGCGGTGGTCGCCCGGAGATCGGACGGCAAAGCAGGCCGCCCACAGCCAAAGCGCCGGCCGCGGCCACGAAACCGCCGCCACCTGGCCATGCTTTCGCCAAACCGACCGCCGCGATGAGGGCGACGGCCAGCACCGCCAACTGGCTCAGGCCGAGGCCCAGCAACAGGCCACGGCGCTCCAACGGTTCGAAGCGGTACGACGTGCCCTCAGCCATTGCTCACAGACCTTTCTCTCATCGCCTTGACGATGGCGGGATCCCCGCCCGGCCCGAGGGGGTTGTCGTCGACGGGTTCCCGCCCCCCTCCGAGCTGCGCCATCATCTGGCTGGCACCGGCAGGCAAACTGGCGCCGGCAGGCAAACTGGCGCTCTGTTCGGCCACGCGCCCCGCCGCCCCGGCCTGGGTGATGTACGCGAAAGCGCGCTGGGCCGTCTGCTCGGCGGCCCGAACCGGCTGGCGGGCAAGGCCTTCGAGGTGAGCGATGGCAGACACCCCAACCATGGGCACCAGCTTGAGCAGGGCATAAGGGGCGAAAGCGGCAATCAACAAAATGGCCAGGCCGCTCACGGCTGTGCTCGGGCTGCCCACGTCCACCACCGCACCGGCGCCGAGGCAAAGGGCGCCGATTATCACCGGCTTCATCAACAACAAAGCCACCAGGACTTCGATCAGCCGTCTGGCCCAATGGGCGGTAGCGGGCCACACCAGGCCGGCCAGGGCGAGCGGCATGAAAAATACGGCCAGCTCTATAGCGGCAGCCCGGATGACCAATTCGAGCCAGATGGCCAGACAACCGGCAATAATCAGCAAACTGAGCAACACGCTGAGTATACCTTCGTTGATGCTGGCGACTATCCCCAGATCTATGGCATTAAGTAGCACAGGCCCCAGGTCCGGCATGACCTCATACTGAATGGCGGCGGAAATGCCGTCCGTTATGTCCAGGCCCGTCTTCGTCAGCTGAACTACGGCGTAGCCGGCCAGCAATGGAAACCGGCAGGTAAATACCCCAGGCGCGGGCCAGTCGTCGCATGTCCTGGCGGAGTATGGCTCCGATAGTGGCGGCGAAAAGCAGTGGGACCATAACGAGTTCTTCCACGGGGAACATATTTCGCGTGACGGAGCTCAGCCAGCTGGCCTGGCCCAGATCGACGGTAGTCGTGCCGACGATGGCGCCCCCGATTACGTCCCGCAACGCCAACTGCGCCCCGTCCGCTCCCCAATTGACCAGAGCTGAGAACAATGCATTTACGCCAATAGAAATTGGCAAACTCAACAGTGACATCAGTGCAGCTTCAGTCCTTGACTAAAGAAAAAGCTGACGAGCTCCTGGGACGCCCCGATAAGCAGAGCGGCCACGCTGGACACGATTACTCCTTTGCGGCCGTTGTATGACTGCTGATAATTGTGGGAGAAATGACCGAACGCCCACATCACTCCCCCGACGATCACTCCGACGATGGCGGCCAGTAGGGCCCAGTGGCCGAGGCCGCTGGCCAGGTCTGAAAGCGTCCCTTCGCCTGGTAGGCCTGAACCGTCGGCCGGGTTGACGTCGAGGCCCGTGCTGTTGCTGTTGGTACTGGATGCGGCAAGCAGAAATACCGCGTACATGGCGGCTCCTTGACAGCTCGATGGCAGTGGAGGCGCTGGGCACCGAAAGGCTGGCTCGAGCCAGCAAGATGTGTTTCATATACTCTCATGGATGTCGTAGCCTTTTCAAGCTATGTTGATCATTAATCCTGCCTCGGCTACTGGCGCCGCCTACTGGCAGCGCTCGGCCGTTCACAGCCGCTGGCTCGGGCAGGGAGCGACGCTCCTCGGCCTCGCGGGCGAGGTCGAGACGACCAGCTTGCGTTCGGTCATGCTCGGCCAATCGCTCCAGGGCGAGCCGCTCACCGAGCGGCCAGGACTGCGCCGGCGCCACGGGTGGGACCTCATATTCGCGGCGCCGAAGTCCGTCTCGCTGCTGGCGGACGCCGGCTCCCGCCCGGCGGCGGAGCTGCGGGACGCCTACCGGTTAGCAGTTGGCGACGCCCTCGCCGTAGTCGAGGGGCGGGCGGCGTGGCTTCGTTCGGGTGGAGAGCAGGTGCCGGCCCAAGGCGTGGTGGGCGCCGCCTTTGAGCACCTGGCCAATGATGCCGGCCAGCCTCATCTGCACACGCACCTCGTTCTGGCCAACCTCGGCACCCGGGGCGATGGCCGCTGGGGCTGCCTCGTCAGTAGCGAATTGTGGCGATGGCGGGAAGGCGTCGGCGCCGGGTTCCACCTGGCGCTGCGGTCGCGCCTGGCTGAGGCCGGGTTCGGTTTCAGCTGGGCGATATCTGAAGGGGGTCTGGGGGAGATCGCGTCGGTCCCCATAGAGGCTCGCTCCGCCGCCAGTTCTCGGTCGCGGGCCCTGCGGGCCACGGCCCGTTCGTTCGGGTCCGGGTCAGCCGCGACCGAGCGGGCCGCCCAGGCGACGACACGCCAGAGCAGCGGGCGCCAGAGCAGCGGGCACCAGAGCAGCGGGCACCAGAACAGCGGGCGCCCAGGTCCGGCCAGCGTCGGTTGGGGCCCGGCAGAGGCCGCCCGGGTACTTGGCCGGGCCATGGGAGAACCGGCGCTGCCCTCCCCGCCGCCCGCCATGCCAGCGGTGGCCGGCGCGCTGAGTAGCGCGGGGATCAACCTTCGGGGAGCCGGATGTGCTCGTGGCCCTGGCCGAAACCATGCCGTCGGGGCTCAGCCTGGACCGCGCCGGTGAATGGGCCAGGAACTGGTGCGCCTCCAGCCGTCCGTTACCCGAGGAGCGCAACTCGCGAGCCCGCCCGGGCACCCAAAGGCGGTGGACGACGTCGCTGGCCGACCAACTGGACCGGAAGGTGGTCGACCTGGCCACTGAAGCACGCTTCGCCCACCTTCCGGCGGTAATGCCGGCGCTGGCGGATGGCGAGCTGGCCGCCCTCGGCACGCCGGCGGGCGTGGCTTCCTACGCAATACGCCTCGCCTGCGGTGGGGAAGGCGTCGCCCTCGTGCCAAGAGCCCCGTGGCTGGCGCAGGCGGCGTGCATCGACGCCGCCCGGGCGGCGTGGCAGGCGGCGGGCATGACCGTGCGGTTGGCCTGTCCGTCAGAGCTGTCGGCCAGGCGCTGGCGGGCGCTCACTTCACTGCAGACCGGCGTCAGCGCCGGCACCGGGTATGAGGCGGCTAGCGGTCGCTCTGGCCAGCGGGTGCTGGTCGTCGACGCCGCCGACCACTTGAGCCCGAAGAGCCTTGTCAGCCTGCTTGACCGGGCGGCATCAAGTCGAACCAAAGTTGTCCTGGTGCTCGGCGGCAGCGTGCCAGGTAAGGGCCCGAGCGTGGCCCGCTCCCTGGACAGACTGGCGGAGCAGCAGCCGGCCGGTCCGAGCCCCGGGCCACAACCCCCATTGCCGCGAGGGCCGGCTAACGGAGCGATTTCTCTACCCGGCATCGTGGTCCAGGGCTCTCTGAGCGGGGCTGACGCCATGGCCCACACCATCGAGGCATGGACGGGCGCGGTCAGCCGCGGCGACTCGCCACCGCTGATGGTTGCGTTCGGGCCCGCCGAAGTGGAGGCCCTCAACTTGGCCGCCCGCCCCCTGTGGCTCGAGCTCCGAGCGACCGGAGCGCAGGTGGCCGGAGCGCAGGTGGCCGGAGCGCAGGTGGCCGGAGCAATGGTGGCCGGAGCAATGGTGGCCGGAGCAATGGTGGCCGCAGCGCAGGTGGCCGGCGAGTTCCCGGCGGCGGCCGAGGTCGTGCTCGGTCAGCGGGGTTACACCGTCGGCGACCAGGTCATGGCCCTCCGTCGCATCGGGCGCGCCACGAGCGCGACCGTCGGGTCGGTGGTGGGACTTGAAGACCGTTCGCTCACCGTCGAGTGGCGAGGCCCGTCCGGCCCATGGCGGGCGGAGGTGGGCCCGGAGCATGCCCGATCTCTCGGTTACGGCTACGCCACCACCGTCCCGTACCTGAGGTCCAGTGACCAAGCAGGGCAAAGGTTGGTAGTCCTTGGAGATCCGCTCGAGCTGGCGGGCCGGGCGGTACGGGCCGACGCGGCCTGGGTGACCGTACCTGGGCCAGGCCTGCCCGCGTTCGGCCCGAACGGGTGGACGGCGCGGCGCCGAGCGGGGCTCCGCGAGCTAGCCACCAGTTGGCCGGACGAGGAAATGCTGGAGCTGGCCGGCCCCCGACCGCTGGGGCTGGCGGGGGGACGACGCTGGGCCGAGGTGGTCGTTTCCTGTGCTCTCCGGCGAGAACTGGGCCTGGGCCCGCTCGACCCGGGCCTGGGCGGAGTGGGCGTTACCGGCCCGGCGGCGCCCATTCCAGGCCGGCGGGATTTGGGCTCAGAACCTTCGGGTTACAGGCCCGAGGTCGGGGGGGGCGGGCCCGTTCCCCGGTCCGCCAAAGCCACCGCTTGACGTGGACGCAGGTCCCGTCCCCTCACGTGCCAGGGCTATGAAGGGGCTTGGCGCGATGATATGGCGAAGTGGGATGGCCGAGTAAGCGACAGCTGCGCCGCTACTGGCGGCCTTTTCGCGTCGTCGTCGGCTTCGCTCTGGTGGGGGTCGCGGCCTGGGTCATCACCGGCAAGACGAGCGAGCTGGCCGGGGCCTCGGCCTTCCTCACCCAACTGAGATGGTTCTGGCTGGTGCTGGGTGGCCTGGCCGAGCTCGGCTCGTTCGTGGCGCTGGCCACCGTGCAGCGGCTCCTGCTGCGGGCCGGCGGAGTCAGGATGCGATTGACCCGGGTGACGGGCGTGACGTTCGCTGGCAGTTCCATCCAGGCGGCTCTGCCTATCGGCGCCGCGTTCGCCGGGCTCTACGTGTTCCGCCAGTACGAGGTGGCCGGTGCCGACGATGTCCTGGCCGGCTGGGTCGTGATCGCCACGTTTACGGTGGCGTTTGCCACCCTGGCCACCCTGGCCGGGGTCGGCCTGGCCTTCGCGGCGTCGACGGGCAGCACGTTCGACCTCGTGGGAGCCATCCTGGCGGTGCTCGTCCTGGCCATGCTGGTCGTGTTCGCCTGGGTCAAGCGGGCTAAGGCGTATGACTTCCTGGCCCGGGCCGCGGCCGCGCTCGAACGACGGGGGCACCGCCCGGCGGGTCAGTTCACCGTCCCCCTGGCCCAGACCCTGGAGCGGATGAGCACGGTGGCGCCGGTCCGCAACGAGTGGCTAAAAGCGGTCGTCGCCGGCGGCGCCGACTGGGTGGCTGACTGCGGTTGCCTGGTCTTCGCCTTCTTAGCCGTCGGTTCGCCGGTGCCCTGGCAGGGCGTCCTGCTGGCGTACTGCGCCGCTCAGCTGGCCGTCAATCTCCCGATAACGCCCGGGGGCCTCGGCGTCGTCGAAGGCAGCCTGACCGTCGCTCTCGTGGCGTTCGGCGGCGGCCGCGCCCAGACCGTTGCCGCCGTTCTGCTGTACAGGTTGCTCAGCTTCTGGATCCCGCTCCCGATCGGCGCCACCTGCTACCTGGTGTTGGCTCGCGGGCGCCGGCGGAGAGAGCGCTTAATGGCGGCGGCGGCGGGAGCCGGGCCGCCCGTAACGGCGGAACTGCATGCCGCTGCAGCCACGTCGACCGAAATCCCGGATGGGAGCCCGGACCTGAGCCGTCCCGTCGTCAGCAGCAATCCCAGCAGCAGTGATGCCAGCAGCAGTGATGCCAGCAGCAGTGATGCCAGCAGCAGTGATGCCAGCAGCAGTGATGCCAGCAGCAGTGATGCCAGCGCGCCCGACCGTACCGGTGTTCGCCCGGCCGGTGCTCCGGCCGGGAGCGACTCCGCCGCGGCCAACAGCGACGGTGCCAGTAGTGCCAGCGGTGCTAGTGCCAGCGCCAGTGTCAGCGATGCGAGCGCAAGTGGTGCCAGCGCAACTGATGCAAGCACGAGCAACGACAGTGCGAGCCGTAACAGTGCGAGCGGCAGCCACGGCGGCGCTGCGGCCAGCAGAAACCGCGGCCCCCGAGCCGCAACGGAGGACGAGTGAGAGTGACGTGGACCCGTGACCGCAGCAGAAGACAAGTGAACGAGACATCATGACGACCCCCTGGCGGTCGCTGTTACGGGCCGCCGCAGTCGCGGTCACAGTGGGCGCCCTGAGCGGTGGCGTCGCCGCCTGCGCCCACCCGAGCCCGCCCGTGGGGTTATCGGATTGCTACCAGAGCCTGCCCCTGGCTGAAGGTGCGCTCAACGCTCCGCGCAACAGCTACAACTTCCACGGCGTGATCCTTGTCCGGCCAAAGGCCCTGGAGCGGTTGGTGAGCCAGCGCGCTCACAAAAACCCCCAGATGCCTTACGTGAAACCCGGCACCAACGTGTGTGCTTTCGCCTTTACGGGCAACTTCCCCGCCGGTCAGGTCGCCGGGTCGCCCGGCAATGACGCCGGAAAGGCGGCCATCGTGCTGGTCACGACCGACCACAAGTTGCTCTTCAGCTTCGTCCTGGGGAAACTGCCCGAAGACTTCGGCCGGCCGTTCACGGGCGCCTAGAACTCAGACCCGGGTCGAGCGAGGCCGCTAGAGTCGGCAGCGGCCCGAGACGGCACGGGCCGGAGACGGCAGGGCCCGAGCGCGACCGAGCGGACGAGCTACGTAGTGAGCAGCTCTCGCGCCCCGCGGTCAGTGGAGGGGTGGCGCAACTTCGACATGGCCCGCGCTTCTATCTGGCGGATCCTCTCCCGGGTCAGGTTGAAATGCTCCCCCACCTCGTCCAGCGTACGGGGCTCGCCCCGGTCCAGACCGAAGCGCAACCTGAGTATTTCCCTTTCCCGTTCGTCCAGCGCGACGAGCATTTTGCTCACCTCGCCCGACAGCAAGGAGGCGGCCGCGGCCTCGAACGGCGACACGGCGGAACGGTCTTCCACGACGTCGCCCAGCTCTGCGTCACCGTCTTCACGAAGGGGTTCGGAGAGAGATAGAGGCTCGGCCGCGTGCCTCAGGATCTCGATGACTTTTTCCTCTTCGAGCTCGAGGTCGTGAGCCAGCTCAGCAGAGGTGGGCCGGCGGCCCAGTTGGCCCTCGAGCCGGCCGCGGGCTTTGGTGACCCTGGTCAGCAGGTCGCCGGCGTGAACGGGGAGGCGCACCGTCCGGCCCGTGTTGGCGATGCCACGAGTGATGGCCTGGCGTATCCACCAGGTGGCGTACGTCGAGAACTTGAAGCCCTTGCGCCAGTCGAACTTCTCCACTGCGTGCATGAGGCCGAGGTTGCCCTCTTGAACGAGGTCGAGGAGTGGGAGCTCGGCCGCCTGGTACTTCTTGGCGATGGACACGACCAGCCGGAGGTTGGCCTTGACGAACGTCTCCGCCGCTTCGTCGCCCTCCCTGATGGCCCGGCGCAGCTCACGCTTCCGGGGCACCGTAAGTTGCCGGCTCGCCCCCATCTCGGCCCGGGCGGCTCGGCCCGCCTCGATGGCTTGGGCCAGCCTGGCCTCATCGTCCTTTGTCAGCAGCGAATGCTTGCCGATGTCGTTCAGATATAGGCGGACCAAGTCCTCCTCAGGCTGAGCGGCATGGTTGTTTGGCACTTAGTCGGTCGTCCTCACGCGAAGGGCACTCACAGGCGCTCCCCTACCAGTCTGCAGCGGCCACCATAAAGCCAGTTACCTATTGGCACCGGCTGTCCTATAGCCCCTGCGCCAGACCTGATCACCGTGGCCTCGTCTACCCATAATACCGGGCCCGCGGCTCGACTTGTGGGCTACCTGTGCCAGCCAGCACGGCTTCTAGGAGGCCGGGCCCTGGTCGGTGGCCGTCACGGCGCCTTGGCGCTCGGCCGCCGATAGGGCAGCAAAGACTTCCTCGCGGTGGACCTGGACTTCCTTGGGTGCCGTGATCCCGAGCCGGACCTGGTCCCCCCGGACCTCCAGAACCGTAATTACGACGTCGTGGCCGATCACGATGCTCTGGTGGACATGCCTAGTCAGTACCAGCACTCCTCGCTCCTTCCCTGGGCGATGGGGGGAGCCTAGTAGTTTCGGCCCATGGTCGACATCCGCCCTCCGGTCGAAGCGGAGAAGGAGGCGATCGCCGAATTGCATGGCCTGGCGTTCAACGCGCCGGCCCGGCCCGATCGGGTCCTCCTCGACGACTGGCTTTGCATCTACGACGGGGCGCGCCTCGTAGCCACGGCGCGGGCCATCGACTTCGACCAGTGGTTTGGCGGCGCCCGGGTCCCGTGCGTCGGCATCGCTGGCGTTGCCGTCCAGCCGGAGGACCGCGGGCGAGGGGCGGCCCGTTTGCTCGTGGGCGAACTACTCCGACAACAGCGCGAAGAAGGCCGCTTCGTGAGCGCCCTCTACCCCTCGACCGCCGCCCTGTACAGGCGGCTCGGGTATGAGTTCGCCGGCTTCCGGCCCCAATTTCGCGTGGCCGTTACGGACCTGCCGCCGACCGGTCCGGCTACCGGAGCAGCCAAGACCGGTGGCCCCGGGCCCGATCGTCGCGGCGACACCCGAGTGATGAACGAGGGTGAAATCGGCGAGGTCATGAAGTGCTACTCCCGGTTCGCGGCCGCCCACAACGGCCCGGTCGAGGTGGCGGACCCGGCCTACTGGGTGGAGCACACGCTCGCGCACGACGGGGAGGGGACACACCAGCGGACCGTGGTGGTCGACGGCGAGGACGGGCTCGACGGCTATGCCAGCTATTTCCTGGACCAACGGGACGACCTCACCTACCCGCTGGTCTGCAAGCACCTGGTGGCGAACGGGGCATCGGCTCTCAGTTCGCTGCTCGGCTACTTCAGGAGGTTCGAGAACGCAGCCCAGGATCTGGTCTGGGTCGGGCCGGCCAGCGCAGGACCTGTCGGGCTGGCGGTTCAGGCCAACGGCTTGACGCTGTTCTCGGGCTGGTCGAGATGGATGGCCAGAGTGCTGGACATCCCGCGGGCGCTCGAGGCCAGGGGTTATCCAACGGTCGAAGGCGAGGCCACTATCAGCATCGACGACCCCCTGTTCCCTCCCAACGCCGGCCCCTGGCTGGTCCGGGCTTCGGCCGGAGGGGTCAGCGTGCGCCCCGCTGACGAGCGCAGCCGGCCCTCCAAAGCCGTGCCCATCGGACTGTTCTCGGCCCTGTACACGGGCGTGGCTACCCCGTCCGACCTGGTGTTGCTGGGGGCGCTGGAGCGAGGCGACGCCAGGCTCGGCTTCCTGTCAGCGCTCTTCACCGGCCCGGTCCCCTGGATGTTCGACGCCTTCTAGACGTGGGCCCTGCGCCACTCCTGCGCTGCTCAGCGACGCCGGCAGCGGCTCCCGGTGCACGATGGCCAGCCGGCGGGTGCAACGCGTGACCGCCACGTAGAGGGCGCGCAGGCCCTCGGGCGGTTGGGCGACGATCAGTGCCGGTTCCACCACGACGACGGAATCGAACTCAAGCCCTTTGGCATCCTTCAACGCCAGCAGGCTGACGGGCGTGTCGAGCGCACCCGAACCGACCTCGCCGAAGGGAATTCCACCGCCCACCAGGGCAGACCTGATGTCATCGAGTAGGTCAGCCGGGACCAGCACGCCAACGCTCCCCTCCTCCCCGACCTCGATGGCGGAGACGGCCCCAAGTTCTTCTGTCACCGTTCGGGCCACGAGCGCGTGCCACTCCCCAATACCGTCGCCGCCAGTACCGTCGCGGTCATGGCCGGACGGCGTGAGCACTCTCGGCCCTTGCCCGGTGTGGCGCACCGGTTCCGGCGGGGTCGTGCCCGGTAGAGCAGCGGCGAGGACGTGCGCGGCCACGCTCATCACTTCGGCCGGGGCGCGATAACTTACCGAGAGGCTGGCCAGACGCCAACCCCGGCGCGCCGGTAGGTGGGTCATGAGGTCCTCCCACGACCCGGGCGCCCAGAACCCGGTCGCCTGCGCGATGTCACCGACGAGCGTCATCGAACCGGACAGCGAACGCCGGCCGACCATTCGTAGCTCCATGGGTGAGAGATCCTGAACTTCGTCCACGACAATGTGCCCGTAGGAGCGTTGTTGGTTGCCGGGCCCAGAACGTACCGGGCCGAGCAGCCAGCTCGCCTCGTCCAGCAAGGCGACGTCGGCCGCCGTCCAGGCGATGTCCTCGATGGTTTCGCTCCGGGGGCGGTACATGAGGACCCGCTCGTCCGGACTGAGGACGCCCTTCCCGGCCAGCTCGAGGAGTGGGCGAGCCCCGAACAAGTCGTGCAGGAAAGCCTCGGCCGTCAGCCGGGGCCAGATGCGGTCGAGCAGCTCGATCACCTCGGGCCGCCGGCGCAATTCGGCCCCGAGCTCGCTCGGGGAAATCTCGTCAGAGCGGAGTTCTTCCGGCTCTGGCCGTACCGCACCCGCGCCCGTCTCTTTCGGGCCGTTCTCATCTGGGCCGTTCTCATCTGGGCCGTTCTCATCTGGGCCGTTCTCATCTGGGCCGTTCTCATCCGGGCCGTTCTCATCCGGGCCGGTCTCGTTGGGGCCGTTCTCCTCTGGGCCGTTCTCATCCGGGCCGGCCTCGCCCAGGTCCCAGCGCTCTTGCTTCGGCTCTACGCTCCGTCGCGCCGGTGACGAACTCGGCGCCGGCGCGGCGCCCGAACGGATCCGAGTGCCGCCCCCGTTGCTCCGTCGCTCCACTTGCTCCGCAAAGTGTTCCCACAACAACCGCTCGGCCAGCCGGCGACGGGCGTTGTGCGGGCCGGAGCGCCTTTTGGCTGCTCTAACGATGTCCGCCGACGCCTCAGGAGTGAGCGTCAGCACGAGCCGCCCGTAGGGGATCTCGGCCGTCCTGCGCAGTGGTCGTTCTCGCTGACTGACGGCGCGACGGATGAACCTGGCCATGCGCGGGTCACCCTTCAGGCGGGCCACGTCCGGGGTTTCAGAGCCGACCGGTCTGGCCCCCTTGTAGAGGCCGCTGGCGGTCGACAGCTCGGCCCCCGTTTCGCCTAGCGACGGGAGCACCTGGTCGATGTACCGCAGGAACGTGGGGTTGGGGCCGACCACGAGCACTCCCTGCACCTCCAGCGGGAAGCGGTGGGTGTACAGGAGGTAGGCGGCCCGGTGCAGGGCCACGGCCGTCTTGCCCGTACCCGGTCCACCCTGGACGACGAGCGCCCCCGGCAACGGGGAACGGATGATCTCGTCCTGCTCGGCCTGGACGGTGGCGACGATGTCGCGCATCCGGCCCGTATGAGCGCGCTCGAGGGCGGCCATGAGCACGCCTGGCCCGGACAGGCCGAGCTCTTCCGCCGAACCCCGGGCTCCGTCGGGCGCGAACAGCTCGTCCTCCAGGTCGACCACCCGCCGGCCGTCGGTAAGGAAATGGCGGCGGCGGCGCAGCCCCATCGGGCGGGCACCGGTGGCCCGGTAGAACGGCTCGGCCACGGGCGCTCGCCAGTCCACGACCAGGGGTTCGTGTTCGGCATCCGAGACCGCCAACCGACCGATGTGAAAGCTCTCGCTGGCGGCGCTGTGATCAGCAGTCGGCCCGGCGCCCTGCTCCCCGCCTCGCTCGGGGCTGCTGGCCCCGTCGTCGTGGCTCCGAAGGCGGTCAATGCGCCCGAAAATCAGGGTTTCGCGGCCCAGTTGCAGTTTCTCGAGACGGTTGAGGCTGTTCCTGACCCGGATGTCGCGTTCGGTGTAGGACTGGAAAGTGCCGCCTTTTTCCCTGAACGCCTCCCTCAGACGGGCCTGCGTCTCTGCCCGTACCGCCTCGAGGCGGTCGTAAGCCCGATCAAGATAGGCCTGCTCAGCAGGCACGTCAGGGTGCGCCATAGCCCGAACCTTCTACTTTGCTCGGAAGCCCGGCGTCCTGCAAGGCGGGTTACCGCCGCCGCAGTCATAGCTTGGCCCCGGAGTGCCTGACGAAGCGGCACTGGCGGTTACGGTAGGCGAAGTGGACACGGACCTGCCACCCTTCCTGGCCGCCTGCCGGAGCGAGCCGGTGCCCTATACGCCGGTCTGGTTCATGCGCCAGGCCGGTCGCTCCTTGCCCGAGTACCGGGCGCAGCGCGGACCGGGGAGCATCCTGGACAAGGTCCGCGACCCCGCTCTCGCGGCCGAACTGACGTTGCAGCCGCTGCGCCGCTACGACGTCGACGCCGCCGTCCTTTTCTCCGACATCGTCGTGCCCCTGGTGGGTTTCGGGGTCGACGTAGCGCCCGGCACCGGTCCGGTGGTCGACAAACCGTTCCGGACGGAGGCGGACCTGGACCGGCTACGGGTGACACCGGTGCCCTATGTGGCCGAGACCATCCGCCTGGTGACCCGGGAACTGGAGGTGCCGCTGATCGGCTTCGCCGGCGGGCCGTTCACGCTGGCCAGCTACCTGGTCGAGGGCGGCCCGTCCCAAGGTTATGCGCTGACCAAGACCCTGATGTGGTCCGAGCCGCGGCTGTGGGAAGCGCTGGTCGGGCGGCTGGCCACGATCGCCCTGGCCAGCCTGGAGGACCAGGTAACTGCCGGCGCGGCCGCAGTACAGAATCTTCGAGAGCTGGGGCGGCGCCCTGTCGCCGGCCGACTACCGGCGCTACGTGCTGCCCGCCTTGAAGACCATCCTCGACGGCCTCCGACCACTCGGGGTACCGCGGGTCGTTTTCGGCGTGGGGGCCGGCGAGTTGCTCAGCAGCTTCGCCGAGGCCGGCGCCGACGTGGTAGGGGTGGATTGGCGGGTACCGCTCGACGTGGCCCGTTCCCGGGTCGGGCCCGGTATCGCCCTCCAGGGGAACCTCGACCCGACCGCTTGCCTGGCCCCTTGGCCCGTGGTGGCCGAAGAAGCCCGGGCGGTGCTGGCGTTGGCGGGCGACAGCGGTCACGTCTTCAACCTCGGTCACGGTGTCCTTCCTGCCACCGACCCTGACCAGCTGGCCCGGCTGGTCGACCTTGTCCATACGGAGACGGCCCGCCCATGAGGTTGGCGGTGATAGGCGGCGGCATCGCCGGCCTGTCCGCCGCCTGGGAGCTGGCCGGTGCGGCCGGCGACCGGTCGGACGTGACCGTATATGAGCCCGGCCACCTGGGCGGGAAGCTAAAAACCTCGGATTTTCTGGGCCGGGCAGTGGACGAAGGCCCCGACGCCCTCCTCACCAGGGTGCCAGAGGGGCTCGCTCTGTGCCGCGAGGTCGGGCTGGGAGAGGAACTAGAGGCGACGCAGGCCCACAGAGCGCTTTTGTTCTCCAGTGGAAAGTTGCGCCCGTTACCCGAGGGCCTCGTCCTGGGGACGCCAGCCAGATTGCTGCCCTTGCTCCGGTCCAGGATCCTCTCGGTGGGCGGGCTGGGCCGGGCGTCACTCGACGTCGTCTTGCCCCGTTCGCCCGGTTCGGGGGGAGACGGCGATGTGAGCGTGTTCGACCTGGTGGCGTCGCGCCTCGGCCCCGAGGTGGCCGACCGCCTCGTGGAACCCCTGCTCGGGAGCATCCACGCCGGCTCGACCCGCAACCTGAGCGCCGCCGCCACGGCTCCTCAGTTGCTCGCCGCCGCCCAGGCCCGCCGGAGCCTGATCGCCGGGCTCAAACAGGCGACCCGGGGACGCCAGCCGTCTGCGCCAGCAGAGCCCCTGTTCGTGGCGCCCCGCCTGGGCATGCAGGCCCTAGCTGACGCCCTGGTTGGCCAGCTCAGGGCGGCCGGTGTCGCCTTCGCCCCGATCTCGGTCTCAGCGCTACGGCGGGAGCAGCGTTCGGTCGTGGTCGAGCCGACCGGCGAACGCTTCGACGGAGTGGTGCTGGCCGTACCTGCGCCCGAGGCCTTTTCCCTCCTCGGGCCGGTTCTGGACCAGGAGAGCCCACCGCCGCTGGCCAGCATGGCGTTCGCTTCGGTCGCCGTCGTGACCCTCGGGTTCGAGGCGGCGGCGTTCGACGCTTTAGGCCCGGCCGTCCGCCCCCGAGCGCTGAGGGCGTGAGCGGCTTCGAGGGCGTGAGCCGCTTTGAGGGCGTCAGCGGAGTTCTGGTGGCGCCTGGGAGCGGGCTGCTGATGACGGCGTGTTCGTTCGGCTCGAACAAATGGCCCCACTGGGCGGCGCCCGGGACGACGGTCCTTCGCCTCTCGGTTGGCCGGGCGAGCGAGCAATCCTGGGCCGCCCTCGACGATGAGGCCCTCGTCGGTCGCCTCTGCGAGGAACTGGCGTCGGTGTTCGGTCACGAACCGGGACGGCCCGCCGCCGTGGCTGCACCTTTGGCATGGCGGGTGAGCCGTTGGCCGGCGTCGATGCCCCAATACGCAGTGGGCCACCTGGCCCGGGTCGCCTCGGCCACGGCGGCGCTAGCCCGCCATGCCCCGATGGCCACCCTGGCCGGCGCCAGCTACAGCGGGGTGGGTGTCCCGGCGTGCATCGGCTCGGGCCGGCGAGCGGCCAGAGAACTGCTGGCCGGTGTCGGCGCGCTCGAGCTGCCGGCCTCGTGACCAGCGCCATCGGCGAACGGGGCAGCTGAGAAGGGGGCATCCGAGAAGATGCATCCGAGAACGTGCCATCCGAGAACTGCCATCCGAGAACTGCCATCCGAGAACGTGCCATCCGAGAATGCCATCCGAAACGTGGCCGCCGCTAGCGAACGCCGGTTGAGCACATGGTCGGCGAGGATGACCGCCGCCGCCGAGTACGTGCTCTTCTGCCCGGCCGGGAAGCGCACGCAGTCCGGGTGTACACACCCGGTCCAGTAGCCGCCGTCGTCGGCCCGCAGGTGGCGTGTCCAGGCCAATAGCTCGTGAGCCTCCGCGCTCAGGCCGGCCCGGGCCGCGGCCATGGCACACTCGGCCGTCTCGGCGGCGGTGACCCAGAACTTGTCGGCCACGCAGCGGACCCCCAGCCCGTCAACCACCAACTCCGCCCACCGGGACCGTACCCGTCGGCTGGCGGCCGCGCCCACCACGGCGCCCGTCAGGACCGGGTAGTACCAGTCCATCGCCCATCGAGCTTTGGGGACGAAGGATTCGGGCCGGGCAGCCACGGCGTCCGCCATTCGGGCCGCTGCCGCCGTCCAGGTGCCAGCCTCCTGTTGCTGGTGAAGGGCTGAGGCCACCCGGGCGGCGCAGGCCAGCGAGTGCTGGAGGGACGAACTGGCCGTCAGCAGAGCGAACTGGCTGGGCACGCCGTCGGGGTCGACCGACCACGTGACCTCCCCCCCGGGGCGCTGGTAGCGCAGGCACCACGCGATGGCCCTTTGGACCATGGGCCAGGTCATCACCAATATGGAGGTGTTCCCGCTCAGCTGGGCGCACCACCAGGCGCCGGTGGCTACATAAGCGCACGTGTTGGGGTCGCGACGAGGTTCGATAACTCCGCCAGGCACGTGCGCGGCGCACCAGCTCCCGTCCGGCAGCTGCTTGGACGCCAGCCACTCGAAGGCTCGTTCGACCTCAGCCCACCGGCCGCCGGCGGCGAGGGCCATCGTCGCTTCGACATGGTTCCACGGATCCGCGTGGCCCCCCTCGTACCAGGGCACCATCCCGTCCGGCAGTTGCACAGTGGCGATCCAGTCGGCGGTCTGGCGGATCTCGGCCGGGGCCAGAGCGCTCACGGCTCTATCCGCCTCGTTGGCACCTGTTGTCTTGCCGGGGCCCCGTTGTAAGGCTTGCGGGCATAGATGACGAGGCTCTTGCCCAGAACGGGGTTCAGCACGGCTTCGGGCCAGCGCGTGACGGGGTTCTTGGCCGTTATGTCCCAGACCAGGAGGCGATGGTAAGCCTTCACGACGGGATTGCTCTCGCTGTCGGGTCCCAGCGCGCAGCGGAGCCACCAGTACGGGCTGTGCAGTGCGTGCGCATAGTGGTGCCGGCGAGGGTCGAGCCCCGCTTTACGCAGGCGCCGGCGTAACTGGCTGTGCCGGTAGATCCGGATGTGGCCACCGGGGACGTTGTGGTACTCGGACGACAGCGCCCAGTTGACCGCTTCGGGGTACCAGCGGGGCACCGTAACAGCCATGAGGCCCCCGGGGCGCAGCACCCGGACAAGCTCGGCCAGCACCCTGGCGTCATCCGGTACGTGCTCGAGGACCTCCGCCGCGATTACCCGGTCGAAGCTGCCGTCGGGGAAGGGCAGCGCCGCACCGTCACCGGCCACGAGGTCGCCGTGGCCGCCCGCTTCAGCCGTCTCCTTGTCCTCCTCGAGCATCGCCCTTACCCAAACCGCCGCGCCGGTCAGCACCTCACGGTCGGAGTCGACCGCGACGGCCACGGCCCCCCGCCTCATGGCCTCGAAGCTGTGGCGGCCGCCCCCGCAACCAAAGTCGAGCATCCTCTCCCCTGCCCGGAGCTCGAGCCAGCGGTAACGGACGGTCAGCATTTAGGGGGCAGGTCGTGCCCAGGCCGGCCGTATTCGGCCAAAACCGACCGGTACTGCTCGGCGGCGCCGACGGCACACTTGGCCCAGGTGAACCGGTCGAGGACCCGGCGCCGGCCGGCCTGGCCTAGCCGCACCCCGAGATCGGCAGACGAACCGTCCCAGGAAGAGAGCACCCTGGCCAGGGCGGCGGCCAGCGCACCGGGGTCGGCCGGCGGCACGAGCAAGGCCGCCCGCCCGTCCGGCCCGACGACCTCGGGCAGGGCGCCGCCGGAGCTAGCTACAACCGGGGCCTCGCAGGCCATGGCCTCGACCGCGGGTAAGGAGAAACCCTCATAGAGCGACGGCACGGCGACGACCGACGCCTGCGAGTACAGCTCGACCAGTTCGAGTTCGGTCACTCGCGCCCGGAACGTGACGGCGCCGTCGAGGCCCAGGCGTTCCATCGCGTGCGAGGCCGCGCTTTCGGGCCTCGGTTCGCCGACGACGATGAGGTGGGCCTCGGGCAACGACGTCCGCAACTTGGCCAACGCCTCGAGGAGATAGGCCAGGCCCTTCATCGGCACATCGGCGCTGGCGGTCGTCATGATGCGCCCGGGGACCCTCGCCACCCCCGGCAACGGCCGGAAGAGCTCATGGTCGGCACCAACCGGTACGACGGCGACACGCTCAGGAGCCACACCCATCTGTTCGACGATGTCGCGCCGAGACGAGGAGGAAACGGTGATGATCCGGGGCAGCCGGCGGGCCACTCTGATTTGCATGCCCAGGAACCCGTACCACCGACGCAGCGACAGTTCACGCCAGCGGGTGCGGGCGAAGGCCACGTCGACCAACCTGTCGACCGTCACCGGATGGTGGCAAGTGCCTATCACCGGCCAGCCGTCGTCCATCAAACCCAGCAGGCCGCGGCCAAAGGACTGGTTGTCGTGGACGATGTCGAACTCGGCCCGCCGGCGAGCCAGTAGAACTCTAACCCTCAAGCTGAAGGTGAGCGGCTCGGGAAACCCGCCGGTCATCATCGTCGCCATCTCGAGCAGGTCCACCGGGGAACGGAACTCGGACGGCTTGGGGACCCGGAACGGGTCAGGCTCCCGGTAGAGGTCCAGGCTTGGCACCTTCTCGAACTGGACCCCCTCCTCCTCGTCCACGATGGGCCACGGCTGCCCGGCGAACACCGTGACCTGGTGACCCAATCGGGCCAGTTCACGCGAGAGGAAGCGGACATATACGCCCTGGCCACCCGAGTGCGGGTTGCCGCGATAGGACAGGAGGGCGACGCGGAGCGTTTCGCGCCTGAGCCCGGCGGCGCCGGCCCTGGTGGGGCTCACGAGCGGTCGAGCAAGACGTGGGCGCCGACAGACATCTGCCGTCCAGCGTGGCCGCGCCGGGCCGGCGGGTCAAACTGAGCGGCGCGGCTCGGTCACCGACGGGCATCGCCGACGGTCATCGTCGACCAGCGTTCCCGACGGGCGTCGTCCACGGGCGTCGTCCACCGGCGTCGCCGCTGGCCAGAAAGACGAACGGCTTAGTGTCGCAGCAGGAGGCGCAGCGAGCCGGTGGCCGAGGATTCCTCGAACTCGCGTGAGCGGAGTGCGGCGCGGTAGATGTCGTGCGGTACCTGGCCGCCATCTTTGGGGTCGGCGAACACATCGTGGATGGCCAGCGCGCCGCCCACGGCCAGCTTGGCAGCCCAGGCGCGGTAATCGGCCCACGCCACCTCCTCGCCATGGCCGCCGTCTATGAACAACAGCGACAACGGCCCTGGCCACCCCCGGGCGGCCGTCACCGACTCCCCCACCACCAGCACGACATCATCGTCGAGCCCGGCGGCGCGAACCGAATGGCGCGCCCACGGCAGCGTGTCGATCTGGCCGGTGGCGTGGTCGACCACATCGGGGTCATGGTGGGGCCAGCCGGCCTGCAGCTCCTCCGAACCGTGGTGGTGGTCGACGCTGAAAAGCACGCATCCGGTCGCCCTGGCCGCCGCGCCCAGGTATACCGCCGATTTGCCGCAGTACGTCCCGATCTCGACCATCGGGCCGAGTTCGCTGCGGCCCGCCAGGAGACCGGCCCGATGAAGGGCGAGGCCCTCGTCGTCAGGCATGAACCCCTTGGCGGCACGGGCCACAGTCAGCCAGGGGGGTGGCTCGCCGGTCACGGCGTTGCCATTGTGGCCCTTGTGTCTTGCGTTGTTTTGCCCTTGTGGCCGTGGCCGGGCCCACGCTCCAGAGAACCTAGAGACCGGGGCCGGAATTGCCTCCAAAGACCGGCGTGGTTGGCACCGGTACCGCCTCGGGGACAGCACCATTGACCCGCCCGCCGCTGACCTCACGCGGGTCAGTGCCCACACCCGGGCCATCGGAGGCGCCGGGGGAGCTGGCCGTGGCGAAAATGAGCCGGTTGAACAGGAAGAACTTGCCGATCCAGACGACCCCATAGGCGAACAAGGAAGCAGCCATGATGGCGACGGCCCTGGCCAGGCCGGTGACACCGTGGGATTGGCACAAGCTGTCGGCTATTGCGACCGTCCCCGTTGAGGCCAACCAGCCGACGAGGGTGAGCGCCCAGAAGGGGACAATTTCTCGCCACAAATGGCTCTTGCCGCCTTTGCGCCACGCCCATTTGCGGTTGAGCTCGTACGAAGCGGGCGTCGCCACCAAAGCCGCGATGGTGTTGGCCACGATGCCCGACAGGCCGAACACCCATGTGCACACCAGGATGGTCGCCTGACTGATGACGATGGCCACGGCGGACACCATCGAATACCGGATGAAGCGCGGGACCGAGCCGTCGCCCTGGCAGGGCGAGAGCACCCGCTGGACGACCGGCGTGCCCAGTACCCGCCGGACCAGAGGTGACCGCCTCGTCCGGTCGTACAGTGAGGTCCGCTCGCGGTGGCCGGCGGCCAAGTCCCCGTTCGAATGCACCCCGGTGATTCTACCCTCGGTCGGGAAGAGCCACGCTCACGTCCCGCCTATGACGTTGACGCAGCCGCCGGTGTGGTAGCCGGCGGGTTGTGTGCCGGCGGGTTATGTGCCGGCGGCTTATTTCTCGGGGGCCGGCGCCGCTTCCTCTAGCATCGTCGTGCCATGCCCAAAGCCGACGTGCTCACTTCCCAGGCCTCCGATTTCCCTCAGTGGTACCAAGACGTGCTGGCCAAGGGCGAGCTGGCCGAAGGCGGCCCCGTACGCGGCACCATGGTCATCCGGCCGTACGGCTACGCCATCTGGGAGCGCATGCAAGCGGAGCTCGATGCCCGCATCAAGGCCGCCGGGGCCCAAAACGCGTACTTCCCCCTCTTGATCCCCGAGAGCTACTTCCACCGCGAGGCGGAACACGTCGAGGGCTTCAGCCCCGAGCTGGCGGTGGTCACCCATGGGGGCGGCAAGAAACTGGAAGAGCCGGTCGTGGTCCGGCCGACCAGCGAAACCATCATCGACTCGTTCCTGGCCAAGTGGATCCAGAGCTACCGTGACCTCCCGATGCTCGTCAACCAGTGGGCCAACGTCGTCCGCTGGGAACTCCGCCCCAGGCTGTTCCTGCGCACGACGGAGTTCCTGTGGCAGGAAGGTCACACCGCTCACGCGGACGAACAGGACGCCCAGCGTTATGCACTCCAGATCCTCCGTGACGTCTATGAGGACTTCATGGTCAACGTCCTGGCGGTGCCGGTCTTGGTCGGCCGCAAGACAGACCGTGAACGCTTTGCCGGGGCCAAGACGACGTGGACGACCGAAGCCATGATGAGAGACGGCAAGGCCCTCCAGATGGGCACTAGCCACGAATTGGGGCAGGGCTTCGCCAAGGCGTTCGGCATAACGTTCCTCGACGAGGGCGGCCAGCAGAGCTTTGCCTGGCAAACCTCCTGGGGCGCGTCCTCCCGTCTGATGGGCGCCATCATCATGGCCCACGGCGACGACGCCGGGCTCCGGGTGCCGCCCCGGTTGGCCCCGGTCCAGGTGGTTGTCCTGGCTGTCCGCACCGAAGATGGGGCGGGCGAAGCGGCCGCCGCCCTGACCGAGCAGCTGCGGGCGGCCGGTATGAGGGTCGAGCTCGACGTCAGGACCGATCTGTCGTTCGGCCGCCGGGTCGTCAACTGGGAATTGAAGGGCATCCCCGTCCGGGTAGAGGTGGGCCCCCGAGACCTGGCCACGGGCACGGTCGTGCTATACCGGCGCGACGACACCAGCAAGACCTCGCTGCCGTTGGCAGGCGTGGTCGCCCAGGTGGCCGAGGTGCTCGAGTCGACCCAGGCCACTCTTTATGCCGAGGCTCTCCGCCGCCGAGAGGAGAACACGGCGCGCACCAACACCCTCGAGGAGGCCGAGGAAGCGGCCCAGACAGGTTTCGCCGCGGTCCCGGGGGCGGTGCTGGTGGCGGACGACGGCGAGGGGCGGCTCAACGCCGGCGGCCTCACCGTGCGCCTCCTGCGGCGCCCAGACGGCTCCCTCCCCGGTGGGGACGACCCCGTCTCTGATCTCGAAGCGGTGGTGGCCCGGGCTTACTAACCCGGTTTGGGCCGGCCTAATAGCCCCGGTTGGGCCGGGCCGGCGAGGCCTCGCTGCCAGACCTAGCCGTGGGCCGGTAAGGGGAACCTGTAAACCACGGTCTCCCTTTCTTGGAAACCGAGGTGCTGATAAAGCCGGTTGGCCGCCTCCCGCGACGGTCGCGACGTCAGGTCCACCGTATGAGCACCCCGGGCGGCGGCCAGGTCGAGTGCAGCTCGGGTGAGCTCGGACGCGATGCCCCGGCCTCTGGCCGCGTCGTCGACCACGACGTCTTCGATCCGGGCGCGAACCCCCGTGGGTATGCGGAAAGTAACAAGCGTCAGCATGCCCACGATGGGGCCATGAGGTTCCTCTGCATTGGCCACGGCATCCTGGCCGGCAACTCTGTCTATGTCCTCCAGCGTGTCGTCGCGAGCCACAAGCAGCGTGGCAGCCTGCGAGGTGACCATCTCTTCCAGCTCCAGGCGGCTGGGGGGACCAGCCGAGTTTGACAGCTGCGGCAATAGGCTCCGAACGGCCTTCATCAGGTCGTCACTGACCTCGTGAACAGCCGAGACGCGTACCATGGCCCAACACTAGGCGCGCCGGCGGGAAGCGTTCGCGTCCGGCTTTTAGAAACAACTTGTTAACGTCCACTCACGCACGTTTACATACGTTCACAAAATTGTCATTCCATAGTCACACGGGTGACGACGAAGCGCTGGTAACCTTTTAAGAGGTGGTGGGATGAGGCCGGCGGCCCTCCCCCCTGGCCGCTGGGCCCCTACCACCAGGGTCCCCTACTTTTCCCCGGGGACCCGCACGCCCTCACTTCGGGCCGCCCCTCCCGCACCCTGGCCATCGGCCGAAACCTACCCCGAGAGCCGAGACCTGCGGCGTGAATATAAACAGGCGGCGCGGCCCACCTTCAATGATTTGTACCCCATAATCCGGGATGTATTGTCGCCTAATGCTCCGATAAAAGCAAAACGGCGACCTGTCCCATAGTGAGGATGCCGGACACTATTTTCGCGATGGCATTTGCGGATTTTGCGTTTGCAAAGCATCCCTGCGAGCGAGAGTGCGCAATAGCGACGGCGAAACCAGGACCGTGGCCACAATTAGCAACACGCCTGCAATCAGCATGGTGGTCGCCACACTGGACGCTGATGCAATGAACCCACCCAAGAGTGCGCCCACGACGCTGGCGCTGAGGACGGCCAACCTGTGCACGCTGCCCACCCGGCCGTACAGGTGCCGGGGGATGAGGTGCTGGCGAGCGGTTACCGAGCCGACATTGACGGCTACGGTACCCACCTCTTGCAAGCCGAACACGAAGACAGCGAGGACAACCGAGTGAGTGAAGGCCAATCCCACGTAACTCACGATGGACAGGACAAGCCCACCGAGGATCAAGTGGCCAGACCCAAACCGTTGTTGCACATAACCGGCGAAATGGGCGGCGGCCACCCCGATAGCGGCGGCGAAAGCGAGGAACAGCCCGTAACCCGTGGAAGTCAGGTGGAGCGTTTGCTTCCCGTACAAAACGAGAATGGCGATGACCATGGTCTGGCAAAGTGCAGCCGACGCCGCCGTAGTGGCCAGCAGCTTGAGGGCGCGGTCATTACGGAACACGCTGAGACCCTGGCGGAAATTGGCTACCCAACCAGGTCGAGGCTCCGACCTCGGGAGCGGCCCTTCCTCGAGATCCGCCGTAGCTCGGGGCACGTCTCCACTGGGTTCATCGTGGCTTGGTGCATCATCGTGGTTGGGTGCATCATTGTGGTTAGGGGCAGAGGCACCATTTGGACGAGCGCCATTGGATTTGGCGCCATTTGAGCCGGCAACCCCAGGCCCCGCACCGTAGGAATCCGCCCCGTTGGAGCTGGCCCCGTTGGTACTGGCGCCGTTGGTACTGGCCGCCGTTGGTACTGGCCCCGTTGGTACTGGCGCCAGCCGCACCCGCCCCCTCCGCGGTTGTGGTGTCCGGGTTGGCTCCGGGCAGGACCGGCAAGGCATGGCGCTGAGCGTCGCGGGGCAGCCCCGTTCTTACCAACCAGGCTGAGACGAAGAAGCTGATCCCGTCGACGAAGAAGGGCAGCCTTCTGGCCAGAGAGAAAAGGACGCCACCACTAGCTGGCCCGATGAACTGCTCGCCGGCCCCCTCGACGGCAATGAGCCGCCCATTTGCGACGCCGAGCCGATCCGTGGGAATGATGTCAGGCAACGAAGCCTGGACGGCGAGTGTGTAAGTCACATCGCAGGCGGCGAGGACGATGGCGACGACGTACAACATCACGAGTTCCGCCCATCCGGCGGTCATCGCTACGACCAGGGCCAAAAGGGTCACGCCGGCGGTCAGGTTGCAAGCCACCATAACGCTACGCCTGTCCCAACGGTCCGCCACAAGGCCGCCCGGCAGAGCAGCGATCGCCGCCGAGGCTCTATTCGCGCCGGTGAGGCCGGCGATGACGACGGGGTTCCGCGACAGCGTGACCGCCAACAGCGGTACCGCAACGGCCAATAAGCCGTCGCCGCTAGCCGAAATGCCGGTAGCCCACCAGATCCGCCTGAACGCTGCGCCCAGAGATCGACGGCCAAAGCGAACCGACGAAGTGCCTTTGGGCGCGCCAACTGTGCCTGATGAACTTGATGCCGTCCGCTCGACGGACGCCAACCGCACTACCTCCCAACAACGCTGGACGCCCAAACCTGTCCCGGATCATGGGGACGGGTCAGCCGACCTGACGGTAGCAGAGTCCTGCCCGACAGTGGGATAGGCCCGTACACATGCCGCGCCTACCCCGGGCCACGTAAAGCTAGCCCGAGCCGCGTCGGCATTAGTAAAAATTCGTTATGTTTGGCGGAACCGATCAGTCGACGATGAAGCTGCGCATGTCACACCTCCCTCTTTCCTTTATCGGCACCCGCTTAAATGCCCTTCCAGCCGCGCCCGGCCTGGTGGCAGTCAGCCCCGGAGCTGTGACGTATGGCTCTCGGAGATCACTCAGGGCGCGGGACGGCAAAAGAGGGCCGAACATGCAAACGGGGGCACGCCAACGAGGATAACCGCAGGCCAGGCGGGCCCCATGATCGGGCCACGCATTGCCCACGTTCTGATTCTTCCCGAAATTCGGGTTTGTGTCTAGAGAAAACTTTCACAGGTACCATGTGTATAGGCGGTTCCGAGGCCCTTTGACCAGCTTCGCACTGGCCGGGTCACACAGGCTGGTCGGAACATCTACAGTTTGAATGGCACCAGTCGAGATCCCGGGTGAATTTGACACCCGTCTTTGGAGCCGGGTAATTGGACAAGCCAACGAGTAACCAAGTGGCGCCGGATGGGCGCGCCTGGCACGCCGGGTTGTTGCGCGCCTTCGCACCGGCGGCCGTTCTGGCCGCGGGGACAGCGCTTTTGTACTTCACGGAGTTGGCTGGGCGCAAACCGGCCGGTGGCGAGCGCCCTGGCCTGTGGCTGTTCGTAGCGCTGGGGATTTGGGGCGCTTGCGCCCAACCGGTCACTGTCCGCAACCGGCAGTCGAGCGTTTCCATCGTGTTGACCGAGATCCCGGCACTGGTGGGGATCGTCTTCCTCGCCCCCTGGCTGCTGCTGTCGGCGATAGCCTTCGGGCACCTCGCCGCCAGCGCCCAACGGCGACGACCGCCCATCAAGGCCATCCCGAGCTTGCTCGTGTATGCCGCCAGCGCGGCGGTCGGGATCCTGTTCTACGACTGGGCTATCGGCCACGCGTCGCCTGTCAGCCCCCGGGGCTGGGCGGTGGCCATCGGCACCATCACCCTGATCAACCTGGTCGACTTGGTGATCCTGCTGGCGCTGATGGCAGTCGTGAACCCTCTTTGGCGGCGGCCACCCATGCGAGCGATGATGATGCAAGGCGGCGTCCACGTCGCCGTATGCTCGGCCGGCGCCCTGGTGGCCGTCTCGCTGATCTGGGTGAACACGTGGGGAGTCGTCTTGTTCATCGCCATCGCGGCAGCGGCCAATTTCGCCTACCGAGGGACGATCCTCTCGGGACAGCGCTACGCCAACCTCGAGAAGCTCTACGAGTTCACCCGGCGTCTCGGGTCCTTGATCGAGGCCCAGGACGTCATGGCCACCGTTCTCGACGAGGCCCGCAACCTGTTGTCGGCCGGTCACGCCGAGCTGGTTATCCCGCTGGACGAGCCGTCGGCGGGGTTCGCCCTGCGCTGCTCCCTCAGTGGTGAAGCGGCGCCGGACCTCGACGAAAGGTCACCATTTTCGACTCTGGACAAAATCGTCTGGGAGCGGGGAGCCCTGTTCGCCAGCGAGGGCTCCAAGGACGAAGACGCACTCGCCGCCGCCATCTCGGACCGGGGCCTGAAAGAGGTGCTGGTCGCGCCGCTGCAACGCGATGACGCCAGTGCCGGCTACCTCCTGGTCGCGGACCGGGCGTTCAAACACGAGGGCTTCAAGCGCGCCGACCTCAGGTTCTTCGAGGCCCTGGCGGCCAACGCCGGGGTGGCGCTGCGCAGCAGCAAGCTCCTCGAACAGCTCCGCAAGGAGGCCTCGGTCCGCCAGTACCAGGCCCAGCACGATGCCCTGACCGGGCTCCCTAACCGGGCGTTGTTCGCCGAGCGCCTGGAGGAAGCGGCTGATGGGGCACCGCCCGGGAGCCGGGTGACCATCATGCTCATCGACCTGGACGGCTTCAAAGAAGTAAACGACACCCTCGGCCACCACACCGGCGACGCCATCCTGCGAGAAGTCGCCCAGCGGTTGGCCCCCCTCGACCAGGAAGGCAACCTGGTAGCCCGTTTGGGCGGGGACGAGTTCGCGGTGCTCAACATCGGCACGCTCGAAGACGAGGCCATCTTCGAGAAGGCGGAGCAGATCGTGACCACGATCTCTCAGCCCCTCGGCGTCGAGGGCCTCCTGCTCGACGTGCGGGCCAGCCTGGGTGTCGCCGTCTCGCCGCCCAACAGCCATGACGCCATGGGGTTGCTGCGCCATGCCGACATCGCGATGTACACGGCCAAGGGGTCCGGAGGCGGGGTCCGGTTCTACGACCGAGTCGAGGACCGCTCGACGTTGCGCCGGCTGCGGTTGGCCACCGAGCTCCGCCAGGCCATCGAGCAGGCCGACCTCGACATCTGGTACCAGCCGGTGGTCGAGCTCAACACCGGCGCAGTGGTCAGCTGTGAGGCCCTGCTGCGCTGGAGCCACGACCAGTTCGGCCCCATCTCGCCGACGGAGTTCATCCCGGTCGCCGAGAGCGCCGGCTTGATCGACCAGCTCACATGGTGGGTCATTGAAACCGCGCTGGCGCAGGCCAAGGTGTGGCGCCACATAATCCCCGACTTGAACGTGGCCGTCAACCTTTCCGCCCGGAGCCTGATGAGCACGGACATATCCATGCGTGTGGGGGATGTTCTCAAACAGGTGGGAATGGAGCCAAGCGCCCTCACCCTCGAGCTGACCGAGTCGTCGGCGATGGCGGACCCCCAGACCTCAGAGAGAGTGCTGCACGGGCTGCGGGCGCTCGGGGTAAACCTCTCGATCGACGACTACGGCACCGGCTTCTCGTCCCTGAGCCGCCTGAAGCATTTGCCGTTCCACGAGCTGAAAATCGACCGCTCCTTTGTGAAGGAGATGATCCGGGACAAAGGTGACGAAGCTATCGTGCGCTCGACCATCGAGCTGGCCCGCAACCTGGGCCGCACCGTAACGGCCGAGGGTGTGGAAGACCAGGCAACGTTGCAACGCCTGGAAAGCCTTGGGTGCCATGCGGTGCAAGGCTTCTTCTTGGCCCGGCCATTGCCGGCGCCGCAGTGCGAAGCGTGGTTGCTGGCGGCGTCATCGGCCTTGGACAACACCTACCGTGTGCCCCGGTTGGCGGACAGGGCTGGCAGCTCGTTCAAGCGCCACCAGCTTCCACGGAGTGGTTGACCCGAGGTTCTCGCTTGATCCTTCGCCGCCTTGGCTACTTTGGCTGCCCTGGCTCGGGATAGTTCGCTCGCTGTAGCGGACCCGTTCCCCAGCCTTGCCGATCCGTTCTTCGCCTAGTTGAGCCGCTTCCCGTTGGCGCGCGGCCAGGTCATGGCCACTGCCCCCTTGACGGTCTCCCTTTAGACGCGAGCCGCTTACTGCTCGGCCGTGTCAGCACTGCGTCAGCGGTGTCAGCTTCTGCTCCGCCGAGTTCAACTTCTTCTTGCCGGGGAAGCTCTCGGTAGTCGTACCTCGTGCCCACTTTTGGCTGGCGGCTTTTGGCTGGCGGCCTTGGCGCGGCTCCGCTTTCTTCCTCAGGCCGAGGCGTCGTCCGATCGGACTTGCGGGCCCTGACCACCACGTCGGCCACGCCCTCTGTCCGAGCGGGGCCGAACGAGGGTGAACTGCTCGAACTGGGAGTAGTTCGGGTTGGGCATGCCGGGGGCGCTTGTGGTCGGGTTGGTGGGGTCGGCATTGGGCGCGTGGTAATAGGTAACCGTGATCGACGTCTCCCCTCCCGGCACTGACCCCGGGTCTACGTCGAACACTCCGATCCCATATCCGGTAGCCGGGTCGCGCTTTGCCGACCAAATGGCGTCCTCACGGGCGTCAGCGGCGGCACGTGCCCAGACGCCTGGGGTTGAGGTCTCTACTGGACGGTTCGGCTGCGTGAACACCTTGGCCTGCGGGAGGCCGTCGCCGCTGTCAAGCCCGTAGTCGTCCAGGTTGGCGTTAGTGCCGCCACCGCCGAGGACCAAGAAAATGGTGCCCTGGCTCGTGTCGAAAGTGCCGGTGTCGTTCGTGGTAACCGGCCGAGGACGCCGGGTGTCGACTGTCTGCCCGGTAGCCGATTCGACACCCACGTTGCTGTCGTATCCCCGAACGGGGAACGAGCGCTCGTAATCATGATCGTGGCCGCAGACGACCAGGTCGACTTCGTACTGGTCGAAGAGGGGCAGCCACGCTTCGCGAATGCCAAGGTCCGACCCGTTCCCGGTAATTGACGAAGTCAGCGCATCCTGGTGCATCTGCACAACTATCCAGTCGATTGTCTCGTCGTGGCGGGCTCTTGATAGCACCTGCCGCAACCATGCTGTCTGTAAACCTCCGCTGTAACCGCGCACGTAAAAAGACGTGCCCGGTTGTATGGGCTGATTACCTGTCGCGGCCGCCGGTGCGAGGGCGGAGGGCCCGGCCACGAAGGCGGCACCGTCCTGGTAGATCACGTCGTCCGCATCGAGCGAAATAAATAGCGCCCCACCCACTCTGAACGTGTACCAATGCCCATAGAAGGCGCCCGAGCCGTTGTAGGGAAGCATGTAGCGGGTCAGGTATGAGGTCAGCCCTTGTGGCCCGTTGTTGAACTCGATCTCGTGGTTGCCAGTACACGGCATCCAGGGTCGGTTTGCCGCGGAACGCTGATTGTTATTGCCGAAATCGCGCCAGACTTCGGGCTGGCTGGTGGGGTTCAAATTGGCGTAACAAAGGTCGCCGTTCAGGAGGTGAAAGAGCGGCTTGAACGATTCGACGGCGTCGACGGCGTAGGCGCTTTGACCGTAAGAAAGTACCCATTCGGTGTTGGGTGTGGCCAGGTCCCCGAAACTGGTGAAGCGGAACGGAGCCCTTCCTTGCGGTGCGGTCTCGAATGACCCGCTAAATGGCGTGCCTGCGTTGGCGTCGTTATCTGCCGTCACTACATAGCTGTGCTGGGAACCGGGCTCGAGGCCGGCCACAAACGAGTGGTACGTGAATACTGTTTCGCCATTGATCCCGTCGGTGTAGGTGCGCTGTACCGCCGGCAAGGCCCGAGTCCGGCTATTGTCGACGTTGAGCAAGAGCCTTGGCCTAACAGCCCGCCCGAGCGATGCCCACGACACGACCACCGACGAGGTTGGATCTCCTCCCCAGGTCAGGTGGACTTGCTCGGGCGTGCCGTTGGGACTGCTCGCAGGAGCAGCGTTAAAACTGGCCAGGCGGTCCAGACTCCCTCTGCTCTGGCGCATCGCGGGAATTAGTGCGGCAGCGAGACCACCGGCGCCGGCACCCTTCAGCAATTGTCGGCGCGAAAACGGTTTCTGTTCGGGCATCATGGACCGTAGCCTCGCGCCCTTTGATTAACTTAACGCGACTAGCGGACTAACGCAGGCCGACAAGAAATCAAACTCATCCTGACCGAGCTATCCGGCTGCCTGGCTAGGTATTGGCCACCGGAGCCTCGCTGAAGGTAATGATGGCCGTGCGGGCGTATAAGCCGGCGCGCCGACACCAACGGCGAATGGTAGAGCAACAAGGGAGCACAGGCACAAGGCTTCGCAGAGTGAAGCCGAGGTTCAGCCTCTTGCTCTCTTCACGCCAATATGCCCTCCGTCCGCTCCGGTCACGACGAGCCAGAAGGGCGCGCCGAGATCCTCGGGGTGTAACCACTGGCCGTCCTGCGTGTGCTTGGGTGCGCTAGCGGGGCCGGCTCTGGCGCCGTTTAGGCCGGCCACGGCGCGGTGCAGCCCGGGATGATCAGCCTGACCGCCCACACCCTACGCCCGGAGAGGTCGCCGGGTCGTTTGGTCCCTGGGTCGTTTGGTCCCTGGGTCGTTTGGTCCCTGGGTCGTTAGAATCTCTAGGTCGTTAGGCCCTTGCGTAGCGTGGGTGCCGAGGGTGCTCGGGGGGCACAAAGGCCCTTTTGCCCCGTCCCGCCACCAAGGCCCAGCCGTGCAGGGTCTTGAGGGCGTGATGGAGCCGGCACAGCCGGTCCAGGAGATCAAAGGCGGTGAAGTGCGCTCTGGCCCAGTCCTCCCGGTGGTCGGTTTGAAGGAACTCGGCCCGGGTGCCGCAGCCATCCGCAGCGCAAGTGGGGAACAGCCAGTCCAGGGCACTTCTCTGATAGGCGTTGGGCCGCCGGCCCAGGTGGGCCACCCCGGTGACTTTTTCCCCATCGGTAACGATGGCCTTCAGGAACGGGTCCTCGGTGTCCACCAGGTCGAAGGCAGCCTGGGTGCTGATGGGCCCGAAGCCGGCGATCTCACACACTTCGCCTGCGGTGGGGTAGCCCCGCAAAAGGGCGCCGAGATCGGCCCGGACCATGAAGCTGGGCCGCAACCGCCCCGAGCGGGGGCCGCGGACCGAACTGCGCTCCCCGCGCTCGGCGCCCGGGCCGTCCCCCTCGGCCAGGGCCACCAGTCCGTCGAAGGCGTAGGCCTCGGGCCGCTCCCGCCGGCCTTCACGCCGAGCCGCCTCGAAGGCGGCTGTAGCCAGCTGGTTGACGGCCGCCATGACCTTGGCCCCATCCTCGGGCCGGCCGTGGGCGTGCAGGTGCCAGGTGCCGCTGGAGTCGGTGTAGGAGCGCAGCACCCGGGCCACGTGGGCGGCCCGGCGCCGACCCTCCAGGTCGAGGTGGGCGGCCCTGGCCCGGGTGCACTCCTCTTGCAGTTCGGCCAGGCCCAAGCGGGCTGCCTTATCCACCAGGGCGGGGGCCGAGCCCGGGTCCAGGGCGGCCGCTTCGGAAATCAGGCTGGCCTGCTGGCGTGACAGCTCCCCCGACACGGCCGCCGCCCGTAGTTCGGGGTGGTGGGCCATGTCTTTGGCCGCCTCGATGGCCCGGTGGGCCTCGCCCACCGACGTGCCGGCCGCCGCCGCCAGCTCCCGCTCGGCCTGGCGCCCGGCCAGGTTGGCGGGGCCGGTGCTGGCCATGCGGGCCGCCACCAGAGAGGCCAGGGTGGCCGCCACCTTCTCTATCCGCCCCGCCGAGCGCAGGGCGGCGGCCAGGTCGGCCGGCGCCAGCGCCCCTACTTCAAAGCCGGCGGCGAAGCCGCTCAGGGCTTGTTCCAGTTCGCTCAGAGCCGTGCACATAGGCCTGTCCTCCTGGCAAAATCACCTAGCTGCCGATCGAGGCCAGCGCATTGGGCCGGCGAACTGCCCCCTCCTCAGGCCGAACCCTCAGCGGCGGGAACGTGATCAGGAAGCTAACAGAGCCCGGTGACCGTAACGGCCCAACCGGCGTAACGGCCCAACCGGCGGAACCGGCGGCTCACTGCCCAGACAGTGCGGCTCACTGCCCAGACAGTGCGGCTCACTGCCCAGACAGTGCGGCTCACTGCCCAGACAGTGCGGCTCACTGCCCAGAGGGCATCGGCGGCAACGGATGGCCGAGGGCCACGACCTGGACGGGTTCAGAGCCGGCGGGCCGTTGAGACTTGTCGGCCGAGCGTCCGGCGAACCGCCGCAGCAGGTCGTTCATGTCGTCGCTGAGCTTCTTCATCTCATCGGCCGTGAGGTAGGTCGTGTTGTAGATCGAAAAGGAGGCTTGGCGCCATTCCAGCGGGTAAGAGCGACGCTGAGACCACCACGACCGCAAGCGCTGGTCGATGCTCTGTTGGAGCGTCGCCTCCAGCGCGTCCTCGGCGGCCGAATATTCAGGGTCGGGTTCGGCCGATTCGAAGTTGATGCTGACGTCCACGATGCGCCACGGACGGCTTCGGCCGCGTCCGCCCCCGGCCTCCTCGATGAAGCCGTACTTCGCCAGGGTCTGCAAGTGCCAGGACATGTTGCCCGGGCTGTCGTCGAGCAGCTCTGCCGCTCGAGTGGCCGTCAGCGACCCTTCGCGCATGATGGCCTCGAGCAGGGCAATACGCATGGGGTGCGCCAACGCTCGCATGGCTCGCGGGTCCGAGATAGCTCGGCGGCCATCAGGGGGACCCGAGACCGGCTCGTCCTGCGGGTGCTTTATCGTCACCTAGTCACCGGGAGAGCGGACCGGTGCGGAAGTTCGGTGCGGTGCGGAAGTTCGGTGCGGTGCGGAAGTTCGGTGCGGTGCGGAAGTTCGGTGCGGTGCGGAAGTTCGGTGCGCTGCGGAAGTTCGGTGCGTGACGAAGTTCGATGCGGCGCGGAACGGCGAGGCGCAGGCCAATCTCCACCAAAGCCCAGCCCGCCGCCTTCCGGAACGAGCGCCCGCCGCCCGGCACTGGTCGGGGTTGCCGGCGCTGTGCTGCTTGGCGGTGCATTTCAATTTGGCGGTTTCTCGTCAACATCTCGGTTACGGCCGGGTTGAGAGAGTACACAGTCGCTCCTCCTCCACATCTAACAAGAAGTCTTGTCACAAGATTACATGTGACAAGACTTCTTGTCAAGGGAGGACAGGGAGAACATCAGGCGGACATTATGACGCTGGCGCGATCCACCCCACTCGCAGGCGCGAAGAAGGAGGCTACGACTATCGAGATCACAGTGGACATATCGGGAAAGCAAACAAGAGCCGCGGTCAAGAACTTCGGCCCGGTGCATGCGGCAGGATTTCCTCGGCTACTAGCCGCAGGTGGTCCAGATCCGAGAGATCCAGTACCTGCAGGTAGAAGCGCTCCGCTCCCCCATCGGCAAACTTCCCTAGCTTTTCGAGGATCTCGGCGGGTAGTCCGGCAAAGGCGTCTCGCCGGAGCTCATCTACTTTCATCCCGATGGCCGCCGCCCGTTTGGCTAGTTCCGCCTCGTTCCGACCGCAGCAGAGAGTTTGGGCGACCGACCACACCAGCTCGCCCGGGTCGCGGCCGAGCGTTTCGCACGCCGCCCGGACGGAAGCGTACGCCTTCCTCATGCCCTCGGGCGTTACGAACGGGGCGTTGAACTCGTCGGCATAAGTGGCTGCCAGCCGAGCGTTACGCGGCCCACCACCACCGCCCAAAATGAGAGGCGGGTGCGGTTTCTGCGCCGGCCGGAGGGGATCGGCCTCGAGCCGCACGTTGCACGTGAGCCCTGTACGCTCGAACGTCCCGCCGGGACGAGTCGACCAGAGGCCGTGCAGGATAGCGAGCTGGTCTTCCAGCACGTCATAGCGGACGCCCGCGGGCGGGAACGCCAGCCCGTAGGCGTCGTATTCGTCTTTGTACCAGCCCGCTCCGAGCCCGACGTCGACCCGGCCGCCGCTCATGTGGTCGACCTCGGCAACGATCACCGGGAAGGTCCCCACGGGCCGGAACGTGGCCGACGTCACCAGAGTGCCGAGCCGGACCGAACGGGTGTCCCGAGCCAGGCCGGCGAGGGTCGTCCAGGCGTCGGTGTAAGCGGGTAAACCCGTGACATCACCCATCTTGAGGTAGTGGTCAGACCGGAAAAAGGCCTCAAAGCCGGCCTCTTCCGCCGTGCGTGCCACTGTGAGCAGCTGTTCGTACGATGCCCCCTGCTGAGGTTCGGTAAATATGCGCAGTCCCATGACGCAGGACCCTAGTTGGGCTCCGGCGAGGGCCGGCGAAGCGGGAGCCGGTTGAAATGGGACCTTCCCAACCCCTGGCCCCGCCCCGTGATGGATAATTGGCTTCCCAGCGACCAAGGAGCCGATGTGCCCGATGTCACGAAGGTCTTCGTCCGGCCGCTCGTCGAGGGCGACGTCGACGACGCCGATCGCATCTTCCGCCTCGCGTTCGGGACCTTCCTGGGCACGCCCGATCCGGAACACTTTTTCGGGGATGCCGACTGCGTACGAAGCCGGTGGATGGCGTACCCTGACGGCGGCCTTACTGCCGAGCTCGATGGCTACCTGATCGGCTCGAACCTGGCCACGAATTGGGGCAGCATCGGGTTCTTCGGGCCTTTATCGGTAGCGCCGGAATACTGGGACCAGGGCATCGCCAAATCGCTCCTCGACGGCACGATGGAAATATTCGCGTCTTGGGGCACAAATCACGCCGGGCTCTTCACTTTCGCCCAGAGCGCCAAGCATGTCGGCCTTTACCAGCGGTTCGGCTTCTGGCCGCGGTTCCTCACAGCCGTAATGGCTCGCAACGTTGAGCCCGGGACTGGCAGCGAACCGGCCAACTTGATCTCATCCGTGCCGGAGGAACGGTTGGCGGACGTCCTCGGCGAAGTGCGCGACCTCACCGACACGGTTTACGCCGGGCTCGACCTCACCGCTGAGATCGAGTCGGTGCGCCGACAGGGGCTGGGGGACACGCTCCTGCTCGAAGACGGCGCCGGTCTGGCGGCTATCGCCGTCTGCCACATCGGCCCCGGGACCGAAGCGGGCGGTGGCAATTGCTACATAAAGTTCGGAGCCGTCCGGCCCGGCCCCAGCGCCGCCGCCGTTTTCGGCCGGCTGCTCGATGCATGCCACGGTTTGGCCCGTAACCGTGGTGCTTCCGTACTGGTAGCCGGCGCGAACGCCGCTCGCGTCCGGGCTTGGAATGCCCTGGGGGACCGAGGTTTTCGCCGTGAGTTCCAGGGCGTGAGCATGCACCGGCCCAACGACGACGGCTACAGCCACAACGACGCGTTCATCATCGACGACTGGCGGTGAAGGGCCGGTACCCTTCGCCTCGAGCGGGGCCCAACCAACAACCGAACGGTAGCTAAGCCCGCTGAAACCCCGGCTATGGCTCGGCCGAAGCGGACACCCGGGCCAGGATCGCGGCGGCGGTCTCTTCCGGCAAGTCGAACTCAGCCGCCAGGCTGGCCGCGTTCAAGCCAAGTGGCGCTCCCGGCCCGCTACTGGCTGGCGCTCGTACCCCAGCCCCCAGGAGAGAGGCGCGCCTGCGCTGCCGGCGAGGAGCCAACCCCTGCTCATCGATGATCTCGTTGCACAGGTCAACGCACTCATCGCATATGTAGACGCCGCCGGGACCGGCGATCAGTTTGCCGACGCGGCTCTGTGCCTTACCGCAGAACGAGCACTCAATGACTTCGCCCGACTTATGGAACCTGGCCATGTTCACCCTCCCTAGCCCGTCGATGTACCGCATCAGGCCAGCACGTCTATTGTGGGCCCACAACGTGCCCGGATCCGGGACCCGCCACCCAGGCGGAGCCCCGGGCGGGGAGCCGCGGTAGGTAGACGGCGAGCAGTTCGCGACCCACGACCGCAGTACTGAGAAAACAGCCGAGACGCCAGCCAGCCCGGGCAGGCACGGCGCCGATATGAGGTGGCGCTCGTGTGAGCGGGCGCCCTGATCACTGGCGGTCCCAAAACGGGCTCGTGGTCACCCGTAGCAAATCAGGTCGCGGGATCGCCCGGGAGCAGGACCAGAGTGAGGACGCGTCGGCGGCGCCCCTTTTTGGGCGGGTTCGCCACCCGGGGCTGCAGGACCCGGACGAGATCCCGCAATAGTTCGGCGAACTCGCGGTCGTCCAGCCACATCCCCGCCATGCGGTACGTCGCGCCGTCGCGGACCAGGTCCGCATCTCCTTGGGCCAGGTAACGGTCGAAGTCGGCCAGAAGACCGGCCACGAGAGCCATGAAAATGTGCCGGTGTTCGTCGGGGCCCATCTTTTCCAACTCCCCGATGCCGATATTGGCCGCGCTGAGGCGAAGTACGTATGTCCGCTCGACGGCACCTCTTATCCTGCGCTCGGAGACCACCTGCAGCACCCCGGCGTTGACGAGCAGGGCCACGTGGCGGTAAAGACTGGCTGGAGGTACATCGGGCAATTCAGCGCTGAGGGCGCTCGTTGTCAGGGCGCGGTCTCCGAGGAAAGCCTCGACTATGCGCAACCGGACCGGGTGCAGCAGCAGCTCAGCCGTGTTCACGCCCACGACCCTAACGCGTCAATATCAACGCTGCTAACATTCCTATTGGCGAGAACATCAACGAAAGGTGGGCGGACATGGCGGAGCTGACCAGGGTTGGTGAGGACCTGGTAGTGAAGCTCAGCCGTCTAGAGAAGGTCGAAGCTGGCCATGGCGACGTCCGCGTGCCGATCTCCTCGGTGCAAGAGGTCACTGTGGTAGATGATGCAGTACACGCCGTGCCCGGGCTGAAAGTGATCGGGTCGGGTTGGCCCGGGAGGTTCGCTATCGGCACCTATTCTGGCGGTCCCGACCACGTCAAGACGTTTGCTGTCGTTCATCACGACCACCCGAAGGGCCTGAGCGTGCAACTGGTAGGACAACGGTTCGACCAGCTGGTCATCAGCTGCGAAGACCCCGAAGGGATGCTGAACCAACTGGGTGAGCTGCGATGAAACTCCCGTCGCCTGGTACCTCACCGCCGCCAATAACGAGGGGCGCAAGATCCCCTTTTCGTTCCCAACCAGCAGCAAGATAGGCGAGACCGCCATCGTCTTCAACGAACCTCAGGGGCAGAACACCACACCGGTCCAGGAAGTGGCCCTGTAATAGTTGAGCCCCGGCGTCAGTGAACCGTTCGACTCCAGCTCCGCGATCACTGCGTCGGCGTCAGGGGGGTGCGCCCTGGTACGGAAATTGGCCGAATTGTTGCCCGCCAGCCACTGCTCCGCTATCCGTGGGAACTGGAACAGCAGCATATACGACGATTTTTCGAGTTGCTGGAACGTCTCCCGGAACGTGGCCGGGTGCCCGACTGACAGCACCACGAGATGGTCCACGCGGTCGGGTGCCATTGCCGCCAGCCTCGCCGTCGCGCTCCAAAACGGTCACATCGTGACCTCGCTCTGAGAGCAACAAGGCGCAGCCGAGGCCGAGGCCGAGCACGCCACCACCAATTATCGTGATGCTGGCGACGAACGGACTCTAACAGCCGTTAGGTGGCGCTCCCGGGTAGCCGGGAAATAACACCTGGTTTACAGCGGTAATACCCAATGATTGTCAGTGATAATCGGGACCACCTGACGGTCGGCGGTGAGGCCGTCGACGTTTACCCCGGCGCCACCGATCACGACGTCAGTATGTACCACGGAACGGTTGAGACCGGCTGCGGACATCTGCTCGGGCGACAGTTCCCGCCAGCCGGGCAACACGAACGGGAAACTCTGTCCCCACGCCACGTGAGAACCGGCGTTTTCGTCGTAAAGGGTGTCGTGAAAGATGACACCAGCGGCTCGCACCCGGGAGTCCTGGTCAACCAGAGCCACCTCGCCGAGCGATCGGGCGCCTTCGTCAGTATTGAGTTGCGCCTGCACCACCTCAGCGCCACGGTCGGCGTGGACGTCGACTATCCGCCCGCCTTCGAAGGTCGCCTCGAGCCCCTCGACCAGCGCGCCAGTGCCGGGCATCACCAGCGGGCGGGTCAGGCGGATGGTGCCATCAGCCCGAGCCCGGTCGGGGCTGGTGAAAACCTCCTCGGTCGGCAGGTTAGGCATGGTCACCACGCCTGCCGTGGTGGTAAGGCTCCCGCCAACCCATTGCGCGCCGGGCACAAGGCCCACGGTGAGGTCAGTGCCATCGCCGTGGTAACGGACTGCGTCCAAGCCGAGGGCGGTGACGGCCCCCGCTCTCCGGATGAGCAGATCCCGGTGAGCTTCCCACGCCCCGACGACGTCGGCTTCATTGAGCCGAAGGGGGATGGAGACGGCATCCCACAGCCGCTCGACATCGGGCTCGCCGAACACCTGCGTCGCCCATCCCGGGTTGGGTGCGGCGGCGACGGTCCAGGCCAGGGCGCCGGCCATCTGAGCCTTCCGCCCCGCCTGCGCCAATGCCAGCGGGATGGCGGCGAGGCGCTGCGGGTCGATGCCATCGAAGAGGTGAGGATCCGCCGCTCCCGTCAGCGTTATGAGGGCAACGCCAGGGTCGTCCAGCGATCGGATACGGGCCAGCTCCCACTCCGGGGCCGTGGTCAGACCCTCCAGTGGAGCGTGCCGGAGAGCCGATAGGCGGACATGGTCATCGCGGTATAGGGGGATCACGCGTAGCGCACCGGCCTGGTAGGCCTTTTCCGCCACGGCCCGCGCCACCTCCAGGTGTGACACCTCCGCCGACACGTAGACGGTCTGGCCTTGCTGGACATTCGCCCCCACCCGGACGATCAGGTCGGCATAACGCTCCAGTCGGTCCAAGTCCATGCCTGAGGATGACACAATTCCCGCTCCGCCGGCTAGCTTCGGACCGTCCCCCCGCCACCAGGTCAGGCGCGTCCCAAAACGCCGCCGGCGATGCCGTCAGGGACCGACTTTGACGCCCGGCCTACCGACCAGGACGGCGACGACGCTCAGCTGACCGAAAGGAGGACGACGACCAACAGCACCACCACGAGCCAACCGATCAGCATGAAGAACACGACGCGTTTCGTAAACGGGCCTTGTCGCGCCGTACCGCTAGCAGCAGGGCCGGCTGAACCAGGGGATGGGGCGGCTGAGCTCGCCTCCTCGGGGCTCCCGCGCTCCTCGCTCACCGGTCCATTCTGGCACCCACCCTGAGGACTGCAAGACGAGGGAAAAGGGGCCACCACCGCCGTCGGGCTCGGACGGGCTGCCTGCTCGCACTGCCGAACGGCCGCCGGAGAGATCGTGATGTCACAAAGTGGGCCTCGGCGGTGCTTAATAGTCAGTGAGGATGGCAACCAGCTTCAGGTCCGACGGCACGCGTTCCGAAACTTCGGCGGCGCCAGGTAGCTTCGAGGAGTTTTTCAGGGCGCAGTACCCGATCGTTGTACGGATCGCCCATGGGGTCGTGCGGGACATACATCTCGCCGAAGACGTAGCCCAGGAAGTGCTGATGGCGACGCAAAAGCGCTTTCCTGAACCTTACCCGTCGGACCACGCCGCCGCCTGGGCCCGGATCGCCGCATCGCACATGGCACTGAACGCGGTGCGCAGTCGCGAACAGGCGCGGTGAACGGCACAAGCAGCAGCTTTTGGACCGCCTCTCCGTTGGCCCCGAAGACGTGGCCATCGACCGGGACGAGGAGTCCGAGGTGCGGATGGCCCTCTCTCGCCTTCCGCGTCACTCGGCCACGGTGCTGGTCCTTCGTCATAGCGGTCTCAGCTATACCGAGGTCGCCGACGCCATGGGCGTAAAGGTCGGTCAGGTCGGGACGATGCTGCGCCGCGCTGAAGCGGCGCTACGAAAGGAGCTTGATCGTGCGACACGTTCCTGATGGCACCCTGCGCCGGCTCGGAGACGAGCCGCTGGCGGTAGCCGACCGAGAGGCCCGTCACATGGCGACCTGCGCCCGCTGCCGGGCGCGTAGTGACCAGATCCGCAGCAACGCCGCCTTGGCAGAGAAGGTTTTCTCATCTCACGTGGCTTTCTCGGGCACAAATCTCGCATGGGCCCGCCATCAGGGGCGGTTTTCTATGGTTAGCGTCGAGGGGGCCACTGTCCACGCCCGGAGGCCCCGTCACTGGCGGCTCATGGGTTCTTCGCTGGGGACGGGGGCAACTCTGGCCGCGACGGGAGTGGTGCTGGCCGGCGTAGCCGCCGCAGCCACACTGACCACGACGGTCTTTGCGCCGACCAAGGTGGCGCCCGTGGCTGTCAGTGGCGCTGACATCACCGCCCTGGCCGGGCTACTGGACGTTCACTCCCCGTCCGCGCTCATCGGGTTTTCCGCGCCGTCGGGATCGCAGACGCTACCCTTCGGGACGCTCCGCTGGACTTCGAACGGCAACAGCCGTCGGGTGGCGTCGCTCGGGGCGGCGGAGAAGGCCACCGGCCTGAAATTGTCGTTGCCGTCAACGACTCCCAACGGCATCGGGGCGCCCAACGGCTTCTTCGTTGTCCCGAAGCTGACCGCGACCATCGTTCTGGCAGCCCAGCGCAGGGAACGGCCTTTCAGGCAGTTCTCTCGTGGCCACGCTCGGTCCCGGCGCCGGGGTCACATACGCCGGGACGACGGGCGGCCTCGGTATTTACCCGCTCGGGATCCTGACGATCGCCCGGCCCGTGGCCACTTCGACCGGAGCCACCACAAATCAGCTGGAGAAGTTCCTTCTCTCACAACCCGGGATCCCGCCCGATCTGGCCCGGGAACTCGGGTTGCTCGGCAACCTGAAGACCACACTGCCGGTACCGACGCCTGAGGGAGCGAAGTCGTCTTCAATCAACATCGGTGGGTCGCCGGCTGTTCTGTTGACGGACAAGCCGAACGATGCATCGGCCGCTATCTGGGAGGCCCCGAGCGGTGAAGTCCACATAGTCGCCGGCCTGCTCGATGGCCAGGATCTCCGTAGTGTCGCTGAACAGGTCCGCTGACGCCCTCGCCGGCTGGAGACCGGAGGCCGTCCTGGCCGACAAAGACGCCCACCCCGCTCGCGTGGGAGACGTGGTGTCCCCCGCCGTGCACACCATTGAACTACGAAAAGATTTTCGCAGCACGGTCGCCCTGCGGGGGCTTTCGATGACCGTCGGCAGGGGCGAAGTTTTTGGTTTCCTCGGGCCGAACGGAGCAGGCAAGACAACTGCCGTCAAACTCTTGCTCGGGCTTATCCGGCCGTCTTCGGGAGAGGCGATGGTGCTCGGGGCTCCTGCTGGCGATCGCGAGACGAAAAGGCGGATCGGTTACCTTCCCGAGCTCTTCCGCTTCCAGAGCTGGCTCTCGGCGCGCGAGGTATTGGCACTGCATTGCCAGCTCTTGCAGCTACCACGGAAACGCTTCCAAGGTTGCATCGAAAACTCCCTGGCGACCGTCGGCCTTTCCGACCGAAGCAACGACAAAGTGGGCACTTTCTCCAAGGGGATGCAACAGCGCCTCGGCCTCGGTGTCGCCCTCCTCGGCCAGCCTGAACTTGTAATATTGGACGAACCGACGAGCGCCCTCGACCCGCTCGGCCGCCACGACGTACGCGACGTCATCCGAACGTTACGCGCCTCGGGGACAACGGTCTTCTTGAACACGCACCTACTGGAGGAGGCCGAGCAGATCTGCGACCGCG
Source organism: uncultured Acidimicrobiaceae bacterium (assembly GCA_963750465.1). Lineage (GTDB taxonomy): Bacteria > Actinomycetota > Acidimicrobiia > Acidimicrobiales > Palsa-688 > Fen-671. The sequence goes on from CAVVRE010000007.1 coordinate 1,148,338, forward strand.
TCTGCGTCATTGACCACGGTCGGTCCATCGCGACGGGCACATTGGCGGAACTCGTCGGACGAGCGGCCAATGTGCGCGTGAAGATCACCGGGCTGGACGAAGGTTGGTGGCTGGATTTCGCCGGGTATGGGAACTGGGCTCGAGACGGGGACTGGTTGACCGTCGAGAAAGTGGGGCCTCGGCGAGTCCCTGAGCTGGTCGAGGCCATTGTCGCTATCGGGGGCCGGGTCGAAGCCGTAATCCCCGAGCACACGACCCTTGAAGAGCGCTTTATCGAACTGTTGAGGCCATCGTGAACGCCACTTTCGTCATGGCCCGGCTCACGGTCAGGGAGGCGGTCCGGCGTTGGATCGTGGCCGCCTGTGCCGCCATCGCCTTGTGCTTGGTGGGGCTGAGCGCCTGGGGCTTTGACCGCCTGAGCCACAGCCACACCATCACGTCCGGCGAAGTGGGGGTGGCCGTGCCGCAATCGCTGATCCTGTTTATGTTCATGTTCAGTTTCGTCGTGGCCCTGAGCGCCTCGGCCATGGCTTCGCCCGCAGTTTCTGCCGACATCGAGTCCGGGATCTTGTACACAATTGTCACCCGGCCGGTCCGCCGTAGCGAGATCCTGCTGGGCAAATGGCTGGGGCTCACTGTCGTCCTATTGGCGTATTCGGCCATCGTGTCCGGGTTGGAGATGGCCGTGGTGGACTGGGTCAGCGGGTTCTTGCCGCCCAACCCGGTGGCGGTCTGGGCTTACCTGTTCTGCGAGGGGGCCCTGCTGCTCACCCTGGCCCTGCTCCTCAGCACGCGGCTGTCCGCCATTGCCGCCGGACTGATCGGCATTGCGCTATTTGGCGCCGCCTGGCTGGCGGGCGTGGTTGGGGCGCTCGGAGCGACGTTCAATATCAGTGAACTACGGACGGTCGGCCAGGTCTCACGGTACATTTTGCCCACGGACGGACTATGGCACGGCGCCATTTACTATCTGGAGCCGCAGTCATTCGTCGCCCAGACCCTGGCAGAAACGTCCGACCGCGGAAACCCTTTCTTTGCGCAGGCTCCACCGTCCTGGGCCTACCTCGTCTGGGTGGCGGTCTGGTTCCTGGGCGTGCTCGTCGCCGGGGTGTTCAGCTTTCAGCGGCGCGAGCTGTGATCACAGGAGCCGCCTTATGAGCCACGCGAGCGTGCTATTGCTCACGTGGCTCACTTAGCCATCAGGCCCAGCTAGTAACAGCACTGATGACCGGCGTCGACCCCATTGTCGTAGCCGCTGGTGGATGGCTGTCCCAACCAGATGTGTTGTTAGCGCTGTACCCTGACCGTCCCCTTCGAGCCCGCGTCGCACGTATAAAGAGCGTTCCCCTTCCCCGTCGCCTGCCCGCCGGCAGCCCTCTTTACCCTCGTGAGCCCGGACAGTCCAGGTCCGGCTATGACCGCCGTTGGCCCCTCGGCAGGGAGCGGCGGCGGCCCGACTGCAAGGATGGCGTCTCGCCGCTCCATGAGCCCGGAGCCGCTTGCCGTCCTCTCAGTGTCGGCCTCCTGTAAAACATGTGCCACGTAAGGTGATACGACAGGACCGAGCCGCGGGATGCGCCTAACTGCAGGAGCGCATGAGCCAGGTGTGGCTGGTCAGGTCGCGAGAAGCTTGGCCTTCTGGGCTGTGAACTCTTCCTCGGTGAGGATGCCTTGGTCCCTTAGTTCCGCGAACTGCTTGAGCCGTTGCACAACGTCCACGGTTTCCGGGGCCGGGGTTTTCGGGGCTGGGGTCTCTGGGGCTGGTCCCGGCGTAGCTGCAGGAGCGGCTGGCGCGCCCGCCATTTGCTGGGCCCGACTGGCCTGCTGGCGATGAGCCACGTGCCCACTGACGGAGGTGGCGGTCCCGGCGATAACGGCGGTCCGGCCCATGGTACGAGCGAGCGATCGAGAACGGCGGAGCATAAAGGTCCTCCTGGTTGTATTTCTTTAGATTAATAAGAGTTGCGGAGCTCATTAGCCGCTAGTGTCTTCGCCAGCCGCGACCAGATCGGCGAAGGCTTCCTCAATTAACTGAGCCGGGATGCGGGCCCCTTCCAACATGACACCCTCTGCACCGCGCACTGCATCGGAGAACTCGGTGGCCCAGGTGTCCTCCCACACGATCAGCACGGCCGAGGATCCGGGCTCGAGGGAGTCGGCCGCATATTCGACATCCTCCGCGTTGACGATGCCGCCGACCTCTCCGGCCAGCGTGGCAAACGGGGCTAGCTCGTCGAGCTGGTCAAACTCGTAAGTGGTGACCTTGCCGTCATCGTCTTTCAAGACGAACACCAGATCGATGATGCGGACTGTCTCGTTTTCAATCAGCTTGGCCAACGCCGGGACTATCTCAGCTCTGAAGTGACCGCCCGGGAACCCAATGATTATGTACTCGACTGGCCCAATCCCCACGCGGATACCTCCCGTTAAAGTTTCGCCGACGTCTCGTGATAGCGGACCACTGCCTACCTGAGCCTGCCCAGAGGTGCTCTAGGCACGAGGGTAGGCAAGCGAAAATGGTAACACGACTTCTGTCAATGGTCCCCGCTAGAGGGCACCGACCCGGTACCCAGATGATGCCCGACTCGCTAAGTAGCGCCTTCTCGGGCCGTGTCCCCGGTCGCCGGCGATGGCTGGTCCCGGGGCGGGCCGCGCTCAGCGACGACCCGGCGGGCGGCCGCTCCTGCCTCAGGATGCAGCGTGATGGCGGCGAAAAACGCTCCGCGACCCAGAGCGTAGAGCTTGGAGTCGAGTACCGCTCGCACCGACGCCGTACGGGCCACGTCTTGTAAGAGCGCTATTTCGCCGAAGTAATCACCCGTCTCCGCACTGGCCACTTGCTTCCCGTCCCGCTCGACCGCGAGCCGGCCGGTCCCGACGATGTAGAAGGTGTCCCCGGGCTCTCCGGCGCGGACAATCGTCTCCCCCGCCGGACGAACACCGGAGCTAGGGAGGCCGCTACCCGCTCTTTCGCCGCGATCGACAGCGGGGCGAACATCGGGACCGCTTCGACCAGTTCAAGGCGATCGCTCGAACGTAGCGTGGTATCGATCCGGCGCAACCAGCGGCCCGACGCGAGCGCGACCACTGGGAGGATGAGGCCCACGATCAACAGTGAGGTCCGAGCTCCGTACGCCGATTCGATCACCGGCGCCACTATCGAACCGATGGCCACTGCTGTCATGGCCAGGCCCCACAGCACGCCGAGGACGCTGGCGAGAAGTTCGTACGGGCTACATCGTTGCACGAGCGTCATGAGCCCGACGTCCTCGACGGCGTTAGCCGCCCCCACGACGATTAAGCAAAGGATCGCTGCACCGAACCACGACAGTGGCGACAGGAGAGCTATTGGCAGTCCCCAGAAGGCGATGGCGAGGCCGAACCACAGGCCCAACCGTTTAGTGCTGAGCGTCGCTGCACCGAACGCGCCCACCAGCCCTCCGACGCCGAGGGCGGCATTCAGGTACCCGACGCCAGAGGAACCTGCGTGGAAGAGGTCGAAGGCGGCGACAACAAGGAGCACGTTCAGGCAACCGCGAACGAAACACTGAGCACCAGTGAGCAAAATCAGCAACCTCAGACGGGGATCACGGCTCACGCGGTCGACCCCGGCGAGGCCGCCGTGCAGCCAGCTCATTGCCCGGGCAACGCTCCCCGCGGCGGGCCAACTGGCGTGGCTCCGTGTGTCGACGATCGGGCTGGGGACGTTCACGCCGGCGAGGATGGCGACCGCAGCCAGGAGGGTGATCCCGGCGGAAATGAACACGCCACCAGCCCCGACAAACGCAATCGTGACGCCGACGATCAGCGGCCCACCAAGGGCACCGAGCGCTTCGAATGTGGAACTGGCGCCGTTCGACGCGATTAGCTCGGCGGGGGTGTGGGCCAGCAGTGGCAGTATTGATTGCACGGCCGGCCGCACCAGCGTCGAAGTCGCACCGACAACCGCCGCCAACACCAGCACCGCCACTCGATAGTTGGCCAGCGTGGCCGCCCCGGAGGCGACGAGGGCAACAACCTCCAGAAGCAGCAACACAAGCAACAACCGTTCGCGTGGGACACGGTCGCCCAGACTGGAAGCAAACGGCGCCACGGCGCCCGCGGGCAGCAACCGTACGAGCCCGGCCAAGCCGACCAGGGAGGCGCCACCGTGGTCGTAGGCGAAAACACCGAGCGCTACGAAGTGGGCCCATTCGGCCCCGATGGCTACGGCTCAGACAAGCTCGACTCTTAGTATGTCGGGGTTCCGAAGCGCGGCCCTCAAGCTCGAGAGGGCAAGGCGCGGTCGCCGGAGAGCCCCGGCACGCGCCTCGCTGTTGGGACCTCCCATGGCTCACTTCACGATAGGGATGCCGCGGGAGGCGGCACATCACTTACCGTACTCAGTCAGCTACGCTCAGTTCAGCTGACGCCAGTGGGGCGGGCCAGGGACGTGACGACCGTGCGCCTCTGATGTCCTCGGGTCAGGGCTCATGACCCCTCGTGAGGCGCTGTTGCCTATACGCCGTTTCCGACCAATTCAAAACAAGACTCGTACAAATCTCGGCTACTACAAACGAGGAAATGACCCCCGTCCTGCGCAATGAAGCAGAGAGCTGTTGGAGACGGCCGGGTTGGAGGAGGCATGGTCGCCTGAAGGGGTTGAGGAGGGCGGGCAGGATGCCGGTCCTGGCCGTGACCGACGTGGAATTTATGTCATGGAGATGTCCATTAGCTGATGGGTCGTTCGTCGTCGGGGTGAACGAGCCGAACGAGCTCGAGGCAGTTCTGGCGACTACCAACTAAAGAGGAGAAAGATATGCAGTACATGCTCATCCATGCCATCGACGAGGACATCGATGTGGACCAAGCGCAGGAGGCCAAGCTCCAGGCGTCCCTGGCCACGTGGCTCGAAGAGGTGATCGGCGGGGGGGTCAGCCTTCACGGCAGCCGCCTGCGCCCGACCGCCGCGGCGACCACGATAAGGGTTCGGAACGGCGAGGTGTTGGTGACCGATGGCCCCTTCGCTGAGACCAAGGAACAAGTCGTCGGTTATGACGTCCTCGATTGCGCCAACCTGGATGAGGCTGTCGAGTGGGCGTCGAAGCACCCGACCGCTCTTATCGGGTCCATCGAGGTGCGCGCCCTTGACGGCAGCTCCCTGCCCGCCCCGTTGCCGGCGCCGAAGGACGGAAAGACGAGGTACATGCTACTGGTCTGCATCGGCGAGGACTTCGCCATGGGGCCACAGGACGGAGCCAACATGGGGCCAGCCACTGACACGTGGGTGAAGAAGACGGAGGACAAGGGCCAGCGGCTGTTCGGCAGCCCGCTGGAAGATGTCGACCGGGCCAGGACGGTTCGGGTGAAGGGCGACCAGGTACTGGTGACCGATGGCCCCTTCGCTGAGACCAAGGAACAGATCGCCGGCTTCGACATCCTCGAATGCGCCGATCTCGACGAGGCCCTGGAGGTGGCGAGCCGCGCACCCGATGGCCAAGTTCGGCATGCTGGAGGTCAGGCCGTTATGGCCGTTCGGTCAGGGTTAAGTCCGAGCCACGTCGGCCCATGTGGGGTTGTGTCCTCCTCGTCCTCAGCGGAGCTCATCCTGGCCCAGCGGCCAAGAGCGAAAACTCTCGTTCTCCGCCCATAAGTGTTCCCGGGCCGGTCACCCAAGGTCGTCGCTCATTCCCTATTGGCTCAGGACACGGTCAGAGCCCAGCCACGGTCTGGAGGAGGACAACGAAGGAGAGCGTTCCGACCGCGCCGACCGACACGGTGGCGACGACCTTGAACCTGCGACCGTTTACGGCACTGCCCAGCACAGACCGCCGGTTGGACAGGATCAGCACATACGTCAGCAACAAGGGAGTGATGAGGCCGTTGAGGACCTGGGTGTTGACAACCAGTGACACGAGGTTGCCGGGCACCAGGGCAATGGCGGCACCGACCACGATCTGGAGCGTGAAGAGACCGTAAAACAACGGTGCCTGCCGGAAGCTGTTGGTGATGGACCGTGGTTGTCCCACAGCGTCGGCAATGGCGTAAGAGGTAGAGAGCGGGACCACTGACGCCGCCAACAGCGACGCCCCTAGCAGCCCGAGCCCGAACAGAGTGGGAGCGGCCGAGCCCACGACAGGCTCCAGTGCCTTGGCGGCTTGCTCCGCGGACTGTAGAGGTCCGGTGCCGCCGATGGCGGCTGCGGTGGCGATGATGATGAACATGCTGACGATGTCGCTCCAGATGGCGCCGCTCACCGTGTCCACCCGCTCGCTGGCATAGTTGGCCGGTCGGACTCCCTTGTCGACCACGGCCGACGCCACGTAGAACTGCATGTAGGGGGTGATGGTGGTGCCGATCAGGGCTACAGCGACGACCAGAAAGGCGTGGGTGTGCAGAAAGTGGGGCCACAACAGGTTGCTGAACACCTGCTTGGCCCCGGGGTGACCCAGGAAGGCGGCGATCGGATAGGCCAAGAAGGCCAAAGACAGGATCAGAAATAGCCGTTCCGCTTTGGAGTAGGTGCCGAACACGGTCAGGGCCCAGACCGCCACCGCCGCGATCGGCACCGAGACGTACGGGGGAACTCCGAAGATGTCAAAGGCGGCCCCCACGCCGGCGAACTCGCTGACGGTCAGGCCGGCGTTGGCGATAAGCAGCAAGATGAGGGCGAAGGTGCTGCTGCGGACGGAGAACTGCTCCCGCAGTAGTCCCCCTAAGCCCTTTCCGGTGTAGACCCCGAGGCGGGAACACATCTCCTGCACCACGACCAGCCCCACTGTCACGAGCACCATCAAGAACAACATGCGGTACCCGAACTGGGAGCCTGCGCTGGCGTAGGTCAGGATGCCGCCGGCGTCGTTGCCGGCGTTGGCGGAGATCAGACCCGGTCCGAAGATGGCCAGTACTGCCCCGACTTTGAGCAGCCAACTGCGGCGCGGGCGCGGCTTGGCAACCGGAGTGTTCGGGTCGCTCACGACTGTCATGGGGAAACCCCCGTTAGCAGCGCCTCCAGCTTGGCCCGGTCGGCCTCGTTCAGTTCAGCTAAGAGGGCCTCCTTCTTGGCCGGTTCCAGGTCGCCAAGCGCCTCGGCCACAGCCGAAGTACCGGCGAGCCCAGTCAGCTGGGCTTGGCTGCTGCGGTCAAGGGCGGCCAGGAGATCGGCCACGTCCCTCGCCCGTAGCCGATGCAAAGCGGCCGCCGGAACGGTTGTTCGGATGCTGCTGCCGCTCAGGCCGGCGGCACCGGCGGGCCCGGCCGTATCGGGTGGAGCCTCGTCGGCGAACCGAGGGGCGAAGGCCTGCAGATCACTCCAGGCCAGGGCCCGGTCCGGAGGCGGGCAGGTGCGGCGTTTGGTCAACACTCTGCGCAGGAGGGCCCGGACGCCGACATCGACGCCGGCCAGCTCCCAACCCGAGGCCCCTTTGGCCAGGTATACGTCCGCGGCCCGCACCACCTGCACCCCATTCACGTCGACGAGCTGGTGGTCCAATACGTCCCGGGCCAAGAAAACCTCGCCGTCCTGGCGAGCCGGCTCGGTGGCCGTCGTCCGCGAAAAGCGCATTTGGACCTGAGATTGGGTCAACGTCACGTCACTGGCTGCGACCGCGGCCAACCCGCTCCCGACGCTTACCAGAACCCGGGAGACTGGCGGATGCGCAATGCCGCTTTCCCAACGTACGACGATGTCACTCACCCGTCCCACCCGGGCACCAGCGGGATCAATAACCGGGCGGCCGACCAAGTTGACCAGGGAGAGCAACTCCCCGGACAAGGCCAACCGAACCGCCTGGCGATCTCGCCACATGGCACCAGGGCCGGTCGGCCGGCTTCGAGCCGCTCCCGATGTCGCACCGTCCGTAAGTGTTTTCCCTTTCGTGGTCATGCTTACTCCTCGAAGTAACGTTGCAAACCATGACGGTTCCCTCTCCGCGCGCTCAAATGCGGCGGACCGTGAACCTGGCTTAGGCCACTTCCGAGAGGCAGGCTAAGACCTGGGGTCAAAAACTGGCATCCCGCGAATACGCAATTCTTGTCTCGAGCGGCAGCCACTTCCCCGGCCCAATAGGCCAAGAGTCACGGCACCGCGTGCTTCTTAGGGGCTACGGGAACCCAACCGCCCCGTCTAGTGGGGATCCGCGTTTGCGTGATGCGACTCGTATTTCTTTTGCGCGAAAATGATCGGACCTCATCGAGGCGAGAACCCCTAAAGAGGGCGTCCCACGGTGTTGCGTCTGAGTGAAGTGCAAGGAAGCACCAAAGATGTCAAGCGAAAAATGACCCTTTTCCCCGAGCAGGTTCGTTCGTTGATAAAGGGATGCTTCTAAGTTGTGCCAGGTCGTTGCATACATCTATGGGCGCCGCACCGCCCAATTTGTCGGCAACGGCCTGCGACCAAACCCTGCCGCGGCGGGACCAGGACGCCGCCGGGCCGCGGTGTCAGAGACGCCGGGCGCGCAGAACGACGTCAGCAATGTGCGGGTTGTCGGGCGGCGGGTCGATGCGGGGCTCGACCGCGTGCAGCTCGACCGTGAAGTCGTCGCCGAGCAGCTGGTCGAGGTCATCCGCACCCACGTAATCCGCCGGGTCGACGCCGCGCGACTTCATGTGCTCGCGGTGCTCGTCGTCAAGGTCGTGATAGACGGCGAGCAGTAACCCGCCGGCGCTGACCGTGTCGACCAATGCCCGCATAGCAGCCTCACCAGCCGCCTTGGGCAGCGCCGGGTACTGCATCGACACGAGGTCGAACGAGCCGGCGGGGAATGATGTCAGTAGGGCGTCCCCGCAGACCCATTCGACCGCGGCCCCAGCCAGTTCTGCCGCCTCCCGCGCCCGGCTTACCGCGACATCGGAGATGTCGATGGCGGTTACGGTCCAGCCCCTCCGAGCGAGCCAGATGGCGTCGGCGCCCTCGCCACAACCAACGTCTAGTGCCCGGCCCGGGGTCAGGCTGGTGACCTCGGCGAGAAGCCGCCCATTCGGGCGCCCGCTCCACCTCGCACCGTCGGTCTCGCTGTACCTCGCGTCCCACTCAGCAGCCTGCGCTGCCGCGCCGAGGCACTTCTCGCCGTGCTTGTCCTCACCCATGTCCCGCAGGGTAGACCGCCATCTTAAACAAGCGGGCGCGGGGCCGACGCTGGAACGGAAATGTCACCATCTACTTCGGAAAACCAATTCGACCGTGGAGCCGCAAGGCTCGGTGTCTTCGACCGGAGCTCGAATGTTAGCGGCGAGTATCCACGCCCGGGGACGGCGGCGGATATAACTTCTCGGCGTGGCTGGCACATCAATCCGCAGAGCCGTAGCTACGACTAGGTCAGACGAAGGTGACGAGCAGCCCACTCGCCCTTGGGCAGCATGACGCGATCGCACTAGCAGTTAGGAGGAACTGCGATGAGTAACCATGCAAGACCCGGTAGACCCTGGAGGAGGGTGGCCAGGGGGACCATGCTCGGGACGGCCGCCGCCGGCGTGCTGCTCATCTCGGGTAGTACCCCGACTGTGGCGGTGCCCGTACCGGCCCGGGCCGTCGCCAAGGCCGCTGACCCCAGCGGTGCTGGCTACTGGCTCACCGATTCCGATGGTGAGGTATACGCGTTTGGCAGCGCTGTCTACTACGGGAGCCTGACGAATATGCACCTCAACTCCCCGGTTGTGGGGATCGCCTCTGCGCCGGACGGGAAGGGGTACTGGTTGGTCGCCAGGGACGGCGGGGTGTTCCCCTTTGGCTCTGCCAAGTTCTACGGGTCCCTGCCGGCCTTGAACATCCATGAAGACAACGTCGTCCGGTATCGCGACGCCCCCCGGCCCCGGTGTGGCGGGGCCAATGGGGCCGGCGGGTCCGCCCGGGCCAACAGGCCCGCCCGGGACCGGCGGGAGCGGGAGTGGGCCCGCGGGGGCTACAGGTCCCACGGGGCCAACCGGGGCGACTGGCCCCACTGGCCCTGGCGGCGGAGGGACTGGGTCCGTGGGGCCTACAGGGCCAACGGGGCCAACCGGGGCTGCGGGGCACACTGGGGCTGCGGGTCCGATGGGTCACACCGGACAGCTGGGGCCGACCGGCCACACCGGGCCGAGCGGACCGATAGGCCACACCGGACAGCCGGGGCCGACCGGCCACACCGGGCCGAGCGGGCCCATAGGCCACACCGGACACCCGGGGCCGACCGGCCACACCGGGCCGAGCGGGCCGATAGGCCACACCGGCAACACGGGAGCTACGGGCCACACCGGGGCTACAGGTCACACCGGGCCAAGCGGGCCTACGGGCCAAACCGGACAGCAGGGGCCGACCGGCCACACCGGTAATACCGGGCCGATGGGTCCCACAGGGGCTGGAGGGACCGGGTCCGTTGGGCCTACAGGGCCGACCGGATCTGTCGGCCACACCGGCGCCACGGGGCCGACTGGGCCTGCGGGGCCAACCGGCGTTCGCGGGGCTACTGGGCCGACGGGCACGGCCGGAGAACACGGGGCCACCGGGCCGATGGGGCCGGCGGGGGAACACGGGGCCACCGGAGCGACCGGGCCGGCCGGAGAACACGGGGCCACCGGGCGACGGGCCGGCCGGAGAACACGGGGCCACCGGGGCTACGGGCACGGCCGGAGAACACGGGGCCACCGGGGCTACGGGCACGGCCGGAGAACACGGGGCCACCGGGCCGATCGGGCCGATGGGAATTCGAGGGGCCACAGGGGCTAGTGGAGCGACCGGGCCAACGGGCCCGGCCGGGTCGTCGGGTGCCGGGGAGATGGAAAGCGGCTACAATCCCGATGCGAGGCTCTCGAGCACGTCACAGAGTGTTGTGAGCGTGAATATCCCAGTGAGCGCCGGCTCGAAGCTGATGGCTGTCGCTACCGGCGTCGTGACCACTAACAAAGTCGGCGCGCTGACGTCGTCATTGACTGTCACGTGCCAGCTGTACCTCGGCGCTGCGGGAAGCAACGCCATTGGCGCGGCCGAGGTCGCCAGCAATGTCAACAACGCCTCGCTGGCGGTCACAGGCTCGTGGAGTTCGTTGCCGGCAGGTACTGAGATGGTCAGCCTCCACTGTTCCGCCAGCGGCAGCATAGATTTGGACCACGTGACTCTGAACGTCTGGGGCGGTGCCTAACGGCTATCTAACTAACGCGCTATGCGCGCTCGGCATGATCGTATGGCGGGGCGGTCAGAGGCTCGGCGATCGCGGCTTCGCTTACGATCTTGCAAAAGACGCGCTCCGAAAGATAGGGGGCAAGTTCGGGTCGGAGCCAGGTGGATTTGCGGCCAAGGGGGGACGGCCGCAGGTCTTCCCACTTGCCGGCGAGCGTTGCCACGGCCCGGCCAGGTGGTCCCATGTTGCATCCTAGACGCCCAACGTGTAACTTCCCTCACGGTCGGCGTTGTTCGACAGCTGCAACTCCTTCGCCGAGTTAGGACGGGTGAGATGTTTAGAGCGGAGCGCAGCGCTTCTCATCGCGGTGCCCCCGGGGGCCATTACCACGTCCAAGATGACGCCCGGCAATGGTGGCGGAAACCAGCCGCGGTGGCGTTGGCCGTCCTGATGATGACCGCCATCATTGCGCTTGTCCCCGTAGTGGCCAAAGTGGCCTCGGGCCAGGAAGTGCAGCCGTTTACGCCTGCCTTCCACACCGACGATAACGGGGCCATCGCCATCTTCGGAAACGCAAACGAGACATGCCCGCCAGGTACCATCGCCCCGGGTACTACCCCGCCACATGGGTCGACGGCGCGCCTTTGCGACGCCGTCCAGCAGACGGACTTTGTCAACACGCCGGGCGCTGGGAGTGACACCAACAACGAGAACAACTCCTGGCACATGGTGGACGTCAACGTCGACCCGGATGGGAGCCAGAACTACAACTCGTCCAGCGCCACCGTTTCGTTGCCCGCGGGGTCAAGCGTGCTTTTCGCAGGCTTGTTCTGGGAGGGCCGCATGTTCCCTTATGCCGGCCCGTCCCCGGCGGTGCAAAACCTCCCTTGTGCGCCTGCACCGGCCCCGCCGGCACAGCCCAGCCTGACCTGCACGAGCGGCGTTAACGGCGTAGCTCCCTTCGACGCGATGAAACTCAGGGGGCCGACCGGGGATTATACGACGATCCACGCCGACTCTTTCGCGACGGCCGACGCTGGCGACGCTAATTCGACACCCGCCGGGCACGGGACGGGCTATGGCGCCTATGCCGACGTCACCGGCATGGTCCAATCGCTTGGGGAGGGGACCTGGACCGGCGCCAATGTGGCCTCCGCCACCGGCAGCGACATGTTCGCCGGGTGGTCCCTCGTGATCGCTTACCGCAACCCGGCCGACCCGCTGCGCGACCTGACCGTGTTCCAGGGCTTCGCCCTGGTCACCAACAGCGATACCGTCCAGATACCTATAAGCGGGTTCTTGGCCCCGCTCACCGGCCCTGTCGACGCCGAGATAGGCGTGGTGGCAGGCGAGGGCGACATGTCCATCACGGGCGACTCGATGAAGGTGAACAGCACCTACCTGACGGACGCGGCCAACCCCCAGAGCGACTTTTTCAACAGCCAGGACAGCGTCGACGGGGTGATTTGTGGCGCCGCGTCGGCGCCCTCTCCGTGCTCCTCGGTGCGCAACCCGGACTATTCCAACATGCTCGGATGGGACCTCAAACAGGTGGCGTCACCGAACGCCATCGCCAATGGGGCCACTTCTGCGCAGCTCGCGCTCAGTACGAGCGGCGACACCTACTACCCGGATGCTGTCACGACTCAGCTCGACGAGTACGCCCCGCAGTTCGCGCCGCCTACGAAAGCGGTCGAGGATCTGCAGGGGAACAACCCGGCGAAGATCGGCGACACACTCCGCTACACCCTCACCTTCACCAACATCGGCCTCGACGCGGCCAAAAATGTCGTCCTCCGCGACCCGATCCCGACCAACACGACCTACGTCCCCGAGTCCATCCACATCGTCGCGGGCGCCAACCCAGGGGCAAAGACCGATACGGCCAATGACGACCAGGCCGAGTTCGACGGCGGCGCCAGCCCTCAAGTGGTGGCGCGCCTCGGCACGGGAGCGAACGCGTCCAGCGGCGGGACGCTGGAGGCGGCCTCCCCCCCGGGCCAGGCTGTAAACCCAAATTCCTCGACGAGCGTCTCCTTCGACGTCACAGTCAACCCTCCAGCGGCCGGCACAACGGTGACCAACCAGGGCTTTCTCGACTACACGGCCGCCACGCTCAATAAGTCGTTCACCTACGACACCAACGTGGTCGACACCCCGGTGGGGGGCGGGGCCGACCTATCTATAACCAAATCGGCGTCATCGACCACCGCAGCCCCCGGCGGCAACCTGGTGTACACGTTGCTGGCCCAGAACCACGGGCCGATGGCGGCGGCGGACGCAACCGTGTCGGACACGCTGCCGTCCGGGACCACTTTCGTGTCGGCCACCGCTACGGGCGGCAGTTGCACCGAGCCCGCCCCCCCAGCGACGGCGACGCTGACGTGCTCGCTGGGTGACATGGCCTCCGGGGCCACGCAAACCATCACGCTGACGGTCAAGCTGGACTTGAACTTTGCGGGTGACTCGGTCAGTAACACCGGCACGATCACTTCAGGTACATACGACCCGAACCCCCTCAACAACACATCGAACGTCGTCGTACCGGTGGCCGCCGAAGCCGACATGTCCATCACGAAGACGGCTAACCCGGCTAGCCCGGGCACGGTGCACGCCGGTGACGAGATCACCTACACGCTGGTGGCCACCAACAACGGGCCTTCCTACGCCCAGAACGTGACCGTGTCCGACGCGGTACCGCTCGGGACGACCCTCGTGTCGTTCACACCCACCGCACCGACCTGCTCCGAGCTAGCTACAACGCTCGCTTGCCATCTCGGGACCATGACGCCGGGGGACGGCGACGCCCGCACCATCAGCGTTGTCGTCCGGGTCGACCCCTCCGCTGCGCCGGGGACACTCACGAACTCCGCGGTCGTGGCCTCTACGACGCCGGACCCCGACCGGGACAACAACAACGCCAGCGCCACGACCGACGTTGGCGCCAGCGCGGACGTAGCCATCTCCAAGCGGGCCGACCCCGGCACCTTCGTCCCCGGTGAGGCGGCCAGGTACACCTTGACGGCCGACAACGCCGGCCCGTCTGACGCCCAAGATGTGACCGTCACCGACGACCTGCCGGCTGGCCTTACTTACGTCAACGCCTCCCCTTCCCAGGGCAGTCCCTGTACCAATGTCAGCGGGAAGGTCACCTGCGCTCTCGGCACGCTGCCGGCCGGGGCCGGGGCCACGGTGACGATCAACGTCACGGTGGATGCTTTGACGGCCGGGACGGTAACCAATACGGCCACAGTCGACTCGACCACGTTTGACCCGGACCACAGCAACAACTCGGACACGATCCACACGCCGGTGCAGCCATTGGCGGACGTGGCTATCGAAAAGGATGGCAACCCCAACCCGGTGGCGGCCGGCAACACGTTGAGCTACACCCTTTCGGTGGTCAACCACGGCCCTTCGGACGCCCACGACGTCAAGGTCAGCGACCCTCTGCCCGATGAGGTTATTTACCGGTCGCTGACCAGCACCGCAGGGACGACGTGCACCGAGGCATCGGGCATCGTCAGCTGCGACCTGGGGACACTGGCAGTGAACGGTACGGCGACCATCGTCATCGTCACCATGGCCCACCCGGGCGCAGTGTTGAACTCGTTCACCAACACGGCCGACGTGTCCTCCACCACTCACGACCCGGATGGTTCCAACAACTCGGCCTCGTTCCACTCGAACCTGTTCATTTCGGCCGACATGGCCATCACCAAGGTCGGTAGTCCGAAGCCGGTAGTCGCCGGCAACCAGCTGACCTACACGCTCGAGGCCACCAACAACGGGCCGTCCCTGGCCCGTAACGTGACGGTGTCGGACCCGCTGCCGGCCCGGACAACCTTCGCGTCGGTGACGACGAGTGCCGGCACGTGCAGCGAGTCTTCGGGGACCGTGTCCTGCTCCGTCGGCAACGTCCGGGTGGGAGCGGAACACAAGGTCACCATCGTCATCACCGTGACCGTTGGGGCCGGGGCGCCGCTCTTAAGCCAGATCAGGAACACGGCCACCGTGGGGAGTACGACACCGGACCCGGCGCCTTCCAACAACACGGCCGAGGACGACACCGATGTGGCCACCGAGGCTGACCTTGTTCTAACCAAGACGGCCACCCCGGCGACCGTGGACGCCGGCCACGAGGTCACGTACACCATCGAGGCGAGGAACGATGGCCCTTCCGACGCCGAGGCGGCGGGCGTGACCGACCTGCTTCCCTCGGACGTGACCTTCGTCTCGGCCACCCCCAGCTCGGGGACGTGCGCCCACGCGGTGGCCACGGTCCTATGCGAACTGGGCACCCTCCCCGCCGGGGCGACCGCCACGATCACCATCGTGGCCAGAGTAAAGCCGTCCACCCCCGAAAAGACCAGCATCTCCAACACGGCGGAGGTCTTGTCGCTAACGCACGACCCGAACCTCCTCAACAATTTCGCCTCGGCCAGGGTCACGGTTGATACCAGCGCCGACGTAGCCATCGCGAAGTCGGCGACGCCGACGTCGTTCGTCCCCGGCCGGCCAGCCAGGTACACCCTCACAGCGACCAACCTCGGCCCCTCCGACGCCCAGGCGGTGACAGTCACAGACTCGCTACCGCCTGAGCTCACCTACGTGGCCGCCTTACCCTCCACGGGCACCTGCACCGAGACGGGAGGGACAGTCAGTTGTGACCTCGGCACGCTGCCGGCCGGAGCCGAGGCCACGGTGACGATCGACGTTACGGTGCATGCGTCCACGACCGGGACGGTAACCAACACGGGCCACGTGCACTCGAACACCACCGACCCGGTCCCGGGCAACAACACTGCCACGATCCACACGCCGGTCGCTCCCTCGGCCGACGTGGCCATTGTGAAGACGGGGGCGCCCAACCCGGTCACCGCCGGCAACACCTTGACCTACACCCTCGAAGTGGTCAACCTCGGCCCCTCCGACGCCCAGGACGTGATAGTTAGCGACCCCCTCCCGCCCGAGGTCACTTACATCTCCTCGAGTGCCACCGCTGGCACGTGCACCGAGGCGTCGAACACCGTCACGTGCGACCTGGGGACACTGGCGTTGGGAGGCACGGACACCATCCACATAGTCGCAACGGCCGAGCCGGGCACACCGCCGAAGTCCTTCGAGAACACGGCTCACGTCTCCTCCACCACGCACGACCCGCATCTGCACAACAACTCGTCCTCCTTCACCTCGAACCTGTCGACATCCGCCGACGTGGCTCTTACGAAGGTGGGCAGCCCCAAGCCCGTGACCGCCGGTGACAATCTGACCTACACGCTCGAGGCCACCAACCACGGGCCCTCGGTGGCATCGAGCGTAACGGTCTCGGACCCGCTCCCGGCCGGGACGACCTTCGTCTCGGCGACGACGAGCGCCGGTACCTGCAGCGAGTCTGCCGGGACGCTGTCCTGCTCAATGGGCGACCTGACAGTGGGAGAAACTGGCACCATCGTCGTCACGGTGACTGTGGGTGCCAGCGTCCCGGCCGGGCCATTGACCAACACGGCCACCGCCTCGTCGCCTACGCCCGACCCAATCACCCCCAACACGGCCACCGACGAGACCGATGTCATCACGGAAGCCGACCTCGTCCTGACCAAGACAGCCACCCCGGGTACCGTCTTCGCAGGTAACCAGGTCACCTACACCCTCACGGCCCATAACGCCGGGCCCTCCGACGCCCAGGACGCCGAGGTTACCGACGAGCTGCCATCGGGTGTCACCTTCGTCTCAGCCGCACCGGCGAGCGCGGGCTGCGCGGCCGTCGGCCAGCAGGTCACCTGCGGCCTGGGCACTCTGGCCGCCGGGACCACAGCCGCGCCGGTCACGATCGTGGCCAGCGTCCAGGCCTCGACCCCTCCTGGCACCCTAATCAATACCGGCACCGTGTCCTCGGTCACTCCCGACCCGGACCTCACCAACAACTCCTCCAGTGCTGGCACGATGGTGGCGGGCAGCGCCGACGTGGCCATCACGAAGGTGCCGTCGCCCAACACCTTTTCGGCCGGACAGGCGGCTAGCTATACGCTGACCGCCACCAATAACGGCCCCTCCTATGCGCAAGCGGTCACGGTAACCGACGCGCTGCCGGGCGGCCTGACCTTTTCCAGCGCCGTCCCCTCCCAAGGCATCCCCTGTACCCAGGCGGCCGGGACCGTCACTTGCCACCTCGGCCCTCTTCCGGCGGGCGCCAAGGCCACGGTAATCATAAACGTGACCGTGGGCCCCTCGACCAGCGAGGCGGTGACCAACACGGCGACCGTGGCCTCGACCACCCCTGACCCCGACGTCTCTAACAACACGGACACCGTCGTCACGCCGGTCTCGCCCCTCCCGCCGGTGGTTTCGGCCGACATGGCCATCACGAAAATCGGCGCCCCCAATCCCGTCTTCAACGGCAATGCCCTGACCTACACCCTCTCGGTGGTCAACAATGGCCCCTTCAGTGCTCAGGCCGTCACGGTGAGCGACCCCCTCCCGGCCGAGTTTGCCTTCGGGTCGGTGAGCACCACCATCGGTACCTGCACCCAGTCGAGCGGCACGGTCACCTGCGACCTCGGGACGATGGCGGCGAGCGCCAAAGCGACGGTGACTATCGTCGGTACCGCTCACCCGGGCACACCGGCCGTGTCGTTCACCAATACGGCGACGGTCTCGTCCACCACTCCAGATCCGGACCCGACCAACAACTCGGCCTCGTTCACATCGGACTTCTTCGGGGCCGACGTGGCGATCACCAAGGTGGGCAGCCCCAAACCGGTTACCGCTGGCCACAACCTGACCTACACGCTCAAGGTCTCTAACGGTGGGCCGGACGCCGCCACCGATGTGACCGCGGCTGACCCGTTGCCGGCGGGGACCAGCTTGGTTTCGGCCACCACCAGCGCCGGCACCTGTAGCAATTCCTCCGGGACGGTATCTTGTTCGCTCGGCGACCTCGCCGTAGGGGACACGGTCACCATCGTGATCGTGGTGACGGTCGATGCCAGCGTCACCGCCAAGGAGCTCACGAACACGGCAACCGCTTCGTCTCCCACGCCCGACCCGGGCACCTCCAACAACACCGCCACGGACACGACCGAGGTAGTCGCCAATGCCGACCTGGCCGTCACCAAGACGGCTTCCCCGGCCACCGTGCACGCCGGCGAGAATGTGACGTACACCGTCAAGGCGACGAACGGAGGCCCCTCCGAAGCGCGCTCTGTGGTTGTGTCCGATGTACTGCCAGCCTCACTGACCTTTGTCACGGCCGTGCCGGCAACGGCAAATTGCACGGTGGCAGGGGTGCAACACCGATCGGTCACGTGCCAACTGGGCAACCTGGCCGCCGGCACGACCTCCACCATCAGCATCGTGGCCCGGGTCGACCCCTCCACCCGGCGCGGGACCATCACCAACAATGCGGTCGTGTCGTCGCAGACGCCGGACCCCAACCCGGACAACAACCACGACAGTGCCACCACAAATGTCGATACGAGCGCCGATCTGGCCATCACCAAGTCGGCCAGCCCCAGCCCGTTGCTGGCCGGGCGGCCGGCCACGTACACGCTCTTGGTGGTCAACGCCGGGCCCTCGGACGCCGAGTCCGTGGTCGTCACCGACACCCTGCCGGGAAGCGTCACTTTCGTCGGGGCCACGCCGACGCATGGGGGGCCTTGCACCACTGTCGCCGCGACAGTCACATGTGACCTCGGGACCGTGCGGGCCGGGGCGGGCGCCAAAGCGTATATCCATGTCACCGTGAAGGCGTCGACAACCGCGTCGGTCACCAACGAGGCCAAGGTCACCTCGCCCACGCCGGATCCGGACCTGACCAACAATTCCTCCGCGGTCACCACACCGGTAGACCCCGACGCCAACCTCGCCATCGTCAAGACCGCATCGCCGGAACCGGTCACGGCTGGCGACAAGGTGACCTACACACTGGCGGTCAGCAACGCCGGCCCAGCGGACGCTCGGGCGGTCACCGTCACCGATCACCTCCCGGCAGGTACCACAATTGTCTCGGTGACGCCGAGAGCCGGCACGTGCGCCAATGCCGGCCCGACGGTCACGTGCTCGCTCGGCACAGTGCCGGCGCTCAAGTCCGTGACGATCGAAGTGGTACTGCAGACGAGCCCCAGTCTGGTAGTAGGCACGCTGGCCAACACGGCCACGGTGAGCTCGGCGACGCACGACCCCGACCTGGCGAACAACTCATCCACCGCCACGTCGAAGGTCACCCACTCCGCCGACGTCGCCATTGCCAAAAGCTTCGATACCAACCCGACGGTCGCCGGCCTGAACCAACGGTTCGTGATCCAGGTGACCAACAAAGGCCCGTCCGATGCGTCCGACGTGGTAGTCAGCGACCCCCTGCCACCCGTCGTGGCACTTGTCGCGGCCAAGCCCACCCAGGGGTCATGCACGGGCACGGCTCGGGTCACCTGCAGCCTGGGGACGGTCCCGGCCGGGGAAGTCGTCACCATCGAGCTCGATGTCAGGCTCGACGCCGCGGTGGCGCCAGGATCCAACTTCAGCAATACCGCGACAGTGACAAGCACAACCGCTGACCCCAACCTGGCCAACAACACCGCGACGGCCGCCGACCCGGTCGCCACGCTGGCCGACATCTCGCTGACCAAGACCGGCCCGGCCAACTTCACGGCCGGGGCGAACGGGAACTATACGTTCCGGATCGCGAGCGCGGCCCATCGTTGGCGGACGGCCCTCTCACCGTCACCGACCACCTTCCGGCAGGGCTAACGTTCGTCTCGGCTAGCGGCACAGGCTGGAGCTGCTCCACCGTCCAGGAGAACAACGCCGCACAGACTGTCCCTGGCCCAGTCACCTGCAGCAACCCGCAGAACTTGGGCGTTGGGCTCAGCGCGCCTCCACTCATCATCGCGGTGCACGTTGCCACCGACGCCATAGGGCCGATCGTCAACACGGCCACCGCCGAGAGCCGGAGCGAGGACCCACACCCAGGGAACAACACGGCCCGCACTCCCCCGGTGCCCGTAACCCCCACGACGCCCACGACCCCGCCCACAACCCCGCCCACGACCCCGCCCACAACCAAGCCTGGTGTACCGCCGGTGCACGTCGTGACCGGCTATGGGTTGTGGGGGCCGGGGGCCCAGCAGGGACGCAGCTGGCGATTGCCGGACTGGCTCTGCTGACGGCCGGAGCTGGGCTCGTAGGTCTCAGGCGGCGCAGGAGGAACTCCGTCAGAGGGTGAGTTAGGGGTGAGTGAAGAGTGCGCTGGCCTTTTAGGCGGGATATCGTCGTGGCACTTTCTGGCCTGCGGCGATGTGGCCGAGATGCATCCTGACCAGCGCCTTATGCTGTTCTGCGTAGGTCTCCGATGTTCGTTGGTTTCGATTTTTTGCGCCCAGTTTCGGCCCCGGACGCGCCGCGAGTGTTCCCCGCTGCAGGACGCGGGGTTCTACGCGGTGTCCAGCGCCCTCTGCCTATTCACTGCCGGGTGGAGTGCGTTTGTGATCAACCCGCGCCTGGAGCGCACTTTCGGCCCTGACCGCAAGTAAGCATCGGCGGTAGGTGGGCCCAGACGTAGTGCCAGGCCTGTACGGCGTACTGCGAGGCCTGTAGGGCGTAGTGCTCGACGCTGGTGGCCAGGAGCGACCCGGCCACCAGCAGCAGGATGAAAGCCGCCAAGGCGGCGGCACCGTACTTCACCGTGGCCACCTGTCCCCATCGCGCCAGCGGCCCATGTCCTTTGGGGTGGACCAAAGCAGCTTCTACAGGAAGGCCCTGAACTCAGCGCCTTTGCGCTCGACGGGCTGGCGTAGCTCGCTTTCCCAGACATCGTCAGGGACCTGTTGGCGGCGCCGATACTTGGCCCAGAGGTTGAACGGGAGGGCTAGCACTGCGACGACGGCCCGTCCAGTAGACCGCGGCGACGACGAAGTCGATGCCCCGGAGATGGTCGTGTACACGGTCACCGGCCCTGCTCCCGTAGCCAGCGCTGGTAGGCCTCGTCGTAGGCAGGGCCGTCTACGCGCTGAAGGTTCGCCGGCGGGGCGGGCTGGTTGGGCAGGTAGTAGGCCTTGGCCTTCGGGCCTTTGCCGATCGGCAACAGGATGAACAGCAGAGCCACTGGCGCGCCCAGGAAGCCGATCAGGGTGAAGAAGCCCGAGATGAACCAGAAGCCGGCCCACAGACAGCACCAGATGATCCAGAACAGGCGCACGTTCGAGACGTTGCGCGGGGGTGGCTGAGGCTCGTAGTAAACGGGCATCAGCCAATGCCCCATGATGGATGGCGCATGACGGGTCTTCTCCGTTGTGCCGGCCCCGGACGGGTGCGAGCCGTGCCGGGGCACTTATTTTGGTCCCCAGAGGGTAGACGAGGGTGGTCGTCATTTCCGGTCGGGAGCCGATATTTCTCACTCTGCGTGGTGAAGGTTTGAGACAGGTTTAGTTGGGCCAGCGCCCCCTCAACCTGGATGTAGATGAGCCACTCCTGCCGGTTTACGGCTCGTTTCCTGTTGGTGACGCACCGGTCGGCAAAGCCCCCCTGCGGTTGTAGCCATCACCAACACAACGAAGAGTGCGAGCATGCAGTCGAACCAGGCGTGGCTCGTCAATCCTCTATGGTCGGTCAGCGAAGCGGAAATGCCCGCAGCGTCAGACACACATACAGTAAGCGGCCAACCACTCAGCCAGTGAAGGCAGATGTGCCAGCATCACCGGCCACCTTTCCAAACGCGGTCGCGTTGTCGGGAGCGGGAAGGGCAAGGGCCGGAAGCCACATCGTCAGGGTCATCCGAGCCAACGGGCTTGACGGCGACCACGAACGCTTCCCACAGACCGCCGTGGGTAGGCGTACGCGATGTGTAGCGCACGGTGGCCCGAAACCGATCGTGAGGGATGACGACTTGTGCCGGTGGGGTGGGCGTCGTCCGTACCGTTGCATCAGGTCGATGAGAGCGACCCGCTGG
This sequence comes from uncultured Acidimicrobiaceae bacterium, assembly GCA_963750465.1. Taxonomy (GTDB): domain Bacteria; phylum Actinomycetota; class Acidimicrobiia; order Acidimicrobiales; family Palsa-688; genus Fen-671. The sequence continues at coordinate 1,170,355 of CAVVRE010000007.1, forward strand.
AGCTCGGGTGCGCGCCTGGGGCTCACGACACCTTCGAGCTGCATGACCTCGGCTGCGAGGCAGGATCGAACCCCGGGGCGCAGCTGCCGTGGACGCCTGTGAGGGGCACGACCGGCAGTTGCGTCATGGTCCGGGGTTTGTACCTGGCGTTCCTAGAAGAACCAGCGGCGAATCTTGGCGTCCGCTAGCAGGCAGGAATATCATCCCTTGCGGTAGGTGCGACGCGCTTAGCGCGTAGCCGAGAATTGCTAGACGCTACCAATCTGAGGAGGACGAGCAGACCAGGAGGGGAAATGACCAAAAGCATGTCGTTATCGAAGAAGGCCGTCATGGCCGTCTCCGCCGTGATAAGTGCTGGGCTGATGGGCACCTTGGCAGTGGGTCTCGCTATTGCCTCGCCCGCTGCCGGTGTCCAGCAGGACCCGACGACCGTCAGCTACTCCAGCACAACCGACCCACCAGTCCCACTCCCTAACGTCGGTGTCGAGTCGTCCTTTTTTGCCGAGCTGGGCAACGAGGTCAGCCTGGCCAGCCCGGGGCCGCTCGACAGTGTGATCGTGACCATGAGCAGCTTGGAGTGTGAATCGGGCACCTGGAATGGCGGCAATTGTGAGACGACACCGGGGCACACCTTCCCGGTCCCGATCACCCTCACAATCTACAGCGCGGGACAAGGCAATGCGGCGGGGCCGAAGATTGCCACCGACACTGGGACTTTCGACATCCCCTTCCGGCCGTCGGCCAGCCCCGAGTGCGCTGACGCCGCGCCGGGAGCGTGGTACTTCGTGAGGAACGGAACAGGAACATGCCACTTCAGCTTTCCCGCCAACATCACGTTCAGCAACTTCACGTTCAGTAACGGCTTCGCCCCCGGCCAACCGCTGCCGGGCACGGTTATCTACGGCATCGCATACAACACTTCTACGAACGGGTACCACCCGACCGGCACGCCCAACGATCCGGCCGACAACTTGAACATCGCATTGTCACAAGATGTCACTGTCGGTGCGAACACCAGCCAGGACAGTTTGTTCATGGCGGCGCCCCCTACGAATATCATGACCTGCGACACGATACCCACCGGGCCCCGCCGCCGTTCCAGGCCTACAACGTCGTCGCCACCGGGCCTAGTGGGTGTGGGATGGGCAGTTACAACTTCCCGGCCGTGATTATCAATACCACCGCTCCGGCCGTGACCACCACCACGGCACCGACGACTACCACGGCGCCGACGACCACCACGGCACCGACAACCACGACGACCACTGGGACCGGGCCGACCACGACGAGCCCCCCCACGACCAGCTCCCCCACGACGATCCCCCCGACGACGGTCCCTCCCCCGATCAACCCGCCGCTTCTGCCGCCTTTCCCCCACGCCGGCGTGAGCTACCCCAACGCGGCGATCGTCAGCTTCGGGGCTAACCACTACGTCTTTGCCGGCGGGCGTGCCTTCCTGGCCTCGGCCAGCGAGCTGGCCGCCGTACAGAAGGTGGACCCGGCCAAGGTAGTGGCCGCCCCCGGTGGGACCCCGGCGCCAACTTCGGTTCTGCCGCGTCCAGGCGTGACTGTGTTCACCCAGCCGGTGAACGGCAACGCGACCATCTACGTAATCGGGACCGACGGCGAGCTGCACCCCTTCGCCACCCCGACCCAGTTCCTGCAGGACGGCTATAACGGGGCGAATGTCATCACCGTGCCCAACCTGGGCGGCCTCACCGTCGGCTCGAACGCGGGCAAGACCCTGACCGCCCTGGTCACTAGGGCCGACGGGGCCATCGTCAACTCGTCCGGCACGTTCTACACGTTTGCCGGGGGTAGGGCGTTCGGCGTCTCGACGCCGACCGCACTGCAAGAGATCCGGAAGACCAATTCGGCCGTGGAGCTGCAAGGCTCGGTGCCCTCGGCCGACACAGACGCCCCCATGGCCGATGGCGTCGTGCCCAGTGTGGCCGGTCCCGTGTACGTCAGCTACTTGGGTGAGCTGTACCCGTTCAAGACGACGGCGCAGCTGGCGAACTACGGCTACGGTGGCACCCCGGCCGTCCCGACGCCCCACACCGGCGGTCTCACCGTCGTTTTCCCTTACACACAGGCTCTTAGCCTCCGGGCGTCGCCCAGGTCCTAGGTGGCGATCGACCTACGATCTCATCGTCCCGTGGACGGCCCCCGTCCACGGGTGTAGTCGGGGGAATCCAACGCCCGCTCGCCGGTAGTCCAGGTACTGGGCTCGAAATTTGGCAATAGAGTTGCGTAGGTCGCCTTTCCGTCACAGAACATCCGTACGGTCCTCGCCGTTAAGGACCACGCCGGGGCCTGGTCGGCCGAAACGAGACCGTTGTCACCGCTTCGTTCATATCGAGGACGACGGACGCCCCATCAATTGCCCAGAACCGCCGGTGACATCAGGCTGGCGCGGGCGGGAGGTTCCTGGGTGGCGCGCCGGGCCCCGTAGAGGCGGGGGCGAGGTCATCCGGGCCCACGACCTCGCACCACGTTGGCGCCTGAGGCGCTAGAAAACTGGCCCGGGGTAGTTGTACGTTGTACGTCCGGCCGACCAGGGGTTTTGTAGGAGTGACGACGCTTGCGAGCTAGGGTCGCCTAAGCCTTTTGTACCCCAAAACGAGGCACTTCTGGGGTACAATAGTTGCGGTGGAGATCCGCCCGTCGGCACGCAAGCACGGCGTGGCCGACGAGGACATCCACCACGCTTACGGCCATGCGCTGCGAGAAGTCGAGCGCGACGAGGACCGCTGGTTGGTGCTCGGCCCGGACCGGGCCGGCAACATCATTGAGCTCATCGTCTACGTCACCGACCAAGGCCAAGAGCGTGCCATCCACGCCATGCGTGCCACCAAGGAGAACCTCAAGTTCCTATGACCAAGCAAGCCACGTACAAAGGTGTGCCCGTCACCGACGAGCTCGAGGAGGAGATCGCCGCCCAGACTTTGGCCGAACTGGCGGCCATGAGCGACGAAGAGGTTGAGGCCCACAAACGGGAGCCCGGTTCGCTGGCAAAACGCATCGGCCGGCCGCGACTGGGCGACGGCCGGTCCGTACTGCTGCGGGCCCGCCTCGCCCCCGAACTGGCCAGCCGGCTTGAACAGGTGGCCGCTTCCTCGGATAAGGACCGTTCCGAGATCGTGCGTGAAGCCTTGGCCGAGTACCTCACCGAGCCTGACGAGCGCGAGTACCTGGCTTCGGCCCTGCTCTCACCCGGAGTAGAGGTCGTCCCCGGAGTCGAGGTCGTAGCGGTCGTCCCCTCCCCCCGGTCCGCCATCACCATCCCTCTCGACGCCGCTGATATCGTGCGCCTGAAGTTCCAGGCCGACCGGGACGGGGTGGGCTTTACCCAGCTCGCCCACCAGTGGATCCTGGAGCGCCTGGACGAGCCGAGCGAGATCCCGGCCGAGCTCGGAACGGCGCTCCGAAACCTGGCCCAGGCTGAAGCGGCGCTGCAAACCGTGCGCCAGTCCCTCCTGGGGGTCGAAGCGGCGGTGGGGATCAGTCCCCTGGTGCCGGTCGAGACGGCTGCCGTAAGGGAGCCACCGACCGAGCCAGCAGCTAGCGAACGGGGGACGAAAGCTGTCGACGTCCACCCGGCTAAACCCTCCCGAGGTACTGGTGCGACTGCGCCAAGCTCGCGAGGTACCGGTGCCACTGGCCCGCGGCCGGTCCCGAAAAGGGGTGGGGAGGTCTAAAACCTAGGCAGCGCCCTGGGAAATCGACTCCCCCCCCCAAAGGGGCGGCTCCTGCCGCAGCGAAAGGGCGAGCGCGTCAGGTTCAGCACCCACACTGATCGCGGCTATTACCTGGTCGACTCCCAATTCCAAGTGAACGGCCGCGTCGGGGTCAGGGGGCAAGGAGGCATCACGGCCAGCGATGTAAGCGATGGCCTTGACTAGATCGCCGGCGTAACCGTCGCGAAAGTAAGGCAGATGCCACATACCAGCAATCGTCAGGCCCATACGGCGATCAGGGCTCCCCCAGCTCTGGCCGTCCTCGCTGAAGAGCATTCCGTAGGCTCCGTGGCCGACGGGTCGCTGGGCGACCGGGCGCGCCGTCATGGTGACCATCGTGTTGCCGCCCCTGTGCCTTCTAAAGGTTCGGTCTATGAAGTCATAGACCGAACCACCGGCCCGTCCTGGCCACCTGTTGCCCGACGATCTCAAGGAGGAACTGCTGTTCCTCTGGCAGCTCGTGGAAGATGGGTTGCCCCAAGCACGTGGTCCTTTCTGGTCCGTGGGCGGTCCGTGAAACTCACGGACCGGGGCACTTATCCACAGGAACAACAGTGACGCGACGTCAACGAAAGTGCTGGTTAGAGGGCGATTTAGGGTGAGTGACGAGTGAGCTGGCCTATAGGCGGGATTCTGTCCACCGGCCCGTCTCCGGCACCGGCTGTGCGGTCATCCATCTAAGCGGTCTACCTGGGGACATTGGCCGGGCCGGCCGTCCCACGCTTGACCTTGCTCCGGGTGGGGTTTGCCGAGCCGCCCGGGTCACCCCTGGCGCTGGTGCGCTCTTACCGCACCGTTTCACCCTTACCTGTGACCGCAGCCCGAAAGCCACGGCCCATCGGCGGTCTTTTTTCTGTGGCACTTTCCTGCGGGTCGCCCCGACTGGCCGTTAGCCAGCACCCTGCCCTACGGAGTCCCGACCTTCCTCGACCAGGTGTGAACTCGACTTCTCGCGCTACACCGGGCCGCGACCACCCAGCCAGCTCATTCGTCGCAAACAATGGTACTCGCATACGGCTGGAGCCCATGGCCAGCGACCCCGCCTCCGCTTTGAAGCAAACCGGCCGTAGGCCGGGAAGACCGTCCCACGTCACCGGTACCCTGGCGCAACGGGATGACAATCGAAACCGGACAGGCGAAACCGGACAGGCGAAATAGGACAAGCGAAATAGGACAAGCCGTTGTCACACTCGACGTGTTCAATGGGATCCATGCCCTCAGCTCCGGCCCCCCTTGACCTGCACCCGGCCATTGCCAGCTGGTTCGCGGGCCGTTTCCCAGAGGGCCCGACCGAGGCGCAGGCCAAAGGCTGGCCTCTGGTACAGGCCGGCTCTGACGTGCTCATTGCCGCGCCGACCGGCTCCGGCAAGACCCTGGCCGGCTTCCTCATGGCCATCGACCAGGCCTACCGCTCTCACCAAGCCGGCGAGGATCTGAAGGGGCTGACCAGGGTCGTGTACGTCTCACCCCTCAAAGCCCTGGCCGTCGACGTGCAACAAAACCTCGAACGCCCGTTGGCAGAGATCTCCCGGGCGGCCGAACCCCTTGGGTTGACCGTCCCTCCCATCACAGTTTCGGTCCGCACGGGCGACACCACCTCGAGCGCCCGCGCCGCCATGGTGAAGGAACCTCCGACCATCCTCGTCACCACTCCGGAGAGCCTCTACCTTTACTTGACCGCAGAGCGCAGCCGGCTGACACTGACCGGGGTCCGGACGGTGATCGTGGACGAGATCCACGCCCTGGCCCGCGACAAGAGAGGGTCCCATCTGGCGCTCAGCCTGGAACGGCTCGAGCACATCCAGCTCGAAGGCCGCCCACAGCGGGTGGGGCTATCCGCGACCCAGCGACCGATCGAGGTGACCGCCCGGCTCCTGAGCGGGGGCGGCGCGACCGTTCACGTCCACGACGCCCCCGAGGCCACCGGCCTCGACCCGGCCCCAGGGAGGGCCGAAGCCGTGGTTGCGGCGCGCCACGTGGAGATCGTGGACTGCGGCCACCGTCGCCAGCTCAAGGTCAGCGTCGAACTACCAGAGCAGGAGATGGCGGCCGTCCTTTCCCAGGAACAGATGGGCGAGATCGTGGCCCGGATCGCCGAGCACGTGAAAGGTCACCAGACGACGCTCGTGTTCGTCAACACCCGCCGGCTGTCCGAACGCCTGGCTCACCTTCTGGGCGAGATCCTTGGCCCGGACCAGGTCGCAGCGCACCACGGGAGCCTGTCGGCCGAGCGCCGGCGGCGCACCGAGTCCCGGCTGCGAGCGGGCGATCTGCGGGCGCTGGTGGCCACGGCCTCGCTCGAGCTGGGCATCGACATCGGCCCCGTCGAGCTCGCCTGCCAGGTGGGCTCGCCCAGGGCCATCTCCACTTTCCTGCAGCGGGTCGGCCGCTCCAACCACTCCCGTCACGGCGTCCCCGAAGGGATCCTCTTCCCGACCACCCGCGACGAGCTGGTCGAGTGCGCGGCGCTTTTGGCGGCGGTGCGCAAGGGCCGCCTCGATGCTGTCGAGCCTCCGGTGGCGCCGCTCGACATCCTGGCGCAGCAGGTCATCGCCGAGGTGGCGGCGGCCGAAGAGTGGCAGGAGGGGGCTCTTTTCGAACTCATGCGCCAGTCCGCCCCCTACGCCGGTCTCTCCCGAGAGGACTTCGACGACGTCGTCGAGCTGGCATCAGAGGGCATCCCGACGGGGCGTGGGGCGCGCATGGCGTACCTGCACCGCGACCGCGTCAACGGCGTCCTGCGACCTCGCCGCGGTGCCCGGTTGGCCGCACTGACAAGCGGTGGGGCCATCCCCGAAGTCGGCGACTACCGGGTCATAGCCGAGCCCGACGATACCTTCGTCGGTACCGTCAACGAGGACTTCGCCATCGAGTCCATGGCCGGCGACGTCTTCCTTCTCGGGACGCATTCGTGGCGCATCCGCCGCGTCACCGCCGGCGAAGTGCGTGTGATGGACGCCGAAGGGGCGCGGCCGACCATCCCGTTCTGGGTCGGGGAGGCACCGAGCCGAACAGCCGAACTCTCCGAAGAGGTCTCGGAACTGCGGGCGGCGGTGGCGGCGGACCTGGCCAACAGCGGGTCGGAGGCGGCCGTCGCCCATCTACGTGAGACATGCGGGCTGGAGGCCGACGCGGCCGAACAGATAGTCGCCTACCTGGCTACCGGGCTACAACAGCTGGGCGTGATGCCTGGCCATCAGGACGTTGTCTTCGAGCGATTTTTCGACGGCGCCGGTGGGATGCAGCTCGTGGTCCATTCGCCCTTCGGCGGCCGCGTCAACCGGGCCCTCGGGCTGGCCCTGCGCAAACGGTTCTGCGTGACTTTCGATTTCGAGCTTCAAGCCGCCGCGAACGACGATGCGGTCATATTGTCGCTCGGCCCCCAGCACAGTTTCCCGCTCGGTTCTGCCCCCCGCCTGCTCCACCCGAACACGGTAAAAACGACGCTGGAACAAGCCGTGCTGGCGTCCCCCATGTTCACTTCTCGCTGGCGTTGGGACCTGAACCGTTCCCTCGCCATATTGCGCTTCCGGGGCGGCAAGAAAAACCCTTTGCCTATACAGCGGATGGAGGCGGACGACTTGATGGCTGCGGTTTTCCCGGCTCTGGCCGCCTGCCAGGAAAATACCGCGCCCGGCCCGATCCAGTTACCGGACCACGTCATCGTGCGCCAGGTCCTGCACGACTGCCTGCACGAGGCGATGGACTGCGATGGACTTCAGCACCTGGTGGCGTCGCTTCATTCCGGCGAGATCAGGTCGCATTTCGTCGACTCCGTAGAACCCTCCGTGCTCTCTCACGAAATCGTGAACAGCGAGCCGTACACGTTCCTTGACGACGCCCCCCTGGAGGAACGGCGGTCCCGGCAAGTGCAGCTGAGACGGGGGTTACCGGTTGAGGCGCGTGACCTGAGCCGGCTCGACCCAGCCGCGTTGGAAAAAATACGCGCTCAGGTGGCGCCGGCCCCCCGCGACGCGGAGGAGCTGCATGACCTGCTCGTGTCCACGCTGGTCCACCGCGCCCGCGACGATTGGGAGGAATGGTTCCAGGAGCTGGTAAAAGCCGGCCGGGCTATGCGGGTGTCGCCGGCGCCGGCTTCCACGGAGGGCGAAGCGTCGCCGCTCCTCTGGTGCGGGACGGAGCGCCGCGAGTGGGTAGAGGCTCTGTTCCCCGGGGCCGCGTTCGAGCCCGACTACCGTCTGCCTAGCCCCCTAGGGCTGGTGGCAGGGGTCGAAATGAGCAGCGACGACGGCCCGGCCGGCGACGAAGGTGCGGCCGCTGACATCGCGGACGTGGCCGCGGCCATGGTCGTTCGCGGCCACCTAGAGCTCACCGGGCCGGTGACGGTGGAAGAACTGGCGGCCCAGTGTGGCCTAGCCCCGAGCCGTGCCCGCGTGGGGCTGGGCCGCTTGGAGGCCGAGGGGTTCGCCATGCGGGGGCTGTTCGACCCTGCGTTCGGCACCACCGAACAATGGTGCGCCCGGCACCTCCTGGCCCGCCTCCACAGTTACACGTTGAACCGCTTGCGGCGAGAAATCGAGCCCGTTAGTTCTCAGGACTTCATGAGGTTCCTTTTGCGCTGGCAGCACGTGGCCCCCGGCGCTCGCCGCCAGGGCCGAGCGGGCGTGTTGGCTGTGATCGAACAACTGCAGGGGTTCGAGCTCGCCGCCGGCGCGTGGGAGGAAGCGGTGCTCTCTGCCCGCGTCGAGGGCTACCAGCAGCGCTGGCTGGAAGATCTCTGTCTCTCCGGAGAGGTGAGCTGGGGCCGCTTGTCGCTCCGCCCTCCAGACGCAGACGGACAGCCGAAGCGCAGCGCATCGACGCCGTCACGCGCCACCCCGGTGACGTTCACACTCCGTAGTGACCTGTCCTGGCTTACGGCCGCGACCAGGGGCGACGCCGTGCCCGAGGAGCCGGTACACGGAGCGGGGCGGGACGTGCTCGACGCTTTGCAGGAGTACGGGGCGATGTTCTCCTCGGACCTGCCCGGCCGCCACGCGGCGCCTCCCGACCGAAGTGCAGGAAGGCCTGTGGGACCTGGTTGCTCGGGGCATCGTTACGTCTGACGGGTTTGGTGCCGTACGGTCGCTGTTCTCTCGCCGTGACACCTGGGCGCGCCGTCACCTTCCCGAGCGTCGGCGGCTCGGGCTGCGCCCCAACCCAGCCACCCAGAAGGCGCTTCGCCGCCCGGGTGAAGGACGCTGGGCCCTCCTGGCTACCGCGGCGCACCCCGGAGCGGTGCCCATGGCCACGGACGAACTGGCCGAGCATGTGGCGGGCCAGCTGCTAGCGCGTTGGGGTGTCGTCTTCTGGGACCTGGCCAGCCATGAGGACCTGGCTGTGCCGTGGCGGGAGATCCTGTGGGCGCTGCGACGATTCGAGGCCCGGGGGTTGGTCCGGGGTGGACGGTTCGTCACCGGTTTCGCCGGCGAGCAATACGCTCTCCCTGAAGCGCTGGACGAGCTACGTCACATCCGGCGCAGCCAGCGGAAGGGCGAGCTCGTCCGCCTCTCCGCCGCCGACCCGCTAAACCTTTCTGGGGTCATACTGCCGGGCAAGAGGGTGGCCGCCCTGCGGACAAATAGCGTCCTTTTCCGCGACGGGCTGATCATGCCCGTCGACGGCGGCAGCGACGTCGCGATACCTGCTGCTCAGGCGGAGACCTCCCCCGTCGGTTAGCGCCCCGCTTTCTGCTATAGAAGGTGTATGGAAAATATCCCCGATTCGTTCCGGGACCTCCTCACAGCGGAGTTTGCCACGCTCGCGACAGTTGGGAAATGGGGCGGCCCGCACCAGTCAATTGTCTGGTTCCTGGCCGAGGGCGACGTTGTCAAGCTGTCTTTGAACAGCAGCCGGCTAAAAACGGACAACCTGTTCCGCAACCCCGCCTGCAGCCTGCTGATCACCGATCCCAAGAACAGCTACCGGTACCTCGAGCTGCGAGGTAAGGCCCAGATGGAACAGGATCCCGACTACAGCTTCGCCGACAAAGTAGGGGCGAAGTACGGTTCCGACCTGCGCGACCACGACCTCCCGGGCGACAAGAGGGTAGCCGTAACCCTCCTAGTGGACCGCGCCCGCGGGTACCAACCGGGCGACTGAGGCTTTGGGCAATTTCGGGCCTAAATACGGGGTAATTCGCTAGCTCACGGGCCGACGAGACCGCTACCACGAATGGTGGCGGAGCCCCGCGATACGGGGTCCGGGGGGCTAGCATCCAGTGCCATGAACACCGACCCTCACAGCTGGATCCAGGCTCTACGGACCTCACATGACGCCCTGGTTGGGATGGTCCTCGGCCTGACCCCTGAACAGCTGGAGCAAGGCTCGTACTGCCCCAGTGGAACGTCGCCCAGGTCCTTTCGCATATCGGGTCCGGGGCCGAGATCGGGCTCCTCGGGCTGGAGCAGATCCTCGTAGATGGCCCGCCACTCGACCGGGAAGCGTTCCCCGTCATCTGGGACCGCTGGAACAACCTCAGCGCCGTGGACAAATCGAGCCAAATGGTGGTTTGGGACCGGCGCTACGTCTCGGTCCTCCAGGCGCTCGACGACAAGACGCTCAAGTCGTTGCACATGACTTTCTTCGGCATGGAACTCGACGCAGTGGGGATCGTGGGCCTGCGACTGGGAGAGCATGCGGTCCACAGTTGGGACGTGGCCGTCACTTTCGACCCTGGGGCCGAAGTGCTCCTTTCGTCGGTCGAACTGCTGGTGGACCGGCTACCGTTCATCGCCGGAAGGCTGGCCAAGGCTGACCGAGCCAGTACGAAGTCCCAGGTCAAGATCCGCACCTCACACCCTGACCGCCACTTCCTCTTGTCCATCGGCGAGAGCGTCGCCTTGACAAACGATGTGGAGGGGCCGTTCGACGGCACTCTCGACCTGACTTCAGCCGCACTGCTGCGCCTGGTGTACGGCCGGCTGGACCCCGACCACACGCCGCCTGGCACGAGCACGACGGGGAGCGCCGATCTCGACGAACTGCGCCGGGTCTTCGCCGGCATATAAACCCGGCGTGGCTTCGCGCTAAGCCGGCGGCGCGAATGTCGCCCGTTCCTGTTCGGAAATGGCGCGGAAATGGCAATTCTGCAAATGGTCGTTCACGACGCCCAAGGACTGCATGGACGAGTACACGGTAGTGGGGCCGACAAACCGGAACCCGAGCTGGCGCAGGCGGGCGGACAATTCTTGGGATTGCACTGTCGACGACGGCAGGTCAGCCATGCTCGCCGGGGGCAGTTGCGCCGGCACTTCGTAAGCCCACACCAGGCCGGCGAGCGAACTCCCTGCGGCGTTGAGATCGAGGACGGCCCGAGCGTTGGTAATGGTCGCTTCTATTTTGGCCCGGTGGCGGATAATGGACGCGTCGGACAGCAGCCGTTCGATATCTGCCTCACCGAAAGTGGCCACTACGGCCGGGTCGAAGTTGGCAAACGCGCTCCTGAAAGCTTCTCTTTTGCGCAGTACGGTCAGCCACGAAAGGCCGCTCTGAAAACCCTCGAGGCAGAGTTTCTCGTAGACGCGGTTGTCCTCCCCCACCGGCCGGCCCCATTCGCCGTCGTGGTAGAGCCGGTACTCCGGCGGCGCAACTCCCCATGGGCACCGGGCGAGGCCGTCGTCGTCGCCCACTGGTCCCTCGGTCACTGCGCTCTCGGTCATTGGGCCCCCCTCCATACCCGGTACTCCGCCCGCCACGAGGAGTACCCGATGGCTTGGCCGACAGCGGGCGGCAACCGCCAAAACCGCCTGTGCCCTCTTGTCGACTCGTCCACGTGCTGCTTATACCTCCCGTCGCAGGGCCCGGACCGGGCCATCGTCAGCGTTGCGTCTGGCACGACCATATTGCTTGACCGACCGGCCTAGTTCGAGAGAACCATTAGTTTGAGAGACCTAGTTTGAGGGACATGGTCGGGCTGGACGACATAGAGGACGCGGCAGAGCGGTTGTCGCCGGTGCTCCGCCCAACGCCGGCCCAGTTCTCCGGAGCCCTCACCACCCTGGTTGGGAGGCCCGTATTTGTAAAACCCGAGCACTTCCAACGGACGGGCTCGTTCAAGATCCGGGGCGCCTTCAACAGGATCGCCTCCCTGGCCTCCGCCGGCGCCACAGAGGAAATAGTGGCCGCATCGGCGGGCAACCACGCTCAGGGCGTAGCTCTAGCGGCGTCGCTCTGCGGTCTCCCTTCCACGATCTTCATGCCCACCGGTGCATCTCTCCCTAAAATCGACGCCACCCGCGGCTACGGCGCCGCAGTCCGCTTCGAACCCGGCGTCGTCGACAACGCGCTCCGGGCGGCGCGGGCGTACGCCGCTGAGCGAGGGGCGTTTTACGTCCCGCCCTTCGACGACCCCCTCGTGATCGCCGGTCAAGGGACGATCGGCCTAGAACTGGCTAACGAGGTGCCCGACGCGGCCGCCGTCCTCGTGCCGATTGGCGGCGGCGGCCTGATCGCCGGCGTGGCCGCCGGACTGCGAGGTCGGTCGAGCGCAGCCCGGGTCGTGGGCGTCGAAGCGGCGGGAGCGGCCCCAATGCTCGCTGCTCTCCGGGCTGGTGGCCCGGTCGAACTGCCCTCTGTCGACACCATGGCCGACGGGATCGCAGTGCGCCGCGTTTCGCAGCTCACCTATGAGCACACAAAGGCGCTCGTCGACGAGGTCGTGACGGTCGACGAGGAGCAGATCAGCCGGGCCGTGGTGCTGCTCCTCGAGCGGTGCAAATGGGTGGTCGAGCCCGCCGGTGCGGTCCCGTTGGCGGCGCTGCTGGCCGGCGCCGTACCTGGCGACGACGCCGTCGTGCTGCTCATTTCCGGTGGCAACGTCGACCCCCTCCTCCTCACCCGCCTCGTCGAGCATGGCCTGACCGCCGCCGGGCGCTACTTCATGGTCCGGGTCGTCCTGCCTGACAAGCCGGGGGCGCTGGCCTCCTTGACCGGCGCACTCGGAGGTCTGGGGCTGAACCTCTTGACCGTGGAGCACCGGCGTTCCGGAGCTCCGGTCGGGGTGAGCGAGGCCGAGGTCATTCTCACCCTGGAAACGCTCGACCCGGCGCACAGGGACGTCATCGTGCCGAGCTTGCGGGAACAGGGTTTTCGGGCAGAAGCCTATCGACGCTGATGCTTACTGGGCCTCAGATCTCGGCCCGGTCCGGACCAAGCCCAGCCCACTCTAAGTGAGGGGCCTTGTAGCCACCGCGCCGGCCCCGCCGAGCTCTTGCTGGTCCACTGGCAGGTCAACCCGGCTGACTGTCAGGTACCCGACCAGGGCCACGATCGGGATGGTGAAAATGATGGCCACCGTCCCCCGGCCCCAGCCCAGCCCGCCCAGGCTTTGGGGTACCCCCAACCAGTCGGCAAACGATGCACCGAGTGGGCGGGTAAGGACGTAGCAACTCCAGAACGCAAGCACCGGGTTGAGCCCGGCGAACCGGTAGGCCAGGGCGGGGACGGCGAACAGGGCGGTGAAGAGGAGGCCCGAGGAGAAAAAGCCCAGGTGCAAGGTGTAGGCGGTCAGATCGCCCAAGGCCGTGCCCATGGCAAAAGTCGACAACACGGCGGCCCAATAGAAGAGCTCGCGACGCAGAGTGAAGATGCTGTGGATCGACAGCGTGTGCTCCACCAGGTTCCAGCTGAAGAAAACGGCGGCCAGAACGATGGCGAAGCCCGTGGTCGAAACCGTGTAAGGTACGCCGAACTTGACGTGAAGCACATCGGCGCACATCGTGCCGAATACGGCGACCATCACGACCGCGAACCAGTAGATGGGGGCTTTGTACCTGTCGGCCCGCAGCTGAAACGCCATCGCGACCACAAAGGCAATAAAACCAAGGCCCACGGCGATGACCGGGTCGATCGCCCTGACGCTGAAGTCCGAGGTTGCCTCGCCCATCGCCGTCGTAAGGATTTTGATTACCCAAAAAAATATCGTGATCCGCGGAACTTTCGTCAGACCGCGTTCCGTCCAGAGCACGGCCATCCAATTTAGCCGCCAAAGCTGTCATAATCGTTAAGGCGGCTCTGACAATTGACGGACGCCCGGGATTGATCTCCTGACGATCAATGACCGGCGATGGCGTGCGGTTCGTAAGGTTCCTCGAGCTGCTCCACCTCTTCTGCGCTCAGTTCAACCGACAGTGACCCGAGAACATCCGCTAGTTGGGCGCCACTCGTGACCCCGACGATGGGTGCACTCACCACCGGTTTGCTGAGCAACCAGGCCAACGCCACCTGAGCTCGACTGACACCACGTTTCTCAGCCACATTGGCCACCGCTTGTACGATGGACCGGTCCTGCTCGGCGTATAGGCGCCGGCCGAACTCGTCGGTGCGGCTGCGCTCCGTGGCTTCGTCCCAGTCCCGCGTGAGGCGGCCCCGGCCGAGTGGGCTCCAGGGGATGACGCCGATCCCCTCGTCGGCGCAGAGGGGCAACATCTCACGTTCCTCTTCCCGGTAGAGGAGGTTGTAATGGTCCTGCATCGATACAAAGCGGGCCCAGCCGTGGCTGTCGGCGGTGTGCAGCATCTTCGAGAACTCCCACGCGTACATCGACGACGCCCCCACGTAGCGGGCCTTGCCCGCCTTCACGAGGTCGCTGAGGGCTTCTACGGTTTCCTCGACCGGTGTGGTGTGGTCGAACCGGTGGATCTGGTAGAGGTCGACGTAATCGGTGCCTAGCCGTCGGAGGCTATTGTCGACCTCGGCCAGGATCGCCTTCCGCGAGAGCCCGCCGCCGTTGGGGCCCGGTTTCATGCGGCCGTGCACCTTCGTCGCCAGCACTACCTCGTCCCTTTGCGCGTACTCAGCCAGGGCCGCACCCACAATCTCCTCGCTGCTCCCGTCCGAGTACACGTTGGCTGTGTCGAAGAAGTTGATGCCCGCCTCGAGGGCCTGGCGGATGATCGGCCGCGCCGCTTGCTCGCCGAGGCTCCAGGGATGACCGCCCCGCTGCGGTTCCCCAAAGCTCATACAACCGAGGCACAGCCTCGAGACCTCGAGGCCCGTCGAACCAAGCTTGACGTATTCCATTTCGATCCTCCTTGCTCGTGCCGGCCAGCCCACCTTACGGTGACCAGCGGAAACCGCCCACTTTGGCCGGGCCGGGCTGGCTTTGGCCATCCCGCAGACCTTCGGGGACGTGACCTGGTACGGCCTGGGCCGAGCGGGACCTACCCCGACTCGATGGCCGGCGACCGGTTTGGGCGGTACCGGGCCGCGGTCGGGAGCTGGAGACGCCGTACGTCATGCCGCAGGAGAACGGCCACCGCAGCCAGGCGCGATGATGCCAGTTCTCAGACGGCCACCGTGGGGTGGTGGCGGCAGGAAGGACGCTCTTGGGCTTCAGCGCCCACTGTTGGTCGACGGGTAGGCAGCAACGGCGCCCCGGGCGGCCAATGCTGTCCGCGCCAGTGCCGGGCGGGCCAGTGCTCTCGGCGCCAGTGCCGGCCAGCCAGTCCAGCGCCCGGCCGACGCCGTGCTCGTTTGCGAGTTTCCAGCCCGGCGTTGGTCAAAGCGTCGAAAAGTGGCCACGTCGAGGCCCGACGACCGGTCGCCGTGTCCATTTGTCGACGAACGACCCGCGCTACCTACGAGTTCTATCCGGAATCCGTAGATAGATGGTCACGGCGGCGCCGCTCCGCCCGAACTACCCGCCCCGACCTCCTATCCTCAACCTCCGGCCCTCAACTACCCGGGAGACCTGGGGGTCGGGATGGGCCGGCACTCGAGCGGGCTGCGGACTGCTGGCTGGGCGAGCTCTCGGGTCCAAGGGCTCGGCGAGAGACCTGGTCGAGCAGCTCGAGCGTGTCTTCGGCCCGATCGACCGGTACGAAGAGGTGGTCGTGGAAATGCCCCGCCATCACGTTGCAACTGATACCGGCAGCGGCCAGCACGGATGAAACCACGGCCGTCAGCCCGACCGCGTCCAGGCGCGAGCCCACGCCCAGGGTGATCATGGCGGCCACGAAGTCGTACTCGAACCCGGCACCATCAGCGACGTCCTTTTCGACGACCACGGTCAAACCCTCGTCCTCCCGGACGGTCGCCATCGGCTCGACACCAGCAGGGGCCTGTTGCACCGTGCAGAACACAAATTGGCCGGGTTGCCTGTGCGGCTCGAGGTGGCGGAGTAGCGCCGCCAACTCCTCGTTCGGGGTCGCCGGGCTCAATTCAGGCCGTGGTCCGCGGCTGGCAGCTCGAGCCGACACAGACCAAGGACTCTGCGGTCCACGTCGTCAGCGCGGGCTCGGCCCGTCGAGGGCGAAGTGCCGGGCAATAGTGGCAAACCACTGGTCTGGACCGACCGGGCGAAGCGTGAACCGGCTTATACTCCTCTGTCCCCCTCGAAGGTCCGAGTACAACAGGTCGAGAGTCAGCATCCGCCTCTCGACTATGGCGTCGCTGGCCTCCTTGAACAATGTCTCCGAGGGGTCACGCAAAGCGCCTTGCCAGAACCCGAGCTCACCCGCTGGTAGATAAAGATCCCTGGTCAAGCGACGGAACTGGGCGATATCCCGCGGGCGTTGCTGACCGGCCAGACGATTGGCCTCGGCCGGGTCGTCGGCGGCAACGACATACGGGTTGACATCCCAGCGGTCGAGCACAGCCAGACCGTTCCCTACGTTCCGCAAGGACACCACCAGGTAGACGGCGTTGGTCGTGGCTTCGGCGGCAGCGCGACCACCGGCCACGTGCACCCAGTGGTCGTCTACGAAACTGATCTTCTGGTCGGGGTCCTCCATGTGCGACGGTAGGAGAAGCGGCCGGATGCCGGCCAGCAAGGCCATTTCGGTGGCCTCGGCGCTTCGGCGGCCAGAGCGCACAACAGAGAAGGTGGCCAGAGCGAGCACTAGCGTGCCGAACGCGGTGGCGGCGGACGCCGCCGTCTCCCAGTTGATGGAAGCTACCGTGGCCCACCCGTTCATTGACGTATCCTGCCACCGGTGGCCGGAAATTGAAGACCCTTTACCTCCTGCGCCACGCCAAATCGAGCTGGGACGACGAGAGCCTGGCCGACCACGACCGCCCGCTGGCGCCGCGCGGGCAAGCAGACGCCCGCCGCATGGCGGGCCACTTACGCCGGGCTCAGGTCAGGCCGCAACTAGTTCTGTGCTCCTCGGCCGCCCGGGCGCTTCAAACCTATGAGGCGGTCAGCGCAGCCCTGGGGCCATCGGTCCCGGGCCTGGTGGAAGACGAACTGTACGGGGCCAGCGATTCCGATCTGCGAGTTCGCCTTCACGAGGTGCCCGATACGGTCGAAGCATTGCTGGTGATCGGGCACAACCCGGGGCTTCAGGATCTGGCCCTGGGAATGGCCGGTGACGGGGACGAGCAGGCCCTGGCCCGGCTCGGGGACAAGTTCGCTACGTGCGCTCTCGCCACTCTGGACATAGCCACGTCGTGGGCTGCTCTGGGCCCGGGCACGCCTACTTGAAGTCATTGGTTGCGCCCCGGGATCTCCCAGACTAAACGGAGGGCCGTCGTCGGCCCAGGCCACGACGTTCACGTGACACAACCCGTCTGAGCCAGCCAGCCACCGGCGGATCGATCTGACCGTCATCTCTTGTGGGTGATGACGCGCTCTGCGTGACCAGCTAGGGTTCAGCCTATGCTAGGCCTCCACCAGCCAGGTTGGGCCCGGCGGCTCGTCTTCGTGGCGATCACCGCCCTGGCCGTCGTTGCCTTCGATGCCCTCCCTGCCGGAGCCGTCTTAAGGACGGGCCCGAACCCAAGTCACAGGTTGGCGCTCGGTGCCAACTCCCAGCTCACTTTGACTGCTACGGGCCCCGGCCAGTCGGTTCACGGTTACATAGCCAACGCGGGAAGCACTTTCGACCCGACCAAAGGCTACCCGACGGTAATCCCGCCCCCGAATTTTTCGGCCAAGGATGAGGGCTTCGCCGGCGTCATTTACGGCACACCGGTGGGCGGCGGGGCCCAGATGACCCTCTATTGCATCGACATCAATACTGACACCTACATCGGCAACGGCTACGCCTTGGGCACCTGGAACGCGGCCAACGTCCCTCACATGGGATACGTGGCCCGCATCCTCGACGAGTACTACCCGAACACAGACGAACCCAGCTCGCTGGGCGATAATGAGAGGGCGGCCGCCGTTCAGGCTGCCGTCTGGTTCTTCAGCGACAGCTACGTGCTCAGCACCTCCGAGGCGATCGAAAGCACTGTCGCCTCGATCGTGGACCATGTCATCAGCGAAGGGCCGCTCACCCAGCCGCCGCCACCCAGCCTCACTATCACGCCCGACCACCTGAGCGGGCCGGCGGGTTCGGTCCTCGGGCCTTACACCGTAAAATCGACCGCCGTCACCACCGTGACGTCGACCGGCGCGAACATGTATTCGAACGCCGCCGCTACCAACCTCATCGCGCAGGGGGCGCTGGTACCTAACGCCCAACAGCCTGGTGGCCAGCAGATATGGCTGAAGTCGACCGGCCAGTCTGCAGCGGACCTGCAGGCGACGGCGGTGGCCACGGTCCCCTCAGGCAACGTCTACCTGTACGACGGTGGCGCCAATCTGGCGCAGAAGCTGATCCTTTCTCAGTCGGCGGTCCTGACGACGATCGTCGACTCCACCGCCGATTTTCAGGCTCCAGGATCGCTAGTGGTACACAAGACGATTACTGGCCCTGCCGCGGGGCACCAGGGGCCTATAACCATCCACACGGTCTGCGACGGCACGGCCTTGACGCCCGACTTCACCATCGGTATGGGCGCTACGGGCAACCCGTCGAAGGAGTACACAACATCCCGGCTGGATCCGTTTGCACGGTCACCGAGACGGTTGACGGCAGCACCAGCACCGTGGCCGCGACATGTCAGCGGGAGTGGCCAACAGGTCACCATCCCTTCGGGGAGCGCCGCCAGCGCGACGATCACGGACACGTACAGCTTCTTTACCGGTTCGCTCACGGTCAACAAGGTGATCGCCGGCGAGGCCGCAGGCAGCCAGGGAGCGGTCACGATCCATGCGGTTTGCAATGGCACGCTGGTGAGCCGGAGTTGACCAGTCGCGGCAGGACGGTCAGCTGCCGGAACATACTCGTACACCTGGACGGGGATCCTGCCGAACTCCAGCTGCGTGGTGACCGAGACCGCCGATGGCAGAACCAGCACAGTCGGGGTAGCTACGGTCGGCAGCGGCCAGACGGTCACGGTCGGATCTGCGGAGAACGCCCAGGCCACCATCACTGACACGTACACGTTTCTGACCGGTTCCTTGACGGTCACCAAGACCATCGCCGGCTTAGCGGCGGGCCAGCAGGGTCAAGTCACCATCAAAGTCAGCTGCGACGGAACGGAGCTCTCGCCCGAGCTGAGAGTCGACCAAAATGCGCCGGCCGGGGACCACAGCCGAGACTTACACAGGAATCCCGGCTGGCTCAACGTGCAGCGCCACAGAGACCGCCGACGGGAGCACCAGCACCGTCAACGTGGCCATAAGCGGCGACAACGGCACGTCGGTCACCGTGCCGGGGGGCGGCACAGCTACCAGGCACATTACGGACACATATACCCACGCCACCGGCTCCCTGGAAGTAAGCAAGCTCATCGCCGGCCCAGCGGCGGGAGACCAGGGTCAGGTCACGATCAGTGTCAGCTGCGGCGGAGCCGCGCTGGCCGACTTCGTGATCCCGGCAGGTCAGACGCAGCCCATCTCGAAGACTTACGACGGCATCGCGGCCGGCTCGACCTGCACTATTGACGAGACCGTGAACGGCGCAACTAGCACCGTCTCGGTCACCACGCCGTCGGAGGACACCAGTCGGTCCCGATCTCGGCCGGCCAGGAAGCCACCGCGGAAGTCAGCAACACCTACGACTTCGTGCCCGGGTCCCTGGTCGTTCAGAAGGTAGTGGAGGGCCCCGGTGCAGGTCAGCAAGGGACGATTACGATCACCACGACGTGCGTACTGAACGGCACGTCCACCACGCTTTCCCCGCCCCTTGTCGTGACGGCTGGCAGCCCCGCCGGCACCTACTCGCGTACGTATGACGACATCCCGGCCGGGTCGGAGTGCACCGCTCACGTAAGCCCGGACGGCGGCAATGCCCGGGTGGCTGACCTCGAGGAGGGCAACGGCACGACCGTCACCATCCCGCCCGGTGGGGCCGCCACCATTCACCTTACGGATCGCTATGAGACCGGGGTATTGGTCATCAACAAGACGATCACCGGTTCAGCCGCGGGGCTCCAAGGCCAAGTCGTCATTCATACGGTCTGCAACGGCACCGCCCTAACGCCCGACTTCACCATCCTGGCGAACACGCCTGGCGGCACCTACGACCAGCGTTACACAGGGATCTTGGACGGCACGAGTTGCACCGTGACCGAGACCTCTAACGGCTCGTCGAGCACGGTACAGGTCGTAACTGTCGGGAGCCCCCAGACCGTCACCATCCCGGCCAGCGACAGCGCCACGGTTGACCTGACTGACACCTACACGCAGGTTCCCGGGTCGCTAGTGGTGACAAAGGACATAACCGGCCCCGCGGCTGGTAGCCAAGGGCCGGTAAGCATCGATGTGAGCTGCAACGAAAGCTCTATCGGCACCTTTGACATCCCGGAGGCGGTCACCGGGCCCCAATCGAAGACGTTCACCGGCATCCAGGCCGGCTCGCTATGCAAGGTCACGGAGACCGCTGACGGCAGCACCAGCACTGTCGACGTCACCATAACTGGCGACGGCCAGACCGTCACCGTTCCTCCCGACGGCACCGCCACCGCCACTATCACGGACACTTACACCGAGGCCAACGGTTCCCTGATAGTCCACAAGGCCATCGACGGCCCCGCGGCCGGCCAGCAGGGCGAAATCGTGATCTCGGTCTCGTGCGACGGGAATGCTCTCGAGGACTTCGTGATCCCGGCGGGCGCGACTACACCACATTCGAAGGACTACCGGGACCTCCCGGCCGGGTCACAGTGCACTGTGCTCGAGACGGCCGATGGCAGCACCGGCACTGTCGGCGTTGCGAACAAGGGCAGTGGCACCGTAGTCACTATCCCGGCTGGGGCGGAGGCGACGGTCGACCTCACAGACACCTATGAGTCCGGTGCCCTGGTGGTCAACAAGACGATCACCGGCCCGGCGGCCGGGTCTCAGGGCCCGATCAGGATCGAAGTTAGCTGCAACGGGACGCAGCTTCCCCCCTTCGAAATCCTCACCGGGACCGCCGGTACGTTTTCGATGTCCTACCCCAATGTCCTGGCCGGCTCGACCTGCGCGTTGACCGAGACGGCCACCGGCGCCACGGAGACGGTCACGGCCGTTACTGCGGGCAGCCCTCAGGAATTCACTATCTCGGAGAACGGGACCGCCACCGCCAACGTGGTCAACACGTACAACTACGTGCCGGGCGCATTGGTCGTGACGAAAGATATCGCCGGCCCGGCCGCCGGCCAGCAGGGCCAGGTTTCCATCGGCGTCAGCTGTGTATCGGACGGCCAGATGACAAGTCTGGACCCGTTCGTGATCCCAGCAGGACAACCCGCCGGCATCATCTCGCACACGTACGATGACATCCCGGGCGGGTCGACCTGCACCGTGACTGAAACTCAGGACGGCTCCACGAGCACGGTCTCTGTGGAGACCGTTGGCGACAACCAGACTCTTGCCGTCCCGGCCCGGGATGAAGTCGTAGCCAACATCACGGACACCTACTTCCTGGCCCCGCTCGTCCCGGGAGAGTTGACGGTCACCAAGACGATCGCAGGGCCGGCCGCCGGCCAACAAGGCGCCGTCACGATCTCAGTCAGCTGCGCCGGGACCGCCTTACCGGAGTTCGTCATCCCGGCCGGGGCTCCCGCCGGCACGCAATCGCGCAGCTACCCGGGTATCGCCCCCGGTACGAGTTGTACCGTTACGGAAACCGGAAATGGGGCCTCCGGTACGATGCACGTTGTCACCGAGGGAAGCCCCCAAACGGTAGATATCTCGGCGAACGGCACCGGCATCGCCAACCTGGTTGACACCTACAGCAATGCGCCCATTCCGACCGGTTCGCTCACCGTGACCAAGAACATAACTGGGACGGCGGCCGGCCAGCAGGGGCCTGTCACTGTGACGGCGTCGTGCAACGGGCAGGCGCTGTCACCCACACTGGACATCCCCGCCGGAGCGACGGGTGTCCAGTCGCAAACGTACCCAGGCATCCCCGCCGGTTCTGTCTGTAGCGCCACTGCCGGCCCTGACGGAGGCACCAGCTCGGTCCAGGTCACCGTTACGGGCGACGGCGGCTCGGCCAGCATCCCGGCGGGCGGCGTCGGGACTGTGGACATTACAGATACGTACACCTCACTCGCGGGTTCGTTGGTGGTGACCAAGACCATCGCCGGACCGGCCGCAGGCCAGCAAGGACGGGTAGCGGTCCGGACGGTCTGCAACGGGTCCCCGCTCTCCCCCGAGCTCACCCTCCCCGCCGGGGCGGCCGCAGGCATCTACTCGAAGACGTACGGCGCCATACCGGCCGGCGCGGCGTGTACGGTGCACGAGGTCGCAAACGGCTCGACAGCTACTGTGGCAGTGACGACAATCGGCGCGGGCCAAAGGGTGACTGTGCCGGGAGCCCACGTCGCCGAGGCCGGCATCACCGATACTTACGGTCCAGCCGCGGGCTCGTTGAGGGTGGCGAAGACAATCGCTGGCCCCGCCGCCGGCAAGCAGGGGGCGGTCACCGTCCAGGCGGTCTGCAACGGGTCTCCACTCTCGCCTGCGCTCAGGGTCCCGGCCGGGGCGCCCGCCGGCACGCACTCGCATACGTACCACCACATAACCGCGGGCTCGGCCTGTGAGGTGACCGAGACCGCGGCTGGTAGCAACCAGAGCGTCGCGGTCAAGGTGACCGGGGACGGGCAGCATGTGACAGTGTTGGCAGGTAGCACGGCTACTGCGGCTCTTAAGGACACGTACTCGAACGCGGCGGGCTCGCTCGTCGTGGCCAAGACGATCGCCGGCCATGCGGCCGGGCATCAGGGCTCGGTCCGTATCCAGGTTGTTTGCGACGGCATCAGGCTTACTCCGGAGTTCAGGCTCCCGGCCGGGGCCGCCGCGGGCACCACGTCTCACACGTACGATGAGATTCCGGCCGGTTCGACGTGCGCGGTGAGCGAGCTCACCAACGGAGGGACAAACGCCCTATCCGTCACCACTGAGGGCGCTACCCAGCACGTCACGGTGCCGGCGGGCCAAACGGTGGAAGCTGACGTCACCAACACCTATGAGTTCGCCCCGGGGTCTTTGACCGTAACCAAGACGATCGCCGGCTCAGCCGCCAGTCAGCAGGCAGCCATCAACATCCTGGTCGACTGCGGCGCTGACAACGTTTTCGGGCTGCGCATCCCCGAGGGCGCGCCGGCGGGGCCAGTGCCCGAGACGTTCCACGGGATACCCGGCGGATCCACCTGCACGGTGGTCGAGACCAACGACGGGCACGACAAGACGATCGACGTCGAAAGGACCGGTGATGGCCAAAAGGTGAAGGTGCCGGCCGGGGAGAAAGCCAACGCCCATCTCACGGACAGTTTCACCGCGGCTGCCATAGTCACCACCACTACGACCACGACCACGACCACGACGGTGCCTGCGACCACCACCACGACGGTGCCTCACCCCACAACGACGACGACAGTCCCCGCCACCACAACCACCCTCCCGTCCACCACAACCACAGTTCCGTCCACGACTACGACGACAAAGCCAAAAGTGCCCCCGGTTAACGTCATAACCGGCCATGGATTGTGGGGACCAGGTGGCCCAACAGGGATGCAGTTCGCGTTGGGCGGCATGGCCCTGTTGGCGGCCGGGGCCGGCCTTCTCGGCTTCAGGTGGCGCAGGAGAATCGTCAGATGACCCGGCCAGCCCGAAGGGGCAGCTCGAGGCTTGGGGTTGGTAACGTCGTTTTATCAACCGCGGTCGCCATCAGATAGCCGGGACAAATACGGCATGACCAGGACCAGCTCACAGGAGCCAAAGCCAGGCCGTCGTCGCCTGCGGGCCGCCACGGACATAGCCGCGCTAGCCATGATCGCCAGCGGAGCCGTCCTGGCCGCAATTTCGGTTGGCCAACACCAGCACCACGAGCACGCCCTCGCTGCTCAGGCCGCCGTCAGGGCCAAATCGACCGGGCCGCCGCGGCCGAGGCACAGCAGTTCCGGGCGGCGGCCCCGGCCCAAGTGCAGCAGTCCGGGACGACGGCCCCGGCCCAAGTGCAGCAATCCGGGACGACGGCCCCGGCCCGCGCTCACCAAAGCAACGTCAGCGCCAAAGTAGATCGGCGGCCGGCGGCCGAGGCACAGCCAATTCAAGCGGCAAGCCTTGTGGTCGCCGCAAACCGGCCGGCAAAGGCAGCGCCACCGGTCCGACATTCACCGCCGCCTCGGCCGCAGCCACGGGAGGTAACTAGCCCCGGCGCCGTGTCTGAGGTGCGCGGCGCGGGGGCGACGCTCGTGATCCCTGCTCTTAAGGTCCGCGCTCCGGTCGTCGCCACCGGCGCGGTGGACGGTTCCATGACCATCCCGGCAAACATCCACACGGTTGGTTGGTACGACGGCATCGACAGCACTGGCGGCCGTGCAACAACTTCCGCCAGTGCCCCGTGGCCGGGCCAGCCCGGAGTGAGCTTGCTGGCCGGGCACGTGGACTGGGCGGGTGAGGGACCTGGCGCCCTGTACTACATCGGCCAGCTCCGGGCCGGCGACCCGATCGAAGTCATCGGGTCCAACCGGGCGGCGACTTACTGGCGGGTCAGCCAGACGCCCATCACCATCTCCAAGGCGGCACTCCCGGCGGGGCTATTCGTTAACAGCGGGCCGCCCAAGCTCGCCTTGGTTACCTGCGGCGGCCCTTTCGACGCGGCCACAGGACACTATTTAGACAACGTCATCGTCTGGGCCACGTTGACAACACGCTGACAGATGCGGCCGTCGATGCCGCTCCCTCGAGGGGGGTTGGGACGACCTAGTCCCCCGTCCCCTTCGCAGCAACCCGGGCAGAAGCGGCCAAGCCGCGGTCCGTGGCTACGGGCAC
This sequence comes from uncultured Acidimicrobiaceae bacterium, assembly GCA_963750465.1. Lineage (GTDB taxonomy): Bacteria > Actinomycetota > Acidimicrobiia > Acidimicrobiales > Palsa-688 > Fen-671. Next base: position 1,195,135 of record CAVVRE010000007.1, read on the forward strand.
GCCGATAGCCTCAGCCTGGAGCTCTTCGGCCTCCGAGAGCGGCCCGACCGGCACCTCGGGCCCCTCGCCGGGGCCGGGCACCTTGTCTCGCCCGGACCGCAAACGGGCTCGGGCTATGAACCCAACGCACGCCGCCAGCAAACAGGACACGCCACCGATAGCCAACCCGACCCGGGCGTTCGTCTGTTCGATGACCCAGCCGATGGCGGGGCCGCCGATCGGGGTCGAGCCCAAGAAAGCTACCGCCCACAACGCCATAACCCGTCCCCGCATCGACGGGTCGGAGCCGAGCTGGAGAGTCGAATTGCCGGTGGCCAGGAACGAGACGCTCCCCCATCCGACCAGCGCCATGGCCCCGTACGCGAGTCCCAGGACCGGGGAGACGGCCGTAACCAGGATGGCCACACCGAAGACAATCGCCGCGATGCTCAAGGCGCGCAGCCCGGTTTTCCCCCGGGTGGCGGTCACCAGCCCGCCTATTACAGCGCCCGCGCCCATAAAAGCGGTGAGGAAACCGTAGGTTTCGGCGCCGCCGTGGAAGGTCTGTTTGGCCAATACGGGCAGGCTGACCTGGAACTCATAGGCCAGGGTGCCCACAAGCGCCATCATCAGAAGCGGGATGCCGAGACGAGGCTCGCGCGCTACATATTTCAAGCCTTCGCGCATCTGTCCCTTCCCTCTGACCACCGGCGCGCTCCGATGAAGGGCACTCTTGTTCATTGATATGAGCGAGTACACAACGGCCACAAAGCTCACCGCGTTCAGGAGGAAACAGATACCGACACCGGCGGTCGCAATGATTATGCCGGCCACCGCCGGGCCAACTGCGCGTGCCGCATTGACCATGGTGGAATTAAGGCTCACGGCGTTACGCACGTTGTCTCCGCCCACCATCTCCAGGACAAACGACTGACGGGCGGGGTTTTCGAAGGTGTTGTTCAACCCCAGGGCCAAGGCCAGGACGCACACTTGCCAAAACGTCACGACGTGAGTGATGGCAAGGACGCCGAGCACCAGGGCCTGGATACCCATGAGGCTTTGCAGCACGACCATTAGCCGCCGTTTGTCGACCCGATCGGCGATCACGCCGGCATAAGGGCCGAGCAACAGGACCGGCAGCGTCTGGATGGCGACGACGGCGCCCAGGGCGGTGCTGGAGTGGGTGAGGCTGTAGACGAGCCACGACTGGGCCACGGTTTGCATCCAGGTGCCGACCAGTGAGATCGACTGGCCGTAAAAGAAGAGCCTGAAGTTCGGCACCTTGAGGGCGGAAAAGGTCCGGCCGAATTGAGCTTGCAGGCGGTTCATCGCCGTGCGCTCCCGGCCGCAGTCTCACTCCGCAAGCGGTCCGCTAGCTTCTCCAGCACCGGCGTGGCGGCGGCAATGGCCTGGCGTTCGGAGTCATCAAGGTCGTCGAGCAACTTCGAGAGGGCGTCGTTACGTTCCGTGCGGACCCGCGCCAGAAGGGTGCGGGCCTTCTTGGTGGCCTCGACCCGCCAAACTCGCCCGTCTGTAGGGTCGGCCTCCCGGCGTAGGAAACCGGCCTCTTCGAGTTTGGGGACCATACGGGAAAGCATTGTGGGGTTGAGCCCGCAGAACGAGGCCAGGTCAGACATGCGAGCGGGCCCATGTTTCTCGGCCACGACCAGCATGTCGATCTCGGTCGTGCTCAACGGCCCGGCCGCCGCGGTGGGCCTCAGCCATCTCGCCATCCGAGCTACAGATATCCGCAGCCGGGCGGGCGACAGTTCTCCCTCGGGCACCGTCCCCGCACCTTGTCCAGACCCTGTGCCCAAGCTCGAAATGACCTTCACGCGGCGATATCCCGTTCCCTTAGATACTTGCTTGCTAGCAAGCATTGTATACGTCTCGAACCGCCTTCAGCAAAATTCGACGCGGGCGGCTGGGAATATACGGTGGCCGGGACCTATTTTTTCCGACCAGGTGGCTCCCAGTCCTTAATTTTGGCTCGTTTCTGGGCGCGGTCCACGCATCTGGTCGCGCTTCAACGCAAGAAATGCATCGGAACACGACCAGAATCGCCGAGCGCGCCCAAAAACGGCCCTCTGAGCGGGGAAGACCCAGTTCACCCAGCCCGGGAGCCGGCTATGGCCCGCGAGGGCCGGGCGGGGGCCGGGCGGGGGCCGGGCGGGGGCCGGCGGGAGGCAGAGCGGCGGGGGCTATGGCCGGCGCGGGCCGGTGGGCGCTGTGGCCGGCGCGGGCCGGTGGGCGCTGTGGCCGGCGCGGGCCGGTGGGCGCTGTGGCCGGCGCGGGCCGGTGGGCGCTGTGGCCGGCGCGGGCCGGCGGGGGCTATGGCCGGCACGGGCCGGTGGCGAGCGAGGGCGGCCGGCGGGCCAGCGCCCCCGGTCGCGACGCTCAGCCCGCCGGCCAAACTGATGGACCAAACTGATGGAGTGGTGACCATCGACGACGTGCGGGCGCTGGCCTCCGGGCTGCCCCGGTCGTACGAGGCGATCGTGGCGGACAGGGTCAAGTTCCGCGTCGGCCGGATCGTCTACCTGGCGTTCTCGCGGGACGAAACGGTCATGGGCTTCGGCTTCCCCAAAGAAGAGCGCGAGCTGCTGGTGTCATCCGAGCCCGACAAGTTCAAGATGCCGAGCGCCTCGGACATGCGCTATCACTGGGTGCACGTCTGGCTGAACGCCATCGACGAGACGGAAATGCGAGAGCTGGTGCTGGACGCCTGGCAGATGGTGGTTCCCAAGAAAGTGGCGGCCGAGTACCTTCAGCAGCACCCGCCCCGGCCGGGACGAAAGTAGGGCCGCCCCGGCCGGGTTAAACCTCAACCAGAAGAAAGGTTACGGCGCGGGCAGGATGTTCTGGTTGTGGTGGAACAGGTTCTCGGGGTCATACGCTCGCTTCACCTGGCTGAGGCGGGCGTAGTTGGCGCCGTAATTGTCTTTCACCCTCGACCTGTCGTCGTCGGACATGAAGTTGACGTACCCACCCGGTTCTGAATACGGGGCAATGGCGTCGTAATAATCTTTGACCCACTTTATGCGCTCGGAATCGACGGCCGGGTCTTGCCACGCGCACAAGATGACGGTGGAGAAATTGGCCTCGCGGTATGCGAACGCCGTCTCGTCCGGGCCGACGTCGTGGCATTTCCCGTTGATCGGGTACAGGTGCATGGTGGCACTGACTTCGGGGACCTTCGGCCCGTGGGCGACGTGCGCGTCGATAGCGTCGTCGGTCAGCTCGGTGACGAAACTGCTCTTCCAGTAGCTACGGATCCCTTTGGGGAAAAGGGCGTCAAAGGCGGCGTTGAGCGCCGGGTATGGCATGGGCCCCGCCATCTCGGCGACGACGGGAGCGACGTCGCGAAATGGTTTCATCGCTCCTTCGCCTTTGTCCAGCGGGCCGGCCCACTGGACAATCGAAGCGCAGAAGGTATCGCCGTGGCGTTTGGGAGGGATGAACTCGAGTGGCGGGGCGATCAGGAAGGCGGGGAAGGCCCGTAGGCCCTCGGTGCGTCCTTGATGAACTCTTTGAAGAAGCGCAAGAGGTCGCCGGCCCGGTCGACCTCATAAAGGAAGATCCCGGCGTATATGTCCTTTATGGGGTGCAATTGGTACTCGAACGAGGTCACGACGCCGAAGTTGCCGCCGCCGCCGCGGAGCGCCCAGAACAGGTCCGGGTACTGCTGCTCGCTCGCCACTTTGACCTGACCGTCGGCCGTCACTACCTGTGCGGAGAGCAGGTTGTCGATCGTGAGGCCGTGGGCGCGGGCGAGGTAACCGATCCCGCCGCCGAGCGTCAGCCCACCGATACCCGTCGTCGAAATGATCCCGCCCGTCGTGGCCAGGCCATGGGCATAAGTGGCGTCGTTGAACTGGCCCCAGGTCGTGCCGCCGCCGGCACGCGCCCGGGCCGCCTGCGGGTCCACCTGGACGCCGCGGAGCAAAGAAAGGTCGATGACCACGCCGTCGTCGTTGGCACCGAACCCGGGTGCGCTGTGGCCGCCTCCCTTTACGGACAGTTCGAAGCCCCCGTCGCGAGCAAAGTTGACGGCATCGACGACATCGGTCAACTGCTCGGCTTGGACGATGACCTTCGGGTACCGGTCGAACATGCCGTTGTGGACCCTCCGGGCATCGTCATAACCGGGGTCACCCGCAACCAGCACCGGTCCCGAGACCCGGTCACGGAGCTGGTCGACGAAATCGACCTTCACGACCCCGCCTCCCCCTGTGGAGGCGGGGTCCCTTTTGTGCCCGGGGTTGACTTGGGAAGGGGGCGTCGGGCCTGCGCCATGTAAGCCGCAGCCAGACCCAGGTTGACTTCGCTCAAACGGCCTTCACGGTTGGCCACCAGTAAGAGGCGCCGGGACGCCACCAGCGAGGGGCCGCCGATCAGCGCGGCGCTGCAAAAACCGGGCGGCGGTTTGCACCAGCACCACCGAAAGCTGCCCGCCAATAGTGAGCCCACGCTCCACCCGTCCTCAGCCTCGCTCCAGGGTTGGGCCCGCATAAAGGCCCCCGGTGCCAGCCAGGGGGCGGGGGGGTCGGTCAGCTCGACGATCAGGCCGTCCCCGCGGCAAAGCGTGATGGCCGCCACCTCCGCTCCGGCCAGGAGCCCGGCAAAGCGGGCCAGGGACTCGAGGTTTTCCCGGGCGGGGCGGCTCGCCGGCTCCGGCCCATCTCTCAGATCCAGGTCGCCGTCGCCCTCTGACAGCTGCCAGGCGACCTCGTAGCGCGGATCGTATGTGGTCATGAACGAACCTCCTGCCTTTCGGCGACAACGCCATCCGAACGGAACTGAGTGCAGTCGTGGTCGAAGGACGGTGCAGTCGGGATGGAATTGGCAGGTCGGGATGGTGCCGGTAGCAATCAACACCCTGGCTTCACAGCTTGTCCACGCCGACCAGGCCTGACCGCAAGGTGGTTAGATGGAGGCCCGGAGGTGACCATGGGGTCGACTGTTCTGGTGGTCGAGGACGAGCGCAAGCTTCGCGAGCTGCTACGAGCGTATTTCGAGCGCGAAAACCTGGTCGTCTACTCGACGAGCTCGGGGGCGGAAGCAATCGAAGTCGGGCGGCGCAGCTCGGTCGACCTGGTCGTGCTCGACCTGGGCCTGCCCGACTTACCGGGCGAGGAGGTGGCCCGGGAGCTGCGGGCCTGTTCCAACGTGCCGATCATCATGCTCACCGCCAAAAGCGAGGAGCGGGACCGTATAGCCGGGCTCGAGCTAGGGGCGGATGATTACGTCTCCAAGCCGTTCAGCCCTCGCGAGCTTGTCCTGAGGGTGCAGGCCGTGCTGCGCCGGGGGCGCTCAGCCACTGAGGAGGCGCCGGTGGCTTCCTATGGGGGCGGTGAGCTCGTCATCGACAACGACCGGCGCCGGGTCGTTGTGCGAGGTGAGCCGGTCGAACTGACGCCGACGGAATGGGGCATCCTCACCACTCTGGCCCGGGTCCCGGGTCGCGTCTATTCTCGGTACGAGCTGATCAACCAGGTAAGAGGCTACGAGTTCGAAGGCTACGAGCGCACGGTGAACTCGCACATCAAAAACCTGAGGCACAAAGTCGAGCTGGAGGACGGCAAGCCCCGGCTCCTGGAGACAGTTCTCGGCGGCGGATATCGACTGGGCTTGTTGCGAGACCCGTAAGGTACATGGCCGCCTGGGGCCGCGGGCGCCTTGGCGCCCGCCTTGTGCTCGCTTTTGTCGGCGTGGCGCTGGCGGCGGAGGCCGCATCCGCTTCGGTGACGCTGTTGACCAGCCGCTCGGACCTGGCCGGGCTGGCGTCCACCCAACGGACTGAAACTGCTTCGGCCGTGGTGGCCGCCCTCGACAACGCCTATCGAGCCAGCGGGGGCTGGCCGGGGGCAGACCTCCGGCCCGCCGTGGCCCTGGTGGACGTGTCGGGGGCCGCTCTGATCGTCGATGTGCCGAGCGGCGACCGCCTGCTCCGGGCCGGGACGCCGGCGTTGTTCAAGGACACCCACGCCATTGCCGCGTTCCGCCACCTCACCGTGGACGAGCGGCCCATCGGGACTATGCGCTTGGCCTTCCCTCAGGGTGGCCTCACGCCGCCCGAGCGTAAGCTGCGCTCCGACCTGGTAAGCGCAGTGGCCGTCAGTGCCATCATTGCCGCGGCGGTCGCCTTGGTAGTCGCGATAGTGATCGCCAAGGGATTGGTGAGGCCGATCCGACGGTTGTCGGCCGCGGCCCAAGCCTTGGGGTCGGGAACTACCGGCATCCGGGTCGGCGCTCAAACCGGGCCCGGCGAGCTGGTCGAACTGGCCGGGGCCTTCGACTCGATGGCGGCCTCGCTCGAGCGTCACGAACAACTCCGCCAGGCCATGGTGGCCGACGTCGCCCACGAGCTCCGCACCCCGGTCGCCATCCTCCAGGCCGAGACTGAAGCGCTGGTAGACGGGGTTAGCGTCCCGACGCCCGAAGCTCTTGTGTCCCTGCACGACGAATCCCTCCGGCTCGGGCGGATGGTGCAGGACCTGCAAACGCTGGCGTCGGCCGACGCGGCGGGGCTCAGCCTCGAACGCTCCGAGGTCGACCTCGCCGCCGTGGCCGCCCGGGCTGCTGACTCGCTCGAAGGCCGCTTCTCGTCTGCCGGGGTCGGCTTGGTCCGGTACCTCTCCCCTGCCACCGTGTGGGCTGACCCGAGCCGGTTACGCCAGGTGGTGGCCAACCTCCTGGCTAACGCGGCCAAGTTCACCCCCTCGGGCGGCACGGTCAGCCTGGTGGTGAACAGCGACCTCCGCCAGGCCCGGCTCGAAGTCGCCGACACCGGCCCGGGCGTCCCTCAGGACGAGCAAGAGCGAGTGTTCGAACGGTTCTTCAGAGGCAGCCTCGGGCGCAAAGCGGGCGGGAGCGGGATAGGCCTGGCCGTGGTGAAGGACCTGGTAGAGGCGCACGACGGGGAGGTGCGCCTGGAGACGCCGCGCCACGGCGGCGCCCGGTTCGTGGTGCTCATCCCACTGGCCACCCGCTCGGCTCCCTGAACGCGCCTATTTACTTGTAGTACAAGTGCAATAGGACGACGCCCCAGTCCGGCCAGATGTACTGCGCCGGCTGGGCGTAAGGGTTGCTCGAGGTCACCCAACCCCCGATGTACTGGGTGTCGTACTGGTACCAGTCAACCTGTTCGGTCACCGGGATCACCGGCACGTCCGCCAGCATGACCTGCTCGAGCTGGTCGACCACCCTGTGCTGGACGCCGGAATTGGTCGTCGCCGAGTACTGGTCGATCAGGGCGTCGGTCGATTTGCTCGAGTACCGCTCGAAATTGCTCGCCGCGGCGGTCCCGACTGGCGCCGTGTTGGGCGAGTAGAGCAGCTGGCGCAGCTCGTAGTAAGGCCCGGGCCCGCTCGAATCCCAGTCGTACGCCAGCTGGAACTGACCGTCCTCGACATCAGAGAGAAAGCTCGTGTTCGAAAGGTTGTGCGGGGTTATCTGGATGCCCACGGCCTTCAACTCGCTCTGGATAACGTTCACCGAAGCGACCCAGTCCGAGAAACCCCCATTGTTGATGATCGTGAAGGAGAGGGGCTTGCCGCCCTTCTCGAATATACCGTTACCCCCTTTCTTGTACCCCGCACGCTCGAGGATCGAAATGGCCTTGGCCGGGTTGTAGGCGTAAGCGTTGCCGTACCTGGCGGCCAGACTGGCGTCATACCACCTCGAGAAGGTGGGTTGCACGATGTCCGTCTGGTTGGCCGGCGGCTCATAGCCGTACTCGCCGATCTTGGACACCTCCGGCCGGTTGATAGCGTAAGCCATCGCCTGGCGTACGGCCAGGTTCGACAGTACCGGGTTGGTCAGGTTGACCCACAGAAGTACGTTGTAAACCGGTGCGAACCAGTAGTGGTAGTACTTCGGGTTATTCGATATGTAGTAGGTACCGATGTTCGGCACAAACTGAGAGCCCCATTGGTCCACCCCGTTTCTCATGTCCTCGTTGGCCGACGTGTTCGAGACATATGAAGGGAAATTGACCGTCTCGATTTTCGGGAGCCCGGACTGCCAGTAGTGGTCGTTTTTGTTGTACCGGATGTTGGCGCCGCTGCAGCTCGACATCACGTACGGGCCGGTCCCGACCGGGTGAGGGTCGAGGTAGCCTACGGGGTTCTTTATCCCTGACCATATGTGGGCCGGGACGATGGGGGTCTGGTCGGCGATGTAATAAAAATAAGGAACGGACGCCGTCTTGAAGTCGAAGACCACTTGGTCACTGCCCTTGAGCGCCACGCTGGTCAACACCGACCAGTCCGAGTTCAAGTCCAGCTCGGGATCGTTCTTCAAGAGATTGAACGAAAAGACCACGTCGCTGGCGCTTAAAGGGCGGCCGTCAGTCCAGGTAACCCCTTTGCGGATCGTGAAAGTCAGCGTCTTGTTGCGGTTGGACCACGCCCAGGAGGTGGCTAGCCACGGCGTCGACTGGCCGTTCTTCAGCGAGTCCTGGAAGACGAGCTCCTCATAAACCGGCCCGAACGAGTCGAATTCGTCCGAAGCGTTGTACGGGTTGAACTGGCAGTTCCACGGTTCCCCGTACTCGTCTGCAATGTTGACCGCGCTCGGACCGTTACCAGAGGCAGCGGTGGCGATGCTGGACGGGATGCTCGTAACAGTCACGCCGCTGAGCGGGACCACGATGCTCAGGACGATCAGCCGCCGTGCCCATTTTGCGCTGGTCAATGGTCCTCCCCCGTGGTTGTCGATAATCGAAGGGCGCGCCGTTCAGCCGGCTACGGCTGTTCGAACTGGGAGCCTAAATCGATCTCTTGGCGGAGATGGTAGCGCGACCTCCTGGCGTAGGCCGACGGCCGAGCCCGGCGGCCGAGCCCGACGGCCGGGGCGCGGCTGGCCGACCACAGGGCCGGCGTGGCCGTACCCAACGAGGGCCGTGCCCAACAACGACCGTGCCCAACGAGGGCCGTGGTAGCGCCGGCCATCACCGGCTCCCCTGAAGCGAAAAAGGCCGCGCCCCATAGAAATGGTGGCAGAGGGCCGTACAAGAGATATAGTTAGGTCCGCTAATCACACGGGAGCTCGGGTTAACCGGGCTGAGAGGGTGGCTTCGGCAACAGCCGCACGCCACCGACCGTCTGAACCTGACCGGGTAATGCCGGCGAAGGGAGAGAAACGTGACAGACGTGGCAGTCGCAGATCCGCCTCAGTTGCTAGCTGGAGGCTTCACTACCGTCCAAGGGGACAGCCGGTCCGAGGTCGGCCACAACCTGACCGAACCGGTGCCCAAGGCGCTCAGCTTTGTCGACCAGCTTGGCCTGTGGGGCAACCTGGGCGTAAGCCTGCTGGGATTTACCGGAGCCATTTTTGTGCTGCAGCCGAACGGTTCTGGGACGCCGGAGCTGTCGCTCGCAGGAGCGCCGCCCCCGCCCGCCGCCGCCTGGCCCGACGGCCGCCCGATCCCGAACCCATCAGCACAGCGCCATGATCAGCACCGCGGCATGAGGCTACGAGGGCGATGACATCCGGCCCGTTGGTCCACGGAATGGGCACCGAGCTCGTCGCGCCAGACTGGGCCCCGCTCTCCGACCAGGAAGTGCGAACCGTCCTGGCCCACTACGAGGGCTCCGGCGACGGGCCGGGCGCTGATGACGAGGCCGTCATAACCTGGCCGAGCCCGCGGCCCATGTCCGCGGCGGCCCTGGTACGTCGACACAATACGACCCTGTTCGTCAAACGCCACGACCGCCGCGTCCGTACCCCGGCTCAACTCGCCACTGAGCACGCCTTCGCCGGTCACCTCCGGGCCGGCGGCGTACCGGTGCCCGCCGTCCTGAACACGCGCGCCGGCCCGAGCAGTTTCGCTATCGGCGCGTGGGTTTACGAGGTGCATGAGGCCGCCGCAGGCCTGGACCTGTACCGCGACGCTATGTCCTGGACGCCTTTCACCAGCCTGGGGCACGCCTGGGCGGCCGGGGCGGCTCTGGCCCGGTTCCACCGTTCGGCGGCTGCCTTCGACCATCCAGCCAGGCCACCCGGGGTCCTTATCAGCTCATGCGAGGTGATAACGGCCGCGGACCCCCTCGAGCGGGTGGGCCGGCTCCTCGACCAGCGGCCGGGCCTGGCCCGCCAGCTGGACCGGCGGCCATGGGCCGACGACCTGACCCGCCACCACCTCCCCGTCATCCGTCGGGTAGCACCTCTGCTGAGGTCGCTGGCGCCCCGATGGGGACATGGGGATTGGCACCCCTCCAACCTGACCTGGACATCGGCACAGCCTGACGCCGAGGTGGCCGGGGTCTTCGACCTGGGCCTCGCCAACCGGACTTTTGCGGTTCACGACCTGGCGACGGCGCTCGAGCGCACCACCGTGAGCTGGTTGGACCTGCCCGTTACCGGGCAAGCCGAAGCAGACCTGGACGCGGTGACCGCTCTCATCGACGGTTACCAGGCCGTAACGCCGCTCAATACCCAGGAGCTGACCGCGTTGGCCGAGGTCCTGCCCGTCGTCCACCTGGAATACGCCCTATCAGAGGTCGAGTACTTTGGCGACGTCGTGCGCTCTGAGCCCAACGCCGACCTTTCCTATGACACCTACCTGCTAGGCCACACTCAGTGGTTCGAGCGGGGCGGTGGACCGGTGCTGGTCGACTGGATCCTTCGAAAAGCCATCGAGGCGAGCCGCGAGCCCCGATGACCAAGAGCGCTCGAGCGATTTCAACGACTAGTCAACCAGCTGATCTGTAGGGGTACCGCACCCGGCGGCGCGTGGACGGCCGGAGCCTGGCCCCAGGGGCCCAGTGTCTCCGTACTCGCCTGGCCCTTGTACGACTGCACGGCCTGGACCGGGAGGTGCTCGCCCGTCGACTTCAGGTACAGGACCTGCGGGGTGGCCGGAGCCTGACTGTTGACCACCGTGGTGCCTCTGATGCCGATCACCTGTTGGCCGGCCAGTCGCTTGACCGCCGTCTCGCTAAGAGGTCCCGTCATGGCCAACTCCGACACAGTGCTGGAAACGGTGAGGCCGGCGGCGACGGCCTCGTACACATTCACTAACGAAGCGTCTGGCTCTTCAATGGACAACCAGTGGCCCGCCTCGCGCTCAGAGGCGCCGGTCGAAAAACCCAGATATTGCTGCAACCCGAAGGAGTTCCCGTTTATGTAGACAGTGGTGCCCACGAGGATGATGGAAATCTGGCCGTTCTTAGTGCCGAGGCGGAAATTTATCGACTGGACACCGTCCTGCCTCCCGGCCTTGGTAGTCAGCGTCACCACCGCGTTGGTGCTTTGGGTCTTGCCCACCCAATCAACCCCGTGTTCACCCTTGGCGGCAGTGAGCGAGTCTCGAAGAAGCTGCCCGGCGGCGGTGCTGACCCCGACGACGCCGGCGGCCGCGGCCTGAACGGCCGTCCCCGCCACCAAAAGACCGCTTGAAGCCAAGGCGGCTACGAGCCAGGTCGAAATTGCTCGTCTGAATTTCATATCGGACAACCATACGGGTTCCAGCCCAGGGACGCGAGGCGGGCTATTACCGCCTTCCGGTATGGACGACCCGCTGGTTGAGGGTGTTGGCGGCGACGATGAGCGGCCGGCGGAGGAATGGCTACCCGGTCGGCGAGTTCGAAATCCTTCGGGATCAGGTCGCGGCGGACCGCGCTGGGCGCGATGGGAGCCACTCCGACGGCAGCTGCGCCCCCAACTGGCTGACTACAGCGCCGGCGGTCCGGTGACCAGCCTCCACCGCCTCCCGGAGGCTGCAACCTGAAGCCCACGCGGCCAGGAACCCCCCGGCCATGGCGTCGCCGGCACCCGTGGTGTCCACCACTTCGGGCACCGGTGGGACGTGGACGTTGAACAGCTCCTCGCCGTCGGGCGCGTACACCACACTCGGCAAGGGGCCATGCTTCACTACCACCAGACCTGGGGCGCTGACGTCACCGGCCGGCCACAACGCCGCCGCTTCCTCCTCGTTGGCGAAGAGGACCTCGGGCGCGATCTTCTCGATCCGGTCCATGAACTCATCCCGGCCCACCACTTGCACCCGGGCGATATTGCCGACGTCCAAGCTGATAAGACCGCCGTTGCGCCGCACTAGCTCCACCGCTCTCCAGGCGCCATCAGCGGTGATGTCGTCGAACATGTTCTCGTACAGGTGCAACAACGAGACGCCAGCCAGCTGCTCCTCGGTCACGTCGTCGACGGAAAGGCAGAAGCTCGAGGTGTCGTAGGCCATCGTCCGTTGCCCGTCCCACTCGACCAGCACCAGTACGCAGCAGGTGGTCCCTTTGTGGGTGACGGCGATGTCTATCCCCGCCTCCTCGAGGCTGCCCGTAAGCGCAGAGCCGACCGCATCGGCCCCGGCGTGGCCCACAAAACGCACGGCCGCTCCCTCCAGAGCCGCAGTCCAGGCCACGTTCGGCCCGAACCCGCCCGGAGCAAAGGCGATCTTCGACATGGTGCTGCCATTGGCGGTCAGAGGCCCGTTGGGCTTGACCACGATGTCCTGTACGACGCAACCCATGACGGCGATGAGCGGTCTGCCGGGGGTTGCCTCGGCTGACCCGAGCGGCGGGAGTTCGGTCAGTTTGCGCACGTCCACCCCTGCTCTGGTCCCGTTGGAGGAAAATGACGCCGGCGGTCTGGGCTCCACCAGCACGTTCCCGTCGACGGCCGCGCTGACGAAGCCAGCCTGCTCCACGATGCCCGTGGCGTTGATGGTCTCGTCCGGTCCGACCGTCCCGGTGCTGAAGAGGTCGGAACCCTCATCGCTCGAATTCAGTGTCTGTTGCGCAGCCGCGAAGTGTCTGTCCATGGTGATCGCCTTCAAGAGGTACGACGAACTCACAGGATACGCGCGACCACGCCCACCCCCGGGGTGACCAGCGACTTTGGCAGTTAAAAGAAATCACGTCCCGGTGCGCTGACGTCTCGTAGCTCTCGTGGTGCCAGGTGTAGCAAGTGCGCCCCCTCCCTGTCCAACCAGCCCAAGTTGGCCAACCAGCCCAAGTTGGCCAACCAGCCCAAGTTGGCCAACCAGCCCAAGTTGGCCAACCAGCCCAGTTGACCAACCGGGCCAGTCGCGTGCCGCCACCCGGAAAACGGTCTGGCGGGGCCGCCGTCCTCAGAACGCGTACCCGCCGTCGTGGGCGGCTCGCCTGAGTACGCGAAGTCCGATGCCGGTTGGAGCGCGTCCTCGGCTGGCGCTGGACCGACGCTAGCCACCCACGGGGTATCACGGCCGGCCACCGGCCACCAGCTCATTTTGGGGCCGGCTGAAAATGGCGACGGGCAAAATCCGTGAGAACATGGGCAAAGAGCATCACCAGTCAAGAACCCAGATCCCCCCGGAGGTCTAGTGAGCGTAGGACAGTCGACCGAACAGCCCCAGCTAAACAACGGTCAGGCGGAATACCCGGTGCCGCGTGTCGACATGGGCCAATACCGCAAAGACGGGTTTGTGCTGATCGAAGATTTTCTCAGCCCAGACGAATTGGATCTGCTCAGAGCCGAGACGACCCGCATCTGCCGCAATGAGCTGGGGGCGGCGTTGGCCGGCGCCGAGCTTGACGCCGGGCCGTCCGATATGGACGTCCTGCGCCAGTTCCTCTGTATCCATTTCCCGCACAAGGTGTCCGCCGTGATGCTTGGCCTGCTTTCTCATCCGCAGGCGGTGGCGAACCTCATCGAGGTCATCGGCCCCGACGTCAAGGCCATGCAATCGATGTTGTTTGTGAAATCGGAGGGCAAACCCGGGCAAGCGTGGCACCAGGACGAGTACTTCATACCCACCCGCGACCACTCTCTGACCGCCATCTGGATAGCGCTGGACGACGCCAACGTGACCAACGGCTGCTTATGGGCCCTGCCTGGTTCCCACCGGGCCGGGGTCATTTATCCGGAGCGGGAGATCGATGACCTCCGCTTTGACTGCACAACGGAGGCTTACCAATTCCCATATCGCGATGAGGATTCGATCCCACTGGAGGTGGCCGCCGGTTCCGCTGTCATATTCGACGGCTATCTACTCCATCGGTCGTTGCCGAACACCGTCCCTGGCAGTCTGCGCCGGGCCATCGCCAACCACTACATGAGCGCCCAGTCGCTCCTCCCGTGGAGACCACCGGCAGACGGTGAACATATGGCCATGGTCGACGACCGGGACATCGTCATGGTCGCCGGCACTGACCCCTATGCCTACAAGGGCCTCGAGGAACGCCACCACGCCTACCTTCGTCCGGACCGAGAAGGCGGCTGCGAGCGCTAACCTTCTCGGCCGCCGCGGCTCTGCTCCTTAGTTGGACGGGTTCGTTCGTCAGACGCCGTAGCGCCGCAACAGGACGGCGTACTCGCAACCGGCGGCCATACCGCCATACCCGGCGTTGTCCCGGAGGAACTGGTCCGGGTCGAAGTCGGTCCCGAGCCCGTCGATGTAGGCCCGGTGCTCCTCGAGAGACGCCACCCCAAGAGCGATCGTGTCGCCGACATCCACATAGTGCGTGGCCTGCGCCTCTCCTCCGGAGATGTAGACACTCTTCACGCCGTTCCACGGTTCGCCCGCGTCGGGGAAGATCCAGCGATTGGCGGCATCACGACAGGCGTCCAGCACAGCCAGCCCAACGACCCGGTGGTCAATATGATTGACTGCCCCAGCGTCACCCCAAGTGAGGTCGAAGTTCAGGCTGAACACGACGTCGGGACGCACGCGACGCAGGGAACGTGCGATGTCTCTACGTAGGTTGAGGCCGTACTCCACTGCGCCGTCGGGGTGGCCGAGGAACTCGACGTCGTCGACCCCCACTACGGCCGCGCTCCGTCGCTCTTCGCCTTCACGCAGCGGGCCGCATTCGCGGGGAGGCAGACCGTCGATACCTGCCTCCCCGCTCGTCACCATTACGTAGGAAACGTGCTTTCCCTGCCTGGTAAAACGGGCCACGGCGCTGGCAAGCCCGTATTCGAGGTCGTCCGGGTGAGCAGCGATGGCTGCCCCTCGCTGCCAGTCCTCGGGTACAGGATCCACACGAACCTCCAATGCTCGATCGTAGGCTACTGCGGTCGGCGTCACCGGATCTTGTGCACAGGTCGACCCGCGTGGCATCCCGAAAATCGGCGAAAGCCTAGCTGAGGCCTGCCCTTCACTGCATCAAATCATCTGGCCCCTCCGCCGCATCAATCAATTTGGCCACGGACCGTTCATGCACGCTACGGTCGGCGGAGGCCTAACGAGGCGGCTGCGAACGTGTCGGTGACCAACACCCGTTGGCGCGCCCCTGGATGAGGGGTGTCGGTACGCTCTGCCCGGTCCCGGAGCAACACGGGAATCCCCCGCTATGGCGTCGAATATGGGGGGCTGAGCCGACGGGCCGGTCGATGGCCAGGCCAGCTACCCCGGCGGACGGTTTCGCCGCCGCCATACGAGCCCGTGGTCCACGGACAGCGCGAATTACTGGTTAACAAAACACGAGATCAAGATGAATATGTTCACGCTAAGCGCGTAAATGTGGCCATGCGACGGCCGTACCAGCTCGGAGAATGTACTAGTGCCGTTGCCCTTCACCGGCATCAACGAGCACCTTTGCCGAAACCGGACCCGCACGTCGGAGACTACGAAGACGAACTTATGACATGTGGCTCAGATGGTGAAGCCAGCCCGGGGTCGAATGAGGTGATGATCTGGGAAACGAAAATAACAACCAAACTCCGGGTGGCAACGACGTCGGGACCTTTAGTTCTGGTGGCGTAGCCTATACCGTATGGGCGATCAAATGACGATAGTTACATACGCCTAATTGTAGGCCAACAATAACTTCACTTCTGGGACGGTCGGTATCCTGGCCTTCAAACCGGTACCTGATTAGTCATGGCATGAACTCCGCCAGTTCTGTCGTAGACCAAATTGACTACGGCGTAGAGGTGTGTTCGACCAATAGCGCTCCGGCAACGTTCGACTTCAACAACTTCTCGAATCAATGCCACGACGTAACCTACCTACCGGCCCGCCGCAGGAGGCATGTAGGACCGCACCTGCCTCCCCTAGGAGGGAGGTAGGTCAAATGGTGCGGGTCTCTGGGGGCACATGGTCTTTGCATGTCCGCTCCCAACTCAGGCCCGTGTGATACGGAGATCGAAGCCGGCCAACATGACGGCCCGGGCAAACCGCTCCTCATCGATCTCGATGCCGAAGCCCGGCTTGTCGGTCAGCTCGAGACGGCCCTGGTCGAGGTGGTAACCGGACGCGGTCAGGCCGGCGACGGCGGCCTCGTCCCACTCTATGTAACTCAGGTTTCGCACCGCGCCGGCGAGATGCCCTGACACGTAATTGCCGAGAAAAAGACCGAAGTGGTGCGGCGCACTGGCGGCACCCAAGGAATCAAGGGCTGGGCCGAGCTTCAGCCAGGGGGTAAACCCGGCCCGCAGAATGTCGCACTGAACGACGTCGAGCACACCCTCCGACGCCAGTTTGTACCCGTCATCAGTACCAGCTGTCTCACCATCCGCGAGCAAAACGCTGAGATCTTGTTGTGATATCCACTCCCGCAGGGCGCCTAGAAGTACGACGTCTTCGTGGAACGGCTCCTCGAGCCAGCCTAAACCGGCATCAGCGGTGCGAGCCAGGAACTCCTTGGCCCCGTTGAGCGTGTAGCCGTTATTGGCATCGGCGAGCACGGCACATTCCGGTCCGACCGCCTCCCGGACCGCCTCGATGGCGGCCACGTCCCGGTCCATTCCCTCGGCGGCGCCCATCCACCGAGCCCCCCTACCGACCTTGACTTTGAAGGCTCTGTGGCCATCCCGATAACTGGCGGCAGCTCTCACCGCCAGTTCCTCTGCCTCTCGATGGGGCGGGACACTCTCTTCAAAGTAGAACGACGTGTCATAACAATTCACGGAGGGCGGGACACCGGCGAACGCTTCTGCAGAGCAGAGGGCGCGCACGAGTTGCCAGACGGGGACCCCTTCTCGCTTGGCGGCCAGGTCCCACATCGGGTAGTCCAGCGCCTGCCACCGCTTTACAGTTCCCCTCTCAGTGAAGAACTGGGTAATGGGTCGCCCGAGTGCCTCGTACCCCGTCTCGATGTCGACACACGATAGTCCAACCCCCACGAGGCCGTTCTCAGTTGTCACACGGCAAACGGGCACCTTCACGACGGTGCCGTGCGCTGGCAACCGGGCGTTGCGGCCCAGGGCGTGCGGGCGCCGACCCTCCAGTTGCGCCCACTCCAGCCGGATCATCCGGTCTCCGGCTCCCACATGACACCTCTACCCTTCTGCGCCGGGACAGCCACGTGAGCGGACAGGTGCGTCACGCACCCACGTGCGGAACTATGCCCGGTAACCGTGGCTCTGTTACTTTCGTCGAACGCGCCAGCACGGCGTATTGCGACGGGGCCGTCTGCGTGATGCCCGTCGGGCTGCGCTCAGTTGAGCGGGCCAGAAAATTGAGACAGGAGGACACGATGGAACAGCGCCGGATCGGGACGAGAGAAGTAGGAGCCATTGGGCTCGGGGAAATGCCAATGTCCATCGAAGGCCGCCCTGACGAGGCGCGCTCGATCGAGACCATCCACGCCGCCCTCGACGCCGGTATGACGCTGATCGACACAGCAGACGCCTACAGCCTGGGCGGCGACGACACCGGGCACGGCGAATGGCTCGTCGCCAAGGCGCTGGCTTCGTGGGGAGGCGACCGAGACGCCATCCTGGTGGCCACCAAGGGGGGCCACACCCGCCCCGGCGACGGGAGCTGGGGCGTGAACAGCGACCCTGACTACCTCCGGAGCGCCGCCGAAGCCTCGCTTCAGCGGCTCGGGGTAGAGGTGATCGACCTCTACCAGTACCACCGCCCGGACCCGAAAGTCGCCTACGAAGACGCGCTAGGTGTGTTCAAGGAACTGCTCGACGCGGGGAAGGTCCGCATGATCGGCATCTCGAATGCCACTATCCCGCAGATCGACCTGGCCCGGTCGGTCCTCGGCCCGGGCAACCTGGTCAGCGTCCAGAACCAGTTCTCGCCCGCGTTCCGCTCGAGCGAGGACGAACTACGGCACTGCGTCCAGCTCGGCATCGCGTTCTTGCCCTGGAGCCCTTTTGGCGGGATTGGCAAGGCCGACGTGCTCCGGCGCAATCACCCCGCCTTCGGTCGCGTGGCTGCTGACCACGACGTCTCCATCCACCAAGTCGTCCTCGCCTGGATGCTGGCGAAGGGCGAGCGCGTGATCCCGATCCCGGGCGCCAGCCGGCCCAGCTCGGCGCGCGACTGCGCGTCAGCCGTCGACGTCAAACTCAGTGAGGAAGAGCTCCGCTTGCTCGATGCCGATGAAAGTTGAGCGCACGCGGGCCGACCGGAGCCAGGATGCCTGAAATGCAACCGAGAGTGCTGGTTGTGCGGGGAGGGTGGGCGGGTCACGACCCCATCGAGACGACCGACCGGATGATCCCGGTACTGAAAAAGGCCGGCTTCGAGATCGAGGTTTCGGGCTCCCTCGAGCCCTACGCTGACGGCGCCATGATGGAAGCCGTCGACCTTATCGTCCAGTGCTGGACAATGGGAGAGATCACACCCGAACAGCTGGATGGCCTTCTTGGCGCGGTCTCAGCAGGAGCCGGGTTGATCGGCTGGCACGGCGGGTTGTGTGACGCCTTCCGCAACGCGCCGGCGTACCAGTTCATGACTGGCGGCCAATGGGTGGCCCACCCCGGCGGCAAGGTTGACTATGAGGTCACCTTCCTGAAATCAGGCCATTCCGAACCGATAGTTGCCGGGTTAGAGGATTTCCGGCTGCATTCGGAGCAGTATTATATGCATGTCGACCCCTCGAACACGGTCCTAGCCACCACGACGTTCCAGGGGACGGACGATGCCCCCTGGACCAAAGGTTGCGTCATGCCAGTCGCTTGGAAGCGCACATACGGCGAGGGCAAGATCTTCTATTCAGCCCTCGGTCACGACGTGGGCGACTTTGACATCCCTCAGGTACGAGAGCTCATTCTTCGCGGCGGGCAGTGGGCCTCGCGGCGCCCAACTGCCTGACGCAGGACCGGGCCGGCGGCCAGGGCCGAGATTTCCGACTAACGCAGTGACGTGGTGAGGGACTTAGAGGCGGCCTTGCGGCCCGCTCCGCTCTTAGCCTCTTCTTCTTCGACCAGCCGTTTGAGGTGCTCGAGACACCGGCCCCGAGTGGGGCCGACGCTCCCGACCGGCATCTGGAAAAGTTGAGACACGTCGCGGTACCCCATTGGGTCGTCGCTGACAAGCAGCTTGAGCATCTCCTGGCAGCGTGGGTTGAGGCGGTCAAACCCGGCCCTGAGGAGAGCCGCACTTTCTTCCGCGATAGGACGGGCGTCGGGCTCAGGCAGGTCCCTATCTGCCATATTGGCCAGCATGTCATCGGCCCCGACGCGGTACTTGGCCGCCTTCTTGAGCAATTGCAGGCTCTCGCGGCGGGCCGTGGTGGCCAGCCAACCACCTACCCGCTCGGGCTGGTCGATACGGTGCAGGTTCTCCACCAACCTCAGCCACGTTGTCTGCTGAAGCTCGGCGAGGTCTGACGGCGACAGCCGGTACCGCCGGCCCGTGGCGGCAATCATCCCGCCGAAACGAGCCACCAGTTCCTCCCAGGCCGCGGCGTTACCTTCCCGGGCTTTCTGCATCAGGCTGGCCACCGACGCCAGTTGAATGGAGGTCGCGGCGGGCGGGGCAGTCTCGAGGTTTGCGACAGTGTTATAAGACAGTGGAGTTTTCCTTTGGACCGGGATCGGTAAACGGGGACCAGGTCCAAGCGAGTAGCAGACTTGCGACTGTTATACGCTTCCGGGTCACTCGATAAAGAATTCGCGTCAACCGGGCTGGAACCCCCCGACGGTCCGCTTCTCGAGCCACCATTGAACCTACTCTCAAGCTACCGGACATCGTCCCGATTTGCTCAGGTGACGGCCGTGGTTTTAGGTCCTTCTCAGACGGGCCGACGGTGGTGGTTGCATTGCCATCAGAGTTTCGGCTGAACAGACGGTTGCGAGTGGCGCCAATACCGTCGAGGGCGCTGGCAATTTCCTCAATGCTGTGGCCGGTTTCCTTCACGGAATGGATCCGCCTTCGGTTCGATTCCTGTTCGGTTCGTTCAGCTTTCACGCGTGCCGTCATGGCTTCGATCATGCCCGTGAAATAGCCAACTAGCCGCACGCGCTATGTCAACACCTGTCACACTCGGATTAGTTCCGGACGTCGAGAGTTACACCTTAAACAAATAGGGAACCCGCCTCCCGAAAATCGGTTTCAACTCGATCTCAGCGAGGGCTAAAGGTTAGGGGCGCGGCTGCCGATAATAGTAGTCGGCAACGATGGTCGTTGCTCGAAGGTCGCGAAGGCGATGATCTGGGTACGCCAGCGCGGGGAGCCCCGCCTGTCAGTGCAGTGCGGACGAAGCGAGGTACGGCCGCGGTATGCCTCCGAGCATCGACCCGCTCCCAGCAGTCTGAGGCCGGGCAGTCTGAGCCACGTCATCGCCGTGCGCCCGACGGACCCGGTCAGCCACCCGCCCCGGGATGCCAAACGTCGCTGAGACCCCCCTCGCCAGTGTCGCCCGGCGGCCGCCTCGGTCTGTACTACTGCTCCTGTCATCGATAGCGGTCGAGGGTCGTTCCTGAGCTCTGCCACCCAATAGCGGGACCGGCAACCCGGCGGAGTAGTCACTCACCGGTGGGAGCATGCGTTCGAAACTAGGCTGACCCGGCCGACACTTATCGCGGCGCCGTGACCGATTGCCTGCGGGTTAGGGCGCACCATCTAGTGAAGGTGACGTACGGCCGACCAAGCCCGGACACAAGGAGTAGACGATGAGCGACGCAACCACGCCTGCGCAGCGCTGGATACCAGCCGACGACCCGCAGCGACACCTGACGGTGGCCCGCCCCCAGGAGGATGAGACGCTCCCGCACGTGGGCCTGGTCGGCGACACATACACGATCTTGGTCAGCGGCGACGACACGGCTGGCCAGTACACCCTCATCGACATGCACGTCCCGCCGGGCGGCGGCCCGCCCCCGCACCGTCACGACTTCGAGGAGATGTTCACCGTCCTCGAAGGCGAAGTTGAGCTCAGTTTCCGTGGCGAGCACCTCGTGGCCAGAGCCGGCGAGACCGTCAACGTCCCGGCCAACGCGCCGCACGGCTTTCGGAACGCCTCTGGCGCGCCAGCCCGGCTGCTCTGCATGTGCAGCCCGCCGGGGCAGGAACAGTTTTTCATTGCCGTAGGCACGCCCGTACGATCGCGGACGGAGGCACCTCCGCCCCTGGACGAAGACGCCCAGGCCGCGTTCGTCGCCAAAGCCAAGGAGCTTGCTCCGGAATATCGCACCGAGTTCTTACTGCCGTAGCGGCCGAGCCGTTATCGTGCTCGACCTCCGACCGAACCGCTCGAGCCTTGGTTGCACCTGCTGTCAAGGCGCAAATCCACCAACGGTTTCTTATTGCTCAAATGAGAAACACTCGGTGCTACCCTGATGAGCTCACTCCCAGTAGGGCCACCAACAGGACCGAGAGATGCTCAACTATCTCCGACCTCTCGGTCTAAAACCCTGGCAGAACAACGCGATAGTCCTCGCATGCTTGGGCGTCGTTCCGGAGACGACTGCTCCAGCCGTCGCTTGTCGCCGTCCGGAGCCTCCCCTCTGGCTGGCTATGTCGTTTCAAGGGCGACTTGGGCACGATTCCATCCCTTCCAGGCACGTAATTGGCCCCAAACCGGGACGAGCCGGCTCGCGGGCGATCTTTGGCGAGCCCGCCAACTCGTGGGCGATCGGGGAGGTTCCCGAAGGCGGCCTACGACGAAGCACCCTCGGGGCCCTCAGCTGACCCGCAGGTAGCCGATCTGTGAACAGACAGTGGCTTCAGGGTGAACAATGGGCGTTGTTGGCGCTTTTTGGGCCGACGCGTTGGGTGATGGTGCCGACGCTCTGATAGCCCTTTACGAGTGAGTTCTCCGAACGCCTTCGTTTTGGTGATGGTCGTTTTCCTCGGGCTCAGCTTCGATTTTACCAATGGCTTTCACGACTCGGCGAACGCCATGGCGACCTCGATCGCCACAGGCGCTCTCAAGCCGAAGGTAGCGGTCGCTATCTCCGGGATCGCCAACCTGTTGGGGGCTTTCTTGTCCCTGTCCGTCGCCGCCACCATCGCTAAAGGGATCGTCAACCAAGACACCGTTACCATCGAGGTCGTGTTCGCTGGTCTGGCCGGCGGCATCGCATGGAACGTAGCTACCTGGTACCTCGGCATCCCCTCGAGTTCTTCGCACGCCCTGATTGGGGGGGTAATCGGCGCCACCATCGTCCACGCCAGCATCCATGCAGTGCTCTGGCAAGGGGTGGCATCCAAGGTCTTCATCCCGGCCATCTTCGCCCCGATCATCGCCGGGGCGGTGGCAGCCACCGCCACTTGGCTCGCCTACCGGGTCACTACCAAGGTGGTTGAGGGCGTGCGCTCGACCGGGTTCCGGTGGGGCCAGATCGGCACCGCCACCCTGGTCTCATTGGCGCACGGCACCAACGACGCCCAAAAAACCATGGGTGTCCTGACTTTGGCGCTAGTGGCGAACAAGAGCATATCGCCGAGCGCAAGCACCCCGAACTGGGTCATCATCTCTTGCGCCTTGGCCATCTCGCTTGGCACGTACCTGGGTGGTTGGAGGATCATCCGAACGCTGGGAAAGGGGTTGATCGAGATCGAGTCCCCCCAGGGCTTCGCGGCCGAGGCGACTTCCGCCGTGGTCATCCTGTCCTCCACCCACTTCGGGATCCCACTGTCCACCACCCAGGTGTGCTCGGGCTCGGTTGTCGGCGCCGGGCTCGGCCGGGCGCAACCGGTGCGGTGGGTGGTCTTCGGGCGCATGGTGGTCACCTGGGTGGTCACGCTGCCGGCGGCGGCCGCAGTAGGAGGGCTCAGCTTCGCGATCGTGAACGGTATCGGTGGCGACCTCGGCGTGATCGTCATGACCGTCGCCCTCGCTGCCTTCTGCGGGACCATCTACCTGCTCTCACGCCGGACCGCGGTCAATGCCGCCAACGTCAACGACGCTTGGGACGAGAGCGGCGGCGCTTCGCACGAGCCCGCCCTGGCCGCATGAGGAGGACGAACCGATGATCCTTTTTGCAGCGTCATCGGCCGCCGCGTCAACGGGGTACGTGGACTGGTCCTCGATGTGGAAGATCCTGGTAATCAGCATCGCCGCCGGCGCCGGGCTCGTGACCGTCTTCTCGATCGGCATGGTGGCGCTGTCGGCTTCGGGCTACGTCCGAAGCGGGGGCGAAGAGCCCGCAGCCGCGCACCACGTTCTTCCGCTTGTCGTCTGCGTGGTCTGCGGGCTCATCGTGTTGGCGGGGGTGGGTTACGGTGTCCACACGATCTTCACCAAGTAGGCCTGCCGGACCAGCCCGACGCACCCCGGTCCCGAGCCTGCGCTGAGGTGAAGGTCAACGAAACCCGCGCGGTAGAACAGAGGGGAGGCGGCATGTCAATGTGGCACAACAAGCTCGGTGAGGACGGCCAGCGACTGACGGTCCTGAGCCTGCTACCGCGTTCTGGGCTCGACCGAGGCCCGCCGGAGTCTTGGGGCGAGCTCTCGCTTGACGAGGCGGTGGGAGAGATCCTACGCATCGGTGGCGAAAACGGCGCTGCCCGGGCGGTCTTGAGCGTGACCGTCCAAGACGACGGCGAAGCCGACTTCACCTCCGAGGAGAACGTGGCGTTGCGGGACTTGGCCGACCACCTCTACGGGGTCTTCGGTGGAGACGGTCAGGCCCCTACCGTCCTGCGGTTACTGCGCCCCGACGACGACGTCCTCGGTGGAGCTGATGGGCCCGCAGGGGACGTGAGCCACGACCGCTCAGATGAGGGTGCCTTGGCCGCCGTGCGGCGGCTGCGGGAAGCGGTACACCGGCTCTTTGGTGGGTCGGCGGAAGAAGGGATCCCGCCCACCGTCTTGAGCCTGCTCGTCGGGCCGAGGCGACAAGGCGATGAGGCCGCCCCCTCCGACGAACCATA
Organism: uncultured Acidimicrobiaceae bacterium; assembly: GCA_963750465.1. Lineage (GTDB taxonomy): Bacteria > Actinomycetota > Acidimicrobiia > Acidimicrobiales > Palsa-688 > Fen-671. Next base: position 1,219,118 of record CAVVRE010000007.1, read on the forward strand.
GCCGTAGGTCGCCGGACGACATGCGGTAGACCTACTGGTAGCGCGTGCTCGCCACGGCAAGCTCGCCCTCGCCGGTTATCGCTGGAGCGGAGGCCTCATGGATCAGAACCTCGACATGGACGGCGTCAAGGAGCCGCCCGAAGATGAGGTCGCCCCTCACGCTCAAGTACCCCTGAGTATCGCACCAGTGGGTAATGGTGGGTCGCGTTTGACCGGCGGCTCATCTCAGGCACCGGTCACTGGCCCCGGCAAGGGCGCCATCCGCACCCGCCTGTACCGGGATGGCGTCCTGATCAAGGAGAATTTCCCGGCCGAGGACATTTCGGAGCAGCTCCAGCACAAGACGGGCTGCCTCATCTGGCTAGACCTGTGCGCGCCCGACCGCCAGCAGCTCGGCCTCATTGGCAGTGAGTTCGGCCTGCACAAGTTGGCCATCGAAGATGCGCTGGACGAAAGCCAACGCACGAAGGTCGACCGGTACAGCACCCACTTGTTCATGTCCGCTCATTCGGCCCTGCTTGATCTCGGGACGGGCGAGTTGGTCTCCCAAGAGATCTCCGTCTTCATTACGCACCACGCCATCATCACCGTCCGTAAAGACCCCGCGTTTGACATCGATCCCGTCGTCGCCCGTTGGGACACATCCGCGGACCTGGCCCAGTACGGGGTCTCGTGGTTGCTCTACGGGCTGCTCGACTATCTAGTTGACGGGCATTTTCGCGCTGTCGAGTCGCTAGACGAAGCGGTCGAAGAGACCGAGGACAGGCTCTTCGACCACCATCGGGACGCCGTCACTACAGTGCAACGAAAGACGTTCCAGCTGCGCAAGAGCCTGGTGTTGCTGCGCCGCATCACCTTGCCGATGCGCGAGGTCGTCAACACGCTGATGCGCCGGGACCTCGGTATCGTGCCGGACGAAATGGCGCCCTATTACCGGGACATCTACGACCACGTTATTCGGGCAACGGAATGGACAGAATCCCTCCGGGACCTCGTTACCACAATTGTCGAGACCAACCTGACCGAGCAGGGCAACCGGATGAACCTGATCATGAAGAAGGTGACGAGCTGGGCCGCGATCATCGCCGTCCCTACGGCCATCACCGGTTGGTACGGCCAGAATGTCCCATATCCGGGCTTCGGAAAACAGGCCGGGGTGATCACATCCTTGGTCTTGATCATCGGGTTGGCGTCGGGGCTCTACGTCCTGTTCCGGCGCAAGGATTGGCTTTGAAGTTACGGGGACCGTCATAAGACACGCAGCGACGGCAGGGAGATGTGGGGGCCAGCCCAACGGCGAGACACAAGCCGGGGGTGCAGGAGGCTCCGTCCTCAAGGCTGCGGCCGAAATCTGAACTTTTTATTACCTCAACAAGGGTTCCACCCTCGTTGACCCCGTGCTGCCTCGCAAGTGACCCTGTCAAGCTCAGCGAGCACACGCAAACGTAGTCCCCGCTCGCCCCGAACGCAGACATGCGTATGCAGGCGCGCGACGTGGGAACGCGGCCCGACCCAAATGACATGGACGTCGCTCGTCCGCAGAAGTGCGTTCAGAGCCATCCCTGCTCATCGGCCACGCGGGCGGCTTCGGTGCGATTGCGGGCGTTCGCCTTGGCGATCGCGGAGGAGAGGTAGTTCCGCACCGTGCCCTCGGAGAGGAAAAGGCGCTCGGCGATCTCGGCCACGGTGGCAGTCGTCCGCCCGACGGCGAGCACGTCGCGCTCTCGGGGCGTGAGGGGCGAGGTCCCGTGCGCCAGCGTGGCCGCGGCGAGGGCAGGGTCCACGACCCTCTCCCCCGACGCGACGCGTCGGATCGCATCAGCGAGCTGGCCGACTGGCGTGTCCTTCACAACGAAGCCGACCGCCCCAGACTCCATCGCCCGGCGCAGATAGCCCGGACGACCGAAGGTCGTAACAATGACGGAGCGGCAGCCCGGCACCTGCTCGGTGAGGATCGCCGCCGCCGCCAGCCCGTCGATACCTGGCATCTCGATATCGAGAAGCGCCACGTCGGGTGCGGTCGCTTTTGCCGCGGCAACGACCTCGTCGCCCCTCCCGACCGAGGCCACGACGGAAAAGTCCTCTTGCATATCGAGCAGCGCGGCCAAGGCGGAGCGAATGAGCTCTTGGTCTTCGGCGAGGAGGAGCCGGATCGTCACACTAACGCGCCCGCATCGAGGTAGACGGCGAGACGCCACCCTCTCGGCTGCGTCGGTCCGGCCTCCAGGATCCCTCCGGCGGCGGCGACTCGTTCTGTCAAACCCGTGAGCCCATTGCCGGAGCTCTCTATGGTGCCGACGCCGTTGTCGGCAATCTCGACCGACAAGGACGAGATGGTCACCCGACAAGTGCTGGCGTGCGAGTGACGGACGACGTTGGTGAGCCCCTCGCGCAGCACCCAACCGAAGAGCTCCTGGGTCGCGTTGTCCGTGACGTCGGCGGCCGGCGGAAGCTCGGCATCGATCCCGGCGGCACGGAGCAGTTCGCGGCCGGTCGCCAGCTCGCCGGCCAAGGTCACCTCGTGGTAGTTCGATACTGCAGCCCGCACGTCACCGAGCGCCCGCCGGCCGAGCGCGGCGACCTCGCCGATCTCGCGTACAGCCGCGTCGACATCGTTGAGCGCCAGCTGGCTGGCAAGTTCCGCCTTCACGGTGATCGTCGTAAGCGAGTGGCCCAGCAGGTCGTGCAGGTCGCGTGCGATCCGCGTCCGCTCGTTCTCAGCCGCGAGACGGGCGAGCTCGGCGCGGGCATCGGCCAGCGCCCGGTTGCCGAGGATTACCCGGCTGAAACCGAACATCGCCAGCGCAGTGAGGGGGATGGCCAGCACCGTACCGTTGTCGAGGCTTGTGCTGATCGAGTCGTGCCAGGAGGGGATCGTGACCGGGAGGGATATCGCCAATGCGGTGAGCACAACCGCGACCGGGAGCCCCCGCTCGCCGTACTTGATGACGGCGACCACCGAGACGAACACCCCCATGATGAAGGCGTCGGCGTGGGCGAAGGGGAGCTCGGCCAAGAACAGCGCGGCGAGCAACGCCATGAGGACCAGTGACCGCCGGTCGTCGCGCCGCCAACTGGCGGGGACGGTGATGACGTAGCAGACGCAGAACGCGGCCAGGATCACGTACCCGGTGACGAGGCCAACGCCTTTGGAGTACTGGGGGATGGCGCTCGCCACCTCGATGAGCCACGCCAGGAAGATCGCCGGGAAGACCACCCGGCGCCACCCTTGTGCCCACCGCCGCTGATCGGCGACCCACTCCGCCTGGCTCGGGCCCGCGGTGCCCGGCTCCCCCGCCATCACCATAAATCTACCGACGGCCGGCCGCTCATACCCTGGCAGTGTCTCGCCGGTAGGCAAGGACGGCGAGCCAGGCGGCAACAACGGTCCAGGCCGCAACCACGATCCAGGCCTGCGCGGGCGGCCAACCTGAGCGGCCGAGAGCGGACTTGCCCGCTTGCACGAGCCAGTAGGAGGGGATGCACTTTACGACGTCGACGAAGCCGTGTCCGGTCGAGATGGGGCCCCACGCGCCGCCGAAGAGCGCGAACAGCGCGGTCAGTCCCCCGACGGCGGGGCCGAGCGAGTCGGGCTTCAAGAGGTGCCCGAACATGATGCCGATCACTGCGAAGGGGACGAGCCCGACGAGGATTAGCACTGTCATCGTCACCCACTCTTTGACGTCCAGTCGCACCCCGAGCCAGGACCCGGCGAGGTAGAGGACGACGAGCGTGATGAGGACCATCACATACCCGCAGAGGATCTTGGCGCGGAAGTACGCGCCCGCTCGGAGCGGCGTGATGCGAAGCTGGCGTGTCCAACCGACCTGACGCTCGGCCGCGATACGAGCCCCGGAGGAGATCATCGCCACCATGGCCCCCCAGCTCACCATGCCCGCCATGAAGTAGAGCGGGAACGAGATGCCGTCGACCGTGGCGTGACGGTTCGCCGAGCCGATGGTGAGCAGCAGGACCAGCGGGAAGGCGAGCGAGAAGATCAGGAAGCGCCGGTTGCGGAAGGTCCGCAGCACCTCGTAGCGGAGATAGGTGGCGTGCGTCATTTCAGTACTCCTTCCTTTTCGTCCTCGGCGACGAGCTCGAGGAACGCTTCTTCGAGCCCGGCACCCCGAACTTCGATGTCGTGTGCGGCGGGGTATTCGACAAGGAGGGCGCGGAGCACGGCGTCCGCGTCGCCGGAGGACAACACAACCGCGTCGCCGTGTCGATCGGCGCTGGTCACGCCGGGCAGTCTCGCTAGCGCGGCGACGTCGACCTCGGGGAGGGTGGCGTGGACCGTTCGCCCACCGGCCTTCGCCTTGATCTCGGTCGCGGGCCATCCGCGATTACCCGGCCCCGTGCCATCAGGACGATACGGTCCGCGTGGGCGTCGGCCTCCTCTAAGTAGTGCGTCGCGAAGACGACGATCTTGCCGCCTTTGGCGACGACGCGCATCGCCTCCCAGAAGTCGCGGCGGGCCTCGACGTCGAGTGCGGCTGTCGGCTCATCGAGCACGAGCAGGTCGGGGTTGGCGACGAGGGCCAGCGCGAAACGCACCCGCTGGGTCTGGCCGCCGGAGAGCTTCGTCGTGCGCTGGCCGGAAAACTGTGAGGCGCCCGTCGTGTGCAGCACCTCATCGACGTCAAGGGGGTGCGGGTAGAGGGAAGCGACCATGTGGAGCAGCTCACGGACCGAGAGGTACTCGATGAGCGAGCCGGACTGGAGCATCCCGCCCACGCGTCCCTCGGCGACCGCCTCCGACGGTGAGCGCTCGAACAGCGTCACCCTGCCTGAATCAGGCCGGGCGAGGCCAAGCATCATATCGATCGTCGTCGATTTGCCGGCCCCGTTCGGGCCGAGAAGCGCCACGGTCTCTCCCGGCGTGATCGAAAGATCTACGTCGCGGACGGCGCGGACATGGCCGTAGGACTTGCTCAGGCCAGACAGGACCACACCGTCACGGGTTGGGTGTTCAAAGCTCATACGACAAGGATCGTGGTTCTACATCTGTCGTGGTAGTGAGCGATCTCAGGACTTGGCGGTTACAAATGTAGAGATCCGGTCGTCGAGGACGGCCGACTCCCCGAGCCCTGGGCGGACAACAGCGGATGGGCGAGAAGCCGGAAGCCGACTTCGTCACCCCATTGTCATCGGTTCCACCCAGAAGTTCGTTTGGCCAAGCGGCGCATCCGCACCTTCTCCGGTTCCGTCATGTTCCGGTTAGCCAGTCGGTCTCTCACGACGACCGGTATTGCCTGCCGGGCGGACCGAGCGTCGAAAGCGGCCAGGAAATGCTTCAGGAAGATCCGCCTGCCGACAGCGGCCATCATTTGCTTTGAAAGGCCGCCTGGAACCGATGCGGTCGCGAACAGCACCCATGTGTCGGCTACGTCATACGAAGGATCGCCTCGAGCGGCGTTCGCCCAATCGATCACCATGGGGCCGCCCTCGGTCATCAGCACATTCAACGGGTGCAGGTCGCGGTGAAGCAGCCGGTCGCCGGCCAACTCAACCTGGGGCAGCCCCGGAAGTGCGGGTATCTCATGCAGCTGCCGATGGAGCTCAGCCAGGAGCCGGCCACATTCAGCCAGCGCCGACGGTCGTTTGAGCGCAGCCTTCAGCATCGTGGGCCCCTCCAGCCGTTGCATCACCAGGTATCCCTCACCGGCGTCGTAGACAGCGGGCGCCGGATAACCCCGGTCACGGACGTAGGTCATCACCTCAGCTTCGAGGACTAGAGAGCGTCCGTCTCGCGCCACTCGGAGCACCCGGCCAGGCCCGTGCTCGAATATCTGCGAGTCGCGCCCTTCGGCCAACTTGGTCCCGATCGGCTCCATCGCTCTAACCTGCCAGCCGGCGGTCAGTTAGTCGACGTGCAAAAGAGCACGACCTCCACCTACTGGCCCCGGGCGCCCATCTACACATCGAACCCGTCCAAGGCGGGAGAGGGTCAAATAGCTGACAGCACCCTGACCAGAAACACCCCCTGACCTGGCCTTTTTAGTGGAGGCGAGGAGAATCGAACTCCCGAACCTCTTGCATGCCATGCAAGCGCTCTACCAACTGAGCTACGCCCCCGCAGCCCCTCCGAGCGTAGCAGAGAGGGCGCAGAACCCATCTCGGCGAGGTGGCGAGGCGATTTGCAGCGTGCCCACCGGTGGCGGGGAGTCACCCGCTCAGCGTGGCGGAAGTAGAGCCAGGTCGGTGCGACTGATCAGGCCGGTGGCCAAGGCCCATTCGGCCAGGTGCGGGAGGGCGTTCTCTCCCAGGAGGTTGGGTACGCCGGCATTGGTCAGCCGGGTCCTCAGGTATTCGACTCTCTTCACCAGCGTCGTCCGGGGCCAATCAAGGCGCGCCGCGGCATCGGCGTAGCTCCTCGGGTGCGGGTCGTAGCGGGGGAAGGCTTCCAGGTAACCGGAGAAGAGGGCGACCAGCGCCAGCTTGTCGGCCGGCGTTATCGAGACGTCGGAGGCGGCCTGCGTCGGGTTGCCTTCGACCTGAGCCGTCGGTACCCCGCCCCGGCTCAGGCCCTCCAGGGCGCTCTCGGGCAGGTCGACCGTCAGAGCATGGCGCCTGGTGGCGCCCTCGACCACGACGGTTATGGGCGCCGTCAGAGCCATGCGCCGACCAGGTGGCAGGACCGTACGGATGCCGACGTCGTCGACCACCTCGAGCGGCCTGACGCCGCTCTTGTTGACCAGCCACCAGACGCCCGCGTCTGCCTCCACGGAGCCGGCGACTCGGGAGATACCGAGGTCAGAGGGGTCGAGGCAGAGCGTGGTGCGCTGAGAGCGCCCAAATGTAAAGGAGTCGCCCTCGATGACCTCGTAACGCTCGTCGCCGAGCCCGATAGTCAGGATGGTCCCTCGGTCAGCCACAACAGGCAAGGTACAACAGGCCCGGGCGGCGGGAGAGGCAGGCCGTTAGGTTCAGGTTGAACGCGAAAGGGCCCACGGCGCAGCCAGCTTGGAGCGGTGCCGGCCAACGACATGCCGTGGGAAAAGGCCAAGAGGGCGCCCGTGCACCTCAAGTAGCCTGGTGGAGACCATGAGCAACGCCTACGACGCCCAGGCGGTGGAGAGCCTCTGGCAGGCTCGCTGGAGCACAGAACATGCCTACGAGGTAGGCAACGACGACCCGCGCCCGTCTTCCTACCTGCTTTGTATGTACCCGTACCCGAGCGGGCCGGCCCACCAGGGCCACGTTCGCAACTACACCTTTGGGGACCTGAACGTCCGCTGGCGGGCGATGCAAGGGTACGCCGTCCTGAGCCCGTTCGGCTTCGACAGCTTCGGCCTCCCGGCCGAAAACGCCGCTATCAAGTCGGGCATACACCCGCGGGTCTTTACCGACGCCCGCATGGGCGAGTTGGCGAGCTCGGTCGTCCGCCTGGGGGCCGTCTACGACTGGCGGCGTACGGTCCGGAGCCATGACCCCGTCTACATGAAGTTCAACCAGGTCATCTTCCTGAAGTTCCTCGACGCCGGCCTGGCGTACAGGAAAAAAGCGCCCGTCAACTGGTGCCCGGGGTGTAATACCGTCCTGGCCAACGAACAAGTGCGCCCCGACGGGACCTGCGAGCGCAGCGGGGACCTGGTCATAAAGAAGGACCTCGAACAGTGGTTCTTCCGCATCACCGACTATCAAGATGACCTGCTCGACTCGCTGGACGCCCTGGAGTGGCCCGAGCGGGTCAAGACCATGCAGCGCAATTGGATCGGGCGCTCGGAAGGGGCTCAGTTCGAGATGGCCGTGGCCCGTTCCACGGAACGAATAGAGGTCTTTACTACCCGGCCCGACACGGCGTTCGGGATGACCTTCGTGGTCTTGGCCCCTGAACACCCGCTGGTCCCCTCCATAACGGCGCCGGAACGGCAGGCCGCGGTAACGGCCTTCATCGAGCGGGTCCGCCAGCAACCAGACCTGGAACGCCAATCGACCGAGATCTCTTTCGAAAAACGGGGGATATTTACCGGCGCCTACGCCATTAACCCGTTCAACGGCAAGGACGTCCCCATATACCTGGCGGACTATGTGCTGATGGGTTATGGGACAGGAGCCATAATGGCGGTCCCCGCCGAGGACCAAAGGGACTGGGAGTTTGCCACTGCCTACGGCTTGCCGATAATTCGCACCGTCCAGCCGCCGGAGGGCTGGGAGGGCGAGGCTTATACGGGGGACGGCCCGCGGATAAACAGCGACTGGCTAAACGGCATTGTGGACACCGCCGAAGCGAAGGAACGGGCGATCACGTGGGTCGAGGAAAAAGGGATCGGTAAACGCACCGTCCAGTACCGCCTGCGGGATTGGCTGGTGTCTCGCCAGAGGTACTGGGGTTGCCCAATCCCGGTGATTTATTGCCCCGACGACGGGATTGTCCCCGTGCCCGAAGAAAATCTGCCGGTGCTGCTACCTGACGATGTCCAGTTCCTGCCCACAGGCGAATCACCTCTGCGCAAAGACGAGGGGTTCCTGTGGACGACTTGCCCGCGGTGCGGCCAGCCCGCGCAGACGCGAGACGGACACCATGGACACGTTTGTCGATTCGTCCTGGTATTTCATGCGTTTCTGCGACCCGTGGACAACGGCGGCACCTGTCGACGAAAAGGCCGTCGAACGCTGGATGCCTGTCGACCAGTACATCGGCGGGATCGAGCACGCCATTTTACACTTGCTGTACGCCCGTTTTTACACCCGGGCTATGGGCGACGTGGGCCTTTCACCTCCAAATATCAAGGAACCGTTCAAGCGTTTGTTCACGCAGGGCATGATCCGCATGGACGGGACGAAAATGTCCAAGTCCAAAGGCAACCTCATTGCGCCAGAGAAGTACTTCGATGGCGTGGGCGCCGATTCTCTACGCATTTTCCACCTCTTTGTGGGACCGCCGGCGGACGATTTCGACTGGACGGACCAGACCGACGACGTAATTGAAGGCTGCCGGCATTTCCTCGACCGTGTCTGGCGGCTGGCCACGGGGGAAGCTGAAGGCTCAGCCGGGTCGGACAGAGAGCGCAGCCGGGCCGACGACGAAGTTACGAAAGCGACCCACCGCCTGGTCGAGCGGGTAACCCGAGATTTCGAGCGCTGGTCCTACAACACAGCCGTGGCTGCGCTGCGGGAGCACACCAACGTGCTGTACCGCTACGCGCAATCCGAGGGTGGTGCCCACCGGGCCACGTTGGCGGAGGCCACCGATACCCTGCTGTTGCTACTGGCCCCGATGGCACCGCACATAAGCGCGGAGCTGTGGGAACGTCGCCGTGGCGCGGGCGCCAGGGTGCACTCGCAACCATGGCCGGTGGCCGACCCGGACATGTTGACCGAGGAGATGGTAACGCTGGTCGTGCAAGTGAACGGCAAGTTGCGGGACAGGGTCGATGATCTCGCCGGCGGCCACGGCCGAGGAGGTGGAGGCGGTGGCCCTGGCCAGTCCCAAGGTGACCTCACAATTGGCCGGCCGGGAGCCGACGCGGGTGATCGCCCGTCCTCCCCACCTGGTCAACGTGGTGCTCTGACGGTCGCCAGAAAAACCCGGTCCGGAAGCAGTTAGCGGGTCTCGCCCCGCAAGAACCTCTCTAGTTCGGCCGCAATCTCATCGCCCGTGGGCAGGTGCGTGAACTCGGTCGCAGACAGGCCCAGCTCGTTGTCCTGCTGTTGTTCGAGCTGGCGGACCATAGCTGAATGTTCCTCGCTGGCCTCGATCAGGCCCTGGATCTGGTCACGCGCCTTGCGCCCAGCTTCCCGCAGCGCCTCGGTGTCAATGGTCAGGCCGGTCAGGTCGGCCAGCTTGTCCAGTAGTACGGCGGACGCCTCCGGGTACGGGGTGCCGGCCGCATAGTGCGGCACCCGCGCCCAGACCCCGATGGAGGGCACGCCGGCCTGGCCAAAGGCCACTTCGAGCACGGCCTGGGCGCCGGCCGGGACCTCCATGGTGGCAGGCAGGAACCCGACGCGGCCGGCCAGTTCCTCGCTGCTGGCGGTGGCCGCCAACCTCACCGGCCTCGTGTGCGGGGCGGGCGCGGGGAAGGCGCCCAGGCCCACGACCATCTCCACCCCGAGGCGCAGGCCGAGGGCTACTACTTCGTCGCTCCACTCGTGCCAGCGCAGGTCCGGCTCAGGCCCCGCCAAGATCAACAGGCTGCGCCCTCCCGTATCGGTGGCCGAAAGGAGGCGCAGTTCGGGCCACGTGAGACCGCCATGGACCCCGTTCGACACCCGTCAGGACCGGACGCCGGGAACGCTGGTCGAGCAGGGCGTCAGAGTCGAAGGTGGCGACCAGTTCGTGACGAGCCGACTCGAGCAGGGCGTTGACGGCGGTGGCGGCAGCGTAACCGGCGTCCACCCAGCCTTCAAGGCCGAGGACGAGCGCCGGGCGCTCGAGGCTGGGCCAGCTCTTGATCGACCGCGAAAGTCATCTTGCCCCCATGGGTCGGGCGGAGAACGGGTACACAATCCGCGAGACCACGGTAGAAGGATTTCGTCTGAACCGCGACCCGGGAATGTCACGCTGTCTTTGGACGCTATACCTACGGGCCCGGGACAGCGGGCCGTTGAGGTGTGTAACACCGGAGGAGACATGACCCTAGCTATAGATGTGACCGACGCGACCTTCGAGGAAGAGGTCCTGGAGCGCTCCACACAGGTACCCGTCATCGTGGACCTGTGGGCCTCCTGGTGTGGCCCCTGCCGCACATTGGGGCCGATCCTGGAGAAAGTGGTGGCCGAGAGGGACGGCGAAGTCGTGCTGACCAAGGTTGACGTGGACGCGAACGTGCGGGTGGCCGCTAGTTTCCAGGTGCAGTCGATCCCGGCGGTCTACGCCATCCGGGACAAGCGCGTCGTGAGCAGCTTCATCGGTGCCCAGCCAGAGTCAGCCGTACGAGCGTGGGTGGACGAAGTGGCTCCCGCTCCCACCGAAGTGGACGAGCTGATCGCGGCGGGTGACGAGGCCTCGCTGCGCAAGGCCCTGGCGCTCGAGCCGGGCAATGAGAAGGCCATCCTTTCCCTTTCGTCGCTACTCATCGCCCGGCGACGACGAGGGCAAGAAGGAGGCGCTCCGGCTCCTTCAACGGGTACCGGAGACCTCCGACGTCCGCCATCTGCAGGCGCAGGCCCGGGTAGGTGACGAGGCCGCTGAGGGCAATGGCGCGGTCGACGCCAAGCTCGACGAGCTGCTGGACCGGGTGAAGGAAGACCCGTCCGCTCGTCAGGAGTACCTCGACCTGCTCGAACTGATGGGAGACGACCCGAAGGTGCCGGAGTACAGCAAGGCTCTTACGTCAAGGTTGTTCTAGGGGCAACTGCCCGGAGCTGCAACAGACGAAGGCGTGCTGGCGCGCTCGAGCCCGTCCGCCGCGGCGGAGTGGCTTAACCCGGGGTCGAGCGCGGCGGCATCCCGGGGAGGGACTACGCCGGGGACACCGCTGAGGGGCGGTATCCTCTCTGGCGTCATGACCCGAACTTCAACGCCGATGGTCGATATCGGGGGCCGGCGCTATGACATTGCATCACGAGCATTGGTGATGGGGATCCTCAACCGGACCCCCGACTCGTTCTTCGACAAGGGCGCCACCTGGGAATGGGACGCTTTTTGGGCGCGGGCCGATCAGATCGTGGCTGACGGCGCCGACATCCTCGACGTCGGCGCCGTCAAGGCCGGCCCGGGTCCTGAGGTGAGCGAGGGCGAAGAGCTCGACCGGCTCATGCCCGCCGTCGAGGGCCTGGTCGCCCGCTGTGACCTCCCGGTGTCGGTAGACACGTGGCGAGCTTCGGTGGCAGCCGAAGCGTTCGCGGCGGGAGCCGTTTTCGGCAACGACATCAGTGGCTTTGCCGACCCCAAGTACCTCGAAGTGGCGGCCGAGGCCGGGGCCAGCGTCGTGGCTACGCACATCCGCCTTGCTCCCCGCGTCCCCGACCCCGAGCCGGTGTACGGCGACCTTGTCGGGGAGGTCAGCGCCTTCCTCGCTGAACGAGCGGGCTGGGCGCTGGCTGCCGGCATCCCGGCCGAGCGAGTGCTCATCGACGCTGGGCTCGACCTCGGCAAAACGGCTTCGCAGTCGCTCGAGTTGCTGAGGGCGTCGGCCACCCTGGCTGACCTCGGCTATCCCCTGTTGTTGTCGGCCTCGAACAAGAGGTTCCTCGGCGACCTGCTCGGCCTCGAGATAGGCGAGCGCCAGGACGCATCGACAGCAGCTCATGCCCTCGGTATCACGCTCGGGTGCCGCGTGGTGAGGGCTCACGACGTCCGCGGGACGTGCCGGGTGCGGGACATGCTGGCGGCCATCCTGGAGGCGAGGTGACAGGCACGGACGGCGGCGGGGAGGGAGCGGGTGCAACCCCTCGGAGTGGTCGGTCCGGGAGCGGCTCGAAACGGTCCGCCGGCACCGGCACCGGGACCGGGACCGGCACCGGGATCGGCGCATGGCTGGTTACGGGCGAGAATGCCGCCCTGTTGAGCGAGGCAGTGGCCAACCTGGTTAACGAGCTGGTCGGCACGGCCGAGCGCGCCCTGGTGCTGGAGGACTTCGCTGGCGAGGAGCTCGACGTGGCCGCCGTGGCCGCCGCTTGCCAGACTCCTCCTTTCCTGGCCGACCGTAGGGTGGTGGTGTTGCGGGAGGCGGGCCGGTTCAACCTGGACCAGCTCCAGCCGCTGCTGGTTCTACCTGGAGGAACCGCTGCCCACGACCAAGCTGGTGGTGGCCGGGGGAGGCGGAACGCTCCCAGCCAAGTTTGTCAACGGCTTCAAAGCCCGGCCCGGGACGGCCCTGGTCAGCACGGACGTGAGCGGCCGGGAAGCACACAACTGGGTCGGCGAACGCATAACCCGCGCCCCGCTCAACCTGGCGCCGGCCGCAGCCGCGATGGTTGAGTCACACCTCGGGGAGGACCTGAGCCGCCTGAGCTCCCTGCTGGCCACCCTCGAAGCCGCCTATGGGACGGGGGCCACCGTTGGACCAGACGAGCTCGAGCCGTACCTCGGCCAGCCCGGCTCGGTGCCGCCATGGGACCTCACGGACGCCATCGACAAGGGCGAGACCGAGACCGCCCTCAAGGTGCTGCACCGGCTCATGGAGGCTGGCGACCGCCACCCGCTGGTCGTCTTGGCCATCCTTCACCGGCACTTCGGCAACATCCTCCGGGTGCAGTCGCCGGCCATCTCTTCAGAGGGCGGGGCGGCAGAGGCACTCGGGATCGCCAAAGGCCGCAGCACCTTTCCAGCCCGTAAAGCCCTCGACGCCGCCCGTCGCCTCGGACCAGGCGGCAGCGGCGACGCCGTAATAGCCCTGGCGGACGCCGAGCTGGCGCTTAAGGGGAAGCTGGACTGGGAACCGGAAGTCGTGCTTGAAGTGCTGGTGGCAGGCTATGCCGGATTTCCCGCACCGCCCGTGGCGCACCGGTTGTGGCCCGAAGTGGTGGGGGGCGCCCCCGGCGCTAAAGATCAGCCACGGGTGGCGGCGGTTCAGCTTGCAGACCAGCCGCGCCATGGCCCAAACGGGGAGGGTCGGCGGCGGGTGGGGGCGGAGTTATTCAGACGGGGTCGAGCCGGCCCCGGAGACGGCGGCCAGCTCAGCCACCTGGCGCATGAGGGCGGACTTGCGGTTGGCGGCCTGGTTGCGGTGGATGATGCCGCGTGCCGCCGCCTTGTCCAGCCTCTTCACAGCCAGCTGCAGGTCCTCGGCGGCTGTTGCTTCGCCGGCCCCAGCAGCATGGATAGCCCGTCTTAATCCTGGTCTTCACCTCGGACTTGGCCGCCTTGTTGCGCAGGCGGCGCTTCTCGTTCGTGCCGATACGCTTTATCTGGCTCTTAATATTTGCCACAGGGTCAGTTACTTTACCAGCTCGGGAGCCGTCAGCGCGAGGCAGCCTGACCGGCGGGGCGAAGGGGCCTGGGCCTGACCTCGCCGTGGGGCAGCGCTACCTATGGGCCAAACTGGTACCAGCAACCTCATGAGCACACTTACCCCTGACAAGATCCGCAACCTGTCGATCGTGGCTCACATAGACCACGGTAAGTCGACGTTGTCCGACCGCATCCTGGAGCTGACCGGCGCGGTCGACCCGCGCGACATGCGCGACCAGTACCTCGACTCCATGGACATCGAGCGCGAGCGCGGCATCACCATCAAGGCCCAGAACGTACGGGTGCATTGGAATGGCTACACGGTGCACCTCATCGACACGCCCGGTCACGTCGACTTCGGCTATGAGGTGAGCCGTAGCCTGGCCGCCTGCGAAGGCGTCGTCCTGCTCGTGGACGCCGCTCAAGGCATCGAAGCCCAGACCCTGGCCCACGCCTATCTGGCCCTCGAGCACGACCTCGAGATCGTCGTCGTCCTCAACAAGATAGACCTGCCGGCCGCCGACCCCGAGCGCTGTGCGGCCGAGATCGAGACCGTGCTCGGCCTCCCGGCCTCCGAGACGCTTCGAGTTTCGGCCAAGACGGGCGAGGGAGTGCCCGAGCTGCTCGACGCTATCTGCGACCGCATCCCGCCACCCAAAGGCGACCGGGAGGCCCCTCTGCAGGCGCTGATATTCGACTCTCTTTACGACCAGTACCGGGGAGTGGTCAGTTCTGTCCGGGTCGTAAACGGCGTCCTTTCTTCCAGGGAAAAACTCCGTTTCATGCAGACGGGGCGAGTGCACGAGATCGAAGAGATCGGTGTCCGCCTGCCGGCGACGACCGAGGTCCCCAGCCTCGGGCCGGGCGAAGTGGGCTACCTGATCGCGGGGATAAAGGACGTGGGCGAGGCCCGCAGCGGTGAGACCGTCACCGAAGCCGCTCGCCCGGCCGAAAAACCCCTCGAGGGGTACCAGGAGCCAAAGCCGATGGTGTTCTGCGGGCTCTACCCGGTGGACGGGGACGAGTTCGAGGATCTCCGTACCGCACTGGAAAAATTGCAGTTGAGCGACTCATCGGTCACCTATCAGCCGGAATCATCGATGGCCCTGGGGTTTGGTTTCCGCTGTGGCTTCCTCGGCCTCCTTCATATGGACATCGTCCGCGAGCGGCTGGAAAGAGAGTTCGACCTCACCCTCATCGCCACCGCCCCCAGCGTCGAGTACATCGCCCGGCTCACCGACGGCACCGAGCTGCACATGCACAGCCCGGCCGAGATGCCCACCGCCGCAGAAGATCGAGGTCGTCGAGGAGCCGTTCATTCTGGCCACGATGTTGTTGCCGACTGAGAATACTGGCACGGTGATGGACCTCTGCCAGAGCCGACGGGGCGAGATGATCCGCATGGAGTACCTTTCTCCCGAACGGGTCGAGCTGGTCTACCGGATCCCGCTTTCGGAAGTAGTCATGGACTTCTTCGACGCGTTGAAGAGCCGCACCAAGGGCTACGCCAGCCTGGACTACGAACCGGCCGGGTTCTCACCGGGAGAGCTGGTCCGAATCGACATCCTGTTGAACGGTGTGCCCGTGGATGCGTTCAGCGCCATAATCCACCGTTCGGAGGTGATGGAGTATGGCCGGCGGATGACCGAGAAACTGCGAGAGCTGATACCGCGCCAGCTTTTCGACGTGCCGATACAAGCCTCTGTGGGTGGCAAGATCGTGGCCCGCGAGACAGTGAAAGCCAAGCGGAAAGACGTCCTGGCCAAGTGCTACGGGGGCGACATAAGCCGCAAGCGCAAGCTTCTGGAGAAGCAAAAAGAAGGCAAAAAACGGATGAAGAACATCGGTCGGGTGGAGGTGCCCCAGGAGGCCTTCATCGAGGCACTGCGGTTGGAGACCTAGGCAGACAGGGGCCGGCCCGCCGGCACCGCCGGCGCTGGCCGGGTGGTAGATGCAAGTCGGCGCCGCAGGCGCCGGCCATTTCGGAGTCGGCGCCGCAGGCGCCGGCCATTATCGCGAGTCGGCGCCGCAGGCGCCGGCCTTTTTACGCCCTTCTGGGCGCGGTTCGTGCTTCTGGTCGCGTTCGAGAGCAGAGTTTGCGAGTTAGCGCAACCAATTTCGGCGAACGCGCCCAAAAAGGCCTTGTACGCAGAGTTCTAACCCTTACTCGCCCGCGGGAGCCAGTTTCAGCAACCGTTATGGTCCCCGGTTATGGCAGCGGGATGCTCTGGGCAAAGTGGAAAACGTTGTCGGGATCCCATTTCTTCTTGACCTGCTTCAGGCGAGGCAAGTTGGCGCCGTAGTAAGCCTGCTGCCAGTTGGCCAGTGACGGGTCGATGTAATTTTGGTAGGCCTCGCCGCTGACGAAGGGCCGGAGCGTGGCGTACCAGCTGTTCAGCCACGAGCGGGCCTGCTCAACGGTGCTGAGCGCCACACCCTCGGAGAAGGTGGCGTCGTACTGGGCCGACGCCAGCGCCTTTCGGTGGACGAAGGCGGTGGCGTTCGCCGGCACACGGTTGATCGCGCCTCCCCAGGAGTCGTAAGCCACGGCACCCGGGCCGCCCTTGTTGCTGGCGTTCCTCGATCCCGGCCAGCACGGCCTGCACGCCCGCGTCACCTAGCGGCCCATTAAGGATGTCCGACTTGGCGACGGCGACGGTCCGAGGAAGCGTGCCGCCCGGGGATTTGCCGGCGAGGTGGCACGCGGTCTGTGACAGACCACGGCAACCAGCCTCGATATACATGGCTTCTTCGTACTCGTGCTGACCGAACGCCTGGCTGGTCGGTGCCCCCACTTGCTTGATGAGCGCGGCCACCTGAGCCTGGGCGTCGGCCACGGTACCCACCCACACCCCGCCCACCTGAAGAGCCGGCGTGCCACCGGGCACTGCGGAAAGCACGCAGTTGGACCACATCGCGTCGGGCCGCCCGGAACACCATTCCAGCCAGGCCGGCAATACGGTGGCCGCCGCGCTCCAGGGCCAGCTCAGGCCGAACAGGGCAACTTGCCCAACCGGGAAGGTGGAAAACTGGAAGTGGGTCACGATCCCGAAATTTCCCCCTCCCCCTCCACGCAAGGCCCAGAAGAGATCCGGGTTCGTGCTTGCATTGGCGATCACGGTCCTGCCATCGGCCGTTACCACTTTCAGGCCGACGATGTTGTCGGAGGTCAGACCGTGCAGCCTGCCTACCACCCCGATCCCGCCTCCTTGGGCCAGGCCGGCGATCCCAACTGAGGGGCACGACCCCCCGGGTATCGAGACGCCCTGCTGAGGGAGACCGGAGTAGACGTCGATCAGGCGGGTCCCGGCCCCTACGGTGGCAATATCCCCTTTCACCGCCACATGCGACATGAGGCTGACGTCGATAACGAGCCCGGTCGTGGTTGAGTAACCGGCATAGCTGTGCCCTCCGCTGCGAGGCGCCATAGGCAAACCGTGCTCCCGGGCGAAGGCGATGGAGCGGGCCACGTCGCTCGCATTGGCGCAGAAGGCGATCCCCGCCGGGTGGATGCTGTCGTACAACGGGTCGTAGAGCTCCAGGTCGACTGGATAACCCGGGTTGCCCGGCCTCGACAAACGCCCCCTGAGGCCGGACGCAAAACTGTTCCAATCAGCAGCGGTGGGCGGTGGCGGGACGGTGACGACCGTCGTCGTCGTGGGAGGCACGGTCGTGGTCGTGACCGGGGGCACCGTCGTAGTAGTCGGGCTCGTTGTGGTCGAGCTGGTCGTGGTCGTAGCGCTCGTCGTGCTCGTTGTCGTCGTGGCCGGCTCGCTGGTACTCGACGACGAAGTGGTGCCGCCGGCGCTGTGCCGGCTTCCGCCACACGCGGCCGCCAGCGCCGCCAGGCTGCCCAGGGCCCCGGCCCGGAGTAGCCGGCGCCGGCTTAGCTCACGTCCCCAAGGGTGCACCCCTCCACGCTATTCGTCACGGGCCCCAGCCAGCCATTCACCATGGCTAGATTTTCCCCAACGCGCCCACCCGTCGCACGCCCTCGGCGAGGCGAGAACACGACGAGCAAAGCCGGTTTTTCGCGGTCTTTTGGTTGCGCTAACCACATCTGGGTGTGCCCGCCGCCAAATTTTGCGTGCGCACGCGACCAGTTTCCCAAATTGCACCCAGATCCGCATCCAAGTGAAAGGACCGGGGGTCGGTGCCGGGTCCCCTCGATCTCCAGGGAGGCGGTGTTAGCCCTATCCCCCATCCCTGGCCGCGTCGATGGAAACCAACGCTGCCTCAATCAACGTCTCGGCCGCCTCCGGAGTGAACCGTGCACACCCAACCTCGTAACCGTTCGAGCGGGAACTCCGTCGCCACCGGGACGTAGCCAATTGCCTCGTTGGCGTAGCCAGAGACGAGAACGTTCGGCACGCCGCTGCGCCCGCGGATTTCGTCACCAATTTCCAGGAACGGCTCGCCCGGCAGCCCCACAATAATGGTGTCGGCCCCCAGGCGCAGCGTCTGTACTTCCACCTCACTGCTTTCGTCCGCTCCAGAATTATCTGCGTCACTGTGAACCGCATACTGGTACGGCCGGGTCGCAAAATGGAGCTCCATCCGCACCGTCGCTCGCCGAGCCAGGAGGGCGCGTCTCTGCTCAGCCTCGCCCGCTCCGCTCAGTGCGGCCTCGAGGTCAGCGAGCTCGGCTTCGGAATCCCGTGCCGAGGCCCGAGGGCGAAAGGAGAGCTTCGCCTTAACAGACGATGCCGCCAGTGATCCGTCGGAGACGACGCGGCAGTTTGGCGGTAAAGGCTTGGGGACATCCTCAGCCAGGCTGAGGTTCACCGACCACTGACCTCGCTGGAGCGGCAGCGCCTCTAGAACAGCCCGGCCGGCGGCCAGGCCCAAAATACTCCCTACGCGCCGGGCCTCAGCGTGATCGTGGCGCATCCACACCGGGTTGATGCTGCCGCAACAGCCCTGAAGGTACACGGCCTGGCCCCCGACGTTCTCTTCCAACGAATGCACCACCGCACCGGGGAAATCCGGGGAAATGGCGAGATTGTCGTACTCCAGTACCGTCGCATGGCAGGCATAGTTGACAATAGTTGCCAGTATTTCGGGAGTATCGGCGCGTTCTGCGATAAGGAGCCGGGCCGTCGTCTCGATCAAGCCGTCCGGGTCGCGTCGGTTCTGGCTGATCGTCGTGACCGGAACTTCCGCGTACTTCAGCCATGCCGGCCGCCGGACGCGGAAAGCCTCCTCTATCGCACCGGCAACCTTGCGGCTCACCACTTCGGTAAACACGGCGTCCAGTCCCACGGTCAGGCCGGCGGGGCCAGAATGCGTGTGGGTGCCCGTGACCATCACACATTGTTCCGGTATCCCGATCTCCTCAGCCACCAACCGGCGGGCCAGGCTGGTGATGTCGTGCGTTACAAAAACCAGGTCGCACACGGCCAACGCCAGCCTCGTCTCGCCGTCGTCGAAGACAAAGGCGCGGCAATACAATGGTGCGGCGACGCTCTCCGCCCGCCCCTTGCGAGCACCATAACCGCCCATGACGCAGCCCACAGGCGGCGTAATGTCGGCCTTCGCTACACCCATAGACAGGGTCATTTTCACGGCTCCATATTTTGACCGGACGGTGCCGGAGCTTCGTCCTGCGTGCCGAGCTCGTGACCGTTCGGGCATTCAGCAATGGGCGAGCCATTTTGTTGTTGCCCCGGCGGCGGCATCACGTGCTCGCTCGGGTCTCCTAACCGGCGCGCCCACTGCCCTGCGCTCATTACCCCGACGCAGTTCACCCCACCATCGACGAAAACCAGATCAGCCTGCCGTCCTGGCTCAATCAGGCCAATCCGATGGTCCTCTCCCAAAACGCGGGCGGCGTTCGTTGCCGTCACTGCGGCCAGTTCGACCAGGTCGGCGCCAGTGAACCTGACATAGCGCAGCGCCGCCTCGGCCATGGTCAGCGTGCTACCGGAGAGGGTTTCGGTCCCCCGCAGGAAGACGGCACCATCCCTGACGTCGACGAGCCGCGTATTCCACTCGTATTCCCCGTTCGGTGCCCCCGCCCACCTAGCCGCATCCGTTACCAGGACCAACCGGTGCTGGCCGACAAGGCGTCGCAACATGCGGACAAACGTCGGGTGGACGTGCACACCGTCACAGATGAGCTCGCAAAACACGTCGGTGTCGACGATCGCTTCCATCGGTCCCGGGGAGCGATGAAGGACCGGTCGCATCCCGTTGAAGGTGTGAGTCAGAGTCTTGGCCCCGGCCGCAATTGCCGCCCGAAACTGAGGCCCGTCAGCGTCGGTATGGCCGGCGCCGACCACAACGCCGGCGTTTTGGGCCACCCGGGCGACATCGTCAAAGCCTGGCAATTCCGGGGCCGCCGTCAACAAGCGGATCCGCCCGGGCGCGGCGTCGAGCAGGGTGCTGAGCTCCAAGGGGTCCGGGGGCCGGATCAGGCGCGGGTCGTGCGCCCCTTTCCTGACCGTCGAGATGAAGGGCCCCTCGAGGTGGATGCCGAGGAGCCGGGAACCGAGGAGCCGGGAACCGAGGTGTGGCTCGTCGGGAAAGGCACTCAGTTGTTTCACGTTCTCGAGCAAAACGTCGGGGGCGCAGGTGCTGATGCCGGCCAAGAGCGACGTCGTGCCACCATTTAGATGGAAATTCAGGGCGTGAGCAGTGGAGGCGGCATCCGAGCCAAAGGTCCCGCCACCACCGCCGTGAACATGTATATCGACGAACCCGGGGAGCACAGACGTCCCCGCTGCGCTGGTTCTTACATCCGCGGCAGGCGGCCTGCGGTCGTTCGAGCCCACATCGCCGATCACGCCGTCCTCTATCAGGATCCATCCCTCGGGGACCAGTGTCCCACCCCTAACCACACGTGCATCACTGATCAGCTCGCTCCGGCTCATCTCGGTCCCCTGACCTCATCGAATAGTGGTGTTCCCCGGGCGGCGGAGAGAAGGCACATACCGCCCACGATCACGCTGTCGTCCCCAAAATGGGCCGTCCGCACCGTCGGGCTGTTCATATTGGCTCCGCCATCACCGCCAAACTCTCCGAGCAACCGGTCACCGAAGAACTTACTGCTCATCAGGCCCCCGCCAAACACAACGACATCAGGGTCCACCACCAGCTGCACCGTTCGGACCGCGCCCTTGAGCAAAGCGATCGCGTCATCGACAATTTGCAGGCAACCGACATCTCCTTTGTAAGCGGCGGCAATGACTGCCTCGGCCGTGACGTTGGTGGGGTCTGCGACGACGGACCTAAGTAGAGTCTCGCGATTAGATGAGAGCAATTCGGACCCGAGCGACCCGATGGCCCGTCCCGACCCATATGCCTCGAGGCAACCGCGGCGACCGCAACCGCAAAGACGCCCACCGGGCATCACCGTCACATGACCTATCTCTCCGGCGTGCCCGTGCCCTCCGACCAGGAGGTTCCCGCCGGCAACTGTGCCCATGCCAATCCCGGTGGACAAGGTTATGTACACGAGATCGCATACCGTCCCGGGTGCGCCGACCGAGGCTTCGCCGACGGCGCCGCAATTGGCATCGTCCTCGAGGATGACATTGACGCCACCCAGCCCATGGCTCAAGGCCGACTTCAACGGGAAATTGTAAAACGGGAGGTTGGCGGCACTCACCACCACGCCGGTGCGACGGTCGATCGCACCTGGGACGGCAACCACCGCTTCGCGGACGCACACGCCCTCACGTTGGACCATTTCACGTACGGCGCCGACCACTTCAGAAGTCAGTTCTTCGGCGGAAAGGCCCCGGCTCTCCAGTCGAGTCCGAGCTAGGACGACGCCGTCGCGGACCAGCACCGCCAGCACTTTGGTGCCGCCGATGTCCACGATCAGGTCGCCTTGGACAGCAGGGGCTCCTTTGTCACCGCCTTTGTTCACCCCACGTTGGCGCTGACAAACACGCGGACCTCTTGCCCCTGCTCCAACAAATACCGGATGGCACCCATATTGAACATTTGGGCCAGGAGTGCGAACGACACCGTGGATGCCGCGCACACGCCACCAACACCGGGGATGTTGATCGTTGCGTCACCAAGCGGGCAATGATTGTCTACCACCGCATCGGTCACTTCCAACAAGCGGCGGCCAGACGGGTGACGCGACGCCACGGCCATCGAGTGAGCTCGGGAGGTGAACGCCGCTGAGTAGATGCCTCGGCGTCCGCACTCCAGCGCTAACTCAACGATGGCGCCATTGCGCCCGGAGTTGGAGGCGATGAGGACAATATCGCCGGGCCCAACGGAGTAGTAGTCGAGCAAAAGCGGCCCGTTCGCCGGATCGCGCTCAGGCTGGGAGTCGCCCAGTTGAGCGGAAGCATCTCGCTTATCCGCGCGCAGGTCCTCGAGGTTCATTTCGACCACCCACGGCAGTCCACCGGCCCGATGACAAAGCTCCATAGCGAACGCCTGGGCGTGACCGGCGCCGACGGCAAAAACTCTGTGACCCGCCACAAATGCCTCGGCCGCCTTGCGGGCAATGGCCGACACTGTCTCCACCTCGGCTGTCGCGGCCTCAACCGCCGGCCCAAGGACCGCCTGCCCCGCCTCCAGCACGCTCGGCAGGTCCACCCTCCCTTGATCTGTCCCGGACACGCCGGCGGTCATCCTTGCACTCCTCTGTCTCGAAGTGCACCTGGCAATACCCTTGCACCCATCCACTTATCCCTTGCGTCGGTAGAACCTGTTGAATAAATCAAACTATCAGGCCGAGAGTAACAACAGCCCACCCGCGGCGCGCAACTGAAGGAGGTGCCGGTGGGCCCACCGCCGTCTCAGGCCGAACCGACCACGTACAACTTGCGTGAGGCCTTCGTACGGGCGAGGTGCATCGGTGCCAGCTGACACGGAGCCACAACCGGTTGAGCTGGGCCTCTGCGAACGGCGAGGCCGTCCTCGAGCCTTGTCAGAGCCGTAGGTGTGCTATTTGCCTGGCCCGGGTCTTGAGCTCCACGAATGATATTTTCTCGCCGTTAGTGCCCGAGGTAACTGGGAACTGGTCAACGGCGACAATCCGTGCGGGGACCTTATAAGCAGCCAGTTGCTGCCGGCAAAGGGACCGCAATTCGTCGCACGCGTTCACTTCCCCCGCCGCTGAGAACTTCACAAAGGCCACCGCTATCTCCTGCCCATCGGCGTCAGGAGCACCCACCACCCTGGCTCCGTCCACACCGGCTTGGGCCATGAGGAAGCTTTCGATTTCCCGAGGTTCCACCCCCAGAAACCCATGCAGCCGGAGCGCCTCCCCCATGCGGCACAGGTAGACGAAGCGGTTCGGGCCGGACAGGTAACCACGGTCGCCGGAGCGGAACCATCCGTCCGAGGTAAACGCTCTCCTGGATACCCAGCTGTCATTGAAGTGGCCCTTCATAATGTGCTGGCCCCGGAACTGCAGTTCGCCGGCCTGTCCCACACCACACAGCTGAGCCGGGACCTGCGCCTGACCCTCTACTCGAAGTGCGGAACCGTCGTCAGCCTCATCGTTGGCGCCCTCGTCGGCCCCGTCGTTGGCTCTGTCCTCGCCCTCCTCGCCCTCCTCGCCAGCCTCAACGACGCGGACCTCTGCCTCCGGGCAGAGGTCCGCCTCCTGATATGAACCGTTCGCTGCCTCTGAGGCTCGGCGGCCATGTGGCCATCAGAGCATGGCATTCCGACGAGCCATAAACACCGGCGAGCCGCGCCCCGAACGATTCCTCTGCCCACTCAACTACGCGCCTGACTTTACCTAAAGTCTGCCTCTCCTCCTCGTCGCCAGCTGTTCATGTTTACTGGGCCCCGGTCACATGCATCCATGAGCTTCGTAAACAGGTCATCGCCGCCATACCCATGCGTGGCGCTCATTTGCTCCATCCCCTGCAGTACCTGACTGGCGTCGAACTTCGGGTACAAGATGCAGCGGGCCCCGGAGAAGAGAGCCGCGATGCCCGCGCTGAACCCGAATACGCCACATAACGGCAAGACGCAGACAACCCGATCGGTGGCACGGACATCGAACGCCCGACCTACGTCCTGCAAGCGGGGTTCCCTGCTGCGGCAGCAGACTTATCTTCGCGGCGGGCGATCAGGGACGGCCACCTAGAGTGGCAGCACCGTCGTGCACCACGGCCGGTCGGCCTTTGCGGCTGATGGCGCCGGTCTCCGCCCTACCCCGGCGCCGACGAACGACGCCGGGTCGGGGGCAGGAGCGGCCGGCCCCGAAGCCAGTCGATAAGGCGACCGGTCACCGTGCCCAAACGCGGCGCAACTCCGCGGGGCTCCTCGACGAGCACGTCCGCCGCGCTCGCAGCCCCGACCGGTATGCCGGCTCGGCCCTCTTCCTGGCCCTAACGGCGCCGGCCCCCTCCGGGCTAAGGTGCCGCGGCCACGAGCGCTCCAAGGCAGTGGCGCGTACTGGCTGCGCCTTCCCCTTCCCTTGGCGGAGGATGCCGCTAACGGTACGCGCCCTCCTGGCCCACGGTCTAAACCACATTTGGCGGTCTAGACCATATTAAAAGCACATTAACCATCACACTTCTCGCGCCCTGACCCCACGCCGCCAATCGGGCGCGATAGCGTGAGCCTCGGCTCCAGTCGAGCCCGGTTGTAGAGCATTTCGCCCAGGTCGGGAAGGGCGCCGTCTTCTTCGCGGGGCCGGTCTAAAAGATGACGAGCCGCGGAAGGACAGGCCCAGGAAACGACCAGCGGCCTTATCTTGTCGTGAGCCTGTTCTTCAAGGTCCCATACACGCGCGAGCACCGATCGCGGCCGAGGTGTGGATTGACACCTGCAGGAGCTACCGGTACGATCCGATCGGTGCTTGTTCGCAAACGAAACCAATGTCGACAAAGCACATGCTTGCACTCGAAACCAGTTGGGGGGGCAACGACAGCCTAACGCCGGACCAGAAGCCGACTCATAACGCTCGTGCCCCGGGCCGCCATTTTTGTCCACCTATTGTGGCCGGGCCAGTCACGAACTGAGTGCGCTTGTCCAATAGGCGTCAGGGAGGGCCTCAAGAAAGGTAGGTCAAATCAGGATGTTACATTATCGAGGGAAGAAATCGCAAAACTGGGTCAAGGGGGCGACCGCCATCAGTGTCGCTGCGCTCACTGCGGCTGGTGTCATAGTGCCCAGTACCGGCGCCTTAGCAGCGACAAGTAAGATATCGGGCACGCTCAAGATCATAACTTGGGTCAATCCCCCAGCGGTTGCCGCTCTGACCAAGATCAACAAGGAGTTCGAGCAGAAATACCCGGGCGTGACCGTCCAGTTCGAAACGGCGGCTAACGATACGGCCGGCTACGCCACCCTCTTGTCGACGACGGTCGATTCCGCCTCCGCGGACATCGTGACCGACGTCAACTCGATCCAGCCGCTGCCCCTCAACCCCACCCGAGCGACGATGTCGCAGACGGAGTTCTGGGCCAGCAGCGGGGCATATCTGCCTTTGAACAACCAGCCGTGGATACACGACTTCTCTAGCACGGCCCTGGCCCAGGAAAGCTACAAGGGCCAGATATATGGCGTGCTGTCAGGTCAGTACCAGCGGATCCTGTTCTACAACAAGGCCGACTTCGCCAAGTACCACCTGAGCGTCCCCACGACTTACAACCAGTTCCTCACCACCTTGCAGACGCTGAAGTCGCACGGTGTCCAACCGTTGTGGCTCGGTGTTGGTGGTGGCGCCGCTGGTTATGTCCAGCAGTTCATCACCAACGCGCT
Organism: uncultured Acidimicrobiaceae bacterium; assembly: GCA_963750465.1. Taxonomy (GTDB): domain Bacteria; phylum Actinomycetota; class Acidimicrobiia; order Acidimicrobiales; family Palsa-688; genus Fen-671. Next base: position 1,244,649 of record CAVVRE010000007.1, read on the forward strand.
CATGCAGGAGCTCTGGCTGCCGCATGCGCCGGGCGGTAACCTCGACACCGCACTGCAGACTGGCGCGGCCAAGTGGACCAGCCCGTACTTCGTGCAGGCTGAGACGGAAGAAGCCGCGATCGGCAAGTACCTCGAACCGAATTACACGGGCGCTTCATGGGAGGCGATGCCCGGGGACTTTGCCAGCAACAAGGGGGCCATCTTGCTGGACGGGTCCTGGGACCTTCCCACCGTCCAACAAGCCAACCCGTCGATAAAAGTCGGGAGCTTCCCCCTCCCGGGCAGCAACATCGCCAGCGACAACCAGCCCATGTTGCAGCCGGACCTGAACTTCGAAGTCCTGAAAAAGGCCCACAACATGCCCGCCGCTCTGGCTTACCTGGCCTTCTTTGCCAGCAAGCCAATTTACGAACAGTACGTCGATATGACCGGTATTTCGCCCAGCGAGACGGGCGGGACGTACTCCAACTTTGCGGCCGGCGTGCTCGGGAAATGGTTGGGTAAAGGCGTTGAATGGACCGACTCTTTCCCGAACCTCACGGCGACTCAGGGCTTTTACGACACGGCCAACGAGTTCCCTATACTCCAGGAGAACGTGATCTCGGGTTCCACCTCACCGCAGAAGGCCGCTCAGCTCGCCGAGAGCAGCTGGAAGAAGTAGAAACCTTTGGCCACGAACGGAGGCGCCTCCAAAGTCAAGGGGGGGGCGCCTCCTGCCGCCCGGCCGCCGCGAGGACGGCGTGTCCTCGTACGAGGAGCGAGCCGTGACAGCGGCCGATCCGAGGGCACAGCCGGAAGGCCAGCGCAGTCGGCGAGGGCGCGGCGGCGGAGCAAATCTCCTGGTGCACGGCTGCTCTCCCTACCATCGCGACTGTGGATGTGGGCCGGCATCGGCCTGGGCGTGGCTTTTTTCATCTTGTTTGGCATAGTGCCGACGGTGGCCAATGTGGTCATATCGTTCACCAACTATTCGGGCCTGGCCGGGACCCCGACCTCGTTTACCGGCTTCTTCAATTACTCCCAGCTCTTCACGTCGCAGGCGCCCGGCTTTACCGCCAGCATTATCGATACTCTTATTTTTGTCCTCGGCGTTACGGTGGTCCAAAACGTGGTCGGGATCTCATTGGCGCACCGGCTCGTCGACGATACTAAAACGGGGTCAGTACTGCGCACGCTCGCCTTTTTCCCGATCGTGCTGGGCGTGACGGTAATAGGGATAGTTTGGCTGCTGCTCTTCGACCCCATATCGAGCCCGGCCGCGTCTTTCTTCGCGCTCTTTGGCATCCATCCGGGGTTCTTTGGGTCAAATAGTTGGGCGATGGCGCTCGTCATCACCGTCCAGGTGTGGCAAAACCTGGGCTTCACGATGGCAGTGTACATCGGAGCCTTGAAGACGATACCCGCTTCAGTCTACGAGGCGGCCATGCTCGACGGGGTCAGTTCCTGGCAGAGGTTCACCCAGGTGACGTGGCCACTAATGGCACCGGCGGTGACCGTCAACGTCCTGTTCGCGGTCATAGGCTCCCTGACCACTTACAACCTCATCTATATCCTTACCGATGGCCAGTTCGGGACGAACACTCTCGGGATGTTGGCCTTCAATACTGCCTTTGGGCAAACAGCCGACCTCGGGCTCGGGGCGGCCGTGACGATCGCCCTGTTAGTCGTCGCCATTTTTGTGGCCATCCCGCTAGCGGCCCTCCTGAGGTCGCGTGAGCGAAGGCTTTTCGCGTGAAAGACCGGTGCCCGCAATGAAACTGAGCAACCCGCGGCGGGTGCGGCGGCTAGCCACCGGCATCCTGATCGCCTTGTTGTTCTTGGTCCCGATGCTGTACGTAGTCATGATCTCGCTCCAGTCTCCACAGCAGTTCCTTTCCCATCCCCTGGTACCGCCGGTACCACCCGGCGTGGGGAACTTCGGCGCAGCATGGCAGCAAGGGGACCTCGGCCCCCAGATCGCGAACACGATCATCTACTCCGTGTCGGCGGCCGGGATATCGACGGCACTGAGCTTGTTGATTGCGTTCCCGGTGGCCCGTAGGCTTGTACGCTGGTCATCTCCCCTCTTCCTGTCGTTTGTCATTGGGATCTGCCTTCCCCTTCCCATCATCCCGCTCTTCATCGAGTCACGCGACCTCGGCCTGTTCGACAACCGCATCGGGTACATCCTTCTCCACGTAGAACCGGGCCTCCCCTTGGGCGTCATTTTGCTCACCGCGTTCATTTATTCGATCCCAACGGAGCTCGACGAGGCGGCGTGGATTGATGGAGCCAGCTACCCGCGCTACATCCTGCGCTTCATCACTCCGCTGGCCTTGCCGGGCCTTGTGATCACGTTCTTGTACTCCCTATTGGGGGTTTGGAACGACATCATCGGACCCGTGGTATTCCTCGCCAATCCGAGCCTGTTCCCCGTTTCCCGGGGCGTGTACAGCTTCTACAGTTCGAACCAGAGCGCGTACACCCTACTGGCTGCGGCAGTAATAATTGTCAGCGCGCCAGTCGCTTTCCTATTTGTGATCTCGCAGCGACAGTTGTTGCGGGCGACAATGGGGATCCGATGAGCTGGTCCCTCGAGCGCTGGGCGCGGTCCTGGGTGAAAAGCTAAGGCCGCTTCCTGCTGGCCGCTGACAACGCCCTTACTGCCCCCGCGGCGCCGAGATATGCCGGTCGGCCAGGGCGAGCACCTCGACGACCTGGCGCCCAAACGTGAGACCGCAGGGGTGCGAAGGGTCACCCCGTTTGATGCAGTCGACCAATTCCCGAATAGCGACGCGTAGAGATTCTTGAGAGGAGATCTCAACCGGTGGCAGGCTGGAGCGTCCCGAATCACCCCAAAAGGTGACCTCGTTGTATTTCGCCGCCGTCGGAGCGGTCAGTGTGAGGGACGCCGTGCTCGTTGCCCCACTCTGGTGAGCGAGCACGAGGTGAACGAGGTCGTGTTCGCCGCGGACGGCGCTAACCGCAGTAACCGGCCCGAGGACCGGCCAAAGGAGAGAGAGGGCGTGCGGCCCGATATCCCAAAGCGGGCCTTTTTTCCGCCGCCACACGGAGAACTCAAAAGGGCTCCCGGGGGTCAAACCGTCGGCGATCCACAAGGACCACGCCCCTCGCCAACCGCCTTCTCCCTGGAGGTCGTCGAGCCATTTACGGTGGGCGGCCTCGAAACGGCGAGTAAAGAACACCACCGAGGAAACACCAGAGTGCGCGGCCGCCGCCTCCAGCCGTAAAGCGGCGTCTACAGAAGTAGCGACGGGTTTTTCCAGCAACAGGTGCTTACCGGCGGCGGCCGCTCTCGTGGCCAGGTCAGCCTGGGCGTCGGGGTCCAGTGAAAAAGCCACGGCGTCGACATCGGCCAGAAAGGCGTCGTAGTCGGCATAAGGGCGAACGCCATGGATCGCCGCCACCTCTGTGGCGCGCCCGAAGTCGCGCCCCCAGACGCCGATAAAGTCGACGGTGGGCTCGGTGGCCAACGCCTCAGCCTGCGCATGCCGGGCCCAGTAACCGGTCCCGACCAGGCCGAACCTCATGACAGGTCACCTGTGCGGACGCCGGCAAGACGAACGCCAAGCCCGGCTGTGGGCGCCTCCGGCAGCGACATGTCTCGGCTAGGCCGGGCCCAGGTAACCTTCGGTCTGCAGGTGCAATATGACGTGCTGGGCGGCGGCCTCGGCGGTCATGTCACTCGTGTCGATGCGGACCTCGGCGTGGTCAGGCACCTCATACGGGTCGGAGACCCCGGTGAACTCCTTAACGATCCCGGCACGCGCTTTGGCGTACAGCCCCTTGCGGTCCCGGCTCTCGCAAACATCGATCGGGGTGGCGATGTGGACGAGGATGAACCCGCCGAGCGGCTCCACCATGGACCGCACCTCCTGGCGGACCGCCTCGTACGGCGCAATGGGAGCACAGATGGCGATGCCGCCGTTCTTGGTGATCTCGGACGCCACCCAACCGATACGGCGGATGTTGATGTCACGGTGCTCCTTGGAAAAACCGAGCTCGGAGGAGAGGTGCTTGCGGACGATGTCGCCATCGAGGAGCGTCACGGGCCGACCGCCCTCCTCCAGCAGCTTCGTTAACAAGATGCTGGCGATGGTGGACTTGCCGGCGCCGGAAAGACCTGTGAAGAAGATGGTGACGCCCTGGTGAGCGCGAGGGGGTAGCTTCGGCGTAACTCGGTTGCCACCTCGGGGAACGTGAACCACGAGGGGATGTCACGGCCCTCCGCTAGCCGCCGCCGAAGCTCGGTACCCGAGATGTCGAGGACCCGGGCACCGGTCCGCACCTCGTCGACGGGCTGGTACTCGTCACGGTCTTCGACATAGACCATCTGCTGGAAGGGGACGATGCCGACCCCGAGCTCGCCGGCGTGCTCGTTGAGGAGAGCCTGAGCGTCGTAGGGACCGTAGAAGGGCTTGCCGGTCGAATCGTTACCGGGCCCGGCATGGTCGCGGCCGACGATGAAATGAGTGGCGCCGTAGTTCTTGCGGATAATGGCGTGCCAAACGGCCTCCCTGGGCCCGCCCATGCGCATGGCCAGGGGCAGCAACGAAAGGGTGGCGGTGGCGTGCGGGTACCCTTTCAAAACAGCCTGGTAGCAGCGCACCCGGGTGTGGTGGTCGACGTCACCCGGTTTGGTCATGCCCACCGAAGGGTGGATGAGGAGGCTCGCCTCGACCTGGCGGGCGGCGCGCAAGGTCAGCTCCACGTGGGCGCGGTGCATGGGGTTGCGGGTCTGGAACGCGACGACCCTCTCCCACCCGAACTCGTAAAAGCGGGAGCGCAACTGGGCCGGGGACAACCGGAGCGTCTTGTAGTCGTAATGGACGGGCGGGGCCACCACCTCGAGCTGGCCGGCGACGTAGACGGGGTTGACCTTGTCGAGCACGTAAGCGACGCCTGGATGGGCCTTGTCCGCGCTCCCGTACACGCGCTTCACCTCATGACTGAGGTCCGGCCGGTACAGCTCGGACACGTGGAGCACGGCCAGCATGACGCCCTCAGGGTCCCGCAGCGCCAGGTTGGCGCCCGCGCCCAGCTCGGCCGCCTTTTCTTCGGTGATATCGAGGACGATGGGCATCGGCCAGAGCGTGCCGTCCGCCAGGCGCATCCTGTCGCATACAGCCTCGTAGTCTTCCTCTCCGAGGAAGCCGGGCAAGGGAGAGAAGCCGCCATTGCCCAGCAGTTCCAGGTCGCAGAGCTGGCGGGGGGTCAGGTCCCACGAGGGCCAGTGGCGCGACTGCTCTTTCAGCTCCGCGGCCCGTTGGGGCGTCACGACGAGGTCAACTAGCGCCCCGCCGTGGGGGCTAATGAGCTGCTCAGGCACTTCTTCCTCCAGTTAGCTAGAAATCATGACGACTTTAGTCAGGTTTCTCGGCGGCAGGCAAAACCGCCCGGCAAGGTCCGTGGTCAGCTGCCTTCGTGGCCAGGCTAATGCCACCACAGCAGTACCCGGGGGACGCCCGTCGAGACCCGGGCGCGCCCCCGGCCGGCGCGAGTCGGGGTCTGGCACTGGGTAACCTTGAGTGCCAGAGATGCTGGACGACCGCAAATCCGCCATACTTCGCGCCGTAGTGGAGTGCCACATCCAGACGGCGCAACCAGTCAGCTCGGCGTACGTCGCCCAGCTGGGCGACCTCGGCGTGTCACCGGCCACTGTGCGCAACGAGATGGCCGTCCTGGAGCAGGACGGCTACCTGTACCAGCCCCACGCCAGCGCCGGCCGGGTACCGACCGACAAGGGCTACCGCTTCTTTGTGGACTCTCTCCCCGCCCGGGCTGCGCTCACGCCTTCGCAGGCCGAACTCGTCCGGATGTTCTTTGCCCGGACGCACGGCGAGCTCGAGGGGATGCTGGCCGAAACTAGTGGCCTTCTCTCGAAGCTGACTGACTACGCCGCCGTCGTGGTGGCCCCGGACGCGCCCGAGCCGGGGCGGGTGCGTTCTCTGCAACTGGTGAAGGTGACGTCCGGGGTTGTTTTGGCCGTCGCCGTACTGGCCAATGCGGCCGTCGAACGACGTCCACTGGAGCTGCCCAAAGAGATGTCGGACGCCCAGGTCGAGCGGGCGTCGACGAGCGCGTCTGCGTTCCTGGTCGGGGCCACGTTGGACAAGGCTGGCCAGCTCCCCTCGACGGGGGACCCCGCCGTCGACGCGCTGGCCGACGCCGCTGTCGAGGCCTTCCGCACGGCCGAGCCCGAGAACGCGTCGAGCCATGTTTTCATCGGCGGTGCGGCGCGAATGGCGACCGCGTTCGAAGCGGTGGGCACGATCAGGACGGTCCTGGGCATCCTCGAGCAGCAGTACGTCCTGGTCGCCTTGCTGAAGGACGTTCTCGACCGCGGTCTCACCGTGGCCATCGGCGCCGAGCACGGGCTCGTGCCCCTGGCCGACTGTTCTATCGTGGTCGCCCCGTACGACGTAGACGGCGAGCGGGCCGGTACCGTGGGTGTACTGGGGCCGACGAGGATGCATTACGACCAGACGCTCGCGGCCGTGGCCGTCGTGTCGAAGAAACTGAGCAGAGCACTGCGAGACGCGGGCGACGGCGCCGGGCCCGCGAGCAGGAGCGGCCAGGCCAGAGAGGGGCAGAGGAGCTCAAGCCTTGGCTGAGGAAGACTATTACGCCCTCCTCGGCGTCGGCCGTAGTGCCACCGAGGACGAGATAAAGCGCGCTTACCGGAAGCAGGCCCGCGAACTTCACCCGGACCGCCACACCGGTACGCCGGCGGAGGCGGACGCCAACGAGGAACGCTTCAAACTCGTTAACCGCGCCTACGAGACCTTGAAGGACCCTGAGCGGCGGCGGCAGTACGACATGTTCGGACCTGACGGCGAACGTGGAGCTGACCCGTTCTCAGGTTTCGCCGGCGGCGGGCTGGGCGACATATTCGACGCCTTTTTCGGCGGTGGCCCCTTCGGCCCCCGGAACGCAGGACGGTCAGGCCCGCCGCGAGGCGAGAACGTCGAAGCGCTGCTCGAGGTGGAGTTTGCCGAGGCCGTCCTCGGCACCCAGCGAGAAGTGTCCGTGCGCGCCGCAGCCACATGCGAGACCTGCGCCGGCACCGGGGCCCGCCGAGGGACGATCTCGGTCACATGCTCGACATGCAATGGTCTCGGCGAGCTGCGCCGCGTGCGCCAGTCCCTCCTCGGGCAGATGGTGACCTCGACCCCGTGCCCTCGCTGCGGCGGGACCGGCGAGGAAATCCCCTCGCCGTGCCTCGACTGCCGGGGCCAGGGCCGGCGGATGGAAGACCACACGTACACGGTCGATGTGCCGGCGGGCGTGGACGACGGTTCCACCTTGCGCCTGACGGGTCGGGGCGGCCCGGGCCGGAGGAGGGCCCTCCGGAGATCTCTACCTCCACTTGAGGGTTAGACAACATCCGACACTCGTCCGTGACGGCTTCGACCTGCGATCGGCCCTGCGGGTGACAATGGCCCAGGCGGCCCTGGGCGCCCAATTGAAAGTAGAGACCCTCGACGGGCCCGAAGAACTCACCGTCCCGCCCGGCTGCCCGACCGGCCACGAGATCCGCCTCCGCACCCGGGGTGTGCCCCACCTCCAGCGCCGGGGCCGGGGCGACCTGATCGTCATGGTCGTGGTGGACACACCTTCGGACCTCACGCCGAGCCAAGAGGACCTCCTGCGCCGCTTCGCCGCCGAGCGCGGTGAGGACGTGGCGCCCCCGGAGGCGGGCCTGTTCTCCCGGATCCGCAGCGCCTTTAAGTAGAGGAGAGAACATGCGCCGGGCAGTGGCGCACGCTTTCATCGACGACCTGGCCCGGCCGGCCCTCTCCGACCAAGACGTCCACCATTTCTCGCGCGCGCTCCGCCTGCGCCCGGGTGAGCTCGTGTCCGTTTCGGACGGCCGGGGTGGGTCACGGCTGTGCGAGTGGGACGGGGGGGCGCTCGGGCTGCTGAGCGACCCGACGTGGGAGCCACGACCAGAGCCGCTGATCACGGTGGCTTTCGCCCTCACAAAAGGCGAGCACCCCGAATGGGCCGTGCAGAAGCTGACCGAAGCCGGAGCCGACAGGGTGGTGATCATGGTCACCGACCGCTGCGTCGCCCGCTGGGCCCCGAACAACGGGGGGCGCCAGCTCGACCGTCTGCGTGAGATCGCCCGGCAGGCGGCGATGCAGAGCCGGCGCTGTTGGCTGCCTCTGGTCGAGGGACCGGTCCCGTTCTCGGCTCTGGTTGGTGGCGACGACGGCCGGCCGGGAAACGGCGAGGTGGCCCTGGCCGAGCAGGGCGGCGGCCCGTTGACGCTTGCTACCCCGACCGTGCTGGTCGGCCCCGAGGGCGGGTGGAGCGACGAAGAGCTGGCCGCTGTCCCGGAGGGTCGACGGGTCGCCCTGGGGCCCGAACGTCATGCGAGCGGAGACGTCGGCGATGGCGGCCGGCGTCCTGCTGGGGGCGCTGCGGGCCGGTTTGGTCCGGCCGGCCGGATCTCCGTCGCCCTCACCCTCGCAGGCAGTGGCGCCGTCGCCGCTGTAAGCGTCGGCGGCGGCGCCAGGGCACCCCTTCTCGGGCTCCCGCTGCCCGTTTTTGGGTGCGGTCCACGGAATCGGTTGCGGTTCAGCGCAGGTTCGGTCTTCTGGCGCGCCCAATTGCGCACGGCGCGCCCAAAAAGGAGCTGACGGAGCCATTTCGGCCGCCGCGCCGTATACATGGCCATGGAACCCGTATACATGGCCATGGAACCCGTCTGGTCGCCGCCGGCTTCCGCCGAGACCATCGCGGCTGGATGGCGCCGCCACGGTGACGGCCATTTCCTCGGCCGCTCCTGCTCTCAGCGAGACGACGACACCTCAGGCGCCAGAGCGCCGGTCGGAGCAACTGCGAAGCCCTCCGCTCACCGGGCACACTGCTGGCCAAGGCCGCTCAGCGAGGCTTCGCAAAGATTAATGGTGGTTTGGCGCCCGACCCGGACTATACTTGTGACCAGCAGAAAGGCAAGGTTCGTGTGCTACGGGCCCGACAGGGCGCGAAAAGGACGAACTCAGGGTTGTTCTGATGTTCAGCGGGTAGAACTTGCCCAGCCGTCTGTTGCTTACGCCACAAAACGGTTCGACACGGAACAAACCTTCTAGCTGGGGCGTTACTTCTATCACAATGAATGATTTCAGCCGTCGCACCGCCGCTCGAGGCGCCATGGGCGCCGGCCCGGACCTGCTCGGGCTCTACCTGGATGAGGCCGGGAGCTTCCCGCTGCTCACCAAGGCTGATGAGATGCGTCTGGGCCAGGTCATACAGGCCGCTCAGGCCGCCCGTGAGGAGCTGGAGAGCGGTTCTGATCTCACGCCTAAGCGCAAGAAGGAGCTTCGCAAGGCCATCTTGGCCGGCGAAGATGCTACCACGCAGTTCATCAACTCCAACCTCCGTCTGGTTGTTTCGGTGGCCCGCAAGTACCAATGGTCAGGGCTGCCCTTGTCGGACCTCATCCAAGAAGGCAATCTGGGCTTGATCCACGCCGTTGAGAAGTTCGACTGGCGCAAGGGCTTCAAGTTCTCGACGTACGCCACTTGGTGGATCCGTCAGTCGATTGGTCGTGCCATCGAAAACACGGCCCACACCGTCCGCATCCCGGCCCACGTAGGAGACGAGATCCGGCGGGCGCGCCGAGTGCAGGGTGAGCTCGAAGCCAAGCATGGACGGCCGCCGACCCTGGCGGAACTGGCCGAGGCGCTCGAGATAGAAGAGAGCGTCCTGGCTGAGCTGCTCCATTACGATAGCGATCCCGTAAGCCTCGATGCCGCGGTGGGTGAAGACGGGGACACGAGCCTGGGCGACCTGGTCGTCAACCACTCGGCCCAATCGCCGTTCGAAACGGTGGCGCAGGCCTTGCTGGCCGGCCAGATAGAGGACTTCCTGAGCCGGCTGTCTGATGACGAGCGGCGGGTCCTGTCCCTGCGGTACGGCCTCGACCGGGGCGAGCCCCGGACACAGGGCGAGGTGGGCGAGCTTCTCGACCTGACGGCCGAGAGGGTCCGGCGCATCGAGCGCGACGCTCTGACCAAGCTGCGTCGGGCACTGGCGGGCAGCGACGCTCGCGACCTCCTCGCCAGCTAGGCGAGGAGCCGGCATCCTCCGACCCAGTCCTTGAGCCGCCTTTGACGCGCCCGTTGCCCCCTGGGCCGGGCGCCGCCGCGTACACTGTCGTCTAGTTTCAGCCGGCTTTTGGGCAAAAGGGGACGTCATGCGAACAGTTCGCCGTGCACAGAGAAACCGGCCGCTCTGGCGGAGCACCGCGGCATTGGCCGTCCTCGGAGGGGCCGGGACACTGGCGTTCGCAAGCCCGGCGGCGGCCCACGTCGCGCCGGCTCTGACGGCGGCCATCTCTAACCCATTCAACGTCTTCCTGGTGCTGCCGGCCAGCAGTGGGGCCGCGGGTTCGAAGACGGCCGCGACAATGGAGCAGTTGTCGGCCTTTTCCCTGTCCACCACAGCGCCGACTACAGGCGCCATCGTGACACAGGCCGTGGCGACGATGCCGATCGATTCCGTGTCGACCGGGTTGCTACGCGACGTTTTGGTCCCGCAGCACCTCGACCCGGTCCAGGTCCTTTTCCGCCGAGCAGCCAGCAGCAAGCAGGCGACGTTCCTGACCTACACCTTCAGGAATGTGACCTTGACCAACTACCAGTTGCAGAACACCTCCGGGGGTGCGTCGGTTCAGGTAACCCTTGGGTTCCAGAGCATTGCCCTCTCGTTCGGGACGGGAGCGACCTCGGCCACCGGCGCTGTGGGCACACCGGGGGGTTTCGACATCACCACGAACAAGGCCTCGTAACGGGCGGAAGTCGAGAGGCCGTGGGACGAGGGTTCGGCCCGCCCGTCGACCAGCGCTTGGGGCGGCCGGAGGCGAGAGGGCGGGCATGCCCGTCTTCGGACCAATCCAATAGACGACGCTTCCGCAAGCTCGCACGACGGGCACATGCCTGCCGAAGCGCTAGCTTGCTCATGTGAGCGCAGTCCGGGTACGCATGGCCCCGTCTCCGACGGGGTATTTCCATGTCGGTAGCGCGCGAACGGCACTCTTCAATTGGCTATTCGCCCGCCAGCAGGGTGGGACTTACGTCTTGCGGATCGAAGACACGGACGCCCTGCGCAACCGAGCCGAGCACGCCGAGGGCATCGAGCGGGCGATGCTATGGCTAGGCCTTGATTGGGACGAGGGGCCGTACTTTCAGTCCGAGCGGGGCGAGTTGTACGAGGCCGCCATCGACCATTTACTAGCCAAGGACCTCGTATACGCATGCGACTGCAACGGTGGCCAAGTGGCCCAGCGCAACCAGGCGGCCGGCCGGCCGCCAGTGTACGACGGCTATTGCCGGGACCGAGGGCTCGAGCCGGCTCAAGGGCGCCTTCTGCGCTTTCGCACGCCCGACACCGGCACCACGTCCTGGCCCGACATCGTCCGGGGTGAGGTCGTTTACGAGAACTCGTCCATCGAGGACTTCAGTATCCGCAAATCCAACGGGCAGCCCCTATTCATTCTGGCCAACGTGGCAGACGACGGCGATATGGCCATAAGCCACGTCATCCGGGGCGAGGACCATGTGCCGAACACACCCAAATACCTCCTGCTCTGGGAGGCACTCGAACTGGGTACGCCTCCTCTTTTCGCCCACCTCCCACTTCTCGTCAACGAGTCGCGCCAAAAGCTGTCCAAACGGCGAGACAAAGTCGCCCTCGAGGACTACCGGGACGAGGGCTATCTACCCGAGGCCATGTTCAACTACCTGGCGCTGCTCGGATGGTCACCCAGGGACGACAGGGAGATCCTTTCGAAGAAGGAACTCGTCGAGGAGTTCCGCCTGGAAAATGTCAAGTCCTCGCCAGCCTTTTTCGACCAACAGAAATTGGCGTCGATCAATGCCACATATATCAGGGCGTTTTCGCCCGACGAGTTCGTGGCACGGGCGGGCGAATGGCTAACCGGCCGCTGGGCACCGATCGCTCCGCTTGTCCAGGAGCGGGCCAGGACTCTGGCTGAGGTCTATTCGATGGTCGATTTCCTCTACGCCCCCGAGGTCAAGGTCGACCAGGCGGACTGGGACAAGGCCCGCCGCCAACAACCGGCTTTCGTGGCCCTCCTCGGCGCGGCAGAAGCTCGGTACGAGGAGTGTGACTGGGAAGCGCCGGCCATCCGGGAGGCGACCTTGGAGGCAGGCGCCGCCGTCGGCATTAGTGCTCTCGGCAAGGCGCAGGCGCCGGTCCGGCTGGCAGTCACGGGCCGCAGCGTGGGGCCACCGTTGTTCGAATCTCTCGTCTTGTTGGGCCGGCGCCGCACCCTGGCCCGGCTCGCGGCCGCCAGGGTGCGGGCCGAGGTCGAGGACCGGGGTTAGGCGGACTGAACCGCGCCAGGTGTCGTGAGGGGTGCCTTAACGGCGACCGTCCCTGACGACGGCAGCAAGTCGGCTAGCATGTGCCTCTGCCCGTTCGGGGGTGGTGTAATCGGCAACACTACAGGTTCTGGCCCTGTCATTGGGGGTTCGAGTCCTCCCCCCCGAGCCACCCTCTAAGTGCAAAGCCCCAGGCCAGTGGCCTGGGGCCTCTGTTTGAGATGCCATAGGTGCAGCCACCGGCAGAACTCGCCGACCAAACGCCGACTTCCCGGCTCCGACCTCTCCGCCGACGAACACCAGACGGCCCTCGCCGCCGGCGGCCTCCTGCAGCCACCCCTCGCAAGGCCCCCACCTGAGCTTCGCGTTCGACCAGCCCCACTGCGGGGAAGCTTATGTGCGTGTCGAAAACGGTCGCCGCCCGGGCTACTGGTAAAAGTAGGGGTCGAGGACGCTCACTCGGGTAATGGCATCGATAGGCAGGCCGTTGGCCGCCGCCGCCCGACGGACGGCTTCGGGGTCCGGAGCGTCGTAAACGCAAAAGGTCTTAGTCTTGTCCTCGCTGACATAACTGTGGACCCAGGTGACCCCCCACCGGGCGTTGCGGTCCACTACCGCCATACACACCTTCTCCCCCTCCCCGTCGACCGGGATCTTGAGGCCATCAGAGAACGTCCGTTCCACCATGTACCTGGCCATTCGAATACCTCCTTTGGCCGGCTCGCGAGGTCGACCCCGAATCTCAGTAAGCCAGCCGCGGCCGGCCGCCGCATCGGTAACTGCTGCCCATATCAGGCCAGCCAGTTGCCCAGTTCTGCCCCACTCAGCACATCGGATATCCGAGACGGCTGCCACCACTGGTGACGGCGCACCCATCCTTCTCGGTGACGCCGGCCATACGACAAGACCGGCTGACCGGGGTCGTCGGCTGACCCGAGCCTGCGGCGAGACCGACGGCACGGTTGCGGAGGAGCCAATAGGTAACGGCTCTCCGAAATAGGCAACCGCTCTGGTGCGATATAGGCACCGACACCGATGCGCCGAGCCGGCCCGTGCTCTTACGTTTTCTTCAAGGAAATAAGGAGCCGTCCCGTTCAGGCCCATAAGCGGGATGCTGAAAAAGGAGAATTCATGCGCCGTTTATTGGTAACCGCGCCACTCGTGGCGCTTGGGATCAGTTTTGGCAGCGCTGGTCCGGCATCGGCAATGGTCGCCCGCATGGACTCGGGTGCGGCCCCTTCCTCAACCAGCCAGATGTCGGCTCTCAGTGCGGACGTCGTTGCTGCTCGTCTCGCTACCGCCAAGTACGCCACCAACCTGGCCCTGGCGAAGGCCGACGGATATCAGATCATTACCCGCATGTTCCCCGACATGGGGTACCACTTCATGAACCCGGCCGTGAAAGGGTTTGACGTCACGCGGCCTCCCATCCTCGTTTACGAGCACACCGAGAGCGGCTGGCAACTGGGCGCTCTCGAGTGGGTCTTCACATCGAAGCCGACCACCCCACCGCTGCCGGGAGCGCAGTATGGCACCTTCGGCGCTGCTTGCCATTACGTTGACGGGACGTTTGTGTACGCCTCGTCGGAATCGAAGTGCGCCCCGACGAGCCCGCAGACCGGCGCCAAGTTCAATTTCTGGCACCCCAACCTGGTCACACTGCACTTCTGGGTCTGGTACCCCAACTCCGCCGGCATCTACTCCGGCATGAACCCTCTAGTAGCCCCGTTCAACGCCAGCGGACCGATGGCCTGAAGCTTCGACAGCGGCAACTGGCGCGCCCGCGGTGCCTCACGATGACTGACTAGGTCCCGGGGGTTGCGGCCGCGAACCTCTGGCATAATTTGACTTTGTACGGGGAGGTGGCAGTTCGTTATGGCCGTGTGCCGGTGGGCGAGGTAGGGGGTCAGCGGGCCTATGGAGCTGCTGGAGCGTGAGCACAGTAGGGCGGAGCTCGAGCAGGCCCTCGATCTGGCGCTGGCCCACAAGGGGCGGCTCGTGTTTGTCTCGGGCGAGGCGGGGGCCGGGAAGACCGTGTTCGTACGTGCCTTCTGCGATAGCCATAGCGGCGTGCTGCGGATCTGGCGGGGTGCGTGTGACGCGCTGTTCACTCCTCGACCACTCGGCCCGTTCTTTGATGTGGCCGCTGTGGCAGGAGGAGCATTAGCCGAACTGGTAGGCCAGGGCGTCCGTCTGCATGAGCTGGCAGACGTGCTACGGAGGGAGTTGGGTCGGGCGCCAACGATCCTGGTGTTAGAGGATCTGCACTGGGCGGACGAGGCGACACTTGACGTAGTGAGCACGCTGTGTCGCCGCCTAGAGGGGGTCTCGGCGCTCGTGATAGCTACGTACAGGGACGATGAGCTTCCCGCCGGCCATCCGTTGCGGATCGTTGTGGGCGAGCTAGCCACCGACGAGGCCGTCAAGCGGATCCGGCTGTCCCTGTTGTCACGGTCTGCTGTTGCCGCGATGGCCGGATCCGGCCATGTGGACGCAGAGAGCCTGTACCGACGTACGGGCGGCAATCCGTTCTTCATTACAGAGGTGCTCGCTGCCCCCTCCGAGGAGATCCCCTTGAGTGTGCGAGATGCGGTGCTGGCGCGGGCGGCCCGTCTTGATAGTGGGGCCCGCGCGCTCCTTGATGCAGTGTCGGTGGTGCCGTTGGGCTGTGAGTATTGGCTCCTCGAGGCTCTGGCCGGCGGCGACCTGGAGCACCTCGACACCTGCCTGGCCTCGGGTGTGCTGGTGGCCGGCCCATCCACCGTAAGTTTTCGACACGAGCTCGGACGGCTTAGCGTCGAGGAGGCGCTGCCTCCGCCGCGGCGTGTTCGCCTGCACCAACGCGCATTGGAAGTCCTGCGGTTGGGCCCGTCGCCCGATCCGGCGCGACTAACCCACCACGCGGTAGCAGCTGGGGATGGAGCCGCGGTAGGCATTTATGCCCCCGAAGCAGGGGCTCGGGCGTCGGCGCTAGGCGCCCACCGCGAGGCCGCAGCTCACTACAAACAGGCCATCGATTTTGCCGAACCGGGATCGCCTGAGGGGCTCGGCGACCTGTACGACCGTCGGGCTTACGCCTGCTACCTATCGGGCGACTTTCCGGCCGCGGTAGACGCTCAACGTCAAGCCGTCTCGCACCACCGTAGTACCGGTGACCGGTTGCGCTTCGGTCAGGCCGCCCGCCTGTTGTCCTTGCTCCTCAGATATGAAGGCACCTTGGCCGAGGCATGGGAAATCGGGCGAGAGGCTTTGAGTGTGCTGGAGAAGATGCCGGCGAGCCACGAATTGGCCATGGCCTACTGCAACCTCTCCCACTTGGCGACCGCCTCCGAGGATGGCGGACAGGCCCGAGCCATGGCCGAAAAGGCGATCCAATTGGCCGACAATCTTGCAGACGTCGAGGCGGGCATATACGCCGCGATCAATATCGGGTGCATCGAGCTGTTAGAAGGCAATCCCGACGGTACCGAACGTCTGAAGGCCACCCTTCAACTCGCCCTCAACCACGGGTTCGAGGAACATGCCGGGCGCGCCTATTGCAACCTGACGTGGTGGTCGCCGCGGCGGCGCACATACAGGGAAGCCGACTTGTTCTTCGACCCCGGCCTGCGGTACACGGAGGAACGCGGACTTGACCTGTGGCACGGCTACCTGATCGCATACCGAGCTCGGGCCGAACTGGACCGGGGCCGTTGGGACGAGGCCGTCAAGTTGGCCATCACCATCCTGCGCAACGCGGGCTTATCACCGATGCCCAGGATCATCGCACTTGTGGTGGTAGGACTGATCCGATCGCGACGTGGGGACCCGGATATCTGGGGAGCGCTCGACGAGGCCTGGTCACTGGCAGGTCGCACCGGAGAGCTGCAACGCATGGAGCCCGTGGCTATGGCTCGAGCCGAAGCGTACTGGCTGGCCGGTCACACTGACGAGGTCCTTGACGCAACCTCCGAGACCCTCGAACTGGCCTTGGCCCGCAATGCGATGTGGGTGGCGGGCGAGATGCTGTTGTGGCGCCGCCGGGCCGGAGAACACAACAACGACGTTGAATTGTCCGCCAGCCTTCCTGAACCGTTCGGGAGCGAGCTAAGGGGTGACTGGAAGAGCGCGGCCGAGCATTGGCGGGCTCTCGACGCGCCATACGAGGTGGCGCTGACCTTGTCGCACGCCGACGACGAAGACGTCGTACGAGAGGGGCTCGCCTCGCTACAACACCTGGGCGCTCGACCGGCGGCTGCGATTGTCGCCCGCCGGCTGCGCCAGCGCGGCGCGCGAGGATTGCCACGGGGCCCCAGCCAAGCACTCTGGTAAACCCAGCACATCTAACTGGCCGCGAATTAGAGGTGCTCGCCCTACTGTCCACCGCCATGCGCAACCAGGAGATAGCCGCCCGACTCGTCCTCTCCGAGCGCACCGTCGATCATCACGTCGCTTCGATACTCCGAAAGCTCGGCGTTGCCAACCGCGGACAAGCCGTTAGAGAAGCGGCTCGACTCGAGCTCGCAGCCGAGGATACGTAGGCGACCTCCACAGTCTGAGAAATAGGCACGGATGCGCCCACACGCCATCGTGACGGCCAGCTGCTCCTAGTTAGGCCTCGACCTCGCTGGTCACAACGTGGTCAGAAACGCGTTGTCCAATTCCCGCTGAGCTTCGGCTTTGGTCCGGAAACCGTGACGGTATATCTGTTTCCGGCTACCTTCCGGTTTTCTGCCAACGTCCACGGCGTGTTCGACCACTGGTTCTGTGAGGTGCCATCGCAGACGTTCATGAACCGCTCGTTCTGGACGGCGGCCACGTCGTCCGGGTTCGTCGTGAACAGCCCGGTGACGAAGTCGATGACCAAGAACACGGCCGCGACCCTCTTCGAGCGCCTCGAGGCCCACGGCAAGACCTGGAAGGTCTACGTGGCCGAGCCCATGCCCCTGTCGTTCGCCGGGCTCATCCACTTCCCCCGCCTCCAGGACCGCCTCGCTACTCACTTCGTGCCGTTCGCCGAGTTCGAGCCCGGCGGGACCTACGACCACGTCGCCCCCGGCCCCGTCCCGCCCCCGGACAAGGGAGCACCGACGGGCGAGTTGGGCTTCAGGTTCGACCGCTCGGGCTACCGGGTCCCCGCCATCATCGTCTCGCCCTGGGTCGAGCCGGGCTCGGTGTACAACGACGAGTACCGCCACACGTCTTTGATCGCCACCCTCCGCGAGACCTGGGGCCTCGGCGAGGCGTTCACCGGCCGTGACGCCGCGGCGCGCGCCTTCGACCATGTCTTCGTGCTTGAGACGCCCCGCGACCCGGAGAGCTGGGTTACGGTCAAGGCGCAACCCGTACCCGATTGGACGCTCGATTATCAGTCTGCCGGGCAAGCACTCAGCACACTGGGGCAGGCCATCGGCCCCGGCGTGATCGAAGCAGCCAAGAAGCTGGGCGTAAAGCTGCCAGCGGAGCTTGAGGGCCCGAGCCCCGAGTTCTCCCCTGCGCTCCTCGTGCAGTTCCTGAGGCAGGTCTGCCTGCACATCTTCCCCGCCCTCGCCCCCAGCGGGCCGGAAGGTGCCAGCTGACTCCTGCTGTGGGGCAAGGCCACCATCCAGACAGCTGGAACCCGTGCGGGAAGTTCAACTCGGGCACGCTTGATCGGAATGTGGCGAGAACCAGTCTAGGGTCAGCCGTGTTCGAAGGCCGACGCCCTCTTGACGAGCGCAGGGAACAGTTCGGGAGCAGTGCTTCGGTAGTCCTTTCCTGTGCCAGCAAAACAGCCGGCCAGGACGAAGGAGTCGAAAATGAACACAACCAAGGTCGGGAAAAACGGAACTTTATTGGCCGCAGGGTCGGCTGCGGCCCTCATACCGTTGGCCGTGTTGTCGATGGGGACAATGGGGGCCACCGCCGTTAACCACCAGCAGGAGCAACAGGGCGGCACCATAACCATCCAGTCCTGGGTTTACACTGCCCTCAGCGAGAACAACCTCGCCGCGACCGCCTGGCAGTGCAGCAAGATCAGTGGGGCCATTAATGACCAAAGCGGTGGCCCGACTTGGCAGGACAGCGGTCAGTATGCCGCTCCCACAGAGCTGACTGGAGCGGCCGCCATCGCCGGGGCTAACAAAGAGTGTGCAGACAAGGTCCCATCCGGTGGCGTCGTGCTCGTCCCGCCGCCCGAACCTGGCCAGTACGCCTCAGGCGCTTATACAGCGACTCCTAGTGCCACGAGCTCCGGCGTGGCGACGGGTCTGAGCACCTTCTACAGCCAGCAGACGATCGCCGGCGAAAAGGGCACGATATTCCTCACCATCGCTTCGACCTACAACTTCACCGACAACGCCGTCGACGTCAATGGTGTAGAAGTCCCCCCCGGCCGCACCGGCCCGGACGCGACAATCGTGATCACCGGGGGTACGGGCGCCTATACGGGCTTGCAGGGCAGCGGCACCTGGCAGGGTGACGCGGCCATGACCCCGTGGTGTTATCGCCTGGCCACGGTGAAGGTGTGGCACTCGGACTAGCAGGGCCAATCGGAATCACTCTGAACCGCTCGTTGCGCGACGACGGGGTTCGAGCGCCGGCGACCCCGACTATCCCCCCGGACCAACGCTGATTATAGGGCGCAAAGATGCCCCATCGAGACGCCGGGGCCTCCCTCGAGGGAGGCCCCGCCGTCGTAATTGCAACCAATGGGGGGGGATGTTTCTGGCAGGTGAAAGTAAGCCTGGTAGCCGTGGCCGCCGGCTCTCTAATAGCAATGGAGGTGGCTCCGCCACCAGCTGCAGCAGTTACCACCCATAAGTGGGCCAAATACTCTTGATAATACAGGGCTCATTTCCTATGAACTCCTCCTACTTGGCACGTCGTAAGCGACCAGAACTTGGCGAAGATTGGTTCCTATCGGTCCCTTATGCACAGTGGCCAGTTACAACGCTAACGCGTTTACGCTCGGACGGGTTATTGGTAATGTGAGGGTCTGGCCTTCCGACAGGACGAAATTGACAAGTCGGGCTTTAGTCCAGCACCCTCGCCAACCCAAGCAGGCCCGAGGCCAGGGACATCTTGGGCGCCTTCCCAAGGAACTGTGCCTGGAGGGAGGACCGTATAACGAGGCACCGCTCCCGTCACCGGCGGCTTAGCAGTGGCATAATTCGTTCGTGCACGCGCCGACTGGTGAGGTGTGCCGCGATGCGGCCCCAATACGGGTCAATCTGCTCGGCCCTTTTTCCGTCGCCCTCGAGGGACGGGTAGCTGGCCCGTGGGCAAGGCCGGTCGCCAGACGCTTGTGCGGCCTACTGCTGGTAAGCCCGGGCCGTCGGATCAGCCGGGTGGCAGCATGCGATGCGCTTTTCCCCAAGCTTCCCCCGACTGAAGCAGCCAGAGGCCTGTCCAAAGCAATTGCCATGGCCCATGCCGCCCTCGCCCCGCTGGGCGCAGCGGGTAGTGCCTTGCTTCAGGCGGACCGTGCGTATGTCTGGGCCAGTTCGGACTATCCCCTCGAAGTCGATTGGGAAGCGGAAGAAGAAGCTCTGCGCTCCGCCCTCGACGCTCCGCCCGGTTTGGGCCGCGACGACCTCCTAGCCTCAGCACTGGCGAACGAGGCGGTGCTGCTCGAAGACGAGCCCGCCGGGGAATGGGCCTCCAGGCCGCGCGAGCGCCGCGAGTGGGCCCGTCAGGAGGCCCGGCTTACCTTGGCCCGGGACCGGGTTAGAGGCTTTGGCCGGTCTCGGCCCGCCGACGTGGTGGGAGCTTGGGAAACCTGCTTGATACACGACCCCATATGTGAAGAGGCCGCCTGCACCCTGATGCGGGTGTACTCGTCGCAGAAACGGCAGGCCCTCGTCGCGGTCACTTACGAAAGATGCCGGAGCGCCCTGGACGAGCTGGGGCTGAGAGTTTCCCCCGCCCTCGAAGAGGTCCATACCGCCACGACCTCGGCCACCCGTCTTGCAGACAGTCAATCGTCCAAGGCCCAGCCTCGGTACTCAGAGGAGCGCAGGCTCGTGAGCGTTGTCTTCGTCGAGCTCTCGAGCCCGCTGAGCGGCGGGCGCGGGCTCGGGCCGGAGGACATGCGCGAGGTCATAGGGGGTGCTCTGGCCCAAGTGCTTGCTCAGATAGAGGCGCTAGGCGGCACAGTGACGTCGTTCTCCGGAGCCGGCCTGGTGGCGCTGTTCGGTGCGCCCGAATCGCACGAGGACGATCCGGAAAGGGCGCTCAGGGCGGCCTTTCGCTCCGTGGCTGTGGCCGGCCTGGCCAGCCCGGGCCTGTCGTTGCGCGCTGGAGTCGAGACCGGCGCCGCCGTGGTCGGCCCCATCGAGTCGCATGCGTTCACCCAGTACGGGGCCGTCGGTGAGGTGGTTGTAGCAGCTGCTGCGCTTCAGTCAGTAGCGGCCCCGGCTTCGGTGCTCATCGGCCCGGCCACCCGGGCGGCGACCGAGGGCCTCTTCGAATGGGGCCCCTCAGAGCAGGTGGCTGTCTACCCAGGGAGTAAGCCGCTCGAGGCCTTCTATCTGGGCCAGCCGAAGGCGCGGCCCACCGGCCAGTCCGGCCGGCGGCGCCTGGCCGATTCTGCGCCCCTGGTAGGACGCAAACCAGAGATGTCAGTCGTCCGAACCGCGTTGAGGGAAGTAACCTCCGGGGCCGGCAGCGTGCTCCTGATAACGGGAGAACCGGGACTGGGCAAAACCCGGCTCGTCCACGAGTGCCGCAAGCTGTTCATGGCGTGGGCTGGAGCCGCCTCGGGGCGATTGCCGCTGTGGCTGGAAGGCCAGGCCGCGTCGTACACCTCTTCTCTGCCTTTCGGGCTTTACCAACGGCTTCTGTCGGCGTGGGTCGGCGCCGCCCCAGAGGCCGACGAAGAGCGCGCCCTTGCCGCGCTGGTGCGGGCGATGAAAGCCGCGTTCGGCCCGAAGGCCGACGATGGGCAGGTTGGCTTGTTGGCCCAGATCATGGGCCTTGGGTCGAGCATGGTTGCGGCCAGCGCTTCACGATTAGGCCCAGAGCAGCTGCAGCGGGCCCGCTTCAAGGCGTTTATGTCGCTCCTGTCCCGGCTCGTCTCGTACGGCTCCACTCTGGTCGTCTTAGAGGACCTCCATTGGGCAGATCCCACTTCGCTGCACCTCACAGAGGAGATCTCGTCGCTCACAATGAGCTGCCCCCTCCTCCTTGTGCTCACCCGCAGGCCGGAGCCCGATCCGGGCGTCTCCGCGCTCGAGGGGGCACTTGGTAGTGCCCCAGACTTGAGCCTGCGAAAAATCGAGCTAGCGCCTCTCGGTAACGAGGCAGAACGTGACCTGGTGACCACCCTCCTCGGCGGGGTGGCGAGCGAAGACGTGTCGGCGTTCGTGCGCCAAGGGGCGCAGGGCAACCCGCTGTTCCTCGAAGAGCGGTTGGCGTCATTGATCGAAACAGGCGCTCTACTGAAGACGAGCGACCAGAAATGGCGGCTGGAAACCGAGGGTCAGGCCGAGCTACCAGAAGCGATCGAACGTCTGGTGCGTGCCCGCGTCGACCGTCTGGCCCCGGCCCAGCGTGATGCCATCGTTGCTGCCTCAGTGCTCGGGCCCGAGTTCACTCTCGAAGCCCTGAACGCGGTCACCGAGCCAGACGGCGGGTTATTGCCGGCAGTTTCCGATCTGTGTTCGGCAGGCTTGCTGGTCCGGGCGGCGAACGTCCCCGAAGCCACCTTCCGCTTCCGCCACAACCTGATCCAGGAGGCGACGTACAAAGGCCTTGTGCGGGGTCATCGGGCCAGTCTGCACTCGCGTGCCGCGTGGGGGCTCGAACAAGCCTCGGCTGCGCGGCTCGAAGAGGTGGCTGGCTTGCTCGGGCGCCATTACGCTCTAGCCGGAGAAGTCGAGCGGGCCGCACACTATCTAGCACTTGCAGGCGACCGTGCCGCTTTGACGTTTGCGAACGCCGAGGCGAGGGCCTCCTATTCGTGGGCCATCGAGCTGCTCGGCCCCGGTCCAGCCCATGCCGTCCCGGTGGCAGAAATCTGGCTCAAACTGGGCCGCCTGGCCTGGCGGTTGGGGCACTTCGAAGACAGCCGGGCCGCGTTCGAGCGGGCCGCGGGGCTCGCCTCGGCTGATGCCGTATTGGTCGCAGCGCGGGCGCTTTGCCTGTTAGCTGCGGTGGGGACGGCTGGCCATCGCCACGAGGCGGCTCTCGGTGCGCTCGAAGCGGCCGAGGAAAAACTACGGGCCTGGCCAGACCAGGGCTCTGATGAATGGGCCGAGATCTGGGTCGACGTCCAACTCGAACGAAGCAACCTCCACTATTGGCGCAACGAACCTGCCGCTCAGGCGCTGGTCCTCGAGCGCGCCCGCCCAGTCGTGGAATCTCGGTCCAATGCCAGGCAAAAAGTCGATTTCTACGGTGCGGTTACGACCCAGCGGGCGCGGGCCAGCAGGTACCTCATCGACGACAAGATCCTCCTTGACTACCGGAAAGCGTGGCAGGCAGTGGTAGACGCGGGGCTCGAGAACGAGATATTCTATGTGCGCTTCAGCCTAGGGTTCGCCCTCCTGTGGTACGGGGACTTCACGGCGGCACAGGCGCACCTGGAGCAAACGCTAGAAATATCGAAACGAGCGGACGACAAGACGCTGGAGCTCCGGGTCCTCACGTACCTCTGCTGCGCTCATCTCCGCCAGCACAACGTCGAACAGGTAAAGGCTTTGGCCCCTAAGAGTAAGGCACTAGCAGGTGAGCTGGCCTTCCCTGAGTACGCCGGGATGGCTAAAGCGATGTTGGCCTGGGCCGCATGGAAAGAGGGGCAATATATCGATGCTGAGGCCTTAGCCGACGAGGCCCGCGAGCTATGGCGCACATGTGTGGTCCATTACTCCTGGTGCTGGGCTGGCCTTTGGCCGCTCGTCGCCGTGCGTCTTGATGACGGCCGGCTCGAACAGGCCGTGGCCGCGGCCCGGGAATTGCTCGGGGCAGACCAGCAGCGGTTCCCGGAGGCACTGGAGTCCGCCGTCGAGTCCGCGCTCGACACCTGGGACAGAGGCGACACGAAGTTGGCGGCGAAGAGGTTGAGCAGCGCGTTGGACCTCGCCTGCCGGCTCCGGTACGCCTGAGCACGGGCCGTGCGGCGCTGGACGGCCAAGCTGAGCCGCAGGCCTATGCAGAGGCTCCGCGCCGCTCGGGACGGTTTTGCGCAAAACCCGTACAATGCGACCGGTCAACCGACCTTGACGAAACCGCCGCGGCGGTCAGCAGCCACTACGGCGTCGAGCACCTGCAGCACGCGCTTCCCGTCCGTCGCGGTTATGGCCGGTGGCCGGCCTTCGCGGACGGCAAGGGCGAATTCTTCCAGTTCAGGCACGAGCATGGTGGTGATGTGGTCACCTTCCGGGCGTGGCCGAACCACGGTGGGGTGGGCATAAGCGGGTACGGCTTGGCTTTCAGCCTCGACCTCGAAGTCGGTGAAGTCCGACCCTCGGAGCGTCACCCGCCCCGCCCGGCCGTGGATATCGATGTTGTAAAAGAACCTCGACGCAGCTTGGGTCACTAGGCATTGAGCTTCTGCGCCCGAGGAAAACACGACCTGGAACACCGAGGTCTCGTCGAGCCCACTGCTCGCAAGACGACTGATTTTGCCTGACACCTCTACCGGGTTTTCGCCAGCGAACCAAAGGAGCATATCGACAAGGTGCGAACCCAGGTAAAGCAACGGCCCACCACCTGTGTTAACGGATGTCAGCCAACCTCGGTCAAAAGGCCCGGAGCCGATCGCGCCCGTCATCGCCACGAGCTCGCCCACTACTCCCTCCGAGAGCAGGTCATTTACGTAGCGGGCCACTGAGAAGCGGCACGAATAGCCCGCCATAAAACGGACGCCAGCGTTCGCTGCTTCCGTTTCGACCGCGGCCGCTTCTTCTTCGTTCAATCCGATTGGCTTTTCGGCCAGTACGTGCTTGCGCACTCGAAGGGCCTCCAGCGAGACCGGGCACAAGAGGTGGTGGGGCGTGGCGACGAGGACTGCGTCCACAGTAGCCTCACCTAAGAGAGCTTCGACGGACGGGTGGGTGCTTGCGTCCCGCGCTAATTCCGCCACTTTTTCAGCCGCCCGAGCGTCAGGATCGGCGCAGGCGACGACGGAAACAGTTGTGGTACGGGTGGCCGCGGTCGCCAGGCACTTGCCCTGGTAGCCACATCCCACAAGGCCGATACGCAAGGGGGGCGGAGCGGCGCTGGGCATTTCGTGTGCAGAAAGGGAACCTTGGTCCATCTTGTTCCTCCCTTGGAGAGGACGGCACCGTCAGCTCACGAGCCGCGCCGTCCTGCTTGGCCTGGCTGGGTTGGCGCGTGCCACGAACGACCCATTCCGAAAAGCGCAGCAATTGGGCTGAAGGCTAGCCTGTAGAACACTTCCCCGGTCGCCAGGAGCGACGGATCGGGCAATTGATGGGCGGCTAAAGCGCAGGTTAAGGGGCACTTCCTCCGGTGGCAAACCGCCCTGCAGGAACAAGAAGTGGCAATACGATGGCAAGCGGCTCAGCGACAGGTGCTGTGGGGGCTGCTCGAGTGGGGCACCGGCGGGCTCGGCCCGTTCAAGATCGACGCCATCATCCAGGCGGTGGACGCCGACGCCGAGACATGGAAATACCTGAAGTACTTCTGTCAGGCGGTCGAGGAAGGCCAGATCACCACCTGCCCGACAGTGAAGCTGATCGGCGTGAACGCTCTCGACGCCGCGGTGAAGCAGGGAAAGTGGATCTACCGCCTCACCCTTCTCCTCGGCGGGATGATCAAGCTGGTCATGCCCCGCAGCGTGTTCGAGGAACTGATCGAAGACGAGTCGGTGGCGGAGAAGTTCGAGGAGTATTACGAGGCCTGCAAGCCCGTGCTCCAGACCCCGACCGGGAAGGAGTTCAGCTCCTTTAAGACCCTCGTCAAGGTTGAGAAGGCCGACGTCCTCGGGACCTATAAGCCGGCGCTACCCGAGATCCGGAACCTCCATAGGTTCAGCAAGGCCGCCCTGGACAAGCTGGTCAAGGACAAAGGCCAAAAGGACAAGCCTCTCACCCTGGTCCTCTACAGCATGTTCGACCACAACGGGGCGTTCAACCGGGACTATGCGACCGAAACGGTCAATGAATGACAACATCCGCGTTTTCGTAGTCGAGGGAATGGACGTCTCGAGGGTCCAGGGCCTGACCGCGGGAGGGCTCACGAAACTGGCCACCGAGCACGGAATGGACGGCAAGATCACCCAGGTCCTCGTGGCGGGGCAGGGCGGGTCGACCAGCATCGAGATGGCCGGCGCTGGTACCACGATCGCAGTGACTACAGACCAAAAGACAAAGAAAAAAAAACAAGTGGTCTACGGCGAAGGTCAGGCTCCCCTCACCTTACAGAAGCCTCAAGGACCTACAGGCTTTTACGAGGACAAGGATTACGACCGGTTCTGGACTGACTTCTTCGATGCCCTGGTGAAGAACATGGAGATGAAAGGAGGCCTGAACCCGAAGATCCTGCTCGACGCCTGCCTCACGAACTCCAACGAAGTCGACCCGCAGAAGCTCAAGGAATACCTAGCGTCCGATCATTCGATCGACATCAACGCCATCGACCCGACGAAGAAAGAAAACCACGACAAGATCCGGGCCGGGATCGACCAGTACATCAAGAAATACGGAAGCCTGGCCACTGTCTTAGGAGCCAAGACAGCGGGCAAGGCCACAGTCATGGGAGCCAACGCATCGGTTACTGCCAGCTCCACCAAGAACATCCGGGACACTGGCGAGCTGGAGCTCATGGGCACGAAGGACCAGTACGTGGGGGCCAGCAAGCTGCAGTACGTCGAGTTCGGCAAAGAGCCGGTCGGCGCCATGAGGGCGGTCATCGAGAGCTGGGCCAGCGACGAGACGACCTGTGCCGAAGCGATGGACCGGCGGGTGAAGCAAGTCGTGGCCCCCGGCGAGTACGACGACTTCATCATCCAGCTCCTCTACGGCACCGTCAGGTCGCAGCACTGGAACAACATCCTGGCCGGCAACGCCTTCTCAGAGACCGCCCATGTGCTGCACGGCCTGATGATGGGCGGCGATCACTGCCGAGTCGAGCATCTGAAGGACCCCATGATCGCTAAACACCGGGGTGCCTTCTACCTCCTCATCGCCGGCTTCACGACCAACCAGTTCACCAAGCTCGTCCTTTACCAGGATTGGCAGCGGTACGACCCCTCGAAGCGAGACGCCTTCGTGACCCATCTCAGTCGCCTCGCGTTCAATATCGACAACGTGGACAAGTACCTGGATTTGCCGGAGATCGAGGGCGGGCTGACCGAGATCCTCAAGCTGGCCCAAGACCCGGTGGGGCCGCAGTACCGAGGTGGCATCATCCTCGGTCTGGCCGGCGTTCTCGGCAAAACCGTATACAAGCCGTGCAAGGACCACCTCCTGTCCATCCTCCCGCTCGACCAGAAGCTGCCGCCGGCCGTGACCGACGAGTTGATGGGGACTAGCCCGGACACGGTACGCAAGGCTCTCGGGTTGCCTGTCGAGGTTGTCGCCAAGCTCTCGGTCGGCGACCCCTTGGCCGCCCCGACCGTCGGGAACAACGTGCTCACCAGGCCCGGCAAGACGAACCGGGCCTTCGTGGCGCCCATGCGCCCGGAAAGGAGGAAGATGACCAAGTCCTCGCTCTTCGATTGGGCCAAACTGACGCGCTTCCCAGATGACAACTCGGAGGTCATCGAGAAGTTCTACAACGAGGCCGAGTTCACGGTCATTGGTGAGGTGAAAGACCGCAAGAGCTCGGCATCCAAGGGCTGGTACATGATCCAGCAGCCCGACCTGACCGTCGCTTACATGCGCACCAAGTACTTCTGAACCCCCATGGACCAACAGGAGATAAACGTCTCATGGACCTTCCGGTTCGGCGACAGCGCAGTCTCTGTTGACCTGCTGACGCTTATGGTGGCCGATGACACACGTGCGCCCTTGTCGGTACGACCGACCTCGTGACTTACCGCACCATCGCCAATCGGGGCTACTTCGAGGACTCTCCCGCCAACCGGCTCGGAGTCACCGAGGCCGAGTTCTCGAGCGAGAGGCCCCTCTACCTCCGCCTCGGCCTGACCGAGAAGGGCTGGACCGCGGTCACAGAGCAGAGGGCCACTGCCCACCTAATCGAGCGGTTCCGGTCACCATCCCCTGACGACCCCCTCTCCGAGGGCTCTTCCTGGCGGCTGGAGGAGGCGTGGCAGGAGTTGCGCATGGACGAGTCCATCGGCGGCGGGCTTATCCGGGTCGGGTACCGGACCGTATGGTCGGAGCCGACCGGCGAGGTAGACCGTTTGCGTCGAAGGGGGCCGGTGTCGGCCGCCGTGGTCGAGGCGCTGATCGAGAACGGGCTCCCGGTCCGTTACCGGCCCAAGTCCGACGATTACGAGTGGAACTCACCGTCGGGCCCGAGGCCTACCCTGCCCACCTGGAGCCCCTCGACGCCGAGTCGGGGCTGCGGATCACCGTCGAGCTGGGTGAGATCGCGCCGGGATCACCGGCCAGCGACGTCGCCCAGGCGGTGAGTGCTGTCAACGAGCGCCTCCTCCAAGGGGGGTTCGCGGCCGATGGCGGCCGGGTCTCGTTCGTCAGCCACATCGAGGCGAACCCCGACTTCGTCGGCGCGCCGTTCGTGTTCCAGGCCCTGCGGGCCGCCATCTCGGTGGCCCACCAGTTCCGGGGCGAGATCCTCCAGGAGCTCTGAGCCGCGACGGTAGGCGAGTCCTCCCCGCGCCCAACGACTGACACCCGAAGAACAAGCCGGTCCAGTGGCGGCGCTGGGCATTCAGTGTCGCGCGGCTGGTGGGACCAGCCCTTCGACCGCCAGGGTGAGGACGCGGCTGGCGGCCGCGGCGCGCGCCGTAGCGCCGTTTGCCCTGGCCATAGCGCCTCTGGCCATAGCCAGTACCAAGAAGACGTCTTCGAGGGACGTGTCCCGCCGCAGGGCCCCGGCGGCCTTCGCATCGGCCAGCGGAAGTTTCATCATCTCGGCGACGCATTCCCTGTCGCGCTGGAACTGCGAGCCCTGGGACGCGTCCTCCCGTGCCAGCTCGCCCAGAGCGTAGACATCGACCACACTTTCTACGAGGCATCGAAGCAGTACGAAGAATGCGTCAGGGTCGCCGGCACACTCCGCCGCGAGTAGCGCCAGACGTTGGACATGTTCGCCGAGGAGCTCTGCGGCCAGCGCCCGGCGGTCCGCGAAGTTTCGGTAGAGCGTGGCCTGCCCCACCCCTGCACGGCGAGCCACCTCGCACATGGAAACTTCGGCCGACTCAGCAAACAATCCTCGGGCAGCATCAAGGATCGCACTGCGATTGCGCACGGCGTCCGTGCGCTTCTGGCCATCAGACACTGTGACGTTCATGCGTTGAGTATTCAACCGGACAGCGCTATCCGCAAGAGAAAGCCTGCTCATAAGGTCGAAGAACGTTATCCAACAAAAGAACTGGATATGTCTGTCCATGTGCTGCTAAACCCGATGTGACCGGAGCAAGCCGCATCGGCAGGTGTGCGGCTCCGTCTGTCCGCCACCCGAAGGAGACCGATGCACGGCTCGTCCCGACTGTCTGCCCCCGGGCCGACACCCCTCCGGCCATGGTGCGCCATGGCGCGGTCGGCGTGGCGTCAACCGGAATCCTCCGTCGTCCCTGACCCCGGGGGGCGTATGAGGTCTCCCATTGCAGAGACAGGTCAGGGACTTTGATACGCCAGGGCCCACTGGCGGGGCGGTACCCCGCAGTGGCGGCGATGGTCATGTCCGCTCTGATCCCCTACCTGGCGCTATCTGCTGCGCTCAACCCACTGACACCGATCATCGCCAAGCAGCTCCACACCAGTCTTCAGACCATGAGCCTTAGCGCCGGCCTGGCCAACGCCGCCTACGCGGTGGGCACCGTGCTGGCGGTAGCCCTTGCCCAACATCGACCACAGCGCAGGATGATGCTGGCCTACGCGGTATTGCTGGTCATCGGATCGGTGGTCACGGCATCCGCCCAGAATGCGGGCATGTTCATCGTGGGTCACGTGATCCAGGGCCTTTGCACCAGCCTGCTGCTGATCGCCGCCGTCCCCCCCCTGGCCTTGGGCTATCCGCGGGACAAGCTCCGCGACACCGCCGTGATCATGAACCTGTGCATCTTCGGGGCGGTCGCCCTGGGGCCGTTCATCGGCGGCCTGCAAGCTGAAGCGGACGCATGGCGACCCCTGTTCTGGATCGTCGCCGGGATATCGGCCACGGCACTGCTACTGGTCGTGCTGACCTTCGATGACGCGCCGCCCGCCAACCCCGACTCGCCTCGAGACCCACTGGCGATCGCACTGGCCACGGTCGGCTGCGTGGCCGCCTTCTTCGGCGCATCACAGCTCACGACCCACCGCTTCTTGGACCCTGTGGTGATAGTGCCGATGGTGGGCGGCCTGGCCACGATTGTCGTTTTAGTCGTCTACCAGTACCGCGCCAAGCGGCCGCTGCTGACCGTCCGCACGATGCTGACTAGCTCAATACCCGTGGCGGGCGTCACCCTGGCGCTGTTTGCCGCAGCAGCGTCGGTATCCGCGACAGCACTCACCGTCGAAGTTCTTACCGGGCACTACAGCCCGCTTCGCATTGGGGTGCTCTTCCTCCCTGAGGTCGGAGGTGCGGTGATCACGGCGGTCGTGCTCGGCCTGGTCCTCCAGAGGCGCGCCATCCACTATCTCCCGTTGGTCGGCATGTTCGTGCTCGCTGCCGGCATAGCGGTCTTCCGTGTCGAGGTGCCCCCGAGCCAGGCGCTGACGCTAGTGGGCTCGAGCCTGACCGGGATCGGGCTCGGGGCGACGGTCGCACCGGCACTCTTCGTCGCCGGCTTTTCGCTGGCGTCCGCCAACCTGCAGCGGGTGTTCGCCATTGTCGAACTCCTGCGGGCGGTCGCCGCGTTCCTGCTCGCGCCGATCTTCATCTATTTCGCCTCGACGATCTCCGGCAGTCTCGACGCAGGTACCGCCATAATGCTCCTGGTCGGCATCGGGCTTGCAATCGCCGGCGCTCTCTCCGGAGTCGCCATCTACGCGCTTAGCGGTGCGCGACCGCAGGCGCCCGACCTTAACCGTTTCCTATCGGGCACAGCGCCGGCCTGGTACTCCCCACCCCTTCTGGCCAGACTTAGCTCGGCCCCGTCCGACCGGGCCCTCGAACCCGAAAGCGTTAACTGAGAGGGTGTCGGCTCAATCTGGCTCCGTGGAGCCCATCGGTCCCGTGCTGTTCGCCTACGACGGTTCCGATCTGGCGGGATTCGCCATCGGGCAGGCGGCGAGACAGCTGGAGACCGACCGAGATGCGCTAGTGCTGTGCGTGTGGCAGCCGGTAGATGTCGGGTTCGTGCCCGTCAGCGAGCGCCATTTCGACGCGGACCAGGCCACCGAAGTACGAAAAGCGGCGGAGGAGACGGCCGAGCACGGAGCGTCGCTGGCCCGCGAGGCCGGGTTCCGGGCGCAGGGAGCAACCGTCCAGGCCGCCCCGACTTGGAAGGGGATCGTCGAGACGGCCCAGGAGCACCAGGCCAGCCTGATCGTGGTTGGCTCCCACCGCCATGGCGGCCTCGTGGGCCACTTTCACGGCAACGTTGCCGCGGCCGTGATCGCACGCGGGAACTTCTCCGTATTGGTGGTGCATCCGCCACCCTGAACCGGGAACCTGCACCATCGGGCAACGAGGGGGAAATCCGCCGTCTAACGGGAAATTCGGTATCACGTCGCGGCGGGAGCTGCGCTCAATTCAGCTGTGAGGCGAGGCCGAATTACCACCCCGCCTTCCAGCCGGCATCGAAACGATTGATGGGCGGTGTCGTCGGCTACGCGCGGCCACAGGCCACGTCCCCGCCGGCTGCGCCAACCAACTGAGTCGCCAGCTTCTAATCGGCCTGCAATATCGCTGTGTTTTCACGGTGTAGGTCGGGGCACGGGAACAACAACGGGACTTGCCTCGCGTTAGCCACTGGCGACACGGCACCCCATTTGGTGGGCGGCGTTGTCTATGCCGGGGGCGCTGGACCACGCCCTACGAGGCCACCTAGTGTGGTGGGACCGACCTGTTCGGTGTCCCTTACTCCTCCAGTCCGGGGACGCTGTGCCGAGGAGGAGTTGTGAGCGACACCGAGGTCGACCCGGAACGGCGTGCGGTAGACCGTCTGACCTTTTTTTCCGACGCCGTGGTGGCGATCGCCATCACGTTGCTGGCCATCGACCTGCCGGTCCCGACGGGCGCCACCGTGTCTCAGTTCTGGTCGTCGGTGCGGCATAACGGCGGCCACTACGCAGCCTTCGCCATCAGCTTCGTCGCCATCGCGGCGGCGTGGAGCCACCACCACGACATATTCCGGTACGCCCAGAGCATGGACGCACGCTTGCGCACGTTGAACACCGGCTGGCTCCTGGCGATAATCCTCAACCCGTTTGCCACCAAGTTATTGACCAGCCAGGGTCACGAGTCGCTCGGTGTTCATGCTCTACGGTTCGGGTTCTACTCGCTCGTCCAGGCCCTGAGCGCGGGGGCCTTTCTGGCCGTCTTGCACCACATGGTCTCGCACAAACAGGCGCCGGGCATGCCGGCATCGGTGGTGACCACCACGACCGGGCAGTCCGTCGGTTTGCTGGTCGGTTTCGGGCTGTCGATACCCGTTTTCTTCGCCACCACTTACGGCTGGGCCCTTTGGTTCGCGGGGCCGCTCGTGGTCCAACAGGTGTACCGGGCCCGAGATAAGGCCGGTGCAAAACCATCGGGCGCTTAGGCCGCGACCAAAAAGGAAGTGACACTTGTGCTGACGCTGGACTGGCTACAAGACCATCTGCCCACTCAGTACACGTAATTCAAGGAGACGATCGCTATGAAAAAATGATACCGCTCATAATCGGATTTTCGCCCCTAGTTGCCTTTTCGCTCCTGACCAAGATATTGCCCTCCAGCGATATTGGCGTCGCTGGCCTGGCGGGACGCCTGGGCTCGACCACGGCTCGGCGACCCCCCAGGATTTGTCCCGCTATTGCAGGCGACAGCTGGGCGGTGGCTATGGGCGGCCATACTTTACTGTCATGTGGCCGATCGGGCTGCCGCCCCACTGGGTCGGCCGCGAACAGGAACTCGCGATCTTCCGTGGCGCTGTCGAAGCTCTCGACCGTGGTGAGGGAGCGGTGGTCTGGGTCGAGGGGGAGCCGGGCATCGGCAAGTCGGCCCTGGTGGCCGAGGCCTTGGCGGCAGCAAACCAGCCAGGGTGGGATGTCGGGTGGGGCATGGCCGACAAGCTCACCGAGCGCCTCCCGCTGCGCGTGATGCAGGATTGCCTTCAGGTGCGGCTGAGTTCGCCTGACCCGCGGCGGGCGCACGCTGCCGACCTGCTCCGGAGCCGGACGCTGGGAGTGCTCTCCGACAGCGATGCGTCCGTGACGGGGATCGAGGTGCTGGCCACGTTGGTGGACGAGCTGAGCGCGGCCGGCCCCACGGTTATGGTCATCGACGACTTCCAGTGGGCCGATGATGCGTCGTTGATCGTCTGGCACCAGCTCGCCACGTCGATCGACCAACTAAGGCTGCTACTGATCGCGACATGCCGGTCGCCTTCGCGCCGCCCGGGGGTGCAGCAGGCGCGGGCGGCCGTTGTCCGCCGCGGCGGTGCGGTGATCACGCTCGGGCCGCTCGCCGAAGCGGACGTGGCCGTCATGGTGACGGCGATGGTCGGAGCTCCCCCGGGGACGCTCTGCGTCGGCTGACGGCTCAGGCCGCTGGCAATCCGCTGTACGTGCGCGAGCTTGTCGATGCTTTAGTACGCGAGCAAGCCCTCGAGATTGGGCCCGCCGCCGAGGTTTCCGTGGCCCGGGAGCAGCCGCCGGTCTCATTGACCGCGGTGTTGAATGACCGACTCGGCTCCGTAACCGCCAATACGGCGCAGATGCTGCGGAACGCCGCGCTGCTGGGAGGGAGGTTCGCTGTCACCGACTTAGCGGTAGTTACGCGCCGACCCGTGTCGGAGCTGGCGGACGGCCTGGAGGAGGCGGTGGCGGCTGGCATCCTGGTCGGCTCCGGCCCGCAACTGGCGTTCCGACATCTGCTGATCCAGCAAGCGCTGTACGAGAGCACGCCCCCCGCATTGCGTGCTGCGCTGCACGCCGAGGCGGCACGGGAACTGGCGGCCAACGGCGCTGATGCGCTGAACGTGGCGCAGCAGCTCTTCGCCGCGAAGCAGCCCAGTAGGGGCTGGGCTCGGACGTGGCTCATCCAGACCGCGCCGGGACTGATCGTCCGGGCGCCCCAGCTAACGGCGGAACTTCTGCGCCGGGAACTGGAGGATACACCGCGCGGCGAGGAGGCCCAGGACGGGCTCTTGGCCTATTTCGTACGGGCTTTGCTCGCCGCCGGGTCGTACCAGGAGGCGGCCACGCAAGCCAATCGGGCGCTGACGATAATGACCGAGCCCGTAAAGCGGGCCGAGACATACTGGATGCTGGCGCGCTCGCAGTTCAGTGCAGGCGACATCGAGGATGCGGTCACCACTATTCGGAGGGTTCTGACTTCTGCGGAGCTCCCCGGCGAGTGGCGGGCACGGATTCTGGCCCTGCTGGCGCCGCTCCAGCGGATTGCCACCGGCGATCTCGACCTAGTGGACGCGACGGCCCGCCAGGCTCTCGCCGCCGCCGAGGAGGCCGGCGACGCCTTCGCGGCGGCGCGCGCCTTGGCCGAACTGTGGCTGATCCAGAGCATCAGGCGCGACCATGCCACCGCGCTCGTTTACATCGACCGGGCGCTGCTCATCCTCCGCGATAATCCAGGCCGCCCGGAGGTTCGCTCTGACATCTTCGACGTCCAACGAACGGCGATGCGCAACCGCATCTTCACGCTGCAGAACCTAGACCGCTGGCCGGAAGCCGAGTTGGCGCTCCGACAGGCCCACGAGTTCGCCCGACAGAACGGGAGCCCTGATAGCGCAACATGGGCTAACGCAGCAGTGCTGTGGTACTGGCTCGGCCAGTGGGACGACGCGCTGGCCGAGCTGGAGTCCTACGAGACGGATTCGTATGCTTACTTGCGGGAACGCTGGCCTGCGCTGTTGGTGCACGGCGTCGCCGCCCTCGTCGCCGGCCGCCGGGAACAGCGCTCCACAGCTGGCGAGCACCTTCGCCAGGGCCTGGCTCTGCCTATCGAGACCGGTGCCGACCGGGAGAACCAGGACTTCCTCGTCGCCGCGCACGCGCTGGCGCTGGAACAGGGTGGGGACACGGGCCAGGCCAAGATGAGGTTGGCTTCGATATTGCCACGTCGCGACGGTGAAATGACCCTGACCCACCAGTGGCTGCCCGACCTCGTCCGGCTCGCGCTCGCCGCCGGCGATCCGCGAACGGCCGCGGCTGCGGGGGAGGCCTGCCAGGCCGAGGCCGTCGCAGAGTCCCGGCCGGCTCGGGCCACCGCGGCCAGCCTCCGGTGTCGCGGGCTGCTTACGTCTGATCCGGCTCCGCTCAAGGACGCGGTGGCCCACTACCGCGAGTTCGGTCCGGCAGTGGATCTGCCCGCCGCCCTGGAGGATCTGGCTGTTGTGCTGGCCGGGCGCAGCTACGAAGAGGATTCCAGAGCCGTACTGAATGAAGCCGTTAGCAAGTACGAAGACCTGCAGGCCCGTTGGGACATCCGCCGGGCCGAGGGCCGGCTTCGTGCCTACGGCATCAAGCGCGGTGTCCGGGGCCGACGGGGGGCTCGCGCTGCCTCCGGCTGGGAGGCGCTCACTCCGACCGAGGTCAACATCGCCGCGCTGGTCGCCAGGGGTAACTCCACGTCGGACATCGCCCGCGGCATGTTCTTGTCCCGGAGAACCGTGCAGACCTACATCTCCCACATCCTCGCCAAGCTGGGCGCGAAGAGCCGCGTGGAGATCGTCCAGGTGGCACTGCGCCAGAACCTGTCACCGTAGCTGGGCGGGCCGCCGGCGCTTTGCTACTCGCCAGGCCCGCCGCTCAACCGCCGGTGCTAACTATCGTCACTTGACCACTATTTTCGGCCCGGCCTATCGGATTTGCTTTAAGTGTGGCCATCGTTGATCCCTCCCGCAATCGCGGGATAGCGTTCCCCTCGGCGGAGCGCCGAGCCGGGTCTGGCTCACCTGCTAAATGTCTTGCCACCCACGAAAGGAGCCGTTATGCCGGACAGGGCTTTGCTGGATGCGTTCTTGACCACCCGCAATCGGATCAGAGGACCTTTGGTAGCCGTTAATGAGCGAACGATGATAACTAACGTTGGGGCGTCCGAGCTGCTTCAACCTGGCGACAGGCGCTTGCTCTGGGAACACGTGACCCAGGCTCCGGACGGCGGTGGCCGCTCGTCGACAATGGTCTTGAGCAACGGCGTAACTGTCACGGTCCGTTCGCAGTCAGTTGTTAGCCAGTTGGGCGCGGTAGGAGCCGTACTCCATCTCTCCTTGGAACGCCCAGGACGGGAAAATTCGCCAACGGCACGACTGGCCGGGGCCGAAGCGCCGGTGAGCTCAAGCGAGGGCCGGCCTTTCGACCCCTCCCTCATGACAGGATGGAAGGAGCTCACTGACGCTGAGCGTACCGTTGCCGAACTCGTAGCCCGCGGTATGACTAACAAGCAAGCGGGACGACGCATGTTCTCGTCCCACCACACAGTCGACTACCACCTGCGACGAGTGTTCAAAAAGCTCGGGGTCCACTCTCGGGTCGAGCTGGCGCGAGCCCTGGGGGAGCACTATGAGGCGCTCAACGCGTAGTGACACGGGATCAAACCCCGTGGATTTCTCAGTTGTTGATGTCCCGAGGTTTAGGCGTAACTGTGTTGCTGATCGTGCTCTCGCGGGAAGACGGTGCCTGTTTGCCGACGATTATCCCTGAGCACGCGTATTTTACCCACGCCAGAGGCGGAGGCTAAGAGACTCTGGAGGGAGGCGGCCCGGTCCTCGCCCCGCTGGGTAATTGTCGGGAACTCTTACGGTTCTATGACGACAAAGGAGGGCCAATTCATCCCGGTGTTTGGGCCGACGATGGCCCGTAGAGGGCTGGGCGACCCCGACTGGGCCAGCTGGCGCTTGCCGAACTGGACCGCAGTCATGCCATCGAAGTTCGAAACCCACACGTCACCCGAGTGGTCGACGGCGACCCCGTAGGGGCCGTCCAGGGACTGGTAGCTGCCAACGTTGGTCGAGGTGATCGTGACGGCAGGCGTGGGAGAACCCGATGTGGAGAGCTGGGCGTTGGTGAACTCCACGAGCTCGTTGGTACAGGGAGTGCCGAAGCAGTTCGGGGCCCCCCCGCCGGTGACCATCCACAGGTCCCCCGAGCGCGTGAAGGCAAGGTTGGCGCCACCAGTCGAAGAGATCGTGACCGTCGGCGTCGGGTTCGGCCTAGTCAGCTCCGACCGCGAGAACTCGACCACGCAGCCCGAGGGGCAAGAACCGCCTGCGCCCATAGTGGCGCCCGTCGTTACCCAGAGGTTGCCCTCGGGGTCGAAGGCGTCCGAGAACGGAGTGCTCGGGAAGTCCGAAATCGAGGTGTGGGGCGTCGGCGAACCCGACCGAGCCAATTGCCACTTTGTGTACTCGTAGACCCGGCTCGAATTGTTACCGACCACCCAGAGGTTGCCCCAGCGGTCGAACGCCATACCGAAGGGGTTTTCAAGCGCCCCCAAGGCGGACGAGATGGTCACCCCCGGCACAGGGTTGGGCGTGGCCAGCTGGGCTCTGGTGAGCTCGACGAGAGTGCTGGTATTTTCGTTGGCCACCCATAAGTCGCCTGATGGATCGAAAGCCAAGGTGGTGGGCCCGTACATGCTATTGGTGAAGCTGGCCTCCGGTAACACGTCACCGTTGGCGTTGGGCGGGTAGACGTCCACATCCCCATTGGCCTCGACGCCAGTCCCGCCCGAGACGCCCCCGAAGATGGTGCCACCCTGAGAGACGACGACGCTGCCAGGCACTAAAGGCGCCGGGCCAAAAGGACTGGCCGAGGCTTCGGTCGGTGCGACTAACATCCAGTTCGCCAATCCCAGAAGCGCACACAGCGCCCCCGTCCTCATGGTCCTCCCGAGGGCAGGCCGCTTAGTTGTAACAAGGCGAGCACTTGGCGCCGTGCTCTGGTTCCGAGCGGCGCTGTCGTAGCTTGAGTTCTGGACAGTCATTTTCTCTCCTTTTTTGCTTCCGTCGTTCTTTCGGTTGCGAAGCGCTTTGCAATTCAGAAGAAAGGGCTCCCTGCAAGAGAGGATCCTCCTAGGGAGCCAACTTACGAAGTCGCCATTCCCGGTACATTCCCGCCCTTGCCCGACGCGCTCGCCGAGCGAATAGACAGGCCTGATCATCTCCCGTCAAGAGGTCCAGGACCGCGCCGCTTTGACGCGCTAGACCGTCGCCCAAAGCATCCGGCAGGAACGGGAACGAGTTGGGAACGGTGCCGGCTCAGAATGATAAGCGGAGCACAAGTCCTGCATGCGCCGAGTCGCGGTATCTTTGGCCCTTGGAGGAGCCGGACCGGAGACGAAAGAGACCCAGCATCGAGCGGGGTACGTTTCCCGATCTATGTGTTGCCGATTACGACTGGCACACAAGAATAAGCAAGCCGATTTGCGCCTGTGAAGACAAGTTTCACGAGCAGCTAGGGAGGGACCATGATGACCATAACCACGACCGACTACGACAACATCGTGGGTGCTGTCCGGCTCTATATCGACGGTTTCAATCAGGGAGACGTCGAAATGTTCAAGCGAGCCTTCCACGAGGATGCCTGGATGTTCTTCACGGACGAAGACGGCGTGTTGCACAGGGCCCACCTCGAGGAAAACCTGTTCCGGGAGTGGGCAAGCGAAGGCAAGGGTGACAACATCCAACTGCGCATCCTTTCGGTGGCCCAAATGGGGGACGCTGCCGCGGTCGCTCTGACCTTTTCGGATGACTGGATGGACTTCCATTCGCTCGTGCGCGTGAACGGTGTTTGGAAGATCACAAACAAGACGGCTTGCCACCGGAGTAGGACCTGAACATCCGACTGGCCCAGTCGCGGTTACTACCTTAGGTACAGCCGGACGGGCAATTGATAGAACTGTTTCGCTCTCACGGGATGAGGATGGCCGCGGGGTGGGCCATAGCGATGGCCGCTTAGTCCGACCGAGGTTTTTTCCGAAATCCAAACGGTTCGAGGAACCGCGCCTGCGATAATGCCTCGTGGCCGGACATACAGCTGGGGCCCACAATGGGCTAACAGCCGATCGGTTCGAAGCGCACCTCCTCGGTCCGTTTGCGGTTACTCTCGGACCGCGGGGGGCGGGACCGTGGGCCCGGCCAAGCGCCAGACGGCTGCTCGAACTGGTGCTCGTGAGCCCGGGACGGCATATAGGGCGCGACGCAGCCTGCGAAGTGCTGTTCCCGCACCTTGGTGCCCCCGCGGCGGCCAACGCCTTGCGTCGAGCCCTTTCACTAGCGAGGCTGGCTCTGTCAACCCTGGGTACGGAGGCGGCAGGGCTGGTGCTGGCCGACCGCAGGCGTATCTGGGTGCCCGCGGAGCCCGAACTGGAAGTGGACCTCGAAGCCCATCAGGCGGATTTGCGTTCGGCGTTGTCGCTCCCTCCGGGATTCGACCGCGACGATCACCTCACCGGCGCTCTAAAAGTGAAGGGGATCCTCCTCGAGGACGAACCTTACGCTGACTGGGCCCTGTGGCCCAGAGAGGCGCTCGACGTCCTCCGTCAGGAAGCCCGGCTCGCCCTGGCCAGGGACCGCGCCGCGAATTCGGGGCGTTCGGGTTACGAAGACGTCGTCGAAGCCTGGGAAGCCTGTTTCAACGCCGACCCCACCTCAGAGGAGGCAGCAACCGCGCTAGTCCACGCGTACTTGGCCCGGGACCGCCGCGCGCTTGCGACGGCCGTGTTCCGGCGCTGCTGCGAGTCGCTCGAAGGGCTCGGCTTCCGCGTGTCACCCGCCCTCGAACGGGCCATGATGTCGCGCTCCAACGCAGTGCTTCCTGTCGGCCGTTTTCAAGCCGCGACTACAAGGGAAGAGCGCCGGCTGGTCAGCGTTTTCTTCGCCGAACTCGTCGGGCCGGTCGAGGCAAATGATTCTCTCGGCCCCGAGGACCTGGGTGAACTCGTCGGCGGCGCCCTGGCGGAGATCGTCGCTCACGTGGAAGCCCTTGGCGGTACGGTCAGTGCTGTTTCCGGCGCCGGCGTAGTGGCGCTCTTTGGAGCTCCCGAAAACCATGAGGACGACCCGGAGAGGGCGTTGCGCGCTGCCCTCAGGTGCATTTCCAGTGTCGGCGACCACGGGGGACGGCTCTCTCTGCGCGTCGGGGTCGAGACCGGGGAGGCAGTGGTCGGCCCGCTGGGCGGTGGCTCGGGTACCCACTACGGGGCTGTTGGGGAGGTGGTGAGCGTAGCTGCGGCCCTCCATTCCGTCGGTATCCCCGCCTCGGTGTTGGTTGGTCCCACCACTCGGCGTGCAACCGAAGGTCTTTTCGAGTGGGGCGGGACTGAAGAAGTAGCCGCTTACCCTGGGGCCAAGCCGCTCACGGCCAGCTATCTCGACCGACCCAAGCTTCGCTCCCAGGGCGAACTAGGGCGACGCCGTCTCGCTGGCTGTGCGCCGTTGGTCGGCCGCGCCAGTGAGATGTCTGCACTACGGGTGGCACTCGAGGAAGCGACGGGTGGAAAAGGCGGCGTGCTCGTCTTGGTGGGCGAACCGGGCCTCGGTAAGACACGCCTCGTCCAGGAGTGCCGGAAATTGTTTATGTCGTGGGTGGGGTCGACCAAAGGGCGGCTCCCGCTTTGGTTGGAGGGACGCGCGGCCTCCTTTGCATCAACCCGTCCTTACAGCCTTTATGATCAGCTGCTCTCCGCCTGGGCCGGTGTCGAACGGGAACAGAGCGAGAAAGCCACGCGAGCGGGACTGGCACGGGCGATACGTGCGGTCTACGGGGCGAAGGCAGACCCGGACCAGGTTCGGCTGCTGGCGCATGTTTTGGGCCTTGGGCCTGAGAGCACAGGCCCTCTTCTCTCCCGGCTCGGCCCCGAACAACTCCAACGGGCCAGCTTTTCCGCCATTCGAGACCTCTTCGCCCGCCTAATGGACTACGGCCCCACGTTGCTAGCGCTGGAAGACCTACATTGGGCCGACCCGACATCGCTCCGCCTGACGGAGTTCATTTCCTCACTGACCGAAGAGGGGCCACTGCTCTTGGTCCTAACCAGGCGCCCCGAGCCTGACCCGGGCACTTCCCGCCTGGAAGCCACCCTGCTCGAGGACGGGTGGCCGCGGCGCCGCAAACTCGAGCTCGCCCCTCTAGCTGGGGGACCTGAGCGTGACCTGGCCCGCGCTCTGCTCGGCGAAGCACCGTCTGATGAGGTCGTCAACGCTGTTAGCGAAGGCGTGGACGGGAACCCTCTCTTCCTGGAAGAGCGCTTGACCTCCCTTTTGGAAACCAACACGCTAAGCAAGGGCGACGACGGCCGATGGCGTATCGACCTGGGCGCACCGGAACAGGTGCCGGAGGTGCTCGAGCGACTTGTCCGCTCACGCGTGGACCGCCTCGACCCAGTTTGCCGGGAAACTCTCGTCGCCGCCTCGGTCCTCGGCCTGGAGTTCTCTCTTGAGAGCCTGGCCAGCGTCACGGACCTAAATCCAAACGGAGGCCTCGTGCCTTCTGTTCGAGCGCTGTGCTCGGCGAACCTGCTGGTCGAGCTACGAGCGCTTCCCGAGCCCACTTACCGCTTCCGCCACAGCCTCATCCAGGACGCGATCTACAGGGGATTGTTGAGACAACAGCGACGTCGCCTCCATGCTCGCGCTGCGTCTGGCCTCGAGGTGGCATCGGCGACGCCAGAGGAGATAGCAGGTCTCCTCGGTCGTCACTATGCCATTGCCGGCGAAGTTGAGCGCGCCGTGCACTACCTGGAACTGGCCGGTGACGCCGCGGCAGCGACCAACGCGAACGACGAAGCGATTGCCTCTTACCGCAGCGCACTGGAGCTATTTGCCGGAGCACCTGTGATGGTTATGGATGCGATAGGGCTCTGGCTCAAACTCGGAGCCCTGTTGTGGCGCCTCGGTCACTACAGCGACGGACGCGCCGCCCTTTACGAAGCGGCACAAAGGGTGCCCCCGGGAGCCCCAGTGCTTGAGGCTCAGTGCTACCGCTGGCTCGGGCAACTCGAGATCGAAGACTGCCACGACAGAGATGCATTTGCCGCCCTCGATAAGGCGGAGGAAATACTGCGGAGCTGCAGCGACAAGGACGACGACAACTGGGTGGAGAACTGGTTGGCACTCCAATTGAGCCGTAGCAACCTGTTCTATTGGCGGGACGAGAGAGAGCTACAAGCGGCCGTCCTCGGGCGCGCTCGGTCCCTAGTCGAAACGCGCGCTGGGCCTTGGCAAAAAGCTGATTTCTACGTGCACGTGGCGGGGCAGCGGTGGCGGACGAATAGGTTCGGCGTAGACGAGACCACCCTGACCGATGTCAAGGCGGCCAGGGCTCTCGTGGCCGAGGCGGGCCTAAACGAAGAGGCGTTCCACTGGCACACCCTCGGTTTTCTCCTTGTCCTGCATGGGGATCTTGTCGAAGGGAGGGCCGAGCTCGAGGGCGCGTTGGCGGCCGCCAGGCGGGCCGGCGACCAATCCCTCGAACTGGCGAACCTGGTTTTCCTAGCATGGGCCGGCTTGCGACAGCATGACCTTCCCGCTGTCAAAGAAATTACTTTGCTGGCCGGCGAGCTGGTCCAAGTACGGCGGTTCCCGTCAGCCGCCATGGTGAACGCGTTCCAGTCGTGGGTCGCATGGAAGGAAGGACGGTCTTCTGAAGCAGAACGCCTTGCCCTGGAAGCTCTCGAACAGTGGCGCCCAACCGTCGTCCGCTACCCGTTCTGCTGGATTTGTCTATGGCCCCTCATCGCGGTGCGCACCGTTGATGGGCGCCTCGACCAAGCGGTCACAGCCGCCCGAGAACTCGTATTGGCCCCCCAGATGCGGCTCCCGGACGAACTCGAAGTGCTGGTGCAATCTGCCATTTCCGCCTGGGAGGGTGCCGACCGGCCCTCAACGGCAAGGTGTTTAGAGCAAGCTTTGGCGGTAGCCGAGAAACTGGGGTTCCTATGAGGACGCGTGCTTCTAATGAATGTGGTCGTGCAGTTGGATCCACACCGCTGAGCACGGGACGAGCGAGACCGTGAGAGAGATAGTCGTCAGTGAGGCCTACGTCGCCCTCAAGCGGCACAAT
This sequence comes from uncultured Acidimicrobiaceae bacterium, assembly GCA_963750465.1. Classification (GTDB taxonomy): domain Bacteria; phylum Actinomycetota; class Acidimicrobiia; order Acidimicrobiales; family Palsa-688; genus Fen-671. Next base: position 1,287,226 of record CAVVRE010000007.1, read on the forward strand.
GTCGAATTGGCCCACGGCGATATCGACGTCTACCTCGCGCTGAAGGCCGGACTTATCGCGGGCCTACTGAGGCGGGCGAGGGAGGCCAACCGCCCTGTCAACACCGTCCGCCGTGCCACACCACCCGCCGTCGGGAACGCTGCGGGCCAGCTCCCACGACCCGGGCTTCCTCCGCGCGGGCGGGGTGGGCTTATGAATTCAGAACCGGTCGGCGGCAGTTAAGACGTCAGGAGAGGTGAATGCCCTTAACTTCCTCCATGTACGCGCCGGCCGCCTTCGCGGCCTCATCGGGGCTACTGCCGCTCTCTCGGGCGCTCATATAGGCGGCGTACCAGTCCCACCAGTCGTGCTTGGGAGCGATCGATTCGTAAGCACCGTGATGGTCCGCGGTCTCGTGGAGAAGGTCGGCCAGAGCTGCAACGTCCATCGAGTGGTCCTCCTTTGTCGAGCGGGTTCTGACGGATCAGTCGAACAGGTGTTGCCGGTGCCGAGCCCTGACTACCGGGACCGATTATGCCTGTAAAGGGTTGAGGGGCCAACATTGAGGCGCCCGCCCGGTTGAAGCGATGGACCCCAGCCGTTACAACCAGGTGCCGCACGCCCCCGAGCCGCAACCACCTCGGCGGCCGGGCCGGCCCGCGCCACCCGGAATGCCACAGGAGAGGGCGGACCACGAGGAAGAAGACGAGCGGCACAAAGAGCCACAGCGCGGGGCCGGCACTCAGGGCGAAGACGGCGCCTATCAGGGCCAACCACGCAATCGCGGGCAGGCGCCAGGGGCGCCGGCGGCCGTACCACGGCCCGCCACGCCAAGCCGTCGCGGCGACGGGCGCGGGCCCGGGTTGGAACCGGCCGGGCTGGAACGGACCGGGCTGAAATGCCGCCTCTGCTCCCTCTGGCAGGTCAACGAGCAGGTCGTCGAGCTGAGCGTAGGTCTTGGCTTCGAGGCAGCGCCCAAACCGATCCCCGAACTCATCGGCGTCGAGGCGGCCAGCCACGTGCTCCCGGCGGAGTATCTCCCCGACCGCACTCCGGTCAGCGTCCGCAGCCCGCAGGTTCCGATTGGCCGGCGTTCGCCTCGAATAGTGGTTGATCTCCTCGGCCATGTCGCTCCTTTGCTCATCAACCAACTGAACAGCTCCTAACCATTTAACAACCTACGCCGGCCACGGGTTATTCGGCCGGTACATGGCCCGTTCGTGAACCGGCCCAGCGGACTGTACTGATGGCCTGCGCCGATGGCCTGCTGCTGGGCGCAGGTACTCCACCACCGCTTTCGTCGTCCACCGCGACGAGCGACCACGAACCCTCCCTCCCAAACACTCACGGCGGTCGTGGCGCTGCTCCCAGTAGGGCGGCGGTCAGGCGCCACTCTGGGTGACCAGCTTGGCGACGAGCGCCGTCCAGCCGGTCTGGTGACTGGCGCCGAGGCCGGCGCCCGTATCCCCATGGAAGTACTCGGGGAAGCACAGCCGGTCCCGCCACGCCGGGTCGAAATCGAAGCGGTCGTTGCCGCCGTTTACCGGGCGCCGGCCATCGGGGCCGGGTAGGAATATATCGATCAGGCGCCGGGACAGCTCTCCAGCGATGGCCGCCAGGTGGAGGTGGCGGGTCGAACCCGTCGGGAACGGTACTTTCCACTCGTCGCCGAGGAACCAGTGGTATTTCTGGAGCGACTCGACCAGGAGAAAATTGATCGGGAACCACACCGGGCCGCGCCAGTTCGAATTGCCGCCGAACATTTCCGTCGTTGACTCTGCGGGCTCATAGTCGACCCGATGGACGGCCCCGTCGAGGTCGATCGAAACGGGATCGGCCCGGTGGTGGCGGGACATGGAGCGGACCCCGTACGGCGACAGGAACTCGGACTCGTCGAAAAGGCGGGTAAGGACCCGGCGCAGGCGGTCCTGCCCGAGGACCGAGAGCATCTGGCGACCAGATCCCGCTCCTCCGCTTTCTTCCACGCTGAAGACGCTGTCGCAAAGAGCCGGTCGATGGCGGGCAAACCAGCGCATCCGGGCGGAGAAATCGGGCAACCGTCGCAGCGCTGAAGACGAGATCGTCTCGACCGCGAACAATGGGACAAGGCCCACCACCGAGCGCACCTTGAGAGGGACAGCCTCGTGCCCGGGAACGAGCAAGAGGTCGTAGAAAAAGCCGTCATCTTCGTCCCATAGCCCGAGCGAGTTGAGCGCGTGCGCAATCCCCAGGAAATGCTCGAAGAACTTGGTGGCGATATCCTCGTAGGTCCGGTCATGCTCGGTCAATTCGAGCGCGATGGCCAACATGTTGAGGGCGTACATCGCCATCCAGCTGGTCGCGTCGGCCTGCTCGAGCTGGCCTCCACCGGGGAACGACTGAGACCGGTCGAAAAGGCCGATGTTGTCGAGCCCGAGGAACCCGCCGGCAAAGACGTTCCTGCCCTGCAGGTCCTTTCGGTTGACCCACCACGTGAAGTTCATCAGCAATTTGTGGAAAACACGTTGCAGGAACTCGTAATCTTTAACACCGGTGGCCTTGGCGTCGATCTTGTACACGCGCCAGGCGGCCCACGCGTGGACGGGCGGGTTCACGTTGTCAAAACCCCACTCGTAAGCCGGCATCTGGCCGTTCGGGTGCATGTACCACTCTCGGCACAAAAGAACCAGCTGTTCTTTAGCGAAGGCGGGGTCGACGAGCGCCACCGGCACCATGTGAAAAGCCAGGTCCCACGAGGCGTACCAGGGGTACTCCCACTTGTCGGGCACCGAGATGATGTCGCTGTTGGCCAGGTGGGCCCAGTCGGTGTTCCTTATGGCCCTCCTGGCATCGGGCGGGGGCGGTGATGCCGGATCACCTTCAAGCCATTCGCTTACGTGAAAGCGGTAATACTGCTTGGTCCACAACAAGCCGGCCACCGCCCGGCGGAAGAGGATGGCGCTCGCCTCAGACCGCCCCTCCGGCATGGCCCCGGCGAAGAACTCGTCCGCCTCGCGCTCGCGATTTCGGAGCGTGCGCTCAAAGGCCGTGCCGAACATGTCACCGGCCGGTGCTTCATTGGCCAACCGCAGCGAGAGGGACTGCGTAGCACCTGGAGCGAGGGAAAGACGGTACCAAGCTGCGGCCTTCGTGCCTGTTCTGACCGGATTAACGCTCAGTGCGCTCGCAAGAACGTGGTCGTTTATGCCGTCCTTTACGTAACGGGCCGAATTTGCCACTCCAAAGACACGCGCGCGGTTGGTCTCGTTTTCCGTATAGAGCACGGCCGGTTTGGCCACAGTGTCGTCACACGACAGCCACAATCTTCCGAGGGTCCCATGACTGAGGGCCACGGTGAGGTCGTCATGAGCGTGGAGGGCGGGGCGGCGGGGATCCCGGCCCCACGCCCACGTGTTGCGGAACCAAATAGTGGGAAGGACGTGGAGTTCCGCCGGCTCGGGCCCCTTGTTGGTGCAACGGATGCTAATGCAGAGGTCGTCTGGGGCCGATTTGGCGTACACAATTTCCACGTCGAAGAATCGATTGCCGTCGAGCACACCGGTGTCGACCAGTTCGTATTCTGGCTCGCCCCGCCCGCGACGCTGGTTTTCCTCGATGAGTTCTTCGTACGGGAAACGCGCCTGCGGGTAGCGGTACAACCAGCGCATAAACGAGTGGGTCGGCGTGGAGTCAAGCGGCCACCAGTATTCCTTCACGTCCTCGCCGTGGTTGCCCTCGTAGTTGGTCAGCCCGAAGAGCCGCTCTTTGAGGAACGGGTCGTTGCCGTTCCATAAAGCCAGCCCGAAGCACAGGTGTTGCCAGCGGTCGCAAATCGCCCCGAGCCCATCCTCGCCCCATCTGTAAGCGCGCGACCGGGCCTGGTCGTGAGACAAAAACCTCCACGCGTCGCCGTCGTCGCTGTAGTCCTCGCGCACCGTCCCCCACTGACGCAAGGAAACGTACGGCCCCCAGTGCTTCCACGCGGCTAGCCCATAGCTGTCCTGGGCCAGGCGCGACGCTTCAGCGCCAAGCCCGTTCATGCTCGCTGCACGCGCCCGTGAGCCATGATCGACCTAGCGGTCCCGCCAACGAGCTGGCCCATCATCCCCCTTTCCTCCGCCGGACTGCCGCGACTCTAATAGCATGACCGCCTGCGCTCCCCACTCTGCCGACGCCCCCCGCGGTGGCGAGAGGCTGTAGCCCGTGACGTCCAGCGAGAACGAGCACCCTTGTTCAATGGTCGCCGCCGGGAAGTCGAGGAAGGCGGTCGTCCATCGCACGGTCATGGGCGACTGTACCCAGGTGCGGACGCCTAAGGCCCCTGTGGTGGTGGCGGGAGCGGTTGGCCGGTGCCCAGGGCGGGTCCGAGAGTAGAAGTCCGCCCGAGAGTAGAAGTGCCCGGTTGCCTGTTCGCGAGTGCTCCGTCGGCCCAGGCCCGCTGGCGGGCACGCTTGTCACGCCTCTCGACTGACTGGACGCCCGCCGCCGGGCGGCCCGGCTCTCGAGGACGAGTTTCTCGAAAAGGCGGTCCGCTTCCTGAACCTCACGGTCGCGCAGCTCGGCCCGCACCCGCCGCCCAGCCGCATCCAGGTAAACACTGGCCAAGTTGAAGGTCCGCTGCAACGGCCCCTGCACGCGGCGCACGCTCTGGACCTTCTCGAGTGGGACCCAGGTCGTGACCTTGCGGAACCGCCCGGTGCTGGCGGCAGCCACGGAACCGTCAGAACCGGAGGCGAGGAAATGGTAGCTCAGAGGGGCTTTCCAGAAGGCACGTTCCGGTGGCCTCGTCAGTGGGAACTGCCTCAGGCCGAGCAAGGAGGCAGAGAGCTGGTCCGCCGCATCGACCTGACCGACCGGGAAGAGCGATTTGGTCATCCGAGCCGACCTCGCCCCCTGCTCCTGGCCCGCCGAGCCGGCCAGGTCGACTTCCAGCCGGCACCACTTCAAGGGCCGCCATAAGAGTGGCTCGACCTTTCTTACCGCCTGCACCCTGGCGTAAGGGATCGTCTCGGACACCGTTGAAAACAGGCCGCGCCGGACCCTGATCCCGTCGGGGGCCACCCCAACCGCGAACCCGTACTGGTCCACGATGCGGCGCCAGATCTGCCTGGCGAAGCCGATGAGGTAGACCACGAAGAAGCCAACCGTCGCCGCGGCCGCCGCCCGAGAAATCTCCGGGAGGGCGATGATGGCAGCCACGAGTAGGGCGGCCAGGAACGATGCCGGCGTAAGTACCGCCGCGATCACAAGTTGGTTGACGGGGACGGTGGCCACCGGTCGCTCGGCCGGTTCCGGGGTCGCCAGGTCGAGTCCATGATGACCAGCCAGGAGGCGGGCCCTCAGGTCGGCGGCCACCGGTTCGGCCAGATAAGCCAGGCGCCCGTTGCTCCGGCCGGAACCGGCCAGTCGCACCCGCAGCTCGGCCAACCCGAAGACACGGGCCAGGAACGGGCGAACGACATCGACGGCCTGGATCCGGCTCAGTGGCAACTGCCGGGCGTCGCGCCTGAACAAGCCCGTCTCGATCCGCAAGGTGGAACCGTCAAGCGCCCACCGCGTGACGAGCCATTTGACGAGGCCCATAACCATGACTATCCCGAGCAGCGCCGCCTCGATGACGACCGAGGTCAGGTTGCGGCCCCCGCGGGCCGAGTCTTCGGCCAGGATCAGCAGCAGGACCACCCCGATGCGCCCACCCGCGACGATTGGCGTCAGTGGGTGCAACTTCTGCCACCCTCCCACCGGAGGAGCCAGGCTCAAAGGCCGGCCGCCTTTGCTTCCCCGAGCGCGGCCAGACGGTCCCGCAGGCGGGCCGCCTCGGCCTGTTCTAGGCCGGGTATGCGGGCGTCACTGGCTGCCGCCGCCGTGTGCAGCTTCACGGTGGAGAGCTTGAAGAACCGTTCGACGGGGCCGGCCGTCACATCGACGAACTGCATCCGCCCATAGGGCACCACCGACTGCCGGCGGAACATGACGCCTCTCGAGACGACCAGATCCTCCTCCCGCTCCTGGTAGGCCCAGGCGTGGAACCGCCGGCGCACGGCGAGAAGACAGACGCCGCCTACGACCACGACCGCTCCGACTCCGAGCGCCACCAGGGCGCCGTCCGGAGCCGTGCCGACGGCGACGGCCACTGCCGCCACAACAGTTAGGACGGCCACCTCCGAGCAGCGCATGACCCACAGCCTCGGCGAGGGGGTCATCCATCCAGAACGGTCCACCTGCGCTACCTCGACACTGGTCGCATGCATTTGAAGGTACCAACGGGGGGCGCCCGGCCACCTGCGCTTCCGAACGGCCGGCAGGCCAGTCGCCCGGGCACGCCGTCACTTCTTGACGTCGTAGTCGATAAAAGTGGCGTACGGGGACTGTCGGACGCCGCGGTGCGAAAGGTCGACCGACTTCGTGAAACCCTGGAAGAGACGCTTGCCGCCACCGAGCAGGACGGGAGCCACAATGATTGTGAGCTGGTCTACGTACCCAGCGGCGAGAGCCTGGCGGATAATGTCTGCACCTCCCATCACGTAGAGGTGCTTCTTTCCGGCGGCGGCCTCGGCCCGTTCCAAGGCCTCCTGCATGCTCCCGGCGAAGGTGAACTCGTCCCCCGGCGGCTGCTCGTCGGGCCGGTGGGTCACCACGAAAACCGGCAGGCCCCAAGGGTTGCGGTCGCCCCAATGGCCGGCCGCTTCGTAGGTACCGCGGCCGGTGATGACGGCGCCATTGCCACCCAGCGTCTCCTCCAACCATGCCTTGTCTTCCCCGAAGGGCTCGCCCGGCGCTGAGCCGTAGGTCCAGGGACCGCCGAACACCCAGTAGTGAAGTCGTTCACCTCCGATGCCGAGACCGCAGCCCGGGCCGTCATCGGGGCCTGTGATGTACCCGTCAACCGAGATCGTTATGCCCGCGACAACCCTGCTCATCTACTGCCTCCCTACCCTCTTCCGGCCGACCGGACGCGCCGAACCTGATGTCCAGTACGACGTTTCCACCGGCCCGAAGTCATCTCCGAAATGGACGCGAGACCGTTCGTCGGCCGGTGAAGCGATCAAATCCGATAGGCCATTTAGAAGCACTAGGGCGGCCGGCGCGGACCGTGGTCTAAAATGCCTGTTTACCTGGCCCCATCGTCTAGAGGCCCAGGACACTACCCTCTCAAGGTAGAGACACGGGTTCGAACCCCGTTGGGGCTGCGGGAAAAATGCCAGGTCAGGACGACCAGGGAGCAGGCGATGCTGCCAGTGACCGCTCCATGGGCCAAATGTCCAGCCCGCTGAGCACCTGGTCCTCTCGCCCGGCCGCCCATTTCTGCCACGGTCCCCCAGAGTTGGAGCTCAGACATCAATAGTCAGGGTCTTGAAATGTCGGCTCGCGGTCTTGGTTGAACGCGCCGATGCCCTCCACCCGGTCGGGATGCACCGCCGAGCGCCAGTGCTCTTCCATCATCACCGCGATGGCCTGCTCGATCGGCTGACCCTGGCCTAGCCGGACCGCCCGCTTCACCGCCTGTACAGCAGTCGGCGAATTGCCGGCGATCTGCTCGGCGATGTGGTGCGCGGCAGGCATGAGATCGGCAGAGGTGTGTAGTTCGTTGACCATGCCCAGCCGGTACGCCTCCTGGGCGCTGATCGGTTGGCCCGTCATCAGCATCTGTAGCGCCTTACCGGGCGGCAGCAGGCGCGGCAGGAGCGCCGGCGATCCCCCCCCGGCGGCGAGACCAATCATCGCCTCTGGCTGCCCGAAGGTGGCGTTATCCGAGGCGATGATGAAATCGGTGCTCTGGGCGATCTCACACCCGCCCCCGTAGGCGATCCCGTTGACTGCAGCGAAGATCGGCTTTCGGAGCTGGCGCAGTGTGTACAGGGTGCGGTCGAAGTCCTGGCGCTGGCGCAACCAGTCTTCCTTGGACATGTCCTTGCGTTGGCGCAGGTCGCTGCCGACCGAGAACGCTCGCTCCCCGGCGCCGGTGAGGATGACCGCCCGGACCGCCGGGCGGACGGCGATCTCCTCGAGGACCTCGGTCAACCTCGCCCCCATCGCGGTCGTGATGGCGTTGTCGGCGTGCGGCCGGTTGAGAGTTATGACGGCGACCCTCCCGCTGGGGTCGTACTCGAAGAGCACCGGGTCGTCCGGCTCGTCCACCCCCGATTGGGGTGGCCCGAAGTCGAGCGCCTTCCAGCGGTCGGTTCGTGATGGGCTTGTGGCCACGTCGTCACTCCTTCCTGGTTCGGGCCGCGGTCAAGTGTCCAGCTCGGCGAGCCATCTCAGTGCTCGCAGGCCCGGCGCAAAGCAGTACTCGCCGCCGCGCGTTACGACGAATGGGGGCAGGTCTTGAAGCCGCCGACGGATTGGTTGCCACGGGATGGTGAACGTACCGGGCCCGTCGTTCTGCCCGACGAGTGGATCGTCCTCTGTGGGGGCGCCGATAAAGATGCCGTCGTTCAGCCATTGCGTTTTTACGAATTCGAACTGGCGCCCTATGTGCGAGCCGATGAATGCGAACACGATGCCGCGGTCGGCGCCGTCGTCTTCGAGCACCCCCTCGGGCAGGACAGGGCCGTAGCTCGTGCCGCGCCGGATCATGCGGTGTAGGTGAACGTTTACGCTACCTTCGTGGTCGAGCGAGTCTCGAGGGTTGGCGCGCCGGGCGTGCGCGCCCGCGGGGCACCTGAACCCTCTCGGGTCGTCGCCGTAGAGGAAGGCGTTGTTGCGTGCGGGATCGGCGCCTAGCTGGGGATCGTCTCGCTGCGGGACACAGCGCGAGCGGCGCCCCGCTCTGCCAGCGGCCGACGATCTTGGCCCCGAGTAGCGCCTCTTCTTCGCGGTCTCTGGCTTTGATGCGAAGGTACTGGCGGTAGGCGGCGACGCGGGTGTGGAGCTTTCGAAAGACCATGTAAGTACCGTTGCGGCCCAGGACCTCTGGGGTCGGCATGTCTGGGAGGCCCCCGGTTTCGTCAGGGTAACCGAGTATGAACTCGCCCGCCTTTATCGGACGCTCATGAGGGTTCGACCCCGGGATCCCGGTCGATTCTACGGCGGGCTGGCCGATCCCGTCCTTGAACCCGAACGAAGTGCGGCCCGTCGGGAGCTGGTAGCAGTCCTGGCGCCAGATCGCCTCCACTCCGGATAGCTCCTGGTGCGCCCGGCGGGCCCGCTCGAGCATCGCCTCCAACCGTTGGGAGTCGCGTGACAAAGCGGCCACGGCAACGTGAACTTCCGAGGTCCCGAGGGGCTTTTCCCAGTTGTGCGGGGCGCTTTCCCCGCGATCCCCCAACTCCGTGGCGCGCGCCGCCATCCCTTGGCGGAACTCGGGTGCGAAGCTGTCAAGCGACTCCTGTGGTACGCCTAAGGCCTCGAGGCCCCGATAGGTGAACGCAACGGAAACCGAGGCGTTCTCGGTCGGGTTGGCGAACGAGCTGGCCGAGTCGATCGCCGGCAACAATCGCCGGACGAGCTCGCGTCCCGCCGTTCGCTCGTCGATGCGAAGGAGGAGATAGGTGCCGACGTAGGGGGACGGTCGTTGCTGAAGCACCCCTCGCTGGATGTCGTCGAGTTCAAGGCTGACGTTTGCCGCGCTGTTCATTACTCGATCGCTACCGTTTGACCCGGAGGCTCAGGAGGATCCGGGTTCGGCGGGGCTAAATAGGGGAACGTGCGCGTGGCCGGGCGCGTCGCCTGGTCCACGCCATCGCGGATGGTAGGCCCGTTGCCAGCGTTGACCAGCAACGTGAAGATCTTGTCCATCACGTCATCGTTTAGCGCCCGCCCGCCGCACGTCTCATGAACCTGGCCGCGCTGCGCGGCCCGTTCGATCTCAAGGAACGACCCCTGCTCGGCATAAGGTTTCGTTACATCGACCACAAGGTAGTCCGAAAGCAACAGTTCGGTCAGTGGGTGCGTCCCGCTATCGTCCGTTGGCCAGTCGACCTTACCGTCGAGGCGGTCCCAGAAGGCCAGGTTTGCGTTCAACCGAGCGCGGTATGCCCCCTGATAATCCGGCCCGAGGTGGAAGCTGTCCTCCATGTTGTAAAGATCACGGATTTCGAGGTCGCGGTTCGTGGGGTCGAACTGCTTTGGCGACAGCATCATGTTGTGCACCTCGGGTCGACCGGCGCGCTCGAGCCGGACGCTGTGCTTGCCCCGGGTCAGCGTCTCAGAAACTACGCCGAACAGGCCCTCGTCGCCGAGTAGCCCGGCACAGTCGACTTCGACCACTATGCCGAGCACGTTCTTTCCGTCGAGGAAGATCGAGCCCGGGTCGGTGAAGGCCAGTTTTCCGGTAGCGATCGTCTTCAACGCGGCCGGCGCATCCATGATGAACGGGTCCCATCGCACACCGGCGAAGGCGCGAACACCGTGCCCTGCGCCGCCACCCTCGTCGTTCACCCGGAACGTGACCATCTCGCCCGTTGGGCTCGTGCACGTCCCGTCCTGCTCCGGAATTTCTCCCGTCGATCCTTTGAAGGGCTCCGAAAATACACAATTGAACACAAGCTCCTGACCGCCTACGACGAACGGGACCGGAAGGAGGTCAGCATTAAACGTCAGCGGGCGTAAACGGAACCTGTAGATCAGACCGTCTGAGAACAGCGCCGATGGCGGCGCCAGCGGGAGGGTGTTCAGTACCAGCACAAGCCATCCCGCCCGCTCCGGGCTCGGGAAGGCGTAGAAGTCGGTGATGTCCGCGATGGGCTGCGCTTCCGCTCGGGGCCCAGAGAGGTGATGAGACAACGTTTAGCTCGTCCGGTTCGTAGGTGCGCGGGCTTAGGCGTCGCTCGCCTCGTCGAGCAAAGGCTTGAGCGCCGGGTGCTGAAGCGCCTCGGCCGCGTCCGGGCTGTCCAGCACTCGTTGGAAGGCGTCGTTTACGCGCATCGCCCTTCGGATCTGCTTGACCGTACCGGGATAGTTCCGGGCGTAGGCGGCCGTCGTCTCCTGGGCGGCGGATATGAACGACTTCAGCGCCGCCAGGTCGGGCAGGCCGTCGTACCCCTCAACGTGCTGGAAGGTGGCGTCGAAGAGCTGGAGCGTCGGCCCGGTATTGAAGAAGTCGACCATATAGGCGTCCCAGGCACCGTCGAAACTGGTCGCGAACAGCAAACGCGTGTCGTCGTCGAACAGCGCGAAACGGGCCTCGTGGATCGACGTGATCGGCATCTTGTAGTCGCCAGGCAGGTAGCCGGGCGTGCTCTGCAACTTCTCGAGCGCCTCGCGCAGGGCGGGGGCGTGGCCCGGCTTGATGCGGAAGAAAAGCGTGAACTCGGTGGTCGTGCCGACGCTTCTACCAGGTCGAGAGGGCTCTGTTGCGGGAATTGCCAAGGCCATGCTCCTGTGCTCAGTTGGTTGGATATGCCCATACGGCAGTATGTGAAAGCGGGTGACGAGCGAGTTTCAAGTGACGCCGAACTCCTGAGCGGTGACAAGATGATCGACCACCCAACGTCCGTCCTGGTCAAGCTCGATCGCGGCATTGACAGCAGCCCGCCCGAGCGCGTTTGCGTAGGTGGGGAATGAAAAGGGGACCAACGCGAGTTGCTCGACCGACATCTGCGCCGCCATCGCCGTGGCGGCGAGCTGCGCCAGCTCGACCGCCCGTTCGCCCACGATGTGGCAGCCGAGGACCGTGTGGAGGTCACGATCGATGACCAGCTTGCAGAACCCCGTCTCGCGTCCGTCAATGATGGGCCTGGGCAACGACCCGAAGGGCTGCGTCGCTATCGCCACGTCATGTGTCTCGCGCGCTGCTGCCTCGGACAGCCCGACTGACGCGTACTCTGGGTCGGTGAAGCTCCCGATCGGGCTCACCTGGTCGGGCAGCGCCATCTCCGCGTCGAGCACGGCATTTGTGGCCGCCACCAAACCTTCCCGGACGGCCTCGTGCACCACCATGGCGCGTCCAGTGGCATCGCCGGCGGCGAAGATGTGGGGGACCCTGGTCCGCAGATGCCTGTCCACGTCGATATACCCGCGCCCGTTGGTTTCGACCCCGGCTCGATCGAGGTTGAGTTCCGTGGTCGCTGCTACCCACCCGACCGCCACCACAGCCACGGCGGAGTCCACAGAACGCTCGCCAGAGCTCGTCGAGCGGACCATTCGGACCCCGCTCGGGCACTGCTCGAACCGCTCGATAGTGCCGGCGTCCTCGTCTACTTGTATGCCAGATGCTCTAAGGGAAGCACTGACCGCTTGGGAGAGCTCTTCATCCTCGGTCATCAAGATGCGCGGAGCAACCTCGACGAGCCGGACATGTGAGCCGAACGCATTGAAGATCGAGGCCACCTGCACTCCTGTGGCGCCGCCTCCGAGGACGAGCAACGACGGCGGCACCGAGGTTAGCGCCCACGCGTCGCTGTGCGTCGCCGTGAGCCCGAACCCTGGGACGGCGAGCGGTCTCGCCGTTCCTCCAGTACAGATGATGACCTTGTCCGCCTGAACGCGGGGAGCGCCGTCGCTTTCGATGGTGTGGGCGTCGATGAACCGAGCCGGTCCTGCTTGCTCGTATATCACGACGCCAGCGCGCTCGAGATCGTCTCGCATCAGCGAACGCTTGCGCGCTTGCTCGGTCACGTCATGGACCCGATCGAGGAGCCGGCGATAGTTCAGTGACACTGGGCTCGCTTCGATCCCGTAGAGCGAAAACTGCCTCGCCTCGCGCATCAGTCGAGCGGCCTGTGCCAATGTGCGAACGGGGACCGGCCCGTCGTTCGCAGCCATCCCCCCGAAGTCATCGGCTGTCACTAACGTGGTCCTGGCTCCGAGCCGTGCCGCGCGCAACGCCGCGATCACCCCGGCGGCCCCGCTCCGAGTACTACGACGTCCGGTGACGTGGGTGAAGATCCAGCGATGGGCTTACGATAGTCGCGGGGGCTCGGCCGGCGCCCATCGGCTACGCCTGCTCGGGGCCGCTGTGGGGGTTCAGGCCGGCGTGATATTCGGGTTGAGCCGGAAGAAGTTCGTAGGGTCGTACTTGGTTTTTAGCTGGCGCAGACGCTCGAGGTTCGTCCCATAGGAAGCCCGGACCTTCTCCGGCGGGTCATCGGCCGCGAGGTGGTTGATGTAACCGGTGCTACCGAGGCCGGGTGTCATCTTGTCCCAAGCCTGGCGCACCCACTCGATATGCCGGGCCGACTCCATTGGGTCGGCCCACTGGCCGATAGCATCGAAGTCCCACTGGACGCGGCGAGCCGCGAAGGCAGTCTGATCCGCCGGGACACGGCTGCCCGCACCGTGCATGTAGAAGAAGATTAATGCGTTCATCGGAGACGTCGACTTGGCAGCCGTGTCTATGACGGCCTCCATCAATTCGTCTGACAACTGGTCGGTAAGTGCAGAACGCCAGTAACGGTGTAGCCCGTGCTGTGCGTTCGGTACGTCCAGGAGAGACTGCCGTATGACGTAAGGGACCGGTGCCACCAGATCGACCAGTGGCCGACCGAACTGTCTCGCCGGGGCCAGGACCTTCTCACCGTCGGAGATCGGACCGTTGTAGCCAAGGGCCATACCCACAATGGGGGTACCCGTATCGGGTGCTGTCAGAAAGCCCAGGTAGGCCTCCGCTTCATCAGGCAGGGCCGAGCAGAAAGACCGGTAGAACCGGGCGACATCGGCGGCCTGTTCTAACGGGTACAGCACCAAGCCACCCAAGACTTCTGCGACAGGGTGCAGACGGTACTCAAACGACGTCACGACGCCGAAATTGCCGCCACCACCTCGTATTGCCCAGAAAAGCTCGGGCTCTTGGTCCTCGCTCACCGTTAGCACCCTCCCGTCCGCCGTTACGACATCAGCAGAGATCAGATTGTCGACCGTCAGGCCATACCTGCCCATCAGCCAACCCAGGCCGCCGCCCAGCGTCAGCCCGGCGATCCCCGTGTTCGATACGGTCCCGCCGGGAGTGGCGAGCCCGAACACCTGCGTCTCCCGATCCAACTCCCGCCACAACACGCCACCTTCTGCGCGCGCCGTGCGGCCCGAAGGATCGACCCGAACCCCTTTCATCGGCGACAAGTCGATAACTAAACCCCCGTCGTTGGTCCCGTACCCGGGCGCGCTGTGGCCGCCGCCACGGACTGCCACCAACACGTCGTGTTCACGCCCAAACTGCACGGCCTGCTGAACGTCGGCTACTCCCGTGCAACGCGCCACCAGGGCCGGGTGTCGGTCGACATTTCCGTTCCAAACACTGCGGGCGCTCTCGTAAACGGGATCCTCAGCAGTGATCAGATCCCCCCTAAATACGCCACGCAAGGTGGCTAAATACTCACCGTCGAGGATTGTTGCGTCCCTGAATTGTGCGCTTGCCACCAGAGCCCCTCCTCATCGTCAAGAAAGTCTGGCATAGGCGGCGGCTCACGCGTACCGGCACCGAGCTTGTCGTGTACGACTGGCCAAACCGACGTCGTCAGCGGGAGGAGAAGGCCTCGTTGAGCGCCGGGATACTAGGGCATTGAGGGTGCCGTCCGGTCTGTTGCATTACGCGGTCACTCGGCGCGGGATCGTCGGACCTGCCGTCGGCGATGCCCAAGAGGACCTGAGGAACTTCTTACGACCAGTTGGGGAGAAACGACGATCGAGGAACTCAGCGTTTCTGATGATGCTCCCCGGGCTCTTTGGACGACATCCAGTACAAAGCGGGCCATCTCCTCGAGGGGTTGGCGGACGGTGGTGAGAGGCGGGTTGTACAGGCCGGCCAGCACGATGTCGTCGAAGCCCACCACGGACACGTCCTTGGGCACAGCTATCCCGCGCTCTTGGGCGGCAGAAATGGCCCCGATGGCGTACATGTCGTTGATAGTCACCAGGCCGGTGGGCGGCTCAGGCAAGTCCAAGAGCGCCGCCATGCCCTTCCTGCCCAACTCGGCGCCCTCCACGTCTCCGTACCCGTCGGGCTCCCCTCCGGCCCACACCAGGTCGTCGTCCAGGGGGACGCCCGCCTCGGCGAGGGCATCCCTGTAGCCGGCCAGGCGCTGACGGCGGCTGACAGTAGCTAAAGGACCTGAGACGAAGCCGATCCGGCGGTGGCCCAGGGAGAGCAAGTGGCCGGCGAGGAGCCGGGCCCCGAGCCGGTTGTCGACGCTCACGCTTACCAGGGGTGGGTCGTCAGGTTGGGTCTCCCGGTCGAGCGCGACCAGGCACAGGCCTCGCTCGATGGCCGGGACGAGGTGGGAAAGCGATGGCAATGAGGTGCCGAGCACCACCGTGCGCACGCCGTCGGCCCACAGCTCATCGACATAGGACCGCTCCCGGTCCGGCCGGCGCTCTGAATTGCACAGCAGCATTTGATAGCCGTACTGGAGAGCCTCAGCCTCTAGCACCCTGGCGAAGCTCCCCCAAAACGGATTGGCGACTGACGGGACGACGAGTCCTATGACACGGCTCACACCCGTGCGGAGCTGGCGGGCCACCCGGCTGGGCCGGTAGCCGAGTTCCTCCATCGCCCGCAGGACCCGGCCACGGGTCTGGCCCGCATCTGGCCGTCCCGGCCGTTCAGCAGGTTTGACACGGTGCTCGGGGAGACGCGTGCCGCCTTCGCTACGTCACTGATGGTCACAGTAGATCGATCCACTCAGGTCCCCCTTGCCATCTTTTGCGCCACTTATACCGATCCCTATTACAGCCCCGGCACCGTCCCTTGACAAAGAACTACCAGGTGCTACGGTAAGTGTATCGTTGTAGTGACGGGGGCTGGAAGCGCATGCACGATGACGAAGGTCCGGCTATAGATGTCGCCGAGTCACCCGCTCACGTGGGCCCTGGTCGTTGTGCGCCTGGGACTACAGCGAAGACGGCTGCCGCAGTCATGAGTCTTTGGTCTGCGAAGGGGTTCTCTCGAAGCACCGAGATTTCATCGACAGCATCCTCATCGGGACCGAGACACTTCGTCCCTCTTTGCACACGCCCGGCACCCAACGCGAAAGGAGGACCATACATCGACCTTGCGTAGTTCTTGCCAGCGCACTCTCGAGTACCACTTCTTTGGGCTTCGGCGGTTTGCTCTGTGGCCTCAGTAACCGGAATATAGGACACGTTCCAGAAAGCACCAACTCAGGCACGATAAAATACCAGACACGATAGGGGGAACAACTATTGGCTCAATTAAAATGCAAACGCCGCGCTCCGACGGCCGTCTTAGGGATTGTCGCGTTGCTGGCTACCGTTTCGGCGGCTCCGGTGGCGGCATCCGCGGCGCCGGCGCCTGTTCAGGTGAGCATCTTCGCGGCGCCGTCGACCGGCGTCGTCAACCTCAATAGCAACTGGTTCACCAAGTACGTCGACCAAAAGTTCAATATGCACATCAACTGGGTGCTGGCCCCGTCTAGCGACGTTTCGACCAAGGCGTCGCTGCTGCTGGCGAGCGGCAAGTACCCCGACGCGTTCTTCGACCCGAGTATACCGCTCGCCTCCATCTTGAAATATGGGCAAGAGGGCGTGGTGGTCTCGCTCAACAACTTGATCAACCAGTTTGCGCCCAACGTGGCGGCCGGGATGAAAGCCGATCCAACCGCTCGGGAGGCCGCCGGCCCGCCGAAGGGCCCATTTACGATGTTGCTTACTACAACTACTGTTGGCACTGCTACTGGCACACCAAGGGTTGGATCAGTACCCAGCTCCTCAAGCAATATCACCTGTCGGTCCCGACGACCACGGCTCAATTGACCCACGTCCTCGAGGTCTTCAAGGCCCACGGAGTCACGGCGCCCTTGACTGGCGCCGGCCCACTCAGCTCGAGCGGGTGCTGGGGATGCGACCTCACTACGTGGCTGATGAACTCCTTCGTGTACGACCCCGGAAGCGAAAACGCAAGCGGTTACTTCGAGATCGGGCCGGGCGGCAAATTATTGTTCTCTCCTGCCCAGCCCCAGTGGCGCGCCGGCCTGACCTACATCCACGGTCTGTACCAGGACGGTTTGATCAACAGTTCCGCGCTGATCCAGACGAACACGGAGCTAGAGACTCAACTCGCACAGACCGGGGCCACTGGCGCGTTCATGGCCGGCGGGCCGAACGGCGAAGTACCGACGAACGAAGAGTCCGGCCAATGGCTCGCCATGCCTCCGCTCAAAGGCCCGTCCGGGACCCGGTACGCCGCCTTTTACGGCAACGGCTCGCAGGCGACTCCCGGCATGCTCATCACCAACGCCTCGAACAGCGCCCAAAAAGAGGCGCTGATGAAGCTCGCCAACTTCCTGTGGACGCCGCTCGGCACCGAGATGATGGACTTCGGGCGGCAGGGGAAGTACTGGACGCCGGCCAAGGCAGGTCAGAAGGGTTTGAACGGAGCACAGGCGATATACAACACGAACTTCGACGAGTTCTACTCGACCGGCGTGTACCAGAACGATGGCTGGAACCAGATGGGCCCCATGGACCAAAGCGCGGCGTGGCGCAACGGCAGCTTGGTCGCCGTCGACCCACTAACCCCGGCCGGAGCACAAGAACTCCTGCAGTTCATGACCCAAGCGTTCTACGCGGGGTACTCGCCGAGCGAGGTGGTGCCCTCGAGCATCTGGGTGCCAACGGCTGATGCCCAGACCTATGCCAGCCTCGAGACAAACATCAGCGACTATGTCGAACAATGGGCCGACGAATTTGTCGATGGGACGAAGTCCATTAGCACAGATTGGACTTCCTACCTGCACGGGCTAAACGGGCTTCGCCTAACGCAGTACACAGCTTTGACGAAGCAATCGATGGGCGCGCCGTTATCCACGGCTGGTTACGTGTCCGACGCTTCGGGCGTGAAGTACCTAAAAAGTTTGGTCTCATCGTCCGACACGACCGAGCTGCAACTGTTCGACGCCGCTTACAACCAGGTGCGCGGCTAGCCGGAGGCTGGCTGGCCGGGATGCCGAGGAACCCCTGTGACCCGGCCAGCCAGCTCTTTGGCTAACTCAGCATTTGGCGCGCAAGTTGGTGGCGCGGCGCCCCGTCGGGACTGCCGGAGAAAGCGCAGGCCCGGCTGGGCGCCGTGCTTTCTTCAGTGGGCTCGCCAAGGACGTCCCGTTGGCGGGCAGTTCGTAAGCGGCTCACTGACTAACCAACGGCAGCAGCAGTAACGGGAATGAGGTAGCGAGATGAACCTGTTTGGCTTTTAGCCGGCAACTACGAGGTCCACAGGACCGGGAGCGCATCGCGCCACGGGTGTGCCAGCTCTCCCCCCCGGCCCCACCGAACCAGCGGCAGGCCTCCTTGCCCACCAGACAACCAGCGCTACCCGGGCCGAGATGACCGAGATCGAGCTTTCCTCCGCCGCGCCGGCGCTCTCCAGGGCCGACGCTGCCTCCGTCCAACCCGGCACATCCTCGAGAGGTGGCTCCAAGGCCACGCCGCTGAAGACGCCTACTCGCCGGCGCCGAACACGGATCCGCAGGCACGCTCAGCTCTATTTTGTGATCGCCGTGCCCTTCGCGTTCCTCGTCACCTTCAACTATTGGCCCATGGTCGGGGCGCAGATCGCCTTCCGCAACTACAACCCGGTGCAGGGCATGTTCGGCAGCCCCTGGATCGGCCTCACCGAGTTCCGCCAGTTCATAGAGTCGCCATATTTTTCGATCGTCATTCGCAATACCCTTACGTTGAGCATCTACTCCTTGGTCATTGGGACGCCGGCGGCGCTGATCCTGGCGCTGGCCATCAACGAGGTAAAGCACGCCCGCTTCAAGCGTTTCACACAAATGGTGGCGTACGCGCCGTACTTCATCTCGGTCGTCGTGCTCGTCGGGATGATCGACCTCGTCCTCGCCCCCTCGGCCAGCCTGCTCTCCCAGACCGTCCACCTTTTCGGGATCCACCACGTCCCTGACCTGCTGGCGAGCCCCGGTAACTTTCCCTCGCTCTACGTGTGGTCCGGGGTGTGGCAGACGACCGGCTATGCGGCCGTTATCTACCTGGCGGCTCTCTCGGCCGTCAACCCGGAGCTGTACGACGCGGCTTGGCTCGACGGCGCTTCCCGCCCGCAGAAGATCCGCTACGTTGATTTCCCTGCGATCATGCCCGTAGTTGTCATTGTCCTCATCCTGTCCGTGGGTGGGATCCTCTCGGTGGGGTTCGAGAAGGCTTACCTGATGCAGAACCCATTGAACCTGTCCAGCTCCGAGATCATCTCGACGTACGTCTACAAGACTGGGCTCCTCTCCGGCAACTTCAGCTTCGCGACGGCGGTCGGTCTATTCAATTCCCTCATCGGGTTCATCCTGCTCCTCATAACCAACGTCGTTGCTCGCTTCGTTTCGGGTGTCAGCCTTTTCTGATCGGCCTAACTCCGCGAAAGGTACAACATGGTTGCGCTGGCATTGTCACGGAAGATGAAAATGAAAGAAGCGCGTGGCGACCGTGTGTTCCTCTTCGCCGTCTATGCGTTCCTCGTCGTGGTCATTTTGGTCATCGCCATCCCGGTGATCTATATCGTGTCTGCATCCTTCTCGTCGGCGTCGGCCGTGCTCGGGGGCAAGGTGTGGCTCTGGCCCGTCAATTTCACTCTTACGGGCTACAAGGCCGTATTCGACTACCCCGAGATCTGGACCGCCTACCTCAACTCCCTTATATACGCCGTTGCGTCCGCCGCGCTGACCGTCCTGTTGACGGTGATGATGGCCTACCCCCTTTCCCGTCGGGATTTCTACGGTCGGCGGTTCTTCATCTGGACCCTGCTCTTCGCCTTCCTGTTCACGGGAGGGCTCATCCCGTTCTATCTCGTCGTGCAACAACTCGGAATGGTGAACACCCGCTTCTCGCTCATCATCCCCACCGGGCTCAACGTGTTCTGGGTCATTCTGGCGAAGACATACTTCCAGTCGAGCATCCCGTCCGAGCTCTACGACGCGGCCCAAGTGGACGGCTGTGGTGATATTCGCTTTTTGAGGACGGTCGTGATACCCATCTCCAAACCCATCCTGGCTGTCGTGGGCCTCTTGGCCGCCGTCACATCGTGGAACTCGTACTTCTATGCGTTGATCTTCCTCAACTCACAGTCGCTGTACCCTCTGCAGCTCGTCCTACAACAGCTGCTTGTCTTGGGCAACATCTCGCCGTCCGGCTTCAGCAACCTCTCGCCGGAGCAGTTGCAGTACTTCCAGAACCTGGAAACCCTTCTCAAGTACTCGCTGGTCGTGGTGTCGTCGGTGCCGATGCTGCTTCTGTACCCGTTCGCCCAGAAATATTTCACCAAGGGCTTCCTGGTCGGCTCGCTCAAGGAGTAACTGGTGTGATAAGAGGAGCGACTTCATCGAGTGACGCTGCTGGCGGCAACGTCCACCGTGTCGTCCTGCCCGGCGCCCACTATTTAGTAGCGCAATGCCACAACAAAAGACCGCCTCCCGAGTCGGCGCTCGATAGCCATACTGGGCGAAGAGAGGAATTAGTCGCCGAGCCTGAGGAGGTTGCATGACACTCGAAAGTCAGAGCACGCCAGGACGTGAGCGCCCTCTACGACAACAGGTGCTCGTGCTGTACTTGGCAACTTCGTCGTTGCGGAGCCGGGTCGTCTGTTGGAGCGCGTACGACGGGGCGAGCGGCATGGAGCCCGACACTGGTGAGGATGTCGAGCCTCCGTACCGGACGGGCTTCGATGCTCTCTGTGACGGGTGGAGGCTCTTGGCCGCCTCGCCCCTGCTCCCGGCCTACCCCGGTACCGAGTACCTGACTTCTCACCAAAAGTTCGAGTTCTTCTTCGAACGACTGGCCCCTGCGTCACCGGCCGGGCGCCCGGGCGGCGCGAAGCCCGAAGCGTCTGGCGCGCCCCCTCCGAGCCTGCTGGGAGAGACGGGACAGGCGGCCAGTACCGGGCCTAACGGACGGGGCAACCTCCTGAGCACGGAGCAGCTGGCCGAGTTCGTGGCACGTGGGTTCCTCGTGTTCGAGGCGCTGGTCCCAGAAGAGGTCAACGGCGTCGCAGCCAGCGAACTGGCGGACGAGCGGAGCGGGCTCCGGTGCAGGTACCCACAAGGATCACCCCTCGACCAGTGTTTCACCGACTACCCCGGCGTGTCGCGGATGATCGGGTTCCCGGCCGTGCAAGGCATTGTGGAGAGCCTCGTTGGCCCGGATCCGATCTATGACCACCACGCGGTCCACTGGCGTCAACCTGGCGACCGTTCCCAGGACCTGCACGCAGATGCAGTCATCGACCTCCGGGCCGCGTTCGACATCCAGCTCATGTACTACCCAGAGGCTGTCAGCCGCGAAGCCGGCGGCACGCTCCTTATACCCGGCAGCCACCTCCGTCGCATCAACGAGACCGATGTCGGGCGCTACCAAAACTTTGCCGGTCAGGTGCCGCTCTCCTGTCCCGCTGGCACCGTCGTAGTACTTCACCACGGTCTCTGGCACTGTGGCCGGCGCAACCGGACCGATCGGCTGCGCTACATGTTCAAACTGCGGCTGGGCGCCCGAGCACGCCAGGTCCGGTTGTGGGACACGGCCGACCTACATGACGATAGCGTCCAGCATCGCGTAGAGCAGCTGCTCTCTGCCGCCGAGCCATGGTACGAGGCGGCGACGGCTCGGCTCGAGCAACTCCAGCGAGCTGCCCTGTGGCGGAGGCTAACGGACGACCCGACATTTCAAGTCGAGTACTGGCTTGGACGCCTGGAAAACCAGGGCTCCCCCAGGCTTGCCGACCTCGTGCCATAGGCCGGTGCCGCCCGGTCGGTAGCGGCTCAACGGGTTTATGCTCAGCCCAGGGCCGTGGTCCGTATTTGTCTGCGCCACTCGCTTCCAGCGCACGGGCGAGGACCAGGAGTTGCGATTAAGCCGCCCGACTTTCAGCGCGGCCCGCCGCGCCCCTCTTGGAGCAGGGCCTGGGCGAGGATCGTCTCGGCCACCTCCATCGTCTTCACCGCGTCGCTGAACGGCGAGCCCGTACGTTCGGCGCGGCCGCGCAGCACATCGATGAACTCGCGGTGCTTGGCCTGGAAACCCCCGTACACAAAGAGCTCGTCGCTTCCCGCCACCTCGCGGGCGTCGAATCGCTTCCCTTCGTAATCCCCATCGGCGTAAACCCGGGCCGTGCCCTCCACCTCGGCGTCGACGGCGATACCGGGCGCGTGCATTTCGACGCGGAAAACACGCCGGCCGCTCACCCAGCTGTTCAGCAGATAACCCACGGATTCGTTCTCGAAATACAGCGTGGCCCCGATCCAATTGATATCGGGGACGCCAATGCGCCGACATCGGCTCTCGACGCCGGCCACCTCCCCGCCGCACATCCATCGCAACGTATCAATGGCATGCACGCCGTCGTCCATCATGTGGTCTCGCGGGCCGAGCATGGCTTCGGGGGCGCACTTGTAGAACTCGCACACGGCATGTGTAACCGGTCCTCGCCCTGTGCACTCCCGGTAGGCGAGCTGGAGCAACGGGCTTGACCGGCGCTGGTGGCTCACCTGGGTGACAGCGCCGTGTTCCTCCGACAGGTAGGCCAGCATGCGCGCCTGGTGGAGCGTAAGGCCCATGGGCTTTTCGATGTAGAGGTTGCAGCCCTGGCTCAGGCACCACACCCAGATGTCATACATCAGGTGTGGCTGACCAATGGCATAGACCGCATCTGGCTGCACGGATTGGACCATCTCGCGATAGTCGGCAAAGGTCTGGCCGATCCCCCACCGCTCCGCCGTATCACGGAGCCTGAACTCGTCGATGTCACAAGCGGCGACGATCTCGACGTCGGCGAACGACGCTAGTGACGGGTAGTGGACCCGGTTCGCCATCTGGCCGGCGCCGATCGTACAAACCCTGACCTGTTCCAACTCTTCTCTACTCTCTATGCTCTGGATACGCTCTCTGGCCCTGGAGCCGCCTTGTCGTGCCTCAGGTCGTCATACCTTCCACGCCGCACGAGGGCGTCGCTCACGCAAAAAGACCTTTGGCGTAGGCGAGGTCCTGGCCGCAGAGCCGTTCCACGGCGTCTTCATCCGTGTACTCAGCCGTCAGGCATACTGCACCCCGATAGTCGCGACGCTTGAGCTCGGCTGCCACTCGCGGCCAGGACGCCATACCCTGCGGGCCACTCGTGAAGTACCGGCTCCACTGCGCCGTCTCTGCCTCTGGCCCGTTGGTCCGGAAGTAGAAGGCGTTTTTCAGGTTCACCATCAGGAGGCGGTCCCACACCACGTCGATCCCGTTCTCAGGAGCAAGCCCGGCGAGGGCGTCGTGGGCTGCGTCCCAGATCGCTCCTACCCAACGGGCGTCGACACCTGATAGGAGCGAGCGGAGCCCTAACGCGTCAGTGACGTTGTCCCCATAATGCTGCTGCACTCCGACCCGGACCCCGTAACGCTCGCACAGCGGCACGGCGTCTGCCAGTTGGCGGCGCACGGTTGCCTCGGACTCGAGGTACTGGCCGCGAGTAATCGGTGCCATAACTCGGATTACCGGCACACCAGCCGCCGCGCAGGCGGCAAAAACGGGCTCGACGAGGGCACTGGCGATGCTCACGACGCTCAGTTGTCGCTCACCGAACCGTTCCACCAGCTCAGGCAGCCCTTTTTCGGCGTTGTCCGGTTCAACCTGGAAGCCAGGGCGAACCGGGATCTCCGCCCCGTCGAAGCCCAGCCCTACGACGCGGTCAGCGAGCTCTTCGATCGAATCGAGCGGCCACGGTTTGGTGAAAACGGCGAACCGGACGTCTTGGCTGCATTTGGGCTGCCATTGATTGCTCCTTTGTCTCCTTACGAGCTTCAGTTCATAGCTCTTGCTTGCGAGGCCCCACGGCGGTCAAGTGCGTGTCGGATAGATGAGCAGCTCGGGGACGTGTGCACGAGCAGGAAGATCGATTACGAAGCGGACTGCACGCGCTATATCTTCTGGCTTGAGGGCCTTGTCACGCGCCGCGGCATCGGTTGGTACCGGCCGGTGCTCGAGGAAGGCTGTGTCGGTGGTCCCGGGGTAGACGACGGTGGTGCGGATGCCGTCGTCACGCGTCTCTTCCATCGTCGCGTGGGCGAGCGCGGCCAAACCGGCCTTGCTCGCCTGGTAGGCGGCACCCGAGCGGTCTGGCCTCTTCGCCCCCGATGAGCTGACGAACACGAAAAGACCGCTCCCTTGTCTCCGCATGACGGGAAGGGCCGCGCTCGTCACGAGGAACGCCCCGGTCAAGTTCGTGTCCACGATCAACCTCCACGACTCGATCGTCGTTTCGCCGATCGCTCGCTTCGGCACGTTCCACCCGGCGGCGTAGACGACGACGTCCAGCCGGCCAAGGGCCGAAACTGCCGCGTCGACCATCCGTTGAGCGCTCGTCTCGTCGAGCACGTCTGCGGCCACGACCACCGGCTCGTGGAGCGGACGGCTCGAGGCGTCGCGCCCTGTGGTTTGGCGCCTTCGGGCGGCGATCTCCTGGGCCAGGCCCTCGAGCAGTGGTTGCCGGCGGGCCACGAGGACAAGCTCATCGCCGGCGCCCGCACACAGTAACGCGACCGACCGGCCGATGCCGCTGCTCGCCCCCACCACCGCGACGACGGGCGCCTTGGCATTAGCGGGCTCCGTTCTCTCCGCGACAGGCTCAGCCATGGGACGCCCGATGTGCGGGCCGCTGGGGCGTGCTCCTGGCGGTGGTCTTCCTGGCGGTGGTCTTCCTGGCGTTGTCTTCCTGGCGATTGTCTTCCTGGCGATTGTCTTCCTGGCGATTGTCTTCCTGGCGTGGTCTCTCTTTTCCTGCTGTTTGCTTCCTGCCGTTGACCAATACGTCCGCGAGCGGTAAGGTCCCCGTCGACTGGCGCATGACAAGCTCCGGCGCGAACTCCGCCCTCAGAGGTTCGTCGCCGGCGTCGTCGGCCAGGCAGGCCACCAGCCGCTCGACGGCGGCCTGAGCCATCTCCCAGACAGGCTGGCGGATGGTGGAGAGCGGTGGGTCGACGAGCGTGGTGAGGGCGATGTCATCGAAGCCGATCACCGACACGTCGTTGGGGACGGCAAGACCGACCGAGCGGATGCCGGCATACGCGCCGATCGCATACATATCGTTCACCGCGACGATGGCGGTGATACCGCTCCCATTGGTCAGCAGCGCTCTAGCTCCGACACGACCAAGCTCGGGTGCCTCTGGGTCTCCGAACGCGCTCTTACCGGAGCCGGCCCATACCGTTGCCGGGTCGAACTCGATACCGGCGGCCCGAAGCGCCCGCTTGTAGCCGGCGAAACGGTCCCGCCTGCTGGCCGTCTTGATCGGGCCCGATAGAAAGCCGATGCGACTGTGGCCCAGGTCCACGAGCGCCTCCGTAGCGAGGCGGCCGCCGAGGCCGTTGTTGACGCTGACGCAGTCGACCACGTCGAGGTCACCGCTGCGGAAGCGGCGATCGAATACCAATATGTGCAGGTTTCGCTTTACCAGCGCGGACAGGTGGCTGATTGACACTGGGGAGGAACCGAAAATGAGGGCCCGGATGCCCTGGCGGTACATCGCGTCGGTGTAGCTCCGTTCTCTTCCCGGATCTCGATCGGTGCTGGCGGCGAGCACAGAATGATCCAGGGGGCGCGCTGCTTCCTCGATGGCGCGCACGAACTCTCCCCAAAAGGGGTTGGCGACCGAAGGTACAAGCAACCCGATGGTTTTGGCGTGACCGCGGCGCAGCTGTCTGGCCACCTCGTCGGGGACGAAGCCGAGCGATCTAAACGCCTCCTGCACGCGCGCCGAGGTCGCTGCAGACAACCTCTGGTGGCGCCCGTTCAGCGCGTTGGATACCGTGCTGCGAGATACGCCGGCGAACTTCGCCACGTCGGCGATCGTCGGGTGGCCGGAGGGGCGCGCCACTACCGGTGGGCCACCCAGGTGGCCCTCCAGCGCAGGCACCGATATATCCGGTTGGGCTGGTGCATCATGCTCCCTTACCCGATGACTTGGCTCAACCCGGCGTTCCGGGCGGCCGCTCCCGCCGGTGCCCACACGAAGCCGTCATCCTCGCGGCCGTCCCAGCTGCGGACCTCCGAGAGCAGATCCTCGTAGAGCGCCCACGAGGCGGCGTGGCGCAGCGAGCGCCTTCCTCCTGGCGACGAGTTCAGCGAGCCCCCCGCATTCGCGTGGGGGGTCGGGCGCCGGGCCAGGTCGATCGGGACCGTCAGCGTGCCGTCCAAGGTGGCCGCCAGGACGTGCCCGAGCGTGTCGACGATCATGGCCGGGCTTTCGAGCGAGGAGGCCACAACGTAGCAACGGTTGTCGATGGCGCGTGCCGGAAGCAGAGACGGCTCGTAACCGGCAGACGGGAACAAGATCAGCTCCGCTCCTCGCAGCGCCAGCAACCTGCTCACCTCGGGGAACCAGGAGTCGTAGCAAGTCATGATGCCGACCCTGCCAACGTCGAGAGCGAAGACGGGGAACTCGTCGCCGGGCGTCACGCCGTCCCACACTTCCTCTGGCCAGTAAGGGTGGACCTTGCGATATCGGCCCGCTAGGTTGCCTTGGCGATCGAACAGCACAGCCGTATTGAAAATGAGGCCGCCGTCCCGCTCGATCATGTTGGCACAGATATTTATCTCGTGCTCTTTTGCCTTGTGCGCGAACACCTCGCAGGAGGGCCCGTCGGGGACCGGCTCACTCGCGTCAAAGCCGGTTGACGTGGTCCCGGTGTGCACCGCGTACTCGGGCAACAAGACGAGATCGCTGCTCTGACCGGCCGCCTGGTCCACGAGCTGGGCCAGCGCTTCGCGGTTCTCGGCCAAGTTCGCTCTCTGCTCACCATGCCAACGGACCGCCGTGACCCGGACCGTGCGCGGGTCGGCCTGCTCGCAGGGAGTGAGCTCTACGCTGTCCCACCCGACGGTGCCCCTGGGGGCAAAGCGCAGCCCGAGCTGGACCTCGGCCAGCGTCGCGTGCGCCGGCGCCGAGAAGCGCCCCTCCCCGCATACCGCCCCGTTAGACCGCCATAAGTGGCTGATGTGGTCGTGCGGGGACCGCCGGCGCTCGCGGTCAGGCTCGGTCCACACAACCATGTTCAAAACGTTGAGCGGGATATCGACCTCACCTGTGACGTGAAAGCGAACCTGAAGCTGGTAGTCACGTCCGCCGGTGACCGGCACCTCACGGCGCCAGTAACCGAACTCGTGGGAATTCCCGGCACCGCTGATCCCCAGCCGGTCTCCTTCCACGCTGAACCCCGGTCGCAGCGCGTCGCGAGGTGCAAACGGCTCCCAGCCTTGCGCGCCTCGTATTGGCCCGCCGGAATCCAATAGGTTCATCGTCGTACCTCGTTTCGACAGTGGGTGAAGGTTTAGGCGGCGTCGCGCGTCGCGTTTTGATTGGTTGCTCATCGCCGCCACGCTTGAGCAACCGCTCGCCGACGCGACGCCATCAGCCCCCTGGCCGGACCCGTCCGGCCAGACGTCGCCGTGGACGCCCGGTGTAGCGCCAAACAACTAGTCGGTGGCCCATGTGACCGCCTAGCGGGGATCGATGTATCTGATGTATCGATTTACCATACGACGGGAGCCCGTGATAGTCAACCCGACCGAAGCGATACCCGACCGCGCCGGAATGCCCCGCCGTTTGGGCCATTACGCTTTAAGACGTCGACGGTACCGCCCTCAGCCCAGGGCATGGACGTCGCTCAAATTGTCCGAGTGGCGTGCGCGACCCCCGACCGTGTCTGAGCTGTCCTGAGCGACGTTGCTTGACGCGGCACCGAATAGCCATCACGTCCTAACTCCCTCACACGCGGTCACCCACTGGTCGCTCGTGCAAGTGTAGCCAACGTGAGTCTCGATGAACCTAACGGCTAGAAAATTTGCCCACCTTTTGTCGGCCGTTTCGACCTCCTCACGGGTAGCGATGGCGTCACGTATCGCGATCACTCGGTAGTTGCGGTACATCGCCTCGGTAACGGTGTTGCCCAGGCACACTCGGCTTTCGAAGCCGACCGTGACCAAATTGTAGGCATTATGGCTCCTCAATATTGAATCAAGATCAGTGTCAAAGAAACCAGAGTAATGCTGTTTCTTGACCACGTAGTCGCTGCCTTCCGGAGCAACCGCTCTCGAGTGGCCTAAATAGTCACTCGGCTCCTTCCACACTTCCAACAGGTCCACACCATCGGAGCGAAGGGAAATGCGGCGAAGTTCACTTCGTTCAGTTAAGGCATCAGACAGATAGTTGGTCAAATAGACAACCGGTAGACCGAGGTTCTTCGCCGCTTTCTTAGCAGGGACTATGTGATGTCGTACGACATCTTTGTTGTCGTTGATCCACTGTTGGACCAGTTCGGGTACTTCGCCCGGCACGTCTTCGTCTCCGAACCCTAGCCCATAGACGTCGATTATGAGAAATACGGTGCGGTCGAGTGCGAGGTCCAGGATCTCCTCAGCGTGGCCAAGGGGTGTCTCTGCCGGGTAGGTGCGGTAGTAACGTCCTGGCAAGGTAATAGAGGTGTCTCCCATTAGGCTCTGACTTTCTTCAACTCAGGGCAACTTGCGGGTGCCTGCCGCCGACGAGCCTTCAGAGCTTACGTCGACCCATACCCGGATGGCCATATACGCGGCCTCCCTACGGTCCTCTATGGCCCGTCGGTGGCCACCTTGGCGGTACCCCTCGCGTGCCAGCTCCATTGGCCAGTCGCCCTCTGGAGCTCACGATCGCCCTGATTATGAGGTCACGGTCAGCTCTCGTTGGCTGACCGGAGCTGGAAGGCGAGCACTATCGAGTAGATGCCCCGGAACAGGGCATAAAAGCCGACCCAGAGCAAGAGGAGCGCGGCTCGGGCCGGGAAATATTGTTGCGCGGCCCAAAAGCCGAGCCCCAACTCGAGCAGACCGGCTATCAGGCCAAGCCACCACACGGGGTTGAGAGGCTGGCTTGTGATCGAGCTCACGATGTCCAGGGTCCCCTTGAAGATGAGGAGGAAGCCTAGGGCGTCCGCTATGGACGCGAAGGTCCCGAGGGGGTCGGCGAACGACCATATCGCGCCTACCAGGAAGAAGATCCCGAGCAATACCCTGGCCCATCCCCAGGCGCTGGCGGAGGCCGTCAGGAACTCTTCTAGCGCCGATACGAGGAAGATCACGCCGAGCAGCACTCCGATCGTCCCGGCGGACGCAAGGTTGAGCTGTAAGACGACGATTGAAACCACGAACCAGCCTAGGCCGGCGAGCAAGAATGTCCACCAGAGGCTGGTCACTTGCTGTGCCGCCTCGCGAACTTGGGTGTAAAGCATTTGGAGGTCCCTTTCTCTCCGTTTGACGTGCGGCGCCAATTTGGAGCCCACTAATGACGGTATGGAATACGGCCCCCGTGCCGCATCCCGCGAACCCGTAAACGTGCCGAACCAGGACCGGCTCAAGACCCATCCCGCGTCGGGCTGTCGGGAGCACATCGACGGAGCACAGGCAACCGCCTGGCCCGCCCTCACTGTTGTAGGCATCCCGTTCCGAACGAGAATCCTCGTCTTGCGAGAATTTTCGCCACCCCCGACCCCACCGGCCCGGGGGTGGCGCTGCGTCCTTCAGAAGATGGTCCTTATGGACCTGGAGACTCAGATGTTTCGCGTTGCCGACGGCGACGGCGCCACTGAGGACCTTGCGCATTCGGTCGTCGGCGAGAGTTGTTGACCTTTGACGGTCCCGACCGACACGAGGAGACTGTGTCCGTGCTTCTTGTTGATGCGGCGAACGTGGTTGGCTCTCGCCCGACCGGCTGGTGGAATGACCGGTCGAAGGCCGCCAGTGAGTTTGTACGCCGCCTTCGGGCGAGCGCCACTTCTGGACGTCTGCCCACGCCGGTCGTGGTAGTACTGGAAGGGAAGGCCCGCGCCGGCGCTCAAGAAGGTATCGCCGAGGGCGTAGAAGTAGTCCACGCCCAGGGGGCCGGCGACGACGCTCTCGCGGCCCTGACTGCGGGAGCCTCCGAGCCCGTTCTACTGGTTTCTGCTGACCGAGGTCTGCGAACGCGGGTAGAGCGTCTCGGCGCGAGCGTGGTCGGCCCGAACTGGATCTGGGACCGGCTCGACACCTGACCAGCCTCGGCCCGCCCCGGGTGCGGTCCTTCCCGGGCCTCCGGAAAAGCCCGTTTCCAGGTCGACTTCCTCCAGGCTTTCGAGCAGCGGCCGGGAAGCCCTCTTGTCCTTGAGCTAACTGGTCAGCGGACCCGGGCGCACAGGAACTCGCCGATCTGTTCGGTGGCCTCGGCTGACTCTGGGGTGCCAAGCAGGAGCTGGTAGACGTGGGGCAGGCCCTCGCCGATCTCCAGAATGACGTCGACCCCGGCTTCAGCTGCTGCTCCCGCCAGGCGTTCGGAATCACTGAGCAGCAGGTCGGCCGTGCCCACCTGCACGAGCAGCGGCGGGAGCCCGGACAGTGAGGCGAACAACGGCGACGCCAGAGGCGACTTGGGGTCAGCGCCGGCCAGGTAGTCGGAGGCGAACTGAGCGAGCATGGCGGGGGTGGAGATCGGATCCTGGTCGACGCGCTCGGTCATCGATGTCCCTGAGCTGGTCAGGTCAACCGTCGGGGACATAAGTGCGGCGGCCGCAGGCAACGCCTCCCCGGCGTCACGCGTGGCCAGGAGCAGGGCGACGGCGAGCCCTCCGCCGGCCGAGTCGCCGGCCACCGTCATTGATTCGGCGCTCAGGCCCTGGTCGGTGCGGAGCCAGCGCCATGCGGCCAGGACGTCGTCGATGGCGGCGGGGAACGGATGCTCGGGGGCCAGTCGATATTCGGGGAATAGCACCCGCATCCCGCTGGCCCGTCCCAGCCGGGCGGCCAGCTCGCCGTCGCTGCGAAGCGACCCGAGCTCGTAACCTCCGCCATGCAAGAAGAGGAGCACCCGGCCAGCTTCAGTGCCCGGAGCGACAAGCCAGTGGGCTAGCACTCCTCCCGCGGTCACCTCACTCACCACAACGTCGTCAGGCATCGGATAAATGCGGTCTCCGGGGACGAAGCTGGCGCGGCGCTCTTCCAGCGTCGTCGGGGCCTGGGCGGCACTGGCCTTCTGCCGGTCTCTAAAGGCGTCGATCACGTCCCGCATGGCCTGGCTTGGCATGGCGGCATCTCCTTTGGCCGTGTCTTGCCAGAACCGCTGGCCAAGACTACCTGGCCGAAATAGGCAAGTAGCGAAAAGTGCCCTTAGGCAAAGTACGTCCCGCCGTTTACGTCGATAACTACGCCGGTAAGAAAGCTGGCTGACTCCGACACCAGGTAAGACACCGCGCCGGCGATATCACTCGGGTAGCCGGCGCGCGCAAGTGGGGTTGCGGCGACCGTAGCCGCCTGGCCATCCCGTGGGGTAAAGCGTTCGTGGAAAGGTGTGTCGAGGATAAACCCGGGTGCTACGGCGTTCGCAGTGATGTTGCGAGCAGCGACCTCTTTCGCCAGACCAACCGTAAACCCGATTAGGCCGGCCTTCGCCGCAGCGTAGGCGACCGCGCCCGCGCCCCCGCCATTGCGGGCGGCGAGCGACGAGATGTTGACTATCCGGCCGCCTTGGGGCATGAATCGCAAGGCGGTCCGCGAACAGTAAAACGCAGAGGATAGGTTGAGCTCGATCACCCGTTGCCAGTGTTCATCGGGCATGCTCATAACCTCCTGGCGGGCCACCAAACCACCAGCATTGTTGACCAGGATGTCGATGCGCCCGCCGAGAGATCGCGCCGCCTCGTCGAGCACACGTCCGACCTCGTCGCTGTCGGTGACGTCAAGATAAAAGGAATTGGCCTTCCGACCGAGCTCACGGATCACTTCTGCAACGACTTCTCCGTCGTGGCTGAAGTAGGTAATGGCAACGTCGGCACCTCGGCGCGCCAGTTCAATGGCGACTTCTTGTCCGATACCGACGCCGGCACCGGTAACGACGGCCGCCTTGCCTTCGAGTGAGCTCGCCTCAACGCTGATCATGGTTTCGTTCCCCTTCTATCGACGTAACCAATCGGGTGGCTGGCAGGTTGTCCACCTTGGCGCGACACAGGCCACGTTGTATCCCAGTCGCGACGATCAAGCCATGCTCGGGACCATTTCTGGGATTACCTCGTACCTCAGCGGTTCGCCACGTAGGAACCGGCACACTTCTTCGACCATGGCCCTTCCTTGTTGCCGGTGGGTCTCGATTGTGTGCCCAGCCATGTGGGGTGAAATAACCGTCGTCTTGAGCCGGCGCAATTCGCTGTCTTCGGGGAGAGGCTCGATGTCGAACACGTCTAACGCCGCCTCGATCCGCCCGCTACGAAGCTCCGCCACCAAAGCGTCGCTGTCGACGAGCGCAGCTCGAGCGCTGTTGACTAAAACGGCCCCATCACGTAAAAGGCCCAATTCTCGGGCCCCGATTATTCCACGCGTTTCAGGCAACACCGGAGCATGCAGGGTAACAATGTCGCTTCGCATAAGCAGCTCGTCCAGGCCGGCTAGCTCCACACCGACTTGCTCGGCCTCGCTCGGACCGAGGGTCGGGTCGAACACGAGCACCCGGGCCCTGAACGCTTGGAGCAGTTGGATGGTCTCGCGTCCAGTCCGGCTGGCCCCGACGACACCAACAACCGAACCCCTGAGCAACCGGCCAGGGTACGCTTCGCCTAGAGCAGCCCAGGCCAGGCCTTCTCGCAACCCGGCGTCGAAACGGTTGAGCTTGCGCAAGCAGGTGAGGATCTGCAAGATGACCATCTCGGCTACAGCAGGGGCAATTAACGCGGCAGCGTGCGTTACGCGGATGCGATGCCCAATAGCCTCGGGGGGGACCAGGCTGCGCACGCTCCCCGCCGTGTGCGCTATTAGCCTCAGGGTAGGTGCCGCACCGAGCACCTGTTCGGTGATCGGTGGTGACCCCCAGCCCGTCAGGCACACCGTCGCCCCTGCTAGGAGCTCGTCGAGGCTCCACTCCGCCGCCGGCCCCGGCGCAGAACGCACGCTAGCCACCGACGCCAGCTGTTCCTCGGACTCACGGGAAAGGATGCGCGCCCGGGTCGGCTGAGGTATTAATACCGCGACGACCGCATTGTCAACTACTCCGTTCTTAGCCAATGGTCCATCTCCCTGGCCGATGACCATAAATTTCGACACCAACCCCTCGCCGTACGACTCGGTGTTATTGGGGGCTTTCGAGAAGGGTACTACTAGGGGAAGTCACGGGACAATTGACAGTTCCGGCTTCGACGACAGGACAAGGGCCTCCGAGCTCAGCATCGAACCCACGGTGCTTACCGAAACTTCAAGCGCCAGCCGGATGACCTTACAGGCGTCTACCACGCCGGCCTGCCACATGTCCTTGACTTCGCCTGCATTGACGTCGTAGGCGTAGTCTGCGCCCTTCTCGCGCACCCTGTGCAGCACTTGCCCCGAGTCCACGCCGCTGTTGCGAGCGAGCCACGTCGCCGGCGCGGCCAAAGCGCTCCTCATTAGGAGCGCTCCAGCGTCCTCCCCGGGGCCGCGCCCCGTCGTTTCTTCCAATGCGGGAAGGCAGTTCAGCAGGCTCGCCCCGCCGCCCGCGACGACACCTTCGTCCATGGCGGCGGGCACTAGCTGCGTC
Organism: uncultured Acidimicrobiaceae bacterium; assembly: GCA_963750465.1. Taxonomy (GTDB): domain Bacteria; phylum Actinomycetota; class Acidimicrobiia; order Acidimicrobiales; family Palsa-688; genus Fen-671. Next base: position 1,320,608 of record CAVVRE010000007.1, read on the forward strand.
GCCCGTTCCGCCTCTGCAATGCGGTCCTTCCGGTCGGTGTCAGTGCTGGCGCCAACCTCGAGGACGGCGAAGCGTCCTGCCACCAAACCAACCCGACGCAGCAGAGCTTGTCGCTCCTGTCCGTCGCGGCTACGGGACAGCAGTGTGCGAAGTTGCGATCGGCGTCCCTCCAACTCTGCCGGGTCACCCGCCCCATGGGCCAGCTCCATCCAATCGCCCTTTGTTCGGGCGTGGGCTACATAGCCGAGATCAGCCACGCCCGCCTCTTTCACTCGGTCGCCACGGTCATGTACTATCGCCCGCGCGCCAACGGTGGTTGCTAGGTCGAGGATAGCGTCTGTCGACCCGGGCTCGGAGGGCTGCCACACGAGCATTTCCAGCAAGCCATTGTCCGTGTACTGCTTCAGCATCGCCAGCGCCTTGTCGGACACTTTCGGGGCGACAATGACGAGCGGGCCTCCGGCTTCGGCGAGGACGCGCTCAAGGAGGGGCACAACTTCACCCGGCTCGCTCAAAGTAGCGGTCGTGGCCATGACGTAGGGTTCGGATAGCTCGCGTCCCGGAAAAGCCGGCTCATTCACAGGGAAAACCAGGCGGCCGCGCAAACGGGAACCCGCCACCAGCCGGTATCCCGCGTGCCAACCTGCGTACTCTTCAACGTCGATGGCCACTTCGGGGCCTACCTCGGCGAACAACGCCCCCAAGACCTCGCCGAGCTGGCGATCACCCACAGCCGTCTTGAGTAAGTCGGGCAGGTAGCGGTCCGCAGACATCAGCGGCCGGGCCTGGCGCGTAAGGGCTCCAACCGCCGTCGACAGGGCCCGCTCCAGCCCGCGACGGAGATCGGCCGCCCCAACACCGGCCGCGAGGAACCGCAGTCCCCCGCGAGCCAACGCATGCACCAAAGCCGCCGTGATGGCTCCGCCGTCACCGACCGCCTCGTGCACCCGCCACACGCCGTGCCGCAGGAGCATCATCCCGACCGTCGAAGAGCGGTCCTCGCCGGCGATGATCCGCCGGGCCAGCACCCCGCCTGAGCGGATCACCTCGGGCCCCCGCCCCTCCCGGCTGGCCACCACACCACCGGCCGCCGGACCGAGGGTGCGCGCCACCAGGTCCCCCAGCACCTCCACACCCGAGGCGAGCGCGTCCCGGGCTTCCGCGCCGAACAATAGCCGGGAATCCCCTTGCTTTCGCGCCGTTGCTATCGCCACGTTCCAGGTCGCCGCCTACCGCCCCCCGAGACCGGCGATCGTGATCGACGACTCCAGGAAGTAACGCTGAGCGACAAAGAAAACGATCAGCATCGGGACGATCATGAGCGCAGCACCGGCCATGATGACGTTCCACTGATCGGAATACGTGCTGATCAACGCGGGTAGGCCGACGGCGAGCGTCCACTTGTTGGTGGCGTTGAGATATATGAGGGGGTACAAAAAGTCGTTCCAGTTGAAAATGATCGAGAAGATGGCGATCGCCGCAATCAACGGTTTGGACATGGGCATCATCACCCGGCGCCATATGTACCAGTTGCTGGCGCCGTCGACGCGAGCGGCATCCTCGTAGGCTCGCGGGATACCCGCGAAGGTTTGCCGAGCCAGGAATATGTAGAACGGCACTCCTAGGCACGAGGGGATAATCAGAGGGCCAAAGCTGTTGATCAGTCGAAGGTCGCGGTAGATGATGAACTGAGGAATGAGCATGACTATTCCTGGCAGCATCATTGTCATCACGCAAACAACAAATAGGACCTTCCGGCCCGGGAAACGTAGTCTGGCGAAGGCGTAGCCGGCGAGGGTCGAGCTTACGATCGCACCGAGTGTCGCCGCGACCGTGACGATCGTCGAATTGATGAACCACGTTAAGTACGGGACAACATCGAACAATTGGGGATAGTTGCTGAAAACAAATGGGTGCGGCACCAAGGGCGGAGGGACCGTAGTGATCTGGCCGTCGTCCATCAACGAGTAGAAAATGCTGAACACGAGCGGCGCCACCATAACTATGGCTCCGCAGATGAGCAGAACGTGCTTGGTACTGCGGCGTGCCCACCAGCTGACCGAGTGTCCCTGGCGCCTGGAACTCGTCTCCACCCTTCCCGGCGGCGGCGGGCCACCACTCTCTGTTTCCACCGCGGAGGTCACAGCCTCCCCGACCTCACTCTGTAGGTGAAGACTCATAATAGACCGCCCTCCGAGCGACACCGAACTGCACGATCGTAAAGCCGAGAATTATCAGGAACAACAACCAGGCCATGGCGGACGCGTAGCCCATCTTGAAATACTGGAAAGCATTGTTGTACAGGTAAAGGACGTAGAACAGCGTGCTGTCGTCTGGCGCCCCCGTCCCTTGACTGGCGATGTAGGCAGGTGTAAACACCTGGAACCCGGCGATGAACCCGGTGACGAAGATGAAGAACACGACCGGCGACAGTAGGGGGAGGGTTACGCGTTTGAAGGTCTGCCAACCCGATGCCCCGTCTACTGATGCGGCCTCGTAGAGGTCGTTCGGGATGGCATTGAGCCCGGCTAGAAAGATCGGCATAGACGCTCCGACACCCCAAAGGTAGAGCAGGATGAGCGTCGGCTTCGACTGCTGCGGGCTCGAAAGGAACGGCTGCTGCGGAAGATGGAGGGAGCCCAGGATATGGTTGACGACTCCGAAACTTGGCTCGAAGATCAGGAGCCAGATGAGCGTGGCGGAGACCGCAGGCACGATCGAGGGGATGAAGTAGATGGTCCGGTACCAGCGCACTCCGCGCACTCTCTTGTAGAGCACAAGGCTCAGAGTGAGCCCGATGGCGGCGTACAGCGGTGTCGATATGAAGGCGTAAAATGCGGTGTTGAAAAGCGCCGTACCGATATTGGGATCGTGGAATATGGTCGCAAAGTTGCTGAAACCTACCCACTTTGGTGAATTGACCAGGTTCCATTCGGTAAACGCCAACAGTAACGAGATGACCATCGGCGCCGCGAACAGCCCAAGGAAACCGATGATCCACGGCGACAGCATCAAGAAGGCATCTCTGGCTTCCTGACGCCGCGCACGTGAACGGCCTGGCCTGGCCCTGGCAGCATTAGGCACCGCCTGTGCGCTTGGCCGGTCGGCGGTAATCGTCGCCCGGGTCATGTATTGTCCTTCATTGTCGCAGTAGCCCTCTGGTGCTGGGGCAACGGAGATTCCGCGGCGCCCGATCGGCCCCGCGCTGTACACAAGTGCTGCTGACGTAGCAGCGCGGGACAACCGCTATGACTACTCAGTTAGGAGCCCTTCCTCCAGTTGGAGAGCTGTTTGCCGATGCCCCCCTTGATGTAGGTAGTGGCCTGGCTTGGCGTCTTCAGGTTGGAGAAAACGTCGATGAGAGCGTTGTCGGTGTACGTCTGCCACTGTGGCCAATCCTCAGTGAACCACCACTCGGCCAGCCCGTACTTCGCGATCGGATCATAGAACGACTCGAAGAAGTGGGCGGGCTTGTGGTCCGAAGGCCAGGCGAACGACGCATACCGTGCTTGCGCGGGGAACCACGCCCCACTCAGCCCGAGGGCCTTCTGCGCATACTCGGTCGTCATGAATTCAATCCAGGACCAGGCGGCGGCCGAGTTTTTGGTGTTCTTCGCGATCACGAACGTTTGGCCCCCTACCTCCTGCTTCGCGGTTGGAGTACGAGGAAGGTTGACCGTGTCGTAGTCGGTGACTTTGACACCTTTTGCATGCAACCAGCCGATGAGGCCGATCCAGGCGAACGTCATGGCGTACAGGCCGGCAGTGAACGGCTGCGTGGCGCCGTTGTCAGAAACGCCGTTCTGGTACGTCGCTGTCGGCGTGGTGTGGTACTTGTTAACGAGGTCGAGGAAGTACTTCAACGAGGCCATGCTTTGCGGGTTGCCAAATTCGAGCGCCGAAACGGCTGGGTTGAAGTACTGGGCGCCGTTGAAACCCGTGTACATGTAGTAGAAGCGATAGGTACTAAAGTCAAAGTTGAAGCCCCATTGCTTCACGCTGGAAGGATTGAACCCAGACTCGTCGGCGCTCTTTCCCTTGGAATCCACCGTCAGTTTCATTGCCGTCTTGAGAAGGTCCTCGTAAGTCCACGTGGGCTTTGGATAGGCGAGCCCCTTCTCGTCAAAGGCCTTCTTGTTGTAATAGATGGCCGAGCTACCCAGGTCGATTGGTATTCCGTACTGGACGCCCTGCCACTGCCCGTTCTTCAGTCGCGCTGGGTAGAACACGCCCATGTCATAGTGGGTCGACTTAATGTGGGTGGCAAGGTTTTGGACCACGCCTCGTCCCGCCAAGCTTGGCAACGTCAGGTTGTCGATGCTCGTCCCGTCCGGAGGATCGCCGCCAGCTGACAGAGTAAGGAACTTGGCTGGCAATTGGTTGTAGTTGACCGGGATCCCCGTCCACTTAATGTGCGGGTATTCCTTTTCGAATTGGGCAACGATACCCTGGAAGAGCCCGGTCCAGAGCTCGCCGGTGAAGAACTCGAGAAAGGTAAAGTCTACTGTCGACTGAGCCGCCGCGGGCCGCGAGGAGGCCTTAGCGGAATCGAGCACTGCGCCCCACGCCGGGCTCCCGAGCATCGACGTGCCGGCGACGGCCGCACCTGCGACGCTCACGCCCCGCAAAAACTCGCGCCGAGACACGGCCTTGCCGGTCCTCTGCGGCCGAGTGGAGACTTCCAGCGGTTCATCCCTTTCGGTCATATATATGTGACCTTTCTCTAATGGTGGTGGAATCTCTCTAATGGTGGTGGAATCGTGGCCGCCGAGCCGCCTTGCAACTGTCGCCAGACCTGGCACCCGACATGGTCCACGGGGAAATCGATCGACCGATGGCCAGCCGACCGTACCGCGTTATCCCGACGCAGGCCGAACGTTGTGGGTCGCACCGTTGTGCAACGGTTTCTGCCACCAGAGTGTCTGCTGGAACACTCATCCTGCTCCCAAATCTCATTCTTCCCATACCCTCGCGGGATTGAAGTAGTGTATCGATACCCCACCTCGCCGTCAAGAAAGGGCCGACCATGGGATCCTCGAGCGAATGGCGGTCGCGCCCGTGGAGCGAGGACCGGGCCGAGACCCGGTTTGCTCCGCACGACGCTGTCCGCGGGCTTGCCGATACGTCCGGTCGCGATCCAGCGCGTGCCCGCTCCTACGATCCAAGACGTCGCGCGCGCGGCGCGGGTGTCGCCCACTACTGTATCCAACCTGCTCAATGGGCGAGACACTAGAATGCAACCGGCTACTCGCCGCCGCATCCTCCAGGTGATAAATGCACTGGGTTACCAGCCGAGCCGGGTGGCTCGACAACTCCGCACCGGGCGCAGCCAGCAGATCGGACTTATTGTGCCTTCGGTGGCGAACCCGTTCTGGGGAGGCTTCACTCAAGTACTGGAGGCTGAGGCGTTGCGTCACGGCTACCAAGTGCTCATCTGCAATTCTCAGCGCGACCCGAAGCAGGAGCGAGAATACCTCGAGCAACTCGAGGCCATCGGTACCGCCGCTGTCGTGCTTGGCACATCGCTGCCATCACTTGACTATTTGGGCCCGTCACTCGCCCGCGGCCTTCGGCTGATAACCCTTGACCGCAAGGCTCAGCCTGATGATCCTCCTCTCGTTGGTATAACAGTCGACAACCGCTTGGGCGCTCTGCTGGCGGTGCGCCATTTGACGGCAGTCGGGCGCCGTCGGATCGCTTTTGCCTCTGGGGCTATCACGACGGTGGCGCGACGCGAGCGCTTCTCCGGCTATCGGGATGGGTTGGAGGAAGCCGGGACCACTTTCCACGAAGAGCTCGTCTGGTCGCCGAGCAACAACCTCCATTACGGGGACGCCGAGAGTGCGGAACTCGGTAAGCTCGCCGCTACTGAACTGCTCGAGCTACGCCACCCCCCGACTGCCATCATCACCATAAACGATATGTATGCGATCGGAGCGATCGCCGGCGCTCGAGAGTTGGGCCTCATGGTGCCAGAGGATGTGTCCGTCGTGGGCTTCGACGACATCACGCTGGCCTCGTTCATCCAGCCACCTCTTACTACCGTCGCTCAGCCTCTCGCAGAAATGGCCCAGGCCACAATGAAGATCGTTCTCGACGATCACGGTTCTTGGCACGATGGCACACGCTCATCGATCGTGGTAACCCCTCGCTTGGTGGTCAGGGCATCGTCGGTGCCTTCGGACCATTCGACCCGAGGAAACTGAGCCGGAGGATCCTAAACGGTCACGGCATCCCTGGTCTTTTCTCTGTGACGGGCCTGGACGTCGGTGGCCCGCTGGTGGTAGTCAGCAAAATTCTCCAGGCCGTAATAGTCCTTTATGCGCGACACGGGCCACTCCGAATCGTTGCTCTCGAGGGTGAAGTAACGTTCCTCGTCAAACGCGGTGATAGCCACCCGCCCGCCTAAGTCATCCAAAACCTGCAGTACCTTCTGTTCGTGGCTGTCAGCGTGGAACAGCTCCTTCTCCAGGTCAACGGTGAAGTCGACGACAGGGTTCCAATCGCAAGTCGACGCCAGGACACGTCCCGTGATGTCCAGCACCTTGGCCCGGGCGCTAAGTACCGACGACACAACGTAGTAGCGGTGGGCCCAGGCATAGCTCTGGAGCGGGAACCCGCCGTCGTACGCAGAGGGCCACACCACGACCTCTGCGCCCTGGCGGGCCAGCTCATCCCAATGGCCGGGCCAGCCGATGTCGTAGCATATGGCCAAACCTAGCCGGCCGAAGTCAGTGTCGACGACGATGGCTTCGCCACCCGGGGTAATCTCGCGGTCCTCGCATTCCCCCATGGTCGGGTGCACCTTGGCGTAGAGCGCGATAACAGAGCCTGACCTATCGATGACGATGGCGTCATTGAACTTACAGTCGCGCTTGGAGTCAATGAGCAACGAGCCCGCCACGACCCAGAGCTTGTACTGACGAGCCAGTCGGCACATCTCGTCAAAAGTTGTGCCTGTCAAAGTCTCGATGGCACCCTCGTTCTCTCTCCCCAAGAACGTCTCGGGAAGGCAGACGAGGTCGGCACCACGACGACCAGCCGACTCCACATACCGCAACGCGCGGTTGCGGTTGTCCGCGATGCTCGAGTCGTAAGGGAACCCGGACGTTGTCACAATATGAACCTTGCGGGGCATCTCCACTCCTCGTTCTCTTGCGGACTTGACCCTGTGGCTATCCTCTGCCTCAAGGCAAACTCGGCCGGTCCAACCTCCCGGTCCTTGTTAAACGAATCTTCTCAAACAGCACGCGCCACGCTGGTCGCGATCCGGCCGTCCACTTCTGCGCCACGCTGGCCAAACTCCATGAGTTCATAGGGAAGTACGTTTACGCCATCAAGCAGCGGGCGCACACCGGACACCATCCACCCCGGCCGACGGTACGCCTGACCCCGCAGCTGCATGTTCCGCGGGTTTCGATAGCCAACCCGGATGAGGCGTCTCCAGTTGCTTGTCCGGTTGAGCGCCGAGCCGTGGACGGCGTTGATGCTAAAGAGGACCACGTCACCTGCCTCCGCTGGACATGACACAGCCTGCTCGAAGGGAAAGGCCTCGGGAGGAAGGTGAGGCCGACCGGATTCGAAGTTCTCCGAACGATGCGGCAGTGGTCCCTGCCGATGACTTCCGGGAAGGAATTTGATGCAGCCGTTTTCTTCATCGGCGCCGTCAACATGAATGAGTGCGAGGACATATCGGCCGTCGGCGTGCGGGTAGAACGGATAGTCCTGGTGCAAGGGGAATGGAGTGCCGAAGTCCGGGCCCTTAGCGTGAAGGGTCATATGGTGGAACTCCACCTCTGGACCGATGAGTGCCGCGAGGGCATTGATAACCGTGGGCGCGAAAACCGCTCGGCCCAGCGCCGCGCAGAAAAACTGCATTTCGTGGGCTGTCGCGAGCACCGACCTCTCGTTCTCCTCCTTCGAGAGGTAGATCTCGCGCCAAGGTCCATCCCACCCCTTATGCGCCACGACGAACCGCTCGATGAACGTCTCCAACTCCTCGCCCATCTCGCTTAGCTCAGCCGGGCCAAACACGTCCCTGAGACGAAGATAACCATTCAAATCGAAGAACTGCCGATCGGTCTCTTCGAGCTGCCTGAGCACTAATGGTCCCTCCATGCTGCTTGTAGTCTGCCCACGCCAACCTGCGCCTGGCTCTAGCCCAAGACACCAGCGGAGAGCCACCTCGCGCCGCATTGCTCAGGCGTGCCTCTTGGCTGGCCAGACCAGAAGAAACACTTCCCTAGTAAATCGATGCACCAATCATAAGGGGCTCACAGCATCACTGTCAAGCAAGTGTTGTCACCCCGGCTCTCGATGCCGTACGTCGTACACGCTTTTGACAGCGGAATGTCACGCCGAGCAAGACCTCGACCGGCGGCGCGAAGAGGACGTCGCCTACCTGCAGCCGTTGTTCGCCGACAGCTGAGCTGTGAAGGCCGTCATAGCGTCGGTGGCGATCGCCTTAGACGGTGGCCGATGCCTGGATCTCTGCCATGGCCGCGGCCACCTCGGGCATTGACAGGATGTCCTCGGTGCCCTCCACTCCTGGCACCGCGCAAAACCGGGCCTCGATGTGCTCACCGTCGACCTGGAACTCAACCACGCCCGAGGAGCTGGGCCCCAAGCCATGGTCCGGATCGGCCGGACTGGCGAAGGTTAGCGAGGGCGCCGACACGGTGAAAATCCCACCTTTCGCCCCCGTCCGGTAGCGGTGGACGTGGCCATAACCCACGAGCCGAACCCCCGAGCCGCGAAACGTCGCCAGCAGACGGTCCCGGTCGGCGCGGGCCACAGTTATACCTTTTTCTACGCCGCCCCACCACAACGGTTTGTGTAGGAAGAGGGCAACTGACATCCCCCGCACCCGGGCGGCTATGGATTCCAGCCACTCCCACTGCTCGGCCTCTTCGGGCAGGCCGGATGACATTCGCTCGCTGTTCAATCCCACGAAGGCCCAGCCGTCAGCTCGGCTCCCGGCCGGCCCGAGCTCGAAGAACCGGTCCGGGCCCCAGGTCCTGATGTGGCCTTCGATGCGCTCACTGGTGACCGCGAGCCCCATCCAGGGGTTGTCGCCGGTCTCTCCCACGTCGTGGTTGCCCGGGAGCACCAGGACCGGAGCCATGATCAGCTGATGGAGGCGCCAGGCGGTCTGGCGGTCCTCGCCATTGTCCGGGTTCAGGACCACCACATCCCCGGTGTGGATCACGAGGTCGGGCCGCAGCTGTTCGTTGATGTAGTCGGCCGCGCACGAGAAGTTCTCGCTCGCCCGGCCGCCCAAATGAGATATGTGGGTGTCGGAGATCTGAACGATTCGCATTTGCACTCCTCAAAGCGGGTTGATTAAGACGGCTGGCGACGGCGTTCGGCGCGTACGACGTCCACCGAGCTTTAGATCAAGTTGGCTTGATCCGAAGGGCGTAGTCGTCAAACTGGAAGGCGGGCTGGTCGAAGTGCGGTATGCCGAACTTGGGGTCGACGGCGAGGCTGTAATCATCTACATAAAGCGGTGCAGACCCGACGACCGGTCACCAGATCGACTGTAGTGTGCAAGAGCGTGAAGCACCAGGGAGAAACGTGATGTTCGCTGAACGTTCAGGTTCAGTTAAAATCGGACCCGCGGTCCCCAGTACTTAACTAATACTACTTAGGCACCGACGCCCGGATTGGGTCCTATTACATGCCTGCGAGGCATGTTTTTGGCCCCAGATCCCCGGTTCGCCTGAAGAAAGCCAGCTTCCAACGCCGCAACGCCGCAACGCCGCAACGCCGCAACGCTCAACGCCGCCGGCACCGCTCTGGGCGTAATTCAGATGGCCGGCTCCAGCATCGCTCGGATCAAATCGTGAGACCTCTGCACATGGACCTTGAGCAAATCCGAGACCCCGTCGGCATCGCCGTCGAACACTGCCGTGGCGATAGCGCGATGGTCGTCGTCGGAGTGGTCGCGCTCGTAACGGGCGCTGCCGTCCACCTCGTTGGCCACGAGGACTATGCGGTACCGCTCGGTCCGGTCCCACAGCTGGTCGAGGTGACGGGTGAGCTGCTGGTTGCCCGAGGCACTGAACACGGCGCGGTGAAACTCCCGGTTGTGCTCGAAACGGTGCCTGGGATCCCCGGAAACCGGCGGGTCGAGGAGATCCGTGAGCCTGGCCACGTCATCTGCTGTGCGGTTGAGAGCGGCGAGGCGTCCGGCCAAGGGGTCAAGAGCGACCCGCATCACGTACAGGTCGTCGAGCTCCTTCAGGTCGAGGGGCGAGACCGTCACCATGGTGTGGGCGATAAAGACGACCAACCCTTCACTCTCCAGGCGGCGCAACGCTTCACGTATAGGTGTGGGCGACATCTGGAACTCGGTCGCCAGCTCCGCCTGGTTGACGGGGATCCCGGGTCGGAGCGCGCCCGTCAGAATTCGCCATCTCGTCTCTCGATAGACCGCCTCAGCCTTGGTCAGATTTGCCAACATCGCCATTAGCAGCTCTTTTATTTGTCCCGGATGTTCAGCTTATGATACGCCAACCGTAGGGACCGTTGACGTCTTAGCCCGCGGAGCGGCGTCGTCCACCGTCTGCAGAGCTTTCACGACGGCCAGCGGTGACCGGGCGGAGCAGATGTTGGCCTCTACTTTCCTCCCGCACAGGATGCCTTGAGTGGTCACGGGGCCTCGGTCGAAATCGACGACGCTGTCGGCGCCATAACAGGGGCGACAAAACAGGCAACGCGGTGCCCGCTTTCAATCGGGTCAAGCGCCGGCGTAGCCTCTGCGCATCGGTCCTGAGCGTACGGGCACCGCCACCTGAAACGACAACCGTCATCCGGATCGATCACACGGGGTGGCTCACCGACATCCTCGTCGGCCAATGTCAGTACGACGCGGGGGTCGGGGACGGCGGACAGCAGCAGTTGAGTGTACGGGTGCCGCGGTGCACGTAGGACCAGGTCGGCCGGTCCTTGCTCGACCAACTTGCCCGCGTACATCACCGCTACAGTGTCCGCCAGGTACCAGGCGCTGGCAATATCATGGGTGACGTATAGGACCGACACTCCTTCACGGTCGCGCAGGTCGGCCATCAGGTTCAACAACCCGATCCGTATAGAAACGTCCAGCATCGATACCGGCTCGTCCGCCAGGATCAGGCGGGGCCGGGAAAGAAGGGCCTCGGCGAAGCCCACCCGCTGACGTTGACCGCCTGATAACTCAAAGGGAAAACGGTCGATGATCTCCGAGGGGGGGTTCAGGCCGACTTCATAGAGCACCCGCTCGATCTCCGCTCGCCGCTTTGCGGGCCGGACGTCCGGTCGATGAAGCCTCGCCGTGCGCAGCAAAGAGTGCGAAATCCGGTAGGCGGGATTGGAGACGCTGAAGGGGTCCTGGAAAACTATGCGCACCCGGCGTCGATACGCGAGCTGAGCCGACCGCCGCCGCAGCTTCGAAAGGGGCTGACCTTCGAAATAGATCTCGCCCGCCGTCGGCCGACCAAGCATGGCCAACAAGCGCACGATGGTGCTCTTGCCGCTGCCGCTCTCCCCGACGAGGGCGACGATCTTGCCAGCGCCGATGCTCAGGCTGACGTCGTCAACCGCGTGCAGCTGGCGACGCGACCACGGCGGGCCGATCCCGAAGTGTTTCGTGATCGATTCTGCCCGCAGCAGATCCTCATCAACCGGCACGGCTCGCTCGCTCTGCGACTCGAATGCAACGGACAATTCTTCCGTCTATCTCCTCCGCTGGCGGGTCAACGCGCGTGCACTCGTTCAAGACCTCGGGACAGCGGTCGGCGAAACGACAGCCAGCCATCCGTTTCCTTAGATCAGGCGGCGATCCCGGGATGCCAGTCAGGCGCCGGCGAACTGCCTGGATCGACGGGAACGCTTCCAGGAGCCCGGCCGTGTAGGGGTGCAGCGGCCGGGAGAAAATCCTTCGTGTCGGGCCAATCTCAACGATCTTCCCGCCGTACATCACGGCCAGTTCGTCGCCCACCCCGCCCACCAACGACATGTCGTGGGTCACGAAGATCACGGCGAAGCCAAGTCGTTCCTGCAGACGCTTGATCTGGATCATCAGGGACCGTTGAGCCACCACGTCCAGCGATGACGTCGGTTCGTCCATTATGACGAGTTGCGGTTCGAACAGCAGGGCCATGGCGATCATCGCTCGCTGCCGCATCCCGCCGGAGAGCTGGTGCGGGTAACTTCGCAAATGGGCCGGGTCGATGCCGACCATGCGCAGGACCTCGGCCGACCGGTCGCGGATCTCCCGCGTCGATGTCTTGCCGTGCTCCTGAAAAACATCCCGCATCTGAGCGCCCAGCGACTTGACCGGGTTGAGGGCGTTCATGGCGCTCTGCATCACCACCGAGAACTCGCGCCAGCGCAGATGGCGTAGCTGGCTCTCTTCGAGCGTCACCAAATCCCGGCCCTTGAAGTACACCTCGCCGGACACTATCTCGGCCGGCGGGCTCAACAGTTGGGCGATGGCGAACAGTAATGTGGACTTGCCCGAACCCGACTCGCCGACGATGCCCAGGAACCCTCCCGGGTGCAACTCCAGGTCGACACCGTCAACGGCTCGTACGGCCGCACTTTGCGTTGCGTACTCGACAGTGAGGTTGCGCACCGACAGGATGGCGCCGTCAGGCACTGCTAGCCCTTTGGCGCCCCTTGCGGACCGGCCTGAGGGCCGGGTTGCTGAGCTCGTCGAACGCATAGTTGAGCAATGCTAAGGACGCGCCGAAGAGGGCCACGCAGATGCCCGGCATTAGCGCCCACAAGGGGCTCCCCGTATTCAGCGCTTCGCTGTTTTCCGCCCAATAAAGCATGGTGCCCCAGCTCAAGCTCGACGGGTTGCCGAGGCCCACGAACTGCAACCCGGCCGCAGCCAGGACGGCGTACAGCGCCGCGGTTAGGAAGCTGGCCACTATCAACGAAGTCATGGTCGGGATGGCTTCGAACACCACAATGTAAAGACGCCGCTCCCCCCGGGCCTTGGCCGCCTCCAGGAATTCCCGACGCTTCAACGAGAGCATCTGGGACCGTAGCTGCCGAGCCCCGAACGACCAACCGGTAAGCACCAGCACGACGACGAGGATGAACATATTGGCGCCGTTGGTATAGGCGGCAATGACGACGATGAGCGGGAAGGCGGGGACGACAAGAAGGACATCAATGACGACCGACAGCATCCCGTCCCAGACCCCGCCGAGGAAGGCGGCGGAGACGCCCACCATGACTGAGAGGATGGTGGACAGGGCGCCGACGGCCAGGGCCACGATCAAAGAAGCTCTGGCCCCCCACACCAGCTGCGAAAAGACGTCCTGACCGTACGCCGTCGTCCCGAGGAGATGGGCCCACGAAGGCGGCAGCCCGGGGTTGAAAATCTCAGCGCTCGGGTTGTACGGCGCGATAACGCCGGGGATGGCAGCCAGGACAGCAAAAACAAGGAAGAGGCCGGCGCCGACGACCGCTTTGCGGTTATGTAGCAGCGACGGCGCTGATCCCCGTCGCTTGCGCCGGACCGGTAAGGTCCCGACGCCCTCAGGCTCGGTGCCGACAGTCGGTTCGCGGGTGGCGCCGACCACTGCCACGCCCGCTAACCCCCGTCCCGCGTGCGCGGGTCCAGTAGGACCGTCAAAAGGTCGACGATCAGGACAGCCACCAGCACGCCTACGGTAATCAAGAGGAATAACGCTTGCATGAGCGGGAAGTCCTCGTTGGAAACCGCGTCCAGCAGCATCCAGCCCACGCCCGGGTAATTGAAGACGTACTCTACGAGCACAGCCCCGCTGACCACGAAACCGAGCGCAATCCCGAAGCCGGTGAGGTTCGGCATGATGGCGTTCCGGCCGGCATAATGCCACATGATTTTCCACTGCCTGATCCCTTTTGCCCGCGCCATGCGCACGTAGTCCTCGGCCACCACGGTGATCGTGTTATTGCGCATGGTCAGCGCCCACCCGCCCAACGAGGTGAGGACGATGGTAAGGGCCGGGAGGATGGAGTGCCGGAGGACGCTCACTATGAAGGTGGTGTCGAACCCGGGTATGAGCGTGGTGTCGTAGCCCCCGCTGATGGGGAGCCAATTGAGCGTCACCCCGAAGAGCAAAATTGCCAGCAAGGCGAACCAGAAATACGGAAAGCCTGACAAGATCACGAATAACGGCGGGAAAATGCTGTCCATCTTGCCGCCTCTGAACCAGGCACTGACAAGCCCGATAATGGTACCGAAGATGAACGTCACCACCGTCGTCACGCCTACCAGGCCGATTGTCCATGGCAGCGCTTGAGCTACCTCATGGCCGACAGAGTCGGGGAAAAAGGTATAGGAGATCCCGAAGTTGCCCGTGAGAGAGTTCCCGAGGTATGCCCAGTACTGCTGAAGAAGGCCCTGTTGATGGTTGAGCCCGAAGGCAATCTCGAGCGTGTGGAGCGATTGGGGGCCAAGATGCCCGCGCGACTCGAAGCGGCTCAGCATGGCCAGTGCAGGATTGCCAGGCATGAGACGCGGGAGGAAGAAGTTGAACGTGAGCGCGGCCCACAGTGTGATCAAGAAAAAACCGATCCGGCGGGCGACGAAGCTCATGGTGTCTCCCCGCAGGTAGCGGCGCAGTAACCCTGGGACCGGAACTTACTCCCAGGGATGTTCACTGTAACGCCGTCACCCCGGTGCAACCCCCTCGCCGTGTTTGGCGGGCGCGCCATGCCCCTGATGGGGCCAGTGATGCCGGCCCTGACCGGTCCCGGCCCGCATAAGGAGGGCGCACACGTCGCCCCCACAAGCATTACAAGCCGGCATCGATATAGAAAAGAGGATACAGAGGAGTGGTGAGGATTGCAACGGCGCCCCGTCCTGGGAGACGACCTACACGCTCGCCTTGACCACGTCCCGGCCCAGCCCGCGCCGGCCGGGCCCCCACTTCCTTCAACCCACCCCTGGAACACAAAGAGCCTTCTTCTCAGGTTGCAAAATATTCTATAGGATAGAGTCCTCAGAGGGGACGGATGGGAGCACGTATGGCGATGGCGCCCCGCCGGCGCCCGGTCGAGAGGAGAGGGCGATGACCTACAACGGTGCCGAGCAGGAGTTCGAGGCTGGGCCGGTCCAGGTCGAGCCGCTGACGATCCGCACAGGGGCCGTGGTCCACGGCGTAGACCTGAGCGAGGACCTGAGCGACGACGTGATCGATGCCATCCGCGCCGCCGCCCTGCGTCACAGGGTGATCTTTTTCCGAGGCCAGCACCTGAATGGCGAGCGGCACCTCAGCTTCGCCTCTCGTTTCGGCGAGATCACAGCCGGTCACCCCACTCTGTCCCCCGAAGCCGGCCAACCTCACGTCCTGGAGCTGGATTCACTCGCCGGAGGCCGGGCCGACGGTTGGCACACAGACAATACCTTTACCGACCGGCCCCCCACCTTCTCGATCCTGCGCAGCGTGGTCATCCCTCCTTGTGGAGGTGACACGATATGGGCGAACACGGTCGCCGCCTACGAACACTTACCCGAACCTCTTCGGGTTTTGGCCGACACGCTTCGCTCGGTACACACCAACGCTCCGGACGTCGCCTCGTCGGTCGAGTTCGCCGACGAGGCCGCTCGCCTCCACGAGGAGGAGTTCATCTCTACGATCTTCGAGACTGAGCACCCCGTGGTGCGCGTCCACCCCGAGACTGGTGAACGGGCCCTCCTGCTCGGCGGCTTCGCTCAGCGGATAGTAGGGCTCTCAGGACGAGAGTCCCGGGCTGTGATCTCGATCCTGCAGGACCGGGTACCCACGCCTGAGAACACCATACGCTGGCACTGGGACGAGGGCGACGTGGCCATGTGGGACAACCGGTCGACCCAACACTACGCCGTCAACGACTACGGCGATATCCACCGCGTGATGAAACGGGTGACGGTGGCCGGAGCTGCGCCGGTCGGCATCGATGGTCGCCAGAGTATTGCCCTGCGTGGCGATGCCAGCGCCTACAGCGTGGTCGGAGCGTATTGATCGGGTTAAGGTAAACGGGCGGTCGGACGACGGCCGCGCTCGGCTGATCGTCCTTAGCCCGGGCCGGCCGGCACCCCGGACGGCAACGCGTTGGCGGCGATAACCTCCGCGTAGAACCGCGCGCTCGCCTTCATTGTGCGCTGTTGTGACGGGTAGTCCACATAAACGAGCCCGAAACGCTGCGAATAACCATCCGTCCATTCGAAATTGTCCAGCAACGACCAAACAAAGTAGCCGCGCACGTCGGCACCATCATCGATGGCCCGCTTTACCGCAGCCAAATATTGCGTAAGATACTCGATCCGTTCGGGGTCGTGGACATCGCCGGATGGGTCGGCATAGTCATGAAAAGCACATCCGTTCTCCGTAACGTACAGCGGAAGGCCTGGAGCGCGTCGGGAGACGGCCATCAGCAGCTCGTAGAAGCTGCCCGGGTCGATTATCCAACCGGAGCTCGTGCGCGGGTATTGCTCGGGCTTGACGCTAACGGCATCGGGGAAGGCGTCAATCGGCTGTTCGCCCCACCCAGGAGTCCCGCGTCGTCGACGGATGTAGACCGGGTCGTAGTAATTCACGCCGAGGAAGTCGATCGGGGCCCGGATCGTCTCCATGTCGCCGTCGTGCACGAGGGGCGGGCACGGGGCCCATTCGGGCTTGTCCAGCTCGGGGTAAGCCCCGCCGACGACGGGCAGCAGGTAAAGGTCGGCCAGGCCGGTGGAGACCCGGTTGGCGAGCGCTTCATCATCGGCGTCCAGGGCCACCGCATGCGGAGGGTCCAGGGTGATGCCGATCGAGGAGCCACTACCGAGGACCTCACGCAGTCGCTGCGTGGCTAGACCGTGACCAAGGAGCAAGTGGTGGGTGGCCGCCACTGCCTTTTCGGGGTCCCGGATACCAGGGGCGTGATCGCCGCGCCTATAGCCGCGATCGGCCACGACGGCCGGCTCGTTGAGGGTGATCCACCTGGTTACGCCGTCGCCTAGCCCACGCGCGACGACCTCCGCGTAGTCGGCGAACCACGAAGCGCAGTCGCGATTGGCCCATCCCCCGCGCTCTTGCAGTACCTGGGGGAGGTCCCAATGGAACAGCGTGAGGGACGGCTCGACGGCCCGAGCTACGAGGCCATCGACGAGCCGCCGGTAGTAGTCCATCCCTTTTTCGTTAATGGCCCCAAAGCCATCGGGTAATACCCGCGGCCATGAGACCGAAAATCGATAGCTCCCCAGCCCGATGCGCGAGACCATCTCGAGATCGTCATCGAGGCGGTGATAAGAGTCGCAGGCGACGTCGCCGGTGTCACCATGGCGGATAGCGTTGGGCCTTCGCACAAAAAGGTCCCAACATGAACGGCCTCGTCCGTCCGCGGCCACGCCGCCCTCGATCTGGTAGCTGGCCGTGGCCGCACCCCACACGAAACCGGAGGGGAATTCACCTCGCTCACCGCCTTGACGCTGCGCCAACACTCTGTACTATATTTTCTATGGAAGAGGGGTGCAACACGTTCGTATCACCCCCATTCCCGTCCGAAGTGAGGGCACGATCATGAAACAACCGACAAGCAAGCAGGGGGGTACAAGTTGAGAATCAAAAACTGCGAGGTTCTCCGCCTTGGCTTTGGCCGGGGCAGTCGTTGCCGGGTCGCCGGCGGTAGCAATTTCCCCGAGCGTGGCCAGCGCCGCGGCGCCCAGCACACTCACGATCTCGGCGGCTGACGGCGAGACGTGGCCGTGCAGCTTCAACCCGTTCAACCCGAACACCTACTTCTTCTCGCTCGGGACCACCAACGAGGAGCTCTACTACGTTGACTCCCTGACGGGGCACATGACGCCCTGGCTGGCCACCTCCTACAAGTGGTCGGACAACGCCAAGCAGCTCACGTGGACGATCCGCCAGGGCGTGAAATGGTCGAACGGCCAGCCTCTGACGGCAGCCGACGTCGCCTTCACGTTCAACCTCATCAAGAAGAACCCTTCGCTCGACCTCAACTCCATCGACCCGCTGCTCATCAGCGTGACCCAATCGGGCAGCCAGGTCGTGATGAAGTTCAAAGCCCCGGCCGTGACGGAGTTCTACTACATAGCCGACCAGGTCGGCATCGTGCCCCAGAGCGTCTGGTCCTCCGTAAAGGACCCGCTCACCTACGCCGACGCCAACCCCATCGGGACCGGTCCCTACCAGGTAGGCAGCTGCACCCCGCAAAACATCGCGTACGTCAAGAACCCCAATTACTGGCAACCCGGGAAACCGAAGTTCGACAAGATCGAATTGCCGGCCATCCTCACCAACTCCGTGGCCAATGAGATGCTGGCGAACGGCTCGGCCCAGTGGGGTGGCCAATATATTCCCGACATCAACTCGTTTTATATGTCGCGCAACAAGGCCAACCGCGATTGGTCACCTCCAGTGGGCGTCAATGGGATCTTCATCAACTTGAAGGACCCGCTGTTGTCGGACCTGGCTATCCGCCAAGCCATGGCCTACGGCGTTAATCGGCAACTCATTTCCAGGCTCGGCGAAGGCGGCGAGGCGCCGCCGGCCAACCAGTCGGGTGTGCTGCTGCCCGAACAAAAAGCGTGGTTCAACTCGACGCTGGCTGCGAAGTACAACAACTACAAGTACAATCCGGCCAAGGCGATCTCCATCCTCGAAAAGGCCGGGTACAAGCGGGGCTCTGGCGGCATCTTCGAAAACTCCAAGGGCCAGCAGCTCGCTTTCAACATCATCGATGTCGGGGCCTATTCGGACGCGGTCGCTGATGTCCAGATCTTCGACCAGGAAATGGGCCAGATCGGCATAAAGATGAGCCAGGAGAACCTGTCGACCCCCACTGTCAGTGCCGACCGCGCCAATGGAAAGTTCCAGCTGGCTTACGGAGGGCCACCCCAGATCACCCTGGACGGCCCGTACGGCATCCTCCGCGGGCTGCTCTATTCGGCCAACACCGCCCCTATCGGGCAGGCGGCGGGTTCCAATTTCGAGCGTTTCAGCTCCCCGCATGAAGACGCTCTGATCAACGGGCTCGCTTCAGCCACGAGCCTGTCTGCACAGGAGCAGCTCGTCAAACAGATGCAGGCTCCGATGCTTCAGGACGTCCCGTTCCTGCCGCTCACAGAGGCCACCGCCCAGAACGAGAACAACTCGGCCTTCGCCAGCGGATGGCCAACTCCTGCCAACCCCTACGCCAACCCCAGCCCGACGACTCAGCCGGACGAGGCCGTCGTCCTCGTCAACCTCGTCCCCAAAGGCTGAGATGGCCCGGGGGAAGGTAACCGCCTCAGCGTGACGGCGATCACGATAGTTGGCGCGGGCAGCGTCAGCTTCACGCGTACCCTGGTCAGCGACCTCCTGCAGCAGCCCGCCACCCGAGACTGCGAACTTCATCTGTTCGACATAGATGCCGACGCCCTCGAGGCGGCGCGGCAGCTGGTCGAACAGATGCGGGAGGAAGCCAAATCGCCGGGGATGGTGCGGGCCCACGGAGATCTCCGGTCCAGCGTCACTGACACCGACTACATCATCTGTACGATCCTCGTGGGCGGCCGTCCCGCCGCCATCGGAGACTTCGAGATCACAGGACGCTATGGGCTGCGCTATACCGTGGGCGATACCCTCGGAATAGCGGGCATTTCCCGAGCGCTCCGGACGGTCCCGGCCCTGGTCGAGGTGGCCCGCACGTGCGCCGACGTGGCTCCTGAGGGGCTGCTGCTCAACTACACGAACCCGATGGGCATGCTCATCTCGGCGGTGGGAAAAGCCGTCGGTTACCCGACGGTCGGGCTCTGCCACAGCGCGGACTACACGGTCAGAACTCTGGCCTCCTACCTCGAGGTGCCAAGTTCGGCCCTGAAGTGGTGGTCGGCTGGTATCAACCACCTGGCCTGGATGCTTTCCCTGACCTACGACGGGCGCGACTGCTACCCCGACCTGGCCCGGGCGGCCGAGCGGGAAGAGGTCTACACCAGGGACAGGGCGCGGTTCGAGCTCATGAAGCGGATCGGCTATTTCGTAACCGAGTCGAGCAAACACGTCTCCGAGTACCTGGCCTTCTTCATTGACAAGCAAGCCGAAATCGAACGGTTGGCCATCCCGGTGGGCGAGTTCCTTACCCGCCGGCCGGTGCCTCTCGCCACTCAGTTGGCCCAGGAGCGAGAGGGCGACCGGTCCTGGCTCAAACCGATGAGCAATGAGTATGCCCCGGCACTGATCGCGGCCCGCGAGTCGGGCAGTGACTGGAGCTTCCAGGCCAACGTGCTCAACGACGGTCTCATCGACAACCTGACCAGCGGGATGTGCGTCGAGGTCCCGTGCTTTGTGACGAGGGGCCGGCTAGCGCCGGCCCGAGTGGGACAGCTCCCGTTAGGGGCCGCCGGGCTGACGCAACAGTCCCTCACCGTGCAGGAACTGGCCGTCGACGGCATCATTTCGGGCGATCGCGATGCCGTTTATCAGGCCGTCATTATGGATCCTCAGGCCTCCGCCACGCTCACCCTGGCCGCCATGTCCGCAGCTCGTCGACGACCTGCTGGCCGGGTACGGGGGCCTGTCACCGTTTACCTCACGGCGCCTGTCATTGTTCGACCAGGTCCCCGGGTAACGACGCCCGATGCGGGTCGTTATTTGTGAAAACCCGAGTTCGGCGGGCGAGTACGGCGCCGCGGAAGTAGCGGCCCGGCTCAACCAGGTGATTGCGGCCCGGGGTCACGCCCGGTTGTTGCTGTCCACCGGGCAATCGCAGTTCGAGACGCTTCGCAGCCTCGTACGTCGCCCGGTGGACTGGGCCCGGGTCGACGGGTTCCATCTCGACGAGTACCTCGGGATCGGGGCCGACCACCCGGCCAGTTTCCGTCGTTATCTGACGGAACGGGTGGCCAATGTGGTGCCCTTGTCAATGCACTTCGTCGACCCGTCCTCACCCGCTTCGCTGGCCGAGCTCAGCGCCCTGGTGGCTTCGGCGCCAATGGACGTCGCCCTCGTCGGCATCGGCGAAAACGGCCACCTTGCGTTTAACGACCCGCCCGCCGACTTCGAGACCTCTGAGCCCTATCTCGAGGTCGAGCTCGACCCCCGCTGTCGCGCCCAGCAGCTGCGCGAGGGCTGGTTTGCCGAGCTGCAAGACGTGCCAAAACGAGCCGTAACGATGTCGGTGCACGAGATCATGCGGGCTGGCGATATCGTCTCCGTCGTGCCGCACGAGGCAAAAGCACCGGTTATAACCCGTTTGCTCGCTGATGAGGCCGTGACTCCTGAACTTCCCGCCACAATGCTCCGCCGCCACGAGCGGGCCACCGTCGTCCTCGACCGAGCCTCGGCCGGATTGCTGCCCGCGGAGTTGTGGGACCGCTGCGTGGTGCTGTGACCGAGCCAGAGCAGCTCGCGGGGCTTCCAGGGCGTCCTTGTTTACCGATCAGGAGGTTTTCTATGAGCATGGTCACCGTGGCGGTAGTCGGCGGTGGGAGCAGCATGTTCGTCCCCGGTCTCGTGCGCAGGATGCTCGAGCTGGATGCCTTCGAGGACACCGAGTTGCGGCTAATGGACATCGACGCCGCTCGCCTCGAGGTCATGTCCCGGCTAACTACCGAGCTCGCTGCGGCTGAGGGCCGCAAACTCACCGTCGTAGCCACGACCAACCAGCGCGAAGCCCTGCAAGACGTGGACTTCGCCATTGTCGCTATCTCCGTGGGCGGCATGACGGCGTGGGAGTCCGACATCGAGGTGCCCGCCAAGTACGGGGTGTTCATGCACATTGCCGACTCGATCGGGCCGGGCGGGATATTCCGCGCCCTGCGTAACGTGCCCATCGTGGCCTCGGTGGCGCGCGACCTGGCCGAGGTCTCGCCGCAGGCCATGTTGTTCAACTACACCAATCCCGCCAGCGCCAATGCCATGGCCATGGCCAAGGTCTCGCCGGTGCGGTCGGTTTCACTTTGCTCTTGTTCTCCATGGCCTTTTCAGCGGGCATGGCTGGCCGACCTGATCGGTGTTGACCCCGAAGACGTCGTTCTACCAATGCGCGTCGGCGGTATCAACCACTGCACCGGCATCTTGTCTTTGCAACTTCGCGACGGCAGCGACGCTATGCCCCTCGTCCGGGCCAAGGACACCACCAAGGTCGTGGGCTGGGCCATCGACACGTTCGGCGTGATCCCCTACTGCTGGAACCATTGGACCGAGTTCTTTCCCCAACTCCAGCGCCTCGAGGAGCGCTATGAGGGCCGCGCCCAGGGCCTGGCCATGCGGTACGGGCGGCGCATCTACAACATGGACCAGCAGCGGGCCCGCATGCAGGGCTGGGAGGAAGTGGCGGCGCGCTGGTCCTCTGATGGCGGCTCTCACCGGCTCGCCGACCTGCCTCACGGGCCCGAGGACGAAGGCATAGTAGTGGCAGAAGTAATGCAATCCGTCCTGCAGGATCGCGCTGAGCATTTCATAGTCAACGTCCCGAACAACGGCCTGATACCGAACCTGCCCGAATGCGCCGTCGTTGAGGTCCCCGCCGTCGTCAACGCGGAGGGAGTGCACCCAATCGGCATCGGAGCCCTGCCGACCGGCCTCGCCGCGGTGCTCGGGCGCCACGCTCTGGTCCAACGGCTCACGGCGGAGGCCGCCCTCAATGGTGACCGTTCGGCCCTGCGCCAGGCCATGACGGCCGACCCTTTACTCGATGCCACGCTCGAACCCGCGCAGATCGAGGCGCTTACCGCCGAAATGCTGGAAGTCAACGCCGCCCACCTACCCTTGTTCGCCCGGGCGGGCGCTCATTGAGCGACCTCGTTTATGTAAGCGACGTCGCGCCGTACCGCCCCGCTGGTGGCGCGCTGCAGCTGGCGGGTGTGCACCAGTCGCTCGGTTCGGCCGCCCGGGCGTGCCGGGAACTGGCGACGGTCCACGGTCTTGGCTATAGAGTGGCCGAGAGCGTCGACGAACTGGCTCCCGCGGTTCTCGAACAAGCACGGGTGCTCGTTCTGTTCACGATCGGCGAATCGGCTTGGACGCCGGAGCAACGTAACCTCATCGAATCCCGCGTGGCGGCCGGGACGATGGGCCTGCTGGGCCTGCATTCGGCCACCGACTCGGCTTACGGTTGGCCCCGGTTCGGGGAACTGCTCGGCGCTCGGTTCGCCGGCCACCCCGTTACGGCGGAGCTTCCCATTTCGGTGGTCGACCCGGCCCACCCGGCGACGGCCCACCTGTCGTCACCGTGGAATTTCGCCGAGGAGCTCTACCTGTTCGACGACCTCGTCCCCGACGCCAGAGTGCTACTGGCGGTCGACCCGGCGCGCCTTCCCACCGATCACCGGGACCGGGTGGCCTCCCACCTGGGCACAAGTTCGGCACCGGCTGAAGGCGCCTTGCTCCCCCTGGCTTGGTGCATCGAAAGGGGCCCGATGCGGACCTTCTACACGGTCCTGGGTCACTTCGTGGCCGCTTATGAAGACCAGCGCTACCTCGAACACCTCTCGGGTGCAGTCGAGTGGATCCTCGGCGGCGCCTCGAGCACCGGCCCGTCAGCCGCCTGAGCCACAAGGGACGTCGAGCTCAGCCTGCCAGTGCAGGCTGCTCCTTGCGCAAGAAACGGTCGAGGAACGGGTACGCCATCTCTCCATGCCACTGATGGCCGCCCGCGAACACGTCGTGATAAAGGTGGTCTTCGGCCCCCAGTGCCGCGTAGACGGCCCGCAACTGAGCGACCGTTTGGCGGGCCACTTCGGCCGGGAAAATCGGATCGTCAGCGCCACTTTCGACGAGCATCGGTCGCGGCGCGACCAGGGCGGCGATGTCAAGGTGTTCCAGTCGTCCGAGTACTCCCGGGAGCACCTGCGAGCCACACATGTTTAAGGCGATGGCGTGCGAGGCGGCCCACGATGACAGGTACCCGCTCACCACCGCGGCGGCCACGCGGTCGTCGTAGGCGGCCAGGAACAGGGCCAGCGTCCCGCCGAACGAGAGGCCCACGACCCCGAGCCGGTCCTGATCTACAAGAGGGTGGCGTTCGAGCAGGTCGAGGGCGCGGGCCATATCCCAGAGGTTCTCGGTAAGCGGCACCGAGCCGGCCATGACGGCGTGGACGAGATTTGTGTCGCAGGCGTAGTGATCCGGTGGGCCCTCGTCGAGCCTCTCTCCGAAGCAGCGTAAGTCCGGGGCCAGCACCACGTACCCGCGACGCACGAGCTGACGGGCGTAGTCCGCGTTGGGCTGAGCGGTCTCAGCCAGGCCGCAGACATGTGACTTGCCGGGGCCATGTCCATGGATGGCGAGGACGGCCGGCCCGGGCTCGGTCCTGGCATCCGGGATGAGAAGGTAGGCGGGTACCGACATTGTGCCCTCGCTGTCGAAGACGACCGATTCGCGCCGGTACCCATCGCACTGGACCGTCTCGAGCGTCTCGGGGGCAAGGGCGACAGCAGCCGGGAACGGCCCGAGCAATTCGAAAAACCGCTGTCGACGCCGCTCCCGCCAGGGCGCAATCTCGCCTGGATCGTGCTCCGGGAACGGATCCTCGTGGGCCGAACTGGCGAGGCGCGCCATCCAATGTTGCCAGGGCGAGTAATTTCGCACGGGGAGGCCCGTCAGCTCACAGGTGGCGGAGGTACAACCTCGACCGTCTCACCAAGGTCGGCCAACGAGGCGCAACCGTTGTCCTCGGCGTAGCGGCTCCCCTGGACGTTGAACATGTCCACCTGCTCGGCGTCGACGGGGAAGGGGCCCAATGCCAGGTACCCCGGTGCAACACCAGGCTGTCATGGGGGCCTAAGGCAAAGGCGCGGACGGCGTCGAGGTCGCTAGCGGACGAAAAGGTGCACGATGCCGGCGCGACCGCAATGACGGCTCGGCAATTGAGCACCAGCAGCGTCTGGGTGTGGGTGAGATGGTGAAAGAACATCTCGCACATGAGGCCTTCAGAGGTGTGCGGCACCTCGTCAGCGCGGTGGCAGATCACGTTGGCGTGCTCATCCTGCCATTCGAAGTGCAACGTTTGGGAACCGTCGAGCGCATCGGAGTCGCGCCTCGGCAACCAGCCGAACGGCTCCCACGAGACGGCGTCGAGCGGCTGGGCCAAAATACGCCGGGTCATTGAGCGAGAGCCTCTCGGACGCCACGGGCGCCGTCGCCCATCTCAATAGGTGCCGGGTCCAGGCCGAGCAACTGGACGGTGGTCGAGCCGTTTTGCAGTTTCTCGAAGATGACTGCCTCCTTGTCAGCGCGCTGTCCAGCCGCCTCGCCACATGCCTCCAGCCGCTCGTAGGGCACGACGACGACCCCATCGGTGTCGCCCACCAGCCAGTCCCCCGGTCGGACCACGGCGTCGCCAATGACTACTTGCTTTCCGACGGACCCCGGCCCCAGCTTGCCCGCGCCCGGGAGGGCGGTCCCACGGGCGAAGACCGGGAAATGGCGGCGCTCGATGGCGTCAATGTCCCGAACCGTGCCGTCTATAACGAGGCCCACCAATCCTGCCGATATGGCCGCCACTGTCAGCACCTCCCCCCAGTAACCGCGTTGAAGGTCGCCCGGTACCGACACAGCTAACACCGAACCCGCAGGCGCCGAAGCGACGCCTACGTGCACACCCAGATTGTCGCCCGGACCGCACTCGACGGTAAAGGCTGGCCCGGCAAGCGAGGCGCCGCGCCACATGGCCTTAAGACCGGGCATGACCGCAATGGCCCCACTCTCGCCGAGGGTGGCCGAACCCAAGCTCAAAAGCCGCCGCCGAAACTCAATGTCAACCGGCTCGTTTGTCGTTGGCACCGCTTGATCTTAGCGCTCGCGGCGGGCTCTCCGCCAACTTCGTCAAGGCCAAAGACAGCTCGCGGCCTGTCCCGGTCTTTGCAACCGGTAGCCGCGGGCAGTACATTGTTTGACGTAAATAGGGTTCACCGTAAATAGGACAGAATAGGTATCGATTAACTCTTATGTCACAGCAGACCGGGAACGGCGAAGCGGATATAGATAGTCAACTAAGTTCGCCCGAGCTGATGGTCGACCCTTACCCAACGTACGCCAGGCTGCGGGCCGACTATCCTGTTTTCTGGAGCCGGTCCTGGAACGCGTGGATAATAAGCCGGTACGCAGATGTCGTAATGTCCCTGCGGGACAACCAGAGCCTATCGAACGAGAACCGCCAAGGCTTGCTTTTCGCCAGCCTGTCAGCCGACGAGCTCAATGGTTTATCGGACCTGCGTCACTACTTTGCTCAAAAAGACGTCATCGGCTCGGACCCCCCCGACCACACGCGTATGCGGAGCCTCGTCCAGAAGGCGTTCACGCCGAGAACGGTGACGACATTGGAGCCGCGAGTGACAGAACTGGCGGCCACGTTGATCGAAAACTCGCTCTCCGCCTCACCGACCTTCGACTTCATCGAAGACGTAGCTCACCCATTGCCGGTGATACTCATTGCCGAGTTATTGGGCGCACCACCCGAGGACAGGCATCTGTTTAAGCGCTGGTCGGCGGAAATCCTCGCCTTCCAAGGCACCGGCCAAACAACCTTTGCAGTGGCGCAAATCTCACAGACGGCCCTGAAAGAAATGTTCGATTACATAAGCGGGCTCATCGATGCGCGACGTCGTGCCCCCACTGACGACCTTATAAGCGAGCTCGTCAACGCGGAAGAGCATGGTAGTAGATTGACCCGAGACGAGCTGCTGTCCACCTGTAATACGGTGCTGACTGCCGGCCACGAAACGACGACGAACCTGCTTGGCAACTTGCTCCGCTTGTTGCTTACGCATCGGGAGCAGTGGGACCGGGTGCTCGGCCAGCCGGAGCTGGTGCCCGGGGCAATCGAGGAAGCTCTCCGCTTCGATGCACCGAAACAGCGGAATTTTCGACGCGTGAAGGTCAGGCACGAATTCGGAGGCGCCCTACTGGACGAAGGGTCACTCGTGTTCCAGTTGATCGGGTCAGCGAACCGCGACCCGGCTCAATTCCCGAGCCCCGACACTTTTGACGTATCCCGATCGCCCAATGCACATGCTTCTTTCGGGATGGGGATCCATTCGTGCCTGGGACTAGCTTTGGCCCGGCTCGAAGCTCGCGTCGTGCTCAAGGCCATCATGGAGCGAGCACCGGCAACAGAGCTCGCTGACCGGCCCCTCGTCTGGCAAGAACGGGTCCAATTCCGGGGGCCGAAGGAGCTGTGGGTGACGGCGATGGCGGGCTAACGGCTCGATGTGAGGGCGTCACCGCGGCACGCATATTTCCCGTCAGGTGAGATCGTCCGCAGCTCGCTCGGAAAGGCCCGGCCGTGATACGCGCTTGCGTGATGGAGTCACCAGCGGCCAGGCATGATTGTTGCTAGATGAGCTCGGGCCGACCTGACGTCGAGGCCGCCATCGGCGCGCCTGGTCCAGGACCTGGACCTCCCCAACGGGGCCGAAGGCCCGGAGCCCGGCCCGGGGCCGGCTGCGAAACAGCCTCCGGGCCAAAGCAAGCTGGTCAGGGGGCCGATGACGTCCCTCTCGATGCTCCAGAGCCGCACCACGACGTTGTCATCGAGCCATTACCCACCGCGGTGCGTGTACGTCGGGCCGGCGATGTGTTGCGCCTGTTGATGGCGCTGGCCGTGGTCATCGCCGCGCAATTGTTGGCTGCCTTAGCGCACTCGAGCGTTCGCGTGACGGAGCGGGCTCTATTGGAGTCAATCGTTACCCTGCCGGCCGCCCTGCGCGATTGGCTCAGCGGGCTCGTACAGGTCGCCATGGTGCTGTTCCCGGTCGCGTTCGTCGCTGTCCTGGTCGGCGGTCGTCGTTTTGGCCTTGTATGGCGGCTCTTGCTCGCCGCCGCCACCGGGACCGCCGCCGCCGTGCTTATTTCACATCTTTTGCTGGCCAATTCGCGCCCACTCGCGTGGGCGGAGCTGCTGTCGGGCCGAGGCGGGGTCTTCGACGTCACGTTCCCGCCCGTCGCCTGGTTGGCAGGCGCGACAGCCATGCTCACGGTCGGCGGCCCGGAACTCTCGCGGCGCTGGCGCCGTGGGCTGTGGTGGGCGGCGACGGCGGCGGCGGTAGTGGAAGTCGTTGTCGGCGGTTTCCTGCCCGTTGACGCCGTCATCGCTGGGGCTTTGGGCGTGTCCGTCGGTTCGCTCATATTGGTGGCCTTCGGCGGGCCGACCGGCCGGCCCAGCGCAGACGAGGTCGTAACTGCGCTCCAGCAATGCGGGGTCGAATTAACTGCGCTGAGAGAACTGGCGTCGCCGGCACCCGGCCCAGCCAGCTTCAGGGCCAGCATGCCGGACGGGAGGCCGCTCATCGTCAAGGTGCTCGCCGATGAGGACCGGGACCGGGACCGCCTCAGCCGGCTTTACCGATTGGTCATGTTGCGTGACGCGGACGACGACCGGGCCGGGACGACGGTGGAGTCGGCCGCCGAACACGAAATGCTGGCCATGGTGGCGGCGGCGCGCGCAGGCGGGCGCGTCCCCGAGCCCGTGGTCGCCTATCCCGTGGCGGGCCGGCAAGGATCGCAAAGCGCGCTGGTGGCCTGGGTCGACGTTGGAGGAAGAAGGTTCGAGGGCGTGGGCGCGGAAGCAGTCTCCGATGTCGTGCTGGCGGACCTCTGGCACAGCGTCCGCCTCCTCCAGGAGCACAGGCTGGCGCACCGGCTGCTGCGGACGGAGAACATCCTTCTCGACGACGACGGCCATGCGTGGCTGACGGGACTGACCCTGGCGGAGCTCGGGGCCAGCGACCGCCAACTACGTCTGGACGTGGCCGAACTACTCGTTTCGCTCGCCGTACAAGTCGGTGTGCAGCGAGCCGTCGCCTCTGCTGTCGCCGTTCTCGGCCCCTCGGCCGTCGAGGCGGCCGCCGCCTACGTACAACCGTTACCGCTCTCGGCTACGACCCGGTCACGGGCACACCAGTACGACCGGGGACGCGCCGTCCACCTCGTGGGTGGGCCGGGAAAGCCCGGGCTCCGACCGGGCGGCCGTCCAGATCTCCTCCGTGACGTTAGGGCTGAGGTGGCGTCAGCGACGGCTACGCCTCCGGCAAAGCCCGAACCGCTTTCCCGGTTCACGTGGAAGCGAACCCTGGCGTTGCTGGGTGGGTTTGTCGTTATTTACGTCCTGGTGCCCCAGATCGCCAACGCCGGCGCCGCCATTCGCGCCCTCCAGGACGCCGATTGGTGGTGGGTCCTCGCCGCCCTCCCGGCCATATTCGTTGTGGAAGTCTTCGCCGCCCTGCTCCAGCTGGGCGCTATCCCTGCGGAACTACCCTTCAGGCCGACATACGTCATCGAGTTCGGTGGTTCTTTCCTTAACAAGGTCACCCCAAACGGCGTCGGGGGGATGGCTCTCAGCTTCCGTTACCTACAAAAGGCGGGCGTCGACCCCGGGGCCGCCACCGGGTCCGTTGGCCTGCAGAGCGTTGTCAGCACGGTAGCCAACCTGGTGCTCGCGGCTGCGTTCTTCGCCGCGACGGGACGGAAGTCGCCCGTGCATTTCAGCCTGGCCGGCCACCAGTGGGTATTCATCGCCGTCGCCGTGGTACTGGCCGCCCTTGCGCTCGTCGCTCTGACGCCTCCGGGCCGACGTTTCTTTCATGACAAGATCTGGGGCTTCCTCCGCTCCGCCGGGACCACAGTGGCGGGAGTAGCCAAGAGCCCGCGCCACGTGGCCCAAACGCTTGGAGGCTCTTTGGGATGGCCCATGGTCGAAGTAGTGGCCTTCGCTCTGTGCGTCCACGCCGTCGGCGGCACGCTCCCCTTCGTCCAGGTGGCCGCGGTCTATATGGGCAGCAATTTGCTGGCCAGTGTGGCCCCGACGCCAGGAGGCTTGGGTGCCCTCGAGGCCGCCCTGGTGGCAGGGCTGTCGGGTCTGGGTATGCCAGCCGGGGCGGCCGCCTCAGCCGTGCTGATCTTCAGGCTGTTGACCTTCTGGTTGGCCATCCCAATCGGCTGGATCTCACTAAAGACGGCAGAGCGCCGCGGCTACGTGTGAACCCGCCCTACCCTGGGTCGTCTGCAGATCCAGGAGCGCCTGACCCAAGAAATAGCGGACTACCTGCACGAACGGCTGGCTCCGCAAGGCGTCGGAGTTGTCGTCGAAGCCGAACATCTATGCGTTTGGCTCCGGGCCGCACGAGCGGGCGGGTCGCGCGTAATAACATCGGCCGTGCACGGGCTCCTGCGCGACGACACCCGGTCCCGCCAGGAGTTCTTCGACCTCACCAGAGCCAAGAATTGACGACAGCCCGGGCGCGGATAGGAAGCGTCGATATGGCATCACCGCTGCGCCGGTACCACCACGGCGCCTTCAGGGCTGAGCTACTGGCTCGAGCTAAGGGCGACAGCCTCGTCTCTGTCTGCATCCCGGCGCGTAACGAGGAAAGGACCATCGGCGCCATCGTCGAGACGATCCGGGCCGAACTCGTCGACGGCGCCCACCTTGTGGACGAGATCCTGGTGGCGGACGACGGTTCGTCCGACTCGACCGCCCGTATCGCCTCGGAACGGGGCGCCGCCGTCGTGCCGGTAAACCGGCCCACTAGCAGCGGTGCTGGCAAAGGCGCCGCCATGGCGGCCGGCTTCGCGGCCACGACGGGGGACATCGTCGTCTTTCTCGATGGTGACGTCGAGAACTTCGCTCCGCATTTCGTGGTCGGCCTTCTGGGCCCACTTATCGGCGACCCGGCACTGCATTTCGTCAAAGCCTGCTACCGACGGCCTCTGAACGGAGTCTCTGGCGAGGGAGGGCGAGTCACCGAGTTGGTGGCCAAACCCCTTCTCGAAATGTTCCTTCCGGATTGGGCCGCCTTCTCGCAACCACTCGCGGGAGAAATGGCCGCTCGCCGCTGGCTCGTCCAGGGTCGCATTTTGCCCGTCGATTACGGCGTCGATGTCGCCTTGTTGATCGACGTGGCCAGGCAGATCGGCCTCCCGGCGATGGCAGAGGTCGACCTTGGCGAGCGGGTGCACCGCAACCGTCCGCTGGCGGAACTGGCCCCGCAGGCCCGCTCAGTAATGGCCGCCATCTTGGCCAGGGCCGGAACTCCGGAGCTAAGCCCCCCATCCCTAGTACAAACCTGACAGGAGAAGCTGTGACATCTGGGACATTTGTGATCGTCGGCGCCAGTCTGGCCGGGGCCAAAGCGGCCGAGGCTCTTCGCACCGAGGGTTTCGAAGGACGTGTCGTGCTCGTGGGCGAGGAACCGCTGCGCCCGTACGAGCGACCACCGCTCTCCAAGGACTACCTGCGGGGCGAGAAGGTTTTCGATGATGCAGCCGTTCATTCGGCCGATTTCTATGCGGCCCAGGACATCGAACTGCGCACCTCGACGGTGGTGACTGACATCGACCGCGGTGGCTCCGAAGTGGTGCTGAGCTCGGGGGACCGTCTCCGCTACGACCGGCTGTTGCTGGCCACCGGTGCGGCGCCCAGGCGCCTATCAGTGCCGGGCGCGGACCTGGCGGGTGTGCACTACCTCCGCAGCGTGGCCGATTCGGATGTGCTCCACGAGGCCCTGACCGGCGGCGCTCGCGTGGTAGTGATCGGAGCGGGGTGGATTGGTTCGGAGGTGGCCGCTTCCGCCAGGCAATTAGGGGCCGAGGTCGCGGTGGTGGAGTTGGGGTCGCTCCCGCTCGAGCGGGTGCTCGGGGCCGAGGTCGGTGCTATGTTCCGTGATTTGCAGGCTGAGCACGGGGTGGACCTGCACTTCGGCGTGGGCGTGGAGTCTTTGGTGGGGTCGGCCGGTGTCGAGGAGGTACGCCTGACGGACGGCACCGCCTTGCCTGCTGAGCTGGTCGTAGCCGGCATTGGAGTGGCTCCCAGGGTGGAGCTGGCCGAAGCGGCCGGGCTCTTGCTCGACAACGGCGTCGTGGCCGACCAGTACCTCGCCACCAGCGACCCCGGTGTTTACGCCGCCGGCGACGTGGCCAGCGTGTACCATCCCCGCTACCAAACCCGGATCCGGCTCGAGCACTGGTCAGCGGCTCTCAACCAGGGCCCGGTCGCGGCCAAGAACATGCTCGGTATGCAGGTCGCCTACGACCGGACGCCTTACTTCTTTTCGGACCAGTACGACTTCGGGATGGAATACCGGGGCTGGGCACCCGTTTATGACGAGGTTGTCATTCGGGGCGACCTGGCCAGCCGCCGGTTTATTGCGTTCTGGATCCACCAGGGCAGAGTGGCCGCCGCCATGAACGCGAACATCTGGGATGCGGGAGACGCCATCGAAGCTTTGTTGCAGACGGACCGCGTTGTTGACCCGGCCCGACTGGCTGACCCCGATCTCGACCTCGGCGAGTTGTGGGCCGGCGCGGAAGCGTGACACGCGGCTTGGTCAATTACCCAACGCTTTGTTCGATGTCCGGGCCCCGGGGTTCTTCGCCCTCTGGCGGAGGGGGGCCCGGGCCAGGACGGGCGCTTGAAGGCCCAGGCGCTTCAGAATGTCGGCCAGCCGTCGCGGCAGGTCGTCAAGGTTGAGGTCCCTTCTCGCCACGGCCCGGTTGTGGTCCAACACCGCCTTGTGCGGATGCGCCAGCCAGCTCGCCACCTGGCCGGGTTCGGCCGCGGCCAGCCATTTGAACCCCAACGATCGCAACTCTTCCAGGGCGGGGTACTGACCGACGGCAACGGGGCGCAAATGGAGAGAGGCTTCCACGGGAGGGTTCCCGAAGCCCTCCCACGTCGACGGAAAGGCGACCACGTCAGCGGCCGCATAGGCGTGCTCGATGCCGGCACTGGCGGACATTATCCCCGGCACCACCCCCCGGTGCGTCGGCACTGTGGCGCTGGCCAGGAGCTTCTCCAGGGTGGGCTCGTAACCTTCCTCGGCTCGTCCGACAAGCCAGTAGTGGGCGCCCAGCGCCTCCGCCAGCGCCACGCCAGAGGGGATGCCTTTGCGGGCGATGGCCCGCGTCGGCTGCACGACCAGCAGCTCGTCGGGCCGAACCCCCAGGAACTGCCTGACTGCCTCCCGGTCTCCCTGAGGCGGCCTGGGGTCAAACAGGTTATGGACGGTAACGGAGTCGATGCCCCGGCTGAGCAGCTCGAGCCGGGAAAGTTCGGTGGTGACGACGTGGCACCACTGTGGGTCGTCTGGGGGCGGTGGGAAGCTGCGGAAAGCGGCGCGCTGCCACGGCAAGTCGTGGTGATGCATGAGCGCCGGCCGCCCCAATAGGACGCGGGCAACAACCGACCCGGCGGCCGGATTAAGCGGTAGAGAACAGAGGTTTTCCACCACGACCAGGTCCGCCGGAGCCAGGACCGAGCGAAGCGCCTTCTCGTCAGGCGGAGATGGGCGCGTCCCCGTCAGGCTCGGCCCCGTCAGGCTCGTCCCGGTCGAGTTCGTCCCGGTCAGGCTCGGCCCGGCCGCGAGGCCCGGCTCCAGCCAGTCCGCGTCACCGTCGCCGGCCACGGTCGTCACCGAACAACCGAGGTGCCGAAATGCGTTTATCCATTTCGCGGCCTCGGTGGACACACCGTCGGCGCCACCTAAACGGTAAGAGACCACCGCCACGTTCACTCAGGCACCACCGCCGGTCGTGGCCGCTGTGCCGGCTTGGGGCCGATCACGTGCCTTAGAGGGACGCCCATGTAAATAGCCCCAAGCCTGGGCCGACGGTGCGGGACGACCACCGTCACGACTGGAGCGAGACGCAACACCGTCCCGGTGCGGGGTCGAGCCGAGCGATCGCCTCGGGGACGCCGGCCGCCTCCAAGACGCCTCTTATGAGCTCGAGGTTCATACCGCAGACCAGCTGGCGGTGCTGCTCGGTCAGCGCGTGGAACGGGCAGTTCCGAAGCGTGATCGCCGATCCTTCGCCGCGGGGCTCGTACCCCTGGTCCGCTAGCAGCTCGGCGCAGTGCTGGAGCAATTGCCGTCGTGAGAGCCTCTTCGACGGTTGTCGACGAGCCCCGATGCAACGCCCGTGCTCACGCGCCACAGACCGCAGAGCCTCTGCCACCGGCATGGGACGCGACCACGCGTCGGCTCGCTGAGGGCGGCCAGCGCGGCCAGCCGGTCATCCGCTGTGCTCACAACAGCATTCTAACGGATATGAGAGTTTGACCAAATTATGGCGCTAAGGCGGCCCACGCCGAGGCGCCCCGGTGCTCGGTGCTCGCGCTCTGAGAAGCTCCCCGGCCACTCTCAGTCTACATATCGAGGCACGAAGTGACTACTGTCATGGCTATGAAACCGAACCTCCGAGCTTGTCCATCGGCCAAAAAAGTAAGTGCCGGTTTGATGGCCGCACTGGTGGCCATCGCCACCCTTACCGCCAGTTCGATCGGTGGCATCGCCCTCGCCCCGGTGGCCTCCGGCGCCCCATTGACATGTAGAGCTTCCATGAGCGATGCGACGCCAAAGGACTACACATCGACGATCGTCATGGTCTCGACAGCGGCCCGAGCCCGCGTAACAACTACAGCCGCCTACAAGACCACGAATACGGTCAAGAACGCTGTGGCCAACGTGCTCGGCAAAGCAAACCTGATATATCGGATCTCGGGGGCCACGCCCGGGCGTCCAGTGGTCGTCAAGGTCGTGGTCATGTCCAGTGGGAAGTCTGCGTCCTGCTCGACAAAATTCGTTCCCCAAGCACGAAGATAGATAGTTCCTTTCTCTCCGGTCCTAGATCGCGTGCCCGAGCGCGTGTTTACCGGTCCGCTCCAGTGGGCCTTGCCGGCGATATTCGTTGCGCAAAGGAACAGTCGGAGGAGACACCCGGGGTAACCCGTCTGGGAGTTTAGAATCCGCGTGGACACGGCCACCGAAGAGTTTTAGTGTGAGCAGCAACGGGAGGCATCATGTTCGGACGCAAGCGCCGAGCCGCCAATGAGGCTGCCGCCAAAGCGAAGGCCAACGCGGATCTGCGAGCTGCTATCGCCGATCTAATAGGTGTCGCTGAGGGCGGTACGGCCGAGCGGGCCGGCTGGCCGCTGGTACTGAAGCCTGGTGAGCGGCTGGTCTACCCCATCACCGACGGCGGGCTGTTCGAGCCTCGACACGAACGCGGGCACTGGTCGGGCCGCTCGGCTGGCTTCTCAGTGCCCGTGACGGACGGAATCCGCTTCCGGATCGGCAAGTCTGCGGGTACCTACGTGCAGGGCCTGGAGAAGCCCACCGTCATCGACACAGGCGACGTCAGCTTTACATCCCAACGGGTCGTGTTCCAGGGCGGCAAGTACACCCGTGAGTGGCTGTTCTCCAAGCTCATCGGTATAACGCACGATGAGTCCCAACCCTGCACGGCGATCCAGGTGTCCAACCGGGACAAAACCTCGGGCGTCGTCTACAGCGGCCTGTCCCCAGACCTGGTCCGCCTCGAACTGGCCGTGGCCGTCGCCATCTTCAACGGTGACGGCGCAGAGGCGGCATCAGAGCTTCGTGAGCAACTGAGGGCTCTGGACGCGGGAGTGGCCACGGCCGCTCCCAGCGGGGCGCCGCCACCCGGTACGACGGCAAACCCGCCCGGCCCGGTAGCGGGCCCGGTCGATCCCCCTCACGCGCCCGATGCTGCTGGCGGGCGGGGCCCGTCGGCCCCGGCAAACCTACCGCCGCCGCCTCCGCCCACGTAGGCCGCTGACCCTTAAAGCTACGAAACGTTGTTGACCTGGGCCAAGGCGGCCAGCCCTTCGTCGCTGAGGCGGAATATGCGCCACTCCTCCTGGAGCTCTGCTCCCTGGGAACGATAAAAACGGATCGCGGGCTCGTTCCAGTCGAGCACCGACCATTCGAGCCGGACATATCCTCGTCGGCCGCACTCCGCAGCCAATTCCCTCAACAACGCCCGCCCCACGCCCTGACCGCGATGCTCAGGCTGGACGTAAAGGTCCTCGAGATAGATGCCGTGCACACCGCGCCAGGTGGAGAAGTTCAGGAACCACAACGCACATCCGACAACCTGGCCGGCAACGACGGCCACGTGGCCAAAAAGGGCCGGCCAGACGCCGAAGAGGGCAGCGCGCAGTTGGTCATCGCTGATAGTGCACGCATCCGGGGCTCTCTCGTACTCGGCCAATTCGTGAACCAGTCCAACGACGGCGGGCACATCCGACGGCTCAACCGGCCGCACCAGGGGTTCAAGAGAGCTCATATGTCAATTGTGGTACCGGCCACAGGACAGCGGCGTCACGTTGTCGACTGGGCGACCTGAGATCACCCGGGCCGGCCCCCTAACTAGAGGATCCGGGACAAGAAGACCTGGGTCCGCTCGTGCCTGGGACTGGAGAGCACCTCCTTGGGCGGCCCGGACTCGATGATCATCCCTTCGTCCATGAAGACGAGGTTGTCGCCCACTTCCCTGGCGAAGCCCATTTCGTGAGTGACCACGACCATCGTCATGCCATCGTCTGCCAGTGACCGCATGACGTCCAGCACATCGCTGACCAGCTCGGGGTCCAGGGCTGAAGTGGGCTCATCGAAGAGCATCAGCTTGGGCTGCATGCCAAGAGCGCGGGCAATGGCGACTCTTTGCTGCTGGCCGCCTGAGAGCTGCCTTGGGTAGGCATCGACCTTGTCCGCCAATCCCACTCGTTCCAAAAGGTCCCGAGCCCGTTTTACGGCCACCGCTTTTTCTTCTCGCTTCACTTTCAGTGGCCCTACCGTGACATTCTCGAGTGCGGTCATATGCGGGAACAGGTTGAAATGCTGGAAGACCATACCCACCTGGGCTCGCCGCTGGCCCACTTCCCGGTCTCGCAACTCGTATAAACGGCCAGAGTGCTCCCGGTAACCGACCAGTTCTCCATCGACAGTTAGGCGGCCCTCGTCAATCTTCTCCAGGTGGTTGATGCACCGGAGGAAGGTTGACTTTCCGGAGCCGGAAGGCCCGATGATGCACAGCACCTGCCCCGTTCGCACCTCGAGGTCGATACCTCGCAATACCTCCAGGCGCCCGAAGCGCTTGCGCACTCCTTCGGCCCAGACCATTACGTCCGTCATGGCGCATCAGTCATCGGGGTAGCCAACCGGGACGCTCGAGGCGTTGACCAACCTCTCGATCGTGTGGTCGTCAGGACGGATAAACAGCCAGCGTCGCAGCCGTTGCATAGGGGTCGGGGGCAACTGGCGGACGGCGCCCCGTGCATAATGTCGTTCGAGGTAGTACTGCCCCACCATAAGGACGGAGGTTACCCACAGGTACTGAAGGCTGGCCACCATGAGGAGAGGGATGACTTTGTAATTGGTGGCATATATCTGCTGAGCGCGGAACAGCAGTTCGGGTGCGACAACCACAGAGGCCAGAGACGATGTCTTCAACATCGAGATGGTTTCATTGCCCGTAGGAGGGATTACTACCCGCATCGCCTGTGGTAGGACGATGAGGCGCAAGGCCAGCAGCCGCGACATCCCCAGTGACTGGGCCGCCTCGGTTTGCCCCTCGTCGACCGAAATGATCCCGGCCCGGATGATCTCAGCCATGTAAGCCCCCTCGTTGAGGGTCAGCCCGATAGAGGCGGCCACGAAGGGAGTCAACCAGGCGTTGAGGTCAAAATGGACCAGCGCGGGGCCAAACGGGACGCCGAGGGTGAAGGTGGGGAATATGTACGCGGCGTTGTACCAGAATAGGAGTTGCACGAGCACGGGTGTACCGCGGAAAAACCAGATATAGATCCAAGAGCTCCCGGTGACGATCGGGTTGGGCGACAACCGCATGATCGCCAGCGTTACGCCGAGGAGGATGCCGCCGAGCATGGCTACTGCGGTTAAGGCGAGGGTGACCCCAAGGCCCTCGAGGATGCCGGTCGAGAAGAAGTAATGATTTATTACATTCCACTCGAAACGCTCTTGAGTAACGCCGGATCGTTTGACGTTGGAAAAGAACAACGAGTGTACGGCCATTGCGGCCAGCAGGCATACCACCGCCGCCGCCACCCAGCGGCCTGGGTGGCGCAACGGGACGACTTGCATTTCGGTGCGCGGCCGCCCTGGGATCTTGGCCGGTTCAGCCGTGGCCATGACCTCTCTGCGAGTAGGCTACCTACTCCAGGGACGGCTAGCTCGAGGCGCCGTTTGTATGGGCGGTGCTGACGGCGCCCTGTTGAACACCCCATTTATCGAGGATCTTCTTGTACTTACCGTCGGCTATGAGGGTCTTGACGGCCGCCAGCAACGGGGCGGCCAGGCCGCTGTTCTTGGCCACGATGAAGCCGTATGGTGCGGTCTCGAAGGGCGTGCCTGTCAGTTTGAACTGCCCGTTCGAAAGATGGACTATGTACGCCGCCACCTGAGAGTCGACGAAGCCCAAATCGGCGCGGCCGTCGGACACGGCCAGGTTGGCCTGGTTCTGGTCGGCGTACGGAAGCACGGTGACGTGGCACGATTTGGACTGCGTCAACGCATCAGCCTGTTCAGTGGTCCCGGTCTCTACGGCCACCGAATGGCCGCACAACGCCTTGAGCCCGTTGAATGTGTGCGCACTGTTGGCTTTCTCGTAAAAGCCCTCTCCAGCTCGGTAGTAGTCGATGAACTCGACCTCGCCCTCGCGAGCCTTGGTGTCCGTGAAAGAGGAGTTGCCGACGTCGAACTTGCCGTCCTGGATCCCCGGGATGATCGTATCGAAGGTGGCATCGACCATGGTGACCTTGACCCCGAGGACCTGGCCGAGGGCTTGGCCCAAATCGGCGTCGAACCCGACGATATGCCCGTTTTGGATAAACTCGTCAGGCGGGTAACTGGCGTCCATGGCCATCCGGATGCCGGATGCGAATTTGCTCGGTACATGGATCGAGCTGGCGCTGGCTGTGCCAGCTCCGGCGGCCGCCGCCACTACGAGCGTCGCCAGAGCCGCGACGAGACCACGCGTTACCGTGGCAGCTTTTGCCATATGCATTTGGTTCCTCCAGGCGTTACAAGTCAGTCTTAGTCACGTGGAGTGTAGCTGCTCCACCAGATGGATTGTTGTTGCCCCTGACAAGGGGCGATGCAGTGATGGTGGGAGGCAAGTACGGCCGAAAGGCCTCCCGCCCGGGTCAAACCGCACGGGGACGTGGCAGTGAACGCGGCGACGCGCCAGCTCAACCGGTCCTGGGCACGCGCCGAGGGGGACGATAACCTCATTGCCATGATCCCGCGCTGTTATGTGCCATTCGGACGGCCGCCGACGTGACGAGCAACACCCGGGTGGCGATCGTCACCGGCGCCGGCAGCGGCATAGGTCGGGCATCGGCGCTCGCCCTAGCCGCCGACGGCTTCGACGTAGTGCTGGCTGGCCGGCGGCCGACGGCGCTGGCCGAGACCGAGAGCGCCATCCTCGGACTTGGCCATCACGCCCAATCAGTCCCTTGCGACGTTCGCGATGAGGATAGCGTTCGCTCCCTGTTTGCGGCAGTTCGGGACAATTTGGGCCGCATCGATCTTCTTTTCAATAATGCCGGGATCGCCTCGCCTTCTCGCCGCCTCGAGGACATCCGGCTTGAAGAATGGGAGTCGGTTGTGTCCACCAACGTCACGGGCGCCTTTCTTTGCACTCGCGAAGCGTTCAAGGCCATGAAGCGGCAATCGCCTCGGGGGGGTCGAATAATCAACAACGGCTCGGTCTCCGCTCATGCGCCCCGTCCGAGCATGGCTCCCTATACCGCGGCCAAGCATGCCATCACCGGCCTTACGCGCCAAAGTGCCTTGGAGGGTAGACCGTACGACATAGCGTGTGGGCAAATCGACATTGGAAATGCCCTGCCGGCGCCCAGTGGAGACTTGAGCTTCAAGGGGCGAGAACAGCCCGACGGTTCCCTTCGGGACGAACCCACGATGGATATGGCTGACGTCGGCCGGGCTGTGTCTTTCATGGCTAGCCTGCCACTCTCCGCGAACGTCCTTTTTCTCACGGTGATGGCTACGTCTATGCCCTTCATCGGCCGGGGCTAGCCCCGGGGGCCTCGAACCGCTGGCGGTACGGGCGTAAACGCCGTCCGACAATTGGCAATCTCATTCGCCCAATCTCATTCGCCCAGTCTCATTCGCCCAATCTCATTCGCCCAATCTCATTCGCCCAATCTCATTCGCGAAGACCACTTCGCACTGGTGTAGTCTGCGCCTCGTAAGAGTTGGGCGATCGGTTGGTGAGGACTAAGCGCTGAAAATGGCCGCCACTAAGCAGCAAACGGACGAGACCTCGGCGAGAGCTGTCAAGTCTGCTGACCGAGTGCTCGCCATCCTTGAATACCTGGCTAGGAAAGGACCGGCGTCCTTCGGGGCCGTTGTCCGGGACCTGGGGCTCCCCCTTTCGTCCGCTCACCAGCTGCTGCAAACGATCTTGTGGCGGGGTTTCATCGAACTCGATGAGAACACGCGCCTCTTCAAGCTCGGATTTCGCCTTTGGGAAGTAGCTCAGGCATACGCCATGACCGATGACCTGGTGTCGCTGGCCCAACCACTTATGGACGAGCTCACCTCCGTCACGACCGAGACGGTGCAACTAGCCCGGCTCGAGGGTGTCGACAATGTTTACCTTGCCATTTCTGAATCGCCGCACCCGATGAAGCTCGTCTCATCAGTGGGCAAACGTCTACCCGCACATGCTACGGGGCTCGGGAAAGTGCTGCTCGCAGGGCTCAACGACGAGGAACTCGACCGTCGGCTCAACGGCGTAACGCTGGCCCGGTTTACGGAGCGGACCATCACCGACCGAAATGTACTTGTCTCGGAGCTGAAGCGGGTCCGTTCCAGAGGCTTCGGGTATGACAATGAGGAGTACCTGATTGGGTGCCGCTGTGTCGCCGCCCCCGTTCGCGGCGCTGGCGGCGATGTCGTAGCCGCCATATCCGTATCCGTCCCTACCCCGCGCTTCAACCAGGAAGTGGCCCAGCACATCAGGACGGCGCTCAAGGACACCGTGAGAAGGCTCGAGCGGCGCATGGGCGGCCCGGGGCCGTCGCTGGCAAACGGCGTCACCACGGTTGGGATAACGCCTTGAATCGGCCCAAACGAAAACGGGCCGGCTGTTGTATCTGTCATTTCTGTCGACAAGACCTCCTATCTTGACACTGAGCGCACGGAGCGGTTTGTAATGTTCATCCCAGACGAGGCTCGACGCCTACTCGAATGCGTCACCCCCGCGCAGGCGGTCGACAAAGACGGCAATAACCAGCAATATGCCAAGGATGACATCGGTGTAGTACGTGTTGATGGCCTTTACACTGATTATCTCGGTCACACCGGCGATGACGAGCAGCCCGAGGGCGCCCCCCACAGGGTTGCCCACACCGCCACGGATTATGCTGTACCCGCCGATCATGAGGGCGGCGTAGACCTGAAAGGCCAGATCAGTACCGAGGACATTTGACGCCCCGCCCTGCTGGCCCATGTACAGGAGCCCCGCGATGCTGGCGCCGACGGCGCTCAGCACAAGGACTCCGACCCTCACCCGCTTGACGTGGAGGCCGGCTCGGCGCCCGGCTACTTCGTCTCCTCCGATAGCCCGGATGTGCCGCCCGAGGCGGGAGAAGGCCACCACGTAGAAGGCGACCCCGACAAGCAATAGGATCAATACGAAGACAAGCGGTACCGGTCCGAGCTGACGGTTAACAAATGTGTACAGCCCCGGGACCAGGCTCGTGATCAACCCGTCCCCGCCGCAGATGACGTATTGCAAGCCCAGCAACACAGTTAGCATCCCCAGCGTCGCCGCCAGGGCGTTGGCGCCGAAGCCGACGATGACCACAGCATTGGTCGCCCCGACGAGCACGCCGACCAGGACCACTATGCCGGCGGCCTCCCAGGCGCCCCAGTGGCGCACTGTAAGGTAGGCGAAAATTGCCGCGCACATGCCGGCGCAGGACCCTATGCTCAGATCCACCACCCCAGCCAACAGCGCAAAGCCCGAGCACGTCCCGACCAGGAGCGGTACCGCAGCCGCGGTGGCGATAATGGTGAGGTTGGCGGTGGTGTAGAACTCCGTCCCGACCCAGAACAGGCCGACCAGGAGGACGGCAACAAATGTAATGGCAATGCTGCCAGTGGCTCCCCCGAAGGCGGCGGAGAGCCAACCTGGCTCGGTCGGCCGAGGCGGTTCGCTGTCTTCCGCCCGAGCCACCCGGCCCGCTTGCGTCGTCACCGCCTTGACCGTAGCTGCCGGTAGCCGTCGATCGAGACGGCCACAATCAGGATCACCCCGGGCGGCACGTTCTGCCAGAGTTCGCCCACCCCGAAGAAAGCCAGCGACGTGGGTACCGTAGACAGCAATCCGACGCTCAGGAATATGACCCACAAGTTGCCGCTCCCACCTTGGAGCCTTATCCCGGCGAGGATCGTGGCCGCCACGGAGGGCAGCAGATAGGAAGTCGTTTCGCTCGAGACGAAGTTGAGTGTCGAGGCTGTAAAGAGCACCGCCGCGAAGCCGCAAATGAGCCCCGAGCCGATGAAGACCCCAAAGCGGGCCTTGCGCAACGAGATCCCTCGCACCCGGGCGGCCTGCGCGTTGCCACCGACGGCCACAACCCGCCTGCCGGCCCGTGAGTGCTTGAGGAAATAGCCAGCAAGGAATATAAAAATGGCCATGGCCCAGAACACACTCGGGAGGCCCAAGAATTGCGATTGGCCCCATTTCGCCAAGCTCGAGCCAAGGGGCGTCTGGCCGCTCTGGAGGTAGATATTAACTATCGCCGCGCCGGCGAAATTCGTCCCCAGCGTGACAATGAGGGGGTTCAGCTTCCCGAATACAATGATCAGGGCGTTGAGTGTGCCCCAGGCGGCGCCAGTGAGCAGCCCGACCAGGATGACGAGGAAAAGGTTGACCCCGTGGCCGAGCAGAGTCACGATCACCCACGCGGGAAGGATCAACGCGGTGGGAATACTGAGGTCAAGGATCCCACCGCTGATCGTCACCAGTGACTGGGCCACGGTCACGACGCCCAGGACCGCCATGGTGAACGTGATCGAGAGCAGCGTCTGGTGGGACAGGAAATCTCGGCGGTAAAGAGTCGTAACGAGGACGAGGACCCCCCACAAAACAAGGATCGCCGCCGCCGTCCCGAGCGAGTCGCGGCTCGATCCCTCGAGGCTATCGAAGTACGAACGGACAGGTCCCTTTGGCCGGCCCGATAGCGGACCGGCCAAAGGGGCAGGCCCTTGAGCAGGCTGCTCCAGGACCTGTTCGCTCACAAGCGAGCCAACGTTACCGTTGCAATTAGCTCTTGGGGCAGAACAAGGCGTTCGGGGTGGTCCCCGGGCTCACCTTGGTCATCTTGGCCAGGCGAGCGCTGTAACCCGGGATGCTTTTGGCTTGAGCGGTACTGGCCGGGCATGGCGGGATGAGCACGGCCGGGTTGTTGTGCGTATAGTCCGCCATTGCCGGTGCGTGACCGCCAGCAATCTGTTTCAGCAGCGGGACAGCCCACTCGGGGTACCCCTCGAGGAAGTAGAAGACACTCCCGAGCAGGTGGGGGTCGACGTTGGCGCCGGTGTCAAGGTCTCCCGACTGACCCCAGCCGATAGTGTCCTTTGCTCTCCCGAGTTGCTCAGCCGCTTCCAGGGCGCCCACCACGCCGTCGTCATTAATGCCGACGACGGCGATCTTGGTCCAGGTCGGGTGGGCGGCCAGAAGGGCGCGGGCTTGTGTCGACGACGCGCTGACCTCTCCGTCTCCGTCAAACTCGGTGGTCTGGCTCTTGGTGATGTTGGGGCACACCTTCATGATCCCGGTCACCATGCCTCCAGTTCGCTCGGTATCGATGATGCCGACGACCGGCAGGCCCGAAGCCACGACCTCGTCCAACTTGCAGTCCCATTTCGACTTGATGACCTGGCCAAGTGCCTGACCGCCCTCCACCCCGGCCAGCGAGTTGTTGATCCCGACGAAGTACCAGCCCTTCTGAGTGATGTCGAAGGTGATGACCGGGATTTTGGCCGCGGCCAACTTCGCCGCGATCACGGGGTCCGTAGATTCCGGGACGGGGCCTTCGACTACGACATTGCACTTGTCCAGGATGAAGACCTGAGCATTGCTCAGGGATATTGACGGGGAGTGCTGGTTGCTGAGTATGACGGACGTCCACCCCTCCTTCTTGGCGATCGACTGCATGACGGTCCCTTGCCCGGTCTGCCACGGGGTGCCGGGCGTGCCGCCCGTCCCCATGCAGACCTTGAATGGCGTGCTGGCGGCGGCGACGGTTGTTGTCGCGG
Source organism: uncultured Acidimicrobiaceae bacterium (assembly GCA_963750465.1). GTDB lineage: Bacteria > Actinomycetota > Acidimicrobiia > Acidimicrobiales > Palsa-688 > Fen-671. The sequence goes on from CAVVRE010000007.1 coordinate 1,364,670, forward strand.
TCGTCACGAGTGGCGCCAATGTGCCCACCGTGAGCAGACCTACGGAAAGCAGGCGCAGCGCCCGCTGTTGCTGGCTCATATGATCTATTTCCTCCCTTGTTGGTTGGTTGTGTCGAGACGCTTTTGATTTACGGTGAGGATGCGATTGCCCAACTAGGAGTGCTCGGCCCGTTCAACAGCCTCACCGGTGACATCTGGCCCGATAGCGCCGGTTATCAACCCCACAATCTCTTGTGTCGAGCTCTGGCCGACCGTCCTCGTAGCGATGGTCCGGCCTAGACGCATAACGGTCACCCGGTCGGCCACCTGCACCAGGTGGTCCATGTTGTGCGTGACCAAGATCACGCTCACGCCGTGCTCGCGCAGCCGGGAAACCATTTGGAGCACCTGCTGCGACTCCCGGACTCCGAGCGCGGCCGTCGGCTCATCGAGGATGACAATTCGGCGACCCCACAGGACGGCCCGCGCGATAGCGAGGCATTGCCTCTGGCCGCCGGACATCTGCTTCACGCTGGCGTTCACGGACGGGATCCTCACGCCCAGGTCTTCCAGGACCTCGCGAGTGCGCTGCCGCATTGACCGGTCACTCACGAGGTTGAGCGCCCGCAGCAACGGGGACCGGGCCAGAGTCTCGCGTCCCAGGTAGACATTCTGGTAGGCGGTCATCGTGTCGACGAGGGCGAGGTCCTGGTAGACGGTTTCAATACCAGCGTTGAGGGCGTCGTGAGGCCCTTTCAACGTGAGCTCTACACCATCGAGGACGACCCTGCCGCTGTCCGGGACTACCACGCCGGAGAGGACCTTTAGGAGCGTCGATTTTCCCGCCCCGTTGTCGCCCACGATGCCCAGCACTTCACCTTCGCCGATCCGGATCGATGCGTCGGCGAGAGCGACGACGGCGCCAAAGTATCGTTTGACGTGGTCGGCCACCAGTACGGCGTGGTCCGCCGCCGGCGGTGTCCCAGCAGATTGTTGATCTACCGTCGTCATAAATCAGGAACCTGCCTGGGACAACGAACTTTCTCACCGGAGTCCCCCAGCTCCCTTGGCACTGACCTATTTCTTTGGCTTCTCACCCGCCCCCCGAACTGCGCCCAGTGGGGGCTCCCTTGCTGGACGCTGCAGCAATGTACCATACCAATTGGGGAGATTTCAAGGAGGTGCAAGAACTTCATCAATATGAAGTACCTGGTGGGGAGGCGTACCCACACGGCGCGGATTCAGCTACATGATTTCTATATCACCTACTTGAAACCGACAATCGACACCCGTATGGTGGCCGTGATGAGGGACAGGGAAGCCGCTTGTCCAAGCCAGTCGCCCTTTCTGGAGCTGAACACGAGGCCACCAGATGGGGCTTTCGCACTCTGTCCTCGGTTGGGAAGGTCGACCTCCTCCAGCCCGACCCGTCCTGGTGCGGCGGTATGACCGAACTGGCCAAGATCGTGGCCGCGGCTGAAACGGAAGGTCGTCGCGTAATACCCCATACATGCGGGCCTTATTCTTTGCACGCCGCCTTTGCATGGGCCTCGATCCCATTCGGCGAGTGCATCATGGCCTCGCCTCGAGGCGATCACCAAGTCCCGCAATTTGGCAACCTGATGATCGGCGAGCCACTGGTCGACGGCGGGGCTCTACGTATCCAGGAACTGCAACGTCCTGGCTTCGGGCTGGAACTCAACCCCGAGATCACCCTTGTCCGCCCAACCGTGGCCGGGCTCAGGGAAAGCTCGCCGTACGGCCCGCCGAGCACCCACCGACCATGAACTTGCTCGTCTTGCCCGCCAGGACCGGAGGTGCGAGCACAATCGCCGTCGGGGACGGGGACCGCGGGTGACAATTGGCGACCGGGCGCGGGTCGGGGTGGTGGGGACGGGATGGTGGAGCACGCATACGCACCTACCGGCACTCCTTTCGAACCCCAACGCCACGGTGGTAGGTGTTTGTGACCTGGACACCACCCGAGCCCGTGAAGTGGCTGACCGTTTCGACGTCCCGTTCGCCGTCACCTCGGTCGACGAGCTCCTGAGTCTGGGGCTCGACGCCGTGGTGGTGGCGACGCCCCACGATGCCCACTATGAACCGGCGGCGGCCGCCATTTCGGCCGGCGTTGACGTACTGGTTGAAAAGCCCATGACTATCGACCCGGTCGAGGCATGGGACCTCGTCGGGCGGGCGCAGGCCGCCGGGGTTGCACTTCACGTCGGCCATACCTACCCGTACTCGCGGCATGCGAACTACCTCCGGACGGCGATCCGCCAGGGAGATCTCGGCGACCTCAACCTGACGGCGGCTCTGTTCGCGACCTCGGTCCACCAGTTCTACAGCGGCGACGTGGAGTTCATGCAGCGCCGTGTGGGCGCTCTATACTCGACGGGCCAGTCGACTTATGCCAGTGCGGCCCGGGGCGGTGGGCATCTGTTCACCCAGATCACCCATGCGGCATCGGTCGTCCTATGGGTCACGGGCCGCGTTGCCGCCCAGGTATCGGCCTACGAGCATCACCACGGGTTGCCGGTGGACCTGGCGGACAGTCTGGCCGTCACCTTCGACGACGGCTCGCTGGCCACCATCGCCGGCACGGGGAGCATACACGAGCACCCGTTCAGGGTCGAAGAGTACAGGTTCTTCGGTTCGTCAGGCCGTGCCCTGCTCGATACGGCCTCGGGCACACTTGACGTCGCGCTGCTCGAAGGCACGGTCGAAATAGCACCATTGTCGGGTACCGAGCTCGACCTCGCGTGGCGTACCTCAGCGGCGCTGGTAGCGACGGCGCTAGGGCGAGAAAAGGTAGTAGTCCCGGGCGAACTTGGCGCCTCTGTGGTCGACCTCCTAAGTGCGGCGCGGGAATCGTCCAGCCACAATGGCTCTCCGATAGGTGTCAGCCGCCCCACCCCCGAAGGAAAACGACAGCCAAATGAAACCAACTAACGGCCCTTGCCCAGTGGACCACAGCCCGCTTCGGACCGCGGCCCCATGAAGGCGCTCGTCTACCACGGGCCCAACAGCGGGTCGATAGAAGAAGTCCCGGATCCGGTGCCGGATGAGGGAGAGTTGCTGGTCCAGATGGTAGTAAGCGGGATTTGCGGTTCCGATACCCACGGCTATTCTGGCGACACCGGGCGCCGGTTCCCGGGACAGGTGATGGGGCACGAGGCCTCTGGCCGGGTGCTTGACCCCAACGGTGTCCCCGGTTGGGCCGTGGGAGACCGGGTTACCTTCAACCCTGTCCTCGGGTGCCGAGAGTGCGCCGAATGCACGTCCGGCCAACCCAATCTCTGCGCCAATCGCAGGGTCATAGGCGTGAACGCCCCGTACACGGGCGCCTTTGCCGAGCAAATGACTCTCCCGGGGTGGTCCGCTGTCCACTTGCCCGATTCGGTGACGGCCGACGGCGGCGCCGTAGTCGAGCCGCTGGCGGTGGGGATCCACGCTGTGGGCCAGGCCGAGGTGAGCAAAGGCGATCATGTCGCCGTCCTCGGCGCCGGCATGATCGGCCTTGTCTGCGCGTGGGCGGCTCAGCGGGCCGGAGCGGCCGAAGTCTTCGTTACTGACTTCCGCCACCCGAACCTCGATGTGGCCCGATCGTTTGGGGCTACCCCCGTCGACGCCCGCTCGTCACTCATCGACGCCGTCGAAGCGAAGACCGCCCGCCGGACCGTCGACCGGGTAATTGATGCCGTGGGCGTTACGGAAACAGTGGGCGTAGCCCTCAGTTGCGCGCGTCGGGGCGGGACGATCTCGATTGTGGGGATGGGCTCGCCCAGTGTGGAGCTTTCTGCATTCGCGCTCACGGTCGAGGAGCGCACGCTTCGGGGCAGTTTTTGCTATTCACCTGCCGATTTCTGCGGCGCTGTCAACGCTATAGCCGACGGCCACTTCAACCCGAACATGGTGATCGACCGGCACATCTCCCTCGGACAGCTCCCAGCTTCGATGGTCGCTCTGGCCACCGGGACCGCTTCATCTGTCAAAACGCTCGTGCAGTTGACGACCGATATCTGACCGTGGCCGCGGACCGAACGGCTGAAGCCTCCCGATTACCGAAGCAAACCTAACTCAGATCGCCGCGCCTCCTGTTGCCCCCAGGCGTTTGATGAGTTGCCGCACCGATCTGCTAGGACGGACGAGTCATGAGGACCGACCTTTGCGCACTCGGCATCGACCTGGGAACGGGCTCGACGAAAGCGGCTCTGCTGGACCAGACGGGTGCCAAACTCGCCGTTGCTTCAGCCCCGGTTGAGCTGTCCAGACCGCGGCCGGGTTGGGTCGAATCAGACCCAGAAGACTGGTGGCGATCCGTCAAAGTTGCCGTACGCGAAGTGCTTTCGCTAACCGACGCTCGTGTGGGGGCGGTTGGGCTTTCAGGCCAAATGCACGGGGTGGTGGTGGCCCGTTCGGACGGGACGCCGTTGCGGCCGGCCATGCTGTGGTTGGACCGGCGGGCCGAGGGCAGCCTTGAGGCTTACGGCGCCGTTCCTCCTCGTTCTCTTGTCAATCTGGCCAACCCTTTGACCCCGGGTATGGCCGGGCCGATGCTGCGCTGGCTGAAGTCCAACGAGCCAGATGTCATCGACGTCGCCGATTTTGCGCTGCAACCAAAGGACTGGTTGCGGTTCCGCCTGGTTGGACGGCCGGGGAGCGAGCCGAGCGATGCTTCGGGGACCCTACTTTTCGACGTGCCCGCCAATAACTGGTCGTGGGCGGTCGTCGACGCGCTCGGGCTACCGCGCCGCTTGTTCGCCCCACTGGGTTCATCCGGCTCTGTGGCTGGCCCGCTCAGGGACGCAGTGGCAGACGAACTCGGGTTGGCCCCTGGGGTTCCAGTCGCGTTTGGTTCGGCGGACACGGCCGCCGCACTGATAGGAACGGGCCTGTCCGAAACGGGGATCGTCCAGTTGACGATCGGGTCGGCCGCTCAGGTCGTCGCCATCCGCGAGAGCCCGGACCCGGACCCCGGCCTTCGCTACCACGTCTTCGCTTCGGCTCTGGCCGGGCAGTGGTACGCACTCGCCGCCGTGCAGGCGGCTGGGATCGCATTGTCCTGGGCGCTGGACACGTTCCACTCGACGTGGGAGGAAGCCTACGAACTGTTCGATTCGGCCCCCGCCGGAGCCAACGGGGTGCTCTTCATCCCCCACCTCGCCGGTGCCCGCTCTCCGTCGATGAACTCCTCGGCCCGGGCCGCCTTTTTGGACCTCGGATTGCGACACAGTCGGGCGGATATATGGCGCGCCGTTTTTGAAGGCATTGCTTTTTCCATTGCCGAGGCCGCTTCATCGCTACCAGAGTTCCCTGGGACACCTGACATTTTGTTGGCCGGTGGTGGCAGCCTGAGCCCCGGGTGGCGCCAACTGCTCTGCGATCTTCTGGGAAAGAGGCTCCACGTCGTAGAGAACCCGGACGCTTCAGCGCGTGGCGCCGCCTTGCTCGGTGGTAGGGCAGCCCGAATTGTCGATGAGGGCCCGGCCTGGCCTCCGATCGTAGGAGAGGTCGAGCCCGAACCGGGCGCCCATGAGGTCCTCACGGCGGCGTTCGGGCGGTGGAGGGAGGCGGCTACTTCCGACGCCACGCGTTTACGCCAGGAGAAATGAAACGATGCGTCCTTGGCCTCGAAGGGGGTTCAGCCGTCGATTGGGATCGTTCGGTCCGTGCGAGTGACGAGGTGACGACCTGGCCCGGCCCCAGGGCATCATGGCGGCGGCCCAAATCATCCTGAAGGTGACGTGGATCCAATAGCGTCGGCCAGGATGTTCGAGCCCGGGTTCCAGACGAGCGTTCCCGCCGGCGCGCCGAGCTTGCTGGTGCGCGTGCGCGGTGACCTGGTGGCGATCGAAGACGGCCCCTACCCCGCGCAGGGACATTTTCTCGGGAGCCTCGACGGCCGGCCCTGCGTCGCCGTCGAGGAGGAGGAAGCGGACGAGGAGAGGAACGACGCCGACGTTGCCTTTGTCGGGTTGCGGCAGTTGTGGGGGAAGGTGGACGAGCAAGTTTGGGCGATCGCCGGCCGGGCAGTACAGATAGTGGCCTGGGACCGGGCGCATATGTTTTGCGGGCGATGTGCTCATCCCACAGAACCGCTGGCCAACGAGCGCGCCCGGCGGTGCCTGCAGTGCGGCCTCATAGTCCACCCCCGCCTGGCCCCGGCCGTCATAGTCCTGGTCGAGCGGGCCGACGGACGGGCCCTCCTGGCCAGGAACGCCAGGTTCCCGGACGGCATGTACTCCTGCGTGGCCGGTTTCGTCGAACCCGGAGAGACTCTGGAAGAGGCAGTGCACCGCGAGGTACGGGAGGAAGTCAGCATCGAGGTTCGCGACCTGCGCTACTTCGGGAGCCAGCCATGGCCCTTCCCCCACTCCCTGATGATCGGCTTCTTCGCTCAGTTCGCATCGGGGGAGCTGGTACCGGACGGGACGGAGATCGCTGATGCAGGGTGGTTCTCGTCCTCGAGCCTCCCGGCCCTGCCGGGTGAGGTCAGCATTGCCCGCGCCCTCATCGAGGCTTGGCGCCATGGTCTACCCCGGCCATGACCCGATGGCCTTGCTCCCCATCCCGCCGGCCGGAGCCGCCCAGCTCGCTTGAGCATGTGACGTGACTGATCGGCAAATATGTTGGCATGACCGACTACGAGCCGATTGACGTTTCCCCCTATTGCAATACCGGCGCGTCTGTTCTCAACTCAGGTGAACATCGCCTCGGCCACCAGCTGCTGCGGGGACTGCCGTTCCGCTTCGCCGAAGACCCGCAACGGTGTTGCATCTCGCCCTCAGACGGCCCCGTCCGCATCGAGGTGGGGCGGCCGGCTCGCCACGTAATCCTGGCCCACCGCCAGCTGGCGGAGCCGGCGAGCGACATCCAGGGCGTCGGCCTCGTGGTGGCGGAGTACCGCTTCCAAATGGAAGGGGGCACGACCATCTCCGCCCCGGTCCGCGGACGGTTCGAGATAGCCGTCGTACCCACTGGTTGGGGGCTCTTGCCCTTCCTGGCCGTCTCTGACCAATCTGACGGCCTCTACCCGCGCACGGAAGGGCCGTTCTCCATAGCCGGGTTGCGCCAATGTGAGTCCACCCAGGAATACCCTCGAGAGTACGTCCTGTGGTCGTGGGACAACCCTCGGCCCGAGCTGCGGCTCGATGCCATCGAACTCGTACCCAGGGGTCAGCCCTTCGCCGTCGGCGCCGTGACCTTGAGCCAGGCCGAGGAACACCCATTCGTGCGCACTCCCGCCCGGCCAATCGTGATGAGCCTCGACGGCGACCCTTTTGCTGTCACAGTAGAGGTCGACCGTGGTGTGGCGACATACGTCCAGCCCGTCCCGTCCGAGGACGATGGCGCCGTCGCCGGTTGGGGTCGCCGGGCCCGGGGCCACGCTTACTTCGAGGTGGCCGCCCTCCCGTCGGCCACGGTCACGGTGAAACAGGACGACAAGCAACTTGGCCAGGTCCCCTGGGCTGACCTCGAGACGGGACGACAGGTGGCGGTGGGCGCGGCCCAACTGCGGCTCTCGGATCCGGGCCGGAACTGGGTGCACGTCCGCGTCCTCGACGCCGAAACCGGGCGCCCTGTCCCGTGCCGGGTGCATTTCCGCAGCCCCGACGGAGTCCCGTTCCAACCGCACGGTCACCACAACCAGGTCAACTCCAACCTCGGCACCTGGCACGTCGACGTAGGCGGGGACGTCAGGCTGGGGGACGTCACGTACGCCTACATCGACGGCACCTGCCAGGGGTGGTTGCCGCGAGGCGATGTCCTCGTGGACGTGGCCAGAGGGTTTGAGTACACCCCTCTGCATCAAGTCGTACATATCGAGCCCGGCCAACGCCAGCTATCACTGCAGATCTCCCGTTGGACCGACATGGCCGCCTCAGGGTGGTTCTCGGGCGACTCCCATGTCCACTTCCTCTCCACCGAGGGAGCACAACTGGAGCAGCAGTGCGAGGATCTGCGGGTGGTCAACCTCCTTCAGTCCCAGTGGGGATCTCTGTTCACCAATACGGAAGACTTCACCGGCCGGGTGAGAATGACGCCGGACGGCGATTATGCCACGTATGTAGGCCAGGAAAACCGCCAGCATATCCTGGGCCACCTCATCTTGTGGGGTCTGAAGGAGGCCGTGATGCCATGGTGCACCGACGGGCCGAGCGAGGGCGAGCTCGGCAGCGCGCTCGAGTCGACCCTGTCGGACTGGGCCGACCAGGCCCACGCCCAGGATGCCACCGTCATAATCCCGCACTTCCCCGTCCCTAATGGCGAACAAGCCGTACTGGCGGCCACCGGCCGGGCTGACGCCGTCGAGTCCCTAAGGTGGAACCTGCACGCGGAGGAGCTGTACTACCGCTACCTGAGCGCCGGTTTCCAGCTGCCGCTCGTAGGCGGGACAGACAAGATGAGCAGTGCCGTACCGGTGGGCCTGTACCGCACCTATGCCCAACTCGACGAGGAGTTCTCCTACCCGGCGTGGTGCGCGGCCGTTCGGGCCGGGCGGACGTTCCTATCGGGAGGCCCTATCATCCAGCTGATGGTGGACGGCCGCCGTATCGGCGACACCATCGAACTGACCGGTCCGGGCACCGTTCACGTCGAGGCGTCGGCCGAGAGCATTTTCCCCCTGGCGTCGCTCGAGATCGTGGTCCAGGGGCGCGTGGTCGCCTCGACCGAGGGCCAAGGAGGCCCCCAGAGCCGCTTAGCGCTGAGCGGGCCCGTGAGCATTCCCGGCCATTCGTGGATCGCCGCCCGATGCCGAGGATTCGAGGAAAAGCATTTCGACGAATGGGAGCGCCCAGTATTCGCCCATACCTCACCCATATATGTCTCCACTGGCGGAGGGTGGGAAGCGCGGGACGAGGAGGCCGCCCGCTACCTGCTCACCCTGGTGGAAGGAAGCCTTGAATACATACGCCACACGGCTACCCACCACCCCGCCGGAACGGTCACGCACCATCACGGCCAAGACGACCATGCCCGTTATCTCGAGGCACCCTTCCATGAAGCGGTGGCCGCGCTAAAGGAGCGTTACCCCGCCGTGTAAGCCACGTCTCGGTTGGGTCGGCTCATCTCCGCTGGCCCAGTCCCGCGGCCTCATAGACAGCATCAATGGCCCGCATGTTAGCGATGGCGTCCGTCCCGCCTGTGAGAGGAAGCTCGGCTCCGTCCACCGCCCGACAGAATGCACGTAACTGGGACTCATAACTTCCAGGAGCCTCGATGACTTCGTCGACAGCCGACCCATCGCGGAACTTGGCCAGGATCCGATGACCAAATTGGGGCGCCATAGGGTTGAGCACTTCCAGTTCTCCAGCCTCTCCCCAAGCCTTGAACGTCATGGCCTCTGGCCACACCGTCTTCTCCGCCATCAGGCTCGTGGTTATAACGGCGTCGATGTTGTCTCTCAGCAACATGTTCGTTTCCATCGACCGATCGATCCCTACGGGGCCCTCGACCGCCACCGCGCTCAATACTTCGGGTTCGGCGCCCACCACCGTCCGGACCATGTGCACGCAGTAGCAACCCAGATCCATGAAAGATCCCCCCGCCAGCTCGAGATCGAAACGAATGTTGTCGGTGGGTACCGAAATACTGAACCGGGCCTCGACCCGCCTTATAGGTCCGACCGATCGGCCCAATTCGATCATGCGGCTGGCGACCGGATGGTAACGCCAGTGCATGGCTTCGATCAACAGCCGATTGCTTCTCTCGGCCGCGTCGACCATCGCCACCGCCTGGTCCGCATTGGAGGCCAGCGGCTTCTCGCACAGCACGTGGCGGCCGGCCTCCAGCGCAGCAGTGGCCCACTCGGCGTGGAGCGAATTGGCCAGGGGGATATAAACGGCATCCAGCGAACCGTCCTCGAGCAGTTCGCTATACGTCCGGTAGACGGTCTTAATCCCGTGTTGTTGAGCGAAAGCCTCGGCTCGAGCCGGGTCACGGGCCGCAATGGCGCAGATCTCTACCCCATCGACCGATCGGGCGGGCTCCACCAGGGCTCTGGCCGTGATCCCCGCCGCCCCGATTATTCCCATTCTCATTGGCTTCGTCCTCCACTCCTGCAATCGGGCCACCCTCAACCTTAACAAGGTACAATCCGCGTGTTGCCGGCGCTACGATCAGACATCGTGTAAACGGACCAGACCCCCGCTACGCTTGGGTTGGTTAGGGACGATCTGTGTCGTGCATCGCCGTTTGCCTAGAGCAAGGGGACATAAATGATCTTCGACTCCCACTGCCACGCCTGGCGTAATTGGCCGTATGACGACCGAGTCCCTGGCGTGCAGTCCTACGGCTCCGCAGAGGCGCTGCTCTGGGAGATGGACGCCAATGGAATCGACCGAGCTGCGGTGGTCTGCGCTCGTTTGGGCCATGAGGTGAGTGCCGCCTGCTCTAACGACGACAATAACGACTATGTAGCCGCTGTGGTCCGGGACCACCCTGACCGGCTGGTGATGGTAGCCGACGTCGACGGCCCCTGGACGCCGGCTGAATACCATCGCCCGGGCGCGACCAAACGCCTCCGGGAGGCGAGCGAGCGATATGGGCTCTCGGCCTTCACTCACTACGTCACTCAAGAAAACGACGGCTGGCTAAGGAGCGACGACGGTCGTGAGTTCTTCGCCACTGCCGCAGAGCTCGACCTCATCGCCTCGCTCGCCTTCAGCCCGGCGTGGTTGGCCGACCTTCGCGACGTGGCCCTCGCCCACCCAACAATGCCGCTTCTGTTGCATCATCAGGGAATGGTCCCGTTGACCAGCCCGACTTTCGCAGCGGACCTGGCTACCGTGCTGAGCAATGCCGATCTCCCCAACCTGTATATCAAGCTTTCCGGGTTCCACTATCTAGCCCGCCACGGATGGGACTTCCCCTTTCGCGACGTTCAAGAGAGGGTCCTGCGGCCGCTGATAGCTGCTTTCGGCTCAGGTCGTCTCCTGTGGGGTTCGGACTTTTCCGCCGCTCGCCGTTACATAACCTACACCCAGTCTCTCGAGGTAGTCCGCAGCCGGGCGGCGGAATTCACCCAGGATGAGCTGGACCTCGTGCTGGGCGGCACGTTGGAAGAATTATTTCGCACCCGGCGCCCGATCGAGCCGCCTCTCCACGAGGGCGATCCCGGTTCTTGAAGACAGCCATCAAACGCTGTCGGGCCCAACCTCAGGCGGCGTAGGCAAAGAGGCGGGCCGGGTTGAGGACCATCAACTGCTCGAGGTCGTCATCGTCAAGCCCTTGCTGACGTAGGTAGCGGGCGATCCGGTAAGGGACGTGGGCGTAACCGAAGCCTCCGAAGCTGCGCAGGCCGTTGCGGAAACCGATGTCGTGGGACATCAGGATGCGGTCGATGTAGCCGTCCTTCACGAGGGTGACGATCTCGTTCACGACGTCGGAATCCCGAGGCTCGCCGCCGTACAGGCCCCACCGGTTGAACCCAGCCTCTGCCTCCTGGTACAGCTCCTCCCCGAAACGGTCGAATTCGGCCGTGGCCCCCGTGTCCATGATGGTGCGGTGGTAGCGGTCGTCTGGGACCGAATGGGTGAGGTGGCCCATGATGACTCGCTCGGGGTCCGCCCCAGCCCTGGCCAAAATCCGCACCACCTCGACCCCCCTTTTCTCGAAGGGAACAGGATTGTGGATCGTGATCGGCGCCCCCGTCTCGGCCTGGGCTTGGGCGGCGGCTTCGAGACATTTGCGCTCCTCCGGTGGCATACGCGGAACACTCGAAACGCCGACCTTGATGGCGCCGGCCTGGATGCCGGTCCCGTCGATCCCGTCACGCAGCTCGCCGATCATCCAGCGGGTAATTTCGTCGACGCTCTGCCGAGCGACCTCTGGGCCTTGTGTCGGCTTGACGTAATGCCCGGTGACAACGATAACGTTTACGCCGCTCGACTGAGCCACGCGCGCCACGGCCGAGACGTCTCGCTTCATTTCGGGCAAGGTGCAGTCGACCACCGTTCGCCCTCCGACCTCGCGGAAGTAGCCTAACTCCAGGGCTGCCATATCCTCATCGTGTAAAACGAGGTTCTCCCGGCTCACGAGTGGGCTCCGGCGCATGTGGCCGGCGTTATCCAGCGTGAGCGGGGCACCGACAAGGGCGCGTTCGTGGTCGTCGAGCGGTTGGGTCAAATAAGCGGAAAGATCGAACAGGAGATGCTCGTGGGGAAGGACGATCCCGAGGTCGTCGGCAGCCACCGGGCCGCCCGTTGTGATGGCGTACAACAATGACTCCTTTCACCGTCTCGGCTTTCACGGTTCTCAGCGGTGTGACGACAGGTTACCTCCACCGTTCAAGACCAAAGAATGACCACTGATATACAAGGCGGCGGAAGAAAGCAGGAACAAGCAGGCATCTGCCACCTCGTCCGGGTCTGCCCACCGGTTCAGGAAGACGTCGCTCTCGTAAAGGGCTCGTAGCTCGTCCTCGCTTCGGCCGAGCCTTTCCGAGTCGCGGCGAATTGTCTCAGCGCTGAACTCGGTCCGGACGCCTCCCGGGCAAACTGCGTTGACGCGGATATGACGATGGCCGAGCTCGCGGGCGAGCACTTGAGCGAGGGAAATTACGCCGAACTTGCTGGCGCAGTACGCCCCGTAAAAGGGATCCCCGGTCAGGCCGGCTACCGAGGCAATAAACACGATGTTGCTTCCGTCCGGGAGGGTTCTGGCCGCTTCCCGCCCGACCAGGAACGTGCCCGTTAAGTTGACACCCAGGATCCGGTCCCAGTCTTCGAGTTTTGTGTCGGCCACCGTAGACGTTTTGCAGAGGCCCGACGCGTGGACCACATCGGTAACTTCACCATCCTGGCTGGCGGCCGCGAAGGCATCCCTTACTTCTTCTTCCGACGACACATCGCAACGGAAGACACCCTTGGAGGAGACGACGTCGGTCGGGAAAACGGTGGCGCCGGCTTGCTTCAGTTTACGGACGATGGCGGACCCGATCCCTCCAGCAGCACCGGTCACTAGAGCCCTCCGGCCCGAGAGGTTCACTTCCATCTCCCCGCTCACGGAAAACGACCGGTCCCGTCTTCGAGCGAGACGTGGAAGACCTCCGCCGGGGCGAACTCCTCGGCGCGGGCAGCATCAATTCGGAACCGCCCAACCTCGACGATCACGTCAAGGCCCTATTCCAGCCGCACCCGTGCTGGCCACCTGTGTGGGCAGCTCAGCCGTGCCCGTAACCCCCAATTCGTCGCTGCCGACGCTACCGCTCGCCCGGCGCCGAGCCACATACGCCGATGCCGCCACGGCGATGGCGAGTGCGCCGCCGTCGAAGAAGTCCTGGGTATAAGAGCCCAACCCAAGCTCTTGCAGCCCGGCCACCCCGGCGCCAAGGAGGTAAACACCGATCACGGTACCCCAGACGTTGAACTGGCCAAGAGTGATGGTCGTCGAACCCAAGAAGGCCCCGGCGTACGCGGGCAGCAGGTAATCGGCGCCGATTTCCGGTTGACCGCTGCTCAGCTGGCTGGCGTCGACCACGCCGGCGAAAGCGGCGATCATCCCGCACAGGATGAAGGCGACGACAATGAGCTGCTTGGTGCGCAGGCCGAGCAATTCGGCCGCGTGCCGCCCACCCCCCGTGGCGTACATGTGCCGGCCCGAGGGCAGGTAGGTCAGCCCGATCCACACCACCACGGCAATGGCGAGGGCATAAACGACGAAAACGGACAGCGACCCGAAGACCTGGAACTGGCCCATCGTCAAAAACGGGGACGGGAAGTTCCCCGAAATGATCTGGCCCCCCGAGTACCACGTCGTCATACCCGCGAGCACGGTCGTCATGGCCAGGGTGGCGATGAACGAGTTGACCCGGAACACCACCACCAGAAGGCCGTTTACGATCCCGATCATGGCGCCGACAGCAACCGTAACGATAATGGCCAGCGCCCAGGAAAGGTGCTGATTGATTATCAGACCACAAACCAGCAACTCGCAAAACCCAAAGTTGGCCGCGACAGACAGGTCGAACTCGCCTGTGATCAATGGCAGGAGGATCGCCAACGCCAGTATCAACGTCGGCGCCTGGTTCGTGGCGATTACTTCGAAGTTCAGAACTGTGAAGTAAGTGTTCGGCAAGAGTGCGGAGAAGAAGATGAGCACCAGGACCGTGATTACCACCAAGCCGTAGGGAGCAAGCACGTCTACACCCCTCGTTACGGGGTTGCGCCCTTTGGCCGTCACAGAAGTCGATCCCCTCTTCTCAAGGGTACGTTGAAATGACGGGCTGGCTGGCGGAGCGGCCATAGCCGGTCAGGGACCGCCATCCCGACGGTGGAGACGACAAGCGGGCCGCCTGCAACCTCAGGCACGGGGGGAATGAGTGGCGTCATCGCCAACCTCTATCCCGGGCCCCGGCCATGAGGGCGGGGCCCGGGATGTGAAGAGGTGCGTGGTTTAGCCCAGGCCCCACAACTTCTCGTACTCGGCCTGGTAGTTGAGTTTCAGGGCATTGGCAAAGTTCCCGTTGGCCGGGCACGTGGACGCCGTGGGCAAAGGCGTGGTTTGTCCCGCCGCCCAGTACCGCTTGGCCGGCGACAGCAGGATCACCCACGCCGAGTGCTCAGGGGGCGGCGCGACGCCCGGGTGCTGGATGATCCGGTTCATCTCATCGACCGCCTCCCATCCAACCCAGGTCAGGTCGTCTCCATAGACGGCGCCGATGTTTTTGCCTTCGTAGCAGTCCCTCATCTGGAGAGAGGTGGGTGAGTCCGAGATCAGTTGGACGTCACTGCGACCGCGCGCCTGCAAGGCCGGGACCGCGAATGCGTCAGCTGCGCTGTACGGCGTCCGGATGTACTGCACAGTTGGGTAACGGTCGAGGATCGAGTTGATCTCGGTGCTCATCTGTGGTGTGGTCGTCACCGAGAAGCTCGCATTGATGGCGGTCAGGGTCTGGCAGCCGGGGCACTGCTTGAGCTGGGCGATGGTCGCGTCGTCACGGGTCAAGAGGCCGGCATCGGGGCTCTTGAACATGACGACTCTCGCTTTGCCCCCGCTGTTCCAGATCATCCAGTCGGCTGTGAGCAACCCGCGGTGCGCATCTGGGTCCGGGTTGCTCCCCGCCACCAGGCTGGGGCTAACGCCCTCTTGCGGCGGCGTGTTGGCCGCGTTGTTGAGCACGGGGACGTGGTGCGCCTTCGCGAAAGCAAGAGCGCTCGTCACCTCGCCCAGGCCCACGCTGGCCAGGATTATCCCTTTCGCGCCGTCCACCACGGCAGTGCGGATGGCCGCGGACGTAACCCCCGCATCACCTTTGCCGTCGACGACCTGCATGTTCCAGCCGATCTTCTTGGCCGCCTGAACCGTGCCGGCGACCTCGAGGGCGCAAGCGGTGGCTTGGTCGCAGGAGATGACGACGAACTTGCCGCCTTTGTCCTGCGGCGTGGTCGGCGTCGTTGGCCCGGGCCATGTGGTGGGCCACTTGGTCGCCGCCAAGACGGCGGCCTGGGCCTGGGTGACGATGGTGCCTTGGGCGTGCTGTTCTGATGGGATTACACGGGAAGCACTAGCTACACCGGCGAGCGACGTCAGCATTGTGGCCCCGACGACCGGCAAAACCATCAAGCGCACCCATCTTCGGCGCAGTTGCCTCATTTGACCCCCTGAGTTGTATGATCAGTTTGCGACGTTTACGGTAGACCTGTTCGTACAGGTCCAGCCTCATAGTAAGTTACGCGCGGTCCGGTTGCAAGGGAAGTTTCGGCTCAGGAGGACGGTCTTGGATCCAGCTAGCCAGAGCCCGAACGGCCGCTCCGAACCTGCTGCCCCGTTATTGCTCGAAGGGAAGGGCATCTCGAAGGCCTTCGGGCACGTCCAGGCGTTGCGTGGCATCAACATAGATCTCCGCGAGGGCGAGGTCCTGGCGCTCGTGGGCGACAACGGCGCAGGCAAATCGACGCTCATAAAGATTCTCTCGGGCGCGTTGCGCCCCGATAGTGGAGAACTATTTATGGACGGGCAACGGGTCCATTTCCAGAACCCTATCGCAGCGCGCGACCACGGGATCGAGACCGTTCACCAAGATCTGGCGATCGTGCCGACGCTTACCGTAGCTGAGAATCTTTTCCTGGGCCGCGAGGTCCGGTTCAAAGGGCCGATCGGTCGGTTCGTGCCCTTCATCGACCGCCGTACCATGCGCCGCCAGGCACGCGAGCACCTTCGAGAGCTCAACATCAACATCCCTTCCGTCCGTCAGCGTACAGACACTCTTTCCGGAGGTCAGCGCCAGGCCGTCTCGGTCGCCCGGGCGCCTGCTTTCGGCCGGCGCGTGGTGATTATGGACGAACCGACGGCCGCCCTCGGAGTCCGGGAAACGGCCGCGGTCATGGAAGTCATACGGCGGATAAAGGAGCGCGGCCTGGCGATCATCCTCGTCAGCCACAACCTGCCTCAGGTGCTCGACATCTCGAACCGTGTCCTGGTGCTGAGGGCCGGCCGGCGCGTCGGCTGCCTGAGCACCCAAGAAACGAACATGGAACAAGTGGTGCGCATGATCACAGGGGCCGAGAGTTTCGACGCCGCTTGACCGACCATCCGAGAGGTAATGTGACCTTCGGCAGTTGCTCGCCTATAACAGCCCGAGGGGCCCTGGAAGGAGGCGCGAAGTGGTCAATGGCCCGGTTGGCATTATTACGGGAGGTCTAAGGGGCATTGGTGCGGCCTCCGCGGTCGAATTCGCCCGTCTGGGAGCGAGAATGATATTGACGGACCGCTCGCTAGACAATGCGGACGACGTCGTGGGGCGGGTACGGACGGTGGGGGGCGACGCATTTTGCATATCTGCCGATGTTCGGGACCCCGCCTCTCACGATCAAGCGGTCCGCGAGGCGTTGCAGAAGTGGGACCGCATTGATTTCCTTTTGGCCAACGCCGGGGTGGCCGACCAGAGCCGGGTGGCGACTGGTGACCCCGAACGGTGGCGCGCCGTCGTCGAAACCAACCTTCTCGGCACCATTTATTCGACGCACGCGGTATTGCCGGCAATGCTCGAGCAAGGCTCAGGCCATGTGCTCATAATGTCGTCCGTCTCAGGTCGGGAGTCCTATGTCGGCGAGCCGGTGTACGTCGCGTCCAAGTGGGGGCTAGTAGGCTTTGCGCACTCACTGCGCCTGGAACTCATCGAAGCCGGCGTTCGGGTCACGCTCATTGAGCCCGGCTTAGTAAACACCCCCCTGACTTATAACAACCCGAAGATCCGGCCCCTGCTCGATGAAATAGAACCCCTCACGCCGGAGGACGTGGCCCGCGCGGTGGTCTTCGCGTTCCAACAGCCCGCAAGGGTAGCCATAAGCGAGATAGTGGTGCGCCCCCAGCAACAAGTACTGCCTCGGCTCTGATCTCTTGCCCAGGACGCTACTCAGGCGCGGGGCTCAGAGACTGCGGGCGCGGGCACGAGGAGTGCTGCGGCGAGGCGCGGCTGGCCCGGCGTGAGGCGCGATTTGCATGAAGTTGTCCTTGGCTTGCGGGGCCCCAAACGCGTGTGGAGTGTTTCCGGGCTGGCACCGACGCCGATCTCTATGGTGAGGCGGTCCGTACGCAGCCAGGCGCGGTAACAATCGAAGGGGCGGTGTTGGCGGTCCCAAGCGACCGAATGGATCGCCACTACCGGCGCTCCCGGAGTGAGCTCGAGCAGCTTCCCCAGGCTTCCGCCGGCCCGGGTAGCCTCGAGCGTACGGTGGGCGCCGGCCACTTCTATCCTCATCGATTCCTTGAGGCGACGGTAAAGCGACTCGCTCGGGTCCGTCAGCGACAGTACGGCGT
Source organism: uncultured Acidimicrobiaceae bacterium (assembly GCA_963750465.1). Classification (GTDB taxonomy): domain Bacteria; phylum Actinomycetota; class Acidimicrobiia; order Acidimicrobiales; family Palsa-688; genus Fen-671. Next base: position 1,382,415 of record CAVVRE010000007.1, read on the forward strand.
CCGCCAACCAAGCGGGTAGGTAGTTGACGACATAGAGAGCCACATTGCCGTCGATCGCCCGAACCCGTTCCAGTGTTACGCCTTCGGCCCCCTTCGGGAGCGTCAGGGCGTCAAGCGCCCACCCGGGGAGGGCGCAGCGCTCGAGGCGGAGGATGCGCGACGTAACCGAGCGCCCGAGACGCTCGGTCTCGTCCTGGAAGAGCCCCTCGGCCGACTGGAGTAGCCACGAGCGCCGCTGAGTGTCCGCGACGTAGCTCCCCCGTCCTTTTTCCCGACCGATCAGGCCTTCCTGCTCGAGACGACCCAACGCCTGGCGGACGGTCGAACGGGACACCCCGAAGTGGGAGCACAGCTCGGCCTCGGACGGCAGGCGCAGGCCCCGTGGCCAGCGGTTCTCACTGATCTCCTGCTCCAACAACTCGGAGAGCTGGAAGTGGAACGGGACCGGAGAAGAGCGGTCGATAAGGGCGTCGGGAAGCCTGGCCACGGACACTGGCTGGCTCTCTGCCTTCACGCCCGAGGCCCTTGCGCCCGAGGCCCTTGCGCCCGCGGCCCTTGCGCTCGGGGCCCGCTCCGCGCTCGTGCTCGGCCCATTCGGGGCGCCCCGTTGAACGGTGGCGGCGTTACGCTTCACGCTTCGTGGAGCTCTCATCATCAAGGATCCCCCTACTTTCACGCCCTGACCCGGAACCGACAGGGTTCACGCGCCAGGTGCCGGTAACAGGCCACCTCAACAACCTCATACGTCTTGGCTTACACACAGTGGTGGGCACCATAGTAGGCGACAGCCCTCTCCCGCTTTGGCCTGGTGAGCAGGCTTCGCACGATAGACGTCAGGTCAGCAAGCAGCCGTTGCCAGCAAGTCAGACCGAATTGCTAACTGCCGCCGACGGTATTCCCGAAGCCACTGGGGTCGGCAAAACGCTCGAGTACATTGCGAGTCGCCCTGGCCACGTCGTTTTTCCCACCATTTGCCGCCAGGGCACCGCACCATGCGATCGAGCCCACCGAAAACACTGCGCCACCGCCCTCGGTAGTCATGAAAATGATGTCGGAACGTACGAGCTCACAGACCGAGCCACCTTGGCGCGAGTCCGCCGTCGTAACGTCTTCGATAGCACCCTGGTAGGCGTCTGAAAAACCAGTGGCACTGGCCACCAGCACGGTTTCCGGCGGCGTACCTAATCGCTCGTCGGCGCGGTCGATCTCAAAGCCGGCGGCCCCGCCCAGGACCGAGCCTTCAGTGCCAAGGGGCCCTGTTGTGTCGATACCGGCCACGATAAAACCTGCTTCAGGATGCTCCGCAGTGATAGCCCATCGGTAGGGCAGCGAGACGTCGAAGCCCTGGGCTGTGAAGCCAACGCCGGCGACGCGCTGGGGTGCCCAACCCCGGTTGCGCCACGCCCCGCCGCGTTCGTCCCTGAACGCGTGATGCTCCTCCCCGGGCGCGGACTCCCAAACTCTGGTCCCCGACCGGCCTCGGCGGACTTCGATCGTGTCGGTTCTCCCCGCAGGGCAAATGGTCACCCAGTAAAAACCGTTACCACCGAGGTAGACGAGGCGGCCACCCACGGAGAGGTATTCGTCAAGGCCGGTGAGCATCTCCGGGCTCCAGTACTCGGGGTGGCTCCCCGTAACGATGGCCCGGAACCTCGTCAACGCGGCCGAGCCAGAGCGATGCAGGTCGTCGTCCGTGATGACCTCGTGGGCTATCTCTTCGGCATCAAGCCAACGCAGTAACTCCATATCTGCGGATAGCTGGTGCGGGCCGCGGACGAGGGGCATGGAGTAGTCGGGGCGGAAATTGAGCACGGGCCGCAGCCAGGATGATAGGCAAACGCCGGTCCCGTCACGGTGCCGGTCGTAGATGCTGTTCAGCTCCTCCACGGCCATCAACCGGTCAGCGGGGCCGACGGCGGCGGCCAGTCGTTCCAGGTCTCCCGTGCTTCCGATGGGGTACCGCCACGAGGCGTGCTCATTCGCATAGGCCAGATAGCTGAACGTGGGGAGGAGCACAGCCAAAGGGGCGACGGGGCCACGGGACAGGCTGGCGCTGACGATGAACGGGACGATGTCGCGCGCAGTACTGGTCTCGAGCTCGACGCCATATACACCGCTCGGCAGGTCGTCTGGCACTCGGAACGCAAAGTCCGCGGCCCAAGCGCAGTCGACAAGATCGTCGGCATGAAAATAGGCGGCGCGATACTCGTCGGGGGCCTGACCAAAATCGACATGAGCCCCCGTCCAATTCCGGCCTGTTACCGCCAAAATTGGCTGGTTCACCAGATCCCCGTGAGCGCGCATCGGGCCGGTGTCCTCCACCATGCCGGAGTTGCTGTCGTGGACGGGGTCGAACCGCCAGGCCGCCGCCAACCCGCCGAGCGAATGCGGGCCAGCTCCCTGAGCAAGCGCCTGAAGGTCGCCGTCAGGGAGACTACGGGCGAAGAGGCGGGGCGAATCGATCTTCCCATTGAAATGTCTGACGGCAGGTCCCTCGGCGGCGCTGGCCGCGACGAAGGCCGTACGCGGGATCGACCAGCTAATTGAGGCGTCCGACCATGACGTTTCCAACGGAGGCGAGGAGTGCCCGGGTACTGCAGCCCGAGCCGCGGCCAGGCCCACCCGGCCGCAATCGCCGTCAATTGAGACGGCGACGAAGTACCATCGGTCGGGCCGGAGGCGGAACGGGCTGACCATCGATACGCCGGGGCTAGCCAATCCGTCGGGCGCAGCGCCGGGAACGATCTGACGGAAGGCGACGGTGTCGTCATCGATCTCGATATCCCACGTTGCCTCGTCGCCGTCTAGGGACATGAGGCACTGACGCCCCTCGAGCAAGGTGGGGAAAAACCAGCATTGCATGGCCGCGCCTCCCCTCAGCCATGCCGGCCAGCTCGGCAGCTGTGCTCTCAGGTACGACCCTCGGGGATAGCCCTGGCGGCGACCAGGTAGTTCGAGGGGAGCAGCCCACCCGTCAGTCGTCATTTCACCAGCGCCGCCGGTCAGGCGGACAAGTCGCGCACGATAGCTTTCGCTGGTGGTGCTTACCATGCATTCGACGGCCTCGCCGCCGTGCGACACAACTGGCTTGGTGTACCCGACGATATTCACAGGTCGGCCTCGGTCATCCCTCCTGTAATCAACCCTACGAGTTGCATCTTGGATACGCCCCCACCTCGCATGTCCAGGTCCGCCACCTTCTGACCCAGGCGCAGGACCACGACCCGGTCGGTCACACGGATAACTTGGTCCATGTTGTGAGTAATTAAGAGCGTAGCCACACCGTGGTCACGCAAACCTTCGACCACAGAGAGCACCGCCTCGGTCTGGGCCACGCCTAGTGCCGCCACCGGCTCGTCCATGACAACAACCTTGCTCTGCCACAGGACGGCGCGAGCCACGGCCACGGCCTGGCGCTGTCCCCCCGAGAGGGCGCCGGCCTTGGCTGTCACTGGAGGCAACTTGAAGCCGAGGCGGTCGAAAGTCGCTCCCAGCTCCTTTCGCATTCGCCGTTTGTCCAGGTTGTAAAGGAGCCTACCGACCCGACCGCCACGGTACAGTTCTCGGCCCAGATAGACGTTGTCAACGATGCTCAATGTGTTTACGAGGGCCAGGTTTTGGAAGACCGTCTCGATCCCCCGGTCCCGGGCCTCCCTGGCGCCGTGGCCGGAGAAGACCACTCCGTCCATAAGGATCTCGCCAGTATCGGGCCTGGTCAGGCCGGAGATAATTGACACCAGTGTGCTCTTTCCGGCCCCATTGTCTCCGACCAGGGCCAGCACTTCCCCTTGCCGGAGCTCCAAAGACACGCCGCGGAGGGCGGCCACAGGTCCGTACCGCTTGCTTACGTCACGCACGACAAGGCTGGCCGGGACGGTGGACGCGGCCGCCTGGCCCGTGACCCCGTCCGGCGCGGGGCCGTCCCGGCCGCCGTCCATGGCCTCAATTTCCATGTTGGGTGTGCTGTGGCTGTCGCGCTGCCCGTCTGTGGCGTCGTCCGCCGGGGTCGGACCCGTATCCAGCACCTCCATCGGGAGCCGCTCGATGCGTTGATAGAGCACGTCGAAGCCGGCGGCCACGACCAACGCGGCCCCGACGAAAACGTTTGCCACGTACGGTCCCACATTGATGATGGTGAGCCCGTCGTCGAGCACGCCTATGAACAGGATGCCAGCCAGGGTGCCCCACAGCGACCCCCGCCCACCGGTGAAGGCCACGCCTCCGAGGAGAATGGCCGTCAGCACCTGGAGCTCGAGGCCCATGCCGATCTGCACGGAGGCACCATCCAACTGAGAAGTCAGGATCAGCCCCCCTGATGCCGCGGCCAAGCCCGACAGGACGTAAATAATGCATGGCAGGCGGCGCGTCGCCACGCCAACCGCCTGCGCCGCCTCGGTGTTAGCCCCGATAGCCGTGAGATGGCGACCGATCTGCGTCTGGTACCAGCAGTAAGCGCCGACCAGGAAGACGCCAGCGAAGATGACTACGGGAACGGGGATCCCGAGGACCAGGCCGTTGCCGAGCACGGCAAAGGCGTTACCGAAGCCGTAACGGGTGGCATCAAGGGTGATCCACTGCGCGACTCCTGCGGCCGCCGCATAACCTCCGAGGGTGACAATGATGGGAGAGAACTTCAGGTAGGCGACCAGGACGCCGTTCATCAACCCCCACAAGGCGCCCACGGCAAGAGCACCCGCAATAGAAAGCCAGACCGGCCACCCCAAGATCTTGTCGAACTGGCCGAAGCACGCCGCACCCAGACCGGCCACGGACCCAACAGAGAGGTCGACCTTGCCGGCCAGCAGGAGCATGGCCCCGGGGACGGCGACGATCCCCAGCACCGAAACCTGGAGCAGGATGACCAGGATGTTGGAGCGGGTGAGGAACGCCTCGCTGGCGACGGTGAAGTACGTCCCAAGGACAAAAAGGGCCACAAACAACCCGCCGCCCTGAGCCGCTCCGAGCCGGCGGAGGGTCCTGTAATTCACCCTCGTGAAACTGCCGTCGCGTCGCGGTCCCGCCGCAGGAGCGGCCGATGGGTTGCCTGCAGCAATTGCTTTCATGCCTACAACCTCTGACCTGAGCCAGCCGGTACAGGTCGAGTTTTAGCTTTTTGAATTGAGCTCTTTGAGCAGCTTCGTCCCGAGTGCCTGGGTATTGTGATCTACCAGGACATAAGGGAAATTGATTTTCGTCGGGCTCTTCCCTTCGATGGCGTTGGCGGTAACCTCAACTGAAGCGGCGCCAATGGCCACGGCATCCAGGGCCCCGGTGGCCCGCACGGGGGACCCCGCCAGGATTTGACTGATCACCGGGGCGGAGCCGTCAAAGCCGCATATGAACATCTCTTTTTGCCGCGCCGCGCTCGGGTGGGTGCCATTGAAGGCCGACAGGCACCCGTCACAGCCTTCGTCGGCGATGCAAATGAACATGTTGATATTGGGGTGCGCTTCGAGCATGGCCTGAGCCGCCGGCAAAGTATCGGGCGACAGGACGCCTTCGTGCGATGCGACGACCTTGGCGCCGGGCGCCACCTTGTGAAGAGCCGTCACCGCCCCCTGGATCCGCTGGCGTCCAGTGAGCTGGACCTGGTGGGTGAGTAGGCCAACTTCTGCTGTACCGCCAAGGGTGTTATTAACCCAGTGACCGGCATACGTCCCCACCAGTTGTGCGCCCTGGAGGTTATCAAAAATTACCCAGCCGTCTACCTTCGGCAGAGCGTTGTCGGAATAATCCAGCATTTTTATTCCGGCTTTATGACCCTTGAGCACAAGCGGCTCGATGGAGTTATTGTCGAGGGGGAGCACAATAATGCCGGCCACTCCCTCGGCGATCCAGGTTTCGATCTCGGAGAGCTGCGCGTCGAGCTCGGAGTTGGCATGGCTCTCGAGCAATGTGTAGCCGCGCTTGGCCGCCTCCTGCTTGGCCCCCACCATCAAGGGCTGCCAAATAGAAGCGGTAGTGTCCGGCTGACTGAAGCCGATCATCTTGGATAAGGCCGGCCTCTGCAGGCTACGGCTCCGGGTGGCGGCGCTGGCTGGCCCGGCTCCCAACGCGAGGGCGGCACCTCCCGCCGCCATTCCGCCGAGCAGTGCCCGACGACTGACCTTTTTCTCGAGTAGCCCGTTGTCTCCCCGACTGTCCTGACTGTCCGTCATCCCTACCCCCTCGTCTGTCGACGATCCCAGCCTCCGGCCACTCGAAGCTGGCCAGCAGGCTTTGCGAATGAAGTACCTCTCATCGTGTCCGAACAGGATAAGGCTGTCAAGGCGGCCGTCTCCGGTGCAGACGTGGTGAAACTATAGGCGGCGCCGGGCCGCCGGCTCGGCCCCTAACTCGCCGGGTATACGTAGTCAGGGGCCTGTTCTATGGCGTGGCCCGACCCGGACTCGATGATCAGCTTCAAGGACGGCTCCGTGTCAACATAAAAGAACTCGATCGTCTCGCCGAACCGGCCACTCATGAGGATAGGCATGTCCTCTTCGGCAAACCGCTCCTTCAAAGCGGTCGACTCCTCGAAGTCGTGCAACATCACCGCGACATGGTGCAGCCCTTCGCCGTGCTCGTCGAGCCAGTCCTTGTAGATGCTCGGGCCCGTGAGAGGCTGAAGCAACTCGAAACCAAGGTCGCCGACGTGCGTCTCGGCACCAAGCATCGTATAGTCAACCGGCTTTCCGCCCACTTCCGTGTGGTGCAAGCGGGGAGGTTCGTAGCGGTACACGTTCCATGGGCCCCATCCGAGAAGGTTGGTGTAGTTTTCCATCGTCTTCTGGAGGTCATTGCATACCACGGCGACCTGCGATATTTTCAGCTGCCTCCCGAGGATCCCTCTGGCGGCAACCTCTGGGCTCGTTTTCGTCATGGCTTCGCTCCTTTCAGTTCTCGTCTGCTGAACAGTTCTCGTCTGCTGAACGGTTGTGCGGCGCTTCCCTGCGGTCGCTTTCCTTCACTTCGCTGCGGCCCTCCGACCGCTCGCATTAAACGTGGGCCGCTGAACGTACAGGATGACAATGTGTTGAGCTTACCTTGACGGTCAAGGACGGGACTGGAAGATGCCAAGCCCAGCCCCCTTTCGGTCTGCGGTCCGGGGCAGCCGGCTTAAAGCACTGCTATGGGGTTGAACGGTGAACCGGTGGCTCTGGGCACGAACAGAGGAGCCAGGACGACCAGGAACTCCCACCGCTGCTCTTCTGCGCACGCCTCAGCCAGCTCCTCCAGGTTGAGGCTGTCGGACGCTAACATCCCCATCGCCGTGATCTGCAGCGGGTGGACCGGGTAAGCGATCCCGTCCACAGTGCCCGGCACGGTTTCGCCGTCGCCGTCGGGAAGGAACCCGGCAATCTGGCGTTCGTGCAACAGCGGCATGGCGTCGACGTGCAAACCGGCCTTCCCTTCTCCGGTGTAGCCGTTGTCCCAGGGCCAAGCTCTAACCTTCGGCGATGGTGCCCGGTCCGGAATACGAACAGGTCTCCCGGGCCGAGGCTCACGCCCTGAGATCGCTCGGCCTCTTCGAGCTCAGCTCGGGTAACGGCTGTGCCGGGCTCGAGCCAGGGCACGCCCCGTAGGCGGGGGATGTCGAGGAGGACACCCCGGCCGACCACCCCGTGGCCATACTCGGTAATGTCGAGAACGTCCGCCCCTGACGTAGTCACGGACGTGGCCGGCAACCCGTTGTACAGCTGACCGCGGTATGCGATATGGCACAAGGCGTCGATGTGAGTGTGGCTATCGCCATGGAACTGCATGCCGATAAAGTCGGTGGCAAAGCGCAAACTGCCTGAGCCGATGTCGTTGTCGTGTCCCGTGGCCATGTAATGGATGGCGGGGTTTGGGTTGTCCGGCCCGGCCACCTTGTTGACGGGTAACGAAAGTGAAATCGACCGGCCTTTCCGGACCAACGAAGCAGCATACTGTACGTGCTCCGGAAGGATATAGTTCAACGTCCCCCTGGTGTCGTTCGGGCCCCACCGTCCCCAGTTCTTGACCGAGTCGAACAACTGGTCGAACTCAGCCAGAGACAGCTTCCGCGCTCTGTCCTCGACTGCCTGGGCCATCCGTTGACCTCCGTTCGGTCTGGCGCTGCCGGCCAGAAGCCGGAGCGGGTAAATCCCAACGCCGTACCGGCCGGTTTTCGGTCCCAAGTTGCGCCGGCCGGATCTAAGCACCGCTGGGGAACCGGGATGCGGACCGCCTCGAGCCTAGCCTCCACTCGACGCCGGTAGACCAAGCACCTGTCCCCCGTCGACGTGGATGACATTTCCCGTCGTCCACGCCGTTTGGGGGGCGACCAGCCAGCAGACCCAGGTGGCCACATCATCGACCTCTCCCATTCGCTGCAGCGGCACCCGGCGGGCGAGGTCAGCGTACGTGGCTGCGAGGTCGGCAGAATATGTGGCATGGATCGGGGTGTCGACGGGGCCGGGCGCAATACAATTGACCCGGATCCGATCTTCGGCGAGCTCGTAAGCCCACGCCCTCGTCAGGTATTCGAGAGCAGCTTTGGTCGAGCCGTAAAGCATATTGCCGGGCTTTACGATCGACCCCACGGAGGAGCTCACGTTCACGATCGCCGCGTCAGGGGATGTTCGCAACGCCGGGAGAGCAGCCTTAATTAGAAGCAACGGGCCCCGGACATTTACGGCGTAATGGTGGTCGATCAACTCCGGGGTAACCGAGTCAAGCGGGCCGGTCTGGATAACGGCCGCGTTGTTAACGACAATGTCGAGCCGCCCGAACCGCTCGAGGGCCCCGGACACGACGTCCGCCGGCGTTAAGGGGTCGCCGAGGTCGGCCCGGACAGCGAGGGCAGATCCCCCGGAACTGGTAATGGCCCGTGCCACCTGCGCCACCGCCTCCCCGCGCCGGCCCACCACGACGACTGCGATGCCCAGGTCCGCTAGCCGCCGCGCCGCGGCCTGGCCGATACCAGAACCTCCGCCCGTGACTATGGCGACCCTATCGTCTGGCGTAAAAAACACCTCGCTTCCCAACGGGCCTTCCGATCGGGCGTTCACTTAGGGCCTTCACTCAGGGCCTTCACTTCGAGCCGTTGCCCGTTCAGGCCAGGACCATGGCGTCAAGGCGCCGTCTCCGATGCGTCAGTTTTTGCTGGAGTCTCGAAGTCGCCGCTGTACCAGGTCTCATCGAAGATCGAGGAGCCGTCCACCACGACCCGGGCTTTGGCTTTGGCCGTTGTCTCGCTGAAGACTGACTCGACGGTGATGTCCACTTTCGCGCCGTCCGCCAGCTCCAGAGCGAACTTGACGTCCCCGAACACGCGCGCCGCCCTGGTGTCGAGCGCCGATGCGAGGGCACGGAATTGCTCGTCCATCCAAATAGTGGCTCCGTGCGGGGTTGACAATTCGTTGTGGGTTTCAATGGTCGTCTCGACGATCTCGCCCCCGTCCTCGCTACGGTGCCGAAGGGCGGCTGTGCCCGAGACGCTCCAGTCCAGAGGCGAGGCGCGGGCGGGCCGCGGCACACGATCAGTCCAATCTTCGGCCCAATCTTCGGCCCAATCTTCGGCCCAATCTTCGGCCTTGTCGGGCTGGGCGAGTACAGGCAAGGTAACCCTGGACCCTTCGGGGCCACCCAGCACAAGAGAAAAGCTGCCGTCTCCGGGCGTAGGCCACATACGGGGAAAGTCGGAGCAAGAAATTGACACTCTAAGACGGTGGCCCGGCGGGATTACGGCCGCGACCGGCACGCACTGGATATGAGCGATCTTCTCATTTTGCTCAGGACCTGTTGGCCCCAGGCGCCTCCAGCCGCTGGTCAGGAGCGTGGAACCTCCGTCGGGCGACACGTCACAGAGTTTCACCGCCAGGCGAAGGTCAATGGAAGCGCTCTGCTGGACCGTCACGTCGATCTCTGGGCGCCCGCTGAGCTCGAGCTCAGCCGTCAGGACGTCGGTATCGAAAGCCAGTGAGGCACTGTCGTCGGCCCGCTGGTCCTCAGGTCGACCGAGCCCGGTGCCGAGAGGATCGAGCAGACCGGCGGCCTGGCCGGAGACCGCGGCGAAGTCGAGGTGAACGTGAGTGCTTGTCTCGCCCGTAGATGGGCCTAACCTGCCGTCGGGCCGGAAAAAGAGGACACGGCCTTCTGTCGGGGGCGGCCACCCATCATAAGCACGCCAGCGCCCCGCTCCCTTCACATACACCAGGGCAGTCGGTTCGGAAGGTGCTCGTTTCGCAGGACCCCGAGCGTCGTCGGGGTGCGATATTCCCGGCGCCGGGACCAGGTACCGGTCCCACCACTGGCACATTTGGCCGACCCAGTCGAAGGGCTCGCCCTCGACCCGGTCAGGGGCCACGTGCAGCCAGGGCCCTATGACCAGCCGGCGGTCGCTGCCCACCTCGTTGAATATCCGGACCATGGCGTCGGCGTAGAGGTCGTACCAGCCGCCGACGAGGAACGTCGGAACTTCGATGCGCTTCGCATCGGCCATCCTCGGCGCCCAGAATGAGGAGTCATCGACGCGTGGCTGCCATTCGAACGCATGGCCCGGCCTTTTGCGGATTCGGTCGAGGTGCTGAGCCCAAAGGCTGCGCCAACGGCCATCTGAATCCTGACGGGTGGGCGGGCACAGATCCATGGCGGTCATATGCGCGGCCCAGCAGTAGCGCCCCAGTGCATACGGGCTGCCTCCCGGAGCGATCGAGTCGGCCAGGCAGTCGTCCGTCCCGTAAACGGCGGCAATGGCCCGCAAATGGGGTGGCCGCCGGGCGGCTGTCGCAATCGCCATCATTGCACCGTAAGAGACACCCCACATGCCGACGGCGCCGTTGCACCAATCCTGGGCGGCGGCCCACTCGACCACCGCGGCCCCGTCGGCTCCCTCGACACCTCCAAGGTTGTAGGAGGCGGCAGGAGACCCGGACGAAGCACCGTGACCTCGCATGTCGACGAGAAGGGTGGGATAGCCAGCTGCGGCCAGTTGACGTCGCGGTGTTTCGAACGCGTTCCCGATTACGTCGTCTTTGTGATAGGGGTACATACTGACAAGCACTGGCTGTCGTCCACCCGTTGTGGCCGTGCTCATCAAGTCCGCGGCGAGCACAACGCGCCCCCCTTCGAGCGGGATAATTAGTTCGCGAACGCGTTCGCTCATTCTGTTCCCCGTTCGGCGCCGGCGGGCTCCGTCCGAATTCTCAATTGCAGTCGTCCGGTAACGCCGGTTCCCGGCCGGCGCTCCATTCGCGAGCAAACTCGAGGCAGGTTACGAACCGCGAGGCTGCTGTCGTACTCGCAGCCGTATTCGAGCAGCAGGCGTACACTGTTGTCACTCGCGGCGCAGCCTGGAGCTCGATAGCCCACCGGCCGTACTCCTGTCGTCGTCTCGAGCGCTTCGATGCCACGTTCGAGGGCGCGGCGTTCCGCCGCCTCCTCGAGGCCGGCGGGAGGCTCGTGCATCCAGCCGTGGTGGGCTATCTCATGGCCCCCCGACGCGATTGCTTCCATAAGTCCCGAAAACGTGATCGCATTCGCCCCCGGAGTGAAGAACGTCGCCTTGATCCCGTACTCAGACAACAGGTTCAGGATCCTGCGTACCCCGACTCGGCCGAACTCTCCTCTCGAAAGTGGCTCCGGAGTCGTTTGGCCGAGGCTGGTTATCCAGTTCGTGTGCCCATCGAAATCGAAGGTAAGCGCTATGGCAACACCGGGCGAAGAGTCGATCGTTACCACCTCGTCAACAGTTGTAAGCGGAATTTGAGGGGATTTGCCGGTTCCGTTTGTCGCCCGCCAGTGCGACGATCTCACGCAGGTAAATCTCCAGGTCCACATCGATTAGCGCCTGGACATTGCCGTACTGTTTGGAGAGCCCCGTTGCTTTTACAACCGGACGGTGGTCTGATGACGCCTGACCCATCGCCTCCAGTGGGGAACCGGCTAGAGGGATCAAAGTGGGGTCTCCGACCGTCAATTACTGAGCGTTGGCCGAACGGGAGTGGGCGCGCTGTCGAGGGCTGTGCCGGCGAAGGCCGCGCTGTCGGGGGCTATGCCGGCGGGGGCTGTGCCGGCGCGCCCCGCTCCGGGGTGCTCGTGCGCCACGTACGAGTCACTGGCTAATCTCACTGTTGCCCCCCGGGCACCTGTACGCGTATCCGGAGTCATGATACGTGAAAAATGGGGGGTGTCAAGCCCGGCCGGGCCGGGGCCATAATCGTCAACGGCCAAGCCGGACACCGCCCAAGCCCGGTTCGAGCTGGGCGTGCCAGGAGGGCCCTTGTTGTACGAACAGGACGACGACTATACTGACTGCCGCGGTGGTCGGTCCACCGCTAGGTAAGTGCGACGCGTGGGAAACCATTTCCCGGTCCGGTAGCCTGCTCCGGGTCGCAATTGTGCCACCTCTGTCGTGTCGAAGGGGGACCTGGGATGAAGATGCTGGCTGTCGGAGACTCGTACATGCCGACGCGTTACTTTCAGCAAGCGTTCGCTGGCCTCGGTCCCGGCCACACGGTCGAGTACCTTCAGGTCGACCCCGCCGCTCCCTTCACTCCGCGCACTGCTTCCGATCTACGCATCAACGAGTACCAGGGCTCGCCCGCCCAGCTTTGTACCCACATGGCCGACGTCGAGGTCCTGGTCGTGCAAGGGGCACCGGTGACCGACGCCGTGCTGGACGCCTCTGGGTCCTTGAAGCTGGTCGGTTGCGCCCGAGGCGGCCCCGTCAATGTCGACGTCGAGGCCGTCAGCGCCCGCGGCCTCCCCTTGGTAAATACGCCGGGCAAAAACGCGGAAGCCGTGGCCGATCAAACGCTGGCCTTTCTTGTCATGCTGGCTCGCGGTTTCCCCGCGCTCAACGGTTCCTCGAAGACGGTGAACTGCTGAAGGACAACTGGGAAGGAGCCAAGTTCATCGGCAGCGACCTCCGCCGCCACACGCTTGGTTTGGTCGGTTATGGTCAGGTCGGCCAGCGAGTGGCCCGCCGGGCCGTCGCCTTTGGCATGGACGTCCTCACCTTCGACCCTTACCTGGACCTTGAACCGGACAACGAGGTCGAACGCGTGTGGGGGCTCGACGAGCTGTTGCAGCGGGCCGACTTCGTGTCATTGCACGCCCGGGCGACTGATAAGAACGAGAACCTGTTCAACGAGGCTGCTTTTGCCAGGATGAAGCCGGGGTCGTTCTTTGTCAACACGGCCCGTGAAACCCTCGTTGATGAAGACGCCCTCGACTCCGCCCTGGCCTCGGGCAGACTGGCGGGGGCGGCACTGGACGTCGTGCGGCACAGCAATGGGACAGGCCAGCATCGCCTGCTCCGTCATCCCAACGTGGTCATGACGCCCCACATCGGCGGGGCCACCCACGAGACTCTCCTCCAGGGCGCCGAGATGATCGCAGACGAGGTCAGACGCTTCGCAGCCGGCGAACCCTTGCTCCACGTCGTAAACGGGGAGACGGTCGTCAACGGGGAGACGGTCGTCAACGGGGAGACGGTCGTCAACCGGGAGACGGTCGTAAACCGGGAGACGTCGGTGCCGTGAACGACGGGTACTTGCTGGCCATCGATTTGGGGACCGGCAGCGCCCGCGCTGTGCTGTTCACGGCCGCAGGTCAACCGGCCGGGGTCGGCCAGCGAGAGTACAGCCACTTGGCCCTGCCCCATGTACCCGGCTCTCAAGTATTCGACACGGCCCAGAACTGGTCCCTCGTCGGGGAATGCGTACGCGAAGCGCTGGACCACGCAAATGTCGGTCCCAGCGCGGTGCGGGCGGTGAGCGCGACGAGCATGCGCGAAGGCATGGTGCTGTACGACCGCGACGGCAAGGAGAGCTGGGCCTGCCCCAACGCAGACTCCCGGGCCGCCACCGAGGCCGCTGAGCTCATCTCTGCCGGCCAGGCCCAGGAGATTTACGAGCGAGCCGGCGACTGGGTGGCGATCACGGCGCCGGCCCGCTTTCGATGGATCGCTCGCCACGAGCCGCAGATATTCGCGGACGTCGCCCACGTCGGCATGATCGGGGATTGGGTCCTGGCCAGGTTGTCGGGTGAGTTTGTAACGGACCCCTCACTGGGCTCCAGCTCGGGGATGTTCGACCTCGCTCAACGCGACTGGTCGGACCGGGTCTTGGATATTTGTGGCCTGGAGCGGAAGATTTTCCCGCCCGTCGTCGAACCGGGCACGGTCATCGGGGGCGTAACGGCACAGGCCGCCGCAGAAACCGGCTTGGCCGAGGGGACCCCGGTGGTCGTTGGCGGTGCCGATACGCAGCTTGGCCTGCTGGGCATAGGGCTAACCAGCCCCAGGAGGTTCACCGTCGTAGCCGGCAGCTTCTGGCAGCATACGATGTTGCTCGACCACCCGCTCGGTCGACCCTCTAGCGCGGCTGCGCACCTTATGCCACGTAACGCCGGGTCTCTGGATGATGGAGGGTATTGGTTTTTATTGCGGGATCGTCATGCGCTGGTTCCGTGACGCATTTTGCGAACTGGAACAATTGCAGGCCCGAGACGAGGGCGTCGACGTGTACGCCGTCATGGAACGTAAGGCTGAGGCCGTGCCGCCGGGAGCGAACGGCGTCATCGGGCTCTTCTCCAACGTCATGCAGGCAAACCACTGGGTGCACACCTCCCCGGGTTTCCTCGGTTTCGATGTCTCCAACCCCGGGCGGGCCGGACGGGTCGAATGTTTCCGCGCCATCGAGGAAAGTGCGGCCTACGTCTCGCTGGCCCACATGCGGATAATCGAGGAGCTGACCGAAAGTACGGTGGCGGAGGCGGTCCTGACCGGCGGAGCCGCCAAAGGCCATCTGTGGCCACAAATAGTTGCCGATACTCTGGGCGTCCCGGTGCACATCCCGGTAGTTGAGGAGTCCACGGCACTGGGCGCGGCGATGTGTGCCGGCGTCGGCGCCGGTTACTGGAAGAACACAGAGGAGGCGGCGGCGTCAATCGCCGCGTTCGCTCGAACGGTGGAGCCTGGCTCGGAGGCGCAAGCCAGGTACCGTGAGTTGGCCGAACAGTGGTTGAAGATCTACCGCACCTCGATGCAACTCGTAGCGCCGGGTCTACTGAAACCGTTGTGGAGCGCGGCTGGGACGTAACTGATACGAACGGACGATAGGAGGCGCAGTGCCAGACACCGACAGCAGAAATGACACCGAGACCAGAAATGACAAGGACTTCTTTGTCGAGATACCGGCGGCAGACCAAGGCTTCTTTCTGAAGGGTTCCGCCGCTTACGACTGGGGGATGAAAAACCGTCTGGCCCGCATTTTCCGGCCGGACACGGGGCGTACCGTCATGCTGGCCATCGACCACGGCTATTTCCAGGGACCAACCACCGGCCTCGAGCGCGTCGACCTGACCGTCGTCCCCATCGTCCCGTACGCAGACGCCCTCATGCTGACGCGTGGCATGCTCCGCTCGACTATCCCGGCGGCCCACCGTGGCGGCATTGTAATTCGCGCCAGTGGCGGCCCGAGCATCCTGAAGGAGCTCTCCAACGAACGGCTGGCGGTTGACATGGAGGATGCGGCGCGTATGAACGCCCACGGCGTGGCCGTGCAGGTGTTCATCGGGGGCGAACACGAAACTCAGTCTGTCGAGAACATGACCCGGCTCGTGGACGCGGCTTATAGGACTGGAGTACCGGTGGTCGGCGTGACCGCCGTCGGCAAAGAGCTCGTGCGCGACGAGCGCTACCTCGGTCTGGCCACCCGAATCTGCGCTGAGCTCGGAGCGCAGGTAGTCAAGACCTATTACTGCGACAAGGGTTTCGAACATGTTACTTCTGGTTGCCCGGTCCCGATCGTGATGGCCGGAGGCAAGAAGCTGCCCGAGCTCGATGCCCTCACGATGGCGTACCGAGCGGTCCAGGAAGGTGCCGCCGGCGTTGACATGGGCCGCAACATTTTCCAATCGGAATATCCGGCGGCGATGATCCAGGCTGTCGGCAAGGTCGTGCACGAGGATATGAAGCCCGAGGACGCGCTCCAGGTATATGAGGACCTCGCCCAGGGCGCCCGGCTGAGCGAGCGGTGAAGACCACCGCCCAGCAACTGCTCGAATCGGGGCCGACGATAAGCGTCGGGTTACTGACGGCCGACCTGCTCAGGCTGGGCGAAGAGCTTTCTCTTCTCGAGCAGGCCGGCAGCCTGGTCGTGCATGTCGACGTCATGGACGGCGTCTTTTGCCCTCAGTTGACCGTCGGCCCACCGATTGTGAAAGCCATCCCCGAGGGCTTCGTCAAAGACTGCCATCTAATGATCGATGAGCCGCTCGAGAAAATCCAGGCGTACATAGACGCCGGCGCCGGCATCATCACGTGCCACGTAGAGTCGACGAGGCACCCACACCGGCTCCTCCAGGCGCTCGCAGGCACGGGAGTGGTGCGGGGGATGGCTTTAAACCCCGGGACCTCGCTGGATGTCGTCGAGCCGCTCCTCGATGACCTCGAGCTGCTCCTGCTATTGGCCATAAACCCGGGCTGGAGCGGCCAGAAGTTCATCCCCGCTACGGCGCGTCGGGTAGCAGCGGCTCGCGAGTTGATAGCGGGCCGGGATGTGGTACTCGGCGTCGACGGCGGGGTGACCAGGGCAAACATCGAGTCCGTCGCCGCCCTTCACCCGGACCTGGTGGTGAGTGGCAGCGCTATCTTTGACGGGGTCGCCCCCCGAGACAACCTGCAACATATGTTCGATGTTTTGCGCAGCGAGAGCTCCAAGGTAGGTCGATAGCGTGGACGCCCCCCGAGCCAGACGTGACCCGGTGGCCCTCCATCGGGCTTTCATGCGCGATGTCTATGCGGGCGCGATCGGCCGCCGCGCTCCGGAGGTCCCGACACCCGCGCTCCTGCTGGATCTCACGGTCGCGCAACGCAACATGGCCCGCATGGCCGAGGCGCTGCAGGGCTTGAACGCGAATATCCGCCCTCACATCAAGGTGCACAAGTCCATCGAGTTGGCGCGCCTTCAGGTCAGCGCCGGAGCGACCGGTCTCTCCACCGCCACGGTCTGGGAAGCGTGTGCGTTGGCCTGGGGAGGCCTTGATGACCTCTTCGTCGTAAATACGGTCACACACCCCGAAAAGCGGCGTGTCCTGGCCGAACTGGCGCGGGACCACCGAGTGTTGGTCGCCGTCGACGATCCCGCCAATGCGGTGCAGTTGTCGGACGCGGCTAAGTCAGCGGGTTCGGAGCTCGGGGTCCTGATCGAGGTGGACACCGGCATGGACCGCGCCGGCGTCGACACCGTCGAGGACGCCTTGGCCCTCGCCAAGCATGTCGTGGACTCTGACCACCTTCGTCTCGAAGGCATCACTGGCTACGAGGGGCACTGCTCTCTCGAGCCCGACCTAGAGCGCCGCACCAGCAAACAGCAGGCGGCCATGGACCTTTTCCTCCAGGTGGCCGACCGCCTGGAGTCCCTGGGCTATCCCTGCCCTATCCGCTCGGCCGGTGGGACGGCGACGTGGAGGCTGTCGGCGGAACGGGAGGGCGTGACCGAGATCCAGGCCGGTACGTATGTCGTCATGGACAATTTCCACGGTCGGATGGTGCCAGAATTCGAGCACGCCTTGACGGTGGCGACCACCGTGATCAGCCGGCCCCCGGGCCGGTTGATCGTCGACGCCGGCAGCAAATCGGTGGGTACCGGCGGCGGCCCGTCAATCATGGGTGCGGACCTGGAAGCCCTGCGCTTTGACGAGGAACATGGAGTGTTCATCGCCCCGCCGGAGCTCGGCCTACCGGTGGGGTCGTGGCTGAGGATGGTCCCGGGGTATGCGCCGGCCACGGTCAATATGTACGACGTATATTACGTCGTCGAGGACGAACGGGTGGTCGACGTGTGGCCCGTTTTTCCGCGGGGCCCGGTCACAACGGGCTGCTCGTCGTACCGTAGTTCGAAAGCCCGGGCCCTCAATCTGCGGTGGGGCCGAAGCACCGGACAATGCGGAGTGGTTCCCGACCCGCGGCCACTCGAATCGGTAGGTGGGCCGGCAATGCGAACGTTTCGCCCCGCCTCACGGCCAGGTCGCCAAAGTTCCCGTGGATGGAGCCGTCCCCGGATGTCACGATGGCGATACTGAACCTTCCGTCATCGACGTCGATGTTGTCCGTCACCTCGAGAGCCGTGGCATCAAAGAACTCGAGCACGTCGTCTTGAAAAAGCCGGACCTCGCGCGAGCCATGGCTGGAGCGCATCACGCGTGGGCTTTGCTGAGCGCGAGACAGCGTTGGCCCTCTCTCCTGACCGGCGTAGTCGATCATGTCCAGCGCGACGTCCCAGCCCAAGCCCATGGTGGCCGCGGGTTCGTCGTGCTCTGGCGCCTCGGCGATAACTAGAAGGTCACTGGGCTCCTGCACTTCGATGAACGACACCCGGGGGCCGAGATAGTGAGGCACCCCCGCGTGAGCCACGAAGACGTCGCCGGGATGGACGTCTATGCAGTGCAGCGCGCCGCGGATACTGGCGCGGTCGTGGCGCCGTACTGCTTCAGCGAACCACGCCCGTTCCACGCCAGGTGTGAACCCAAGGCCGGCATGGGCCGGCTCTAACCCATCACCTGGTGTTTCCAGGAAGATCCAGGCTTCCGTTTTCCCAAACTTCGAGCGGAGGTGTCTTTGAGCCCATTCTCGGGTGGGATGGGCGTGCACAGGGACCGGCCCTCGGGGCGAGAGCAGCTTGACCAGGACACCCGTAATCGGGCCCCACCGGGCGGCGAAGCTCGCTCCGACCATCTCTTCTGGCCAAGCCTCCACGACCTCTTTGAGGGGGACGGCACCGATCCCGTTTATGTCTACGGTGCTGAGCCCCTGCGGGTGACCACCCGGATCCGGGTTGTTCGCACACGTACACGAACCGACCCAATCCTCCGACCACCAGTCGTCCTCGTGTGGCGCCAGGCCTCGAAAGTTCCTGGTGAGCGCACCGCCCTCATAGAAGCGGTAGAGCGGGTGGTAGGCGAGCGGAAGCGGGCGCTTGATCCCCTCCCGGAGGAGGTTCTGGCGGTCGGTCATGCTTAAAGTTACGCTGCGCCGGCCATAAATGGGACTTGTGGCATAGCCCATGGCCTGGTTGGGCTGAAGCTCCCGTCGGTTACCCGTTCGGGATAATGAGATATTTCGACCCGGTCGCGGACCGCGCGGTACACGGAGATAGCTTCCAGCTGAAGGGCGCCGGCCAGCGAGACCTCGTTGGCATAACTACTGACAAAGGTCGTCTCGAGCCCGGTCGCAACTCGGCGCCGCAACCTTTCCGACCCTTCCACGCCCAGTTTCTGCAGGAACGGAAGGATCAGCCATCCCCCGATGCCCCAGGCCATGCCGAAGTTGCGCGTCAGTTCGGTTGGGCCCCGATCGAGCCCGCCGTATATGTAAACCTGCTTATGTGCCGAGGAGCCGTAGAGGCTGTACCGGGCTGCCGGTTCTCGAGCGGCCGCCTCCATAGCCGTCAATATCTGGCTAGCCAACTTGCCGCCTCCAATGGCATCGAAGGCCAATGTGGCGGAGGTCGCCTTGAGCGCCTGAACCAGGTCATCCATAAAGCTCCCCGACGTCGAATTGCAAACGTAGCTGGCGCCCGCCGACCTGAGGATCTCCTCCTGCTCGGGCCGGCGAACAATGTTGACGAGGGGGACTTGTTCTTCGATGCAAAGCCGGTTGAGCATCTGGCCCAAATTGGAAGCGGCGGCCGTGTGCACGAGGGCTTTGTGGCCCTCGAGCCGCATCGTCTCGACCATCCCGAGCGCCGTCATGGGGTTCACGAACGACGAGGCCCCCTGAACAGGTGTCGTCCCTTCAGGCAGGACCAGGCACAGCGACGTTTCAATGCAGCGGTATTGACTGTACATGGCCCCGCCCGCCGCGGCTACCACCTTTCCGAGGAGAGCCTGGGCGGCCGGTGATGACCCGGCGGCCACTACCGTCCCGGCCCCCTCGTTACCTACGGGCAGCGGCGTGCCTACGCGGCCGCTAAGGGCACGCATGGCGGGCGCAGGTATTGGAGCGATGACCAGTGGGCGTTCTGACGTCCCGCTCGAAACGGCAGCGGCCGTGTCGGCGCCGGCGAAAAGCAAGCCGATGTCGGAGGGATTGACCGGGGCCGCCTCCACCCTGACGACGACGGCGCCGGGCCCGGGGCGGGCACGTCAACCTCTTCTAGGAACGCCTCCAGAATTTGATCGGCCCTGACCAACGACCGCAACTGCAGCGCCCTATTTGGAACTTCTGACGACATCGCTGAACCTCCTAGCTCTCCGGCCTGTCGCGGCCGCGACGGGAAAGCTAATCCTCGCCCTGCGAAAAGGTTAGGGCCTACGGTTCCTCGAGGGGCTGTTCCGGGCCCGCCCTTCCAGTGCGTCTGCGATCTCGCTCCAAGTCCTGGCCCTTCGACGGCATTCGTCCACGACGTCGTAGACACGGGACAACGGAAGGCTGGCGAGGTGAGTGCGAACGTCCTCAACGCTAACGGCCGTCCTGTCCAACCACGAGGCCGGTACGGCCAGTTCCGGGGCTGAGGGCGGGGCCGGTTCTCCGGGCTCAACTTCATCCGGGGCTGGCATACTGGGCGCCGTCGCCGGGGGCGGCATTGGCAAGGAGCTCTCATGACCGAGAAACCGGGCCCGGGCACGGTGTACCGTCGACGGGGCGACACCGGCCGCCTCAGCTGCCTGGCGGACGCTGGTGTTCGGGTTGTCGCTTATAACCCGGGCGACGGCCGTTTGGGCCGCCAGCCTGTCTAGCGGGCGACGCCGGCCGTCACGGCCCGTCCGGACTCGCGTCTCGGCCATGTGCAGGCTCCTGCGGATAAGGGCCACCGTTGTGTGCGACAACCCGCAAACTTCGCCCATCCACCGGTCGGACCGCTCAGGGAAGGCGTGTAGAAGAGAGAGGGCGGCAGATCGGCGCTCTCCGCGGCTGAGAGGTTTGCCGTGCTTCACGTTGGCCTGGATGGCGACGACCATGGCCTCGGTATCCTCGCCGTTGAACATCAGCGCGTCTATATGGCTCCGGCCCGCCCTTCGGAACGCCTCCAGGCGGTGGACGCCGTCGATCACGGTCATGGTCCGGTGGTCCACGATTACCGGCGGTAATAGGTCGACCACCTCGGTTAGGGCGGCGACATGGCCGGCGTCGACCTTCGTGTCGCGCGGCGAGTAACCGATAGAGAGAGCGGCCACGGGCAGCGTGCGGACTTCACACAGATCCAAACTACCCTCGTAAATTTGTGGCCCTCTGTCCACCCTGGCGGCTAACACGTGGAACTCGCAAACCGAGGGTGATGACCCATCGCTGGCGCCGCCGCGGCGACGGCGGTAGCGAGGGTCCCTACAACGAGACGCCGTGGCAAGCTGGCCATAAAGCCTTCTCCTCCAATACGGTCCGCCGAGCTAGCGGGCGGGGCGGGCCCCCGACCAGCAGCAACGTGAAGAGTCGTATTCCAGAGACCTTCCTGGGCCGCGTCTCCACAGAGACCGTGGCCGCCCTCCAAATACATAGGTGCCTGGGAGCCGGACCAGGTCCATGGCGTCCCACCGCTCCATGGCGTCCCACTGGGGAGCGATGGTGTGATAAGCCCGAGCCCGTTATGAGACGATAGGGGGTCACATTGTCGTTGCCGCGCCCCGACGTCCGAAACCCCTCGATTTCACAAGGTGGACGGCTTAATGTTAGTGACGGTTAAGATCATCGCCGGGCGAAGGGGCTCGTCGACCAGAGCCCACCTACCGAAAGGGTGTTATCGCCATGACCGTCACGCCAGTACTAGCTAACGACGCCGAGCCGGCGGCGCCGGCACAATCCAAACCGATTGACCTGGTCTTGGAGGGGGGCGGAGTAAAAGGGATCGGACTGGTTGGCGCCATCCTCGAGCTCGACGCGGCCGGGTACCAAGCAAGAAGAGTAGCGGGGACCAGTGCCGGCGCCATCGTGGCCTCGATTGTCGCCGCCCTCAATGCAAAAAAACAGCCCGTCAGCCAACTGCACGACGTGCTCAACACGATTTCCTATCCAAAGTTCATGAAGAACGACGGCTTCAGGGGCAAGCTGGGCCGGTCGGCAATGCCTCCGGGTTGCTGTTCCATATGGGTCTGTACGACGGCGACTACCTGATCGAGTGGCTGGGAAAGGTATTGGCCGACATCGGCGTGGTCCACTTCAGCGACCTGGCGTTGGACGACCCTGGAGCTGACAGCAATCTGAGCGCCGCGCAGAAGTATGCCCTAGTGGTCCACACCTCAGACATAACTCGGGGGAAGTGTGTCCGCTTGCCCTGGGACTACCCGGCCTACGGTTTCGAACCCGGAAATCAGCGGGTGGTAGACGCTGTCCGCGCCTCCATGGCCATCCCGTTCTTCTTCGAGCCGGTACGGTTCCGCGCCCCCGCTGGCACCCTCGGCGGCGAGGCGTTTCCGCCCGGCGACGTCGTTTGGGTGGACGGCGGGATGCTCGACAACTACCCACTCGACGTCTTCGACCGCACTGATGGTGTGCCCGCCCGTTGGCCGACGCTCGGGATCAAGCTGTCCGCGAAACAAACCGTTTGTGGGGCGGTTTCGGGAGTCAGCCACCTCCCGACCGAGACCATGGCTTGCCTTCATACGTTGCTGGACAACGGCGATCGCTATTACATCGATATCGACCAGCAACGGCCGCCGTGGACCATCTTCGTTGACTCCACGGGTATGTCCGCCACGAACTTCGGGCTCACGACAGAGCAACAGCAGACGCTCTTTAACAACGGTCAATCGGCTGTCCAGACCTGGTTAGCTGCCCAGGCCAAGACCCAGCAGTAGCGGAGAGGGACACACCGGCTTCGATTGACCGCACCCGGTTGCGTCGAGTGCGGCCCGCCTCGGCACGCCGGCTTTCTGACTCCATCTCAGGCTGTTGCGTTGAGTACGACCCGCCTCGGCGCGCCCGCTTTCTGGGTGCAGCAATTACTTCTGGTCGCGATCGAACGCAATGTCTGCGCCAAAATGCGCCCAGATGCGCCGACTGCACCCAGATCGCCCCTTGCCCGCCCCGCACCCGAGAACGCCCCGCACCCGAGAACGCCCCGCACCCGAGAACGCCCCCTTAGCGGCGTCGCGCAGAACCCGCCGGCCCTGGCCGGCGGGTTCTTCAAGCTGGGCCTGGTGGAATTACCCGGCCAGGGTCAAGACCTCTCGATTCTCGCCTGTCAGGGCCCCTGGAACACCGACGCCGGCACCGGGATAGGTGCGGCTGGGACCAACGTCGCCACCGAGATGTGAGGCCACGTCAGCGTGTTGAAGTTCAAGAAGACCTGCTGCGAGTACTGGATCTGGGTGGACTCCACCGTGATCGACCGGGGTGTCGTAATGGCGATTGGCGGGTTCACGAGGAACCTGGGGACGGGCTGACCAGCCTCACCAGTCTCGCCCGGGATAATCAGGGGCGGATGGCCTGGATGGAAGACCGGCACCACGATGGTGTGCTTGACCGTCTCGATCCAGAACACCGCCGACATCCTCACGTCCTGCGCGTTGGGCGCGGTGGCCCCGCTGTTACCCAGCAGAAAGGCCATGTTGTCCGTGCCGCCGCCAAACAGAGGGGCGGCAGGTTGGGTCGAAATAGTAAGTGTCGTGGTGGAAGTGATGTTCTGAGTCGCAATGTGGTTGCGCAAGATGGTGTTGGGGTCCGTCAGTATCGCCTGCGTGATGGTGCCGGCAGTGATGAACGAGCTGAGGTCCTGCGGTATCCGGGCCGTGGACTTGTTGGTAGCCGTCTGGCTCGGGAACGGGATCTTGTTATGGGGCGGGGCGGTGGTGAAGGGGGTCATGTCGACGGCCGCGATGGTCGGCTTGCCCGGCGCCGTCTTTGCCGATCCCTGGGCCAAGATCGTCGTGCCGTGGGGGATAGACGCCATGCGCACCACCGTCGTGGTCTCGGCCGGGTCGACGGTGGAAGGAACCATCAGCCACAGTCCTGGCTCGAAGTGGATGCCCACCGGTTGGTTGGGGACGGTTATGTCGCTAATGGTCTGAAGGTAGGGAACTCCGTTTAGGAAAATATCGCCCTGAACGAAACCGCGATTGGGGACCGAGCCCAGACTTTTTGAAAAGGAGAGTGTCTCGGACGTCAAGTTGAGCTCGAGGACGTTGTCGCTTCCGACTACAGGAATAGGAAGTGCTGTCGGCGTGGCCTTGCTATCGGGCCGGAAGATCGTATTGAAGCCGTGTCCGGTGAAAGTCCCGGCGAAGTCTGCCAACGCCCCCAGGGTGGGCGTCTGAACAAGCGCGGCCCTGAATTGGGTAAAGTTCGAGACCTCTCTGATGGCGAAGTTGCTAGGTGAAACAAGGGCGGTTTCGAGGTTTATGTCGCTCATGCTTGATCCTCCGCTCAGCGTGAATAAGATCGACCGGATTGGTCTTTAAGCGGGCACGGGACAACGACGCCATCCGGCCGCTACATGGGCAAGTGTATAAGCTCAACCGTCAGTTGAAAAGTGTCGGGGCCGAAAAAACACATTCTCTCCATGTGAGTGAGGCGACGAACCCATTGCTCGAAAGAGGCAGGGGCCGGCCAAGTTAGCTTTGGGTTATATTGCCTCGCAAAACGACCCAGCGGCTGACGACGCTAGGCCGGCGTACGGCCGGCGTGACGGTCTTGCTCGTGGCCGGCACTGTTCGACCGGCCAAGCTGGCCAGTCGAACGGCGGCCACATCGGCGCCACCCATTTGGAAGGCTACGTGGCGGTCGGCCCTCGGCGGACCCGGGCTTCCAGGGCGTCAGCCATCTGCGCCCAGCTGCGCGCTCGGCGCCGGCACTCGTCGGCCACCTCGTAGACACGCGACAACGGCAGGCTGGCGAGATGAGCGTATAGGTCTTCCACGCTCACGGATGTGCTCGCCAACCAGGTAGTCACTTCCGCGCCCTCGCAGGAAGGGTGACGGACGGGATCGGCCACCAGGTCGTTATGGGGCCGGTCGTGCTGGGGCCGGTCGTGCTGGGGCCGGTCGTCACGGGGCCGGTCGTCACGGGGCCGGTCGTCACGGGGCCGGTCGTCACGGGGCCGAGCGTCATGGGGCCGGTCGTCAGGGGCCGGTCGTCATGGGAGCCCCCGACCGTCGCGCGTACGGTGAAGCCGACCCCTGGCAATGGCGGCTTTTGCGACCGGGCCAGACCCGCCGCCAACCGCTGGACCGTCGAAGGAGCAACCCCGGCCGCCCCGGCCGCTTGCCGGATGCTCGCCGTCGGGTTCTCGGCCATGACCCGAGCGACGGCGGCCTGCCCCAGCGAGGGGTCGACCGGCCGCCGCCGGCCGTCCCGGCCCATCCTGACCTTGGCGTCAGCCGCGCTGACGGAACGACGAAGCACGGCCACCGTTGTGTGCGAAACCCCGCATACCTCCCCCACCCACCGATCGGAACGCTCGGGGCACTCGTGAAGGAGCGCCCGCGCCGCCTCCTGGCGCTCACCTCGGTTAAGGGGCTTGCCGTGCTGGATATTCGCCTGGATGGCGATGACCAGTGCTTCCATGTCGTTGCCCCTGAACATCAGCGCAGGTATACGGCTGCGGCCTAGTTTCCTGTATGCCTCCACTCGATGTACCCCGTCAATGACCGTCATGGTGCGTTCGTCGACGACCACAGGCGGGAGGCGGTCGACGACGTCTGCAAGGGCGGCCACATGGTCGTGGTCGACCTTCATCTGGCGAGGCGAATATCCAACGGACAGGTCGGCCACACTTACGGCATGGACTACCGAGGCCTCCAAGCCTTTATAGGGCTGCGGAGCCTCATCCACCTCATTTACCTCATCTACCTCCACGGTCAGCACGGTCGACTCCACATGACGTGACGTTACTTTGTGCTAGCGACGCTCGGTAGCACCTTCTTCACGTACGGCGTTAGCTCCACTAATTCAGTTCAGCACGCTTCTCGTTGGTGCTTGACCGGCGCGACTACGGCTTACACCGGGCGTATGGCAATGGACGCCTCCGGTACCGTCCAGGCCGTCGACCAGGCAGATGTTGTGCTTGCCGTTCCTCAACCAAACATGTGTTCTAATGACCTGACAGGCCCGCAGGTCAATCGAGTTGCGGCCGACCCGAACGCACCTGCGAGCGGAGGGCGGCCGCCCGAGATCCGCGGCCTCCGATGTGCGCTCCGGCGGGTGCACGCACCAGGCCGACGCCGGCACGAGGAGCCCGGGTGCGATCCCGCTCGTCCTGCGTCGCCAGGCCCCGGCGAACCCACGGCAATTAGAAAGACGGCGCTAATGAGGTACCAGATTGGGAGGGAAATAGTAGTAACGGAAATACAATCGGGTGGGCCTCGACTGATATAGTCTTCGTACTTCAGCCGGGGTACGGGCCGGGTAAACGTGCGAACTTCTCCAAATGAGGCTTCTCAATGATTGAGGCCACGCTGATCGTAGTCACGAACACGACGAAAGCGACCGCGGTTACGTCGAGCTGGAAATGGGTGGCCGTTCTGGTCGGGCTCGGGGCCCTGGCGCTGCTTTACGTCCTGGGCGGTATCTTCGCGGGCGCCTGGAACCCTTGGAAACTGGTCGAAGGTGCGGACGGCCGGGCCAGCACCTCGAAGTTCCAATGGGCCTTGTGGATTGTCGTCGTTATATTCGCGTATTGCGTTTTGTGGGTCCTGCGAGCTAGGCAAGGTGACTACTCAGCCATCCGCCAGGTCCCCGTAAACGTCCTCACCGTGTTGGGCTTCAGCACTGGTACGGCCATCGCCGCCAAGGCAATTACCAACGGCTATATTCAGACGGGCCGAGTCGCCAAGCCCGCCGCCGCGCAGTCGGGCCCGCCGAATAACGCCACGGCTAACGCCGGACCCGGTAGTTCGACGGCGGGAGGGGCGCAGGGCGGGGTCCTCACCGATGACAGCGGTATGCCAGAGCTGGCCAAAATTCAGATGATCGGTTTTACCCTTGTTTCGCTGGGCATCTTTCTCACCGCTGTCGCCCATCAAGTGGCGAGCACCCCGGTAATAACATCGTTGCCGGACATCGACTCGTCCTTACTAGTCCTGATGGGGATCAGCCAGGGAGGTTATCTCGGCAAAAAGCTCGTAACGTTCGGGACACCGATCCTCTACCAGGCGAACCCGTCGGAGGCAGCCACCGGAACGGCCGTTACCCTGACCGGCGCCAACCTGGTGTCGCCGCCGCCCGGCTTGCCCGCGCCGCCGGGTGGCCAGCTCGTGATGAACAACGTGCAGGTCCCGACCACAGCGTGGTCGAACAGCGCCCTTAGCTTCGACGTCCCGGGTACCAATCCGCTCGGAGGTGGGGAGTGGGTCAAGGGTGAACGCGCGCAGCTTTTCGTGTTGGTAAACGGGCAGACAAGCAACGCGGTGACCCTCACCATCACCGGGCCACCGTCATAATTTGACGGTTAGCCGGGCCCGTCCTGCGCTTGGTTCCTCCGCTTAGCTGGCGCCTGACGAGCCGTGGCCGCTCGTGCCGCCCGAGCCCGCGGCGATCGCAGCGTCAAGGCCGCGCACCACCCCGGTGATAAGCGTGCCGATCTGGTCGATGTCGATCTCGACGACATCGCCAGCTTCGAGTGTGAACGGCGCCGGCGGGACGAGGCACGTACCCGTCGACAACACGACGCCCTCCGGGTGGACGTCAGCTCGCAACAAGTAACTGACGAGGTCGTCGTACTTTCGGTGCAGCTGCGCAGTGCTGGCCGTCCCGTGCCAGGCGACCGCGCCAGAACGGCGGATAGTAAGCGCGATCCCGAGGGCGTAGGGGTCTTCCACCTCCCACGCCGGCCGCACCATGGGGCCGAGGGCACAACTGCCGAGGTACATCTTGGCTTGCGGCAGGTAGAGCGGGTTCTCGCCTTCAATGGAGCGCGACGAAACGTCATCGCAGACCGTATATCCGACGGTCTCACCAAAAGCATTTATAACCAGGGCGACCTCAGGCTCGGGCACGTCCAGGGTCGAGTCCGACCTGACGGCCACCGCCCCACCATCGCCCACAACGCGCCACGCGGCCGACTTGAAGAACAGTTCGGGCCGGTCAGCCTCGTAGACGAGCTCGTACGCGTTGGCGGCCCGCTCGCTTTCCTCGACCCGAGCCTCACGCGAGATCTCGTAGGTGACCCCACACGCCCAAACCTCGGTGCGGCCATCGATCGGGGCCAGCACCTCAACTTCTTCGAGGGCGGTCCCAATGCCGCCGGCGTCGTCAACGAGCCGCCGCAGGACATCGAGCCTCAGCGACCAGAGCTGGGCCAGTGACGTTACGGGGAGTTCCATGACCCGCTCGCCGTCGAACAAGCCCACGTGTTCCCGGGTTGAACCCGGCGGACGGTACCTGAGGATATGCACGACCTTTCCCTTCGGTAGGTGTATGGCGTGTCCAACGTAGCCTGACTGGTAGCTCGACGACTGCGGTGGCGTGCGTCCTCAATGCCCGGAGGCCGGCGCTCGGCCCGGGACTGGAGTCCTCTCCACCGGGATGCGTACGATCGCAGGTTGTGGCTTCGGCCAGGGAGGCACGGTCGGGCACTCGGCTCGGATGCACCTTGGCACGAGATGAGAGGGGTTGACATGTCGGGCCAGGGCGACCAGTTGCGCGTGGCGATGATCGGCTATGGGTTTATGGGTGCCGCACACACGCACGCGTGGCAGGCCGCCCGGAGGGCGTTCGACCTAAAGGTCGTGCCCACGCTGTCTGTCCTGTGCGGACGCGACCAGGAGCAGCTCCGGGCGGCCGCGGCGCGCTACGGGTTTGCCGAAACGGCCACAGATTGGCGTGACGTCATCGCCCGGGACGACATCGATGTGGTCGACATTTGCACTCCGGGCGATACGCATATGCCGATAGCGGTCGCCGCCCTGGAGGCCGGAAAACACGTCTTGTGCGAAAAGCCGCTGGCCAACTCCGTGGCCGAGGCCGAAGCGATGACCAGCGCGGCCGAGGTGGCGCGAGCGGGTGGGCGACGCTCGATGGTGGCGTTCAACTACCGGCGGGTCCCGGCGCTGGTGCTGGCCCACCAGCTCGTGGCCGAGGGCCGCCTGGGCGAGCTCCGTCACGTGCGCGGCGCCTATCTCCAAGATTGGCTCGTCGACCCGGCCGTACCGCTCGCCTGGCGTATGCGCCGCGAGAGCGCCGGTTCTGGTGCCCTCGGCGATATAGGCGCCCATGTCCTCGACCTGGCGCAGTACCTGACCGGCGAGAAGGTCAGCGCGCTCAGCGCCCAAACCCGGACCTTCATCACCGAGCGACCGCTCCCATCCGGTCCGACGGTTTCTCTCGGGGGCCGGGGCGGCAGCACGGTCGGAGAGGTCACCGTCGATGACGCCGTCGTCATGCACGCAGACCTCGGCCCGGCGCTGGCCACTTTCGAAGCCACCCGTATGGCTACGGGCCGCAAGAACGCTCTGCGCATCGAACTCAATGGCTCGAAAGGCTCGCTCTCGTTCGACTTCGAGGCCATGAACGAGCTGTGGTTCCTTGATGGCGGCGAAGACGACAGGACGAACGGCTTTCGCCGCATCCTGGCCACCGAACCCGTGCACCCCTATATCCCGGCGTGGTGGCCGCCAGGGCATGGCCTCGGCTATGACCACACATTCACCAATGAGGTAGCGGACTTTGTGAAGGCCGTCGTGGAAGGCATCGACCCGGAGCCCAGCTTTGCCGACGGCCTGCAGGTCCAACGTGTGCTGGCTGCCGTCGAGCAGAGCGCAGCCAACAATTCGGGCTGGACGGTCGTCGGCGCCGGCTAGAGCCAGTTCCGGGGCGGACCGGGACCAAGCGTCCCACACTGAAAGGAGAAAAATGCAGAGGCCAATTACGCTTTTCACCGGCCAGTGGGCCGACCTTCCCTTCGTCGAAATGTGCAAGCTGGCTGAGGAATGGGGTTACGACGGGCTCGAGATAGCTTGTTGGGGCGATCATTTCGAAGTCGACAAGGCTCTTTCCGACGACTCCTATATAGCCGGTCGTCTCGAAGTGCTCGAACGCCATCACCTCAAGGTCTTCGCCATTTCGAACCACCTCGTCGGCCAGGCCGTGTGCGATAACCCGATCGACGAGCGTCACAAAAATATTCTGCCCGCCCGGATATGGGGTGATGGCGACCCGGAAGGAGTGCGGCAGCGGGCGGCCGAAGAAATGAAGGACACGGCGCGGGCGGCCAAGCGCCTCGGGGTGAAAACTGTGATCGGCTTCACAGGCTCATCCATCTGGCACCTGGTGGCGATGTTCCCACCCGTGCCCGCTCAGATGGTCGAGCGGGGGTATGCGGACTTCGCTGACCGTTTCAACCCCATCCTCGATGTTTTCGATGAGGAAGGCGTGCGCTTCGCCCATGAGGTTCACCCGAGCGAGATCGCTTATGACTACTGGACCACCGTGGCTGCGCTTGACGCTATCGGGCATCGTCCCGCGTTCGGGCTCAACTTCGACCCGAGCCATTTCATGTGGCAGGATTTGGATCCCGTCGGATTTCTTTGGGATTTTCGTGATCGCATTTACCACGTAGATTGCAAGGAGTCGAAGCGCCAGCTAAACGGGCGCAACGGCCGCCTCGGTTCGCACCTGCCTTGGGGCGACCCGAGACGCGGCTGGGACTTCGTTTCAACCGGCCATGGCGACGTCCCCTGGGAAGCCGTTATCCGGATGCTCAACGCCATCGGCTACGACGGACCGATCTCGATCGAGTGGGAGGACGCCGGGATGGACCGCCTGATCGGCGCCCCCGAAGCACTCGAGCTCTTACGCCGGTTGTCGAAGATCAGCCCCCCCGAGGCGTCCTTTGACGCTGCGTTCAGCTCTCAGAGCGGCTGAGCCCGCCGGGGTCACCGGGGTATACCTGGGGAGAAAAGGGCCGAGCCAACCGGCTAAAACAACCGTGCCCCCGATCGTCTTGGCCAGGCCAGTGGTGCCATGGTCCGAGATCCACAAGCCTCCAGGCGAAGTGGCCACCGGGCCGGCTTCACCCGGATAGCCAGCAGAGAGGCGTTAGCGTAGACAAATGCGCTTTGCCTTCAAAACTGCTCCCCAGAACACGACCTGGGAGGACATGCTCACCGTTTGGCGCGCGGGTGACGAGATCGAACTCTTCGAGTCGGCCTGGAACTTCGACCATTTCTACCCAATTTTTTCGGACTCGACGGGGCCATGCCTGGAGGCGTGGGTCACCCTCACGGCGCTGGCCCAGGCCACTAGCCGGCTACGCCTCGGCGCCCTCGTAACCGGCATCCACTACCGGCACCCGGCCGTGCTGGCGAACATGGCCGCCACCCTGGACATCGTGTCGGGCGGCCGGCTGGAGCTCGGGATCGGCGCCGGTTGGAACGAAGAGGAGTCCGGCGCCTACGGTATCGAGCTCGGGTCACCCCGGGAACGCAGTGACCGTTTCGAAGAGGCGTGCGAGGTCCTCGTCGGGCTGCTCTCGCAAGAGACGACCACCTTTACCGGGCAGTATTACCGGCTTACTGACGCCATGTGCAACCCGAAACCAGTGCAGCGACCGCACCCACCGATCTGCATCGGGGGGAGCGGCGAACGCCGCACCCTGCGCACTGCGGCCCGCTTCGCCCAACATTGGAACTTCGTGGGCGGGACGGTCGACGAGTTCCGGGCCAAGCGCGACGTCCTTTATGGCCACTGCGCTGACGTAGGGCGAGACCCGGCGGACATCCTAATTTCCAGCCACGTCCGCTTCGGCGGCGACCCGAAGGCCACCGCGGCCGCGGCGGCCGAGCTAGGCGAGGCCGGGGTCGGCCTGGCCATCGTGCAACTGCCAACGCCTCACCGTGCGGACGTCCTCGGGCCTTTGGCCGATGCACTGGCCGAAATCGACTGATCTACGGGGCTCTACGCCGGGTGACGGCTTCTGCACATCAGTGTCCGGGGGGTGCTGACTCCCGTCCGATGGGGGACATGTCGGGGTAGCGGTCACCGGCGGCCGCCCCGAGCGGAGCCGCTTCCTCGATCCGGGCCAGGTCGTCCGCAGTCAGCGTCACCTGCTCGGCCGCCACATTCTCCTCCAGATATTGGCGGCGCTTGGTCCCGGGGATCGGCACTACGTCGTCGCCCCGGCTGAAGAGCCACGCCAGGGCAAGCTGGCCGGGGAGTACACCCTTTTCAGCCGCCAACTCCCGTACCCGATCGACCATATGGATATTCCGGGCAAAGTTCTCTCCCTGGAACCTGGGGTTGTTCCGGCGAAAGTCGCCTGGGTCAAAATCATCCGGGCTCGTGATCTGACCGGTCAGGAACCCCCGTCCCAGTGGGCTGTAGGCCACGAGCCCGATCCCGAGCTGCCGGGCCGTCGGGACGACTTCGTCCTCGATATCCCGGCTCCAGAGCGACCATTCGCTTTGCAACGCGGTAATCGGGTGCACGCTGGCCGCCCGTCGCAATGTCGACGCGCTCGCTTCGGACAGCCCGAGGTGACGTACTTTTCCCTCGGACACCAGCTCGGCCATCGCCCCCACGGTCTCTTCGATCGGCGTGCTTGGGTCGGTGCGGTGCTGATAGTAGAGGTCGATTTCATCGGTCCCGAGCCGGCGCAGCGAACCTTCGCAGGCCTGCTTGACGTACTCTGGGCGGCCGTTGAAACCGCGTCTCGTGGGGTCGGACGGGTCGCGGACGATACCGAACTTGGTGGCGATTATCACCTCGTCCCGCCGGCCGGCCAGGGCCCGCCCGACGAGTTCTTCGTTTATAAACGGCCCGTAGATGTCGGCGGTGTCAAAGAAGGTCACACCGAGATCGAGGGCCCGATGGATGGTGGCCACCGATTCGGCGTCGTCACGGGCGCCGTAGAACTCCGACATCCCCATACAGCCCAGACCCTGTCTGGAAACAACGAGGTCGCGCCCCAGGGTAACCCTCGTCGTCGTCATGATGAGGTCCTTTCTATGTCCGCGTGGGAGAAAGCGGTCCGTACCGAACAAAAGTGGCAAAAGCGCTGTCCGCCGGTAGGGGGCTTTGTCCCGTTTTATCCGGCGACCCGCCGCTTAGTACGACTTTCATCCGGAATCCGGATAAAGGTGGTCACGGCGCCGGCCTGTCCCCTGCACGACGAATTGACGAACATAAATCAGTCCGCACCCATAGCTGATCGGCCGCCGCCCGACGCCCGGAAACGCCGTTTCTGGGCGCGGTAGACGCAATTGGTCGCGTTCCGGAGCAGAAGCTGCGTCGGAACGCAACCGGAATACCGAGACGCGCCCAGAAACGGCGTTCCGAGGCGGCTTACGCCGGGTCGGCCGGCGCCCCACCCGACGAGGGGGCCGGGGGCGGAGACGCGGCGCGGAGACGCGGCGGGCGGCGAGGCCGGGGGCGGAGAGGCGGGAGGCGAATAGGCCGCGGGCGCGGAAGCGGACGCCCCCTGTTGCAACCCGGCCAGTAGCGCCGCCCCGTTTGGCGAACCCAGGCCGGTGCAGGCATCCCAACCCGTTTGGGCCGAGTACGCCCCGTTGCTGCCCGACGTTATGTCGTGCAGGGCGGCGATACCGGCCGGCGAGTACAGGAACGGTTGCAGGAAACCGACAGGCTGGCCCAGGGACTGATTGAGCAGGGCGGCGAGGCCCGCCCACAGGGGGGCGACGGCACTGGTGCCACCGACCGTCAAGGTCTCGCCGTCCACCCGCACGGCATAGCCAGTGTCCGGGTCGGCGTCGCCGCAAATGTCCGGCACGCCCCGCCCGACATTGTGGCTGGCATTGGCGGACGGTGGGATGTTAGCGCTCTGCTGGTAATCAGGAACGGGGAAAACGGTGCTTACGCCCCCGCCTCCCGCGTCGCTCCCGGGGGAGTCGTTCCACACCGTTTCCGACGAAATCTGGCCATTGTTCAACTCCAGCCGCGTGCCGCCGCAGCCTAGGGCGTGAGGGGCCGACGCCGGGAAGTCTACATGGGCCATCCCGTCCGATGCGCCGTCGCTCGAACCGTTGTCGCCGCTGGCCACGGTGACCGTAACGCCCATGGCCGCCGCGGCCTGAAACGCCTGCTCCATCTGCTGCATTGCCACCGGTGCCCAAGTGCTCTCAGCACTCCCCCAGCTGATCGAGACGACCGATGGCATCCGGGTGGTGTCGTTGACGGCCATCGTTACCGCGTCGATGAAGCCCTGGTCGGTGTTCGGGGCGAAGTACACGGCGATACTTGCCCCCGGAGCCACCGCGCCGAGGACTTCTATATCCAGCATGACTTCACCGTCGGGGCCATTTGGGTCGCCGGGTTGGTTCTGAGCATTGAGAACGCTCACCGCCTCTACCGTCGGAGTCGGGATCCCCAAATTGCCGAAGTAAGCGTTGAGGTCCGACTCCTGAAAACCGCCGCCGAGTTCGATTATCGCCGCGCACTGACCGCTGCCATCGACGCCTGAAGGGAAATCGTAGGCCGCCGCCACCTGCAGGGGCGTGTACTGCACCGAGGCCTCGGAGCGAGGGCGGAAATGGGGCTGGGCCTGGGGGCGCTGGTCGAGCCCGAAAACTCCGGTGACAACGCCGCCGAGCTCGGCAGGAAGGCTGAGGTCCCCTTCCGGGGCATGGAACCTGGCCCCCGTCATCGACCGGTAGTCACCCAGCGTGACCCCGAAGGCATCGCCCATGGCCCGCACGGTGCCCGATAGTGCCACGCTCCGCCGGCCTCGGTTCACCTCCCCCACGGTCAGCCCGTGCGCGGCGGCGAAGCTCTTCACGGCTTCGACGTCTGCATCGCTCGCCCCGTGGGCGGCTGCGTATTCCTCTCTTGTCAGGCGGCCAGGTTCGGGGTCGGAGCCCCGCAAATAGACGGTTACAGTTACGGGAGTGTCAGGGCTCGTGTCCCCTACGCGCTCTCGGGGCGGAGCTTCGGGTCGTTTGCTGCCGTTGAGTGTCTGTCGAGAAGGTTCGTCGGGCATGCCAACATCATTCACCCTTCGTGCTCAGCCAGTCCAGTGCTCGGAGGAGACGGTGGACGACGAGTGACAGCCTCTCCTCCGCCGACCGGCCTCCAGTCGGTCGACCACATCGTGCTCCTGATGCTGGAGAACCGCTCCTTCGACCACATGCTCGGCTTTCTCTACAGCGCTGAAGGCAACCTGTCGCCAACCGGTGCTCCGTTCGAAGGCTTGACCGGGCAGGAAAGCAACGAGGACCAAGGCGGCCATCCTGTCGTGGTGAGCCAGGCCGGGGCCTCGACGCAGAACCTCTACTACCTGCCGGGCGCCGACCCCGGGGAGGGCTACACAGCGACCAACACGCAGTTGTTCGCCGGGTCAAAGCCTTCGAGCCCACCGACCAATTCCGGTTTTGTCACCGATTACGCTGCCACGCTGGCGTGGGAAACCAAAGACCCGAGCTGGAAGGTGCTGCCAGGGACGGTCGACAGCGACATCATGGTCATGTTCACGCCGACGACCCTGCCCGTGCTCTCGGGCCTGGCGCGAGGGTTCGCCGTTTGCGACCAGTGGTTCTCTTCGGTGCCGACGGAGACGTTGCCGAACCGGGCCTTTGCCTGCGCCGCCACCAGCCAAGGACATATGAACGACGACACAAAGACGTTCACATCGCCAAGCATCTTCGGCTCGCTCGGGTCCCACGGCATCAGCTGGACGATCTATGGCTACGACAGCCCGCCATTGACGCGCCAAACGTTTACCGATATCACGAACGAGGACGAGTCTCATTTCGGGCTTTTTACCGACTTCACGGCGGCCGCCGCCCAGGGCGCGCTCCCGGCCTTTAGTTTCCTCGAACCGAGCTGGGAATCAACCGGCAACAGCCAGCACCCCAATTACGACGTGGCCCTGGGCGAGCAGCTGATATTCGACGTGTACAACGCCTTGCGAACCGGGCCGGCGTGGGCCAGCACGCTCCTCGTCGTCACGTATGACGAGCACGGCGGCTGCTACGACCATATCCCGCCCTTGTCGGGCGCAACGCCACCGGACAACTCGGCGGGCGAGTTCGGGTTCGATTTCAAGCGTTTTGGGGTCCGCGTCCCCGCTGTCCTGGTGTCCCCCCTCATCGAGGCGGGGACGGTATTCCGGGTCGCGGCCGGCGGCAAACCTTTGGACCACACCTCCCTGTTGAAAACGATCGAGCTGCGATGGGGGCTTCCCTCGCTGACCGCCCGGGACGCGGCGGCGCCCGACATAAGTGCGGTACTGACGCTGGCCACTCCCCGGACTGACGACCCGCTGGCCGGCGTGGTCGTCCCGGTTGCGAGCCAACCGAACCCGTCCGCTGACCTGCCTTCCCACCTCCTGCAGGTGCATGCTCAACTGGTTTCCCGCCTGCCCGTACCCGGGGCGCCGCACTTGCCACCACCGCTCACTACGAGCGCCGACTACACGTCATATATCAGGACGCGCACAGCAGCGTGGCTGGAGGCCCGGACCGCGGAGGCCCGGACCGCGGAGGCCCAGCCCGCGGAGGACCAGCCCGCGGAGGACCGGCCCCCAGGCCCCGGCTGAGCTGGGGCGGGCGTTACGCCTGCTCGCGGCTGGCTCAAACCGCTCGAGCGGTTAGATCTCAACCCTGGCGCTTCAACCGGCCCGTCTTTTTGGCCCAGCGCTCGGCCAAGCCGAACACGAAAAGGGACAGCGGGACGAGCACGACCCCGAAAAGGGCGAGGATTCCGATAACCCCGGCCTCGTCGTTGAGGCTCGTCCCGTTGAGGAGACCGTCACGGATACCTCTCAGCAGGTAGGTGGCAGGTGAGAAGGCCGAGACGGCCCGTAGCCCGGCCGGTAGCACATTAACGCTGTAGTAGACACCGGACACCAGCAGGACTAGGGCTTGGACCATGAAAGACATCTGCTCCCCGCGCTCGGGGTACAGCAGCGGCAAGATACCGGCCAGGATCCCGAGGCCGACCAGGCTGATGCTCCCGATGGCGATTACCACGGCAGCTGTGAGCCAATCCGCTCCCGCCAGCTGGACGTCGAAGAACGGCAGGGCGCAGATCATGATGAGGATGGTCCGCACCAGGGCGTGTATGACCCCGAAGGCCGACATGCCGATCAGGTGGACGACGCGCGGGACGGGCGCCATCAACGTGTGCTCGATGGTCCCCTCCCACCGTTCCCACATGATCGTCAGGCTCATGTCGTCGAGGATGGCCGACAGGTACGCCCACACGAGCGTCCCTATCAGCAAGAACATCGTCAGCCGCGCCACCTGGCCCTTCGAAACGGTCCCTGTGCTGGCCGCTTCGTTGGCGATGAACGTGATGGCGAGCGTATTGACCACCCCGTAGACCAGCCATACCAGTTCCCACGCCCAGTAGCGCTTCCAGAGGTTGGTCTGGCGTTCGAAAAAGGCCCATCCGAGACCGACCCGGTTCGGCGGCCGCGCCCGTACCAATTCAACGGTGGTCATCCTCTGTCACCTCCTCCGAGTGGGCAACGCCCTCGTCCTCGTCCTCGTCCTCTTCGATGCTGCGGCCGGTGAGCTCCAGGAAGACCGTCTCCATGTCCACTTCTTCCAGCGAACGCCCGGCCGCCACCTGCTTCCGCAGCTCCAGGGGAGTCCCCTCGGCCACCAGTTTTCCTCCGGAAAGGAAGCCGACACGATCGCAAAGTTGCTCGGCCTCGTCCATGTCGTGGGTGGTCAGCAGGATGGTCGTTTGCGATTCCCGGCGCACCTCTGTGATGAAGGCCTGGACATCGCGTTTGCTGCGCGGGTCGAGACCGGTCGTCGGCTCGTCGAGCAGCATGAGACGGGGCGCAGAAAGGAAGGCCCGGGCGACCGCCACTTTTTGCTGTTGTCCCCTGGACAGGTGCAGCATCGGCTCCCGAATGTGCTCGTCGTCGAGGCCCAGCCGGTGCAGGATGGCCTGGCTTTTTTGCCGGACCTCAGGGCCGCTGATGCCGTACGCCCGCCCGAAGAAGAGCAGGTTCTCGAGTGCCGACAGGGGCTTGAAAAAGGACGGGTCAGCGGAAACCCGGTTGAGCAAAGGCCGGACGGCACCCGGCTCTTTAACCACGTCGTGCCCGAAGACACGCACTTGCCCTCGGTCCGGCAGTAGCAGCGTGCAGAGGATCCGGATCAGTGTCGACTTTCCCGAGCCGTTGGCGCCCAAGATCCCGTATATCTCACCGTCGGGCACCTTGAAGCTGACGGATTCGAGGGCCGCTCGTTTGCGCCGGTGGTCCGCTCTGCGCCGGGCGAATGGTGAGCGCCGCCTGGTGCGGAACTCTTTCGTAATGTCCGTTACTTCGAGCGGAAGGGGTGCAGCACCAAGCGCCGGTCCCGCTGTCGGCCCGACGGGCCCTACCTCACGTGAATGCATTTGTCTTGTCGTCTCCTCGCGCTAAAGCCGGGTGGGGTGAATGGCCCTGTGCCGGGCCCACGGCGGCGCCCGCTCGCGCCGCTGGGGTCAGTAGGTGAAGAGGACGAGTAACACGGTTAATGGATCCTAACGACCGTCGCCCAGCGCGCCAAACGATTTTTTGCGCTCCCCTACAAGCCGTAGCTCTCCGGTAGTCGTAGCCAGGTCGCACCGATTGTTGGGTACGACGCCCGGCAGGCCAGAGCCTGCCGTCCTGTCACCGACGTCGAACCAAATCATATGGACGGCGAGGATGGGAAGGGCCGGGCGCAGTCCGATGACCGTGGTCAGCGGCCGCCGCGGCCGCCATTTCAGCGAAAAATCACAACCGAGGCCGTAAGGCCGTGCAGGAAGTTCTTGCCCCCGACCGGCCCGATCTCGCCGGCACAGAAAAAGCCCGCGGTCGGTATTTCACCGAGGAACTTGGCCACCAGCCCGGCGTCGTGATTGGGGGTTGAGAAAAGGCGCGAGCCCCTGACGTGGCCCGTGAACAGCAACGCCGCCACTGGTCCCCGGCCGGCCAGAACGGTGACCTCGCGCTCCAGGGCTTCCCGCAAGTCTTCGTGAGCCGACTCTGCGTCGCGGACATGGAACTGTACGGTCTGGCCCACGTCGATCTCGTCGCCAATCTCCTGGCTCGTCACGATGGCGCCGGTGTCGGGGTCGGCCCCTACCACGCCGCGGACCAAGAAGTCCCCATGGCGCTGTTCAGCGCGGTACTCATCGATCACACGGCCCAGCTGGAGCCCCCCGTTGGCCAGCAGGTCACGGTCGCGTTCCGGGAGCGTGGCCACGATTTCCTTGAGGCGTTCAAACGGCGGGCGTCCGCCCAGCTCGTACATGACATTGCCCTCGGCTCGGGTCACGGTGTACGGGCTACCGATAGGGCGGCACCCCTGCGAGACCACGAGGTCGGCCGTGACGCCGGGCAGCCTGACCCCCACAGCTCCACTGTCGACCGCCCTGCCATCGAGGAACAGGCGAGGCCCACGCCGCGCCGGAGCGTCGGCCATCCCCCCGGCCAGCAATGCGCCCGGGACGTGCTCGTTCAAGTGTTCGAGAAGCTTCCCCGCCGGGAAGCTGAGGGGGTCGCAAAACATCAGGTGCAGCCCGCCATCTAGCCCGAACCGGTAGCCGCCGTACAGCCCGCCTCCCCGCGCCTTTACGTAGCCCATCGAGAACGTCTCGACCGGCCCGGTCCCAGCCAGCAACCAGAGGGCGACGGCGGGCTCTGACTCGACTTCCCGTGAGCCGCCGACGATCGACTCCGCCACGCACCCGACCATAGGCACCGGGCCCAGGGCCGACCGGAGGGCGCCGAGCAGAGCCTCGGCCCGGGGCGAATATTGCGGGGTGGCGAACAGGACAGCCAACGAGACCGGTTCCCCGCGCAGCGACCGGAGCGCCTCCTCGGCGGCTCTGGTCGCAGCCTCTCGAGGACCGGCGCCCACGACTAAAGCGGCTCCCGCCTTCATTGCCAAGTGAGCCTACAGAAGCACCAAAAGACGACCTGCCTCCG
Organism: uncultured Acidimicrobiaceae bacterium; assembly: GCA_963750465.1. Taxonomy (GTDB): domain Bacteria; phylum Actinomycetota; class Acidimicrobiia; order Acidimicrobiales; family Palsa-688; genus Fen-671. Next base: position 1,422,164 of record CAVVRE010000007.1, read on the forward strand.
GCCGGGCCGAGGGCCTAACGGAGCGACTTGACTTAACGGAGCGGCTTGATCAGGGTGTTGACGAGGTAAGGCGACGAAAAGTCCGTGGTTTCGCCGGCTTTTTTTCCCGGGACCGGCAAGAGCCGGGCGGACAACGGCTTGCGCAGGCGGACGGCGAGGCTGGCCATGTCGCATATCACGTTGGTCAGGTCGTCGGCCGAGCAATCGCCCGGGACGGGCACCGTGTCGAGCCCGGTGCCGCACACGGCCGAATAAGCGAGCAGTTGTTCGAGGCCGAGGCCGCCGTCGGCCCAGCGCTGGGCCAGCACCACGTCTTCCATGACCGGCAGCATGAGCCCGCAGTAACCGCAGGTCGGCAGGCCGGTGCCCTGGATAGCGGGGGTAAGTGCAGCGGCGAGGGCGAGGGTGCCAGGGGCGCCGAACTGGCCTATCCCGGCCAGTTCCATGGCCGCGGCGATGCTGTCGTCGCCGTCGGGCGCCGGGGACAGGTCGATCCCGCCGAACTCAACCCCGAGCTCGGGGGCCACCACTTGTGCCATTTCCACGACCGGGGTGGCGTACTTGATGAGGCAGTCCCGTGCCCGCCGGGTGACATCGGTCAACTCCGCTCCCCCGCGCAACGCTTCAGCTACGATCCCGGAACCCTGGAGGGCGACGGTCAGGTTGGCGGGCCGGCATGGTAAGCAGCCGGGAAGAACGGTGACCCCGGCCCGACGCAAGCCAGTGCCGCGAAATTGAAGTTCCCGAAACCTTCCTTGGTTTCTGAGGCCAAACGCAACATCACTTCCGCCGCCGCCCGGGCGGACTGTAGGTCGAGACCCGCGCCGGCTGTGGCCACCATAACCGAGCAATTAAGTGCCTCTCGCCCTGCGATCAGGTCGGCCAGAGCCAAGATGCCGGCCGGGGCGGTACCCCGCCGAGCTGGCCCCAGCGAACAGAACTCCACACCGGCGGCGTCGAGCCATCCCTGCAGCTCGCCGCCGTAACCGGCGACATCTTCCGCAGCCCAGCCGGCCAGGTCAGACAGGACCGGTCGGGTCGAGAGGCGGACGGTCTGCACGTCGTAGCCGGCGTGGTGGAAGGTGGCATTAGCCCGCCGCAATTTCCCTGCCGCCTGCTCGACGACGCGGGCATCAAGAGGGTGAGGCTCGGCGACCCCGAGGGTGAGCGCCCTTACGGGGGGGTTCGGCATCAGCTCTCACGATATGCCCTGCGCCCAGCGCAGGCGCAGCCGGGCGGCCGAGCGGGCTGATATCTACGTTCGGCGGCGGCGGGCGCCGGCGGGGCCGGCGGCGGCACTGCCTTGACTTCAGGGGCGACCCTCACGGCCATGCTCGACCCGCGGCCGGCCTAACATGCCTCAAGGGGCCGCCGAAGGACTACTTGCGGGCTCGACGCCATCCCCCTAAGGGTCCCAGGACCGGTGGTCTTCGAGCGCGCCAGTTTTCCTGTGGCCCGCCTCGACCGGCGAATAAGGCAATAAGTACGGGCCATAAAGGAGACGATGGAAATGGAAATCGGCATCGGTCTACCGACACAAGTCACGGACCTGGATGGCAAGACGCTTATCGCCTGGGCCAAAGGAGCGGAAGAGGCGGGGTTTGTCAGCCTGGGCACCGTAGGCCGGCTCGTCTACCCGAACTACGACGACCTCATCGCACTAACGGCAGCGGCGGCGGTCACCGAGCGGATCCGCCTCACAACGTCCGTGCTGTTGGCGCCGCTCTACGCCAACGTGGCGCTACTGGCCAAACAGACAGCTTCGCTCGACCGCTTCTCGGGAGGGCGCCTCGTGCTCGGGATCGGGACCGGGGGCCGCGACGACGACTTCACGGCCAGCGGGCTCCCCACCGGCGGGCGCAGTCGGCGCCTGGCCGAACAGGTCGAGGAACTGCGCCGGATCTGGAGGGGCGAAGAACGCGGCACCGACGGACCGATCGGCCCGGCGCCCGTGAACATAGGTGGTCCTCCACTCCTCCTCGGCGCGTTCGGCCCCGTTACCTTCCGCCGTATGGCCGGCCTGGTTGACGGCTGGATAATGGGCGGGGGCACGCCCGAGATGTTCCTGGACCGGGCGGCCGCCTTCGACCAGGCCTGGAAAGAAGCGGGCCGACCGGGTAAGCCCCGCAAGTTGTCGTTGGCCTACTACGCCATCGGCCAGCAGGCGCAAGAAGAGTCCATCGCCACCATCAAGCGCTACTACGCCTGGCTCGGCCCCTACGCCGACCAGATCGCGGCCGGGATGGCGACCAGCCCGGAAATGGTAAAGGCGTACATCGAGGGTTTCAGAGAGAGCGGCTGCGACGAGCTGATTTTCGCACCGGGTTCAGCGCGGCTCGACCAGGTCACGCTACTGGCCAAGGCGGTCGCCTAGCCCGACGGGGCGCCTAGCCGACGGGGGCGCCGAACGGTCTGGGCGCCGGAACGGTCTGGGCGCCCAGCGGGCGGGGCGCCTGGCGGACGGCGCCTAGAGCCAGGCGATGTCGTCGTCGGCTCGCTCGGTGACCCGTTCACATGTCGGGCAATACCAGCGTGCCTCCAGCGGTGTCCCGCACGAACGGTGGCGAGGGCCTTCGACCTCGCCTCCGGTCGCCCGGGCTCCCCATCGGGCCAGTAGGCGGAGGGCGCCCGCCAGTTCTCGGCCCTGCTCGCTCACCCGGTACTCGTAGCGGGTGGGCTTATCGGAGTAACGAACGGCCTCGATGATGCCTTCGCCTTCCAGCCGGCGCAACCGCGCCGACAGGACGTTGGAAGCCAAGCCCGGCACCGCCGTCTCGAGCTCCTTGAACCGCCTGGGCCCGTCCATGAGGGCGTCGACGATCAGTAATGTCCAGCGGTCGCCGACCCTGGCCATAGCGACATCGAGCGCCGTATTACCGGCCACGTCGGTCATTGCCTTCCCATCCTCCCACGTTGCGATGTCTCAGACGGCCACGGGGCCCCTGGGCGAACCGGGGGCCTCGAGGGCGGGGCCTCGGGGGCACGGGCCCCTGGACCGGTACTCGGACGGCACAAAGGCCAACCGTGACCGTCTTTCCGCCATTCCCCCAGGTCGTCGACTTTTCGTTGGGCTGGCTGCCGCTTGAGGTTCCTGGCGGAGTAACTTCTTACTTGCAAGTTACAAGCTACAAGCAACAGGAGGAAAGAACATGAGTACGTCGTTGGGAGATTTCTCTAAGGCCATCACGGACGTGATTGGCGCGGTACAGGCATCGGTAGTTGGGGTTGGCCCGGCCGGTAGCGGAGTTGTAGTCGGGGAGGGCCTGGTCGTCACCAATGCCCACAACGTGCGTGGCGAGGTGGCCGTGACCTTCGCCGACGGCCGGGTGGGCACGGCCACAGTGGCCGGAGCAGACCTCGAGGGCGACCTCGCTGTGCTTGCCGTCGACACCGGCGGGGCCCCACGGTGCCCTGGTCGGAGGGGGACGTCGAACTGGGTGAGGTCGTGATAGGGCTGGGCCGCCCCGGTGGGCGCGGCTTGCGAGCGGGCGTCGGCTTCATAACCGGCCTCGGCCTCTCGTTCAGAGGGCCTGAGGGCAGGACCGTGAGCGGGGCGCTCGAGCACAGCGCGCCGCTGGCCCATGGCTCGTCCGGCGGACCGGTGGTAGACAGCGACGGGCGCCTCGTGGGTATCAATACGCACCGGCCCGGTGAGGGCTTCTACCTGGCGTTGCCGGCCGGTTCCGAGCTGAAGTCGCGCGTGGATGCCCTCGCACGGGGAGAGTCGCCCCGTCGGGTCCGCCTCGGTGTGGCCCTGGCTCCGCCGAAGGTAGCCCGCCGCTTGCGCCACGCCGTCGGCCTGCCCCAGCGCGACGGCCTGCTTGTCCACGCGGTCGAAGAGTCCGGGCCGGCTGACCGGGCCGGGATCCGTCGCGGCGACCTGATCGTCTCCGTGAGTGGAACGCCGGTCACCACCATCGAGGAACTGGCCACCGCCCTGGTGACCGCCGGTGAGGCCGGCTCCGCCGACCTCGTCGTCGTGCGGGGAGTCGAGGAGCTGGCCGTGGCCGTGCACTTCGACCAGGCTGCCGCCTCCCAGCAAGGGAGCGCGTGATGTCCACGGGGACACTGCCGGCACCTGCTGACGTTCCGCCAGGCCCAGGTGGGCCACCGGCGGGCGCGCCCTTTGGCGTAGCCCGAGACGCGACGGGAGGTGGGCCCAGAGGTCCGGCGTCCGACGGCCGGGCGCCTGGCGACCTCGACGACGCCCTTCTGGACAGCTACTCCCGCACCGTCTCCTGGGTGGCCGAAAAGCTTCTGCCGTCAGTGGCCGCACTCAGGGTCGAGGACCAGATGCACCGGCCGGCCGGCGCCGGCTCGGCTGTGCTCATATCCGCAGACGGGCTGCTGGTCACCTCGGCCCACGTGGTCCAGGGGTCGAGCCGGGGCACGGCCGCCTTTACCACCGGCGCCGAAGCACCCTTCGAGGTAGTGGGAGCCGACCGCCTCAGCGACCTTGCGGTCGTCCGGGCGGCGGGCGACGGCTACCAACCGGCCACGCTCGGGGACGCCAGCCGCCTCCGGGTGGGCCAGTTGGTGGTCGCCATCGGCAACCCGCTCGGTTTCGAGGGATCGGTTAGCGCCGGCGTGGTGAGCGCCCTGGGCCGGAGCCTCATGGCTTCAGCCGGCCCCGGGAGCAGGTTGCTCGGCGACGTCATACAAACAGACGCATCCCTGCACCCGGGCAACTCGGGCGGGCCCTGGCCGACAGTGCCGGGGACGTAATCGGGATCAATACCGCCCTGGTTGGGCCCTGGGTCGGCCAGGGCCTTGGCATGGCCGTCCCCATTAACGAGGCCACGAGGGCCATCGTGGGCACACTGGCCGCCGGCCGTCCGGTCCGGCGCGCCTACCTGGGCATCGGGGGGACCCGCCCCCTTCCTCCGGCCGTAGCCCGGGCGACTGGCTTCGCCCGTGGCCTGGAGGTCGTCTCCGTGGTTTCCTCCAGCCCGGCCGGCAGAGCCGGTTTGCGACCCCGGGACGTGATCGTCTCCCTGGGCTCGAAGCCGATCGGGGACGTCCGGGAACTGCAAGCGCTGCTCGGCGAAGGCTACATCGGCAAGACCGTAGTGATCGGCTTTGTGCGCGACGGGCGCCTCGGCCACCTCGAGGCCACTTGCGTGGAGTTGCCCTCGTCCTGATATGGACGGGGGCGCTCCCCCACAGCGTCCACTGGGGCCGGCCCTTACCGCTGTTACCGCCACGACCGCCACGACCGCCACGGCCAAATGACCACCATGACCATCATGACCACCCTTGCCGGCGTTGCCAGCCCCGCCCGACAGGGGCGGCCCGGCCTCGAGCGCGGCAACCGGGGGGCGGCTCGGGCCGAAAGCGGACAAGGCCGCCGGCGAGCCCGTTAGCCGTCCGCTTCGGCCTGGTGGTGGGCCATACGCGGCTGTTCAAGCACTCGTTGGGCCTTTTTGGGTGCAACTCACGCAATCGGTCGCGAAAATCAGCATCTCTTGCTCGCGATCGCGACCAAAAGCGCTGATCGCGCCCAAAACCGGGGTCGGCCACGCGGACCGGCGCACCGGTGAGACGGCGGGCGCCGAAATCCACAGCAGGCGCCAAACCCCGGCACTCGCCCGCCGAGGGGCAACGGGCAAGGGGTAAGGGGAAAGGGCGCCTCGCTAGCGCTGCTCTTCGCCGTCCTCCGGCCGCACCCGGGCGCCACCCTGCTGGATCGTGTGCGTCAGCTCGTGCGCTAGCAGGGACTGGCCGGAGGGGCTCGAGATCGAAGGGGCCGACCGGCCCAGGAATATGTCCGAGCCGACCGTGAACGCCATCGCACCCACATGGTTGTTCAGTGATTGAGCTTCGTGGCCCGTGTGCAGCTTCACGCTGCTGAAGTCCGCCCCGAATGCCCCCTCCATGGGGCCGCGGACGGCATCCGGGAGGCCTGCTCCCCCATGGCTGGCCGAGGCGATCCGCGCCTCCGCTTTTTCGTCCAAGGGGCCGCCGGCGGCACCAATCGGTTCCGGCGCCGACCGCTGAAGGCGGCTGACGATGCGCCCGATAGGCTCATCGTCCTCTTGGTCTGTGACGGTGGGAACTACGCCAGACCCGTTCCCAGCCCGCAGACGTGAGAGGACCGCCGTGGCAATCTGGTCGGCTTCCCGCTCGTACCTGTCGCCCACGGGGCCCACGGCCAGCTTGGCCTGCCCCGCTTCCAGCAAGGCCACGGTCGCTTGGTTGCCCGCCGTCTGCTGCAACCTCATGAGCGTGCCGGCGGGCGCGGCGTTTTTTTTGGCCGGGCCCCGCTCGTCATGGTTGGCGCCGCTCTGCAACCTCGCCCGATCGACCCGCTTAGGCATATCTGGAGTGTACGTGGCCGGGCGCCGGCTGGGGCCGGCTTTTGCCTCCGCGGACGGCGACATTCTTTACTACACCCGCTAGCCGAGCTCGGTCCGGCCTACCTGTTCAGCAACACCTTGAAGCCGAGTTGCGCCCGGACGGCTGACCCCCGGCGGCAGAAGTTGGGCCAACCATCCGCGTAAGGCGCCACCGGCTGGGGAAAAATACGGGTGTGAGCCACTATCAACCTCGCCATTCCGCCAACGAAGCGTCCAACGAAGTTGTACCTTCCGGCCGCAGACGCCGCCGCCCCCTGGTGGTAGGCGTCGCTGTAGCGGGGACCGTGATCGTGGCCGCGGCCATCGCCGTCCCGCTTATGACGGGGGGCGGTGGAGGAGGTGGCGGTGCGACAACGACCGGCCTGGCCGCCTCGCCGGACACGACAGCCGCGCCGATTGCCACCAGTGCCACCACTTCTGTCACAAGGGACACCGGCACTACGGGCACCGGCACCACTGGGACCGGCACCACTGGGACCGGCACTACTGGGCTCACCAACCACGTCTCGACCCGCGGCGCCGGTTCGCCCGTAAGCGCTACCACCGGGAGCACCCTGGTCGTGACCACTACAACTCGGCCGCAGGTCAACCCGGCCGCCAGCAAGAGCCCAGCCGTCAACACGGCCGCTCCGGACGGGTTCGGCCAGTTGATCCAGACGCTGTGGGTCAACGCGCACCCCGGGGGCGTCGCCATGAACGTGGACGACGTCGCTTCCGTGCTGCCCGGCTCGGTCTTCTACGCCGAACAACCGTCCATCGGCACGTTTTGGGCCATCTCCCGCTTCGTCCCTTCGGCTCAGGCCCAGTCCGGGTCCGGGACGACCGCCGGAAATGCTCTGCTCGCTCAGTTCAGCACTACCGCCGTATTCGTCAAAGTGCCCGACCAGACCTGGCACTATCTGGGGGCGTTCACGACCGCCTCGTGCGGTCAAGGCGTCCCCAGCCCTGTCCTCACCTCATGGGGGATGTGCGGCTCTTGAACGCCAAGCGGGCTCCCAGGAGGGGAGGCGTCTTACGGCAAGATGACCAGGTCGTCGCGGTGGATGACCTCCTGGGGGACATCGGGCGGCAGGTCCGAAGTGCGCAGCCCGGCCCACTCCCTCAGCGATTTGGCACTGTGGCGCACCAGCCCTTTGGCAAAGACCGAGCCGTCAGGGCCGGCCACCTCGACGGCGTCCTCGGGTGCGAACTCGCCCTGCACCTCGCAAACCCCGGCCGGCAGCAAAGAGACCCCTTTTTCGACCAGGGCGCGCTTGGCCCCGGCGTCCACTACCACCGTCCCGGCCGGCGCCAACGCAAACGCGATCCAGAGCTTGCGGGCCGGAAGGCGCCCGCTGCGAGGGCGCACGACGGTGCCCACGCCCGGGGCCCGGCCGCCGCGTCCTGTAGCACGCGGGGCCTCTCGGCCGAGGCGATCACCACCCTGACTCCGGACCACGCGGCGATCTTGGCCGCCGCCAGTTTCGACGCCATGCCTCCGCTGCCACGCGGGCTACCGGCGCCACCGGCAAGAGAGAGCACCTGGTCGACCTCGAGCACCTCCTCTATGAGAGAGGCCTCCTGGTTAGCCCGGGGGTCGGCCGTAAACAGGCCGGCCGCATCGGTCAGGAGCACCAGTAAATCGGCCTGAAGGAGGTTGGCTACCAGCGCGGCCAGCCGGTCGTTGTCGCCAAAGCGGATCTCGTCGTCGGCGACGGCGTCGTTCTCGTTGACTACAGGGACGACACCGAGCCCGAGCAACAAGCGGAGCGTCTCGCGAGCATGCAGGTACTGGGCCCGGTCCCAGAAGTCGAGGGGAGCCAGGAGGACCTGACCGCCGACCAACCCGGCCGCCTCGAGCGACCGGTCGTAGTGGCCCATCAAGCGGCTTTGGCCCACGGCGGAAACGGCCTGCAGTACGGCTGGGTCGCTTGGTCTTGGGTAGAGGCCGAGCACCGGCAGGCCGGCAGCCACGGCGCCGCTAGTCACCACCACTACTTGGTCGCCGCCGGCGCGCAAGTCCGCCACTTCGGAGCAAAGCTTGGCGATGGCCTGTTCGACGATGCGTCCGCGTTCGTCGGTGATGGACGACGTCCCCACCTTGACAACGATGGTACGGGCGGCGGCCGGGCTCAATCGGGCTCCCAGTCGAACTCGAAGCGCCCTATGCGAACGCGGTCGCCCTGGCGGGCGCCGGCCCGGACCAGGGCCCGGTCCACGCCTAAACGATGAAGCCGCTCCTGGGCATAAGCGAGCGCACCGGCATCGGTGAGATCGGAAAGCGCCACGGCCCGTTCCGCCTGCCGCCCTTTTACCACGAGAGAGCCGTCGCGGGCCCGTTCCACGACCACCCCGACGGGGACAGGCCTATGCACGACCACCCGGGTGGGCCGGGGCTGGGTGGTCCGGGCCTCATCGACTAGCTGTGCCAGCTGGCCTAACAGCCACGGGATGCCCTCTCCGGTAAGGGCCGAGATCGTTGGCCGTCCCGATTGCGCCCACGAGGCGTCAGTAGCGATGTCGGCTCTCGAGCCGACGACCAGCCGAGGCCGGTGGGCCAGTTCCGGTTCGTACCTCACCAGCTCGGCGAGCAGCCCGCTTTCCTGCTCATCGGGCGCACGACCATCATCCGGGGCCAGGTCCACGAGGACCAGCAAGACCCTGGCTCTCTCGATGTGGCGCAGGAACCGGTACCCGAGGCCCTTGCCCTCGCTGGCTCCTTCGACGAGACCAGGGATGTCGGCCACGACGAACTCGTGTTCCTTGTACCGCACCACCCCCAGGTGGGGCTCGAGCGTTGTGAACGGGTAGCTGGCGATCTTTGGCTTGGCCGCCGAGACGCGCGATATCAGCGTCGACTTGCCGGAATTGGGAAAGCCGACCAAGGCCACATCCGCCATCAGTTTCAGTTCGAGGTCGTACCAGGCCTCTTCGCCCACTTCGCCCTGCTCGGCGAAACTCGGGCCCGGCGCCGGTTGGACAAGAACCGGGCATTACCCCTTCCGCCTCGTCCCCCGCCGGCAGCCATCCAACGCGCCCCGGCTTCGTTGAGGTCAGCGAGCACCGTACCCTGTGGATCGCGGACTACGGTGCCGAGGGCGACGGGCACGTCCAGGTCCGTCCCGTCCCGGCCGTGTTTGGCCTTGCCCTGACCGTGGCCGCCGGAGGTGGCGCTCCGGTACGGGTGGTCCTTGAAGGAGAGAAGGGAAGCGACATTGTGGTCCACCGCCAGCCAGACGTCACCGCCTCGCCCCCCATCGCCGCCGTCCGGGCCCCCCCTGGGCACATGCGCCTCCCGGCGGAACGACACCGCGCCAGCACCGCCATCCCCGGCCTTGACATGGATCTGGCACTCGTCAACGAACACGACCAGCTCCTCGCGGCCTAGACGTCGGGGCGCCTACCAGTCGAGTTCGACACTGGCCTCGCCCACACAGGACGGGCCCACACTGGGCTGGCGCGGCGTCAGTTGCTGGACGCAGCGACGGGCTGGACGTCCACCAGACGCCGCCCGTTGCGACGAGCAAAGTGGACATGCCCCTCGACCAGGGCGAACAGCGTATCGTCGTGACCGCGCCCGACTCCCGTGCCCGGGTGGAACCGGGTGCCCCGCTGGCGCACGATGATCGAACCGGCCTTGACGGCGCCGCCGGCGAACACCTTCACGCCCAGCCGCTGACCGGCGCTGTCACGCCCGTTGCGGGTACTCCCGCCGCCTTTGGTTTTGGACACTTCTCAAGCCTCCCTGGTGATGGCGGTCACTTCAATAACGTTGTAGCGCTGGCGATGGCCCCACGAACGGCGCTGACGGCTCTTGGACTTATAGACAAACCCGCGTACCTTCGGCCCTTTTTCCTCGCCGACCACCCGCGCCGTCACCTTCACGCCGGACAGCTCGGCCGGCGTGGCCAGCACAGTCCCGCCGTCCACCAGCAGGACCGGCGCCAGGGAAACCTCGTCGCCGTCGGCCGCGCCGAGCCGCTCAACGGCCAAGCGCTGGCCTTCTTCGACACGCTCCTGCTTGCCACCCGTTTTGATCACCGCATACACAGAACGGCAAGTATAACGGCAACAAGCCCCGGGCTGGGCTAGCCGCCCCGCCGTGACCAGGAGCGACCCCCTCCTGCGAGCTGTTACTGACCCCGGTAGGCTGCGTGTTCAGTGCTGCTGCAGCCTACTTTGCGCCGGTTGTCGCCCACGGAGCAGTAGCTGCAATGAGAGCTCCCCGGGGCCGGACCACTCGGCCCATGTTCCCAGGGTTCACCATGTCACATGAAAGGAAAGCGGAGAAATGAGCGGTCCCGAACAGGCTCTAGGAGACGCAACCCTGACGGTCGGCAGGACGGCCATCGACCTGCCCGTTGAGCAACCGACCCTGGGGCGAACGGCTCTCGACGTGTCCAGTCTGTCTCGCTACGGCCTCTCGGTTTTCGACCCCGGCTACGCAGACACGGCCGCTTACCACTCGGCCATCACCTTCGTCGACGGTGAAGCCGGTCGTCTGTACTACCGCGGTTACCCGGTCGAACAGCTGGCTACGTCGTTCTCCTTCCTCGAGGTGGCTTATTTGCTCATTTACGGGGAACTGCCGACGGCAGAGCAGGCCGAGCAGTTCGTAGCCAGAGTGCGCGATCCCAAACTGGTCCTTCACGTCGGGCTGGAGAAGCTCTTTGACTCTTTCCCGCAGTCCATGCACCCGATGGCAATGCTTTCCATCGCTACCGAGGCCATGAGTGCCTATGCGTACGACGGGGTCAACTCGGGCAGCCGTGAAGAGGTGGAGGAGGCGGGGATCCGGATCCTCTCAGCGATGCCCATATTTGCCGGCTACGCCCTTTCGACGCTACGGGGAATGCCCAGGACCAAAAGCAACCGCGCTTTGGATTACGCCGAGGATCTCCTGCAGCTCTGCTTTACCATCCCGGGCAGCGACTACCTACCGGACAGCGTCACCGCCAGAGCGCTGGACACGCTGCTGGTCCTCCACGCCGACCACGAGCTCAACTGCTCAACGGCGACCCTCCGCCTGGTGGCTTCGTCGGGGGCCGGCTTCTACGCTGGCCTTTCCGCGGCCATAAACGCTCTTTGGGGACCTCTGCACGGCGGCGCCGCCGAGGCCGTTATAAAGATGCTGAAGGAGATAAAGAGTTCCGGCCGGCCCCTTTCTTACTTCGTCGAGAAGGCGAAGGACCGCAATGACCCGTTCCGGCTGATGGGTTTTGGGCACCGGGTATACAAAACGACCGATGCCAGGGCGAGGGTGATCCGCCAGGTGGCGTTGGACCTCGTGGAAAAGCTGGCCCCGGAAGACCCGTTGCTGGATATCGCCATGCGCCTCGAAGAGGTGGCACTAGCGGATGATTACTTTATTTCCAGGCGGCTTTACCCGAATGTCGATTTTTATTCCGGGATCGTCTATACGGCGATCGGCTTCCCGGACGAAATGTTCACTCCCCTTTTCGTCGTGGGGCGGACCGCCGGGTGGATAGCCCACTGGCTGGAGCTGACGACGTCAGGCGCCAACCGCATCGGTCGGCCGACCCAGCTCTATACAGGACATGCCGAGCGCAACGTCCCCGAACGAGACGCGGCATTGTAAGCGCAACAACAAGCCCCTACACCAAACGTACGACGACGACCAGGAGGTAACTGCATGTTGGAGCGTCCTGTAAGCCCCAGCCCTTATGACCTTTTGCCCAAGGTCCCGAGCTTCAACCTGGAGAGCAACGACATTTCCGAGGGACAACGCCTGCCTATGAAGCAGGTCAGCGACTGGGTTGGGGGCGCCAACGTGAGCCCGCACCTGCGCTGGTCGGGGTTCCCGAGCGAGACCGCCGGCTTCGCCGTTACTTGCTATGACCCGGACGCGCCGACCGGGAGCGGCTTTTGGCACTGGACCGTCGTTGGCCTGGACCCCGACGTCACGGAACTCCCCGAAGGGGCCGGCGCTGCCGATGGGGCTGGTCTATTGGCAGGAGCCTTCCAGTTGCGCAACGACGCCGGCACCACCGGTTATATGGGGGCAGCGCCGCCCAAGGGGGACAGGGTGCATCGCTATATTTTTGCCGTCCACGCTCTGGACGCGCCTCGCCTGGACGTTCAGCCGACGAGCACTCCGGCCATACTCGGCTTCAACTTGACCTTCCATACGATCGCCAGGGCCACCCTGACCGCCCTTTACCAAGTCGAGTAGTACCAGGTGGAGTAGCCGGCCTCCGGCGCGTTTGGAGGTTAGAGCAGAGACTCGTCGAACACGATCCCTCTGCCTCCACATGTGGGGCACGTCTCCGAGTAGGACTCCACCAACCCTTCGGAAATGCGTTTCCGGGTCATCTCAACCAGTCCGAGCTCGGATATATCGAAGACCTGTGAACGGGTCTTGTCCCTGGCCAATGCTTCCCTGAACGTACGGATAACCTCGGCCCGGTTCGACAGCACCTCCATGTCGATGAAGTCGATGACGATGATCCCACCGATATCGCGGAGCCGCAGTTGGCGAGAGATTTCTTCCGCTGCCTCGAGGTTGTTGCGGAACACCGTCTCTTCGAGGTTGGAAGACCCTACGTTCTTGCCCGTATTTACGTCGATGACGGTCAGTGCTTCCGTGCGCTCGATAATTATGGACCCGCCGGAGGGCAGCCAGACCTTGCGGTCGAGGGCCTTGTGCACCTGCTCGTGGACCCGGAACCGCTCGAACAGTGGCAACGGCTCCTCGGCCGGGTCGACCAGCTCCACCCGGTCGGCCAACTCGGGCGTGATACTGGTGACGTACTCCTTCACCTCGTCGAACAGGTTCCGATCGTCGATCACCACACCCCGGTAGTCGCGATTGAACTCCTCGCGGATCACCCGGACGGCCAAGTCGGGCTCCCGGTAGAGCAGCTGAGGGGCCCTTGACGCCTTGGCCAGCTGCTGGACCTGTTCCCACTGACGGAGCAGGCGCCCAACGTCACGGCCCAGCTCCTCGGCGCTAGCGCCCTCCGCCGCGGTGCGCACGATCAGGCCATGCCCGGCGGGCCGGATGTCGTCCAGGATCTTACGCAGGCGCCGGCGTTCGTCGTCACCCAGGCGCTTGGAAATGCCGTACGTCTCGCTGTCCGGGATGAGGACGACGAAGCGCCCGGGCAAAGAGACCTCCTGCGTCAGGCGGGCTCCCTTGGTCCCGATCGGGTTCTTCGTCACCTGGCACACGATGCTCTGGCCGGTGCGGAGCAGCTGCTCGATCCGGGCGTCGCTGGCTGCACCGCTGAGGCGGCCGCGCGTGGGCTTGACGCCGTCGTCGGATGCGGGCCGTTCGACCTCGTCATCGTCGAAGCGGAGGTCGCCCCGGTACAGCACGGCGTTCTTCGGAGTCCCGATGTCGACGAAAGCGGCCTCCATGCCGGGCAGCACGTTTTGGACCCGACCGAGATAGATGTTCCCGTCGATCTGCGTCGAGTCGTCGGCCGGCCGCGAGACGTAATGCTCGATGAGCGTGCGCCCTTCGAGCACGGCGATCTGAGTGGCGGTCGGGCCGACATGGACAACCATGAGGTAACGCCCCAGGGGACGGCTGCGACGGTCGGCGCTTCCCCGGCGCGGCGCGCTGTCGGGCCCACGTTCGCCGGCCCGTTCGCCGGCCATTCGGTCTGAGGACTGGGAGCTCACGCTCCGCCCCCCGCGACTGGCGGCCGTGGCCCTGGGCTGAGCAGTTGCGGCCACAGCTCCAGCCGCGGCCACCCCGCCCATTTGGCCGCCCGTTTGCCCACCGGCCGCTCCGTCGGGCTCCGAACCATCGCCCGGCTCTCCTTTGCGACGCCGCGGCCGCCGCTCTCTGGGATCCGTGGTGTTGTCAGTGGGACCGGGCCCGATGTCCTCGGATTGGTCCTCACCGGGTGGACGGTTTGGCAGGGACGGGTCCGTCCCGCCCGGCACGAGGTCCTTGCGCACCCGGCGCTTCGTGACAGGGGGAGACCCGGGACGGGTATCGCCGATCTTTGGTTTCGTCTGGGTGGGTTTTGTCGGCGGGAGTTTTGTCGGCGGGAGTTTTGTCGCCGCGGGCGCAGGCGGGCCCTGGGTCAAGACCTGTGTCGCCTCCGCCGCCTCTTCCGGCCGATCGTCTTCGGCGGCACCGACCACCGACATAGACGTGTGCCGTCCACGACCGCCTCGCGAACCTCGGCGCCGACGCCGAGATACCTTGGTTACCGCCCCATCTGCCGCTAACGAGTCATCTGGGGTGAGGGCGCCATCCGGCCTGCCGTTCGCCTCTGGCCCGCTGCTGGCGTCCAGAGGGCTATCAGGTACGACGGGGGCCCAATCGCGTTGCCTGTCGCCCACTGCAGGCTTCTCTTCCCCGTCCTGGCCGAACGCGGCCGGGCCGGAGCTGGCGTTGCCTGCTTCGCCAAGCACTGGTTCCGACATCTAAACTTTCCCTTCGAACCAGGCGCGCTCCGGAGCACGCCGTGCGTACGTCGCGACTAGGACGTCTATTGACATCCCCGGCCGGGCAGCGGGTTGCCAGCCGCGCGCCGTCACGCCTTATGTTTGAGCAAAATTGCTGGCCCACGCCATAACCCAGCCGCGCGGCGGATGAAGCCTCCGACTGCGCAGAGCTTACCCCGGGAGGGCTGGCCGACCTGCAAGAGCTGCGCGCCACAACAGCTCCCCGCGTTTCTCGTCCTCTCGCAAGACTTCTGCAAAAGCGGGACCACAGCCGGCTCATCTGTCCGCTCCGAAAGCGTTAGAGCCGCTTGTCCCGAACGAGGTCATCTCACAATCGAGTGTAGCGACCAAGCGCCGCCAACCTTAGGGACTGGCTGAGAGGGGCCTGATCGTAACCTAAGGCCTAGCTGAACCGCCGCATCCCCACGTTGACGACCAGACCGATCGCCACCCAATCGACCACCATGGAAGAACCGCCGTAGCTCATGAACGGCAGGGTGATGCCGGCCACCGGCATGATGCCCATCGTCATGCCCACGTTCTCGAACACCTGGAACATCAGCATGCTCAGCACCCCCACACAGATGAGGGTGCCAGCCAGGTCACGCGAAACCACGGATGCTCGCCACGACCGCCACACGACGATCCCGAACAGCGCCAGCAACAGCACCGAACCAAGGAAACCGAACTGCTCCGCCATCGCGGTGAAGATGAAGTCAGTCGACTGGTTGGGCACATAGGACATGTTGGTCTGGGGCCCCTTGAAGAGCCCTTTCCCGCTCATACCCCCATCGGCGATGGCGGCTTTGGACTGATCGAGGTTGTACTCGATCGAGGCCGCGTACGGGTTGTTGGTGTTGTTGGTAGTGGCCACCCCGCTGGGCGCGACCAAAAAGGTGACGAGGCGGTCCTTCTGGTACTGCTTGAGAATCCCGGTCTCGGTCACGCCTCCGATGGCCACGACCGCCAGGAGCGCGAGGACGGCCATATGCCTGCCTTTGGTGCCGGCCATCAGGAGCATCCCGATGATCACGACGGCCAGCACCATGGCACTGCCGAGCGCGTCCTGTTTATAGATCAGCAGGAAAGGCACGACCGCCAGGGCGAGCACCAGAACCAGGACACGGCCCGTCACGTTGCCCTTCCGACTGGCCAGCAACGCCGCCAGCGCAATTATGAAGGTGACCTTCACTACTTCGGCCGGTTCGACCTCAAAGCTCCCTACCTGGATCCACGAGGTGGCGCCCAGCGTCGTCCGGCCGATAGCGAGCGTCGCCAACAAGAGCAGCAGGCTGCCCACGTAGAGGACCGGCGCCCATGACAGGTAGCGCTTGTAGTCGAAAAAGATCGTCCCCAGGAAGGCCACGAAGGCGACGACGGCGTAGGTCGCCTGCTTGGTCATCTCCGACCCGGGGTTGGCCCCGGCGGCGGAAAGCGGGACGCGGGTCGTCGAGTAGATCATGAGCAACCCGAGCGCCGTTATGGCGGCGGCCGCCGCCACGAGCAGCACGTCCACGTGGCGCCAAGCGGGGGTGGCCGCCGGGCGACGGGGAACGGTAGCGGTGGCGCTGGGGGAGAGGCTCGGGAGCGTTGTGAGAGCCATCAGCCGGTGGCCCCGCCATTGGCCCCGGTCGCGATCGTGCCGGTCGCGATCGTGCCGGTCGTGGTCGCGCCGCCAGTGATCGTCCCGCCAGAGATCGTGCCTGCCGCCAGGCACTGGCCCCCGGCCGGGGTTGTACTTGTCGTCGTACTGGTCGAGCCAAATGTCGTAGTGGTCGATGTGCTCGACGAGGACGAAGTGCACCCCCCCGGCTGGGCCGGTTTGTTGAGCCCGAGCAACGTGGCGTACTCCTGGGCTACGGCCGGCGCGGCGACCGACGCTCCGTAACCCGACTGCTCGAAAACCGCAGCAACGGCGAAGTGGGGGTCCGTGGCCGGGGCGAAGCTGGCGAACACCGAAGTGTCCTGCTTGTACGCCGGCCACTGAATCGCACCAGGCGCGCAGATGGTGTAGGGGGCGCAGTAGTCGCTGACCTGGGCCGTCCCCGTTTTGCCCGCCACGGGGTACTGGCTCAAGGGGAAGTTCAAGAAGGCATTGTACGCGGTACCCGATTGACTGCCGGTGACACCTTCAAAGCCCTGAATCATGGCCTCACGGTTATAACCGGACGGGACGTTTACACGGTTCTTGACCGTTGGGCGGTAGACCTTTATGAGCTTCCCGTTCGGCCGGTCGGCTCGGCCCGGCGCTTCAACCGCCAACGCGATATCGGGCCTGAAGAGCGTGCCCCCATTGGCGAAGGCGGCATACGCGTTGTCCAGCTGAAGCGGGGTCACGGAATCCTGGCCCTCACCGATCGCTTCCTGGACCTCGAAGCCTGGTTCCCAAACGCCGTCAGGGTAATCCTTAGGGTACTGCGCATGCTCTTTGGCGACGACCTGGGAATCGGGGACGATGCCGGCGCTTTCCGCCGGGAGAGCGACACCGCTGTAATGACCGAACCCGTACTGGGACGCGACGGCCTGAAGCGGGTCTGGGCCTTTGAGCTGGTGCCCATGGTCGTATGTCTGCCAGAACTGGCCGCCGAGGCTGTAAAAGTACGTGTCGCTCGACTCCGTCAGCGCTTGGGCCAAGTCGACCTCACCTAACGCGGTGTTGTCGTCGTCCTTAAAGATTTGGTTGCCGATCGTATAGGTGCCGGTGTCGTCGTAATAGGCGCCGGCCGAGCGAAAACCATAGCGCAACATGGCGGAAGCGGTGATCACCTTCCACGTAGAACCGGGGGCATAGCCGGTCGAGACCGCCCTGTCGATAAGAGGGAAATTGTTGGCCGGGTTGTTGTAGAACTTCCACTTCGTCTCGCTGATGCCGCCCAGGAAGTCGGACGGGTCGTAATCGGGATAGGTGGCCAGGGCGAGGATCTGCCCGTTCCGCGGATCTTCGACCACCATGGCGGCGCCGGGGGCACGGAATGGCTCACCGCTCACCGTGTCCGTCATCCCCCGCGCCTTTAATACCCAGTCGTTCAAGGCCTGGACGGCCGCCCGCTGGTCGTTCAGTGAGATGGAGAGCACGAGGTTGTCGCCCGGGACCGGCGGCTTGTAGCTGAGCAACCCCAGCACCTGGCCCTGCGAGTCGACCTGCACCTTCTCTACTCCCGGCGTGCCGCGCAGGTAGTCCTCGAAGCTCGATTCTACGCCGGCCTGGCCGACCAATGAAGTCGTCTGGTAGCACGGGAGGCCCGAACCGCACCGTTCGGACTTGTCCTGCGTGTACTCAGAGCCCGTGATCCCGCTGACATAACCGACAATGTTGGCCGTCGTCTCGCCCTGGGGGTAGTACCGGACAGGCTCCGCCTGAACGCTTACACCAGGGAGGAGCGACTGGTTCTCATCAATGGCGAGCACGACGGCGTTGCTGACCCCCTCTTTCACGGGCACGGATTGGTACGGGCTGTACTGGACGTTGCTAATGGCGTCCTTGACTTCGGCGGTTGGTTCGCCGAGCACGGCCGATAGCTCACCGACTATCGCCGGGTGGGCCGCCTCCGCCCCGGGGGCAACGGTGACCACCTGCTCGATCTTGTTGCCGGCGAGCAGAACCCCATTGCGGTCGAATATCTCCCCCCGGGGGGCGGGGACGTAGACCGTCTCGATCCCCTGCCCAGCGACCGATTTAACGGCAACCGTATTGGCTTCCACGCCCTGCAGGTACCACAGCCGCCCGAACAGAGCGGCGAACAGGCAAACCACCACGACCAGGACCGCCGTTGCCCGCAGGCGCACCGAGTACCGGGGCGAGTTTGGCTCGGCCGGAGGCCCGGAGGGCGGTTGAGCCATCAGATCACCCTACCCTGGCCCGGACACGCCGTCGGCGGCGGCTGCGCGCCCCTCCACGCCGGCGGCTGGCTGGTTCAGAAGCGCCTCCCGGGGGTCTTTGGGCCAGTGCTTGGGGGGTGGCACTGCGGGAACCGAGGGCCCAGTACATCAAGCCGACCGCCGGGAGGGCGAACAGGGCGGCGTACGTGGCCTCGATGACGGCCACCAGAACGAGCCACTTCTTCCCGGGCTCAACCAGCTGCGCCTGCCCCACCAAATAGCCGATGACGACGAACAAAACGACCCCGAGCGCCGTGCCTGCGGCCGCCATCGCCGGGACCAGCCACAAACGCAGGCGCAGGAAGTTCGTCCTGGCCCAACCGGCGGCGAAACCGGCCAGGCAACCGGCGAGGGCCGACAACCCGAACGGCGTGTTCTGCAGGAACAGGTCGCTCAGCAGGCCAGCGCCAAAACCTACGACGGCTCCCTGGTCAGGCCCCCCGACGTACCCGGCACAAACGGCCAGGAGCAACATGAAATCCGGGGCGACCGTGTCAACCCGGAGGTCCGCGGCGAAGCTGGTCTGGACGAGGATGCCCAACAACAAGACAAACAGGACCTTTAGCCCGGTTTTCACCCATCGCCCGCTCATGACGCCCCCACGAGACGCTGCTCAGCTATCTGCGGCTCCACTCAGTGCCCAGGCCGTCAGCCTGTTTGCGGGGACCAAAGCAGGACCCGTACGAACTGCACATTGACCAGGTCGGCATAAGGCTTGGCTGCCATAGACAACTGCAACCCTCCTGCCGCGGCGTAGACCGAGGCGACGGTGCCGACGGGTATCCCGGGGGGAAGCGCTCCCCCTGAAGCCCGCTGGTCACCAGACCGTCGCCTCGCTTTACTGTGGCGCCGACCTCAACGTTCTCCACCTGCAAGAGGTTGCCCTGGCCCTCGCCGGCAGCCGCGCCGACAATCCCACTGCGCACGACGCGCACCCCGACGGTGAAGCTCGGGTCGTCGAGCAGGGTAACGGTGGCTAAATGGGGGGAGACCGAGGTCACGCTGCCGGCCAAACCGCCGGCCGAAACTACGGGTTGGCCGATGGCGACCCCCGACGTCGAACCGCTATTGATCTCGATGGACTGCTCGAAATTGGCGCTGCCGACGTCCACGACTTGGGCAGCCACGCTCGGGATTTTACCCAGGTAACTCAGGTGTTCCTGCGCCAGCACCTGCTGTGACTGTTGCAGTTCGCTCTCGGCTTGGACGAACGACGTCTGTTCGGAACTCAATTCTTGGCGCAATACCTCATTTTGTTTTTGCAACGTCCCATAGTTCGCCGCCCCGTACAGAAAATTCCCTACTGGTTCCAAGGCAGAATGAACGCCGGTCTGGAAAGGGTTGGCCACATCGCGCGCGTACGTGCGGACCTGGTTGAAGATCCCTTCGCTGCTATTGCGGTCAGACAGCGTGATCAGGGTCACGCCGAGAAGCACAAGCACCAGCAATAAGAACCGGCCGCGCGGGCGCCGGGAGGCAGCCACTGCTGCGACAGCCTACCGGGAACTAGTCATGAGCACGTCAGAGAGGACGCCGAGTTGTTCGAGGCACTGGCCGCTCCCGAAAGCGACCGAGTGCAGCGGGTTGTCGGCAATCACTATCGGCATGCCCGTCTCGGCGGCCAACCTTGCATCCAACCCATGCAAGCAGAGCGCCACCGCCCGTGAGGACTATGCCCTGCTCCATGATGTCTGCGGCTAACTCGGGCGGCGTCTTGTCGAGCGTCACCTTGACCGCGTCCACGATCGCCTCCACCGGCTCTTCGATGGCCTCGCGGATCTCCTCTGTGGTGGTGACGATGGTCTTGGGAAGCCCGGTGATCAGGTCCCGGCCCCGGATTTCAGCGCTGACCTCGTCCTGGAGCGGGCAGGCCGAACCCAAAGCGATCTTGATCTCTTCGGCGGTGCGCTCGCCGAGCGCAAGGCTGTACTCCTTTTTGATGAAGGCGATGATCGCTTCGTCGAGTTCGTCCCCGGCGATGCGCACTGACTGGCTGGTGACGATACCTCCCATGGAGATCACGGCCACCTCCGTCGTCCCCCCGCCGATGTCGACAACCATGTTGCCGGTGGGTTCGTGGACCGGCAGGCCCGCCCCTATCGCCGCAGCCATGGGCTCCTCGATGATCCATGCCTGCCGGGCGCCCGCAGCCTCGGCTGCGTCCATGACGGCCCGCTTCTCGACCCCGGTCACGCCCGATGGCACGCAGATGACCATTTCCGGCTTGGACAACCGGCTCGGGTGGACCCGGCGGATGAAGTAGGCCAGCATCTTTTCGCAGATCTCGAAGTTGGCGATCACGCCGTCGCGCAGCGGGCGGACAGCCTGGATGTGGGCCGGCGTGCGGCCGATCATCCTCTTGGCCTCGAGACCTACGGCCAATGGGCGGCCGTCTCGAGCATCGATCGCTACAACGGACGGCTCGTTCAGGACGATACCGCGCCCTTGCAGGTAGACAAGGGTGTTGGCGGTCCCGAGGTCCACTGCAAGACCCCGCCTGAATGATGAGAAAAGTCTGTCGCGCACGTTGAGGGTGCCTCCTGGGGCGCCGCGGGTCCGACCAAGGCTAACACGGTGGGGCCCTGGCGCCAACGCAGGCCAGATAATGGCGCGCGCCAACTTGCGCCCTCGAGGCGCCTTGCTGCTGTCGCCGCCATCAGGGGCCGAATCCCCTGAAGCTGTACCTGAGCTCTCCAGGTTTAGAGGCCCGGGAAGAAAAGCGCCACCTCCCGGCGGGCCGACTCGGCGCTGTCGGACCCGTGCACGAGGTTTTCTTCGGTGGTCAGCGCCAGGTCTCCCCGAATGGTCCCGGGGCCGGCTTCGGCCGGGTTGGTCGCCCCGATGGTCCGCCTCACGACCTGCCATGTGCCGACCGGGCCACCGACCGCCAAAACCAGCACTGGGCTCCTCGTGATGTACTCGATCAGGCCGTCGTAGAAAGGTTTGCCGGCGTGCTCCCGATAGTGAGTGGCTGCGGTCTGCTTGTCCATCTGGCGAAGTTCGGCTCGCACCAGGCGCAGGCCGCGGCGTTCGAGGCGCCCGAGGATCTCGCCCACCAGGCCTCTCTCGACCGCATCTGGCTTGCAGATGACCAGGGTCATCTCGGCGTCTCCGCCTGGGTTCGTAGTCATGGCTGGCTCATCAGGGAGCGAGACTAGCAAGCCCGACTAGGCAAGCCCGACTAGGCCAGCCCGACTAGGCCGCGACGACCGGGCACAACGACAAGCTGGCTCAGCCCAACGGCTGGCAAGCCCAACGACTGGCAAGCCCGCTTCGGGCCGGCCCCGACCCTCAATTGAGCCGGGCGCTCGGCTCGAGGCCCGGCTGGCCCATAAGAATGGCCCGGGCCGCGCCCACAACGTAAAGCGACCCGGTTACGAGGACCAGCTCTTCGGGCCGGGCCTCGCCCAGCGCTAGCTCCAGGGCCTCGACGACCGAGCCACTGGCAACGGCACGGCACCCGAGGGAACGGGCGGCGTCGGCCACGACCTCGGCTGATTGTGCCCTGGGAGACGGAGGCGGGCAGGCAATGACCAGGCGAGCCTTCGGCGCGTCGAGGGCGGTCAGCATCTCCACAGGATCTTTTCCTGCCAGCATGCCCACGACCATCAACCGCGAGCGCTCAGCTCCAAATTCCTCGTCTATAGCGGCCGCCGAGGCCTGAGCGCCGGCGACGTTCTTGGCCCCGTCCAGGACGACCACAGGTCGCTGGGCGACGACCTCGAGGCGTCCGGGAGAGCTGGTCGTGGCGGCTGCCTCGGCCACGATCTCGTGGTCCAGCGGGCCGCCGAAGAAGGCCTCGGCCCCGACCAGCGCGTCCAGGAAGTTATCGGCCTGGTAGCGGCCGTGGAGGTCGAGGTACACGCCCTCGTAACGGTCACCGGGGGTCTGCAGGTCCAGGAGCCGGCCCCCCACTGCCACCGCGTTGGCCTCGACGGCGAAGTCGCGCCCGGCCAACCAGATCGTACCCGGGCCCTCCGATTCGAAGATGGGGTATAGGGCGGGATCGGTCTCGCCCAGCACCAGCGTGGCCCCCGGCTTGACAATGCCGGCCTTCTCCCCCGCGATATGCTCCCGAGTCGGCCCGAGCAGCTCGGTGTGGTCCAGGGCCACATTCGTAACAATCGACACGGCACCGTCGGCGATGTTCGTGGCGTCCCACCGGCCTCCCATACCTACTTCGACCACGGCAACATCCACTGGCCGGTCGGCGAAATAGCGGAAAGCCGCCGCCGTCAATATCTCGAACCAGGTTGGGCGCCCGACCTCCCCCATTAGCGTCTCGAGACCAGCCAGATCTGACAGGACTTCGGCCAGATCTTCGTCGCTGATCGGCTCAAGCCCGACCATGATGCGCTCATTGATTTTCTCGAGGTGCGGGCTGGTAAACGTACCGACCTTCAAACCCGACGACATAAACAACTGGCTCAACGCCCGGGCCGTGGAAGTCTTGCCGTTTGTACCGGTCAGATGGACCACCGGTTGGGCGTCCTGAGGGTCGCCGATGAGATGGGCAAGGCGCCGCATCCTCTCAGGATTTGGGGTCTGGAGTCGGCGGTCCGCCAATATCCGCTCGAGATCCTGGTGCCGGTCGAGCCACGCCAGTGCGTCGCCTAGGTTCATTTCCGGCCTATTCTACCAATCGGTCGCCACCTGCCCCGCTGTTGCTCTCCATCTCCGGACAGCACCGCCTCGGCAGTGGCCCGCGAGCGGCTCATGGCGCGCCCAGCCGGTCGCTTGTCTGATCGGTCTGGGTCGATCGAGGGCCGCAGCGTGTGCGGGCCTTTGGGGGGATACTGGAGCTCAGCTCGCCGCCCGCCGGGCCTCGGCTCCTTGTGGACGACGTCGGTACGCGGTACCAGCGTCGGCGCCACTCGCTCCAACACGACCGAACGGTCGATAACGCACTTGCCGATGTCCGTCCGGCTCGGGTAAGTCGTACATGACTTCGAGCAGGACCTCTTCGAGGATGGCCCGCAGCCCCCGTGCCCCGGTGCCCCGCAGCATCGCCTGCTCAGCGACGGCCTCAAGAGCGTCTGACGTGAACTCGAGCTCGACACTGTCAAGCTCGAACACCTTCCGGTACTGCTTGAGCAGCGCGTTCTTCGGCTCTGTCAAGATGCGGATGAGGGCCTGCTTGTCGAGGGTCGCTACTGTCCCGATCACCGGCAAGCGCCCAACGAACTCGGGGATGAGCCCGAACTTCAACAGGTCTTCAGGCAGGACATGGGCGAGCAGCTCGTCTTCATCGGCTTCGTGGGCTCTGCGGATCTCGGCCCTGAAGCCGATGCCTTGGCGGCCCAAACGGCTCTGGACGAGCCTGTCCAGGCCGGCAAAAGCTCCGCCGCAAATGAAAAGCACGTTGGTGGTATCGATCTGTATGAACTCTTGGTGAGGGTGCTTGCGGCCGCCCTGGGGGGGAACCGACGCCGTCGTGCCTTCCAGGATCTTGAGCAGCGCCTGCTGGACGCCTTCGCCCGAGACATCCCGCGTGATCGACGGGTTCTCGCTCTTTCGGGCGATCTTGTCGATTTCATCGATGTAGATAATGCCGGTCTCGGCCTTTTTGATGTCGTAGTCAGCCGCTTGGATGAGCTTCAGCAAGATGTTCTCGACGTCTTCACCCACATAACCGGCCTCGGTCAGGGCCGTAGCGTCAGCGATGGCAAAAGGCACGTTGAGCATCTTGGCCAGCGTCTGGGCCAGAAATGTCTTGCCGCACCCAGTTGGCCCCAGCAGGAGGATATTCGACTTCTGTAGTTCGACTTCACCATCGCTATAGCCGCCCGCCTGCACCCTCTTGTAGTGGTTGTAGACAGCGACCGAGAGGATCTTCTTGGCCCGTTCCTGGCCGATCACGTAATCGTTGAGGAAATTGAAGATCTCGGTCGGCTTGGGGAGCTCATCGAAACGTACTTCCGCCGGCTCGGAGAGCTCCTCCTCGATGATGTCATTACATAGGTCGATACATTCGTCACAGATATAGACGCCCGGTCCGGCTATGAGCTTTTTGACCTGCTTTTGCGACTTTCCGCAAAAAGAGCATTTGACAAGCTCGCTCGATTCGCCGAACTTGGCCATCCCTGCTCCTCGCTGCTCAGGCTACGCCGGCGGCCTGGGGTACACCGGCCAGCTCGCGGGTCGATATCACTTCGTCAATAATGCCGTAATTTGCCGCCTCAGCGGCGCTCATGATGAAGTCCCGATCTGTATCAGACGCCACTTTATCCAGCGTCTGGCCGGTATCGAGGGCGATCATCTCATTGAGCAAGATCGCGCATTCGGACGATCTCCTTGGCCTGGATCTCGATGTCCGCGGCCTGACCGGCGGCACCCCCGTACGGCTGATGGAGCAAGATCCGGGCATGCGGGAGGGCATAGCGTTTGCCTTTCGTCCCACCGGCCAGGATCACAGCGGCGGCTGAGGCGGCCTGGCCATAACAGAAGGTCGAGATGTCGTTCCTGACGAACTTCATCGTGTCGTACACCGCAAACAGGGCGGTAATGTCGCCGCCCGGCGAGTTGATGTAGATGCTGATGTCCTTATCCGGGTTCTTGTACTCGAGGTAGAGCAACTGAGCGCACACAGCGTTGGCCACGTAGTCGTCGATCGGGGTCCCCAGGAAGACAATGTTCTCTTCGAGCATCCGCGAGAACAGGTCGTAGCCTCGCTCCCCCCGGTTGGTCTGCTCAAAGATGCCAGGGACGTGGTACTGGCTTACTACTCTCACCTGGCACCTCCAGTTGTCACGGGTTTCTCTTCACCCTGGTCCGCGCGCACCGGCGTCGGCGCCGATCGAGGCACCGAATTCGACTCCGGTACCCGCCGAAGTCTCGCCGAGAATCGGTCTGACCAGGTAGATCATTGTCAACCGTCGTCTGGCTATCTCGTTCTAGCAGCGCCCGGTCCACCGGGTTGCCCTCCTCGTCGATTACCTCGGCGTGTTCGACTAGCCAGTCGAAGGCCTTGCTCTTCTTTAGATCCGAGCGTACCGCGAGACGCTGCCCTCTGCGCTCGACCTGTTGCCTGAAACTTGCCGCCGGGACCCCAGCCTGAGCGGCCAGGCGGTCCATGAAGTGTGTCGAGTTCGGATTCGGAGGGTTCGATCCCGACCGCCTTCCGCCACCGCTCGCAGGGCAAGGTCGCCCTTCACGTTGGGGACCGCTTGCTCGCGGAGTTGGGCGACGACCTCTTCAGTGGTGCGGCCGAGCGCTTCGAGGTAGCGCTGCAGCGGCACGCCCTGGCTGTCGAGCCGGCGCCCGAGCTCCTCGGCGCTGCGACGGGTCTCGGACGTCGACCAGGACGGCCGGAGGCTCCTCGTCCACGAGAGCCACCAGGCCCTCTAGCGTGCCATTGCGGAGGGCGAACGCTGACTGCACTCGTTTGCTCTCTGTGAGTCGCTTTTCTATGTCCTCCCGAAGCTCGGCCAGCGAGGAAAACTCGGACGCTTCGGATGCCCACTCATCGGTGGCCTCTGGCAGGATCTTCTCCTGGACCTGCTTGACAACGACCTCTACCTGTACCTGGGCTGTCACCGATCTCGGCGTCGAAGTTGACCGTGTCCCCCGCTTTGGCCCCCGGTAGGTGCTCGTCCAGCTCGGGTAGGTCGTTGCCCGCGCCGAGCTCCACCGAATAGTCCGTAAAGGACATCCCGGGCACGGGGTTCGCCATCGCTGCGTGGCGGTCATGTCGATGACGACGCTGTCCCCGCTGCGCGCTTCCCGTTCGACCGGCGCCAGCTCTGCGAAGTTGCTCCTCAGCCGGTCCACCTGGGCCTGGATGTCCTCTTCAGTCACGACCGGGCTCGGCACCGTCACCTTCAGCGACTCGTAGCCGACCAGCTTCAGCTGGGGCCTGACCTCGACCACGGCGTCGAAGGCCAGCGGGCCTTCGTCCTGGCCCGACGGTGACCTCGATCTCGGCCTCGTTGATGATGTCGACGGCCTTGTCACGAACGGCCCGGTCGTACCAGACAGGGATGTGATCCTCTAGCGCCTGCTGGCGTACCGCCGGCTTACCGATCCTCGCCTCGAGCACCGGCCGGGGCGTCTTGCCCGGCCTGAAGCCCGGCACCCGCAGCTCCTTGGCGAACTTGGCGAACGTCTCGTCGATGGCCGTGTCGACCTCGGTTTCCTCTACTTCGACCGAGACCTTGACCTTGTTACCCTCCAGCGGGAGCCACTTGGGCCTTCATATGAGATGCGGAGCCTACCTCGCCGCAACGGGTTGGAGGGTCACGCCCCGGGCGAAAGCAGAAGGCGGGGCCGGAAGGGAGTGTTCGGGTGCTCGGCAGAGTGATTGCCGGAGCGAGGGGTACGGAGCGAGGGGGTACGTAGCAAGGGGTACGGATCCCGGGGACGGCGGCCGAAGCGCAGCGACCCGGCAGAACCTGGGAATGCAAGCTTCGGTGACGGCGCCCCGAAGGGCGACGTCCTGGCGGGAACGTGCGGTGAAAGTTTGGGTCACGCGGCGCGTCCCGTGAAGGCGCCAAGGCGTCGCGCCGGAACTTGCGGTGAAAGCTTGGGTGACGGCGCCCCGAAGGGCGGCGTCGCGCTCAGCGTGCCATGCCGACACTCGCCGCCCCCGCCGGCGGGGCGGCCTCAAGGCTCAGGGGCACCGAGAACGGCTGGATGGCGGGGCCTGTTCAATCAGGTGCAAAAGCGAGGGACTCAGCCAGAATTGGCCCGTGGCGCAGGGGCCGGCACGGGTGCCGCGAGGTCAGCGTCGCTGCGGCCCACCAAATAACAGTGGTTGAGCCGGTCGTACCTGTTGGCGAATGCCCACGACGTAATTTCACACGCGACATTGGGTTCGTGCCAGTATTCGACCAGGGTGCGGCGCCTGGATTTGGTCGCTCTGGGCCGTATTCCACTCGGATCTGGGTGCGATGCCTGGATTTGGTCGCTCGGGAACGTATTGCACCGGGATCTGGGTGCAGTCCCTGCATTTGGTCGCGATTTGAGGCAAAGAATCCTCTGGAACGCAACCGGAAACCTCGAGCGCGCCCAAAAAGCACCTCTCCGAGGGCGATCTGGCGCCTGGCGGCACTGGCCCGCACTGGCCCGGCGGCACGGGGCCGCAGCGACCCTCGGCCGCACAGGCCCGCCTGGCCCCGGCCCCTTGGCCGGCGCCAATGGCCGGCCCGTATCGCCGGCCCCTATCGCGCCTGAGAGCCGGCTCGATCGTCAGGCTCGATCGCCAGCCCAATGGTCGGCCGCGGTACCATCTGGTTCGGTCGCTCGTACTTGAGCTACCGGGGAGTAGCGCAGTTGGTAGCGCACCTGCTTTGGGAGCAGGAGGCCGGGGGTTCGAGTCCCCCCTCCCCGACACCAATAACCGCAGTTCAGATGAAGTGATGGCGAGCGATGCGGGACGCTGATAGGGAGGCACGGCGTGCCACATCCGTGCCATAACGTTCGCTAAGAATGTGGCACGTGCCAACGACCCGTCGCCGCCACTTCGGGAACGTCCGTAAGCTTCCCTCCGGCCGTTACCAGGCGCGCTACTGGCACGATGGCACCCTCCATAGCGCCGACACAATGTTCAAGGCCAAGGCCGATGCGCTGGCTTGGCTTTCAACCGTGGAGGCCGACTTGCTACGTGGTGCCTGGGTGGCTCCGGCCGACAGCAAGGTTACATTCAGCGAATTCGCTGAAGGCTGGCTCGAAAAACAGCACCACCTCCGCCCTCGCACGGTCGAGCTGTACCGTTACCTTTTGCGCTCCCACCTGGAGCCCGCCTTTGGTGATCGCTCGCTGTCGGCGATCAGCACGACGGATGTGCTGGCCTGGCACCGATCTCTTTTAGACCGCCGGCCCGGTACGGCGCCGAAAGCGTACCGGTTATTGGCCCAACTAATGAAAGTCGCGGTCAATGACAATTACATCGTCCGGAGCCCCGTAGCCGTGAAGGGGGCGTCAAAGGAAGCGGTTCAAGAGCAGGCAGTCCCCACGGTGGCGGAGGTCGAGGTCCTCTCGAAAGCTGTGCCGGAACGCTATGAAACAATGGTGCTGTTGGCCGCTTGGTGCGCGTTGCGCTTCGGCGAGTTGGCCGCCCTCCGCCGTGATCGGGTCGACCTGGTCCACAACGAAATCCGGGTAAGCGAGACCGTGACCGAACTGGGTACGGGTGACCGTTTCGCTGGGCCACCCAAGACTGCCGCCGGGCGACGGACTGTGGCCGTACCCCCGCATTTGCTGCCGATAATGAAGCAACATTTGCAACGGGTCGGCCCGGAGCCCGACGCTTTGCTGTTCCCCGCACCGGAGGGCGGCTATGTCAGCCGCGTTCATTTCCGCCAGCGCGTGTGGCAGCCCGCGCTCCGGGTAACCGGGTTGTCCTTCCGCTTCCATGACCTAAGGCACTCGGGCCTCACGTGGGCCGCCGCCTCGGGAGCGACGGTGGCCGAACTGATGCACCGTGCCGGGCATTCCACGTCCGCTACCGCAATGCGTTACCAGCACGCCACACGGGATCGGGACCAGGCGGTCGCCAAGGCCCTTTCCGCGCTCGTCAAGCCGGCAAAAGTGGTTTCTTTGAAGCGGAAGACGCACGGGGAGGCCCCCGCATCGCCGGCCAGTTGAAGGCCCCCGGGGCGCCAGGTGTTCTATGTAACCGACGTTCAGAACTACGGGCACGCCGGCCGGCCTGTCGCCAGCGTCGTCAAACTGTCTGGCGACGAGGGAGACTTGGAGGAGCTTGCGGGCCCGACGTCGAGCGGCTTTGGCTTCCCCTCAGACTTGCCGTCAAGCTGCGCGCCACCGTCGTAGACGGTCGAGCATTCACTGAGGCACGGGCCCAGCAGATGCGAATGTCGATCGGTGCACCAAAATGAAGGCTTCGCTCGGCGCGGGCCGCATCGACCATACGTCGGGCGACCTCGTTCGCGGCTGCGGTACCGAGGTCTTTGGCGGACGAGCTCTAGGCGTAGTCGATGGCGGCGGCGGTCCCTATCGGTGTCCCGGTCGCCCTTCGTTGATGGCACTGCCGGCCACCACGGCGGCGACTTGAGAGCGCGTCGCACAGCTGAGCTTGGTCAGGATGCGGCCGACGTGGGTGTCCACTGTCCGCTCGGCGATAAAGAGCCGCTGGCCGATCTGGCGGTTAGTCAGCCCTTCGGCGATGAGTTGAGCCACCTCGAGCTCCCGTGGGGTCAGGGCGAGCAATCGCGGGTGCGAGCCGGCTCTAACGGCGTTGGCCAATTTGGCCGGCCCGGGCCCGGGCGGCCAGAGGGCCTCTGCGATGCCGTCGCTGCGGCCGACCGTATCTCCTGCGTCGTGCTGGCGGGCGAAGCGCTCGGAGCCAAGCTGCGCCTCACATTCCGCCGCCACCAGCGCCATGCGCTGCCGCTGGTAGGGGAACAGCTCGCCGCCGGTCCGTTCGCACAGGCCCTGGACCACGCCCAGGACCAGGGCCGTGCGTTCCCAGTCGCCACGAGCCGCCTCGGCGCTCACTAGCAGGCTGCACGCGTAGAGGAGCCCCCAGCGCTCAGGCACCAATGCGAAACCGTGGATGGCCTCGCCGAGGGCTGCCACCGCTTCGGCAGCCGCGCCCTGTTGGACCAGGCACTCCGCGAGCACGGTCCGCCCGTAAGCAACCGCGCGACCGTCCCCCACTTCGTTGAAGATGGCAATGCTCGACCCCAGGAGCTCTTGCGCTCGGTCCAGGGCCCCGCGGGTGGAGGCACCGAACCCCCACAGGTACATCGCGAACGCCCTGTGCCAGCTGCTGCCCGCACGCTCGGCCAGCTCCAGGCCACGGGCGAACGCTTCCTCTCCGTCGGCGATGTCGCCTTGCAGCGTCCGGGCATTGCCCAAATGCGTCCACGCCCGCGACAACCCCTGCAGGTCACCGACCTGCTCGTACGCAGCGACGCTCTCGGCGAACAGCGTCGCACCGCGCGGGTGATCGCCCGAGACTGAGACGATCACCCCCAGCCCGTTGAGCGCCTCGGCCCGAGCGGCCAACGGCTCCTCGGCCCGAGCGAGCGCATCGGTCAGCCAGTCGGCTCCCTCCCGGAGGCGGCCCCGGATATGCCAGAACTCCCACAACCCGGCCGCCATCGCCAACCCCAGCCCGGCTCGGCCCCGGTCCTCGTCGCACCACGCCCGGGCGGCCCGAAAGTTGGCGTCCTCGCGGTCGAGCAGTCGCGCCCAGCCGACCTGATCGGGCCCCGCATGCGTGGCCCGGAGCGCTCTGCGAGCCGTACGAAGTGCTCCCCGTGCCGCTGGCGGAACCGGTCCAGCTCGCCGGCTTGGGCCAAACGTTCGTGGGCAAAGACCCTGATCGTCTCGGCCAGGCGATAGCGGCTCTCACCACCGGACTGCTCGACCTGGGCCAAGGACTTGTCGACCAGCCGGGCCAGCACGCCCGCCACCTCGGCATCGGCGACCGGCGCTCCCCCCACGACGGCTTCGGCGGCTGCCAATGACCAGCCCCCGGCGAACACCCCGAGCCGGCGGAACATGGCCTGCTCGACGCCGTCTAGCAGCTGATGGCTCCACTCGACCGAGGCCTGCAGGGTCTGGTGACGGGGCGGGCCAGCCCCTCCGGCGGCGAGCAGGTCGAAGCGACCGGAGATGCGCTCAGCGATCTCGGCCATGCTCAGCGCCCGCACCCGGGCCGCGGCCAGCTCCAAGCCCAATGGGATGCCGTCCAGGTGGTAGCAGATCCAGGTCAGCGCGGCCACGTCGTCGGGGGCCACCACCAACCCCGGGCGGGCCGCCCGGGCCCGGTCCAAGAACAACGCCAGCGCCTCGTAGTCCTCCACCTCATCGACGGCGGGTGGGCGCTCGGGCCAGGGGAACGACAACGACGGCACCCGCCAGGTGACCTCGCCGGGCACGCCGAGGCTCTCCCGGCTGGTGGCCAGCACCACCAGGAGCGGGCAACGCGACAGCAAGCGGGCGACCAGATTGGCGCACCCCACCCGTAGGTGCTCGCAGTTGTCCAAGACCACTAGCCGACGCTCGGTGCGCAACAACCGGGCCAGCCGGTCCTCGACGGCGGCGCCACCCCACTCCTCCAGCTCCAGGCCGCGCGCCACCATGGCCGGCACGGACGCCGGGTCGCGGACAGGGGCCAGGTCCACGAAGTCCACGGCGCCAGCGAAGCCGTGCGCCACGCTGGCGGCCACCTCGACCGCCAGGCGGGTCTTGCCCACCCCGCCGGCCCCGACCAGGGTCACCAGCCGGGCGCTCGACAACAGCTGCGCCACCTCGGCCCGCTCCTGAGTGCGCCCTATGAAATCTGTGAGGGGGACCGGGAGCCTTTCGGGCCATCGAGCGTGCCCGTCATCCGCCGGCACCACCCGTGACATCACCTTGGGGGACCCCCTCCTCAGCCGAGCCGAGCAGCCGTCAACTCTACTTGACCCCTGCCAGGGCCGATGCCCGAACAGCCGGCGAGCCTGCGAGCCGGCCGACGCAACCCATATACGTACCCGAATACGCCTTTTCACCGATGCGCCCCGCGCAGGGTTGGCGCGATAACCAAATGGCAGGGCATCGGCTCGCTCCTCGCCCGCCCGCTGTAAGGAACAGGGGCGCTCGATGGCCCCACCCTCTCCGACCGCGCCAACTTGGAGGTCAGGTGCCGACCTACCTGGTATTCCGTGAGCTGCCCGGCGTGACCCGGGACCAGTTCGTCGCCGCCCAACGCACCGCTATGGCCAAGGCGGCTGCGGCCCGGGCGGCCGGCCAGCCGGTGTGGTACCTCCGCGGCTTTTTCCTGCCCGCCAAAGCCACCGCTCTGTGCCTGTTCGAGGGGCCCGATGCCGAGCAGGTGAGAGCGGTGAACCAGCAAGCCGGTGTGCCCTTCACTGACGTCGTCGAGGCTATCGAGCTGCCGTCCCCTCCGCCCCAAACCGGGCACGTCAACTGAAGCCATGACGAGGACACGAGGGCTTCTACGTGAAGCCGGGCCAGAGCGGGTCGAGGACGGGGGCGTTCGGGTCTCGGCCTCGGGGAGCGCGACCGCCGGGCCGGTCCTGGTCGACCACGGGAGCATCGTTGACATCAGCCTCGTCGGGGCCCGATCAGCTACATCCCGACCACGTTCGGGTCCAGGTAGGCGGCGATGAAGTCGTCCCGTTCTTGGGTCGAGCCACGTGCCCCGCAGGGCAATGACCCTCCTAGCGTCCAGCCACCCAACAATCGGAGGTCCAAACAAATGACGAGACGGTTCGCAGCGCTCATAGCCACCACCGGCGTGCTCTCCACTGCGGGCGCGTTCATTCTCCCCGGTGCTGCCGGGGCTGTCGGCTCGCTACCTACGATTTCGGTGGCGCTCACAGGCATCAACGGGGTCTCGGTCTCTGGCAGCGAAGTCTCCCGAGCAGTGACCGTCACGGCAACGTTCACCGACAAGGGGCCGGGCGGCCCGAACAACTCGCCCGCGTTCGGGCTCGTACGCCTGAACCCGGGGATAACGGTCCAGCGGGCTGCCGACGCCTTGGGGCCCGTCATGGCTGCCTCGACCTCCCCGGCAGCTGCAGCGCCCATCGGCAAATTGTGCGCCGTGGAATCGAGCTTTGTCGACGCCAATTTCGGTACCGGGTGGGAGACCGCTACAAATACGCCGACAGCATGCGAACTCGGCATCACATCAAAAAACGGTTTCGCGCAGGAACTCGCCTTCAATTCGGTCCTGGAAGGCACATTGTACGCATCCGGGTTGAGCGCAGAAGCGGAATGGCGGGCGGCCCATACGCCCGATAGCCACGAGCAGATATCGATCCTACCGCACCTTGGCCGGCTGGCCCCGGACGGGTCCAGCGCGCTGGGCGACATCCCGGGCCACGGGAAGGTGACGGCTATCTTTTGGAATTCTGGGATCCCGAAAAACTCCCTTTTCAGCATCCAAATGGAGGTCGCCGACGGCTATTCGATCGTCAGCACCTTGACCTCGCAGTGGCCGGTACCGGTCGGGTCGCACGGCGTGGACACGTACCCACAAGCGCACCAAAACGCCATCAAGAGCCTGGCCGACCGTCTCCTCCCGCTCTTCTACACCAAGAGCAAACCGAAGTCCGCAGCATGAAAGACGGCTCGCACTTCTGCTCAGGCCTGAACAGGAGCCGTCGTCCCCTCGGCGATGGCCAGCTTGGCTGCGCCCATGGAAAGGGCTGCCGCAGCCCGGCGAGGCGGGCGGCGCTCGGCACGATGGCGGTCGTGGGCGCAATGTTAGTCAGCGTCGCCCAACCCACGACCGACTCAGCGGCCTCGGCCCAACAACAGGACAATCTCACGGCCGCGCCGGTGACTTTCTTCCAGCCGGCTCACCAGATCACAGTGTCGGTGTCCGCTGACACCAAGGCGGCGGTGTCGGGTGCCATCTCGAGCTCGGCCGGCGGCAGCCTGAAGGCGACGGGCGCCAATGGCGTGCAATACGTGCTCCATTTCCCGCCCGGTGCCGTCGCCGGCGATGAGACGGTGTCCATGACGCCGGTCTCGGCCGTCCACGGTTCGCCCCTTGGCAACCTGGTGGGGGCCGTCGCCATAGCCCCGGACGGTATGGAGCTGGTCAAGCCGGCCACCCTCACACTGTTGACGTCCGAGCCCGTTTCGCCGCAGCAGGACGCCGGCTTCGCCGCCGGTTCCGGCGGTAAGGATTTCGGCCTGTACCCCCTCTCGGCGCCCGGGAAAGCCCCGGCGCCCGGGAAAGCCCCGGCCCTGGCCGGCGACGACGCTGGTGGGACTTCCATGAGCGTCAGCGTGCTGTCCACTTACGGAGTGTCCAGCGCCACCAATGCCCAAGTCAGCACGGCCCTGGCCAACCCTCCTTTCACCACCGAGGCCCAGTTCCAGCAGTTGCTGGTGGCTGCGATCCGGGACGGCCAAGTGGACACCATAGATTCGCTGCTCGCCGCGTATTTCACCCAGGTCGTGACGCCCCTGGTCAACCAGGGGCTGAAGGACTACACCCAGATGGACGTCGCTGTCGAAACCCTTCTCGACTGGGCGAACACCGTCGAGAGCTTGGGCTATAGCACCGACTCGAAAACGGCGGCCTATTTCCGAAAGTACCTGCCCCTTCTCACCGAGCTCCTGGTCTACGAGGCCCAGAAGGTGTACGAGCACTGCAAGGCCAACCGCGACTTGGGGGACCTCCGTCAGCTCTTGTTAGGCCAGCGCCAGGCTGCAGGGCTGGGCGTCGACCTGGGCTCGTTGAGCGACGCCGCCCAGCGCTGCGGCCACTTCCAGCTGGAGGTCACGTCGGACTTGAAGGATATGGGAGGCAACGTGACCTTCCTGGCTGACCTGTCGGCCAAGATCGACCTGTCCATGGATGCCGGGGGCACCGTGAGTGGCAGTGCCGACCCCGTATTCACCCTCTGGCAGATCACGGTCGGCGCCGGCGCTGACTGCAGCGCCTACAAGACCGTGGCCCCCTACATCCAGCCGGTCAAGGTTTATGACCTGGCCATGGGCGACGACCTCGACCTCATCCGGTACGCCAAGACGCATGGCCTGGGTTACTTACAGCCCGAGCCGGAGATAGAGGTCACCTTCCAACCCGGCAACAGCCGTGAGGAGTTCGACCGGAACTGTCCGGGTGCAGGGTGGCAAGGCCCGTTCACCGATCAAGGGGGCCTGTGGTGGTACGCCTGGAGGTACTTCCACCAGAGTGAGATGATCTCCGACCCGGCCACGGTGGCCCAGCCCAAGTTCCTCCTCAAGCAGTGGACTATCTCGCCCCCCGGGCCCGGCTCGCTGATAGCCCAAAAGAGCTACCACAATGCAGGTGCCGGCTTCGGGTACCCCAGCGAACAGACTGACCTCAAGCTCTACATGCTGCCGCAGTAGGCCCTGGCGCTATGAGGCAACTCGGGCACGCGCCTCACTAGAAGTGATAGATGGGGAAGAAGATCGTGTATTCCTAATTGGCGCAGGACCACCCGGGTGCCGGGAGGGGAGCTCGTCAAAGCACCCCGGGACGAATGTGGGCCTTTCATTGGTCGGGCACAAGCCAGTTTCGTTAGTTGGTCACGCCCATGGCATGGGCATACTTGCAGAGAGGACGGAAATGGGTAAGCAAAGGACCGTTACCACTGGTTTGATGGGGTGCCTTGTGGCGGCTGCCGCCCTGGTCCCGATGGCGCTACCAACAACGCCAGCTGGAGCGACGGGTGCGTACCCAGGCGAGACGCTGAGGCTGGTACAAGAAGCGGCGGCGGTCCAAGGGCGCGAGACGAACTGGGTTGCCAGCGGGCAACAGGCTCAGGTCAACGACTATGCGGGCGGCTTCAACCTGGAGGTTTTCGCCAAGGACACCAACGTCGACTCGTCGTGCTCGCCGTCCTACTTGGGAGAGGAGCAGGCCGAGCTCGGCGACGAAACCCACGAGCTGCAAATCGTGATCGGCATTTGGCAAGGCCCCGGGACAACGTTCAGCGTGCCGTTCAAGTACATCTTCCCTATGACCGGGAAGGTGACCTTGTGCGCCTACAGCGTCTACATCACAGACACGGCTGCGGCGGCCTCGCTCGTCGTGGGCATTTCAGCCGCCAGTAGCCCTGCAACTACCCAGCCAGTCACCCCGGCTGCGGTCAAGCCGGTCAACATCGCTCTACCGAGCATCTCGCAGTCGGGCAAAACGCTGACATGCATTCGTGGCAGCTGGCGCAAGGCGGTGAGCTTCGCCTACGCATGGTTAGTGAACGGCAAGCTCAGGCCAACCGCAACCGACGAGACGCTGGCCGCTACGAGCGCCCTCAAGGGCCATGACGTGATTTGCCGGGTGACAGCTTACAATTCCGTTTGGGACACGCCGGCGTCAACCCGCTCGTTTTTGGTCCACTAACTTTCGGCCGGCTCTTCCCTCATCTCAGAGGCTAGCTGCCCTGGCTACGCCACGACGGTCCTTACGGGGCCGCGGCTCCGGCGGGCCAGTTCAGAAGGTTCGCGCAGCGGTCGTCACATCGGCGTCACACGGCGGGAGAACGTCCGCTCATCGGCACGGACCGCGGCGCCGTAGATACTCAGCGGACGTCACCGCTCCGCATGCTCGGCGACATCTCAGAGGAGCGATGCGCCGACTGGGCACGCCGCCGGCAGGCATCTGCGCTGGCTTTACTCTCGCTTTATCCTCCCACCAAGCGCGCTTTCTGCTACGCAAATGGGCTTGCGCGCGCTCACGGACAGCTTCCGCTGTCCCCTCAAGCGAGACAAGCTTGGGTCCGAAGTCCCCGATCAGATGCGGGGGCGGCTTCGTTCCGTGGGCAGGCATTGCTCCCGGTGGTTGGTAGGCGTTGGTTGGGACGCCTAAGCGCGCTGGCCAAGGGAGGTCCGCACGCGGGCTTGGAGATTCGTCGGGCCCGAGGTCGACGACGCCGTGAGCCTGCCTTAGCTCTTAACCGAGGTTTGCCCCATAGCCGGCGCGACGGTACCTCTAGACCCGGGACACAGCAGCGCGTGACTTGGATCGATCCTTTAGCCGGCCTACGCCTAGGGTAATGGGGAAATGCTTTTCGGCTGCGGGGCCGCGCACCTAACCAGCTGAGCAAACATTGCTCAGCGGAGCTTGGCCAGCGCTTCGTTCAGCTGGAGGACGTTTATGTAGGTGCTGCCGAGAAAGCCCCACTGTGCACTCTGGGTTTCGCGAGCGATCAACTTTTGGAGCGCCGTGGGCGCGATACCGGTGGCCTTGGCCACCATGGGGATTTGGACGGTGGCGTCCCCGGGCGTGATGTCGGGGTCTAGGCCGCTGCCCGAAGTAGTTACCAGGTCTGCTGTTGGGTCGACACCTAGTCTGTGCCAGTAAAGCATGAGCTCCTTGGTGTACTGAAGCAGGACGCTCGAGCGCGGGCCGAGGTTCGTGGCGCTGGACTCCCCGGCGACGCCATTGGCCACCAGCGGGTTGTCACCACCCGACTGGGTCTTGGAAGCGGCGTAGGGACCGGTGTCGTCGGGACGACCGTGGAACACGCAGCTGCCGAGGGGGTGGCCCGGGCACGGGGTCGCCGCCCAGTTCTGCCCGATAAGGGTTGACCCTTTCGCCGTGATGGAGCCGTCCGCCTGGCTCTTGAAGGCCAGTTGTGACAGCCCCGTACCCAGGAGGGCGTACACGAAGGTGATGACGAGGGCGGCCAGGGCAAATACAAATGAACGGCGCAGGTTTAGCAACATCTGTCGGCCTCTCTAGTACCAGTGGATAGCGACCAGGATCAGGTCGATGAGCTTTATGAAGATGAACGGCGTGATAATCCCACCCACGCCGTAAATCAACACATTGCGGCGCAATATGGCGGCAGAAGATGCAGGCCGGAACTTCACTCCCCGCAGCGCGAGCGGGATGAGAGCGACGATAACCAGGGCATTGAAAATGATCGCTGAGAGCACTGCTGATTGCGGGCTGTGGAGCGACATGATGTTGAGCGCGTTGAGCTG
The DNA here is from genome assembly GCA_963750465.1 of uncultured Acidimicrobiaceae bacterium. Taxonomy (GTDB): domain Bacteria; phylum Actinomycetota; class Acidimicrobiia; order Acidimicrobiales; family Palsa-688; genus Fen-671. The sequence goes on from CAVVRE010000007.1 coordinate 1,460,191, forward strand.
CGGGTAGGTGACTACGAACAATGCCGGGATGATCGCGAAGTATTTCGCCACGTCGTTGGCTATTGAGAAGGTGGTGAGCGACCCTCGGGTGATAAGCAATTGCTTGCCGATCTCGACGACATCGATGAGCTTGGTCGGGTTGGAGTCGAGGTCGACCATGTTGCCGGCTTCCTTGGCCGCTGTTGTACCGGTGTTCATGGCCACCCCCACGTCCGCCTGAGCAAGTGCCGGCGCGTCGTTGGTCCCGTCGCCGGTCATGGCGACGAGCTTGCCGCCCTCCTGCTCGGCCTTGATCAGGTCCATTTTCGCCTCCGGGGTGGCTTCGGCCAGGAAGTCGTCAACGCCTGCCTCTTGGGCGATAGCGGCGGCGGTGAGCGGGTTGTCACCCGTGATCATCACGGTCCGGATCCCCATCTGGCGCATCTGGTCGAACTTGTCGCGGATGCCCTGTTTCACGACGTCCTTCAGCTCGATGACGCCGAGCACGTCCTTACCATCGGCGACCACTAAGGGTGTGCCGCCTGAGCGCGATATGCGTTCGACGATGGTGTCAAGGTCGCCTGGTACGGTCCCGCCCTTCTCCTTGACCCAGCGTTTCACGGAGTCGGCCGCGCCCTTGCGGATCTGCTGGCCGTCCAGGTCGAGGCCAGACATCCGGGTGGTGGCCGAGAACGGGACGAACGTAGGGTTCGGGCCCAGCTCACGTTCGCGGATGCCGAAACGGTCTTTTGCCAGGACCACGATCGACCGGCCCTCAGGCGTCTCGTCGGCCAGGGAGGCGAGCTGGGCCGTGGCAGCCAGCTCCTCTTCAGTGTGACCACCGACGGGGAGGAAAGCGGAGGCCTGGCGGTTGCCCAGGGTGATCGTGCCGGTCTTGTCGAGCAGCAAGGTCTGCACGTCGCCGGCGGCCTCCACGGCGCGGCCGCTCATGGCCAGGACGTTGCGTTGCACCAACCGGTCCATCCCGGCGATACCTATGGCGGAGAGCAGGGCGCCGATCGTGGTGGGGATCAGGCACACCAGCAGCGATACCAGGATGACGACCGACACGGGCGCGCCGGCATATTTGCCGAAGGGTTGCAGGACGACGACGACCGGCAGGAACACGATGGTCAGCACGGCGAGCAGGATCGTGAGGGCGATCTCGTTCGGGCGTCTTTTGCCGGCTGGCCCCTTCGACCAGGTTGATCATCCGGTCGAGGAAGGTCTGGCCTCGCTCCGCCGTGATCCGGACCACGATGCGGTCGGAGAGGACCTTGGTCCCGCCGGTGACGGCCGAGCGGTCCCCACCCGACTCACGGATGACCGGGGCCGACTCACCGGTGATGGCGGACTCGTCGACCGACGCGATGCCTTCGGTGATCTCCCCGTCAGAGGGGATGATGTCGCCCGCTTCGCAGACCACGAGGTCGCCCTTGCTGAGGGTCGACGCAGGGACCCGCTCTTCTGTCCCATCGGCTCGGAGGCGCCGCGCTTCGGTCTCCGAGCGCATCTTTCGGAGGGTGTCTGCTTGGGCCTTGCCCCGCCCCTCGGCCATGGCCTCGGCAAAATTGGCGAATATAACTGTGAGGAAAAGCCAGGCGGTGATGCTCCAGTCGAAGAGGCTGGGATGGGCAATGGACTCGATGAAGGTCACCACCGTGCCGACCAGCACCACGAACATGACCGGGTTCTTCACCTGCACCCGCGGGTCCAGCTTCTTGAACGAGTCGACGAGCGCCTGGCGCAGGATCTGGCGGTCGAAGAGGCTCTTGGCCTCGGCCACACCATGAGGGACCGTCGGCGGCCCCGAAGGAGCCTTTACCTGAGCGGGTTTTTGGTCTTGCGTGGCCCCCGGGGCTTGCTCCATGCCAACCTCGCGTTGAGCCATCAGGTCAACCCCCCGAAGCTGAGCAGGTGCTGGAAGAGCGGTGCGATGGAGCCCATAGGCCAGAACTTGCCGTGGCTCAGCTGCTCCACGATCGGCCCCAGCGAGACGGCCGGGAAGAACGTGAGGCCGCCGATGATGACGATGACGCCAATGGTCAGGCCGATGAACATGGCGTTGTCAGTGCGGAACGTGCCCAGAGACGCGGGTACCACGTTTTTGGCCGCCAGCGCCCCGCCCAGGGCCAGGGCCGGGATCATAATGCCGAACCGGCCAACCAGCATGGCGATCGAGCCCCAGATGTTGTAGAACGCCGTGTTCCCGGTCAGTCCGGCCATGGCCGAACCGTTGTTGTTGCCCTGCGAGGTCAACGCGTAGAGGATCTCGCTGAACCCGTGCGGCCCCGCGTTGAGCGGCCCCGCTCTCCCGGCGGTCGTCGACACCGCTATTCCCGTGATGACGAGTACGATGACCGGCATTACGAGGGCGCCAAAACCGGCGAGTTTCACTTCTCCTGCCTGGATTTTCTTCCCCAGGTACTCGGGTGTCCGGCCGATCATGAGGCCGCCGATGAAGACGGCGATTATGGCGTATATCAAGATCGTGTAGATGCCGCTCCCCACGCCGCCCGGGGTGACCTCGCCGAGCATCATGCCGGTCATCGGGCCGAAACCGCCCATCGGGTTGTACGAGTCCGTTGCGCTGTCGACCGCCCCGTCGGAGGTCTGGGTCATCGACACGTTGAACAGGGCACTGCCCGTATCGCCAAAGACCACGTTTTTGCCCACCATGTTCCCAGCGGGCTGGGCGACGCCGGCAGCCTGGACGGCCGGGTTGGGCTGATGCTCGGCGTAACTGGTGAAACCGACCCAGGTGCCGAATATGAGCACCATGGCCCCGAGGAGGGCGGCCCCGTGGCGGATGCTCCCCACCATCTTGCCGAAGGTGTAGGTCAGCGCGAAGGGGATGGAAAGGGTGAGCCAGATGAAAAAAACATTTGTCAGCGCCGTCGGGTTCTGGAGGGGGTGGGCCAAGTCGACGTTGAAGAACCCACCGCCGTTGGTCCCGAGCTGCATGATGGCGGCCATGAACCCGGCGGGACCGCGGGCGATGGTCTGGGTGACGCCGTTCAGCGTGTTGTGTATGGTCACCGGGCCGGCCAGGGTCTGCACGGCGCCCTGGCTGACGACCACGATGCCGGCGATAAAGGCGATCGGGACGAGAATGTAGAATATACAGCGGGTCATGTCGACCCAGAAGTTCCCGATCGTGGGAGAGTTCTTTCGGGAGAACCCCCGGACCATGGCGATGGCGACCGCGATGCCGACGGCGGCGCTGACGAACTGTTGCACCGTCAAGGCGCCGATCTGGGAGAAGTACGACATGGTCGTCTCCCCGGCGTAGTTCTGCCAGTTGGTGTTGGTAAGGAACGAGACGGCCGTGTTGAAGCTGAGCGCCGGGGTCACGGCCCCTAAGTGCTGGGGGTTGAGCGGCAGTGACCCCTGGACGCGAATAATGAGGTAGGTGAACCCCAGCGAAACGGCCGAAAAAATGACCACCGAGCTGGCGTAGCGTTGCCAAGACTGCTCGTTGTCCGGGTTCGTGCCGACCAGCCGGTAGAAAGGCCGCTCAGCCCAGGAGAGGAACTGTACGCGGCCCTCGAAGACGCCGGCCATGTACGACCCCAGGAACCGCCAAGCGAGGCCCAGCGTGACCACCAAAAGCAGGATGGTGAGCGTAAAGCCCATCTAGAACCACTCGGGCTTGAACAGGGCGACACCCACGTAAATGAAGACGAGGATCGATACAGCGAGGAGGATCCCCTCTGACGCGGTCATACCCGCTCCAGTCCCTTGATGAGGGCGAGCATCACCAGAGCGAACACGACTATTCCCAGCACTACGAGAAAATCAGCCATGCCTGCATGTTGGCGTCGGCCGTTCTGAACAGGACCTTAATAGAAAAGAGAAGCTCTTAACAAAATCTAAAACAGGTCCATCACCGCTGCCTGCCCATGAGCCGCGGAGAACATGTCACCGTCATGCGAGTGATCCGTGGCGGTGGTACGCATATGTCAGCAACGTTCGTCTACTCATGAGGGATTGCGAAGGGATTGCCGGGCCGGCTCCGGCTGGGGCGTTCGAATGGAAGCTCGTGCACGGGCGGTCCGCACGGCACGGCTCAGCGTGTCGATGTCGTATGCGCCCGTGAGCCGCTGGCCGTTGACGAAAAAGCTCGGCGTACCTGCGACACCACTGAGGTCAGCACTCTCAACGTCAGCCGCCACACGGTCGCTCCAGGTATGCTCCCGCAGTTCCCGGGTGAACCGCTCGACGTCGAGGCCGAGCTGACCGGCGAAGCGGACGAGGTCCTCGGGCCGAGCTTGGCCTGATGGTCGAGCAGGACGTCGTGCATCGGCCAGAAGGCTCCCTGCGCCGCGGCGGCCTCAGACGCTTCGGCGGCCAGCTCGGCCCGGGGGTGCACATCGCTCAGAGGCAGGTGCCGCCACACGTACCGCAGGTCCCCGAACCCGGCCAGAAGCTCACGGACGACCGGTTCGGCTTGGCCGCAGTACGGGCACTCGAAGTCCCCATACTCCACGAGCGTTACCGGTGCGCCCGCCAGGCCGCGGATATGGTCACGGTCATCGTCGATGGGCTCGGCGAGGTCGACGATCACCTCTGACCTACCAAGAAGTGCCCGTACTCGTAAGGGCTTCGGGAACCGGCCAGTTACGAGGACAACAAACCAGGTCGCCAGAGCAGACCAGATGGCGGCCGTCAGCACTCCGATCTTGGCCTCTTCGAGCTGGGGTCCCCTGAACGCAAGCGCGGCGATCAACAACGGGACGGTGAAGCCGATGCCGGCCAGCGTCCCTCCGCAGAGGACCGACGCCCATCCCACCGGCGGGCGGAACCGCCCCCGCGTCAACCTGGGGACGGCGGCGGAGATGAACGTGATCCCAAAGGGCTTACCGACGCTGTAACCAATGAAAATTCCCAGCGTTATCGGTGAGGTGTAGGCCCGGGAAAGAAGGTTCGCGTCTACGGGGATACCCGCGTTGGCCAGGCCGAAGAGCGGCACGATCAGGTAACTGGTCCACGGGAGGTACAGCTGTTCCAACCTGACATTGGGCGATAGCGCCGTTCGCAGCCCGGCGCGCGCCGAGCGGGCCAGTTCAGGCGTCGGTTGCTCGCGGAACTCCATAAACAAGCTGGAGGCGCGCTCGAGGTCCGGGCGGGCTACCGGGGCGGCGTAGGCCACCAGGCCGGCGCCGAGCCCGACCACAACGGGGTCGACCCCGGACTTTGACATGGCTACCCAGGCGGCGACGCCCAGGGCCAAGTACACCAGCCCGTAGCGGACGCGTAACCTCACCGCCACCAGTACGGCACCGAACAACCCGGCGGCAACCAGGAGCGGGACGACGTCCACGCTCCTCGTATAGGCGCTGGCGATCACGACCACGCCAACTATGTCGTCCACGACGGTCACGGTGAGGACGAAAGCCCGCAACCGTTCCGGGACGCGGTGGCCAAGAAGGGCAAGCAAACCCAGCGCGAATGCCGTATCAGTCGACATGGCCACCCCCCAGCCCTGGGCCGACGGCCTCCCGGCGTTGATGGCCAGGTACAACCCGATGGCGGCAGTCATCCCCCCGATGCCGGCCAGCACGGGGAGCACGGCCCGGGCCCGTTCCCGGAACTCGCCAATGTCGATCTCCCTTCGGGCCTCCAGGCCGACCACGAGGAAAAAGAAGCTCATCAGGCCGCTGTTGACCCAGGTCCGCAGGTCCATTGACAGCACGAAGTCCCCTACCCGCACGGAAATTTCCGTTCCCCAGACGTGAGCGTACGAAGACAGGTTGATGTTCGCCCACACCAACGCGGCCAGGGCGGCCCCCAGAAGGAAGACGCCACCACCCGCTTCGGTGTTGAAGAAACGGCGCAGTGGGGTATCGCGTCGCGACCATGGGGTTCGCCCACCGCCGGCAGATGGCTGAGGTTCGGGTACACGCCCGCTGCGCCCGTCTGCCTCCGCGCTGTCTTGGTCGTGCGTCCGCTCGGGAGCCACCACCCGCACGCTACGGCGTAGGGGTAGAAGCTGGCCGCGGTCCAGGGTTTCCCGGCTCGGCCCGGCGGCTATGTCGCACACACGACACAGGTCCGTGCCCCAGCCTGAGCGCGACCGGGCCCCTTTTCCCGCTGGCGCGGCTAGCCTCGGGTGGCGTGACCCCGACTGGCGGTCCGCATCCGCGAGTTCTGCTTAAAAGAGCCGGGCAAGCACAGCACAGACAATTAGCGGAGGCCCCGGGGGCCGGCCCGGAGGGCCGACGGCCGCCGACCACCAGTTGACCGAAACGAGGTTGTTATGAACCGCCTCCGGCGTCACAGAGATGTCATGGCCCTGGCTGCGGCACTTGTCCTTCCTCTTGGGGTGGCCGCCATCTTGGTCCCTTTCCGGTCCAGCTTTGCTAACACGGCCTCCGCTCTCGTCCTCGTCGCCGTGATCGTGGCCGTCGCCGTGGCCGGCAACCGCTCCACCGGGCTGGTGGCCACGGTCTCTGCCACCTTGTGGTTCGACCTGTTCCTGACCCGCCCCTACGAGAGGCTCGCCATCTCGCATCGCCCCGACATCGAAACAGCAGTGAGCCTGTTCGTGGTCGGGGTCATCGTGACCGAGCTAGCGGCCCGGAACCGGTACCACCATCAGGCGGCGGCAGAGGAATCGGACTACGTGGCGCTCATTTATGACCTCTCTGAGCTGGTGGCTTCAGGGGCACCGGCCCAAAAGGTGATCGAACGGGCGCGGGTCGAGCTCATCGACCTACTGAACCTCCGCGATTGTCGTTATGAACCGAGGTTGTCTGAGCGTCGAGTGGCGCGCCTCGACCACGACGGGAACGTTATCCACGCAGGGATGGTGTGGGGCGCCCACAACATGGGCCTGCCTGGTCCCGCCGTCGACCTGCTCGTCCAGGCTCGGGGGCAGGTCCTAGGCCGCTTCGTGCTCAGGTCGACCCCGGGATACCCGGTCTCGCTCCACCGACGAGTAGTAGCGGTGGCTATCGCCGACCAAGTGGGCGCCGCCCTCCGACCCCAGCTACGTTCAGCCTGAGCCGGCCTTGGCCCCCAACTATGCGACGACGTGGTCGATGAGGTCGGTTGCCGGGTTGTCACCCCCATTCGCACGCCCCTACGAGGCCGGAGCTAAAGGGCTGGCTAACCGGCGCCAGGCATCACGGTCGTTCGCCGATTGGGCGCTCGGGACCGTCATCGGTTGGGCTGGGCTGGGCGCCGGGGTCGTCGGATGAAACCCGGGGTCCGGGGCCGGGCGGCGCGGGGACCAGCAGGTTGACCCGGTCGCCGGGGGTGAGGGTGAAGCCCGGGTCGGGGTCGCGCAGTGTGTGGTCGTCCAGGACCGAGACCGGGGCCCAGCCTGGCGGCCAAGTGGTCTCGCCAAGTGTGTGGCCGACGGCGGCCGAGCCGCGGCCGATGGTGACCTCCACGACCTGGTAGCCGCGTAGCGGGACAGGCGCATCGTCGGGAGCGGGCTGTTGGTCGGCCAGGGCCCAGCCAGCGGCCAGGTGCGCCGGGGGCGTGGCGCCGCCCAGGGCGGTCGCCATCTGCCGGGCGATGGCCTGCAGCACGTTCGGGCTGGTGAGCCAGCCCTCCACTTGTTGCCCGTCAATGGACAGCACCGGCAGGCCGTCGCGGCCGTACTTCACCAGCTGGCGCACGGCTTGGGCCAGGGGCTCGTTGGCGAACAGGACCTGAGGGGCGCCCTGGTGGGTGACCGGACCCGGGTAGCACCGCCCCGTTCTCGTCCGGGCCGCCGTGCGGCCCAACTGGGTCAGCCGTGAGCGGTAACTGGAAAGGGCGCATGGCATCGGCCGCCGTGAGCTCCTCGAAGGGGTCGGCGGACGGGGGGTGGTCGATGTCGATGCCCCGCCGCAACAACTTGGTGGTGTAGATGGTGCCGTAGCTGAGGGCCCGGGAGACGACGGTGGCGATGGCCACGGCCAGCATCACCGGCAGGGTGAGGGTGTAGTCGCCGGTCATCTCGACCACGCTGGCCAGCGATGTCAGCGGGGCGCGGGCGGCGGAGCTGAACACGGCCCCCATGGCCACGACGGCGTACAGGGCGGGTTCCCCGGCGCCGGGGCCGAACAGGTGGTCGGCGACCTGGCCGAAGGCCATGCCGGAGGTGGCGCCGATGAACAGCGACGGGGCGAACACGCCGCCCGAGCCGCCGATGCCGATGGTCAGGCTGGTGGCCACCATCTTGGTGAACACGAGCACGACCAGGAACCACAGGGCGTAGCTGCCGGCCACGGCCTTGTACATCACCGGGTAGCCGACGCCGTACAGTTGGGGGACCGCCAGCAACAGCAGGCCGAGGGCGACCCCGCCCACGGCCGGCCGGGCCCATTCGGGCCGGTGCTGCCAGACCCGGTCGCAGACGTCCTCGGTCTTGTACAGCACGTTCTTGAACGCCAGCCCGAGCAGGGCGGCGACCACCGCCAGCAGGGCGACGAGCAGATAGTTGCGGGCGTGGCCGAGGGCGATCCCGGAGGGGAAGCCGGACAGGAACGGGGCGGTGCCCAGGAACTGCTGGCTGACCACGTCGGCCACCATGGCCGAGAGCATGACGGTGAAGATGGCCTCGATGGAGAACTCCCGCAGGATGACCTCGACCCCGAAGAACACGCCGGTGATGGGGGCGTTGAAGGTGGCCGCGATACCGCCGGCGGCCCCGCATGCCACCAGGACCCGGAGCCGGCTCTCGGGCACCCGGACCAGCTGGCCCAGGCTCGAGGCCAGGGCCGAGCCGATCTGGACGATCGGCCCTCCCGGCCCACCGAACCGCCGGCGCCGATACACAGGGCCGAGGCTGTGGCCTTGACCACGGCGACCTGGGGACGGATGCGCCCGCCGTTCTCGGCCACCGCCACCATCACCTCGGGCACGCCGTGGCCCCGGGCCTCCCGGGCGAACCGGTAGATGAGTGGGCCGTACACGAGCCCGCCGATGACGGGGGCCACCACGAAGAAACCCACGCCCAGCCAGGGGAAATGAGCGCTGGGGACGCGGCCCTGCTGGCCGAACTGGACGTGGCCGGTGGCCACCCAGGTGAAAAAGTAGACCAGGTACCTGAACCCGACGGCGCCTAGCCCCGAACCCGCCCCCACCACCAGGGCCACCCCGAACAGCCCACCCCGCGAGCCGCGCAGCCAGCCGCCCGCCGTCTCCGCCCACAAGCGTGCCTCCGCCCGGGTGCCCGCCACTTTCTTAGCGGTCATGGACGTCCCTGCGTTCCTCTGGCGCAAACCGGCTCCAACTGCGTCCCTGCCGATGCCGCTGGCACACCTCCGGCCACGCCCTCCGGCCATTCGCTATCGGGTACTTCCCCCGCCGCGGCGGCGAACGACGCCAGGGCAGCGGCCACCGCCAACTGCTGCTCCGCCGGGAGCTTGCCCAAGATGGCGGCCAACAGCACCCGGCGGCGAGCGGTGGCCTGGTCCACCACCTGCCGGCCGGCCGGGGTAATGGAAACCTGGACCACCCGGCGGTCGGCCCGGGCCCGGTACCGGCGGACAAGGCCCTTGCGGGCCAGCCGGTCGCACATCCGCCCAGCCGTCGACGGCGTGACGTCGAGCGCTCCGGCCAGGTCCACCATGCGTTGCGGGCCTCGGGAAGCCACCACCACCAAGGCCCGGTACTGGGCGATCGTGGTCTCCTCCGCCGCCGCCCCCAGCGACCTGGTGGCCACCGCCACCAGGGCACGGCTCGCCGTTAGCACCGCGTCCATCGTCTTGTCATCGACTACGTGGTCAGCCACGCCTAGGTTGCCCCATCATTGCTTATTGCAACTAGTGTATAGTAATACGATTAGCGCGCTCGCCTTAGAAGTTCCCCCACCCCGCATTCGGGAAGCGAGGGTGTGAAAGTTACTGGGCTGCTGGCCTCGTTCCTTTGGGGGCGCGATCCAACGAGGTCCACAGATTGTTCCAGCTCCGAGCTGATGAACACGATGGCAAGCGGTACCGGCACCGGCGGGCGGCCTGCCCATCGCGTTCAGGGCGGCGAGCCACGCGGGAAGTGACCGGCGGGCCAGATAAGCTCTCCCCGGTGCCAGAAGGCATGTCAGCCGTCGAAGCCGGGAATGGGCACGCGGAGGGTGACAAACGGGAGCGTGAGAAGCGGCTCAACCGGACGATCTCGACGTTCGAAGCGGGCATGCTAGCTTTGGTCGCCGTACTCGCGGCCTGGTCGGGTTACGCAGCGGCGAAGTGGTCGACGGAGTCTTCGCTCCTCCTGGCCACGGCCAGTGCGGACCGTGGGGAGGCGAACGCGGCGAGCCTGGCTGCGGTTGACGCCCTCAACTTCGACGCAACAACTTTCAACGACTGGTTCACGGCTTATGTCGGGGGGAACCGCACGGCCATGGCCATCGCCGAGAACCGGTTCACCCCAAACCTCGACGCCGCATTTCGGGCGTGGCTGGCGACCGGCCCCGCCACTAACCCGGCCGCCCCGCCGGGGCCGACCTACATGCCTCAGTACCGCCAGCCACAAAAGGCCCAAGCGGCGAAGCTCAATGCGCAAGCTACGGTCGACTACGCGGCCGGCGAAAAAGCGGGGTCCAACTCCAACGACTATGTCCGCACCACCGTCTATCTGGCCATTGTCCTTTTCCTCGCCGGCATCGGGAGCCATTTCGACTACCGTTCCATCCGCTACGGCCTCGCCGGTTTCGGCGGCGCGCTGCTAGTAGTTGCCATCGTGCTCCTGGCTACCGCCCCAAAGCCCGCCTGAGCTGTGCGACATGGCTGCGTCGTAGTGCGGAACAGTAGTCACGGCGACGTCCGCCAAAGCCACGCAAGCTCACGCCGACACTCGCTTCGGCCCGGCGCGCCCCCCTATCGAGATCCCAGGGTGACCAGCAAACTAAGGCTGCCGTCGGGCCAATCATGTTGAACGGTTTCGCCAACGAACGCTGAAGGGAGAAAGTCAAAATAGTGCGGCCGGGGTTACCCCGGTGGACCCGGTGGTCACGCCAAAGTAATACGCGAGTACCTGGCCGCCGGGGCCACGGTGGTCGTCCCCGACTACGAAGAGGAACGCTTCGCCAACGACGCCGGCCAGGAGGAGAGCTATGCCACCTGGACGGCGTCTGGGCCGCCGAACGCCGGCTCGGAGCCCTCGAGGGTGCAACGCCGGTCGGGCTGGTCGGGTTCTCCGGCGGGGCCACGGCGACCGATTACGCCCACCGAGCTGGCCCACACCTATGCGCCCGAAGACGGGATCGAAATCGACCTGACGTTCCAGGCCGCCGACGTCAGTGTTGCCAACAACCGGGCCGATAACAACCTTGGTACCGGCATCGACGCTGCCGGCGTCATCGACGGTGGCGGCGACCTCGCCTCGGGCAACAGGGGTGCCGGGGTGGGAAAATCTTGGCCGCGTCGCGGGTGAGATCACGGGTGCAGTCGAGACCACGGGACTCCCCGTGGCCCACGCCCGCTTGGCTCAGGGCGAGCCCACAGCTTCCGGGATCCGGGCCAGGATCAGAGACCTAGAAGACTGGAGGATGGTGTAATCAGCGAGTCCTTGTGGCTGGGCCACAGCGCCTCAAGCTCATGGCCAGCCTGGGCGCGGCCCAGCGGCCCGACGGCTACTGCCCATTTTTATCGACGAGCGCCAAACGAGGAAGGCGGGCGTCGGGCCCAGGGGTGCGGCGGTCAGGACTCGTTCGTAGGTATCCTCCTTGGTTGTGGCCATGCCCCGGAGGTGGCGAGCACTCGAGGGTAGCTTTGTCCCGGGTTGGACGGTAAGGCGGATTCTGGCTGCTCAGCGTCGTGCTATGCGCTGGGGCTTTCTTCCTCGGGCTGCTGGCGGCGTCCCGCGTCGACCTAACGGGCCTTCTTATCGTTGGGCCCTGTTGCGCTCTCCTGACCGGGCGGTGGGCGCGCACGGCGGCTAGCGGGACCGTGGCCCTAGGCGCCGCCCTGGCGCTCGGTGCGGTCGCCACCGGTGGAGGGCGCGCCGGTCACCCCGCTTTCTTGGCCGCTGTCGGTATCGTCGCGTTGGCGAACACGCTGGCGGCGGCCTGGCTTGAGCGGCATCTTGGCAGGCAGCGACTTTAGGCGCCTCCTTACCGGCTGACAGCCACGACCAGGAAGGCTAAATAGCCGGCAACTATCGCAAAACCTTGGCTCCGGCCAAGCCCTCGCCCGAGGTAGGCCATCGCCAAGCTGACGACCGTAAGGCCCATGTACCACGCGGCGACCAGTGCGGCGCCGCCACCCGTGCCCCCGAGCCCTAAGAAGATCGCCGGGAGCAAGAGGCCAACGAGGACGTTCAGCATGTTGCTGTTCATGGCCTCGCTCAGCACCGCAGCACCTCGTCCCCGTTGAGCAAGGAACACTGCGCCCACAGCGTTCGGGAGGCTGGTGACGGCGGCCAAGATGACACCGCCTACGAGCAGGTCCGGTAGGTGGAAATGGGCGCCGATCGTCGAGACTGAGCGTTCCATGACGACGCTGGCGCCCACGACCACGACAAGGCTCGAAAGTGTAACGGCCCCGTCCAGATCGGGTACTTGGCCCGGTGTGGACGCCGGCGGTGATCTCTTGCTCCTCCTCGGCGACCGCTTCGCGTAGCCAGGCGACGGCGCGTCGGGGCACCCGGAGCCGTAGCAAGGTCACTACCGACGAAGCCGATACCACGATGTACGGCACCACGACGAGAAGGGCCAGGACCAGGCCGACGCCCGCTCTAACGCGTCCGGAGACCACGACGAGGCTTACCAGCGCCACCCACGTCGCCGTTACCCCCTCGAACGTGACTACCTTGCGGTGCAATTGCACCCGCCTGGCCACTATTGCGCCCAGCCCGAGCAGGGCGGCCAGGTTGAAAACGTTGGAGCCTAGGACGACGCCGGCGCCGATGCTCCCCTGCCCATGGGCCGATGCCGTAATAGCCGAGGTGATCTCAGGCGAGTCCGCCGCCAGAGCCACGACCAAACCCAGTGTCGCTTCAGTGAGCTGCCACCGCTTGGCCAGGCGCTCCAGCCGAGAGACCAATAGGGCGCTGGCCCCCAGTGACAGAACTGCCGCGGCCGGGAAGACGATGGCGGCCGAGAGGGCAGAAAATTGCATCAGTTTGCTCCGGCGCCACGTGAGTGCCCGGCGGGCCTCTCGAAGACTGTCACGAGCCGGCGAGCGCCTAGCCCCCAAGGCGGGTCTAGCTCGGTCGCGAGTTGAGGCGCACGTAAACGAACTGGGTTGTGCGGTCCAGCCACCATGCGGCAGGTCGTGTACATCGGCTACCCCGGAGGTCGGCAAATGCCAAAGCCGACCCGTCTTCCCGGCACACCGCCCGCAACTCTAGCTGAGAGCGGGCCGCCGACTCCGAGTGTGGCGGGCATGGCCGAAGCCGCGCTGCAGCTAGCCCCGACGAGCCGAACGCGCTAGCGCACCTTGAGCGCTGCCCGCTGGAGGTCAATTTGAACTGTCATCGTGGTGGCCAAGCCCTCGAGGATAAGTGCGCTAGTCCCATCTCTCGGGCGCACAGGCACCCAAGCGACTGCCGGCGGCAATGTGTTTCTTCCTCCTGCCTGGGCAGTGGCTCAGGATCAGCAGCTGGGGCGTGGTGGCCCGGCCGGGCAGGAGGTTCGTCTTGGCGATTGCTTCATCGAACTCCTTCGCGTCGATCCATTCCCGTTCCTCGACGCACAAAACGGCGGAGCAACCCCATAACGGCCCGGGTTATCGGGGACACTGCCTCGGGCATGTTGCTCGGCGCCCAGCTCGTCGGCCGGCTGGGGACCGAGGTCTCCAAACGGGTGGACGTCTTTGCCACCGCCATCTACAACGACATGACCGTCAATGCCATTAGGGAGCTCGACCTGTCCTATACCCCGCCCCTCTGCGCACCCTGGGACGCAGTCTAGTCGGCGGCCCAGGCCTGGGTACGAGACCACGAGCTCACGGACCAGCAACGAGCGCTCCTCCGCGCCTGACGCGAGGAAGTAAGGGCTTACCAGGCCAAGACCCTGGCCGGCACAAAACGGAGGCAAAAATGAACAGTACTCATGCCGTCAACCACGAACGAGCCCGGCTCGTAGCCGCTCGCCCGCGGCGCGTCGTCCGACCACCGCGCACGAGCAGCACATGGGCCCGCACTGGCCGGGCCGCACTTTGCTTCGTGGCCTGCGCTTTGGGGGGCTGGCCATGGCCTCAATGGCGTCCGCCACCACCAAGCCGCCAGCCCAAGTGCACCAGGTCTTCGAAGGTGAGCTTGACTGGGGCGGGGTCGACGTTCGATGCACCTTTTTTTGCCGCTGCGTTCACTCGCTACCACAAGTTGGACCCGGCCGTCTCGGTCAATTACGCGGCCGTTGGTAGTTCGCTCGGGATCAAGCATTTCTCGGCCGGAGCCATGGACTTCGGCGCCTCCGACGTGCCCATGACGGCGAACCAGCAGGCTGAAGCTCAGGGTGGCCCGGTCGTGCAGGTGCCTGTCGACCTCGGGGCTGTGGTGGTCAGCTACAACCCTGCCCCAGGGACGTTAGGGCAGCCCCTGCGGCTCACAGGTGCCGTGCTGGCTGGCATCTATCTCGGCCAGATCACGAACTGGGACGATAAGGCAATTGCTGCGCTTAATCCTCACAATGCCTTACCAGACGAGAAAATTACTGTCGTCCACCGCTCCGACGGGAGCGGGACGACCTACATCTTTACTAATTACCTATCCGGCCCAGGCACCGGCACCGCCGTCAGCTGGCCCGTCGGGTTGGGGGCAAAGAAAAGTGCCGCCGTGGCGGCCATCGTGAAAATATTGCCAGGGTCCCTTGGTTATTTCGAGCTCTCCTACGCGGAGTCGAACCTGCTGCCGTACGCCGCGATCGAGAACCAAACGGGCGCCTTCGTCCCACCGTTCCCAGGTAACATCGCCCCGGCCGCAGGCATGAAGGCCGACCTGTCCGCGGCGGATTTCTCGATCGTCAATGAGCCCGGGCCTCAGAGTTACCCGATCTCGGGCTACAGCTGGTTGTTGATCTACATGAGGCAGTCCGCCGCAGCCTCCGGGGCCGCTCTAGTCCAGCTCGTCAACTGGATGCCCACGCCGGGCAAGCCATCGCAGAAACGAACGACTACGTGCCGTTGCCGCCCGTCGTCCAAGCCCTGGCAAGTTCGGCCCTTCAGGTGGTCGTCGGGCCATCGGGCCAGCGACTGGTCGGATGAGGTGGCATACACGACTGACCACGACGCCAGGAATCTGGTAACCACTTCGAAGTTTTTCATTGCGCGATCAACACGGCGTCGGTGCTCAGAGCTCAGGGCGCCGGTGCATAGGGAGGGCGCACCGGTCGTTGGCCGCCTTGCTCCGCCCAACCGGCTTGCTTAGGACGCTTCTCGGCGTCGATGAAACAAGGTTTGCGAGGTAGGCGACAACCGGCCTCGCGGGGCTTGGCATCCGGACCCAGCGGCGAGGGACATTACTTTGGGACTTGACCTTGAAGTCGAGTTCAAGGTTTACGCTCACGGTCATGTCGGGTCTTCGAGTCTCTGAGCTAGCCGAGCGAGCCGGGGTGGCGCCGTCAACTGTCCGGTTCTACGAGCGGGCTGGGCTCTTGTCCCCCGCCCGTCGAGCGCCCAACGGCTACCGGGTCTTCGACGAGTCAGCCCTGGAGGAGTTGGCGTTCGTCAACCGGGCGAAGGGGATCGGGATGAGCCTCGACGACATCTCCGATCTGCTGGCTCGTCTGGCCACATGGCGAATGCCACTCGCTCCAAGCCCGCTTGCGGGCCTTCCTGGTCGAACGGATCGACGAGGTCCACGACCAAGTCGATGAGCTGGGCACGTTCGAACGGCAGCTGAACACCGTGCTCAGCCGGCTCTTGGCCACGGCCCGGCCCGAACGCTGCGGCAAGGGGTGCGGCTGCGAGGCCGACCTCGATCTCTCCTCTGAGCTTGCGGTGCCCG
Source organism: uncultured Acidimicrobiaceae bacterium (assembly GCA_963750465.1). GTDB lineage: Bacteria > Actinomycetota > Acidimicrobiia > Acidimicrobiales > Palsa-688 > Fen-671. The sequence continues at coordinate 1,476,052 of CAVVRE010000007.1, forward strand.
ATCCCCGGCCCTGGGGCTGTTCGCTCGACGTTGACGAGCTCGGCGCTCGGGTGACCGAGTGGCGTTCTGTGGCCGCCAGCGCGGTGTCGTCGGAACACGTGGGTGAAGGGGTGCGGTTCGCCTTCGATGCCGATCCTGTGCTGATCGCCAACCTCGCTCGGCTATGTGCGGCAGAGACCGCCTGTTGTGCCCAGACGCGCTTCGTCATAGAGATAAACGCCGACGAGGTGACGTTGACCGCTGAGGCGCTGGGCACGCCGGGACTCCTCGGTGCGCTGTTCTCGGCCGCCCCGGACGGTCCATGACCGTGTCCCGAGGCGTCATCGTGGCGATGGTCTTCGCGTTGGAGGTGTGGGCGATGGGTATGTGTTGACCGCCGTGGTGGCCCGGACGCCACGGGGGCCCGCGAGCGCGCGGCAATATCTGGCGGACCGGGCCGACCACCTTCGTATCACTGTGGTCCTCGCCTACGAGGACGAGCTCCTGGTCAGCTTGGCCGCTGACCTCGTTACCGAGCTGGCCGGGCGGGCCAGGCGGGTCGTCGCCGGTGCCAACGCCCGAACCCCGGCTGGAACGGTGGCTGGAAGACGTCGCCTCGCTGCGGGCCTATTGCAGTGCTAAGGGGGCCATCATGCTGGCCGGTCTGGCCTGGGGCGGCAACGTCGCCGGCGACCCGGCGATGGCACTGGGCTGACGTGGGTCAACTCGTGGCCCGGCTTCGCCCGCTGGTCAGCTCCTATCCCGAGCTGCTGTGTGTCGTAGTGGCGGCGATCGTCGGCCTCACCGTCCAGTCGCCGTTGGCGTGGTCGGCCTCTCACCAAGGCATCAACGTCCTGCTAGCCGTCTTGGTCTTCGCCAGCGCGCTCACGATCCAGCCGGCCGCGCTGCGCCGACTCGGAGCGGTATGGCGGCGGCTGGTAGTCGCGGTAGCGACGGGGATCATCGTGCTCCCGGCCCTGTCATGGCTGGCGTCACGGCTGGTGGCGGCGGGGTCATTGCGCGACGGATAATCGTGACGGGGCTGGCGCCCTGTCAGATCGCATCGGTCGCTACCACCGCCATGGCTTGCGGGGAGGCCGCGTTCTCCGCCGGGGTTCTGATCGGCTCCACCCGTGGCAACGGTTGCCCTAGCCGGTCCGGTCCTCAGCCTCGAGGCGGGGCATACCAGTGTCCATACGGCCAAGATCATCGTGAACCTGGCTCTCGTGGTGGCACTGCCGCTCGTTGCCGGCATCGTGCTGCGTGGCGTCACCGCGCTCGAAGACCGCGTCGAGCGATCGGCCAGGGTCGTCGCCCTCGCCGCGGTCGCGGGCCTGGTGGCTCTCATCGCGGCTGAGGTCCACCTCGCGCGTCCCTACTTCGCGGTCGCGCTCGCTCTGATCGCCTTCTTGGCCGCATCCGCCGTGCTTGGCCGCCTCCTCGGCGTCCGCACCTTTCCGCGAGCTCGTCGAGCCATCTTGCTCACGACCTCCATCCGCGATTTCGCCATAGCGGCCGATCTCGCCGTCGCCGCCTTCGGGCCACGAGCGGCCGCGCCGCTCGGCCTCTACGGGATCCTGGTACTGGTTTGGGGCACCGCCGCGGCCGGTCTCTCGCGACGACACGACCATGAGGGAGCGGCCGTCGCCGTCCGCCAGTAGAAGCCGACTGAGAGCTCGGCAAGAAGTGCTTGGAGTTGAAGCCCGGGCCACTTCGACCGGCTTTCCGGCCGGGTCTTCGAGATCCCAGTCGAGATAGCGTTCGCCGGTACGTGGAGCGGCCGCGAGCTGGCCCAGGACGACCTTCACCCACTCGTCTGGGTCATGTCCGGACTCGATGGCTTCGCGTCGCCAACGTGCACGCAACTCGCCCGTCGTCACCCGGCCCTTCGTCTTGACCGCCGCCCCTGGGCAGAGAGCTCCCGAAGCCGTCGTGTCGTCGGGTCGTCACCGGCGTGGCGTGCTACGGGTTGGAGCGTGGGGTGATTAGCCACAATTAGTGTCTTCCGACTACCTAGGGCTAATGGGGTAAGAGTAGTACAGATAAGCAAGGTCTTTGCGGCGTTCGTTGACATTAGCTGTTGTGGGAGCAAGATATGCAATCAGGTAACCTGATCGCTGGCGGTCCTTGCTTCGGACCGCCAGGAGGGGCATGCTCCTGCTGTGCGTGACGAGGTGGGTCGTGGTGGAGAAAGGGCGCCTAGGGAGGCGCCGGAGGGGGCCAGCGGAGCCCCGCTCCGCAGGGATGGGGAAAGGAGGGTGCCGGGGCGGGATAGAGGCGAACGGAGCTTTGCTACGGCCCGGCCGGGGGGACGGCTGCGCCGCCGTGCCGGTGGGCGCCGGCGCATCGTGAAGGTGTTGTTGTCCCCCGAGGAAGAGGCCTGGGTCGTCCCGAAAGCGGCGGCCGAGGGCCTGTCGGTGCAGCGGTTCCTGGTCGAGTCGGCGCTGCCCGAGGGACGGCCTTCGCTCTTGGCGCGCCGGGCTCTTTATCGCGAGTTCTTTGCCGCGAGAAGGGACCTTTCCGGGGCCTGCACGAACCTGAACCAGCTCGCGCACCTCGGCAACCAACGGCGGGCGGTCCCCGCGGGCGTCGAGGCTTCGGTTGCCGACGTGAATGCCGCCATGGAGCGGTTGGTGGAGCTCGCCGGGCTCCTCGTGGCGCACGCGAAGCGCACCCCAGGGGGGGCGGAGGAGAGGTGATCGCCAAGGTCACGCGGGGCGGCGAACCGGGCGGGGCGGTGCGATATTTGTTCTCGGCCGGCCGGCACAACGAACACGAGGACCCTCACGTCGTCGCGGCTGCCGCGGCTCTCGGCGTCACTGACGGGTTGCGCCCATCAGAGGCAGAAATGAAGGACCTCGCGGCGGCTATGGAGGGCCCGAGCGCCCTCTACGGCGACGAGGAGCCACGGGGTGTGTGCTGGCACCTGGCGCTGTCGACCAAGGGCGGGGTGGACCGGGACCTGAGCGACGAGGAGTGGGCCGCGGTGGCCCGGGAGGCTGTGCGCCAGCTTGGCTTCGACACCGGTGACCGCCGACTCCCCTGCCGCTGGGTGGCGGTGCGTCACGGGCGCTCCGGGGCCGGGAACGACCACATGCACCTCGTCGTGAACCTGGTGCGTGAGGACGGAAAGGTCGCCTCCACCCGCAACGACTTCAAGCGCCTCTCAGCCCTCTGCACCGACATGGAGCGCCGCTACGGGCTCAGTGTCGTCGAGGGGCGGGCCAAGAAAGCGGCGATGCCCGGGATCACCCGCGCCGAGACGGAAAAGGCACGCCGCACCGGACGGGACGAAGCCGAACGGGCCGAGCTCGCCCGGGTGGTGCGCGCTGCGGCTACGGTCGCCGCTAGCGAAGCCGAGTTCGTGCTGCCTCCTCCGGGACGCCGGGCTTCGCGGCCAGGCCCCGTTACGACCGCGCCGGTGGACATCGCGTGGTCGGCTACGCGGTGGCCGAGAAGCCCTCCGACGGGGGGGTGGCCGTCTTCTTCGGTGGGGGGAAGCTGGCGAGGGACCTCTCGCTCCCCGCACTACGCGAGCGCTGGCACGACGGCGAGGCCGAGAGCCAGGACGCGATCGCCGAGTGGGCTGGTGAAGCCCCGACTAAGAGTATGCACGAGGCCCCTCGGGCCAGCCGGCACCTCACCTACCGTTGGGGCGAGGCCTCAGCGCGTTGGGGCAAGACGCCGTTTCAGGAAGAGCACCAGGCGTGCGCCCGCCGTTCGCCGGAGGGGTGGAGAGAAGCGACCGAAGACCTGGACGAGGTAGTGCGCCTGCTTGGCGCCGTCCCCGCCGAGGACGTAGCCACCTGGCGAGCGGTCGCCTCCGACGCGGCGGGGGTGCTGGCTGTCTTATCGGGGCGATTGGAGCGCTCTCCCGGACCGCTCGCCCGCGCCTCGGGCCTGCTCGCCCGCTCGGCCCAAGGCCCAAGGCAGGAGCCAGCGAAGGCCGGCTTGGTCCCTCGCGGCACTATCAAGCCGGTGGCCGCCCTTATGGCCCAAGGGGATCTCGACGAGGACACGCCGGCCGCCTGGAGGCTTCTCTTGGCCGAGATGCTCCGGGTGGCCCAGGCAGTCCATGACGCCCACTTGGCGCGCTCGGAATCTCAGCAGGCTGGCCGCCTCGCCGACGAGGCACGAATGGCCCTGGAGAAGGCTAGGGCGCGCCTAGGTTCGCTGAAAGCCCTCCGAGCCGAGCTCCCCGCGGAGGTCGAGGCTGCCCAGGGGAAGACGGGACCGGGAGAGGAGGAAGCTGCGAAGCGGCGGCGGCGCCAGGCGGGCAAAGGTGCGCTGCGGCCCAAGCAGTTCGCCGGGACGACGCCGAGGCCGGCCCCGCCGAAGCGGTCGTCGGAAGTGGGGAGGCGAGCGTGGCAGAAGCGTGCTGGGACGAATGCGCCGTGCCTCCCTCTGGCGTATGCTGTTGTCGCGGCGTGCCGATGATAGATGTAGGGGTTACTTTTGGCCTTGCGGGAATTATGTCCGCTGGAGCACGTCGAAAGGTCCACGCCTTAGCGTCGATAACGCATGCCGAGGGGTCCCGCGACCACGATGTCCCAGTAGATGTCGCCGGACGGGTTCGGCTCAAGCCTGCAACCGACGTCTGTCGTCACCGACCCATAGGCCGACCGTCTTGGTCTGTCTCGGCTTGGCGGAGCTCGGAGCGAAGCACTCGCATCTCGTCGATGAGCTCTCGGATCACCTTTGCTCGCTAGCAAGGTAGCCGGGGGCCGAGCGTTGCGGCTAAAAGCTGACCAGGGCATAGACACGAGATGAAGCACTAACTGTTGCTGTAGGTTAGGTTGCTTGGATAACTCTTCGCTAAGGTGCATGGGCTCGACGAAGGCTAACGATGGCTAACCAGGTGCCGGCTCCTCCCTACACCCCCGGCTTCGGACGACGCCCGCCGGTAGTCGCAGGCCGCGATGCCCTGGTAGACGACGTGGCCCGGGTGCTCGAGGTTGGCCCCGAGCACCCCCGCTTCTGCCGGGCGATCCTCGGCAGCCGGGGTACCGGTAAGACGGTCCTCTTAGACGTGATCGGCGAGGTGGCATCGAAGGAGCTGGGCTGGGCGGTGCTGCACCTGCAAGCACTGCAGGAAGAGAGCCTGGTCGCCGTCCTGCTCCAGCGCGTGCCCGAGGCCGTCCGGCCGTGGGATCGTTTTGGCCGGGGTTCGAAGGATCTCCAAGCGCAGCTCAACACCGGCGTGGAGCTCGGCGGGGTCTCGGGCCGCCCCACCGTCGAACGAGGCCATAACGTCGCCACCGCGGGCGCTGCTGCTGCCTTCGAGGACGCGCTGGGACGGGTCGGGAGCTTCGCCGCCGGTCACGGCACGGGGCTGCTGGTCACGGTCGACGAGGCCCAAATGGCTCCCCAGGAAGACGTCTCCGCCCTCGCCCGCGCCCTCCAGACCGTCGTGGCCCGTCGCCTCCAACCCGTGGCCGTCGTCTTCAGTGGTCTCCAGGCCTTCAGAGATCGCCTGGCCGGCGCCGGGACCTACGCCAGCCGCCTCCCCGTCGACGAGCTGGCCAACCTGGAGCCGAGCGCGGCGCGCCTGGCCCTGGTCGAGCCGGCGGCCCGCCGCCACGTGGCCTGGGAAGACGAGGCCCTCGGCCTGTTGGTGCGCCGCTCGGGCGGCCACCCCTACCACGTGCAGCTCTTCGGCTGGCACACCTGGGATGCGGCCCAGGGAGAGGCCACGATCACCATCGCCCACGCCAAAGCCGGGTTGCGTTCGGCCCGAGCCGAGCTGGCGGGCCAGTACGAAGCCACCTGGGCCCGGCTGCGGCCCCAAGAGCGCGACTACCTGGCCGCCGTGGCCAGCTTGGCCGGCCCGGCCGGCGCCGGGGTAGAGGAAGTGGCCAAGGTGCTCGGAAAAGAGCCGAGGCAGTTGGCGGTGGCTCGCGACAGGCTTGTGCACCAGCACGGGCTCTTGGAGGTACCGGAGCGGGCCCACGTCCGCTTTGTCGACGCCGAGATGGCCGAGTGGGTGGCGGAGCGCCCCGACGGCACTTCGACGACCACGGCTGTACAGAGGGGGCCGGCCCCTTCGGCCGGCCAGGGTCGTGGCCAGCCCAGCAGATCGCCCTCTCAGGACGCGCAGCTGTCCGGTCGCCGCCGGCCGAGCGCCGAGCGGCCCCGGGGCCCCGGGCGCTGACGCAGGAGGCTCCTGGCCCGGCGCTCGCCGGGCAGTTCAGGCGGGCAGTCCTCCTTGCCGTGACGCGCGATATGACGCTAATCAAAACTAACTCTTGAAAATATCCGGCTACATGCTCTAATCTTATAGCTGCGAGGCAATGATGGAGAGGAGCTAATCATGGCTAACCCTCCGCAACTGTTGAGGGTCGACGGGCGCCACGATGAGCTGGTCCTGCACGTCCGCCCTTGGTCGGACGTCGTCGTCGACAAGCTGGCCTTCGACGCTCGCCCGCCCCCAGTAAGCAGCCATCTTGCCGGTCAGCACTTTCGGGGAGACATCGCGAGATGAGACGGACAGAGGGATCGCGGATGATAACGCGAGCAGCTTCGAGTTCCCACGCCACACAGGGCGGCCACATAAAACCAGAGAGCAAACTCGATGCTAAAACCCCGGTGTCTTCAACCGAGCATGACCCCAACTCAGGTGGTGCTCTCTTGGATTATGAGGGGGCCGCCCATTATCTCTGTACTACGCCGCGGCATGTAAGGGAGTTATGGGCAAAGCGCCACGTAGCGGCCGTCAAGGTAGGGCGCCGCGTGCGGTTCACTCAAGCGGACCTGGACGCTTTTATAGCGACCAACCGGGTTAACACCCCGCGGTGAGCTTGGTTACCGGGCCGCTCCGGGACCGGTGCTGGCCACGGAGGCACAAGGGCTCCTGTGGCTCAGGCCATGCGGTGATTGCAGGATGACGGTGAGTAACGGTTCAACGAGCCGCCGAGGTCTCATCCGCAATCGGCGTGTAGCAGGACGCGTTCGCTGGTACCGGCCCGCACCGTCACCCTTTGGGGCCGGTCGCGGCCGGCTTCGACCGTGTAGCTGGCAGGGAGAGCTCAAAGTGGAAAGCAATGGCCCACGACAAATTGTATGGAGACCGCCTGGTGGCCGTGCAGAACAGAGACTTTCATGACGAACCCAGGGGGCGGGCGGGTTCCCGGCAAAGCGCCAGAGCAGTACTGGGCCGTGCCATCCACGTGGCCATCGCCGGCGACGCAGTCAATAACCATGGCACCCTCTTAGGCCCATCGAAGCGGCAGGCAAGTCGGGGACCAAGAAGGCGGGCGAACGCACCCAACTTGCCAGCCCGAGGTCGTGTGCGCCGTAGCCCGGTACGAAAAGGTTTCGAATTCCCAGTAATTTCACCACTCGCTCCGTCAAACCTTCAGTTAGCTTGCCGGGAGCTGTCATCTCGCTCAGGACCTCGCGAGCGGTCGTTGCTGGGCGGCGAGCTCGCTCTGCTTGGCCCAGGCCTGGGCCGCCAGTTGGACCGCGTCCCAGGGCGAGCCTAGGGGTGGACTGTAGGAAAGGTCGAGCCCGCTCATTTCGTCGACGGTCATGTCGTTGTAGATGGCGGTAGCGAAGATGTCGACGCGCTTTGAGACCTCGGTCCCCCGTCGCCCGACCAGCTGCGCACCCAGCAACAGGCCCGAGCCCGTGTCCCCGGTGACCCGCGTCATGATGGGGTGGGCCGTCGGGTAGTAGGCCTTGTGGTCGTCGGGGGAGCTCTGGGCGGTGGCGGCTTTGAAGCCAGCAGCAACAGCTTCGTGGTCGCGCACACCGGTGCGGCCCGCCACCAGGTCGAACACCTTCACGACCTGGGTCCCGAGGCTGCCCATGAAGGTCGCGTCACCGCCGACCGCGTTTTCACCGGCCACCCTTCCCTGTTTGTGGGCTGTCGTTCCGAGCGGCAAGTAAGTGACACCCAGGAGCCGGTGGTGGGTGACCACACAGTCCCCAGCGGCGTACACGTCGGTCAGTCCGGTGCGCATCTGCTCGTCGACGACCGCCGCCCCTCGCACGCCACTTTTTGCGCCGGCAGCAACCAAAAGCTCGGTGTCGGGCCGGACCCCGACCGATACTAAGACGACATCAGTCAAGCGGCTGAAACTGCGGCCAGATTGGTCCGACCCCTCGACCACGAGCCGGCCAGCGCTCCCCGAAGGGGCGCGGGCCACGCTCCTGACCGTTGTCGAGGTCGAGACATCCACGCCATGGGCGGCCAGCTCAGCCCGGACGAGCGCTCCCAGCTCGGGGTCGACGGTGGGGAGGACCTCAGGCAGCGCCTCGACTTGAACCACCCGCAGCCCTCGGAGGACCAGGCCTTCGGCCATCTCCAGGCCGACGTAACCGGCCCCGACGATCAGCGCGATAGCCGGCCCTTGCTCGTCCAGCGTGCGCTGCAGTGAGAACGTGTCACCCATTGTGTGCAGGAGGTGCACGCCGTCGGCCTCGCCAACCGCCCCCGCCCCACCCAGGCCGTCGATCGCTGGCCGCACCGGAACCGCCCCGGTGCCCACGACGAGCCGGTCGTAGGCAAGCGGTTCCTCGCTCCCGTCAGGGTGGCGCAGCCATACCTGGTGCTCGTCGACGTCGATGCGAGTTGCTCTCGTGTCCGTACGCAACTGGAGGCCCGCCGCCTCGAGGTCGGAGTAGGTACGGTGGGCCAGGCTCTGCCAGCGGGCCACCTCGCCCGATATGTAATAGGGGATCCCGCAGATCGAGAAGTTGGGATATGCGTCAGCGACCACCACGGTCACTTCTGCGCTCGGGTCGAGCTCCCGGGCGCGAAGGGCCGCCGATATCCCGGCGTCGCTGCCTCCGATGGTAACCACGTGCATGGTGCCTCCTCTATCGGGTCGCTGGCTCTATTGGGGGGCTGGACCGCGTTGAGACGGGCCTGTCGGGGTTAGCGGTGCTTTGGTGACCACCCCATCGGGCGAGGGATGCGGGACTACGACCTCGGCCGCCTCCGCCGGGCTGATATCTGGGTACAGCGCTTTGATGGCGCCGACGGCGACGAAGCCGCCAACGACCTGGGCGCCGATGTACGACGGGGCGGACGAGGGGGCGATCCCGGCGAAGGTGTTAGAGAACATGCGGCCGATGGTGATCGCTGGGTTGGCGAAACTGGTCGAACTGGTAAAGAAATAGGCCGCCCCGATGTAGGCCCCGACAGCTGCCGCCGCCATCCGGCCCCGCCCGGTGCGGGCCAGGGCGAAGATGACGAGCAGCAAGCCGAGGGTGGCCACTATCTCCGAGAAGGAATGGGCGCCCGAGGCCCGGTGCTTGGTCGAGATCGAGACTGCGGCTTTGGAGAACATCAGGTTGGCCACCATGGCGCCGCTAATACAGCCGGCCACCTGGACTGGGAGGTAAGCGGCCGCTTCCCCCCAGCGCAACCCACCGAAGGCGGCGTCGACGAACGACACCACCGGGTTGAAATGCCCGCCCGAGAGGGGGCCGAACATCAGGATGATGGCGAAGAGGCCCGCCGCCGTGGCGGCGGCGTTCTCGAACAGCTCGAGCCCTACCGCGCCCGGCGAGAGCTGCTGGGCGGCGATACCCGAGCCGATGACGATAGCCGCCAGGAAGGCGCTGCCGAGGAACTCGGCTAGGAGGCGTCTCCACAACGGCTGCCCACTCATCCGGTGCCCCGCGCCTAAGGTGCCTTAGTGGTGGCTAGCTAGCAGCACGCCGACGACGGGGTAGCTACCTCGTCGGTGGCGGTGCTGCAGCACGCCGACGCCGTCTCGTCTTCAGCTCGCAGGCTGCCCTCCGCCATGTCGGCGTCGGCCAGTACGGTGTAGAACTCCCAGCTGGCCCCGCCTGGCCCGAGGGCCCAAACCTTGTCCTGCAGGGCGTAGCAACAAGTGACGCCGTCCTCGACCTCGGCGGTGAGGCCGGCACCTTCGAGGCGGGCCCTGGCCGAGGAGACCTGGTCGACGGTCTCCACCTCGACGCCGAGGTGGTTGAGCGAACTTGGCGCCTTCTTGGCGTCTTCGATCAGGACTAGCTTCAGGGGTGGGTCAGCAACAGCAAAATTGGCATAGCCGGGGCGGACTTTGGCCGGCTCGGTGCCGAACAGTTTGGAGTAGAAGTCGACTGCTTCCTCGATGTTGTCGACGTTGAGGGCGAGCTGGACACGTGACACTGGGCCTCCCGAAGCATCTATGATCGTCTATGTATTGCTAATCCAAGCATCGATGATCGTCAATGTCAAGGACCTGATGATGAAGAAGCCCACAAACGGGGGGACGAGGACGGATGGCGGTTTTTGCTGCCCCTCTTTGATCGATACCCCCCTGGCGCAGCATGACGCGGTCGAGCTCGGGCGGGTCCTAAGCGCTCTGGGTGACCCCGTGCGGCTGCGGCTGCTGTCGCTCGTCGCTGCGCAGTCCGAGGTCTGCTCGTGCGATCTAGAGGTCCCTCTCGGGAAGACCCAGCCAACTATCTCCCACCACACCAGGGTGCTAGTGGAGGCCGGCTTGATAACGGGCGAAAAGAGGGGTCGCTGGGTCTGGTGGCGGGTCGAGGAGCAGCGCCTCGCCGCCGTGCGCAGAGCTCTGGGCGGGTAGGGGTTCGTGGTCCGGGCCTCGCGGCACGGATGAGCCCACGGTGAGCCGGCTCGGCCAGTAGGTATTCTCCGGGCGGTCGTCGGCGCCCCAGCTTGGTGGGAGCGGCAATGGGGCGCAAGATATCGGGGGCTCCATAATTCTCTGTGCCTCACCCACGCTGAGTGAGCGCGGCGACATTCCTTGTGCTTTACTGTGGTGGGCCACCCCGGTTTCGTTAGGAATTGTTTACCCGCCGTTCAACTAAGACTGGTTTTGCCGAGGAACCGACATCGCCGCGATCCGCCGCTAGGCCAACTGGTTCACCTAACGTTCACCAAAAGTTCACCTTGGCGTCGCTCGCCGCTCGCGCCTCGTTCACCGCGAGCATTTAGGTTAGATGGGCGTGGGCCAGAAAAGCAGGCTCCCATATAGCCCGATGTGCCTGCGTACGCGGGGCGGGTCAGCAGCTTCGGCCTCGCATAGGCACTGAGTGATGACGTGTCCCCGTGGGTACTTACTGATACCCTGCCTAATCCGCTGAAGTCACCCCAAAGAATTTGCGTGGAGGAACAACGTTTATGACCCCGACCAATTCGGTCCTCAAGCGTCACGTCGGCCGGAGCTCACTGCGTTTAGGCGCCGCAACTCTGACGGCAGTAGTTTGCGTCAGTGCGACCCTCATTCCCGGCGCCAGCGCCCTAACAGTAATCAACGGCGCCGGCTCAACATTTGACCAGCCCTTCTTTACCCTTGGTTTCTACGAGTACCAAAAAGCGGTCGACCACAACACATCGGTGAACTACGCCTCCATCGGGAGCGGCGGTGGTGAGCAGCAGATCGAGCAGAACACCGTCAACTTCGGTGCCACCGATGTACCGATGATGGCGTCCGACCTCTCCCAGGCGACCGCTGGCCCCATCGTCCAGGTGCCCGTCGCCTTGGGCGGCGAAGCCATCTCTTACAACGTTGCCGGCTTGCCCAACCATCTCCACATGACCGGCCCGGTCTTGGCCGAAATATACATGGGCAAGATCACAAACTGGGACGACAACACCCTGGACAAGCTCAACCCAGGCGTGAACTTCCCCGACCAGCCCATCGTGGTCGTGCACCGCTCAGATGGCAGCGGTACGAGCTACGCCTTCACCAACTACCTGGCGGACGTATCTCCCACTTGGAAGAGCCAGGTTGGTATCGGGAAGACCGTGAGCTGGCCGTCAGGGATCGGCGGCAAGGGCAACGAAGGGGTGGCTGGCCTGGTGAAGGACACGCCCGGAGCCATCGGGTACGTTGAGCTCAACTACGCCTTGGTGAACAACTTCCAGTACATGTCCGTGCAGAACCCGATGGGGTCGTACGTAGCGCCATCGCTGGCCAGCACTGCCGCCGAGGCCGCCTTGCTGCCCAACGTCTCATCGACGCACTTCGCCATTGACGACCTGAAAGGCAACAAATCTGCCTACCCCATCGCAACATACAGCTGGGCCGTCCTGTACAAGAACCAGAAGAACGGTGGGATGGGGTCCGCCTTGGTGAACATGCTGGAGTGGCTTACGCACTCAGGCGGCCAGAAGTGGGCCGGGTCACTGCAGTACGTGCCGTTGCCCACTTCCGTACAATCGCTGGCGCAGACCGAACTCTTGACGGTCGTGGGGCCTAACGGCAAGCCACTGTTGACTCAAGGGGCGATCGCGAAGTACTCCAAGTAGAGCTGAAGGCAATCAGTGGCTGTAACCGCAGTCCGTACCGCTGGGCGAGGCCGCCTTCGCCCGGCGGTACCGAACAACGTCTACCGGGTGCTCCTGGCGGTAGGCGCGTTCATTTTCGTGGTAGTCATGGGTGGTCTGGTGGCCGACCTGGTCATCCAGGCGCGTCCAGCTATCGCCCACTTCGGCCTGTCCTTCATCTGGGGGACGCAGTGGAACCCGGTGACGGCACATTACGGCGCCCTCCCGTTCCTAGTGGGCACGTTGGAAACGACCTTCATCGCCATGGTGCTAGCCATCCCGATCGGGATTGGCGCGGCGCTGAGCCTGGCCTATCTGTTGCCCTGGCGGCTTGCCACTGTCGTCGGCACCGCCGTCGAGTTGCTCGCGGCGGTCCCAAGCGTCGTTTATGGTCTTTGGGCACTCCTCGTGCTAGCACCGCTCACCCGGACCGTGATCGAGCCTGTGATCGGGGACGTGTTCTTCCACACTGGCCCGGCGGCCGGCGCTGAGATCGGCATCGGGCTCCTGCTGGCCGGCCTGATCCTTTTCATCATGGTCCTGCCGACGATGACGGCGATCTCGAGGGACGTCCTGGCTGCGGTGCCGAAGGAGCAAACCGAAGCAGCGTTTGCCTTGGGGGCGACGCGCGGCCAGGTCCTGTGGCGCGTAATCTTGCCGCACGCCAGAGCGGGGCTGCTCGGTGCGGTGACATTGTCGATGGGCCGCGCTCTGGGTGAAACAATGGCAGTGGCCATGGTCATCGGGAACACCCCTGCCTTCGCCCACTCCTTGTTTGGGACGTCTGCCACGATGTCGTCGGTCATAGCCAACGAGTTCACTGAGGCGACCGAGCCGTACCACCTCGCCTCGCTGGTCTATATTGCTGTCTTGCTCTTAGTCGTGGCCGCGCTCGTGAATGTATTGGCCCGGCTACTGGTCCGGTCCGTAGGCCGCTCACGGACCGACGTCGCATTGGCATGACCGTCCTCGCCCTCGACCCGATCCTGACCCGGAGAGCCGAGGTCCAGCGCCTCGCCGCCGTTTCGCTGCGGCGAAGGCAGCGGGGCTCACGTTTCCTTATGTACGCGTGCGGCGTTTGCGTGGTCGTGGCGCTCATCCCGCTTGTGGGCGTCATTGTCTACGTGGTCCAGCGCGGGATACAGGCGTGGTCAGTCGGGTTCTTCACCCACGAGCCCACTCCCGAAGGCATCCCCGGGGGCGGCATCTGGAACTCGATCGTGGGCACGTTCATAATCGACGGGATCGCTGCCCTCGTCGCTATACCGCTTGGAGTGGCGATCGGTCTCTTCTTGGCGCAGAGCAACGGGCGCATTGCCGGGGGGATCCGCTTTTCCGTTGACGTCTTTTCAGGGATACCTTCTATCACCGTCGGCATCTTTGCTTATGGCGTCCTGGTCACGACGTTGCACCATTTCTCGGCAATTGCAGGAAGTTTTGGCATCGCCTTGATCATGCTCCCGGTGGTGGTCCGGGCCAGTGAGACCGCCCTACGGACGGTGCCGAGGGATCTGAGCGAAGGCGCCCTCGCCCTGGGGGCCAAGGATGCGGCCATCACGCGGCGTGTAGTGATACCGGCTGCGCTGGCCGGTCTGGTGACGGGGCTGCTACTGGCGGTGGCTCGCGGCGTCGGGGAGTCTGCGCCTTTGTTGTTCACCGCCATCGGGAGCCAGTACCTGGCCCTCTCACCCCTTCAGCCCATGGCGGCCATGCCACTTACGGTGTACTTTGACGGGATCCAGGCCTACCCCGACCTTCAGCAGCTCGCGTGGGGCACCGGGCTCGCCCTAATCGTGATGGTCCTCTTCTTATCGGTGACGAGCCGGGTTGTGGCTGCCCGCTTCGGAAGGGTAAAGCGATGAGCGACGAAACCATAACCTCCGCTCCTCCAGTCCCCGCACCAGTCGTAACCGCTCCCAGCTCAGCCCCGAGTGGCATAACGACCATGTCGCTACGCGACGTGTCGGTGTCGTTCGGAACGAAACCGGCCGTCCGCGGGGTGACCTTCGACATTGCCACATCGCAAGTCACCGCCCTGATCGGGCCGTCTGGGTCCGGGAAGACGACGCTTCTTCGGGCCTTGAACCGCATGCACGATACCGAGCGCAACGCACACGTCACTGGTTCGGTGCTGCTTGGCACGACCGACGTGTACGGCTCCGGGATGGACCCGACGCTCATCCGGGCCCGGATCGGCATGGTGTTCCAGCGCCCTAACCCGTTCCCGACCATGAGCATCTACGACAATGTGGTGTCGGGTCTCCGGTTCAACGGCGTCAGGAAGAAGTCGTTGTTGGACGAGGCGGCGGAGTCGGCTCTCATAGCAGCCGCGCTGTGGGATAGCGTCCGCTTCCGCCTCAAGAACGGGGGTTCCACTCTCTCGGGGGGCGAACAACAACGGCTTTGTATAGCCCGGGCGCTGGCTGTGGAGCCGGAGGTCCTGCTCATGGACGAGCCCACCTCGGCCCTGGACCCTCAGGCGACACGCCGGATCGAGGACCTGGTTGGGGAGCTGAAGGACCGGGTGACCATCGTTATTGTGACCCACAACATGCAGCAAGCCGCTCGGGTGTCGGACAACTGCGCCTTCCTACTCATGGCCGAGGACCGGGCCGGCGAGCTCGTCGAGTTTGGCCCGACCCAAGAGATTTTCACCTCTCCTCATGACCAGAGGACCGAGGACTACGTCAACGGCCGCTTCGGCTAAACCGGGCCTCTCCTCGGCTCAGCTGTATCTACGACCGGGAAAACCGAAAGGTCGAGAGGGCTCGCCCGCACGTGGCCCGAGAGCCTGTCGATGCGCTCGCCGAGGACGTCGACTATCAATGCAACGCTTCCAGTTCTCCGGAAATGGCAGGGTTCAGGCACTGACAAGTAAATATGGCTGAGTCGCCTATTGGCGCAGAGTGTCTCGCGTGCCGTATCGCAGACCGGGACTACAAGATCGGCTGAAGCGGTTCAGCTACGCGGCAGTGTCGGGCGTCCCGGGGCCGCAGGTAGCTGCTCTCACGGCGCCGGAGCGGCCTCGAGCCGCCGGAGAGGTGCCGCCACTGGTGGCGGTAAGACTTAGGGCCACGTGGTTCCAGAGCACTTCTCACAGGTGGGACCGAGCGGAGTTCTCTGTGCAAACGAAACTCAGCCGGCTCGTGCCTCTTACGTCGCACACGCCGAGCCAGCTGATCGTGGAGGGGGAGTTACCTGCTGGCCATCCAAATGGAACGTCTCCGCCTCCGCCCCGATCGTCGCCGAACCGTGATGACCGTCTGGCGTGTGACCTCAAACGCGCCGAGGTGCTCGAGCCCGTGGTCAGTTCGGCCGTGCCGGCGGAGTTGATCGCCGGCCGGGGACACTCAACTGACCCGCTTGCCTTCCGGAGCGACGCGGCCGGACAGTCTCGATGGCAAGCGACTGTTGATGCTGCCTAAAGTCCGCCGTTAGCTTGTGCGCCGGTGGACTGTCGTTTCGGCCTCGATGGCCGAGATGACGAGGGAGCCATCCAAGGTTCACGCGATTTCGATCGCTAACGGCGGTCCAGTGACGGCGCACTGTGACGGATGGCCGAATTTGGCGTAAGAGTTGCCACTAACACCATTTATCGACTATCGTCAATAAACGATGATACTTCCACGGGACCAGGCTGAGCTGTTCGCAACATGGTTCCGGTGCTTGGCCGACCCGACGCGCATGCAGATCTTGAGCCTGCTGGCGAGTGAGCGGCGGCCCATGACGGTAGGCGAGATCGTCGCCTCTGTTGATGTGGGCCAGTCGACGGTATCGGAGCACCTTCGCCGGCTGGCGGAGACCTGCTTCGTCTACGTCGAGCACCGCGGTAACACCAGTCTGTTCAGGATAAACGAAAGTTGCATCGAATGCCTCCCTTCAGCGGCACAACTGGTGATGGGTGATGTGGCCCCAGACGTGTTCCCGGCACCCCGGCCGGGGGCTACCAGCCGGCGTGCGCAACGAGAAGCAAGGCGCCAGACGGTCCCAGCTTGAAACAAGACAGAAAGGAATCGCAATGGCAACGACCCCGAGCAACCCGGAGGAAGTGCGCGAAAGTGTCCGGCGGTACTATGCGGATTCAGCCCTCAAAGTCGCCAGCGCGGGCGTAGCTGGCAGCCGGTCCTGCTGTGGTCCTGAGAGCGCGGCGATCGAAAGCCTGGCCAGGGAGAGCGGGGCGATGTTCTACGAACCAACACAGCGGGAAGTTCTGCCCGAGGCCGCCGTGCTGGCGTCGCTCGGATGCGGGAACCCGACGGCTGTAGCCGAACTCCGCGCCGGCGAGACGGTGCTCGACCTCGGCTCAGGCGGGGGGATCGACGTGATCCTGTCGGCAAAGAGGGTGGGCCCAACTGGGAAGGCGTACGGGTTGGACATGACCGACGAGATGCTCGCTCTGGCCCGGAAAAACGCCTTCCAGGCCGGAGTAGACAATGTTGAGTTCTTGAAGGGGGTTATGGAGGATGTACCTTTGCCGGAGTCATCGGTCGACGTGGTCATCTCCAATTGCGTCATCAACTTGTCGACGGACAAACAGACGGTGTTTGCCGAAATAGTCCGAGTTCTGCGCCCCGGCGGGCGTCTCGGCGTGAGCGACATCGTGGCCGAGGACCGTCTTTCGCCGGCGGAGCGAGCGGAACTGGGTTCGTACGCCGGGTGCATCGCCGGCGCGCTGTCGGAAAGGGAATATGTCGTCGGCCTCGAGGCCGCCGGCTTCGAAGGCGTCTCCGTCCGCTTTACACACGAGGTGGTCGACGGCATACACGGCGCCATCGTCCAGGCGAACAGGCCGCTTTTGGGTGATGCCGCAAAGTAGCTGGGAGGACACTGGCCGTCCACCGTTCGGACACTGCCCGCGACGGAGGTCGGGAAGTTCGGCTGATGGGGCCAAACGGCCTAAAGCGATATGCGGTAGCCGGCTGCTACCAAGGCTGCTGACAGCGCGTGTCTAGCTTCGGCCTCCGCACTGTGGCTACATCTGCCCGAGCACGACCGCCTTACGGTGCCGACACGAGCACAGCGAGCCTATTTACTCGGAGGTTGAGCACGTCTGCCGCCAGCTCAAAGGCGTGCGGGTCGTCTGAGACGAGAGGATCGGAAACCGACCAGTGGATGTGAGATGGCGTCCCCTGGGCAATCAGCAGTTCATACGCCTTATCGCACACCGTTATCACCAAGTCCGTAGGCCGGATCTCTGGGATTGGTGTTGGACGAGCGTCTCGGAGTTTGAGACCACGGCGCGAGGCTGTTCTCAGCGTCCCTGGATGAACTCTTCTGGCGGGGCTGGTTCCGCCGCTTACGGCCGCAACACCAGTATCTCGAGTGTTCCAGAACAACGCGGCCAGCTGCGAGCGAGCCGCGTTCTCCGTGCACACGAAGACTACGCGCCCCGCGGGCCGGACCATGCCGACGGCAACTGAAGCGATCGTGGCGGGAACGAGCTGGACGTACCGCCTGCGCCGGTCACCCTGCGACGAGACTCGCCGGACGACATTGAGGGCCTCAAGCACCCCGAGGTGGTGGGCGAGAAGGTTCGAGTCGATACCAAGGAGCGAGCCGAGTTCGGACGGGGCACGGTCTGAGACGGTCAGCTCGTCAACGATCTCAAGCCGGTGCAGGTCGCCAAGGGCGGCGTAGATCCGGGCTCGTTGGCGCGATCGCTCACTTATTATTGACTCAACGCCCATTGATGAAGAATACTAACGGAGACGAAGGAGTTGTCCATGGACGTGCACGAGGAGCTCGATGGTGACTCACGGATCGCGATGCGCCAGGCGGCGGCGTACCTGCAGTCGTCGTTCGAAGGTGTCTTCAACAAGGAAACCATCCAGTTGTTCTTGGAGTCCAGCTTCCACGAGTTCGCGAAGCAACAAACGGCCAAGTGGATCCAGGTTGCGTTCGCGGAGAAATTCGCCAAACAGCGGCTGAGGGCGCTGGCCCGAGTCGAAGCTCCGACCGCGGGTCAGGCGCCCGCGGTGCTCTTCCTTTGCGTCCATAATGCCGGGCGATCCCAAATGGCTCTTGGTTGGTTCACAAAATTGGCGGGCGAGAGAGCAGTCGCATGGTCAGGCGGCTCTGAGCCCGGTGTCGAGGTAAACCGCGCCGCTGTCCGCTCCATGGCAGAGGTCGGGATCGACATCTCCCAAGAGTTCCCTAAGCCATGGACTGAAGAGTTCGTCAAAGCGGCGGACGTCGTGGTGTCGATGGGGTGCGGAGATGCCTGCCCGATCTTTCCTGGCAAGCGCTACGAGGACTGGGTGCTCGATGATCCGGCTGGCATGTCCGTGGAGGATGTACGTCCCATCCGCGACGAGATCGGTGAGCGGGTCAAGGAACTGCTGAGGCGGCTCGAAGTGCCCATAGAAGCGTGATCAAGGCCACGACTGGCTCGGCCCTAGAGGCCCCTCAGCTCAATGGAGTATGCCTGAACCCAGGGAAGTAGGGCGTAGCGATAAACTCCGCTGAGCAAATGCGTGATGCAGTTCGCCATCCGCCCCCCTACACTCCCGATATCGGCGTCACACCTCCCGTCCTGGCAGGACGCGACGACCTCATCGCCGAAATTTTGGCGGCGTTGCAGGCCGGGCCGGGCCATCCGTTCTTTATGTCGGCACTCCTCGGGCACCGGGGCGTCGGCAAGACGAGTTTGTTGGACGTACTCGGGAACCGGGCTCGTAAGCAGCTCGGGTGGTTGGTCGTACACCACCAGGCGGCCGTGAGAAGCGACTTGGTCGCAAATCTCGCCGCCAGTTTTGGCCAGGCCAGTCGGTCTTGGCCCGGTCTCGGGCACGCCTACCGCCAGCTCGTCGGGGAGCGGGCCCACTTTACGAATGGCGCCCCATTTTCAGGGACCACTCTTCGATCTCAACCGTCGGGAATCAAGGCGAGGGGACTCTCATTAGGCGAGTTGGTCGGTCTGATGGGTCGGTTTGCATTCGCACGGAGTCGAGGCGTTCTTATAGGGATCGACGACGCTATGGCGGCCCGGCCCGTCGAATTGGCTGCTGTGGCAAGGGCAGTGCACGCTGAAGTGGAGGGCTCCCACTTGCCGGTGGCATTGATTTTCTCCGGCCTACCGTCAGTCACGACAGCTATTGGGGCAGCCGAGCCTGCCTTCGGACGCGGGCGGCTGGCCACACGGTTTCTTGGCGACCTTGATGCGAGAGCGGCCAAATTGGCGCTCGTCCAGCCAGCGGCCCGTTGCGACGTGAGCTGGGCTCAAGAAGCACTCGACATGGTGGCTTCCAGATCAGCTGGCCACCCTCATTACTTACAGCTTTATGGCTATCACACATGGATGGCAGCGAAAGGGGCCAAGCGGCTCGGCCTTGCCCATGCCCAGGCCGGGATCAGACGCTCTGATGCCCTCTTGGGTGAGGAGTTTGACGCTATCTGGGCGGGTTTGTGGCCCCAAGAGAGGTTCTTGGTCAGCCTGCTGGCCAGTCGGTGGGGCACCGACCCTGTTCAAGTGGTCGACATCGAGGCCGCGATGAAACCAGGTCAACCACGCCTCCACCTTGTACGCAACAGGCTCATTTACCACCACGGCCTGCTTAGTTCGCCGCGCCGCGGCGAGCTGGGAGTGGCACGGCCGCAATTCGCCGAATGGGTGGCTAATGCCCACCCCGCAGGAGGTCGCGCTAAACACGCACGCCCCTCAACGAGGGGGCGCCGCTCTCCTGATACCGGGCAGGAGAGGCGTTCTATGGCAGGAGCCCAAACTGACAACCCGTTCCGCCCAGGCTCCGGACAAGTCCCGCCTGTTCTCGGCGGCCGGGTCGGCGTGCTCAGCGTTATCGAAGCGTCGTTTAAGGTCGTGGCGTCTGGCAGGTATGGGGGGGCGAATTTCTTCGTCGCGCCCGCCGGCATGGGTAAGACAGCTCTGCTGAGTTATGCCGCCAGTCAGGCTGAGCAGCTCGGATGGTCGCACCTGCACGTTTTCCTTGGCTCTCCACCACCTTCGGGCACTTTGCTGGCCGAGAAGGCGCCAAGCACATTGTCAGCGTCTCGGGCACGGTCCGGCCGGGGGGCGGGCAACGACATCGAGGCCTGGTTCGGTCGAGTCGCCGAAATGGCCGCTCAACGTCGCGCTGGCGCGCTTCTGACGGTCGACGACCTGCACGGCGCGGTCCGGGGGCGCCGGAGCGCATGGATCGCGCCGACGCTGGACGTAGCTGCTGTCGAAGGCTGGCCGCTGGTGGTCCTCGCTACGGGGCTACCCAGCCTCACCGATATCATCGATAAATACCCTAACCTCCAGCGCTCCAACTGGATCCCGCTCTATATGTTTAGCGAGCCGGATTCTGTGCGAGTTCTACAGGAGGCGGCGTTGGCAGCCGGACGCCGTATGGAAGACGAAACTGCTCGCCTGCTGGCCCGAGCCAGTGGCGGGTTCCCTTACGCGCTCCAGATGTACGGATTCGCCGCCTGGGAGGAATCGCGGGGGAACGACCGGATCGGCGTCGAATCCGCACCCGTGGCAATCAGGACGGCTGCATCCGAGCTCGACCGGGGCCTTTACGGCCCGGCTTGGCGACAGTGCTCCCCGCGCGAACGGGACTACCTCGCTGTCGTCGCTTGGCTTAGGCGCAAAGGCGTGCCGGCGTTAGGGCCAGACGTGGCCCAAAAGCTTGGCCTCACTGGTCGCGAACTCGGTCCCGCGCGCACACACCTTATCGACAATGATCTCCTTATGACACGGTCCGGCGAGCTCGAATTCGCCCTGCCCGGCATGGTTGATTACGTGCTCGACCGCGCGCAGCCCGGAGCGCAGGCTGAGACAACGATGTAGCCGGTTTCTGCGCTCCGGGGGCTGCGCCTTGGCACGGTCTCCACTCGAAATGTCCCCGACGGCGGATCGGCTCCGCCTCGGCGGCGACGCTCACCACGACTTCGTACTCGAAAGAAACAACGGTCTCGATCTGCACGCTTGTACGCCGACCGGTGAGCTACTGGCGCGACCGCGTCGGTGGTCTGAGAGAAGCAGCAACGGCAGGGCACAACCGACACACACGCCACCGTGAGGCCGGTCGCTAAGCGCGTCGGTGACGGTTATCGACTGCTCAGCGAGTCGAGGCCAACCAGCGTGTCGAGGAGGCCGGGAGTGCCCGGAGCTTCGATGGTGACGATCACCTGGCCGGCCGTGATCTCTATCACAAACCGGGTTTGAGAACAACAGCTGACCTCCGAAGCGCACAGTCCGGCCAGTTGCGCGACCGCGACGGCCGCAACCGGGTAGCAGAGCCTGACGACCTCGCCGTTGTGCTCCATCGACGTGGCAGCGGCAACCACACTCCGCCACTGGCCGAGGCGGCTGGTGAGCTCCTCGTCGCCCAGCGAGCATCCCCACGCCCTGGGACCCCACCGAGACCCCTCGGTGGTGACATCGAGTTCAGTCTCGCAGCCGCAGCCCTTTCCGCAGCGTTCAGGACCGGGATCCCGGACGGCCAGGCGGCCAAGGACCGTTTGCAGTTGGCCCTCGAACGTCCCGAGCTCGTCGAGTTGGTCGTGAACCTGGGCGATCCGCTGCCCAAGGAACCCGCGCAGACGGGCCTGCAGAGACCGGCACTCGCCATTGGGCCAGGCCCCTACAAGCTCGGCGATGTCCACCAAGGTCATGCCGATACCCTTGGCCCGGGCGATGAAGGCCAGTTCTTCGGTGGCGGACTTGTCAAAGACCCGGTATCCGTTGGTAGCCCGTCGGGCCGGGGACAACAGTCCGACCCGCTCGTAGTAACGGACCGTCGACGGTGCTAGTCCGGCAGACTCGGCAAGTTCAGCGACTCTGAGGCCTTCCATCGCCCCAGCGTAAACCTTGAACCCAACTTCAAAGTCAAGTGCCCGGTTCGATGTTGGTCGACATGCTCTCGGTACTTGGCGCCTGAAGCGAAGCTACTTCCGACCCGATTGGAGCGATGAACTCGAGGGCCTTTGTCCCGATGGCCTCCTGCTCAAGCCCGTGCCAAATACGTGCCATAACGACTTGGCACGGGGGGTCACAGCATGGCTTGGGTCGGCACCAAACGTCCAGGTCGAATGGATATTAACGTTCTGAGCAGAAGGTCGTTGCCTGCTTTGGGAGCAGGAGGCCGGGGGTTCGAGTCCCCCCTCCCCGACCAATATCACGCAGTTCGGATGAAGGATGGCGCGCGATAGGCGACTGCAGATAGGGAGGCACGCGCCATGTACGTGCTACTAGGCCCGCGAGAAAGCGGAACGTGCCAACCCCTCGCCGCCACTCCGGCGAGGTCCCGAAGCCACCGCCGGACCCTGCCCAGCGCGCTACTGGCAAGCTGACCTTCGCGCCGACGGCGCCTTCGAACCAATGCCCCTACCTTGGGATGCCTTCAACCGGGCAAGCGCATTTATTTGCCCGCTAAATGGGTAGCTCCAGTCAACGGCAGGATCACCTTTAGCGAAACGCCAAAGGCTGACTGCTCGAAAATCAGCACTACCTCCGCCTCGCCACGGTCGAGCACGGTCGCGCCGTACTGTCACATTTTGTGCTCCGACCTGGAGCCGTTCTACGGCGATGGCGCGCTATCGGCGATCACCACGACGCACGTAGTGGCCTGGCCCCGAGCTCTTTAGCCCGCCGACCGGTACGGCGCCAAAAGCTTACCGGGTTATTGACGGAGCTAGTGAAAGCAGTTGTCAGTGACAATTGCATCGTCCCGAGCCGCGTTGCCGTGAAGGGCGCTGTCAGAAGAGGCTGAGCATCGGGGCAACGGCCAGTAGCACCACCGGGTTGAAAGTCCTTCATCTCAGCGCCTTCTAGTAGACGGCTCCGCGACCAGCCCGTGGTGTCTGAGTGCGCCAAGGCGGCGAACTTCGAGCAACTTTTGAGCAAACTCCGGGACCTCGTCGCCGAGGCCATGGCCGACGAGTGTGGACTGGGTTAGGGGGGGTGCCACCGCGTTGCTCGAACCGGTCGACCAGCCGGCTATTTTCGTCCGGCTGTCACATTTCCCCGCTGCAGATGGTCATTACAAGTAGACCGGCGGGAGCCCGCCGGCTTCACGGCAAAGGCCAACGGCAAATGGCCTGATTTAGTAAAAGGAGAACGACAATGTCCCAACTAACGGTAACGTCCCACACCCCCCGCATGAAGAACCCGGCCGTCCTCGCCCCGGGTTCCGTTGAGGCCGTCCAGGCACTGGTCAAGAGCATCCGGGATTTGGGGGCACCCCCGGCCCTGCTCGAACTGGTGCACCTGCGGGCCAGCCAGGTCAATGGCTGCACCTTGTGCGTCAACTTGACTTGGCAGGCCGCGCAAAAGGCAGGCGGAGTGGACGAGCGCCTGTTCATGGTCTCGGCGTGGAGGGAGGCGCCAAATTTCACCGACGCCGAGCGAGCGGCGCTAGCCCTGGCCGAGGCGATGACTCGTCTCGCCGATAAGACGGACGCGGTTCCCGACGACATCTGGGAGGAAGCCGAGCGTCACTATGACGAAAAAACGCTGGGCGCATTGGTGCTTTGGATTGCCCTCACCAACCTGTTCAACCGTGTCAACGTCACGACCCGGCAACCCCCGACGCAGTGGGGTTGAGCGCGCAGGCGCTCTGGCGGTTCCCGCGAGCTGCCCAAGGTGGTCAAGAACGCACGATGGTTGGGGCCAAAGTGGGCACG
Source organism: uncultured Acidimicrobiaceae bacterium (assembly GCA_963750465.1). Classification (GTDB taxonomy): domain Bacteria; phylum Actinomycetota; class Acidimicrobiia; order Acidimicrobiales; family Palsa-688; genus Fen-671. Next base: position 1,499,912 of record CAVVRE010000007.1, read on the forward strand.
GCGCGCAGATTGTTGGAAAGGATCCTCAACGGAGTGGGCCATGTGCCACCCGACCTCGCCCCCCTTTCAACAACGAGGACGTTGCCGACCCACGACGCGGCCTGATCGACAAAGTTGGTGCCCGTCCGGCGCAGATGACCGATGCCGGCTTCGCCGAGGCCGGCTTCGTTGACACGAGCTCTTCGAGCTGGTGATCTGCGCCGCCGTCGGGTCAGGCCAACCGACAGTTACGAAGCCGGGTTGGCGGCGTTGCCTGATGCCAAGTGCCTGCTCAAGCGCGTTTGCCCTTGGTGCCGTTGCCCCGACACTGTGGGTGCAAGTAGCGGAGCCGCCGTAGCCAGATGACGAAAGTCCCGCCTGCCCGGGGACCACGCCCTTTGAGCGCCCACCGTAGATGCTGGGCGTGATCCGGGCCACGCACTCACCAACCCCTGGTCTCGCCATCCTGGGCAGTCGGTGGTCCGTTCCGATCCCTGCCATCAGCCGGTCTGGCGGGACGGCCGGAGGGGTACGCCTGGTCAGGGCGCTCCGAACCAACCAGTCAGGCGTCTTCCGACCCCATAGGCGTGCCGTCCCCCACCCAGGCGACACATCAGTCGGGCCGGACCAAAACTGCAATAGGAACGATGACCGCCGGTCTCGCTGCTGATAGGGCTGGCCGTGACCCGTTACCGTGGCCCTGTGAGCGGTCTCCTGGTGCCCGGTGGGGTGGTACACGAGTTGCCGGAAGACCTACGCAAGGCGCTGATCGCCAACCCCACCGCACTCGATGCCTGGAACGACATCACGCCTCTGGCCCGCAACGAGTTCATCTGCTGGGTCGAGGATGCCAAGCAGGGAGTAACCCGGGACCGCCGGATCCGCCGGACCGAGGAGGAGCTTGAGGAAGGCCAGCGTCGGCCTTGCTGCTGGCCTGGGTGCAAGCACCGCGAGCGCACCGGCAGGTAGCGGTTGGCTGGGTTCGCCCATTCATCGCCGGACAAGCCGGACGTTGGACAGGCTCTGACCGTGATTGCGCGTGCCTCAGGCAGCGTTTTGACCTGGCGGCTGGCCCGAGAGTGTCCTGGGCTCCCGGCCGACGGCGCGCTTCCTCGGCGAGGAGTTACAGTCGGCGGTTTCAAGGGAAGTATTGGCCCCCAGGCGGGGCCGGGCGGGCGGAGCTGCCACGATCTGGGCGTACTGGGGCCTATTTCATGCCTCCCAGGCACGTAATAGGCCCCAGTACGGGGCCGGGCTCGGGTAGGAGTGCTATGGGCGCCGCTGGTCGACAATTCTTAGTTTGTCCGTTTTGGTTTTGCGCCGCCCCCCTACCAATCGGGATGCTCCGGCCGACGTTGAGGTCCAAAATTAGCCGGAGGCGAGCGACGCTCCGGCTTAGGGTTGCCTGGTATGAGCCCTGACGAAAAGCGAGCCAAGTTCCGGGAGTTGCATATCAAAGGATCGCCGCTGATCATGCCGAACCCTGCCGATCAAGGAGAGGCCCGAGTTCTGGCCAGCCTTGGCTTCTCCGCTCTAGCCACCACCAGCGGCGGGTTCGCCGCCACCTTGGGGCGCCCGGACTACGGGGTTTCCCGGGATGAGGCCATCGGTCACGCAGCTGCCATCGCCTCATCGGTCGATGTGCCAGTGTCTGCCGACCTCGAGAACGGTTTCGGCGACCGGCCCGACGACGTGGCGGCGACAGTGCACGGCGCCTTTGAGCTGGGACTGGCAGGCTGCTCCATAGAGGACTTCACGACGCGGACGGATCCGGCCCTGTACCGGATCGACGAGGCCAAAGAGCGTGTGGCGGCTGCGGCCGAGGCCGCCCACCGAGGGCGCGGTCCCGGTTTGGTGCTGACCGCCAGGGCCGAGAACTATCTGCGGGGCCATCCCGACCTGGCCGACACCATCACCCGCCTCCAAGCCTTCCAGGAGGCCGGCGCCGATGTCTTGTACGCCCCCGGCCTGGCCGATCTGTCCGACATAAACGAACTAGTCTCCGCAGTCGAACTCCCGGTGAACGTCCTACTCGTGCCTGGTGGCCCTAGTGTCACAGAGCTGGCCGGTGCCGGCGTCGCCCGCATCTCTGTGGGTAGCGCCTTCCATAGCGTGGCGCTCGGAGCCCTGGCCCGAGCCGGCCGTCAGCTGCTCGAGGACGGCTCTAGTGCTTGGATGGGCTTGGCTGCCGAGGGTCGAACGGCGGCCGCGGCCGCCTTCAACTAGGCGGCCCGAGCCGGCGCCGGTGCCTGTGGCGGAAACCGGGGCCTAAGCCGACAGCGCCCCATCGATCGATTCCGTGCCCGGACGACTCGTGCCCGGCTGGGGCCGTGCGCGTTGAGCGGTCAGACTGCTGGCATGGAGAAAAACGGGGCAGGCGCGGGTGGAGCAGAAGTCCGCCAGGCCAGCGAAAGCGACCTCGACATCATCGTCGAGCAGACGTGGCAGGTCGCCGCAGAAGGCCGCTGGACCGGGACCGAGGTCCCGTTTGACCGAGTGGCACGACGGGAACGCCTCGCTTCGGCACTGGCGGACGAGTCGGCGGCCGTCTTGGTGGCTTGCACTTCGGGCGCAGACGGCGAGGTCGTAGTGGGTCACATCTGGGTCTCCATAGCGCCGTACGGAGTTGCCGATATCGGGATGCTCGTCGTCGAGGGCTGGCGCGGGAGAGGCGTAGGCAAATTGCTGCTCGAATCGGCCGTTCAATGGGCGGCGAACGCCGGGGCGCACAAGATGGCCCTCGAAGTATGGCCCCACAACGAGGCTGCCATTGGGCTGTACCGGGGAGTGGGCTTCGTGGAGGAGGGGCGCAAGGTGCGCCATTACCGGCGTCGTAACGGGGAATTGTGGGACTCGGTGCTCATGGGCCGCCCCCTCGCAGGCCCGAGCTAACTGGGTGCCCCTCTGCCGGCATACCGGCTAGGTCACCGCAGGATCGACCGCAACGCTTCGAGTCTGGCGACCGCCCCGTTTTCATGCATGGGCCTGAGATCGTCGCTGTGCTGGTCGTGACACTGGCCCCTTGCATACGGTCGGATCGGGCGCACCGGATCGGTCACACCGGAGCGGTCGGGCCGGTCAGATAGGTAGACCGACGAGCGCAAAGGAATAGAACGATGGACGAGAGCAACTGGCTCGCCGTGAAGTTCGAGGAACAGCGGCCGCGACTTACCACCCTGGCCTCCCGGATGCTCGGCTCGAAGACCGAGGCCGACGATGCGGTACAGGAAGCGTGGGTCCGTTTCAGCCGCTCGGACACCAGCGCTATCGAGAACCTCGGCGCCTGGCTCACGACGGTTGTTTCGCGGGTGTGCCTCAACGCCCTGCAGTCTCGCCGCGTGCGATCGAGCGAGCCCCTCGACTCCGATCTTGCCGACTCGGCGGTTGATGAAACCGAGTCCGATCCCGAGCGGGCGGCGCTCCTATCCGATTCGGTCGGCCTGGCGCTGTTGATCGTGCTGGACAGCCTCACCCCGAGCGAGCGCGTGGCGTTCGTGCTACACGACATGTTCGCGGTGCCGTTTGAAGACATCGCGCCCATCATCGGGCGCAACGCCACCGCGACGCGTCAGTTGGCCAGCCGGGCGCGCCGGCGCGTCCAGCACACCGACGCCCAGCACGGACCGGACCGGCTCCGGCAGTCCAGGCTCGTGGACGCATTCCTGGCGGCCGCCAGGGGCGGCGACTTCTCCGCACTGGTGCAGCTATTGGACCCCGACGCCGTGCTGCGCGCCGACGCCGCGGCGGTGGCGGTCGGCGCACCCGAGCAAGTACGCGGCGCTGAAGCCATCGCGGCGTTCTCGATGCGAGCGCGTGGTGCACAAGCGGCGCTGGTCGACGGCGTTCCGGCCGCGGCCTGGATGCCCCGCGGTCAGCTGCGCGTCGCGCTGCTGTTCACGTTTTCAGGCGACAGGATCGCGACGATCGAGGCCGTCGCCGAGCCCGAACGCCTGGCGACGCTCGATCTCGTCGTCGCCGGATCCGCCTGGACCTGACCGGGTTTGGCGCTTCTTGCCGACGCTCAAGGCCACGTGGCGTGGTCGCCTCTCGCACACCTTGAGGCGAGGCGTACGGCGCCATCGTGTTGGCCCCGGGGATCATAGCCTCGTAGAGCGACCTAGCTCTGGACACCATCTGCCGGGCCGCCAGGTGAGAGAACCTTCAAAAAGTCGCGTGCTTCCCATATGGGCGGGAGGTAGCGGTCGGCCGAGTGCTCCATTTCGCGGTAGAGCTTCGTGCCGCCGACATCCGCCGGCTGGCCCGCAACATGGCTATAAAAATTGAAGGTCACCCACTCCGGGTTGATGTCGAGCGTCATGGCCCGCACGGCGCCGGCCCGTTGCAGCGACTCTGCTACAGATCTGGCCGTCAGGGCCGGTCCGGCCACGTAGACGAGCGCCCCGTCCGCAGTCACCTCGACGCCGCCTCGCGGCACGATATAGCCGCCTCCCAACGTGTAGCCCCAAATTGCGTTATCGGTATACGTGGCCGAGGGGGAGGTCACGCGCCGATGACTGATGGCGATGGCCGCTACGGACGCCGGCCGTGACCGCGAAGGGTAAATGGCTCAGCGCTGGCAGTCTGGCGAAGACTGGCGACTTGGTCGGCGACGGCCCGCCCCGTCTTTGGGTAGGGAGACCGTATGGCACCGAGGGTTAGCGTTAACGGCCACGCCGGCGAAGGTCCTAGGAATGTGACACCCCTCCGCCGGGGCGTGGCGGCCCTGCTCTCCGTCTCCGTTGTGGCGGCCACCCTGGCCGCCATAGCCGTCCCGGCTATCTCCACTTCGGCCGTGGCCATCCCGGCCAGCGCCGAAACGGCCGCTACGACGAATGGAAGGGGACCGGTGTCCCTGTCGGGGACAATCTCGTACGGCTTTTCTTATTCCGCCACCGGGAATTGCGCCGGGTGCCACACCTCCGAGAGCTTGAGCGTATCAATGGCGGTATCGGGGCAGGCCGTCAACGGCAGTCAGAGCAGTCCGGACGCCAACTCGGACAACCCGGACGTGTACCGGTGTGTGCTCGCCGCGAGCAGTGGGAGCAAGTGTTTTTGGGCCCCCCTGACCGTTGACAATGCCTCCCTTCACTACCACTTCGCCACCCAGGTGGCGGTACCTGGCGGATGCCACACGCAGGCGTCGGCCACCGGGAGCTACAAGGCCGTTTCGGCTCCTTCGCCATTGGGGTTGGACATCGTTTTCAACCCGGTCCATGGCCGCGGGAGAGGCCCCCAACCGGGGCCGGCGCCTCAGCCCGCTTATGGCATATCAGCCCCGCCTCCGGCTCAGAGCTATCGAGCTACAGGGAATATCGCCCTTCAAATGGCACTTAGCTACACGAACCGGGCGGCCGCTTCGGCGTGCGGCATTAAGTTGCCAACGAACCTCTGGGATATTCCGATTGGTTTCGTCGGCCCTACCAACCCGGTCAGTCATCATTGAGGGGTTCCACGACTTATCAGGGCCTCGGAACGCCAAGGTTGTCCTGGGACCTGGCGCTGAAAGCAACCGGCTTGGAAATTACCAGCCCCGTGTCCAGTTCCACAATTGCCATGACCGATGGCAATTACCTTTCACCCCAGCCCGGCCCAGACCAGAGCGCACCAGCCAGTCGCCAGCTGACGGTCAAAGGTACCGACAATTCCCCGGGCGCTTTGACCGTGAGGATAGGCAACGCCTCTACCCGGATCGCGAGCGACGGGACCTGGACCCTGCGCATCCCTGTCGCGGCTACAGGCCCGCGGAAGTTGACGGCCGATGATAACGTCGGCGCGTTGGCGGACGAGCAAATCACTCTCGTTGACCTGGTGGTCGCGTCCCCGGTCGAGGGCGCGGCGCTGCCCATTACAGCCGCCCCGGCCATGCCAAACCTGGGCGCAGTGGCCGCCGTGCAGGGCTACCGGGGGGCAGTGTCAGCCATTAATTACCGATGGTCCCTGACCGTCCAGGGGGAATACAGGGACCGGTGCGGCCATAACCCGGACGGCTCGTGCGGGCAGTGGTACCCGTACGATAACGAGGTTGCTTCCGGGACGACGACGGGCCATACCCCGTGGACGGGCGTCTTTTCAGGGATAGAGGGAGGTTTCGGACGCCTGAGCGTGTCCGCCGACGTCCCGAACGTGGTGGACGAGCCGGTCCGGTCCGAACCGAGATGGATAGATATCCCGGGCACCAACCCGAGCATTCCCAGGATCAAGGCGTATGTGTCCACCCGAGATCCGGCTAACGCATCTGTAGAGGACCAACTCTTCTGTCACGAAAGTGGGTTCACGCAGTTCAACTCGGCCCCCGAGCCGCGCGAGCCGGCAACAACGACCGTGCCTCACGACATCGGGGAAAACCCCGCCCCGCTCCGGCCCTTGTTCGGCGCCCAATATGCGGGGGTAGGTATAGCTCAGAAGGACCCGTCCAGCTTCCCGGCTCAGCAGTGGGACTGGCACGCAAATGTGGACGCCGGCCTCGCCGTGTACCAAGAAGACCTGATGGGCGCCAGAGGCTGGCGTCAGGCCGAGCAGGTCCGGCTAAGTGGCGAACTCACTGCCGTGCTCCAAATAGTAAACCGCCAAAGGATGGGTCGAGGGCTGAAGGCCGTGAAGATGGTGCCGCGCCGGGTCCCGCCACTCACAGCCGCCCAGATCCAGCGGGAGGCGATCCGCGGCTATAACGGAGAGGATGAGTACCGGTTCAACCTTCATTACGTAGTGTCCGCCAACCGTCTTTCGGTGAAGAAGGTGGGCACGGGTAAATGGGTCGAAGGCGCGGGCGAGTGGCAGAGCTTCGCTGACTGGCAAGCGGCCGGGGCCTTTTGGTGGCCCGGCAATGGATCCCGGCGCAAGACCCTGGGTACGTGACTCTGGTAAAGGAGTGCCACTCATAAAGTCAATGTTGTTCGGCTGGCGGCAAAGACTGGGCCAGGTCGGCGGGGATCTCATCGAGGGTTGGTTTGCCAAGCCCAGCCCAGTCTGCTCGCAGGAAGCGCCGTTCGGACGGGCTCGGACCGCAGCACGGCGGCATGCGTCAGTGTCCGGCTTGGGAAAAGGCCAAAATAACGCGCCGCGCCGTCTGTTTTCGTGGGCCACGAGACGATTTTCGGCAGTAGCCCGACCGGACTCGCGGGGCGGTACGTTACCGCCGCACCTCCAGCATGTAGCAGCCGAAAATGATGTTTCGGGTGTGGATGTACTCAACATTGCGATCGGCAAAGAGGGCTTCGATCACGGCTTCGACGTCTTCAGCTGGTTCCGCCAGGTGGCCGCCGAGGATGTTCCCGGCGGCGTCATAGCACCGGAAGATCTGCTGCCGGCCCCGGAAGTCATCGGGGTACCGGTCCGCCCACGGGTAGCCACCGCAACTTCCGGGGTGGATAAAGACCGGTCCAGTCTCGGCATACGGGTTCGGCTTAGTGAAGGGACGGTAAGCGATGAGGAGGATGGGCTCGCCCGGTTTGGCAATGCGCAGGCAGCAACGGACCGGCTCGCCGCCTTCCGCCGCCCGGGGTGGTGACACACAGTTGCCCCCATCGTCGATGCCGGAGCACCTGATGGCCTCGAGGCGCTCGGGTGACAAGGCCTCGATGTGGAAGGTCGCCGGCGTGCTGAACGTCGTTGTTGTCGTGGTCATAAAAGTCAAGATATCCGCCCGGATTGCGGTCTTCTGGCGGTTTTCAGACATCTCATTCGACTCGCTAATGCCGAGAATAGCGTGGGAGCGACGACCCTAAAAAGGATCGGCCGGCTTTCCGATAGACGCGCTGTCGCTCGTGAGTTACCGCCTCATCTGGCTCTCCCCGCCCACATGCGCGACACTGTCGAGGAAGTGACCACGGCGCTCGACCTGGAAGCAGGACGTTGATTTCGGAGGGAAGGCCGGGCCCGCTGGCGCTGGTGGGTTCCGGGGAGTACCTGCCCCAAATGGCGGATATCGAGGCGGGACTGTTGGCGGGACGGCCGCCTCGCTACGTCCAGTTGGCTACGGCAGCGGTGCCCGACGGGCCGGACGTGGTGGAACGCTGGCACAACCTCGGCATCGAACAAGCCCAGCGCCTCGGCGTCGAACCGGTCGTCGTCCCGGTTGGTGATCGAGCCGACGCCCAGGGCGCGACCATGGCCGCCAAGGTCGCCGGGGCGGGCTTGGTGTACCTGTCCGGTGGTGACCCGGGCTACCTGGCAGACACATTGCGAGACACGGCCGTGTGGGCCGCGATCGTCGATGTATGGCGTGGGGGCGCCGCCCTGGCCGGGTGTAGTGCTGGCGCCATCGCGCTGACTTCGTGGGTGCCGAGGCTCCGCGGCCCGCGCAAAGAAGGCGCGATAGGGCTTGGGCTTCTGCCCCACTTGCGTGTCATCCCCCATTTCGACATGTTCGCGGCCCGCGTACCCGACATTGTCGACCGGTTCATGTTGCCTTTTGACCCTGCCGTCACTGTGCTCGGGGTGGACGAGCAGACGGCCCTCGTCGGCGGCCCGGAAGAATGGACCGTAGAAGGCCACCAGTCTGTCTGGAGGCTCACCCCGGATGGCCGAGAAAGGTTCTCCGTCGGTACCACGTTGAGGACGACGATGCCGGCCGGGGCCTAGCGGCCACGGCAATCACGCCAAAAAACACACGTCGAGACGGCCAAAACCACGTCAAAGGGGCCTTTTTGGGCGCTCCAAATGAAATTGGCCGTAATCGCACGCACATTTCGCTCGCGTTCGCGACCAAAAGTCTCGGCTGCACCCAAAACGGCCGCCAGCGATGTCAGAGGGCTCGGCCGCCGAGGTCGCAGGCGCCCGCCGGCGAGGTCAGAGGGCTCGGCCGTCGAGGTCGCACGGCGCCCGCCGGCGAGGTCACACGGTGCCCCTAACCGCCCAAGACCCGGGTACATCTGAAGCCAACGCCCCGTCCATAGAAACCGAACTACATCGACCCTTGCCCCGGCTCCGCTTCGTCGTCGACGGTTATGCCCATGACCGCGAGGAGATGAATGGCCACCGGCATTATCTGCGCAGAGGCAATCGTCCCGCCTCGCAGAGCCTCGGCGCCCTTGATCCTCTCAAAGGTCGAACCGTGGAACCTGGCCCCCGTAAGCGTTGCTTTGGACATTTCGGCTTCACTCAGCTTGGAGTGGAAAAAGTAGGCCCCGGGCAACTCGGCAGCGTACAAATCTGCCCTGCTCAGGTCGCAACGTTCGAAACGTACCCGGTCGCCCGACGCCATGCGCAAGGTGGCATCGACCAAGCGGCATTCGCGAAATACAACGTCGCGCAGTTTTGCGCCCGAGAGGTCGGCGCCAGACAAACGGCAATCGACGAACTCGACCCGGGTGAACACGGCGCGGGCGAGCATGACGCCCGAGAGGTCACAGCGTTCGAAGACCGTGTCATTGACCCTGGCCCGGGTAAGGTCCGTTCCGACGAAGGCGGCTCCGGTCAGCCGGCACCCGCTGACAACGGGGTCTTCAGCCACCTGGCCGGAAAAATCTGCCCCGACCGAGAGCCCCTCCCAGTGGACGTCATCGCTGAGCTCAACCTGGTCCGCCGGGCTCAATTCGGACGGGAACCGCGGGGCCGTCGGGAACGAGGACGGCGCAGCCACCAGGGAAGCTTAGGGCGGTGGGTGCATGAACGACGCCGGCGCCGGTAGATGGTCCCGGCTTAAAGCCGGTAGTGGTTAGCTCCCGCCGGACGGCGACGCCGGCTGGAGACCGTCCCACGACCAATGAGGCATGGCGAGGTTTGTCGGCACCGTCGCTCCCGCCGGCGAGTAGGACATCACCACGCTCACCGCCCATTCCATGTAGGCACGCAGACCGCTACGGAACTCCGGGTCACCCGGGAGACCCACATCGTCTGCCGCCTTGACGAAACATTGGACGAAACGCTCCCCCAGGTCGCTTTCAGCTCCCTGCCCGGCGTGCAGCTCGAGCATGGCCGAATGCCCCCCACACGACTCCGAGAAATACGGAGGCCCCCCGAACACCTCGGCCCAGTAGCTGGCCAGCCTCTGGACGTGTTGGGGGTGGCCTGGATGAGAGAACGGGTGGTTCAACACCGGGTCATCCAGGCAGCGCTGATGATGGGCGGTGGCGAGGGCCAAGAAGGCGGGCTCGCCGCCGGCAAACTCGAACATGGAAGGGCGCTCCAAGAAGTCCTACCTTCCTCCCTCGACCTTCCGGCTGCGTTGCTGCAGAGCCATCGGGCCATAGGGGTATTGGGCTGGGCCTGGGTCGCTGGCCTTGTCCAGGGCCGCGGTCTCCTGTTCGTCGAGATCGAGGTCCGCCGCTCCCAGATTGTCGTCGAGCTGCTCGATCGTGCGGCACCCGAGGATGACGGAGCTTACGGTAGGCCTATCGCGCACCCAGCTCAGTGCCACCTGAGCCATGGAGCACCCTCGCGCCCGGGCGATGGTCTCTACGGCCGAGAGCACGTCCCACGTGCGCTGTTCAGAGCTGCGGGGCCCGTACGCCTCGACCCCGCGACTGGGGTCCTCACCCAGGCGGGTCGCACCCGTAGGGACCTGGTCACGGCTGTACTTCCCAGTGAGCCAACCACCACCCAGGGGAGACCACGGGAGGAGACCGAGGCCCTCTTCTCGACAGACGGGGATGATCTCCCATTCGATCTCGCGCACCAGCAAGTTGTATTGGGGTTGCAACGTCACCGGGGGGTTGAGGTTGCGGGCGCTGGCCACGTCGACGGCCTTTTGCACCTGCCAGCCGGCGAAGTTCGACAGGCCCACATAGTTGACCTTGCCCGCCCTGACGGCGTCGTCCAGCGCTCTCAGCGTCTCTTCTATGGGCGTCAACGGGTCGTAACCGTGGACCTGGTAGAGATCCAGGCACTCGACCCCGAGCCGGCGCAAGGAGGCCTCGATCGCCCTGCTCAAGTGACGTCTGGACAACCCCAGGTCGTTCGGGCCGTCTCCGGTGGGGAACCGGCCCTTCGTGGCGATGACGACCCGGTCCAGGATTGCGGGTGACTGCTTCGCCAGCCACCGCCCGATGATCGACTCAGATTCGGTGTTGCTGTAGACGTCGGCGGTGTCGATCAACGTGCCGCCAGCTTCGAAGAAACGGTCTAGCTGGGCATGGCTGCCCGCCTCGTCCGCCTCGGAGCCGAATGTCATGGCGCCAAGAGCGAGTTCGGAAACAGAACAACCGCTGGCACCCAATGTCCGGTAGCGCATGCCGCTCACCCTAGTTGCTGATCTGCGCTCGGACCACCTTCGCAGCGACCTCCGTGGTCGGGCTCGCAGAACGGGCCGGCGCCAAGTTCGCCAGGTTTTTTGGGCCAGTTTGCCCTGGTTGGTCGGCCGGCGGATAGCCGTAGTCAGCGAAAGGCGGCGATGACGGACGCCATCTGCTCCATCGAGCCCGATGCGGGCTCGTCCGGTAGACGGACCATGACCTCGCTCACGCCGGCCTCGGCGAGCTCCCTGAAGCGCCCCACATGGTCCCGGACCGTACCCGCGTTGAGGGCGGCCGCGGCGCTGGCTCGGTCGCGGCCGCGGGGCCGGAGCCGTTCCACCATCTCGGCCACGTGGCGGTCGTCGGCGCCGACCAACACCGACGACAGGTGGGTCAGCCGCACTGCCGCCGGGTCGCGTTCCTCGGCCTCGCAGTGGGCACGAAGCACGGCTGCTTTGTGGCGCACCGTCCCCTGGTCGCCCATCACGTTGGCGGCGTCGGCGTACCGGGCCGCCAGGCGCAGCGTCCGCCGTTCTCCACCGCCTCCGACGAGGACCGGGACATGGGCTTGGAGAGGACGGGGGTAGCACATGGTCTCGGGGACCTTTACCCGGATGCCCTCGAACGACGGGCTTCCCGCTCCCCAGAGCAATGGTAGGAGCCGCAGGGCATCCTCCAGCAACGCATAACGCTCGGCAGTAGACGGGAACTCCCAGCCATAGGCCGCGTGCTCGTCGCGGTGCCAGGCCAAACCCAGGCCGCAAACCGCCCTCCCGCCGCTCAGCACGTCCAGGGTGGCAATTATCTTGCCCAGGTGAGCGAGGTTCCGGTAAGTGATGCCGGTGACCAGGGCGCCGAGGCGAACCCGCTCGGTCGAGGCGGCCAGATAAGCGAGCGTCGTATAGCTTTCGAGAAAATCCTCCCACTGCCGGCCGATCTGGGGGATCTGGCGGAAGTGGTCCATTACGTATATGGCGTCGAAGCCGGCGGCCTCCGCCGAATTGGCCATCCGGCGGAGGACCTCCCGTGTCGCTGACGGCCCGCCCGGAAAGGTAAAAGACCCGATATGCAGGCCAAAACGGAGCATGGTCGGCTCCCGAGCCTGACGACCGGCAGCCTCGGTGGCCGAGACGAAGGCCTTGGGGACGACGCGTACCGGCGCGGCGGCGATCACAGCAGAAAAACCCTCTTCCGCTAGCACCTCCCGGGCTCGCGTCCAGCCCCGGAGCTGAGCGGTCAGCGCCGAGGCGGGGAGGGGTTTGGGGCGCTGCCTATTTCGGGCCCGGCATTCATCCGCCGGGACATCGAAGGTGACCGCCACGCACGGCACTTGCCAGCGGGCCGCCATTGCCAACCAGGCCCGGCGTTTCCCTGGATCAAGCCCCAGTGTGTCTATCACGGTCGTAAGGTGACGGCGGAGCCGCCGCTCGACGACGGTGTCGAGGAGCTCGAAGGCGTCCTCGCTGGCGCTGATGTCGTCCTCCCCGGCTCCGACCAGGGCTCGCAACCGGTCGCTGGAGACGATGCTCTCGGGCGGGAGGTGAGCCGTAGCCCAGGTCGACTTGCCTGACGCACCGGGACCGACCAGGACGATGAGGCATGGCGACGGCAGCTGCACCGGGTCTTGTAGGCATTGCACGCCCCAAGTTTGGCTCGCGGCACGGGCAGGGCTGGCTCTCGACGTATTAGGATCGAATGTATGTTCGGAATTGCCCGCTGGGACGAGGGCCTCAACGAGGAGCAGCTGGCCGTGGCGACTCACGGCGGTTCACCACTCGTGGTACTGGCCGGGGCCGGGACGGGCAAGACCAGGGCGCTCACCTCGCGGGTGGCCTGCCTTCTCGAACGGGGGACACCCGCCGAACGCATTCTGCTCCTCACCTTTACCCGCCGGGCGGCAGATGAAATGCTGGCCCGCGCCGCCGCCCTGGTCCGTCTGCAGAGCAACCAGCGACCCCGCGGCGGGACGTTCCACGCCGTAGCCCACCGCTACATCGCCGCCTATGCGGAAACCCTGGGCCTGCCAAAGGGTTTCAGCGTCCTAGACCCCGCCGGGGCGTGCGACCTGATGGACCTGATGCGGGGCCAACATGAGTTGGTCGGGACGACAGCGCGCTTCCCCCGCCCCGCCACGCTCGTCGAGGTCTATTCGCGCTGCATCAATACCGGGCGGCAGCTATCTGAAGTGGTCCCGATGGAGTACCCGTGGTGTGAGCCGCACGTGAGCGCGATGGCGGAGCTGTTCCGGGCCTTCACCGCCCGCAAGCGCAAGTCGGCCGTCCTGGATTTCGATGACCTCCTCCTCTACTGGCGCGCCCTGGTCGGCCAGGACGGATGGGGGCGACAGCTCTCGGAGAGGTTCGACTACGTCCTTGTCGACGAGTACCAGGATGTCAACGGCTTACAGGTGGACATCGTGCGAGCGCTCGCGCCCGGCGGCCGAGGCCTCACCGTGGTGGGGGACGAAGCCCAGGCCATATACGGTTTCCGCGGATCGGCGGCGGGACAGCTGCGCCGTCTGGTGCTCGAGTACTCAGGCGCATCGGTCATCCGTCTCGAGCGCAACTTCCGCTCCCGGCAACCGATCCTGGATGTGGCCAACGCCTTGCCAACGGCCGGCGACGACGCCAAAGTGCTCCTGTTCAGCGAGCGGCCCGACGGGCCCTCCCCCGCCTGGTGCGCTGCCACGACGCGCCGTCCGAAGCCAAGGCCATTACTGACGCCATCCTCGAGGCCTACGAGGGGGGCGTGCCGTTGCGGGACCAGGCAGTACTCGTGCGCGCCGCCCATCACAGCGACCTGGTCGAAATCGAGCTGTCAGCTCGAAAGGTCCCGTACCACAAGTACGGTGGCTTGAGGTTCCTGGAAGCGGCCCACGTGAAGGATTTTGTTAGCGCGGCGCGACTGCTTGACAACTCCCGCGACGAGGTGGCGTGGTACCGGCTGCTGCGATTACACGACCGGGTTGGACCGTCGAGCGCGCGGTCGCTGACCGAGGTGGTCATGGCTGCGGAACATGACCCGCTCGACCGTTGGCCCGAGGTGGTGGCGGCGGCGCCCGCCCCCGCCCGCAACTCTCTCTCCAAAACCCTGGCCGCCCTGGCCGCAGCCAGGGCGAACCCGGCCCCCGGCCGGCGGGCAGAAGGCGTGCTCGACGCCGTGCGACCGCTTGTGCTCGGCCGCTATACGGACGCGGCGGTGCGCCTCGGCGACCTCGAGCGCCTCGTCAGCGGGGCGGCGGCGGCCACCGACCTGGCGGCGTGGCTGGCGGAAGTGACGCTGGACCCTCCCGCCTCGACCGGGGATATGGCCGGCCCGCCCCTCCTCGAAGAGGACTACGTCGTCATTTCTACGATCCATTCGGCCAAAGGCCTCGAGTGGCCCATCGTGCACATTCCCCAGGTAATCGACGGCTCGATACCGATAGACATGGCCCTGGGATCAGCGTCCGGGTTGGACGAAGAACGCAGGCTTTTTTATGTGGCTGTCACCCGCGCTCGCGACGAGCTCCATCTTTATACCCCGTTACGGATGCCGCACCGCCGGCGAGCCAGGGACGATCGCCACAGTTACGCCGCCATTAGCCGCTTTATTGACGAAAACGTAATGGCCACCCTAAAAGTGGTGGAGGAGGCCCCTGAGAGGTTCGCCGTTACCGCCGGGGCGCAGCCCGAGCTGGTGGTAAATATTGAGTCTTTGTGGAGTTAAGTATTGCCGGTCAATGCCGACAAAGTGGCCGCCTAAGCGGCTTCGGCCTCGCCCGGCGCCAACGCGCGGCGTCTTTCGAGGTCGAAGGCGCGTCGCCGGCGCGGGCCTCCCGGGCTCGTACCCTTCAGAGCGACGATGACGGAGAAGGTACCCAGCAGCAGCTGAACATGCTGGCGCGCCAGCCCCCTCCTCTTGGCCACCGTAGTTACCGCTCCGAAGAGAGCCGTCAATGCCCATCCCTCTGGCGATATCGGGCCCAGTCCCCAACCGAGTCGGCGTGGTCCGAACCAGGGTTTCTCGCCGATGATTGGCGTCGTACGCACACATGGATCATCGCGCGTCCCAGCCGCCGCGTCCACGCCTGACCGAGACACCGAACGGGCGGCGCGAAGCGTGGGCCGGGACCCTCAGCGACGGGCTTAAATAGGCGGGCCCGCAATTGGGCCACGGACGAACGCACCCGGCTCGGTGAGATAGGCGGCCCACGGCCGCCGCAGGTCGTTGGCGTTGCGACGGACCAGCGCCCTCTGGGCGTCCGTGGCCGGGATCCACCGCTCCGGCGGCGCGGCGTCCACCGGAGGGAGCAGGGCTCCCCCGGCAATGGTGGCCCGGTTGACGAGCAAACGGTCCACGTGGCGCGGAGCCAAATATGTGTCGTAGAGGACGAAATCGCCCGCCTCGAACTCAAAGACGGCGAGGTCGCCCGGTCCTCCGACTTCGATCGGGCCGGCCGGCACGGCTTGTCCGATGGCCCGGGCGGGGTTTACGGTCACCGCCCGGACCACGTCTGCCAATGACAGGCCCAGAGCGAGGAATTTCGACATGCAGGTGGGCAGGTCGAAACAGGGGCCAAGGATGCTGCGTTGATGGAGGTCGGAGGAAATGACGTCAGGGACAAGCCCCGAAGCCAACATCGCCTCGACCACTGTGAACGAGAAGCCACCGGCCCCGTGGCCGACGTCGAACAGCACGCCCCGCTCCCGGGCACGTACGGCGCTCTCGCGGAGCCGGCCCGTGTTATCTATTAGCGCCATCGTCTGACCGGTGGTGCAGTGGGTGACCAGGTCGCCTGGGCGTAACAGGTCGAGCACCTCGTCGATGTCGGGCGGCCCCGTCCCGACGTGCGCCATCACCGGAACGCCGCCCGCTCCAGCGGCCTCGATGGCACGGCGTAATGGCACCACGCCCATCTCTCCGGCCGCAGACCGGTCGAGGCGGCACTTGACCCCCACGACGAAATCACGGTTCTCCTGGATGGCGTCGGCGGCCAGGGAGGCGTCGCACAGGTCGTCCCGTCGGGCCTCGCCCGTCTCGGCCACTAACCCGATCGTGCTGATGTTCAGGAAGGCTCGAGTGTGCAAGGGAGTGAAAGACGTACATAATTGGCGTAGAGCCGCCAGGTTGTACACTCCGGCAGAGCCCGCGTCCACCCAGCCCGTCACGCCGCTGCGCCAGGCCACCGCCCTCGGGTCGACCCCCCAAAAGGTCCCCGGCGAAAACACATGTGTATGCAGGTCGATAAGCCCGGGGACGACAAAGGCGTCGTGTGCATCCACAACCTCGGCCGCAAGGTGGCTCGGTATCCCGGGCGCCACGCTCGCGACCCGCCCGCCTGATAACGCGACATCGAAGCGCCCGGACCGACCGGTCACGGGGTCGAGCACCGTACCGCCCTGGACAAGGAGGTCGAATTCTCGCCCGTCCGGACGGGGGGCGGTTACTTGGGCGGGTGTCACGCTCAATGGAAAAACGTGTGGATCTCGTCGCGGATCTGGTAGTCGTCCCCAACCAGAAATACGGTCCTCCATTTGTCGATGGCCGTACACGGGTGCGAAATGCCGAACCCGATCCTGTCGCCGACTTTCGCCGGCGCCGGGCCGGGCGGGGCCCGGAGGTAACCGTGCTGGTCGTTGAGTTGCGAGAGGGCCATCCCACCCAGCGGTTCGACGCTCCCGCTGTCCATGCGGGCCACCCAGAGCGTTACGGGGAGCCCCAGGTCATAGGAAACGTCGCGCCGGCCCAGTCCTACGATAATGAGACCAGGCTCGGGCACCGACAGCACGTCGGCCCAGACCTCGATCGCCCCCATGAGCCTGGGCCCGCGGTAGTCAGGGCCATCAAGAGGCGAGGCGTGGGCATACGTTCCGTGGTCGTGGACCGCATAGCACCCCGAACGCACGACGAGGCTCACGTCGTGGCCCCCGTACCGCGCTCTGTCTCCAAGCACCAGGGCCACGCGGTCGAAAAACCGGCTCCCGCCGGCGGAAACTAGGATGGGCCCGTCTACGGAAAAGGTCCTCGCGTCGGCCAGCCGTACCGTTAGACGACGCAGGCGGTCGAGGTAACTGTCCACCTTGGCCAGGGCCTCCGGGGAGCGATCGGGAGCCAGAAGCCCCTCGTAGCCCTCGACCCCGACAAGGCGCAAGTGGCCGCTTGTGCCCACGGCCTGGGCGACGGCGACCGCCTCGTCTTCGCCCCGCGCCCCGGTACGACCGCCCGGCACTCCCAGCTCGACAAAAACTCCTAACCGTCCGGTCAGCCCGGCCAGAGCGAGGTCCCGGTCGAGGAGTTGTGCGCCGGCCACGGAATCGACGAGGCAGTAGAGCTCACGCGGCCGGGCCCGGCCAGGGCCTCGACGACGGCCCGGCTGTCTGCCGGGCTAACGACCTCGTTCGCCACCAGGACGCGCTGCGCTCCGGCTTGGTAGGCGACGGCCGCCTGGGTCATGTTGGCCACCGTGATGGCCCAGGCGCCCGCTTCCAGCTGGCGCTGGAAAATCTTTGGCGCCATAGTCGTTTTGCCGTGGGGGGCTAACACGAACCCATGGTCGCCCGCGTACTGCTTCATGACAGCCAGGTTGTTGTCCAGGGCTGTGTCCTTCAGCAGCATGGCCGGAAGCGGAATATCGCCCAACACGGCATTCGCCCCGGTGGTGCCCGGGCTGGCCGACGAGATAGGCGGCGCCGGCGTCACCTATCCCCTGGGAGAGCGATCACGGCGTCGATCTCTATGTCGTAGCCGCGTATGCCTACCCCCACGGTCGTGCGCGCCGGCATCGGATCTTCGAAGTACTCCCGATAGACAGCGTCCATTTTCGGGAAGTCGTCGAGGTTGGCGAGGAAAACGCCGATACGGACGGCGTCGGCCAGCCGGGCCCCTGCCGCCTCCGCGATGGCGGACACGTTGTCGAGCGTCCGGCGCACCTGGTCGGTAAAGTCCTGGGGGACGGCTTTGGTGGCCGGGTCGACCGGCACCTGTCCCGAAACGAATAGCAGCCCGGCCGAGGCAACTCCTTGCGAATATGACCCCAAGGGTATTGGGGCCCCCTCAGTGCGAACCGCTCTACGGCTGTCATCCTGGCTCACGACGCTCCCTCCTCCGGACGGTCAGACGCTCGGTGTGGCACCACCATTTCCCAGCCAACCGTCGAACTATTGCCGACGCAGCTTACCTGGCTCGCCTGTCAGCGACGTGCTTTCGGACGCCTCAGTCGGTGGCGATCCCGTCGATACCGGCGCCCAGACCGGCGACACTTCCGAGCGGGCTAAGCGAACCGTCCGAGTTGACCCGGAACTCGTCGATAGCGCCCGCCCCACCGGCCTCACCGTAAAGGTAGGGCCCGGATGCGGAAACCGCCATATCGATCGGGCCGGCGTCTGTGGTAGCCACCACCCCGGTCGAACCAACCAGCGAAAGCATGCCGCTGGCCGCCACCGCGTAAGCGCTCAGGGTGTTGCTTCCGGCGTTGGCTACGTAATAGAAGCCGTCTGCTGAGGTGACCCAACAGAGTGCGGCCTGGCCGTCACCCAGGGGCGCAGTCAAGCTCGTGAGGGCTCCGCCGGGTGCAAGCGAGAAAGTGTGCAGGGGCGCTCGGTCCTGCTTCGGCCAATACCAACTGGTTGCCCGGAGTGAAGGTAAAGGAGAAAGGCACGTTGCTTCCGTCGGTTGTCACCGTAGGTGCGGCGGAAAGTTGACCACCCGGCCCCACCGGGAACACTTCTACGGCGTTCGTACTGGACTTGGTCGTAACCAACAACTCTGCACCGTCAGCCGAGAACCCGACCTGCCCCGCGGACTGGAGGAAATTAGGCGGGTTTGAGTTGTTGAGACCAAGCGAACGGGACGAACGCGGGAGCGGGAACAGATGGTCCCAGAGAACCTGGTAACCCGTGACGCTGCCCGTACCGCCTGCATTCAGGACATAAACGAGATTGCCGTGAACAGCCACGCTGTCCGGGAACTCACCATCCGTGTCAAGAACCTGCTGAAGAGTGACATTTCGGCCATTCGCTGACAGGACGGATAGCGTCTCGCCAAGTCGTGGGCAGAGCGGGAGCACCGGGTGACACCGTTCTCGTCGGCTGCGTTCGGCGAGGGGCCCACCGTCGGCCCCGAGCGCTTCAACTCCCGGGGGAGCACAACGCCGGCGCGTGGCGGGCACTTCCCCCGTCCTGGCCGGCGCTGCCCGAGGGGGAGGTGCTCTCGGCTGAAGCTCTGGACGTGGCCCGCCAGGCGCTCACCCACCTCCCGGACGCCCAGCGGGCCGTCATAGCTCTGAGAGATCTCGACGGGTACGACGCATCCGAGGTTTGCGAAGCGCTGGGGTTGACCGAGGGCAATCAGCGGGTCCTCCTTCACCGCGCCCGCGCCGCGGTCAGGCTGCGGACCGAGGCCTCCTTCAGCGACCGCCAGGGGCGCGCTCGAACGGAGGGCCAGCTGTGATATTTCGCCGGAGACGCCGGCCTGCTCCCCTCTCTTGCCAGGAGCTAGTAGAACTCGTGACCGACTACCTCGAAGGCGCGCTGGACGAACCGACCCGGAGGCGTTTCGACGAGCACCTGGCCGGCTGCGACCGGTGTTCGGCCTACCTCGACCAAATGAGAGAAACCATCGTCATGGTGGGACGCCTCGAAAAATCGGACTTCCCCGCCGAGGCCCGGGCCAAACTCATGGCGGCCTTCGAGGACTGGAAGACTGAGCGGGGCTAGCCCGGAGGTGGGCGAGGTCCCAGGCGCCCGTGGCGCCGCCGTCAGGACGCCCGGTCTGCTAACGTCCAAAGGCGCTGCGGGCGTAGCTCAATGGTAGAGCTCCAGCCTTCCAAGCTGGTCATGCGGGTTCGATTCCCGTCGCCCGCTCGGAGCGAAAGCGCAGGTCAGCAGGAGTGACGACGGACCATCCATATCGGGTGGAGCGTGGACAAACGAGGCCATGAGCCTACGACCCTGGCCAGGCTGGGCAGCACTACATAGAGAGGCAGCCCCGCGGCACCGCCGGCAACCGCCCTAAGCACAAGCTTTCTGGCAGTAAACGGCCGAGAGCTTCGATGATCACTCTCGGCCGATGGTCGCTCATGGCCAGTACTCAATACCCGTTGAGCGCCTCGTAATGCTCCCCTAACGCTCGGGCGAGCTCCACCCGGGAGTTCACACCGAGCTTTCTGAAAACCCTACGTAAGTGGTAGTCGACGGTATGGCGCGACAAGAACATGAGCCGTCCTGCCTGCTTATTGGTCATGCCACGGGCCACCAGCTCCGCCACCGTCCGCTCCGTGTCGGTGAGGTCTGTCCAGCCCGTCATGAGCGAGGCGTCCATCGGCCGTTTCCCTACGAGCGGCTCATCGGTGTTAACGACCGGGACAAGCCTCCCGGGCGATGCGCTGCGGGCGGGGAACTCGACCGAGAGGTGCAGGACCGCCCCCTTGGGGGAGAGCTGGCCGCCGATCAGCTGAGCAGTGATGGTGACTTCTACGCCGCTGCATAAGAGAAGAGTTGTCGTCTCGCCGATCTCGCTTGAAGCTTTCGTCACCTGCTCCCAAAGCAGACGGCGGTCAGCCGGCTGGAGGAGTTCGGAGGCCGCCAGGTTGGTTATCATTGTCCGCTCGTTGACGGCCACCAGGGGGCCTCTGGTCCTGCTGCGCACGCTCAAGAAGGCGTCCAGTAGGTCCCTGTCTGCGGTCTGTGATTTTGCCCCCGTTTGCGGTGCCACGATCCGTACATCCGATTCATTGCTCCCAGGAAACGCCCCGGCGAGGGGGCCGTCACTTAACACTTCTTGAGCCATATCGTTCACCCTTTCGCGTTCTTTCGTCTTTGGGGCCCGGGTGGGCTGTCCACGACGCTGGGGACGCCCTACCCCGCACGTCACGGCTGCGGGCCCGACCACAAACTGTGAGCATTACGCTAGGCTCCCGCACCCAGCGTCGAATCCACCCTTCGCGTAGTCTGAGGGCGGCTACTAAGACGGGTTCATCGCGTAGTCGTGACGACCTGCTGGCGCCGGCTGGGCGCACTCACCGCGCGTCTTTCGCCCTGGCGCCCCTCCGTGGCCACAGCCCGGCGTGCTGGCGGCTAGGTTCGTCAGCGTCGCGTCGCGCGGACGATCGAGCGGTATGGGTTCGTCCATCGCGTCCCGGGACCGGTTCTGAACGTCGCATAAAAACCTGCCCGGGTCTGCGGTCCGCACGCCAAAGCGGGGCCACGCGTCCACAGTGTGCGGGTTTTCGCACTCTCACCATATGGTCGGGTGGCGGCTGTGCTTGTTGACCGCCCAGTGAAAAGGAGAGATACACATGTCAGTTGGACCTATTGAGTATATGGTGTTGAGTTACCGAGGACACTGCTTGGAACGCCGTAGCGTGGGCGTCGGTCAGGGTCCGGCTGGGCGCCCGGAAGATGTCCCCCAGCTTGAGATCCTCGAACGTCCTAGGCTCGACGACGGTAAAGGTGCTTGGGTCAAAGTGGTCGGGTTTGGGAACGGTGGCTTGAGTCTCAGTGGAATCGCCTTAGGTTGAGTTCGCGTCGAACTCGTGGAACAAAACGGCGACTAGAGGGGCAACTTGAACAGGGCTCGTGCGAGCCGGCCTGCCGAAGCCAACCAAGGCGACGAGAACGGCCGTGCTGGCGAAGCCCGCGAAGCCTCTTGGCTATGTGAGTAATGCCGCTGACTTAATGGCCGAGCGGGCAACATGGCGTTTACGCAACATTATACATTTCTCCTTTTGGTTATAGGCCTTTGGTCAAAACGACCCTCCTCAAAACAGCCCCCCAACAACCATAAGGAAAGAAGGCAGGTATGAGGATCCTGGATACGCGTAGTCTCGTCACCAGAAATCCGCTAGAGCCACTTCTCGTTCCCAACGACTACAAAATTTATTAGGCGTGGGCTGCGCGGACCTGGGACCGCTACGCGCTGAGCCCGTCTTAGCCGCCGCCCTGAGACTACGCGAAGGGTGGATTCGATGCCGGGCGCGAACTCGTAGCGTGATCCTCGAAGGTGCTAATACCCGGCCCCCAGGCGTGTATGTGCAGTGGGGTCCCCAACCTCGTGGGCGCCCCCCGCTCAGGGCGCAAAATGTGAAGGGAAGCCAATGGTGATGGACGTGGCCCTGGAAAAGAGGAGAATATGAATACCTTTGCGACCGACTGCGAGGTCGGCCACGGGGTAGAGAAGGCGGCCGCACCGCTCACAGCACCGGTGTGCGTGGCGCTAGTGCCCGCCATCACGGCCGGGCCGGGCCGGCTGGCGACGGCTCAGCAGGCCCTGCCACACGCGATGGCTCACCCCGGAGGCTCACCCGCGGCCCGAGGTCCCGCCCGCCGGACCGGCCGTGGTGCCGGATCGGCCATGCCGTCGCCTGCCGGGGCCGACGGCGTCTCCGACCACGTTTTGCTCGGCGGCTTCGCCGCTGGCGACGCCAACACTGGCACGGCGTTCGTGCGTCGGTTCCAGGGCCGGGTCTACGGCGTGGCCATCAACATTCTCGGCGACCGAGGCCTGGCCGAAGAGGTAGCCCAAGAGGCCTTCGTGCGTGCTTGGAGGTATGCCGACGCCTACGACCCGGAGCGCGCCAGCGTCGCCACCTGGCTGCTACGTATCACCCGTAACCTGGCCATCGACGCCCTCCGTCGTCGCCGGCCCCTAGCGCTCGACCCCGAGATGGTCGCGGCGCTCGCCCCGGCCGGGCCCGCCACCGTTGTAGAAGACGCCACCGTCACAAAAGAGCTGGCCGCCGAGGCCCGGGCTGCGCTTACCCGCCTCCCTCCCGGGCAAGCCAAGGCCGTCTGGCTGGCCGCCTCCTACGGCCACACCGCCCACGAGGTCGCCGCGTCAGAGGGCATCCCCCTCGGGACGGCCAAGAGCCGGATCGCTCGAGGCCTGCGGGCCCTGCGAGCCGAGCTCACCTATTCTGACGCGGTATAACCTGCGCGGGTACTGTCGGGGCGACGAGCGGACAGGTGTCACGGCACGCCCCCACATTCCTGCCAACCACGAGGCTCATATCGAAGCGGTGGGACCAGGCATGAACTACTCAGCCGCCGTGGGACGTACAGATGGCTTGGAAGAGATGCGTCGGTGGTTTTGCCAGCCATGAGCCAGGTCGGCGGGCGCGAGCATCGGGGCCGCCCCGACCGCGATCTTCCGGGCCAGCTGGGTTCGAGATAAGACGTCGAGCTTCTGGAACACCTTGCGCAGGTGGTAGTCGACTGTGGCCGGGCTTATAAACAGCTTGGCGGCGACTTCCCGGTTGGTCTCGCCGCTGGCGACCAGCCGGGCTATCCGCGTCTCTTGCGGAGTGAGGTCATTGGCGGTTTCGACGCCGCGTACGCGGGCTGCTCCTCCGGTGGCCAAGAATTCGATGCGGGCCCGCTCGCTGAACCCGGTCGCGCCGAAGTCGGAGAACATCCCGTAGGCGATTTTCAGCTGCAACCGGGCGTCTCGACGTCGACGCTGGCGGCGGAGCCACTCGCCCAATACGAGGTGGCTGCGAGCCAGTTCCATTGCGGAGTTGGCGTCAGCAAGCCGCATGATCGACTCTCGATAGTTGCCCTCCGCTTCTTCTTGGTCGGATAGAAATGCTCGGCAGCGGGCCAGGGTGCCGAGCCCGAGTGGTGCCGCTGCAGCAGTAGCTCTAACCGCTAGACGTTCGAAAGCTGCCTTCGCCTCGGCGGGCCGGCCCGATCGTGTCGCGGCTTCGATGAAGTCAGCAAGTATGAGGATGCCGAAATCGATCCGGTCCTGCCTCGTAATTGGCAGAAGTCGTTCGAAGGCAGCTCCGTACCGGCCTCTGCTCAGGTCCAGTAGCGGGAGCTGGCGGGATCCTCGCTCGAATCCAGCCTCGGGCCACATATGCGGATCCATGTGGGCGCCGGTCGGGGCTGTCTCCGATTCGTTGGCGCCCCACCACACGAGAAAGAGGACCAGTCCAGCTGTCAGATCCGAGGTCGTCGCGGACATTTCGCCGGCTACCAAGGCACCTGACAGCGTTTGCGGTTCAAGCGCGGGATCGAGTTCCATGATTCCATGAGTCGCCGCGAGTGGCCGACCGTCCCGATCCCGGGAATGGGAAAGTTCCAAGCGCGCTACGACGAAACGGTAACGAACCTCCCGTTTGACCCGATTGAGCAACCGATCTCGGGCGGCGCACCCGGGCCGGACACTATGGGTCCGATCGATGCCATCGCACCCTACGGTTTCTTGATCTACTTCACGGACGATGTGCACCCCGTGAGGGCCAACGCCGGCGATCAGCCCAGCGCCCAATTCGCCGGGCTGGGGACTCGTGAGGCGAAAAGGGTGGGTGAAGAGCCTGACCACAAGCTCTGTCTGCTCTTCGATGCTCACGAGCTCCCAGTGCTTTAACCCTTTATCGCGAGCCCGCAGACACCTAGCAGCCGGTCGCTTGATCCGCTCCAACCGCGGGCTCGCCGCCAGAACCTCAATGGCCAAGGGAGCGTCATGTCCACTCCCTTGGCCGGAAGTCGCGTCGGCCGCCGTCCCGGCCGCCTTGGTGTCCGTAGCGAGGCCTTCCATCTCGGGGGGCAATGGTTTGACTGACCCGCTGGTGGCGGAAACAGCTACTTCGACGTCAGCGCGGTACTGGTGTGCCCATGGCTGCGCCCTTCGAGGTGAAGTCGGCGCGCCCTGGTCGCCGAGACCGATGAATCCAGCGGTCATTTGTGTTGAGTGATGACTGGTAGCCACGTTCGTAGTGTGGGTATACCCCGCGCCACTGGGCCAGAGCCCCGCGGGACCTATGACCGCGAGGGCCAACCCAAGGGCTGGCTGGGACTGCGTATGCCAGCCAGAGCTGCTGAATGGCGCGGAACCGTTAGTCGCGCTCTCGTGGGGCTGTGAGAGGTGAGGCTGTCCACCGGATGCTGGTGCTACTCCGGTCTGTTGGGCACCGGGCTCCCGTCATCGCTGTAGGTGTGCCCTGCTGGGTCAGCGGTCCGTTCCCAGTGTGGAGAGCAGCGCGAGTGCCCGGTCGGTGGGGCTGCCGGGGTCGGCGTGGTAGATGATCAGGGTTTGTCCGTCGGTGCCGGAGATTTGCAGGTTCTCGTAGTGCAAGTCGAGGACCCCCACCTGGGGGTGATAAAGATGCCTGGTCCCGCCGCTGATTCTGGCCCGGATGTCGTGGCGGGCCCAGAGGCATCGGAAATGGTCACTGCGGACCGACAGTTCCCCGACGAGCTCGTCGAGCAGTGGGTCATCGACCTCGGCGCCGATGAGCGCACGCACGCCCGCGATGGCGCTGTGCGCAAGTGACTCCCATTGATCGCCGTAGATGGCACGCAAGGCGGGGTCGGGGTCTAGGAAGATTGCCCGCAGCAAGTTCTCACCCGGTGTGAACAGCGGTGAGAGCTTCGTGGCCAGAGGATTCGATGCAAGGACGTCAAGTCGGCGACCTTGAACGAAGGCCGGCGTGCCATGCCAACCGGCGATCAGTTGCTCGATGCTGGGGGGAACTCGCTCGGGTCGCTGACCAGCGCGACGTACGTGGCGGTCGGGACCCGCGAGTGCATGCAGGTGCGCCGTCGCCTCGTCGTCTAGCTGCAACGCCCGGGCCAGCGCATCAAGTACCTGTGGGGAGGGGTTGCGATCCCGGCCCTGCTCGAGGCGAACGTAGTAGTCGCTGCTCACGCCGGCCAGCAGCGAGAGCTCGTCGCGGCGCAAACCGGGAACGCGCCGGCGGCCGATGTGCGGAATCCCGGCGCTCTCGGGCGACACCAACTTGCGGCGGGCCTGCAGGTACTCGCCAAGCGTGTTGCCGGACGGCACCCCCTCACGATACCCGCGGGGTACGCTCAGGGTGGCCCTGCCCCTACCAGGCTTCGGGGACCTCTGGCTACCCGGTCGATCATGCCCGACGCTGTCTACATGACATCGATCATCACCCCAATCTCCACGCCATTTGGATTCCATTCGACCGCGGCGGTAGTTGTCGCCGACGTCAACCTGTCGGGCAAGCGAGCCATCGTGACGGGAGCCGCATCTGGCATCGGCGTCGAGACGGCACGCGCCCTAGCTGGAGCGGGCGCCGACGTAACGCTGGCGGTACGGAACTCGCAAGCCGGTGCAGAGATCGCAGCGGAGATCACGGCCAGCACGAGAAATCCGGGCGTGCACGTCGCGCAGCTCGAACTCAACAACCCGCCATCCATCTACCGATTTGTCGGGAGCTGGCGCGGGCCACTCCACATCCTTGTGAACAACGCCGGGTTGATGGCCTCTCCCGAGGCTCGTACCGACGACGGCTGGGAGCTGCAATTCGCGACCAACCATCTCGGTCACTTCGCGCTCGCGCTGGGGCTCCAGCCGGCGTTGGCTGCGGCGGGTAACGCCCGGATCGTTGCCGTGTCCTCAAGTGGGCACCTACGGTCACCGGTCGTGTTCGATGACATCAATTTCCGTTTCCGTCCCTACGACCCTCTACTCGCGTATGGCCAGTCGAAGACCGCCGTCGTCTCATTCGCTGTCGAGGCGACGGCACGCTGGAACGGAGACGGCATCCAGGCGAACACGCTCAATCCCGGCGCGATCCAGACAAACCTCCAGCGACATGTCGGGGGAACAGTCAAGACCCCACTCGAGCTGCAGAAGAGCCCCCAGCAGGGGGCGGCGACGTCCGTCCTCTTGGCGGCGTCACCACTGCTGGAGGGGATCAGTGGACGCTACTTCGCCGACTGCAACGAGGCCACCCTGGTCGACCACCGGCCCGAAGGGTTCGCCAAACCGGCCATCGCCGTCGCTCCCTACGCGCTCGACCCAGAGAACGCCAGACGGCTGTGGGAGCTGTCACTGGCAGCGGTGTCCTAATCCAATAATCGGAAACCACTAGCACGTTTGCCACAATCGACGTCACCGAGGCGCTCCCCTCCCGCGGGGAGCACCACGGGCTTCGGCCAGCGCATCTTGGAGACTCCCGATGGCGCCTCTCGGCCGTGCGGGCCTTTAGGAACCGCTAGGGCAGCTTGAGGTGGAGCTGGCTTCGGGAGCTGATGGCGAGCTTGTTGAAAACCTTGCGCAGGTGGTAATCGACCGTGTTGGCACTAATGAACAGCCGAGTACCGATCTCGGCATTCGACAGGCCATCGCGGGCCATCGTGGCAATCTGAGCTTCCCGCGGCGTCAGATCACGATTTGTCTCGATACTGCGTTTGCGGGCAGTCTCGCCGGTGGCTCGTAGCTCACGCCCGGTCCGTTCGGCGAACGCCTCCATGCCCATCGCGTCGAACATCTCGTAGGCCGTGCGCAACTGCGCCCGTGACTCGCTCCGCCGCCCCTCGCGGCGCAGCCACTCACCAAAGAGTAGGTGGGCGCGCGCCAGCTCGGGACGAAGCCGGGTGCGGTTGAGCCGGTCTACCGCCTCGCGGTAATAGCGATCGGCTTCCTCGCCCTCGCTCAAGACGGCACGTGAACGGGCCTCGAGCCCCAACCCGAGTTCTGTCCCGCCGGCCCGTGTGGTCTCCGATAGCCTTTCGAGAGCATCGCGGGCCACCTCAGCGTTCCCGGCGCGTGCGGCCGCCTCGATCAAGTCGGGCACCGCCCACGTGGAAACGAAAAGCTCCGGCATGTACTCGGAGGCTTGCAGGGCGGCGGGAAGTGCCTCCTCGTACCGGCCGAGGCCATTGCACAGGATTGCGGTCACCCAGTTCGCGTACGGCACGTTGACGCCTTGTCCACCAGTGGCCGCCTCCTCCAGGGCCGATCTTGTTAGGGCGGCAACCTCAGCCTCGCTTCCCCGAAGAGCGGCGAGGAACATCTTGGTGTACGGCGTCATGCGCGACCCTGTCGCCTCGCAGACCGCATCGAATTCCGCGACCAACAAGGCCGCCGCTGGAAAGTCACCCCTCCACGTGACCGTCATGGCCTGTGAGTTCAAGTAGAGGGGGAGCTGCTCAAGCGCGCCCACTTCACGCGCTACTTGAGTTTGACGGAACGCAATCGCGCTCCATGTGTCTTCGTCCCACAGCTCGGCAGCAGCCGCTTGCGCCAACCAGCCCCAACGGAGCCTCTCCTCGACGGGGACGTCAGCACCGGCAAAGGCACGCGTAGCTTGCCGCAGCAGCGGTGCCGCAGCGCCCAGGCCGTCGGTAATGATCAGCGCCAGCCCCTCCAGCAAGACGTCGAGCAGACGCGGGTGCGCCAGCCTCGGCAGATCCAGAGCGGCACGGGACACCTCGACCAAGTCGCCGGCGCCCGCCAGGCGCCCTGCAAACAGTGCTGCGCCCCAGGCGCCCAGGTAAGTCTCACGCGCCATGATAGGGTCCAACGGTTCCAGACGCTTGGCCGCTTTGAGCAGCTGCGGGGGTGCGTCGCTGCCTAAACCGGAGGCGAACGCTATCTGCCCTCGCAGCAGGTCGACGCGGGCACTGGCAAAGTCATCCAGCGGACCGGCCTCAGCGGCAGTGAGCAACTCGAGGGCGTTGTCAAACGCTCCGCCCTGGAGCTTGGCCGCCGCCGCCGCCAGCGTGCGCTCAGCGCGAAGTAGTCGGTCGGTGGTCATAAGCACCGACCGTTCCAAGAACGCCGCAGCCGCACCTAGCCCGCCGCGTGCCTGAGCTCGTCTCGCCGAGCGTTCCAGCTCGGCGGCGACGCTCTCGTCGGGCCCGACAACGGCCTGGGCACGATGCCAGGCGCGGCGGTCGGGATCGACCTCTGGATTGGTGACCTCCGCCAGGGCGGCATGCAGCTGACGCTTCTCCTGAGGCGAGGCCGACTGATAGACCGCTGAGCGCACCAGGGGGTGGCGGAACCGTACGCGGGTCCCGAAGGCAATCAGGCCGGCGTCTTCCACCGGCGCCGCGGCTGTGGTGCTGATCCCTAGCCGGCCGGCGGCCGCCCATAGCAGCACCGGGTCGCCGAGTGGTTCTGCAGCGGCCAGCAGCAGCAGACGCCTGGCTTCGGAGGGCAGGTTCTCGGCGCGTCGCCGAAAGCTCCCCTCGATGCTGGCTGACAGACCGAGCGTCCCAGGGAGGCCGAAGCCGCCCGCCAGTTGAAGGGCCGTCAACCCCTGGGGCAACTCCAACAATGCCAGCGGGTTGCCGCGCGTCTCGGCGATGATCTCGTCGCGCGCCCGAGGGTCCAGATACCCACGCACCACTGACCCCAGCAGCGCCGCCGCGTGCTCGGGGGGGAGGCCCTCGACTTGCGCCTTCGGAAGCCTTCCGATCTCGGCCGTGGTGTCACGTGCCCCGAACACCATGGCGACCGACTCCGATCCGAGCCGGCGGGCCACGAACCCGAGGACCTGCGCGGAGGCACTGTCGAGCCACTGGAAATCATCGATTCTGCATACCAGTGGCGCGTCGGCTGCCACCTCCGAGAGCAGGCTCAGCACAGCAAGGCCGACCAAGAACCGGTCCGGCACCGGCCCGCTCGTCAGGCCAAACGTGGTTAGCAAGGCAGCCTGCTGCGGCTTTGGGATGACGTCCACCCGGTCCAAAAGCGACGCACACAACTGGTGCAGCGATGCAAACGCGAGCTCCATTTCGGACTGGACCCCTGCCGCGCTCACCACTTGACAGCCCGCATCGGACGCCCGCCCGGACAGGTACTCAAGCAGGGCAGTCTTGCCCACCCCAGCTTCGCCCTGCAGTACCAGCGCTCGGCTCTCCCCACCCCGCACCGCCGCAAGGAGCTGGTCCAACAAGCGGCACTCTCCTTGGCGGTCAATAAGGCGCGCGGCACCTCCGCGGAACGGTGCGGAGTGCTCCGGCACGTTCTGTAGGATATCCACCATCCGGTGCCAGCGCCGCCCCCGATGGTGGGTCGGGCCTATCGGGGCTGGCGTCGAAACCAGTCCCGTGTAATTAAGTCAGCAATTATTGAGGGGTACTCGGCGGATGCCTCCTTCCAGACGAAGTCGCCAACATCGACGACCGCGAAGAGGCTGTTTGGCACCCACCGGACTCGACGAAGCGGGAGCCACGGTAGCAATCCATAGTCGGCGCGGATGGCTCATGGCTCCAAACTGGGCTATGTGAGCGTTGTCAGAAACATAGGGCTGTGGTCAAGGTCAGCGATTAGCGAGCCTGATTGACCGTAACTGAGCACGATGTCTCGACTGTTCCAATTGGCGTGTACATTCCTCCTTCTGGTCATGGGCTGTTGGTCAAAACAGCTCACCAGCAACCACAAGGAAAGAAGGCAAATATGAGGGTCCTGGATACGCGTAGTCCTCGTCACTAGACAACCGCTAAAGCCACTTCTCGTTCCAAGCGACTACAAAATCCAATTAGGCGTGGGCTACGCGGAACCGGTGCGGCTACGCGTTGAGCCCGTCTTAGTCGCCGCCCTAAGACTACGCGAAGGGTGGATGCGATGCCAGGGGCGAACTCGTAGCGTGATCCTCGAAGGTGCTAATACCCGGCCCGCAGCCGTGTATGTGAAGTGGGGCGTCCCCAACGTCGTGGGCGCCCCACCTCAGGGCGCAAAATGTGAAAGGAAGGCAAGGGTGAGCGACGTGGCCCTGGAAGGGCAATGTGATGACGACTTGGAAGGGCCTGGCCCCGGACAAAGTGAACCTGCGTTTGGAAGCTGGTCGCCGCAAACGGCCACGAAATCGCAGATGGCCGACCGGGACCTGCTGGATCGCTTCTTGCGCGTGCGCAGCCAAACCAGGGGGCCTCTGGCAGCCGTCAACGAACGGACAATGATCACCAACCTGGGCGCCTCCGAGCTCCTCCAGCCCGCCGACCGCCGCCTGCTTTCGGAACACGCGACGAAGCTTCTTGGCTTCGCCGACGATCCCACGACCCTGGTTCTTTGCAGCGGCGTAGAAGTCACGATTACTGCCCAGCTCGTCGGAGGTCAGCACTCTCCCAAGGGTGCAGTGCTGCACCTCTCGGTCGAGGTCCCGGCCCGCGAGAGCCCGACCTTGGCGCCTGTCAAGGTCGTTGAGCGCGACGCGTCGCCCGGAACGAGCCGGTCTTTGGACCCCGCACTCATGACGGGCTGGACCGACCTCGCAGACACAGAGCGGACAGTGGCCGAGCTTGTAGCCCGCGGCTTGACCAACAAGCAAGCAGGACGGATGATGTTCCTGTCGCGCCATACGGTCGACTACCACCTGCGTAGGGTTTTCAGAAAGCTGGGCGTCAGCTCGCGAGTCGAGCTTGCCCGCTTGCTGGGTGAACACTACGAGGCGCTTACCGGTTGTTGAGCCCCGGGCATCAGCCAAGACCGGCCCGGGGTGACCCTCGAAGCTTTGAGCCTTCTACTGCAAAGAAGATTTGGCCCCTGGGAAATGCACGTTCAATTTTGCCTCGAAGGCAACCGAAGCGCTGTACCCTCGCCCCGCGAGAGTTCCTGTAACCCAGGCGGCAACCTGGATCTGTCCGGCCTGATCGCTGCGAACGCCGGTAATGACGCCGGCGGCATCCTGACTTATGCCAGCGCACGCTCGCAGTTTGGGTACCGGACATTGTTTTTGACGGTGCTCATCACCCGTAGCGCTGGTGACCGTCCAGGAAATGTTCTCGCGGTTGGGCGTTTACACGGGCAAGGGCCTCGGCGGCCTTCTGCGCGAGCAGTTCTCGGTGCGGAGCAGTTTCCTTGCCCTCACATTGTTAGTAATCGCCAATGCCGGCCTTACCGTCAGCGAGTTCGCCGGGGTAGGGGCGGCGTTCCAGATCCTCGCGGTGTCCCAATATATCTCTGTCCCCGAGGCGCTCGCCCCTGTGGTCGGGCCTGCCGCCCCCCAACTGTTCGCTATCGGGTTGCTGGGTGCGTCGTTGCTCGCCGCATCGGTGTGCCCCTCTCAACCTCGTACGCCGTCGCAGACGCTATCGGCTAGCCCCGTTCTGTCTCCGCCAGCCTCCGGCAGGCCCCATTGTTTTATGGTCTTTTCACCGTGCAGATCGCCGTCGGCGCGGGAGTGACGCTGGTAGCCGGCAACCTGATTTCGCTGGTCGTCAACGCCCAGGTATTGAACGGCGTCATCACGCCGCTGCTCTTGACCTACGTCCTGATCCTGGCCAATCGGCGGTCCATCTTGGGCAGCGCCGTAGACGGCAGGACCTTCAATGTTGTCGCCACCGTCTCTGTTGCAGTCACCGGGCTGCTGTCTCTGGTTGTCCTTATCCAGACAATAACCGGTTTTTGATACGAGGAAGCGCACCGAAGGCCGACCGGGACGCGTGGCCCCGAGGCACGGCGTGCGCTCCTCAGCTAAGTGGCCGAGCGCCGGCTGACTATACGCGGCTGAGGGATCCCAATTGTCACGTAACGGGCAAGACTGACTGAGTACGCAACGGTTATTAGTACCACCCAATAAAGACCTCAGGGAAGGAGCAAGCAATGTACGGTATCGACCAATGTGACGAGATCATCCGGCTCATCGATGACGTGCTCAATGACAATCGTTCGGTCAACGAACCATTCGTTCACATGGAGCGTCCTCATGTGGCAGTTGACCGCGAGCCTTTGCGCGCAACAATCACATTTGTCTTGACATAACCGCACCATATCAATAGAGAGGTACTGATGAACACGCCAGATAAGCTTCTCGAGGGCGAGGTGGTGGACCAGGTCTACTGGGACCTCCTAGTGGACTCGTCTCGCATATCCGTGAACGCCAGCCATGGGACCGTCACTCTCGTCGGCGTCGTTGACACATATGAGGATTCGCTCCTCGCCGAGGACGACGCGTTGGGTGTCGTTGGTGTTACCGACGTGCGCAATGAGCTTTTAGTTGGGCCCGCCGAAGAGGCCATCGCTGACGAGCACATAGCGGCCGGTCACGCCGCTGCCCTCAAAGCTAGCAAAGGGGTGCCGCCGGGTTCCATCTCGGTGCGGGTAGACGACGGCCGGGTCACGATGTCCGGTCGCGTGCCGAAGACGTTTCAACGGGTGGCGGCCAAGCATGCCATCGCCCGCGTAATAGGCGTGCGCGGTATAACCGACGAAGTGGTTATTTCTCGGGAACAGCTCTCGAACGAGGTGGGAGCCGAGGTCAGCGCCGCGCTGGCCCGCAATCGTCTGCTCGAGAACGCCGCACTGCGTGTCTCCAGCCTGGGGAGCACCATTTACCTCGATGGCACGGTAGGTTCCTACACGGCCAAGCGCACGGCGCTGTACATAGCCAGGTGCGCGCCGGGCGTAGCGGCCGTGATAGACCGGACCACGGTCCACGGGAAACCGGCGTTCGTCCCGTGATTAACTCCGTCGATGGAGGTCTGGCGCAAGAAGCTGCCGCTCACCGGGACGACCTGGCCGCCGAAGTACAGGCGGAATGGCCGAGACCGTAAGGCGCGAAACGAGCTACCGGCTCTCGTTGCAGTTGCTGCTTGCGACCCGGGCACATGTCGCCGCCTCAGGCCTGGCGGCCAGGGCGTCAGGGTCCATGAGGAAGAGACATCAGTGGCCCTCCGGGAGCCCGGATCACATCTCCCAAACCACGATCTCAGCACGCTTCGGCCGGCATCATCTGGCCGTCAGCTCCCGTGATCCATCGGGCCGATGGCCATCACCCGCTGGTGCCCAGCGCCGGGCGCGGCCGGCGTCCGGCGGTGGCGATTATGCCGTAGATGTGATGAAGAGCGAGACGGATCACCAGGCGCCGGTTCGCGATCATCTCGGCGAAGAATGCATCGGGTTCGACGGTCCCATAGAAGGCGGAGTGCACGGCAAGCAATTGCTGGCACGCCCGGTCACCGGGTTGGGCAGCGACCGCCGACAGCTCGGCGCGTCCTTCGGCCACCGCGAAGGCCCAGAAGTCGTCACCGCCCACGTGCAGGACAGCACGAGGGTCGCGGGCCAGGTTACGCGCTTTGTGCCGGTCAGCGGTGGTCGAAATGCGCACGGAACGCCCGTCGGGCTCAGAGAGGTACAAGACGTTGGACAGCTGGGGCAGACCGTCGCTCTTAATAGTGGCGAGCACCGCCTCGCGCCGCGTCGCCACGAGCTGCCACAGTTCGTCCTCGCTGGCCATTTAGCGCGACGCCGCCTCGGTCGTTCCGTCTGGGTCATCTGGCTCGGCGCCCTCGTCTGCCGAGGTCGGCGGTGCGGTCCAGAGCACCATGGCCAAGTTGGCCGCGGCAGGCGCCGCCCGCCGAGCGCGACGGGCCGGGGCGGGCCGGCCCGGTGGGCCGCCGCCGAGCACAACCCGACTACCGAGGAGCAACCGGTCGCGTCCCTTGCTCACCGCGGACCGTCCGGGCGGAGGGTGCCCGGTCCGGATGCCCGAGGGCAGTACCGACTGTAGGTGGGTGCTGCCACGCTGTTTGCATCCTTCCTGCGCTGGTCGACCTGCGCTGACGCTGTCGTGGTCCTCGACATTAGAACCCGGGGAACATTGCCCGGACGGAGCCGATGTCCACCCGCTCGGGGTGCACCGTGTCAAGATCATAGAGCCGGCCGTATACGGGCGTAACGGGGACTCGGCCGTCAGGACGACCGAGGCCTCCCCCGCACAGCGACAGATAAGCCGTCGACCGGTTGGAGGCTGACGCGGCCGGTCGCTAGGACGAATCGGCGCTACGGGTCGGTCGTCGTCACTGCCATCGTGGCCGGGTGTGCGGGCGGCACCAGGTGTCATTCGCACGAGTAGTAACGGGATGGCACCGTTGACCAGCCTATACGCGAGATGGGGCAGGTCTGCAGTGCGAGAACAACGACCTTCCAGGCTGGTGGTGCGGGTTCAATTCCCGCAGCTCCCCTCGTGACAAAACCCCTAGTCAAAGAACATGCCCGATCAACCCCTGGCCTCGCCCGGCCCCCGCAACGTCAGTCGGAAGCCCACTTGTTAGCAGTGGTTGCAGAACTGGCCAGAAAGGGACCGGCTCACCGAAACCGAGGCGGGCTCCTAGACACTGTACGCACCCACCTTGGGCTTCCAGGCCCCTTTTTAGATGGGTCAGGGAGCCGAATGAAGCCAATCATTCCTGGACCTCAGGGGTTTGAGGAAAGGAAGCAAGCCCTTTAGCCCTGTTGTCACAAGCGAGACCTGCAAAGCCAAAGCCTCGTCGCCGTCCGGTGTTTGCCACCAGCGGTAATGTCGGGCCGTTCCACTGGGACAACCGCAGGCTCCGCGCCGCGAAGACTCCGCCGCCTGTTTACCTTCTCCGACGACGTCACCTTTGTAGGCAAGCGGGCATCAGTCCAAGCCCAGTCGGCAAATGCGGTGGCGCCCCTACTTGCCCGGCAAGTGGCGAGGCATCTGCCGACGCCGTCTCCTAGGCCGCTACCACCGCCTTTATCGTGATGAACCGGCCCGTCACGGCCCAGGGAACCCGCCGGGACTTGTTCTTTGAGCGAAAGGAAAAGCGCCTCCCCATTGAGGAGAAACTGAGGACTTCCGGGGCAAACCGGACCAGGGCCAGCCCGAGATGCAGCCCCCCATGATCGACCCCATGACGGGCATGCCCATGGCCTGACAGGGGGGTCCGCAGACCAGGGCACGCCTTTACCGTCTGCCGCTGTCCCCCCCCGGCGATACCACCCCGCTCACCCCGCTCACCCCCGAAGAGGCCGAGGAAAACCCGCCGGCTCCTTCGGGCCTCGGAGCCAGGGTCCCGCAGCCGTCCCTGGCCCCGGCGTAGTAGGCCCGTGCAGCGCCAGGTGGAGAGCGACGAGCAGCGCAAGCGGATGCCCAAGGCCAGTGTGGGTGCCTCTAACGGGCATGGCAACGGCAAGCTAGAATGGCATTTTACCGGCCACCTGGATGAATACCTGGGTGACTGGCCTGGCGACGAGCCTTCCGTTACACTAGCCGTCAAATTCTGACAGGGGGAGCCCAAAATGATGTCCAAGACAATGTCCGCTGCTCTTATCTTGGCTGCGGCTTTAGGCGCGACTGCGGTGCCGGCAGCGGCGGCCACCATGACTACGACCGGCACGGTCCAGGTCTGGGTCACGCCGAACGCGGCCAATATCAACAGTCCCGTCTCTAACATTGTCATCACCGGTGTGATCGGGGATTATGGCACGGCCACTTCCATCAACAAGAACGGCACTGTCGATGATAACGGCAACTATGTGAAGATCGCCCTCAAGCAGGGTGGGTTCGAAGTCAATTCTGTCATTCTGAACAAGATCACCGATGCCGCGCCACCCCTCATGTCCAACGCTACGACTTGCTCGGTAGTGTTTGGTGGCGTCGGGCCGATCACGCTGTTCGACGGTACTGGTGCCTACACCGGTATCACCGGCACTCTGCACATGACCGAGAGGTTTGCCGGTATCGGGGCTAGGTACACCAGTGGCGCTAAGAAAGGCCAGTGCAATATGAACAACAATACCCCGCCGGTTGCCTTTTATGGGAGTATCACCGGCACGGGCAAAGTATCGTTCGGCTAAAGACCGGCTACTAAAGGGATAATGAGCCCTTATGCCGGCCAACGACTCCTGAATTGTGATTAAGTCAGTTTCACACCAGTGGATCCTCGAAACTTTGACGATCACTCGGTGCGCGAAGATGTGCGCCGTTTCCGCACGAGTCTCTTCCTCCGAGGATGGTCTAACCTTCCCGGCCGTGCGTCCTAGGGGGCACCCGGAGTCCGTTCGGGGCCGGCTTATTCGTAGGGCGCTGTCGGCGGCGGGCCGGACCTATAACCGCGGCTTCGAGCCGGACTGAGACCGCGGGAGCGGGTCACCGGTCACTCCTCGAGGCGGGCTCCCATCCGTAAGAAAACGGGGCGTCACTTTGGGCGGGCTCTGCGGGGCTGCGGGTGTTCTGGGCGACGGGGCCATCCATCGGCCCAGTACAGTCTGGGCCCAAGTGAACCGAAAGGTTAGAGCCAGGAACGAATTAGGGCTGTTCAACGCTGGCGCTTAGCGCACCTACAGCAGGCAGCCCAAAACTCGCTCCGCCAGTACAAAACCG
Source organism: uncultured Acidimicrobiaceae bacterium (assembly GCA_963750465.1). Taxonomy (GTDB): domain Bacteria; phylum Actinomycetota; class Acidimicrobiia; order Acidimicrobiales; family Palsa-688; genus Fen-671. The sequence goes on from CAVVRE010000007.1 coordinate 1,536,875, forward strand.
TATACGGTATCCGCCGACAACTATCGGACGTCGGTATTGGCACCGACTCGCTCCCAGCGCAGCCCGACAGCACCCCAGGGCACTCAGTCGGCTCGATACTGGCGGTGGCCGAGGCCGCCGCAGTCAAGCGCGACGCACCTACAGAGACTGGACGAGGACCGGCGAGACCTGTCACCGTCGTTATCAGCGGGTGAGACCCGGGGATGATCGTTGATGATCTCGCCATGCGCAACCACATGCGGCTCTGCTTAGGTTCCTCAGCAAGGACGGCTAGTTCGATCCCCCTCATCTATTGCCGCCGCAATTTTGTGAAAGATTCCCGTCGCTCCTTTGACTTGATAGGGTCGCGGGGTCAACTGGCAGGTGATGGGAGCGAATAGCGTAATCGTGACCAAATGCGGCACCACGGACCAGGGATTCGACGGCGCGAAGCGCCGAGCTCATCGTTCAACACCAACTTTTGGAGGTCATCATGAGCACCGCTGACGTGCCCTCAGTAACGAACGCCACGCAAGTCAGGCTCAATCGAGTCACAGATTCGTATTTTCGGGTGGTACTCGACCACCCGCCCCTCAACCTCATGGGCCCGGAATTCGTTTTGCAGATCCGAGAGGTTGTCACGGCGCTCGAGAACGACGACCGAGTGAAAGTAGTGGTCTTCGAAAGTGCCGTTGACGGCGTCTTTCTGAATCACTCCGACTTCCTGGCGAACATCGAGGATCTGACCAGCATCCCGCAAGGCCCGACCGGCCTCGAGGCGTGGCCCGACGTCCTGGTGCGCCTGACGCGCGCCCCGTTCGTATCGATCGCGCTGATCCGGGGGCGGGCGACCGGAAACGGCAGTGAGCTCTTGCTCGCCTGCGATATGAGCTTCGCCAGCCGGGAGAAAGCGCTCTTCTCGCATTTCGAAGTGGGCGTGGGAGTTGTCCCCGGTGGAGGGCCCATGGCGCGATTGCCGCGGGTCATGGGACGGGCACGCGCCCTGGAAATGCTCCTCGGCGCAGACGACATCCGAGCCGCCGATGCCGAATTCCTCGGCTACGTGAACCGCGCGTTGCCGGATGCAGAACTGGACGATTTCGTCGACGCGCTCGCAACCCGGATCGCCTCGTTCGATAAGTGGGCGATCGCCAACACCAAGCGTCTCGTGAACGAAGCCAGCCTGCCGCCCGATGTCGAAATAAGAGCCGGCTGGGACGCCTGCATGGCCTCCGTCAAGCGACCAGCAGCCCAGGAAAGAATCAAAATCCTCCTGGATCGAGGGCTACAGGAACCCGGAGACACGGAAGATCGACTCGGGTTCTCCGTAGGACAGCTCGGCCTCAAGCACGAGCGCTGAAAGCCCAAGGGCCTATCTCACTCTCACCGCATGACCGGAGCGCCCTGGCTCTCCCTTGAGCTCTCCGAGCGAAGAGACCGAGCACATCTGCAGAGTAAGGAGAACAGCCTCCCAAGCTGGTGGTGCGGGTTCAATTCCCGTCGCCCCCCTCGGACAAAGCCGCTGGTAGCGAGGCTAACAGGGTAGGTAGTTCAGACGAGCAGGGTCAACGCGAGGAGCGTCAACGCGAGGAGCGTCACCGCGGGCAGGGTCAAGGCGAGACGTCTGCCGACGTCCTTACGGCCCCTTCCCAGTGGCCCATCCCCCTGACCTTGTAGTGAGTCGCCAATTGAGGCGCCCAAGCACAAGGGCAAACCTCGCGCTCGTAAAGGTTGATCTTCTCTCTCCAGGCTCGGAAGCCAAAGAGGCCGATGGGGTCGGCCGGGATGGCGCGATTGTGGACTACGCCCCAGCCTTCGGGCAGCGACTTAGTGGGTATGTTGTCTATGTACTTCATCGGTTCAACGCCCGCACTGCGTCTGTGAGGCTCATCTGAGACAGTCGGTCCCTCTCGTTGCTCATGTACTCCTCGAAGCGACCATGAGCGATCAGGCACGTCTCGGAGCAGTACGACCTGCCCCTGTAAATCTTCGCCTCTTTGACCGTCTCGGTGTCGTCTAGCTCGCCCTCAACGATGTGAAGGCGGGCCAGATTGCCACAAGGTGTGTTACAACAAAGCATTCGTTCGGCGCCCTTTTGTAGCCTCATTAGGCGCCACTCGGGCCGCCTGACCCCCATCCTACCATGTCCCCTGGCCCTATCCGGCCTGAGCGGTGCTCGGTGGCCGCTACGTGGCCGCCAGTGAGGTGACCTTCTTCGCCTGACTCTGGCCACATTTCTCGTAACTTTGGGCACATTTCTGGCCACTGCCGGCACCTGCCCCTCTGGTACACCTATTTCTTTCCTCCATTAGCCCGCCAGCACCAAGGATCTCCCAGTAGGCGATGTCCGGATACTGGATAATGGTGTTTTCGAGGCTGGCCACTACCCAGGCCCCCTCCCTGGTAAAAGAATGCGCCCCCACAATGTGAGGGAGCTCCTCAGGTAATCAAGCCGCTATGGCCATATGGATGCCGAAAACCGGGTGTCGCATCGACGGTCCTCCGTAGCGGGCACGGCTCGAGTTCCACCGCTCCCGGTTCCTCGGGCTGAACTCTCACGCTTTACCGAAGTCGTGGCACAGGCCGCCCGCCAGCAATATGTCGCGGTCAAATCCGATACCCTCGACAATCTTCTCGAGGCCGTCCGCCTGGCCCAGAGCCATTGTTGCAACGCCCCTGTAATGGTCTGGTTGCGTACCCTTCTTCTGGGCCGGCCCACCAGGGATGCCCTCTGGCGGGATCTCCTGGGATCCGGTTGTCTCCCAGTTTCAATCAAAGAAATCTTTGTCCTCGGGAGCGAGGTAAGGGCGAGCTCCTTCTGGGTCGAGGTCGACGCCCATGCCAGGCCGGTCCCACACGTCGATGAAGCCGTCCTTCACAATCGGCTGCTCCAGGCCCCGTACTATCTCGTACCACCAGCCGGGGTCGCCCGTTGGGTACTCGAAGGCGATGAAGTTCTGGGGCAGGGTGGCGCAGACCTGTACGAGGGCGGCCAGGCCCAACAGGCCGTCACCCGTACCGTGGGGGGCAATGAGCACCCCGTGCATGTCGGCGTACTCGGCCACCCATTTGAGCTCGGCTATGCCGCCTACGTCGCAAGGGTCGGGTCCGACCACATCGACGGCGTGGGTCTCGATCAGGGACTTGAAATTGTTCCGCAGGTAGATCTGCTCGCCGGTGTGGATGGGTGTCGTCGTCGCCCGGGTTACCTCCCGATAGACCTCGGCGTCCACATACGGGGTGTAGTCGCCGGTTATGAGGTCCTCTAGCCACAGTATGTGCAGACCTTCGAGCGCCCGAGCGAAGCGGACGGCATCCGGGACCGTCCAACCGGGGCCACAGTCCAAAGCCAGGCCGACGTCCTCACCGAGGACGCTTTTCATAGCCTCTACACAGGAGACCGTGTGTTTGAGGCCCCGCTCGGTAAGCAGGCCCCGTTCACGGCCGCCTTGGCTCTGCTCCTGTCGTTCGCCGTAAAAGAACCCCGGCACCTGTCGAGCCGAAGGGCTGTGGAAGGCAACGGCCTGCTTGATTATCGTAAAGCCCTCAGGGGAAGCTTTCATCTTGGCCATATTTTCGGCATAGTTAGCCGGCGACTCGCCCGTCATGGGAAAGCGCACGGCGCCGTTGTAGACCCTGACCCGGTCGCGCACCTTGCCACCGAGCAATTTGTAGACCGGCAATCCTGCCGCCTTGCCGGCAATGTCCCACAGGGCCATCTCGATGGCGCTCACCGCGCTCCCCCACGGTTTAAAGGCACCCCTTAACCGGATCCTCTGCATAACCCGCTCGACGTCAGTGGGATCCGCGCCCACGATGAACGGCTCGTAATAAAGGACGTGCCAGCGGAGGTAGGGCTTATAGGCCTCGATCTGGCCGTACCCGCTGATACCCTGGTCGGTCACCACCCTCACGACCGGGTTATTTCCTATAACAGCGCACTTGAGGCCGATTATCTTCACCAATCCTCCTTGTCCGTCGAGCCGTCGTTCCACTCGGGCCAGCTGGCCGCCTTGGCGCAATCGTAGGTGCACCGGTCGCGCGTGAGATGAGATTCGTCAAGGGAAAGAACTCGGCCTAGCATTCTCATGCCAAAGTATGGCCCGACTCACGGTGGCCCTCACCCCCCAGGAGCCGACGAACCCCGTTAGAGACAAAGGAGTGACCCGTGCCACCACAGGAAAACCGGTTGGCCGTCTTCACTAAGCCCTGGCCACTCTTGATCCTCGCCCGAAGCCGGCGTCGCGCCAGATGACGACCCCACGGGCCCCGGCTCCAGCGCAGCGTTCGGCCACGCTCGAGCTCGAGCTGCGCCGGCGCCGGCTGGGGACGGACGCCCTCGGGCGACGAGCCTGGGCCGACGAAACCCCGATGGAGCGGGTGCAGGCGTCGGCGGCGGCCGTGCTGGTCTGCGACATGTGGGACCGGCATTGGTCGACGGGGGCCTCTCTTCGCGTCGAGCAACTGGCGCCGCGCATCGACGCCTTCTGCAGTCGGATGCGAGGGGCCGGTGCCCTCGTCGTGCACGCCCCGTCGGACACCATGGCGGCCTATAAGACGAGCGCGGCGCGCGCTCGCATCGCCGGGTACGGCCCCTTCCCCCCGCCACGGGTCATCGAGCTGCCACCACCGCCCGTGGCGTGCGATGACGGCGGTTCTGACACCATCGACCAGTTTGCCCCGAATACGGCCGTGTGGGCCCGCCAACACCCCGCTATCCAGGTCGACGAGGGGCGCGACGTCATCACGGACGACGGCTCGGAGCTCGCTGCCTATCTACACGAGCAGGGGAGGTCCCTCGTGCTGGCCACTGGCGTCCATACCAACCTCTGCGTGCTGCGCCGTTCGTTCGGGCTCGTCGCCCTCGTCGGTCACGGTTTCTCTCCCGTTCTTGTCGCGGATCTGACAGATGCGATGTACGACCCGGCTGACCCGCCCTACGTCGATCACGACGCCGGGACGGACCTGGTCGTCCGCTACATCGAAGCCTTCGTCGCTCCGAGCACGCGTAGCGACCGGATCGTGGTGCTGTAATTGCTGCCAAGCTGCTGGTCTACGACGCCCCTTCGTCCATGCCTGACCCAACAGTGGAGATGACCAGCAACCAGTCCCCTGGACCTGACGGCACTCCTGCCCATTGGTCGTCCGCCACGTCGCCGACATCCTCTCGCTCACCACTACGGGCATTGACCCACGTCATGTGCACCGGTGCCTTCAAGCTCGTGAGGTTGAGGACTACGCGTGAGTTAGTGGGCGCGTAAATCAAAGCGAGGTCGCCCGCCTCGGTCCGGGCGGCCACCACGGTCTTGGTGACATCCTCACCGCCCGGCTGATCAACCAGAAGCTCGCCAAACGGCCGAAGCCGCCACCACTCGATAGTCGACATCAATTCAGCCATGTGCATCATGGAGGTGGCCCCCGGGAGCTGGAGCGCCTCCCGCCACGGCTTGGGCGTCCCGCTCTCTGGATGAGCCATTGGCGGGCCCGAACCATCGTCCCACCCCCAGACGCCGTGGCCCCCGTACACGACACCGGCGGGCGGTGCCACGAGCACGCTCCAGTAAGAAGCGCGCCGCACGTGGAAATCGTCGAACAGCACGCGGCCGGGATGACCAAGATGACCCTCGTACGGCGGCTCCAGGTTGATAACCGGGCGGGCCGGCTTTTTCTGCCAACTGACACTGGGCGGTCCGTGCAGTATCCATTCCCAGTGCCCGTCGTCATCGCTGTGGTCGCTCTGGTAACCAAGAACGTCGAGCCATGGTTCTGCCAATAGTTCATCGGGGACCCAGCGCCGCCCATAGGGGTGCAGCGTCACGGGGTGGCCGGCGCCTCGGCCAAAGACCTGCCTCCCGACCGTCTTCCAGCGCTCCACCTGGTCGCCCTCAAAACTTGACTCCGACACGAAGTCCCAGAGCACGCTGTGGCCCCCGTAACGCGCCACCATGTAGCGCGCCAATAGCATCGCCTCGTGCGGGCCCAGGTCGAATCCGACGTTCAGCGTCGTGTCCTTACCTGCATGCAAAAGCAAAGGCACGCCCAACATACCCGCTTCGTTGATCTGGTCCACCCGGGCATCAATTTGCTGGAAGAACAGCGGGTCAATGCGGATCGGCTCTCGCCCGTAGTACGCCCGGCGGCCGTCGCGCGTCCCGGCGCACGCCCTGAACTGAGTGGGCAGGAAGAGGACGGCATTGAACCGCTTTTCCTGTCGGTCCGCCAGGTACACCGTCCACTCTTCTGGCGTGGACAGCATCGGGCCGTTCCAGGCCGTATCCCCGAGGAGGAAAAACGGCGTCCCGTCCTCGTGCTCGAGGTGATGACCGTCGCCGGACACGCGGACCGGCCCGTGCGCATACATCGGGTTCTCACCACCGTACGGCGTCGACTCGAACGTGGCGGACCAACTGTCGAGCCCCACATCCCCAGCGCCGCCGACTGCCCTCGCCTCCCAGCCGCCCACCTCATCCGGGGAAAACCGGGCCCGCCAGGTCTGGCCGCCGTCCCAAAACGCTTCTACCGTTTTCCGTCGCCCCGTAGGAGAGACGAACTCGACCATCACCTCGACGTCGTGGACAGGGTTCTCGTACACGCGGGCCGATTCCATAACCCCTTCGTAGCGCCCTCCGCAATGAACTGATGCAGTTTGCATTCCAACCTCCCGTGTTCAGCTGGCAAATCCGATTTTCGACCCACCTTGCGCCCATGAACGCCGCATTTGCGCTCGTCCGACGCCTGTTCGACCTGGCGCGTCACAGCTAACCCTTGACACCCCCCACGGCGATGCCCCTGGTCAAATATTTCCGGGCCACAAAGAAGAACAACACCATGGGGATCGTGCACAGCACCACCCCTGCGGCCAACTGAGCGTAGTTCGTCGAGAACAGCCCCTCCAGGTTTAAGATCCCGACCGGTAGGGTTTGCGAGGATTGGTTGCTGAGCAAGACGTACGCGATGACGAACTCGTTCCACGTCCATACGAAGTCCAGCAATGCCAGGGCAAAAATTGCCGGCTTGACCATAGGGATACAGATGCGGGCCCACACGTAGCGCTCCCGCGCCCCGTCGATCCGTGCCGCCTCGAGGTACTCCCTCGAGACACCCATGAACGCACCTCTCATCACCAGGATCTCGAAAGGGATGCCCGTGGCCACGTAAGGGAGCAACAAGACCCACACGGTGCTGCTCAGAGGAAGGTGCCGCGTTATTTGCAACAAGGGGTATAGCAGTATTACTTGAGGGACGCCCAGTCCGACCACGAGTAGGACCAAGAGCACCTTCCGGCCCCGGAACCGGATCTTGGCCAGAGGGTATGCCGCGAGCGACGAAACCAGAATGGCCAAAGGTACGCGGCAAAGCGTGATCAACAGGCTGTTAATATAATAGTGCCCCAGTTCGCCGGTCGACCATGCACTGCTGAAGTTGGACAACGTCAATTGGTTCGGAACGGCGGCCGGCCCTCGTTGGGCAATGCTTGATTCCGGTTGAAGGGCCGTGAGGAGTATCGCTATCGCCGGTGTCAAGAAGATCAGGCAGCCGATTATGACGGCCGCCCACCGGGCGACGGCGGTTGTCGACCACCTTGGAAAGGCGCCCCTCTTCCCCCCCGACGGCGGAACGGCAAGCGGCGTCCGACTCGTCTCTGGTGGCGAGCGACGATGCACGAGCGTGGTCACGGCTCTTCACCCCGGACCATCCACAGCACGTACGGCACCGCGACCGCCAGGCCCATGACGGTCAAGACCCAGCCAACTGCCGAGCCGTAACCCGGTCGCCCGTAGTTGAATATGTTGTAGTACATCCAGGTGCCCAGCACCTGAGTGCTATAGCCCGGGCCGCCTCCCGTCAGCGCCAGCACAATGGCGAACACCTGCAGAGCCCCGATCACCTGGAGCGCCAGGATGATGATGTTCATCTGACGCAGGCCGGGCATAGTGACGTACCGGAACTGCGCCCATCGACCGGCCCCGTCCACCCGCGACGCCTCGTATAGCTCCGGCGAGATCGATTGCAACCCGGCCAGGTACAGGACCATTGGCAGGCCGATCGACACCCAGATGCCGGCAATAAGCAATGCAGGTAACGCCGTGGTCGGCGACCCCAGCCAGTCCAGAGCAAGGGAACTCAGCCCGATCTCGGTCAGGAAGGAGTTGATAAACCCGAACTGGGGGTTGTACATCCACTGCCATATGAGGGCGACGCCGACCATCGGGATAACCGTGGGAAGATAGAACATGGTCTGGGTGACGATCTTCCATCGCCCCGCGCCTCTGAGCATGTTGGCCAGAAAAAGGCCAATGCCGGTGGGGACGAGAACCATGACCACGACCCAGATCACCGTGTTCCGCAGCGCCGTAAGCGTTCCCGGGGTCGAAAATAGAGACGTATAATTCTGGAGCCCTACAAAAACCGTATGACCTTCGGCAGACTTGGCCGTCAGGCTGTACCAGAGGCTGGTGGCGATGGGCACCACCAGAAAGACACCGTATATCACGAGAGCCGGCGCCAGGAACACATAAGGGACGAGATGGGCCCTGAGCCATAACTCGTAATACCTCAGCCCGCGACTGAGAACACCTTTGCCCCGGGGGGACGTACGAGGTGACGGGACGGCGACATCACCTAGAACCGCGCTCACTGAGCGGTGGACCTCCTTCGCAACACTCTGTGGATGCTCTTGCCCTCAGGCACATCGAGCGAGACCCGCCGGCCCCGCTTGGGCGACGACGAGCGCCGTGCCGCCAAACGGGATCGGAGGGTCTCGCTCGCGGTCAACCCACTTGATCAGGACTTCTGGGACTTCGCGATCGCGGTCTGGATCGCCTTCGCGGCCGATTTCGGGGTTGTTGAGCCGCTGAGCACGCTTGACTGCTGCGCAAAGAAGACGTCCGCCACCTGGAAACCCAGAGCCTGGTCCTGAACGAGGTACAACTTGTGGCTCAAGGTGAGTTGCATGGCCTTATTGGCCAGAGGGACGGTCGTCGGCCAGCCGTTTATAGACGCTGTTCCCGAATCGTAAAAGTACTTGCGGGATACCGCGGGCTGCACGAACCAGTTGAAGAAGTCGCCCAGCGCATCGAGCCGTGCCCCGGTCACCTGGCTACCTATCTGGTACTGCCGGGCGAACCCCGCCATCCGGATGGGGCCCGTCTGGCCGACAGGTATGAACATGTCGAAATCGTCGAGCTTTGAGCCCGCCGTTTGGAGCGTCCCCACCTCCCACGGGCCCTGCACCGATTGGGCCGCCCTGCCGCTGGTGAACAGCAGGCCAGCTGCGGTCGGGTCCGTACCTACGTAGTCTTTCTCGAGCCATCCGCTCTGACCCCATTGGCGCAACTCGTTGAAAGCTTCCACCACCGCCGGGTTGTCCCAGCTCGCGGTCAGGTTGACTAACTGGTCGTGAAGGGTAGGGCCAGCTGTCATCTCGAGCAGGCTCTCGAACAGTCGCATGGCGTCCCATCCGTCGATTACGGCCTCGACGGCTGGAGTGATGCCGGCTTTCTTGAGCGACGTGTTTACACTCCCCCACTGTGCGTAGTTCTTTGGCACCGTCACGCCGGCCTTCTTGAACAGCGCCTTGTTGTACCAGATGGGCATAGCCAGGAGGTTGACCGGGACGCCGTACTGCTTGCCGCCGAAGGTAATGTAATCCACTGCTGCCGGGATCAGTTTGTGACCCGTCCAGTTGTATTTCTGATACCACGAGTTGAGTACTTTTACGTACCCAGCTGAGATGAGAGGACGGGCGTACGCTCCACCCCAGTTCATAAACATGTCAGGTGGTTTCCCGGTGGCGAACAGGCTTTGTATTTTGGTGGGATAGGCTGCGGGAGCGACGCTAGCGAGGAAATTGATATTGAAGGAGATCGGCGAGGAGGTGGTTTTATTGTACGCCGCCACCATTTGCTGGAACACCTTTATATCTGAGGTGGCGTCGAAGCTCCATACGTCGTAGCTGTATTTTGCCGACGCCGATGGGGCTCGGGCGATTAAGTTGGTCAAGCTGCTCCCGCGAGTGCCCGCGACGGCAACGGCTCCGAGCGAGCCGACGCCGTACGTAAGGAACTCGCGCCTGGACAGATGTCTCATTTGGAACTCTCCTTGTGAGTTGGCGCTACTGCTTCTGACGAGGAACGACAGGGATCAACTGGCATAATGACCGCTCTCCTGGTCGCCGCGACGACGCCCCTGAGGCTCAGCTCCGGATCCCCGCTCAGGTTGGGTTGCGGGCCGAGGCCGCGAGCCCGTGACCGCTAGATCGACTGACGCCCGAGGGATGCCGCACGCACCGCCCAACCGACAGGGCCCACCCGCGGCCAACGGCCTCGCCGCCCCGACCTGCACTTGTGAGCCCGATAACAAAAGGAGCCATCCCCAACGACCAGCCTTCGCGACCAGCACCGACCAGGAGATCATAGCATCCTCCTGTCCGTACAACAATCGGGCACTGGCTCTGGCTCCTCGATGGACCGACGATGGGCCGACGAGGTAGAGACGCGGTTGAGGCGAGGTAGAGACGAGGTAGAGGTAGAGAAGCAGAGAGGGCGAAGTACTTCAAGCCGCCTCACAGCTGGCGCCGGCGGTGCGCCCGCCTAGCACGGGGCCGGCACCAACGGCCACATGACCCCGCCCGCCGCAAGGTTCCCCCCAAGTTTGCCGGAGGCCCCCAACCGGGCTGCATCAGGGTGTGGTCACGGCCCGGCACCTGGGACGAACTCTATACTGCTTCTATCCAAGGACATCCGGCCGGGCTTGGTCGGCACCCTGAACGTCGGCGTGGCCCGGACGCCTGGCGGCTCAGACTCCTCAAACCGAAGGTCCACGTCGCCCACCCGCAGGACCGGCCCGTCAGCAAGATGGAGCCAGCGCTGCAATCGGTCTCGCCAAAGACTAGCGTCGGACCCGCTGAATATGACATTCACCAAATGGGGGACCGCGGCTACGTCGGGAAACTGCAACTTCCCCGCCGGCCGGTCCATGACAAAGACATAGAACTCGGAGGCATGTTTATGGGGCCCGGCGGCCACCACACGGAGAGGGGAGCCGTCGGGGAGCAACAGCTCCCCGTCCATTGTCCAATCACCTTCCTCACGGTCACTCCCCCACGCGGTGTCCGTCGACAAAATCGTCGGAGGCGAAACCCATGCCGATCACCCTGGGGACCTCTCCGAACCATGTCGGGTTGGGTCTCAGCTCCCGAGAATGCAGGACTTCGACCATGCCGCCGCCATCGTAAGAAAGGCTCTCACTCTCTGAGTTTGCGTCATCAAAGCTGAGAACGAAGTTGTGGGCGACGAACCCCGCTTCTCGCAGCTCGCTGAGAACCACGGGCGCCTGCGCGGGCGCCACGGAAAGTACCAAATGGTCGATAGCGAAGATCATGCTCAGCCCCCGAAGATCACCAACGCACCCACCAACAACGCCGCCCGCGCCATTCCGCGTTTCACTCTGGACAGAGCATCGTCAAACCTGGCTCTGAACCCGGCGTAGGCCAACTTCGGCAGTAGCCCTCATGAGGTTCAGCGCCACAATTGGTACCCCCAAAAGCAGCAGGGCGGGGTCCAGGATGCCCAATACCGTGGCGGCCACTATCTCCACGACGAAGAGCGGGCCCGTAACCAACAGATTTCGCACCGCCAGCTGCGCACATACCCACCACAGCTCGGTCACAGATGCCTGCCGATGGCGACCAGCGAGGAGGACGACATAGCCAAGACCCGTGACCGTGACCAGCAGCGCGGACAGACCCAGACCCAGGCACACGTGGGTTAAAGAGTTCGGTCATTGAAGAAGAAGTAGTGGGCCTCCTCCACCCCCACTCCGATGGCCGCCAGTGGCACACCGACCACGACCCACGCTCGGAACAGACCCGGCGACCGCAGGGTCGCGACGAACTCTCGCACCACCCGGTCCTCGCCCCCCGCCCTCCAGCGATCGAGGGCTACGGACGCGGCATAGATGGCGATCGGCAGCGTCACCACCGGGGCCGACACGATAACCAACGCCAGGTTCAACAGCAGGAAGTTCAGACCGGTGGCCAGCCCAGCCATGATCCGCGATCGGAAAATAGCGCTCACGGGCCGCTCAACCAGCAATGGCGGGGCGGTTGACAATGTTTCCTTCATGATTGGGTCTTCCTCATGACCGGTTCAGCCCTTCCCCCCCGTAATCGCTATCCCCTGTACGAACGTCCGTTGCGTCAGGAAGAACAAGATCACTATCGGCAACGTGACGGCCGCCGACGCGGCCATCAGCCACGCCCAATTAGTGGAGTACGTCCCCAGAATCTCGTTTAATCCCAACGCCAGCGGGTACCACGATGGGTTGTTCAGATAAATCAACGGGCCCAGGAAGTCGTTCCAACAGTAAATGAACTGGAACAATATTACCACGGCCATCGCCGGCTTTGACAACGGCAGGATAATACGGGAGTATATGTAAAACTCGTTGGCGCCTTCCACGCGGGCCGCGTCCGCGAAGTCTCCGGGTATCGTCATAAAGAACTGCCGCAGCAAAAACGTGCTGTAGATCGAGGCGCCAAAGAAGCAAGGGACCATCAGCGGGAGGTACGTGCCGATCCAGCCGAGCTTCTTGAACAAGATGAACAGCGGGATGAGGGTCGATAAAAACGGAAGTAGCATCGTGACGATCATCACGTAAAACAAAAGATCTCGTCCGGGCCATTTCAGCCTGGAAAACCCGTACGCCACCAGACTGCTCGACACGCAAACGCCCACTATGGTGACCACGGCATAGAACAACGTGTTCAGAAAGAAGCGTCCAAACGGCAACGACGTCAGCGCTTGCGGGTAGTTGCTGAACAGCACTGGATGCGGCCACCACACCACTGGGAACGCGATCGCCTGAGACACTGGCTTGAGGGACGTGAGTAGCATCCACACCAGGGGGAAGGCAAACGTCGCTCCGATCGTTATCAGGACCGCATGCTTCACGGCACTACTGCCGATCTTGCGCCCGGTCCAACGCGAGCGCGCTGGCCGCGCCAACACCGGCACGGTTAACGCCCCGGCGTCCGGGTCGACGATCCCTATTTGCTGACCGGTGTCAGTTTGAAGCTTCATAATGAACCCATCTCGACGACGACCTGAACAATAGGCCCGTGAGCACCACCACGATTACGAACAACAGCCAGGCCATGGCCGAGGCGTACCCCAGATGCAAATCCTGGAACGCCTGTTGGTACAGGTACAGGCTGTAGAAAAGAGTCGAGTTGTCCGGTCCACCGCTGGTCATCACGTACGCCTGCGTAAAGTACTGGAAACAAATTACAAGCGCCATGATGGTATTGAACAAGATAACCGGGCTGATCATGGGCAGCGTAACGTGCCGCAGTCGCTGGAAGGGACCAGCTCCCTCTATATCGGCGACCTCGTACATGTCTTGGGGGACAACCTGCAGCGCGGCTAGGAACAACACCATTGGTTGTCCCAGCCCCCACAGGCCCAGGAGGATGAACGTTGGCTTGGACCACGCTTGCGAGAACATCCAATACGGCCCGGGAATATGGAGGTCAGAAAGCAAGTCGTTCACGACACCGTAGGAGGGGTTGAACATCCACAGCCAGAGCATGCAGCCCGAGACCAGGGGGACAACGGAAGGCAAGTAAAACACGGTTCGGTAAAGGGCTCTCCCGCGCACCTTCATATTGAGGAGCAGGGCCAGACCCAGTGCGACAATCATCGACAGAGGCACTTCGAACACCGTGTAATACAGGGTGTTTGATAAAGAGGTCCAAAACAACGGGTCGTGAAACAGCTTGGTGTAGTTGTCCAAGCCGATAAATTTCATGGCCCCGACACCCGTATAACTCATAAAGCTGTAGTAGAGAGTAGCGAGGAATGGGTACAACGTGAACGCCAGAAACCCAATTATCCAGGGGCTTATGAACAGCAACCCGAGCTTGGTCTGACGCCGTTCGACCGAGCGCCCTTTTGAAAGCAGGCCGGACCACGGCCGCGGCGCTTGGGACCGCGGCGCTTGGGACCCCGCCTCTCGGGGCCGTGCTGTGGTCGTGGTCGTCGTCATCGTCTCGGCACGCATACCTCGTCCCTCGCCAACTCATCAAGCGACGACGCGCCGTCACGCGGCGCGCCTGCGCTTCCTGTGGTCGACTGCTTAGCTGTTGCCCTGGCTGTCGATGTACTTCAATGCCTGCATAGGCGTCAGCTTTTTGGTCAAGATGTCTTCGGTAGCCGTCTGACTGGCGTTGTAGTAGGCCGCTTCAGTGGGGGTCAGCCGCGGAGTCGCACTGTAAGGGCTCGACATCTGCTTCAGGAAGGTCGCCATCCACGGGAACTTCTTCACATACGCCTGGTAGGGGGCGGCGGCGGCCACGGACGGTCCAGCGGGGACCCAACCCCCTGTCGGGTCAATGGTGGCGATGTACTTCGTGTTGTCATACCCGGCTAGCCACGCAATAAGCTGGAAGGCGGCCGATGGGTTGGATGCACCCTTGGGGATGATGTTGAAGTTCCCTTGTCCCAGGGTGCCCCCGGACGGCACGTAACCCGTGGCCGGGAACGGGATTACACCGAAGTTCTGACCCATCGAGGGGTTAGAGCCGGGTATGAACTGAGCGCCGATCCACGGCCCCTCCATCTCAAATCCCGCTTTGCCTTGGCTGAACGCATCCTCGCCTCCCCCCGAAACATCGCCGTACGCCGACTCCATGCCGGAAACGAGCGGGAAGGGGTATTTCGCGTAACTGGCAATCCAGTTCGCGGCAGCCTGCGCCCCCTTGCAGTTCTCGAGGTTGTACTTGGAGCCCGAGAAGCAGTTCGTGGCACCGAAGAAGCTGAGGTAGTAGGCAAGAAAGATGCCTGACGTGTCGTACGGGTAGAACCCGATCTGCTGGAGCCGGCCGTCCGAGATCTTCCACTCCTTGGCTTGGTCCGCGTCCAGCTGCGCCAAGGTCGTCGGTGGCGACGATATCCCGGCCGCCTTCATGATGCTCTTGTTGTAGTAGAGGCCCCAGGAGTCCATGCCCATGGGTATGGCATAGAGCTTGCCCTTGTATTCGCCGCCCTGTACTGAGAGGGGGTATTCCCACTTTTCGAGGCCGGCGTACTTACCTGTAAGGTACTGGTTCATCGGCAGAATGGCGCTAGTTTGAGCGTCCTGTCCGAGGACCAGGTTCCACTCGGTGAACACGTCGGGCGGATCACCGGCGGCGATGGAGCTCAAGAGTTTGGCGTCCCCATTAGAGCTGGGTACATTGACTTCGGTCACGTGGATGGTGGGATGCGTGCTGTTGAACTGCTTAACCATTTTCTCGATCGGGATCAGGCTCGAACCCGACCACATGGTCCACCAGGTAAGGTTGGTGACCGACGAAGCGCTCCTTGTCGCCGTTCCGGCAAAGGCGGTCGCTCCCGCCCCCGGTCCAAAGGTTGCCAGCACCAGAGTGGCGGCCGCCACCGGCACTGCTTTTGAGCGCAACAGCCGCAACGGTTTTCGTCTAGCGAAGTGCGGGTGCTGCGACCGGTTTCCAGCCGGTTTTGCCTGGATCATGTCACATTCCTTTCTCTGAGCTGTCCGAAGTTTTTTGTGTGGGCACCGATGATCAACCGCCTACGCGGGCAGTGGCCGCGGCCGTGGCGTCTGAGTTTGTGGCCCTGGCACTGAGATCCACGCGCCACAGGCGGACTCCGTTTTCACCCAATATCTTCTGCTTCTCTGGTCGAGTGAGCCCAAAGTCCCTCTCGGCGACGGCGATCTTGGCCAGTTCTACCTCTTCATATAGCGTCGGGCCGTCGGTCCCGAAGACGAGCCGGTCCGGCATATATTTCATGGGGAGCTTGTAGACGAAATTAGGGAGATTGGGCGTGTCTGAAGTGTCGAGATACACGTTCTCCTGCTCATAGCACCACTCGGGCATGAAAGACGTAATATCGGAGTTCATGCCCATGTGGCAGAACTGGATCTTGGCCGACGGGTGCCGTTTGGCCAGCCGCAGTCCAAGGAACGGCGAACAGACCTTTGAGTCGATGTCCGTGTGGATCATGACAACCCAGCCGAACTCAGTGGCCAAGTCCATCATCGGGTCGAGCATGGGGCTGTCCACCGGGAAAAAGCCCTGGCCGTGGGCGTAGAGCTTGACACCTCGGACGCCGAGGTCGTTGCCGCGGCGCATGTCGTCCAGAGTACGTTGACCCCAGAAGGGCGTATAGGTCATAACAGGGATGAAGCGTCCGGGGTACTTCTGCGCCCCCTCAATGAGGTACTCCGTCTGCTCCCACTGTTCGTCGGGGTGCACTCGATGCTGGCCCATAATGACCGATAGGTCGATGCCGTTCCGGTCTTGGCGGGCGATCAATTGCTCATGCGTCTGGCTTAGTACGCCCCAAATAGACTCTACGGGCTTGTAGCAGTGAGTGTGACAATCCATAACGAACATTCCATCGATCATTAGATCTGCCTCTCGGAGGCCCGCGTCATCGCGGGAATTGCTGGTGGTCGGGCTGGTGGCGGTCGGCCGCTATTGCTTTCGGTCAGCTCACGCGATGTCGCTTGGGCTGTGAGCTGTTCCAAGGTCGCATGTCACGGATGGTAGAAGAGTTTGCCATCTTCGGAGAGGACCGGCTGTCCTTTGGAGTTTGTCGGCATGGCCGCACCGGTAGCCGGTTGTGGGTGACAACGAGTTATCGGGCGGCGGCGCTGACTGGCGCGGGATGAAGGTCTCCGGCTCGGCGCAGCGGACCGGTGGTGCCCGGGCCTGGGGCGAAAAGTTCGGCTCCTGCTCGGGAGGTCCAGTTCGAGCTCCGGGCCCATCGGATCTTCGGCCAGGCCGGGCTGGCCCATCGGCCACGACCAGAAAGCTATGGCCGCGTGCGGCGACGCCGGTCATTTCAGGCACCTGTCATCTCAGGCCGGACGGGTTGCCGTGCGCGAGGATCAGCTCGTCGACGAGATCCGTGATCTCGTCGAGGGTGAGTTGGGCCGACAGGAGCGGGTCGAGAAAGGCTGCTTGGTAGATCATGTCTCGGTCGTGTTGCAGGATGCCCGCGACGGTGAGGAGTTGCACATTCACTTGCGTCCGGTTGAGCGCTGCACACTGCTCAGGGATGGCGCCGACGAAGCCCCGGACGATCTCACCGCCATCGACGTAGCACGGCACTTCGACACACGCGCCGGCGGGCAGGTTGGAGATGAGGCCGGCGCTATTGACGACATTGCCCATGAACGCAAAGGGTTGATGGCTCTCTTCGGCGGCGATGACTTTCGGCGCGTACTCCGTGCTGCGGGCCTCAAGGGGCAGCGAGCTCCCGCCCGTGTGGGCGCTGCGTTCAGCCTCAAAGTCGAGCTCTAGCTTGTCGAGGCGGTAAAGGTACTCACGAACGCGTACCCCATGCATTTCGGTATCGACACCGCGGCGAAGGAACCAGGGGAAGTACTCAGCATTGTGAACGCTCGATTCGCTGACGAAGTAGCCAAAACGCCGGAGCAGCTCAAGGCGGATGCCGTCCTCGTGTTGAGAAACGTCGACAACTCGAGCGAACTCACGAAGACGCGGGTACATGTCCTCGCCGCCCACGGCCAGCTTGAGGAACCAAGTCATGTGGTTGATGCCGGCTGCCTGCCACACCAGCTCCGAGGGTTGCTCCACGCCCAGGTAGCGGGCTATGTCAGCGGCGGTGTGCTCGGTCCCGTGGCAGAGGCCGACATGACGGTCGAACCCCGTGCTGGCCAGGGCCATGACAACCATGGCCATCGGGTTGGTGTAGTTGAGGAGGAGAGCGTTAGGGGCGTACTGCGCGACGGCGCTGGCGATGTCGAGGACGGGCGGAATGGTCCTCATGGCCCGCGAGATGCCGCCGATGCCGTGGGTGTCGGCGATCGTCTGGCGGACGCCGAACTTTTCAGGCAGGTCGAAGTCGATCTGAGTTGCTTCCTTCCCCCCGACCTGGATCGTATTTATCACGTAATCGCAGTCACGTACTCCTTCAGCACAGTCGACTGAGGCAAATACCGGGACCGTCCGACCGGCCCTGGCCCCAATGTGCTCGACGACCCGGACTGAGTCCCGCAACCGGCCCTCGTCGATATCAACCAGATGGAACTCGGCGTCGACGGTCGCGTCTTGTTGCAGGAGGTCACTGACGAGCTTGCGGGTAAAAACCAGGCTCCCCGCGCCAACGATCGCAATCTTTGTGATGACAGCCTCCTTCTCTGTTAGTGGTTGCCGCCAGCCTCAATACAGGCGGTCTGGAGTTCAGGGACGGCGCCACCTCGGCCGACTATCACCTTTACGCGTCACCTTCCGTCAGGATGATCGAGCGCGACAAGAAGCGGGGATGGTCAGCGTCGATGCCGCGTCTGGAAGCGAGTTGTTCGGCGGTCATGTGGACTCGCACCAGTTCGGCCAGGGGGTCGCCTTCAGACCGCAAAAAGTTCGCCCCGGTCTTTACGATCTCGTCGTCGATGCGTGGTTCTGAACCGTCGAGGACCCATACGAGCGAGTGGGCACCGATGGCCGAGATAGGGCCGTGACGGAACTCCATCGTGGGGTAGGCCTCGGTCCAAGCACCGAGGACTTCGCGCAGCTTGAGGGCCGCCTCCGAAGCGATCCCGGTGGAGACGCCGCGACCAAGGAATACAAATTGCTGCGCCACCTCGACCACTTCGGGTAGCGCTGAGACAAGGTGGGCGGCAGCCTGCGAAGCCGCCGCTTCGACATCCCAGCCCCAGGAGGACAGCAGGAGCGCGAGTGCCGTGGTGGCGAATCGGGTCTGGACGACCGACCGCTCGTCGGCGAAAGCAAGCTCGACATAATCGCTGGCGAGGTCGGCGAGAGGGCTTCTGGTAGCGGCACTAATGGCCAAGACGCGTGTCCCCGCTGCAACAGACCGGACGGCGTCAAGCACTTCGGTGGTTGTCCCGGAACGGGAGATGGCGATGACCGTGTCGTACTCGCGGGTCGACGGAAGCTCCGACGCGGGGAACGCATCGGTGAGCCCGAGACCCTGTGCCTCCCGGAAGCTGGCCGCCGCCTGGGCCATGAACAGCGAGGTCCCGCACCCGATCAGTGCCACCCGGTCGCTCGCCCTCGGCAATGGAGCTTTGACCGATAATTCAGCAGCGCGAAGCCACAATTGCGGTTGGCCCGTCAGCTCCTGCGCGAGATAGCTCACCGCGCAATCCTTACGTAGTTACCGATCAGAAGTCAAGCAGGACGTGCGTGATATTTTGCGTGAAGCTGAGTGGTCATCTCTCTCGTGGTCGAGCGGTAGTGGTGCGGCGGTGCGCCCGCGCCGCCTCGATGGCGGCGCCAGGCGGTTCTTGTTACTGCCTGGGATCCCGTCTGACGGCGACCACGGCGTCTATCTCGATAGCAATATCTCGGAGCGCCGCGCCGACGGTTGTCCGGGCGGGCAGGGGGGCCTGGAAATACTCGCGGTATATAGCGTCCATCTCGACGAAGTTTTCGAGGTCAGCCAAGTACACGCCGACGCGAACGGCGTCTGCCAGCCGAGCACCGGCAGCCTCGGCGATGGCCGCCACATTGTCGAGCGTGGTTCGGACCTGGTCGCCGAAACGCTCGGGGGCCACCTTGGTCACGGGGTCGACAGGCCCTTGGCCAGATACAAACAGCAAGTCGCCCACGACCACTCCCTGCGAGTAGGAAAACTTGGGCACCGGGGCGCGGTCGGTGTGCACGGCTCTGCGGCTGCTGTCCTGGTTCATGCGGTTCCTTTTCGAAGTGCGATCGGAGGGGCCCAGCTCCATTACGCCTGGGGCGGCGACAGCGGCCGGGCCGAACGCCTGTCTCTAGCCCAACCGGGCCCTCGTGGAGCAGCCGAACCGCTCTGCCACTAGCTCCTTGAGGCCCATGGGAAAACGACCCTCGGTCCGCCGACGCGGCTCGGCCAGTTTCAGCTGCGCCTCGGCATCCCCGGCAAAGGCGGCGGCGCATAGCTCGGGCACGGCGTTTGCCAGGGCGAGGATAGTCCCCGGGCAGCCGAGGGCCCCGGCCAGGGTTATCAGCGCTGAATTTCCGGGGTAGACGGGACGGTCCCAAGTGTCGAGCGTCTCCAGCAGCCGGCCGGGATCTCCGCTCGAATCCTTCATACCTTCGACCGGGAGGTCGGCGATAGCCGAGAGCGAAATACCTGGAGGCGAGACCGATGGGAAGTGGTAGGCCAGCACGGGAACGCTGCTCGCGGCTTCTGCCACCGCTTCGTAGTAAGGGCGCGGGTTCGGTGTGCGCGGTGGCGATAGCGCTAACACGGCGTCGGCCCCATGATCCCGGGCCGCGGCGGTCAGCCGCGCCGCCTGCCTGGGCGACGGTGCCCCCGTGCCGGCGATTACGGGTACGCCAGACCCCTGCGGTAGCGCTTTGCGCACAGCCGCCAGGACCTCCGAACGCTCATCGGGGTCCAGAGCCGCCGCCTCGCCCGTGGTGCCGCCGACCACGACAGCTTTCACTCCGAGATCCACCAGTTGGACCGCCAGGTCCGCCGTGCCTGCCGCGTCGAGTTCGAGGTAATCGTCGAACAACGTGACAAGTGCGACAGCCACACCGCTGAACACAGGCTCAGATTTCACACATACGCTCCTAGTTCAGGCGAGCACGACATCCGCGCCAGCAGATTCGAGGCTGGCAACGGCTACCGCGTCCGCGTCGCTATCTGTAACGATCACATCGATCGCGCCTAGTGGGCAGATAGATGCGAAAGCGATTTGCCCGATCTTGCTGTGGTCCGCCACGACGATCGCTCGTTGCGCCCTCGCCACGAGCGCCTTGTTGGCCCGTGCCTCGACGTCGTCGTGCGTGGTGCAACCAGCATTGGCGTCGATACCGTCAACCCCGACAAACGCGACGTCAAGGTTGTAACCGTCGAGGGTGCTCTCTGCAATCGGTCCGGAGAGCTCGAACGACGCCGGCCGGCACACACCGCCGGTAAGTACCAGGCGAATGTTACGCCGTCGGGCCAGCTCATACCCGATGTTCAGGGCATTGGTCACGACGGTGAGCCCCTGGCGCGAAGCGATGGCCCGTGCGACCTCCATGGTCGTAGTGCCGCCCGTTATGCCGACGACTGTGCTGTCACCGATCATCTTGGACGCCACCGAACCGATACGGCGCTTCTCTGTCGCGTGCCGGCCGCCGCGGTAGTAGACGGGCACTTCCAGGTTGCTGTCGACCCGGACCGCTCCGCCGTGGGAGCGAGTGATCAAGCCCTGGCCAGCGAGGTGGGCAAGATCGCGTCGGATCGTCGCCAGCGAGGCCCCGAGACGGACAGCGAGCTGTTCGACCCCGACGGCCATCTCCGCGTCGACAACCTCCAGAATGGCGCGTAGCCGCTCGACCCGGGACCGGGGACGGCCCCGGGCCACAACCGGGCCATCGTCCAGGGCCGAACCGGGCCAGAGGTCCGTCCGTCGCCTGCCATTCCTGGCGCCCACTACCGGATGCTCCATCTCAACCGACCTGCGATGCGACCCGCGTATGCCGGGTACCCGTCTCGCAGTTCATCGGCCGACTAGCGTCTGCGACGGAGCTCCCGGCGACGGCTGTGCTGCCTCACGTCCCGGCTCGAGCCGGCCCCATTTCCCGCTCACGAGGTAGTTCACCGCGCAATCCTTACGTAGCAACCGATCACAAGTCAAGCAAAAATGCGCGATAGCTTGATCGTAGGTGAGTGATCTCCGTGCGTGGTGGTACGCGTTGAGACGTCCAAGATTGGCTGTCCAAGATTGGCAGCCGCCGCCCGCCAGAACCGAACTCGCGCCACCACCGGACCGCGACAACCGAGCGACCCTGCTGGGCATCCGGCGGCCCTGCTGAGGATCAACGCGGGACGCTTCTGGGCGGGACGCTTCTGGGCGGGATGATTCTGGGCGGGACGGCGACTGGAGGCCGAGCAGAAAACGTGGCTCGGCCCGTAGGGCGGCTACCTGGGAAAGCGGTCAGAGGACGTTTGGTCCATCCACAGGCGTTACTATCGCTGGAGGGCTTTTACCTCTAAGAACTCCTGCAAGCCGAAGCTCCCCAACTCGCGACCGATACCAGACTGTTTGTAGCCGCCAAAGGGCGCAATCGGATTGAAATCCGCGCCATTAATCGCGACTTGGCCCGTCCGGAGCCGACGCGCCACCCGTTCGGCGTGCGTTTTGTCGCCAGACCACACGCCACCCGATAAACCGTAAACAGTGTCGTTGGCAATTATTACCGCCTCGTCTTCGCTGTTATACGGCATGATTGCCAATACGGGGCCAAAGATCTCTTCTTGCGCGATCGTCATGGTCGTCGTCACATCAGAGAACACCGTTGGCTGTACATAATAACCCTTGTCGAGACCGGCAGGAGGGTCAACGCCGCCGCACAACAACGAAGCTCCCTCATCGATCCCTTTCTTGATATACCCTCGCACACGGTCGCGCTGAGCCGCTGAAACCAGAGGGCCCAGGGTCGTCTCAGGGGCAAAAGGATCGCCTGGCCTAAATGTGCCAGCGGCCTGGACCGCGAGCTCACCCGCTTCGTCCAAGCGAGAACTCGGAACTATCATGCGGGAAAGGGCGGAGCATATCTGCCCCGAATTTTCGTAACAGGCGGCTACGCCAGCCGGGACGGCCACAGAAAGATCAGCGTCCTCCAGGATCACGTTGGGCGATTTGCCGCCCAGCTCGAGGGCCACGCGTTTGACGCTATTGGAGGCTAGTTCCATGACGCGCCGGCCGGCGCGGGTCGAACCGGTGAAGGAGACCATGTCAACCAACGGGTGCGATGCCAGCGCTTCACCAACCACCGGCCCCGTCCCCATGACCAGGTTGAACACGCCTGGCGGGAGCCCTAGTTCATCAAAGACCTCGGCCAAAATGAAGGCGTTGAGCGGCGCCACCTCGCTCGCCTTGACTACGACAGTGCACCCAGCGGCCAGCGCAGGCGCCACCTTGTCGCTTATCTGACCGAGCGGGTAGTTCCAGGGCGTGATACAGCCCACTACTCCCACGGGCTCGCGCACTACCAGCGACTGGCCCACTTCCTCCTCAAAGGTGAAACCCGGCGCTATCTGCGAGTTCAGGGCGAAGCTCATCGTGGGTGCGCCCGCCTGGTGCATAAGCGACAGGGGGAAGGGCATCCCGACCTCTTGCGTCACGAGGTTGGCGATCTCCTCCTGCCGCCCCGCGAGCAACTCCGCTGTGCGAGCGAGCAGCTTCGACCGCTCGTCGACCGAGGTCCGCGACCACTCCGGGAAGGCAGTCGACGCGGCGCGCACGGCCCGGTCGACGTCCTCTGGGGTCCCGTCGGGGACCGTACCGATTACCTCCTCTGTGGCGGAGTTGAATACGGCGATGGTGCCAGAGCCCGTCGAACGAACCCAGCGACCATCTATATAGAGCATCTCCCGGACATACACAGCCCAACCTCCTCGCTCGGAACCGAGACGTCCCTTACCCTATAACTACCCGAACGGGAGAGGTAAAAGGAAATGTGCAACCGAGGTGAGCGTTTTGCGAAGGGCTCAAGGGACAGCCGAGCCGGACAGCCGAGCCGGACAACCGGGCCGGCCGCCTCGCCCGCCGGCCCGATAGCCATCCTCGTCGACAAAAACGTGGGGTGTCCGGGTGTTAGTAAGGGAGGAAATGAAGATGCAGTTCCCCGCTGACGTTGAGATCGTAGATGTAACGCTGCGGGACGGGCTCCAGAGCTTGGAAAAGGTGTACCCCACCGAGCTCAAGCTCGCCATTCTCAACCGGCTCCTGGATGCCGGGCTGAAGCGCATCGAAGTCACTTCGTTCGTGCGGCCAGACGTCGTACCTCAGCTGGCGGATGCCGAGGCCGTCGTGAAGGGCCTGCCGGTCCACCACGACTGCACGTTCCGGGCCCTCGTGGCCAACCGACGGGGCATGGAGCGGGCCGCCGCCTCCGGGATCGGCGAGGTGCTCGCCCTAATCACCGCCAGCGAGACCTATAACCAAAAGAACCAAAACATGTCCGTCGGTCGCAACCTCGAGGTCATCAGTGAGGTCGCCCGGGTCGCCCGCGACAACGACATCCACGTAGTTGTGGCCATCGGTATGAGCATGTTTTCCCCGTATGAAGGCGAGATCCCTCCGGAGCGGGTGCTGGGCATAATTTCGTTTTTAAGCCAGGCCGGGATCGACGAGTTTTACATCGCCACCACCGCCGGTCTGGATGGCCCGCGGCGCGTTTATGAGTTGAGCCAACTGGCGCTCCGCCAATACCCCTCCATAAAACTGGGCGTTCACCTTCACAATACCAATGGCATGGCGTTGGCGAACGCACTGGCGGCCATGACAGCGGGGATTAGGACATTCGAGGGGGCGCTGTGCGGTATTGGTGGCGGTATCCGTTTTCCCGCGGGGAGCGGCAACCACGGAAATGTGGCTCTCGAGGATCTAGTAAATATGTTCGAGGAAATGGGGGTGGCCACGGGCACAGACCTTGTGGCGCTACTACGTACTAGCCGGGAAGTGGGCGAGCTGCTGGGCGTGCCGGTCACCAGCTACGCCACCGCCGGGGGGACCAAAGCGGAGGTGGGGCGAACCGGCTCAACGCTCAACTGAGCCGACCGGTCCGGACCGGCGAACGGCCATGGTCCCGAACGGCCGATGGTTCGAAGCCTCGATCAGTCGCAGCACAGGCCGATGGCGGTCCAGAGCCTATCGTTAGGACGTGCCGGAGAATCCCGAGGCCATCGCGCCTGTTGTTGCCATCCCGGCTGGCGGAGACGGCATGCCACCACCGGTTCGGCCCCGCCGTCCTGTCGCCCGAGCACTGGCCCTGGTCGGGCTAGTCATCGCATTGGCCGTCGGGATCTACGCTTTTATCCAGGATCTGGACAAGAGCAGCACCGCTTCGGGCATGGACACTTTCTGTAATTCGGTTGGTACAGTTATGCAGTTGGCGTATGACCGTGAGGGCGGTTTAGGCACTTTGCACAAAATGGTCGACAAAGACGCCGAGGCCGTCGGGGGTCGCGTTCTTTCTGACACGAGATCGTTTGAGCTCGCCCTCAGCCGCGGCGACATCGCCACCGCTCAGAAGTACCTGCTGCAGCTGGACGATCTTTGCGGCTCCGAGGGTTCTCCAATCTCCACGCCCATCACTACGGCGCCGGGGCGGGGCAAATAGTAGCCGTCGTTCCTATAGCATCAGGGCATGGCCGTCGCCGAAACGAACGTCGACAGCGCTCCCAGCAGCGGCAGCCCGGCCAGCGATCGGCCGTGCTCCGGACCTGACGGGTGTGAGCTCGGTTACGGCCAGTGCGCGGGACCATTGCCCAAGCGGCGGGTCCATGTCTTCGGGACGGTATTCTTCGACCTGGTTTATGCGGGGCTTCCCAGCCCACCGCGGCCGGGGACGGAGGTGCGAGCCGCACATCTCGGCATCTCACCCGGCGGCGTGGCCAACATCGCCGTCGCACTAGCCCGGCTGGGCCTCGACGTAGGGCTTTCGGCCGTCTTTGCCGACGACGCCTTCGGCCAATACCTCTGGTCGGCGCTCCTCTACGAGGGGATCGACCTGAGTCTGTCGATGCGAGCACCGGAGTGGACTACACCGGTCACGACGTCGATCGCCGACGGCCGGGAGCGCAGCCTCATAACGTACGAAGAGCTGCCCCCAGTGGACGTGGCCGCCCGTCTGCCAAATGACTACCGGGCGGACGCTTTTGTGGTGTCGTTGGCCAACGTTGACCCCCAATGGCTGGCCGGGCTGCACCATTTCACGCCGCTCGTGTTCGCCGATGTCGGATGGGACGTTGAAGAGCTCGGTTCGGCCGCGCTGGCCGCCAAGTTGAGCAGCGTCGACGTGTTCATGCCCAACGCGGCCGAGGCGCAAGCGTGCACTGGCACCGACGATGCCGAGCGGGCGGCGGCCGCCCTGGCGACCAATGAACGGCTCGTTGTGGTGAAGGACTCGAGCTCGGGGGCGTTCGCTATCGACCCGGCCACACGTTCGGGCCTGCGCGTGCCGGCGCTCAGCGTCGAGGCACGGGACACAACCGGGGCCGGGGACGTCTTCGACGCCGGGTTCATCTATGGCTCGTTAGCAGGCTGGCCCCTCGAGCAACGCGCCCTCTTCGCCAATCTTTGCGCCGCCGAGTCGGTCAAGCATGAGGGCGGGTCGTTGGCCGCACCTTGCTGGCGTGACCTCGGTGCCTTCTGGGACAGGCTCGAGGACCCTGAGTTGCGGCGAACCTACGCCTTCCTGCCGGCGCTCCTGATCGAGTGCCCGGCCCGGCAGGCCTGTACCCGAGCGTGCCCCACCATGTCCTCGCCTCCGCTGGCCAGCACCGGAGCAGGTGCCGTCTAGCCGACCCCGATGCCGCTCACTCCCCGCTCTGGCTGCCGGACATGATGTGTAACGGGGTGTTAAGGTAAATCCGACTAATCCGATCGGTATAGGAGGAATACTGTGCAGAAAAGACGACGGATCACGATCGAAGCGGCCGCAATGGCTCTGCTGGCCGCCGGGCCAGCCATAGGGATTGGCGCCACAACCAGCTCAGCCAGCGCTTCTTCACCTACTTCTTTCACGTATTGGACCAGCGGCTTCAAGCCGGCCGAGATAGCAACCATCGACAGTGCCTTCGACAAGGCTTACCCCCAGTACCAGGCCAAGGGTCAGTACATCTCGACGTCCGACACTTACTTCCCAAAGGTCATCGCCGCCCTGAAGACCAACACGCAGCCCACCGTCTACACCGACCAGCAACCCTATGACCTGCCCATAGTCCAACAGAGCGGCAAGCTCATCCCGCTCACCGGGAAGTTGGCGGGGCTCACCAACCAGCTGTACCCGGGGATCAGGAAGTCTTTGTTCTACCGCGGCCAGCAGCTCGGCATGGCTCTGGGGGGCGTCGGCGACATCGCGCTGTTCTACAACAAGACCGACTTTGCCCAGGCCGGGATCACATCGCCGCCCACGACGTGGGCGCAGGTGGCGGCGGACGCGGCCAAGCTAACCGTCCCCTCCGCCCACCGCTACGGCTTCTACGTGCCGACCGGCGACGCGGAGTGGATCTCGTACGACTGGGAACCGGTCCTGTGGGGTGACGGGGGCAGTCTCCTCAACGCCAGCCAGACGAAGGCCACCTTTGACAGTGCCGCCGGCATCAAGGCGCTCTCGACGTGGGTCAACATGGTCCGGGCACAGAAGGTGGCGCCGTCGGCCAGCTACGCCGCGGACGGCAACTTTGACGGCCCCACCGCATTCGCGTCCAACGCAGTAGCGATGATCACCGATGGCCCGTGGCTGGAAGGCGAGGTGCCGAAGAACCTGGACTACGGGGTCGCGCCTTACCCGGCCGGCAGTACGGGAGGATCGACCAACGTCGGCATTGGCGTCGCCGCTTTGCTGAAGACGACACCCGCCGAAGACCAGGCCGGTTTGGCCTTCATCAAGTTCCTGGCCTCGCCGGCCCAGGGCGCCTACCTGACCTCGCAATCGGGCGGCCTACCTTCCAGCCCGGCCCAGATCGGCCAGCCGGTACTCAAGCAAGCGGAGGCAGGCAAGTGGTACAGCGTCTTCGCCAACAACTTGAAGTATGGGCAACTCCGTCCGCTCAACCCGCAGTGGTACACGGCGTCTTCGTACCTCTTCACGGAGATAAATGACGCGATCGCCGGCAAGATCACGCCCGCCCAGGCGCTCGCCACCGCCGCCCACGAGGTAGATCAAGCGCTCGCCCAGAACGGCTAGTGCTAGGAGTCTCATCAGGACGGAGCCTGGACGCGGGCACACCACGCCCGCCCGCCTCCAGGCTCCCCGGGAGGGGGCGATGGGTCCGACCGGCGGCCAGGCGCCCGCGCGGTCGCGCCGTACGGCAGCCGCGCGTGCTGCCCTATTTGTTTATTGCCCCGGCGGTCGGGCTGACGGCCCTCTTCTCGTTAGTCCCACTGGGGATCGCCATCCACCGCAGCTTTTTTGGCGGCGGCACCAATATCTTCCAAACCAAGCTCAACTTTGTCGGGCTCCAGAATTACGGCAACGCCCTCTCCTCGGGTGGGACGCAAGCGCTGGAAGTAACTGCTATTTATACGGTCGGTTTCATTGTCCTGGCCATGGGTTTCGGCCTGGCGACAGCCCTGTTGCTCAACATGAAGCTGCCCGGGTTCGACCGCCTTCGTGCTCCCTTTATAATCCCCGTCGTCGTACCGGTGGTGGCCACGGCACTCATCTGGGCCAACCTGTTCGCCCCGCAGTTCGGGTTCATAAACCGCATCCTTGAAGCGGTCGGGCTCCATCAAGCCGACTTCACGTCGTCGCCGTCGCTGGCCCTGATCATGGTCCTCAGCTTTGGCGTCTGGCAGTTCTTCGGTGAGAATGTCATCCTCTACCTCGCCGCCTTGAAGAGCCTGCCCGTCGACCTCATGGAGGCGGCCAGTGTCGATGGTGCTGGCCCGTGGCGGCGTTTCCGTTTCGTCCGCTGGCCGCTGCTGCGCCGCGCCACCGCCGTGATCCTGGTCATCACCACATTGACTGGCTTACAGACCTTCACCCAGATCTACGTCCTCACCGGGGGCGGCCCCAACGGGGCCACCTCGCCCATCGTTTACGAGATATATAACAAGGCTTTCGTCCAGTTCAACACCGGACAGGCCGACGCCCTGGCCAGCATCCTGTTCCTCATCTCGCTAGCCATTACGGTTATCGTGGTGGCGACCATCGGGCGAGGTTCCCGTCGTGACGCGTAGACGCCGGGTCGCCAACCGGGTCTTCTTTTATGCCCTGGTCATAATCGCGGTGGCGATCGTGGTCTTCCCGCTCCTCTGGATGCTGGGCACTGCGCTCAAACCCAACGGGCAGATCCTGGACCTGCGGGCATCGCTCTGGCCGAGCCAGTTCGAGTGGAGCAATATCGTAAAGGCCTGGAACTCGGCCCCATTTGGGCGTTGGTACCTGAACAGCGTGATCTTCGCCGTTTCCGCCACCCTGGGCCAGATCTTCACGGCCATGATGGCGGGTTACGCCTTCGCCATGTTCGACTTCCCCGGAAAGCAGGTCCTTTTCTACGTCTTGCTGTGCGGGTTGCTGGTGCCCTTTACGGTCGTCATTGTGCCAGTAGTCCAGATATTGGCGACGTTCCACTGGCTCAACACCTACCAGGGGCTTATCGTCCCCAACATTGCCTTTGCCCTAGGGACGTTCCTGTTCCGCCAGTTCTTCTTCGGGGCTCCGCCGGAGCTGGGGGAAGCGGCCCGGATCGACGGCGCCTCGGAGTGGCGCATCTTCTATAAGATCTACTCCCCGTTGGCCCGTCCCGTGATCGCCGCCTTGGGGATCATCGCCTTCCTGACGAACTGGAACAACTTCCTGTTCCCGCTGATCGTGGTGAACACGACGAATATGAACGTGGTCTCGACGGGCCTCTCCGTTTTCCAGACCCAGTTCAGCACCAACTACGACCTCATCACGTCAGCGGCTCTGATCGCCATCGTGCCCATCCTGCTCGTGGCCATCCTGGCGCAGCGCCAGATCGTCGAGGGCATCTCGCTCGGGGCGGTCCAATGAGGGGCACCAGCGCCCCGTCACCGGTAGGCCGCGCTGACGGCCAAGCCGCCCATCGGGCGCCGCCGACGGCGCCTGCGTTCGTCATCCGTCATGCGTCATTCGTCGTGCGTCCCAGGCGGCGGCAAAATCTTGCCGTCTTTTGGGTGCAGACCCGACCTTCGGTGGCGATCGCCGGCAAA
Source organism: uncultured Acidimicrobiaceae bacterium (assembly GCA_963750465.1). GTDB lineage: Bacteria > Actinomycetota > Acidimicrobiia > Acidimicrobiales > Palsa-688 > Fen-671. Next base: position 1,566,536 of record CAVVRE010000007.1, read on the forward strand.
TACTGAGTCATGCCGCGACCGGAACCGGCAACTGCACCCGGATCCGACATGCGGCCGAGTGCCCACCTGCGCGCGGCAATGACCGTGCTAACGGCTACCTTGATCCTCGTGCGACGCATGTCCTGGTTGACGATCAAAGTAGGCGCCCACCGGCCCCGGGATGACCGCCGGGGCACTTCGTGCCGCGGCTTTTGCGGCTCAGGGCGCCGGTCCGCGTTAGGTACATGACGCGCGTTGTCGTCGCCGGCCTGCGAAAGTCCTTCGGCGCTCGGGTCGTTCTCGACGGGCTCGACCTCGAGGTGCCGGAAGGTTCGCTTACGGCCGTGCTCGGGCCGTCGGGAAGCGGCAAGACGACGCTGCTGCGCATCCTGGCCGGCTTCGAGTATGCCGACGCCGGCACCGTGACCCTCGGGGAGAACGTGGTCGAAGATGGTCGCACCCACCTCCCGCCGGAGACGCGGCGGGTGGGGTACGTGCCCCAGGACGGTGCCCTTTTCCCCCATTTGAACGCCAGCGGCAACGTGGGGTTCGGGCTCTCCCGCCGGGAGCGGAGGAACGGCCGAGTCGAAGAGCTGCTCGGGTTGGTGGGGTTGGCCGGAGAAGGCCGGCGTTACCCCCACCAGCTCTCGGGTGGGATGCAGCAACGGGTGGCGCTGGCGCGGGCCCTGGCCAGCCGGCCCAGCCTGGTCCTCCTCGACGAACCCTTCTCGTCGCTGGACGCGGCGTTGCGCGCGGGCGTTCGGGCGGACGTCGCCAGGGTGCTGGCCGAGACGGGTACGACGGCGGTGCTGGTGACCCACGACCAGGACGAGGCTTTGTCCCTGGCCGACATGGTGGCCGTACTCCGGGACGGGCGGGTGGCCCAGTGCGCCAGCCCCGAAGAGCTCTACACCGAACCACTCGACCCCGCGCTGGCCCGTTTCGTGGGCGACGCCAACCTGCTCGAGGGAACGGTGCGGGCGAGGACGGCCGTAACCCGGCTCGGGCCGCTGGCCATCGCCCAAGGCGATCCCTCGTTCGTGGAAGGGCAAAAGGTAATGGTGCTCGTGCGGCCGGAACAGCTCGAACTGCACGCCGGCAACGGCGGCGGCCTGAATGCCCGGGTGGTGGAGTGCCGTTATTTTGGCCACGACATGTTGGTGACCGTCGAAATGACGGCGGACGACAGGGGCCAGCGGCCCCTCCTCCACGCCCGGCTCACGGGCAAATCCCCCCTGGATGTGGGCAGCCCTGTAGCGCTTTCGGTAGAGGGGCCCGTGAAGGCCTGGCCAGCGGCCGAGGCGTCCTAGCCGAGGGCGGGGAACACCTCTTCCTGCAGTAGCTGCAGCGGCGCCGGGTTGAAAGGATGACCGAGCGCGAACACAAAATGGCTGACGCCGACGTCGAGGTAGCCGCGCAACGCGTCGGCCACTTCGTCCGGCTGACCGATCACCCAGTTGTGGCGAGCGGCATCGAAATCGACCAGGTTGGCCGACGCTGCGTTCCTGGCCATCACCTCGGCCTCCGCGTGGGTCGGGGCCACCGCCACCAAAGGGTGAACGGACAACTCGATCTCGTTGAAATCGCGGCCCTCCTGGCTGCAGATCTCCTGGAGTTTCTCGAAGAGCTGGGCGCATTTCGCCGGCGGTCCCTGGACGTTCAGGCGGTCGGCGTGGCGGGCGGCGACGCGCAGCGACCCCAAACCAGAACCGCCGACCGTTATCGGCGGGTGCGGCGACTGGACCGGCTTGGGCGCGCAGGGCGCGTCCTCCAGCTGGTAGTAGCGGCCCCTGAAGGTGGTCCGGGGCTGCGCCCACAGAGCTTTGACGATCTGGAGCGCTTCGTCGAGGCGGGCGTAGCGTTCGCTCAACGCGGGGAACGGTATCCCGTAAGCGCGGAACTCACGCTCGGCCCAGGCCGCCCCGAGCGAGAAATCCAGCCTGCCCATGGTCATCTCATCGACCTGCGCAGACGCTTTGGCCAGGACAGCTGGATCGCGATAAAGGACCCCATTGACGAGCACGCCGATCCGGGCCCGGCTCGTGAGGAGGGCCATCGCCCCCATCGTGGTCAGCGTCTCGAACGCCGGACGGTCGTCTGCCCCGCTGAACGGCAAGAGGTGGTCGAACGCCCACACAGAGCCGAAGCCCAGCTCCTCCACCACCCGGACGGCGGTCGCGTACTCAGCCCAGCTCGTCGCTTGCCCTTGCAGTTGCACCCCGAAGTGAACAGTGCGCCCCCGGACCTCCATGGCGTCAACCTCCCTAGAACGTTCTTGTCCCGGACCAGTCGAGGCGCAAAACCAGCGCCGGAGGGGGCCGGCCGGCCTCGCCGCCCAACCTTAGTGCTTGCCAAAAGGCGGCTCTAGTTATCGGTCCTGCGAAGGCGGGCGGGCTTCAGGTTCAAAGGGTCAGGGCGGGGTCTACCTGGCCGGCCTCGGCAAAACCTTTACGGCGTAACAAACATGAGTCGCATGACCCGCACGGACGACCATCGCCGGAGGGGTCGTAGCAGCTGTGCGTGAGGGAGTAGTCGACGCCCAGAGCGAGGCCCCGCTCGATGATCTGGGCTTTGGTCAACTGCGCCAGCGGGGCGAGCACGCGGAGGTGTTGGCGCCCTTCGACCCCGGCCTTGGTGGCCAGGTTCGCCATTGCTTCATAAGCGGCCAGGTACTCCGGCCGGCAATCCGGGTAGCCGCTGTAGTCGATGGCGTTGACCCCGATGAAGATATCGCTGGACCCGAGGGTCTCGGCCCAGGCTAGGGCGAACGACAAGAACACCGTGTTGCGGGCGGGCACGTAAGTGACCGGGATCCCCGGGTCGAGCTCCTCGACGCTGTCGTGGTGGGGCACAGCCATGTCGCTGGTTAGTGCCGAACCGCCAAAGGCCCGGAGGTCGATGTCGAGGACGACGTGAGCAACCACGTTCATGGACGCGGCCACTTTGCGGGCAGCGGCAATTTCGACTTCGTGGCGCTGGCCGTAACGAAAGCTCAGCGCATACGGACGGTAGCCCTCGGCGATGGCGATGGCGAGCACCGTGGCCGAGTCAAGGCCGCCGCTCAGCAGGACAACGGCCGGCGGAGCTGACGCCTCTGGGACCAAAGGGTTGACCTCCCTGTTTTCCGCCGGTCCGGCCAGCGGCTCCGGCCTCGACATTCGCCGACAACTCTAGGGCATTTCGAGCCCCGGCACTGTCGTGGCGACCAGGAGCTAACGTACGGGGATGGCGATGGCACATACGACTGATAACAACGAGGTGGATAACACAGTGCGATTTCTGCGAGTGGGCGAGGTGGGCCGCGAAGTTCCCGTCATACAGGACGTGGACGGTCGGAGTTACGACTTGTCTGCGGTCACGGATAACGGTGACCTGGACGGGGCCTTTTTGGCCCGGGGAGGCCTCGCCCTCGCATTAGAGGCGCTGGAGCGGGGCGACCTGCCCGAACGCACGATCGACGGCTTGAGGGTCGGGCCGCCGGTAGCCCGCCCGGCAGCGGTGATTTGCATCGGCCAGAATTATGCGGCCCATGCGGCAGAGACGGGCGCCCAGCCGCCCAAGACGCCGATCTTGTTCTTCAAGCACCCGAATACGGTCGTGGGGCCGTTCGATGAGGTGCTGATACCGCGGGGCAGCACCCGGACGGATTGGGAGGTGGAGCTGGCCGTCGTGATCGGCTCCCGCTGCCGCTACCTGGACGACGTCGACGAGGCCCCAAATTACATAGCCGGGTTCACCATTTCCAATGACGTGTCGGAACGGGAATACCAGATCGACCTTTCGGGTGGCCAATGGTCGAAGGGAAAGAGCTGTGAGACCTTCAACCCGCTCGGACCATGGCTCATCCCCACCGCCGAGGTGGTCGACCCGCAGAAACTTCCTTTGCGCTCCTTCGTAAACGGCGAGGCGCGGCAAGACTCGAACACCGCCGACATGATCTTTTCAGTCAATTACCTTATATGGCACCTTTCGCAATTTCTCGTCCTGGAGCCCGGCGATATCGTAAACACCGGGACCCCACAAGGAGTAGCCCTGTCGGGACGGTTCCCGTACCTAAGCCCGGGCGACACCATGTCGCTCGAGATAGGCGGGCTTGGTCAGCAGGCGCAGCGCCTTGTCGCCGCCGGGTAGTAGAGCCCTCGCCGCCGGGTAATAAAAGCCGGGGCCGGCCTGCGGGTGACCGGTCGGTTCAGCCGGCCGTGAGGAAACGGTCGAGCCGCTCGAGCGCCGGTTCGAGCACCGAACGGTCGGCCGCATAACAAAGCCTTATCGAACCCTCACCGCCTGCCCCAAACGCAGAGCCGGGCGCGAGGCCGACCTTCTGCTCGAGCAGGAGCCGGTGGCAAAACGCAAATGAATCGTCCATCCCGCTGACTCGGGGAAAAACATAGAACGCCCCGTCGGGTTCGGGGACAGTAAGGCCGGGCATCCGACGTAACGCATCGATGCAAAAATCTCGGTTCTGTTTGAGCGAGGCGATCATACGGCGCAACTCTTCTTCGCCTTCGGCCAGCGCCGTCTGGGCCGCAATTTGGGAAAACGTGGCCGCGTGGGACACAAAGAACTCATTTAATTGGGCCAGCTTGGGCCCGAGGTCATTCCTGGTCACGAGCCACCCCACCCGCCAACCGGTCATGCAATAGCTCTTCGAAAACGACTGCACAACATGGACGGGGTCGTCCCGTTGGCACAGCCGCAGGATCGAGGGGGCCGGGTCGCCGAAGTTGGCACCGGCATAATAGATGCGTTCGTAGACTTCGTCGGCCAGCAACCAGATGCCGCGCTGGCGGCACATCTCCAGCAGCCGAAGTTGCTCCTCTTCGGCGGCGACCCAGCCCAGGGGGTTCGACGGGGAGGTCAGCACGACCAGCCGGGTGCGGGGGCCGAGAGCGGCGGTGAGCTGAGCGAAATCGATCCGGTAGCGCTCGCCTTCGAGCCGGAGGGGGACGTCGACCGGGATGCCGTGGGACAGAGCCACGATCGAGGTGCTGTTCGGCCAGGCCGGGGAAAGAATGACCACCTCGTCGCCGGGATCCACGACCGACCGGATGGCGAGGTGCAGTGCCTGCAGCCCTGACGCGGTGACCACGACCTCGGTGGCAGGGTCGAGTTCGACGTCATGTAGCCGCATGTACTGGTCGGCGATCTCTCGTCGCAGCGCCGGCAGGCCGGCGTTCTCGGAATAGAACGTGTGACCCTCCCGCAGGGCGCGCACGGCGGCGTCGACGATAAACCCGGGCGTAGGCAGGTTCGACTCGCCGAAGTAGAGCCGGAGCACACCGTCCATCGACATGGCCAGCTCGCCGAGCTCGCGGATCCTGGTGTAGGGGACGGTCGCGAGCGAGGGCGCGTACGGCGTCAAGGCCGCTCTGGCCGACGGGTCCTGCGCCACCTCAGACATATGTTGTTGGTTACCCCTTTCCCAAATTTGGCCCCGGGTTTTGGCCCGGAGTATTGGCCCCCAAGCTTTGGTCGCTTGGCCCCGGTCGGCTTCGGGGGCGCGCAGTGGCCGGCCGTGACTCGCTTTGGCTATTGACCCACGATCTTGCCACCGTCCGGGCCTATGAGTGGTCCATAAAGGTGATCACCCGTGCGGGGCTCGCTTCTTGGTCGCACCCGGGGGCGTCAATCGCCTCTTGGAAGACGTGGCCGTTCAACGAGCGGCGGCTAAAGGGTCTTGGCCGCCACCGCAGCCACGCCGGCAAAACCGGCCAGGACGGCCAGCACCAGAGCGACGGTCGCGGCCCCGCCGACGGGCCCGAGCAGCCGGGCGTACAGAGTCCCGAGAACGGTGGCCCCTAGTGCGATGGCGACCTGTGGCGTGGTAACCAGCACCCCCGACCCCGCCCCCGCCTGGTGGGCGGCCACACCCGATAACGCCAAGCGGAACGTCGGGCTCACCACACAACCCATAGCCAAGCCGAGCAGGACCATCAAAACCTCGGCCATCACCAGAGGCACCTGTGGCCAGGTGGCCAGCATGGCGACGGAGAGGGCGGCCAGCATTACGCATTGACCTATCGTCCCCACCAGCACGACCCTTGGGCCCATTCGCCCCAACAGCCGTGGCGCGGCCAGCGACGCCGCCCCGAAGGCGGCTGCCATCGGCACGATGGCCAAGCCTGCCGTCAATGGCCCCAGGCCCAGCCCGCTCTGAGTGCCGAGGGCATAGACGAACATGAACCCGCTAAAGGCGCCGAAGAAAGGCAGCACCAGGGCCAGGCTGGACCTCATGGTCGGCAGGTTGGCGACCGCGGTCGGGACGAGCGGAGTCCTCCCGGCCGACTCGAAGCGGCGTTCCCAGCACGCGAAGGCGGCCGCACACAGGGGCGTCATCCCCAAAAGCGCCCAGCTCCAGGCCGGCCAGTCCAGAGCGGCCCCCTCGCTCAGAGGCACGAGCAGGCACGGGAGCGTAGCGCCGAGCAGCGCGGTGCCGACCGGGTCGGCCCCGGGGCGAACATCCGCCCTGGTGGGTGGCACGCTGCGGCGAGCGGCGTACAGACCAACGATGCCCACCGGTACGTTCACGAGGAAAATGCCGCGCCAGTTACTGCCGGCGATATCCAGGGCCACGACCGCGCCGCCTACGACCTGGCCCGCCGGCCGGCCAGGCTGGCGGTGGCCCCATAGCGACCGACGGCCCGGGTGCGTTCCTCGCCCTGCGTGCGGGCCTGGATCAGGCTTCAGGCTTCAGGCTTCAGGCTTCAGGCTTCAGGCTTCAGGCTTCAGGCTTCAGGCTTCAGGCTTCAGGCTTCAGGCTTCAGGCTTCAGGCTTCAGGCTTCAGGCTTCAGGCCAGGTCGAACGCGCACTTCCGGGCGATCTTGGCCATGGCGAGCCCACGCGGGTCGTGGCCCCCGGGGAATGTCATGCGCCTGGGGATCCACGCGTAAGCCAGGTGGTGCCACGGGTCTGCTACTCCCAGCGAGCCGCCGGCGCCGTCGTGACCGAAGGCGAGATGGCTGCCGAAGTCGTAGTCGCTGCGAGGTTTCTGGAACACGACGGCGAACCGGACCGAGTGACCGAGGACGAGATCCTCGCCGGCGGCCTGGATCTGAGACACCGACGTCATCGTCTCAGGTGACAAAATCTGTTCCATGCCCTCCACCTCGCCAATGGACATGGCGTAAAGGCGAGCCAGGCCCCGAGCCGAACCAACGCCGCTCACCGCCGGCTGACCGGCCGCTCGGACCAGGCGTCGGTTGGGCAACGGCACAGAAGGGTCAAACGACGGGTTCCGCCTGACGCCGGCGGCGTTTATAGCCAACCCCGGAAGACTGTCGGGCTCCGTCGGGCTAGAGGCCTTGGCTTCTAGCTGCTCGGCGGTGGGCTCCGCCGGCAGCAACGGCTTGACCCTGGGCTCTTCTTCTGGCGTGGCGGCCATGAAGAAATCAATGCCACCCGGGATGCCAATTTCTTGCCGGAAGAATTGCGCCAGCGGAAGGCCGGTTGTGCGCCGGCCGAGCTCGTCCATAATCGTGCCCAGGGTGAGGCTGTGATAGCCGCAAGCCGCCCCGGGGTGCCACTGCGGGACCTGGGCGGCCAGTCGAGCGGCGTTCAGGTCGTGATCGAAACCCTCCTCGAGAGTGCTCAACTGAGGTTCCACCCCAACGAGACCGGCCTGATGGGAAAGGGCAAGGCGGACGGTTACTCCCTGCTTGCCCCCGGCGGCGAACTCAGGCCAGTAGCGGCTTACCCGGGCGTCCAGTTCGAGCAGACGGCGTTGCACGAGCAACGCCATGCAAATGCCGGCGACACCTTTGGTACTGGAAAAGACGCCGCGCAGGTCGTCCGGACCGACATCCGGACCACCCCAAAGATCGACGACTCTGCGGCCGCCGACATATGCGCAGAATTGACCAGCACAATCGGGCTCGATCTCGATGAGCCGGGCGAACTCGCTGCGCACGGGTTCGAACCCCGGAGCGACGTCCCCAACGACGACAAACCTGTTTTCGTTTGGGGCCTCTCCTGCCTCGATGGTCCCCGGTTCGGATGTCATGGTTCGCCAGCCTCCTCGAAAATCTCAGTTACTCCGTGCCTAATTCGAGGCGATCCTCGACGGTGAAGCCAAAAACGGGTAAAAGTCGTACAAAACCCCCTGGAGCGAAGCCCCGTCTCGGCCATTTTTCGCCGCCAAACCGGCGCCTCCTACGACTTTTAGCCGTTTTCCGGATAAAACTGGCCACGGCGGCGGCCGGCGCCGAAGATCCTGGCCCCGAAGATCCTGGCCCCGAAGATCCTGGCCCCGAGGACGTGGCCCCGAAGATCCTGGCCCCCGCAGGCCGGCGGTCAGCTCGCCAGCTTTACCTCCAGCGCAGCCACGCCCCGAAGCGTGATGTTGTCCTTATAAGGAGGAGGGTCAGTAATCAGCTCGACCGAACTGAAGCGCCGGGCCAGAGTGCCGAGGGCAACCTGGGCCTCGAGGCGGGCGAGCGGGGCGCCCAGGCAGTGGTGGATCCCGAAACCGAAGCCGAGGTGGCGGTTGTCGGCACGCGTGACGTCAAACTCGTCGGGCGCGGAGAACTGGGCCGCGTCCCGGCTGGAAGCCGCGGGCAGCATGACCAGCTCCGACATGGCCGGGATGGTCCCGCACGATATCTCAATGTCCTCCATGGGCAACCGCCCCATCATGTGCACCGGAGGGTCGAAGCGGAGGACCTCTTCCACGGCGCCACGTATGAGGGATGGGTCTTCCCGTACCCGTGCGAACTGCTCGGGGTAACGGGCGAAGGCCAAAACTCCGTTGGTGATCAGGTTTACGGTCGTCTCGTGACCCGCAATCAGCAAAAGGTTCAGCGTGCTGAAGACCTCGGCTTCGGTGAGCCTGTCACCCTGCTCTTCCGCCTCCAGCAGCGCCGACAGGAGGTCGTCCCGCGGTTCGCGACGGCGACGGGCAATGAGGTCGCCAAAGTAGTCCATCGCCCGGCTCCTGAGTGCTTGGAACCGTTCGAGGAGCCCAGGAGGCCAGGTGAAGCTGGGGTCGAGGCCTCTGGCCGTGGCCGCCGACCACTCTTTGAACTCGTCGATGTCCTCGGCCGGGACACCGAGCATCTCGCAGATCATCAAAACCGGTAACGGGAAGGCGAGGTCTTCTACGATCTCCATTCCCCCCGATTGGGCCGCCCGGGCGAACGCGTCGTCGGCAATCTGCTGGGCGCGGGGCCGCAACTGCTCGACCCGACGCGGCGTGAAGGCCCGGCTGACCAAGCCCCGGAGCCGGGTGTGGTCGGGCGGGTCCAGAAAAAGGAACGATGGGGTGACGTCTTCTTCGTCCTCTGCGGCGGGGGCGAAGCGGGTCGAATTGCGAAAGTCGTTGGACGTGCCCGAGCTGCGAAGGATGGTCAGGAGAATCCTCGTAGCGGGAAACAACAAGAAGCCCGTAAGGGCTTTCGAAAAGGGGCGCCTCCTCGAGCAAGGCTCTATAGGCCGGGTACGGGTCGGCCCGAAAGGCCGGGTCGATAGGGTCCCACATGGCGCCCACTGCATCACCTAATTTCTTCAAAGTTTCGCATTACCAGCCCAGAAAAACGGCGTCTTTATACGGCCACTGTCGCCACATCGCCTCGTCGCCTCCTCGGCTCATGGTATACGTCGCGTGGCCCACTCAGGCCGGGCCACCCCGACCGGTCACCCCGACCGCGACGTCGGCCGGCGTGAAGGTGCCTGCGCAGCTGGTCAACCCGTGGTTCGTGGGCCCCGGCCGGCTATGGACGGTCTCTGACGGTTCCGCCCATATAAAGCGGCCAAAGCGAGTGCCGGCGTCCAGGCGGTCCTGCGGGTGAGCCCAGAAGTCACGCTCCCCCGAAGCAAACATAGGACAGGCTGATGGTCCCGGACGAGACCGCCTGCGCCCCCGCCAGGGCGACAGCAGGGAGCTCTCCGGCGAGCAGGCGCTGGTGAAGGGCGACCATCAACTGCTCGCTGGCCTTGTCCTCGACGGGGACCACCGATGCCACCACGGACCTGGTCCCCAGGCTGAGGAGGGCGGCGACCAAGCCCATCACCTCGTCGCCCGGGCGAACTGCCGACAACCCGGACTGGCAAGCCGACAGCACGACTACCTCAGGGGGACGGCGCAGTTGCTCCAGCTCGTAGACGGTCAGCACCCCGTCGGCCAACTCGAGGCTCGACCACAGGCCGTTGTCGGCCCGGAAGGAGGCGTGGGCGGCCACATGGGCTATTCCCGCCCCCTCGAAAGCAGCGAGGACGGCCGCCACTTCGGCCCCCGCCCCGGTCAGCACCTCGGCCGACGGATAGAGCGACCCGATCGTCACCGCCTCGTGGTCGGCGCCAGCGAGCCCAGGCCCAGCCACGACGACCGTACGGCGTGGTGCCGGGCCAGAGCCGCGGGCCGCACGAAGTGGGCCGGGGTGAAGTGGGCCCGGGCGAAGTGGGGCCGGACGAAGTGGGGCCGGGCCCAAAGGGCAGTTTTGGTGCCCGTGGTCCCCAGCCATAAGCGAGCGGACGGCGCCACGGAGACGGGCCGGCCGGCGAGGGTGGGCAGCGCCGCCCAGGGCGTGGCGTGCAGTTCGCCGGTCGGCACCATCACCACGGGGCGTGAGCCCAGCAGAGGCGCGATGGGCGCCATGAACATGCGATCCAGGCGCTCGACCGCCCGGGCCAGCTGCCCCTCCGCTCCGGTGCCAAGGGCGGCGTGCGTCCCGCCGTACGCCAGGCGGCGCAAGGCCAACCTTACGTGGCTGAGTTCGTGGCGGACCTCGGCGCTGGAGGCGATGTAACGATGCTGGCACTTGCCGCCGGCGGCGACGATGGCGTGCAGCTCGCCCTCAATGTCGGCGATCTCGACCAGCGCGGCGGGGCCTAGCGCGGCAAATAGGTCAGCCAGCTTCACCTGGCGGGGGGCGCCACGTCGGCCCTTCACCCCGGCCGCCTGCCACGCCCGTTCCCGAGCCTGGCGTTCGAGGTCGGACTGCCGGGCCAGCAGCGCGCCCGGGTCATCTCCGCTGCTGGCGCAGGCGGCGACTTCTTGCGCCAGCCGGCGCAATTCGGCCAGCTGCGCGGCCAGGACCTCGTCCGGCGGCGGACGGGCTGGCAACGGCAGGAGGCTGCTGGCCCGGTGACGTTCCATCCACTGCCATATGCAAGCGGCCCGACCGGTCTCCAGGGCCAGCCGGAGCCCCTGGCGGGCGGCGTCACCAGCGTGCGAGGTGATGTGGGCTCTGAGCTCGGTGGCGGCGAGGTTGGCCTGCTGGTCGTTCACCACCGCCAACGCGCAACGCATGGCCGCCATGGCCCCGCGGCGGTCTCCTCGCGCCCGGCGCGCAACGCCCTCTGCCTCCCAGGCTGCGAGGCGTCCTGCGGCCGTTCCTCGCCGGCGGCGCGAACCGGCCCGGTCGAGCTCAGCGGTGCCGGCACCGAAATTGCCGGCGGCCAGCCACAACCGCCCGGCGTCAGCGTGAGCCATGGTCGCCCGGTCGGCCAGGCCCATCTGGTCGAGCCGCGCCGCAGCGGCCGTGGCCAGAGCAGCCAGGGGTACGTGGACGTCGTCCTGGGCCAAACCGGCCCGGGCGATGGCGGCCTCGGCCAGAGCTTGCCATCCACGCCTCTTCTGCTGTTCGAAAAGCGTCGCCGCTTCCTCGGCGGCCGAACGAGACGCCTCCGCGCTCCCGTCCAGCAGCGCGATATCGGCCAGTAGAACGAGCCCCTCGGCTAGATCCTGGTGGTCCCCGCCCTCCCGCAGCTGGTCGATGGCCTCCTCCGCCACCTGGCGGCTGTCCCGGAACAGGCCCGCCGCGACCAGGGCGCGGGCGCGGCTCAAGGCCCGGGCCCGGGGTCCACGCCGACCTCCCGGCAGCGCCGGTCGGCCTCTTCGAACAGTGAAAGGGCCGTCGGCAAGTCCCCTTTCCGGGCGGCGGCAGAGCCCCGGTTGTGGCAGTAGCGGGCCGCCTCCGTCGGGTTGCCGATCTCGAGCATCAGCCGCTCGGCTTGAGCCAGATCCGCCTCCGCTAACGCAAAGCGTCCGTTGTACATGTGCAGGAGGCCGCGGTTGTTGAGGGCCCGGCCCTCACGGACCCGGTCGCCAATCCGGCGTAGGCCCGGGATCACCTGCCGGTAGGCCCGGAGCGATTCTTCGTAACGACCGAGCATGGCCAAGACCATCGCCCGTTGTGACTCGACGGCTACGGCCGTGGCCCCCGATGCGGTGGCGCCGTCGAGCGTGCTCATCGCCTCCTCGCCTTTACCGGCGAGAACGAGCGCCCCGGCCAGGCTCAGCCGGGCCTCTGCGGCCAGGTTGGCGTCCCCGGCCCGCTCGGCCGCTTCAACCGCGGCCCGCAGATGGACAAGCGCCTCGGGAATGCGATGGCGGGAGCGGGCGGCCACCCCAAGAGCCCGGAGGGCGGTCGACTCCGCATCCGGCAGTCCGGCCTCGACGGCGCGATCGCGAGCTTCGATAGCGAGACGCTCCGCCTGGTCCGGGTCCTCCGTGGCCAGCCGCAGCGACAGGCTCGAGAGTTCGGCGGTGGGACTGGAGGTCACTGGCTACCTCGGGTAACTGGAATTCCGCTGTGCGAGATGATAGACGGAAGTCGTATTTCGAGGGAGCCCTCGCGACTCCCGTTTGTGACTTTCACCACAGGAGGCTCTCTATGGCCGATGGCAATATGCCCAAGAGCCACGCTCGGGTCCGCCGGCTCCTTGAGCGCCGACGAGACATTTTGGTCCACCCGAGCAACGCTCTGACAGACGACGCCGCGAATGCGGCCGTCCCCCACCATTATTACAGGGGGGAGAGCTCCTCGTCAGGAACGACGCGGGACAGGTCGATGCCTTCGAACGGGTGGCCAACCAGCTCCGGCTGGAGGTCCGCCGGCGCGAAGACCATGGCCGCCCGAAGCTAAGAGGCAAGCCGTCTGAGCTGTCCAGCCCGCTGCCGGCCGCCGCCCGCTATCACGTCCACGGCGATGAACCGCTCGAGGACGTGCTGCGCCGCCTCGAGGACCATGCGCACGGGGATTTCGAGGTGTCGCCGAACCACGTGCTGTTCGGTTTCGAGCTGTGGGGGATGGACCCGTACGGCGACCCTCGCCTTCCCAAAAAGAGCGAAAAGACGCAGCTGGCAGGCGATGGGGCCGGGGTGACCGTGGCCGTCGTGGACAGCGGTGTCCCGCGCGGCTACAGGAAAAACCCCCTTCTGGCCGACAACGTCGTGTCCTGGCCGTCCGAGGAGGAACCCTGGGATTACGACGGGCCGACGCCCGTGTTGGCGTCCCCACAGGGGCACGGCTCCTTCGTGACGGGGGTCGTCCGGCAGGCGGCCCAAAACGCCACCGTGATTTCTTACCGGGTGCTGGACACCGACGGGGTGACTGACGAGTGGTACCTCGGCCATCAGTTGGCGCTGGTGTTGACCGGCGGTCCGCAGGTCATCAACCTTTCGCTCGGCACCACGTCCAGGCACGAGCAAAGCCTGATCGGCTTGGCCGCTCTCGAGGATGCGGCCAGGGGCAGAGGGGCTGGCGACGCCCCCGTCGTGGTCGCGGCGGCGGGCAATCTCGGCGACTCTCGCAGGTGCTATCCCGCCGCCGACGACTGGACGATCGGCGTAGGAGCCGTCGAATTGACCGGGACCGGCAAGAAGGCCCCCAAACCGGCGGCCTTCAGCAGTTTCGGTGACTGGGTCGACGTGTGTGCCGAGGGAGTCGACGTTTCTAGCTCCTTCGAGGCCAAGCGTTACCGGGACTCATCGGATGCCAGTAAGGTCCAGCAATTCAACGGCGAAGCGGTGTGGAACGGGACGTCCTTCGCCGCCGCCCACGTCAGCGGCAAGGTGGCCGAGGTCCTCCAGGAGAACCCCGAGTTCAACCGGCAGCAAGTGCTGGACCATTTGAAGAACCTGGGTGACGCCTGTGAGGTACCCAGCCTCGGGTGGTACGTGCCATGACGGTCATGATCGAGGTCCCTGGCTATACTCACGCCATGGACGGCGCCCCCGGTGCTCTGGTGCGTCGCGCCGCTGCGGGTGACAAGACTGCTTGGGGCCCGCTAGTCGAGCGCTACAAGTCCCTGGTGTGGTCGATTGCCCGGTCGTACCGCCTGAGCGGTGACGATGCCTCGGACGTGGTGCAGACCACCTGGCTGCGACTGGTGGAGCACCTGGACCGCATCAGAGACCCAGACGCGGTCGGATCCTGGTTGGCGACCACCGCCCGCAACGAATGCTTGGCCCACCTGCGCCGTCGTGGTCGCCAGGGCGTATCGCTGGACTCGGTCCCTGAGGTCGCCGACGCCGGCCCCAGCCCCGGCGAGGGCGCCATGGTACGGGAACGAGACGCCGAGTTATGGTCGGCCCTCCACCACATCTCGGAGCGCTGCCGCGAACTCCTGCGTATCCTGGCCAGCGACCCGCCCCCCTCATACCAGGAGGTAGGCGCCGCCCTGGACATGCCGGTGGGCAGCATCGGCCCCACCCGTGCCCGCTGCCTGCACAAGTTACGCCAGAGCATTGCCGCCAAGTCTCACCCCGACGACCTCCTGAGCTCGCCATGACGAACAACACTGGTCCAGGAAAAGACGCCAGCTGGGGCGCGAAGCCCTACCTCGGTACGGACGACGACGAGGCCCTGTTGGCCGAGTTGCGCCATGCGGTGGCCAAGTTGGACCCTCCGCCGGCCTCGGTCGATGAGTTCACCATGGACTTGCTGTCCTGGCGGGACCCGGATGCCGAGCTGGCCGCGCTGATCGCCGACTCACGCGAGCTGACCGGAGCCGTCCGTGGCGGGAAGGAAGAGGTCCTTCTCCGCTTCGAAGCAGCTCCGTACGCCATCACGCTGGAGGCCAGCCCGGACGCCTCCGGGCGCTACCGGGTCATAGGTCAGGTGGAACCGGGCGTGGCTGGCCGGGTCGACATCCGCCAGGGCGACGCCGGCCCGGGCCAGACCGAACTGTCGGTGGCGTGTGACGAATGGGGACGCTTCGAGGCCTATCCCGTCGGGTCAGGACCTATCAGCCTGCGCCTGACCCCGGATGACGGCCACCCCGTTCGCACCACGTGGGTGGTGCTGTAGCCAGACGCTGACAAAGGCGGTCCCTCACGCCCTCGCACTGACAGCCTGAACGATCGTCAAGCCAAGGCTGTGCCACGTGGTGGCCTTGAACCCGACGTCCCTCAAGAGTGAGTCGGCCCGGGGGACCGTGCGAACTCGGCCCCGCCGGCCGATGAGCAGGGTCGGCAGAAGCCACACTGAGAACTGGTCGGCGAGCACGAAGCAGCCGTTTCGGGCCAGGACC
This sequence comes from uncultured Acidimicrobiaceae bacterium, assembly GCA_963750465.1. Lineage (GTDB taxonomy): Bacteria > Actinomycetota > Acidimicrobiia > Acidimicrobiales > Palsa-688 > Fen-671. The sequence continues at coordinate 1,581,765 of CAVVRE010000007.1, forward strand.
CGGGCGCACTCGGCCAGGCCCGCCTGCTGGTCGGCCCAGTGGTCGAACGAGGTGGTCGAGACGACGAGGTCGAACACCCCGTCGGGGAACGGTAACTGCTCGGCAATGCCGGTACGGAAACGAAACCGGCGGTCCTGCGGTACCCGGGACCTGGCCACATCGACCATGGCCGGGGCCGGGTCGACTCCCTCCAGCTCGAGCGCCTCGGGTAGGCGAGCGGCCAGCTGGACCAGGAGATAACCGGTCCCGCAGCCGACGTCGAGGACGCTTTTCGCTTCCGGCGCCTCGCGTACGGCTATGTCGGCCGTACCATCGGCGATCCGATGATGAAGTTTCCCGAGCCAACCTGCGTCATAGTCCGCCGCCCTGGCTTCGAACGCCTGGATATCACGGTCCCGAGCTATGGCCTCGATCCTGGCACAGGGCTGGCGACCATAATGAAGCGATGACCGACCACCCGCCGCCGGGAGCGGACCTGCTTGAAGACAAGGTCGCTTTCCCGCTTCTCTCCGAGCAGCAGCTGGACCGCCTCCGGTCCGTGGCCGAGCCGGAGGAGTTCGAGGCCGGAGAGTTCCTCTACCGGGCGGGCGACAGTGAGTACGACTTCTACGTCGTCGAATCCGGCAAGGTAGAGATCGTCCGGGAAGAGGCTCACGGTCTACCAGAAGCGGTGGTCGTAGAGATGTCAGCCGGCCATTTCCTTGGCGAACTGAACTTGCTCACTGGACAGTCGGCGTTCCTCTCGGCCCGGACGGCGACGGCCACTCGCCTGTACCACATGCCCCGCCCGGCGTTCCGTCGTCTGATGGCCGACGACGCCGAGCTCTCCGATGTCATCCTCGGTGCGTTCATGGCGCGGCGGGAGCGGCTCCGCCACGGGCCGGCCGCCAAAAGCGTCGAAATCATCGGCGAGGAGTTCTCCGCCCCGACCCTGGCCTTGCGTAACTGGGCCGCTCGGTTGAGGCTCCCTCACGTCTGGGTTGATGCCGAGTCTGAACAAGGCCACACGCTGCTCGAGCTCCTGAAGGCGCCCGCGGAGGATCTGCCCGTGGTCGTCACGCCGACCAAGGTGCTCCACAAAGCGACCCCCGGTCTCCTGGCCGCCCAGCTGGGGTTGGTGTACCGGGCGGTGCCCGGGCGGGTTTTCGACCTGGTCGTGGTGGGCGGTGGGCCAGCCGGCCTGGCCGCCGCTCTGTACGGCGCCTCCGAGGGCCTGGAGACGGTGTTGGTGGAGGCCACCTCGGTCGGGGGCCAGGCCGGGTCGAGCTCTCGCATCGAGAACTACCTGGGATTCCCGAGGGGTATATCCGGCGCCGACTTGACGGCGAAGGCCTTGTTGCAGGCGGTGAAGTTCGGTGCCATCGTCAACAGCCCGTGCGAGGCGTGCGCCCTGACGACCGAAGACGGTCAGCTGGTTGTGACCTTGTCCACCGGCGAGCAGGTGCCGACCCACTCTGTGGTGGTGGCCAGCGGGGCTCGCTACCGGAAGCTCCCACTGGAGCGGTGGCCGGACTTCGAGGGGGCCGGTATTTACTATGCCGCCACCGAACTTGAGGCGAGGTCGTGTCGGAACTCCGAGGTACTGGTCATCGGCGGCGCTAACTCGGCCGGCCAGGCCGGGCTTTTTCTCGCCTCTAAAGGTTGCCTCGTACATCTGGTTGTCCGGAGTGCAGACCTGGCCAAAGACATGTCCCGGTACCTGATCGACCGCGTCGTTTCTGACTCCAGGATCGAGGTCCACCTCACGAGCGAAGTGGTCGGCGTAAGCGGAGGCGGCCGCCTGGAGACCGTCACCGTCAAAGACCGGTCCACCGGGGCGCAGGCGGAACTGCCCTGCCAAGGGCTTTTCTGTTTCATCGGCGCGGTCCCGTCGACGGAGTGGCTGGACGGCGTGGAACGAGACGAAGACGGCTTCGTGTTCACGGGGGTGACGGTGCCCGAGGAGGCGGCGAGCCACATGTTCGACCTACTGGGCCGGCGTCCCTTCCCTTTCGAATCGAGCGTCCCCGGGGTGTTCGCGGCCGGCGATGTCCGGCGTGGTTCGATGAAGAGGGTGGCCGCGGCGGTAGGCGAAGGGGCCAGCGCGGTCAGCTGGGTCCATCAGGCCGTCGGCAAGTAGCGGGACGTCCAATGCCAGGGCCGAGATTCTGGCGCCGAGATTCTGGCGTCGGCATGCTGAGACCGGCCCTTTGGCGCCGGCATTCTGGCGCCGGCCCTTGGCGCCAAGGTAGCGGCGGCGCCAGCGCCCCGTGCGCGCTCCGACCGCGCCGAATTTAGAAGAGGCCTCGCAAGTGGCCGCCGTCTACGGCGATGAGCTGGCCGGTGATATAGGCGGCCGCATCTGAGCACAGGTAAGCCACCAGGCTGCCCATTTCCTCGGGTTCGCCCACACGGCCCAGCGGGATCTCTTTGGCTGCCTCGGTGCGGACCAGGTCGTCCACCGGGACGCCGGACTCACGAGCTCGGTGTCGAAGAGATCTCCCGCAGGCGGTCGGTGAGGATGCGGCCCGGCAGCACCGTGTTGACCGTGATCTGGTCTGGGGCCAGCTCGTCGGACAGCGTCTTGGCCAGGCCGGCCACGCCGGCGCGCAAACTGTTGGACAGCAGCAGCCCTTGTATTGGCTGGCGCACCGAAGTCGAAGCCACGTTGACTATGCGCCCGTGCCCGCTGGCGCGAAGGTGTGGTAGCGACACCCGCACCATGCGAACAACGTTGAGCAATAGGAGCTCGAAGGCATTTTGCCAGGCGGCATCGTCGAAATCGCTGAAGTAACCTCCGGGAGGGCCGCCGCTGTTGTTGACCAGGATGTCCAGCTGCCCAAAGCGCCGCACGGCCGTGCCGACGAGCATTTCAGCCGCTCCGGGCCGAGAGACGTCCGCCGCCACCGGTAGGACTTCGGCGCCATAGTGCGACGAGATGTCGGCCGCAGCCTGCTCGACCGCGTCCTGGCTCCGGGACGAGATGACCAGCCGGGCGCCCTCGGCGGCCAGGGCTTCGGCTATCCCCCGTCCGAGTCCTCGGCTGGCCGCGTTGACCAGCCCGACCCGTCCTTTCAGGTTGAGATCCATGCCGAAACCCTATTCGTGCCCCGACGGTCTGCTCGCAAACCGGGCTCAATTCAAACCGGGCTCAATTCAGACCGGGCTTACCGGGCGCCTAGCAAGCCCGCACATGTTCTAGCAAGTACGCACACGTTCGCCAGGCGGGTGTAGCTTGGGCACGGCGTACACGGCCGTTCACCGAAGAACAAGCCGCAGACAGACAGGTAGGGTGCCATGGACATCCAACAGGTGCTGGGTTCGGCCGAACTCCAGGCCACCGACGACCAGCTTAGAGATCCCGAGACGATCCCCTGGGTCCCCCAGGCGGAGGGTGTCTCCTTCAAACCGCTCCGCATCTGCCCTGAACGGGGCAGTTGGACGAACCTTCTCCGCGTAACGAAGCAGGGAACGATCAACCTCCACCGGCATCTCGACGCCGTGGAAGCCTGGGTATTGAAGGGACAATGGCGGTACCTCGAGCGGGATTGGGTGGCGCGGCCCGGGACTTATGTGTTCGAGCCGCCCGGGGACATCCATACTCTCGTGAACGCGGGCGAAGAGGAAATGGTGACGTTGTTTACCATCCACGGGCCTATCGAGTACATCGGAGCGGACGGCGAACCCATCTTCACCGAGACGGCGGAGACCAAGTTCTCCAAGTACGCCAATTTCTGTCAGGCGAACGGCATCCCCCTGGCCCCGATCGTGGGCTGAGCCCATGGGTAGGCCCATGGCTATGCCGATGGGTATGTAGGCCGGCCAAATTCTGGTTTTTTGGGTGCATTCCATGAATTTGGTTGCGTTCGAGAGCTGGTTCTGCGTCGAAGCGCGACCAATTTCCTGTCGCCAAACGGCCAATAACAAGCAATGGAAGGCGCTGGGGGACCGGCGGGCCGGGGGCCAAATGGTTTTTGGGTGCATTCAATTTGGTTGCGTTGGGAGCTGGTTCTGCGTCGAAGCGCGACCAATTTCCTGATCCGCGCCCAGAACGGCCAACGGCCAACTAAACAAAGTGATAGAAAGCGCCGTTGCGTCCTCCACGTCGGTTATGTCTGACGCCAAAGGCCGTGACTGCCTACCCCGCCGGCCGGACCCACGCCGCCGCCGCTGTGAATGGGCCGGGGGCGACCCATGACAGCGACGCTCCCTCCACCCGGGGCAGGCTCTCGCCGGCGAGGGTGAAATCCACCACCCATGGCCCCGGCCCGGGCAGGTCCACGCGAAGCGGCTCTTTCGGAGGGTGCCCAAAGGCATGGAAAACGGCTAGCGCGCCCTGCCCGCCCGCCGCTGTGCGCAACATCGCTTGCCATCCGGTCGGCGCACTGTAACGGACGACGCGGGGGCCGAAGCGCCGCCACCGTCCATTTGCGAAGGCTGGTGCGGCCCGCTTGTAGAGCTCGAGCGCCTCAGTGGCCAGGTCCCACTGCCTCTCCTCCAGTTCGGTCAGCTCGCCCGATAAGCACGGCCGTCCCAAGAGCCCTGACGAGAGCTTGTAAATTTCCTCGGCCTCGCTGTCAGAACGGTGCAGGACAATCCATACGACACTGCGGCTGGCCGGCAGCAGCCGGCTTACGTTGGCCGCGATAACGGGCAGCTCCGGGCACTCGAAGGCGTCCGAGAACGAGCCCAGGTCGCACAAAGCCATCAGCGCGGGCTCGAGGCGATGGCCACCCGATGCGCAGTTCTCGATCACCAGGTCCGGCATGCGCCGGCGCAGCCCGCCCAGGAACTCGAGGACGGCCTCGACCTGGACGCGCAGGCCCTCGCCGGGAGACTCCGCCCCGTCGCAGCCGGCGCCGAGGGTCTCGTTGTAGTCGATCTTCAGGTACCCCATCTCGGATTCCTCGAGCAGGCCGACCACCCGCTCGGAAAGGTAATCGGTGACAAAAGGGTCCCGAAAGTCCCAAAAACGCCGTGCTCCGGCCGTTATCGGCACACCGTCTCGCTGCAACAGGTGGTCGGTGAGGGAGAAGGCCGATGATGCCGACCCGCAGGTCTCCAGCTCCACCCAGAGCCCCGGCGCCAGGCCCCGTTCCCGTACCGCCTTGGCCGTTGCGGCCAGGCCCTTGGGGAAAGAGGTCCGGTCGACGACCCAGTCGCCATGGGCGTCGATCCATCGGCCCGAGGCCGACTCGTACCAACCGGCGTCGATCACGAGGTATTTGACGTCGGAACCGGTGAGGCGGTCGGCCATGGCCACCACCTCGTCATGTCGAGGACGCCCCCATGTCGTACACCACTCGTTGGCCACCGGGGCCAGGTCCTGCAGTCGGCTCACGTCTGCACGGGGCCGCTCCTGCATGCTTACCAATCGCTGAGCGCACGTGTCGAAGTCGCCCCGGGCCACCGTCAGCCAGGCCGCCGGCGTCGCGAAACTCTCGCCCGGCGCCAGCGTTTTGCGCCAATGGCCGAAATCCGCGTCGGCCAGCCCGCCCGAGAGGGACACCTTTCCGCCCCGCCCGAACAGCTCCATTTGCCATGACCCGGGCCAGACCAGCTGAGCCGCCCAGGTGGTACCGGTCAACGTGTCCTCGATGCCTGTGCACGGGGCAAACCCCCTGACCGGCATGCTGCCTACTTGGCCGAAGCGCTCGACATTGAGGGCGTGATCGGTCCAGGCGCGTTCGAGGTGCAGGTCCTCGAACGGTTCGCTTACCAGGCGCGCCTCGCTGGACCACCCGGAGCGCAGGCGGTGGACAAGGAAGCGGCCGGGCGCATCGTCCGGCGCGGACGGTCCAATGCCAGCTAGGCAAAAGCTAGTGAGCAATTGGAGAGTAAGGGGCCGGTCGGAGATGTTGGTGATGACCACCTCGACTTCCAGGGCGTCGGCGCCTTCCCGCCAGCGCAGGGTATGGGAGGCCACCAGCTTCTCCTCGGCCACAAGGTCGACCGTCACGGCCACCGACCCATCGGTCTCGGCCACGCGGTGACCGACCAGTCGGAGCGCCTGCGTCGACGAGCTATTGCGCAGCGTGCGTCCCTGTGACCGCTCGCCGCCGGCAGCGTCACCGGCCACCGACACCTGCACCAGCGATTCGTGGGCAAAACCGGGCACGACTTCGGCCCCCGGCTCCATTACCTCCTTCTCCTCGGCCGGCTTCTCCTCGGCCGGTGAGCCGAACGAGCGGGACCCGTCGGAAGGGCCGGGACGCTGTTCCGGCGCGGTTGTCGAGGTCGCGGCGGGCGATAATGAGAGACGGACGTCACCGGTGACTTCGTCGTGCTCGTAACTGGCGACCATGTCGCCGCAGGGAACTGCCGCAATTATCGGCACGCCGTCTCTCCTGGCTCAGTTGAGAAAAAAGACGTAAGGCGGAAGGGCCGCCCCAGGTTCGTGGCGCCGAGCCAGTGGCCGGGGCGGCCCGCTTAGGTTATCGCTTCAATTTCACTTCCTGAGAGGCCCTGGCCGTCCTAGGCGCCGGCCGCCTGCAGGTCGTGGTTAGCGGCCGCATAGGCGCTCTTGAGCGCCGTTTCTGTGTTGGAGAGGCTGCCACCGCTCAACCAGATCGGCCCCATGGCGGTACCCATGTCGGTCAGTGCCTGGTTCATGCCCGGGGTGTTCGGCCAGTCCACGACCTTGCCCACAGCCTCTTGCGCAAAGGGTTGCATGGGGATGCCCTTTGCCGCCCAGGAGGTCGTAAACAGGTGGTCGAGTGAAGGGATGGCCGGCCAGACGTAGCCGCCCTGGCCCATGATCTTCTGCGAGGCGGCCGACCCGAGCCATTCCTCCAGCTGCCAGGTCTGTTGGAAATTAGGCGTGTGGACGTTGACGCCGTCGATGAGGCCGTTGAACACGCTCCAGCGGCCGTCAGGTCCGGCCGGAAGGGGGACGACGCCGATCTTGAACTTGGTGCCGATCGCCTTCCACGCCGGGCTGGTGTTCCAGTCCCCCTCCAGGTACATGGCGATCTTGCCGGCGGCGAACAGGTTCAGATCCTGGCCGCTGGGGCTCTCGCCGTTCGCACCGAGCTCGGAGCCGGGCACCAATACGTGGTACTTGTACATGAGGTCCCGGATGAACTGCGTCGTCTGCGCGCAGGCGGGCGTGTTGAAGCTAGTCGACGAGGCCCAGGCGGCGGGTATGACGTGGCAGCCGTCCATCTGCCAAAAGCTGCCGAAGCCAGTCTGGAAGGCGTTGTCCATTTCCATCCCATACGTGGCCACCTTGCTGGCGTCGAAGTTGGGAGAGGTGGCGTTGTTGCCCTTGGTGTCAATCGTCGCCTCCTCCAGGAACTTGAGGAACGTACCCCCATTGGTGGGGTTCCAGGTCCAGTTGGCCGGCGGCGTCAGGCCGTGGGCCTTCATGAAGTTCTCGTTGTAGTAAATGCCAATCGTGTCCCAGTCCTTGGGGAAGCCATAGATGGCGCCCTTATAGGTATGAAGGGCGACCAGCGACGGGATGTACTGGGACATGTTGACGCCGGCCTTCTTGATGTCCGGCGCCAGGTTCACCAGGAAACCGTCCTTGATCCAGGTCGACAGCCAGGGTGTGTTGATCCAGAAGAGGTCCGGCCCGCTCCCTGAGGCGAACTGCGTCTGCAGTTTGGTCTGGTAGGCGGGATAAGGGATCTGCTCGACCGACACTGTGATGTTGGGATGGCTCTTCTCGAAGACCGCAATCGACTGCTTGTAGCCGATCTCCTCGTTGGCGTCCCAGAGGGCGTACGTTAAGTGTACCTTCCCGCTGGCACTGGCCGGGCTGGCCATGGCAGTCGCCAGGCCCATCGAACTCGCGGCCGTAGCGCGTAGCCACAATGAGCGGCAGTAGCCGCTTATGCTTCATTGGTTTCTTTCCTCCCTTTTTCTTTTATAAATGGCGCTCCTGATGGGGCGCGGTGGCCGGGGGCCACTATTTTGTCACCGCCAAACGCTCAAGTGTTGTCAGCCTCAGTGACCCTGCGTCAACTGGATCGACCGGATAATGTGACGCTGGAACACCGTGAAGATCAGGACGAGAGGCCCAGCGTTATCATGGCCGCGGCCAGGACGAGGTTCCAGTAGGTGCCGAAGCTGGACTGGAAGTTGGCTATCCCGGTTGTCAAAACGTAGTGGGACGGGTTCGATACGATAAGGGGCCAAAGGAAATTGTTCCAGCTGAAAACGAAGGCAATGATAGTCGCAGTAATGATGACGGGCCGCGACAACGGGACGATAATCTTCCAGAGAGTCCCGACCTCGTTGCAACCGTCCATCTTGGAAGCATCGATGATCTCCTGAGGTATGTTCATGAAGAACTGCCTGATAAGGAAGATCGTGTAGGGCGTGCCAAAAACATAGGGCAGGAAAATGGCCCAGTACGTGCCCAGAAGGTGCATTTTGCTAACGATCGTGTACAGCGGGATAACTGTCACGATATTCGGTATCATGAGGGTGACGAGGTAGAACCAAAAAATCAGGTCCCGTCCCGGGAACCTCAGCCGGGCAAAGGCATAGGCCGCGATCACGCTGAAAACCACCTGCCCCGCGGTCAATATCACGGTCACCAGGGCGGTGTTGCCGAGGTAGCGGATAAAGTCCTGCTGGAACAAGGTGGTCGTGTAGTTGGACCACTCGAGGTGGTGCGGGAGGCTCCACGGGGCCTCGGTCAGGATCTGATTAGCGGGCTTGAGGGACGCGACGAGCGCAAGTACGTACGGGGCTATGAACACTATGGCGAATCCCGTCAACACCAGGTAAAAGACGCTCAATTTGCCAATATGGAGTATGGCGCGGATGCCACTCCGTTTTTTAGCCTTAGCGCTAGTATCGTTGGAGGGCGTAATAGCGATCGTGGTCATGACGAGTAGTCGTAGGTGGTGCGTCTTTTGAAGTACATGAACTGCCCGACGCTAAAGATGAGGATCACGCCGAACAGCAGGACAGAGAGAGCCGCCGCTTCTCCCAGCCGGTAATCGGTGAAGCCAATGTTGTAGATCGTCAGGCTCAGCACCTTGGTGGAGTCACCCGGGCCGCCCTGGGTGAGGACGTAGAGGGTATCGAAGACTTGGAAGGAGCCGATCACGTCAGTGATAAGGACGAACAGCAGGGTGGCGTTGAGCAAGGGCAGGCTGATGCGCCAGAACTGCCTCCACTTGCTGGCTCCGTCTATTTCTGCCGCTTCATAGAGGCTGCGTGGTATCGCCTGGAGGCCGGCCAGGAAGAAGAGCATGTTGAAACCGAGGAACTGCCAAATGTTTACCCCGGCCACAACGGGCATAGCCCAGGTGGACGAGGACAGCCAGTCCGGGCCTTGTATGCCGAAAATAGCGAGGAAGTGGTTTACGGCCCCCAGCTTTGGGTCGAACACCCAGTACCAGATAATTCCCATGGCCACCGGAGTGGAAAGGTACGGCGCCACGAAAAGGATCCGGTAAAACCCCATGCCCCGGCGCTTGCGGTCGAGCATGACAGCCAGGCCGAGAGCCAGGATCGTCTGGGCCGGGATGTTCAAAAGGACGTAGTAGGCCGTGACCCCGAGCGAGTGGGCCGCGCCGTCGTACTTGAAGATGTCGATGTAGTTCTGAATCCCCGCCCAGCTCGCGGGAGAGGCCAGGTTGTAATTTAGGAAGCTGAGCACGATCACCCAGACGACCGGCAGCGCCAAGAAGAGGACGACCCCGACCATGCTCGGCGCTATGAACGGGAAGGCTCTTACAAAGGCGCGGAGCCCCGAACGCTTCCTGCCCGCTTCGGGACCCTGGTCCGTGACGAACTCTTCGCTGTCAGCAGGGACTACCCCGGTGGCTAGCGCCACCACCGTCCCCCTGTGTCTTCCCTCAATCTGGCTCCTCCCCCGACGACCGCCTCTCCAACGGTCCCCCTGGACGTTACCGAGTCCGATCAGAACCTATCAGAAGCGGCAACCAGGGTCACGTCGGAAATGCGATGCGGTGCGATAACGACCTCGCCGATCTGGCTCCTCAGTTGCCGCCTGGCTTCCTCCGGGAGACCATCGTCGGTAATGAGGGTGTCGACATCTGAGAGGTCGGCCATGGTGCACAGGGCCGTAGTGCGCCATTTGGTGTGGTCCGCCACCACCACCAGGCGCCGGCAGCGGGATATGAAGGTCCTGTTCGTCTCGGCTTCGGAAATGTTCGGCGTTGTCAGACCGGCCACGGGGTCCAGTCCGTGGACGCCGAGGAACAGGAGGTCGAAGTAGAGCGACCTGATGGAGGCATCGGCGGTGGGGCCCACCAGGGCGTCCGAGGGCGTGCGGAACTCACCGCCCGTCAGGATCACAGTGGTCGCCGTGCTGCCGGCCCCGGTGCTGGCGGGGTGGTGCAGCTCGTTCCAAACGTTCATGGAATTGGTGACAACAGTGAGGCCTTCGCAAGACGACAGCCGGCTGGCCAACGCGCACGTCGTCGTGCCGGCCGACAGCGCCACCGCAGAACCAGGCTTCACCAAGGCCGCGGCCCGTTCGGCGATGGCCGCCTTCTCGCCTTGCTCGCGGAGCACCTTCTTCTCGAAGCCGGGCTCCTCCGTCCCGTATTGGGCCAGGACGGCCCCGCCGTGCACCCGCTCGATAAGGCCGTCTTTTTGCAGCGCGTCGAGGTCTCGCCGGATGGTCATCTCCGAGACCGACAGCTCCTCGCTGAGCTCCGTGAGCCGCACTCCACCTTTGGCCTGGAGCTCCTGCAGTATTTGCTTGCGCCTCAGAAGGGCCAGCATGGCGCTCTCCCCTCCGAGCCACCGCGGTCTGACATTTTCGCTCGCTCTGGCCCCCGGAGGGCCGGTCCTGATGCGCTACGGGCGGCCACCGCGTCGAGAGTGTAGTAGATCCTGCGCTAACATGTGGTGTTTTGAAACGCTCGATCCCCACATCCCGCCCGCAAGAGACGGCGCCTACCACACCTGTGCCCGTCACGACCCGAGCGCGGTCGCTCGAGGACGCCGATAGCAGGCAGGACCCCCTAAGCAACGGGTTGGTGGTGGTGGCGCGGGGGAGGCAGGACCGTCCCAACCTCCCGAGCGCCGACCTGTGCCCCTTCTGCCCCGGTGGGCTCGAGGCGCCTGAGGACTACGAGGTCCACTGGTTCAAGAACCGCTGGCCGCCCTTGCCCGATGACCGGTGTGAGGTGGTGCTTTTTTCGCCCGAGCACGCTCAGAGCCTTGGTTCGCTGAGCCCACACCAGCTCGGGTTGGTGGTGTCCCTGTGGGCGGACCGCACGGAGGCTCTCGGTGCCAGGCCAGATGTCGAGTACGTACTAATTTTCGAAAATCGCGGGCGGGATGTAGGGGCCACCATTTCCCACCCGCACGGCCAGATCTATTCGTTCGCGTACGTGCCACCAGTACCCCTTATGGAATTGCGGTCGTCGTCGTGCGCCATCTGCGACGAGCTCTCCGGGAAGGGCGGCCCGGGGACGTCCCATTCGCGCCGGGTGGTGGTGGCTGAGAAAGGCTGGCTGGCATGGACCGTCTGGGCACCGTCTTACCCATACGAGCTCCTCATTGCTCCCGAACGGCACGTCGGCGACCTTGCTGAAGCTCGCCGCAGCCAAGAAGGCCTCGTCGCGGTCTTGAAGAAAGCCCTCACGACCCTCGACGCGCTCTTCTCTGAACCTATGCCTTACATGTTGTGGTGCCACCAGCGGCCCACCGACGGCGGAGACTGGCCCACGGCCCACCTGCATTTCCACGTCGCTCCCACCCGCAGGGACAAGGGCGTCGCCCGCTACGTCGCCTCCGGCGAGCTCGGTTCGGGTGTCATGTTCAACCCGGTGGACCCCGAGGACGCCGCCCGCCGGCTCAGAGGCCACATCCATTGATGCCAGGTCCCATAGGCCCACGTCCTCTCAGACGGGATCCCTGAGGCCCGGTCCCCTCAAGCCCGGGCCCCTAAAGCCCCGGTCCCCTAAAGCCCGTTCCCGCAGCCACGCCGCACAGGCGCAGGTTCACAATCGACGAGAGCGGCCTGGGTGCGCTGGGTGCCGATATCGACGGCCAGCACGCACTCGTTCGCCACCGTCAGCCGACCCTCGCCTCAGACCAACCGCGATGGCATCGGCGCCGCAGCCTGGGTTCGGCTCAGCGGCCGGCATTGACCCGCAAAAGGGCCACCCCATGCGCGGGGACTTCCGCGCCGATAGGTCCCGGTGTGGTGGCGACCTGGTGCGACCACAGGTTGTCCACGTCGTAAGCGCCCGAGACGCTCAGCCCTACGGAGGACGGACTGGTCTCGAGCGCCTTCGGCGTGTCACCGGTATTGAACAGGCCGACGATCACGTCGCCGTTTTTCTCGGTCTTGGCCAAGATCTGAGAGGTCGAGGTCCGGGCCACTCTGGCCGCATCAATGGCATCCTGGTCTACGGCTACGACGGCGGTGTTCTCCAGCAGTGCGCGGTCCGTCGGGCTCAGGTGGGTCAGGTCCGTGCCCAGCATCAACGGCGACGAGGCAAGCGCCCAGAGGCTGAGCTGCGTCTCCCGCTCGGGGACGGTCAGCCCGTCGTTGCCCCCGTTGCCAACCTCGATCGAGTCGTAGTCGTTGAACGCGCCGGGCTGGCCGTACGGGCGCCATACCGCCACCTGGTTGAAGCGCGTCTCAACGCTGGCGTAGTCCGTGAGCGGGTAGCTGGAGCCGTTGGTCTCGCACGAGTAGCACTCGATGTCGTTGCCGGTCCGCCAACCATTGGAGTACTGCGCCCATGTGGAGGCGTAATCGATGTTCAGGTTGTTGGAAAGCTCGAGATGGATGGGCCTCCCGGTCTGGCGCAGCCCGTCCGACCAGGCCCTGACATCAGGTATGTCGAAGCGGCCGACACCGTCGAGCTTCAGGTAGTCAATCCCCCAGCGGGCGAACTCGTCCGCCCAGGAGTTGATGAAATCCTGCGCCCCCGGAGCCTTGTAATTGATGCCGACCATCCCGCCGCAGTTGTAGTTGTACTCGCTAAAGGATGGCCGGGCGATTTCGTTGGCGGTGAACCCCGAGGGCCGGCCATCGGCGGCCAATATGGGCGTGTGCTCGGCCACGGCCTGCTTGGAGATGCCTGGCGTCACGTAGAGCCCGAACTTTAGGCCCAGGCTGTGTACGTAATCGGCCACGACCTGGATGCCGTTTTCTCCCGATGTGCTTGGAGGGCCAGATGAGCTGGGAGGGGCCGATGAGCTGGGAGGGCCCGATGTGCTTGGAGGGCCCGATGAGCGAGGAGGAAAGGTACGGGCATTCGGCACCCACCGGCCGTAACGGTCCACCTTTGGCCCCTGGCTGCCCGGGCATATATACCAAAAGTCGTCCAGGTTGACGTAACGGTAGCCGACCTTGACCAGGCCGCTGGTGACCATGGCCCTGGCTTCGGCTTCGATGTTCGCTGCGGTCGGGCCGTGGCGCAAAAAGCTCCAGCTGCTCCAGCCCATCGCCGGCTTCAGCCCGACGCCGTTGGCTTCCGCCCCCGCAGGAGACGCAGTCGCCCCTGCTCCAACCAGTACGCCCACACCGATGAACAGCGCCGCCCAAAGCCAACAGAGTGATTTCCACACGGCTCCCCCACTTCCGGGCCCGATCGTGCTGACCCTGTCCCAAATGGACATGTTCTATCATGAGACGCGCGGCTCGGGGAGGCAAAACCATTTGGGCCGCTCGGCATCAGCCCGCGCCCCCTAAAGTGCGTTAGTGACCGTCACGATTGCTCACCAGGGGGACCGGGTGAACGAGTGGGGTAACACCGTTCAGGGCTTCCAGAGTGCGGCAGCTCTCGGCGCGGACATGATCGAGCTCGACTGCCAGCTGACAATCGACGGCCACGTCGTAGTAGTTCATGACAAGACCCTGACAAAACCCTGGGGAGTTCCCCGGCCGGTGGCCGCCCTCGCATGGCGGGAGGTCTCGGCCATCCGCCGCCACGGTTACCGGATCCCTGAACTCGCCGAGGTGCTCAGTAACGTTCAACTGCCGGTGATGGTGGACGTGCCCAGCCTGGCCGTGCTCGAACCTGCGCTCGCCGTGGCTGAGGCGGCCAACGCGATGGACCGATGCCTGTTCGCCGGCCACACGGGCGCCCTCGTCCATCTGCGCAAACTCGCCCCATCGGCGCGCATCGCCCTCAGCTGGGACAAGCCTGTGCTTCCGAGCCTTGAATTACTGGCCAAGACGAAGCCGGAGTGGTTCAACCCGTACTGGCGGCTGGCCAGTGCCGGTGTCGTCAAGCAGATCCACGCCGAAGGGTTCGGCGTGTGCGTCTGGACCGTCGACCGGCGGCGGGACATGAAGCGGGTCCTTCGCGCCGGAGTTGACGCCGTCATTACCAACCAGACGGCACGGCTTGTTTCGCTCCTCTCGAGCTGCGGCCCAGAGAGGGAACGGCGTTGACTAAACGTCGGCCATAGCGAGCGAGCAAACCCTGAGCCCACTCAGCTAGAGCGGCCACGCCGGAGGCTACGCCGGCAAGCTGGACGCAGACGCCGGCCTGGCCGATTGACCTCGGCGCTGGCGGGCGCCGGGCGAACCCCTGGTTTCTCGTGACGACGACCCCGACTCCGGGGACGGCGGCCACCACAGAGGCGGCGACTGCGACCACCACGGGGTGGGTCGGGCCAGGCGTACGGCCAGCCCAAAGGGACAAAGCACTTATCCCGGCGGCCAACGTCCCTGCGCAATATGACCACCTTCAACTTCGAGCTTCAGTATTGGAGAACATGGGTCACCCTTCAACCGCACCTCATAGGGGCCTGCGGGCAGCGACCCGAACAGCGCCGCCCACCGGGGACCGCTTTCCAGCCGACGTTCCCGTACGGCGACATGGCTGCCTGACCAGGGAGCGCCCGTGGGGCGGATCTCGATCTCTTCACCGTCGAGCTCTGGCCCGGTGAATAAAACCGCCGCCCCGATATTGCCACCGAGCTCGACAAGCACTTCCCCCGCCCCGGAGGGCTCCGGAGGGGATTCGGCCGGAGGGGATTCGGCTGGCAGGGATTCGGCTGGCAGGGATTCGGTGGGAGCGGAACGGGTGCTTACTGCGGCCATTATTGAGAACCGGGTACGGCCGGGTTGGTCAGGTTCGCCTTGGGCGTGGTCAACGGGGTCCACATTCCCGACCACGGCGTACCGAGGTAGGGGAAGGACGCCAGGAAGTCGACCGTGCCGTTGGCCGATGTGTCCGTGCCCGAATTGGTCAGCCCGAACGATACGTTTGTCCCTACCGTGGCGGCCGCATCGGGTGTGAACTTTTTGTCGACCAGGCCGAGCGTGGCGCCGGCTACGGCGATCAGCTCGATGGTGGCCACGTCGTCGAAGACCCGGCGGCCATTGGGGAAACCGGCGATATCGCCCCCCAGTACCCCCAGGTTGGAAGGGTTCGACTTGGTTGGCGGCACGGCCACGTTGAGCCGTAGTTCATCGGCTTCGACGCCGGTACCCGAAAAGGTCGGCGCCGCGGGGAGCACGGACGAAGGGATCCCGGTGAGCAGGACGGCCACCAGGTCGGCCCGGTCAGGCCCGTTGGCGTTGGTGGCAGAGGAACCATTTAGCGTGTTGTAAGTGTTGAGGTGCGGGAAAACGCCCGGGTAGAGGCCAGGCAGCAATTGGGCCAGGAGCGGGTTGCTGTACGACGTAACAAACTGCTTGTCTTCCGCGGGAGGTTGTGTGTTCCAGAAATCCTTGGATCCGATCCCGATCAGCAGTTCGTTTATAAGCGGGTTGCCGAGGCGCGACACCTGGACGAAAGGCCCGGTCCCAAATGGTGAGCCTTTCCCACCGCCGAGAATGCCCACCTTCTGGCGCGACGCAGTGGTCCATATGCCGATGACGGCGGCCGGGTCACTGACACTCGTGGGGGTCGAGGTATTTCTGGTCAACTGGCGGATAGGGATCTGCAACGCCAGCGTGTGCACGTTGCTGGCGGCCAGAGAGTTAACCCCTGGCATGCCCGCCATCAGGCCCGTGGCGGGCAGCCCAAACATGTTGTGGGCGTTTGCGAACGGGCGGAGGTCGCCCAGGTCGAAAACAGAGCCCAGGTCGACGTAGAAACCGTCGGCTCGTTGGCCGCAAAACGCCTTGCCCGAATAACCCTGGGCGCCTACGGTCACAACCGCCTGGGCCGCCAGCGCCGCGTAATTCGGTGTGGAGAGCGGGCCAATGTTGCAAGGAGGCACAGGCAACCCTTGCCCCAGGACCACCCGGGACGATTCGAACGGCCAGCCCCGGCGGCCATAGTCAACCCGGGTGAGGGTGTACGTCTGCTGACGGTTCCAGTTGGCGGCGCCTGTCCCTGTCAATGCGGTGATCGGGCCATCGTTGTACAAGAATGACGTAGGGATGTGGTTCACGGTCGTGAACCGGAACTCGTAGCTGATGTTGGCGACCCCGTCGCCGGTGTTGTCGATCAGGACGGCGTACAAGACGTCGTCAGCGAACTCATAGAAGTTCGGCCCGCCGTCGGGGGCCTCGAGCGGGATGTAGTTGGCGATAATGGTTACGGTGCCGGCGACATCCGGGCTGACAAAAGCGTAGAGATCGGTCGAATCGGCCGTGGGATCTTTAGAGATTTGCGGCGCTTCACGATGAGAAGACAAAACTCACCTCGCGGGGGGAGAAGGGGGCGGGTTAAAAGGACTGACGTCCAGCGTTCGCTGGGGGATTAGCTCTTGGAAGCGGCTAAGCGCACAATGGCCTGGGCCAACTCCGGGCTCCTGGCCACGACCTGATCGGTACCCTGGTAAAGGTTCAGTTCGCCGGTGCTGGCATTGACAACATGGACGACCAACGGCTGACTGAGCTCGGCTCCGGCCCCGGCCTCAGCAGCACCAGCCGCCTCGGGAGCAGCCCCGCCGATCTCTGGCGAGTCTGCTTCAGCCGACGACACAATACTGCTGAGCCCGGGGACCGAACCAACAACGGCCGCTGTCCCGGCGACAAGGGAGCTCCTGACAAGGAAAACACGGCGGCTGATGCCACTCCCGATACCGGCCACGCTGCCGGTAGGGCCAGTGAGGCCGTCGTCGCTTGGCACGCTCGTGTGCGAGGGGTGGAGGAAGTAGGAAAGTCTTCGCCTGCTCACACGCTCTTCCTCCTCTATTGGCGTCCCGTGGTTCAGCGCTTGAGTGAGGCGACCGGCCAGCACCGGGCGTCTCACTCGGATGGTCTCCGCTGCAGAGGGGGGAACTGGATGACGTCCGGCCCGGTTTTTCTTTCGTCTTCTTGGTTGGTGGCGGGACGAGCACCGACCGCGTTGTCCGCCCTGAGCCGGTGGGCGGACGGGGCGGGACGACCTTCGACAGGCGCCGGTCGACCGCTCTTCATGACGATGCCTAAGATCGCGTCACGTGGAAAGGCGTCACGGGGCCCAGCGGTCATGGGCCCGTTTTCGCCTTCGGCTGAGCTATAGATGAGCAATAAGAGCCACAGGTGACTGCCGACGTGGAAATCGCCCGGGTTTACCGGTTGGAGAAACAGGACGACCGGTACTACGTACTCGTAGACCGGCTTTGGCCTCGTGGCGTGGCGCGCGCCACGGCTCCCTTCGACGAGTGGCTGAAGGACGTGGCGCCGAGCGCCGAGTTGCGAAAGTGGTACGGGCACGAACCGGAACGGTTCCAGGAATTTGCTAGTCGCTACCGCCAAGAGCTCGAGACCGACCCGGCGCGCGGCGCATTCCAAACGTTGCGCCGCCACGCCCAGGCCGGCCCGCTCGTGCTGCTCACTGCGACGAAGAACCTCGAGCAGTCCGAAGCCGCCGTCCTCCAGGGCCTGCTCCGCGGGCGGTGACACCGGCCCGGAGACGTTGCCGGCGGGCAACTAGCCCCGGCCCAGTACCCGGGCCCGAGTCGGCAGCCCAATACTCCAGCGCGACACCCCAGCCCAGTAGCCCAGCCCAGTAGCCCAGACCAGTAGCCCAGACCAGTAGCCCAGCCCAGTAGCCCAGCCCGCTACCCCAGACCGGAACCCGAGCCCGGGACACCCGGTACCCCCGTCAGGGCAGGCCGCTACCGTTCGAGCTTCGGTGCCGAGCCGACCAAGCACGTCCGACCCTCCGGGCCGCTTGGCCGGACCGCTCTGAGCAAATGTCCAGACGTGTGCGCTTTCTCATGAAGACGCAGACGGAGGTGAACTTCCAGCCCGCCTCCTGGAGCACGATGTGCGGCGTCCTCAAATACTCCTCAGGCAGTTTTACCGGGTCATCGATGAGTTCTTGTGGCGGCCGCAGATGGGTCAACGGTTCGACCAACTGCATGCCCGCCGGTTGCACTATGTACCGGTACAGGTCGTCGAGGGTGAAATAGGCAGGGTGCGGCCCACCTTCGAGGACAAGTTCCGTCGCCACGCACGCGATGCCACCAGGGGCGAGGATCCGGGCCATTTCCCGCACGGCTTGACTAGCGCGCTCGTGGCCCCCGAAATGTTCTATCGAGCTGAGCGAATAGACGGCATGAAAGGACCCGCTCCGGAAGGGCAGGTGGCAGCCGTCGGCTGGTAAGGCGAACAGCCGTTGCTCGTCATAGACAAACGGGGCAAACTTGGCCGGATCCCTCAGGAACTCCGGGTCGGCTTCCTTGGCCGTTCCCGCCGAAAAGTCGCCGGAATACAGGTCAGTTCCAATAGTGGCCGCGCTGCGGTTGGCCAGGTAATACAGGACTTGTTCGTGGCCGGCGCCCACCCCCAGCACCAACTTGTCTTTGCCGAGGGCGCGAAGCCGCTCGAGCCCGTAGACGCATTGCGTCCACTCCCAGACCTTCCGGTGGTACCAGCCCTGATCCTGAGGCAGTCCCAGGGCTCGCCCGTAATTACGCCATTCACCGTCCTGCCAATATCGCGGGTCGCACACCGCGTTTAGCGGTAAGGGCCCGTCAGGCCCACCCCGGTCCAGTGGGCTCCAGGCCGCCGGCGCGTCCGCCAGCCACCCGGTCGCTCGTCGCACCGAAGGCAACCCTGCAAAACTGGCGGCCAGGGACCGCCAAGCGGGCGGTTTCATACCCGGCACAGCGTAGCCAGGTCGAGGGCCGCACTTGTAGCTGTCCGCATACAGAGGAGAAACCTTGGCCGACACCGAGAGCAACCGAGTAACCAAGGCGGAGCAGAAGAGCCCCTCCACCTCATCGCGGAGGCCACGACGCGCCTTTGCCTCATCCTGGCGGCGGCAACACCTCTCGGTGGCCGAGCGGGAAGCCAGAGGGACGATGGCTCGCCAGGTCGCCCCGAGAAGTGCCCACGCCGGCTTCGCCCCGGCCGTGGACCGGCCGGACCCGATCGCGCTCCTGGAGGAACAGGGGGCGACCCGGGTACCCGACCTCGTACCCATCCGCTATGGGCGCATGCTCGTTTCGCCGTTCACTTTCTACCGCGGCACGGCGTTGCTGATGGCCAGCGACCTCGCCTCGACGCCGCGCTCCGGCGTCACCGTGCAGCTCTGCGGAGACGCTCACCTGTCGAACTTCGGACTGTTCGGCACGCCAGAGCGTCGGCTGATCTTCGATATAAACGACTTTGACGAGACCCTTCCAGGGCCCTGGGAATGGGACGTCAAGCGGCTGGCAGCCAGCTTTGAGGTTATGGGCCGTGATCGCGGGTTCTCTAAATCCGATCGGCGAGATGTGGTGATGACCTGCGTTCGCTCCTACCGCGAGCGCATACGCGAGGCCGCCGCGGCCGGCACGCTGGAAATTTGGTACCAGCACCTCGAGGCGGGCCAGCTCCTGCAGGACGTGGCCGAAGAGGTGCGTCGAGAACAGCTGGGCCGAAAAGAGGCGCGCGTGGTCCACGGGTACGTCAGCAAAGCGCGGACACGCGACAGCCAGCGGGTCTTTACCCGCCGAGTGGGCCGGGGGGACGAAGGCCTTCGGATCGTCGCCGACCCACCGCTGATCGTACCCATCGAAGAGCTGGGCGTCCTCGGCGCCCAATGGGACCAGACGGCGGTCCTGGTCAAGCGGCTACTCGCGTCGTACCGCAGGACCCTGGGCGTCGAACACCACCCGCTCGAGGAGTTCCGATATGTCCACGCCGCTCGCAAGGTGGTCGGGGTGGGCAGCGTCGGCACCCGTTGTTACATCGTGCTGTTGACAGGCCGAGACGAGGACGACCCCCTGATCTTGCAAGTCAAGGAGGCGCAGGCGTCGGTCCTGGAACCCTTTGTCGGCCGCAGTGTCTACGCCCACCATGGCCGGCGCGTCGTCGCCGGACAGCGTCTGATGCAGGCGGCAACAGACATCTTCCTCGGTTGGCAGAGCCTCAACGATTTTGACGGGCTCAGCCACGATTACTACGTGCGCCAGCTGCACGACTGGAAGGGAAGCGCCGAAGTAGAGAAGTTGCTGGTGCCTGGAGCCACCCTCTACGCCCGCATCTGTGGCGGGACCCTGGCCCGCGCACATGCGCGATGGGGGGACCGCATTGCCATCGCCTCCTACCTCGGGAAGGGCGAGGCGTTCGACAGCGCCATCGCCGACTTCTCGGCCACATACGCCGATCAGAACGAACGCGACTACGAAGCCTTGGTGGGCGCCGTCAAATCGGGCCGCCTGGTGGCCGAGACAGGGCTTTAACCTCTCGCCCGAACCCGGTCGGGCCAGCCACCAATCCAGCCTGCAGGTCAAGACCCTGGGCCAACCGTCCGCATTAGCGTTCCGCATGTATGCCCATCGATACCGGCACGTTGATCGTGGGCGCGTCGGCCGCCGGGCTAGCCTGCGCCTCCCAGCTTCAGCGCCTTGGCGAGGCATTTGAGATAGTCGAGGCCGAACCGGTCGTGGCCGCCTCCTGGCGCCGGCATTACGACCGGCTGCACCTCCACACGCCCAAATCCATGTCCGCGCTGCCCGGGCTACCGATGCCAGGTGCGTGGGACCGTTACCCGGCCCGGGACCAGGTCGTCGAGTACCTGGAGCGCTACCGGCAGCACTTTGGCCTGCAGCCCCACTTCGGTGAGCGGGTCAGGCGGATCGAGCACGTGAACGGTGCGTGGTCGACCGCTGCCCCGGGACGCCTGTGGCGGTCACAGAACGTCGTGGTCGCCACCGGGCGGACGAGGATCGCCGTTCGCCCTTCATGGCCGGGCATGGAGGACTTCCGGGGCCACGTACTGCACTCCAGCGAGTACGGCAACGGCGACGCATGGAAGGGTCGTCCCGTGCTGGTCGTCGGGTTTGGCAACTCAGCTTGCGAGCAGGCTCTGGATCTCCTGGAGCGAGGCGCTGTCGCTCATTTGTCCGTACGCTCGGCCGTAAACGTCGTCCCTCGAGAGGTGCTCGGGGTGCCCATTGTGCGGCTGGCCACCGTACTGCGCCACTTCCCGCCGAGAATTGCCGACGCTTTGTCATGGCCACTGGTGCGGGCCGCCGTCGGCGACGTGCGGCGGGTCGGCCTCCGCAAGCTGCCGTACGGCCCGAACACCGAAGTCGCCGCCTACGGCCGCGTCCCGCTCCTCAACGTGGGCGTCATGGAACAGCTCGCCGCAGGCGCCATCGAGGTCCACGGTGACATCGGGCGGTTCACCCCCGACGGCGTGATTTTCGTCGATGGCTCGCAGTTGGCGGTGGACGCCGTAGTCCTCGGCACGGGCTACCGCGCCGCCATTGAGGAGTTCCTGGTCGGAGCGGAGCAGGTGTGCGACCAATCGGGGACGCCCATGCGCTCCGGTCAGCCATCGGGCCTGGACGGCCTCTACTTCTGCGGGATGTACGTCTCGCCCGCCGGAGTGCTTCGCGAAATCGGCATCGAAGCCCGCAAGGTGGCCCACTCGATCGCCCACCGGAGGACATGAAATCTGGCCGTTGGCGGACCAAACAACAGGCGCTCTGGGCGGGAGTGCGTCGCAGCGTTATCTAGTTGCCGCTGCCGTATGGTCGAGTGATGATCTCCAGGAGATGCCCGTCGGGATCTTTGAAATAGGTCCCCCGTCCACCGTCGTTGTGGTTGACGCCGGGTTCGTTCAGCCCCGGGTCAGCCCAGTGTTCCTGCCCGGTGGCCGAGATCCGGCCCAGGATTTCGCCGAACTCTTCTTCAGTTACCAGGAACGCGTAGTGCTGGGAGGCAATTTCGCCCCGTGGGTCGTAATAGTCGTGGAAATCAAGCGAGACGTCGTTGCTCATCTCGACGACCATGAAGGGCCCCCACGGCTTTGGCTCACCGAGCCCGAGGGTGCTGGCGAGGTAACGGGAGGACGCCTTCTTGTCACGGCACCAGACAATGGTGTGGTTCAACACCACGCTCATCTCGCTCCTTTCTTGCCACGGGCGCGACCGATCAGCAATGTCGTCCTGCGGCGGTCCTCGAAGTCCCCGCCCTGACGCTCAATCGTTCACGACCATCGTCGTCGGGTATTCGTTGAGTTTCCGGCCCCCGTTTTCCTCGCAAACGATGATGTCCTCGACCCGCGCGCCCGTAGTGCCCCGGACGGAAGACCGAGGGTTCGATAGTGAACGTCATGCCCACCTCGAGCGGCGTATCGTCCTCTTCGGAAATGAACGGCCGTTCGTGGACGTCGAGGCCGATACAGTGGCCCGTCCGGTGCCGGAACCACTCACCTAGGCCGGCCTCGACTATTACTTCACGAGTGGCGGCGTGCACCGAAGATACGGGTACCCCCGGGCGCACGGCCCGGATGCCGGCTGCCTGTGCCTCCATGACCACGTCGTAAACATGGCCGAAGTCATTGGCGGGCTGGCCCACCTGCACCGTCCGGCCGAAGTCAGAGCAGTAGCCGTCGACAACCGAGCCGAAATCGAACGAAATGGCGAGCCCGCGCTCGATCGCACCCCCCGACAGCCGAACGGTGGCGTCCCGCTCGCTCGCCGGTCCCATACCCCATACGCCAGTGTCGAAGGACGGCGCCAACGACCCCCTGGCGCGCATGCCGAAATCGATGTCACGGGCCAGTTCGAGCTCCGTCACGCCGCTCAGGACGTGAGGCGTCACCTCGCCCATTACTTGGTCGACCAGCCGGCACGCTCTGGTCATCACTTCCAGCTCTTCTTTCGACTTGACCCGGCGCATCGGGTTGAGCAGAAGATCGGCGTTCCCGACTCCGCAGCCGCTGAAGATCTGGAGCAGCCGGAGCGTAGTGTCGCTCCAGGCGCGTGCCCCCACCGCCAGATTCTGCACGGGCGAGAACGACCTGGCGACGCGTTCGAAAATGGCCTCCCCGTCATCGAGCTCGTTGACGACAGTGACATCACCGCTGAGGCCGGCGGGCAGGTCGAAGGCCACGACCATCCGGGGCAGCACGAAGGCCGGTTCCCGGCCCGGGGCCAGGAAGCAACCCGTCACCCAGCTGTGGGCGTACTCAATGTTGCCGAAGGTCAGGACCCGACGCTTGAACCCGGTCAGGTACTCGAGGTCGGCGGACGGAGGTAGGAAGACCAGGTCGACCCCGAGCGCCGCCATGCGCTCCTCGAGCTCTGCTCGACGCTGCCAATGGTCAGGCATTGTCGTCCGGCCCCTTATGGTCTGGCCCCTTGAGGTCTGGCCCCCTCTGGTCTGGCCTCTTCATTTCTCTCCTTCGCTTTATAGCTAAATAGCTCGGCAGCTTAATAACGCGTCTCCACTATTGAGACGGCAAGCCCGTCTGG
The DNA here is from genome assembly GCA_963750465.1 of uncultured Acidimicrobiaceae bacterium. Classification (GTDB taxonomy): domain Bacteria; phylum Actinomycetota; class Acidimicrobiia; order Acidimicrobiales; family Palsa-688; genus Fen-671. Next base: position 1,605,285 of record CAVVRE010000007.1, read on the forward strand.
GTCCCGAAAGTAGGCGTAACGCCACTCCCCGGTACCGACGTCGATGGTTTGCGGTTCCGAGTAGAAAGTGATGCCGGCGGAGCGCAACTCGGTGAAGGCTCGATCGATGTTCGAGACGCCGATACCGAACTCCATCGGGCCGACGTGGCCCCAGGTGCCTCTCCCGTCGAGGGTTTCCGGGTGGAGCCGCACCGGCTCGATCCCGGCGCCCTGCCCCGGCAGCACCAGGATCATGTGCATACGAGGAAGGGGGCCGGAGAACCAGGGCCGCATCGGCTCGAAGTAACCGTTCGTCTCGAACACGAGGTGGCTGAAGCCGAAGCGGGCGTAGAACTCGCGGGTGGCCGCCATGTCCTCGACACCGAAGGCCACATGGTTCACCCCTTCGAGGCGGGGTTCGCCGGGGAGAGCTTTCCAGAGCCCGGTCCACTCGATGATCTCGATCTTGCCGCCGCCGGGGCTCTCCACATAGGAAAGGTCGACGCTCACGTCAAAGGGGGTCACCGAGGCGCTGACGGGTTCCATGAGCTCGGTGCAGCCGTGGGTCTCCACGAGTTCCTTGTGCACCTGGGGGACGTCGCGAGCATGCACGCACACCTCACAGATGCCGACTTCGCCCCAGCCCAGACCGGCCGGAGCCGCGGGCGTGCCCCCGTCGTCGAGGATCTGGACCAGCTTGACCCGACCAGGCCCGAGCGGCGTGGCGTACCGGCTCTCGAGCATCGCCACTCGGGCGCGGGTGCGCCGGCGGTGGGTCAGGTCCTCGAGGCCAGGAAGGTCGCAGGTGTGGTCGAACAAGACCTCGGAGAACCCGAGCCGACGGCCGAAGAAGTCGAGGGCCGCACCCATGTCGGCCACCCCGATGCCGACGTGGTCCACGCCCTTGAACATCGCTCCTCCTCTTACTGCAGCCACGAGCCCGGCGCCGACGAGCACCTTCCTGATCTCGTCCAGCGCGCCCTCGTCGGTGACCGGCAGCCGGGGCCGCCGGGTTGTGCCGCCGGGCTGCCCGAGCATAGCCATGATCGCCTTCAGTTCGCTCTGGTAGGCCCCGTGGACGCCGGCCCAACCGCCAGGCAGCCAGAGCTGGGGGAAGAGCTCCTCGGTGCGGCGGGCGTGTTGCTCGCAGACGGCAATGTCGCCCCGCCAGAACGCCTCCCAGAACTCGCCATCGGGGCGCCCGAAGAGGCTCCCGCCGCCGATGAAACCGTCCCCTCCTACCGTCCGCAACACTTCGAGGCCCGGCCGCGTCATAAATGGGCCGAACACTCGGCCCGGTCCGCCACCCGTCGTGTGGTCTCGTAGAACTGTTCGGCGTTCGGGGTGCTGTCTTTGACGGCGACAACGTTGTCGATCTCGACCAGTTGCTCGAACAGGTCGGGGAGGAACTCGACGTTGGTCCCATGCGGCCAGTTGTACACGAGCAGCGGCCCGTCGACGCCGGCGGAAATATCGCGGTAATACTGCAGGATCTCGTCCGGGAACGGCTTCGAGTAGGGCGGCGCGCTCGCCTCCACGCCGTCTGCGCCGGTCGCCATGGCGTGGCGCCCATAGGAAGCGACCTCGTCGGCGGTGTACGCGGTGCAGCCGATGACCACGGTCATCCGCCCTGCCACCTGCTCGATCGCCGTTTCGGCCACGGCCAGACGTTCGCTCTCGGACTGGGAAAACCATTCGCCCACCGTGCCGTTGATCAGCACCCCATGAAAACCGCAGCCCACGTAGAACTCGAGTAGCCCTCTCAGGGCCTCGAGGTCCACGCTCTCGTCACCGCGTTTGAACGGCGTGGGACAAGACGGCCAGTAACCCTTCCACTCGACGGTGTCGCGGTCCATTCGTCCTCCTTCAGTTGGTCAACCCTTGGTCAACCTTTGGTCAAAATGCCCGTCCTGTCCGGCCTGTAGGCGGCCGGAAGGTTGGTGCTCGAGCCGCCGGCCATCGACTCGGCCAGCATCCGGGCGACGATCGGCCCCAGGGTGAAACCCGTAGGGGCAACGCAGGCAAAGTAACCCGGGCGCTCGCCGAACTCACCGATGATGGGGTTGAAGTCATCGGTGGAGGCCCAGACCCCGGCCCACATGTGCGTGACCCGCACGTCGGCCAGGACCGGCATGACCCGAACGGCGACAGCAGCATTGCCGGCCGCGCTCGGCCAGCGCACCGAGTAGCGCGCCGGCGCCGCCTCCAGCCGCGCCGGCCATCCCCCGCCGATGATGAAAGTCCCGTTGGCCGTCTGTTTCAGGGTCAAACGGCGGCCGATGTGCTGGACCATCGGCGTGAGCATCGGCTCACGTGGTTCAGTGACGTTTACGTGCAGCCCTTCGGCTCGAAGCGGCAGCCTCAGCCCGGTCAGGGCGGCCACCCCTCCGGCCCAGGCGCCGGCGGCGTTCACGACCCGGCGGGCGTGGAGCGGGCCGGCCCCGGTGGTCAGCCTGAAGCGACTGGCGCCCCGGCTGTCGCCCTCTTCTATGCCCGTTACCGGGGCATAGGTACGGATCCTGGCCCCGGCGTCGATGGCCCTGGCGGCGAACGCCGGCGCGGCCAGAAGCGGGTTGGCGTGCCCCTCCCGGGCACAGTAACTGGCGCCCGCCAGGTCCTCGGCCAGATAGGGAGCGAAGTTGCGCAACGTGGCTCCTGTCAGGACCTCGGTCTCGAGGCCGGCCGTCTCCTCGATGCGCTGCTTGGCCACGAGCACCCCGAGCTCATCGGCGGTCTCGGCCACCATCAGCCCGCCCGTGACGTGCACCCCGAGGTCCGTTCCGAGCTCGGGCTCGAGTTCTGACCACACGGCCGCAGCGGCGGCGTGTAAGCGCACATCGGTCAATAGGCGCTCGCGATCGGCCCCGAGGTCAGAGCCAGTCAACTGGTGAATGGCGATCTGAAAGTGAAAACTGCCCGAATTGGTGCCTGAGGCCTCCCGGTTCAGCTCGCCGCGCTCGAGCACCACGACGTCCACGCCGGACCGGGCCAGGTAGTAGGCCAGTGCGCAGCCGGCCAGCCCACCGCCGATCACGGCCACGTCTGTACTGTCGGGCAGCGCGGCGCCGAGGTCCGCCACCGACGGGAGCAACAGCAGGTGATGGCGGGCCGGGCCACGGGACCACGACCGTGAGCCTGGTCGATGCTCTCGTGGCTGGTTCCGTCAGAGAGCATGCTCGTCCCCCGCTCGCCCAGTCAGTGTGCGCCCAGTCAGTGTGCGCCCAGTCAGTGTGCGCCCAGTCAGTTTGCGCTGGTCCGTTCGCGTCAATTTACGATCGGCTCACCTTACAAAAAGTCCCTCGTCGGGTATCGAGTCGTCGGCCAGTTCCCGGATGGGGACAGGACGCACGGGTGGCCTGGGAGTCATGGCGGCCACTTCCTGAAGAGCGAGGCCGGCGTGCCGGGCCAGGACGGCGGCCACCTGGCGCTGGCAGTTCCTACCCTGGCACAGCCCCATGCCGGCCCGGGTGTAGCTCTTCACGACGTTGGCGTCGCCAGTGGCGGCCACCGCCTCCTCGAGACGGGCCTGCGTCACCTCTTCGCACCGGCACACCACGGTCTCCGCCGTCGCTAGTTCGTATATCCCGGGGCCGACGGCGTACAGGGGCAGGAGCGCCCGGCGGAAGCGTTCTTTCTGAGCTAGCCGGCGCCTCACCGGCCGGGCCAGGGCCGCAGCCCGCCCGGACGACAAGGACCCGAGGTCGAGCGCCGCACCCAGGGCGGCGAGCCGGCCCTGGTCCGTAGCCACCGGGGCGCCCCTTAGGCCGGTGCCGTCGCCCGCCGCCAGGATCCCCGGCACGCTTGTACGCTGCCACTCGTCAACGTCTACGACCGCCCCGCCCAGGTCCTCGTCAAAACCGAAACTGCACCCGGCCAGCCGGAACAACTCGGTCGACGGGACGAAACCGTAACCGACGCAGATGGTGTCCACGGCGACCCGTTCCTCGGTGCCGGGCAAGACCCGCCAACTGGCGTCCACCGCGGCGTGGGCCATCTCCTCGACCCGGCCCTCTCCCTCGGCCCGCACGATAACCCGCCGGTACCGCAAGGGCACCCGGCTGCGCAGGAGCTGAAGGCGGTACGTGGCGCCGTCGCGCAGAAGGGCCAGGTTGCCCGGGGCGGCGGACAACAAGCCGGCCCCGGAACGAGCTCCCGGAGGCGGGCCGGCCTCGAGCGCCAGCACGACGTTGACGCCGTAGTGGCGCAGCTGCGCCGGGAAGGCGAGCGCCAGCGGGCCGCTGCCGGCGAAGGCGACCCGGTCCCCTGGCACCACCCGGGACGCCTTGACCAGGGCCTGGGCGCCGCCGGCGGTGACGACGCCCGGCAGCGTCCAGCCAGGAAAGGGAACCGGCCGGTCGTAGGCCCCCGGCGCCACAAGGACACGGCGGGCACGTAGAGTGACCGTCGTCGTCGCCGAACCGTACCCACTGAGGACGGCCGAAGTACCTCGCAACGAAACGACGCTGGTGCCAGTGGACAGCTCGGCCCCGGCGCGCTCTGCCGAACGGACGAGGGCCAGGCCCCGCACGAGGTCGTGGCCCAATTTCTCAGGGCTACTCAACACAAAACCGGGACCGGGCTGTCGATAAATCTGGCCGCCCAGGGTGGGCCGCTCGTCGACGAGGACCGTGCGCAGGTCGTGGCTGGCCGCGGTCGCGGCCGCGGCCAGGCCGGCTGGGCCTCCCCCGATCACGAGCAGGTCACAACCTGCCTCGGCGCTCGTCGACGTCAAAGTCTTGGCGTACGCCCCCTCAGCGCAGACCGGGCACGCCGGTCAGACGCAGTTCGGTCACGGGCATGCCGGCATGGGCGGGAACGTCGAGACACCCTCGGTGCTCTTGTACGCCCCGGCCAGGGCGCCGGACTTCTGGGCGCTGCATAGCCACGTGTTCAGATAGCCGACCAACGCCGTGTTGCCTTTCTGGACGGCGTAGGAGCCGTATTGGACCTCGAGCGGCGTCTTGAACGCTTCTTGCTTCAGCTCACCGGGGTTCGCCTTGCTGAACTGGGCCAGGATGTAGTCCTCCACCACGGCGGCGTCGGCCCGGTGGGTGGCGACCTGAAGCAGGGCGGTGGTGTCGTCGGAGAACGTTTGCAGCTTGGCTTTGGGGAACTCTTTGGTAGCCAGCTGGGCGTCGGTCGAGCCTTCGAGCGCCGTGATCGTCTCCGAGGACGAGTTCCAGGCGCTGGTCGTGGGGGACACCTTCGAGTTGGTGGGGACGGCCAGGATCAAGGCGTACGGAACGTAGGCACGGCTGAAAGAAACGGCCTTCTCCCGGGCCGGCGTAGGCGACAGCCCCACCGAGACCATGTCGAACTTCTTGGCCTCGAGGCCCGGGATCAACCCGGTGAAATCGAGGTTGCTGATCTTGAGCTTCACGTGCATCGCCGCAGCCAGCTTGTTGAGGAGGGCGACGTCGTAGCCGGCCGGCTTGCCTGCGGTGTTGAGGTACATCTCCGGTTTGAACACGAGGTCCATCCCCACGGTCAAGGTGCCCGGCTGGATGAGGTGGTACGGATTGGACGGCTGGGTGGCGGCGACGGCGGTGCCACCCCCGGCCGCGCTCAGCGCCCCTATCCCGACGGCGGCGGCGCAAGCCAGTGTTGCGATGTGGTTGAACCCTTTCCTGACGGTCATGCTTCCCCTTCCCGTGAATGATGCTCGTGTCGGCCTGGCGTGACCCAGCCGCGTGCTGCCCGTTGGGCGCCTCCGGCGGCTGGAGGCCGAAGTCGTCTGATGCGACGGCCCCAACATTATCTGAGCACTGGGGCGCCAGAGGTAGCGCCTACCGCCGTCCCGCCGGCGATGCGCTCCACGTGCCGGCGCCTGCGGCCGGTCAATAGCCGGGACAGCGTCCCCGTCGCCGGCTTGGCCAGCGTGCGCTCGATGAGGCGGAAGAGAAAGTCGATCAAGAAGGCGGCGACAACATAGACGCCGGCGGCCACGGTGTACAGCACGAAGGGCTGGTAGGTCACCGACTCGACGTTCATCGTGACCCTGATGACTTCCAGCAATCCGATGACGGAGAAGACCGAGGTGTCCTTCACCATGCCGATGAACATGCTCCCGATGTTCGGGACGGCGATCTTCGTCGCCTGCGGGAGGATGACGTGGACGAAGACCCGGGAACGGTGCAGGCCCACGGCCAGCCCTGCTTCGCGTTGGCCCTTGGGCACGGCCTCGAGGGCCGAGCGGTAGATCTCGGCGATAAACGCGCCATAGAGCAAGACCAGGGCCACGACGCCCGCCTCGAACACCGTGAGGTTGATCCCGAGGATGAGCGACCACCCGAAATAAACCCACAGCACGCTCACGAGGGCGGGGATGCCACGAAACACGTTGACCCACAGCGTGGCCAGCCAGCTGATGGGCGGCTTGGACATCCGGCCGACGGCCAGGACGATCCCGACGACGACCGAAATGGCGAGGGCGGCGGCGGCTACCTCGAGTGCCGTCGCCAGGCCGGCCAAGATCTGGCTCCGGTACTGCCAGGCAATGGACCAGTCGAAGGTCGTGGCAATTGTCACAGGACTGCTCCTATGAATTCACGGGCGCGCGGGTTCGTGCACTCGTCGAAGAAGCCGCGGGGCCCCGATTCGACGATGGTCCCCTCTTCCATGAAGACGTTGAGGTCGCCGATCTCGCGGGCGAAGTTCAGCTCGTGGGTGACGATGAGCATGGTCATCCCCGACTCGGCCAATGTGCGCATGGCGGCCAGGACCTCGCCGACGAGCTCGGGGTCGAGCGCCGAGGTGGGCTCGTCAAAGAGCATCACCAGCGGGTCGAGGCTGACGGCACGGGCAATGGCGACGCGCTGCTGCTGGCCGCCCGAGAGCTGACCGGGGTAGTGAGCCGCCCAGGGCAGGAGCCCGAAGTTCGAGAGGGCCAGGGCCGCTCGTTCCTCGGCCGCCTTACGGTCGAGGCCCTTAGCGTAACGCAAAGCGATCGCGATGTTGTCCAGCGCCGTCAGGTGCGGGAACAAGTTGAACTGCTGGAACACCATCCCCACCTGTCGCCGGAGGTCGAGCGGCTTGCCCCGCTCCTCCTTCGGGCACTCCGCCGGGCCGTACTCGGTGCCGAGGACCCGCAGCGAACCGGAGTACGGCTGTTCGAGCAGGTTGATCGTCCGCAACAGGGTCGACTTCCCCGACCCGGACGGACCGAAAAGCACCACGTGCTCACCAGCGTGAACCGAAAGGTCGATCCCCTTCAGGACCTCCACGGCCCCGAAACGCTTGCGGATGCCCCGGAGCTCGACGACCACTCTGGCGCCGGCGTCGAGACGGCCCGGCTTTACTACTGAGGCGGCCTGCCCTGGCTCGCTCAATGGAGCCGGGCGTGGGGGTCAAAGAGCGCGCAAACCACGCCGACGACGATATTCCCCCCGGTCGCCGCCCTCAGCCCGGGGCGGAAGAAGAACCCTGCCATGGTGACTCTCCTGACGCCCAAGCTGTGGACCTCACCCTCACTCCGCCCCGGTTCCCGGCGACCCGGACGGGGCCGGCCCAGAGGGAGCTTGCTCGGACTGCGGCCGGCTCGGACTGGGCCGGCTCGGGCGTCGGGCCGCGGAGGACGGGGTGAGCACGGCGGCAAGCCTCCAGCGCCATAAGCGCGCGGTCCCGCCACGCCACGTTTTCGTCCCAGCTCGTCTCGCGGGAAAGCGCTTCTGCACGGCCGCGGACACGGAAGCCACCAGATCTTCGGTCCAGGGATCGGACTGACCCCGTTCCGCCCCCATGCGCGCATATGCCGGGCCGAGCAGCCTGGCGTGGACGTCGATGCCCCCCCGGGTGTTCAGCTCGGCCACCTCGAACGGGCCCAGAATGGACCAGCGCCGCCCCGGTCCGTCCCGCATCACCCGGTCGATGTCCTCGGCGCTGGCAACGCCATCGCGGACGAGGCAATACGCCTCGCGCAGGACCGCACCCTGCAACCGGTTGAAGACGAACCCCTCGACCTCGCGCCGGATCCGGACCGGGGACATACCGACCGAGCAGAGCAGGGCTTCGGCGAAGTCGACCGTCGCCGCCTCCGTGAAAGGCGCCGGCACGAGCTCGACTATGGGGAGCAAATAGGGCGGGTTGCCGGGGTGGGCGACGAGGCACCGAGGGCCGCAGTCGAGATCACCCACGATCTGCGACACGGGCAAGGCCGACGAGGACGAAGCCAGCACCGCGTCAGAGGGCGAGTGCCGGTCCAGTTCCTCGAACAGGGCCCGCTTGAGCTCGGCGTTCTCCGGCGCACATTCCTGCACATAACAGGCTTCGTCAAGGGTGGTGGCGAGGTCGTCGTAAACCTTCACACGATCGGCTATCTCGGCCGGCTCCTCGTTGGTGAGCCCGGCATCGGCGAGGGCTTCGAGCCGTAGCTGCAACTCGCCCGGGACGAGGCGCTGGCGGGTGGCAACAGGTTCGTAGAGGGCAACTTGGCGCCGTCCCCGAGCGAACACGAGCGCCCAGGCCACCCCGATGCTGCCGCCGCCGGCGATGGCGACCGGTCGTTGCCGGGTGATGGCCACGGGTCGTTGGGGGGTGTCCGCGGCCGCCGCCGGGGACTGCCCTTGTTTGCCCGCTTGCACCGTCTCCCTCCAGCCTTTGCCGCTGGAGCTTAGCTTCGGCTGGTCGGCTAACCTGAGCCCCGCCCGCGGGAGGACAAATGGAAAACAGAACTAATTCGGTGGCCCTGTGTTCAGCTCCGTGTTCAGTGGTCCGAAACTCAGGGGCCCCGTATTCAGCGGCCCGTTCTTCACTGGCCGGTTCTTCAGTGCCCCGTTCTTCAGTGGCCCGGTTCAGTGGCTGATTTAGCGGCTCAGGCCCAGGCCCACCTGACGTTCGATACGCATCCCATCGGCTACCAGGGTCATACAGGCGCGCGTGTTCGGCACGCCGTTCACCACGACGAGACAGTCGAAGCACACGCCCATGCCGCAGTAGATCCCCCGGGGGGCGCCGCCCGCGGTGTGACGGGCCTGCAAGCCCTCCTCGGCGATGAGCACGGCGGCCACCGTCTCGCCTGCGAAGGCCAGCGCCTGACTGCCGTCCAGGAAGACTTCAAGCTCGTCACCGCGCTCGAGCCCTCCCTCCGGCCCGAGGGGGAGACGCCCACGAGGGAATGCCTGCACGCTTCCTCCTTGACTAGCTCCCGGTTGACTAGCTCCCGGGCGCGGTCTGGGGCCTATTACGTGCCTCGGAGGCAAGTAATAGGACCCAGTTCCCGCTGCAACCGGGATGGCGCCCACTGGGCCCACCCATTGGGCTCGATGGTAACCGGGGATACGGTCCAGTGAGCCCGAGAGAAGGCCTCTTGAGCGGCCGGGTCGCGGTTGTCACCGGAGGGGCGGGCGGCATAGGGGCGGCGATTGCGCGGGCTTTCGCCGAAGCCGGAGCCAGCGGAGCGGTGATCGACCAACCGGGCGCCGCGGCCAGGTTGCCGGACAATTGGCTGCCGGGCCGGTGGGTCACGGTCTCCGCCGACGTCTGCGTCCCTCGTTCGGTGGAAGCGGCGTTCTCGGAGGTTGTCGCCACCTTCGACAAGTTGGACGTGGTGGTGGCCAACGCCGGCATCGTCCCGCCCTGGACTTCGACCGAGGCGATCGACCTGGAGGAGTGGGAGCAAGTTTTCGCCGTCAACGCACGCGGGGTGATGCTCACCATCCGCCAGGCCGTCCGGGCCATGTCTGGCACCGGCGGGGCCATCGTGGCCATGTCTTCTCTCAACGGTTGGAAGGGCGACCCGCACATCCCTTCATACGTGGCCAGCAAGCACGCCGTCGTGGGGCTCGTACGATCCGCGGCGGCAGACGTGGGCCGTCTGGGGATCCGGGTGAACGCCGTCGCACCCGGCCCCATTGCCACCGATGCGTTGCTGGGCCGGATGGCAGCCCGATCGGCATCCGGGGGGCTGGCGGTCGATGAGGCGCTTCGCGACGCCAGCGCGTCCACCGCGCTCCGGCGCATCGCCACCGTGGACGAGGTGGCCAATGCTGTCCTCTTCCTCGCCAGCGACCTCTCGTCCGGCATCACGGGTCAGCTTCTCCCGGTTGATGCTGGCATCCTCTAGCGGTCGCCGACAGCGGGGGTACCGCCCTAGCTCCGACCGCGCCCGAGGAGGACCACGGTGATCGATTTAGCTGGCAAGACGATCCTGCTTACGGGTGCCTCCAGTGGCATCGGTGCGGCAACGGCGGGCGTGCTGGGTGCGGCCGGAGCCTCGCTCGTCGCTCACTACGCCGGCGACCTGGCCGGGGTCAAGGAGGCCACGGCCGGGATCCCGCCCGAACGCAAGCTGCTCTTGTCAGCCGACTTCACCGAGCCCGGAGCCGGGCGCAGGTTGTGGCGCGAGGCGTTGGCGTGGCACGGCCGGATTGACGTACTCGTCAACAACGCGGCCATCATGCCCGAGACGCCGATCGATGCCGAAGACGACGAATGGGACGCCTCCTGGGCCACGATCCTCCAGGTCAACGTGGTCGAGCCCGCCAGCCTCATGCGCGAGGCGGTCCGTCACTTCCGGCTGGCAGGGGGCGGGATAATCGTGTCCATGTCGAGCTGGGCGGCTCAGCAGGGCTCGGCCATCCCTCAGCTCACGGCCTACGCCTCGACGAAAGCGGCGGTCAAGGCCATGACCCAAACGCTGGCCCGGGCCCACGCCAAGGACGGCGTCCTGGCTTATGTGATCGCCCCCGGCATCGTGAACACGCGCATGTCGAAGATCTCCGCCACGACACGGGGCGGGGAGGACAAGGTGCGAGCCATCCTCCCCCTCGGCGAAATGGTGTCCCCCGAGGAAGTCGGCAACCTTGTTGCCTTCGTCTCGAGCGGGCTGTGCCGCCACCTGACGGGGGCCACTCTCGACATCAACGGGGCGGCCTACGTCCGTTGAGGGCTACGCGCCTACCGTCCCCGCTGCGATGGCCCCGCCGCGATGGCCGATACGGGCACGGGCGTCACGGGCCACTGCGGCGCGAACCCGGAGTACGGGCCGACAGGCTGCCCCGACTGGCGGGCGGCCAGCGCGACCAGGACCGGGGAGCAGTACCGGCCCTGGCACTTACCCATCCCCGCTCGCGTCTCCCGTTTCAACGATCCGGCGGCCGCCAGCCATGGCGCAGTGGCGGCGGTCAACTCCCCCAGAGTCACCTCTTCGCACCGGCAGATCACCGTCTCGGGCGTGGCCAGCTGGTCCACCAGCCGGGGAGCAGAATAGAGGCGCCACAGGGACCGCTGGAACCGTTCGCTCCGGGCCAGTTCCCGCCGGGCTTGCCGGCGTCGCCGGATGAGCCCATCGTCGAGGGGCAGGCCTATGAAGGTGGCCACGTCCAGCCCGGCCAGCGTTCCCATCGCCTGGGCCACCTGGGCGCCGCCGATCCCCCCTCCGTCGCCCACCACCCAGACGCCCTCCACCGAGGTCCGCCCTGAGCGGTCGCGCTGGGCCACCAGGGCCCCGGTCCGCTCGTCGACCCGGTGCTCGCACCCGAGGGCGCGGGCCAGCTCGCTCGAGGGGACAAAACCCGGCCCGAGGCACACGGCATCGACCTGGAACCGGCGGCCGCCCGGTCGGGGCCGGCCGACCTCGTCCAAGCGCGCCACCGTGGCCACCCGTGCCCGGCCGTCCCCGGCCACCTCCACCACGGCCGATCGGGACAGGACCGGAACCCGCGAACGGGCCAAGGTGCGCAGGTAGGCGAACCCTTCCAGCGCGTACCCCGGTGCCGCCGCTGACATCCTCCCGAGGTGCAGGGCGTTGTCGAACTGGTAGAGGGCGGCCGCCTCTACCACGGCGACGACCCGTACGCCCGCCGCCGCCAGCTCGGCCGCCACCTGAAGGTTGAGCGGGCCGTTACCCGCCACCAGGACCCGGGAGCCGGGGGCGACCAGGTAGGAACGGAGAAGAGTCTGGGCCGCGCCCGTCGTCATCACACCCGGCAACGTCCATCCGGGGAACGGGACACCCCGTTCGAAAGCGCCGGTCGCCAACACGAGGGCGCGGCCACGAATGACGTAGCGCCCCGCCCCGGAGACCGCATAGAGCTCACGGGGGCCCGAACTGCCCCACACCCGCGTGCCCCGCAGCAGTTCGACCCCGCACTCGTCTGCCTCTTTCAGCAACGCCCGGCCGGCCCGGTACTGCCCATCCAGGCGCGGCTCGTCGACCTCGAGCGAGCCGGCCGGCTGCTTCAAGTACTGCCCACCGCCGGCGGCGCGCTCGTCCACCACCAGCACCCTGGCCCCGGCCCGGGATGCGGCCACCGCGGCGCGGAGCCCGGCGGGGCCGGCGCCCACAACCACCACGTCGGTGTCGCGCACCTCCTCGGGCAGCGCAGCAGGGCTGGACGACGGGGCCGAGAGGTCGAGCCGGCGGGCGGGGGGGTTGAGCTCGAGGTCGAGGCCGGGGACGACCCGTTCCATGCAGGCCAGCCGGCCCGGCTCACCACTGACCTGGAGGGCGCATTCGCTGCAGACGCCCATGCCGCAGAACACCCCCCGCTCCCCCGTGGTCGCCGTCCGCCGGAACCCGTAGTGGCCGGCTGCGATAAGGGCGGCGGCGAGGCTCTCCCCCGTTCGGGCCGGGACCGGGCGGCCCTCGAAGCTGATCGTGGTGTCCTCGGGGCCGGCGGCAATGCCCGGCTTGCTCACCCGCATGGTCGAGCGGCTCCCAGGGTGGCGCGGCACAGCAATTCGCGGGTTTTTGGGTGCAGAAATCTCTTTTGGCCGCGATCGGAGGCAAAAATCGTTCGCGAACGCGACCAAATGCGGGAACTGCACCCAAATCGGCTCATTTTTGGCGCCCAGCGGTGGCATTTGGCGCCCACCGCCCGCACACGGTGCTGCATCCGCCGCGGTAGGTGGCGATCGGGGCCATTTTTGCGGGCCGGGCGACCGTGGCGGGCGGACTGGAGACGCTGGGCGGACTGGGTGGACTCGGGACTGGGCACGCTGGGCGGGCTCGGACTGGGCAGACGGCGCGGACCGGGCGGACTGCCCTCGGGTTTAGCTCTCATCCGCGTGCCGGCCCCCCTCTTCCCCCCCCAACCCCGTTCCGTCCAGGTCAAGAGCCGGCGTGCTTAGCCCGGTAGGCGCGCCACGTCGTCGCCCACCCCCGGGGTTCGTCCAGGTGGCTGGCGTCCGGGCGGTGGATCCCCTGGTTATGAGGGGCGGTCCGGACGGTCTCGGGGTCGTCGTAGGCCTCGCGGCAGACGAATTCGAGCACGGCCAGCCACTCGTCGATGTCCTCTTTGGACCAGGTCTCCCCCACCTCTGGGGTGAAAGGCTCCGGCACCACCCACGGCTCGTGGCTGAGCCAGAAGGCGTCGATGCCGAAGTCGGTCATCCGGTTCTGGACATCGACGGCCGTGACCCCGGTGTCCCGGGTGAGTGTCTCGAGGCTGTAGCGGCTCATCTCCATGCGTGGCCCGGGGAGCCCGGGGTGCGAGCGGGTGACGCCGGGGATACGGCGAAGCCGGGCGTCCATGTAATTGCTGGCCAGTACGGAAAGATCCGACGCCTCGTCGATACCCTCGGCCCCCATGGCCCTGACCCAGGCGTACGCCTTCAAGATTTGGGGGAAGTTGCCGATGTACTCGCGTACCCTGCCGATCCCGGCCGCCGGTTCGACCATCCGGAAGCGGCCGTCTTCGAAATCGACGACCGGCCCGGGGAGATAGGGCGCCAGGCGCTCGGAGCAACCATAGGCGCCGACGGCAGGGCCACCACCGCCTTTGGGGGCGCCGAACGTCTTGTGGAGCATGAACATGCAGGCATCAAAACCCAGCTCTGCCGCCCGTATTTTGCCCATAACGCCATTGAAATTGGCGTGGTCGTAAAAGCACAGCCCGCCCACGCGGTGAACGGCGTCGACCCAGTCGGTTATCTCCGGGTTATAGATCCCCATGTCGTCCGGGTTGTTGACAAACAAGGCTGCCGTGCGCTCTGAAAGAGCCGACTCCAGGGCGGCCAGCGAGGAGTAGCCCTGTTGCTCCAGTGGCAGTGTGATGACCTTGAACCCCGCCGCCGCCGCCGTGGCCGAGTTGCACGGGTGGGCCTGGATGGTCGTGATGACTTCGTCCCTCTGGGACAGCTCGCCCCGGGCGTCGTGGTAGGCGCGGGTGACGCACGCGTTGAGGTAGGAGGCATCGGCTCCCCCGCCGGCCTGGAACACAAAGCGGTCCATCCCCGACAGTTCGCGGAGGGCGAGGTCGAGACGGTAGACCACCTCGAGCAGGCCCTGTACGGTCTCTTCGGCCTGGAGCGGATGGACCTCGCGCACTTCGGGCCGGCGGGAGAGAGCTTCCGAGACGGCCGGGTTGTACTTCATCGTGCACGTCCCGAACAGGCTGACACCCATCATTCCGAGCGTTTGCTGGGAGAGGCGGAGGTAGTGGCGCAGCACCTCCCACTCACTCAGCTCGGGCAGCGCCGGGGGCGTCCGGCGCCGGGCCGCCGGCGGGACCAGTTCGGCAGCCTCCCCGGACAGGGCGGCGATGGCCGGCTCGACGGTGGGGGCGAACACGCCCCGGCGGCCCGGCCGGCCCAGCTCCATGATCAGAGGTTCGCTCCAGACGGCGGCGTGGTAGCGCCGGGGGACGGCCTTCGGCGCGGCGTCGCCGTTCGGGTGGCCGACATCAGCGGTGCCGACATCAGAGGTGCCGACATCAGAGGTGCCGACATCAGAGGTGCCGACATCGGATGTGACGGCCTCAGCGCTTGCGGCCTCAGCGGTGACGCCCGGGCCCTGTTCGGCCGTCGGGGCGGCGTTACTGCCGTCAGAGGGAGGTGCCGGGGTACTCGTAGTCACCGGGTCACCTCGCCCAGGGCGGTGGCCAGCCGGTCGATGTCGTCTTGGGTGTGGAGCTCCGTGATGCAATAAAGGGCGGTCTGACCCAGCTCCGGAAAGGGCCGCGAGAGGTCGAGGCCACCGAAGATGCGCCGCTCCCGGAGGGCGGCGTTGATCTCGGCCACCGGCCGTCCCGTCTCCGTGAAGTCGACGACGACCTCCTTGAAGAACCCGTCCCGGAAGCGCACCGAAACCCCGGGGACCGACGCCAGCCGGGAAGCGGCGTAGTGGCTGCGCTGGAGCAGGGAGGAGCCCAGCTCGGCGAACCCCTGCGGCCCCATCACGGCCATGAAGGCGGCGTTGGCGATGGCCCACATGTAGACGGAGTTCCCGGTCCAGTCGTTGCCCTCCTCGCGCGCCCCGTACGAGGTCTGTTCGAACAGAGAAATGCCGAAACCCCGCTCCCCCGGTTCGATGGTGTCGCAGATGCTCACCTGCAGCGTGGGGTACTCCCGGGCGTAGCGTTCCTCGTCCCGGCTGGCGATGAAGCCGCCGGCACCACCGCCTCCGTTCATGTGGACGCCCAGCGTCTGGGTCGTTCCCACGGCCAGGCCGATGCCGAGCTCGCCCGGCGGGGCCAGCACCCCGAGCGAGATCGGGTCGACGCCGGCGATCACCTCGGCCCCGACCCGGTTGGCCGCCTCGACCACCTCGTGGGCCTGGTCCTCGATGACACCGAAGAAATTCGGGTTTTCGATGTAAACGGCAGCCACGTCCTCGTTCAACTGGCGGGCGAGGTCCTCGAGGTCGAGACGCCCGTCCTCGGAGCGGTAGGCCACACTGCGGACGTCGAGATGACGCTGGAGGTGGGCGTGGCCGCAGTAATTGGCGATCACCGCTTTGCGTTCGGGGTCCAGGGCGCCGGGGATGAGCACCGTGGTCCTCCCCGTCATCCGGGCCGCCATCCGCAGCGCATGGCCGGCGGCGCAACCCCAGCTATAGACGGGCAGGCCCACGAAATCCAGGTCGAGCAGTTCCCCCAGCTGGCTGGCGTACTCGAACCAGGCCTGGAAGCGGCCGAGGTCCGACGACGGCGTCCCCCACACGGACGTGAGCCATTCGGCGCGGGCCACGATCTCGTCGCATATGGCCGGTACGTGGTGGCGGTAGCAACCGGCCCCGAGAAAGCTCAAGGCGTCCTCACAGGAAGTGTTGCGGTCCAGGAGCTCGACCAGGTGCCGGCGCAGCGTCGCCTCGGAGGTGAGTTGCTCGGGGAGCTCGAGGGGGCGCTTCAACCGGTGGCTGGCCGGGACCTGTACGAACAGGTCCTGGACCGCCGCGGCCCCGGTCTCTGCCAGCAGCTCCTGCCGCAACGCGGCCACCGAGCTCGCCATGTAGGGATGTGGCACGGATTTCCTCTTTCCCTTTCCTCTATCGACTATCGATTTTTGGCCGGCTGTCGGACTAGCCCCGGACCGGCTCGCTCACGCCGCCCCCGAAACCCTCATCATCATGAACCGGTGGGGGCCGACGCGCACCCGTCGGAACCCTGTGGGCCAGGCAAAGGACGCTTCGTCGCCGACGTCGATGCGGAGCACAGGCGGCTGCAGCGCCACCAGTTTGTCGGCGGCCGAGACGATGATCAGGTCCTCTGGTGCTAGCCGGGCCAGGACGGCCGCGCCGAACTGCTGGTTGCCCCGCCCGAGCAGGAAGCCCTGGCCGCCGATGACGCCCAGCACCAGCTTGGTGCTTGGCGCTCTCTCCATCAGCCCGACTATCTCTTCTTCGGCCAGGTCGGCGCCGACCAGGGCGCCGTCCATCACCGCGTCGACGCCCAGCGGCGAGCTCGGCAGGCCCAGGACCTCGAGGATCCTCCCGGTGGTCGACCCCGGGCCGAACAGGTAGAGCGTGCCCGGGACGAGCTCGTCCGCCACCGCCCGGCAGAGGGCTTCGACCAGGGCGCTCGACGCCAGGAAGGATGAGCTCTTCGGGCCGGGGACCCGGCCTCCTCCGAGGTCGGGGACGCTGGCCTGGCCCAGCAGCTCCGCGGTTGGCCCCGCGGCTGGCCACCGGTCGGCCGCACTGCGGCCAGGGCCCACGGCCACCTCGCCTTCAACGTCCACCACATCGACTTCCACCACATCGACCACGTCGGCGGTCACCACGGGACGGCGTCCCGGAAGGGCCAGGAACTCGGCCGCCATGTCCCCGGCCGCTTCGGGGCTGGCCGCGAACACCCCCGAGCGCATTTTGACCCCGCTCGGGATGCCGAGGATGGGCACTCGCCGGCCGACGGCCCGCACGATGTCGGCGGCCGTGCCGTCCCCGCCGGCAAAGAGAAGCAAGGCCGCTCCGGCGTCCACCAGCATGCGGGCCGCTTGTTGGGTATCCCCGGCCTTTGTGTCGGGGCCCACCTGCATGTCGATCGTCTCGGCGCTGACACCGGCAGCGGCGGCGGCGTCGGCCCCCATTGGCCCGGGGGCGGCGAGGACGGCCACGTCGTGGCCGGCCAGACGGAGCAACGCCCGCCTGGCCCTGGGGGCGGTTACAGAAATCGCGCCCCGCCGTTGGGCCTCCGCCAGGCGCCGCGGGCCATCGGTGCCGTGCAGGCCGACGCGCCCGCCCATCCCGGCCACGGGGTTGACCAGCAGCCCGAGGAGCGAGGCCATGCTGCTGGGCCCGTCACTCCCTCGCCAGGTCAGCGACCACGTCGTCGAGCGCCCGGCGGGTGCCATCGACCATCTCGTCGAGCTCGGTCTCGGTCACCACAAAGGGGGGCGAGAAAGCGATCGTGTCGGCCGCCGGCAGCGCTCTCGTAATGACGCCGTGGCTCCGGCTGGCCCGGGCCAGTCGAGCGCCGACGCGAAGAGACGGGTCGAACGGCTCGAGCGGGGAACGGCTCCGGACGAGTTCTACCGCCGCAATATGACCTTCCCCGCGCACTTCGCCGACCATGGGGTGATCGCCGAAGCGCTCGACCAGTCGTTCGCGAAGGTAGGCGCCCCGCTTGGCCGCCTGCTCGACCAGCCCCTCCCGTTCGAGGATGGCCAGGTTGGCCAGGGAGGCGGCGGCCGCCACTGGGTGCGCTGTGTACGTGTAGCCGTGGCCGAACACGCCATAGCGCTCGCTCCCCTGTGACAGGACCTCCCATACCCGTTCGGACACGAGGCTGGCCGACATCGGGACATAGCCGGACGTGATCCCCTTGGCCAGAGTCATCAGGTCGGGGTGCAGGCCGTATACCTCGGTCCCGAACCAGCGGCCCAGGCGGCCGAAGCCGCACACGACCTCATCGGCAATGAACAGGATGTCGTACCGGCGGAGGATCTCCTCGACCGCGGCGAAATATCCCGGGGGAGGAACGATTACCCCGCCGGCGGCCTGGATGGGTTCGGCGATGAAAGCGGCGATCGTTTCCGGTCCCTCGGCCAGGATTAGCTCCTCGAGCTCGCCGGCCAGCACCGACACGAACTCGGCGTCCGTCATCCCTGGCTCCGCTTCCCATAGCCGGTGCGGCGCCCTCACGTGACGGATCATCGGCAAGGGCACGTCGAAACCAGCATGAAGGCTGTCGAGCCCCGTGAGCCCGGCCGTAGCGATGGTGACCCCGTGGTAACCGCGCTGGCGGGAGATGATCTTTTTCCGTTCGGGCCGGCCGAGGACGTTGTTGTAGTACCAGACGATTTTCATGTTCGTGTCGTTGGCGTCCGAGCCGCTGTTGCCGAAGAACACGCGCGCCATCGGTACGGGGGCGGAGGTCACCAGCTGCTCGGCCAGCAACGTGGATACGTCGTTGGCCATTGACGAAAACGAGTGGTAGTACGGGAGGCGGGCCACCTGGGCCCGGATTGCGTCTGCCATCTCCAGGTCCCCGTAGCCGATATTGACGCACCAGAGACCGGCCATGGCGTCCAGGTAGCTCTGGCCGCGACTGTCGGTCAGCCGGCAGCCCTTCCCTTCGACGATCACCAGGGGCCCGACGCCTCGTGGTCGTGAATGGAAGTGAAAGGGTGAAAGGCGAACCTCAGGTCGAGCTCATCCAGGGCCTGTGCTCGTGGGCTCAGGGATCCCGGGCTCGCTTTGTCGAGCGGATGCACTACTGCTCGCCTCCCGGCCGTCGTCCGTTCGTTCGTTGTGCGAACGCGCCGCTCGAATTACGAACAGCGGCGAACATAGTATCTCCGCCATGATGACCGCACTAGCTGAGTCCTACGTCCCACTGGTAGCGGGGCACGTGGCCGAGCTGCGCGATGAGGGCTTGCTGCGAGAAGACCTTTTCATTGACGGCGAGTGGGTGCCCGCGGCCGACGGCGGCCGGCTCGAGGTGCGCGACCCGGCCAGCGGCGAGACGGTTGGGAACGTGGCGTCGGCCACCCCCGCGGACGTAGATCGCGCCATAGCCGCGGCCGAGCGGGCCCGCCACGGTTGGTGGGCGCGGCCGGCCACGGAGCGAGCTGAAGTGCTCGGGCGATGGCACGACACCATCAAGGAGAACCAGGAACGGCTGGCCGTCTTGCTGACCATCGAGGAAGGCAAGCCCCTAACCGAGGCGCGCGGTGAGGTCGCCTACAGCGCCGCCTTCATCCGGTTCTACGCCGAAGAGGCCCGCAGAGGGTACGGCGAGGTGATCCCGGCGAACCGAAGTAGCCGGCGGCTTTTCGGCCTGCGCCAACCCGTCGGCGTGGTCGCGGCCATTACGCCATGGAACTTCCCGGCCCTTATGATCGCCCGCAAGGTGGCCCCGGCCCTGGCCGCCGGCTGCGCCGTAGTGCTGAAACCGGCCAGCGAGGCACCGCTGTCCGGGCTCGCTTTGGCTGAGCTCGGGGCGCGTGCCGGGCTGCCGGCAGGCCTGTTCAACGTCGTCCACGGTGACCCCGTGGCTGTCGGAGCCGTCCTCACCGGCCACGAGGCCGTGCGGATGCTCACCTTCACAGGGTCGACCGAAGTCGGAAAACTGCTCATGTCGCAGTGCGCCGGGACGGTCAAACGGCTCGCCCTCGAGCTGGGCGGGAACTCGCCGTTCGTCGTGTTCGACGATGCTGACCTGGACGCCGCTGTCCAGGGCGCCATCGACTCCAAGTTCCGCAACGCCGGCCAGACATGCGTCTGCGCCAACCGGGTCCTCGTGCAATCGGGCATCCACGATGCCTTCCTCGAGCGGTTCGTCGAGGCCGTCGACCGGCTGAAGGTCGGCCACGGCCTCGATGCCGATGTCACCGTCGGGCCGCTCATCGAGGAGACGGCCGTGGCCAAGGTCGAGCGTCATCTGAACGACGCCACCTCGAAGGGCGCACAGGTCGTAAGCGGCGGGCAGCGCCATGAATTGGGGGGGACGTTCTTCGAACCGACCATCCTCGTCGGCGCCACTTCCGGGATGGAGCTCGCCCAAGCAGAGACCTTCGGCCCGGTGGCGCCGTTCTTCCGCTTCGATACCGAAGAGGAAGCGTTGGCCCTCGCCAATTCCACCGCCTCGGGGCTGGCCGCTTACTTCTACACCAGGGACCTAGGGCGAGCCTTCCGCTTCGGCGAGGGCCTCGAGTTCGGGGTCGTCGGCGTCAACACGGGGGTCATTTCCTACGAGGGCGCGCCGTTCGGCGGGATGAAGGAGTCGGGTTTCGGTCGCGAGGGGTCGCACCACGGGCTGGAGGAGTTCTTCGAGGTCAAGTACCTGTGCGTCGACGGCATTTGAGCGCCCATGAGTTCTAGTACCAGTGCGCCGGCGGACAAGCGCCTCGGGGAACTACTCGACAAACAGGCGATCTCTGAAGTCCTTTACGCCTACTGCGCCCACCTCGACCGGATGGACCTCGACGCCCTGGCCGCGCTTTTTACGGACGACTGCGAGGTCGATTATGGGCCCGAACCGCGCCTCCACAGCCAGGGCGCCGACGGGTTGCGGCGCGACCTCGCCCGGATGTGGCGCTGGGCCAGGACCTCCCACCACCTCTCCAACGTGATGGTGACGCTCGAAGACGACGGGGTTCACGCCGGCGCCACCAGCTACATCATCGCCTGGCACGAACGGCCCGACGGGTCGACGGCCACGATGATGGGCCAGTACCACGACCGGTTGGTGCGGGAGGCGGACGGGCGCTGGCGGATCAGCCGGCGTCGTCAAGAGCTGACCGGCAACGACACCGGCTTCGACGTCAACATCAACCGCTTCGAGCGCATCCCCCGCCCGCCCGATTAGGCGCCTTCGGCGCACCGGCACCTCAAAACCGCGCAAGACGGCCTTTCTGGGCGCGCTGAATGCAATTGGTCGCGAACGCGAGCAAAAATTGCACGCGGTCGCGACCAAATGCGCCGGACGCGCCCAAAAGTGCCGGTTCCCAGAAACTGCGGCCGCAACGCACCTTTGGGCACCGTCCACGGCCGCGTCCGCGTCCGATCAACAAAATGGAAAGGGGAAGGCCCGTCGTGAGAACTCTCAGGAAACCTTCTGTTTGGCGTCGATTTCACCGACCAGCTCATCCAGCTGGCCCATGATCCCGGAGAGCTGCGCCACTCTGCGCTCGCCCTCCGCGCCCAGCTCGGGGAACGTCGAGAGCGGGGGCCGTACATCGCCGACCGGGTGGCCGGTGACGGCGGCCAGGCGCTTCGAATAGCACTGGTGGCCGTACGTCGGGTGGCCCTCGGCGATGATGTGGTCCATGGCGTCGATGAGCCGCTGGACCCGGCGGGCATCTTCGAGGCGGCCCTCTTCGAGGAGCTCCCACATCCGGTTGGAAGCCCGGGGGATGTAATTGCCGTAGGGGTTCACGTACCCGATCGCCCCGAGCAGGAACGAGTCGACAGCGCGCTCGCCCGCATACACGCGGACGACCCCCTCCGTGGCTTCTATGACCTCGCTCACCCGGGCGATGTCACGGCTCGATTCTTTGATGTAGCGGATGTTCTCGTACGCCTGGGCCAGCCGGGCCACGAGCGCCGCAGACATGTCGACGTTGGACGTGACCGGGTTGTTGTACAGCATTATGGGCAGGTCGACGGCGGCGCAGATGGCGCCGTAGTAGCGGAAGATCTCGTCGTCGGTGGGCGTGTAGTAGTACGGCGGCAGGATCATCAGCCCGTCAGCTCCCAGCTGCTCGGCCTGCCGGCTGTAAGCCACGGCTCGCGGTGTGTAAGCGTTCATGGTCCCGACCAGTACGGGCACCCGCCCGGCGACGTGTTTGACGGCCGTGTCCACGAGCTCGGCGCGCTCTTCGTCGCTCACTGTCAAGAACTCGCCCGTGGTCCCCAGGATGATCACTCCGGGGACGCCGGCTTCCAGTTGCCACGTCAGGAACCGTTGCAGAGCGCCGGTGTCGATGCGGGACCCGTCCTCGCTGAAAGGCGTCACGCAAACCGTATAGGCGCCGTGGAAAGAAGCCGTCATCTTTTGCCCCTCCGCTGGACTTCCGTTTGGGAAGTCCTCTTGCCAGCTGTTAGTCGCTTAGTGTACCCAGCGGTTATGCCCGAGTCGACGGCCGCCATGAGTGACCCCCGCCCGCCCTCGCCACCACGGCGCTACGACGTCGCCGTTGTCGGTGGCGGGATCACGGGCTGCGCCACCGCCTACCACCTGGCTCGGGCCGGGTGCCGGGTGGTGCTCCTGGACCGGTCCGAGGTCGGCACCGAGGCGTCCGGAAGGAACGCCGGCAGCCTCCACGGCCAGATCCAGTCTGTTTCCTATGCCGAAAAAGGCCCGAAATGGGCGAGAGATTTCCTCCCCGCCTTGGCCTTCATTATGGCTTCCTTAGCCATCTGGCGGGGGCTGTCGGAGGAGCTCGGGGTCGACCTGGAGGTGAAGACAAAAGGCGGCCTGCTCCTCGTCGACGATGCCGCCCAGATGCGTCTGGTCGAGGAGAAGGTGGCGATCGAGCGCGACGGTGGCCTTGACGCGAAGCTCCTTTCGCGCGACGAGCTGATCTCCATCGCGCCGTACGTGGCTGACGGCATGATCGGCGCCGAGTACAGCCCGGTGGAGGGAAAGGCGAACCCGATGGTCGCTGCTCCCGCCTTCGCCCGCCAAGCTCAGCAGGCGGGGGCGGAGATCCGGCCCCGGGTCAAGGTGCTCGGGCTCGAGCCCTCAGCGCAGTGCGTCCGGGTTGTCTCGCAGTCGGGCGAAATCGTGGCCGACCAGGTCGTCCTGGCGTCGGGTAGGGAGCTGTCGGCCCAGGCCGCCACCCTCGGGGCGCGGGTGCCGATCACGAACGAACCGGTCCAGGTGGCGGCGACGGAGCCGGTTGAGCCGCTCATCGAGCACCTGGTGTACTACGCCGGCGCCCCCCTCACCCTGAAGCAAGCGGGTGCCGGGTCGGTGCTCATCGGTGGGGGCTGGCCGGCCCGCACGGACCGGGTAACGGGCTACCCCCTGGTCGATATGGGCTCGTTGCGCTCCAACCTGGCCGTCGCACTGCATGTTGCTCCCCGCCTCCGCGACGTCCTCGTGATCCGGTCCTGGGCCGGCGTCGGTACGGGGACACCTGACGAGCGGCCGGTGATCGGGAGGCTGCCGGCCGTTACCCGCGTGCTCGTCGGGCTGTTCCCCTACCTGGGGCTAACGGCAGGGCCGTTGATGGGGCGGGTCCTGGCCGACCTGGCTCTCGGGCGTGACCCCGGCATTGATCTCGAGCCGTTCCGGGTCGATCGGTTCTCGGACGGCTGAGCTGTGCGGTATGCGAACATTTGCACGGTTGACGAACGCTGTCACGCAGCCTAAATTCAGCGGCGACCCAGCCAACGCCGTCGTTCGTTGGGGCGCCGTAGCGAGACGCTCGACGCCGGCTCGGCCCGACGACCGGTCTGTGCTCGGGCACGGGATAATAGGAAACCGCGTGTCGACCTCTTCTAGGTCATGACAGGGAGAACGAAGGAAGGAAAAGAGTGTGCCAATGAAAGTTCGCAACAGCCGGCGCCAGGGGAGGTCGCCGCACAAGCCTGCTCTGCTCGCTGGCGCTCTCGTCATGGCGAGCACGGCCTTGATCGCCGGCAACGGCGTGGCCCTGGCCGCGGGCGCCCAAAGGAGCGCCGCCGGCAGTTCCAGCGCCATGACGACCATGGTGGACGGCGTCAGCATCCCTGAAGATGCGGCCCTGGCCGCCACCGTTCCCGGAGCCGTCAAGAAGGCCGGACTGCTCGACATTACTTACAACGATTTCGCCCCGGACGAGTACGTCAGCAACGGCAAGCTCGTGGGCTGGGAAGTGGATCTTGGCCACGCCGTGGCGGCCACACTCGGGCTGGCGTGGAAGCCGACTTCGTCCGGCTCGTTCGACACCTTCATACCGAGCCTTCAGAACGGAAGGTTCAACAGCTCCTTCACCTCCTTCATCGTCACGAGCGCCCGCACCAAGGTGATCGACATCGTCTCCCTCTACAACGTCGGGACGGGCTTCGCGGCGAAAGTGGGGAGCTCCGTAAAGACGGTGAACAGCAACGTCAACCTGTGCGGCGATACCGTAGCGGTGATCGTGGCGTCCGCCTTCATCGGCCAGCTGAGCGGCCTCAACCCGGCGTGCAAGAGCGCTGGCAAACCGACCATAAACGTCCAGACGTACCCGTCTGACGCCGGCGCTGAGCTGGCGGTGAGCAGCGGCCGGGCCGACCTCTACGCCACGTCAGTGGACGACATTGGCTGGCTCATCCACAAGACCGGCCACGAGTTCACCGAGGAACCGCTCAACCTGCAGCCCGGCCCCGAAGGCGTGGGAGTCAGCAGGGGCATCGGGCTCGACGTGCCCATAACCAAGGCTGTAAACCACCTCATCGGCACGGGCTCGTACAAGGCGCTCATGTCGAAGTGGGGCGTGACCAGTGGCCTGCTGACGAGGGCGGTCGACTACAACAAGTAACCTTCGATTTGAGGCTCAGAGCAACGCCTCGAGGAAGTGGCCAAGCCGCATGACATTGCTCGAGGATGCGAAAGAGCGAGCGTCACCATCTCCCCGGAGACCAGATCCCCGGGGAGATGGCGCGGGGGCGTCAGGCCGTGTGCGAGCAGGCGGACGATGGTTGGTCCGCATCGTCATCCTCGTGCTCTTGGCCATGTTCGTCCACCTGCTCCTCACGGCCAAGAGCCTGCAATGGGGCGTGGTCGCCAACTACTTGACCGCCTCGAACATCATCGCCGGCCTCATCCGGACCATTTACCTCACGGTCATCGCCATGGTCGCCGGTATCGTCATCGGCACCATCGTGGCCCTGATGCGCCGGTCCCGTAGCGCCCTGATCAGCGGGACGGCCAGTACCTACATTTGGTTCTTCAGAGGGACACCCCTGCTGGTCCAAATAATCTTCTGGTACAACATTGCTTCGTTCGTGCCACGGGTATCGCTCGGCATCCCCTTCGGGCCGAGCTTTGTTTCCGCTGACGTCAACCACCTGGTGACACCTCTGGTTGCGGCGGTCCTGGCGCTCGGGCTCAACGAGGGCGCCTACATGTCAGAGATCATCAGGGCCGGCATCCTGTCGGTCGACCCCGGCCAAATGGAAGCGGCGCTGGCCCTGGGTATGACCAAGCGCCTGGCGATGAGGCGCATCGTCTTACGCCAGGCCATGCGGGTGGTCGTCCCTCCCACCGGCAACCAGACCATCAGCATGCTCAAAGGCACCAGCCTGGTCAGCGTGATCTCGATGGCGGAACTGCTGTACTCCGTGCAGCTCGTGTACAACACCACGTTCCAGACGATCCCGCTGCTCATCGTGGCCAGCATCTGGTACCTGGTCCTGACGACCGTGCTTTCGGTCGGTCAGTACTATCTCGAGCGTCACCTGGCCAAATCGAGTGCGAAACCGCCACCCAGTTCGCCATTGGTTTTCATCAAGGAGTCGTTGCAGAGGATGTTCGTCGGGGACCGGCGAGCGTTCCAGGCCGGGTAGTGAGACGACCGGTTAGCGAGGAAAAACAATGAAGATCGTCGGCGTAGACATGTTCGAAAAGACGTACCACCTCGAACCCGGTCCGTTCACGATGTCGGGCCACCGGGTGGTGAGCGAACAATACGGCACCATCGTCCGTATTGAAGCTGACACCGGTGATTTCGGATGGGGCGAACAGTGCAGTTTCAGCCCCGCGTACATCCCCGGCCACGCGGCAGCCACTCAGGCCGTTGTTCCTCTCCTGGCCCGCGCCATCATGGGGTGCGACCCGAGAGAAGTCGAGAAGGTCCATGACGTTATGGATGCCGCCGTGGTGGGCCAGGAGTACGCCAAGTCGGCGCTTGATATTGCTTGCTGGGATCTTCTCGGCCGGGCCACGGGCCTGCGGGTGAGCGAGCTCCTGGGCGGCACGAGGCACGAGGAGGTCGCCCTTTACAAGGCTGTCAGCCTGGGGGAACCCACGGCCATGGCCAAGCGGGCCGCCGAGATCCACGGCGACGGCTACCGCCTGTTGCAGGTAAAAGTGGGTGACGCGTGGCGTGATGACGTGGCCCGCGTCCTCGCCTGCGTCGAAGCCGTACCGGATTTCGACAGAGTCGTGGTCGACGCCAACGGCCACTTACCGGAGCACGAGGCCATCAGGCTCGCCGCCCACTTGCGGGACGTCGATATTTACCTGGAACAGCCGTGCGCCACCACGCGTGAATGCGGCAGCGTGCGCCAACAGTCCGGCCGGGCCATGGTGCTGGACGAGAGCCTGACCGATTTCCCCGCCCTGATGAACGCGCTCCAGCGTGGCGGCCTGGACGCCGCCCGCCTCAAACTGTCCCGTTTTGGCGGGATCACACCGCTGCGCAAAGCTCGAGATATTTGTGCGGCGACGGGGACGGCCATATCTATCGAGGATTCGGCCGGAAGCGACGTCGTGAGCGCGGCCGTGCTGCACCTGGCGGCCAGTATCCCGACGGAGCGCCGCTTCGACGCTTTCATCCCGAGCGGTGAGGTACGCGAGCACGTCGCTCTGGTCCCGCTGGTCCCGCACGAAGGCCGCGCCCGGGTCCCACTCGGCCCCGGCCTGGGTGTGGAAGTCGACCTTGAGTCACTGGGGGCCCCGGTGGCGCAGTTCCGGTGACAGAAGTACCTGGGGAACCAACAACCGAGGGGACGGTGCTAGTGCCGTGGGCCACCGGCGGCAGCCGTGGCAACGGGACAAACGAGACCATCCTTCGCCTCGAGCATTTGTCGAAGGATTTCGGCAGCCAGTCGGTATTGCAAGACATCAGCTTCGACGTCTCGGTGGGAGAGGTGCTTTGCCTTATCGGTCCGTCCGGATCGGGCAAGAGCACACTTCTCCGTTGTGTCAACCGCCTCGAGACGCCGACGGGCGGGCGGATTTACGTCGACGGCGACCTCATGGGCGTTCGGGAGGAAAAGGGCCGGCTCGTCGACCTGCGCCACGACCAGTTGGCGGCTCAGCGCACAAAGATCGGGATGGTCTTCCAGAGCTTCAACCTCTTCGCCCACTTGACCGCGCTTCAGAACGTCACCGAAGCCCCCGTGCACGTAAAACATCAAGCGGCGGCGGTGGCCGAGGAGCGCGCCCGTCAACTCCTCGAGTGGGTCGGCCTGAGCGCCAAATTTGACAGCTACCCGGCCCAGCTCTCGGGAGGTCAGCAACAACGGGTAGCCATCGCCAGGGCGCTGGCGATGGAACCGAAACTCATGCTTTTCGACGAACCCACCTCTGCTCTCGACCCCGAGATCGTCGGAGAGGTCCTGAACGTGATGAAACGTCTGGCCGATGAAGGCATGACGATGGTCGTCGTCACGCACGAAATGGCCTTTGCCCGGGAGGTCAGCCACCGAGTGATCTTCATGGACGGAGGCGTCATCGTTGAGTCCGGCCCCCCGGACGAGGTGCTCGTGCGACCGTCTCACCAACGGACGAAGCAGTTCCTGGCTCGCATCACCTGAACAATTACCACTGGAGGACACGAATATGCGGATCGGGGCAAAGGTCCCGAACAGCGGACCGCTGCCGGTCGAGCGCGGCATCGCCGCGATGGCGGCCGAGCTCGAAACCGTCGGCTTCGATTCCTTATGGGTGAGCGACCACATCGTCATGCCCCGCCACATCAAGTCGCGCTACCCATTTGCTGCGGACGGGAAGCCCACCTGGCCCTCTGATACTCCCTATTTCGATGCCATGATCGCCCTCGCGGTGATCGCCACCGCCACCCAGAGAGCGTCTATTGGGACCGCAGTGCTGGTGCTCCCTTTACGCCACCCGGTGGAATTGGCCAAACAAGCTGCTTCCGTCGACGTTCTCAGTGGCGGCCGGCTGGTCCTCGGCGTGGGCGCCGGCTGGCTGGCGGAAGAGTTCGAGGCCCTCGACGTCCCGTTCGCGTCGAGAGGTCAGCGTTTTATCGAGTGGGTACAGATCCTTCGGTCATGCTGGACGGGCGAACCCGAGCCCTTCCAAGGCCAGTTCTACCAACTTCCCGAAGGAGTTTTCAGCCTTCCGGTCCCGCTCCGCGAAGTACCTGTTCTCGTCGGCGGCCACTCCCCTACGGCCATCTCCCGGGGAGCCACCGTCGGCAACGGGTGGCTCGCTCACCAGTCAGCGACGGCCCTCGACTTCGAAGAACTCCGTAGCGGCGTGGAAAATATGCGTGAAATCGCCAAGCGTTCCGGCCAGGGCCCCGATGCCCTCTGGACCACCCTTCGCATCATCGACTCGGCCCAGCGGACGGGCGATATCGCCGCGTCGATCTCCCGTTTCCGAGAGGTCGGAGTCGACGAGGTCGTGGTCGACATCGATTGGGGCGTTGAGGGTGCGGCCGCCGAGGCGTACGGCACACTTCGCGACGGGGCCAGCCAGTGACCGCACGTCAGCTGCCCGAAGGCGCCTATTGGGCCAGCGTCGCCCTCACCGAATCCATCGAAGAGCCCAGCAATTCTGCCGCCGTCCGGCCGCTGGCCCGGGTCGTCCAGGGAGCTTCCTCAGTGAGCGTCACCTGGGTCACGATCGACGGACGGCACCAGGAACTCGCATCGAGCCGTTCTTCGCGCGTCTACTACGTGCTCAGCGGCGCCCTGGACTTTGTACTCGACGGCGACGGGCCAACCGGCGTGGCCGCGGGTGAATTGCTGATAATCCCGAAGGGTTGCCCCTACAGTCTCGAGGGGACGGCAACGTACCTCGTCCTGAACACGCCGGCGTTCGAGGCCGGCGACGACGTGTACACCGGCACGGGGCCGAGCAGCTCCTAACGCCAGAGGCCAGCATGGTAAAGATGAACGCCGCGGTCGTCACATCGTTCGACGAACCACCGCACTACCAGGAGTTCGACGTCCCGCAGCCGACGACCGACGACGAGGTCCTCGTGGACGTCCTGGCCGTCGGCTTGCACCCGCGCACCAGGACGGGCGCCGCCGGGGCGCACTACACCAGCACCGGCAAGTTGCCGATGATCCCCGGCGTCGACGGGGTGGGCCAACGACCGGACGGTAAGAAGATCTACTTCGTGCCCGACGACGATGCGCTCGGCACGATGGCCGACCAGGCTGTGGTCGACGTGCAGCGCTCGATCGAGCGGCCCGACGATGTCGACGTGGCGAAGGTGGCGGCGGCCCTGAACCCGGCCATGTCGGCGTGGGTGGCGCTGCGCCGTCGAGTCCCGATCGAGCCCGGCCAAAGCGTGCTCGTCTTCGGCGCCACTGGTAATGCCGGGACCATGGCCGTCCAGGTCGCCAAAAGGCTTGGCGCCGGACGAGTGGTCGGCGCCGGGCGCGACCTCGTTCGGCTCAACGCACTTACGTCAGTCGGCGCCGATGAGATCGTCCGTCATCACTGGCGATGCCGAGACAACGGCTAGGGCGCTGGGTGAAGCAGCCGCCGAAGTCGATATCGTCATTGACTATCTGTGGGGCCAGCCGGCGCAGCAGGCCATCATGGCCCTCCTGGCCCAACGGTCCGACCGCAGCCGGGCCATGAACTGGGTGCAGATCGGTTCGACGGCCGGCCCGACCATCGAACTGCCGTCAGTCGCCCTGCGGTCCGCCAACCTCCGCCTCCAAGGCAACGGCCAAGGCGCCGTCTCAACTAAGGCGTACCTCGCCGAGCTGCCGTCGTTAGTTGATGAGATCGACTCCGGCACGATCGCGGTCAAAACCAACAGTCAGCCCCTGGCCGATGTCGAAAAAATCTGGCCCCAGCCAGACGTGCCCGGCGAGCGAACCGTGCTCGTGCCTTAGGCGCTGGCCGGCGTTGGACACGGCCGGCCCCTACCAGTTGGGCGGGAGGGGGATGTGCCGGCCGACCAGCCACGACAACGCGTTTAGTGCCTGAGGAACGGAGTAGTCCTGCCCGGGGGCGCCGCGGTCGAGGTACTGGATGCCCTGGCTGTCCAGCAAATGGCGGAGTTGGGGCGCCAGCCGCCCGTGTAAATCGGGGAGGTCCAGGGTGATAAACCGCTCATCGCCGGGTGGGTTTATGAGGATGAACCCGTCGTCGTGGTCGACGTCATAAGTGAGCGGCTTGCCCGTCCACCAATCGGTCTCAGCCGGCTTTCCTTCAGGCACCTTTTGGTACCAGACCCCGAACTGTTCCCAAAACGCCTTTATTTGGGCGCTTGTACCGGTGAGCAGCGTCCAGTCAATGCCGAAACGGCGCTCGTAGGCCTGCATCCGAGCTGGTGTATCCCGGCCGGGGTCAACCGTAACTTCGACGAAGGCGACCTTGCCAGCCAGGCCGGCCCTTTTCACCGAACTTTGTAGCACCTGGAAAACGCCCGTTGTCAATGGGCACTCCTCCTGGCAGAGCGTTAGGAAGGGAGCCAGCACGACATATTGGCCCCGGAAGGAAGCCAGGGACATCGTTTGGTGGTCCTGGTTGACCAGGGTAGTCATCGGTACCTGACGTGGTTTTGCGAACACGGTGCCGAAGCTGGCAGACGGCGCTTGGGGGCCCGAGCCGCAACCGCCGAGGCCAACTGCCAGCATCGCCAGGAGGACCGCCGCCGCCCCGGCCTTCCTCGAGGTTGCCCGGCCCACACCCATCCCGCCGAGCAACGCTAGCTGGACACCCGGCGCGGCTACTGCTCAGGTGGGACCCGTTCCCGCCGTCCCGCGGGCGCGCCGGGCTGATGCTGGAGCGTGCCACCGAGCCATCCGAAGGACTGGGCGTGGTAGAGGGTGCGGGCACCGGCCTCGCAGTGGTCGCCGGCACCGTCGGCCGCTCTGAACAGCACGTACTTCTTTTCCCCTTTGAGTGCCTCGAAGAGCCGAGGCGCCGACGTGCTGATGTCGTCGCCTTCGGCGTTACAGACGAACGTTGGGCACGTGACGAGTTCCGCTCGACCCTTCATGGAATAGTCCCGCAGTGCCAGCAGGTACTCGATCGGGTCGTCAACGCCGTGGACGAGCTGTCCCCGCCGCAGCGCCCAGCCCGCCGTCGGTTTGGCGGCGAGAACCATCAGGACCCGTCGCAGGACCCGCCGCGAGACGTCTTTGCCGTCGCGCAGGCCGGGGGCCAGCGGGGCCGGGATGCGCTCGAGCGCAGAATCGAACAGGTCGTAGGAGCCACAGTCGGCCATGCACGCCGCCACCCGATGTTCACCGCTGGCGGCTCTGGGGGCCAGGTAGCCACCGAGGCTCAATCCGATGAGCGCGACCCGGTGCACGTCGGTGCCGGGCCGTTGCTCGAGGAAGTCCATGACCGCGCTAATGACCGTCTCGAAGTCGGGCCGCAACACCAACCCTTGCTGCAGCAGCGCCGCCCCCTGCCCCGGGCCGTCGAAAGCGAGCACGTTGTACCCACGGGCCAAGGCGGCCGACCCGTTCAAGAAGTACAACTCCTCGGCCGTCCCGTCGTAGCCTCCTACCAGCACGACGGTCGGGCGGGGACGATCGTCGCCGCTGGCCTGGAAGTGGTAGCCCGGCAAGGTCGTGCCCTCGTACGGGATGGCCAAGATCTCTGGTGGCTGGGCGAGCAGCGCCGCCCCCCGTCGGAACACGTCAGTCTGGCGGGCGTTGGCCGTCCGCAGCCGATCGTCGACCGGCGTCCCCATGAGCATCACCCCGGCGGTGCGGAAGTAGTTCGAGGACCGGAAGAAGGCTTCCCTCGCTGTTTCCAGCCGACCGCCAGCCAGTTCCGCCTCCGCCAGGCGGCATACCCGCTCCGCCGTCGAAACCCACTCGCCGTGCCAGCTTGTCAAGTTGGTCCCGTCCACCCGGGCCGCGGTCGCCAGGCATTCGCCCACGTCGGCCCCCCCGTAAGGAGCGGTGCCGACCGTGCGCAGGAGCTGCGCGTCGAGTAGTTCGTCCTTCAATGCGAGACGCGTCATCGTCCCACTTTCACATACCACCACGTCGGACACCGGGAGCAACAGAGAGTGGCGTCAGCCCTGAGTCGGAGCACTCCCTTTCCGGGTCGGGGCCTTCCCTTTCCAGGGCGAGAGCCGTCCGTTTCCGGGCGGGGCCTTCCCTTTCCGAGTCGGGGCCTTCCCTTTCCAGGGCGAGAGCCCTCGATTGCCGACTGGGGCCTATTCTGTGCCTCCCAGGCACGTTTTTGGCCCCAGATCGGTCTCAAAGCCTTCCATTTCCCAATCTCAGCTGGCACTTCGGCCAGTGCGATTTGCCGTGCTGGCGTCGACGAGCGCAACGACGATCACCGTAGCCAACACCAGGATGATGGCCCCCCATACCATCGCGACCGTGTAGCCGTGCACCGTCGCCGTGCCGAGGCTCGCGTTGGCGTGCGACGCTAGAAAGACGCCGGTCGCAGTCGCCGCGATCGTGCTGAGCACCGCGGCACCGAGCGACGAGCCCATCTGGCCGGCTGCGCTGGAGGCCGCTCCGGAATCGGCGGGGAGCAAGGCCCGTAGTAAGGCCATCTGTCATCGAATCCATACGCGACCAGGTTTTCCTCCCGCTCGTACGCCCATGACTGGACGACGACGCCACGCCCAGTAGCGGCGGCGTATGTATTACTATCGGTTTTACAACAATGATGGGACTAGTCAAGATTCGCCGATGGCTCCCTTGAGCGAGAGCGAGGGAGTGTGAGCCGGGCCCACTTCGATCTACCAATGGGCCAGCCGCGCCGGCTCTTGTCGTTCCCCAACCCGGTGAACGAAGTTTCCGCTCGCCTCGTGGCGGCCGGAGTCGTGGTGATGTGTTCGCTGACCATCGGCTTCAACCTGCGCTGGGCCACGGTAGTGATCGCTTACGGTTTCGTGGCCCGGGCCCTCGCTGGGCCGAAGTTGAGCCCTCTAGGCCAGTTGGTAACCCGCGTCGTCACTCCTCGCCTGCCCTTCCCCCCGCGGCTCGTCCCCGGCCCACCCAAGCGCTTCGCACAAGGCGTCGGTGCGGCCTTTTCGGTCACTGCCATGGTGCTCAGCCTTCTCGGTTCCGGGGGAGCGGCCCAGGTCGTTCTAGCGTTGCTCACCGCGGCCGCCTTCCTCGAGTCGGCTTTTGGGTTCTGCCTCGGCTGCAAGGCCTTTGCCCTGCTCATGCGGGTCGGTGTTATCCCCGCTGAAGTGTGTGAGAGCTGCAGCAACATATGGGCCACGCGGCAGGGTGCTCCCTGAGCCCGAGCAACGTCTAGGCTGCGCTCCGAGTGCCCTGGCCGCCTCCAGTGGCTAGCACTCGTGCAGACGTTTGGTACGGCAGTACAAGGGCAGTGGTCGTCGAACAGGAAAGGGTGACGCATGGGGAGCAACCAAGGCGTTGCGTACATCTCCCCCGGACAGGTCGAGCTCCAATCGATCGATTTCCCGGTACTTGCTCTCGGGGACCGTCGTTGTGACCACGGTGTGATCCTCAGGGTTGTGAGCACCAATATTTGCGGGAGCGACCAACACATGGTTCGGGGCCGTACCACCGCACCTCCTGGCCTCATACTCGGTCACGAGATCACCGGTGAGGTCGTGGAAGCAGGCCGGGACGTTGAGTTTGTGAAGGTTGGTGACCTCGTCTCGGTGCCCTTCAACATCGCGTGTGGGCGTTGCCGCAATTGCAAGGAAGGGAAAACCGGGGTCTGTCTGAATGTCAACCCTGCCCGTCCCGGTGCCGCCTACGGTTATGTCGACATGGGCGGCTGGGTCGGCGGCCAGGCCGAGTACGTCATGGTCCCGTATGCCGATTTCAACGTCCTGCGCTTCCCGGACAAAGAGCAGGCCATGGCCAAGATCAAGGATCTCACATGCCTGTCCGACATTTTCCCGACCGGTTTTCATGGAGCGGTCAGCGCCGGCGTCGGACCGGGGTCCGTGGTGTACGTCGCGGGTGGCGGCCCGGTCGGGCTGGCTTGCGCGGCGTCTTGTCACCTGCTGGGTGCGGCCGTGGTCATCGTGGGCGACCGCATCCCTGAACGGCTGGCCCAAGCCCGGAGCTTCGGCTGCGAGACGGTCGACATTTCTCAGGCCCCCATAGGCGACCAGGTGGCGGACATCGTCGGCGAACCTGAGGTCGATTCGGCGGTGGACTGCGTGGGCTTCGAGGCGCGTGGCCACGGTGACGCCGCCAGCCGCGAGGTCCCTGCCGCCGTGCTCAACTCGCTCATGGAGGTGACCCGCGCCGGCGGGGCGATAGGCATCCCGGGGCTTTACGTCACCGGAGACCCGGGCGGCGTCGACGACGCGGCCAAAGTGGGGGCGCTCAGCATCCGTATCGGCCTCGGTTGGGCGAAATCGCACGTCTTCACGACCGGGCAGTGCCCGGTGATGCGGTACAACCGCCAGCTGATGATGGCGATCCTCTATGACAAGGTGCAGATCGCCAAGGCGGTCAACGTCGAGGTCATCCCGCTGGCGGACGCGCCTCGGGGCTACTCCGATTTCGATCAGGGCGCGGCCAAGAAGTTCGTGCTGGACCCGCACGGGCTCGTCGCCTCGGCCAACTGAGGAGCGAAAATGCTTGTCTCGGCGGGCGACAACGGCCCGCGTTACGAATGGCTAGAGGACTGGGCGGACGTCCCTCAACCCGAGCAGGCCAAGGTGGGGTGGGCTCACCACGACCTTGCCGTCACCCGCTCGGGGGAGGTCGTTGGCTTCCACCCGGAGCGGCCCGAGGTGGTGATGTTCGACCGCGACGGTCGCCTCACCCGGTCTTGGCCGGTCGGGCTCAAAGAGGGTCATGGGATCACCCTCGTCGAGGAGGACGGTGAGGAACGGCTCTGGCTGGCCGACCCCGGGTCGAAGATGCGAAAGGCCTCAGACAGCTCCTACAAGCCCGACGTGGCGCCCGAACAAGGCCAGGTGGCCAAGTTCGACCTGGACGGCGAGGAGTTGACGCGCCTGGCCCGCCCGCCTCACCCCGCCTATACCGCCGGGACCTTCGCCCCTACCTCAGTAGTGGTCAACGAGACGCGCCTCGGGGGGAACGGGGACATCTGGGTAGCGGACGGCTATGGCGAGAGCCTCGTGCACCGGTACCGGGCCGACGGCGCTTACGTGACCACCCTTACCGGGGAAGAAGGCGAGGCTGGCCGTTTCAAGTGCCCTCACGGCCTGTTTGTCGACCGTAGGCACGGCTCGCCTGAGCTGTGGGTCGCTGACCGGGGCAACGCCCGCGTCCAGGTATATGACCTGGAGGGCCGGTGGTTGCGTACTGTCGGCGAGGGCTTCTTGAGCAGCCCGAGCGCGTTCGCTCTTAACGGTTCGAGCGTCATCATCGGCGAACTCCGCGCCCGCCTGGCCATCGTCGACCTGGACGATCGTCTGGTTGGATATGTGGGCCAGAACAGCGAGGTTTGCGGATTACCCGGTTGGCCGAACGGGTTGGGAGCCGATGAGCACCCTGTCCGCAACCCGCGGCTGTCACCTGGGCGCTTCAATAGCCCGCACGGCCTGGCGGCGGATGGGAACGGCAACCTTTATGTGGCCGAGTGGCTGATCGGAGGGAGAATGATCAAGCTCGCCGATCTCCACGACGACCACTCCGGAGCGGGGGACTGAGCCCCGTTTAAGGGCCCGGGCGCCGCCCAGCCGCGTCGGGAGGGAGGGACGTGGTAGACCGCGTACTGGTGCTAGGAGGTGGGGTGGGCGGCATGAGTGCCGCCCATGAGCTGGCCGAGCGGGGCTTCTCGGTTACGGTGATCGAGGACCGAGCCGTACCGGGCGGAAAGGCCCGTTCGATCTTTGTTCCCAACTCGGGCCGAGACGGTCGCCAGGACCTACCTGCTGAGCACGGGTTCAGGTTCTTCCCGGGCTTCTATCGACACCTACCCGACACCATGAGCCGGATCCCCTTCCAGAGACAGGCCCATGGTGTGCTCGACAATCTCCGCGACGCCACTGAGGCGGAAATCGCCAGGATCCGGCGCACAGACACCGCTGCTCATCCCGGTGCGGTTCCCGCGTTCCACCTCCGACATCGCCGAGATCCTGCGAGACATCACGCGGGGCGCCACGGGATTGACGCCAGGAGATATAGCCCATTTTGTCCAACGTCTCCTGGTCCTCCTGACCAGCTGCGACGCCCGACGTTACGGGGAGTGGGAGCGGCAGAGCTGGTGGGAGTTTTCCGGGGCCGCCAAGCGCTCGCCTGCCTATCAACGCTTCCTCGCCGATGGCCTGACCCGATCGCTGGTGGCCGCTCAAGCGCGCCAGATCGAGCGCCCGGACGGGCGGCTACATCCTTCTTCAACTGCTCTTAGACATCGGGATCCCGGGACGGCCGGCGGACCGGCTGCTCGACGGCCCGACCAGCGACGTCTGGATCGACCCGTGGCTGAACTATCTCCGGACATTGGGCGTCGAGTTCCGCTTCGGCACCCGCGTGGACGCCATCAACTGCTCGAGCCGGCGTATCGCCTCGGCCACCGTCACTCGGCCAGACGGGTCTCAAGAAGACCTGCAAGCCGACTGGTACATCGCAGCGGTGCCGGTCGAGCACATGACCCGACTGGCCACGCCCGCCGTCAGACAGGCCGATCCGAGCCTCGACCACTTGGACCTGCTGAAGACCCGGTGGATGAACGGGATCGTGTTCTTTTTGCGCAGAGATGTCCCCGTGGTCCACGGCCACGTGATCTATACCGACTCGGCGTGGTCGCTCACCTCGATATCCCCGCGTCAGTTCTGGCGCCAGCCCCTGGACAGCTTTGGCGACGGTGACATCGGGGGGATCCTGTCGGTCGACGTGTCGGATTGGACCACACCCGGCCTCATTACCGGCAAGCCGGCCATGCAATGCACCAAGGCGGAAATCTTCACCGAAGTTTGGGGTCAACTTCAGGCGCACCTCAACGGTCGTGGGGCGCTTGTTCTCGACGAGTCAAACCTGGTCCGGTGGTTCCTTGACACAGACGTCCGGTTCCCGGACTTGCGGCAACGCCGACAGGTCCGGGACGACATCAACCTCGAGCCGCTGCTGATCAACACGGTGGGATCCTGGGCGTGGCGTCCCAACGCGGCCACGGCCATCGACAATCTTTTCCTGGCCAGCGACTACGTGCGCACTTACACCGACCTGGCCACCATGGAAGGCGCCAACGAGGCCGCCCGCCGGGCCACCAACGGCGTCCTCGACCGCGCCGGCTCGACCCAGCCGCGTTGCCAACTCTGGCCGTTGCCCGAACCGCGCATGTTCGCTCCGGCCCGGCTCCTCGACCAATGGCGCTACGAAAGAGGCCGCAGCCATAAGTCACCGTGGAGTATCACGGCCGCATGACCACGTCGCGGTCCGACATTTTCGGAAGCGTTCACCTCTATCAACCTTTATGGCAGATCGGGAGCCTGCGCTCGCTCCGATGGTCGCCGGCGGTCTGCCGCCTGTGTGACGCCCGTGTGACGGACCTCTGTTGAGCTGTATGCGAACCAAGTGGGCGCATGAGCCCGCTCAATCCACGGCCAAGAGGAGACGCAGATGAAACTAAAGATGATGACTGCGACCGGAGTGGCGCTACTTGCTGGCGCCCTGGGCCCCGCCGTCCCGGCGGTCGCCGCGACCGGGACCGCGATGCCCGCCGGAGGCCCGGTCAAGGTCTTCGTCACGCCGAGCGCAGCTAACGGCGAGCATGGGACCATCCTCATAGTCGGGGCCATCGGTGACTGGGGCACGACGCTCAACATCAACGCCAATGGCACTAGCGACCCCAATGGCAACTATGCCAAAGTCACGCTCCAAAAAGGCACGTTCGTCGTCAACTTGACGAGCCTCAACACTCTGTCCAACAAGGCCCAGCCGACCTTCTATAAATCTTCCTGCTCGGCCGTTTTCTCCGTAAAAGGGCCGGTCGGCCTGGCCGACGGAACCGGGGCCTATAAAGGGATATCGGGCACGCTGACCATTACCCAGACGTTCGGGTTCATCCTCCCGCGCTACGGCTCGGGCGCCAATACGGGCCAATGCAACATGAGCAACAGCGCCCAGCCCGTCGCCCAGCGTGGCGTGATCACCGGGTCAGGAAATATCGGCTTCGGCTAGGCGCCGCCGTTACGGCACCCTCAGGCGCACTTGCCCTCGGACCTGGGCTCCCCGCCGGGACGCCATCGTCGATCTTTGGCCGGCCGGGGGCCCCGGTCTTGGCCGGGTACCGGATGCTACGATCACCGTTTCAGGCGACAGCCGCGTCGCAGAGCCACGGCGTCCAAGCGAGCGTTTTGGCGCGGTACTGGGTACGGGGGTCAGAGGAATGTCGAATACGGTCATTACTGAGCAGGATTACGAACACTGGAAAAAGCATGGGTTTGTCGTCGTCCGGCTTCTCGATGACGACACGTTGAGGTCGGTACTCGACAACGTGTACGACTATTTTCCGAGCTGGGACGAGTACGAAAGGCGACCCGAGCGCTATGCCGCGCTTCTCGCTACGGCCGCGGGGAAATTAGGACCGAGAGTGGCCTTCCCGTTCGTAGGTAGTGCGCTCAACTCCGTTGGCACTCACCCCGAGCTGCTTGCATTTGCACGGCGAGTGATTGGTGTGAACAGGATTATGATCACCCATTCTGTGCTCGTCGGAAAGTATGCGGGTGCCAGAGATTACGACCAGGACCTACACGTCGACTATGGGAATAACACTCTGGTCTACCCAAAGCCCGACACCGAAATTGTCGATCTGCCGTCTATCACATACTACAGTGACGTCACCCTTGATCTCGGACCGACCCATCTCGTACCACAAGAGTTCACCCGCGACATGCCCCTCGAACCGAGGCACCGGAGCCGGGCTAACTTCCCTGATTTGTACGAGCACGAGATCCCTCTCACCGTCGAGGCTGGGTCGACGGTGATCTATTCGATGAACACGTTCCACCGCGGTTCCGCCATGCGGGCCAGCGAGGGCCTCCGCTTCTCACATCACACCGGCTTCAAGGCCTCAGGGCTGACTTGGTGCGGCCAGGTCACCTTCCAGCACCAGGGGGGGACCCCGGAAATGGACCACTTCCTCGAGACAGCAACACCCGAGCAGCGCGAGCTAGTCGGCTTCCCGGCAATCGGAGATCCATATTGGGATGCGGCTACCGTTGCCGGAGTGGCGGCGCGGTACCCAAACATGGACGTGGAGCCTTACCGCGCCTCCTGATTTCACCCTCTGACCTTCGACGATGCGACGGCCGAGTCGTTCTCGGGTGATCCGGTCGAGGCGGCCCGGGAGGCAATGCAGGCGATGCTCGATGCATCACTGGCCGCGTGGCTGGCTCACATGAAGGCGGCAGCCGAAACGGGGTGAAAGTACGGCTGGCCAGGCATGACCCGGGGCTTTGGGCACAGGTCAGGTCGCACTTATCGTCCCGTCCCCAGGAGACCCCGTACCCGCCGGGGCCCGATCGGGGTAGTGACGACAACCTCCACAGGCGTTGCCGCGCCCGAACCGGCTCGCCAGACGGCAACTTCGTAGACCGCCAGCAGGACGGCCACAGCGACGAACCACCAGCCCGGAACGAATAACAGCAACACGCCGCCCACCAGCGCTCCGCCCGCTTGCATAACTCGGCGGTGCTCTACGACCCACGTCAAGCCAGCCTGGTTACCGGGGCGACGAACCACAATTCGACCCACACCCTGTCCTGACTGGCCGACGTGGCGGCGCATTGACCGAGCCCATTTGTAGGGCCCCGTGACCAGGAGGAAGACCACGGCGACCAGGGAGATAGCCAACAGCCACCATGTAGCTATGGCCAGGCCACTCAGAACCTGATGGACGACGTCGCCCCCGGCGGCGCGGTTGGCCGGGCCGAGCGAGCTAACGACCCGGGACTGGATCCACGATTCGGCCCGTTTCTCGACCACAAGGGCCACGGCCGTGCCGACGAGGATCTGCAAAAGAGTGCGACGACGGTTCGGCGAAAGCCACAGAGCGCTGGCAATAGCCAGCAGGGTGATCAGCGGTAGGAGCCAGTAGAGGACGTCGAGTAGTTGCACGGCAAATGTGGCGACGTCGAGCGAACTGGACCGGGCCAGCTCGATTTGGCCGAAGTCGGCCGGGAGGTTTACACCCAGGGCATGGGACAGGGTGGCCCGGATCTGAGCCGGGATCTCCCCGTTTGTGACCTTGGGGATGGTGATGTCACGGCCAAGCAGGCCTGACGCTTGGGCCTGGACCTCCCCGAGGGCCGTGTTGACCAGGGGTAACACGTTCAAAACAACCCGCCCGTTGTTGACCACTAGCACGCTGCTCTGCCCCCTGAGGGCGGCAATGACCTCGCGATGAGTCGCTCGCAGTACCGCTATCCATACTGAACGGAACTGTGGCGATCGGAGTACCTTCAGCACCTGGTCCTGAATGAAGCCTTTGGCTGCATTGGCCAACGGCGCCGCGATGAATTGCTGCCGGGGAGGGAGGACCTGCTTCAGCTCGCTCTCGACGTCGACCGCGGCGAAGATCTGGTTCGTCAGTTCGACACTCATCGCTTCTGAGACCGAGGGCCGGTCGATCACCGGCCCGACGGCGGCCACGAACCCGCTGGTGCTGATGGCCGTCTGGTGGATCCACACGGTAAGAGCGGAGAGGAAGATAAGTACGCAGCACACGCCGGCGAGCAAGGCGGTCACCGTCCGGCGCACGTGTTGGCTCCTGCCGGACGCGGACCGGGCGCCAAGTTGAGCCTGAAGGCGGGCTTGTTCGGCTTCCAGCCGCCGAACCTCTGCCCGCAGGCTGTCTATCTCCGAGGGACCGAAAGCGTCAGGCGGGCTCCGACCGAATGGTTCTTCAGTCACGTCATGTCGGCCCGACAACCGGCGACCTGCCCAACGCGGTCGTCAGTACGGCTACTGCGAGCTCACGAGCGGGCATCGAGCGCAATCTAGCTCGCTGTCGCCCTCCCTCCCGCGGTCATGGCCGAACGAGGGTGTGTCTTTTGCCTATTCTTCGCCGGAGAACCGTTCCCACGCTGATTGGCGGGTCATACCGAGGGCTTGGCCTATGCGCGCCCAGCTGGTCCCGCGCGATCTGAGGGCGGCCACGTGTAGAGCCACGGCGCGGTCCACGTTCTCGTGAGAAGCGTGGGCCTTTACCATCTCGGCGAGTAGCTCGTCGTCCGACAGGCTGTCCCAGACCTTCAGCGTGGGGGGATCGTCCGGGCTCGACAACCTTCGGTCGATTTCGTCGCGAACTGGTCTCAGATCGAGTTCCTCAGCGATGATCTGGTTACAGAGGTCCACGCACTCGTTGCAGATGTAAACGCCCGGTCCGGCGACCAAGCGGACAACCTTTTGTTGGCTCTTGCCGCAGAATGAACACCTCAAGGCCTCCGCGGCGGCGGTACGGGCCACGCGTCTCCTCCTCACCACCACATGAGTCAGGATAAGCCTGACTACCCAGTCAGGCTAAGCCTGACGACCGGCAAAGTCAAGTCTTCGCGTTCGGGCCCGCGGGGTTTGGTCGCATGTCGAACCGGGTGCGGCCCGGGCGCCGCTCGGGGGTGGGGGGCGCTACGTGGCCTCGTCGCCGAATCGGCCGCGTTCAACAAGCCCCGGAAGCAGAACGGCCCCCTCGTGATGGACGCCGAGATAGAGGCCACCCTCGGGCGGGGCCAAGGGGGCGGTGATCGACCAGGTGGGCGCGGGCACGTTTGGCCAGAAGGGAGACAGCGCTGGCCTGGCCACCCGCAACAAACTGGCGGAGCTGGAAAAGGACGGCGTCCTCGAGATGGAGCTCGACAAGTCCATGAGCGCTAACACCAAGCGGGTCCTGGGGGAAATGTAACCGATCCCGCGGCGCAGCGAGTGTCGGGACCGTGTCCGGCCTGCGGCCTGCTGGCTCAGGTTCCGAACCGGCGGCGAAATGGTCCGTATTCGCCGAGACCCGTTCACTTTAGTGGCATAGTCGTACGGTGGAGCTGGCGGATCTGGATCTCATCGGCGCTCAGGACCATCATCTTGCCGTCGTCGCCACCACGCGAGCAGACGGTACCGTCCAAGCCTCGGTCGTAAACGCCGGTCTGCTGGCCCACCCGGTGTCAGGCGAACAAGTCATCGCCTTCGTCACCTACGGCAAGGCAAAACTGGCCAACCTACGGTCCAGGCCATGGGCCACGGTCGTCTTCCGAGCCGGGTGGCAATGGGCGAGCGCCGAGGGCCATTGTGACATCATCGGCCCCGACGACCCCTTCCCCGGGTTCGACCCCGCCGCGCTCGCGGAGCTACTACGTGCCGTTTTTCGAGCCGCCGGGGGGGACCACGACGACTGGGTGACCTTCGACCGGGTAATGCGGGAGGAGCGACGGTCCGCGGTTTTGCTTCGTGCCGACCGCATTTATTCAAATCGGTCCTGAAGAACTCCGCGGCCGAGCATCGCGAGTTGGCCTTGGCCGCTCGCGTTGCGCACGACTGACCGCGAGCAGTGGCAGGCAAGTTTCGCCTCAAATACCTAAAAGCCGCCGGATGCGCGCCGGTATAACCCTAAAACACCCACTCAAAAGACGTCGCTTCCGACCCCGGAGACCCCTAACTCTGGCGTGCTGCGCCAGGTATTGTGGCCTCGGGCCGTCCCACGACAATCGCAATCATCCGGCCCGAAGAATCTGGCGACGGAGCACAAAACGCCCGTGGACTGCACCTTTGACGATCCCTCAGACGCTTGCCGCGCACTTGCGCTCTCGGGCGGATGCCGACGCTGCTATAGCTCCCGACCCTGGGGATATACGCGCATACCCTTAACCGGGGCCCGTGGTGCGTCGCACGTGCTTCAGCCATGGACGGCCCGGCGCGCCTCCAAGTCGACGCGCAGAGCGGTTGGCGCCTTGACTCGGTCATTCGCCCTGAATATCGTTGCTCCTCAATCAATTTTCGGAGGTTGACATGTGGTTCAAGTCAGGTACCGCTGCCGCTTTTGCCGTCGCCGTGGCTGCGGGCGCGTTTGCGGTCCCAGCGGCTGCAGCACCCGTTACTCCCGCGGCTGGCACGATCGAGATCTGGGCGACACCCGGTAACGGCCCGGTCGGGCCGATCGTTATCACCGGCGCGATCGGGGATTACGGCACGGCCACGACGATCGACATGAACGGCAAAGCCGACAACAACGGCAACTACGTCAAGATCGCGCTAAAACACGGTGGCTTCGAGGTCAACTCTGTCGCCCTAAACCAGAAGACGAATAACGCACCTCCGACGATGGTCAACAACACCACCTGCTCGGTTGAGTTCGGCGGATCCGGCCCTGTCACGCTCTTCAATGGCACCGGCATGTACGCCGGCATTGCCGGCACCGTCCATATCACCGAGACGTTTGCCGCTGTCGGCGCCCGGTACA
The DNA here is from genome assembly GCA_963750465.1 of uncultured Acidimicrobiaceae bacterium. GTDB lineage: Bacteria > Actinomycetota > Acidimicrobiia > Acidimicrobiales > Palsa-688 > Fen-671. Next base: position 1,648,598 of record CAVVRE010000007.1, read on the forward strand.
CGACCGGCCCAAAGAAGGGCCAGTGCAACATGAACAACAACACTCAGCCGCTCGCATTTTGGGGCAGCATTACAGGCACAGGCAAAGTGTCATTTACCTAGCTCGAACGGCACTCTTGTGCCTTCCTTGGCCGTGCCGCTTAACCGCAGTCCGCCTGTGAATTCGACTATTACTTGTTCCCTACTGGCGGAGGGCGCAGATCGGACCGCCCGCGATGGGGGTCGCGGGCGGTCCTAAGCCGAAAGGCTCCGGCGCCGCGGCGGGCCGAGGAGCCGGATGCCTTTCGTTTTCTCCTCGCCGATCAGGTAAGGGTGATCTTCAGATCGAGTGTGTCCCTGTCAAGAGAAACGTCGATCCGGGTAAAACCGGTGGCGGCCGCTTGCTGGAGGACAGGGTCCAAGTTGGCCAGGACGACGTTCACGGCATTGACGGCGTCGCTCAGGTAAGGCGTGAGCGCGGCCACCGCCCCCAGGTCGGCTCGCACGCCTTCGCTTAGAACCGCGAGACCAGGGCGCAGGGCCTCGATGAACGGCCCTAGTGGAAGTCGTCCATCCTCCAGGTCGAGGCACCCGCCCACCAGTGTCGAGGCGCCCGCGCGCTCCGCCCGGTACCGCAGTTCCTCGGTCAGCCTGGTCTTGCCCACGCCTGCGTCACCGGCCACGAGGACCAGCTCCGATCGCCCGCCTATGGCCCGAACCAGCAACGTCTCAAGCCTCGCCAGTTCCGCCTGTCGGCCGATGAACGGGGTTCGCTCCTCCTGGTCAATGGCGTGCATGAGGATTCTCCCGACCGCGAGCGTTTCGAGAACCGCATATTCCCCGACCGGGATGCGGTACTCACAACCCTTATCGGAGCGCCGGACTTACCCGAACGGTGACTTACCCGGTTTATCGGGACCGAGTGCTTGCGGACGCAGCGGTACCATCCGTGAGCCTTCAGCCACTCTCAGGATATGGCTCTCCCGGCGGACGGTCGATAGCGGGGCTGTTTTTCCATCCAATCTCTACACCATCTCCGCCGGGCATACATCGTTCCTCGATCGCGGCCGGCACAGGGCCAGCTCTGTGATCTTCTTCATCTTTACGTGTGAGACTGCTATTAGGTGTGTGACTGTGCCGGGTCGGTGACCCGCCTCGGTACCGCCGCCAGTTCTGGCGCCGCGGCGGGAGTGGGCCTGCGCAGCAGCAGGCTGGCCGCGGCCAACGCGGCGAGAGCGGCGATGGCCGCGCCGTAGACCAGAGCAGTCCGGTGCAGGCCAAAGTGGGTGATGGCCACTCCGGCGGCCACCACCGGGACACTGAACGCCACGTAGGACGCGATGAAGTACGCGGCAATCAGGCCGGCCCGCTGGCCGGGAGCCGCCAGTGCGCTCACGGTCCGGAAGGTGCCCAGCATGGCCGTCCCGAAGCCCGCGCCCGCCACCGCGGTCCCGGCCAGGAAGGCGGCCGCCGATGTCGTCTCGATGGCAGCCAGGGTCACCACGGCCCCGGCGAGCAGGGCCAGGCTGCCAGCCAGCATGGCCGCTGGTCCTTTGACGCCGCGGGACACGACGGCGGCCGTGGCCCCGGTCCCGTTGACCAAAAAGATCACCACCCCGCCCCACAAAAGGTCCGACGAGCGAAGCACATGCGCGGCCAACGACGGGCCCAGGGAAAGGTAAAAACCGCTGAGCATCCACACCGCGGTCAGGCACGGCAGCGCCATGGCGAACGTCCGCCGCGCCTGGCCAGGAACGGCTACACGTGGGCGCAGGGAGGCCAGCACACCCGGCCGCCGTGGCGCCGTCTCCGGCATCGCCACCACCGCCATGGCGGCGACCAGGCTTAGGCCGAACAGTAGCCACCACACCAGATGGGTGGGGGCCGGCCCGTACTGGACCAGGGCGCTGGCGGCCAGCCCGCCGGCGGCCAGGCCCAGGATGCTGGCGGCACTGGTGACTACCGGCGCCAGCCGGCGGCCCTCGGGCTGCAGGTCGATCAATGCCGCGCCGAGTGCGCTGACCGACGTGCCCACGGCCGCGCCATGCAGCGCCCGAGCGGCGAACAGCAGCCCCACACCGTGCGCTGCCAGGAACAACCCGCAAGCGCCCACGGTCATCACCAGGCCGGCCAGGATCACACGGCGGCGGCCCAGGTAGTCCGACACGGACCCAAACACGAGCAAGGTGACCAGGAGGAAGAGAGCGTAGACGGCGAAGACTTCGGTCAGCGTGATCGCGGAGAACCGCCACTGGGCCTGGTAGACCCCATACAGCGGCGACGGCGCCGCCGCTACGAAGAACAGCAGCGCCAATACCGCGGCCACGAGCCAGAACCCGCTCGCTGGCGGCGCCGCCGGCAGGGCGGGCCCTCCGGCTGCCCTGGTTGTACGCCGAAGACCAGGTCCGGCGCCAGTTCCCGCCCCTTCGCGGTCGGCAATGATGGCGGGAACAATCATATCGGCCCCGTCTTCTGAGGCCTTGCGAGTTTTTGTTTGTTGGCTCACAGCAATTCCTTTCAATGCGTTTCCAAGGCCCGCTGGTCCAGGTACAACCCCATTTTCGGACTGTAAATGCGACAACATTTTGGCGGAGCCGGCATATTCCGATTTTGGCAAATTGATTGAAAAAGGAGGCCATGTCTATTGGTAGGCGTCGAGCGCAGTCGTCGAGAGCGCCACTGAGGTGAAAGGAAAGAAGCTGGCCGGCACCCGGCGGAGAATTATGGGGTCCGGCGTTCGGCCCGGAATTGCCGGGGGAAATGGCGCGCGCCCGACTTTGCCTCCGACCAAGCGTTTAGAGCCAGGAAGATTTGGCTTGTCGTCGGTACACGATTATATAAGTTAGGTCTCTTCGCAATACTTACAAGTACGTCTATGCCTTCGTCCCGGAGAGCGTCGCGCCCGCGCCGGTCGAGATCTCGGGAGGCCCGTTAGCGGGCGCTAGCCCTTTTTCGTAGGGACGCCCCTGCCAACGGGCGCGGCGCCAACCCGAGATGCCCGGGTCGTCCTGGCGCGTCTCGTGTCCGGTCGAGCCAACGCCGCGTCAAGGAGCGCCTCAACAGCATCGCGAGCCGACGGCGCGATGGAGGGGTCATCGTGGTCCATGCGGGCGGCCAGCGCGGCGCCCTCATACACGAGATGGAGCTGCCGGCCCAGCGTCACCGGGTCGGGCGCCCCGAGCTGCTCGGCGAGATCTGTGAACATGTCCCGGACCCACGAGCGGAACTGGTCAGCGGCCCGCTCGACGAGCCCACCGGAGGGTGCCTCGGTGGAGGCGGCGATGAAGGCGCAGCCGTTGAAGTCAGGTTGGTTGAACTGCTGGGCCTGGGCGTCGAAGACGGCCAGGATCTTCTGGCGGGGATCGTCGAACCCGGCCATCGCCTCGGTGAGCCTGCTGGTCGTGCCCTCGCGCCGGCCAGCAAGATAGGCGGCCACCAGTTCTTCTTTGCTGGCAAAGGCGTTGTAGAGCGACGCCTTGGCTACCCCGGCACGCTCGATAATGCGGTCGATGCCCACCGTCTGGACGCCCTCGGCATAGAAGAGCTCGTTAGCGGCAGCCAGCAGGCGCTCGCGTGCCGAAACTCGATGTCCGTTGTGAACCCGTGCATTTGTGCTCACGGTCCGGCGCTCCTTTCAGACAGATCTAGCTGTTTGCCTGACGTATGCGGCGCCGGCTAGACGGAGTGGGTGTGGCCTTGACGTCCACCCGGTCGGCGTAGAAGGCTACGTGGCCTTTGATACCGGCGACGGCCGGAAAGGGGTCGTCGTAGTACCAGACGACGGCGCTCAGGTCCGTCCCCTCGTCGCCGACGATGTCGTAGTAAGAAGCCTCGCCCTTGTAGGGGCAGTAGCTGTGATGATCGCTGGTCCGCAGGAGGTGCCGGTCAACGTCGTCGAGCGGGATGTAGAACACTGGTTGGTAAGTAGCCTCCCGCATCTCGAGGGCCTGGTCGGTCTCGGCGACAACGCCCGAGCCGCTGCGGACGACAACGTGGGCCGGGGCCCGTTCCAGGGTGATCGGGTGGTCGGGGCCTGGTGTCATTTGGGGACGCGGATGCGTCATGAAGCGACCTCCTCAGACGGTGGATAATTGCGGATGGAAGGGTGCACCAAGTTGCAGCTAGTGGTGACAGTTAGGTCACTACGGCGGGCGTTCATATAGCCGTGCGACCGCCGTCGGCGGCCACAATCGCCCCAGTCAGGTAGCTCGCTTTGTCGGAGGCGAGGAAAGCGATTACCTCGGCAATCTCATCGACCTGGGCGCCGCGTCCAAGCAGTGTAGTGGCGCCCAATTTCTCGATAAGCGGTGCCTTCCCAGGCGCGCTGAACACCGGCCCGGCGGCCACCGCGTTGACGCGCACACCGCGTGGGCTGAACTCGGCCGCCCAGGACCGGGTCATGGAGCTTAGGGCCGCCTTGGTGGCGCCGTAGGCTGCGCCCCCTGCGAGGCCGACCTGGCCGGCCATGCTCGCCACGTTGACAATGCTCCCCGAGGACCGTTCCGCCATCCCGGGGGCGATCCCGGCGACGAGGAAGTACGCCGGCGCGCACGTTGCCGTCGAACAGGTCGTCGAAGGTCGCCTCGTCGAGCTCCGCCGTTGGGCCAAACCACGACGCGCCGGCGTTGTTGACCAGGGCGTCCACCGCCCCGACGTCGTTGACGAGGGCTCGCACGTCCCCCAAGTCGTTGAGGTTGGCGGCCGCAAACCGAGCCCGGCCGCCCTGTGCCTCGATGTCGTGAAGCACCTCGGCACCACGTTCGGGATTGCGGCCGTGGACGACGATGTCCCAACCGTCGCGAGCGAGCCGCAGCGCGGTGGCCCGGCCAATGCCAGAAGTCGCCCCCGTCACCAGCGCTACGCCCAATCGATTGGCGGTCGAACTGTTCTGTGCACTCATTTTCCCTCCTCTGAGCAGACCGTTCTGTGCACCCATGAACACGGTAGACCTGTCTGTTCAATCTGTCAAGCGAAGTCCCCCACCGTTTCCCTTGACACCCTGGGCCCACCCGAGCAGACTCGCATCGTGGGTGGGTACCAGGAGCGGCGGATTCATTGAGGTCACTCTTGGTTCCCAACGGAACTGTCTCTGGTAGTTGAGGTTCGAGCCAGATACCCCGTGAGGCGAGCGCCGCAGAGTGGGCCCGAATGTGCAAGAAAGCGAATGGGCAAGAAAGGTGCCAATTTTGTGGACTTCGGCGCAGCGCTACACTTCCTCTGTGATCGTAAAGAACGACGGAGTCCCGCTCAAACTGGTCACTGTCCATGACCTGCGGACTGTCGCCCTCTACGGTGGGGGGGCCGCATGAACCTCACCGATGGGCCCGTACTTTGGTACACGCGCTGCCCGATGCCGACGGGCTCGAGCATCGCAATCACCGACGGTTGGCTGGCCCGCGAGTTCGAGCCCGACGGTATCTCTGTCCAGTCTCTGAGCGCGGGAGCGGGGAGCGCCACCCGGCTGGCCCATTACAGCCACGCCAACACGGCATTGTTCCGTGAAGGGGGGGTAGTGCCACCGCTATGGTCGTACGCCCGGGGCGCCCGTACACGCCTGTTGGCCATCGGTCACGAAGAGGGCTTCCGCGGGCTGATTGTTCGGGCCGACAGCGACATCGTCGAACCGTCCGACCTCCGGGGTAAGCGCATAGCCATCCCGAACCGGACCGGGCAGCTCGTGGATTTCGCCCGAGCGGTCAACTGGCGGGGCGTCGTCGACTGCTTGCACGTAGCCGGCCTCGAAGAGAGCGACGTAGTCCTTGTGAATGCCACGTGGTCGGAGCCGTTCGCGTCCGAAGAAGCGACATCGACCGACGGGAGCATCTACACGGCACGCGACAAAGTCAGGATGCAGACCGCCGAAGTCCTCGCCCTCGTCCGGGGTGACGTCGATGCTATTTTCACTGCCGGCGGCTACGGTCTCGAAATCGCCGCGCTTATCGACGCCCGCGTCATAATCGAACAGACCCAACGCGACCCGTGGGCAAAGTGGAAGGGCAACCACTTGCGGGTGTTAACGGTTAGCGAGGAGCTGTTCTTGAGCCGTCCTGACCTCGTGGCCCGGTACCTGGCCACGCTCCAACACGCGGCCTCCTGGGCCGGCGAACACGAACGGGAAGCTCTGCGCATTATCGCCGCTGAGGTGGGGTTGGCCGAAGAGTGGGCGTGCCTCGGTTATCACCCCGACACGGTCCGCCACCTGTACCTTGAGCGGTCTGACCAGGCCCTCGAGAAGCTCGCCGAGTGGGCCGCGTTCCTCGCCCAACGCGGCTTTCTCGCTCGCCGGATCGACGTGGCCGAATGGTTGGCCCCTGAAGGAGATCTCGTCGGGAGCGCGCACGCGTGAAGGACCTCTCTCTTCCTGTTATCGACCTTGACGACCTCCGTTCTGGCGGGACCGGCGACGCCGTGCCCGCCATCCGGAAAGCTATCAGTGATGCCGGTTTTTTTTACGTCGTCAACCACGGAGTGAGTAAACGGCTCATTGCGGACGCGGTTGCAGCATCCAAGGGCTTTTTTTCCCTACCTGAGGACGAGAAGGAAAAGGTCCATGTTGACCAGCGCCATCGGGGCTATCTTGGCTTCGGCGGATCCCGGATGTTAGAGGCTGAGTCCCCAGACCTGAAGGAGAGCTTCGTCTATGGCGTGGAGCATCCCCTCGGGACGACGGCGCCGCGTCCTTGCTCGTCGGGCCTAACCAATGGCCGGCTGCGGTCCCCGCGTTCCAGGAGCATGTATACGGCTTTTTCCTGGCCGCCATCGCCACGGGCAAAACCGTGCTTTCCGGAGCGGCACTCGCACTCGGCCTTGGGCGCGACTTCTTTGACCCTCATCTTGTCGACCCACTCGCTCGCGGCAGCCTGATCCATTACCCACCGAAGCCCAGCGGCGCGCGAGCGGACAACCCCGGCGGCTTGGGTGTGGGCGGCCTGGGTGTGGGCGCCCACACCGATTACGGGCTCATCACGGTGTTGTGGCAGGACCAGGTGGGTGGGCTCGAGGTCCGGCACGAAGACCAGTGGCTGCCAGTGACACCGTTGCCCGACGCTCTGGTCATCAATTCTGGCGACCTTTTGGCTCGCTGGAGCAATGACCGGTTGGCGTCTACGTACCACCGCGTGGTGAGCAATGGGGCGAGCGACCGGTACTCGATGGCCGTCTTCCTCGACCCCAACTTCGACACCGTTGTCGACCCGAGCGACTGCGGGCTCTCAACTGGTGAGGAGCCACACTACGCGCCGGTTGTAGCGGGCGAGCACATCGCCGCCCGTTTTGATTCGTCGTTCGCCTACAGAAAGGAGCGTTGAACTGAGCACACCCAGAGCGCCCATAACTCGTGCGCACCACGAGGTGCCCGGCACATTGCTCCGTAGCCCACTTTACCGCGATGACTGGCGCTACATAGAGCGAGCCGCACTCAACGACTTCTCTGAGGAGGAGTGGGCCCTCCTCAATGCTCAGCGCCACCTGTACTACGCAGAACACCAAGTGGAATCGATCCTGGCGATGATGCGGGCGGCGCAACACGAGCCCTCCTTCGGCTATCAGATCAACCACTACGAACATGGCCTGCAGTCGGCCACGATGCTCTTTCGCGACGGCTACGACGCCGAGGATGTGGTCGTTGCCTTGCTCCACGACATCGGGTTCATAACTTGTCCTGATCGCCACGGTGCATTTTCGGCGGAGTTGCTCGGTGCTTACGTCGACGAAAGAAATGTTTGGATGCTGCGTCACCATCAATCGTTCGGCAGCTTCGGGGTTAGCCTTAGCCCGGGCAGCTCCGTGCTCCCACGCGTAGAAGTGGCGCGGGCACCCATACTTCGAATGGACGTTGACTTTCGTCGAGGAGTACGACCAAAACGCCGTCGACCCGGCCTACGAGAACCTACCGCTCGAGTTTTTCGAACCGCTCCTTCGGGAGGTGTTTGGGCGCAAACCGCACCCAGTTGCAGCATCGGATTAAACAGCCGCTGGGCGCCCACCGGGCTCAACGGCTAGGTCACAGGATGAAGGTCGTGTTGCCCTGGGACGCGTCTCGGTCGAGAAGCAAAAGGACGCGGTAGCGGATTTTCCACTCGTCTTGGCGCCGTTCGAGGCGGTGGAACTGGCGTCCGACGTACAGTTGCTTACGCCCCCGTCTCTGCTCGTGCACCATTAGACAAGAGTGAACGTCCACCAAGTCGTCATCGACGGCTCGACATTCGAAGTTCGAAACCACCCGACAGGTGCGCGACGGCGGTGTCTGAGCGTGCACGTACCCGGTGCGGAGGAGCGCGACCCGGTCGCCCATTCGGCGACGGTCGTCGAAATGGAGAGAGGGCTCGACCCGCGGGTCCCCGACAACGTCATGGTGAGGTACCCAGTAAATGCACCTCAAGGCAAAAAGCATCAGCCAGGTCTCGTATTCCCGGGCGTCGAGTACTCTAGCCTCGCGGGACACCAGACCCAGCGCGTCCGCCGGGGTGTCGACGGCGACGCCGGCCCATCCCACGTTCGCCCGTAAGAACGCCCAAACGTCGTCATAGAGCTCGTCGTCCACGTAAGGAACTTCTCCCGACAGGGAGCCCGAGGCCGTCATTGGTCGACGAACGCACCGGTCCCGCTGGGGCGACCGGTGGCAGCAAAGTCCAAGAGGTGGCCACCAGACATAAGCCTGCGCCACTGCTCATAGCCGGACCGGATGCCGGTCTCATCGGCGATGTTGCCGGCAACGGCACCACCCGCTTCCCGCCACTCCCGGCCCGTTCCCCAGCCGCGGCTCACATCTACCCACTCGACCTCGGGCGTATCGGCGAGGGCCTCCTGAGTCCGCTCGAAGATCTCGATGTCATCCCGGTTGCCCAGGTTGACGAAGTCCTCGGCGTGGCGCATGCGCAAGGCGTTGACCTCGCGCGGGCCGTCCAACAGCAGTGCAACATAGGTATGGACCCGGGTCCGGTCGACCTCGACTGGCTCGTAAACATACAGGCAACCATCACCACGGAACTGAAGGTTGGGGTAGATCACGAGGTTTACCCCCGACTGCCCGATGAGCTCGAGGTCGCGGCGCGCCTCGGGCTCGCCAATCCTGTCCCGCAACCTGTCGGCGTAAGCCTCCCGGCCCGGGACGGGCCTGGCGCCTTCCCACGTCGACTGGATGCCAGGCCGTTGGTCGATCATCTTGTGACCGTTGCCGAAGTTGCGCACGACCATGAGGCCCCGGTCGTTCCGGAAGTGGCCGAAGGCCCTCTGGTAACCACGATTTTCACTCATGGCGACGGTTGACTTGTGCGTGAACGGGACGTGGTACATATCGCCGTTGTTATCGTTCTGTAGTTTCCAGTTCCCGTTGTACTCCAGGGTGGACGCCTTCAGCATGCGGATGTGGGGGAAGCGGTCGACCAGCCAGTCGAAGACCGGGCGAGCGGGCCCGAGCCATTCGGCCACCGGCTCGACGTTGGGGTTGAGGCTTCCAAAAACGAAACCGCGGTAAGACTCCACCCGAGGGAGCCGGCCGAGGTCATGGGCAGGGACGTCGAAGGACTCCCGGTACCCGTCGGGGTACGTGATCCCTACCAGCTTGCCTGTATTGGCGAAGGTCCAGCCGTGGTACGCGCACTGGAAACGCGCGGCAGAGCCGTACTCGAGCGGGCAGAGCAACGTGCCACGGTGCGTGCAGCGATTGAACAGTGCCGCGATGCTGTCATCTTCGCTACGAGCAACAATTACCGGGCGCCGTCCGACCCGACGAACCTGGAAATCATTCGGGGCGGCAACCTCGCTCTCGTGTAGGAGGTACACCCAGGTGCCGCCGAAAATCCGGTCCATTTCGTCGTCGAAAATCGTCGAGTCTGTGAAGAGGGACCGGTGCACGCGGAAATCATCGGTAACGAGCCTCTCGTACGGATCTGACGCTGAACCGAAACTCGTTTGCCCAACTCGTTCAATCACTTCGTCGACGGCCATCTTTTCTCTCCGATGAAGAACTCACCCCGCCAAGAGGAGCCACCGGCGCCGAGCCACTGCCCACTGCCCAGCCCACTGCCCACTGCGCCGCAATCGTAACTCCGATGGCTCATTTTTCCTAAGTCGAGTGAGCTTATTACATTAGTAGAGTACTGCTTGCGGGGGCGGTGTTTTCGGGAAAGTGGCACGCCACCTGGTGACCGGGTACCACCTCCCGCAGCAGTGGCTCGACCACGTGACACGTATCCTGGGCCTTCCAGCACCGGGTGTGGAAACGACAGCCGGCGGGGGGGTTGAGCGGGCTCGGCACGTCGCCGCTGAGCCGCACTCGCTGCCTGCGTTCTCGCGTGCCGCCCTGGCGCCGAATGGGCTCAGGAACGGGGACGGCGGACATCAAGGCGACGGTGTAGGGATGTCGAGGAAGGGAGTAGATCTGGTCCACCGATGCCACCTCAACCAGCTTCCCGAGGTACATGATGGCCACCCGGTCGCTTATATGGCGCACTACGGACAGGTTGTGGGCGATGACGACGTACGTGAGGCCCAACTCGCTCTGGAGATCCTCGAGCAAGTTTATGATTTGGGCCTGGATGGACACGTCGAGCGCTGATACGGGCTCGTCGGCCACGATCAGCTTGGGGCGTAGTGCCAGGGTGCGGGCGATACCAATGCGCTGGCGCTGGCCGCCCGAGAACTCGTGCGGGTAGCGGTTGTAGTGCTCCGGGCTGAGCCCGACCAGTTCGAGCAGTTCCTGGACTGTCGCTTTGGTGTCCTTTTTGGTCCGGACCTTCTGCAGCCGCAAAGGCGCGCCCACGATGCTACCGACCGTGTGGCGCGGGTTGAGTGACGAGTACGGGTCCTGGAAGATCATCTGGATTTCACGACGGAGGGGTCGCATCTTTCCTGCCGCAAGGTGCGTGATGTCGCGTCCGTCGAATGTGATCGTTCCTCCGCTGGGTTCGGCCATCCTGGTCAGCAGCCGCGCCGCTGTGGTCTTGCCGCAACCGGATTCGCCCACTAAACCAACGGTTTCTCCGGCGGCCACGGAAAAACTGATGCCGTCGACGGCCCTGATGGCACCAGCGCGGCGCCCGGTAACCCCTCCCCGCCTTACCGAGTACTGCTTGGTCAGCCCCGTTACCTGGAGCAGCGGCTCGCGGCCAACACCTCCAGCGGCGACATCCCGGGAACCGACATACTGGGTCACGGGCTCAGCCGGCCCATTTCGTCTTTGATATCCGCCCTCTGGACGGCGGTCAGGTGGCAGGCGGCCAAGTGGCCGGACCGGAGTTCCCGAAGCGGAGGCACCTCGCTCTCGCAGCGGCCGTCTGTGAGGGGCGTGTAGTCGCACCGAGGATGGAAGGCGCAGCCGGCCGGCACTCTGATCAGGCTAGGTGGGGCACCTCTGATCGGGACTAGCCGTGTCGACCGGTCTTCGTCGAAACGCGGCATGGAGCGGAGAAGACCCCAGGTGTAGGGATGGCCGGCCCGTCCGAAGATGTCCTCGGCCGTTCCGTACTCGACCTCCTTACCCGCGTACATAACGAGGACGTCATCGGACAGTTCTGCGACTACGCCCAGGTCATGGGTAATGATGACGACGGCGGTGCCGGACTCCTTCTGGAGCTCCGAGATCAGGTCCAGGATCTGGGCCTGTACGGTCACGTCGAGGGCGGTGGTCGGCTCGTCGGCTATGAGCAGGTCAGGGTCACAGGACAGCGCCATCGCGATCATCACCCGCTGGCGCATGCCGCCCGAGAACTCGTGCGGGTATGAGTCGACCCTGATGGCCGCCTGAGGAATGGCCACCCGGTCCAGCATCTCAATGGCCCGTTTCCTGGCCACCTTCCGGCTCACGTCGTTGTGAGCGGCGTAAGCCTCGGCAATCTGGGCGCCGACCGTATAGTACGGGTGGAGGGCGGAGAGCGGATCCTGGAAGATCATCGCCATTTTGCTGCCCCGGTATTTGCGCACCCGCGCCGGGTCAGCCGTGACCATCTCCTCGCCGTCCAGCCAGATCTGCCCGCTGATGTTGGCGTTCGTCCCGTGGTAGAGGCCCATGATGCCTTGGCTGGTCACGCTCTTCCCGGATCCGGACTCGCCGACGATACCGAGTGTCCTGCCCCGGTCGAGGCGGAAAGAGATGCCGTCAACGGCTTTCACAACCCCATCGGCAGTCGGAAAACAGATGCGGAGATCGGTTACCTCGAGCATGGAGCGTCGCCCTATGCTCGAGGACGGTCTCGCGGCCCCAGAGCGCAGTGTCGATGCGCCCGCGCCTATGGCCCCGCCCACGACGGCCTCGTCCGCGGCTCTACTGCGATGGACGTTCATGGACGCCTCACCCGGGGGTCAAGCACGGCGTAGAAAATGTCGACGGCCAAATTGGCAACCACTATGAAGAAGGCCGACAGCAGCACGACCCCCATGATCTCGGGTAGGTCCTGGTTATTGATGGCCTCGATCGTGAACAGGCCTAGCCCGTGCATGGAGAACGTGTACTCGACGATGATCGCACCTCCGAGGAGGCCGCCAAGATCTAAAGCGAAGATAGTGACGATCGGGGTCAGCGCCGCCCGCAGCCCGTGTTTGACGATCACGGTGCGTTCGGGTAGGCCCTTGGCGCGCGCCGTTCTGATGAAGTCCTCGTTCATCGTTTCCAGCATGCCCGCTCGGGTGAGCCGGGCGTAGAGGGCGGCGTAAAGGAAGGCCAGGACCACCCAGGGCAGGACCAGGTTTTTGGCCCACAAGAAGGGGTTTTGAGTTATGCCGACGAAGTGGACGTTCGGGAACAAGGCCCACTTGTAGCTGAACAGTTCCAGGGCGATCAACCCGGTGAAGAAGACCGGGAGCGACACACCGGCCAGCGCCACACCCATCGAAAAGCGGTCGAAGAGGCTTCCGCGCCGCAGTGCGGACAACACCCCGATGGCCACTCCGCCGACCAGCCACAGGACCGCCCCTCCAACCGCGATCGAAAGGGTCACGGGCGCGTCGCTGATCAATTGCGGCCATACGGGCTGGTCGCTCTTGAAGGAATAGCCGAAGCACGGGGCGGGGCAGTAGGTCTTGCTCGGGCCGTCGTCGTAGTGAGCCCCCAGGACAATCCCCTTAAGGTACTTGCCGAACTGGACGTAGAGCGGTTCATTAAAGCCCAATTTGACTTCTACCGTGTGGACGGTCGAAGGGATCGGGTTCTTCCCGACGTACTCAGTGGCCAATTGGTACGAGTTCTGACCGGCGAGCCGTGGCACCAGGAAAAAGATGGCGAACGTCGTCGCGCTCACGATCAAGAGCACCACGACCGTGGCAAACAGGCGACGGATGAGGAACGAGATCACCCGTCGCCCCCTTTACGTTTGCGCGTTACCCGCAGCGGCTGCCTCGGGCCTATTTGGCTCCGAGCATGGCGTAGTTGTATTCCCCGTAAACAGGGTCAATGAACGCGTTCGTGAGATCCGCGCTGCGGTAGAGCAAAACCTTGACGTACACCACTGGCAGGATCGCCGCATCCTTCATGACCTGCTCGTCGATCTTACCGGTGTAGGAATTTCGCACTGCCGCGTCGTTGGTCGAAGACATTTTGGCCAGGTCGCTGTTGACGACGGGGTCGTTCAGCTCCTCCACGTTGGCATTGCCCGCCGGCGCAATCGCCTTACCGTCGACGAGGCTGTAAAACCACCCGTACCCGTCCGGCCAGTCTGACCCGGCGCCCACAAATGAGATCCCGAGGTCGTGGCTGTGCACGTAACTGGGTACACCGATGAAGTCGCTGAAGTAGGAGCTAGAGGGGTACCCCTGCAGCTGCGCATTGATCCCGACCGCGGACAGGGACTGCTGGAGGGCCGTGGCTACGGCGACCTCCTGGGGCCGGTCGGAGCGGTAGGCGATGTTGGTAGAGAAGCCCTTGGCTTCGCCGCAGGCTGTGAGTTCTCTTTTCGCCATAGCGGGGTCGCCCTGCGGTTTCGTGAGCGCTTCGTAGAGGTCGAACTTCTTCCAACCAAGGGTGTTCGGCGTCGTGACCGTGCTGGCGATGTCACCACCTGCCACTGGGCCGCCCAGGGCGGTCTGCAGGTTGACCTTGTTGGCGGCGTACTCAATGGCGCGACGGCAGGCCACGTTGTTTAGCGGCTTTACCTTGGTGTTGATGTAAAAAATCCACGAGTAGCCGGCTACCGGGTCATCGGCTTGCGCCTTCAGGGAGGGAGTAGACAGGATGCGGGCCCGAGCCGCGGCCTGTACCCCCGTCCCGCCCATGTCGACATCCAGGTCGTTGGCCATCAACCGGCTATCGATGTCATTGGCGTTCTCGTTGAGGCTGACCACGACCTTGCTCGCCAGCTGCCTGGCGTTAGGGTCGGTGGCGGGAACCCATTGCTTGTTGGGCACCAGGGTAATCGACTTGTTCAACTGGTAGCTCTGGAACTTGTACGGGCCCGTCGACACGGGGTGCAACTGGTAGTTGGCTCCGCCCGTCTTGGGGTTGAGGTCAACGCTCGGGAGGACGGGCGCCGACTGGGGGATACTGGCCACAAAGTTGAAGTCGACGAACGGTTTGGCCAGATGGAACGCGATGGTGGTGGCGTTCGGCGTCGTGACCGACCGGAGGCCCATGTGCCCCGGGGTCTTGTCTTTGTACGGGCCGCGTACGCGGGTGTCTGGGGCGCCAGCAGTTCCGAGAAGTAACTGGGGCCGTCGGAGAAGACCGAAGTGGCGAAGGTGCGCTCGACGGCGTACTTGACGTCGCTCGAAGTGACGACCGTCCCGTTCTCGAATTTCACGTTGGGCTTTAGGTGATAGGTCCACGTCAACCCGTTGGCACTGACCACGCCGGGTCCTGTGGCCAGGTCGGGGACGAGCTGCAAACCGCACGCGCCCGGGCAGGACTTGAAGGTCATCAACGGCATCGCGTAGAGGCGGGTGAAGTTCCACATAGAAGCCGAGTAGGTATTGCCGGGATCGGTGGAGTCCGGCGCCCCGCTCCAGCCAAAGGTCAGTGTCCCGCCCTTGTGGTTGGACGCGTTGACCACGTGGTTGATGGCGGCGTTGTACCCGCCCGTGGTGGCATCGGCGCTGGCGCCGCCGGGTGCGGCCAACACCAACCCGCCGAGAGCCACGCCCGCACCCAGCCGGGACAGCGCCATGGCCCCACATCTTCGCGGGCCGAGTTGCTTACTTGACCTCAAGTGTCGATCCTCCATATATCCACCAATCCGATGTCAATAGTCATAATTAGGGATCGTACTGACGCGCCCGCACGTGCGCAACTAGTGCGGGCCCCATGACGCTTCTCGCGCGCATAACAGCGCCAGAGGCCCACCGCCTGCGTTCTTGCAGCCTGGCCACGCTAGCGGCTCTTGGGGTCGAGAGCGTCCCGCAAGCCGTCGCCCAGCAGGTTAAACGCCATTACGGTCAGGAAAATGGCCAGGCCGGGGATGACCATGAACATGGGGTCGATGGCGTAATAGCCGTTGGTTACGGCCTCCGACAGCATGCCTCCCCAGGTGGGCGTCGGCGGGTAGAGACCCACGCCCAGGTAGGAAAGCCCGGCCTCGAACAGGATGTTCGTCGGCAGCAACAGGGTGGCGTACACCAGGATCGGGCCGGCCAGGTTGGGCAGCAGCTCATGGAACAATATGTACGGGCCCGGGCGCCCGCGTTGCGGGCGGCGTCGACGAACTCGCGTTCTCGCAGCGATAGGGTCTGGCCCCGGACTATCCGGCCCATGTACGGCCAGCTGAAAAAACCGATAACGAAGATCAGCAGGCATATGCGCAGCGAATTGCCTTCCAGCACCACGAAGAGGAACCTCGCCCGCTCGGGAACGGCCCCTACTAAAGCCAGCGCAAATAGCAGCAGTGGGAAGGCCAGGAAGACGTCCATCGAACGGGCGATAATTGAGTCCACCCAGCCACCGAAATAGCCGGCGGTCACGCCGGAGACGACACCGATCACGATGGTGAGGGCCGTGGCCGCGAAAGCGATCAACATGGAGTACTGAGCGCCGTTGACGATGCGGCTCAGGATGTCCCGGCCAGTGACCGGCTCGACGCCGAGCGGGTGGGCCAGGCTGATGCCGCCGAAGGGGCCATTGGGCCGGCTGAAGGTCGGATTGATGAGACTCGGGTGGAACGTGTCAGGGTTCTCCACCAGGTGCGGCCCCACGACGGCAACCAGGATCAAGAAGACGATGAAAACGCCGCTAGCCATGGCTACCTTGTCCTGGCGCAGTCGCTCCCAGGTGATCTGGCCGAGCGACCGCGCCTCGACCGCCGGACCGGCGCCGACGGGCGAGGACTGGGCCAATGCGGACATGCGCTCCCCTCTTCCAGGTCCCGACTTTCGAGGGCCGGGTCGAGCGTACTCCGCTGTCGGTCACGCTGCCGGCGCCCGGCGGACGCCGTTATGCTGTCCCTCCGTGCCAGCCGCTCGTCAGCCCGGGTAATTCCCGGAAATGGGGGAACTTGACCCGTCGTTTCTCGCTCTTCCGCTCGACCGGCTGCGCGCCGCCGGGCTCGAGCGCAGCTTGGCCCTGGGGTGCACACACGCGGAAGTGCGAGTCGAGCGGGTCAAGTCCCAGGTGGTCCAGCTCCGGGACGCCAAGCTCGAGATGTCGCTCGACGACGTCGAGATCGGGGTCGGGCTGAGGGTCGTCCACGAGGGCTCCATCGGGTTCGCGGCCACGGCCGACCTGAGCGCGGAGGCCGTCAGCCGTCTCGCCGACGACGCCGTCCAGGTGGCAAAAACAACGGCCCGAGCCGTTTCGCGGCGAGTCGAGCTCTCCGAAGAGCCCGGGTATGGCGACGTCACATGGGTGTCGGCGTTCGAGATCGACCCGACGGCTGTGCCACTCAGCGAGAAGCGGGAATTGCTCGAAGAGCGGAGCCGGCGCTTGCTCTCGGCGGCCGGCATCGACCACGTGACCGCAAGTCTGCTTTCGGTAGCCGAGGACAAGTACTTCGCCAATCTCGTCGGCACGGTCAGCAAACAACGTCGGGTGAGGGTCCGCCCCCTAATTGAGGCGTTGTCCGTCGAGCCCGAATCCCGAGAGTTCGAGACAATGCGTACGTTGGCCCCGCCCGCGGGCCGTGGCTACGAGTACGTCACCGGTTCCGGATGGCACTGGGACGACGAACTCGACCAGCTGCCGACCTTGTTGGCAGAGAAACAAGCCGCCCCCTCCGTTGAGCCCGGGACCTACGACCTCGTCATCGACCCGACCAACCTCTGGCTGGCCATCCACGAGTCGATCGGCCACGCCACGGAGCTGGACCGGGTGATGGGCTACGAGGCATCGTTCGCCGGCACTTCGTTCGCCACCTTCGACCAGCTTGGCTCTTTGCGGTACGGGTCGGATGTCATGAACGTGACCGCCGACCGGACGGCACCCCATGGTCTGGCCACCATCGGCTACGACGACGAAGGGGTACGGACCGGTGCTTTCGATATCGTGCGCCAAGGAATACTTGTCGGCTACCAGATGGACCGCCAGATCGCCGCCGAGCAAGGGCTGGGCCGTTCGAACGGCTGCGCCTTCGGCTCCTCCGCTCTCCAAACGCCGTTGCAGCGCATGGCCAACATATCGCTGGCCCCGGCACCGTCCGCCGGTCCCGACGTCGATGAACTCGTTTCGCAGGTAGGACGGGGGATTTACGTAGTAGGTGACGGGGGGTGGTCAATCGACATGCAGCGACAGAACTTCCAGTTCACTGGGCAGCGCTACTACAAGATCGAGAACGGGCGGTTGGCCGGCCAGGTCAAAGATGTGGTCTACCAGGGTCAGACAACGGACTTCTGGGCTTCGATGGAAGCGGTCGGCGGTCGGTCTACTTATCGCCTCGAAGGTTGTTTTCGCTGCGGCAAGGGCGAACCGAGGCAGTTTGCGCCGGTTAGCCATGGCTGTCCGGCGGCCATCTTTCGACAGGTTCGGGTGTTGAACGCCCGGGAAGAGTCGGGCCGATGAGCGGGGTTCGGGGGTCAAATCACGACACGCTCCCTCCGGCCCAGAAGGTGTCCGAGCGGGCGCTAGAGGCTTCCCGGTCCGAGGGCTGCATGGTCATCGTCAAGGACGTGTACGAGGCCAACGTCCGTTACGCAAACAACAGCGCGACGACGAACGGTGTCAAACGTGACCGGCGCGTGACCGTCATCAGCCTGGTCTCGGTCCCTGGCGGCTACGCCGTGGGGACGGCCGGCCGCAGCGGCGGCGGCCAGGTGGGTGATCTGGTGACCCTGAGTGAGGCGGATGCCAATGGTTCTCCCCCCGCCAGCGACGCCGCCCCGCTCGTCGCCGGCGGGAGCGACAGCGGTTTCGGAGAACCGCCCGACGAGACGAGCCTCGGGGTGCTGCGCCCGGTGATCGACGAGCTGGGCGAGGTGTTCAAGCGCGCCCGGTCGGAAGGAACCATAACGGCCGGGTTCGCCCGCCATCGGGTGTCGACCACGTACCTCGCCTCGAGCACCGGGCTGCGCCTTCGTCACGCACAACCAGACGGAAAGATCGAACTCGTCGCTCGCGCCGCAGATGGCAGTGCGTCGTCGTGGGCGGGACAAGGCACGGGCGACTTCCTCGACGTGACCCTCGGCGAACTCGAAAAACGGGTATACGAGGGCCTGCGCTGGTCCGAGCGCCGGATCTCGCTGCCGGCGGGGCGGTATGAGACCGTTTTGCCGCCCGATGCCGTTGCTGACCTCCTGGTCCTGGCCAGCGACGCCTGTTCCGGGCTCGGGGCCGAGGAGGGCCGGAACGTCTACTCCGCTCCAGGACGCGGGACCCGGACCGGCGAGAGGCTGGCAGAGCTCCCGTTCACGCTCGAGAGCGGCCCGGAACTCCCCGGCCTCGAGTGTGCTCCCTTCGTTGCGGTGTCTTCGTCGGACGCCGACCATTCCGTTTTCGACAACGGTCTCGGGATCGGCCCAACGAGATGGATAGAGTCCGGGCTACTCCGCCGCTTGCGCTACAGCCGTGCCGGCGCATCCCGGTCCGGGGTAACGCCGACCCCGGCTGTGGACAACCTGCGGCTGTCCGTCCCGGGCTCAACGGCTTCGCTCAACGACCTTGTGCGGCGCGTTGACCGCGGGCTGCTCGTGACCTGCCTCTACTATCTTCACGAGGTCGACCCGGCCACGTTGCTGTTCACCGGGCTCACCCGGGACGGCGTATACCTCGTCGACGGAGGCGAGATAATCGGAGCCGTGAACAACTTCCGCTTCAACGAGAGCCCCATTGACGTACTGGCTCGGACGATCGAGGCGGGCCAGACCGAACGAGCTCTGTCGCGGGAGTGGAGCGAACGGCTGACCCGCACGGCCATGCCACCGCTGCGGGTGGCCGAGTTCAACATGAGCTCCGTCAGTACGGCGACTTGATGGTGGTCTTCGGGGTGGAAGTACCGTCCATCAACGGCCTACAACGAGGAGGGACACATGCCCCATGACTTGTCCCAGGTTTCCGACGAGGAGCTGATCCGGCGGATCGCCGAGATCAAGGCGGGATAGGCGCCAGCGGGCGTCGTCCCTGCCTTCCAAGAATTGCCCACTCCGGGTACGCTCATTCCTCCGTGGCCGGTATTCGCGTTCCGTGACGAGAACGAAGGGCTTGGCTAGCCGCGGCATGCGGCATGGGGCCCGGAGGCGCCTGGCGGCACCCTACGCTGTGGGGGCGGCCCTGGCGGCCGCGACGCTCGGCTGCTTCAGCACCGCCACCGCCGGGACGACGACCTCGAGGCCCGTGCCCCCGGCCTCCGGCTTCGGCTCCAACTGGACCACCTACCACGGGAATGCGGAGGCGACCGGAGCCGTCGCGGCGCACACCACGCTGTTGCCGTCGCGGCGGGCCTGGACGTCGCCGGTCCTCGACGGGCAGCTGTACGGCGAGCCGCTCGTCGCTGACGGCCGCGTCGTCGCGGCGACCGAGAACAACACCGTCTTCGCCATGGCCGCCAACAGCGGGCACATCCTGTGGTCACGCCACCTGGCGACCGCCGTGCCAGCCCGTGACCTGCCCTGCGGCGACATCTCGCCCGAGGTCGGCATTACAGGCACCCCGGTGATCGACTTGACCCGCCACGAGATCTTCGTCGACGCGGACACGCTGATAAGCGGCCCGCCTGCCTCTGGTGGCGTAGAGGCGTCGCACCGCCTTTTCGGGCTCGACCTGTTCACCGGCAAGGTCGAGCTGGATGAGCCGGCGATGCCCAACGCCGGCGAGGACCAGCTGGCGCAGCTGCAGCGGCCGGGGTTGGCGCTCGACGACGGTTCCGTGGTCATCGCCTATGGTCAGAACACCGGCGACTGTCCCGGCCCCAACGGTCCGGCCCACGGCTACGTCGTCTCCATCCCGGAAACAGGAGGGCCGCTCCACTCTTTCCAGATCAGCAGCGGCCAGGACCGGGGAGCGGTGTGGATGGGCGGCAGCTCTCCGGTCGTCGACCCTCATGGGAACGTCTACGTGGCGAGCGCCGACGGCTACGACCTCGGCGCCGGCCAGCCGTACGACGATAGCGACGCCGTGCTCGAGCTGTCGCCGACCATGCACCTCGAGTCGATCTTCTACCCCAAGGACTGGCAGACGCTCAGCGGCGACGACCTCGACCTCGGGACCGGGGACCCCATGCTCGTCGACGGTTTCGTGTTCCAGGTGGGCAAGACGGACATCGCCTATCTGTTGCGTCAGGGACATCTCGGCGGCAAGGAGGGCGAGGTGGCGTCGCTTTCGATGTGCACCGGCAACCCCGACGGAGGACGGGCGGTACAAGGCTCGGTCGTCTTCGTGCCCTGTCCGAACGGGGTGACGGCGGTCAAGGTGTCGACCAAGGCCCCGTACCTCAAACAGCTGTGGACCGACAACGACGGCGCCGCCGGGGGACCGATCGTCGCCGATGGGCTGGTCTGGACGATAGGAGGCGACAACGCCGTGCACGGGCTCAACCCGGCCAACGGCGACGAAGTCGTCTCGATCCCCTTCGGCGCGTACGCGAACCACTTCCCGACGCCGTCGGTCGGCGATGGCCTGCTGCTCCTTCCAGGCACCGACCGGGTCTTCGCCTTCATGGGCCCAGCCGGGTTGCCGCCTCCACCCCCCGCGGTACCCGTCACAGCGACGCACTAACACCGTAAAGAACGTTTTGCAGTACGGGGTAACCCTTTCGAGGCGCTTACGGGCGCTTGCACGTCGGTACCGAACGATTTCCTCACCGAGATCGTGACCTTCAGGCCTTCTGGCTTTCCGCTTTCGTATGCGGCACGCTGGTGAGCGTGGCCAACCGTTCAGCAGAGTACCCGTGACCTGCGGCGCGACGTCTGAATGCCGACGTCCCCTCGCAATAAGATACGTTCGACTGTTGGCTACAAATGAGGAGTGCCATGTCGGGACTTGAGACCAACAAGCGCGTCGTCGTGGACTACTACCAGACCGCATTTGGCGGGGATCCCGAAAAAGCCGTCGCCGACCACTTCGGAGATCGGTACATCCAGCACAATCCGGATGCTGCCGATGGCCCCGAGGCCTTCATCGGTTACGTGAAATGGCTCAGATCCGAACATCCCCAGTTGAGCCTGGAAATGAAGCGCGTTGTCGCTGAGGGCGACATGGTCGCAACTCATTCCCATCTCATCCTGGAGCCCGGTCAACCGGGTCGCGCATTGGCAGATTTCTTCCGAGTGGAAAATGGCAAAGTCGTAGAGCATTGGGACGTAATCCAGGAAGTACCCGAGACAGCGGCCAACCCGAACGGGATGTTCTGACGTGATGAGGAGGCGCCGCGACCCAAGCGACCCCGCCCGGGCCGGCGATTACACGGACGGTCACCTGACGCGCTAGTCGATCACGAACCACGCTACGTTCAACGCAGTGGTCGGGGGCGGCGGTCAGGTGGACGGTGAACGACCCCGGCGCAGGGACGGCGTCACCTGAGCGCGCTTATCCCTTTCGGTACAGGGGGGCAGTCCGACTTTGTTTCGTAGGACCGTGTTTCAGCGGGAGCCGATCCAAGTGCCCGGACCGCACTGTCGATCTCACTAACAATCCTTTCCTTTTCCGAAACTTCACTTGCTCTTCGCGGTCGACGGCCACGGTGCTACGGGCATAGGTCGTGTCCATAAGGCCTGGCTCGGCTCAACCTGTTCCATTGAGCCCGAGAGCCCTGCGAGGAAAATGTAAGACGTCGGCGACCTTGAAAGCAGTGAGCGGAGTAGTAATGGGGTTCAAGGCTTCCCCGATCCTCGCTGCCCGGCCCGCTCAACGTGGTGAGATGACGCAGCCAGGGCTGTCCCTTGACGCCGAGTAAGGCCACACGCCGTTGCGTCTGGGTGGCACAGACCTGAACCGCAGACGAGGATCGACCGCCATGGCAGCGGGAGCGGGAGGACTATTGTTCTAGTCCCGGGCTCGCCCGGTGGGATCTGACCAGCCTCAGTTGTCAGGTATCGATGTGCTCCAGCGTCTCGCGTTCCGCGTCGCGAAAACTACGGGCGAACTCCCAGAACCGGTACACGTCAGCGAAGGTGGTGACCAATCCAATGGAGGCGCGCACGGCACCGGCGGTCTTCCCGTCGATGACCTCCAGGAACTGCTCGTAGCCCATCTGGTCTTTGTACTTGAATACTTCAACCAGCTCTTCGTTGGAAAGCCCCAGGGCGATCTCGCGCGCGCCCGGGTTACAGTGGCAGCCGCTACGCAGCGAGATCCCCGCGGCACTGGCGCACCGCTCGACCAGGCCGGAGTCGATGAGCGCCCCGGAAGGGTCGGCGAAGTTCATCGCAATCGTGCCCCCTCGGCCGCGAGTGTCGCGCGGCCCGTAGATGCGTACAACCGGCCCACCATTGTTGTGTCGCAACGCCGCGAGCGCCTCTAACAACCAGCCCGTAAGGCACGTCACCCGGGTGTGGATAGTGTCCATACCGATCGAGTCGATGTACCGCAACCCGACGTCTATGGCGGGAATGCCCAAGTAGTCCAGCGTCCCGTCCTCGAACCCCGCCGCGCCCGGGGTGCGGTAGTAACCCCAGCCGGTCGCTCCTGCTGCGTGCACTGACGAAAATGTCAAAGTCCCACCGGCGTACCAGGGGCGGCGCAGCTTGGCCAGTGCCGGGCGGCGAACGAGGAGCACCCCGATCCCGGTCGGATAGCCGAAGATCTTGTAGAACGACAGCGCCACGTAGTCCGGGTGCCAGCTAGAGAGGTCCAACCGGTTGGTCGGGACAAACGCCGCCGCGTCAAGCAGCACGTCCCAACCAGCCTCCTGGGCCTGTGGGATCCACTCCAGGGCGTGCTGCACGCCGGAGAAGTTGGACTGGGCTGGATAGGCGAACAGGTTGTGGCCACCTCCTCCTCGCCCCGCCGTTCGCCAGTCTGGCGCCCCGAACGGGGGGACGCGCTCGGGACGGAGTGGTTGAAGTGCTGCGCCAGGACATCGCCCGGCACTCGTAGCTCAGGTGAGCTAAGCGCCACGTAACTAACGTTGGCCCCTTTGGCCCTGGCGAACTCGCGAATCCCGTTGACCGAGTTGTGGTTGTCGAACGTCAGCAGGTAATGGCCGTCGGGAGCGAACGGGTAGGACTCGCCGACGAGCCGCAAGGCACCCGAAGCGTTCGGGGTGAAGATCACCTCGTACTCCTCCGGCGCAGCGTGGAAGAACTCCAGGATCTGCGCCCTGGTCGCCTCGATTCGCTGGCTCATCGCGCTCGACGCGTCATTTTGAGAGTGTGGGTTGCCGAACACCGCGCCCATGAGCATCTCCTGGTGCTGGCGGAGCTGCGACTCTGCGTACAAACCGCCGCCGGTGTAGTCCAGATAGGTGTGCGCCTGCTTGTCCAGCCTGGAGTAGTCCGTGGCCCGCAGGACGTCCAAGACACCGGTCTTTGCGAACGCGGGGTAACTCCGGAGGAACCGGGCCAAGGCCCGGCTCATATCTGCGGGCTCGCTCGTCGAGTCAGTGCTCGCGTTTTCCGTCCCTGCCACAGTGGTCCCTCTCCTTTCCTGGGGCGCTCCTGCCAAGGTCACCGGCCGTCGTCCACGGGGATCTCGCAATCGTCCATACAGTGTGGTTGAGGAATCGGCCGGGTGCGGGAGCGGCGACTGCCGGCGACGTGGCCCCTGGCCGCCGTATGCGGCCCACCCACATGACGAGAGCGCCGCCCAACGCGCAAATGGCGGCGCCGACAGTCAACGCCGAACGGAGGCCGTCGCCAAACCCGTCGCCCGCCGCGGTCAAGAACGCGCTCGCACACGTGTCGAGGTGCGCTGAGGCGAACGAGGGGCCACGGGCACAGCCGCTCAGCAGGGACGTAGCTTCGTCGGCGGCGTACAGGGACGGCCGGGCTGCCCGGACAGCGGCGACGGGGGCCCCGGCCAGGTGGGCGAGGTCGTGACGGTAAGTCGTCAGCAGGATGCTGCCTAGAAGGGCCACTCCAACCGAGCCACCGACCTGGAGGTGCGTGCTGTTGGCGCCCGAACCAGCCCCGGCGTCGCTCGGCTCCACCGAGGCCAGCACGGCGTCCTCGGCCGTTGGCATGGTGAAGCCCATCCCTACACCGATCAGGAACAGCCCGATGCCGATAGGCAAGTAGCCGGCTCGCGCTGGTGCCGCACCGATCACGGCCAGGCCACCAGCCACCACAGCCAAGCCGAGCCCGAGCACAGTTGCCGCTCCTCGGCGTCTGGCCAGCGCCGGGGCAACGCTGGCGGAGACGAGGAGGATGCCGGCGGGGAGCATGCGTATACCTGCCGCCAGCGCGCCATAGCCCAATCGCAGTTGCAGATCCTGAGTGAGGGCGAATAATAGGCCGTACACCCCGAAGAACAGGACCGTAATGGCTGTGGTCCCCATGCGGAAGGCGGGCCGACGGTACAGCTGACGCGGCAAGAGCGGCCTTTGACACCGGGCCTCCCATACCGCGAACGCGGCCGCGGTCAGCAGCCCGACGATGAGGCTTAATGTCACGGGCACCGAGAGCCAACCACGGTCCGGCGCCTCGATCAGCCCCCACAGGACGGCGACACAAGCGAAAACGGCCAGCCCGGTGCCGGCCACGTCGAGGCGTCTGCCCGTGGCGGAGGCACGGTTCTCTGGCAGGACCGCCAAGACCAGGACGAAGGCCACCAGGACGATCGGGACGTTGAGGAGGAAGATGGACCCGAACCAGAAGTGGTCGAGAAGGGCCCCTCCGATGGTTGGGCCGGCCACGATGCCGAGGCCGAGCGTGGCTGACCACACGCCGAGCGCTTTGGCCCGCTCACGTGCGTCTGGGAAGAGAAAAAGGACGGACGCCAGGGTGCAGGGCAATAGGGCTGCTGCGCCGACACCCGTTAAGGCCCGCGCCGCGATGAGAGAACCCGCGGAGAACGAATAAGCCGCCCATATTGAGCCCGCCGCAAAGACGGTCAGCCCTAACAGCAAAAATCGTCGCCTCCCCAGGTTGTCGGCGAGACCGCCAAAAACCAACTGCAGGCAACCAAGCGCCAGGGTGTAGGAATCGACGACCCATTGGAGAGCCGAAGTTGAAGCGTGCAGCTCTCGGGCGATGGCCGGTAATGCGACATTGAGCACCGTGGTGTCCAATGCGATAAGCAATAAGCCGAGGCACAGCACTGCCAACGCCCACCAACGGCGCCGGCCCGCGATCGGCGGAGAGGGGACCGGACCGGTCGCCGGCGGCCCGATCTCGTTGCCGTCCGGGCCGCTACGGGCGCTGCGAAAGAGGCGGTACCGGTGGGCTTCGGAGAGCATCTGGCGGCGGCGCCCGCTCGCGATCTTGGTGGCGATATAGGGGTCGGTGGTAATTGGTCGCTCCTCGGCCTTGTCGGCAGTGCTGCGACCAGCGTCCCCCGGAGGCCCACTGAGCCACATCAGTAACCGGTACGGACCGGCTACGGAGACCGCACCGGCCAATCGCGATGGCCGAATCGGTCCCGCTGGGACCCCGGTAGTTCAGTGGGCGCGCAACCCGAGGGCGCGGTAGGTGGCGAGCGCGTCCCGGCGACGGGCCCCTTCCAAGGCAAGTGCGGTACGAGCCGCTTGGTAGCTGGCGCCGATAGCCGTGAACCCGCTCCATGCCTGCTCCAGGTCTCCTCGGGCGCGAGCCACGACGGCTGCGGAGTAGGCGTCGTCGGCCACCAGCCGCTCCGCCTCGACGAGAGCGTCACCGCCGTAGGCTTCCGCGCACAAAGCGGCGTAAAGGGCTCGCCACTGGCCGTCGATGGCGGCGGGCGGTTCGGCCAGCAACCGGCTGGCGGCGTCGAGGCGACCGTGGTGCAGCTCCACGTCGGCGCGCAGGCAGCGCAGAAGCGGAGCGTTGTGACCCCCGAGCAACCCGCACTCTGCGTACCACGCCTCGGCGCCGTGCTCATCACCGCGGTAGCCGAGCACCGCCCCTGCACAAATCCACACGAGGTTGAGCTGGACCGCGGTCCAGATGGGCTCGGTCCTCCGGACGGCCAGCAGCCGGGCGGCGTCATCGACCACTTCCTCCCAGCGCCCGAGGAAGAACAGAACGGGCACGGCCTTTTGCACGTAGTCATGGGGTTCGCCCAGGGCGCGCTCGAACTCCCGGAACTGGAGCGCGTAGGAAAGGCAGTTCTCGAGATCCCCTAAGCGGAGCGTGACGTCACAGGACATCGAGAGGAGGTCACGCTGTTCCACGGAGGCTCGGGCCGAGCCGTCCCGGAGGCCGGCCAGCAGGGCTCTGCGCTCGGTGATGGCGGCCATCGCCCCGGCCAGGTCGCCCTTGCCCAGGCAGGTGCAACAGCGGCAGTCCAGCGCCGAGGAGCCCAGCAGCGGGTCACCAGCCCGCTCGGCCATGCCCAGCGCGGCCTCGGTCCGTTCGATGACCACCGTCGCGTTGGCCCCGTCTGGGTCGGCTTGCCCGGCGGGAGTGAACCGGGCCATGTACGCCTGCCACGCCCGGGCGACGGCTACCCCGGCGACGAGATCCGGCTTTTCCCTGCTCTGTTCTGCGAGCACCCCAGCTCGGTCGATGAGGGCGTCGACCTGGCCCGCATCGAGGCTTTCGTTGACCGAACCGCCGAAGCGGGTGCTCACCTCGACCGCCGCCACCGTGGCCCGGGCCTCGAGCTCGGCGTCGCCCTCGGCCCGGGCCGACTCGGCGGCCAGGAGGAACAGACGGATGGCGGAGTCGCCGCGGAACCGGCTCATGGCCGTCGCCGCCGCCTCCCAGACCGCCGCGGCGCTCCCGGAGGCGCGGGCGGCCAGCTCGAACAGCTCCTGGGCCGCGGTCCAGCGCCCGATCCCCTCGAAGTCCTCGGCCACGAGCCTGGCCAAACCGGCCAGCTCGGGGTGCCCGATCTGCTGCGCGGCCTCGACCGCGGCAACCAGGTCAGCCCCGTCGCCCGGTCCCGCCGTGGCCGCGGCGCGGAGCGCCCAGTCGACGAGCCGGGCGAGAGCGGCGCCGGATTCGCCGGCCGCCTGCAATCGCTCGGCGGCGTCGGCCCGCACCAAATCGAGCTGGCGGTAGCGGTCCCCGACCCGGGCTACCAGGCACGCCTCGACCAGCCGGGCGAAGCCGGCCGCCACCGCCCCGGGCGGCCCTGGCGGCGACACCGCCTCAGCCACTTCCAAGCGGAACGGCCCTCGCAGGACAGAGAGCGCGCGGTATATCGCCTGCTCGGGTGGGGTGAGCAGGTCATAGCTCCACCCCAACAGCGCCCGGGCGCTGCGGTGACGATGGGCGGACCCCCCGCCACCGAGCAGTTCCAGGGCATAGTCGAGCCGAATTACTAGGT
Source organism: uncultured Acidimicrobiaceae bacterium (assembly GCA_963750465.1). Lineage (GTDB taxonomy): Bacteria > Actinomycetota > Acidimicrobiia > Acidimicrobiales > Palsa-688 > Fen-671. Next base: position 1,676,264 of record CAVVRE010000007.1, read on the forward strand.
CAGCGAGACTAAAGGCTCCCAAGCGAGCTGCGGCCAGCTCGACCAGCAGCGGCATGCACTCCAGCCGTCGGCACACCTCGGCCACCAACTCTGCGTCCAGCGGTTCGGACACCGCGATGTCGGCGGCGCGAGCCGCAAACAGCTCGGCCGCCGCCTCCACGCTGAGCGGCTCCAACACCATGACCCGCTCGCCCGGGACCCCCAGAGGCTGGCGGGAAGTGGCCAACAGCTGACAGCACCGCTCCCGGGCCAGCCGTTCGGCCACCACCGCCGCCCCTTCGCGCACGTGCTCGCAGTTGTCCAGAACGACCAGACGAGCCGGCGCGGTCGCCAGCTCCCCCGCGACCACGTCGAGCGAGCTACCCCCGCCCGGTTCGGTCAACCCCAACGCTGATATCACCGCCCGGGCCACGACCTCGTCGTCGGCTCCGGCCGGTACGGCAGTCAAGTCAGTAAAGACCGCCCGGGGCTGGGCCGCCAGCCGCAAAGCCACCCGGGTCTTCCCAATCCCACCGGCGCCGACCAGGCTCACCAGCCCCTTGTCGCCAAGCGCTTCGCGGAGCTCGCCCAGCTCCTCAGCCCGGCCTACCAACGTCGTCGCCGGCTCCAAAACCCGCCGGGCGGGAGACGGCGACGCCCGGTTACGCGCCGTCGCATACGCGCCCAGCGCACGACGGTCCTCCAGGCCCAGCTTGCGCAATAGAGATGCGACGTGGCTCTCCACCGTGCGAACGGAGATGATCAGCCGCCGCGCTATCTGGGCGTTGGTCAGGCCCCCGGCCACCAACCCGAGCACTTCGCTCTCCCGCTCCGACAGCTCCTCCATTTTTACATTCTGACCTCCGCTCCTACATTCTGGCCTCCGCGACGGGTCCGTAGCGTCTCCGTGCCCCGTCAGTATCGGCCACGGATGCGGCTCAGTGGTCCTCGGGGCGACGCTGGTCACAACACTGCGGACACGGCGAGAACCCACCAGCCCGACGTCACCAACAGGCTTGCGCCGGGCACTACCAACAGCCTGAGGTCTTTGGCCCGAATTGCGAGCCGAGCCGAGCCGTGACCTAACGGCGTTATAGCCGGGTTCGGGCCACCGGGAAATGGCCCGAGCAATGAAGACAATCCTGATGCAAAGTGTGGTCAGCCAGTCGCAGGAATATCGAAGAACGTAAGAGAAAATGGTTAGCGCCCCCCGTCGGATCGAGGTTTTCAAAAGCTCGGGCGGATATGGCGGAACAACCTCACCACTTACCATCAGAAGGAAACAGCGAATGAGCAGCCTCAGGTTCATGCCATCCCCCGGGCCAAGCCATAGTTCAACGTGCGCGTATGGCCGAAGACCGGATCCGTATATGCAAATCCTTCACGTCGGCCTAAAGCTCAAGCGAATATGGGCGTTTGCCCGAGCTCGCGGCGTTCAAACAATCACTATTTCCAGACAGCCAGTTATTTCCAACACAACGTCGAAAAAGGAACCGAAATGACCTGGATCGCTATCTCCATCCCTGTGATCGTCCTGGCCCTGGCAATTGCCACCGTCCCTGTGATTTTCGCGATGGTCGCGAGGCAGAAGCTGCGCGCCGGCTACAAAGCGCTCGAGGCCGGTGGGCGCGGCGCCGGCCCGCTAACGCGCCCGGACCGGGGAGCTTCGACCCGGGCGCGGCGTGTTCGGGTCGGCTCTGCGATCATGGTGACCGCAGGTGGTCTGGGTGCCGTAGTGGTGGGCGTAGCCCTGCCGGCCCCCGCCGGGGCGGCAATGGCCGGGTCGAGCGTTTACGTCTCCGACCAGGACTCGAACATGGTCACGTCGTACCCGACGAGCGCCAACGGGGATGCCACCCCCATCGGTGCCATTGGCGACATCCGTAACCTCAATGGACCGTCCCTGTCTACTTTCGACTCCTCGGGCGACCTGTGGGTGGCGAACTTTCACAACAACACCGTGGTCGAGTTCACGCCCGGCCAGCTCGCCACAAGCGGCTCACCGACGCCGGCCGTGATCGTATACGCGACGGCCGGCAGCCTGGACGAGCCGTCCGGGCTGGCCTTCGGCCCTCCGGCAACCTGTGGGTGACGAACAACGCCAACAACACCTTGGTCGAGTTCACCCCGAGCCAGCTGGCCGTCACCGGCTCGCCTACGCCGGCCGTGACCCTCTCCGCCACCGCTGATAGCGTGAACAAGCCATCCGGGCTGGCCTTCGGGTCCTCGGGCGACCTGTGGGTGACGAACGGCGGGAACAATACTGTGGTCGAGTTCACGCCGGCCCAGCTGGCCGCCAGCGGCTCCCCTACGCCAGCAGTCACCCTCTCGGCCAGCGCGGGCAGCCTGGCCGGCCCAAATACCCTGGCCTTCGACCGCGGCGGCGACCTGTGGGTAGAAAACAATGCCAACAACACCTTGGTCGAGTTCACCCCGGGCCAGCTCGGCATGAGCGGCGCCTCCGCTCCGGCCGTGACCCTGTCGGCGACGGCCGACAGCCTGGACAACGCATTTAGCATCGCCTTCGGCCCCTCCGGTGCCCTGTGGGTGGCGAACAGCGGGAACAACACCGTGGTCGAGTTCACCCCGGCCCAGCTGGCCGCCACCGGCGTCCCCACGCCGGCCGTCACGCTCTCGGCGGTAGGCACCAGCCTGAATTCCCCTGATGGTCTGGCCTTCGATTCGGCCGGCGACCTGTTGGTGATGGACTTCCCCAGCAATACGGTGGTCGAGTTCACCCCGGGCCAACTGGCCGCCACCGGCGCCCCCACGCCGGCCGCCACCCTCTCGGCCACTGCAGACACCCTGGACGACCCGACCGGCCTGGCCTTCGACCACTCGGGCGACCTGTGGGCGGTGAACACTGATAACAACACCGTGGTCGAGTTCAGTGCGGCCCAGCTTTCGACGGGCTCCTCCACGCCGGCCGTGACCCTTTCGGCGACGACAGGCGGCAGCCTGGGCCAGCCAGAGGGGCTGGCCTTCGACCACTCGGGCGACCTGTGGGTGGCGAACGAAGGCAACAACACGCTGGTCGAGTTCACCCCGGCCCAGCTGGCCGCCACCGGCGCCCCCACGCCGGCCGTCACCTTGTCGGCCACGGGCGGCAGCCTGGGCCAGCCAGTGGGGCTGGCCTTCGACCACTCGGGCGACCTGTGGGTGGCGAACCGAAACACAAACACCGTGGTGGAGTTCACCCCGGTCCAGCTGGCCACCACCGGCTCCCCCACGCCAGCCGTTACCCTTGGCTCGCCGACGTTCAACAGCCTGAACAACCCGGAGGGATTGGCCTTCAGCTCGGAAGGCGACTGTGGGTGGCGAACGAAGGCAACAACTCGGTGGTCGAGTTCACCCCGGCCCAGCTGGCCGCCACCGGCACCCCCACACCCGCCGTCACCTTGTCGGCGACGGCGGGCAACAGCCTGGAGGGCCCGGACGGACTGGCCTTCGACCCCGCCGGCGACCTGTGGGTGGCGAACTTTATCCCCTCGGTGGTTGAGTTCACCCCGGCCCAGCTCGCAACCACCGGTTCGCCGACGCCCGCCGTCACCATAGCGGGGGCGGGCACGGGCCTGTCCGCCCCGTTCGGCATCGCCGTCAAGGCGGCCCCGGCGGCCCCGGTTGGGGTCTCGGCCGCCCCCGGCAACGCCCAGGTGAACCTGTCGTGGGGGGCCGTGGCCGGGGCCAGCTCGTACGAGGCCTTCGACGCCACCAGCCCCGGGGCCGAGGCCTACACGGGCGCCCCGGCCTGCACGACGAGCACTACCAGCTGCACGGTGGGCTCACTGGCCAACGGCATCAAGTACTACTTCACGGTCGAAGCGCTGGGGGCCGGGGGCACGTCGACGCCGTCCGGCGAGGTGAGCGCCACCCCCGCCCTGCCCATGCCGGCCACTGCCGGTGCCACTACTACCGCCGTCGCTACGTCTACGGCGCTCAGGTCCTCGGCCAACCCCTCGGCCGCGGGGGCGCCGGTCATCTACACGGCTACCGTGAGCCCAGCGCCTAACGGGAACAGTGTCAGCTTCAGCGACAACGGGGTAGCCCCTCCCGGCTGCGGGGCCGTCGCCGTCAGCACGAGCACCGGCCAGGCTAGCTGCTCGGTCAGCTACGCCTCAGGCGGCTCGCACACCGTCACGGCCGCCTACTCGGGGGACGCCACCTTCAGCGCCTCGGCCTCGGTCCCGCTCAACCAGGTCGTGAGCGAGGCCAGCTTCCCCACCGCCGGGGCCTCCTACCCGAACGGTGCCATCGTGGGCTTCGCCGGGGCCGATTACGTACTAGCCGGGGGGCGGGCCTTTGGGGCCGGGACGGCGGCGGGGCTGCGGGCCGTCCAAAAGGTCGACCCGGCCAGAGTGGTGGCCGCGCCCGCGGGCGCAACGGCACCGACCGGGGTGACGCCGCGGCCGGGCACGCTAGTCAGCACCAGGGCGGTGGACGCCAACCCCACGGTCTACGTCGTCGGGACCAGCGGCGACCTGTACGGCTTCGCGGGGCCGGCCCAGTTCGTCGGCGCCGGCTTCGACCCGGCCCTGGTCGTCACCGTGCCCAGCCTCGGCGGCCTGAAGGTGTCCGCGACCAGCGCCGGGGCGGCCGGCCTAACCGCCTTTAGCACGAGCGCCGACGGCGCCATTGTCGACTCGGGCGGGGCCTACTACGTCTTCGCCGGCGGCAAGGCGTTCAGGGTGCCGACGCCGGCGGCCCTGGCCGCGGTGCAAAAGGCCGACCCGGCCAAGGCGCTCCCGGCCACGGTTACCTCGGCCGAGACGGCGGCCCCCATCGCCAGCGGGGCCCTGCTCAGCGTGGCCGGCGAGCATGGCGTCTTTGTCAGCTACAACGGGGATGCCTACCCGTTCAAGACCATGGCCCAGGTCCTCCGGGACGGCTACGGGGGTACCGCCGCCGTGCCGGTCCCCGGCACTGGCCCCCTGACCGTTCTTTCCCATTACTCCGGACTGTGACCACGGGGCCATGAACCCGACCGCTCTTACCAACAATTCCGCCAATTCCGCACGGGGCGACGAGCCAACGGGCGAGAGCCGTTTACCTCCCGCGCCACCCCCGCAGATCGCCCAGTGTCCCGGCGCCGTGCCCAACGGGCCCCGACGCTTCACCGCAAAGAACCCGACCTCTCACATAAAGGAACTGCCCATGCCCCCCACTGCAACTACCGGCCGCCTCCAGCACCAGACCAAACGAGCGCGGCGAACCCACATCGCCTCTCTACGTTCTCACAAGGCATCCGGCGCTCGCTTCGTCCTCGCCCTGGCGGCGGGGGCCGCGCTGGTCCCCGGTGCGGCCGCAGTCGCCGAGGCGGCACCTGCGCCGGCGGCCATTCCGAACGCATCGAGCCATTACAGTTTCACCACGCTCGGCAACCCAGCCGACCCGACGTTCAACCAGCTGCTCGGCATAAATGACTTCGGCGCCATCGCCGGCTACTTCGGGAGCGGTTCGCCAGCCACCACCCATCCCAACAAGGGCTACACGTTGGCCCCTTACAGTGCCAGCCGGTTCACCAACGAGAACTTCACGGGCTCCCAACAAACCCAGGTAATCGCGATAAACGACTGGGGCAACACCGTAGGTTTCTATGCCACAGCCGGAGGGGCCAACTACGGTTTCCTCGATGAGGACGGGACCCTCTCGCCTGTGAGCGACCCCCTGACATCGTCGAAGCCTCCGGTCAATCAGCTGCTTGGGCTCAACGACAACGGGCAAGCAGCTGGTTTCTACAACGACTCGAAGGGCAATTCGCACGCCTACATTTGGAACCGAGTCACCAGGGTCTTCACGCCTATCAACCCACCGGCGGCTACCAGTGCCACGGCCACGGCTATCAACGACCACGGTACGGTGGCAGGTTTCTTCAGCGAGGCTAATGGCAACATCGTCAGTTTCGTCAAGCAAGGACCGACCTGGACGATACTGTCGGTGCCGGGCTCGTCTACGACCGAGCTTTTTGGCCTGAACGACGAAGGCGTCGCTGTCGGGATGTACGTGGGAAAGCACAAGCAGACCTACGGTTTCATTTACAGCGGAGGCACCCTCAAGACCGTCAGCGACCCCAACGGCATCGGGAGCACCGTCATCAACGGGCTCAACAACGCCGGAGCGATGGTCGGTTTCTACACTGATTCGGCGGGCAACACTGACGGTTTTGTGGCCAACGACCGCCCGGTCGGCATACCTTTCAGTACGTAACGAACACAAACTGGCATGCAACGCAAGCAAATGGCTGGGAAGAGGAGCTGAACAGACGCCATGAAAAAGCACGTAGTTATAATCGGCGCCGGCTTCGCGGGGCTGGAGCTGGCGACGCGGCTGTCCGAGTCGCTCCGGGACGTTGTGCACGTCACGCTCCTCGACAGGAACGACTCGTTCTTTTTTGGGTTCTCGAAGCTGGACGTGCTATTTAGCCGGCGAGAGGCGGCCGACGTGCGGTTGCCTTATCGCGACATCTCGAAGGACGGGGTCGAATTCCGCCAGGAGACCGTGACGGCCATCGACCCATTGAAGCGACGGGTGACCACTGAAGTAGGTTCGTACGACGCCGACTTCCTGGTGGTTGCTCTGGGCGCGGAGTACGACCTGGAGGCTACGCCGGGGTTCCGGGAGGGCGGGTTCGAGTACTACTCGCTCGCAGGAGCCGAGCGCCTGCGAGAGGCCCTGGCCGGATTTGTGAAAGGGACGGTGTTGATAGGGGTCTTGGGCCTTCCGTTCAAGTGCCCGCCCGCCCCTTTCGAGGGCGCCTTCTTGCTGCACGACCAGTTCGTGAAGCGCGGCGTGAGGGATGACGTGAACATCCGGATGACGTTCCCAATGGCCGCGCCGGTCCCGGTCACCAGGGAGGTGTCGCGATTTTTCTGCGCTGCGCTCGATGAGCGTAGTATCGAGCACTCGGCCGAGGAGCTCGTAGTCGGCCTCGATGCTCGCCAGCGCACAGCCCGGCTGGCCAGCGGTGGGAGCATCCCTTACGACCTGTTCATCGGTATACCCGTCCACCGGGTTCCAGAAGTGGTCACTCGGTCTGGGCTCGCCGTCGACGGTTGGGTACCCGTCAATCCGTCAAACCTCACGACCCGGTTTCCCGGGGTATACGCGCTCGGCGACGTCGCCAGTGCAAACTGCCCCAAGGCCGGGGTGTGGGCCGAGACGGCGGCCCGCGTAGTCGCCGATAACATCGCCGCTCGCCTCACTGACCATGACCCTCCGCCACCGTTCGAGGGGGACGGCACCTGTTACATCGAGTTAGGTGGCGAGAGGGTGGCACGCATCCAGGCCAATTTCCTTGGCGGGCCGACGCCAACGGCCCACGTCGATGCACCGTCAAGCAAGCTGGCGGCCGAAAAGCGGGAGTATGAAGCGACGCGACGGCGGACTTGGTTCGGTCATGAGCTATCGGGCACTCGCGCCTGACCGATACCAATAATTAAAGCCGCTAATTCCCACGCACGGCCCCTCCCCTTCGGTAGCGCCGGGAACCAGCGCGACCGTAGTGGCGGCGATCTTCGTCCTGGCGCGCCCTGCACTTCCGTTCCAGAACTTCACCTGACGATTCGAGGAAAGTCATGAGCACAATGCTGAACAACCGGGGTGCGCCGCGGGTTAGCCTCGAAAATTACCGGCGGTCGCAGCCGCCCCTTTTTTGGTCTTCCTACCCGGGCTATCGGAGCACTGTGGCGCTTGACAGGTTGCGGGCTACCGAATACCCGTACCTCGATGCCGGCGGGCACGTTTACTTGGATTACGCTGGAGCTGGCCTGCCGGCACAGGCGCAACTCAGCGCCCATATCGAGAGGGCCCGCGGTCGGTGCTTCGGTAGCCGGCACTCGGAAAGCTCGGCCTCGGCCGCGTCTAGCGATCTGCTCGAGCGCGCCCGGCTGGCGGTCCTCGCGCATTTCAACGCCCCACCCGAGGAATACGTCGCCATCTTTACCCCCAACGCCGCGGACGCGTGCCGACTGGTGGGCGAACTGTACCCATTCGGGCCGCGGTCTCGGTTGGTCTTGACGCACGACAACCAGAATTCCGTCCATGGCATCCGGGAGTTCGCCAGGTCGCGGGGCGCGCCGATGGGGTACGTGCCATTCTCCTCACCCGAGCTTCGGGTAGACGACAACGCCATCCGCTACGCACTTGAGCGGCCAGCGCCCGGGCGGCTAGGAGCGGCATGGCGGGTGGCGCGCTCCGGGGTAGCGCCTGGGGCCGGGCGTGGACGACGGCCCGCCGGCAGCAAGCACGGGCTTGGGAGGGCGTACGGGGCGGTGGTGGTCCCGAGGTGGCGGCGTCTCGGCCGGCGTCCGCCCACAACCGCGGGCTGTTTGCCTACCCGGCCCAGAGCCACTTCAGCGGGGTACAGCACCCGCTGCGCTGGATAGAAATGGCGCACGAGCGGGGTTTCGACGTCCTGGTCGACGCGGCTGCCTACGTCTCGTCCAATCGTCTGGACCTGTCCGTGGTCAAACCCGACTTCGTGCCCGTCAGTTGGCACAAGGTGTTCGGTTACCCGACCGGCCTCGGCTGCCTGATTGCGGGGCACAAGGTACTAGAACGCCTGCGGCGTCCATCGTTGGCCGGGAGCTCGCCTTACCTGGCCAAGGTGCAGGACGACCGGGATATGCTGGGCGCGAGGTCCGAGGACGGCAGGATTGGTTTTCTGCAGATACCCGATCTCGAGTTCGGGCTTCCGTTCGTCGCCGACATCGGGATAGGTCAGATCCGTCAGCGGGTAATGTGCCTGACTGGTTGGCTTATCGACAGGCTCGTTGCCCTACGTCATAGCAACGGCCAACCGATGGCACGCATTTACGGGCCCAGCAATACCCAGGGCCGAGGCGGCACGGTTGCGTTCAACCTGCTCGATCCTTCGGGGTGCGTCATCGACGAACGCGACGTAGCGCATGCTACCGCGGCCGTCGGGATCACGATCGGTACCGCGTGCTTGCGCAACCCGGGCGCCAGCGAGGGAGTTTCCTACGTCCCGAAGGCTGCCTGGCGGAGAGCGGCGCGGGCACGGGCCCAAACAACGGACCGGTACCTCGACTTTCTGCGCCTGCCGAGGGCGGGGGCGCTCCGCGCCTCTCTGGGCCCAGTGTCCAACGTCGACGACGTGGAGCACTTCCTGGCGTTCCTGGAGATGACATACCGGGATGGCGTCGTCGGCACTGCACGGCTGGAAGTCCGGCAGTGCTATTAGCCATGACAGGTATGTCCTCCCATGGCGAACTCGTGGGCGGTACGGTACTGGGCTCGTCTAAGTCTGGCCCGTTCAGGCCATCACGGGTGACGGCGGGAAATTGGCCCTGACGGGCGAGGCTAAACCGCCGCAAAGTCGGAAACTAATTACACAACCTAGCCAAATGGCGGGGCAGCGAAGAGGAACCACTGGCGGCCCGTCCTCACCGAATGGAAAACTCTTATGAAGAAAACGTCCCCACAGCTCACCTCCGTCGGTGGCTACCTCGTCCATCGGCTGACCGAGTGCGGCATCAGTTCGGTTTTTGGCGTTCCCGGTGACTACAACCTCGGCATCCTCGACGCCGTCATTTCTCAGCCGGGCATGAAATGGGTCGGCACGGCGACCGAGCAGGGCGCCGGCTACGCGGCCGATGGATACGCGCGGCTAAAAGGCCTCGGCGCAATCGTTACCACGTTCGGCGTAGGCGAGCTTGCTGCCATGAACGCCATCGCTGGCGCCTACGCGGAGTCCGTCCCGGTGGTCCACGTAGTCGGCACTCCTTCACTGAGCGCCCGTAAGACTGACAGCCTTCTGCACCACAACCTGACCCGGCCTGGGTTCGGGCATTTCAGTCGCATGGCGGCCGAGGTCAGCGCCTGGCAGACAGACGTTCGCGTGGGTACGGCACCAGAACAGATCGACCACGCCGTGCGGACTGCCGTGCGGACATCGCTCCCCGTCTATATAGCTATACCCGCCGACGTGGCCGCCATGCCAGTCCCATCGCCCGGGTCGCCGCTGCATTTCAACAGGTACGCGGACGACAATAATCTGCCGACCCTGTTCGACTTCGCCGTGGACGCCTGCCATCTCCTGGCCTCAGCTACCAGTTCCGGCGTGCTACTCGGCCACCTAGCGGCTCGGCACGGGGTGACCAACGAGGTCGAGGAACTGGTCGGCGCGGGCGACCTCCCGGTGGCGGTGCTTTCCATGGCCAAGGGCGACTTCCCCGAATCAAACCCGCATTTCGCCGGGCTTTATGCCGGCGCCGCCTCGGAAAAGCGAGCCCGCAAAATGGTTGAAGACAGTGATGTCCTAATAACTGTCGGGGCCACCCTGGTCGACTCAGTAACCGGTGGTGGCACTCACCGCCTCGGGCAATCCGGCCGGATAGACCTCTGCCCGAGTTATGCAAAGATCGGAGCGCGGATCTACCCTGGCGTCGGTCTGCGGCATTCCCTCACCGCTATCGCCGCCGTCCTCAGAGAATTCCGGCCGTCCCTCTCGAGCGCTTCCCACTCGCGGCCTTTGAGCGACCGACGCACCAACCCCCGGGGACCGCTCACACAACAGGACCTCTGGTCCTCCGTGCAGCGCCTCCTGCAGCCGGGCGACCTCGTCCTCGCTGACCAGGGCACGGCCTTCCATGGTGCCGCAGAGCTGTCCCTACCTCCTGGGGCGCGCTTGTTATCCCAACCGCTGTGGGCCTCTTTCGGTTGGGCCGTACCCGCCGCGCTGGGTGCCTCGCTGGCGGCCCCGGAACGGCGGGTGGTCGTCGTAGTGGGAGATGGTGCATTACAACAAACCGCCTCGGAACTGAGCAAACTGCTAACACTGGGCCGGGCACCCCTCATTGTCGTCATCAACAACGACGGTTACACGATCGAAAGAGCGACCCATCGGCCGGCCGCCTTTTACCATGACATCCCCGCCTGGGACTGGACCTTGCTCCCCGCCACGGTCGCCCCGTCGTCCTCCACGCTCGCCATGCGGGCGACCAGCTCCAGCGGTCTCGAGCAGGCGCTGGCTGCCGCACGCCACAACGCCGACGCCCCTGTCCTGGTCGAAGCCGTCCTCGCGCCCGGCGATATGCCGCCCCTATTGGCAGAGCTGGCCCGCGCCGTGTCGCCCGGCCGCCGGCCCCCCTTGGATGAGGACCCTAAGGAGGACGCCGCCCATAACGGCAAAGGCGCGGCGACTACAGGTGGTGCGACCGAGACCGTTTTAGCTTCCACGCTGACAATGTAGAGCACTCCCTAATTTGCCGAAGAAATTCCAGATGCCCTGATGGAAGAGGCGAAATCCCACTTACCACTCGGGCGACAACAACCGTATGTGTGCCAATCGTAGGTACACGGTTTTCTGCGTTGCCCACGTGAAGACCTGCTGCCGCCAAACTCCGCCATCAGTCCGACGATGGTGCGTGCCGGCCAATCGTGATCAGACCACGTGCTCCATTAAGAAACAAGGGATTTGCAGTGACACCGCTCGCAGGAGGCCAAATCCGGGCCCAAGGCGGCGCGACTGACAGGCAATAACTGCTGAGCCTTTGCTCCACCCCATTAGCCACCCCCCTGAGCCCCGTCAAGGAGGCCGCGATGCACCCCACCATTGCTTATCAACTCGTCCAGGAACATATGGCTGACCTTCACCGCCAGGCCCGCGGTGAGACCCTGATCCTCGCCTCGACTGGGGCTGGAGCCAGAGCAGGTACCGGCGAGACGAGCCCAGGTCGCTGGGCCGGGTCGCCCCGAGCCGCAGTCCGCCACCTGTAGGACCCTAGCCAAATTGGAGACCCTCGTGAAACCGCTCCATTCTCTCCGCCGCCTGGTCAGGTCTCTCGTCCGGTTGGCTGCCCTTCCGCGAAAACGTTCTCGACCTCGCTCGGTGACGCATGCGTACTCTGGTCTCAGCTCTGACGCTTCCGCCGTGTCACGGGGGGAAGCGCCGGGGACACCGTCGTTCCACCCATCCACAAGCGGCTCAGGCATACCACTTAGGCCGGCCCACGGGGCAGACCACCCAAATGGGCGCACTCGGAGTGACCAGACGGCACATCGGAGGTCGTCGGGATGAAAGGGCTCGTCTCCGCGCGCCGTCTGCTCGGCGTGCAACACGTGGAGGCGCCGGACTACCCCGACGGGGCTCACCAGCATTACCGGTCTTCCCTGAGCGCCGCCATCACCGACGTCATACGGCACCGTCCCGACACGGTCGTGACCCTTGGGGCGGATAGACAGAACGGGCACCCTGACCACCTTGCCATTTCTCAGCGACCTCGCTCGGACGCCGACCTCGCTCGGACACGCCTGCGCGGACACTGGCATCATTGAGGGGCTTCCCCGGCTACTAAGGGAGTGCATAATGACTAAAAGTATGTGTGGAGCCGCATGACCCGTGCCGACGACGGCCAACAGAACAGTAGCGGGGCTGCGATGACCGCCAACGAGGCGCAGCGTCGCCAGTGGAACGATGATGTCCGATTGTCGGCCTGGCGGCACCGGGAGCCGATGACCGCAGGCGTGACTGCCACGCTTCTCGAGCACGCGGGGCTGCAGGCCGGGGAGAAGGTCTTCGACGTTGGCAGCGGTAGCGGCCGGAGCGCCATCGCTGCAGCCCGTGAGGTAGGACCTGACGGTGAATCACTCGGGGCCGACATTTCCGAGTCTCTGGTGGCGGTGGCCCGCCGGCGCGCCGGCACTGACAGAGTCACCAACGCGCGGTTCGTCGTAGCCGACGTGCAAACGGCCGTGCTCGAGGGCGGCCCGTTCGACGCTGCCATTAGCCAGTTCGGCGTCATGTTCTTCGACGAATCGGTGACTGCCTTCGGCAATGTCAGGGCTCATGTCCGTGAGGGCGGACGACTGATCTTTGTCTGCTGGCAGACAATCTCAGATAACCCCTGGTTCGCGGGGGCGTCGCTACAGCCGTTCTGCCCCCCGGCGCCCAGGCCGGGCCCAGGTAAAAATGCCACCGGGCCGTTCACGCTGGCGGACCCCGAGTACACCAGTCACGTCTTGGTCGAGGCCGGTTGGTCCGCGATCGAGCGGACGCCCTATCGCCAAACCGTGATCGTAGAGCGCGAGGCACTTTTAGACGACGATACGTACTTGGGCTATTACGGGGTCGGCAAGGACCGTTTGGCTGAGGCTCGTGCGGCCTGCGAACGGCACTTGGCTCCATTGCGGCGTAACGACGGCCGTTACGACGCCCCGCTAGCGTTCCAGGTCTTCACGGCTCGCAACTGATGCGACGCGCCCAGCGCGGCCGGCAGCGTCCACCCGATCGAAGCCCACAGAGGTTGCCCTAATAAGCGCGTTCCGGGCGGCAAGGTTCTCACGTCTTTTCGGCGGTGACGTGCCTCTGGCGGACATGAGTGCCCCTTGACATTCCATAGCGCCACCGGCCTAACGCTCTCGCACGCGTGCCGGTGGCTTATGAGCAGATTCCCCTCACTTATCGCGGAGTTATTAGCGCCGTCGACCCAGCGAGGCCGGTGACTTCAGGAGGCCTTCGAGGTACTCCTCGAAGGCATCGTCTGGGATGTGAGCGATGCCATCGACCATGACATAGCGGATCTACGGCTCGCGGACCAACCGGAGGAGTTCCTTCGTGGGCACGCCAAGACGCTGAGGGGCTTCAGGTCCCCTTAGAAGTTCAGTGGCCATCCCCACCTCCAGATGGATGATCCAAACCCAGCTAACGGCAGAGCCCCGCGATCTCTGTTCGAGCAGCGCAACGACGGCGAGGTGATCGGTGTCGGCGAGCGCGTCTCGCGCGTCCTCGAGGGCAGCCAGGAGCTCCAGCGATTCTCCAAGGTCGTAGCGCACCTCGTCGGCGGCCGGCCTGATCCCATTACTTCACCGATAAACCGCGACTGTGAGCGTGAGCGAAAAACAGCGGGAGAGGGATGGGAAAGATACGGGGCCGGCAGGCGCCTGGGTGTTCCGCGCTGCAGGACACCCCGCAGCGTTCCGCTGTCGCGGGTCGGCGGTAGGCGATGCCGCTAGGAACTGCGAGGAGGTCTTTGGTCTGGAGGGAACAATGGGGTGCGTGAGGTAAGTGCGCGTAATTACCTGACAATACATCTGCGAGAACCGCGGACCTGAAGGTTGGGGTTTCGGATCCCCCTCCAGGCGCTATGTGGAAATCGAAGACCGGACGGCCGGAAGGCCATGCCTGACAACCCGTCATCGTGAGGTTGGGTGCGGCGTCGTACTGTGGTTGGGCATGAGCAGCGGCCGGACTCCCCGCACAAAAAAGGCCCGCTGGCCCAGGCCGCGGGGACAGCCCGAGCCAACGAGCTACTGAGACGCCCGCTCCCCTACCAACACCTGAGGGAGCGAGGCGCCACCAAATACCGTTACCCTAGTGGGTACGTTGGCAAACCTTAGCCACAAAGGGCCTTTATCGCGCCCATCGCCTCGGCTCGCGGCCAACGGCTATCGGTCCCGCACCTCGTCACTAATTGCCTAAGTTTGTAACCTGGGCCGCTTAACTTGACTAACTTCAGTGGCGAATCAGCCAGCTTGGCGGAAAGGTTCGCAGGGCACAAGAGCAACGTTCTTCTGGGTGCGGCCAGCCTTTGAGGTCGGCCCCTGCGTTTTCAGACCCGGCGATAAAGGGCCTCGAACACCGAGTAGACGGCAAAAGATGCCAGCCCAACCACGGCCATGAGGAGCAGCATCGGCCCCACGCTGAGCTGGTCGAACGACAGGAGGGCGCCGTTAAGGCTCTTTGCCCGAGACGGGTTGTCGGCTACTGCGGCGCTCAGGAGGTAGACAGCGACAAGCACGATAAGTAGGCCCCGCGCCGCTTCCCCCAGAACTCCGCTGACCTGGGCGGCGCGGAAGCCCGAGCGCCCCATCCTGTCCGTTTCCAGGACCTCGGAGTAGTCGTGCAGACATCCCCAGACCACGAGGGCGGCACCTGCAATAGCGATCCCACCCCCGGCCAAGCCCACCCAAACCGGCCCGCCCGGCCACTTGAGCACGGTGGCTACCAAGGGCTGGGGGTGGGACGAAGGGCCACCGCCGGAGCCGGCCCCAGTAGAGGAGAGAGCAAGAAAGGCGGCTTGGCCGCAAAGGAAAAAGTACACCACGGCGGAGGCCACCCAGCCGGCTCGCTTGAAAGCGCCGCCAGCCGGGCTCTCCTGCCCGTCGCCATTGTCTTGGTTGTCTCGGCTCAGCGCTTGGGCGACGCGCCACATGGCGTACGCAACCAGCCCTACCGCGAGCAGTCCGAGTAGGGGACGCCCGGCTGACTGCTTTCGGACCTCAGTCAGCGCGCCCGAACCGCTCGCCTGGGCCGGTGAGGCGTGGGCAAGGGCGATCTCGGCTGCAATGTAGGCCAGCACCGCGTAGATAACGGCCCGAGTGGCCAGGCCGAGCCGGGCAACGCGCTGGAACCATGGCCTGCGCCGAGCGCGGCTCGCCTCGGTGGGGACAGAAGTCGCGGCCTCTTTGGCCTGGAGGGAGATGGGGCCGGTGCGCGGGACGGCCATAGGTGTGTACCTACCTTTCAGCCCTTCATTTCGGGGCACAGTTGGCGACAAGTCGTGGCGCGACGCAGGCCGCGGCGCTACTGGCCTAAAACGCACACGCCGCGACGAGCAGCATCAGCGCGCCTCAGCTCAGACCTGCAACAGGCGCTCGAAGAAATCCCTATAGCGGCGGAACGCATCCCGAAGCTCGTCAGTCGAGCTCCCGTTCCCATTCGAGCGATACGCCTCCAGGCGCTCACGCTGGGCACGGAACCCGGCGACCAGTTCGTCCATAACCGAGGAGACCAGGGCCTCGGCATCCTCGACGGCTTGGACGGGGTTATCCACGAAACCCACTTGCGCGGATTCCCAACGGCGCCGAAAAGGCTCGGCGTTGGGCAACAACGCGTGGCTGGGCGCGGCACCCGTGCTGTCGGGCACGCCACTTCCTATGGGCTCCAGACCAGGTTGGGCCGAGCCTTGCTGCCCACCATTTATGCTGGTCCCGGCGGCAGCCGTGGGTTGCTCGGCCTGGGCCGCCGTCCCAGCGAGGGGCTCTGACGACCGGTAACCTGGTCGGGCCTCCTGTCCCATCTGTCCGCTGCTACTAACGTCCGCGCTTTGAGCAACGCCTGCGCTTTGAGGTTGGTCTATTTGGGACATTTCTCTTTTCCTCCATTCGATTCGGGATAATGTTCGCCTATAGGCCGAGGTCCGCCGACGCACCTAGTGACTGTCAGCGGTTGCCTGGTCATGGTCTACGAGCTCAGAAAATAGGGCACGATACGAGACGAACGCCTGGCGCATATCCTCAACGCCTACCGAGCCAGACCGCCTCGCCACGTAGACCCCGTGCGCTCGCCGGTAGTTCTCCACCACTCCAGGATGATCGACAGAGACTAGCTCTGATTGCCGCTCGAAATCCCCCATGGGGTAGCCGCAATCGGCCATAACGCTGGTAACCAGAGCATCGGCTTGGCCCAGGGCGGTGCTCGGCTCGTCCACAAAAACCCCTTGTACCTGGCGCCAGTCCTGTTGGTAGCGGTCGCGTTGGGCCGCGCTCAAAGGCTGGATAACGAGCCGGTCGCGTCGGTCCAACCGTCCCCGGAGCTCCGCTTCAGCTTCCTTGGGACTACCGGCCGCAGTGACCGCACGGTCGTACTCGGGCCCGAAGCGCGTCCGCAGGCCGCGACGCCGGCGGCCTCGCTCGGCCATTAGTGCGGCACCCAATAACAGCGCCACAACGATAATCGCAACAACAACCGCAATAATTGCCGTAGTACTCATGGCTCCTCTCTAACCAATAAAGGCGGGCGCGTCGCCGACGCCCTTTTGTTTCCCGGAGCGCTGACGGCGCCGGGACTCCTTCGGTACGGGGTATCGTCATTACATACCCCGAAACCTGCGGAAGTAAGCCCCTTTCCGAGGGGGCCTTGGCCGAACGCTTCTTTTAGGCATTGTTTCCGGAGCGCTTGATGGCGCAGGGAGCACATCCCATACGGGGCATCCCCGTTGCACGACCCCGCGCCAGCCAGAGTACGTCCCGCTTCTGTTTATAGACCTGCGGGCACTCTGCTCGCGTCCTTGCGCGGCTTAGCTAAGGCTGGGTCATGCCGAGGAAACTGGCGTTGGCACGCTGGCCGCGAGGCGCTTCGCGAAAAGCTCGGAGCAATCACATGTTCGGCGTAAGCGCAAGAGCCTGGTCGACGAACGGGCGAGGAGAGATCCAACGCCGGGAGAGGATTCTTCTACTCCCGCCGTGCCGTGGTCGCCACCCAGTTACTGGCCCAAATCGGCTTCCTCGCTGCCCCACGCACCCGGCTGCCCGCCAAAAGGCTGTTAGACGAGGGCCATGTTTGCCCGCCGGGACAGGCGGGGAAAACATGGGGACGCTAGTGAACCCAGACACTTCGAACGAAAGGGCTCGGCAAGCCGGCAGCGGCCGGGGAACATGGGTCGTTGGCGACCAGGCGGGCGGGTCCATAAGCCCGAGGTTTCGCAGGCCCGTGCCCAACACAGCCTGACGAATGCTACTGCGTCGTTTGATCCACTTGGATATAGGTTTTGGACTCAAATGACGCGTCCGGGCGCTGGTGTGATCCAGGCCGAAGGCTGTGGAGGGTAGACATGGACCGTGACCGTTTCATCGAGTCTCTGAACGAGGACCTTCAGAGCGAGTTCCAGTCGGTAGTGCAATATGTGCAGCACACGGCGACCATCACCGGGCCGGAGTACCTGAGCACCGTCGACGAGTTAAAGGTGCACCTTGGCCAGGAATTGCAGCATGCCCAGATCCTCGCTGAGCAGATCGCTTTTCTTGGCGGTGTACCTACGACCAAAGTCCCCGAAGTCCCCGAGTGGACGAACAGCAAGGAGGCCTTGCGGGCCGACCTGCGGCTAGAAGACGGCCAACTTGGACGGTACCGTGAGCGCTTTGCCCAGGCGAACGAGCTTGGCCTCGCTGACGTAGCCGAGGCCCTGCGGCCGTTGCTAGAGCAAACCCAAGAGCATGTTCGCGACTTACAAAGCGCCCTCGGTCAATAACGGCGCCTCGTCTCACTGCTGTGCTGGCACCAACTAGACCGTGGGTACCGCAAGCTATGGCCGCTCCGGCTCATTGGACGAAGAGGTGGCGCGCTCGTTCTCGTTGGTGAGCGAGGCACTCGCTGGCGCCACCGACGCGCCTCCTTTGCTCGCCGCTTTCAGGCTGGCCTCATGGGCGGCCATTAGGTTTACGACCTTCGCCTCCTGTACCGGCGCCTCGGCGACGATGTGCTTATCTTTCGCCTGAGCGTCAATGGGCTGCTTCACCTGGTTGGTGTAGGTGTCTTTGTACTGCCGGGGATCCCATTTTGTGATGCCGATCTGGCGCCGGTCCTCGATGTCGTGCACAAGCAGGGCATAAGGCCGTCGGGCCGGCGCGAGCCAATAGGTCCGATCGTAAAAAACCGGGTCGATCTCTGACAACTGGACGAAGTCAGAGATGTCGATTGTCCTCGTGGAACGCGGTTTCAGCTCCTCGAGCTGGTCTTGGTCCACGGTCACCAGCTTGCCCTTCGTCAGCTCATAGCCGAGGCGGATGTCCTCGGCCGCTACCTCCTTGCCGGAGCGCTCGGTGACCTTCTCATAGCCAATGCGCGCCCCTGAACTACCTGCTCGACAAGGCCGTGAGCTTCATATCAGAACGAGTCCAGGACCGTCGGTTGCTCGGGGTGTCTCGGGGCGCATCGTGTGGCTTTCGCTTCGCCGGATGGGACGGGGCGATGAATGTCCGTCGCCTCTAGCGGCATGCGAACTGAAAAGGCGTGCCCCAACCCGTCGGGGGCTGGCTAGCCAACGAGCAGCTTGAACCCGTGGTCCCACGAGCCCCTTGTGCCGCCGATCTTAACCCACAAGATGCAGACCGCCTCGAGCTCGCGCGAACCTTCGATGCCGCCGATGTCAACCACATCAGACCAACCGAAGTCGGCCAGCACGTCGCCGACCTTGTGCTTGGCGCCCTCGTCGTCCCCCGCGATCAGCATCGTCGGCTGGCCCTCGCTGAAGCTTGGGTCTACGAAGTAAGGGTTACCGATCGTATTGAACGCCTTGACCACCTTGGCGTCGGGCAGAGCGCGCTGGACGCGCTCGCCGAGCGAGTCCGCGCCCGTGACCGAGAGCCTGGGCGGGAAGCCGCCGGAGAAGTCGAGCGGGTTGGTGGCGTCGATCACGACCTTGCCGCTGAAGTTGGCGGGGCCGGCGTCGGTGATCGCGTCCTCGGCGGCATTGCCCACCACGGCTAGGACGAGCAACTCACCGTGCGCGGCGGCCTCGGTGAACGTACCGGCTCGGATGCCGGCCCCATCGCCAGACAACCATTCGCGCAGCTCGGGTTTGGCCGGGTCGCGCGACCCGATCATCACGTCATGGCCACGACTGCAGAACCCAGCGGCCAAGCGCTGCCCGACCTCGCCGCTCCCGAGCACGCCGACCCGGCTCTTCGCTAGTCGGGGGTCCGCCATGCCTTGCTCCTCTCTCGTTGCGGTGCGCCGCAACTTAGCCCCAACCTAGTAGGTGCTCCTCCTTCAATGACGCACCGGGAACGTCGGCGGCGACGGCGAAGACCACCCGGTGCGCGGCAGAGACGTGCGAGTGCCGAGTACCAAATCGCCAGGGTCGCGTGACCAGTTGCCGCGGTTTTTGTAATAGCCGGAGCGGTTATCGAGGACCTACTGCCGTGCTATGACTGCTCGGAGAAAAGTTGTTCATCCGCGGTGAATAGCGCGTACCGACGGTGGGCGTGCCTGGTGCCCACGTGGTTGTGAGCACATAACCCCTGGTCTCCACCCACGGCCAATCACCTGTCCCAGCACAAACGCGGCGGCATCGAGCCCGGCGTCCCCGGTATCGTCGGAAGGGGGCACTAGCTGACCCAAGTGGCCCGGTGGGTCGTTACCCGGTGATCAGGCAGGGGATCGCCGCAGGCCGACGCCAGGCACGCGTACGTAGCCGTCGGGAACGCAGACTTCCATTGCCTTTCTGATGTCCTCTGCGTGCTCAGTGACGGCATCGGGGTCGACGTCAGAGAGGACCCGAGCGAACCCCGCCTCGTCGAGTAACTCAGCAAGATGATCGCGTAGCTGGGAGACGAACCAGGTGAGAGGCTCTCCCAGCAGGCCCTGATCGAAAGGCTTCGGGTCACCGGCGGCGGGGATGTGGTAATGGGGGCCCTCGATAAAGTCATCGAAGCGGAGCAGCTCGGCTATATCGCCGTCGACCTCCCCGAAGACGCGCAAAGTAGCCCCCGCCGGGGCTCGGAAGGTCGCCTCGAACCGCAGCCCTCCGCAGTCCACCACCTGTCGGTCCGTGGCCTCCGGATACCGCGGAACCTGCTGGTCAGCCATCACGCCCTCCCTTCATCGACCGGTCGCATCGGCACGCGACCAAGCTATCGAGTATCCAAAAGATGGGCCGATCGGAAAACGAATAGATGGCGCGCTTGACAGACGTTCCACGTTGCGCCCGGCGGGGCCCGGACGGAAGGGTTTTGTGGTGTTGGCCTGGCGAACCCGACCCAGGGTCTTCCACTACTTACCCACCGTGGCCAGGTCGTCTCGACGACCTTGAAGGCGTAGACGCACGCTGGCCGTCAACTGACAACCGCGTTCACCGAACCCCCGGAGCGTAGCGGCCTGGACCAGATGCCGGAACGGCCGGACCTGGGACGGTTCGAGCGCTCCGGTCGCGAACCGCCAGGGTCGAGACGAGCGCTTCGTACTTGAAAGCAAGCGCTCTGTCAGAGACCGAACGGCGCATCGATGTAGCGTCGCCTTGGTGGCGGTGAATGCGGAGCAGGCCGAGGACTGGAACGGCGCGAGTGGGCGGCACTTCATCGAGCAGCGTGAGCGGCATGAGCGGATGAAGGGCCGGCTGACGGCGCGGTTGCTCGCCGGCGCGCAGATCGAGGACGGGGAGAACGTCCTCGACATTGGGTGCGGCTGCGGTGATACGACCATCCTCGCAGCACGCGCCGCCCCCCGCGGGCACGCTCTCGGCGCCGACTTGTCCCGGATCCAGGTAGCCGAAGCGCGCCGGCTCGCCGCTGCTGCTGGTGTCGCTAACGCCACGTTCGAGGTCGCCGACGCCCAGGTGCACCGGTTCCCGGACGGGAGCTTCGACGTGGTGCTGAGCAACTTCGGTCTCATGTTCTTCGATGACCCGGCGGCGGCGTTCGCGAACCTGAGGAAGGCGCTGCGGCGCGGCGGCAGGCTGGCGTTCCTCTGCTGGCGCACCCGCGATGAGAACCCCTTCTTTACCATCGGGTTCGCCGAGGCCGCGGCGGTACTCAGCCTCCGCGAGCTGCCTGGGCCGGGTGCTGCTTTCTCCCTCGCCGGCACCGGCCGGGTGGGCGGGTTGCTGAGCGGCGCGGGGTTCGGCGGCATCGAGTTCGCCAAGGTGGACGAGCCAATGCTCATCGGCCGCGACGAAGGCGACGTGCTCGAGTACGAGCGCACCTCCCCCAGCGCCAGCGAGGTCCTGGCCGGGCTCGGCCCCGCACAAGCCGCCGAGCTGGCCGGACACGTCCGGGACCGCCTGGTGGAGTACGAATCGCCAGGTGGCGTGACCATGCCCGGCGCCGCCTGGCTAGTCACGGCGCAAGCTGTATGAACCGGCCCTTTCGCTGAACCGCACCCCTCGCTTCGGTTAGCGCGAGCGGCGCCACACGGGTCAGCCGATCTGGGCGCCTGTAACGGACCGAATCGAAGGATCCGTTCCAGAACAGATCGAGACGGATACGGGTATTTCGTGTGGAGCAAGCCAGGCGCACCTCCGCAAGCGTGCGAACACTTCCGCGCCACGGCCGCGCTGCCGGGGCATGATCGGCCTATCCAACAGAGTGCCAGGCGAACGGGACCCGGCGGCTTTCCCTCCGTCACCGCTCCACCAGGGGAAGAGACGCCGCCGACCGAGCCCCGCGCGAGGGGCGGGCGCTAGCCCCGAGCGCTAAGCGCCTGAATAGGGGAAAACAATGGCTAGGCCGCCGGTGTGAGGTGCCGGGACAGCCGGGGTGCCACCGTAGCCGGTATTGGCCAGTTGCGTCTTCGTCTTGAACGGGTACAGCTCGCCCACGTAGCTGACGTACACGGGTCCCGCCACACTGAGCACTACCCCGTCGGCCATGGGTGCGCTGGTGTCGGCCGAGGACACCGAGCCTTGGAGCTCCACAGCCGAATTGGTCTTCCGGACCTCTTGCAGCGCGGCCGGCGTCGGGATGCCGAACGCCCTGCCCCCGGCGAACGTGTAAAACGTGCCGGACGAGTTGACGATGGCCCCGTCGGCCTTGGTGACCAGGGCGGTCAAAGTGTTGCCGGCGTTCGAGCCGAGGGTGAGGCCGCCCAGGTTCGGCACCGTGATGACCAGGGCGCCGTTGTAGCCGTCGCGCAGGAACTGGGTCGGGGTGGCGAAGGGGTGCAGCTCGCCGTCAACGCCGATGACGTAGATGGTGACGTTGCCGTTCACCGGGTGGGTGAACACGGTCACGCCCAGGCGCGGGACCACCGTCGTCGGGGCGGAGGCACCAGCGGGGGCGGCCAGCACTTGGGCAGGGTCCACTTTCTGCACGGCCGCTAGTTCACTGGCCGACGCCTGGAAGGCGCGCCCGCCGGCGAAGACGTAGTGGTTGGCCCCGAAGGTGACGATGGCCCCGTTGGGGTAGCTCACGTTGGAGTGAGGGAAGGGCGGCAGCGGCGCCGGGGCCGTCGTGGTCGTCGTCGTGGGGCCCGGGGCGGGGGGTACCTGGGCGCCGACCGTCAGGACCGCGGTGGCCGTGTTCCCGGTGCCGCCGTTGGCCGAACTGACCGCCCCGGTGGTGTTGGTGAAGGTGCCCGCCGTCGTCCCGGTGACGCTGGCCGCCACGGTGCAGGTGGTGCTGGCGGCGACCGAGCCGCCGGTGAGCGAGATGGCGGCCCCCCCGGCGTCGGCGCTGGCTGTCCCGCCGCAAGTGTTAGTGAGCCCGTTGGGGACCGACACGACCAGGCCGCTGGGCAGGGCGTCAGTGAACGCCACCCCGGTCAGCGTCGTCCCCCCGTTCGGGTTGGTGAGGGTGAAGGTGACCGTGCTCGTCCCGTTGACCGGGACCGACGCCGGGCCGAAGGCCTTGGCGATCGACGGGGGCGCGATGACCGTCAGGACCGCGGTGGCCGTGTTCCCGGTGCCGCCGTTGGCCGAACTGACCGCCCCGGTGGTGTTGGTGAAGGTGCCCGCCGTCGTCCCGGTGACGCTGGCCGCCACGGTGCAGGTGGTGCTGGCGGCGACCGAGCCGCCGGTGAGCGAGATGGCGGCCCCCCCGGCGCCGGCGCTGGCTGTCCCGCCGCAAGTGTTGGTGAGCCCGTTGGGGACCGACACGACCAGGCCGCTGGGCAGGGCGTCAGTGAACGCCACCCCGGTCAGCGTCGTCCCCCCGTTCGGGTTGGTGAGGGTGAAGGTGAGCGTGCTCGTCCCGTTCAGCGGGACGGAGGCGGGGCTGAAGGCCTTGGCCATCGACGGAGGAGCGGGGACGATGACTTCTGCCGTGGCACTGGCGCTAGGGCCACCGTTGCGGCTCATGGTCTGGCCGGTGAACACCTGGGTCGTCGATGTCCCCCCCGAGCTGGTCTCGGTCACGCTAGCTGTGAAGGTCCCCGGCGAGGTGTAGCTGTAGGTGGTGGTGGGCGTCGTGGTCGTGGCCGTCGTGCCGTCACCGAAGCTCCAGGCATAGGAGGCGATCGTGCCGAAGGCCACTGTCGAAGCGGAGGCGTCAAAGGTGGTGGCCTGACCGGCCGGGGCCGGACTGACGCTCAAGCTGGCCACCGGCGCCTGGTCGGGGGTGATGGCGATGCCGAGGGGCATGGTTCCGACCGCGACGGTGGCCACCACCGTGGCGGTGTCGCTGGCGATGACCGAGACGCTGTTCGAAGTCTCGTTGGTCACGTAGGCGGTGCCGCCGTCGGGGGTGAAGGCGACGCCGAAGGGAGAGCTCCCGACCGTGATGGTCGCCACCACCGTGTTGGTGGCGGTGGCGATGACCGAGACGATGTTCGAACCGGTGTTGGCCACGTAGGCGGTGGTGCCATCGGGGCTGATGGCGATGCCCCGGGGAGCGGCCCCGACCGGGATGGTAGTCATCACGGTGTTGGTGGCGGCGGCGATGACCGAGACGGTGTCATCACCGTTGTTGACCACGTAGGCCGTGGTGCCGTTGGGGGTGAAGGCGACGGCCCGGGGAGCGGTCCCGACCGGGATGGTGGTTATCACGGTGTTGGTGGCGGTGGCGATGACCGAGACGGTGTTCGACACAGAGTTGGTCACGTAGGCTGTGGTCCCGTCGGGGCTGATGCCGACGGCGATGGGACTGGTTCCGACCGGGATGGTGGTCATCACCGTGTTGGTGGCGGTGGCTATGACCGAGACGGTGTTCGAAGACACGTTGACCACATAGGCGGTGGTCCCGTTGGGGGTGATGGCGACAGCGTCGGGGGTGGTCCCGACCGGGATGGTAGTCACCACCATGTTGGTGGCGGTGGCGATGACCGAGACGCTGTTCGAACTCTCGTTGGCCACATAGGCGTTGGTCCCGTCGGGGGTGATGGCGAGGCGGACGGGAAGGGATTCCGACCGCGATGGGCGACCCCACCACCGTGTTGGTGGCGGTGTCGACGACCGAGACGGTGTTCGAACCGGAATTGACCACGTAGGCGGTCCAGGCCGCTGGCGACGCGCCGGCCGCGGATGCAGGGAGCATCACGTCGGCGATGACCGGAGACGACAGGGCGACCAGCAGGGCCACCAACAGTGCGAACCGCGTGCGGAACATCGGACACCTTCCTGGTCGCCACCGGTCAGCCGCCACACGTTTCAAGTGACGGGCCCAATCTTTGTGTATTAGAGCACCCGGTGAGCCGGCGGGCTGCCGGGAACACCATCCGACGCTAGCGTGCTCCTCGCGAGGCGGCCACTCCACCTTTAAGACGGTTTTCCTGGCAAGACGGTTTTCCTGGCAGGACGGTCTTCCTGGGCTGAAGCAGAGGCGACGGGCTCGACCCCCGGGTCGGGAAACGCTTTGCGTGCGACACTCTGTGCTCGGTGACGAAAAGCGCGAGCGCCGTGTTATGTGTGGAACTGGCTGAAAACTCGTTCCTCAGGGCCAAGAACGCGAGATCGCCGATTTCGCGCTCGGCCCGCTTGCTTCGACGTAACCGATGGGGGGCGCGCTCTCCTCGGGGGCGCACGGGTCCCGCCCAGTCGCATCACTGGCAGGGATCACTCGCGGTAGCCGCGATCCCCGGGCATGGGTTGCACTTTGACTCCGGTGGCAGTGAGGAACTGGCGGATTTGGCAGGCGTGCTCGAGAACGTGCAGTGGCACCCCGCCGACAATGACTCCGTATCGCATCCCTTGGTATCGATGAGCGCTGGGGAGCGGCCGAGCCGCCGTGTCCTCGGTGATCGCATCCAGCGTACGGCGCACCTTCTCGCGGCAGTAATCGATGTAACCGAGGAGTTCGGCCTTGGTGAACCTACGGTTAGGAAAGGCGTAGGTGTTCTCATCAAAAGGTTCTGGCGGTTCCCACGGCTCGAACTCGGCGGTCAGGTCGTAGTCAAGGGTCAGCAGCGCGTGGTACCCCAGGAACCAGGGGGAAGAGCCGTGCAGCCCACCCTGCGGCGTTGGGGCGGTGGGCGCCTCGTCCGGCCAGAGATCCGTCTCCCACAGGTCGTCGGGACAGTCCACCAGCGCCACCTCCATCAGCCGCAACGCTCGGTCGAAGTTGCTGGCCATGCTCTGAACAAACGGGTTCTCCACGCTTTCGGTATAGCGTAGGTAGACGGAACCGGTCCCAACCAGGGCTCCGGCCTGCTATGTCCCCGAGTGCCAACTCGTGCTCGCTGATCGCTCGCACGTTCACGGTGCCTTCCGGACCACTACGCCGCCTCCCGGCCTGAGAGCGAAACAATGCGAGTGCGGGGCACGGTACACGGCTGGATGTGTCCCAGGCGGGTGAGAGTGGAAAGGCGTGTTCCGAGTGTGACAAAACCCGGATTGAGAGTGGGTACACGGGGACGCGACCGGAGCGTGTGGCCGGACGTCGGAAGCCGGCTTGATGGCCAATGACGGAGCACTGGGCACCATTTTGAACGAGACCCACCGAGCGGCCCGTCCAAAGCTCCAATGCCGACGCGCCTATAACCTGGCGCCGTGAGCGGGTTGCTGGAACTGAAGGGACTGCGCCGAACGTACGGCGCCCTGACCGCGCTCGACGACCTCTCCTTCGACGTGCCCGCCGGACAGGTCGTTGGCTTCCTCGGGCCCAATGGCGCGGGCAAGACGACGACCATGCGGGCCATCTTTGGTCTCACCGACCTCGATGCCGGGACTGTCTGGTGGAGCGGGGCGCCCGTTGGCCAGGCTGAGCGTCGCCGCTTCGGTTACATGCCCGAGGAGCGTGGGCTCTACCCGGGCATGCTCGTCGGTGAGCAGCTTGAATACCTGGGCCGCCTGCACGGGCTCAGCGCATCAGACGCCGCCGTTGCCACCGGCACCTGGCTCGATCGGCTCGACGTCGCCGACCGCAGGAGTTCCAAAGTGGAAACGCTGTCCCACGGCAACCAGCAGCGGGTGCAGCTGATAGCGGCGCTTGTGCACAACCCCGAACTGCTGGTGCTAGACGAGCCGCTGTCAGGGCTCGACCCCGCCGGTATCGACGCCATCGGCCAGGTCTTGATAGACGAGGCCCGGGCAGGGTGTTGCGTGCTCTTTAGTAGCCACCAGCTTGACCAGGTGGAGGAACTATGCGAGCGGGTGACGATCATCGACCACGGCCGCCTGGTCGTTTCGGGGACGGTGGACGAGCTGGCGACGAGCGGGGCCCGGCGACTGGTAGTCCGCATCGAGGGCGACCGCACCGGCGACTGGGCGCGCCAGCTGCCCGGTGTCACCGTGTCCGAAGCAAACGGTGGTGCCGTGCGCCTGGCCCTGGAGAGCTCGGTCGATAGCGACGACGTCCTCCGTGCCGCGATGCAAACAGGGAAGGTCAACCAGTTCTCCTTCGAGCGTCGCCGTCTGTCCGAGGTGTTCCGGGAGGCGCTGGCGTGAAGTTCCTGTACATCATCGTCATTGCGGCGGTTATCATCGCCCTGCGCATCTGGGTCTTCAGGAGGCGTAGGAGCCGCCGGGCCGCCCAGGACCTGGCGGGCGCTAGCGCCGGTGCCATCGGCTCGGTCAGCACCCCGGGCCCCGACCTCACCCACACCGGAAGCCGGGTCCGGAGCTGGCCCGCCCTAGAGGGCTCTTTTGGCGATGTCGGCTTGATCGCAAAACGCGAAATCACCGAGCGCGTCCGGGGCCGCATTTTGCGGGTCGGCACGCTCATCATCCTGATCGCGGTCGGCGCCGCCATCGTCATACCGACTCTCCATAGCGGCGGGGAGCCACCACCCAGACGGTTGGGGTCGTCGGCGCCCTGTCGCCCGAGACCGAGCAGTTCGTTCAGGCCGCCGGGTCAAGGAACCAGGACTCCGTCAAACTCGTGCCGGTGCCATCTCTCGCAGCAGCCAAGGCCGACCTGCGCTCAGGGAAGGTCGATTTCGTAATCGACGACGAGGACCGGATCCTGACTCAGCACCCCGCGAGCTCGAGCCAGTCCCCGGTGGACTCCACCCTCGTCCAGGACGTGGCGGAGTACCTCGGCGTACTAAAGGCCTACGAGGCGGCCGGGCTCACCCCCGCCCAGGCGGCGCTGGTGGACCAGGCCAAGCCAGTCCCGGTCCAAGCCCTCCAGCCGAGTTCGGGGGCCACCACGAAGGCGACGTCGGTGATCGGGCTGGTGCTCTTGTTCTTGATGCTCACGCAGTACAACACCTGGATCCTCATCGGTGTCATGCAGGAGAAGTCCAGCCGGGTCGTCGAGGTTCTGCTGGCGGCGGTGCGCCCGATCCAGCTCCTGGGCGGCAAGGTCCTTGGCATCGGGCTGGTGGCCCTTGGCCAGGCCACCCTCATCGTGGGTTTCGCCCTCATCGTCGGCGCGGCGGTGGGCTCCGACCTGCTGCGCGGCACGGCCCCGCTTGTGCTGGCGTGCGAACTCCTTTGGCTGGTCCTGGGGTACGCCTTTTACTGTTGGGTATACGCCGCGGCCGGCTCTACCGCCGAGCGCCAGGACCAGGTGCAGACGCTCGCCCTTCCGCTCAGCATCCCGATCCTGCTGGGCTACATCTTTTCGATCACAGTGGCGAGTACGGGCAACCCAGACGTGTTGTTCAAGATCCTCGCCTACCTGCCACCGACGGCCCCGTTCTGCATGTCCGTGCTTGTGGGGCTGGGCCTGGTCACCTGGTGGGAGTTCGTTGTCTCCGTGCTGATCACGATCGCCGGGACTGTCGGCGTGGCCATCTTCGCCGCCCGCATCTACGGCCGAGCCGTGCTCCGCACGGGTGGGCGGGTCAGGGTCCGCGAGCTCCTCGAGCGTGGCGTCAGCTAGATGTAGCCGTGTCAGGACTCGCCGCCAGCTAAGTCGTCCCAGTCCGGCGCTCTTTGGTCCGGGCACCGGCCGGGCTTGTGAGATTTCGTCAACGCACACGGCGTCTCAGTAGGAGCTGCGGCCGTCTTGTCTCGTTGTCTGTTGGCTAGGAGGTTTCAAGGCCCTGCGCTCGGGATCCGCAGCAGCGGACCTGGACGGCATGACCTTCACGTGGGAGCATTGCTGCCGTGGGTATGGCCCTGCTGGTAAGCAGGCTGCTCCTGGCCTCGGTGTTTGCCGTGTCAGGAGTGGCGAAGGCGAGCGATTTCAGCCGCACTCGGCGGACGGTAACCGACTTCGGGGCTCCCGAACGAGCGTCGTTGCCGGTCGCCCTTCTCCTGTTGGTGACCGAGCTGGCGATAGCCGTAGCCCTGTTACCCAGGAGCACGGCCCACCTGGGTGGCGTGGCGGCGGCGGCCTTGCTGGTGGTCTTCATCGCCGCTACCGCACTGGCCATTTCCCGAGGCCGGGCCCCGGAGTGCCACTGCTTCGGCAATCTCCACATTTCCCCTGTTGGCTGGCGCACGGTTGCCCGCAACGTCGCGTTCCTTTCCCTGGCGTTGTTTATCGCTATCGCCGGCTGGGGGGCGAGCGGGCCGAGTGCCACGGCATGGGTTGGCCGTCTGAGCGCGATTGCCGTGGTCGGCCTGGGTGTAGCTGTTGTGGTGGTGGCGGCCCAGGCGTGGTTTTCCTTCCAGCTCCTTCGTCACTATGGCCGCCTGCTGCTCCGCGTCCAACAGTTGGAAGAAGCCCAGTCGGAGCTGCCCTCGCCCGGCCCTCGGCCCGGGAGCACGGCCCCGTCCTTCTCGCTCACAAACGGCGAAGGTGGAAGGACGGCGCTGAGCCAGGTCCTGGGGGCGGGCAAACCGGTGGTGCTCGTTTTCTCGGACCCCCTCTGCGGGCCGTGCCTTGCCCTGCTGCCCGAGGTACGTGCGTACGCCAGGGCCTACGAGTCGCACCTGCAGTTCATAGTGGTCGGCCGGGGCAGCGCCGAGGCTAATTTCGAAGCCGCGGGGTTCGACCCTGCCATGCTCTTTTTGGTCGACGACGAGGACGCCTCTACCTGGAGCACTTATGGAGCACGCGGCGCCCCGGCCGCAATCGTGATCGGGCCGGACGGCCGCGTACTGTTACCGACCGTTATGGGGGCAACGGCCATTCACCAGATGATCTATCAGACGGTCATCAGCCTCCCGGCCGGCCTGGAGCCGGTCCCTATAGGAGCAGTGCATGGGGGCGTCGATGTTTGACTCGGCTGCGAAGACCGGGAAGCCCCCCGTGGTGCCTAACCAACTCGAGGCCCTGGTCGCTGAGCTGGTGGCCCGCATCCACGGGATATTCGCATCGCTCGGCGAAGCAGCCAAGGCGTACCACCCCGTTATCGGGCCCAATGGGCCGGTAACAAATCCCAGGCACGATGGGCGGGGGACGATCTCCCAGCTGCTCGGCACGGCTCGCGACACGGCGATCACGTCACGGGTGAAGATTGCCGCCGTACCGATCTCGGAGTATGGCAAACACCCCAAACAGCGGGCGCGCCTGCTTTCGGCACTGGACGGCGTAATAAGCGGGTTGGCGGAACTGGACGCTGGCTTTGTCAACCTGGGTTCTCCAGCCGCCGGCGCCCACTTAGAGCAGGCCCTCGAGGGGCTCAAGTCGTCACAAGAAGTTGTGGAGGGAGTTAGTAAAACTCTTGGCTGGAAATGAGTAGGCGCAGGGTGCTCCGAGTTGTGAAGGAGAGCTGAGGGCCCCGTGCGTACAACCTGGTTGGACCGCCTCGCTCGGCGGGTGGCGTCGCACTCGGCGCCGACGAATGAGGCCAAGCCGGTAGCACCCCTGCAAGGGACTGGCGCCGGAGCCGGGGGCGGGCCCGGATGCTTTCACGGCGCGAGGCCCTCGGAATGGCGGTCGGCGCCTCCGCCGCTTTTGCCTCCCTGGACGGATGGCTGTCGGCGGTGCCCGCGTCGGCCGCCACCTGCGACCAGTCACTGGCCGCGTGTATCAGTAAGGCGAACCACGATGGCGTCTTCGCCGTCGGCAAAAACATCGTCTTATGCGTTACAGCGTTCGGAGGGCTGAAGGCTCTTGTCCCGAAATTACTGGGGCCTGAACTCGGGGTGCTGGTCTGCCTCGCGAATACACTTTATGACGCCGACTCAGATTTCGCGCACTGCCGCGAGCAATACCACGCTTGTCAAAGCCAGCCGCCACCCCCGCCTACGTCTACCTCCGTACCGGCGACGACGGTACCATGCCCGGCCAACTCGACCTATTGCGCGGCATTACCCGGCTGCCTGTCTGACGTGTTTATATGTTGCCCGCCGCCCGTGCTGTATTGCTCAAAGGGCGAGGTTTGTTGCCCGGACAAATGCTCCTACCCGGGTGGGTGCTGACTAGACCAAAGGGCCTCCAGACTCGATTGCAGCCCTTGCGCCATCACGTACCAAGGGGTGTCCCGCGGCGACCCGATCATCGCTTGCCTTGCTACCCCGACGTCAGCTCCACCGTCCGAGAAGATGGTATCCAGCCCTTGACTTGGTAAAGCTTGACAACCTAAAGCAGAGTGTCGTCCTGCCGTAATTTGCCACGGAGTACGTACCGTTGGTGTACGACAGGCCGGGCAGTCCTGTGGCGCCGAGCGTTACCGACATGGCTTTGGGTGGTTGCTAGGCCATTGAATTCGACTACATGGCATTACGGGAGCCTCAGCCCGTCGCCGGATGGGTAGGGGTCGTACCACCCGGCCCGAGAATGTCAAAGCCATCGGGGGTGTTCAATAACCCTGTGGCCGTTCCCGGGGCACCGGTCTGGCCGAACTGCCACACGAGCGCGCCCGTCGCCGGGTCGATCGCCACCATGCGGTCGTTGTAGTCGTCGTTGAGCATAAACACACCTGAAGGCAAAAGCTCGACCAATGAGGGGTGGTTGAGCTCGCCGGGGCCAGAGGCCGGCTGATAACGGTACAGGACTTGCCCCGCCCGGTTGAACTCGACGACCGCTCCCGGGCTCTCGTAGTCGGCCACCAGGTACCGGTCAGGCCCGATCTGCTGGGGATCCGAGGGATAGCCGATGGGGAGCTGCACGGCCCAGACCAGGCTGCCGCTCGTGGTGTACTCGTCGACCCAGCTGCCATTGATCTCAGACACGAGCAAGTTCCCGTCAGAAAGCGGTGTGTCGCCATTGGGCGATCCCACTGCGCTGGGTGGGTCGTGTGCGCAGTCCCCGGGCGTACCGATCTGGTCCAGGACGGTCTTGGTGTTCGGGTCCAGCACAATTACCCGGCAGTTCTTTGGGTCCGCGGCCGTAATGTCGCCATTACGGAGCAGATAGGCGTCGTCGGGGTTGTTCAGGTAGCCGGGGCCGGCGCCCGGGGTCCGGGGGTGACCGTACGAGAAGAGTACCCGCCCGGACGGGAACCCGATTTCAACTATCGTGTCGTTCTCTTCTTGGTTCGAGATGATCGCCGTGCCATGACGGATAAAGAAGGCGTCGTCGGGAAAATAGAACCCACCGGGCGGAGGAGGAGCGTTCCTCGACGGGTACGTCCATATAACCTTCCCCGTGTCATCGATCAGGAGAAGACGGTCGTTCCCGCGATCGGCAACCAACAACTTGTCGCCATAAAACGGTGAGCCGGCTCCCGGCGAACCCGCGACGCCAAAGGCGCGGTCGGCCCTCACCATCTGGACGTCCGCGCTGGGACCGCCCCCGGCCGTCTCGCCTCCGACCAGGACCATGCGGCCGGCGCTCACGGTCACCCCTGCATTGGCGACCGCCACGGGGAGCGAACCAGCCCGCAGGAACGAGCCCCGGCTGCGGTCGAAGGCAAAAATGGCATTTACCGGTCCCTGATGCACAGGACCGGTTACCCCGCCCGCAATATAGACCACACCGTCGAGGAGTCCCGCCGCCGCCCCGTACAGGGGCTGGGGAAGATGACCTATCACCTTGGCCGTACCGGTGCGAGGGTTGACCACCTGTACGGTGTCCACGGGACGTCCATCGGCCGATTCGCCGCCAAAGGTGTAGATCATGCCGTCGATGGCGACAACGGCCGGGTAGCGGACAGGTACCGGCAGAGTGGCAACTTTCCTGAAGCTGGTCCCGTTGGACGTCGCTAAAACCCCGGGGTCAAGCGAAGGACCGTTGTAACCTCCGACGACATAGGCGGTGGCGCCGATGGTAACGGCCGCGCCGTCAGCCCTGGGCACCGGCAGCGACCCCAACACGCGAGAAGAACCGGCGGCGGTGAAGTCTTGGGTGATCGCACCGGGCGCACTCGTCCCTCCGCCGAAGACAAGGACCTCGCCACGCACAACCGTCGCAGCCGCGTCGTGCGTTGCGGCGGCCAGGTCGCCCACCTGGGCCAGCCTCCCGGTGCTGGTGTTCAGCCGGAAGGCCCCGCCCACGGACGACCCATTAGCACCGATACCCCCAGCTACGATCACTTCGCCGGTGCCTGCCCAGGGTAATAGCACCTCCCGGCTGATCGGGGCGGGGAGCTGCCAGGGGAACAGCCCAGCCTCGACGGCGGCCACACCGACCGCTCGGGCCCGAACTGGGGCAAGCGCCCGCACCGAATGGTTGTTTATCTGCCTTGACCCGGGCGTGGAAGCTATCACTGCAATGACAATGGCGATGACGACGGTCCCTACGACGGCGGTGACCCAGCCGGGCGGCACCCATGCCCCGCCACGGCCACCCCTTGGAGCTGGTCTCGAGCCTCGACCGGGTGGCTCGGCGGCGCGCCGCCTGTCAGGTCCTTGCGTTGCCAGCCGCGCGCCTGGCCCACCCTCTCCGAGGGTCACCTAGCCGCCCGGCGGGATCCTGGAGAGTCCAGCCGACCGGGCGGAGGTAGTAATCGGACAATGGACGCTGCCCACTCCTGCCTGTCGGGACTGCAGTTCACAGCTCTATGGTATGGAGAAGGGCCTTACGGCAAGATGAACGATCTGGTAATGCCCCGGTTGGCAGCGTCGGTTTGCAAGTTGCCGCCAGAGGATTTGAGATGGTTTCGATCGCCACCGATGCGGGCGGTCACGCCAATCACCGTAGTACCGTTGTCCACAGGAGCAATTAGGACCGGCGCAACCCGGAATTTGTGGCTCGCTTTGGTCTCTTGGCCCCGGCATATAGCCCCAAGAAAAAAATCTGCTCGCTCAGGCTCCTCGGCCACGATATGTCCATCGCGCAGAAGAACCTTGCACCCCTTGCGCTGTCATCTTCGCTTCATGGTGAGGATGTACAGATGGGTGTTATGCGCGCATTCGTCGCCCAGGATAAGTGCCGGTGAGCCAGCGCGCATTGCGCGCGTGACTGCGGTCGGGCCTCGTCCGCGGCCTCCGTCGGCCCACGCCGCCCGGGTGGCGGCCGCCGCCGCCTTACTGACCGCGGTGTTCTACGTCGGGGTTGTCGTCCCTTTTGACGTCCTGGACGCCAGGCACCTTGTCACGCAAGTCGATGCCCACGTCGCGGACAGGCTAAATAAAATAACTCGCCACGGAGGCCAGGGCGTCGCAACATATGGTCGCCTACCCACCGAAAACGACGTTGACACGGCGCCTGTGGTGATGTGGCGGGCCGACGGCCGCGGCAACGCGGTACCCATAACGGCCGGCGCCTCCCCTCTGCCGCCCGACTCCTGGCCTCGCTCCGGGCGGCCCGCCAGCGCCATAACCGGGAGCGGCGAATTCCGGCTGATAGCAGCAAGGACACCTGACGGTTGGCTCGTGGCCGGCGAGAGCTTGGCCGAAACGCAACACGTTGAGGCCGTTGTCGGGCGCGCCGAGCTCGTCGCTGGCCCGGTGCTCGTGCTCGCCATGTTCTTGGGGGCCCTGGCCATAGGGCTGATGGCCTCGCGCCCGTTGGAGCAAGCCCGGCGCCGTCAGCTCGAGTTCACGGCGGACGCGTCTCATGAGCTACGCACCCCCGTCGCGGTTATAGACGCGGAGGTGGCCCTCGCTCTGAGTTCGCCCCGGGACGGCAACAGTTACCGCGCCACGCTGCGCCGGATCGGCACCGAGGGGCGGCGCTTGCGGCGGGTTGTCGAAGATCTGCTGTTCCTGGCCCGTTTCGATGCCAATCCTCCGGTGCCCCGGGACGAGCCCGTGGACCTGGTTACACTCGCCGGGGCGAGCGTGCAGAGGTTTGCCCGGGTAGTCGAGTCGAAGGACATCCAGCTCTCCGTTTTGCCTACGGCAGCGGGCCCTGTTCTGGTCGAGGCACCGCCAGGGTGGGTGGACAGGCTCTGCAGCGTGCTGATCGACAACGCGTGCCGTTACGCCGGCAACGGCGGGACGGTCAGCGTGACCGTCGGCGCAAGCGGGAAAGTAGTCAGCCTCTCGGTCGAAGACAGCGGGCCGGGGATCCCGCCTGAGCAGCGGCCGTTCCTCTTCGATAGGTTCCACCGGGGTGGCGACGAGGGTGAGGGTGCCGGTCTGGGGTTGGCGATGGCGGACGCGGTGGTCCGGTCAACGGGGGGGAAGTGGCGAGTGACCAGTGCCCCGGGCGGCGGAGCCCATATGGAGGTCTTGTGGCGCAGGCTGCACGCCCGGGAGAATTCCCGCCCTCGGCACCTTCGGCGGCGGGCCGAGCGGGCCCAGGATGCCGCGGTGGACGTTCCTCAGCTACAAGCTCAGTGAAATAGGGGCTGAACGAACCAGGAACTGGCCCGTCCCATCAACAGCAGGCCGAGCGGAGCGCCGAGGGCCATGCTGGCGGCAACCGCCCATTGGCGCCACCGGGCCCCGGCTATGTCGGCGTGCGCCCGGTTGACCCAATCGCGCGGCGCCAAACGGGCCGTCTCCACAAGGTGGCCCAGGACGTGGAAAACCATGGCGGCAAACCAGACGACAAAACTGGCCTTGTGCAAAAGGAGCAGGGACTGGCGGGCGCTGGCGGCGACAAACATAAGAGCGATGCCACTGCCCAGGACGGTGAGGGTAGTCGCTACCAAAAGAGGGCCGAGCACGCGCAGCACGAGCGGAGGCGGCCCTTTACGTCGATAAGCAGGCGACCCCCGGTAGTAGCGGACAAAGCGGTAGCCGGTGCTGCCGATCTTCAGTAGCACCGGTGGTACCAATGCGGTCCCGATCAAGACGTGCAGCCACAGCAAAGAGTGCACTCGCAGCACGGTCACGCCCTCGACGGCGAGCAGCACCAGCAGGGCGGCTGCCGTCATGGCCGTCAACCGCGCGTTTGACTCCACCCCTTCGTCCGGGCCCATCTGCCCGCCACTTGGGGTGTCCCGATCGGGCCCCCGACCCCTGAGATGCTCACTCGGCCACGTTATTAGGCCAGCCTTACGCGGCCATTACAGCCTAGGACGACCGTACTTTTCCACCCCGCGCTAGCCACTAGCGGCGGGGCTGCCGGGCAAAAGGACCTCGAAAAAATCACGTGCCTCCCACGCGGGCGGGAGGTAGCGGTCGGCTGAGCGTTGCATCTCGGGGTAAAGCTTTGTGCCCGTCAGTTCCGAGGGGTGGCCGGCGGCGTGGGAGTAAAAATTGAAAGTTACCCACTCCGGGTTGATATCAAGAGTCATGGCCCGCACGGCGCCGGCCCGTTGCAGGGACTCAGCCAAGGACCGGGCGGTAAGAGCCGGCCCGGCCACATAAACCAGCGCCCCGTCCGCAGTCACCCCGATGCCGCTGCGGGGCACGACGTAACCGCCCCCCAGCGTGTAGCCCCAGATCGCGTTGTCGGTGTAGGTCGCCGATGGGGCGAGCTGGCCGTTGTCGACCAGCAGGACCACGTTTTGAAGCACCGACTCGACATTTGCGGACATCCCTACGTCCGTCCCCCAGTCACCTATGTTGACCTGCCCGTTTTTATAGATGACGAAGGAAGCAGCGCCCGCGACAGGGGCGACTCCCCATCTCCCTTCGAGATACATGCCACCCCGGGCGTCGCTAAAGCGGAAGCCACCGTTGAACGCGGCCACGAGGTACGGGAGTTCTGGTGGTGCCACGTAGGGCGGGTGCGCCCACGTCCCGCCGGGCTCTGTCGAACCTGGGACAACTTCGAGGCGCAACAGTTTCGTGTCTATCCAGACTGCCGAGGTGATCTGGCTGGTGTAGATGTCGTCGGCGCGGAACTGGGCTACGTACATAGCTGGCACGCCGTCGACCAGTGGGCTCGTGGCCTGCCACTTCCCCTCCCCCGCCAATGCGGGGTGCACTATGAGGGGGACGGGCGAGGGCGCAGGGAGCCCGGGAGGCGCCGTCGTAGTGGTGGTTGCGGGACGCGTCGAGGGAGTGGTGGTAGAGCCGACCTGTTTAGGATCGGTCGTGCTCGGCGGCACCCCCACCGTCACCGGAATCTTGTTCAGGCCCTTTGGCCTGCCCCCTTTGGGAGGGGCAACGGCCGAGTAATACAGCTCTTCGAAGTGCTGCGCCAAAAGCCCGGCGTGGTGCGCCCGTAGCCAATCGGCCCATTTGGCCTCGAAGCTCACGTTCCCGGGTGAAACGGCGGTACCCACAAGCGAAACGCCGAGCAGCAAAACCAGAATCCCCGGGATCACAAGCAAGGTCCGCCAGCGCAGGAACCGCCGCCGACGCCGAACACGTCTGCGTCGCGTGCGTGGCCCGGTAATGTGCCGCCATTTGCTATCTGGCGTGGGCGCCCGTTCGGCGCCCCTTCGCGGCCCAAACGCGACCTTCTTCCGGGTCTGGGCTGGCGTTGTTCCCGCCATTTGACGGGTGGCCTTGCCGTGCTGGGACCAGCGTCGTGCGCGCATGGCTGTGGCCCAAGTCCATTATGCGACGCTTACTCCCGAGCGGCAGCGCTCCCTCCTCGAGCACGGCCCGGTTATCCCGTCCAAGGTAGAGGCCGGCTTTCCATAGTCCCATGTCGACTACCACGTCCTCGCTGCATAGCTCCGCTTTTCCGTACACAGCGCCGGACGGATGAAGGCGCACGACCCGTTTGGTTGCCATGCGCCCATGATGTGCATGGCAGCCTTGCGTCAACATGAACTGCCTGAGCCTGTGCCACTCCGGCTCCGGCTTCATCACGCCGTCAGCTAGTCGACTCATGCGGGCCACAAGCCGTCGTCGTCGACGATCGGCGGGGGCAAAAAGTTAGGGCCTGCGTGGGAAAGACCAGTTGCTATTGAAGCTCGCCCGCCTCCTAGCGGTTCTGCCGGCTGTTCCAGTTCCGCCAAACCACACGGTGGAGCGGGACAATCTCGGGGATATCACGCAAGCCGGGAACAAATGGCAGGGCCAGGAGCAGGATGGTCGCCGCTCCGGTCAGGTAAATGGCGATGAGGTCGACATTGGCGGAATTGTCAAAGCCGGGTACCTGGTACCAGAGGGTATAAAGCCACAGCCACGGCTGGCCCGGGTAGCTGCCCGTCTCGTTCATGACGCCCCACTGGCTGCCGGTGAGGTGTTGGGCCGTGGCTTGTTGGGCGAAGTACTCGCCGTCTTCCAGGAACAGCAGAGGTTTGGTGAAGTTCGTGCCGTAGAAGGCCTGGTTGGCGATCAGGTTGGCGTCGAGCGCCCCGCTTCGGGCCAGGGACAGCTCGGTGGCGATCATCACGGGGACCGGCCCGTCATCGGCGGCCGGGACCACCGGGGCCCCGTTGAGGAACCTCACATGGTCCAGGGCCTTCAGGTAAGCGTCCTCCCATGCCGAGCGGGTGTCGGGGGGCGCCGCCAGGTAAGTGCCCAGGGCACGGGCCAGGGCCGGGTCTGTCGGCGCCTCATGGCCCAAGGGGTCGAGGACGAAGTCAGTGGCCGTGTCGATGGGTATCCTGACCCCGGCCAGTTGCTGCCACGAGATCCCGATGCCCTGGACGCTGGCGGTGCCGTTGTTGTACGGCGGGCCGTACATAGCCGTCTCGCTCGTCCCGTTCAGCTCGCTGACGGCGGTGCCCATGAAATCCGCCGGGGCCAACCTCCCCCACGTGGCCAGGCTCACCGCCGGCACGTCCGGAGACGACAGAACGGCGGCCAAGATAAAGACCAGGACGGTGACGATGCCCGTGGCTATGACCGCCTCTTTTACGATGTCGTAGACGCGGGTGGGGCCGGTCCAGTCGGCGCCGTCGGCCACCGCCGCCTGGCGGCGGGCGGCCCGGCCCCGGGCCCGGGGGACCGGGAGCGGGTGGGACACCCCCCGTACCCTCACGAGCAACACGTGCGCCCCGACCACGGCGACGAGCACGACGGGGAGGAGGACGACGTGCCACAGCAGCATCTGGCCGAAGTTCAAGAGGTTGAAGAAGCCGCCCAGCCCGGTGGTGTTTATGGCGTCCTTCCCGCTCGTCGATATCCACTGGGAGTCGAAGTTCTGCTGGGACACATAGCCGGTGAAGCACTCTATAACCGAGGCCACGAACGCGACCACGCCGGTCATCCAGGTCAGGGCTCGCCGTCCCCTCCACGCCGCCATCCAGAACTTGCCCCATAAGTGGATGACGATGAAGGCCATGAACATCTCCACCGACCACAGGTGCAGGCTGTTGAAGAAGTGGCCGACCGGGTTGGTGTGCCACCAGTCCGGGCCGCCGAGGGCAATGGCGAAGCCGGACCCAATGGCGATCGCCAGGGCGGCCAGGCTGGCCACGCCGAAGACGTAGATCCACGACGCCACGTAGGCGGGCTGACGACCAGGTAGGAGCTTGCCCGGCGGCAAAGTTCGCAGGCCGGCGCGGCGCACCGCACCCGTCCACGTCTGGTCCGCCTCACTGATGGCGGTACTTGGGTACGGGCTCCTCGCTCCGGCGGCGACCTCTGCGCCACTGGTGACAGGGTCGTCGATTAACGGGCCCTGAGACTCCTCATCGCCGCCGGACCGGCCCGGGAAGGGCAGGAGCAAAGCGGCGGCAAATATCAGCACCATCACCGCGATCAGGACCAGGTTTGCCAGCGAGACGGTGAACACCGACCAGTGCAGGTAGGAGGGCGGCGGCCGGGACCGTTCAGGTCGACGGCTGCCACGACCTCCCGGGTCATCGGAGTCCCAAGCGTTGACGGCACCCTTCTGGTCTCAAGGCTGGCCGTTCAAGCGGTCAGCTTTTTACGTATTGGCAATTCCGGCGGCTCGCCCAAGGATATTGGGGCACTCTGCAGTACTCGGGGTCAGGGCCGGCACCTGCTTGATGATGGATGTAGATGGCTCTTGGTTCGTGGCAATCGAGCTCGGTCGGTGCGTTCCGTCCGCAAAGAAGGCGCGCGCCATTGGCCGATGAGCTCAGCAACGCTGGAACTGCACATAAAAGCGAGGATGGCGAGGGTACCTGAAGCCACGATGAAGGCGGCAGCTCACGTCAGTTTCCGCGAGCGGGGCGCCTCGAGCTGCTGACCTCTCTGTCCCGCGATCGGCCGGCCGTCGGTCGTTCGAAGACATGCCTGGAGCGCACGATGACGCACGGCAGAATCACCAACTTCCAACTCTGACCCCCCCGCTCAGGGCTGGATCGGCTCTGCGTCAACCACGGTCGATGGCTGAGAGAGTTAGCGGAGATGGTCGATGTCGTGTGGGCTTCGACGTCGGGCCGCGTTGGTCACAAGACGTTGGGTCCCATCCTCGGGATACAGGAGTTCCCGTTTGTGCCGATGCCAGCTGTCCCGTTCGCGGCCGCAGAGGTTCCCTGCGATCGACTGCCATGCAATAGCCGGCGGTTCCTATTTCGTTTAATGCGATCTTCACCGAAGCGTCTGTAACGTCGCCCTTATCGCCTCGACGGAGATCCTCGGGAAGAGGTCTGCTATGAGAATGGCCCGCCGGTCCGCAGGTGCCGTAGCGATCGCATCGCTGGCTTCGGTATTGGCCCCGGTGGCGCTACCTGCGGTTGCCGCAGCCCACCGTCGGCCCCCGACGGCTTTCGTGCCGCTCCGAGCACCAGCGCCACTGGCACCGTTCGACCCGGCTGCCGGCCCCGGCCAGGGCCGCTGGCACCCCGCGGGCCGCTTGGTCGACGGCCGGCCCGGCGTGTACGAGACCACGACTTGTCGTCCCCGCCACGGGGGAGGAGGCCGGGATCGCCTGGATGGACCCACGGCTGCTGAGGGCACAGCTGTACTCGGGAAGCGAGAGCCCGGGAGGCGGGCCTTGGAAGCTGACCGCCCCGATCTTGCCGAGCGCTGCCCGTACCCTCGTGGCGGCCTTCAACGGGGGCTTCAGGTACTGCTCCGGAGGTGGTTATTACGCGGAGGGAAGGCTCGCGTGCCCATTCGCGCAGGGTGGGGCATCGTTCGTGATCTACCGCAATGGAAACGCCACCGTGGGTGATTGGGGGCGGGACGTCTCGATGTCCAAACAGGTGATAGCGGTGAGGCAAGATGTGACCCTGCTCGTTGATGGGGGCCAGGCCATGGCCGGCCTAAACCCGTACGACGTGTCAGTATTCGGGTTGACGCTGGGCGGGATCCCCAACGTCTGGCGGGCGGGCTTGGGGGTGACGGCCAGTGGCGCGCTTGTATATGTGTACGGCGCCGACATGGAGGTCACCGAACTGGCCGACTTGCTGGTCCGTGCCCGGGCCGTCCGGGCCATGACCTTGGACATCAACCCAGACTGGACAGTTTTCGTAACCTACAAACCTTCGCCCGGTGCGCCGGCGTCCCCCGCGGACGGGAGTTCGTTGCTCCCGGGCACGATCCAGGGCCCGGCGACCTTCTTCGACCCTTCGTGGAGCCGTGATTTCGTAACCATGTCCGCCCGCTGAAGTCACGATGCTGGAGCGTAGGCGGCCAGACGAGCGGGCCTGTCGCGATAACCTATTGCCGACCCGGCCCAAGCAGTAACTTTTTACTAGAGGGACTTTTGAGAGGCAGGACCAGCGGCCAAGCGTCCTGCTCCGGCTTATGACCCTAAGGCCCCTGTGGAGCCGATAAAAGGAGCGGCGCACTCCGCAGCATCGTGGCAGTTCGCGGCTCCCACCAGCTCGTTGTGGAGAGCCGTTTTCCGCGCCGCCGACAACGACGGGTACGTGTTGTCTAGTTCGTAAGGGTCGGTGCCCAGGTCGTAGAACTCCCGCCCGCCCTCGGCGTACTCGACGTAGAGCGCTCCCGGCAGCCGCAGGGCTTCATAGCTCGGCGGGTTGGCGCTGGCGGGGCTCTGGTAGTCCGGGTCGTCAACATCGAGGACCGGGCCACGGTGCTCGACCAGAGCACCTTCAGGCCAGTTCTTGAGCGGCCCGGGGGGGCCCGTACCAGTGGAAATCAGGGGCATGAGGCTGCGCCCGTCAACCGGCTCGGAAGGCGACGTCCCCGCGATGGCGTCGAAGGTGGAGCGCAGGTCGATGTTCTGCGCGAACAGGGGCGATTCGTAGTACGGGAGGACCCCTGGCCCGACGACGACCAGGGGGACCTTGATGTCAGTGTCGAAGGCCGTGAGCTTGCCCGGCGCTAGGCGGTGCTCACCCATGTGGTAGCCGTTGTCCGAACTGAACACTAAATAGGTGTTGCTCAGTGCGCCGACAGATCGCAGCGTGGCCACGATGGCCCCGACCATGTCGTCCACAGACTTCACATCTTCCGCCCTGAGACGGAAGTCCTTGGTGATCTCGGCCAGCTGAGAAGTGGTCAGCGCGCTCCGCCCCCGTAGCCACGCAGGGGGGTTGGTGCTGGGGGCGTCGAAGGAGGGCTTCCGCGGGTACCGGAGGGCGGGGTACAACTGGGAGTACTTGGGAGCGGGGGTGTAGGGCTGGTGGGGGGCAAACGTGGCCACCTCGAGGAAGAACGGCTGCTGCGGGTGGCTTTGTACGGTGTCGCGAATGAACGACGTGGCTAGAGAAGACAGGACGTCGGTCAGGTAGTTGTCGTGGCCGGGGTCGTTGGGGCCCCCGTAAAAGACCCGGCGGCCGTTTTCGTTGAGCGTGTAGTTGTACTCCGGGTAACCCCAGCCGGCGACGTCCCAGACGTCCCAACCCGGCGCCCGTGGGTCATAGGTCTTGTACTTGTTGAGGTACTTGCCCATCATCCCCGTCCGGTAGCCCGCCGCCTGGAGGTCGGTGGCGAGCGTGGACAGTTGGTCACCGTGGTCCATGAAGGCGTCGTAGCCCCCGTGCTGGCCGCTGTTGGAGAACACCCCAGTGTCATGAGGGTACCGGCCGGTAAAGATCGACGCCCGGGAGGGACAACAAAGGGAGTCAGTGACAAAATAATTTGAGAACGATGTGCCCTCACGGCTCACTGCCCACACGTTAGGCATGAAGCGGGGCGTCAACAGGTTGCCCGAGAGGTCGTCGGTCAGGACGAACACGATGTTGGGCCGCGACTGGCTCGTCGCCACTGACGACCCCGTCGCTCCTATTGCACAAAGGACAGCGACGAGCACCAGCGCCAGGGCGGCGCGCCGGATGCATAGCCCCCTGACTCGGGCCTTCGATGCGCGATGCGCCGGCCAGGGTCCACGCGCTGCGTTGTCCGTCACTTGCTGGCCGATACCGCCACCGTATTGTTCGAACCTGTCAGAAAGCTTTCACTGCGGCGCCGGCGAGCAAGTGTCGGTCCAGTCTCGAACGTCGAGGTGTTGAACACGAGGTCGGTGTCCCAACCTTCTGGCGGATTAGTAAAGCCCGCGGACTGCCGGTGGGCATGACCGTCTAGGCAGGCGGCGCCCGGAGAATAGCTGGCCGCAAAGGGAGCGTCGGGCCCTGACGTAACTTCTGCGACGCTCGGGATGTCTCCGGCTTTCGCCAGCCAATGCGTCGTAGCCTGCCTAGCTGACGATGTCGCGGAGAGTTCAGCTTCGAAGAAATCCGTCGTAACCCTGGCGACAACGCGCCGGTAGACCGAGTACAGGCCTACCAGAGCGGTCGTGATCTGGCGCATTTCTGCGCCAGCTTACTCCGACGAGCCCGCCACGATGAAATGACATGGGCACGACCGGATCTCGCTTCGCCACCATCTCCGACCTTTCCCACACTCCACTGGCAGTTGGGGCCTCTCTAAGGAGTCGTTTTTCATTCCAGTTAGGCACCCAAGAACGATGCCTGTTCATTATCCTTCCTGAAGTTAATGCCGGCGTAAGGACCTTAAGGCGAAAATAGCCTTGGTGTGACGCAGGCAGAGAGATGCGCGCCGTATGGGCTCCGCCGATCCTGGGTGCCCCTGGACAGCGTGGAGACAGCCATCGGTGAGGAGGCAATACGTAAACGCCTGCGAATTGGCTACGCCCCGGCGGCCGTTTGCACCCCACCTGGTTTTGTTCATTACGAGTTGTCCGCTTTCCTCAATTTTCTTCGACCGTCATTTGCTCTTCAGGCTGAAGGGCGACGCTGGAGGAGATGCACGCCCCGTCTCGTCCCGAGGCGAAATAGATGACGCCGGTCGCGGTCCGCTCGCCGGGGGTGCGGCGGTCCTCGACAGCCACGGGCGATCAGCTCGCGACTGCTCGGGCCCGTCGAGGTTCGCCGTGGGTACTCACCACTGCCGTTGCCATCCTCAGCGTCGGATTTGGGGCCACCATGGCCACCTCGGTGACGGCAGAGACCTGGTCGCAGTTGCGCGCAACGGGCGGGGTAGCGATGTTCTTCGGCGGCTTCACCGGCCTGGC
The DNA here is from genome assembly GCA_963750465.1 of uncultured Acidimicrobiaceae bacterium. Taxonomy (GTDB): domain Bacteria; phylum Actinomycetota; class Acidimicrobiia; order Acidimicrobiales; family Palsa-688; genus Fen-671. The sequence continues at coordinate 1,720,223 of CAVVRE010000007.1, forward strand.
CGGCACATACCTGGCCCTTGTCATGGTGATGCTGGTCTCCCGGGTCCCGGTCGTCGAGCGCGTCTTGGGCCAAGACGGCCTGTTGCGTTGGCACCGGCGGTTAGCCCCGTGGCCCATCTCGTTGATCGCTGCTCATGTCGTGCTGCTTACCCTGGCCTACGCCCAGGCAGCCCGTCAGGGGGTCTGGCACGAGGTGGGGACCATCGTCTGGAGCTTCCCGTGGATGATCGAGGCCACCATCGGGTTCTTGCTCATGATGGCGGTGGCCGTAGTGTCCATCCGGGCTATCCGGCGCCGGGTGCGCCGGGAACGTTGGTGGGCGTTCCACCTGTGCATGTACCTTGCCCTGGCCCTGGGTTTCGCTCACGTGATCGTGCTCGGGCCGTCCTTCGTGCGCCACCCCCTGGCCCGGTTCCTCTGGATTGTGTTTTGGTTGGCGACGGCCGGGATGGTCATCGCCTACCGTTTCGGGCTCCCTTTGGCAAGGACGCTGCGCCACTGCCTGAAAGTGGTCGAGGTGCGTCCCGAGGGGCCCGGTGTCGTCTCGGTGACCTGCAAGGGGCGTAAGCTCGAGCGTTTGGCGGTGTCGGGTGGGCAGTTTTTCGAATGGCGCTTCCTCACTAGGGGCATGTGGTGGCAGGCCCATCCGTTCTCACTCTCCGCCCGGCCCAAACCGCCCTACCTCAGGCTTACGGTGAAGGACCGGGGCGACTTCTCGGCCGCTGTGGCTTCGCTGCAACCGGGCACCCGCGTCGCCATCGAAGGGCCATACGGAGTTTTTACCTCTCATGCCCGGCGCAGAAGGAAAGCTGTGCTAATCGCTGGGGGCATAGGCGTCACCGCCATCCGGGCACTGCTGGAAGACCTCCCGAGTAGCACCGAACCGGTCGTCTTCCTCCGGGCGTCGACCGAGGAAGACCTCGTTCTTTCTTCCGAGGTGGCCGAGCTGGCCCGGCGTCGCCAGGGCCGCGCTTACAACCTCGTGGGCTCCCGCTCGGCGGTCAGGCTCGAAAGAGTGGTCCAGCTAGTCCCTGACCTGAAGAAGCGTGACGTCTACATCGCCGGGCCCGAGGACTTCGTCCACTTTATGGTGGACGCGGTCGCTGGCCTGGGTATAGCGCGCGACGCAATTCATTTCGACGAGTACGCACTCGGATGACCTCACTACGAAAGACCAGGGTGGCGATCGCCTCAACGGCCGCGGGCTTTGTGGTAGTACTTGCCGCCCACATTACGGGCGCAAAACCACTGGCGGCGGGGCCGCCACCGCCCCCATCCACAACGCCGACAACCTCGTCGGGGACGACCACGACTGGCCCGCACAGCCCGCCAACCGTGCAGTCGGCGAGCGCCGTCGGGGCGACGGAACAGTACGGTTACGGCGTACTGTCGGTCAAGGTGACGCTGCAGGGGCACCGCATCGTGGACCTGTCCGTGGCGAACCTGCAGACAGCCGAGCAATACTCGCAAACCATCGCTCAGCAAGTCATCCCGGTGCTGCGCCAAGAAGTCTTGGCCGCCCAGGGCGTGCGTGTTAACGCGATATCGGGCGCCACTTATACGACTGAGGCCTACCTCTATTCTGTGCAGTCGGCCCTGACGAAGCTGAGCTTCTGACGCTGCGAGCCGCGGGTCAAAGCGCGCCCGCCATACGCAAAAGGATGTCGTACGGCATCCTGACGTCTTAGAGTTTGTCCTCGACGAACTTTGCGATGTCGGGATTGGGCGTGACTTGAAGAGCAAAGCGTCCCACCGTGCCCGTGTACCACCCCTCCAGCTGAACATTTTTGTGTCTGAGCTGTCGAGCGGCCCTATGAGGCGCCGGCGAATGGGCGGCGGTCGCCGAATGAACCTTGCCGTTTCGATTGGGCACCGAGAACGATCCTTGTTCATTATCTTCACCTGAAGTTAATGCCGGCGTAAGGACCTTACGGCGAAGATGATATTGGCGTGTGACGCTGGCAGTGAGATCCGCGTCGAATGGGCCCACGGCATCTGGCCCGCTGTACGCATAAGCGGGCAGTGACGTCCCATCCAAGGAGCAGAGCCGGTCTCAAGCTGGCCCATTGGTTCGCGACAGCCTCCCCGCCCCCACGAGCCGCACAGGCCATGAGAATCGCCACAAACCTGGTGGGAGCAGGTGGCGCGGCATATTTCTCGCACTCCTACCTCATCTATTTCGTGCACTCGCGCCAACCGCTAGGCGCCGTCTTCTTCGCTCAGCAAATGATCGTGGTGATCGCCTATCTTGTCCGGCGGCCCGCCGGCTACTTGACCCGGCGTGCCGACGATTGGCTCCTTGCTTTTGGTGGAACCTTCGCCGGTGTCTTAGCCCGAACTTCAGGTGTGCATCAAGCTGGGTGGGTGCAGGCTGGGCTGGCGCTCCAGCTGATCGGCGCGGCGATCGCGATGACCTCTCTTGTCGTCCTCGGGCGTTCTTTCGGGTTCGCCGCTGCAGACCGAGGACTTGTTACACGCGGCCCTTATGCCATCATCCGACATCCGTTGTATTCCTCGTACCTGCTGTCCGGATTGGGTTTTTTGCTTCAGAGCGTTTCGCAACGCAACGCGCTCGTCCTCATCTTTGGATCGCTGTGCAATGTCGGCCGAGCTCTGGCCGAGGAGCGCCTTCTGATGGGCAATGGGGAATACGCTGCGTATCGCCGCCGCGTCCGGCGAAGAATGATTCCCGGCGTTTGGTGACGGATCGACGACCAAAGATGATGCGCTGGGTGGTGACGTCAACCCGGTCTCAGGTGTTGCCTCTACAGCGATGCATGCCCTCCATGCTTATTGGGATTTGCCCGATCGGCGGAGGCCTTCGCTTCGGTCTTGCCCCATTCAGTGCGTCAAATAGTCCTTCCGGGCTCCGTTACGACCGCGCCGCTCGATGACGGCTCGAGTATGGTCGGCGGGGTGGTCGTGCGAGGAGATTGTCGGTCGGTCACCGTTGTGTGCTCGTCAGGCGGCTGACGCTTCGCGAGACGGTGCGCGATGACACTGTCGACACTGAACCGCCCGGCGCCGACCATCCCCACAACCAGGGCCAGGACGCCGAGGGCCAGGTTCAGCTGGTAGCCTGGCGGCGGGTTGCCCGAATTGATGCCGGTCGCCCAGGTGACGGTGATCATGGCGATCACCATGTCGCCGAAGACTGCCAATCCGGCAAGACGGGTGAGGAGGCCGAGGCCCAGCGCGATCGCGCCGCCGAACTCGGTTAGCCCAGCGAGAACGGCGAAGAGCCCGCCGGGATGGAGATGGGCGGTGTTCGAGAAGTAGAGTGAAGTCGCGTGAATGCCCGGTCCGTGGAACGCTCCGAAGAGCTTCCCGGCTCCGTAGTAGATAAAGACCCAGGCGAGCACGACCCGCGCAGCGCCGAGCGCGAGATCAACCGTCAGCGACGCTGGGCGCGTGGCGAACACGATGCGCAGCCAGGCCGAGCGAAGGGGAACTCGAGGTAGCGAGGTCACCGTTTCTCCACCGCTCGCTCTCGTTCGCCACCGCGCCCGCGGGGTGGTCCTATGTGGCTCCGAGAGCCACCCGCCCTGTTCCGGTTGACTCGGTTCCGGTTGACGTCGTCCATCTTCGCGCATTCCACGATGCAACTCCTGTCGTTCCTCAAGAGAAGTTCGAACGCGACCGGCATCTGGATTGCCGGCAGTCCGAGGTACAGTTCACGGAGCGCTCGGCTCAACTCCCGTTGTGCGGTGTTTGGACTGGAACGGTATTGGCGGATGACGCGAGCTCGGTGGCGCGCGACCTCCGTGACCGCAGATGAGGTTCAGGCGAACACCCGTTGCTGATCGCAGCCACGCGGTCGCTGGTTCGAATCCCGGCGGGTTGCTCTCAGAGTCGTTGGTCCCATTTAGTAGTTCACCCCGACGGTTCTCGCGAAGACCCGTCGTCGTTCCTCTCCGAGCATCATGAGCGCGCCAAGCGGTCTGTCGAATCGGAGAATCGACGAATTGTTACTGCTAGCTATACGTCCACGCGCAGGGCGGGATCATTTCATATCGAGTCGACAACGACCAGGAGTTATTCACTCGGTCAGTTCTTCGCCATCTGGCGTCAACCACTGAATGTGAGACAAGTCGCGCGTGAAGGGCAAACTTACGATCTGGGTGAATGGCAATCGCTACGTCGGCAACCCTGCCGATATTCGCCTTGGATGTCACGAGGACGTGTAAATCAATATCGGCGCCCCCAGCGATTGGTCCGAAGACTATTAATTGGGCGCTCACTCGCTTATATAGCACGGCGGAAGCGTCTACCTCGTATTTGGGAAGCGGCCACAAGGCATGACAGAGATCGGTAAGGCGCGCTGCGTAATCGTTCAAGCGACAGCTGTGTGCTGGCGCCGACCACGAACGTGTGGACGGGCGCTCCTCGTCGCCCGACGCGGCCCCTTCGCTTCGAGGGCGTCACCAAGCCAGAGTGCTCCTTCGACATAGTCGCTGGTGATAAACCACAACCAGGCCATTCCCGACGCCAACGACATCGCCCCCATCGGCATCACATCGTGCGATGAACCAGTCGAGCGCTGCCCGGAGGTTCGCCAGGTCTGAGGTGAGGCGTTCCCGCCACATCGGCCCCGCGGCGCCTCGCAGGCCCTCGTGGGCCCCTCTGCCATCTGTCGGTAATAGGCAGCGTGCCTGGCGCACAGGGCGTCAACTTCGCCGGAATCATTGAGGCGGTCACGACCGTACTGCCACAAGGTCTGGAGTTGAGTGAACCGGGCGTAACGACCGGCGTTTGGCGCCGCCACCAGGGACTTGTCGACCAGCCGGCTCAGAGCGTCGAGGATCTCGTTCTTGGCACCCGTTCGTCGGCGCAGACCCGCCACTCGGCGGCGTTCAGGTCGCAGCCACCGACGAAGACCGACATCCGTGCGAAAAGGCGGCGCTCGTCCTCGAATAGCAGGTCGTAGCTCCAGTCCACCACCGCTCGACACCTCAACCCTACGGCGACCGCCGCGCCGAGGCCTGAGCAGCCTCACACGACGGCGCTGAGGTGCCGGCCTCAGCGCCACGGCAGTCCCACCTCAGCCGCTGGGCGCACGCTGTTCGCAAGACCGAAGCATCGAAGAAAGGAAGACCAATGATCGAGGCCAGGCATCTCACCAAGCGCTACGGCAAGACCGTGGCAGTCGACGAAGTCTCTTTCGTCGTCCGACCGGGCCGGGTAACGGGGTTCCTCGGCCCCAACGGGGCCGGTAAGTCCACCACGATGCGCATGGTCCTGGGCCTGGACGCCCCGAGCGCGGGCTCAGTCCTCATCGACGGCAAGCCCTATGGCGAACTGGCCGACCCGCTCCGCTCGGTCGGGGCGCTGCTCGACGCCAAGGCCATCGTCGGTGGCCGCAGCGCCGCCAACCACCTCATGTGGTTGGCCGACAGCAACGGCATCGCCCGGCGCCGGGTGGGCGACGTGCTCGACATCGTCGGCCTCAGCGACGTAGCCGGGAAAAGGGTGGGGACCTTTTCGCTCGGGATGAACCAGCGCCTGGGCATCGCCGCCGCCCTGCTCGGCGACCCCCACACGGTGATGTTCGACGAACCGATCAACGGCCTCGACCCCGACGGCATCTTGTGGATCCGCAACCTCATGAAGTCGCTGGCCGCCGAAGGCCGCACCGTGTTCCTCTCCAGCCACCTCATGAGCGAGATGGCCCAGACCGCTGACCACCTGCTCGTCATCGGCCGGGGCCACATCATGGCCGATGCCAGCACCGACGACTTCGTCAACAGGCACTCGGCCGGCACCGTCCGGGCCCGGGCGCTCGAGCCGAGGGAACTGGCCGACGCCCTAGCCCTCCGGGGCGCCACCGTCGAGCTCAGTACCGACGGCGCCCTGGTCGTTTCCGGCCTGGGCACGGCGGAGATCGGCGGGGTGGCGTCCGCCCACGGCATAACCCTCTACGAGCTCGCCGTCCAGGGAGCGTCGCTCGAAGAGGCGTTCTTCGACCTAACCCGAGATGAAACCGAATACCACGCCGGCCAGCTGGCCTCCGCCACGAAAGGAAATTGACATGACCGCTACCACCTACCCGAGCGCACCAGTGCGCTCTGTGCGGGCCACCGCCGCCCGCCGGGCCGTCAAGGCAGAGTGGACCAAGCTCCGCACCCTTCCCTCGACATGGCGCACGCTCGCCATGACCGTGGTGGCGGCCATCGGCTTTTCCGCCGTTGCGACCGCCGTCCAAGCCAGCTCATGGGCCACCATGACCGCCCAGCAGCGCCAGGCGTTCGACCCGACCAGCACCTCCCTTACAGGGATGTGGGTGGCGGTCGTCATCCTGGGTGCCCTCGGCGTGCGGTCTGTGGCCGCCGAGTACACGACCGGGATGATCCGGACCACCTTCACGGCCATGCCCGCCCGCCGGCTGGTGCTGGCGGCCAAGGCCGCCACTGTGGCTGCCTTTGTCTTCCCGCTCGCCCTGGTGTGCGATGTCGTCAGCTTCGAGCTCGGCCAGCGCATCCTCTCCGGCCAGCACGTCCAGGTCGCGCTCAGCCATCCCGGTACCCTTCAGGCCCTCATCTTCGGCGCTGTGGCCGCCAGCCTGGTCACCATCGTCGGTGTCGGGCTCGCCGGCGTCATCCGGCACACCGCCGGGGCGGTCACCGCTCTGGCAATGCTCGTCCTCGGAGGAGCCATCCTCGGCCAGATGGTCCCGGCCGGTATGCGCCAGTACATACCCGGGATCGCCGTCCAGGCCGCCGTAACGGTCCACCGGTCGGCCGGGCTGCTAAGGCCGAGCACGGCCCTCCTGGTCCTATTCGTCTACGCCCTAGTCGCCCTCGGGGCGGCATCAGTGCGTATGGCGCACCGCGACGCCTGAGCCGGCGACGTCCACAAGCCGGACCTCAACCCAGGCCTCTATGGGGCAATTTGCAGCCTTCACGAGCCTCAATCCTCTGGAAAGGCAATGGACAACGCCGTGCGAACCGGCCAGCGCCTGTTCGCACTCGCTCTCCCCGTCAGGACCGACCAACGCAAATTCGGATACTTACCAAGAAAGGGACCACTAATGAGAACAAAGACTGACCAGCAGAACCGGGTAGGGCGCAAGATCCTTCGCCGGTCGGTCGACGGAGGTGTCTTGGGTGGCGTTGCCACCGGGGTCGCCGAACACTCCGAGCTTGACGGGCACACGAAGCGGATCCGGGACAAACTGGCTGCCGCGGCGGCGACATTCGCCCTGCTCGGCGCGGCCGGGATGCTTTCGTCCAGCGCCGCCAGCGCCTCAGCCAGCCAAACCCGCCCGAACAGTACCGCAGCACTGGCGGCGCTAGGCGGTGACCTCAACCACTACCTGAACGCCCGGGGCACGGCCGAGCATATTTCGGCGGTGTCGCTGCGGGTCACCTTCCCCGGCTCCAGGCCGCCCATCAGCCTGGCCACCGGGACCACCCGCTACGACGGCGGGCCGCCGGTACCGGCCGGGGCGCTGTGGCAGATCGGCAGTAACACCAAAGCCTTCACCGCGGTGATCATCCTTCAGCTCGAAGCCGAGGGCAAGTTGTCCATCAGCGACCCGATCGGCACATGGCTGCCGCAGTACCCGGCCTGGCGCCACATCACGGTCCGCCAGCTACTCGACATGACCAGCCGCATCCCGGACTACCTTTACCAGCCAGCCTTCGCCACCGCATTCGCGGCGGACCAGGACACCAACTTCACCGCCGCCCGCCTGGTCTCCTACGTCGCCGGCCTCCCGCTCGGGCCAGCCGGGTACCACTACACCAACACCGATTACATCCTGGCGCAAATGATCATCGAGAAGGTCACCCACGACTCCTACGCCGACCAGCTCACCAAACGGATCATTACGCCGCTGGGGCTGCGCACCACGTGCCTGGCGCCCTACACCTGTCCCCCGGCCGATGCCGGCCGGGTGCCGACCGGGTACTTCTACATCACCGGCGGCCCGCCGTCGCTGATCGGCAAGCCCGTGCCGCCCCTGGCCCTGACCTGGGCGCAGGCCGCCGGGGGGATCGTCAGCTCACTGGCCGACATGACCACCTGGGACCGCGACCTCTATCAGGGACGGCTCCTGCCCGCCCGCCAGCAGCACCAGCTCGAGTCCCTGGTGTCCCAGGCCAGCGGCAAGCCCATCCTCCGCACCACCCTCGCTGACCCGCTCGGCTACGGGCTCGGCGTCGCGCAGGGAACCTTCCCCGGCCCGACCGGCAACTTCTGGTACTACGAAGGCCAGGCCTTCGGCGCCCGGGTCCTGCAGTACGACTTCCCCCGCTCCGGCACGATCATCGCGCTCGCGGTCAACAGTTCGACCGACAACGACCACCTGAGCGACCTGGCCGGGTCGGTCTACCAGACCCTGCAGGAAGCAGGCTCAGCCAGCACCGGCTGATTTTCCCTGCACGGACCGCGGATATTGGCCACATCACACGACCGGCTGGTAGCCGCGGTCCGGGAACCCCCGGGCCGGTCGTGTCTGCTCACAGGTCGAAGGTGGCCCTGCCCGAAGTCCCATGCCAACTGCCGTTTCCTCTCCCGTCTAGCGAACATCCCGCGATCAATCCGGACCGCGGCTAAACGGAAAGGAGGTCCCCGTGTGCCGTCGCGCTTGCTCAGCTCAACCGCCTGCCATTGCCCCGACCACGTAGAGGGGCTCCGTTCCGGTGGCCACCGCTTCGGGCAGGAGCGTGTCCGGGGAGTCGTGAGAGATGTCCGTCTCGCAGGCGAAGAACCGTATGAACGGTCGCCGTCTAGCGGTGACGGGGTCGCGGATGGTGCCTCGGAGCATCGGGTAGGTCGACTCGATGGCGTCGAGGAGCTGTTTCATGGTCGGCGAGCGATCTGAGGCCAGCTCGATTTCGCCGGTCACGCCTGCCAGTGTTCTCAGGTGGCGAGGCAATACGACGCGGATCACGTCAGGGTCTGGACCTCGACGGACAGCACTCGGGGAAGGTCCCGGACGATGGGGGCCCAGTTGTCTCCGCCATCGGAGGAGCCGTACACCTGGCCTCCGGTGGTGCCGAAGTAAATTCCGCCAGGGTCCAGAGAGTCGACGGCCATGGCGTCGCGCAGCACATTGACATAGCAGTTTTCTTGCGGTAGCCCTCGGCCCAGCGGTTCCCATTCGTTGCCGCCGACCCGGCTCCGGTATACGCGGAGCCTCCCTTCCGGGGGGTAGTGCTCGGAGTCACTGGTGATGGGGACGACATAGACGGTATCGGGCTCGTTGGCGTGCACCGTGATGGGGAAACCGAAGTCGGTGGGCAAGTCGCCACTGATCTCTTGCCATGTCTCGCCGTCGTCGTCGCTGCGCATCACATCCCAGTGCTTCTGCATGAACAACACCTCCGGCCGGGCCGGGTGGCGAGTGATCCGATGGACGCAATGGCCGACCTCGGCTCCGGGATCAGGGATCTGCTCTGACCGAAGACCACGGTTCGCCGGCCGCCAACTGGTGCCACCGTCGTCGGTGCGGAACACCCCGGCGGCTGAAATAGCGACGTGCATCCGGTCCGGGTCGCTCGGGTGGATCAATACCGTGTGCACGCACATCCCACCCGCCCCCGGCTGCCACCCGGGCCCGGAGGGGTGCGTACGCAACCCGGCCAACTCCGACCACGTCCGACCACCGTCGGTCGATTTGAACAGGGACGCGTCCTCCGCTCCGGCGAAGACGGTGTCGGGATCGTCATACGACGGTTCAAAGTGCCAAACCCGGGCGAACTCCCACGGATGAGGAGTCCCGTCATACCACTGGTGGGTTCCCGGCTCGCCGTCGTAGACAAACGCATTGCCTACCGGCTGCCACGACTCACCCCCGTCGTCGGATCTCTGGACCAGTTGCCCAAACCAGCCCGTCGACTGCGACGCGTACACCCTCGACGGATCAGCTGGCGACCCGGTCATGTGATAGACCTCCCAGCCGCCGAACAAAGGGCCCTGGACGCTCCAGTCCGATCGCCCCCCTTCTGCAGTCAGCACGAACCCACCCTTCTGCGTGCCCACCAGCACCCTCACTCCGGTCATCTAGCCTCCCTCGGTCGACCTACGGCCACTTTCGTACCATCGACGTCGCCGTCGGCCAGAAATCATCGCGCCGTCCCCTCGCACCGGCCTGGGTACCAGGTCGCGCCGGCTGAGAAGAACTATCGGCGATCATCCATACTGACTCAAGCGAGCTATCGCGGGTGCCGTTAAGGCCGTCGGCACATGAGTGGCTCACACCGTTCCGTGCCACCAGGGCTCGGAGCCAAGGAGGCCGCCGCCACCTTTGGAGTTCCCGGGCGGTACGGCTCGGCCCCGACGACCCCGTCCGAGCATCACTAGTGCACGCAAAAGGGCCGAATCGGGGCAACGGAGCCGGCTTAGACGCTTAGGTCGCCGCTCAGTGCATCGATTTGCGTGTGCTGCGAACAAGCACACCCCAGGTGGCGACCAGGAACAGGACAACGAACGCCCCGAGGATTAGCCAGTAGGTGCCGGTGGACTGGGTGCCGGCATCGCCGTAGGACGCCAACAGCGGAGCGCCGAGGGGCGAGCCGCCCTGAGCGAGGATGTGCCGCGCCCCGAGGTCGTGACCTATGGCTTCGAAGGCCCAGCGCGATGGGATCACCACACTGAGGGCGGCGCCGGCACTCGCCATGAGGTTGACCGGCAGTATGGCACCGGAGAACAACACGGCGGGAAAGCACAACATCGGTAGGGCGAGTGTGGCCTGAGCCACGTTTCTGACGGAGGCGGAGGTGAGCAGGCCGAGGCCGAGGGCCGCGACCGCACAGAGGAGCAGGCCGACACCAATCGAGGCGTAGGTGGCGAGCGGGCGACTGGGTAAGCGGTCCAAGAGACGAAGAACACCTAGCGTCGCCGCCACCACCAGGATCAGGAACGGCACCAGGATGCTCACCTTTGACGCCACGTAGGCTCCTAGCCGCAAGCCAACGAGGCGTTCGCGGCGCAGGATGGTTCGCTCCGTGCAAATCTGGAGCAAACCGTAGGTGAGCCCGAAGAAAAAAGCGGCGAAGACGACCCAGAAGCCGATCATCACCATCGAGCTCGGGCTGGGGTCCTGGAAGTCGAACGCGCCGGGCCGGAACAGTATGGCGAACATGCCGACGACCAGCGCCGGCGACCCGACGAGGATGGCCAGCGTCAACCGGTTGCGCACGAACGTCTCGAGGGTCCGGCGGGTGAGGACACCCCATTGCGTGAGCCCCCTCGCCACTGGTCGCCTGTTCACGTCTCGGGGACCGGCCTCAAACGCCGCCACTGCAAAACCGGCCGGGCTGGCAGGGTAAGTGATGCCGTCCGGGTCGGCGAGGCGACGGTAGAGCTCGGGGACTGAGGTGACGCCAAACCGTTGGAGCGCCTCATCGAGGGCCCCCACGAAGCCCACTCGCCCACCTCGGGTCATGAACACGACGCGATCGCACCTGGCGAGGTCCTCGACCGAATGCGTAGTGAACACGACCGTCGCCGAGCGGTCGGCAAGCTGGCGCAGGTGGGCGATCAGCTCCGCGCTCGTAACAGGGTCGAGGCCAGAGGTCGGCTCGTCGAGGAAGAAGACGTGCGGGTCGGTGAGCAGCTCGACGGCGATGCTGGCCCGCTTGCGCTGCCCACCGCTGAGTGAGCCGACCCGGAGGTCGACCTGGCCGGTCAGGCCCACGGCGTCGATGGCGTCACGGACAGCGTCGTCAATCTCGGCCCCGGTTGTCGAAGAGGGGAGCCGGAGGCGAGCGGAGTAGCGAAGCATACGTTGGAGGGACAGGTCGGCATGGATGATGTCCTCCTGGGGCACGAAGCCGAGCACGTTGCGGAATGTCCCCGGGTGGGTGTACATGTCGATGCCGTCGAAACGCACCCACCCCGAGGTCGCTGGGGCGATGCCGGCGATGGCCTCCAACAGAGTTGTCTTGCCGGCGCCGCTGGGACCGACGATCGCCACTAGCTCACCAGCCGAGAGCGTGAACGACACTGCGTCCAGCAGCGTCACCTCGCCCCGCCCGCGGCCGGACCCGGCGGGACAGCTCGTTGACTTCGATGCGGACGCCGTGCGCCGCGGCGCGGGGTAGGGGCGTCAGGGTGGCTTCCGCTGTTCTGTCGAGCGTTGCCATTCCGTTCTTGGTGTACGTTGCGGTCATAGTTCCTCCTTAAATGGTTGGGGTCAGGCGACGGCCGGACCGGTGGTGATCATGCGCTGGTGAGGGTGTGGCCGCGATCTCGCGGGCGGCGGGGTAGGGCCTTCGGAACGATTCGGTGCGCCACCACTCGCCGTAGGTGGTCGCGCCAACGAGCTCGATGAGGGGCCGGGTCTGTGAGGCGTGGGCCTCCAGGGCGGCGACCTTGAGATCGAGCAGGGTGTCGGGCAACCGGGTACTGAGGGCGAGGTCGGTTGCGGCGCTGCAGGGCGGGTTCGGCTGATCGGCCCACAACCCGATCTGGTTGTTGAGGGGGCCCCATTTTCGGTGGAAGTCAGCGGTGAGGGTGGCGTACCACAGGTCTGCGTTGGGCCGGGTGATGGCCCAGGCGTCGGTGGTCCAGCGGCTGATGGCCCGGTGGTCGGGGTGCCCGGTCATGCCGTCGGGCCCGAAGGTGACGATGAGATCGGGGGCGATGTGGGCGATGTGGCGGGCAATGGCTTGGGTGCCGTCCTCCCGCTCGCAGTCGCCGTCTTGGTAACCGAGCAGGTGGAATTCGTCGACGTCGAGGGCGGCGAGGCTGTTGCGAAGTTCTGTGTGCCGCAACTCTGCCAGCCGGCGCGGTGGCCAATTCTCCGGGTCGCTGGTGCCGTGCTCGCCGAGGGTGGCCATGATGACCACGACGCGATCGCCGCGGCGCCGGAAGGTGGCCATCAGGCCCGCGGAGGTGTACGCCTCGTCGTCGGGGTGCGCCCACACGCCGAGCAGTGTGCGGCGGCTCATGGAACTGGCTCGGGTGTGAGGGCGGCGATTGCTTCGATCTCGTCGGTCATGACGGAGCTGAGTTGCAGCAGCAGGCGGCCGATTTCAGTGTCGTCCCACTGCTGGCTGGCGATGCGATCGACGATTTCGAACAGCGGGATGCTGAGCCGGTCGCGTTCGGTCTGGTAGTTCTCGAGCGCGTCGTCCAAAGAGCCGTCGTCGCGGAGCCCGTCGCTGACGGCACGAGCCAGGAGCTCGGCGTCTCGGAGGGCGTCGGTCAGCCCGTGGGCGCTGAGGGGATCCTTGAAGTAGCCGGCGTCTCCGACGAGCGCCCACCCGGGACCGTGGGAGCGGCGAATGTAGCCGGGTTGGCCGGGCCACGTTCGCGTGCGCGGCGGAGGCGACGCCCGGCGTAGTCGTTCGGCCAGCTGCGGTGTGCCCTCGGCGATGACGTCACTGAGGACCGCGACGCCGCCCCTGGCAATGCGTTTGGGGGAGGCGCTGGCGAACACACACGCTTTGCCGTCGTTGGTGGGGATGACCCCCGAGCAGGCGTTCGGACGGAAGTTCCACTCGTAGCCGTCGGTGGCGAGATCGTCCCAGTACCCGTACGTGGTGGCGCAGGCGTGCCGGCCCACTCTGGCGAACGCCGCGCCGGCACACTTTGCGACAGTTGAGCGGATACCGTCGGCGCCGATCACCACCGGGGCGCCGAGCTCAACGGACCTTCCGGCGGAGGTGGTGGCGTGCACTCCGATCACCCGGTCGTGGCGTTTGATCAGGTCGGTCACCGAGGTCGAGTGGTAGGCCTCGACACCGGCCTCGACGGCGGCGTGCACCAGGACAGGGTCGAGGAGGGTGCGACGCGGTGCGTAGAGAGCGTCCACCCCGTATGACGGTTTGATGGTGATGACGACGCTCTCACCGCCGTAGCGGAACGTCGTCCGCGTCACCGGTGGGGTACTTGCGGCGATGATCTGGTCGAGCAGGCCCCAACGTGACAGTTGGAGCACCCCGCCGCGCATCAGTGCGTGGGTAGAGAGTGTGTCTGACCCGAGCGGGCGGTGGTCAAGGAGCAGCACTCGCAGCCCCTCTCGGGCGAGCAGCATGGCGGTGGCGGCACCGGCCGCTCGGGCGCCTACGACGATGACGTCGTGCGAGGCACCGCTGCGCAGCGTGGATGGTTGGTCGTCGGTATACATGTTGGAGTTCATTTCTTTTGCACGGTCTGTGCTGCTGCACCGGGGCTGAAACGAGGCTGCGTAGCCGGCGAAGAACGACGCCACTCCGGTGCGGTCATGTAACCGTCGGGCTCGGGGCCGTCGTAACTCCAGCCGGGCAGGCGGGTCATCCAGTTGGGGGTGGCAAACGCAGGGAGCTCCATCGTCGCTGTGCCAGCGCTCGGCGATGCGTCCTCGTTCGACCACCAGGTGGTCACAGCCGATCCCGGTGAGCAGCGCGATGGCTAGGCCGGCCTGGCCGTCGCCGAGGATGAGGGTGTTGATGGTGGCACTGTCGTGTCCTATCGATGGGAGACAGGCGGTGCTGGTCGGGTTTCGTTGGTCAGCACCATCCTGTCGCGGGTTAGATGGGTGATCTGGGACGGGATCACCCGGCGTCGATCTCGATCGCCACCGGCACGCCGTTGGTGACGACGTCGTAGACAGCCGAGCGGGCTTTGGACTGTTCGACGACCTGGCGCAGCTTGGCTGGGTCGTCGCCCCTGAGCTTGAAGCTGACCTTGATCTGCTGGTACCCGTTGCGGACTCCGTCGCCGAGGCCGAGGATGCCGAGCAGGTCGATGTCGCCCTCGACAGTGGACTCGACCTCGGTGAGGTTGACCTTGCGAGCCGCCGCGATGTTGGCGATGCCGGAGCTGAGGCAGGCGGCCAAGGCGTGCAGCACGTACTCGACCGCCGTCGGCGCGTTGTCGGCGCCGACGAGTACGACAGGATGATCGGCGTCGAAGACATGCGGGTGGGCGTGTTGCATCTCCTGCATCGCTCCGTAGAAGCCGTGAATGGTCGACTGGTTGTGGGTGCCGCTGATCCATTTGTTGGCCGCCCGAAACTGGAACTTGGCGATCTCGTTGTTGCCCTTGACGGCATCGAGGGTGGCGAAAAGGGTGTCGGTATCGACACCGTTGCGGGTCGGCGTGTCGGCGGTCGTGGACATTGATTGGTTTCTCCTTGGTGTGCGTTGCCTCGCCGGACCGGACGAGATATGACGACCGTACGGAGCGGGCCTTCCCTTGCCCTTCCCTGTCCCCCGTCGTCGAGGGAAGCTCAGAGGAAGGCGCCGGAACGACCATCGCCACTTATGGCCACCCCCTCCGCGATGTCGACCCGCCCGGTGTCGACCGAGAGCGATGTTCCCTCCGCGGCTCGCAGCGGCGCGCTGGCCATGCTGCCGCTGCTGGCCTCCTACATCCCGTTCGCTCTCGTCATTGGCTCTTCCGCCGCCGACCACGGCGCAGCCCTGGCCGGATGGGCGGGCAGTTTCCTGATCTTCGGCGGCAGTGCCCACCTGGCCGCTCTCCGCACCCTCGACCAGGCCGGCCCACTGGCGGCGGTACTCACCGGACTGCTGGTCAACGCCCGCCTCCTGGTTTACAGCACGTCCCTGGCTCGTCGATGGCCCGAACAACCAGCTTGGTTCCGCGTCGTGGCCGCCGGTCTGATCATCGACCCCACCTGGGCGGCAGCCGAGCGCCATGCCGGCCAGTGCACCGATCCCCGTCAACAGCGACGCTATTTCCTGGCCGCCGGTCTCACCCTCGGTGCCGTATGGTCAGGCGCCATGGCCGTCGGCGCGGTTAAGCGAGCGAGCCGACCGGGTAATTCGTAGCTCCGGGACCGCCGCAATCACTGCACTGATCGTCGTGTCGACCAAGAACGGTGCCGCCGGGACGGCTGCAGTGCCGACGCTGCTGGCCATGGGAGCCGGGGTGGTCCTCGCTGCCCGCGGCGCCTCGATGCTGCGCCTAGTGGGATGCGGCGGCGGGATCTACGCCTGTTCGCTCATGGTCATGCATTTGCTCCCACGGTGACCGGCCCGGCTTATCCGGGCGGCAGCGGGCGGCGTCGAGAGGCTGTCCGGCGCCGTCGAAGAGCGCGGCCGCCTCGGCCAGCAGCCCGTCAGCACTGGACGTGTCGCCCTCAGCGTCGGCGAGATGGGCGCGGCCCTCGAGCACGGCGGCCTGCCACGCGGTTCCCTCCCATAGGCGCGCTGACTTCTCGGCCACTTGGAGGTGGTGTCGCGCCCGGTCCAGATCGCCGACATCGGCGCAGGCGATGACCGCGGGGACAGCCAGCATGATATTGCAGAAGGGGCAGAGATCCTCGGTTCCAAGCGTGGACTCGGCCCGGTCGACGACCGCGCGGGCCGCGTCGCGGTCGGGGGCAGCGCGGATCATCGTGCCGAAGATCCGCTGCAGCAGGTGCAGGGAGATCGCAGACCAGCGAGCCAGCGGCAGGGCCCGCCGTAGCAGGCGGTTCACCTCGCCGGAGTCGCCCTTGGCCAAATGAACCTCGGCCAGACGTTGCAGGGAGGCGGCCTCCCCCGCCGCGGCACCGATGACGTGGTGCAGGTCCACGGCCTCCTCTAGCTCGCGTTGCGCGGTCTGCAGGTCACCGGCCAGGAGTGCGGCCTCCCCGGCCAGCGCGCCCGCGAACGCCACCGCCCGCAGCACCCCCGAGCGCCGGGCGGTGTCGCGCAGGCCGTTGGCGAGCTCGATGACCTCGCTGTAAGGGGTCGGCCCGTAGAGCAGGTACTCGGCCGGGCAGAGGTAGCCGTCGAAGATGACCAGGGCCAGCTCGGGGTTCTGGGAGATGCGCTGCAGCTCGACGCGCATACGGTCGAACCATTCGCCACTGGCGTGGGCGAGCAATCCCTCGAGGGCGACAAGGTCGAGCACCTGCCAGGTCTTGTCGCCGCCCAGAACGCGGCGGCGGGCCTCCTCTGTCAGAGCGCGCGCCGCGTCCATGTCGCCGGTGAAATAGGCGACCTGGCTGCGAGCCAGCAGGATGTCCCCATCGGCCGGTCCGCCGTTCGGCTCGACGCCTTCCACGGCGGCGGCCGCGGTGTCAATGTCGCCCGCGAACACCGCGGCGCGGGCCAGGCGGGCGCGGAGGAGCCGCCCCCCTCGCTGTCGGCCAACTCGATGGCGTGGCGGTAGGCGACCGTGGCGGAGGGGTCGCCCAGCGCGAACAGCAGGTCGGCCCGCAGCGCCAGGGCCCGGGCTCGCAGTGGGCCCTCTACGTGGGCCTGGACCCGCTCGACGAGTTCGAAAGCGTCGCGGTAGGCGCCGATGGCGGCCTCGCGCTCGGCCGCTCGGACCAGGTGCGGGCCGGCGGCGGCGGGATCGCCGGCTTCGACGAGGTGGTGGCCGACGCGGGCCGGGGACGCACCCAGGGATTCCAGACGGGCGGCGGCGTCGCGGTGGATACGGCGGCGCCGGTGGGGGGCGACATCGGCCGTGAGAGCGTCACGGACCAGGCTGTGGCGGAACTGGTAGTGCGCGCCGGTGTGTGCGATGACACCGGCGTCAAGGGCGGCATCGAGGTGGCCGAAGGCGTCGTCGTCGGAGAGGTCGGCGAGCGATACGAACTCGTCGGTGTCGAAGGTCGTGCCCAGCACAGCCACTCGCTGCAGGATGTCCCGGGTCTTCGGGCTGAGGGCGGCCAGCGCGACCGAGTCGGCGGACCGCTCCCAAGACGGAGCGGTCCCGGCCCGGCGGGCCAGCTCGACGATCGCGAACGGCGATCCGCCCGCCAGTTGCACGACGCGGGCCACCGTGTTGGCGTCAGCATTGGGCTGGTGGCGGCGGGCCAGCTGCTCGGCCTGCGGGGCGGCGAGCGGGGCGAGTTCGTGGGCGATGGCGCTAGCGCGAGTGGTGAGGCTGGCGCGGAACTGCTCGAACCCATCGGTGAGCGGCATCGGCCGGTACCCGATCAACAGGGCTATGCGCTCGGTAGTGGCGCAGCGGGCCAGATAGTGGGTCAGGCGCAAGCTAGCCTCATCGGCTTCGTGAAGGTCGTCGAGCACGAGCATGGCACCGCGGTCGGCTGCGGCCAGCCGCAGCATCTCGGCAACGGCCACGAAGAGCCGCTGGTGCCCACCCTCGCCGCTCCAGTGCAAGTCCGCACCGGCCAGGGCCCGCTCGATCTCAGCCCGGTAGTTGTCATCGAGCCCGTCGAGCAGGCCGGGATGGCGCCGGCCGAGATCGGCGACGGCCTCCAAGATCGGCGCGTAAGCCCAGGCCCCTTCGATAGCGGCGGCTAGCCCGCGCCCCGTTCGCCACCCCCGTGACTCCGCTTCACTTCGGGCCCAAGCCAACACCGCCGACTTGCCGGCGCCGGCGGCACCGGCCAGCAGCAGTGTGCGCCCGCCCTGGCCGTCACCGACCGCCCCCAGGACGGAGCTGATCAAAGCGCGCTCCTCCTCCCGTCCGACAAGGTCATCCTCGGGCGTGGGAGCGCGCTCGACCGCCCCGGCGACCAGGAGGGTGTCGCGCAGCGCCACCGCTTCCTTGCTGGGCGCCACACCCAGCTCGCCGGCCAAGGCCCGGTCGAGCCGCTCGAACTGGCGGAGCGCCCCGTGCCGGTCGCCCCGCGCCGACAGGGCCCGCATTAGCTCGAGATGGGCCTCTTCGTCGGTCCCATCGAGCTGCACGAGTTCGTCCCAGCGGCCAAGTCGCCGCAGCACGTCGGAGCGCAGCTGACGGACCCGCTGTCGAGGACCCTCGGCCCACTCCTCGTAAAGGTCCTCGGGCAGCAGGTCGCCGTCCCAGCGGTCAGAGGCGGCTTGGAGCAGCGGCTTGTCTCCGGCCCGGAGGGCTTGGTCCGCGGCGGCCTCGAACAGCGCCACGTCCACCGCGACGGACTGGTCGGGAAATAAGGCGACCGACTCGCCCCGCAGGATAATGCTGTCGTCCCCGGCGGCCTTCCGGGCGAAATGGGCGGCCTTGTGCAACCTGGGGGCGGCCTCGTCGACGCCCAGGTCAGGCCACAGCGCGTCGATCACCTGTTCGCGGTGCAGCCGTCGCCCAGCGCTCATGGCGAGGAGCTTGACCAGCGCGGCGGCGTGACGGCGGCTCCAGGCGCTGGCCGGGACGGGCTCGCCGCCGCGGCGCACCTCGAACATTCCCAGCAACCTGATCTCGATCGTCACCGCCGACCCTCGCGCCTCCTTAGTGCTGTCGGTCACTGTGTTCTTTTACCGCTTGCCTGCGCGCAGCATCAGCGTGCGACCGTGACGCGCAGGAACGTGGCAGGAATCGAAGTGGCATCCTTTGTCGGACTGGCGTTCTGCTCGTTGAACAGCTCCTCCAGCTCGGCCTGCAGGTCAGCCTCGCGGCCATTGGCCGCTGCGGCTTCGAACGCGTTCATCGTCGGCCCGTAGTACGCCCTGAACTCGGCCAGCAGCTCCGACGGCGTACCCGGGAAGTTGAAGGTGTAGGTGTCCCTCTGGAAGGAAATCCTCTCTTCGGGTACTCCCGCGGCCGCGAACCGCTCGACCACGTTGTCCTCCACCCCCCAGGTCATCGGGCTGATGAAACCTTCCGGAGGCGGCGGCGAATAGGCGGAACTGATCTTCAAGATCTGTGCCACCAGCGTCGGGTCGTTCGGGATCCAGTTCCCCATGACGATCCGACCGCCCGACCGAGTCACCCGGACGATCTCCTTGGCCACGTCGGCCGGCTTCGGAGCGAACATGGCCCCAAAGATGCTGACTGAGAGGTCGAAGCTCTCATCCTCGATCTCGTGCAGATCCGACGCGTCGCCTTCCTGGAACCTGCAGTTGGTCAGACCCAGGCTCCGGGCGCGGGCGTTGCCGGCCTCGACGAGGTTGCGGGCGATATCCACGCCGAGCACGTTGGCCCCGAGCCTGGCGGTCGGCAGGGCCGTGGTCCCGTCGCCGCACCCGAGGTCTAGGACCTCGAGCCCGTTGGTGATTTCCAGTTCCTTGACCAGCGCCTCGCCGCTGTCTCGCATGCTCTCTGCGATGCGGGTGAAGTCGCCCTTCTCCCAGAGTGCCTTGTTCGGGTTCATCTGCTGGTTCCTTTCGTAGGGGCCGGAGAGCTCTTGGGGCTCAGCGTGATATAGTACGAACGGTCGTACTTAGAAGATATAGTACGAACGGTCGTGCTAGTTGTCAAGGAGGTTTCGATGGGACCAGACGGCCCTCCCGTCCGCAAGGCGCGCGAGGACGGGGTACGGACGCGCAAGGCCATCCTCCACCAGGCCGTGTCGCTGGCCACTGTCGAGGGCCTCGAAGGTCTTAGCATCGGCGGGTTGGCCAAGGCGCTCGGCATCTCCAAGAGCGGGCTGTACGCGGATTTCGGCTCCAAGCAGGAACTGCAGCTGGCCACCATCGAGGAGGCGGACCGTGTCTTTCACCTCGAAGTCATCGATCCGGCGCTGGCAGCGCCCGAAGGCCTTCCCCGATTGATCAGCGTCTGCGACTACTTCTTCGATCATCTGCAGCGACAGACGTTCCCCGGCGGCTGCTTCTTCGCCGGGGCGATCCTCGAGATGGGCACGCGCCCGGCCCGGTGA
Source organism: uncultured Acidimicrobiaceae bacterium (assembly GCA_963750465.1). GTDB lineage: Bacteria > Actinomycetota > Acidimicrobiia > Acidimicrobiales > Palsa-688 > Fen-671. The sequence continues at coordinate 1,740,657 of CAVVRE010000007.1, forward strand.
AGGAGCGGATCGGCGCGTTCCAGCTGTCGTTCGTCGGCCTGATCCTCGAGTTCGCGCTGAAGGCGCAGGAGTTGGGAGAGCTGCCCGATGGTGAGGACATCACCCTGCTCGTCTTCGAGTTGAACGGCATCATCCTTGCGGCCAACGCCAGCTTCGTGATGAGCAACGACCCGGCGATGCTCGAGATGGCTCGCCGAGCCGTCCGGCGCCGGCTCGGCGTCGATGCCGAATACGCCCTCGCCGCCGACTAGCACCAACAATTCTTCCGTGTCGAGCAGGCAGGGAGAGTTGAAATCGAGGGTCGCCGGCGCCTTCAGGAACCCACGCGCTGGAAGACCCGGCTCGACCTTCGTGGACGGCGCTGGTGCGTCAAGATCTGTACGCCGTTTGACGTCGCCCTAACCACTGGGAGGAGCAGAGATGGCCGAAAGCGAACTGTTCGAACAAGGGCTTGCGGTTCGCCGCGAGGTCCTAGGCGCCGACTTCGTCGATACGAACCTTCGCGACACCGACGAGTTCATGATGACATTCCAGAGGATCGTCACGGAGTGGGCTTGGGGATACGCCTGGAGCAGACCGGGCCTCGATCGCAAGACCCGCAGCATGCTGAACCTGGCCTTGCTTACCGCCCTCGGCCGCTTTCAAGAACTGGGGATCTATGTGAAGGGAGCGCTCACCAGTGGGGTTTCAGTGGATGAGATCCGCGAGGTCCTAATCCATGCGACGGTCTACTGCGGAACGCCCGCCGGACGGCAGGCGTTCCTGGCCGCCCACGAAGCGCTTGTGGCGGAAGGCGCATTGAGCTGACCTGACGGCGAATGTTCGATCTCGCGTGCACGATGGAAAGATGGATCCTGCGGGTCGAATGCGCCATCGGGAGGTCACGTCGAGGCCGGGGTGACAACCCGCAAGGCGGCCGGTCTGTGACATCAGTGTAGCTTCAAGCCCCGGCTAAAGAAGAAGCTGATTGGGTCCTGGGACGCCCCGGAAAGCAGGGCGGCCACTCTGGATACGATTACTCCTGTATGGCCGTCATAGGACTCCTGGTACAAAAACTAGACCAAGCGTGAGGCGGAGTTGGTGGTAGTCGCTGTCGCGCCAGGGGGCGTCCTACAACAAGTGGCGACGCCTCGCCCCTGAGAGCGGTCAGCTTGGTCGCGCTGTCCTATCTCAACCGGCGCTCGATCCGGTGCTGAGTGTTAGCCGCCGCCTGGAGAAAATGCCACTTTGGTGAGGAAGTCGCGCAGCAAGATCCGCCACACATACCATTCGTGACCACCGTTCAAGAAGTCGGGGAGCGCCCTCGCACCCGAGCGTTGCAAGCCGGCCACCTCGGAGACGGCGAAGGGGAATAACGGGTCCTGGCGCCCCGCGCCCACGAGGACAATTGCGTGCTTTAGGGCGGCGACTTGCGACGCCGAGACGGCGGGGAAAGTGGGGAACGGGCTCATCACCCCGTAGTAGCTGAACTCGCCCGTCTCGCCGAGCAGGAGTGAGTTGGCCAGGTAGGCGCCGCAGGACAGGCCCGCGAACGCCCGCTGGGAGGCGTGGCGCGAGACGTCATAGTGGCCCTGGACAAAGGGGATGACGTTATCGGCCAAGTCCGCGTCATAGTCGGTCGCCCACGGCGGTTCACTGCAGCCGAAAGCGAACCCGTTGAAATTCGTCATGACGACGACCAGGGGCTTGACCTTCCCCGTTCCGATCAGGTTGTCCAAGATATTGGCGGCGTCTCCTCGGGTCGTCCAGTCGACCTCGTTCCCCGGGCCGCCGTGGCTCAGGTACAGGGTTGGGTAGGGGATAGCCCTGTGCCGGTCGTAGCCAGGTGGCGTGTACACGGCGATGCGATTAGCGTCCGCCGCCTGTTTAGCCGGCGAGGATGGGTACGACCGGTCGACCAGCGTGCCGTGGGCTCGGGCCGGGCCTTGCCACCAGTAGCCCACCGTGCCGAACAGGGGGTCAGAAGGCACGTACACCTGGCTAGAGGTCTCTACCGAACCGACCGGGGCCCCGTGGAGGTCGTTCCACGGAGGGTTGCTAGGGTCGGAGACTTCGGCGCAGCCCTGCCCCCCGGGGGACGGGCAGTTGACGTAAAACCCGTAGGTGAACACACCCGACGGCAGCGGCGTCGTGTATGACCACAGCCCGGTCCGGTGGTCGTACGACATCGACGTTACTGGCCAGTTCCTCGCGGTGGAGTTGGGGTAAGCGATCGGGAAGTCGCCCGGGCGCCACTGGGTGGGCAGCAGCCCTTGGGAGCTGGCCGTGGTGGTCTGGCTCGGGCTGGAAAAGTACCACTCACCTTCGATGCGCACGCTGGAGGCGGCGGGGCCCAGTAGCGGAACGTCACCTGGTACCCGGTTGGCGACTTGCCCGTACGTTGCGCCAGGGGCGGGAACCGCCCGCCCAGGCCTGGTACGGCGGTGCTGCGGACATTGTCGACGATCGCCCTCCCGGGCGCCGGTTCACCCGCGGGCAGGGCCACCGCCGAGAGCAGAGCGGCGAGGAACATCAAGGGGGCTGCCTTTTTCGCTTCGGGCAACGCGCCGAATTCCCCCTTATGAAGACTGCTCCGAGGATCCTCGGATGCGCAGCTCGCTAACGCGATTGACCATTGCCACCTCTGGGATGCCCACGTCTGGGCATCGGCCGCCGCCCCGCGACCATTGGCCCGGCACTAGCCCTTCCTCGGCGACCACCACCTCTTTCTACCCCTCGGCACGGCAGCAACTGACGGGCGGCTAGTTGGAATCGAACGGGCCCTAGCCAAGCGATCTACCGCCGATGGACCGGCTTATGTTCAGCACCCTGCGGTCCGGCCGGTCGGCATGCTGCAGTTGCCCAGGCCGCGCCGGCACTCCGTCGGTAGCCGTTGGCGCGCATGTTGTTGCGCCAGGTCCGGTCCGAGTCCGTTATAAACCGGCTAACAATGAACCAATCATTATTGGAAGACTGGGAGGTCCGAATGAGCCGACCAGCCAGGGACTGCCAGATGTGCCGAGGAGCCCTCAAAAGCCATGCCTAAAAGTGAGGGCTCTCCGCCCGTCGAACTTGCTGTCGAGGGCCGGGCCATCAAGATATCGAACCCGGACCGTGTCTATTTCCCGGCCCTCGGTGTAACGAAACTGGATTTGGCTCACTACTACCTGAGCGTTGGGCAGGGCATAGTACGGGCCCTCAGGGAGCGCCCCTGTATGTTGCACCGGTTCCCCGAAGGAGTCGAAGGGGAGAAGGTACACCAGAAACGTCTTCCCGGAGAGGCCCCGAACTGGGTGGGGACAGTACGGGTGGACTTCCCCTCTGGCCGGCATGCAGACGAGCTCTGCGTCACGGAGTTGGCCAGTGTGATCTGGGCGGTACAGATGTCGACCGTTGAGTTTCATCCTTGGAACTCCCGACGCTTCGATGTCGAGCGCCCCGACGAGTGGCGGATCGATCTCGACCCCATGCCCGAATGTGGTTTGGACACCGTCCGCAGCGTCGCCGAAGTCGTTCGTGAGGTCCTGGCGGAACTGGGCGCGCGTGGTTGGCCGAAGACCTCAGGCGGTTCCGGCTTACACATCTATGTGCGTACGCCGCCAAGGTGGGGTTTCACCGACCTGAGGCGAGCAGCGCTGGCCTTTGCGCGCGAGGTCGAGCGGAGGGACCCTTCCGAAGCCACAACGACCTGGTGGCGCAAGGACCGCGAGCTCAACAAGGTTTTCGTTGATTACAACCAGAACAGCCGTGACCACACGATCGCAAGCGCCTACTCGGTGCGGGGGGTAAAACGGGCGACGGTGTCTACTCCCATTACCTGGGACGAGGTACAAACCGTCGTCCCAGAGGACTGCACCATCTCTACGGTGCCTCGCCGCTTTTCCGAGCTCGGCGACATCCACAGTGGTATCGACGAGGCCATCTTTCCCTTGGACGAGCTGCTCGAATGGGCAGACCGGGACGAGCGCGTCCGGTGAAGGCCACGGCGTACAGCGGGCCGCTGAGCCGGTAGTGTCAGGCCAGGCCTTGCGCCGTCTCCCGATCTAGGGTCGAGCTTCCGAGCCAAGATCGGGTATCCGATAGCGGATCCCCTCGACGCAAATCGGGTTGTCTGGTGGAGATGATCTTGGTTCGGGCGTTGTCATGGCCGCCCAGCTCAGGGGGGCTTCGGGGCGGTAGCTAGGAGCACGATGGCCACTACTAGGAGCGCCCCGGCTACGCCAGCGATGCCGTACCGGATGGCCCGGTAGGCGAAGTGGCTCCCGATGCCGGCGAGGAAAAGGACCGTGGCCAGGTACACGGTCGTGCGGACGTAGTCGTCGGCATTGGACCCCGCTTTCTCCCCGGCCGCATAGTCGACGGTGGCCTGCGCATTGAGCTCGGCCGCCTTCTCCTTTTGTGGCTGACGGTACTGAGGCATGTAGGTCGGCCCCGGCGGGGCGGCCGGGTTGGTTTCGGGGCTGGTCGCCAACCACGCTCTAAATGCGGCGTCGAGGTTCGGGGTGAACCGGTCCTGGGCGATGGCCACGGCCGAGCGGTTCCCCCCGACGTAGGCCGTGAACCAATCGTTGAAGGTTGTGGTGTCAAAATTGAGGGCGCTGACGGCGTCGAGGCTGGCCGCGTTGGCCTTGGCCCGGTCGGCGCTGGCCGTGGCCAGTAGAAGCGAAGACTCCGTCGACCACTTGGCGGCAGCGTAGCCCGACCAGGCCGCCAGTACCGCTACGAAGGCCAGCATGGCCGCCTCGAACGTCGAGATCGTGCGGTTTAGCCGCTTCTCACGCTGTTCGGCCCCTTCGACGTCTGCTTTTAGGCCGTCGCCCGCTTCGCTGGGGCGCTCCTTGAGGACGAAGCGGCCCAAGACCTGGCCCCGAGCCTGGACGACCAGGTCGACAGCGGGGCTGGGCAGGCCCATGTTGTGGGCGCCCGAGGACGACGTGGCGGGTGATCGGCGGGCGTGGGGTAGCGACGACAGCACCGAGACGGGCGGCCTGTCGAGCCAGGGGTTCAGGGACCAGGGCGGCACCGGCCCCCGCCGGGACTAGCGGCAAGATAGCCTCCCGCTGAGCCGCCACCACGACGACCAGGGGCGACAGCCCCACGGCGGCGAACGCCTCGTCGAGGAGCGGGCGGCTAGAGACGTCCCCGGTGGCCGCTCTCCACCCGGCCGGGTTGGTGACCTCTTCCCACCCGGCCGGGTTTGTGATCTAAGCCGTCATCCGTGTTGGACGCCGGCTGGCCTGCTCGCGCCCTTAAGTGCTCACGATGCCCGACGAGCTAGCCCCGGCCGGTAGCGGAGTGGGCGAGCTGGGTACTTCACTAAGGCTCCCGCCGTTCACGGCGAAAACGGAAATGAAATTGCGCCCCGCCCCATCGACTAGCAAGTACTTGCCGTCCGGGGACAGGCGGGCATCGATGTCGGCGCCGCCACCAGTGATAGTAGTGCTCCCGAGCAAGACCAGCGAGCCGTCCGGGTTTATGGAGTAGCCGGAAATGTTGGCCGAGCCCGTGTTCACGGTGAACAGGTACCTCCCGTCGTGGCTGATCTCCACCCAGCATGGTGCGGTCTGGCCGTCAGCGTAGGGCGAGGGCCGATCGGGCTCAGATGACCGAAAAAGTCGTTATAGGCGGAAACGGTGCCCAGGCCGGCCCCATTGTGGGCGTTGCTGACGAACAGTTGCCAGGGGCGGGTGGGCGAGAACTCGGAGCCGAGCTGGCCCAGGCCCTGCCCTGTGAACGGAGAACCCGGGGCCTTGAGCAGCCGGCCATTAGGCAGCACCAGGAAGCTGTCGATCTGCGAGGTGGTGGTCCGAGCGCCGATGAGTAGGTTCCCGAAGCCGTTGAAGAACACGTCACCTACGCCCGAGCCGTCGGGGACGGCGACCGTCGATCCTGGGACCGGTGTAAGGCTGCCGTCGAAGTGAAGCCGGAACCCGGAATAGCCGCTGCCACCCGGGCCCTGGTTGGCGACGTAGACCAGACCAGTTGCTGAGACCGCCACACTGACCGGCCTGGCCCCGCCCGAAGCCACCGGCTGTCCGACGGCGACCGGCACACCGCCGGCCGTGATGCGCAGCACCGAGATCTGGTTGCTCCCGGCGTCGACCGCCAGGAGGTACCTGCCGTCGCGGGTTACCTGTATCGCGCCCTGGGAAGCCAAGCCTGCGCCCAGCCCTGCGCCCCCGGACGGGAACGGTGAACCTGGGATCGGGCTGAGCGAGCCGTCGGCATGCCGGTCGAAGCCGGCGATCGTATTGGTGGGGGCGGTGTTGTCGTCGACATAGGTGTAGCCGACTACCGGCGAGGTACCGTCGGCGCTGGCAGGGCCCGCCGCTCCGAACAGGCCCGCGGTTGCCACCAGCAAGCTGCCGCCAGCCGCGAGCCATGTACGCCTCCGTACTACTTTGTCCTTGGGGACAACGAGCTTTGTAACTTGCATGGTTCTATTCCTCCTTATTTTTTGGGGCTTGAGTAGTTCTGTGGCCGAGGGCCCTTTCTTCTGCGCCGTTCCCTCCTGCGCTTGTTTGGGCTTCTGAGCCCGTGGCACGCAGGCCCGGGTACCTTCACCCAAAGCCTCAGGCCGGGTCACTGGTTTTTCGACCAAGCCCTGCATGGGTCTGTGTCTGCTCGAGGCCGAGCCATCCGAATGGATGCTCCCAATGTGCGGGGCCGTCGCTTCGGTTAAGGACCTTCCCGGGCTTGTTTCCCTTCGATGACCTGACCAACCAAACGGTCGCTCGGACCTTATTGAGACGCCCGCAGAGACGCAATGATTGCACGCCCCCGTGCCCGGGCGAACGACGATGGTCACCCTCCGGCTGCCGCGGGTTGCCTACATGCCAGTAACCATTACCCAACGGAGCTGGGCCGATGCAAGCACCCGACCCGGGCCTAGCAGCAGAGCTCTCGGGAGAGTAATTACATACCCACGACCACGCTAGTGGCCACGATGTCGCCCATTTCCAGATCGCCTTTAACAGTCACGTGGTCGCCCTTTTTCAGTGAAGCCAACTTAACGGTCTTCCCGTCCGCCTTCACGTGGGTCATGGCGTCGGTTTTCACTTCGTAGGTTTTCATTCCGACGGCCATTTTGAACGCGCTAGCCGAAATGGTCTTCTCGAAGGTACCGGCCTTGGTCACTTGCATAGCCACGTTGGCCACTTGTGCCTGGCTGGCGGGCGCAGCAACAACCGTGGCCGCGCCCGACAGGCCGAGCGCCAACGCGAACGGGACGACCCGGACGAATTTTGTCTTGTGCATTGTAGTTGTCTTCTCCTTGCTGTTTGGGGAAGCTTGCTGGCTTCGGGTGGGTCAGAGGGGGGATTTGGGGGCCTTCTGCGCAGGGGGCCGCGGCACCCGCCACGCAGGCGTATGGCGACGCGCCCATCGGTCGGAGACCCAACCCGTAACCATGCTGCGCAACGCCTGTGGATGGGTGAGCGCGAACCCAATGTGCCCGATTACGACGACGACCAGAACGACGGCGAACACGTCGTGGACGAAGGTGGCACCCGTACGCACACTTACAGGTAGGAAGTTGCCCCACCTGAGGAGCAGCCCCGTGGCGAACAGGACAACGAGGAGGCCGCCGATGGCGTTGGTGTTGAGTTTTTGACCCGGGTTGAACTTCCCGATCGATTTCTTTCCCCGGCGGCCGAGGCTTTTCAACCAGGCGACTTCATTTCCCGTGAAGCCGCTCATCTCGGCCAGGTCAGACCGCAGGTTCGCGCCCCAACGCCCCACGACAGCCACCAATATCGGTACGAAAAGGGCGAGCCCGACGTATATGTGGGTGTCCTCTATGACAAGGCGGCGGCCCACCGCCACGCTGAGCGACGGGATGTACAGTACGGCACCGGTGGCCGCCAGTGTCAGGACCAGCAGAGCCGTCGTCCAGTGCAAGGCCCGTTCGGTACGGTCGAACCGGGGCACCCGCTGCGACCTCTCGGCATTGCCGCCGCGGCGTGGCGTTCCCTCTGGCCCGGGGTCAGTCGATAGGTGAGTCATGGCGCCCGTTAGAGTTGCCGACCCAGGCCTCGACGTCGTACCCCTGCTGTTCCCAAAAGCCCGGGACCGCATTTCGTACCAGGGAGACCGATTTCAGCCACTTGGCCGATTTGTAGCCGTACATGGGGGCCACGTACAGCCGGACGGGGCCTCCGTGGTCAGCGGTGACCGGGGCACCGAGCATCTCGTAAGCAACGATTATGTCCCTCCGGTAGGCCTCGGTCAGCGTGAGGCTCTCGGTGTACACCGCGTCGTAGGAGGTGAACTCGACGGCTTCAGCACCAGCCACAGGCTGGGCCAGGTCGACGATGTCAGCCAAGCGCACCCCGGCCCAGTGGACGCTCGGCACCCGCCAGCCGGTGACGCATTGGAAGTCCCGGACCAGATCGGTCCGTGGCATGGCTAGCAGGTCAGAGTACGAAAGCGTCATGGGCCGGCGCACCAGCCCGCCAACGGACAGTGAATAGTGCTCTTTTTTGATTACGGGGTAATTGCCGGTAACCGTGTAAAAACGGAACCTGTCGGCACCTGGTATCAGGTCCGCAATTCCGCTCCCGCTTGAGTTGGTAAACGGTTGCAATGCTGAACCCACGAAGCCCTGGAGCTGCTGGCCAAATATGGTCCCAAGTGCGCCGGCACCCAGCAGGCCCAAAAAAAGCCGGCGTCCCAGGGGTTTTTTCTGGTCAGTGGAGGGGGGCGTTACCTCGCTCGTCCCGCCGGTCGTGTCGCTCACACCGACATAGACGACAATGACGGGAAATTGATTGCACGGTCAGCCGACCGCGGCCGGTCCTCCGTTGAGAGCTGTCAGATGAGCCCGAGGTGGGCCGCCACGCCGGGTAGCTCGGCCATGGGCATCATCGATACGAGGAACATCGATTGCTTGCCCCCAGGACGATTGACGCCGTACATGGAGAGCCGGCCTTCCGTGGCCAGCCACGCTGTCGGAGACGCCCCGGACAGGACGTGCGAGCTGTGGGGGACCGAGAACGGCTGGGCCGATGTGGCTACTATCGTCTCTTTCCCATCCATCACGTAGGCGCGCACGGCCAGTCCCTGCCCGGCAATGACCATACGTTCCCCGGCCTGGAGGGCCTTGGCCGGTGACGAGCCCGGGGTCATCATGGCCGCGACAGCGGCCACTTGAGGCGGGTCAGCTGGCCCGCCTTTGGCCTCCAACCAGGTAAGGCTCCCGGCAGCCAGGGCGATGAACAAGCCGGCTGCGGCCACGAGCCGTAGCACCGGCCGGGCCATGGCCTGCCGTGCCGATAGGGCGAGCGCCCGGCGACCGGCCTTATCGGGCGACGCCTCCGGAGCGGCCAGGCTGACGGCCAGTGCCACCCTGTCCTGAAGCCCTGCCGGTGCCGGCTCACGCAGCTTCTCCAGCCCAAAGCGAGCCGTCCGGTCAGCCTGGACGGCTCGCCAGCAGTCCTCGCATTGAAGGAGGTGCCCGTCGAAGCGGCGCTCGTCCTCATCGGCCAGTTCGCCAGCAAGAAATGCGACGATGCGGTCTTCGCTGCAGCTCATCGGCTGACGTCTTCCTCGATGAGCAACGACGCCAGGCGTTTGTGGCCCCGATGAACACGCGACAAAACCGTGTTGCGAGGACAGCCGAGCATGTCAGCCACCTCCGACGCGCTGTGGCCGGCCAGGTCCATCAGGACGATAGCCAACCGTTGGTCTTCGGGGAGCCTTGACAGTGCCCTGCTCACCGACCCCCGGTCGATGTTGGCCAGGGCCGCCTCGGGCACGTTCACCCCTGGTGCCTCAGGGTCGTGAAGAGAAGGCAGCTGGGTTTCGACTGGCCGGCGCGCCCGGCGCCGGCCCTCGCTGCGAGCCAAGTTGAGGCAGATCGTGACCAACCACGCCTTGGTGCTCGGGCCTCGGTGGCTTCCGAAGGCGGCATAACCACGCAAGTAGGTCTCCTGCACCAGGTCTTCGGCCCGGTGATGGTCCTTGCTGGCATAGCGCGCAACCCGGTACACGACGTCCAGGTGTGGGAGCGCGGCGTCGAGAAAAGCTCTTCCTTCGTCGTTCACTTGGCCTGGCCCCAACTGTCCTGGTTTCTCCTGCGACTTGGGCTTTCGACCATTAAAGATGCACAGAACAGCCGACTGATTGCACTGTTTGGACGGCTATGGACATGCCCGACGTCTCAATCGAGCCCAGGAGGTACGGGTCTCGGCCGGCGAACTTCAAGACAGCGCTGGTGTATGACTGGCTCGGTGCACTGCTCCCGCTGCTCGCACCTGGCGGCAGGAGGTCCCCGCAAGCTTGCAAGGCCGAGCGGAACTGCGGCGAGTTCGGGTTGACGCCTTGCGGCACCGGCCAGCTCGACCCCTTTGACGAGACAGAGATGGCGGAATCTGGGAAATTCGGAACCCCGTGGGAGCGGACACAGGCAAGCGAAGGCGATGGCGCTCTGTTGAGCCGACGGGAGCGCAAAAGCCCAGCTCAGGAGGCGCCCCCGGCAGGGTTCGAAACTGCGACGCGCCGCTTAGAAGATGTCCGCACCGAGTTCGCACAAGTTCATCGGTGTCGTCCCAGTCGCCTCGACCAGGGCTTTCACCGCGGCAGGAACCGATAGGTTCGGGCAAACTGCACACAGAACTGCACACATCATCGGGCCCTAATCGGCCCCGCCACGCCGTCTGCGGGAACCTCTGAGGCGCCGCTCCGACGAAGGGCACATCATGGTAACTCCGGGGTCGGCTAGACCGCGGTCCGGTAGATGGCCTTACCGAGCATCTGACGTGGGACCGCGCTCGACGTTGGGTGACGCGGCGTGGTACACGTGCAGGTGGGAGATGACAACGTCTCCAGGGTTACCTGTCAGTTCGCGCACCTCGACCGCGGCCCCGTGCACCTCGCTTACTTGGCCGACCAGTGACCGGCCTCCGTCGGACATGTGGTCACCGTTGAGCAACTGGGCTAAGAAAGGATCCTGCCTGAGCAGACGGTGCCAGTTGACCATGCCGGCGCCCGTGCCTGGCGGGAGGGTGCGGCGGTACTCGTCGACCACCCGATGAGTGCCGGGCAGGAGCATCGTGCCACCACCCTTCGGCCCCACCTCGCCGAAGAAGGCGAACAGCTTCACCCCGTGTACGGGCCACGACGGCCGCTCGAACCCGCAGTCCATGTGCCAGCTGTGCGGGAGCACCCACGCTCCTGGCCTTGGCAGTGTAAAGAGGACTTGCGCGCCGGGCTTGGGCTGGAGCCATTGGCTCGGGCCGAAGACAGCGTCGAGGGCCGTCTGTACGGCGTCGTTGTCGACCAGGACGTTGAAGGCCTGGTTGTGTTTGAGGTCCTTCCAGCTGAGCCCAAGCGGCCCGTCAGGCCAGGAGGCGGGGTCGTCCCGGCGAAGGCCAGCCTTGCGTTCGGCGTAGGCCCAAACAGCATTGGTCATCTGCTCGGCAGCCGGGCCGGGGAAAGCCGCGTCGAGACGGACGACCCCAGTCTCCGCGAACTCGCGCACGATGTCGGGCTCGGGCACGTGAGGTATTCTTGTCGCTTCTCGGGGCGCGCCGACCACGATTTTCCCCGTTCGTCCGGGGTCGGAGCTACAACAACCGGGAAATTGGGGTCGACAGCTCGGGATGGTCCGACGCGGGCTCGTCGCGCTGGGGTCAGGGCAGCACTCGTACGCGCCGACTGCGGAAATCGCCGCAGTAATGGCCTTCCGTCCAACGTGTGCGCAGACAAGCGGTATTGGCTTCAAGGATGCCTGTGCCGATTATGTATTCTGAAATAAGGAAAAAGTCGCCAGGGTCGCGGTTGCGATAGCTGTCGATATGGTCATTCCTGATACATGGGTCCCGACTTCAATGGCACATCTTGGTTCTCGCAGTGGTCAACGAACGCCTCAGCGTCGATGTCCTGTTTCTTGGTCAGGAATCCGAATACTTTGAACGGCCGACACATTGACGACGCGACCGGCTTCTCGGACCTTTTGGGTCAAGGCGTCTATCCACATGTAGCGGTAATGGCCGCAGTCCAATGGGCGGTCCCTGAAGGCTCTAGAGTAACCTCGAGAAGTGTTTCTCGAGGCGTCCAAGCTCGTTCTCAACCCTGGGCGAGCGGCTTGCAAACGTCCACTGAAACGACGAAACTCCCCACCAGTGTGGTGCAGCTCCCTCGAGCCCGCCGTCGGTACGGCCCAATGAGGGCGACCGGCGGCGCAAACCGCCCGCCGCGCTTCCTACATTGGGCGAACGCGAGGCTGACGCAGGGTTTAGAACGCGGGCGGGCCCGGCGTTCATGCGGCTTCTCACCGTGCGGGGGCGGGTGACCGGAGAGCCGCGCGCGACACCGGTCGTGCCAGTCATACGTGACGGCAACATGTGGGTTGTGTCGCCATACGGCGAGGTGGCTTGGGTCCGCAACGTCCGACAAGCAGGGCAGCTCGAATTGCGGCGGGGCGAGGAGCGCACCTTGTACGAGGCGCGGGAGCTCAACGCACGCGAAGCAACGCCGGTGTTGCGTACGTACCTCACGATGCCCACTCATTGGGTCGTGCGCCGCCACTTCAAGGTCACCAAGCGTTCGTCGGACGACGCGATCGCGGCCGAAGCCGACCAGCACCCGGTCTTCGCGCTCACGCCGGTCTCGTGAAGCCAGCATCGCAACGACGACGCCGATGGCAGGCTCCCCGGTGCGAGGAGGTACCCGAACCGAGCTTGGCCAGGACGACATCGGCCAGCTGAACACGATCAGCGATATTGCCCCGCCTGGCGGGTCCGAGCGAATGTTCACCCGTCAGCTTTTCGGTACCGCGATTCAGCAACTTTGCCGACCAACTCGTGGTTGTCCCTGACGTGGCGACGGTGGTCCCGACAGCATCCAACGGCGGCATAAGAGACGGAGAACGTACTTACGCCATCCGGATCAAGGCAGGGGTCATGTGGGCTTCGACCCCGCACTAAAGCCCACGGCCCCTTCGTAGATTCTCGAGAGAAAACGCAGGCCGGGCGGCACGCTTTTCGGCCGTCCCAGGCCGGCCACTGCTATAGGGCTCCTACCAGGTCCGTCGGAGGGGTACATCCGCTTCGACAAGGTTGTCATGAATATAGTCCCACACGATGTCGTAACCCATCCCAGACCGGCTCGGCACTGCTACGTACCCGTCGCCGTCAACCACGTCGCAGCTCGACCTGAGGTACGGAGGTGGCGCATCGTGATCGACTCCCGGAGCGAGTAAGCCCTTCTCGTAGTATTCGGACGTATCCTCAGACGTGGCCCCGAGAACCTGGAGGTTGCCGAACCCCGCCATGTGCAGCTCACAACGAACACCATATGCCTCGCACACAACCGCCGTCTTCCGGGCACCGGTTATCCCACCACGGTTCACGTCGATCCGGCTCATGTCTCCCGCTCCCCGCAAAATCCATTCTGCGCGTGTGAACACTCCACCCGCAGCGATCTCGGGCGCGAGAACTGGGATCGACAGTTCGCGGCACAGCCGCACGTAGCTCTCGACACGGTACTCGGGCATCGGGTGCTCGAACCAGTAGTAGTTGTCCCGCTCCAGCTCTCGGCCCACTTTGACGGCCTCTTCCAGAGACATGTAGGTGCCCCAAGGGTCGTACATCAAAACGTAATCTGGCCCTACCGCCTCGCGCACGAGGTGGATCGTCTCGATGTCGGCCTTGAGGTTCGACGGCCGGCCCGGCGTTGGTTGACCTGTGGTCGGGTCCCAGAAATAGTGAGGATGGATTTTATAGGCGAGGTAGCCCTCTTTCTTGCAGTGCAACGTGTGCTCGGCGTACACATGAGGCTTTCCGATGTTTGGGTAAGTGGAAGCGTACGCCTTCACGCGGTCCCTGGCGCCGCCGAGCAACTTGTAAACCGGTAATCCTGTCGCTTGCCCGGCCAAGTCCCAGAGAGCGTTGTCTACCGCGCTGGCAATGTGTTCGGGGGTGTTCGCTACCCAAAGCCACTTCCAAACCATCTCCCTATCGAAGGGATCGCAACCGAGCAAAAGGTCGCGGATCTGCCCCAGCACAACGCCCTGGTCCACAACACTCAAACCCTCGGCATCTCCGTGCGTGCCGCCGCCAAGGTAGTGGCCGTCCACACCGTAGTCGGTGTGAATTGTGAGGACGGTTTGCCTCAACTCCGTATTTGGTAGCGGCTGAGCGTGCCCAACGTCCCAACGATCGCTGTGAGTCCGAAAAGTTTTGATGGAAACATCGGAAATTTTCACTTGTCCTCCAGTTCGCTTAGGGTGGCGCGGTCGACCGGTCGAGCACAACCAGCACGCCGGACATTTCGGTCATTACGGGACATTCCTCGTAATTCTTGACGATTTTCCTGGGCAGCACAGGCAGTTGGGCCGACACTGACTTCTGCCCCGCACAGATTGCCAACACCCTGCCCGTCCCGCCTCGCTCCGCTCAAATACGGACAAGCCCATTATCTCTCTTCGCGACGTAATGCTCAATGCCCGTGTCAGGCTTCGGGCCCCGAAGGCGCACGACGGCCATGAACCCCCTCCACCATTGAAACGCTGGTTAGTGCGTCTGGTGCATAGGGCCCAGGCGCCTGGCTAGCGTTTTCGCGTTTGAGTCGACCGGGCTAAGCGCATGCGGAACGCTGTCATGCAAGGAACGATTCCACAGCGGATCGGATGATCTCTTCGCGCCGGCGGTTCCCTCCGACTTTGACGACTGCGAGCACGTCCCGGGTGCTCATCGCCCACATTTTGGCGAGGTGGAGGATCAGGGCGAAGAGAACCGGGGCTTCGAAGCGGTCGGAGACGCGACCTTGGGCTTGGGCCGTGGCGATCGCATCGATGTAGCTCTGGAGGGTTCGGATCGCGGCGCGGCCGGCCGGGTCGTCACCTCGTTCGAGCCGTTGCCAGGTGATGAGCCGGACGATGCCGGGGTCCCGGGCATAGGTGTCGACGACGTGAGCCGCGAAGCCAGCTAGGTCCTCAGCGTCGAACTGGGCGGATCCGATGACCCGCTCCTCCAGGGTCTCCCAAACGGCATCGAAGAGCCGGTCTTTGCTGCCGAAGTAGTGGTAGATCTGAGCCTTATTGGCCTTGGCAGCGGCCGCGATACGGTCGACGCGGGCCCCGGCGATACCGCGTTGGGCGAACTCGGCATAAGCTGCGCAGATTAGGCGTTGGCGAGTGGCTTCGGCGTCTCGCTCAGTCATGAACCCACTCTATCATCTAACTGGATAGTTGACACGCAGGGGCTTCGGTGCTAATTTCTAACTAGGCGGTTAGTTAGTAAGTTTGAACTTAGGAGGATGCACCATGAAAACTCAACACCCTGCTGCGCACGCCAGCGGGAAGGTCGCACGGCGGCTGCTACAGGCCGCACTCTTTGCCGGCGGCCTCGCCCCCAGCATCGCCTTGGCGGCGGCAGCGAACGCTTCAACACACGCTGCGGCTGCGAAAGACAGTAAGGAGGTCACCGTCGTGATGGACGCAAAGCGGGGGAACTTCGGAACGATCCTCGTGACCACGAGCGGCATAACCCTTTACACCTACGGGAAAGACACAAAGGACCACTCCAACGTCACCGGCACGGTGCTCTCGGCTTGGCCAGCACTAACCATTCCGGCGGGCAAGGCTCCGGAGGGCACCAGGATCACGAGCCTCGGCGAGTTCAAGCGCAGCAACGGACAGGAGCAGGTCACATACCGCGGTCAGCCGCTCTACCGCTTCATCGAAGACAAGAAGGCGGGCCAGGTAACCGGTCAGGGAATAAACCACTTCTCAGTGGTCAGGCTCGGGTCGAACACGTAAACGGCCTCGAAGCCGCCGACTACCACGGCGCCGAGTAACGGGATCCCGCAGAACAACGGCGGGGACGGAGACTCGGACAACAACGGCGGCCCCAGCGACGGTGACGGGAACCTCTGATCGTTACGCCGACCGGATCACCTCGGACCGGCTGAATGCGTCCGGCTCGGGGTGGTCCGGTCCCAACGCAGGAACGGGCCGTTGGCTGCGATTCCCCTATCACCCTTCCACCTGAGGACCAGTCATGTCTCATTTCAATTTGCACCTTTCTCCTCACACTGAACTGCACGGCATTGGGCGACTGCTTTCGGTTCAGGCCTACCTGGTGGCGTCATGACCCCCTCGACAATCAGGTGGTGCCAAGAGCACGTAGCCGCCCTCGAGGTCGAGCACATCGGCACCGACGTCCACTTCGAGCAAGAACGCGATCGACCGGCCATCGGCGTGGCCATTGCCAGGTGGCGGGAGCTGCACCGGCTCGTCAAAGAACCGTCGAGGCGGGCTAAAAGCACCAGGGGACCTCGCTCTCGGGCAAAACCGTAACGCATGCGGACCTAGGCCTGGGCTGTTCGGACATAACGCAACCCGTGGCGCCGTTTCTGGTGTTTCGCCCAATAGTCCGACCGCCCCAGCGGCCGGGAAAGGAGAGAACATGGATTTGGTCGGGGCCGAACGGGAGGTCGAGCAAATGGTAGGGACGGCAACCCCGCCGTTCACAGGACCGCTGTTCCCGGCGCTAGGGCCCGCCACCAGGCCCGGGCCGGGCCGACTGGCGGCTGCCCGCCAAGCTCTGCCGCACCCGCGGGCCCACCCTGGAGCCTCGCCCCCGTCCCGACGCCCCGCCCGCCGGGCCGGCCGTGGTGCCGAAACGACCATGCCACCGCCGACCGGGGCTGACGGCGTCTCCGACCACGTTTTGCTCGGCGGCTTCGCCATTGGTGACACCAACACCAGCGCGGCGTTCGTACGTCGGTTCCAAGGCCGCGTCTACGGCATGGCCATCAACCTTCTCGGCGACCGAGGCCGAGCCGAAGACGTAGCCCAAGAGGCCTTCGTCCGAGCTTGGAAGCACGCCGCCACCTACGACCCCCGGCGCGCCAGCGTCGCCACCTGGCTGCTGGGTATTACCCGCAACCTGGCCATCGACGCCCTCCGCCGTCGTCGGCCGGTGGCGCTCGACCCCCAGATGGTGGCGGCCCTCACCCCGGCCGGGCTAGCCATCACCGTAGAAGACGCCACCGTCACATCAGACCTGACCGCCAAGGTTCGGGCTGCCCTCACCCGCCTGCCTCCCGCGCAAGCCAAGGCCGTCTGGCTGGCCGCCTTCTACGGCCACACCGCCCGACAGATCGCCGTGTCCGAGGGCATCCCCCTCGCGACAGCCAAGAGCCGGATCGGTCGTGGCCTGCGCACCCTCCGAACCGAACTGACCCATCCCGACGCGGTCTGACCTGCGCCGGCACTGTCGGAGCGACGACGGTCGGCTGCACTACCACCCCCCAATGCACTGTCGAATGGTTTCGACGACCCCTCACCTACTCTCACTAGTTCCGGGCCTTGAAAACGAGTCATGCCCGTTGAGAGTTGCCGCGGTGCTTCAGTACGGCGCGAGGAGACCTGAAAACATTGGGAAATGCCGAACGTTTCGCGTCAGTAACCGCGAGCCAGTGCGGATGGCCGTAGCCGCGATGGCGAGGTCGGCGCTGTCGATGGAGTGATGACTGGGGAGCCACTTACGGCCAAGGACACCGGCTTCCTCCGCGACCTCGGTGTCGACCGGGTGCCAAATGATGGTCGATAGCAACAAACGGGTCCCGCCTTCCTCTGCCGGTTGCATACCGGCCAGGACCTCCAACCGGGTGATCTCGCTGGCGTGCAGTGCTGCGGCCGCTCGCTCTCGCTCGAGGACCTCGGCGGCCTGTTGATCACCTCGCAAGTAATCGATGAGCACCGAGGTGTCGACCAGTGCGGTCACGACCTCCCCTGAGCTAAGCGCGACCCAGAACGCAGCTGGTCCACCCAGGATGCGCCGTCGAGGTCGCGGTCCTTCCAGGAGCCGAACGCTCGACGCATGGCAGCCAGGTCCTCATCCGTGGACCGCTCGACGCCGTAGACGGTCTCGATCGCGTCCCGGATCAGGGCGGAGATAGACCTGCCCGTACGCGCCGCTACTGCGTCGAGCGTCCGCCGCTCCTCGCTGGTGAGTGAGATCTGAGTCCGTTCCATGATGTAAGACTACATCATGGACATTCCGTCCCGAGCAGCTGCCCAGCCTTTACAGCTTTTTGCAAGAGGGCACACTCCGAGGTCGCGCCTTCATCCGAGGTGGCTGGCGAGATGCGCTCATCTACGCGAGGCGGCGAAGTTACCCTCGACCATCGGAGCGCCGCGTTTTCGTCGAGCATGCGCTACCGGCCGACGCGTTTCGGGCTGTCAATGCCAGTGGCGAGAAGTCGGCAAGACCGCAAGGTTCTTAGTCGCACCGTCTCTCCTCGGTCATCGCTCGAGGACCACCTCGGAAACATAGCCTCCGACGGGGTCAGGCAGATCGTGCCGGCTTGGCGGTCGTACTCATCGCGGATGAGCGTGGGCATGCATGGTGACGAGCCTTCACCAGCCAAGGTCGAGTGGTTGAGGAGCTTGTGCTCCTGAGCTTCGACGTTGGCTCGCGCACCGGTCGATTTGTAGACAGAGACTCACTACACGGCGAGGAGCTTCCGATAATCGCCTGGGCGAATCGAGGGTCGCCGGCCCCTTCAGGAACCCACGCGCTGGACAACCATGTCCGTCTCACGGGCCGGCTGACTACCCGACCGACCACGGCTACCCTCGCTCGACCTTCGTGCGCGGGCCGGGGTAACCCTCCTCCGCGTGTACGTCAGGCGGTCGAGCATCGTCCCACGGCTCGACCTACCCGGGCCGACGCTCAACTGTGCTGAGCCCCTGACCGCTGGTTGCCGCCGCTATGCCGCGCCCGATCCGCCGTCACCCGGGGGAGGCCACCCGTTCGGCGAGGAAGCCCTCCCAGGTGCCGAGGCCGACACCGCGATCAGGGGCCAAGTTCGCACCGGCCCGAACGGCGCGAGCAGCTTTACCAGGAAGCCGGATCGGCATGATCAGCCGATGCTTGCGACAGGCCTTCAGGTACCCGCGGAGCAGGTCGGCCATCGGGTACACACGCGGCCCAGCCATTTCAGCCACGAGACCGGCCGGATTGCCGAGCGCAAGCGCGACCAGCCGTGCCGCAACCTCGTCAGCGTTGATCGGCTGGAAGCTGACGCCCGCGAAGACCGGTACCACCGGCATCTTGGCCATCTGCCGGCCCATTATCAAGAACGCGTCATGGAATTGGGTGGCGCGCAGCGTGGTCCATGGCAGGCCAGATTCTGCCACGACCCGCTCGGCCGCAAGCTTGGCTTCGAAGTACCCGAACAACGCACGGTCAATGCCGCCGGTGACCGGGATCCGGTCAGCACCCACGACGGAGATGTACACCAGGTGAGATATCCCAGCACGCGACGCGGCGTGTACCAGGTGGCGTGTCGTTTTTTCGTCGCCTTTGGCACTACCGGCGCAGTGGATAATTATCCGTGTCCCCTTTAGCGCGGCTTCGATTCCCTCGTCTTTAGCCAAGTCTCCCGTAACGAACTGGACGCCGTCTGTCGCCTCGTGGGTGCGCCGGCTGAGCACTCGGACGTCGTAACCGGCGTCCCGCAGACGCGGAATGACAAGGCGGCCCAGGGTGCCTGTTCCGCCCGTAACCAAGATGGGTGAGATCTCTGGATACTCCATTTCGTCTCCTTGTCACATCGACCGGGCTTTGAGGGTCACTCATGTGACACCTGACTACGACAGGATGTGACGGATGGTGGCGAACGAGTGGCTGGCCGACCGGTTCGAGGAGCACCGAAACCGCCTTCGGGCCGTTGCCTACCGGATGCTGGGCTCGGTCGCTGAATCCGACGACGCCGTCCAGGATGCCTGGCTGCGACTCAGTCGCTGCGACGCGAACCAGATCGAGAACCTCGGTGGGTGGTTGACGACGGTTGTCGCCCGCGTCTGTCTGAACATGCTGCGTTCGCGCAAGACCCGGGGCGAGGAGCCGTTCAGCGCGCACGTCCCCGACCCGGTCATCAGTGCCAGCGAGAAATTTCAACCAGACCAAGAGGTGTTGCTCGCCGATTCTGTTGGCCTCGCGCTCCTCGTCGTCCTCGATGCCCTCTCCCCCGCCGAGCGATTGGCATTCGTGCTCCACGACATGTTCGGTCTGCCATTCGGGGAGATCGCCCCCATAGTCGGTCGGAGCCCCGCGGACGCAAGGCAACTCGCGAGCAGAGCCCGACGGCGGGTGAATGGCGCCGAGGTGCCCGCCCCTGATCCCGATCTAGCTCGTCAACGAGCAGTGACTGACGCCTTCCTCTCTGCTGCGAGAGGTGGCGACTTCGACGCCCTCGTTTCCGTGCTCGACCCCGACGTCGTGTTGCGCATCGACGCCGGTGCGAGCCGCCACGCAGCGTCCATGGTGGTGCACGGCGCCCAAGCTGTCGCAAGGCAGGCACTCGGCGGGCTGCAGACTTGGCTCTCGCGCCCGGCCACTCGTTTGCACCCGGCCTTGGTGAACGGGGCAGCCGGAGTAATAGTCACGATAGATCGAGAGCCCGTCAATGTTATGGGCTTCCTGGTCGTCGATGGCAAGATCGTCGAGATCGACGCCATCGCCGATCCCGAACGTGTCAAGAAGGTCGCAGCAACTGTTTTCGTCGACGAGTAAGACGTTGGAGCGCATAATGCAGTGTCCTTTTCCGGAGCCGTCCTCAGGACGTTCGCCGGTATACCACCCAAAATCGAGACCATTCGCCGGCATCGTCTGAGGCCCGCCACTCACCCTCGACCGTGTTGTGCTCGTCGTTCACTGTTCAACCTGTCGCTGATGGAAATCGAGCGGTGCGGAGCCTTCCTGAGTGCAGAACACCTGGCGGCGTGGATCGGCCTCGCCCGCACCAAACGATGTGTCAGCTGGCGAGCGCCGCGCAGCCGCCGCCCGTAAAGGGCCAGCTGATTGCTCAGACCTACATAGGAGCAGCCAATGCGGCCTCGCGCACCCGCGCCACCTCCCTGGCTTCCTCGCACCGCTGCGTCGCCGCGCGGCGCGGCCCATGTAAGGGAGGGTCGCAGCCGCCCACTCGAGGGTCGTCGCCGCCTGGCACATGCTCTCGGGCGGCACGCCCTAAAAGGCTTGGGCGCGGACTGGTTCAGCTCACTCGTCTGACCTGCATTTCCCTGGAGCGGACGACGGTGTCGAGCCGACGACGGGAACCCGCGACCCTCACCTTGGCAAGGTCCCGCATTGCCTCTACGCCGTGGTCTCTAGGCCGCTGAGGTGCGCGCAATCCAATTCCGCTCCGTCGTAGACCGGTCTACTTCAAGTTCCCTCCTTACCCTCGCTAGGCAGTGGGCTACCACGCCGTGGCCTACGATGGGGAACGAGGGGAACGAGGCCGTTAGAACCCGCTCGTTTGTACCGCTGACGACGATAGGGGTCCTTCCGGGTGTCCTGAGCCCAAGAGCACCGCAGTTCTGCTCTACAGCGTGCTCGCGCCCGGGGCACCCAGCAGAACCCGACGGCCCGATGAATTACTACCGCGGTGCGGGAAGATCGGAGTTGAAGATATCGAACAAGACCTTCGTCGCGCCGTCCGCGCGAGTTTCGTGCACCACGATGTACTTGCCCGTGTCGGTGATCGAAGGCGCTCCGGGCGGCTCGATGACGAGCGTGAACCGTCCGTATTCTATGGTGACGACCCCCTCGTCCCGGACTTCGAGCGCCTCCAGGACGAGCGACCGCGCGCCCGCGTCGAAAAGTGCTTGCATGGCGGCCTGGATGGCGAGACGCCCTTCGCACGCGGGCATGTTCGGTGCCAGAAGCCTCGCGTTTTCATGGTACAAACTGCCAATTACAGCTGCGTCTTGGTTTTTGACTCCATCGTGGAAAGCCTGAGCGACCGCTCCCACATCGACCCTCGCACTAGCCACTGTGTCCCCTTTCGGACCTTGTCCCCCGGAATCGGGCGATTTGATCACGGTAGCGATCCTCGGTGCGGGCAGCAACGGTAATTGGCCATATCCTGGAGAAGGCGCTAACCGCTCAAGAGCGCCTAGCGCCGGTCTTCGGCATCAGTAGCCTTGCAGCGGCCGGCCACCGCTGGACTGGGCCCGGACGCCTCGCGACCGCCTCTCGACGTGCACAGCAGTGCGGGCTGTGACAGCCTCGATGTCTGACAGACCGGCCTCCTGTAGCTCTGCGCTCGTCTCCCGGAGAGGTTCGCTCAAGTCCGCAGGTTGCGTGGCGAGGACGCGCTCGTGCTCGGCGATCAGGTCACGGGGTGTCGGCAAGGCGAGACCGGTGGCCACCCAACACCATGACGTTGCGACCCTGAGAGCAGGTGGCACAAAATGAGACGGTGAGGCTGAAGAGCCGGGTCAGTGCCGCAGTGGTTGCCGCCGGAACGTTAACCGGCTTGCCAGGAGTCACTAATGCAGGTCCTGCGTGGGCGGTTGCCGGCCACCTCGCAGCACCGCCGGTCGGCAGGCAGCTCGCCGAACTGGCTGGCTCTGGTACTGTCCCCGGGGACTGGTTTGGCGCTTCGGTCGCCGTGTCGAGCACCACCACCGTGGTCGGCGCACCGGCAGCACCTCTCCTCTCCTCGGGTTTCGGCCGAGCGTATGTTTTTGTGAGGACGGCCACGGGTTGGCACGAAAGTGCCGAATTGAAAAGTCCTGAGACTAACGGCCCCGACTGGTTTGGCGACTCAGTGGCCGTATCGGGCAACAACATTGTGGTTGGGGCGCCGGCAATATCTGTTCTCTCCTCGGGGTTGGGCCGGGCGTATGTGTTCGTCAGGACGCCCACGGGTTGGCACGAGAGCGCCCAACTGGAAGGCCCCGGCACCGCTGTTGGCGACTGGTTTGGCGACTCGGTCGCCGTCTCGGGCAACACGATCGTGGTCGGCGCACCTAGCCACGCCTCTAAGGCCGGCGCAGTGTACGTGTTCGTGAACTCTGGCAACGGTTGGCGAGCAACGGAGCTGAAAGCCTCCGACACCGTCGCCAAGGACGATTTCGGCGCCGCAGTCGCAATCTCCCCCAGGACTATCGTGGTCGGCGCTTTCGGGCATGCGTCGGAGGCGGGCCGTGCGTACGTGTTCACAAGGGGCCCCAAGGGCTGGCAACAGGCGGCGGAGCTGTCAGGCTCGGGCACCGTCGCTGGCGACGGCTTCGGCGTCTCGGTGGCCGTCGCGGGAAAAACTATCGCCGTTGGCGCCGGACTTGCCGCCGCAGACGCGGGCCGAGTGTACCTCTTCAACAAGACGGATACGGGTTGGCACCAGAGCGCTGAACTGGCCGGCTCCAACACACGCAAGGACGATTTCGGCGACTCGGTCGCCCTGTCGGGGGACAAGGTCGTCGTCGGCACTTTCGCTCAAGCCCCAGGCGCTGGCCGGGCGTATTTGTTTAGTAAAGCCGCCACCGGCTGGCACCAAACTGCTGAGCTGCCGTCAGGCTCTAGTAGACGCAGCGGCGACCAATTCGGCTACTCGGTCGCCATCTCAGGTAGCACGATCGCGGTCGGCGCAAGAGAGCAAGAAACGGGCACCGGACGAGCGTACCTGTTTGAGACTTGACTCAATATGGCACATAAAATTCTTCGCACAGCCAGGACCCTTACCGCCGGCGATTTGCGCTCGACCGCTTCGTTCAGACTCGTCTCCGTGGGGAGCATGCGTGGCCGGAGGCCGTCGACGCGGCCGGGGGTGAAGGAGCGGTTCATGAGGCCACGCATCCGCGTATGGTCAGGAGGGTCGGCGCTCAAGATGCGCGGTATGAACGACTCTGGCGGGACCTCGGGTGGCGCTGACCAGCCCGGTACCTTCCTTGGTTCCTTGGTCGAAGAAAGTACGCAAGGGGCATTCAAATAGTGGCTGGAGCTTCGTCGGCTCGAACACCGGTGGTCCCTATGTGGGCCCAGGCCCGTGGGGTGCCACGAAGCTCGACCAATGGGCTCGCACTGGACTTCAGTGACAGGGGGCCGATGTTCGCGCAATGCCCCCCAATGTCCCTCAGCTTCTTGTACCGTGCCCTCAGTTCTATGGCTCATTCGCGCGCCTACGGCCAGATGGCTACAGCCCAGGGCCAATTGAGCCCCGTAGCCGACCCGGCAATGTTGAAAACGGGCGGTTGGGAACCCGACTTGGTCAGCTGGTTCTTGGTGAAGACATTCACCGTGTTGTTGACGCCGTCAGGCACCCATAGGTCGCCTGAACGGTCAATGGCCATGTCGCCGGCCACACCGATGGCCAGTGAGGAAAGCGTCACTTTCGGGGCCGGCGAGCCCGACTTCGCCAGCTGCGCTTTGGTGAACTCGACCACGGTGCCACCCCCGTAGTTCCCGGCCCACAGGCCGCCGGCGGCGTCAAAAGCGGGCTTGCATGGCCCGTTTAGGCTGTCCGACGTGATCATCACATCGGGAGATGGCGACCGCGAGGTTGACTTGGCCAGCTGCATCAGCTGCGCCCTCGTGAACTCCAACACCCAGTCGACTGAGCTGCCTTCCCACAGGTCACCGGACGAGTCGAACACGACGCTGCAGTTGCTCGGGAGGGAGAGCAGCGGTTTTGGGGAACCCGACTTGGCAATCTCGGCCTTGGTGAACTCGGCCACGTCCGTCCCGTTGGCCGCCCACAGGTCGCCCACAGGGTCAAAGGCGAGGCCGCTCGCGGTGTAAAAGATGGTCACGGTGGGGGTGGGGAAAGGCTGGGCGAGGTCAGCCCTGCTGTACTCGACGACACGGCCAAGCTCATTGGCTACCCACAGGTCGCCCGAGGAGTCAACGGCGAGGCCACCGGGACCGTGAATGCCCTTTGTGATGACAATTTCTGGACCTGCGGCGCCAGTCGCACCGGGGCGGTACGCGGTGATGGAGCCTGGTCCTGTCCCTCCCGTACTTCTGGGGATCAAGCCAGCATTGGCGACAAAGATCGTGCCGGGTACGGGGCCCTCAGCACTGAGGGCTTTTAATTCGGGCGCAGCTGTCGCCAGCGCTGTACCGAAGCCAATAGTGGCCACTACCCCGGCGACGATGGCAGCACCTGCGACTCGTCCGAGGCGCCGTGCCCGCCCAGCCGCCCGATGGACACTGCCGCAGCCGCGGACGTACCTGGGGTTACCAAGCATTGTCAACTCCTATCCGGAGGGATGCCGCAACGGGGCGAGCAAAGCGCCCCCTATAGTCAGCCCTTTTCTCATTCGCGGCACCTCGTGCCCTATTGGGCCCGGGTGGCGACGCAAATGCATCGGGGTTCGACCCTCGTTTTTGCAGCTTGTGCGGTGGCCCAAACCCTAATGTTTGGCTATTGGTGCGCACGGGACACCCTCAGAAGTCGCGCTGTTGGAGCGAGAGGCAGCGCTGGCCGCCGTTTCAGCCACTGTGGAGGCGACACGGCGCAGCGAGTACTCAGTTCTGTTCCTGATCGGGGAGGCGGGACTGGGCAAAACGAGCCTTGTTACTCGCGCCAGGGCGGCGGCCGGCGGGCTCGCCTTTGGGTGGGCCGAGGGGGTCGCCGCCGAGACCGTCCTCCCATTCGGCCTCTTGAGCCAAGCGTTGGCACCGCTCAGGGAACTCGAAGCCCTCCCGGGCCTGGGTTCGGCAGAAGCCCGGGCCCGCTTGTACCAGCGGTGCAGCCGCGCCCTTGGGGAACTCTGCCAGACCAGCCCCCTCCTGCTGCTCATAGACGACCTGCACTGGGCCGACCCAGACTCCTTGTCCCTGCTGGGCTTCCTTCTCCGCCGCCTCCGTGGCAGTGCGCTCGGGGTAATAGTTACGCTGCGGCCCTGGCCTCGTGAAGCCGCCGATCTGGCGGAAGAACTGGGTGCGTCGGGACAGGCGGGGATCGAGAGGTTGGCGCCGCTCGGCGAGCGCTCCTCCGCTCAGGTGGTGGTGGGCGCCGCGCGAAAGGAACTGGCCCCGGCCGAGCTTCGGCTGGCCGTCGCCTCATGCGCCGGGAACCCCTTCCTGCTCACCCAGGCCGGTGCGGCGGCCGGGACCGGGGCTAGCGCTGAAGGGCTTAGCAGCGACCCAAACCGGCGGCTGGTGGCCCGGTTTTCTGGTTTAGCTCCAGAGGTCCTCCTGGTGGCCAAGGCGGCCAGCGTCGCCGGTACCCGGTTCTGGCCTCAGCTTGTCTCGGCCATGACGGGCGCGACCGACGCCGAGGTCAGCTCCGCGCTGGGGGCGCTCATCAATGCGGGTTTGGCCCGGCCCAAGACGACGGTGAAGTCGAGTTCGCTCACCCGCTGTTCGCCCAGGCGCTGTACGACTCTGTCGAGCGACCAGAACGGTCCCGCCTCCACGCCGCGGCCTTGCGTGGCCTCCTGGCCATGGGGGCTGAGCCGGCCAAAGCCGCCGTCCATGCCCAGTTGGGCCACTTGGTGGGCGACCAAACCGCCATCGACGTCCTGGAGAGGGCGGGCCGCACGGCTCTGGTTGTAGGTGCGCTGGACGGGGCGGTCAATTACCTGGTGGCGGCGGTCGAACTGGCCGGCCACCTGGCCCCAGCCACGCTCCTGTTGGAGCTGGCCGAGGCTCAGGTGGCGACCGGACGCACCGAGCGGGTCAAGGAGACGTGCCTGCGCGCCCTCGAGGTCGCCCCGGGCCGAGACGGCCGGTTAGATGCCCTGGTGATGCGGGCCAGGGTCGCGTTCAGTGTCAATGACGACGAAGCCCCGTACTGGACCGAAGCCGTCGGGGCCGCGGAGGGGAGCGAAAAGCTGGCCGGGGTACTTGCGGAAGCGGTGATAACCATGAGCAAGGTCGTTGGCCCCCTGGCCGTGGCGCCCTGGGCGGCGCGTCTCCGGGTGCTCAGGGGTCAAGTCCCGCCCGCACTGCGGACCGAGGTGGACATTGCTTGGGGGGCGGTGGCGGGCATGGCCGGCCAGGCCGAAGGGACCGAGGCGGTACGGGCGGCACTGGGCGCCGCCAACCTGGCGTCGGTGATGGGGTCGGCCTCTCCCATGCTGTTCCCCCGGATGCTGGCCTTGGCTATCGACTCGAGGTACCTGGTAGAGCGCTTCGACGAAGCCGATGACCTCGTCGCCGCCGGGTGGGAGATCGCGGAACGCCGTGGGGCGGTCATGACTTTGACCTACCTCGCCCTGCTCCGGGCCATGGGCAACTGCTGGCGGGGCCGTTTGGCCAACGCCCACAAGGCGCTCAGCGACCTGGCTGGAATTCAGGCCGCGGCCGGGCTCCGAGAGGCCCAGGAGCACTGGGCGGGGGTCCTCGCCACTCTGGCCCTGGAAGAAGGGGACGCGTCGATGGCCTCGTCCGAAGCGGGCAAGGCCGAGCCCCTTGTCTCGGCCCAGAACTTCGGGGCCCGTCTTGGGCTTTGGCGGCTCCGGGCCGAACTGGCGCTCGACGCCGGCCACACCTCCGAAGCGGTGAGGTTGGCCAAGGAAATTCGCGACCTCTACCAACGGCTCGGCATACTCGAGCCCTGCTGGGTCCCGTGGGCGGACACGGCCATGGTGGCGTTCCTTCGCGCTGGTTTGCTCGATGAAGCCCAGGCACTGGTGGAACACCTGGACGTGGTGACGGAGGGGCTCCCATGCCGATGGCCGCGATCGGTGGCCGCCCTGGGGCGGGCCGGCCTGGCGGAGGCCCGGGGCGCCTTGGAAGAAGCCGAACGCCACCACCGCCAAGCCGTACACGTCTTGGACGGGGTGGGGTTACCGCTCCGGAGAGCCCGGGCCCAGCTCATCTACGGGCGTTTCCTGCGCCGCAACCGCCAGCCAGTGCTCGCCAGGGGGCCCCTGTCCGAGGCGATCGAAGAGAGCGAGGCCTGTGGCGCCGGCCGGTTCGCCGCCCAGGCACGGACCGAGCTCAGGGCAAGTGGTGGGCGGCGGCCCCGGCAAAGTTCGAAGGAATTGAGCGCTCAGGAGCAGAGCGTGACCGCTCTGGCCATCGAAGGCGCTACCAACGAGGAGATCGCAAACCGGTTGTTCTTATCCGTGAAAACCGTTGAGCGCCACTTGACCTCCGCCTACACGAAGCTGGGCATCCGGTCTCGGAAAGAACTGAAAAAGCCACTGCAGGCACCTTAGAGCGCAATTGCCGAGGCAGACCGGTACCGATCGGCCGGTTCTCGGGACCACATTGACTGGGCTGACAGGCTCACCGTTCAAGTCGTAGCGCCCCTGGCCCCTTACGGAAATAGGTGACAGTCGACCACATAATTGGGATTATGGCGCGGCCAGGGGCCGACCTTGACACATATCCGAAGGGTGATACCTATTCGCGTTCTCGGCTCTGGAGCTCGGTCTTAGCGCCGCCCGTCGAGAGAAAGGACGGCATTGTTCCTCGGACGGTCCCCGAGCTGGCATGTGGTCCTTGCGCCACGACATAAGTACAAGAGATGCCCGGAAGGGAGGTAACCACGTTATTTCTCCCTCTTGCCACTCGGTGATCTCCGTTTCGGGGTCGAGGGTTCAAGAGCGGGGGTATCGCGCGGCGGATTGCGACCACGGGAAATGCTGAGGCGGGGCGGCCGGTGATCCTGCGTGCTCTCTCACCGTCGGGTCGGTCCATAATGGATGGATGGCTGAAGTGCCGCTCGCCCGCCACCTTCTCAGGGCAAAGGACTTGGCCGATGCCCGGTACTTTGAGCCGCTATCGGTGGGGCAGTTGGCGGCGGCCGCTGGATTGTCCCGGGCGTATTTCAGCCGGGAGTTCAAACGGACGTTCGGAGAGTCGCCGCATCAGTACTTGTTGACCAGGCGGCTGGAGCGAGGCGCGGCGTTGCTGCAGGCGACCGACTGGTCGGTCGCCGACATCTGCTTCAGGGTCGGGTTCCAAAGCGTGGGTTCGTTCACGACCACCTTCAGCCGGCTGTTTGGCCACACGCCGCAGCGCTACCGAGCCATGTATCCCCCGGCTGAGTCGCTCATTCGGATCCCGCGTTGCGTAGCCCAAGCCTACGCCCGACCAAAGAACCGCACGTTTCGAGAAGACGCAGCCAAGCGGGCTTCCTAGGCTCCTCAGCATCAACTACGAACCAGGAGGAAGCCATGATCAAGATCGCGAACACGCAGTTCTGGGTGCACGACCAGGACGAGGCTCTTACTTTCTACACCAAGACTCTGGGCTGGGAGGTGCGTGCCGACGTCAAGGTGGAGGCATGGAACTTCCGCTGGCTGTCCGTGGGGCCGGCTGGGCAGGACGGGATCGGCCTGGTGCTCATGCCGATCCCGGGACCGCCGATGCTGGACGAAGAAAGCGGCGCTGAGCTGGCCGAGCTGGTGGCGAAAGGTGTGGGCGGCACCTTGTTCCTGGAGACCGAAGACTGTCAGGCGGCGTACGACGAACTCTCGGCCAGGGGGGTTAAGTTCAACGATCCCCCGACCGCTCAGGCCTATGGCATCGACACCTCGTTCCGGGACCCTTCGGGAAACAACATCCGGCTTACCCAGGTGCTCGAATTCGACCTGACTCGCGGCGAACCCGCAGCCGTCTAATCAGCCAAACGCCCAAGGGGCCGTGGGCCGGAAACGCCACGACAGAAGGCCCCGCCGCGACAGGGGGCTTGGCACATTCAGGCCCCCTCGAATGGCGCTGGTGGACGACCTGTACGTCGAAGTAGGGCTGCTCGGGGGCCTGCTCGACCGTCTACGGTGTCGCTGGCACGACTAAAGAGGAAGGTGGTCGCCAAACCGCCCAACTCCACGTGCACGACCTTCGGCCAGCCGGCGGTCTGCTCGGCGTTTCACCTCACCTGGAGGTCCATCTCCCATCGACCTCCAGCCGTCCACTGCGTGTAGCCCGGCAAGGCGTACCGGCTGGAGAGCGCCAAGCCTTGGTCCTGGACTTCCAACGGCACATAAGGAAGGTCGTCAGCCAAGATCCTGAACATCTTGGCGTAGATGGCAAAGCGCTTGGCCGGGTCGAGGGTGGAGATGCCTTCGCCATGCCATCGAGGAACGCATCACCGCCTTGCCGGCATTGCTGCGCGACCAGCTGTCGAGTAACGCTGGAGTTCAGGTGCGTGATCTCGGGAAGAAGCGATGCGGGATAGTCACCTTCACCAAACGAGGTTTAGACGTCAGTACTAAAAGTTCACCTTTAAGTCGATTGGTAGTCACCTCCGGTTCATGTCGAACTTTTAGCTTCCATGGAGGCCCAATCTCCGGGTCACGAACAGGGAGGCGAGTCTGTTGGGGCTGCGGCTAACAAAGAAGAGAAGTCGAGTTTTCGTCGGCGTACTAGTAACGGGGGGGCTGCTTTCCGTAGGATCCGTAGTGGGCGCTCAGAACCTGAGTGACACCGCGGACAATGCATGGCCATATGCTCCGCAACCGAATTCACCCGTCCTTGCTGCGGTGGGTGATATCTCCTGCCAGCCGGACGTGAACAGCACGACTCAGCCGGGCGAGAAGGCCAAGCCCGACGACACCTGCAGCCAGAACGACCAGGCCGACGTAAATCTCCGCAACCAGGCCCAGGCTGCGACCGCCAATGAGGTGGAGGCGATGACCCCCAGTCTCGTTGCGATACTTGGCGACGAGCAGTACCAGATCGGCAGTCTGGCCGACTTCGAGGGTTCCTACGACCAGACGTACGGCGCTTTCAAGTTCTTGCAGCGGCCTTCGCCCGGTAACCACGAGTTTTACAGCACTCACGGCCAGGACGGCGAGGACGGCATCGGCTACTTCGACTATTTCAACGGCTACCAGCTGGATCCCCAAACTGGCAAGCCGATCCTCGAATCAGACCCCCTCTCTACGACTAATCCGCCTCGGGAGGAGCCGGTGCCACGCCCCGACGGCCAGGCGGGCCCCTCGGGCGAGGGTTGGTACTCCTACGACCTCGGCAGTTGGCACATTATCTCCCTCAACGCCGAGTGCTCGATCGGTGACCACGCTGTCACGACCAGTTGCACCAACCCGCCGGCCTGGTACCAGCAGGAAACTCAGTGGTTGGCCCAGGACCTCGCCAACGACCACGCTTCGTGCACCCTGGCCTACTGGCACCAGCCAACCTTCAGTGTGACCGGCGAGCCGGCGTCAGCCACGACTCCCGGCGCCGATAGTGGTGAGGGGACGGCGGCGGACACCTGGTGGAAGCTATTGCAGGCTCGGGGAGGCGACGTGGTGCTGAACGGCCATGAGCACGTCTACGCCCGGTTCGCCCCCATGAATGCGGCCGGCCAGGCCGACAAGCACGGGATCCGCCAGTTCATAGTCGGCACTGGCGGCGAGGCCCTCGATTCTCTCAATACGGACTCGTCGGGGGATGTTTCAGTGCCCAACTTGGAAGCAGCCGAAGGGTCGGGCACGGCCTACCAGAACGGCACGACCACGTCCGGGTACCCTGGAGCCTTCGGCGTCATGAAGCTCACTCTCGGTCAAAACAGCTACAGCTGGGACTACGAGTCTGCGACCGCCCCGATCGTCAACGGCGCCCCGGCTTGGGGCAGCTTCTCAGATGCTGGCTCTGCCCGGTGCCACGGGCCAGCCAACGGTCAATAACGGAGCACACCGACCGACAAACTGGCGGGCTGGCTAAGCCCAGCTCGCCAGTGGCCCGGCTGGCCCGCTAATGGGAGGCGCCGACTGCCCCCAACGGTGGGGGGGCGGCCTAAAGGTGTCCGAGCCGGAATCCTACGTCGGCAAGCGCGCTCTTACTCTCCCCGTCCCCGTCACCGACGAGTTGCGGGCCCACCGCCAGTCCCAGCGATCGGATCGGGTCGCGAGCGAGATATGGGAGCAAGGTCTTGACGGTGGGTGGGTGTTCGCCAATGCGAGGGGCGGTCCAACCGATCCGCGGGCGGACGGCCGCGACTTCAAGGAGCTGTGCAAGGAAGCGAGGGTCCCCGCCACGCTGCTGCACGACCTACGTCACTCTGCGGCCACGATGAGGCTTTCCGCGGACCTCCATCGAAAGACAGCCGGCCAGGTTCTCGGGCACTCCCGAACGGCACACCGATCGGTACCTTGCACATCTTAGAGGACCGGAAGTCCGTCGCCGCGGCTCGTATCACTGAAGCACTGTTTGGCCGGCAGAGTAGAAGATCGGGAGCCGTAAAATTGGCAACTGCACGCTTTTTTGCACACACTTCCGACCGGCCCACTGTCTTCTACGACAAACACCCTGGTCAGACGGCGCCCCCGGCAGGGTTCGAACCTGCGACCCGCCGCTTAGAAGATGTCGGCACCGAGTCCGCACGAGTTCACCCGTGTCGTCACAGACCCCTCGACCAGGACTTTCATCGCGCCGGGGACGGATAGGACCGGGGCAAACTGCACACAAAACTGCACACACTATCGGGCTCTGATTTGCCCCTGCCCCGCCCGGCTGCGGGGCGTTCGGGCGCCGTCACCTCCGTCCTAGGCACACCTTCGCAACTCCGGGGCCGGCTTGAGCGCGGTCCGGTAGACCGCCTTCCCGAGATCACGGCACGGGCCTCGTGACGGAGCGCGGCGCGCGCAAGGGTGTTTTGGCCGGGCGGCCTCGAACTCGTCGGCTGCAACGGTCGCCGGCTGTCACATTCACTGCAAGGCTCTTGTCATAGGGGGAAGTGGACACGACAAATAGAGGCAGCAGTGCTCGAGAAAGTCCTCTACATGAGCGTGCTCGTCGGCGACCAGGACAGGGCGTTGGAGTTTTACACGAACGTCTTTGGCATGGAGAAGCGGGTGGAGAACCCGACTCCCGACGGGCCGCGGTTTCTGACCGTCGGCGTCAAGGGCGATGAGTTCCAAGTGGTGCTCTGGCCCGGTCTAGCGGCGCAGGCTCAGCCGGCGCTGGGAAGCCCACCCCCGTCGGTCACGTTCGTCACCGACGATTGCCGCAAGACTGTCGAGGAGCTGAAGTCGCGCGGCGTCGAGTTCGTCACCGACGTGCTCGAGTTCCCCTGGGGCTACGTCGCGCAGTTCCTGGACCCAGACGGCAACCGGCTACAGCTGCGAGAGGGCCGCTAGCCCCAGGGCGGACGGCTCTAGTGGTACCGGCCTGAACCCGTCCCGCCGCATTCTCCTCCGCGGGAGAGGGCTCGCCAATGGTGCGCCCCAAACGGCCGTTTTGGCGGCAGCTTCGTAAACACGGGCTTTGTCAGACGCTGGTAAAGCGACGGCGGGCGGCGGGGAACGCCTTGGGTTATCGTGCGGGGTGAACCCTATTGGCAGTGCCCCGCACGATCCGACGCTGAGTAGCTGGGCAAGCCGCGGGCCTGTAGACAAGCGATGCGCCCCTGCCAAGTACGCTGAGAGGGTGGCCATGCCCGTCAAGTCCATCGAGGAGCTGCAAGAACGGGTCGACAAGTTCGCCCGACAGCGCGGCACCGATGACGTGTCGATCAGCTCGGACGGCACGCGGCTCGACTCCAAGGAGAAGGTGCTGGCGTTCCTCGAGGAGCTAGCTCGCGAGCGGGCTGCGCACACGCCTGAGGGGTGAGCGGGCCCAGACCACTCGACGTCGGTCGTATTGTTGAGGCGTTCGACCGCCACCACGTCGATTACCTGATCGTCGGTGGAGTTGCCGCCACTGCGCACGGTGCCGAGCGCTTGACCGCCGACGCGGACACCGTCGTCCGCCGAACAACCGCCAACCTCAAAGCAACCGCAGCCGCGCTTCGAGACCTCCACGCCTACCTGGTCGTCGACGGGCTCTCCGACGAGGAGGCCCGGTCCCTCCCTGTACAGATCGACGCCCTCACCTTGAGCAGGATGGAGATTTCCACCTGGCGCACCGACGCGGGCGACCTCGACGTGCTGGTCGAGATACCCAGCGCCGACGGGGCCCGGCTTAGCTACGAGGACCTACTTCCCCGAGCCGTCGACGCCACCTACGGCGCAGATGGCGTCGTCGTCCACATTGCCGCCCTCGACGACATAATCGCCTCCAAGCAGTCGGCCAACCGCCCCAAGGACCGTGAAGCTCTGCCCGAGCTATGCGCGTTGCGCGACTCCCAACGCGCCGAACGACCCGACCAGCTCGATTAGCCAAAGATTCGGGCGACAACTCGGCGACCGGCCTCCGTCGGGCATCTGTGGGCCGTTGAGCGGATCCGTGGCCTGGGACCACTGGCCCGGGCTGAAGATGGCGAAGAGGGCCGTCCGCACGGCGTTGTTGCCGACCAGGACGTCGAAGGCCTGGTTGTGTTTGAGGCCGTTCCAACTGAGCCCTAGCGCCGCCAGGCCAGGAGGCGGGACCGTCCTGGCGGATGCCAGCCTTGCCTTCGTGCGTAGCCCGTACGGCACCGGTCATCTCTCGGCACCTGTGCCGGGGACCGCCGCGACGCGGGCGCTCCCGGTCCCCGCGAACTCGCGCGCGATGCCGGCGGGCACTTCAGGTATCCTCGTCGCTCCTCGGGGCGCGCCGACCACGATTTCCCCGTTCGTCCGGGGTCGGAACTGCAACAACCGGGACCTTGGGGCCGACAGCTCGGGATGGCCTGACGCCGGGCTCGTCGCGCTGGGCTCAGTCAGCACTCGTACGCGCCGACTGCGGAAACCCCAGCAGCGATGGCCTTCCGTCAACGTGTGCACAGACCGGAGGTATTTGCTTGAACGATGCGTGTGCCGATTATGTATTCTGAAATAAGGAAAAGTCGAGAGG
This sequence comes from uncultured Acidimicrobiaceae bacterium, assembly GCA_963750465.1. Taxonomy (GTDB): domain Bacteria; phylum Actinomycetota; class Acidimicrobiia; order Acidimicrobiales; family Palsa-688; genus Fen-671. Next base: position 1,775,054 of record CAVVRE010000007.1, read on the forward strand.
CTCCCGGTTGCATAACCCTCGTTCGGGCCGTCCGCGACCCCCGGGAGCGTCACGTTGGACCCGTCCAGATTGGGATTTCGGGCGCTCTCGAGATGGTGACCCGTCCAACTGGTGGATTGTCAGGGCCCACTTATGTGACGACGTCGGCAACCTCGGCGTCCAGAAACGACCTGCCTATCCGGCTCCGGATCTGGTCAACAGCAGTCAAACTGAGCGTGAACGAGGCCGCAGATGCCGCTTCGTTCGGCATGCGCCGGCTCCATCGGTGATGGACAGGACAGGCAGACGGGAAGCCTAAAATCCAAAGCGACCTCACGACCCGACTAAGGAGCATCGCTATGTCCATGCGCTCGTCAGATCAGGGGGCAACGCTGATCCCTGTGTCCGAGGCGGTGCGGGGGTTCGCGCCGGCGCGGGCGGCGGAGCTCCTCGAACGGCTCCCCCTCGAGGACAGGGTCACAGGTGGAGACGTAGATCTGTTCGTATTCCTGAACTTCGGGGAGGCCCTTCGGGTGGCCACCATCGCGCGTAGCGGGACCGTTGTGCCGCTCGAGTGCTCGTTGAACCCAGGTGTCGGCGAGACGCGCCTTGGCGTGGCGCAAGGCGACCTGCGCTTGGACGATTACCTGGTGCACGCCGAGTCGCGAGCGCAGGGTTTTATTGTCGTCCACCGCGGGAAGGTCGCCTTCGAGGCGTATCCGGGCATGCGCGACTTCGACGCCCACGTTTGGATGTCTATATCCAAGACGACGACATCACTTTTGGTCCGACTGCTGGCGGACGAGGGAAAAATCGACTCTGAGGCACCGATCGACTCCTATGTGGCCCGCCTGCGCAGTACGGAATGGGCCGGTACACGCGTTCAAGACGTGCTCGATATGGCTTCAGGGATGGACGTCGTAGAGAACGAGGAGACAGGGCTGGACCCAAGCTCTACGTTCTCGCGTTTCGTCGCTGCCGGGACCGGTGCACCGAACACGAACGGTCCTCTATCGAGCGCCAATTGGACGTGATCGCCGCGGCGGCGCGCCTCCGTCCACCGGGCGAGGCGTTCGAGTACTCGTCTTGCAACACGCTCCTGCTCGTGTTGATGGCCGAAGCTCTGACCAACCGGCGCTGGCATGAGCTCTTTGGGGAGAGAGTGTGGTCAAAGATGACCGTCGAAGGCGACATGGCCGTAGGGATGGCGCCGGACGGGACCGCTCAGGCGCACGGTCTTCTCAACACACGGCTGCGCGACCTGGCTCGCTACGGGATGCTCTATACGCCGAGCTGGGCCTCGGCGGCGCGCGAGAAGATCGTCGCTGATACCTATGTTCGCCAGATCCAGACCAGCGGCCGAAAGGAGATCTATCCCGGCCGAGAGTTGACTGCGAAGGCCTTCCCGAAAGACCCTCCGGTTTCCAATGCGTGGCAGTGGGATGCCATCTGGCCCGACGGTGACATGTCCAAGGGTGGCGTCTTCGGGCAGGGGCTCTATGTCTCGCCGGCTAAGGACCTAGTTGTGGCGTACTTCTCGACGGTTCTGGACACGGCTCTGCACCGATACGCCCGTCAGATCGCTACCGACCTTGGCCCAGCCGCGACCGCATGATGCTGCGACAAAACAAGCGCGGCGGAGCCGCGGAGACAACCTCTGCGGAGCCGCCTCAATCGGCAGTCGCCACCTGCGCCGAGAGTCCCCGGGGACAAAGTGCCAATGGCGCAAGCGGAGAGCACCAGCCTGGGATGCCCGTTGACCTGCCGGCTCACTCGATGGCATGCTTTGTTCGGCGGGCGCTCGGGCCTACGGACCGGTTCGACATCGCACAGAACCTCCTTATTAGGGAGAGTCCACCCGTGGACAGCGTCCGCAAATATTCGGCAACTTGAAACTCAAGGCGCAAACACTGCTATCGCCCGGCGCGGGCACAGAACGCCGGGCGCGCTCGGAACAATATACGCGCTGGATCTGTGTTGTAGATCAAGCGAAGTTGGCCCAAGTCAGAGCGCCCGTAGCCGTCGCTCGATACTCTTCGGCGACCTTACGTAAAGCAAAAGTCTCGCACAATAAGGAGCGATCTGCACCGTTTGGTGGAGTGGTCAGCCGCCCAGCTGAGAGCGCTATTGGTCCGCGACCTTTCGTGTAGTTGGCCGCGCCAGGTTCAGACCAGGTCGGTCATGGCCTGGGGCGTTACTTGACCCGAGCGTTGAGAAGGCGGATCACCTCGGCGATGCGTTCGGCTCGAACGTCGGGCCGACGCCTCGTCGCATCGATCCCCCGCAGCTAGCCCTTTCGGTAGAACTGAGCCAGCGAGTCGAAGAACGCCCCCGCATCGGGGCTCGCCTCGAGTGCTGCCCGCAAATCCGGCTCCAAGTCCCAACGCTGTGGACCTTCCGGCGAGATGACGACGTCGACGACGTCGCCTGCCGCCATCGGACGGCCGCACAGCGAAACCGAGAAGCTCCAGCAGCCGTCGTCCTTGCGTATGCTGCCTCGCACTCGCACGCCGGCGATGGTCCCGCCAACATGGTGCTCGCGCTTTGTTCCCCAGACTTCGTCTGGGTCAAAGGGCACGGGAACGCGGGCCTTGCTCCCGGGCAGCGGCTCTCTAGGGTAGTGGTATATCCCATGGCACGGTCGGCCGACGACATGGGGCAATTCTCGCGCACGTCCCGCTCACCAACTCGGCCACGTCAAGCGCGTGACACACGCCGCCCCGCCCTGGTCGTCGCTGCGCTCGCCTCGCCAACCTAATGCGTGGTCCCGGCGTCGAGACTGACCACCGCCCACGGAAGCCAGCGCCCTGACCGGCCTCGCACATTAGTCCGATGTCGCTCTGCCCAGGGACCTGAGTACCTATTATCCTGGCCACGTTTGGATAATATGTGCATTTTATATTGGCGTTGTACGACAAAGCGAGATAAACAACCGTCGCTCGGGCCGGGCTCCCTAAGGGCGGATCCCCAGAAGAGTGCAGTCCAACGACGGATAGTCGGTACTGGGCTCCAATATGCCAGCTGTACCGCTGGCATTGAGACTTTGAGCAAGTGGTGGCGTTCAGTAGCGTCTCGAGGGAAACTAGCCCTACAAAAGGGGTCTCGACATCAGGGACGTGAGCGACATCTAGCTCAGACCCGAAGTAGCTCAGGACCGTAATCCTTGGCGACGGCGCGACGACCAAAAGGCCGAGCCTGTGTCTTGGCCAACCGAATGCGCTCAGTAGCGGCTCACGAAATGGTGGTGGCCCAGGCCGCACCCGTACCGGCGCGCCATCCGTTGGCGCCTATTACTACGGCCGTACCCGACACTGCGGTGGCGGTGCCGAAGTAGCCGTCGGGAGCCGAGGGCTCGAAGAGCTCGGCGCTCTGGTGCCAGCCCGAAAGGGCTTGGCTGAACAAGTAGGCCCGGCCTGCCTCCTGCCCGGGCGCGCCTACGGCCACAAGGCCCGGGCCCAGGGCCACGCTCCAGCCGAACTCCTCGCCGGGCCGGGCGCCGCGGCCCGTGATCTCTGCGCTCTGGCGCCAGCCACCTACCGAGGCGCTGAAGACGTAGGCCGCGCCGGCGCGGTGCCAAGGAGCGCCGACAAGGACTTGGCCGGCTCGCTCGGCCACGGAGAAACCGAAGTTGTCCCCGGCCACGGTGTCCCCCCTACCAGCTCGGCGGTCTGGCCCCATCCCCCGGAGGTGCTGGAGAACACGAAGGCCCGGCCGGCTCCGTCCATGTCACCCGGGTCGCCGACAACCGCCTCCGAGCCAGACGCAGCTACAGAGAACCCGAAAAAGCCGCCCACCGGGGCGTGCTCGGGGTGCAGTTCCGCCACCTTGCGCCAGCCGTAGCGGCCCTTCCGGAACACATAAGCCGTGCCAGTACCCAGCACCGGCGCTGGCGCGCCGACCACGATGGTGCCCGCCCCGATTGCTACCGAGTAGCCGAAACCGCTGCCGGGCCGGCCATCGCCTTCCGCAAGTTCGGCGGTCAGGTGCCAGCCCGAGCTTGCCTTCGCGAACACGTACGCGGCGCCCATATTGTCGTGGTTGTCGGCGCCCACCACGACCGTGGTACCCGTGACGGCCACCGCGCCGCCGAAGAAGTCGCCAGCTTGGGTGTCGGGTGCACGCAGCTCGGCGCTCTCCCGCCAAGCCCTCGCGCCCCGCGTGTACACGTAGGCCACGCCTCCACCCAACATGGGTGCACCAACGACCATCAGTGGCCCTGCGGTGGCGACTGAGGTCCCGAACGCCGCGCCGGCACGCAAGCCCACGGGGTCGATCATCACCAGGGCCGCCACGACCGGTCCGGACGGCCCCGCCGCCAAAGCAAGCATCGACGAGCCCGTGAGGGCCAAAATGCCGATCGCTGCGCTTGGCAGCTTGAGGGACCACCGTTGCCCCGGCAGGCGGGGTCGTGCCCGCAGCAACGCCACCACGGCGGCGAGCAACGCGCCCGCTGAAGTCAGCCCTTTTCTCATTAGCGTCACCCCGTGCCCCTATTGGGCCAGGGCGGCGACGCAAGTGCATCGGGGTTCGACCCGCCTTTTTGCAGCTTGTGCGGCGCGCAAACCCTAATGTTTTGCCATTGGTGCGCTCCGGACACCCTCAGAAGTTGGGCTGTTGGAGCGAGACGCAGCGCTCGCTGCCGTCACCGCCACCGTGGAGGCAACGCGGCGCGGCGAGTACTCGGTGTTGTTCCTCATGGGAGACGCGGGACTGGGCAAGACGAGCCTTGTCGCTCACGCCAGGGCGGCGGCCGGCGGGCTCGCGCTGGGGTGGGCCGAGGGGGTCGCCGCCGAGACGGCCCTCCCGTTTGGCCTCTTGAGCCAAGCGTTGGCGCCGCTCAGCGAACTGGATGCGGTCCCCGGCCTCGGTTCGGCGGAGGCCCGGGCCCGCCTTTACCAGCGGTGCAGCCGCGCCCTTAGAGACCTTTGCCAAACGAGCCCGCTCCTGTTGCTCATCGATGACCTCCACTGGGCTGACCCAGACTCCCTGTCGCTGCTGGGCTTCCTCCTTCGCCGCCTCAGTGGCAATGCTCTCGGGGTCATTGCCACGCTTCGGCCCTGGCCCAGAGAGGCCGAGGACTTGGCTCAAGAACTAGCTGCGGCAGGTCACGCCGGCATCCAGCGCTTGGCCCGACTCGGCGACCGCTCCGCGGCCCAGGTGGTGGAGCGCGCTGCGCAAAGGGAACTGGCCCCAGCCGAGCTTGAGCTGGTCCTCGAATCATGCGCCGGGAACCCCTTCCTGCTCACCCAAGCCGGTGCCGCGGCTGGGATGGGGGCTAGCGCTGAAGGCCTGAGCAGCGACCCAAATCGTCGGCTGGTGGCCCGGTTCTCTGGTTTAGCCCAAGAGGTCGTCCTGGTAGCCAAGGCGGCCAGCGTCGCCGGTACCCGGTTCTGGCCTCACCTTGTCTCGGCGATGACGGGCACGAGCGATGCCGAGGTCAGCTCCGCCCTGGGGGCTCTTATCAATGCGGGCTTGGCCCACGCCCAGGACGACGGTGAGGTCGAGTTCGCTCACCCACTGTTCGCGCAGGCGCTGTACGAGTCTGTCGAGCGACCAGAGCGGTCCCGACTTCACGCGGCGGCGTTGCGCGGCCTCCTGGCCATGGGGGCCGAGCCGGCCAAGGCGGCGGTGCATGCACAGTTGGGCCATCTGATGGGTGACCAAACAGCGATCGACGTCCTGGAGACGGCGGGCCGCGCTGCTATGGCCGCGGGTGCGCTGGAAGGTGCGGTCAACTACCTGGCGGCGGCAGTCGAGCTGGCCGGCAACCTGGTGGCGCCAACGCTCCTCTTGGAGCTGGCAGAGGCTGAGCTGGCTACAGGACGCACCGAGCGGGTCAAGGGGGCGTGCCTTCGCGCCCTCGAGCTCGCCCCGGGCACAGACGGCCGGGTGGATGCCCTGGTCATGCTGGCTAGGGTCGCGTTCAGCGTCAACGACGACGAAGCCGTGCGCTGGACAGAAGCCGTCCGGGCCGCCGAGGGAAGCGAGAAGCTGGTCGGGGTGCTCGCTGAAGCGGTGATACATCTGAGCAAGGTCGTTGGCCCAGCGGCCGTGGCGGCTTGGGCGGCGCGCCTCTGGACGTCCAGGGCCCAAGCTCCGTCCCCGCTGCGAACTGAGGTGGACCTTGCGTGGGGGACGGCGGCCGCTATGGCCGGCCAGGCCGAAGGGACCGAAGTGATACGGGCCGCACTGGGCCCCGCCAACCTAGCGTCGGTGATGGGGTCGGCCTCTCCAATGCTGTTCCAGGCGATGCTGGCCGCCGCTTTTGACTCGAGGCTCTTTGTGGAGCGGTTTGACGAAGCCGATGAGCTTTTTGTCACCGGCTGGGAGATCGCTGAACGCCGCGGGGCGGTCATGACTTTGACCTCCCTCGCCCTCATCCGGGCCGCTAGCAACTGGTGGCGAGGCCGTTTCGCCGACGCCCACAAGGTGCTCGCCGAGTTGGCTGGCATCCAGGCGGCGGCCGGGCTCCGAGAGGTCCAGGAGCATGCGGCCGTCAACTTCGCCATGTTGGCCGTAGAAGAAGGTGACGTGGCAACAGCTTTGTCCGAAGCGGGCCAGGCCGAGTTGCTTCTCTCGGCCCAGAACCCGTGGAGCCGGACCCAGCTTTTGCGGATCTATGCCGAACTGGCGCTCGACGCCGGGCGTGCCTCCGAAGCGGTGAGACTAGCCAGAGAAATGCGTGACCTCCACGAGCGGCTCGGCATCCTCGAGCCATGCTGGTCTCCCTGGGCGGACACGGCGATGGTGGCGTTCCTTCGCGCTGGCTTGCCAGATGAAGCGCAGGCACTGGTGGAACACCTCGACATAGTGACAGAGAGGCTCCCATGCCGATGGCCACGGTCGGTGGCGGCCCTGGGCCGGGCGGGCCTGGCGGAGGCCCGAGGCGCCTTGGAAGAAGCCGAACAGCACCACCGACAAGCCGTCCACCTCTTGGACGAGGTGGGCTTGCCGCTCCGGCGAGCCCGGGCCCTGCTCATCTACGGGCGCTTCCTGAGGCGCAACCGTCAGCCAGTGCTGGCGCGGGGGCCTCTGTCCGAGGCGATAGACGAGAGCGAGGCCTGCGGCGGTGCTCGGTTCGCAGCGCAAGCGCGAATCGAGTTAAAGGCGAGTGGTGGCCGACGGCCCCGGCAAAGTTCCAACCAACTGAGCACTCAGGAGCGGAGTGTGACGACTCTGGCCATGGAGGGCGCGAGCAATGAGGAGATCGCGAACCGGTTGTTCATATCCGTCAAGACTGTTGAGCATCACCTGACCTCCGCCTACTCGAAGCTGGGCATCCGCTCTCGGAAGGAACTGCAAAAGCCCCTGCAGGCACCTTAGAGCGCAATTGTCGACGCAGACCGTTACGCCTCGACCGGCTCTCGGGACCACAGTGACGAGGCTGACAGTTTCGAGTCGTAGCGTGCGGGCCTCTTAACGGGAATACGTGACAGTTCGACTACATAATTGCGGTTATTGCTCACCGAGTGGCGACCCTGACTTATCCGCAGGGGCGATACCTATTCGGCGTTATGCGCTATCAAATTTCCCCCGCAGGAATCGCATAATGCGCGCCCGTAAAGACTTTTCAGCACGGGAGCTCCGACTAGCCGGTTGAGGTCTATGGGGTAATGAAGCTAAAAACGTTGAGCAGACGGGCCACTAAGTTGGCGTGACCGCCGGGGAGCGTGAGCCGGCGTTGTTTGACAGCGTCGTGGCCAGGGCGCCACCGCTGAACAGCTCTGGCAACTACGTCCCGTCCTATCGCGAACGCGTTCGGCCTGGGCCATACCGGCCCGACCAGTCCAGGGCCCTCGCTGCGGGCGCTAAGGCACGTGAGGAAATGCGCCCGGCCGAGGACGAAAGGGCTCGTCGAGGGGGGCACGGGTGGCCCGGGGGCCGGACCACTCGTCCCACACCCTGGCGGGACGGGGACGACGGGCACCCGGTGGCACCAAGCTAAGAGCGTTCAACCTCGGCCACTGAACGGGCCTTCTGGACCTGTTTCGGTCGTCCATCGCCAGGGGGCGGTCGGCTGCCGCCGTGGTGGGTGAGGACAGGTACGCCATTACGACAGATAACGAGGCCGTGGGGGCCAGTTGGAGCGCGTCGCGGCGTTGGCCAGGACATGGCGCGCCCAGGCCCTCGACCCAGCCGTGCCCATCGACGGTGGCCTCGACCGAGCCGACGTCGTCGGGGGCCCAGGGTACGCGAGGTGATCCTCATGGTTCCCCTTTGTGGACGTGATGCCCGCCCTTGGGTGCCAGCCAAGGTCAAACGGCTTGAGAAGGGCCGTGACGCCTGGGCCGTCACAGCGACAGGACGGGCCACCGTCGCTGCTTACCCGGCCGAGTGGGTGTTGGGCAAGCAGAGGCTGCGGGCTGCCCGGCCGGGTACCCCGTTCGGGCACGAACCCAGGAAGCCCTGAGCTTGGACGCGTTGGCGGTCAAGTCCCGGTACCCGCACACTCGTGTGAGTCCGTACGAGTACGTGGCGTCCACGCCTGCGCACACAAATTGCACACTTTTCCGACCGGTCGACTGTCTTCGACCCGCAAAAGCCCTGCTCAGAGCGGCGCCCCCGGCAGGGTTCGAACCTGCGACCCGCCGCTTAGGATGTCGGCAAAGCGTTTATTGAGGATTGCCGGCGTCTCTGGGCCTAGCTGACCAGGGGTTTTGTACCCGATGAAAGACATGAGACGGCTACAGACTGCTACCACAACTGCTACCAAACCTCCTGTGTTGGGTCGCGACCTCGGGGCCTGAGCGTTAGCGCAAAGAAGATGGCGCCCCGGTCAGGCCCGAAAGGGCGGCATGCGCGAAAGGGCGGCATGCCGCTCGGGAACAGGCGCGCGGTCATTGCCCTCGGATTGTGAGCGGGGAGCCGACCGTACAAAGACTGCCGGCGTCACCAAGCGCAGCAAGCGCCATAAATGGACGAAGATGAGCAAACAGGTGCTCGAAGGGAGGGCGATGCCAAGCGAGGGCCATGGCGCAGTCTCCCCCAGGGTCAAGACGGCGATGCATGACTGAGAACCCGTTGGCGGTTGCCCATCCCGGGGTGGCAGCAGCGCGGCCAGCAGCCGACCTGCTGGGTCGCCAATTGCGTGACCTGCGCCTGTCGGTCACCGATCGGTGCAACCTGAGGTGCAATTACTGCATGCCCGAAGACGACTACGTCTGGCTACCAAGGGACCAGATCCTTACCTTCGAAGAGATCAGCACCGTGGTCGACGCCTTCATTTCGGTCGGTGTCGAAAAGCTGCGCTTGACCGGCGGGGAACCGCTGCTGCGGAGGGGCCTCAGCGGGCTCGTCGAGATACTGGCGGGTAAACGGGCCATCCGTGACCTGGCTATGACGACCAACGGGGTACTGTTCGCCAAGCAGGCGGCCGACTTGCGGGCCGCCGGCCTCGGCCGCGTTACGATCAGCCTCGATACGCTGCGGCCAGACCGGTTCGAGGTGCTGTCCCGCCGCAACTCGCATAGGGCCGTGGTCGATGCCTTGCATGTAGCCGCCGAAGTCGGCTTCGTCGGCACGAAGGTGGACACGGTCGTGATCAAAGGGTTCAATGACGACGAGCTGGTCGACCTTGTCGAGTTCGCCAAGACCGTGGCGGCCGAGGTCCGCTTCATCGAGTACATGGATGTCGGCGGTGCGACACGGTGGGACCCCAAGCTCGTCTGCTCCAGCGCAGACATCCTGCGGTCACTGCGGGCCCACTACGGCGAGGTCCGGCCCGCAAAAGCCCCCGCTTCGTCGCCTGCGCGACGGTTCGTCCTCCCAGACGGCACGACGTTCGGCATCGTGGCGTCCACCACGCAGCCGTTCTGTGCCGCCTGTGATAGGAGCCGCTTGACCGCGGACGGGATGTGGTACCGCTGCCTTTACGCCTCCACCGGCACAGACCTGCGACGGCCGCTACGTTCGGGAGCGACGCCCGATGAGCTCCGTTCGACCATCGCGGGCACCTGGGCGCACCGGCGGGACCAAGGGGCGATCGACCGGCTTGAGCGGCGCGAGCGCGGAGCGTTGCTGACGGTGAGCGCGTTGCGGCACGACCCCCACTTGGAAATGCACACCAGGGGTGGCTGAGCGGGCTGGCGCACAGGGCCCACGGCTGCTTCCGAGGGCGGCCGCACCGACATGGTCCAACTGATGACCGGTGCTGCCAGAAAGCGGCCACGGCGTGGCGTAGGTCAGCCACGATGACTTTCGCGTCGACGCGATGTCAGAATCAGGGTGGTAACTGGACGACAAGGGGAGGGCACGATGACCGGGGTGCGGGTACTCGTAGGCACGCAGAAGGGTGCGTTCGTAATGACCTCCGAAGGCCGCCGAGCGGACTGGGAGGTCACCGGCCCATACTTCGGCGGGTGGGAGATCTACCACGTGGTCGGCGCGCCGAGCGAACCGATGCGCGTATACGCATCGCAGTCGACGGGTTGGTTCGGCCAGATCATCCAACGCTCGGACGACGGCGGGCAGTCGTGGCGGCCGGTGGGGAACGGGTTCGCCTACGACGGCACGCCCGGCACCCACCAGTGGTACGACGGCACGCCGCACCCCTGGGAGTTCGCGCGCGTTTGGCACCTCGAGCCCTCGCTGACCGATCCCGACACGGTCTTCGCGGGCGCCGAGGACGCCGCGCTGTTCAAGTCGACCGACGGCGGGACGACCTGGGCGGAACTGTCTGGGCTGCGCACACACAGCACGGGGCCATCCTGGCAGCCCGGTGCGGGGGGCATGTGCGTCCATACGGTCCTGGTCGACCCGACCGACCCCCAACGCCTCCACGTGGCCATCTCCGCAGCCGGGGTGTTCCGCAGCGACGACGGTGGTGAAAGCTGGCGGCCGGCCAACCGCGGCCTCCGTTCGGAGGGTGTCCCCGACCCTGACGCCGAGGTCGGTCACTGCGTCCACCGGATCGCGCGGCACCCGACGAGACCCGATGTGCTGTTCATGCAGAAGCACTGGGACGTGATGCGCAGCGACGACCGCGGTGACTCCTGGCAGGAGATCAGTGGCAACCTGCCGAGCGACTTCGGCTTTCCGATCGCAGTCCACGCTCACGAGCCGGACACCATCTATGTCGTGCCGATCACGAGCGACTCCGAGCACTACCCGCCGGAGGGGAAGCTGCGCGTCTACCGGAGCCGCGCAGGAGGTGACGAATGGGAGCCGCTCACCCGCGGGCTGCCGCAGGCCAACTGCTACGTGAACGTGCTCCGCGACGCCATGGCCGTTGACACCCTCGACCCCTGCGGCGTCTACTTCGGCACGACCGGCGGCCAGGTCTACGCCTCGCCCGATGGCGGCGACAGCTGGGAGGCGATCGTCCGGGACCTTCCCCGGGTGTTGTCCGTTGAGGTCCAAGCGGTCCCGTGATCCGCGTCGTCCTGCCCTACCACCTGCGCACGCTCGCGGGTGTTGGACGCGAGGTCGAGCTTCACGTCGAGTCCCCCCCAACGTTGCGGCTTGTCCTCGACGCGCTGGAGGCCACCTACCCGGTGCTCCGGGGCACGGTCCGGGACCCGACGACGAAACGTCGCCGCGCCTTCATCAGGTTCTTTGCCTGCGAAGAGGACCTTTCGCATGAGCCAGCCGACGCCCTCCTGCCCGAAGCTGTCGCAAACGGTGCCGAACCGCTCCACGTCGTGGGCGCAATGGCCGGCGGGTAGCGAGCCGACAGGCCCAGGTCTCTACGGAGGCTTCATAGGGCGGCACCGGAGTGAGTGCGGTCCTCGTCTCGGAGGACCGCCTCGAAACCTTGCTCCACGTATTGGTAGTGGATAGCGGCTGGTCAGAACTACGGCGATCAGCTTGGGCACCAAATCGAGCCAGCCCTGGTCATGGCGCACTCAAGGAGGTGCACTTGAAGTGCCAGTTCCAGGAGAGCCCCGTCGTCTCTCCCGGACGACGACATAGCCGGTACTGCGCTTTCAGAGCGAGAATCTGGCAACGATCCAATCGGTCTACATGTCGCCGCCGCGGTTCGCGGCGCCGGAGCCCGGCGTCAGAACGCCAGCCATTGGCTATGGTCAGAAAGTGGAAGGGCCGTTACGCCTGCCTTCAGTCGTGACGCCGGCGCCATGAGAGGAGCGGGCATGAGTTCTCTTGAGCTGCCCGAGACAAACGTGGAGGAGGCTGCCGGTCTTTACAACCCAACAATGCCGGGAGTGCTCATATATGAGTACACGCCCCAGGTGACCCATGTAGTTGAGTACGGAGTGTCAGCGGATGCGGTGTTTTCGGGCCGGGCTCCTCCACCAGCCGAGGGAGCCCGGTTCGACCTTTACCTGGAGGGGCCCGTCAAAGGGGCAAAGCGGAATGGAACCCTAAGGGGCATGGATTATCTCGGGCCCAGCCCAGCCACATACGCGTCAGTCATATTCCTCCTAGTTTCACAGCCTCGAGCTTGACGATATCCAGCGCGGTGCGCTGCAACAGCGATGGAACACGCCAGCGCGTGATGATGGAGGAGCACTGGCGCTCGGCCGTACATCCAGACCGGATCGAAGGGATTGGCGCGTTCAACCAGGACCGCGAGCCGACGTTCCAAAACCCCGACTATTAATGGCCAACTCAGGAGGAGACAGGCAGAGATGGTAGTGAGCGAGAACCTTGAGCAATCACGCGCTGCTTTGACGATGATCCAGCCGGAGCCCTTCAACGCGGAGGCCTCCATCGAGGGCATCAGGGCAGAGATAACCCCGACGGAATTCCATTATGTCCGCAGCAACTTCCGGTTACCAGCCCACGATGGGGTATTGGAGATCGCGGGCGCCGTGAAGAACCCGACGACGTTGACGCTCGACGACCTGCGGGCTATGCCGGCGGTGGAACGGGTGGTCACGCTGGAGTGTGCCGGTAACGGTCGTCTCCGCCAAACACCCCTTCCGGCCGGAGAGCCCTGGGGGAGGCTGGCTGTCTCGACGGCACGATGGAGAGGCGCGTTCCTGTACCAGGTGCTCGAACAGGCGCGCCCGGCCACCAATGGCCTCGAAGTCAAGTTCGAGGGCGCCGATCACGGCCGTTACCAGCAGTACGGCGACCTCACATTCGTGAGGTCACTGGCGCTTGAGCACGCTAGCGATGCGGTAGCGGAGATCCTGATCGCCTACGAGATGAACGGCGAGCCGCTAAACGCCGACCACGGCAACCCGTTCAGGCTCATCGTACCCCGCTGGTACGGCGTCGCTTCTGTCAAATGGCTGAAGCGGATCGAAGTCACGACGGAACCGTTCCAAGGTGAGTTCGAGGCCCGCCATTACATGTACGAATGGGCCGATCGGCCTCCTGAACCCGTCACCGTGATGCCGGTGCGGGCTCTTATTACCGACCCCGCACCGGGCGCCAGCGTTCCGGCGGGTAGCTACACGGTGCGCGGAAAGGCTTGGTCCGGGTCGCCTCCCGTGACAGAGGTGCATATTAGCCTGACAGGAGAAGGGGACTGGCACCGGGCCAACCTCGAGCCACCCAAAGGCCCGTACCAATGGCAAGACTGGTCCTTCGTATGCAACAACGCCACCCCGGGACGCTACGCTCTGCGAGCCCGCGCTACGGACGCCTCTGGCAACGTCCAGCCCGACGTCCCACCTTGGAACCGGCTCGGTTATGGGAATAACTCTGTCGAGGTGGTTTATGTAGACGTGCGCTGAGTGGCCTCTACGGGATCCTGGTACTGGTTTGGGGCACCGCCGCAGCCGGATTCGTGCGACGACAGGACCATGAGGGAGCGGCCGTCGCCGTCCGCCAGTAGAAGCCGACTGAGAGCTCGGCAAGAAGTGCTTGGAGTTGCCGGCCCGGGCCACTTCGACCGGCTTTCCGGCCGGGTCTTCGAGATCCCAGTCGAGGTAGCGTTCGCCGGTGCGTGGAGCGGCCGCGAGCTGGCCCAGGACGACCTTCACCCACTCGTCTGGGTTATGTCCGGACTCGATGGCTTCGCGTCGCCAGCGTGCACGCAACTGGTTCGTCGTCACCCGGCCCTCCGCCTTGACCGCCGCCCCCTGGGCAGAGAGCTCCCGAAGGCGTCGTGTCGTCGGGTCGTCACCGGCGTGCGTGCTACCGGGTTGGAGCATGGGTGATTAGCCATAATTAGTGTTTTTGACTACCTAGGGCTAAAGGGGTAGGAGTAGTAATGATGAACAAGGTCTTTCCGGCGTTCGTTGACATTAGCTTTTGTGGGAGCAAGATATGCGATCAGTACAACTGATCGCGGTGGATGCTTGCCCTGGGGGGCAGCGCATGCCACGCTGGGACGGTGGGAGATGTGCCGGGGACGGTGCGCCCGGCCGGGGAGCCGGGCGGGGACGGGGGGCGTGACGGACCGGTCTTGGGTAAGGGCGGGGCCACCGCCACGGCGCGTCCCGGAGGCCGCTTACGGCGTCGGCCGGGTGGGCGCCAGCGCGTAGTCGGTGTGCGCCTATCGCCGGAGGAAGAGGCTTGGATCGTGCCCCGGGCGGCGGCCGAGGGCCTGTCGGTACAACGGTTCCTGGTCGAGTCGGCGATGCCCGAGGGACGTCCCTCCCTCCTTGTCCGGCGCGCCCTCTGCCGCGAGTTCTTGGCGGTGGCGAGAGACCTTCACGGGGCCTGTGTGAACTTGAACCAGCTCACTCACCTTGCCCATGTGAGGCGCGACGTGCCGAGTGGGGCCGACGAGATCGTGGCCGAAGTGCGAGCGGGAGGTAGGCGCATTGTCGAATTGGCGGCGCTCCTTACCGCCCGTGGAAGGGGCTCCCCTGGGGGAGGCGGAGGCGTGAGGCACGAGGAGGCGGAGGCGTGATCGCGAAGGTGACGCGGGGCCAGGAACCCTCTGGCGCGGTGCGCTACTTGTTCGGCCCTGGGAGGTACAACGAGCACGACGACCCTCATGTCGTAGCGGCCTCGGCCTCGCTCCGGGTGGAGGCGGGCCTGCGGCCGACCAAGCCCGAACTGGAGGGGCTGTCGGCGGCTATGGACCTCCCTACCGTGTTGTTCGGCACGGAGGTCCCCGCCGGCGCCTGCTGGCACCTGTCGCTCTCCACCAAGGCCGGGACGGACCGCGAGTTGTCGGACGCAGAGTGGGCCGAGGTGGCGAAGGAGGCGATGAGCCGGCTCGGTTTTGAGGCCTCCGCGGCATCAGGCGGCGTGCCGCTGGGTGGTGGTCCGCCACGGCCGCTCCAGCGCCGGCAACGACCACGTCCACATCGTCGTGGATCTCGTGAGAGAGGACGGGAAGGTCGCCTCTACCAGCAACGACTTCAAGCGCCTCTCGGCCCTGTGCGCCGACATGGAGCGCCGCTATGGGCTCAAGGTCGTCGAGGGGCGGGCCCAGAAAGCGGCGATGCCAGGGCTCACCCGGGCCGAGGCGGAAAAGGCGCGCCGCACCGGAAGGGCAGAAACGGAACGGGCCGAGCTCGCCCGGGTGGTGCGCGCTGCGGCTACTGTTGCCGCCAGCGAAGCCGAGTTCGTGCGGTTGCTCCGGGAGGCCGGGCTGGCGGCCAGGCCTCGTTACGACCGGGTCGGCGGGCATCGCGTGGTCGGCTACGCGGTGGCCGAGGAGCCCTCCGACGGGGGCGTGGCGGTGTTCTTCGGTGGGGGGAAGCTGGCGAGGGACCTGTCGCTCCCGGCCCTACGGGACCGCTGGCCCGCCGGCGAAGCCGAGAGACATGAGGCCGCCGTCGAGTGGGCTGGCGAGGCCCCAGCCACAGGCGTACACGAGGCCCCTCGGGGCGGCGGTCACCTAACCTACCGCTGGGCCGATGCGTCACAGTGGTGGGGCCGGACGACGCGCCGGGAAGAGGACCGAGCGCCAGCCCAGCGGTGCCCAGGCCGGTGGAGAGAAGCGACAGAAGGCCTGGGCGAAGTGGTGCGCGAGTTGGGCGCTGTCCCCGCCGAGGACGTGACCACCTGGCGAGCGGTCGCCTCCGACGCGGCGGGGGTTCTGGCTGTCTTATCCGGGCGCTTGGAGCGCGTCCCCGGGCCACTGGCCCACGCCTCGGGCCTGCTTGCCCGCTCGGCTCAAGGGCCTCGGCAAAGGCCGACAAAAGTTCGCTGCGTCCCGCGTGGCACCATCAAGTCGGTGGCCGCCCTCATGGCCCAAGCGGACGTCGACGAGGACGCGCAGGCCGCCTGGAGGCTCCTCTTGGCCGAGATGCTCCGCCTGGCCCAGGCGGTCCACGACGCCCACTTGGCCCGCCGCGGAGTCCGAGCAGGCTGGCCGCCTCGCCGACGAGGCGCGGAAGGCCCTGGGCAACGTGAGGGCGCGCCTCGGCTCGCTGAGCGCCGTCCGAGCCGAGCTCCTCGCGGCAGTCGAGCCTGTCCAGGCGGAAGCCGGGCGCGGACTGGAGGAGGCGGCGAGGCCTCAGCGCCGACGGGCGGGCAAAGGCGCGCTGCGGCCCGAGCAGTTCGCCGCGACGACGACGGGGCGAGCACCGCCGAAACGGTTCTCGGACTTGGGGAGGTGAGCGTGGCAGAGGCCGTGCCGGGACGAACGCTCCGTACCTCCGTGCTGACTTAGCCGGTTGGTGCAGCCTGGCAAAAGGAGAGACATGAGTATGACTCTTGGCCTGGCGCGACATTTATGTGCACTAGAGCAGGGTCGAATCTCGACGCCTTATCCGTCTCGTTATGCGTCGGTCAGGAGGAAGAGCGTGTTAGCCTTTATTGCACATATTGGTTATTATGCCGGTAGTCCAGGCCAATTTGCTCGTAGTAAGGAATGTCGATTAGCAAAGGCTGTTAGCATCGGCACTAAGCCGGATTGTCCCGCGAGTCCTTCCCACCGCGCCACGCCTGATCTCGACGCCCACCAAAGTGCGCTCCGGCGCGATCTTGGCATACGCGGTCTGGGCCGTGTGGCAGGCACTATCAGAAGCGTGTGTGAAGACGGCACAAGTCAAGGCGAGCTACTGGCAGTATTCTGGGCGCGTGGGAGACCTTGGCGTGAACGGCACTTTAGGAAGCCGTTCCGACCTTTACACTGCTCACAATTTGTATGATCGACGTTTCGTTACTGGTATAGCAAGAGGAAGAGCAGCCGGCGATGACCAGCCAAAGCCTGCTGCCCTTCTCGTACGCTAAATCGTCAATGCTGGTTTTGCCGCTGGGTGAGACGACCGTGAGCGCGGCAGCTGAGCCGCTTAGGCCGCCTTGGTGAACGGGATGATCCGGAACGAGGGTCTTGACTTCGGTGGAGGCAGGGCCAGACTGGGTCGCGAGCTCCTCTAAGTACTGAGGCGCTAGGTCGTATAACTGCGACGGCGGCAACAAATCGTGGTCCGTCTCCACTGTTACGAAGAGCCATGGCACAGGCGAAGGGTTAAATGCCATGAAGGCGGGCGTCTTGGCCGGCGATGCCACAAGGGCGTACAACGGTTCCGGCGGGACGATGAAGCCCACTTGGGACAATTCCTGCTCGTCGTCGACCACCCATGCCCTGGGGACATCGAAGGAGATCTGGGCCGGTCCGCTGTGCTCGTGCAACTCGTTCGTGGCCGGTGCAGAGTGGATGAGGGCGCCGAAGAGGGCCAAGACAAAGAGGCGTCCCATTTGACCTGGGGTCATTCCCAATACGTACGGGACCTGTCTTTCCCAAACCTTTACGCCGCATCTGGTGTCTCCGAGGGCCCTGTAGCACCGCTGCCCTGGGTGAAAGCCGTCCCTTCCCGGCGGCTTCGGCCCGGCCCGCGTGAGATAATGTGCCGTGGCCGCCGGAGCGGTTAGGGATGCGGAACGGTTAGGTGTCGCTCGGGTGCGAGTGACCCTTCTCGGCCCGTTCGCCATGAAGCTTGGTGAGCGGAGCGCTGGCCCCTGGTACCGGCCTAGTGCCAAACGCGTTTGCGAACTTGTAATGGTCAGCCCTGGCCGCAGGATCGGCCGGGAGATGGCCCGTGAACTGCTGTTCGCCAACCTGGCGCCGGCCGCCTCGGCCAACGCCTTGTCCACCGCACTATCACTGGCCAGGGACGCCCTGTCGCCCCTGGGCGATCCGGCATCGGGGCTGCTGCGAGCAGACCGAGCTCATATCTGGGCCCATGAAGACATCCCGCTCGACATTGACCTGGTAAGCCATGAGGAGGCGCTTCGGTCCGCTTTGAGCATGGAGCCCGGAGGCCCCCGAGACGCCACACTGTCGGTGGCACTGGGCCAAGAAGGGGCCTTGTTAGATGATGAGCCCTACGCCGACTGGGCGCTCCGACCACGAGAGGCCCTCGAACTGTTGCGCCAAAAGGCCCGCTTAACTTTGGCCCGAGACCGCACCAGGGGGCGGGGACGTTCCCAGCCCGAGGCCGTAGTCGAAGCTTGGGAGGCCTGCCTCGGCCATGACCCCGCATCGGAGGAGGCAGCCTTCTCGCTGATGCGGGTTTACTCAGCTCAGGGGCAGCGTCAGCTGGCGTCGAGCGCCTATGAGCGTTGCCGTGGCGCGCTTAAGTCTTTGGGGCTACGGCCATCGCCGGCGTTGGGAGAGGCCCAGCGGGCCATCGGGGAGGTAGCTCTCAGCTCTACAAGAGCAAGTGCCGGCATTGTCGTTCCTGACCGACTCAGCAAGGAAGAGCGGCGACTTGTGAGCGTGCTCTTCGCCGAGCTCTCCGGGCTGTCAGCGTCGCCCGAGAGGCGGGACCCCGAAGAGATGAGGCGTGTTGTCGGCAATGCCCTGGCGAGGGTAATAGCTGAGGTTGAAGGCCTCGGGGGCACAGTCACGTCGGTCTCGGGTGCTGGCCTGGCGGCAGTTTTTGGCGCTCCCGAGGCCCACGAAGACGACCCCGAGCGAGCCGTCAGGGCCGGGTACCGCATGCTTTCGGCGGTAAGCGCCGGCGCCAATGCCGACGGGACGGAGTGGCTCTCGGTCCGCATAGGGGTCGAGACCGGGCCTGCGGTGGTCGGGCCTCTGTGGTCAGGGGCCACGGCGGGTTACGGCGCTGTGGGGGAGGTTGTGGAAGCCGCGGCGGCTCTACAGTCGGCGGCCAAGGCGGGCTCCGTCCTGGTGGGCCCGGCTACGAAGCTCGCCACTGAGGGCGTTTTCGACTGGGGCCCTACGGAGGACGTCTCCCCCGGCCCCGGGGCCAAGCCCTTGCTCGCCGTTTACCCGGAGCGGCCAAAGGCGCGCCGCGCCGGCTCCGGAGCCCTGGGCGGGCGCTGGCCCCGCTCTCGCCTGGTCGGTCGCCAGGCGGAGATTTCGGCGCTCGACGAAGCACTGCGGCAGGCCACATCGGGGAAGGGCTCCGTTGTTTTCGTGGTGGGGGAGCCGGGGTTAGGCAAGACCCGCCTGGTGCAGGAATGCCGGAAGCGTTTCATGGCCTGGGTCGGTGCCGGCACGGGACGGCTGCCACTGTGGCTGGAGGGCCGTTGTGCCTCGTACGGCTCTTCGACCCCTTATGGCCTCTACCAGCAACTCTTGTCCGCCTGGACCGGGGTTGCCCTCGAGGAAGGCGACGAGGTCGTCCGCCCGGCGCTGGAGCGCGCCATGAAAGCAGTCTTCGGCGGCGAAGTGGAACACACCGCCTTCCTGGCCCACATGCTGGGCGTGCGTAGCGGGCCCGAGGGGGGCTGCTTGGCCCGGCTCAGCCCCGAGGGGCTCCAGCGGGCGACCTTCGCTTCCGTCGGCGCAATAATGGCACGACTGGCGGCAACAGGGCCCACCGTCCTTGTCCTGGAGGACCTGCACTGGGCCGACCCCACCTCGTTGAGGCTGACAGAGGAATTGGCCGCGCTCGCATGGGACGCCCCGCTTTTACTGCTTGCCACCAGGCGCCCCGAACCCGACCCGGGAGTTTCGGCGCTTGAGAGCGCCCTGAAAGCTAGTTCCCTATGCGCGTTCCGACGAGTGGAGCTCTCACCTCTAACTGACCAAGCCGAACATGAGCTTGCTGAGTCCATGGTTGGTGCAAGTGCCGGTGACGACGTGATAGAGGCCATCCGCACAAACGTCGACGGCAACCCTCTCTTTTTGGAGGAAAGGTTCTGGTCGCTCGTGGAGACGGGCGCATTGGTCAAAGACGAGACGTCGTGGTCAATCAGCGGCTCCGTCACTATTGACGTTTCGCAAGCGTTGGAACGCTTGATCCGCTCCCGGGTGGACCGGCTGGCCCCCCTGCCCCGCGATATCTTCGTGGCCGCTTCGGTGCTCGGCCCCGAGTTCGCCCACTCGGCGCTCTGCGCCGTCACCGAAATGAACGAAGAGTCATCGGCGGCGGTGGGTGAGCTGTGCGGCACGGGCTTGCTCAGCGAGGTCCGTCAGCTGCCCGAGCCCGTCTACAGATTCCGGCACGCCCTTATCCAGGAGGCGACCTATCGCGGCCTGCTCAATAGCCAACGTCGAGCGCTCCATGCCCGGGCGGCCTGGGGCCTGGAGGCAGCCTCGGCCGACCGCCTCGAGGAGATGGCGGCGGTGCTGGGCCACCACTACGCCATGGCCGGGGAATCGGAGCGGGCCGTGCACCATCTGGAAGTTGCCGCCAGGAACGCCGCTGCCCATTTCGCCATCGACGAGGCGGTCTCGTCCTACCGCAGCGCCCTGGAGGTCGTCGACCAGCAAAGGGCCGGCCCTGCTATGGCTAAAGCCGGTGTCGATCTCCGGTACAAGTTGGCCGGGGTCCTCTGGCGCAACGGCCGTTTCGGCGAGGCACGAGAAGTTCTCCACCAGGCTTTGGGACTTGTAGACCTTGACCAACCCGTGCAGGCCGCTCGCCTGCAGGCCCGCTTGGGGCGGGTGGAGGTGGAGGACTACTGCTACGACGCTGCCACCGCCGCCTTCGACGCTGCCGACGAGTTGCTCCGGGACGGCCGCGAGGGACACGACGAGGAGTGGGCCGACCTGTGGCTCGAGGTCCAGGTGGACGGCCGGGCCAATCTCCATTACTGGTACAACGAACCAGAGCAGGCGGCCGCCGTCCTGGAGAGAGCCCGCCTAGTAGCAGAAGCCTGGGGGTCCTCAGCCCGCAAAGCAACCTTCTACGGACAACTTTCGTGCCAACGAGCCCGGGAGAGGCGTTACCGCATCGACGAAGTAACCCTCGCCAGCGCACGCGCCGCCGTGCAAATCGCAGACCAAGGCGTTGGCGAGCAGGACACGGCGTCCTGTTTGGGCAGCCTCGGTGAGTTCTTGCTCTGGCACGGCGACATTGACGAGGCGCAGGAGAACTTGGAGGCGGCGTTAGTCCTAGGCGAGCGGACACATGACCAGCAATGCCTGGCTTATTGCCTCTGCAATCTCAGTCTGAGCGGCGTCCGTCGCCACGACACCGAGGCGGTACGATCTTTGGCGCCTCAGGCTCTAAGGGCAACCATGGTCGCTAAGGATGCCTTTTATGCGGGCGCCGCGAAGGCCGCCATGGCGTGGGTGGCCTGGAAGGACGATTGCTCAGAGGATGTGGTCCTGCTCGCCACCGAAGCATTCAACCTGTGGGAGACAGCCGCCGTGACCTATCACTTCAAAGGGCTGTGCCTTTGGCCGCTCATGTCGGTCCGCCTGGCCACAGGTCAGCTCGCTGAGGCCGTCGAGGCCGGCTGCCAGATGCTCGAGCCTGCCCAGGTCCGTCTCCCGGACGAGCTCGACTCCCTCCTCGAGGCAGCCAAGGCGGCGTGGGACAGGGACGACCACGCACTGGCGGCTAGACAGCTCACCGAGGCGCTGGAGCTGGCCTCCCAGCTCGGCTATGCCTGAGCAACCTCCAGGTGGAACCTCGACTGGGTCTCTGGGTGTCAGGAGCCCGCAGAAATTAGTGGCTACTGGAGATTTGGCGCACTACGCCGTTCATACGCGACATGGCTGCTCTTTCGGGCGCGTTCGGCACGGTGCGAAGGGCTGTTCCCGACGACGAGCAGCCTTACTCCACACTCCGCCGCTATTTCGGGCGCCACCATGGTGATCGGATGGACGGGCACTCGTCACGCGACGGCCGGTCCTACGCCTTTGTGCCAAAACCAATACGGGCTACCAGGCGGTACGCCGGGGCAATCGGCTTCCACACAACGGCCCGCAGGTCGCAACCCCGAAGGCACGCTGCACTCTTAGCCGCAAGTCGGAGGGGTTACGACGGCCGTCGAACGTCGACCCGCCGCCGCGGAACGAGAAGACGTAAGCGGCTGGATCTGTGAGGACCCAGCGGCTTTCGGACCCGATCGACACCTCGCACGTATTCGGGGTTCTGGCTGCTTTGGAGGCATGTCCTGACCGCACATAATATGTAGCCATAGCGTCTGGCTGTCTTCCCGAAATCACGCCGGAAGAGGATGGCGAGGCAGTGCAACGGCCCTGGGGGCTGAGCGTCGAGGCTGAAGGCTGGCCAACGCACTGGCACCGGTACGAGATAAAGCGCTAACTGCTGCATCTGTGTAGGTTGCTTGGGTAGCTTTGTTGCTAAGTCACATGAACACAAAAAGACTAACGATGGCTAACCAAGCTCCAGCTCCTCCGTACACCCCTGGGTTCGGACGCCGCCCGCCGGTAGGCGCCGGCCGCGGTGCCCTGGTAGACGACGTGGCCAGGGTGCTGGAGGCCGGCCCCGAGCACCCCCGCTTCTGCCGGGCAATACTCGGCAGCCGGGGTACCGGCAAGACGGTCCTATTAGACGTGATCGGCGAGAGCGCGTCGAAGAATCTGGGCTGGGCTGTGCTGCACGTGCAAGCAAAGAAGAGAGCCTGGTCGCCGTCCTGCTACAGCGCATACCCGAGGCCGTCCGGCCGTGGGGGCGTTTTGGGCGGGGTTCCAACGATCTCTCGGAGCTAAAGGTCGGCACCGGGAGCGCCGCCGCTGCCTTCGAGGACGCACTGGGACGGGTGGGCAGCTTCGCCGCCGGTCACAGCACCGGGCTGCTCATCACGGTCGACGAGGCCCAAATGGCACCCCAGGAGGACCTCTCAGCGGTCGCCCATGCCCTCCAGACCGTGGTGGCCCGTCGCCTCCAACCGGTCGCCGTCATCTTCGGCGGGCTCGACACCTTCAGAGAGCGCCTCGCCGGCGCCGGAACCTACGCCAGCCGTCTCCCGGTCGAAGAGCTCGTCAACCTGGAGCCGACTGCGGCACGCTTGGCCCTGGTCGAGCCTGCGGCCCGCCGCCACGTGGCCTGGGAAGACGAGGCCCTCAGCCTGTTGGTGAGCCGGGGGGCGGTCACCCCTTACTACGTGCAGCTGTTCGGCTGGCACGCCTGGGAGGCGGCCCAGGGAGAGGCCAGGATCACCCTCCCCCACGCCAAAGCCGGGCTTAAGTCGGCCCGGGCCGAGCTGGCGGGCCAGTACGAGGTCACCTGGGGCCGCCTGCGGCCGCAAGAGCGCGACTACCTGGCCGGGGGGGGGGCCGGGGTAGAAGAAGTGGCCACGGTGCTCGGCAAAGAGCCGAGACAGTTGGCCGTGGCCCGCGACCGGCACTGGTGCACAAGCACGGGCTGTTGGAAGTACCTGAGCGGGCCCAGGTCCGCTTCGTCGACGCCGAGATGGCCGAATGGGCGGCAGAGCGACCTGACGGCCCTTCGACGACCACGGCTGTGCAAAGGGGGCCTGACCGCTCGGCCCGGCCGGGTCGGGGCCGGCCGACCAGGTCGCCGTCTCAGGGCACGCAGCTCTCCGGGCGCCGGCGACCGAGCGCCGAGCGGCCCCGGGGCCCTGAGCACCAACGCCCGCGGGCTCCTGGCCCGGGGCCGGTGGGCAGGTCAGGCCGGCAGTCCGTCTTGCCGACACCTTCGTCATAAGGGCTTTTCTAAAGCTAAGCAAAGCTAACTCTTGAAATGGTGCTGTAACTTGCGCTAACCTCATCGTCACGAGGCAATAATCGAGAGGAGCTAATCATGGCTAACCCTTCCTCCCTGTTCAGGGTCGACGGGCGCCTCGATGAGCTGGTCCTACACGTGCCCACCAATGAAACTGTGGCGCCGTGAACCACGACTTAAGCGCAATGCTTGGCTACGACGACCTGGCGCACATACGGCGCAAGGCGGGCG
>CAVVRE010000008.1:0-33085 GCA_963750465.1 uncultured Acidimicrobiaceae bacterium
GGTGGCCATGAGATCCTGAACGGAGACGGCCAAATAACTGCGCGCTAGCGGACACAAGATCCGCGCGCTGGCGGCCACCAGTCCTGCCTCGTTACTGACCGTTGCCAGGTGGCATCCACCACTCTGGGCGCCCCTCCTCGGTGTGCTGAGTGTGCTCAAGCACCCAGTTCCCGAGGAGGGGCCACATTGAAGTCTGACGAGGAGATCATGGAAATACTCGAAGCATTCGACCTGACCCAGAGCTACCGCGACGCCGCCGAGCTTGCGGGCTGCTCACCGAACACCGTCGCCGACTACGTGGTCGCCCGGGACGAGGGCCGGTTGACCTCCGCCCCGGGCCGTCGTAACCAGCTGATCGACGCCTTCGCCGACAAGCTCGAAGAGTGGGTCGAGGCCTCGCACGGCAAGGTGCGGGCCGACGTCGTGCACGACAAGTTGGCCGCCCTGGGCTACACCGGCTCGGAGCGCACCACCCGCCGGGCCGTGGCGGCGGCCAAGAAGGCGTATCGCGCCGGGCGCCGCCGGGTTTACCGGCCCTGGGTGCCCGAGCCCGGCATGTGGTTCCAGTTCGACTGGTGCGACGGCCCGGTCGTCGCTGGGGTGCGCACGTGGCTGTTCTGCGCCTGGCTGGCCTGGAGCCGCTTCCGGGTCGTGATGGCCGTGACCGACAAGGCAGTGCCCACCCTCATCGCCTGCATGGACCAGTGCCTGCGCCGCTTCGGCGGTGTGCCCACGTACGCGTTGACCGACAACGAAAAAACGGTCACGACCGACATCGTCGCCCGTATCCCGGTGCGCCACCCCGAACTGGTGAAGATGGGCCGCCATTACGGGCTCAGTGTCGCCACGTGCGTGGTGGCCGACCCCGAGTCGAAGGGCGGCTCGGAGGCGACGGTGCGCATCGCCGAGGCCGACCTGGTGCCGACCGAGGCCAACCTGCTGGCCGCCTATAAGTCCTTTGGCGAACTGGCCACCGCCTGTGAGGCGTTCTGCCACCAGGTGAACGGCCGGGCCCACCGCTCCACCCGGCGCCCCCCGGCCGAGATGCTGGCCGAGGAGCGCATGAGGTTGCACCCTTTGCCCGAGCGCCCCTATACCGCCGTCTTCGGGGTGGCCCGCACCGTCGGGGCCAACACGCCGGTGATCGCCTTCGACGGGGGCGAGTACTCGGTGCCGTCCCGGCTGCGGGGCGAGGTCGTCTGGGTGCGCCACCACGCCGGTGAGGTCGTCGTCACCGCCATCGAGGCCGGTGGCGCCGGCGAGGTCGCCCGCCACCAGCGCACCACGCCGGGTAACCCCCGCTATGTGGACGAGCACTTCGGCCCGCCCCCGAGGGCCCGCTCGAGCGCACCCCGCGCCCTCGGACCGACGCCGACGCCGCCTTCTTGGCCATCGGCGACGGAGCTTGCTTGTGGCTTACCGAGGCCGCCGCCGTGGGCACCGCCCGGGTGCGGGCCAAGATGGCCGAGGCGGTGACGCTGGCCGCCCTGCACGGCGCCGTGCTGGTGGACCGGGCCCTCGGCCAGGCGGCAGTGACGGGCCGCTTCGGCGAGGGTGACCTGGCCTCGGCCATCGCCCACCAGGCATCGGCGCGTGCCGGGGGCTGGCGGCGCGCCGACGAGTCAGCCAGCCTGCAGCGCGGCACCGGGGCGTGGGCCGGGTTCGGGCGATGACCCGTCAACAGACCTTGACAGCCGGGCACGAAGCCCTGACCGCCCGGCTGCGGTGCCATTACGCCAGCCCCGCCCGGGCCGCCCAGCGCCCGCACTGCGCCGGCGTGGGCGTCGTCGCCTACGGGGACATCGTGCTGTGCCAAAGCTGCGACAAGTACCGCTCGGCGGTCGGGCGCACCGATGCCCCCCACCAGCTGGCCGGGGCCGAGCTCCTCGAACTGGCCCAGGCCGCCACCGGGCTCGCCCACGCCGAAGAGCGCTCGTGCGGGCGGTGAGGGCGGCCCGGGCCGCCGGGGCCTCGTGGGCCGAGGTGGGCGACGCCCTAGGGACCAGCCGCCAGGCCGCCCAGCAGCGTTTTTCAAGTGGCCAGCAGCGTTTTTCAAGTGGCCAGCAGCGTTTTGCAAGTGGGAGGACAAGCCGATGATGCCCCCTCCCACCTTTTATGAAGGCCCGCTGGCCGACCACGAGGTCGACGACCTCGTCGGTTTACTGGAGCTGGTCGGGCAACGCCTGGCCGGCGTGGGGCCCGAGGACCTGTCCGGCCACGTCGGCTGGTGGGTGTGGCGCCTCACCAACATAAAGGGGCAACGCCATGAGGACGCCCGAACCTCCGCCGCTGCCCGACGACCTGGAAGGCCTGCTGCGCCGGCTGCGCCTGCCCCACATCCGCCGGGCCGCCCCCGAGGTGATCGCCACGGCCCGGGCCCAGCGCTGGGAGCCGGCCGAGGTGCTAGGCGCTTGCTCAGCGAGGAGCTCTCCGGCCGGGAGCGCTCGGCCCTGGCGACCCGGCGCAAGGCGGCCGGCTTCCCCACGGGCAAGACCTTCGAGGCCTGGGAGACCGAAGTCGTCGTCCATCCCCGCCCCCACCCAGTCGTCGCTGCGGACCCTCGAGTGGGTGACGCGACGGGAGAACCTGGTGGTGTGCGGACCGTCGGGGACGGGCAAGACATTCTTCTTGGAGGCGCTCGGCCAGACGGCCGTCGAGGCCGGCATGAAGGTGGCCTGGTTCACCCTCGAGGACCTGGGCGCCATCGTGCGCCGGCACCGGGTCGACGACACCATGACCAAGGCCGTCAGTCGCATCCTGCGGTCGGAGCTGATCGTGGTCGATGACATCGGGCTTCTGCCGGTGTCGTCCGATGCCGCCGAGGGCCTCTACCGGCTCGTCGACGCCGCCTATGAGACGCCGCTCGGTCGCCGTCGTCGTCCAACCTGCACCCGTCCGGCTTTGACGAGATCATGCCCAAGACGCTGGCCACCGCCACCGTCGACCGGTTGCTCCACCACGCCCACGTGTGCGCACGGGCGGCGAGAGCATCCGGCTCCAACAGGCCACGGCCGGGAAGGGGGTGAAGCCACTTAGTTAATTGCTGAACGGCAGGACTGGTGGCCGTGGCCGCGCGATTTTCGTGGCCACGACCGCGCGGTTCTCATGTCCGTGAGCGCGCGGAACTCAATGGCCATTGACACAGTCTCCTCTAATCCACTCGCCCTTCAGAACCCGCCGCGGGGATCAACCTCGCGAAGATCTGTGCGGGAGGCAACGAAGAGTGGACTGCACTAAATTCGGCAGGCGAGCAGCAGCGGTGGCGGCCCAAGACCAACGCGACCGTCGGGGCGAGGATTTTATAAGGTGGGCCCCGGTGCCCGCCGGGCAGCGTCTAGCTGAACCAGCGCTCGTTGACGTGCCTTCTCGGGGATTCCGACAAAAACCCGGCTATAGCTTGCCCTGCCATATCGGCGTAGACCGGGGTCTTCAGCCGTCGGCTCTCGTTTCGCCAACGATAAGACAAACCCGGTACCAAATAAAAAGCTCATGGCCGAGGCCGGGGAGAGGGCCGCCCTGGGATCGACGCTAAACGCCGGTTCCTGCGGGGGAGGGTACGTCGGTCTATTCGACGAGGATGTTGTTGAGAGCACGTCTAGGCACCGGCTCCGAGGACGCTGCCAGCTACGTCACCGGGACTCATATTCCCGTAGACGGCGGCCTGAATATGACGGTCGCCAAAGACTGGCAACGCTTCCTACCAGCGTCTGGGTTAGAGCGGCGGCGGCGACCGTGGCGCCGCCCTTCGTTGGGCCGAGCACTGCCCGAGGAGCCCCTGCCTATCGGCGAACGCCTCAACCTGTGGTGCCGCTGGAGCTGGAAGATCCGGAGGAGCCACCCATGTTCGGGCACGGGTGGGTCGTAGTAGTCGTCGACTGGCTGGACGAAGGGACAGTGGAACTCGTGTGGCTGGTCGGAGCCGCACTCGCGACGACGAAGCCGATACCCATGCTGAGGCCAAAGGCCCCGCCTGCCAGGGCGAGAGTCGTGATCGGTCTCTTCAGTTTCATCCTGTTTACCTTTCTCGGTAATGTGTCACACGATAGCCGACCACGCCAACCTTGGAGTTTGCTAAGACCGAGCTTGGAGATTGCCTAGTGACGCGGGCGTCGTGCCGGAGGCAACGCAGCCTTGGGCCGTCGGTTAGGCTGATCCGGTAGACGATCGCGGGCTCGTCCAGGTAAGCCCCGCCCGCGCTTGGCCCGGGCCGTAAAGGCGGGTTCAGACCTTTGGGCTGTGTGTCGGGCTGACTCGCACCTAGCTCTGTGCCGGGACACCCACGAGGGCCGTGCCGACGGGAATGACGGCCGCGCCGGGCAAGATGGTGCGACCGGCCAGGCTGAACTAGCTGCCCTCGGTCAGTGGGGGCTGTCCACGCCGACCGAGGTCATTGACGGCACCCCTCCTGGTGTCATGCCGACAAGACCAGCCGGCTGGTCTGGGAGGTCCACATCGACCTCGACGCCAAGCGTCGTCGAGCCAAGCCGGCATGTACCAGTTGGCCCGGCCCAACAGTTCCATCACCGATGGGACGAGGACTAGGCGCACCAGGGTGGCGTCGATGAGGATGGACGCCGCCAGGCCCAGGCCGAAGACCTTCAGGATCCGGAGCGGGTCGCATATCACGAACGAGCCGAACACACAGATCATGATGGCGGCGGCCGCAGTGATGACCCGCCCCGTCTTGGCCAGGCCGTCGGCCACCGCGACGGAGTTGTCCGCCGTCCGGCGCCACTCCTCTCGTATGCGGCTCAACAAGAAGACCTCGTAGTCCATCGAAAGCCCGAACAGGATGGTGAACATCATCAGGGGTATCCACGGGTCGATCGGCCCCGTGCGCCCGATGCCGATGACCGATCCCCCAGCCCCACTTGAACACGGCCACGATCACCCCGTAGGCGGCGCCGACGGACAAGAGGTTCATGAGCGCCGCCTTTAGGGGGATGACGACGGAACGGAACACGGCCATCAGCAACAAAAAGGCCAGCACGATCACCGCCCCGATCACCCAGTAGAGACGCTGGGCCAGGTAGGCGGCGGCGTCCACGCTGGCGTCCGTCTCCCCGCCGACCAGCACCTTCAATTTCGAACCGGTGTTGGCCCGGGGGATGACGGTCGACCGCAACGGGCTGAAGAGCTCATAGGTCCGCGCGGCCTGGGGTGTGGTCGTCGGGTAGGCAATGACCACGGCCGCGTTGACCTCGAGCGGGTGCGGCGAAGGCGATGCCCGGGGTGGCCCGCAAGGCCGTAGCTACGCTTCCCAGAGTGGCGACGAGGGCTCGGTGGGCTCTTGGGCGTCTATCTCGGCGCTCTTGCGCAGCCATAACTGGCCGACACGATCATCCGCCGCGTCCTCGGCGTGCTCGTAATCGCCATCAGCGCCCGTTACGTTTATTTGGCCGAAAGAACCTAAGGAAAAACTGGAACAGCGGACCTGTGAGGCTAGCGCGAAGTCGCCTTCGTCAAGACGGGACTCGGTAACGCCATGGGCGACGGCGTGGAAACTGGCGGTTGCTGACATCCCACAGAAGCTTGGTCACCTTCTAGGCTTCGACCTATCCTGACAGGCGGGTATGGCTTGGTTTGTCATGGGCAGACCACGGCCTCACTACAAGAGGCGACTGACTGATAAGGACCGACATAGTGAGGGGCAATCCAGCGGACGCTAGCTCAATAACGACCCGTTTCGAGTCTGGCTAAAGACCTACCGGACGGACTTCGTCAGCGGGTCTCAGGCGCGAGCCAAGGCTACGACCGCGGAGCCCGACGAGACCCAACCGAGAAGGTGACCATTACCGCTGATTTGTTCGGAGCGAGCCGTCATATGTTTATAACCATAAATTGCTAATTGCGTAACGCCGCATTACGAGCGGTTCGACTAAAAGGATTACGAAGAAAGCTTCGTTACGAGAGATCGGCCGCTCGTCTGCCTAATCTGGAGCGGACGGGTTCGGGTTTGAGCGGACGAGCTCCACCGCTGTGTTGTTGCCGTCCCGGAACCTAACGCGCCCCGCGAGATGTTCTATGCGTGTGGGACGACGAAGGCTGGCAGGACGGGCCTTGACCCTTCCCCTGAGGGTCGAGCCGGGCGCTTGGCTGGCGAACCGCGGCGATCACCCTAAATCGTGGCGGTCACTTTTGGCCATGACAGGTGCCGGTCTGGTCGCACTGGGGTGCCCTGGTGACCGGAGGCTCCACCGCTCTGGGGGCTCCGGCCGCGGCCCCGGTTGTGGGGACCTTCAACCCTGTGTCGGTCACATTCGTCTCACTGAGCACTGGGTGGGCGTTGGGGGGCGCTCCCTGCGCCCGCTCGGACAACTGTCTCGCTTTCCGCGAGACCCTGGACGGCGGGCGCACCTGGTGGCCCCGCCCGTTGCCGGTGGCACTTGTGAAAGCGGCCGACCGCAAGGTCGGTGCTTACCCCGCGTTCACCCTAAGCCAGTGCTGTGACGGGGCACTGAACATACGGTTCGCTGACCAGCGCGACGGCTGGATCTATGGTGGTTTGTTGGTCCCGGGCCAGGTCCCGAGCACTGTCTCCATCGGACCGGACTTATGGTCCACCCACAACGCGGGCCTGACCTGGCAACCAGTCCACCCTTTCCGTACCCTGGCGGCTGAGCGCCCCATTTTCGATGTGGAGGCCGCCGGCGGCCGCGTCTACGCCATGGCGGCCAACGGGAGCGATGGGGCCGCGATCGGAAGCTCCCCCGTCGCTACCAACAACTGGCGGGTTGCTAACTCCGTGACCTTGGCCGGGCCCGCCGGAGGGGCCCAACCCGCGGGCGCCATCGTCCTTCAGGGGACGGGGGGCTGGTCCGTCTACGGCAACGACCGGCAGCGCACGGCTCAATACAAACGGCCAGTGGGTCAGCTGGTCCCCCCCGTGCTCTTCGGTCGGGCACGGTTTCGCGATCCCCGCCGCTTCCACAAAGGACAACTTGGTCGCAGTGTGTGTCATGGGAGGTTTCGGAGGCGCCCCGTACAACAGCGAGCCCCGGGGGGCGACGCTGGGGTCGAGCTGGCTCTACTTCTCTGACAACGGCGGCAAGACCTTCCAAGCCGGTCCCGAGCTCGGGCCGGAAGGCGACTTCGGCGGCGTGCTGGCGTCGTCGTCTCCCGGGGTCGTGCTTATGAGCGGTTACGGGAGGTCCCCGGGCTTGGAGGCCAGCTTCGACGGTGGGCACCATTGGGCCGTGGTCTATCGGGGCAACCTTTTCTACCGAGGTTTTACCAGCCCCGCTCAGGGCGTCGGTTTGGTAGAGGAGTCCAAGACCCACACCACCACGATCATGACCACTGACGGGGGCCACCACTGGGCCCCGGCTACCTTTTGAAGCGGCTGGGTTAGGCCTCTGGACATGGCAGATGGCGGCCGGACCAAAGGCACAAGTGCGCATCCCGGGCCACGAGACCAGTCGCGGCTGGACGTGGAAGCACGCTCGACGCGACGGCAGCGGCCGCGCTCCAGAGTCCTCGGTTTGCCGCTGCAGCGCTCACCCGCCGGCCCGGTTCATTAGCCTGCCCGTCCTGTCCGACGTCGCCGACGTCGCCTCGAGAGGAGAGGTTCTATGGCTGAGGCAGTGGTGTTGATCAACCTCTTCGAGGTCCCCAACTCCGATGCAAAAGAGTTCTCGCCGCATGGGATAGAATTCGTGATTACTTGAAAACTCTCCCCGGTCATGGGGAAACGGCCCTCCACCAGGCGACCTCCCCAGGTGCCGCCTTCCAGTTCGTGAACATTGCGCACTGGCAGAGCGCCGAGGCGTTCACCGAGGCGATCCAAAGCGACGGTTCCGACATTCGGCCGCTGGTTTGCGCTGGCCCATGCACCCAACCCTGTACCGTGTCGTCAGCACGGGCTGAAGCTAAGGGCTCACCGCCCAATTGATTGGGCGCTTAGCTTTATCGTGTAGTTCCATTCCCCATGCCAGGTGTGCGGTTCGAGAGGGACTGTGGCCAGTTCGGCGTCGCTCACCCTCACCTTGGTCGCATAGGTCCGTGGGTCATGGTCTGCCCGTAACTTCAGGCTCTTTGTCTCGGTGGCTGAGATGAGCTCAATTATGGTGCGGTAAGAAACGAGCGGCCGCCCGCGCCAGTTCATGGATGATGAAGCTGAACATGCGGTGCTCGATCCGGTTCCATTTCGAGGTGCCCGGCGGGTAGTGGCACACCGTGACTTCAAGGCCCAGTTCTTGGGCCAACTTGGCCAGATGCAGCTTCCAGGCCCGGAGCCGGTAACCGTTGGAGCCGCCGGCGTCAGCGGTGATGAGCAGGCGAGTAGCGCCGGGGTAGCGGGCAGAACCCATGTGATGCCACCACGTGTGGATGGAGTTGACGGCGAACTCGGAAGTGTCGGCGCTCTCGCCGACCGAGACCCAACCTTCGTCGTTGGCCAGGTCGTAAATGCCATAAGGCACCGCCCGGCCCAGTTCTTTGTCGATGAAGTCGTGCACCTTGACCTCTTCGGGCTGGCCCTTGGGCTGCCACTCGCGCCCGCCGTTGGAGAACTCGCCGACGAGCTCCTTTTCTTGGTGTGGACGCTGATGGCCGGCTCGCCCTCGGCCAAGAAGTCCCCGGCCATTTTGTTGAGGTAACGGAACTGGCCGTCACGGTCGGGGTGGCGGGCCCTCTTTTTGCTTAGAGGGGGCCTGCAGCGAGTAGCCCAGGCGTTTGAGCAACTTGCCGACGCTGTCGGCCGAGACCCTGTACCCCCTGGCGGACCAGCTCGTCGCCCAGCTTGTGGGTCGACTTGGACGTCCAGCGCAGCAACGATGTCGGGTCGCCCCTCGTCTCTGGGTGGACCAGGAGGTCGAGGTCCTCCAATATCCCAGGCTGAGTCTCGGTTATCGGCTTCTGGCCGGCCCCGGCAGGGCGCTGGCGCTCCTGGGGCTCCATCCCGCCGGCGACCTCGGCCTCGGCCTTTATCACCGTGTTACGGCTCATCCCGGCCGCTTCGGCCACCGCCGACTTGTTGCCGAGCAGCTGGGCCGCCGCCCCCGCCACCACCCGGCGCTGGCGCTCGTTCAGGTGGGGCAACACCAGGTCGAAGAACCGCGAGCTCTTCGTCGTTGACCTCCACACCATGATCATATGACAGCGCGTTCTATTCAACGGTGGCCCCTTAGCCGCCGCGGCCGAGATCGCCACCCAAACCGTGGGCTGACGCCATGGCCGCCCTGTTGGTCGACGCCCTCTGAAGATGCGACGCCGCCCGCGGCGCCCACCGCGTCGAGCTCACCGGCCGCCAGCAGTCGAACATTCGCGCCAACTACGACAACATTGTCGCGGTTGCTCTCGCCGCCAACCCAGAACCGCCCGACGGACGCAAACGGGTCCGGACCGAGAAGATCGGCTACAACCTCGCCGTCGCCTTCCGCGACCGCCAAGACGAGGTCCTCCGATTCGTCGACGAATTCACCGTAAATTTTGATAACAACCAAAGCGATCGAGACCTCCGCATGGGCAAACTCCAAAACCAAGATTTCAGGCTCGTTCCGTTCCGAGCACGTCGCCAAAAACTTCGCCACCGTCCGCTCCTACATCGAAACCGGACGCAAACACGGCGCCAACCCCTTCGTCACTCTCCTCCAACTGTTCCAACACAAACCCTGGACCATTCCTCAGCTCCCCTAGCCTCAATTATCGAGGCTAGGTGAGCCGGGTGCCGTCTGGGCAACGCTGACCGTCCGGTTGAGCCGGCGACTACGGACGGTTTGGCTGGGCCCGGCGAAGCTCAGTATGCTCCCAGCTCAGCCTTTGGTGGCGGCCCGCAACAAGTTGAAGGCTCCGGTGACGACGTTGAGGCCCTGAATCTCGGCGGCCAGGGACTCCTGCACGGGCTGGGCCTGGTCCTCCGTGAGGACGATGACCACGAAAGTGCCCCCCGCACTATCCCGGGCCAGGTAACCCAGGGTCAGCACGCCCGGTTCGGACCCGCCCTTGAACCAAATCCGCGGCCAAGTGGTGGCGCTGAGCCCGACCCCGCCATTGTTGGCCGACAGCACTGTGCCGATAGGGTTCAGCCCGGGCTCGGCTTGGAGGGCGGCCAGGCCAGTGAAGGCGTGGCACAGGTCTTGCGCCGAGGCGAACCACTCGATGGAGCCGATGTCGCGGGGCAGGAGCGCCGGCTGTTCGGCGCTGGCCGGCACCTTGTCGACGGTGGTGGTCAGGTACGCGGCCCGCTGGGCCGGGCTCAGGGCGAGATAGTGGTCGGCCATGGCCGGGAAATCGTGGTACTTGAGCGTGAACAATTCGGCCACGGTGAGGAACGGCATATCCAAAGAAGCGTGCGACGACCACTGCCCGGCCTGCGCCTCGACTGCAGTCCGCCCGACGAGCTTTATGAGCATGTCGGCCGCCGTGTTGTCGCTCACTTCGATCATCTTGAGGGCAACCTGCTCGACGGTGAGCTTGGTGCCCGGCGCCACGTCCTGTAACGCCTCGCTACTGCCGACCTTGATCGCAGCCGTGACGGTCAGTTTCTCGTCCCAGCTGACCTGGTGGTCCTTGATGGCGTTGGCGACGGCGCCGAGCACGAAAAGTTTGAACATCGACCCCAGAGGCCGAGGAGTGCCGGCGTCCATGGTGTGCACCGGGGTGCACGTACCGTTGGGGCTGACCCTGGCGGCCAGCAGGCTCGTCCCGGGGGCGATGCCAGCCAGTTGCTTGTCAACCTGCGACCACGAAGTGGGCACCGTGTCTTCAGTAGGCCGGAAAAGCAGGGCGGCGATGAGCCCGGCGCCGTCGACCCCTAATTGAAGCAAATAGCCGGCCGGGCCGATCTGGACCACGGCGACCAGCGACGTCGGTTGGACCTGCGAGAGCCCACGCAGTGTCACTGCCGAACCGGGGGGACCGAGCTGCTCGAGGTTCTGGTTGATCTCAGCCGGGCTCACCTGGTCGAGGAAGGCGGAGTCGAAGTGGGCTTGGATCTCCTTGGTGTTCAGTGGGAGCTTGGAGGCGAGGGTCAGGATCCAGGCCAGTTGCTTGCCCGCCGGGCTTTGGGGCGGCCTGACAGCCGTGGCCTGGCGGACGGTCGCCGACACCCCCTCCGTCGCCGGGGCCGGTACGCCGGCAAGTGCTGGGGCGGGGGCCGCGGCGAACGTGCCAAGCGTGGCCGCGGCCAGGGCGGCCGATGCGGCCAGGGCCGTTGCCCGGCGAGCTCGCCCGGTCGCGGCCATCGGGCCGGTCACCCGGCGGGGTTGGAGGACGAAGGAGACTTCATCGACCGCTGTGGTGTTGCGGTACCGCTTGGTGAGGTGCTGTGCCTCGATCATCGGTCTTCCTTTCCTCGGTGCTTTGGTGTTGCGAACAGAATGTGACGAGGGCCTGAGGTGGCACTGCCGTCACGCTGAGGTCGCACCTCAGTGCCGTCGTGAGGCTCCTCAGGCTCAGCTGGAGTGGCTGTCATAGGGTGGAGGTGAAGTTCTTCGGCGAGTTCGAAGCCGTAGAGGGGGGCGTACCGGCGCCTTCGGGGCGTCGGCCTGCGCCCACAGATCTTGAGCATCGTCCATGTCCCCGATGACGGCCGGCTCTCATGCATCGTCAGGGCGACAAGCCGCGACGACGTCCTGCGCCTGTTCGAGATCTCACTGCTGCCTTCGGCCCGGGTCCTGGACGTGGCGGTCGTGGAGGCGCGGTCCCCCGAGGCGGTGCCGGGCTAATCCGGTCTCGGCTCTTGTGCTGCCCAGCTGGCGATCTCGACGCGGGAGTTGATGCCGAGGCGGTTGAGGATCTTGGACACGTGCGTCTCGACGGTGCGCTCGGACAGGAACAAGCGGGAGCCGATCTCCTTGTTGCTGAGGCCCTCGGCGACGAGCCGGGCGACCTCGAGACGCTCGACGAGGGAACGCAGCTCGAAGTTCTTCGCTGAAAGCCTGGCGTTTTCGGCGGTGAGGGTGGCGTTCTCGGCTACCAGCCGAGCGCACTCGGCGAGCAGCTGCTCGGTCCGGTCGGCACATCCACACCATCATTCTGACCGATCTCGCGCGCTCAGTGGTGGATAATCGCGCGCGCCGCTCGGGGGCTACCTGAAGAGTTACCCTCCTCAATCAATGGCTCCCCCAGAACTTCTTAGTGTTCAGCTCTCTGGATCTTGTGACAAGTTCTCGGCTTTAGTGTTTGACCCGGTTTATGCTGCTAAGCCGATCCTGGCATTTGTGATGTAGTCCTCGGTGACACGAGAGATCGTAGCGAGGGCCCGGCGCACCTCGATCGGTGCGGGGGGTTGGTCGGCAGCCAGCAGCGGGCGCAGCAGGCGAGCGTAGAGCTTAGTGTAGAAGACGCGCGACACGTTGCCCTTCGGGCGTCAAGGTGTTAAAGTTCGTGCGAGCTTGGCGCTCGATCAGGCCGTGCAGGCGTAGCCGGCGCATGTCGACCCGAACAGCGAAGCTCACGACATCGTGCTCAACCTTTTCGGCGGCCTGTCGAAGGCCGAGCGCCGCCGCCTCCAGACACGGGTCCGTGCCGCGAATGAACAGCAGGCCACCACCGGCCGCTTCCAAGGCGGCCGACCTCCCTACGGGTACCGGCTAGTGTCTACCGGCCGGCCCCACCCCAATCCCGAGAAGGCCCGCTGGGGTGCCGAGCTGCAACGGCTCGAGGTGGACCCGGAAACGGCCCCATGGGTGCAGCAAATCTTCTCGTGGCGGGCCCAGGGAGACGGCTACGGCGGTATCGCAGCCCGTCTCGACGAGCTCGGTGTCCCTTGCCCGAGCTCCTACGACCGCCGGCGCAACCCTCACCGCGCCGGACGGGCGTGGGGCGCAAGTACCGTCCTTGCCATTGTGCGCAACCGGCGGTACCGCGGTGACGATGCCTATGGCAAATATCGCAAGGTAGAGCGGCTCTACGACCGCCACGACCCCTCGGCGGGGTTCGTGTCCAAGCTCGTCCCAGCCGACGAGTCGACCTGGGTCATCGTCGAGGGCACCGTCCCCGCCATCGTCACCAGGCAGGAATGGCAAGCCGCACAAGGCGAAAAAACGGCCACCCCCACCGGCGGAAGGCGACAGGACGCCCCTCACCGGTACGCCCTGCGCGGCCTGGTCGTATGTGCCTTGTGCGGCCACATCATGCAAGGTTCCACGCGAAAACGCGCAAACGGGCGACTGCATAACAACTACCGCTGCGCCTACCGGTCCAATTACCCCGGCGACGTCGAACATCCTCGCTCGCTTTCCGTGGCTGAGTCTCGTGTCCTCCCCCCGCTCGACATGTGGCTCGGGCGTATGTTCGACCCGGACCACATCGACGAGGCCATCGACACGTTGCTGAGCCTCGACCAGCGCATCGATACAGAGCCGCCTCCTGTGGTAGAAGCGCGGAGGCTCGCAGCCGACGCCCAAGCTAGGCTGGAGCGCCATGTCGCGGCGATAAACGCTGGGTTTGACCCGAGCTTGCTCGTCTCGGATACCCGACAGGCGGACCTAGCGAAAGCAAACGGGATTCTCGCCGCTCACGCTGCCCGGGGAACGCCAGTTGTCCTGACTCCCGCGATGATCCGGTCTGTCCTGTTGCGCCACCAAGGGCTCCCCCGCCTGCTTCGAGACGTAGCAACACCGGACGAACGGCGGCAGCTCTACGCCGGGCTCGGGCTCTCCCATGCCTACGAGCGCCGAATCATCAACGGGGAGACCAAAGAATTGTTCCGCCCTTCTTTCCAAGCCGTCGGGGGGAGGGGAGTAACTCTTCGTGTCGGAGGGGGTGTCGGAGGGGGGACTTGAAGGGTTACTCCCCTCCCCCCCGGAGCCTTCATCGTCGGTCCCGAGCTATGGCTACCGGCGGCGTGACCAGCACTATCAGCCCGCGGCATACCGACACCGCTGGTTGGACACTCGTGAGCGGTCCGGATCAAGCGCCGAGGAATGCGCACGGCGAGGTCCCGGCCGAGGCGGTACATCTCGTTATTCCAGCCACCATCTACATGAGTGAACTCCAGCGATGCCCAGGCTGGGAACTGGCTTTGAAGTAGTTGGCGGACGAGCGCATCGTCTAGCTCCGCTTCAGTCGGAGGTTTCATGGAGCGTTCACCACCTTCATGCTCATGGGTTGGTACCGGCACGGTGCTTTTAACCTGCACCCTTGCCTAGTTCTCGCTCCTCGGCGCGGTGCGTCGCCGGTCGGCAGCTCAACGCGTTCCTGTCCGCGACCGGGCTTGGGAGCCAGCGAGAGGGCGACGCAGCTCGATCCCATGCCGAACCTCGACCATGCCGGAACCGTCGGCCTCCCGCTCACAGGACGCCCTACACCCGAACGTGCTACACCCGCTGATGGTCGGCGAACAGGTAGAAACCGACGTTCACCTCGTACGGGTGGCCGGTGTCGTAGCCACGCCAGCCCGCTATCTCACCAACGGGCATAATTCAGTTGGTACTGCGCTCCCCGCGGCGGGCCATCACTTTCGTTCGCTATCCCGGCCGGAACAGAACGGCTGCTTCAGCGGCCTCGGGTGGCCAAAGCGTGACGACGCCCTCCAACCTTGGCCCAAGGATCCTGGATCTGCCAAAGGTGTCGGACACGAAGCGTCAGGTGTAGCGACCAACACCTCGACCAGGATGCCACTCCGAACGTGCGCCCTCTTGTGGCCGGAGCGCTTCTCGGTAACCTCGAGCTCCTTTCGTCCCGTGGGTGCGGGCGTAGGCTCGGTGGTGATGGCAGTACTGGGCTGGAGTACTGGAGGCTGAGGCGATCGTGGTTATCGCTGGTTCGTGGTGTGGCCCGGAGGGGTACGGTCCTGGGAGGTCTCGGGATAGCTAAGGACAACTCCCAGTCGATGACGGGTTCAGTGCGCTGGTGGGACATGCGCCCGGCACAAGGCGGGCAAGCGAAGACGTACACGTGCCCGATCTGCCGCCGTTTGCTACTAGCGATGAACCCCAACACGCTGCTGTACCCCGAGGGCGACCACGAACGTCGCCGTCATGCTCATACCGCCTGCGTCGTGACGCAGCGGAAAAG
The DNA here is from genome assembly GCA_963750465.1 of uncultured Acidimicrobiaceae bacterium. Lineage (GTDB taxonomy): Bacteria > Actinomycetota > Acidimicrobiia > Acidimicrobiales > Palsa-688 > Fen-671. Next base: position 14,962 of record CAVVRE010000008.1, read on the forward strand.
CGGCAACCTGTTGACCAAAGCGGAGTGGGAACGGTCTCAGCGGCCGCCACAATCTGCCGGGCGGTCGTGGTGGCGCAGACTGTTCGACTCGCGCCAGGCGGGCTAGAGCAGTGCTAGGTGGCCGCGTCGTAAAACGATATCAGGGCCCCCGCTGTGGGCACGGGGCTACGTGGCGACAGAATCCGCTCCCCAGTACTTCAACCCGGCAGCCCGGCCGGACGGCCGACGACACCTTGGGCTTTCCTGACCCAACTGAGACGCTGGGAGACTCGAGATACGCGTCTTGGTCATCCAAGGAGACCGCGACCATGTCTTTGCCGCAGCCCGCTACCGGCAGCAACTCGCCAACCGATCTCCCGACATCGAGTAAGAGTTCTCCCCGGACAAGCCCACAACCTGTGGATCGACCACCTTGAGGCCCTCCCGGCAGCCCTCGACGACGGTATCCCACGATCCCTGGTCTGCGCCGCGGGAGAATGCCGGCCCCCCTGGAATGATATGCCTCCTGCATCTGTGTTGTAGTACAAGCAGACTTGACGTGCGCCAACGGTTCGGTAACCGTCGATCTGACGCTCTACGGGTCGCTGGTCGCCAGGCCGGGCGACCGCAGATGAGATGTTACGGGCGGTCCCAGAGAAGTGAGCCGTCGTCGACGGTCTTGGCCAGGAATTCCCTCGGCGGCACGAGCCCCTAGTTTTAGCGTCAACAGGCAGTGGACAAACACCCAGCCGGCAGCGTGCTGCGCGATGGCGACGGAACTGAAGGCGCTCTTGGCCAAGGACTGACGCCGATGACGACGTGGCTCCCTAACTCCCTCAGTTCTTGGTATCGCGGCCAGGCCGGGCAAACATTTCCGGAACGACTCGATACTTTCCCTTAGCAATCCCTCAAAATGGAGCGTGACTAGTCAGAGCTCTCTCGGGTGCCCAACCCAAGTCAAGGCCCCGCAAAGCAGTTTGCCATCCTGGTGCGTCCACGACTCTCGACGCACCGGTTGAGTTCCAAACGGGTTCGAGCGTCTTCCTACGTACTGATGGGACGTGATGCGTGACACCGTGGACGAAGTTCCGCCCACGGTTTAGCTTGCTCCAGCTGCCGCCGCCCGGATAAGTACGTCCTCCCGCCCGCTATCAGCCACAAGCTGTACACCGACGGGGAGGCCATCTTTGCTCCAGTGCAAGGGCAGGGAGATGGCGGGTTGGCCGCTGATGCTAAACGGCATGGCAAACAGCCCGAAGACGGCGCCAAGCTCTTCCGCCCTCACGGCCCCGACAAATGGCGGCGGTTGCTGCATCGTCGGGGTGACTAGCAGGTCAAACCCACTTGCCCACCACTCGGGCACTCGGCACACGCCCGCCACCAGCCGTCGCACCCCAGCGTGCACCTGCACGGCGGTGTACCTGCGTCCCTCCTCGGCCCGCTCCCAGGTGGCGGGTTCTACGTCATCGGGGCCGATGGGCCGCCCAGTCCGCTCGCTCCAGTGGTCCAGTGCCGCGGCCAGGCTGCTGGCGGAGACGATGCGCAGCGCTAGGCCAAGACCGCTGGGCCCGCCCAGCGCAGACGGAGATGACTCCTCTACCTCGTGCCCCAACTCCTCGAGAAGCTGGCCGGTGTCGCGTACCGCTTTGAGGCATTCCGGATGGACCGGCAGCGAAAGCACAGGGTCGTGCAATAACAGCCCGACCCGCAAATGGCCCGGGTCACGGCCAACCTCATCCATGTAGGGGCCAAGCGGCGGGACTGCAGTGAAGAGGTCGCCAGGAAGCGTCCCAGCCACGGCGTCGAGGACCGCTGCAGTGTCGCGGACTGATCGCGTAAGCACGTGCTCGACGGTGTTGCCGAGGAGCCCGGGACCGCGCGCCGGGCCGAGCGAGGTCCTGCCCCGAGACGGCTTCAGGCCGACCAGCCCGCACGCGCTGGCAGGGATGCGTAAAGAGCCAGTGCCGTCGTTAGCGTGCGCTACGGGCACCAAGCCGGCGGTTACGGCTGCCGCTGACCCCCCGCTCGACCCGCCGGGCGAGCGGGTTAGGTCCCAGGGGTTGCGGGTGGCCCCGAAGGCGACCGGCTCGGTCGTGGCTCCCCCCGCCAACTCGGGCAGGTTGGTCTTGCCTACGAAGACAAAGCCTGCCGCGGTGGAACCTGGCCGCCAGGTACGTGTCGCGTTCTTCGTGCCACTGCAGGTCTCGCAAGTAGCGCATCCCCTCGAAGTAGGGATCACCGGCCGTGTGGCAAAGGAAGTCCTTGAGGAGTATTGGCACCCCACGGAACGGGCCGTCTGGAAGTCGCGTGCCTACCGCTTGGTCACAGGCTTTTTCGAAGAGCGGGGTGATCACGGCGTTCAACTGGGGGTTCAACTGCTCGATCCGGTTTATGGCCGCGTCCACCAGCTCAATGGGCTGCACCGCACCAGAGCGGACAAGTTCAGCCTGGGCCGTAGCATCGAGGCTTGTGAGCTCGTCGGTCACTGGCACTTCTCCCCGTCCTCCCTCGGTAACTACTACAAGATGCTAGTCACGGAGCCCGCACGGAAAGGCCCTAGCAACTCGGACCGGAAATAGGTTTGAAGAGAGGATGAGGGACGACTCATGATGCCCGAGCGGACAGGTTGCAGACTGGCCGGTCGCCGTTGGTTGATCGAGCAACCCCCTCTTAGCTAGTCCCCGGTCACGTTTGGCGATAAAATAATCTCGGTCAAAGACTGGCGGTGGTGCCATAACTGCTCAGGGATTGGGCGGTAACGGCGTGGGCCGGTAGTGGGCGCAATGCCGTCAAGATCGTGCTGTGCCTGCGCAACGAGTAGGGACCCACGTCGGCGCCAAAGCGCGGGTCGTTGTGGCTCAGCTTGTCAAGGATCGCCATCAGGAGGTCGCCCGCTACGGCCCCACGGTCGTGCTGTCCCCGCTCCTCGTCGAATTGCCAATGTCGAGCGCTGGTGACGGTAGGGCTGCCCTTGTGGCTTCGGGCGGGAAAGGCAACATCACCGAAGAGTGCAGAGACCGTCGGCACCAGTGCGGGCGCTAGTCGCTCCCGGGTTACGGAACGTTCGGGCGCGTACTCGAGGAGGGGCTGGGCCACCCCTCTTGGCTCCGGGGTGGCGTGACGCCTCGTCGACGGAGGGGTCACCGCCCCCAACCCATGGAGCTAAATTAGTCTCGATGTCCTCAGATGGTGCCGAAGCGTCGATGTCCTCAGACGACGCCAAGAACCGGGCATCGGAGTTGCTAGCTTTTGAGCGTGAAATGTGGGAGCTCCACCATCCGGGCCTCCTCCCGGAGGTGGTGCGGTTGATGCAGGAATACGGCGTGCCGAAGCGCCAGCGCTCGGCCGTCCTGTTGGCCTTGGGATTGCCAGATGTCTTCGCCGGGCCAAGGTGGCCAGCCAAGGAACCTCCTTCGTAGACGATCGCGTCAAAGTTGGCGGTCACACCTCATAGCTAGCGTCCAGGCCGTGCGCGCCTACGCCGGCGCCTGGTCATCCGGGCGAGGCGAGTGCTTCAGGTGCGTCTACACTTCCGATGACGACGGGCGCCCGATGAAGTGCTGTGCGCCGGTCCGTGTCTCGGGCTGGTCGCGTGACGGGCGCAGCGGGGTGGCACGCTGTGGACGCCTGCGCTGAGCACGCTTCGCAGCCTGAGCAACCGGCAAGGGTCGCCAGGGAACTAGCGGTGTCGCCGTTGACGAAGCCGGAGTAGGCGGGAGTGAGGTTTGGCACCGCGCTACCTGCCAGCTTGGTCGAGTTGGGGGCCGACACGGCAAGGGTGCAGGATCGAGCGTAAGTGTCACCCCCACGTAGTTCATGTCGTAATCCGGGTCGACAGCCTGTGAGCACGTTACTGGGTAGGAGTCAGCCGGCGGGGTGGCGGAGGGCACCGAAGCTGTACAATGCAGGTGGCAGGTTTCGTCAGCGAACTGATGCCGTCACCCCGAACGAACCCCGAGTACGTTGGGGAGAGCAGTGGCACGGGATTGCCATACGTAATGGTTGGGCTCGGTGCCATCGTCGTAAGGGGTGAGGGTGAAAACTCGTCGGCATAAAACGGATTGGTGCCGCCGTCTTGATCGACTGCTGTGCAGTCGCCCGGCGAGGTGCGGACGGTCATAGAAAGCAGAGCAGCCGGCCTTTCTCTAATTCGTAGGTCAGAGGGCATATCGTGTCGAGGCGCTTGCATGGAAGAAGCCCTGATGGAGTAAGGGCTTCTTCGGCGTACACACAAGACCATCGCGTATCGCCGGGTGCAATGACGTCGCGTCGGCCCTTGATGTGCCATCGGTACGCCTCATCGAGCTTGGGGTGCCTCATCTCGGACATCAGCACCATCACCTGAGCTCGGTGTATCGCCGGGTCGGCCGCCGGCTCTCGTTCTCCGCACCACCGCGGTGCAGAACAGGAGGAGAACCCGATGAGCGCCAGCCCTCTCACCACCCTGAAGCGGTACCGCTCTCGCTTGACTGCGACGATGGCAGCGGTGGCCATCTTGTCCGGCGGGGTTGTCGCATTGACAGCGGGCGCCGCTTCGGCGTTGCCTATCGACGATTGCGCTGCCTACAGGACGGCGGTCACTCTGGCCGGCCAGTTCTTTGGAATGTACACCACCGACGTGCTCGAGGGGTACGACGAGGCCGCCTACTGGGCCTACAACGCTTACCAGAACAACTACGCCTTGGCCATGAGGATAAAGAGCGAAAACTCGGGGTGTTAGGGGACGCTCACAGGACCGCCTAGTTCCCTTCACCGGTGCCTGCCAGGCCACGCTGGTGGCGCGACGGAAGTCGATGTATCGCCGGGCCGGCCGCCGGGCTCTCGTTCTCCGCACCACCGCGGTGCAAGAACAGGAGGAGAACACGATGAGCACCAACCCCCTCACCACCCTGAAGCGGTACCGCACGCGCTTCACTGCGACGATGGCAGCGGTAGCCATCTTGTCCGGCGGGGTCGTGGCATTGACGGCGGGCACCGCTTCGGCGTTGCCTGTTTGCGTCACGCTGCGGGAGTTCCGAGCCGAAGATGTGCAGACCGCCAGCCACTCGTTCGGACTGTACACGACGGCCGTACTCGAAGAAGACGACGACGCCGCCGCGTACTGGCTCAGCGACTACCAGGGGTACATGCAGCAAGTGTCGTACGACCAGGGGGTCCTCGATGAAGCGGGGTGCTAATGCCCTGTCCGACTGGTCGGTCACGGGGTGATGGTGGTCTGGGATTTCGTGGGGACCTACAACGCTTACCAGAACAACTACGCCTTGGCCATGAGGATAAAGAGCGAAAACCCGGGGTGTTAGGGGACGCTCACAGGACCGCCTAGTTCCCTTCACCGGTGCCTGCCAGGCCACGCTGGTGGCGCGACGGAAGTCGATGTATCGCCGGGCCGGCCGCCGGGCTCTCGTTCTCCGCACCACCGCGGTGCAAGAACAGGAGGAGAACACGATGAGCACCAACCCCCTCACCACCCTGAAGCGGTACCGCACGCGCTTCACTGCGACGATGGCAGCGGTAGCCATCTTGTCCGGCGGGGTCATGGCATTGACGGCGGGCACCGCTTCGGCGATGCCTGATTGCGTCGGGATGCGGGCGTACCAACTCGAAGCTGTGAAGAACGCGAGCTACTCGTTTGGAAGCTACACGACGGACGTGCTCGAGGAGGACGACCTCGGCGCCTACGAGGAATTCCGCGACTACCAAGAATACCTGCAGAACGTGTCGTACTGGCAGGGGCGCCTCGATGTAGCGGGGTGCTAATGGCCCTGTCGGACTGATTGGTCACGAGGTGATGGTGGTCTGGGAACCTTCTCGGCAAGGCCTCGGACGCTTTGCCGGATACTGCGCCGGGCTCAGCATCACACCGGCATGCAGGGCGGCTTCCTGCCTGCCACAGGCACACCGAGCGAAAGTGACCGATGCCAACCTCTCGCCACACTTCAGGTGGTCCTAGCGGGAGCGCCGTGGACTGCTAGGGTGTGACCTCCCAGAGTGGAGCGTAAGCAGTACCCGGGACGGCGGGCACGCCGAAGTGTCCCTGCCACGCCAAAGCGGGCGATTTGCGGCGCCCAGATCTGGTGATTATGCGTCGTTTTCTTGCGTGGCCGGCAGCTTCCTTGACACATGCATACTCGGCACTTAGTGAGCAATCTAGAGAAAGCACATAATGCACGCGCCATAACGGACCGAGAGCTGACACTGTGCTCGGCGTTTTTGAGCGTTCGGGGTATATGGTGCTGAAATGATCAACTGGGCCGCTAATCCCGGTCTAAACGCTAACGGTGCCTTATTGCGTTCCCTGGCGGCTCGCTCGTGGCCTCGACCAGATCGGAACTTCCTGACAAGGGCCCCTTCTCTTAGCTCTTGGCCCCGATCGAGTCCCTGGCCTGAGACACACAGGGTCTCCGAATCGCCGGCCGCTCGACGAGATGACTTTCATCTTATTTCATGGCTCGGAGGGGGGACTTGAAGGGTTACTCCCCTCCCCCGGAGGGACTCATCGTCGGCCCCGAGCTATGGCTACGAGCGGCCTGACCAGCACTGTCAGCCAGTCACCAGGATTTAGCAGGACCACTTGGAAGAGTCGCGCCCTCAGGTACGAACCGAATTAGTAAGGTGGGTCCACAGCTCTGGCGTAGGCGACGGCTTCGTCCGGCGACATTGCCTGTCCCGCCAACCAGACGGCTTCGAACCGTTTGTCGCCCACCTGTCCTCGCGCGTCTGCGAGCCAGAGCTCCCGCCGCCGCGTGACGTCGGGGAAGCTTCCCGCTTGGACCGCCTCTCTTAACTCGGCAGCGGCCGCGGCTAGGGTAACGGCACAGTCCGGCCTGCCGTCCTTCCGCTGCGAGATGGGCCAGCTCGTCGAGAGCCCAATGGATCTCGAGCCGCTATGATTCCAGCACGCATCGCAGGACCACCTGGGTGTCGGGAGGGGAGCACGTCTAAGGGCCCGGGGATGAAAGCGGGGGCCTTCCATCGGTCGGCACAGCCAGGTTCGTTAGTTGGTCACGCCCATGGCATCGACATACTTGCAGAGAGGACGGAAATGGGTAAGCAGAGGACCATTACCACTGGTTTGATGGGATGCCTTGTGGCGGCCGCCGCCCTGGTCCCGACGGCGCTATCAACAACGCCAGCTGAAGCGACTGGTGCGTACCCAGGCGAGACGCTGAGGCTGGTACAAGAAGCGGCGGCGGTGCAAGGGCACGAGACGAACTGGGTTGCCAGCGGGCAACAGGCTCAGGTCAATGACTATGCGGGCGGCTTCAACCTGGAGGTTTTCGCCAAGGACACCAGCGTCGACTCGTCGTGCTCGCCGTCCTATTTGGGAGAGGAGCAGGCCGAGCTTGGCGACGAAACCCACGAGCTGCAAATTGTGATCGGCATTTGGCAAGGTCCCGGGTCAACGTTCAGCGTGCCGTTCAAGTACATCTTCCCTACGACAGGGAAGGTGACCTTGTGCGCCTACAGCGTCTACATCACGGACACCCGCTGCCGCGGCCTCGCTCGTCGTCGGCATTTCACCCCCCAGTAGCCCGGCAACGACCGAGCCCGTCATCCCGGCTGCGGTCAAGCCGGTCAACACCGCTCTACCGAGCATCTCGCAATCGGGCAAAACGCTGACATGCATTCGTGGCAGCTGGCGCAACGCGGTCAGCTTCGCCTACGCATGGTTAGTGAACAGCAAGCTCAGGCCAACTGCAACCGACGAAACGCTGCCCGTTACGACCGCCCTCAAAGGCCATAACGTGATTTGCCGGGTGACAGCGTACAACTCTGTTTGGGACACGCCAGCCTCGACCCGCTCGTTTTTGGTCCACTAAGCCGTGGCCGGCTCTTCCTTGTTTGTCTGCTGCATGCTGACGCTGCCCTAGAGGTCTCATCTCAGACGCGGAGGTCCGGACCGGTACTGTCCCCCGAACCTGAGGAATACCTGCCTAGGCCGCGACGCCCGTGGAGATGCGACCGGAGAACCATGAGCACAGCTGGTGGGCTAAAACGGGACCGCGAAGCAAGGGGGGGTTATGACACCGTAAGGGCTGGCCCGGGCACGCTTCTTCTTGGTGATGCATGAGTTCCAAATAACCACTGGGCGTGCCTGCCCGTTGAACCGCGTCCTACGAGAGTGGTCCCGGCCTCTCGCGGTCCGGGACGTTTTTGCCACGTCCCCTGTCTCGTGTCGGAGCTATTGCTTTCCGCCCCCGCTAAAGGTCGAGCATCTCGGTCTCTTCCTAGCCGGCGACTTTAGCCGGGGCCCGGCGGGGAGGTCCTCGGCCTCTACGACGATAACGATGCTCCCCACGTGGTTCTTGGTGGAGATGTTGCCGTCCCACCATTCACCCGTTGGGCGCCCAAGCTACCCCACACAGCGGAAGCCCGCCATCCCGGAGGGTAGGCGATGGGGTGTGGGGAGTACTTTCGAGCGGTAGCTGGTAACCAGCGGCGAAGGGCACTGCCAACGCCAATAAGGAACAGACACTTTTCTTCCCATATCTCACCTCCAGTAATGCGCGTGCCCGAGTTGCCTCACAGCGCCAGGACCTACTGCGGCAGCATATAGAGCTTGAGGTCAGTCTGTTCGCTGGGGTACCCGAAGCCGGCACCAGCATCGTGGTAGCTCTTTTGGGCTATCAGCGAACCGGGCCCGGGGGGCGAGTCCGTCCACTGTTTGAGGAGGAACTTGGGCTGGGCCACCGTGGCCGGGTCGGAGGTCATCTCGCCCTGGTGCAAGTACCTCCAGACGTACCACCACAGGCCACCCTGGTCGGTGAACGGGCCTTGCCACCCTGCACCCGGACAGTCCCGGTCGAACTCCTCACGGCTGTTGCCGGGTTGGAACGTGACCTCTATCTCCGGCTCGGGCTGTAAGTAACCCAGGCCATGCGTCTTGGCGTACCGGATAAGGTCGAGGTCGTCGCCCATGGCCAGGTCATAAACCTTGACCGGCTGGATGTAGGGGGCCACGGTCTTGTAGGCACTGCAGTACGCGCCGGCGCCGACATTGATCTGCCAAAGGGTGAAAACGGGGTCGGCGCTGCCGGTCACGGTGCCCCCGGCATCCATGGACAGGTCGATCTTGGCCGACAGGTCAGCCAGGAAGGTCACGTTGCCTCCCATATCCTTCAAGTCCGACGTGACGTCCAGCTGGAAGTGGCCGCAGCGCTGGGCGGCGTCGCTCAACGAGCCCAGGTCGACACCCAGCCCTGCAGCCTGACGCTGGCCCAACAGGAGTTGACGGAGGTCCCCCAAGTCGCGGTTGGCCTTGCAGTGCTCGTACACCTTCTGGGCCTCGAAGACCAAGAGCTCGGTGAGAAGGGGCAGGTACTTTTGGAAATAGGCCGCAGTTTTCGAGTCGGTGCTATAGCCCAGGCTCTCGACCGTGTTCGCCCAACCGAGAAGAGTTTCGACAGCGACGTCCATCTGGGTATAGTCCTTCAACCCCTGGTTGACCAGGGGCGTCACGACCTGCGTGAAATACGCGACGAGCAGCGAATCTATGGTGTCCACCTGGGCGTCCCGGAGCGCAGCCACCAGCAACTGCTGGAACTGGGCCTCGGTGGTGAAAGGAGGGTTGGCCAGGGCGGTGCTCACTTGGGCATCGGTGGCGCTGGACGCCCCGTAAGTAGACAGCGTGCTCACGCTCATGGACGTCCCACCGGCGTCGTCGCCGGCCAGCGCCGCGGCTTTCCCGGGCGCCGGGGCTTTCCCGGGGGCCGAGAGGGGGTACAGGCCGAAGTCCTTACCGCCGGAACCGGCGGCAAAGCCGGCGTCCTGCATGGGCGAAACGGGTTCGGGCGTTAACAGCGTGAGGGTGGCCGGCTTGACCAGCTCCATACCGTCCGGTGCTAGGGCGACGGCCCCCACCAGGTTGCCAAGGGGCGAACCGTTGACGGCCGAGACCGGCGTAATGGACACCGTCTCGTCGCCGGCCAAGGCACCGGGCGGGAAATGGAGCACGTATTGCACGCCATTGGCGCCCGTCGCCTTCAGGCTGCCGCCGGCCGCGCTCGAGATGGCACCCGACACCGCCGCCTTGGTGTCAGCGGACACAGACACTGTGATCTGGTGAGCCGGCTGGAAGAAAGTCACCGGCGCGGCCGGAGGAGCGTCCGGTTGTTGGGCCGAGGCCGCTGAGCCGGCCACGGGTGGGGCGACGCTGACTAACACTGCGCCCACCACCGCCATCGTGCCCAGCGCCGCCCGCTTCGGCCGGCTGACGTAGCCCTTTCCATGAGGGTCACCGGGCTGGCCATCTCCGGGGGGACGACCGCTCCCCCAAAGGCCTGAGCGGTCGTGCGAGCCGTCTTTCATGCTGCGGACTTCGGTTTGCTCTTGGTGTAAAAGAGCGGGAGGAGACGGTCGGCCAGGCTCTTGATGGCGTTTTGGTGCGCTTGTGGGTACGTGTCCACACCGCGCGACCCGACCGGTACCGGCCACTGCGAGGTCAAGGTGCTGACGATCGAATAGCCGTCGGCGACCTCCATTTGGATGCTGAAAAGGGAGTTTTTCGGGATCCCAGAAGTCCAAAAGATAGCCGTCACCTTCCCGTGGCCCGGGATGTCGCCCAGCGCGCTGGACCCGTCCGGGGCCAGCCGGCCAAGGTGCGGTAGGATCGATATCTGCTCGTGGCTATCGGGCGTATGGGCCGCCCGCCATTCCGCGTCTGCGCTCAACCCGGATGCGTACAATGTGCCTTCCAGGACCGAATTGAAGGCGAGTTCCTGCGCGAAACCGTTTTTTGACGTGATGCCGAGTTCGCATGCCGTCGGCGTATTTGTAGCGGTCTCCCACCCGGTACCGAAATTGGCGTCGACAAAGCTCGATTCCACGGCACACAAGTTGGCGGTGGGCGCGCCAGCTGCCGGGGCGGCCGAGGCGACCATGACGGGCCCCAAGGCGAGCAATAGCAGGGGGGAACATAACGCGCCTAACTTCAACAGACGGGCGCGGCGCGCCAGCTTGAGCCATTGGACGTCAATCACCAAATTTCCTCCCTACCCCCTACCCCATACCCATCTCCGACCGGGTCGGTCTCCCACGGTTTACAGCGGACGCTATTGCGGGGACCGGACCAGGTCAAGGGTGAGTTTGTACCTTCGCGATAATATCACTAGACGATGTCGGCGAACGGCCCCGACACTCGCCTGGCGGCCCATACGTGGAGGCCTTTTGGCTCTGGAGCTGCTGACCAAGGGCCACCTCCCCCGGGTAACCCGCTCGTGGCTCGGTTATTGCGGGTGCAGGTACAGCTCCACGGTCGTCTTTTCTGCCAGCCCTGGCGTCGTTGCTGTAGGTCTTGGCCGCCACCGGCGGGTGCCTTCGGCCGACAATCACGAGCGTCGTGCTTCACAATACGGTGTTGTCGGGACCGATCGACTTCCTTCTGCGCAACCCACCGGGCCTAGCCGAGGTCTGTTCAGCTTCTGCCTTACATGCGCCTAGCGGTTATCTAGTCCAGTGAGGTTACGCCTTCCATTTCTGACAGGGTCGTCGGTCCTTGGAAGAGATTTCCGAATAGCCCGTTTACAAGGCCAAGAGCCGCGAAACCACACTGCGCACGCCTGACCGCGATCAGTGGCAGGCGAGTTTCGCCTCAAGCCCAAAAGCGACTGGCTACGCGGCCGCATAAGGCTCCGGGCCATCTACAACGCCGGGTCCCGTACCGACGCCCCGGTGGCCGCCAAAGTCTTCGCTGACGCCTTTTCGGATTTCCCCAAGGCGACCAAGAAGGTCATGGACGAGCTCGACACCCTGCTCGCCTTCTACGACTTCCTCAAAGAACATTGGGTGCACCTGAGGACTAGTAACCCAATAGAGTCGACCTTTTCGACGGTCCGTCTCAGGACCAGGGTCACCAGGGGTGCCGGCTCACGCAGGGCCGCCCTGGCCATGGCCTACAAGCTCCTCGACGCCGCCCAGGCCCGCTGGCACAAGATAACCGCTCCCGAACTGGTCCCACTCGTGCGGGCCGGCGCCACGTTCATCGACGGCAAGTTGCAAGAGAGGAGGCCAGCCGAGACCGAGCCGGACATTGTAGAGACTGGGACCGTCGCCGCTTAAGCAGAAATCTCGTCCACAACTATTGACAATTGCTCTTCGATAAGCGATCGGCATGCCAGGAGGCTCGACGTCAGTCGCTGGTCTCGACCGCTCAGATCCGTCGTTGGCGCCGCGATACATCGGTCCGGCGTTCGGTCTGCCCTGTGCCACTACCGGCCGATCGTGGTGGTCGGATCGGCTCTTGTGCTGTCCTGTTGCCGCGCCTTCCTCCCGCATGGCGACAACTCCGCTTGGAGAAAGTCGATGATCTGGGGCCAGGAGTCGGTCCGGGCCGCGGCGTTGCCTTCGAGCGTGCCGCCGAGGGCGTACGTGACGCCGGTGAGCGGGTGGTGAACGGTCGTTTCACCGGGGGAGCCGGGTACGCCGCACCCGGTGTGGCCGGCGCCGGGGTAGCGAAGGTGCACCACCTGGTGTGGGAAGCCGCAGCTGGTGGCGCGGCGGGTGATGAGCTCGGCCATCGGTGTCGAGGGCCACATGGCGTCGTCCTCGCCCGACACGAGCAGGATCGACCCGGATGCCCGCTCGACAGGGATTTCGGCGTGTGCCCAGTTCGTGGGGGCGGCGAGCGCGGCGTCGAACATCGGACGGAGGGCGACCGGGCCCGCGGTGAAGGCGGGAGGGGCGGCGCCGCCAGCCATGGCCGCGTAGGGGATGGGCTGGCCTCGGAACGTCCATGCGGGCGCGTCGACGGGGCCACCGGCGCGGAGGCCGCACCACGAGATGCCGCTCGGCGCGAGCGCAACAATCGGTCCTACCCGGTCGAGGAGGATGCCGGCGAGCAGCGCCAGTTCACTGCCACGGGAAATGCCCATCACGCCAACGGCCTCGTCGGCGACATGCCCACCGGCGAAGAGCCACCCCCCATGGCAGCAGTTACCTAAAGCCTGGCTTTGCCGGGCTCATTTGAGACGCGTGCCTGCGGAGGCCTAAGGCCGGCCTGATACTCCTACTGAACGAAAGGCCCAATTCGTTCGTAGGATATGGTTATTGACGTCAATTATCCGAAGGCCGGGGCTCTAGTTCCCGGCGATAGCGGAGCTCCGTGACGGGGAACCCTCGTCGGTCGTCTTGCTTGGTGGCCCCGTCGGGCGACCAAGACCCGGCCTCGTAGAAGCGGCGTGCCCTTTCGTTGGTATCGAGGACCCAAAGCGTGGCTACGGTAAACCCGGCTTGGCGCAGGCTGTCCAGCGCGGCGTCCATCAGTGCCTTGCCGATGCCCTGTCCCCAGCGATCGGCCAACAGGTAGATTGCCCAAACTTCCCCTTCGCCATCTGCGTCCCCCGGAAGGCCCAACGCTGGCAAACCCGACAACCGTACCCTCTTCTTCGGCCACGACTACCTCTTCGCCCGGCGGGGTGCCCTCGCTCAGGTAGTGCTCCCAATAATCACCTCGCTGGTGAGCGTCCAGCCCGTCGAGGAACGGCTGAGGGAGCACGCCTCGGTACGCAGACTGCCATGTCCGTACGTGGACCAAGCCGATGCTCGTACCGTCGCTGGCCTCGGCTCGTCGGATTACCACCGCGTCCCCTCAGGGTTCTGGTGCAAGCAGGTCCCGCAGGCGGGAGGCGTGGCCCGGTCGGCTTGCCCAAGACCGCGGAACGTCTTCTCCTCAAGGTTGCAGGTCACGCTCAAGCGGTGCGGAGTTTCCAAGAAGATAACGTCGATGCGGAGAACCGCCCGGGTCAGCCAGCCACCGCTGGACGCCAAGGGGATTATATTCCCGCCGGAAAAGGTGTGCTCAGTGACCGCCCAGCGGTCGCCCCCAAGCGGCGACCGCAGTTCACCTCCGTCTTCGCACAGTGTGACGTTCCAACCGTCCTTGCCAGAATTGACTTTCACGGCGGTCAACGAAGGCTGTTCCTCGCAGGATCCTTCTGCCGGGAAGAAGGTCGCCTCTGCCCAGGCTTCGCCCCCGAGAGGCGAAGCTTCGGTGCGAAGGGCTGGCAGTGACAGGCCGTCCAGGCGCGCTTGCAAACGCTCGTCTCCTCCACCGTCTGAGAGGGTCCCTGATTTGAACGCGGGGAGCAGCTTGTCCCAGACCAGGGTCAAAACGGTCTGCATATCGGGGCGGCCCGCGCTACGGGTCTGGGCCGTCATCGCGACGACGGCGTCCTCATCGGGAAGGACCAGGCAGTACTGGCCATAGGCCCCGTCGCCGCGATAGCCGTGCTGTGACATGCGGAACTGGTACCCGTACCACGCCCCGTCTGGGCCGTCCAGGCCCGTTCGCACCTGGGCCCGGGTCGCTTCGCTTACCCAGGACCGGGGCAGCAGCTGTTGGCCCCCCCATTCGCCGCCCTGCAGGTACAGCTGGCCTAGCCGGGCCACGGTGTCGGTGGTGGCATAAAGGCCGCTATAACCAATGTCGCGCCCCGTCGGGTCCTGGAGCCATCTCAGCTTGCCTGTCCCCAGTTTGTCGAAGATGCGTTTTTGTAGGTAATGGGCCAGAGTCGCGCCTGTGACCCGCTGGACGATGGCCGCCAGGGTGTAAGTCGCTGGCTGGTTGTAACAAAAAACGCTCCCCGGCTCTTGTTCAGGGGCCAGGAGCAAGAAGTTGAGCACGGGGTCTTCGAGGCCGGCGGTGAACACCTGTGCCGCAGTGTCTTCGGTGTGCCCGGTGCACATCGCGGCAAGGTGGCGGACGAGCATGGGCTCGGCCCGGCTACCGGTGAGCTTGGGCCGCAGTTCGGGGAAGTAGTCGATTACGGGGTCGTCGAGGCGCAGCCGGCCGTCGGCCACGGCCAACCCCGCCGCCGTGGCTGTGAAGATCTTGCTCAACGAGTACAGAAGGTGAGGCCGGTGCGCCGAGTACGGCCACCACCAGCCGGCCGCCACCACGGAGCCGTGCCTGAGCACCATCAGGCTGTGAGGCTCGACCTCGGGAGCCTCCTCCAAGGCGTCGAGGAACTCTTCGACCACGGCGAGCACCCCTTGGGCTGCCGGGCTGCTGACTGGGAGCGAGCTCACCCCTGGCCTACGTGCCGCTCGCCCGGCGCAGCTGGCCCAGCTGTAGCACGCCCAGGTCGCCCAGAGCCGCTGTCGCTTCGTCGACCCCGTTCACTTTCCGGGCCTGGAAGCCCATACCTAGGGCTTGGTCGACATTGCTGGCGCCGTCATCAAGGAACGCGATGTGCTCATTAGCGCAGCCTGCGAGCGCTGAAACGCGCTCGAAGATCTCCCGGTCCGGCTTCAGCAGCCCCATCTCGTGGGAGAGGAAGACGACATCGAATAGCTCGTCGAGGCCCCAACGACCCCTGAGGTACTCCCAGTGGACAGCGTTGGTGTTGCTCAAGCAACCCACCCGTACATGGGCCCGGACGGTGTTGACCAGCTCGACGGCGCCGTCGAACAGGCCCTCGGGCCACGAACGGAACCGCCCGAGGAATTCCGCCGGGCTGATCGCTAAGGCCAGATCGGACACGACGCCTACGGCGAAGTCTTCCGGTTGGCACTGGCCGCGCTGGATGCTCTTCACCCACGGGCAGGCCAGCCAGCGGGCCAATAACTCCTCCTCGGAGCCAGTTCTAGCCAGTCCCTGCATGGCGCTGAGACCCCCGAGCCGGACCAGTACGCCTCCCAAATCGAAAAGGACAAGCTCGACCTGACCCCTGCCCCTGGTCATTCATGCGAGGCTATCCGGTCGAAAACGCTCCGACGGGGACAGGTTCTGCGAAGCACTCGGCGCAGCTTGTCGGACGCATCCGACACTCCTCCGGAGAGGGTAAGAGAGCCTCCGGCCGTACACCTACAGATTCGGGACCGTGGCGCCCTGTACGGTGCCAGCCCGCATGAATGCGTGAGCGAGGACCTTGCCGGCCATGGGGGTAGTTCGCCTACCCACCTGACCTCTCTAGGAGCACCCCTGCAGGGAGACTACCGGGCGAACTGGCACCAATTCTGGCCTCACAAGTCCGTATCACCAACAGGCCAGGCCAGGCGATCACAGCCACTGTCAAGGATCACCCGAACCATCCGCGCCAATCAGCACCAGGGCTCGGACACAAGACCAGGTCGACCGGTGCGCGTGGCGATGATCGGAGATGTCGTGAGGGTCGACGGAGCCGGACGTAATACGCTGCCACTGGCGCATTCGTTTGAGAGGGGCTAATTGGGGATGGGCAACCTGCCGCTGATCGTGCTCATATCCGGGCCGCCTGGCGCTGGCAAGTCCACCCTGGCGGTCGCGCTCGTCGGCCCGATTAGGGCTGCCACTGCTGAGCATCGACCAGGTCAAGAGCGGCGTGGCCTTCACCATGACGGGGGGCACCACTGACGAGCGGGTTATCCGCGTTGGCGGCCCCGCCGGCCAAACTGCGTTTCTGGCCACGTACGAGCTGGTCGACGTGTGCCTCAAGCACGGCATCAGCCTGATTGTCGAGAAGGCCTGGCAGCGAGGGCGGGCCGAAGCTGAGCTGCGCCACTTCCTGCCGATTTCTCGAGCCGTCCAGATCCATGTCACCGCCAGCCAGCCGGTCGCCGTGCAACGCTTTATGGACCGGCCCTCGCGGTGGGGCGCGGCCGCCACGGCCAAAATGGCCGAGGTCAAACACGGGCTCGACATCGGCACCTTTACGTGGGACGACTTTGCACCCCTTGACCTTGATATCCCGCTTCACGTGGTGGCGACCGATGATGGCCAGCCCATCGACCTGGCCCCCATTGAGGATTTCGTTGTGAAGGCAGTGGCTGGCACTGAGCCCACCGACTGAGCTGCCCGAGCTTTTCTTGCCGCGCGCTCATCAGCCCTTGAGTGGGCATATCTAGGTTTAGGAGTCACCGCCCAGCAGTCCTTGACCTTCACGTTGCTTGAGGTTGTTGGCTAGTGAGATGGACCAGCTGCTGACCATCGGCGCGCTCGCCCAGCGCTGCCGTCTGTCGCACAGCGCACTGCGCTTCTACGACCAGTGCGGCCCGCTCCAGCCGGTGGCAATTGACCCAGCCACCGGCCACCCCTACTACCAGGAGACGCAAGTGGGCGTGGCGAAGCTGGTGCGCCAGCTACGAAAGGCCGAGGTACCCGTTGAAGACGTGCGCGCCTTCCTGGCCGCGGGCACAGACGAGCGCAGGCGGTTGCTGGAGTCCTACCGGGCGAGCCTTCGGGCGCGCCTCGTTTCCGCCCAAACCGTACTTGACGAACTGGAGAGTTCAATGACGACAACCGAAGATGCCCTCCACCGGCAAATGCCGCGTGTCGGCCGAGGCCGTCAGCCAGGCTCTCGGCCAAGTGCTGTTCGTCGCGGGTACGAACGCGGGACGCCCGGAGCTGGCAGGCGTCTTGGTCGAGGGCAAAGGCGGCTCCCTGCGACTGGTGGCGTCCGACAGTTACCGGATGGCGGCCAGGGACATCGTCCCTGGCCCTCACCCAAGATGGCCACCTCCGCGCCCTCATCGGGACGCCGGACGTCGTCGCGCTCCAAGACCGGCTATCCGTCGGCGGCCAGTGCGAACTGAGCCAGGGGGGTTCGGGGGGGCTTGATGTCCGTCTCCCGGGGACCGAGGTGCTTGTCCTTCATGGCCTCGGGCCGGAGTTCCCCGATTACGACAGCATCCTCCTCGGCCTCCCCGCTGGCCAACATTGCCTCGTCGGGCGCGCCGCCCTCATCGAGGCCTTTAGCCAAGCCCACGGCTCCCTAACCACCCTCCGGCGTGTCCCCGGGAAGTACAGGTCGATGCACGTGGCGACGTCATCACGGTCCCCTCTGACTGGGCGGGGCCTGAAGTCGAAGTGTTGCTCAATGCGGGTTTCGTGGCTGAAGCATTGGCAGCCCACGTCGGGCCAGACGTTGCAATCGAGGTGGTTGAACCCTTGCGACCGATAACCTTCCGCTCGGCCGACGCCGGCACATTCAGCGTCCTTGTGATGCCCGTCCGCCCCCGGGATGAGGACGCCGAAAGGTCGGCATGAGCCTCATCTCTGTTGACGCGATGTAGCGGGCAAGGCATCGGACAGTTTTCTGGTGGTCGTCGACACTAGCGACAAGACCCCAACCGGGGGGCGAGCAATTCACTATTGCACGCAGATTGCATGGCGTGCTCTCGAGACGTTGCCGATAACCAGGCTCAAGTTTCATTTCCGCATGTCAGAAGG
>CAVVRE010000009.1:0-343452 GCA_963750465.1 uncultured Acidimicrobiaceae bacterium
GCCGACCTCGGCATAAGACGCATTTCATGGCCAACCTGGCGTCGCGGGTCCCAAAGCTGAGCTGGCCGATGATCGCCACCCTGGTCCGTTCCATCTTCGAACAGGCCGACCGCGACGCCACCTGGGCCCAGCTCGGCGACGTCGTCGACAAACTGACCACCGCCGGCTTTTGCGACGCGGCACTATATGTCCTCGACGCGGCCGACGACATCCTGGCCTTCACCGCTTTCCCCGTCGAGCATTGGCCGAAGATCCGTTCCAATAATCCCCAGGAAAGGCTTAACAAAGAGGTCCGCCGCCGCACCGATGTCGTGGGTGTCTTCCCGAACCGTCACGCCGTCACCCGCCTCCTCGGCGCCTTGCTGGTCGAGCAGAACGACGAATGGATCGTCGGGAAACGCTACATGGGCGCAGAAACTCTTGCCGCCCCGCGGACCACCAGCCCCTCGGCCGCTGACCCCAGGCCAGCTATAGAAGCGGCCGCTGGCTGACCCCCGCCCCACACCCAAACTTAATATGACGCCGCGTCACCAGTTATACACGCACGCCCATTTATTAGCCAACCAAGCCAAGAACCCCTTTACACAATTACCATTCTCTGGTACAGTCGTAAACGAGCGTGATTAGCGTGATTAGCAACACGCTAATCACTCAGGTTGATGCGAGGACCGCAACCTCGTACACCACCCGTTGGGACCTCACCTAATGCTGTGGTCAGCCAATCGAACCTAAACGAAGTCGAGGCGGTCTGGGTCGCTGTTCCAGGAATACCTGCCGGTCGCCCTTGGTGACGGGGTGAAAGGGCGTAGGCCGGCGCAGGAGTGGCAAGACCCTCGCGGTCAGGCAAACCGCAGTTGCTGCGCTATTTCCAGCGCCTTGACGAGGGTTTGGCGAGCGCGCTCCGGCTCTCCATGGTCCCAAGCCTCAATGGCCGCCCGCACTTCGGATTCGAGTTCGTCCGGGAGCCGCTGTTGAGGAGCTGGGAGCAGCTGACGCGCCGCTTCCACCGCTTGGGTTACCCGGCCGGAGGCTAGGCGCACTCCGATGAGCGGCCACAAGCAAACCCAGTGGAAAGGTTGCCAGCTCGAAGCGGGCCACGAACTCAGTGCCTCCTCAGCGCGAGCCTCCACCTCGTCTACGCGGCCTGTCTTCCAAGCCCTCCAAGCCAAGCTGGCCTTGCCCGTAGCCGCATATTGAGGTCTCGAAGCCGCGTACGCCGCCTCAACCGCTTGGGGGGCAAGAAGGCCTACTGCAGCGGGGTCATTCCGACGAAGCGCGGCCAGGTTGAGGTAGAAGATGGCCAGAGCACGCATGCCGGCCGAGCCTGTACGGTCAGCGACATGTAGCGCAGCCGTAAGTCTTTCTTCGGCACCATGGAGATCGCCGTACCAGAGCAAACAAAAGCCGAGGTTGAAGACCGACCATGCGATGTCCACCTCTCTTGGGCGCCCGCGAAAGCCGGGGGCGTGGGGGAATTCCTCTTTTGCAACCAGTGCCTTTTGCGCATTTTCGAGTATCTCGTCATCGACCCGGTGACGACGGTCAGTAAGCTGCCACAGGAACAGTGCTGAAAGGTAGTCCGCCCGCCTATGAGGCGGCTCGCGTCCGGCGTCGAAAACAGGCCCCACGCTCGCCAGCACCGCCGCCATCTGGTCGGGTTCGTCCTGCCAGTAGTGGACCTCTGCTTTGCCTAGCTGGCTCTCGAGCCAGAGATCAAGGATCTCCGGGCCCGTGTCTTGGGTGACATGGCCCAGTCTGGTCGAGGCGGCCTCGAACGCTCCGGCAGCAACAACGTATTTGTGACGGTCTAATTCGGTCCATCCCAAGCGGTTGTGGAGGCGGGCGGCTTGAAGCCGATCACCCCCGTCCACACCAGCTAAGGCTTGCTCGAGCATCTCGCTGGCTTCTGAGTAACGGCCGGTCAGCAAAAGGACGGTAGCCATCTTGCTCCGGATTTCCGATTCGACTTTGACCGTACCGTCGCTGGCACGCCCAGTTGGGTCGAGCCCCTCCCGGCCCAGTAGGTCCAGAGCGTACCGGTAGGACGCCACCGCCTCGTCGTTAGCGAAGGCCGACGCCGCGTCGTCACCGGCCATTTCCAGATAATGGACTGCCCGTCCAGTTTCGCCGGCCAAAGCGAAGTGGTGACCAAGCACGCTCGCCACTTCCTCGAGCCGCCCGCTTGAGGACGCCTCCAAGTCCCAGGCGGCACGGGCGTGGAGGCGCTGGCGGTCGTTCCGGAGCAAGCCTTTGTAAGTGGCCTCTTGGATCAGACTATGGCGAAAGCGGTACGACGTCTCTGGCCCGTTGCGCAGCTCCACCAACAAGCCGCCCGAGCAGAGCGCCAAGACCGCGCTCTCGAGCGCGCCTCCAAGGTCGGTGACCGCCCTGAGCGCTCCTGTAGCGAAGTCCTGGCCGAGCACGGACGCGGCGACGATGGCTTGGCGAGGATCCGGCGCAAGGCGGTCCACGCGGGATCGCACAAGGCGCTCGATGGCTTCAGGGATTTCCACCGAAACGCCCGGGTCGATACGCCATCCGGCCTTCTCCCTGGCCAGAGCACCAGTTTCCAACAGGGAAGACAGGCGCTCCTCAATGAAAAGGGGATTGCCCCCGGCGCCCTTGCTCACCGCGCTCAAAACCTCGTCTGCAGTTCCTTCACCGAGAAGACTTATGACAAGGTCGCGCTCGGCGTCTTTGATTAGCGGAGACAACTGAACCCGGCGTAACCGGACGCTCGGGTCAGACTCGACCGTCGTTTCCAGCGCCGAAACGCCAGGGTCGGGCTCGGGCCGGCGGGACATGACCAGCAGAAGCGGGCCTTCCTTAGTAACGGTGACAAGCTCCTCGGTCAAACGGATCGATGTGGGATCAGCCCAATGCAAATCCTCCAAGACCAGTACGGTCGGGCCGTAGGCGACCAGTCGGGAGACAACGGCACGCACCGTTTCAAAAATCGCTTGTTGCAACTGCTCGGGGGTCAGCTGTGATGCCGCTGCCCTCTCTCTATCGTGGGCGATGCCCAAAGGGACCGAGAGAAGTTGGGCCCGCTCCTTTCCCGCCTCATCGCCGAAGATAGCTTGCAACGCTCTCTCCAGGGCGGCTCGCACGTCGTGTGGGCTTTCTTCGGGCGCAACGCCCACCCAAGCTGACAGCAACTGCTGGTAGAGACCGTAGGGGCGAGACGTCGCGTACGACGCCGCTCGGCCCTCGAGCCACAGCGGCAAGCGGCCCGAAGCTGCCCCGACCCAAGCAATGAACAGCTTGCGGCACTCCTCGACAAGGCGGGTCTTCCCCAGTCCAGGTTCGCCCGTGATGAAGACCGCGCCCCCTTTCCCGACGGTTGCGTCTTTCAAGGCGCCCCGGAGCAGGTTCAGTTCCCGCTCTCGCCCCACAACAGGCACGCGTCCGGCCAGGCCTCGACGACCGGCCTGTCCGGCTGGCCGCGCCTTGGGTCGCTCGAGGTAGCGAGCCAAAAGGGGCTTGCCCCCTGGCACGGTCGTCACCTCCTCAGTCGGGCCCCAATCGAATAAGCCTGCGGTGGCCGCGTGAGTGGCCGGGCCGACGAGTACGGACGCGACCCTCGTCACGGACTGCAGTGCCGCAGCCGTCGCTACGACCTCGCCAAATGCACCGTAATAGGGACCGCCGCCTAGGAGCGGGCCGACCACCGCTCGGCCAGTTTCGATACCGGCGCGCATTGAGAATCCTTCAGGACCCGCCCCGACGCTACCCAACACGCGGTAAGCCGCCCGTAATCCGCGTTCAGGGTCGTCCTCGTGCGCTGTCGGCGTTCCAAAAAGAGCAACCAGGCCGGCTCCGGAGACCGCCGTGACGATACCACCAAAGGACTCCACACTTCCGACCGTTTCCGCCAAGACATTTCCCACTCGCTCGCTCAAATCCTCTGGGCCAAGCCGTCCGCCAGCCGGCGGCGCACCGAGATCAATGAATACGCAAGTCACGATGCGCTGGTCACGGTCCCGGTCGGGCTGCACCGTGCCCCGGACAGCACCCGCACTGCGCGCCGATGCTATGGCTTGACCATTTGCAGCACGCGCCCTTTCAAGCGCTGGAGATGTCGTAACGCCCAGTTCTTCCAGGGCGCTTCGGCACCGGTTGTAAGTAGTCTCTACGAGGCCCCATTTCAGTTGAGCTGCGTACAGCCGCATTAGTGCGAAAGCGGCCTCCTCCGACGTCGGGTCATGGAAGAAGCAGGCTTCCCACGCCTGAGTCACCGCCTCGGATGTGCCGCGCCCCCAACCAGTGGCCCGGTCCTTAGCCAAGGTGAGGCGAGCGCCTTGTCGGGCCCGCTCCAGCTGTTCCCGAGGAAAGAGTGCCCAATCTGCATAGGGCTCGTCCTCGAGGAGGGTGCCTTCGTCCGCCAGCGCTCGTAAAAGGAGGTCGTCCCGCTCGAGCCCGGGTTGCGCGCTTAAAGCCCGCCTCAACCTCTCCTTGTGGAGGTCGAGGTCGATTTCGATCGGGCAGTACGGGTTCACCCAGACGTAGTTCCGGTCGGCTTGAAGCAGGCTGGAGGCCGGGTTGCCCAAGGGCGCCAGGGCGGTACGGGCGTTCGACAAAGCGACTGAGAGCGCGTTAGATAAGCCAGCACGGCTCCGTCTGGGGAATATCGCGTCAAAGGCCACTTCCCTGCTTACGCGCCGCTCGTGGCTCACCAGGACGAGCTCACAGAGGCGTTTGGCCGTAGGCCGGGGCCAGGGGCCTGCCCTTTCGTCTCCGAGAGAGATGGTGAATTGCCCAAGCAACGTGGCGCGCAATGGACCTGCGCCTTGCCCTCGGGCGTCGCCTGCTGGGGCCAGCACAAAGGACATTATTTCACCCCGGAGTGGCTTGAACCGGGCTCATCGGTTCAGGGTGCTTGCTAGCGGCCGTGAGCCTGTTGTGATTGCCTGGTACCGTCAGACCCGGTCTTGTGTCCGAGCATTTCCATCAGCTCCGGCACTGAGCCGGCACCCCCTTTAAGTTCCGCCGGGCCATAACAGAGGACGTGATGAAAGCCTTTGCTGATGTGGTGATCGTTGGAGGCGGAATAGGTGGCGCCTCCCTGGCCTTGGCATTGGCGGCCGGCGGGCTCGGTGTCACAGTGCTCGAGTCGACGGTTGAGTACCCCGACGCGTCCGGGGCGAGTGCCTGGTGGTGTGGGGGGTGAATGAAGCCCGCCACTTGGGCGTCGAGCATGTGCTCCTGGACGCCGGAGCCCGAGTGTCTCGTCTCTGGATCGAGTATGCCGAACGCGTCGGCCGGTATGCCGAGATCGCGATGGACGAGATGTTGGCGGCAATCCCTGACGCTCTTACCATGCAACATCCTGACGCCTGCCAGGCGCTGACCGGCGCGGCGGCCACCGCCGGGGCCACTGTGGTGCGCGGCGTTTGTGACCTGGAATTGGCGGCCGGGCACCCGGTCGAGATCGATTACAGCGTGGGGAACACGCGCCGAATGGACAAAGCCCCTCTCGTGGTTGGGGCCGACGGCCGGGCCTCGACAGTTCGCCGCCAGGCCGGCGTCATCCTTCATCGTCAGCGGCCGATTAATTACCCGGCGGGCCTGTTAGTCGCCGAGTTGGAAGGAGTGCGCGATGACTACGACATGATGGCGACAGAAGGAGAGGTTTTGTTCGCGATCTTCCGCCACCGACTAGGTCGCGCTCGGGTCTACCTTTTTTGGCGTGTCGGGCCAGCACCGCTTTTCCGGCCCCGGAGGAAGGGCGCGGTTTCTTGAGGCCTGCGGGCTTTCCTGTCTCCCTTGGGGCCACCAGCTTGCCAGAGCAACCACCGGTTGGGCCTTGCGCGACATTCCCCGGCGACGACACCTGGACTGCCAGACCCTACGCCGAGGGCGTCGTGCTCATCGGTGACGCTGCCGGCTATAACGACCCAATTGCGGCCCAAGGGCTCTCGATCGCGCTTCGAGACGCCCGTTTGCGTCCGCGACCTCATCCTCACGGGAGCCCGCGAGCCATCTGACTTCATTCCGTACGGGGTCGAGCGATCCGAGCGCATGGAACGTCTCCGGCTCGTCGCTGACGTGCTTTCGGTCGCGAAAGACGAGGATGCTCTTAACCGGTCCGCTCGCCGCGCCCACTCCGACGAGTTGATGGCGGCGCGAGATCCCCAGCTGTTCCCGTTGGTGCGCGGCGGGTTCGCCGGCCCCGAGACAATACCCGCCGAACTCGTCCAAACCTCAGTTCTAAAGCGCCTTCGCAGCGCCTAAGTCGAAGACGCCCTCTTGGCAAGTTGTAGCCGCGCGCGAACTGGTTAGGGCTCACGGGGTCTCGAGGGGGCGAGACTTGAGCGACGATTATCGGTTCGGGCATTCACGTGCGTGAACGCCACCCCTAGGAGGCCGTTCCGACTCTTACACTTCTCACAATTTGAGAGATTGTCGCTCGGTCTTTGGCATAGCAAAAGGCCGAGCAGCCGGCGATGACCAGCCAGAGCCTGCCGTGTTCCTCGTAGGCTAGTTCGTCGAAACTGGTGCTGCCGGCTGGTGAGACGACCATGAGAGCCGCAGCTGAGCCGCTTAGGCCGCCTTGGTGAACGGGATGGTGGGGTGTCAGCGTCTTGACTTCGGTGGAGGCAGGACCAGACTGGGTTGCGAGCTTCTGTAAGTACTGAGGCGCCAGCTCGAACAACTGCGACGGCGGCAACAAATCCTGGTCGGTCTCCACGGTCACGAAGAGCCATGGCACCGACGAGGGGTTGAATGCGACGAAAGCGGGCGTCTTGGCGGGTGACGCCACGAGGGCGTACAACGGTTCCGGGGGCACGATGAAGCCCACTTCAAACAGTTTCGCCTCGTCGTCGACCACCCATGCTCCGGGGACATCGAACGAGATCTGGGCCGGTTCGCTGTGCTCGTGCAAGTCGATCGCGGCCGCTGCAGAGTGGACGAGAGCGCCGGAGAGGGCCAGCGCGAGGAGACGTCCTGTTCGCCCTTGGGTCATGCGCAATATGTATGCGAGCTGTCTTTCCCAAACCTTTCCGCTCCATCTCGTGCCAGTCGATGGGACCCGTTGAGCACCGCCGACCTGAGTGAAAGCCGTACCCTTCCCCGCGGCTGCGGCCCGGCCCGCGTAAGACAATGCGCCTGTGGCCGCCGGAGCGGTTCGGGAGGTGGAAGGTTCGGGCGCCGCCCGGGTGCGAGTAACTCTTCTCGGCCGTTTCACCAGAAAGCTTGGTGAGCAGAGCGCCCGCCCCCCCTGGTACCGGCCTAGTGCCAAACGCCTTTGCAGCTTGTAACTGGTGAGCTCCCGCCGCCGGGTCAGAACTGCAATCCTGTCCGCTTGTCGATCTGCCTCGACGCGTGCTGGAACGCCCGGGTACTGGACCGACGATTCTGGTGGTCCGGGCCGATGTGTGAAGTGTGTGGAAGGCGGGCCGCCTGGGATGTATGTCGGGGGACTCGAGGAAGAAGGGGAGCCCTTGGCCTCTTCCTCGACAACCGGCGGATCGACCTCTGCCTCTGGTGCGACATCGGCCCTACAGAACGGGACGATCTGTCCCCGAGAGACGCCAACCCACACGAGCACGCGTCAGGCAGCGGTCAGCCGCACGAACTGCACCCGGCCTCCCCCAACCCCACTCGCGTGGCAACTCGGCGGCTGAGTCATCCCTCACCGCCCTCGACTCGGGTGCCGCCGGTCGTACTTGCGCAGGATGAATGCGTGCGGAATTAAAGGGTTCGGCGGCTGCCGTGCCCAGCGTCGCCAGAACCTCGTCGAGACGTCGGTCCCGCCGGGCGCGGTCTAGAACGCCGATCGCCGTCAGGCGTGTAGGCCACCATCGCAGTGCAGCAATTGGCCGTTGACCCAAGCTCCCTCGTCAGAGAACAAGACCAGACCAGCGCCGCGATGTCCGCGGGGGTCCCGGCCCGTCCCCGCGGGTTGGCTGGCCTTCAGGACTGTCTCGGTCAGCTCGTGCCTGAACCATCCCGTGTC
This sequence comes from uncultured Acidimicrobiaceae bacterium, assembly GCA_963750465.1. GTDB lineage: Bacteria > Actinomycetota > Acidimicrobiia > Acidimicrobiales > Palsa-688 > Fen-671. Next base: position 7,961 of record CAVVRE010000009.1, read on the forward strand.
CACAGGCCCAGGATTGATGACGTTCGGCGTGATCTTGAGGTGAGCGAGCTCCCGCGCCGCGGCCACGACGATACGGTCGAGCGCTCCCTTGCTTGCCCCGTAAGGGAGCTTGTTGACCGTGTGGTCGCTCGTCAGGGCAACGATGCGCGCGGCGCCGGGAGTGGCCCGATAGCGACGTCGTCGAAGAGCCGCCTTGGCGCCTCGTGCTCGGCGAGGTCCACCGGGACCGCGGCCGTGCGGCCCTCCGCCAGACATGATCGCAGCTGCGATCTCTGTCAAGTCAGCCGGACCCTATCCCCAGGTCATGCGCTCGTCGTAGGGGAGCCCAGGAGTTGGTGGCCACGTCCCACCAGTCGTGGGCCAGTCGGGCACCGATCCCGGCCCCAATCCCGATCTTCCTCCCCACCCCGTTACCAGTGCCTCGGGCCTCGAGGTCGCTGGCTCAGTCTTCCACGCCTTGGCGGCCGGCGGCAGACGCAATCGTCCCCCGGGGTAGCCGTGCATGACACTGTTCTAGGTTGAGCGGTCGGCGTCTCCCGCCCTTTGTGAGTGGTCCTCGTAGTCCTCAGCGCGGCCCAATAGTTTCGAACTAATGACTCGACTGCCTCCACTTCCTCGGCATGTCTCAGCAGCCGAGCTACGCCAGGCATGCGACCGTGGGGGAGAGACGGCTGGGACTTCTGGTCCGTAAATGACTGGCGTGCGCTCGTGCCTTCGCAATACGAAGAGGTTGTCTTCCAGTGGGCCGCGGACTGGCCCTACGCTCGACGTTGGGAGCGTTGGGGGGTGAGTCATCGAGCGCCTAGTACCGGTGTTGGGGCCCACCGTCCTTGTCGACCATCAACAGCGCAAATGGCGTCTTCGGCGGCCATAAGGAACCCGGCGGCGTCGACGTCCTCTTGGACACTGCTGGCGGCCAGACCCGCGACCAAGCCGTCGGCGCGGTGCGCGAGGGGGGCCAGGCGATATTCCTGGTCGGTGCTCCCGCCCAGTTGGGACGGGCGTGGTGGGTGAGTCCCTCGACGCCGACGTCAGTCGGCAGGTGCTGAAGGCGATCGGACGGTTAGTCGAGGCGGCCAGGCTGCGTCCGCAGGTCGAGGCGGTACTGCCCTTCGAGCAGGTGAGCGAGGCTCTGAAGCGGGTCGCCAGCGGGCACACGCGGGGCAAAATCGCACTCCAGATTGGGAATTAGCCGTCGGCGCGCCAGTCCTCCGATGGCGGCTAATTAGCCGGCGTAGTGGCAGTGGAGGAACAATCTTTGGTGTCGGTCAATGTTGTCGCGGAAGGAACGCACACTGTCGCGTTGTGGTAGTCGAGCGGAACAAGTGCTGCACTCTCACCCGTCGTGAGATTGCTTTTTACCTAATCGAAGGAATCGGGGACGGCTCGTGCTGGATATTTTCAGTTGACACCGTGCTTTGGTCGAAGACGTTAGTAAATAGCTCGAAACCTCCTGCCGATCGAACATCGTCCACACCAATCTGTGGCCCTGCGTTTGGGTGTGGGGCTGACATTCTTTGTGGCGGGCCTCGCCGTGGAGATCAGAGGCATCTCGAAGAGTGGCCAACCGATGTTGCGTGCAGTGCCTGCGATGGCCACGGTCACTCCCTTGTTCCTCGTGGTGTTGGCGTGGTTATACCTGACTTATCCCGAGGCCGGGATTATCCCGATATCGCGTGGGGGCGGGAGCGGGAACAGTTGGTGGAGAAGGCTGGTTGACGGCGGGTCTGTCAGGACGGTCGGGATAATCCCGTAGCCCAGGATCCTCTCTGGCGGAGCAAGGAGCTCCGTTGAGAGGAGGAACGATGGGCACCGTTTCGTGGACACGGGGGGGAAGTCCCCTGGCGCTCTTCGCAGAGGGGTTCTGCCAAGAGCTGACGCGCCGGGGCCACCCGGCCACGACCGTGAAGCACCACATAACCTTGATGGGCCAGCTCAGTTGCTGGCTAGGCGCGCAAGGGCTCTCTCCCAGCGAACTAAACAAAGCGCGGGCCGAGGAGTTCCTCGCCGCGCAACGGGCCCTCGGCCAACGGCGGGTGCCGACGCTTGCGAGCCTGGCGGTGCTGCTCGATCACTTGGAGGCCCTGCAAGTCCTCGCGCCTGAACAGCCGAGCGCCCCGACGCCCGGCGATGACCTGGTCCGCCGCTATCGCCAACACCTGGTGGAAGACCGGGGCCTGATGCCGACCACAGTTGTGCGTTATGAGCGGTTCGCGAGGCGCTTCCTCGCCCAGCGTGCGTCACGGACGGGCCTGGAGACGGGGGCCGAAGGGCTGACAAGCAATGAGGTCAACGGTTACCTGCTGGATGTGGGTTCTCGCCTCGTAGCCGAGTCCGCCAAACGGGAGGCCGCAGACTTGCGGTCGCTGTTGCGTTTTTTGTACTTGAGCGGGCTACTTGCTAGCGACCTTGGCAGCGCCATGCCCCCGGTTGCCGCCTGGCGGGGGACGCGATTGCCCCCGACGATGAGCCAGGCGGAGGTGGGCGCCTTGCTGGACAGCTGTGACCGCTCGACCGTGAGGGGGTGCCGTGATCGCGCCGTCCTGGTCCTGTTGGCGCGCCTCGGCCTTCGCTCGGCCGAAGTGGCAGGCCTTCAACTGGGCGATATCGACTGGCGCACCGGGGAGCTGGCCGTGCGGGGCAAAGCCCGCCGCCGGGACCGTCTCCCGCTCCCGGTCGAGGCCGGCGAGGCGATCGTTGATTATCTCCGTGACGGCCGGCCTCGCAGTGAGCACCGAGAGGTGTTCTTGACCCTGTACGCGCCGCACCCGCCGATAAAGCCGAGCTCGGTCGCCAACATCGTCTACGACGCCTGCCGGCGCGCAGGGCTCGCCCGCGTCGGCGGCCACCGCTTACGCCATGCTCTCGCCACCGAGATGCTCCGCCAGGGCGGGGACCTCGTTGAGATCGCCCAGGTCCTCCGCCAATCTGACCTCGGGACGACTTCTGGCTACGCAAAGGTGGACCGCGCCGCCCTTCGTGCGGTCGCCCGGCCCTGGCCTGGGGCGCAGCAATGAGCCGGTTTTCGCAGCACGCCGAGGACTACCTGCGGTTACGCCAGGTTCTCGGCCACCAGCTGGCCGACGCCGCCCGTCTCCTGCCGCGTTTTGTTGCCCATTTGGAAGCGACCGGCGCCACGGCTATAACCGTCGAGAACGCGCTCGGCTGGGTGCAACGCCCCGACGCCAACCCGACCAGTTCGGTGTGGTTGCGTCGGATGACCGTCGTCAGAGGCTTCGCCCGCCACATGTCGGGCATCGACCCGGCGACGGAGATCCCGCCCCTCGGCTTGGTCAGCTTCCGCCAGCGCTGGCGGCCCCCGTTCATCTATTCCCCCGGCGACATCGAGGGCCTCATGGCCGAAGTGCCCCGGCTCACCCCGTCGCCGTTCCGGGCGGCGACGTTCCAGACCATGATCGGCCTGCTGGCCGCCACCGGCATGCGGGTGGGAGAAGCCATCGCGCTGGCCCGTTCAGACGTGGACTTGGCCGAGGGCTTGCTGGTGGTGAGGGCGTCCAAGTTCAACAATTATGCCGAGCACGCGATTATGCCGAGAAAGGTGGGGGGCTCGCTGCGCTGGCTCAGTGTTTGACAGAGAAAGCTCGGCATAATCGCGTGACCTGACCGAGGCTCTGCTCTGGAGATCCAACCACCAGAGAAGGGAACGATCATGGCCAGACGTGTGTGCAGCCCGCTCACCGGGCCGTTGGTGCCGTATGTCGAGCGTTTTCGGGAGAGCCTTGCCGAGCAGGGTTACTCGTCGCACTCGGTCCGCAGTCATGTGCTGCTGATGGGACATGTCAGCCGGTGGCTGGCCAGCGAGGGCCTTGCCGCCAGCGACCTGAGCGGCGAGCGTGCTCGGCTGTTCTTGGGCACAAGACGGGCAGAGGGTTACGTGCACCCGGCATCGATGGCTGGGATGACGCCACTGCTTGACTACCTGTGTGACATCGGCGCGAGCCCAGCCCTGCAAGGTGGTGCCGAGCTCACAGCGGTGGGGGTGCTCCTCGCTCGTTTCTCGCGCTACTTGACCGAAGAGCGTGGGCTGTCACCCTCGACGACGGTCCCGCACTACCTCGACGTGGCCCGCGAGTTTTTGGAGCACTGCTCGTTCCGAGGCGAAGCGGACCTGAAGGGGCTGACTAGCGCAGTGGTCACCGACTTCGTGTTGTCAGCGAGCCGAGACCACACGGCCGGCCATGCCAAGTCTGTCACCACCCGGCTCCGCTCGTTCCTGCGCTACTTGTACGTCGAGGGCTTGACAGTGGACGGCTTGGTGATGGCTGTGCCGTCGGTGGCAGGGTGGCAGCTGACGGCACTGCCCCAGGGGATCAGCCCCGAAGAGGTGGCCGGCCTGCTCAACAGTTGCGACCGTCGCCGGGCGAGGGGGCGCCGGGACTTCGCCATCCTGACCGTGCTGGCACGTCTCGGGTTGCGCGCCTGCGAAGTGGCCGCGCTTCGGCTGGACGACATCGACTGGCGCCACGGTGAGGTCACCGTTCATGGCAAGGGCAACCGTCAGGACAAGCTGCCCCTGCCCCACGATGTGGGGGAAGCGATCGTGGGATGGCTGCGACGAGGCCGACCGCGCTGCGACTGCCCAGCGGTGTTCACCCGGCTCCTGGCCCCCCATCGTGCCCTGTCCACCAGGGCTGTGTCGGGGACCGTGCGGGAGGCCTGCGTCCGAGCGGGTATCGCCCCTGTCGGCTCCCATCGGCTCCGTCACGTGGTGGCCAGCGAGACGCTCCGAGCCGGCGGCACACTGAGCGAAATCGGCCAGCTACTGCGACATCACAGCCTGGCCGCAACCTCTATCTACGCCAAGGTCGACCGCCTGGCGCTGGCAGCAGTGGTCCAGCCCTGGCCTGGCGGTGCGGCATGAGCGAGCTCCGCCGGTCTTTGGACGATTACCTGATGCTGCGCCGAGCCCTCGGCTACAAGCTCGAGGACGTTGGCCGGATGCTGCGCGGCTTCGTGGCGTTCGCCGAGCGGGAAGGTGCGGCCCCGGTCAGCACCGAACTGGCCGTGCGCTGGGCCAACCTGCCGGTGGGCACCACCCTTATCTGGCGCGCTCACCGGCTGGGCGCGGTCCGTGGGTTCGCCCGCTACCTGCATTCGCTCGACCCCGCCAATGAGGTCCCGCCCCGAGACGTCTTATCAACCGGCAGTTACCGGCCCGCTGATCCATACCTGTACTCCGACACCGATATCGCAGCGCTGATGGATGCCGCCCGCAGGCTCACACCACCGCTGAGGTCGGCAACTTTCGAGACACTCCTCGGGTTATTGGCGGTGACCGGCATGCGGATCGGTGAAGCGATGCGCCTCGACCGCGACGACGTCGACTGGGCCGAGGGGTTGATCGTGGTCCGCAGCTCGAAGTTCGGCCGGTGGCGGGAAGTACTGTGCCACCCCACGACCCTCGAGGCGCTCCGCCTCTACAGCCTCAAGCGGGACCAGCTCTGCCCACGTCCCAGCTCGGGGAGTTTTTTCGTCTCCAGTCGCGGCAACCGGCTGGTTCACAACACCGTCTACCCGACCTTTCATGAACTGGTCGCTCAGGTTGGGCTGGTGGCCGGGCGGTCCCAGCGACGGCCCGGTGTCCACCACTTCCGACATTCGTTCGCGGTCAGCACCCTGCTTCGCTGGTATCGCGACGGTCATGACGTGGAGGCCCGTCTGCCCCTGCTGTCCACGTACTTGGGCCACGTCCAGCCGGCCAGCACATTTTGGTACCTGTCCACTGCCCCAGAGCTCATGGCGCTGGCTGCCCAGCGGCTCGAAGACCATGAGGCGGGCTCATGAGCGCGCTCGCCCCAACCCTCGAGGCCTACTTCACCCACCGGCTGATAAGCCAAAAACGGGCGAGCAGGCACACCATCGCCGCATACCGGGACGCCTTCCGGCTATTGCTCCACTTTGCCGAACAACAGACCGGCAAGGCACCGTCCCTACTGGACTTCGAGGACCTCGATGCCCCGCTCATCGGGGCGTTCCTCGACCATCTCGAGCACGCCCGGGGCAACACCACCCAGAGCCGGAACGCCCGCCTGGCAGCCATCCACTCACTGTTCCGCTTCGCCGCGCTCCGCCACCCCGAGCACGCCGCCCTCATCGCCCGCGTGCTGGCCATACCAGCCAAACGCTGCGACCGCAGCGACGTTTCGTTCCTCACCCGCGCCGAAAGTAAGGCCCTCCTCGCCGCCCCCAACCGCGACCACTGGACGGGCCGGCGCGACCACGCCCTGATGGCAGTCGCGATACAGACCGGGCTGCGGGTCTCCGAGCTCACGGGCCTCTACTGCCAGGACGTTCACCTCGGGACCGGGGCAAACCTCCAGTGCACCGGCAAAGGACGAAAACAACGCTGCACCCCGCTAACTACCCAAACCGCCAGAGTGCTCAGCGTCTGGATGCAGGAACGTCAAGGACAACCGGGCGACCCGCTCTTCCCTACGAGCCGCGGTCGAAGCCTCAGCAGGGACGCCGTGGCGCTGCTCATGGACAAGTACGCGCGCATCGCCGCAAACGAATGCCCCACGCTGCGCGAAAAGGCTGTCTCGCCGCATACCTTGCGCCACACCTGTGCTATGAACCTGCTCCATTCCGGAGTCGACCCAGCGGTGATCGCACTGTGGCTGGGACACCAGAACCTGCGCAGCGTCGAGAGCTACATCCACGCTGACATGGCCCTCAAGGAACGAGCCCTCGCACGCACCGCGCCGCTGGCCACTACGTCCGGCCGCTACCGGCCACCAGACAGGCTCATCCACTTCCTCGAAGCCCTGTGATTATGCCGAGCTTTCCCAGTTGAACACCAAACGAGCGCAATGAACTTGAAGGCTTATCGGCATAATCGCGTGCTCGGCATAATTGTTGTTATCCCGATGTCGTCATAAAAGCAAGTCCCGTGAGCTCCCGCTGCACCCGAGCACCGTGGACGCCCTGGCCTCTTACGCCGCCGAGCGGGCCCGCTGCGTGCCCCGGCCCAAGAGCCCTACGTTCTTCGTGTCCGGGAAAGGGACCCAAATCATCTACACAGACTTTGGGGTCAAGTTCCGCGAGCTGGTCGCAGCAACCAGGGTCGGAGCTGGCTCGCCTGTCGTCCCCAGGATCCACGATCTGCGCCATTCTTTTGCCGTCCATACCCTGGTCCGCTGGCATAAAGCGGGCGAAGATGTCGGCGCCTTGCTGCCGAGGTTGTCCACCTATATGGGGCACCTCACGCCTGGTTATACGTACTGGTATTTATCAGCTGCTCCCGAGCTGTTGGCCCTGGCCGCCGCCCGGCTGGAAAAGGCCAAGGGGCCTCGAGCATGAGCCTGATCGCCCCGACCATGCAGATGTTCTTCACCGAGCGTTTGGCCAAACAACGCCAGGCCAGCCCGGCGACGGTGAGGTCTTATAGGAACACCTTCAAGCTGCTGCTGCGTTTCGTGCACGGCCGGACCGGCAAGGCCCCGTCGGCCTTGGACTGGGACGACCTCCCGGCCGAGGTGGTTTCGGCCTTCCTGGACCACCTTGAGACCGACCGTGACAACGTCGCCCGCAGCCGCAATGCCCGCCTCGCCGCGCTGCGGTCGCTGTTCCGCTACGCCGCCTTGCGCCATCCCGAGCATGCCCAGCTAATCGCCCGGGTGCTGGCCATACCTCAAAAGCGCTACGACAAAGCCAACGTAGCCTTCCTGGAACCGAAAGAAGTAGAGGTCCTGCTGGCCGCGCCTGACCGAGGGCGCTGGGAAGGCCGCCGGGACCACGCCCTCATCGCCATTGCCGTCCAGACCGGCCTACGGCTCTCCGAGCTGACCGGGCTCAACTGCGCCGACGTCATGCTCGGCACCGGTGCCCATCTCCGTTGCACCGGGAAGGGGCGCAAACAACGCTGTGTCCCACTGACAACGGCCAACGTGGCCATCCTGCGGGTCTGGTTACAGGAGCGCAGGGGCCTCCGGGACGAGCCATTGTTCCCGACCCGCACGGGGCGCCGGCTCAGCGACGATGCCGTCGAGGCTCGCATCGCCATTTACAAGCCAGTCGCTGCCAAGGGCTGCCCATCATTGGCCGCCAAGACGCTGACCCCCCACGTCCTCAGGCATACCTGCGCCATGGCCCTCCTGCGACAAGGCGTCGACGTCGCCGTCATCGCCCTCTGGCTGGGCCACGCCGATATCCGCTCGACCGATCCTTACCTGCACGCGGACATGACGATCAAGGAGCGTGCCCTCGCTCGTATGACGACGCCCTCGTCCCCGCCAGGCCGATATCGCCCGACGGACAGCCTCATTGCTTTCCTGGAGAGCCTGTGATTATCCCGATCTGCCCTTGGCCCCCGTCTCCGAGAAGCCCACCAAGAACGGGCCGTTCTTGCGTCTACGCCCACGGCAAATCGGGATAATCCCGGCCTCGGGATAAGTCTATTTATCCGGATATCGGAGTAAATAGACGATGTCGCACTCGGACCCGGCGGCCTTCGGAGGGCCGCTGACGCGCACGAAGTGTCTGTACTCACGGTGACGGTGCTCTCGACCGTCGGGTTCGGCGACATCACACCCAAGACCGAGGTCGCCCAGCTGCAGCTGGTCACCACCGTGCAGATGCTGGTCGACCTCGTCGTCGGGGTGGTGGTTCCCCTGATCCTGACTACTGCTTCACGCGGACGGGCTCGGCAGTCGACGCCCCGCTCCCTAGACAAGAGAGCGTAACTCGGTCGCTTGCGACCTAGGCGCAGTGCTCACTTCGACCGCTTTCCGAAGGCCTCTCGGGCAACGGCGCGGAACGGCACGATCAGGTAGATCGCGATGGCGAAGTAGAGAACGATCGCCGCCTTGGGCACAACAAGGCTTAGGCAGATAGTGACCACGTAACCCCCGAGGGCGATCCGAAACTTCTCGTGGGCGCCCCGCAAGTCGGGATCGTCGGCCCCTGGTCGCTGTAGGTGCTCTCGTCGGGCATAGCTGCCTAGCCCGGCGAATAAGAGGCGGATCGTCAGCAGTGTGAGCCCGTACACAACCGCGCCCAAGCGCTGCCAGTCCGTGCTCTTGTCCAGGGCCTCCGCGACCAGCCTGGTCGGGAACGGCAGGAACGCGACGGCCAGCAGCAACAGAAGGTTCAGTCGAAGAAAAATTTGGTCGACCCGATCGAGTCCGTCGGTCAGACCGTGGTGGAAGATCCAGACTCCGCCAATAGTCAGGAAACTGACGAGGTAGGCCAGGTACGACGGCCAGCCACGCAGGAACTGCCTCAGGGGAGAGCCTGGCGGGCGGATGGCAACATCGAGCACGAGCAACGTGATAGCGATGGCCAGGACACCGTCGCTGAACGCCTCCATCCTGCCCTTGCCCAGAGTTGCTCCCTTCTGCGGCCTCTCGTCCTCGTCTGCCAAGGTCGCCTCCTCAAGCTTAAGCTGACGCTAGCAACCCCGGTCGAAACGAGTCGCGGTGAGCGGATCGCCTGCTCTGGGTCTGAATGTCGGGTTCCTGGAACCTTGACCTGCTCCCGAGTCCAAAGGGGTATCCCACTTCGCCGGGTCGGGGGCGCACGGAATAACGGACTCAGCTCACTAGCCCGGGCGCGGATACTCGGCAACTTGTTTAGATATCAGAAACCCCAGTGGAATCGGGATGTTCGCGTGAGGGAGAAAGAATGCCGACCTTGGTCTGAACAATATGTATGTGGTTTCTGTTCTGACACAGCTGAATTGGCATTGAACCGGAGGCGACAAGAACCGTCGTTATCTCCAGCGCGTTTTGGGGTGTCTCCTCTGTAACCGAGGCGGCGATTTGGCCTCGGCGTAGACGCGTTATCTCTAGCGGTGTCTTCGCGTAACTGATGTATACGGGGCCGGTCCCTCAGCGTGGTTCCCAACCTTCAGCCTGCTCGATGACCCGGGCTGAGACAGCCTCGATCTCGGCTACCAGTTCCCGGAGGCGCTTGGTGTTGTCGAACAAGGGGCGGTAGCGCTCTGCTTGGGCGGCGCTGAGGGTCCGGGTGACAGTCTTGTCGCCGACCTTCCTGATCCAAGAGGGGTAGGGCCCATGGAGCTGGCCGGGGTCCTTGTGGCAGCGGCAGGTCGGGCTGCTGCAGCGGGTCGTGCGCTCCACCAGGCTGCCAGGCAGGCAGGGACCGAGCTTGGCGATCTCGGCGGCGGCCTGGCGGCGACGGCGCCGGGCTTGGTCTTCGGCTGAAGCCATGCCCTTTGCTAGCGCGCCGGCGGGGTCCACCACCGGTTGGCTTGAAGCGAATAGTTTCAAGGTCGTGCTCGTGCAACGGGTGCTTATGCCAGGGAGCGGTGCCGAGTCCTGGACCCTGCTCGGCGACGACGGCGAAGTGGTCGCACCAGCCGAGCGTTACCTGGCCTACCTGGCCGCCATCGAGCGGTCGCCGAACACCGTGCGGGCCTACGCCGTCAGCTTGAAGCTGTGGTTCGAGTTCCTGGCCTGGGCCAAGGTCGGCTGGGAGGAGGTGGGCATCGAGGACGTGGCCCGCTTCGTGGCCTGGCTACGCGCCCCGGCGCCCAACGTGGTGGTGCTGGCCGATGGGGCCGGAGTACGCCGGCCGGCCACGGTGAACCGCTACCTGGCCGGGGTGTTCGGCTTCTACGACCACCACGCCCGGGCCGGCCTCGGGGTGGCCGCCGAGCTGGTGGCCTGGCGGCGAGTGAGCCGCGGTTCGTACAAACCGTTCTTGCACCATGTGACCAAGGGGAAGCCCATCCCGGTGCGGCCGGTGAAGCTGCACGTCCCTCGACAGGCGCCTCGCACCTTGGCACCCGAGCAAATTGTCGCCGTCCTGGCCGCCACCGAGCACCTGAGGGACCGGTTCTTGTTGTCTTTGTTGGCAGAAACAGGCATGAGGGTGGGCCAGGCGCTCGGCCTGCGCCACTCCGACTTCGTCTCGCACAAGCGGGGGGTGCACATTGTGCCCCGGGCCGACAACGCCAACCGGGCACGGGCCAAAGTCCGCTCGCCCGTCGTAGTGCCGGTCTCGGCCCCGCTCGTGCGGTTGTACTCCGAGTACATGCACACCGAGTACGGCGAGCTCGACTCGGACTACGTGTTCGTGAACCTGTTCGCCAGCAAGGTCGGGCACCCCATGGCTTACCCGGCCGTGCACCAGCTCATCGGCCGGGTCAGCGCCCGTAGCGGGGTCAGTTTCAGCGCCCACATGCTCCGCCATTCGCGCGCCACCGACATGGTCCGCCAAGGCGTACCGGTCGAAGTGGTGGCCCGGCTGCTCACCCACCGCTCGTCGACGACGACCAGCCAGACCTATGTGCACCTCGAAGCGGCCGACATCAAAGATGCGTTATTGCGAGCTGGTTTCTGGCAGGAAGTAGAGGCCAACCGTTGAGCCCGGCCACTTCTGCCACCCGGGCCCAGGCACTGGCCCTCAGTGTGGTTGCTGCCCAGGGCACAGGCCTGGACGGGGAATGGGCAGCCGACCACTGGGACGCCGGCCGCCTCGGGGTGCCGTTCCGGCGGGGACGTGGCGCGGCCCGCTTCGACACGGTCACCCAGGGCTGGCTCTGCGAACCGGCCAAGCGTTGGTCCCGGTTCCGCCTCGCCACCGGCTGTGCCTTCTCGACAATTTCTGCCGGGGCACTTGCACTTTCGCGCTTTTCCTGCTTCCTCGCCGAGCGCCACGCAAATGTGGGCGACGGGGCCGGCATAACACGCCCGGTGCTGGAGGACTACATGGCTTGGCTGTTGGGCCAGGGCTATTCGGCCTCCACCCGGGCACTTTCGCTGTCTATGCTCCGGGTGTTCTTCGACGCCTGCCACCGTCATGGCTGGCTGCCAGGGCTCGCTGCCAACGCCACCATCTATGTCGAAGAGCTCCCCTTCCACCACGACGAAATTGCCCGCTTCGTGCCCGAGTTCGTCATGGCCCAGCTCGAATCTGACGCTGCGTTGGCCAAGATCGCTCATCGCACAACACGCAACCTGGTCGTCGTGCTGATAGAAACGGGGCTCAGGGGTGGGGACGCCTGCAACCTGGCGTTCAGTTCGGTGTTCCAAGACAGCACCGGCTGGCCCTGCCTGCGCTTCGAGGCGACCAAGGTCCGGGCCGAACAGCTCGTCCCGCTTTCGGCCAAGGCGGCCGCCGCTATTTCTGACCAGCAGGCCTACGTGCGTGAGCACTGGCCAGAGGGCAGCCCGTGGTTGTTCCCGGGCCTGGCCGGCAACTACGACGGGTCTAAGCCCTATTCGCATTCCCACCTCACCCAGCAGCTCGTCAGCTGGGAAAAGGCGATCGACTTGCGCGACCAAGCTGGCCAAGCGGTGCGGGTGACCGGGCACCAGTTCCGCCACACCCTCGGGACCCGCCTCATAAACTCAGGCGTCCCCCAGCACGTCGTGCAGAAGTTGCTCGGCCATGCCAGCCCCAACATGACCGGGCACTATGCCAGGGTCCACGACAGCACCGTGCGGGAAGCTTTCGACCGCTACCAGTCCCAACGTGTTGGCATCACTGGCGAACGAGCCGGATATGACCCGGACAGCCCGACGGCCAGCGCCGAGTGGGTGAAACAGAACCTGAACCGAGTGCGCGACAGCCTCCCTAATGGTTATTGCGCCCGCCCTGCGCAGCAGGAATGCCCTCATCCCAGTGCTTGTCTTACGTGCCCGGATTTCCAGACCACGCCGGAGTTCTTGGAGGTCCACCGGCGCCAGGCCGCCACCAACCGGCGGCTGATCGCTCAGGCCGACGCCAAGGGCCAGTTCCGCCTGGCTGAGAACCTACGCCAGGTCCAGGCCAACTTGGGGCGCATCATCCCTGCCCTGGAGACGATCATCGACCAGGAGGGCCCGGCGGGTGGCGCCTGACAGCCTGGCAAAAGCCAACGCCCGAAGGCACCGGTCGGCCCTGGTTGCGGCCCAAGGCGCCATCGAGCAGCTCTGCCGGGAGGGAGCAGCTGTCAATTTCGGTGCTGTCTCCCGGGCTGCAGGCGTCTCCAGGGCCTGGCTCTACCGCCAGGCCGACCTCCGGGAAAGCATCGGCCGCCTGCGCTCCTCAGCGCCCCCAGCACGGGCGGCTGCCGCCGCTCAGAGAGCGAGCAATAGCTCGCTCCGCCAACGCTTGGAGAGCGCCAAAGCGGAGATAAGCCGCTTGCGAGCGGAGAACAGCGCGCTACGCGACCAGCTCGCCAGACAATTAGGAGCTGAACGGGCGCAACAAAAAAGCCCATCAGTTAGAGGCTCAAAATGACCGTGCCCCCACTGGCCTCACTACTACGCCGAGGACATGTGTACACCGAGAGAAACCTGCTCCTACCAGGCGTTCTGCCTCACGCGCTTAAGATAACCCCGTCGATCGGTCGCGGGCGCCGCGATACATCGGTCCGGCGTTCGGTGCGCCGTTCTGCCCGCCCTGTGCCACTACCGGCCGATCGTGGTGGTCGGATCGGCTCTTGTGCTGTCCTGTTGCCGCGCCTTCCTCCCGCATGGCGACAACTTCGCTTGGAGAAAGTCGATGATCTGGGGCCAGGAGTCGGCTCGGGCCGCGGCGTTGCCTTCGAGCGTGCCGCCGAGGGCGTACGTGACGCCGGTGAGCGGGTGGAGAACAGTCGTTTCACCGGGGGAGCCGGGTACGCCGCACCCGGTGTGGCCAGCGCCGGGGTAGCGAAGGTGCACCACCTGGTGTGGGAAGCCGCAGCTGGTGGCGCGGCGGGTGATGAGCTCGGCCATCGGTGTCGAGGGCCACATGGCGTCGTCCTCGCCGGACACGAGCAGGATCGACCCGGATGCCCGCTCGACAGGGATTTCGGCGTGTGCCCAGTTCGTGGGGGCGGCGAGCGCGGCGTCGAACATCGGACGGAGGGCGACCGGGCCCGCGGTGAACGTGGGAGGGGCGGCGCCGCCAGCCATGGCCGCGTAGGGGATGGGCTGGCCTCGGAACGTCCATGCAGGGGCGTCGACGGGGCCACCGGCGCGGAGGCCGCACCACGAGATGCCGCTCGGCGCGAGCGCAACAATCGGTCCTACCCGGTCGAGGAGGATGCCGGCGAGCAGCGCCAGTTCACTGCCACGGGAAATGCCCATCACGCCAACGGCCTCGTCGGCGACATGCCCACCGGCGAAGAGCCACGTCACGGCCCGCTCCACAACCTCCACCTCGATGTCGACAAGCGCCGACGGAAGGCCCGGCGCTGCGAAGTAGGCGACGGCGAGGACGGCGAACCCCTCTGACGCCAACGCGGGCGCCCATCCGCCCGCCGGTCCGAGCCCGCCGCTCGACCCGCCGAAGGCGACGACGGCAGGCCAGGGGCCGGCCGCGTCGGGACGTGCGAATAGTCCCACCACTCCGGGTTCGTTGATCTCGGTGATGTTCACGGCGTTGGTCATCGGTTGCCTCCAGTGTTACGTTACACTGTAACGTAACACTGCGCTAAAATCATGTCAATGGGGCGTCCTCGCGAACACAACGCTGACACCGCGCAAGCCCTGCTGGCAGCCGGGGAGCGACTGACTGAGCGTGAGGGGGTTGATGCGCTTTCGGTCCGGCGCCTCGCGAACGAGGTCGGCACCACGACAAGAGCGGTGTACAGCTTGTTCGGTTCAAAGGATGGGTTGGTCGTGGCGCTCGGGGCGAGAGCGTTCGAGCTGCTGGGCGGCGCCGTCGCCTCGCTCGCCGACACGAAGGATCCCGTTGCCGACCTGGTCGCGGCCGGGCTCGTCTTCCGTGAGTTCAGCCGGTCGCACCCGTCGCTGTTCCGGATCGCCGTTCAGCGCGCCGCTGTGTCGAGCGACCTCGCGGCGCAGTTCCGTCCTGCCGCCGCGGCGGCAATGGCCGAACTTGTGAGACGGGTCGCTCGGCTGCAGGAAAACGACGGCCTTGGTGGGAGGTCCGCGCACGAGGCTGCGTCGCAGTTCCACGCACTGTGTGAAGGACTCGCCGCCCTCGAGTTGCGAGGCGTGCTGGACGCTGACGGGGCCGAGGCGTTCTGGCGCAGTGCGCTTACTGCCCTGGTAGCCGGGTTCACCGTCCCAGCTCGACGCACGAGGCGGTCAAGGCGTCCCTGACTCGCGGGCACCAATCTCACCGATGACATCCGCCGACCGGCCCAGGATGGCCGTCCAGGCCGGAGTTGAGCATTCCGTCCCTTCGCTGGCCCACACGGCACCCGCCACCGGCCGCGGGTCGACTCGTGCAGGTCACCCAACACGATCACATCGTCCTGACGCTCGATGGCGCATCGCCCGGCGGACGGTGCGACGAGCTCGTCTGCCACAAGCGCCCACAAAGGGAGGGAACGGATCGTGTCATCCCCTTCGCCTTCACCGTGACCCGACGACCCAAACCACACGGCGGTATCTGTTGGCGTAGCGCAACAGATCGTTAGCGGGGGGAGGGCAGGCCCTCCCGCCGACCCTCCAAAGGCCGCGCGAGTCGAGCAGTTCGAGATGTCCGCTCTTCTCGCAGAAGGTGGACCGTCCGCCGATTACTGGCGCCGTGACGTCGTTAGTCCAGGTGGGACGGCACGGAACCTTTCTCGATCGCCGTCTTCGCGCTTAGGAAGACTTGTCACAAGATTCAAAGTCTCAGCACCTTAGAAGATTCAAAGTCTCAGCCCCTAAGACGATGTAGCGACTCACGCGCCAAGTCGCACCATCCGAAACGCGCGGCAAGGCCATCCCCGATCCCCCGTGGCCAGACCGCGATTGACCGCCGGGGCCGCGCCAGAACGACAGACGCGTGCCTCCCCGGCGAGGTGTTCAGTCTGCACCGACTCGGCGATACCGGAAACCGCGGCAGGATTGGCACTTTCGCGTGAGAGGGAGACAAAACGTCGACCTTGGTCTGAACAATATGTACTTGGTTTCCGTTCTGGTGCAAGCTGAATTGTCCTTGAACCAGAGGCGATAAGACCCGTCGATCGGGCGCGCCCAGGACTCTTCGTCTCGCGATATTCGGCGTGCCCGTTCTGGTGCCTCTGACCGGCACCTCGGGGATGCTCTGAATCGTCCAACAGATCGGCTTATTCAAGCGGGGGCCACGCTACGTGACGCTGGCTCGCGCTCGGGCGTTATGACCGCGCAAAAATGGGGTGCCCGGGGACAACATACCCGCGGCGGTTCACGGTGTCTGCGGCTTATTTGATCCCGATTACCATTGAGTCAGGTCCAAGGAGATGCACTGCCCGCGTTGTGGCAAAGCCGGCCGTGCGCATCCATCCCATGCAGTCTGAGGCAGTGTAGTCGAACCCGCCGCGGGTCTCGATCAGCATGTTGAGGCTCATGAGCAGGCCGAAGGTGTTCTGTGACCGGTCATCGTCGATGATGGATTCGTATACGACAAGCGCCCCGCCCGACGGTAGCGCCTCGTAGGCCTTGGCAATGAGCGTCTGCTTTTCTTCGAGGTTCCAGTCATGCAGGATATGGCCCATCAGCAAGACGTCCGCCTGGGGCATCGGGCCGGCGAAGAAGTCCCCTGGGGCGAACGTGAGCCGCTCCGCTAGCCCGTGTTGGCCGACGTATTCGTCGAATATTGGGCCGAGCTGGGCGAGGTCGAACCCCCACCCCCGGAGATGCGGCTGGGCGAGGGCGATCTGGACGGCCAGGTCGCCTTGAGCCGCGCCTATATCCGCAAAGGTTTTGTAGTCGCGCCATGGGAATCGCTGAGCGATCGCCACACTTGCACCGTGGCTGATCCCGGTCATCGCGGCCGCGAACTGCCTCAACCGAGCCGGATCGGCGTAGACCTCCTCGAACAGCGTAGCATCGCCATCCTTGGCTTCGTTTTGGAGCTCGCCCGTGCGCAGCGCCTCGGTGAGGTTATTCCAAAATCCGAACAGCCGAGCGTTCGCCATCTCGAGAATTCCTCCGATGTAGGAGGGCTTGTGCTTGTCCAAGAACAGATCCGCATCGGGTGCATTGCGATAGGCGCCATCGGTTCGTACCAAGAACCCGAGTGAAACAAGGGCGTCCAGGAAGTCGCGCGCCGAACGGGGGTGGAGTCCAGCCCGGCCGGCGAGGGTCTGGAGATCCTGCGAGTGGCCGGACAGCTGGGTGAAGAGCTCCATCTCGATCGCGCTGAGCAGTGTCTTAGAGGCCCAAAATCCCAGACCCACCTGCATAATGTGCTCGGGAGACAGCTGGGCCTCACCGGCTGCTGGCATCGTCGGTATAGCCATATGCGCCCCTTTTGTCTGCCGAGATGTATTGGGTCCCCTATCGTAACAGTCGGCGCCCTAACCGAACGTGACTGACCGAGAATCCATTATCAGCGGCCGCCCCGGACGGAGGTCCAGCCCCGGACCGTGGTCCCGCCCCCGCCATCAGTCGCTCCCGCCCCAGAAGGACGCAAGCCGATCGCGCGAGATCGCCGGTTCGCGGGGGGATCTAACGACGTGAGACGGGGGAAGCTGCGATGGCGCGTGAATCGGCGATACGGGAAACCCTAGCAAGATAGGCACTTTCGCATGAGGGGAGAGACAGAATGCCGACCTTGGTCTGAAGAATATGTACATCGATTCTGTTCTGGCGCAAGCTGAATTGGCCTTGAACCCGCGGCGACGAGAACCGTCGATCGGTACGCGCCAGCCCCGAGGCGCATCCGGTGTTCGGGCGGCGCGTTCGGGTATTGGCGCCTGTCCCCGACCGGCACTTCCGAGACACCCCCGAGAGGCCTTCAGTGATTGCTGCATCCGGCACATCGTGGATGTAGGCGTGCACGACTGTTCACAGGGTGGCGAGGCGGTCGGCGACCTTAAGCATGTGCCGGCCCAGCGGCTGCAGGTTGACCCGGGTGCACCGCAGCCCGCTCGTCACCCGCTCCACGACGCCCCACTCCCAGATCGCCGTGGCGTCCAACCCGCAGCGCTTCGCCAGCCAGTGGCCCGCGCCAGGGATCGCCGTCGAGCAGCTCTAGGGGGTCGTTCCGCATCATCACGCCAAGGTCGCACTCGGCCTCGGCGAGCAGTCCGTCGGGGTCGACAAGCTTGAACGTGTCGCGGCCAGGGACCTGAAGGGCGTTTAACTGGTGAACGTCCCCATGCACCAGCACGGCCCGCTCGTCGTCGTGTGCAGCTATGCGACGTGCCGCGCAGGCCAGGGCGTGCTCGACGGCCGCCTCGGTGCACGGATGGCCAAGCTCTTCCCACTGAGTGGTGACGTAATCGACGAGCTGGCGCGCTTTGTCCGCTCCCGTAGGCAGGCCCGAACCGGCCGCCGGCCGCCACACCGTGGCCGCCACCGTCACCAGTACCTCCAGCCGTTCGGCGAGTGGGTGGCCCAGCTCATAGAGGGAGGGCCCGAGGCGCTCCAGGAGCAGCGCCCCTCGAGCGGCGTCGTCGCGCAACAGGCCAACACAGCCCCGGCCGCCGCTCAGTCGCAGCATGGTGATCTCGTGACGACCAACGGCGCCGTCCTGCGGGACCAGAAGTTTCAGCGCGGCTGGCGTGCCGTCGGCGAGAGTGGCCTCGGCCACGAATGCCTCGCTGGAGTGTGGGAAGGGGCGCCCCACCGAGACCGACCACTCGGCCTCGAGCTCGGCGATCAACCCCGGAAGGTCCCGCAGCCACCCGCCGGCTCCGCAGGCCGCCGCAGCGTTGGCCACCCCAGCGGGAACACGCAGGTTCATTTCCCAAGGCTCGCACAGGCGCGGCCGGGACCGTCGTGCGTAACGACCGCTACTCACTGAGGTTGTACTACCGGCACGATCAGCGTGCCCCATACAACGCCGGGCTGGGGCTGCAGAGGTGTGTTGCCGCCCGGAGTCGGCGCGATTCTCCTCGTGATCGTCTAGCTCAGGAAGTCGATGAGCAGCCGGCTCACCTCCTCTGGGGCGTCGAGCTGCATCCAGTGCCCTGGTCCCTCGACCCGCTCGTAGCGCCACGGGCCGGCGACGTGCTCGGCCGAGCGGGTCATCTGGCCCTCGGTCAGGGCGAAATCGCCGGTGCTCCAGACGCCCATGGTCGGGGCCTGGACGGGCGGCAGGACGAGGGCGGGGCCGACGAATGACTCCGGGTTGACGTTGGCCCGGTAGTAGTTGAGGGCGGGGGTCAGAGAGGAGTTGGCCTCGAGCTCGGCGATCACCTCGTCTACGTCAGGGTGGCGCCCCCAAGCGCGGAAGTTGGCCCACTTGTCCGCCGAGAGCCATTCCTCGGCCACCCCGGCGAACTGGAAGAGCAGCATGTACCACGACTTCTCGAGCTGGTCGAAGTCCAGCTGACCCGCGGCGCCTCTGAACGTGCTTGGGTGGCCGACCGACAAGACGGCGAGGCGGTCGACTGCGTCCGGGGCCACCGACGCGAGGGCCCACGCGACCGCCGCACCCCAGTCGTGGCCGACTACATGCGACTGCGTCGCCCCGGCGTCGGCCATCACCGCTCCGACGTCGGCCACCACGTGCAGGACATGGTAGGCGTCCACGTCGGCCGGCTTCGCCGACGCCCCGTAGCCCCTCATGTCGGGAACGATGACGCGGAAGCCGGCGCCGGCCAGGGCCGGGACTTGGTGGCGCCATAGCCGGCTCGAGTCGGGGAAGCCGTGGAGCAGAACCACCGGCGGACCGTCGCCGGTGACTTCGTAGTGGATGTCCACCCCGTCGTTGTTTGCCGTTGCCATCGTTTCTCCCTAGGAACTGACCAGCTCGACCAGCTCAGCCCGGGTCGGACCGAGGGCCGGCTCCTCCCGCCACTGGCCGCCCATGTCGGCCACCTTCTCCTGCATACCGGGCCGGCTCATGACCTCGGCCGGGGTGTTGAGCACCATGGCCACATCGAGGAAAGCCCTGAAGCAGTCCGGGTCCTTCATCATGGACGCTTGCAGGGCCTTGGTCGTCTCGAACTCGGCCGGCACGTCCGCCACCGTGCCGCCCTCGGCCAGGATCGCCATCTCGTCCAGCCGGCCCCGGTCGAAGGCCAGGGTGGCCCGGTACCACGGCTCGACCTTCTCCGCTGTCGCCACGCCGAACGCCTCGGCCAGGCCGGCTGGGTCGTCGCCCGCCACCCGGAGCGTGTCGCGCAACACGGTGGCGTGCAGCATCCCGATCGACGCACCCCGGCCGACCGAGGGGTTGGTGCAGGCCCACGCGTCCCCCACGGCGAGCACCCCGGTGGCGATCGGGCGCCCGCCGGGCCAGAGATTGCGGATGCGGTCCTCGATCTTGGCCATGACGATCACGCGGTCCTCGAGCGGCTTGCCGTCCAGCCAGTGAGCGATGGTGGGCATGGCTCGGACCGTCCGCTCCCACACCGCCGGATCGCTGAGCCGCCGCAGCGCCTTGTCGTCGGCCCGGGCGATCAGCGCTACGCCCCATGTGCCGTGGTCGGCCGCCAGGGTCAGGCAGCTGATCGAGCCGTACTCTTGCAGCGCGCCCCCGAGGGCCACCGGCACGTTGCCGTCGGCCGAGCGGAAGTGGCGGCCGAAGTAGATGAACCCGCTGTCGTCCACTTCCTGCTCGATCGGGGGCGAGCCCGCCGCCGCCAGCCAGGCCGGAAGGGCTGAACGCCGGCCGCTGACATCGATAACCAGGTCAGCCTGCAGCTCCTCACCAGCCTCGGTACGCACCCCGGTCACATGGATGGCCCCGGGGGCGGCCGCGGCCCCGGTCAGCAGCCCCGTCACAGCGACGCCCCGCCGGACCGTCACGCCCGGGGTCTCCTCGGCGGCCGCCGCCACGGACCGCTCCACCATGGCCCTCCGCCCCGTTATCACGTCAAAGCGCTCGTCGCCGTCGCGCCAGCCTCCGGTGATGAAGTCCGGGGCGCTGCGCAAGATGTTGTCCTGGAGGGCGCCGTCCGCCTCGAGCGCGGCCGCCACCTGTGGCAGCTCAGCTGTCACTACGTGGTGGAAGCGGGCCAGGAAGGTGTGAAGCAGGCGGAACTGATTCACCCCCCGCCGGTCCCAGTGCTCCCAAGCCGCCTCCGGATCGCCCGGGGGCGGCTCTGCGTCGCGCTCGACGCACGTCACCTCGTGCCCCTCGGCGGCCAGCAGCATGGCCAGCCCCATACCGACCACCCCACTGCCAACCAAAGTCAGCCTTGCCATTGATCGCCCTCCCCTTCGTGTACCACGAGAGTAGGCCACCTCAACCCATCTGCGCCCACACCATGCGTCCATCGGCTACGCACAGAAAGACGGCGAACACTGACCACCAGAAGCAGACCTATTCGGCGATCTCGCGGTCTCGCCCTAGGACTGACGAGTTCTCGCCCAGGCATGCATAATGTCATGAAAGTCTGCAGCAATCATTTTGGCGACACGGACAGCCGTCTTGGCCCATTCTCTTAGCTAGCGAGCACGTTATTCGTCGCCATCACCTGCGGTCGCGATCACTGGCCCTCCGGTTCTCGGCAAACCGATAGGCTGCCGAGCGACGAGCAAGAGCCTCTACCACTTCGACAAGCTCGCTCAACCTGCGCTTCGCCCATGCGGTGCTTGCCGATGACGACAATGCCGCCCAATCGTTCGATGCCGCTCTCGGTGCAGACATGAGCAGTTGGCCCTTTCAACGCGGTCGCTTGCTGCTTGCCCATGGGCGCTGGCTCCGCCGGCGTCGTGCTACGGCTGAATCCCGTGGACCGCTGCGGGCTGCCCGCGATACTTTCAACGCGCTCGGCTGCGAGGCTTGGGCTGACCAGGCCAAACGGGAGTTGCGCGCCTCGGGCGAGTCGAGCCGTCGTCGTGACCCCTCGCTCAGGGACGCGCTGACCGCCCAAGAACTCCAGATAGCGCATCTGGCCGCCGAGGGGCTTTCAAACCAGGAGATAGGGGAGAAGTTGTTCGTATCCCGGAGGACAGTAAGCACACACCTCTACCGGATTTACTCGAAGCTCCGCATCAGTACCCGCGGCGAGCTCGCGTCGGCCCTCAAAAAGGGGACGCGTAGATTGAGCTGGTCGCGCTTGGCGGCGAAGCGCTCGGATGTTTTCGGCGTTTTGCGCACTAACCCCGACCAACTACCCTTTTTGTTTAGCCGTAAGGCCGGCTATTGCGCCACCGGGAAAGTCATCGAGGCCTGCGCGGTCACTTACCGGCGTTTTTCGTCTGGTTGACCGCTCGACTGTTCGCAGAGCTTCTAGTGGCCCACAGGACGTTGAGGTCTTGCTGGTAGTAATAAGCGCCACCGCCGAGCAAGAGCAGCGCCGTGATGATGGTCAAGAAGAACACCCGGAAGCCCAATGCCGGTCGCACCGTCTTGGTAATGCGTGCCTGCTGCTTCATCGACATCGAGCAGCGACACCACTTGGGCCGATGAACACGACCGTATTAGGGCTTATACCCGGACGTCGCGCACCGAGTCACGCTCGCGAAGGGGCATCGGAACGAAGTACGTCCCTGCACTGGTCGTTGGCCATTGAACGGCTTTATCGATCAGGACCTCGACCGCCTTGTGGCCGAGCTCGTAATGGGGGAGTGCGATGGTCGTCAATTGCGGCCGAAGCCACGACGCTACCGGTTCGTCGTCGAAGGAGACGATGGAGACTTCGTCTGGCACCTTGATGCCGGCCTCCTGAAGGGCTTGATATGCGCCCACTGCCAGCCGGTCGTTGAAGCAAATGAGAGCGCGGGGAGGAGGCCGGCACTCGAGCAGCTTCCCGGTGGCCTCATAGCCATCAGACGGCTGCCAGTGCAGACGCACCACTCCGCCGGTAAGTGGCACTCCTGCGGTGGCCATCATTTCTTTTATGCCGCGGAGCCGATCGGCGGCGGCCAGGCTGTCTCTCGGCACCCGGTTCGTCTTTGGGTCGGCGCCAACCAAATAGATGCCCTCCGTGTGCCCCGCTTCGAGGAGGACCCGTGCCGCCGAGCGACCCGCCTCCGTCTCGTCTGGTAGGACACAGGGGACCCTCGAGCGCCCGGAGGGCACGGCGTTGAGGAGGACGCTATGGCCCTCCAGTAATGAGCCGGGCACGGTCACTTCACGGGTGTACATCGACGCCAAGATGATGCCGTCGACGCGACGGTCTTGCATTGCCTCGATCAGTTCCTTCTCCAGCTCGCGGTCGCCCTCGGTCTCAGCGATCAAGAGCAGGTGATCGTGCTCGCGCGCGGCGTCCAGTGCACCCCATATGAGGTGGCCCGCGAAAGGCGTTGTGGCCACGGTGTCCGAGACAAAGCCAATGGTCTGTGTTGTCCCCGTACGTAGGCTTCGAGACACCACGTTTGGACGGTACCCAGTCTCCCGCGCGGCCTGCAGAACACGCGCTTCGACCAGTACCGATATCCGCATCTCTTCTCGCCGGCCCGACAGTACGAACGAGGCGGTGGTCTGCGAGACCCCGGCCCGACGGGCGACCTCCGCGAGGGTCACCCGACGAGGCACGGCCGGCCTCGACGGTATGTTGTGGCGGCCCGGGGCCGCCCCGGTCCAGGCGCGGTCTGGGCGATAAATCTGCCTGGTAGCATGGCGCACGGCGCGGCATTGTGCACGCCGAGGAGCTTACATGGGTACATGCTTTGGGGGGCCCAAAATGAGCGACCAGGAGCAGCCGGTCATTGTCCAGGCTCGTAGATATGCGGTCGTCACAACAGCTGTCATCGTGGAGTGGCTTGACACTACTCTCTTGCTGGGGCACTATATACCCTGAGCTAATTCGAATTAGCACGCACTAAGAGGGGTGATGCAGCGCAGGTCGCCAGAGCCTGTGGGCTACAGACGCTCGGGTCACTAGCTGAAGTGGCGGCTGCACTGCGTACAGAGAGGAGGACCAGATGCTGAAAGGTCGGGACCGGTACACAAAGCTGCGGTCGGTGCCCTTGAGTCGTTCATCAGCTTTAGCAGGAATCATGGCGGCAGCCATGGTGGTGACCACCACAACAGGAGCGGCGCTCACAGGAGCGTCACTTATAGGAACCTCGGTGGCGTCAGCCGCGCAGGTGCCTAACGATGCCAGCTTTGCCGCCAACTGCGGCACCAAACCCGTAACGATGCAGGGCTATTTCGAGACCGGCTTCCCGGACATAGTCGACCTCACGCAATTGTTCACTAAGCAGCACCCGAACGTGACGTGGAAGATCAAAGAGGACGCCTTTGCCGTCATAACCCAGGATGCTCCACTTGTCCTGTCGGGGCCCAACCCTCCGGACCTCATGCGTATGCCCCAGATCACTGGGCTGGTGAAGGACCATGTCCTGAAGAACTTGGATGGCTACTACAACACCTTCGGGTGGTCCAAGTTCCCCGCCTCCGACCTCGAACAATTGAGGGTCGCACCCAGCGGCAGCCCCCAAGGGGTCGGCCCGCTGTGGGCAATGGGGATCAACTACAGCATGACGGGAGTTTTCTACAACAAAGCGCTGGCGGCGAAGATCGGGATCACGAGCCCGCCGGCCACCTTGGCCCAGCTCGATGCTGACCTGGCCAAGGCCAAGACAGCCGGTGTCCTCCCGGTCGAACAGTTCGACAGCGCAGGGAATGGCGGGCTTATCTTCCCCCTCCAGTACCTGATGGCTGACTATACGATCGCAGCCTCCGGCTCGGTCCAGCCCATCAACGCTTGGGTGCTCGACCAGCCTCACGCCACCGTGGTCACAAAGGCCAACCTCCAGGCAGTCGAGCACCTTGACCAATGGATCAAAGACGGCTACTTCAACACTGATGCCAACGCCGTCTCCTACTCCACCATGATGGCTAGGTTCACACATGGCCAGGGCCTTTTCATCTTCGACGGGGACTGGGAGTCCGGTAATTTCGACCACAATTTCGCGAGTAAGTACGGCTTCTTCCTCTTCCCGCCGCTGGCGGCAGGTGGCAAGCAGGCCGCCATGTCCGCTCCGCTCACTTATGGCATCTCCGCCACGGCTAAGCACGCAGACTGCGCCGCCTTCTTCCTCAACTGGGTCGAGACCAACCCAGCGGCCCGGGCCCTGAACGTCGTCATGGGTGGCTCCAACCCCGGTGGCCCCCCTAGCCTGGCGATCCCGGCCGTAAAGCCCGGGACGGTGACGGCGCAGACCCTCGCCGCCGGGCAAGTCATAGCCAAAGAGAACGGGGGTATGGGCTTTATCGCCAACGCTACTGGGCCCATCGACGCCGAAGCCTGGACGCCCGCGGTCGAGAAGCTCTTCGGCGGGCAGACGACGCCTTCAAGTGTGCTCCAGACCGTTCAAGCCGACTACTTGCAAGAGCTACACACCCCGTAACGTTACGGGTTATGACCAGCGCGACCTCGTCAGTTCGGTCTTATGACGCGTCGCATGTGAAGTCTGCGCCACGGGCCGTTGCCAGCCGCAGGGCCCGTGGCACTCACATCCGAGGCTGGGCCTTTGTCATCCCGGCAGTAGCGGCCTACGCCGTGTTCGTCCTCTGGCCCATAATCCAAACGTTTAAGTACTCGTTTTACAACTGGGACGGTGTCACTCGCCCGCAGTGGGCCGGCCTGCAGAACTTCAAGACCGTCTTTACCAACCAACAACTCGTGGGTGTTATTGGCCACGCCTTCGAGCTGATCTTGTTCTTTAGCGGGATCCCTGTCGTACTCGGCTTGGCCATCGCCACCGTAATGCGCCGGTTTGTCACCGGCCGGATGAGCGTAGTGGCCAGGACTGTGCTGTTCCTACCCCAAGTCGTCCCGCTCGTCGCCGCCGGCATCGCCTGGAGCTGGATGTTGTCAACCACTGGGGCGGTCGACGAAGTCCTCACCCATGTGGGCCTCGGCCATTTTGCGCAAGCATGGCTGGGGGATTTCCACACCGCTCTACCCGCAGTGGGGGTCATTGGCGCTTGGGTGCTGCTCGGGCTGTGCACGGTCCTGCTGCTCGTCGGTATGGCCAAGATCGACCCCGTGCTGTACGAGGCGGCCGAACTGGACGGGGCCGGACCTTTCCGAGAGTTCGTCGCCATTACTCTACCCTCGCTACGCCAGGAGATAGGGGTCTGCGTAACGGTCACCGTCATCGCCGCCCTGTCCGCCTTCGACATTGTCTATATCTCTACTCAGGGTGGCCCAGGCAACGCCACTATGGTGCCCGGCCTCGAGATTTACCAACTTGCCTTTTACAACCGGCAGGTCGGGCTGGCCTCCGCGCTCGCCGTAGCCTTGATGGTGCTGGTCCTAATTTGCATCCTGCCGGTGCAGTGGTTCACCCGTCAAGGAGCCGAGAAATGATCGTGGCCCGGCGCAATTCTCTCATTGGTTGGGGATTGCTGGCCGCCATAATGGCGGTGACCCTGCTGCCGTTCGTCAGTATGTTCACCAGCGCTCTTGCCCCTGCGAACACCTACCCTCTCGGGATTTCGTGGCCAGCTCATCCGCACTGGGGGAACTTCGTGCAGGCTTTTCAAGATGCCGACATGGGCACCATGCTCCAGTCGAGCACGGCCATAGTCGTCGGGGTCGTCCCCGTATCGGTACTTATCGCCACATTGGCGGGGTTCGCTCTCGGCCACTTACGGGTTCGAGGCGGCCAGGTGGCGTTCGTGTTGTTCCTGCTCGGGCTGACCTTGCCGTTCGAAGGCATCATCGTGCCGCTTTACTACGAGGTGCGGCATATGGGCCTGCTCGGGAGCCGCTGGGCCATTATCTTGCCGCTGATCGGGTTATTCATGCCGTTCGGTGTCTACTGGATGCGGGCCCATTTCGTCAACGCCCCGTACGAGCTGTCGGAAGCCGCCCGCATCGACGGGGCGACCACATGGCAGCTGTTCTGGAGGGTACAGGTGCCGCTGGCCCGGCCCGCTCTGGTATCGCTAGCGATCCTGCTGTCAGTATGGACCTGGAACCAGTTCCTGCTGTCTATCGTCCTCGTCGACGACCCGACCAACAGGACCATGGCCGGTGCGCTCGGAGCCTTCCAGGGCCAGTGGGGCACCAACATCCCCCTCCTGTCGGCGGGGTCGTTGCTCATCCTGGCGCCCACCTTGCTTCTTTTCGTCATTTTCCAGCGCCATTTTGTCGCCGCTCTTTTGCAAGGCTCATTGAAGGGCTGAGGATGCGCTACTCTACGAGCGCGGTAGGACGTTAGTGTCGTTCAGCTTGCCCGACAAATGGGTGTGGGACTTTTGGTTTGCCCGCCACGAGGGCCAGCACCATATCTTCTACCTTCAGGCGCCCCGCGCTCTCGGGGACCCCGGCCTCCGCCACCATCGTGCAACCATCGGTCACGCGGTGTCCGCGGACCTCCGGGACTGGCGCCTCCTGCCTGACGTCGTTCACCCGGGTCCGCGCGGTTGTTGGGACGATTTGGCCACCTGGACCGGCAGCGTCATCGACCACGATGGTCGCTGGTACATGCTTTACACTGGCATCAAGCGGGCTGAGCAGGGGTCGGTCCAGCGGGTCGGTCTAGCCACCTCTGACGACCTTTTGCATTGGTCCAAGCACCCGGCCAACCCCGTACTCGAGGCCGACTCCAGGTGGTATGAGGTGATCGGGCATGGCCGCTGGCACGACCAGTCCTGGCGAGACCCGTGGCTCTTTCGGTCACCCGAAGACGGCCTATTTCACGTGCTGGTTACTGCTCGATCCCCGCACGGCGAGCCCGGTGGCGCGGGTGTGCTAGGGCACGCCCGTTCACGCGACCTCGTTGAATGGGAGGTCCTGCCGCCGCTCACCGAGCCGGGCGAATTTGCTCAGGTGGAGGTCCCTCAGCTCGTCCGGTTGCAAGGCGGCTATACGATACTCTTTTCCTGCCACGCCAAGGACCACTCGCCTCAGAGGGTGAAAAGGCTCGGGGCAGACGGTCAAGGTGGGACCTTCGCCCTATGGGCGAAGCATTTCTCGGGTCCTTATGTCGCCTCCGACAGCCCCATAGCACCCTTCCAAATTGACCTGGGTGTCCTTTACGCGGGAAAGCTACTCGAAGATGACGCCGGGGACTGGAAGTTTATGGCCTTTTGCGGCGACGAAGACCGAGATTTCGTTGGCGAGGTAGCGGGCCCACTCGCCGTCCACCAAGGAGCGAACGGCGAACTCGTGGTAGTTACCGATCAGTCGGCCATCAGCCTGTCGAGGAGGGCATGGCGTTCGCAGCCCGGTGAAGTCTGAACCGGCACACAAAGGCACCTCGAAGTTGTTTGTTTGGCCTTCTACGGCCGCTGGAGGTCGCCGCACTTAACACAACGAGCGGCCGCCCGCTTTTGCCCGTGTCGCGACGTTCCGAAGAGGTTTTGGCGTGTCCGAGCGACCGGCCCGTTTCGGGCCGACTTAGTTGGACGCCCCCATGGCAAAGCGACGATCAGGTCTGACTAATACATGGGTTGAGAGGTTCGGGTAATCGTTACTCAGGCGCGAAAGTCGAGCGGACGTTCGGGGCTGGCATCCGCAAGCGCCTTTTCGACACCGTCGGCATCGAGGTCGGTTCCGTAGACCGGGGTACCCGGCTGTTGGCGCCACGAGTCGTCCAGCCCCCCGGCGTCGACACCGTCGAAGCCCAGTTGGTCGAGAAGGCCGATCACGACTGCATTGGCCGCGGGGTCGTCGCCCGCTACCGGCAGGGCAATCCGCCCCGAGGTACCAGCTGGCTTGCCGTGGGTCAAGAGGTGCGAGGCGTAGATGCCGTTGAATGCCTTCACGACCGGGTGGCCGAGATGGTTCGCCACCCACCGACTTTCGGTGGTGCCGTTCTCGATGTCGTCGATCTTGCCGTCGCGCTGCTTTGGGTAGTAGTTCCCAGTGTCGATGACGACTGCTCCCGATGCGAGGCCGTCAAGTACGCCCGCGGGCAGGTCGGGGATGTTCTTCTCGGGAATGGTCACGACCAAGATCTCGGCGCCTTTGGCAGCCTCGGTGGCCCAAACGGTGTTGGCTCCGGTTTCATTCGCTAGTTCCCAGAGGGTCTCCGGATCGCGCGAGTTAGCGACTGAGACTTCATGGCCGAGGCCAGCGAACCGGCGAGTTAGGTTCCCGCCGATGTTGCCCGCACCGATGATCCCGATCTTCACATTTGACTCCTCTCCGATGGTAGTGGCGCACTCAACCTCTGAGCGCCTAAACGTGCAACGCCAGCGCGGTCTCGGATCATTCCCCGGTGTCCCCATCTTCTTGTCAAGTGGTTTTTGGGGCCTCCTGAACGCCGACTCGCGCCAGAGCCGTGCCCGGTTTGCCCTCCCCGGCTTGTGCCGTCCGCCATGAGCCCGGGCCGCTGGGGAGTCAGCGGCCATGGCCGGGTAGAGAGCGTCGCTCACCCGGGCTTCAGCGCGGAAATATTGTGCGAACGAATAGCCTAGCTGTCATCGGGGATCTGGCTCTCAATCTTCGTGCAATAGTGAACGGCACGGGCGGCCGATGGTTGCATCTCTGGCTGGCTAGGCCGTGCCTGAGACTGGACGGGCCAGCCCCGGCTGAACCCGGCGCGTACCACGGAAGGGATGACCAACGATGGGGCCGACCCCACATCCACACCGCTCGGTGTTCCCAGCGCGGGCTCGACCGTTCCGAAAACGGGTAGCTGGTCGTCATATGTACCATATGATCCATGGGCCGAGTCCAAGTTCTTGTGCAATTCGACGACGATCTGCTCTCGCTCCTAGACGAAAGGGCTGCCGCGGCGGGCGTGTCGCGTTCGGAGATGGTCCGTCGAGGGGTGAGGGCGGTACTCGCCTCGAATGTTGAGTCAAAACTCGATGAAGCCATCGCGGAGGGTTATAAGCGCTTTCCGCCTCCCGTGCCCGACGCCTCCGTTGAGCGCCTGGCGGCCGGTTCGATCGAACAAGAACCGTGGTAGCCCGAGGAGAAGTCTGGTGGGCTGATCGCCGAGAGCGAAGCGCCGCCCCTACCTCGTCCTGACCCGCGCAGGCTGCCATAGACACCTTCATGTCGTAATTGCTGTTCCCGCCACCCGGACGGCCCGACACATCCCGACCGAAGTGGACCTCGGCGTCGACGATGGGATGCCTCAGTCCTGTGCGCTCAGCCTTGACACCTCACTACGATGCCGCAGGCGTTCTTGATAGAACGCATCTGCCGGCTGGAGATCGCCAAGATGGCCGAGGTCTGCCGGGCGCTGGGGGTGGCCACCGGCTGCGGCTAGCTTCACATCTGGCGGCTAAGAAACCAGGCGGTCCTCGCCGGCCCGGGCCAGCACGGAACACACAAGCGAAGCGCTTCTCACCCCGCGGAACGAAGGTGGAAGGCAAACACCAAGCAAGGCCGGCGATCAGGAAGGCCCACCAGGGGCCTACAATATGACGGACGGCATCGCGAACCTGCGTGTCGAACATGGGAAGTCCTTTCTCTAGAGTCTGTTGGCTGAGGGCCTGATTTAGGCCTACTTCTGCTCCGATTACGACCCTCTCGGATTAATGAGCTGTGTCCGTACCCGAACGGGGTGGCAGAGCTAGCTGGACGGGCAGTGCTCTCGCCCCCCCAGGTGTGGATGGTGATTGTTCCGACCAGCTATCTTGGCGCGATCCTTGAGCCCTTGCAGGCCCAAACTGCACCCGCGGTAGGGGCCACCCAGCCGGGGTCGCCGCCTGGCGCCGAGCTTCTGCTTGCAGACCGGAAATGGCCGCCGCTCCGGGTGGGGAGCGCCCAGACCTCGCCCCCGACGTCGCTCTTGACTTATCCAGCCCGAGCCGCTGCCACATAGTTGGCAACACTGACGGCCGGCGGGTCCTCATCAAGCCGGCGCCCGGATGGTCTCACCTACTGGCGGGTGACACCGAGCCGGCCCTACCAGGGGGCCTTCGCTGTTGAGCCCACGCTAGGCTGTCGCTGCCCGACCCCGCGTAGGACATGTCGGACGGCATGACTAGGGCGCTCCTGGCGATTATGGCCTGCCGCCGTGGCGTTCACCGGCGTCCCTGAGCAGCGATCCTCGCGGCCACACTTTGACGATGATGATCTCGCCGGACAGTCAGAGCGCCCGACATAACTGCACGCAGGCCCCGAACTTTGTGCCATACGCCGAACAGATGAGCCCGGTCTTGCCGAGGTGGCCGGCAGCGCACGACGTAGGCACCCACACGCTCGCGAAACACACTCGTAGTTGTCCCACGGCCCAAAGCCGTCGCCTTGTCCACTATCACTTGAGGCGCCTTCAAGCCAGCGAAAGGGCGGCGCAAGTGGCTAGGGTCCCGGCGGTGGCGAAGCTTCGCGGCAGCCCGATGGCACGCCGGTCCGAGGGCTCAGGCGGCCCGGAGGGTGGAGTGTTCCCTGCTGCCCCGGCAACTGCGTCGCAACGCGGTGCCAGTGGGGCCGGCCTCGTCCAGGTCACGCTCCCCAGTGCTAGGAGTAGAAGTACGGGTCCAGGACGCGGACCTCGGTGATCCGGTCGACCGGGAGCTTGTTCGCCGTGGCGCTCTGACGGACGGCTTCGGGGCTGGGGGCGTCGTAAATGCAGTAAGTCTTGGTCTTGTCCGGCGTGACATACGAGTGGACCCAGGTGACACCGTAATCGAGGTTGGTGTTTACAATTTCGGCGCAAGCCTTGGCCCCGATGGTGTCGATGGGGATGTGGAGCCCATCGGTGATGCTGCGCTCAACGAGGTATCTCGGCATGTTGCCCTCCTAACGGCGGTCCAGCATTGACCGCCATGCTTAATGGCGGCGTTAGTTGCCCGGCATGGGCACGCGCTACTCGGATTGGGTTCCGGTCTTGGCCATTTTCCGACCGGTTGTTTTGGGCAAGCCTCGGCTCCCCGGAAGATACTGACCAGTGAGCCGCTATTTCTCCATCGGGGGGCAGTTCTGGGCCTGTACAGGGAGATCTGGCCACCGCTGAAACGCAGCCCGTCCGGGTGCCGGGCGCTGCGAGTAAGTAGCAGCGCCCGGCAGGTTCGCCGTCGTTCAGGCTTGTCGAATAGCGCTCATACGCGTTCACCACGAGCCGAAACCGGGCCTGAACGTCGGCCCCGAACTCACCCTCGAGAGCCCTACCTGCAGCAGCCATCAAGGTGGCGAGCTCATAAGTCGGGCGGCATCACCTGGAACGGCGTCCGCTGGCAGAACTGGACCTTCTCCTCTTGGCACGCTCGCCATCATTTACGAGGGCTGCAGCGCCTGCCAGAGGCCCCCGAAAGCCTGGACCCCCGCTCCGTTGATGCTGGTGGGGTAGTAGGCGGTGACGAGCGGTAAGGACGCGTCCTGGTGGAACATGTACAGGGGGTGACCGTCGAAAGTCACTTGGTGGGTGCCGTCGGGCCTCACTATGAACCCGAGCTGGTGTACGTCAACTCCCGGCTCGGCCAGAGGGGACATAGAGGTAAGGACGGGCGACCAGTACATGGCACACATCCCCTGGCACACGCTCTGGTGGTCTTTGTCCAGGCTAAAGGTGTAGACGGGTACGCTCACTGGGCCGTCGGCGATGCCGCCGGCGTTGACCTCCCCGGAAAGGCCCGTGCTCTGGAACACAGCCAGGACCGTGGCAGAGATCCCGGTAGATTTCCCGTCCTGAAAGACGGGCGCGGTTTCCTGGCCAATTAGGGCCTGCCCGGGCGCGGGACGGCCTTGGCTCGGCCCGACCAGGTACCACATGCCCTGGGGGAAGGTCGCCGGGTCCAACATGGTTGCCCCGGTCGTCTGCCCGGGCGCGTCGTCAAAGATCATCCGGTAGAGCGGGAGCCCCCCGAAGGTCACTTGTTGTACCGACGTGCCGGGCAGGACGTCAGTGCGGGCCACTGTCCCGAGCAGGGTGGGGTTGACCCCCCGCCCGG
Organism: uncultured Acidimicrobiaceae bacterium; assembly: GCA_963750465.1. Lineage (GTDB taxonomy): Bacteria > Actinomycetota > Acidimicrobiia > Acidimicrobiales > Palsa-688 > Fen-671. The sequence goes on from CAVVRE010000009.1 coordinate 40,505, forward strand.
CGATCGGGGCGCCGTCGGTCAGCAGCGCCGGCCACAGCACCGTGTCACAAGAAGCCTTGAAAGCATTGGCAGTGGAATCGGTGCATGCGAACGGGGCCTTGCCGGACGTGAGCGTGTGCATCTCGTCGGTCGTGAGCGCGTAGAGAGAGCAGCCCGAGTACTCACCCGAGCCGATAACCAGCACCGTGCCATAGGCGTTTGACGCCGCCGATACGGTGGCAGGGCCGGTCGGGGCGGCGGTCACCTTGGCGCTGCAGGAAGGAGCCTGGGCGCTCACCGGCGAGCTGAGCTGTGGCGTCACGACCACCAGCGCGAAAGTGAGCATGGCGACAGCAGCAGGGACTGCGAACACCCGCCTCAGCCAAGCCGGAGCCGCCGCCGAGGCTGAGCCCGGCGACGTCGTTCGTTGAGATGAGCCTTCGGGCGGTGGCACTGAACATTGGGATTATGGCTTTTGATGATCTGCGCATCGTGAACACCTCACATGTAGGAGTGGGGAGACTGTACCCGGGTAATCCGGTCAGCCGGCAGCTCCTCGGGCGCGGCGGCCTCTCGGGTTCCCTTTGGGGAAGGGGCGTCGTGGACGCAAAACGTGCGCCCTTTTTTCGTCGCTCACATAGGGGTGCACCCAGGTGACATCCTGCTCGGCGTTTCGTTGGGTCACCGTGCGGCACAGTTCCACGCCGTGGGCTGCGACCGGTACGTGCAGTCCCTCCGGGAAGGGTGTGCTCAACGATGTACCCGGGCGTTTGGGGGTCCTCCTGGATGACCTCGAACCTGTGAACATGAGCTACGGTACGAGCATCCATAAGAAGGCACATGGGCAATCTCCACGCATATTGGGACGGCGGTTACCTATCTTGGGCGTTGACGCCGGGTTCGCGGGGGACCGCTGGGACATGGTGGTCAAACGTTTTTCTCCCACCTGGTCGAGACAGTCCAGCGGACAGTCCGAACAAACCTGGCGGCGAACTCGTTCGCCCTGCGTCCCAACCTCGCTGCCCGATCAGTTGGGCCAGCCCGAGAGGTAACCCGGTCCATCACGAGGCCCATCCGAAAGGAAGACTTCGGACTGTCGACACGACGCGCTCCATTTTCGCCTGACTTAATCCGTGCTCCCTAAACCCGAAACTGCGCGATTTTTCGTTCCAAATGATGGCGAGGAATATTGTGCATTTCGAACTGTTCGAAAAGGCGCCGATCTCAGACGTCCCCAACGGTCCGGCGACTGCGCCGATCGGCTCCGGTGCGGAGCACTCGAGATGTCATGATATGTGCACCACGGGAGGGGCGCGCGGCGGGGCTCCGAGCATTGCCCGCAGGTGCGGGGGTGGCTCGCCTTCCCCCCACCGGAGCGGCAATTCTTGGCGGATCCCCCGGCCCGGACCTGGCATCCGCGTTAGCGTCGCACGTGAGATGGTCCTTGAGCAGGAGAGAGGAGCAGGGTGCCTATTTTCATGGTCGAAAGGCGTTTCGCGGAGGAACTGGAAGCGGCAGCGGAGGTCATTGACGGGATCAACCGCATCAATGACGAGGAAGGGGTGCGCTGGTTGTACTCCTTCCTGTCCGCCGACCGGCATAAGACTTACTGCCTGTACGAGGCGTCCACGCCGGACGCCATCCGTCGGGCGGCCGCCCGGGCCGGGCTCCCGGCCGACGTCATCGTCGAAGTGACTGAACGGCTTTTGCCCGACGGCGCCACGACAGCGATCTGAGGGGCTCGATCGCCTTAGCGAATGATCGGCTCGTCACCGTGACGCCGTGGGGCCCGCCGCCGTTGTCAGCCCGGCTGGTCGCAGCGCGCCAGTCACCTATGGTCGGCCGGCGCTTCGAGCTAGAGGCGCTCGAGGTTTTGTGGCCACAGGTCATCGCCAGGCGCCGCCAGGTCGTCTTTGTGGGCGGTGAGCCGGGCGCCGGCAAGACCCGGCTCATCGCCGAAGTGGCTGGGGCGTTGCACGATAACGACGTGACGGTCCTGGTCGGCACGTCCGGGTTGGACGCGGGCATCCCGTACCAGCCATTCACCGAAATGCTCGATCACCTCTTCGTTGCCGCTCCGGAGGGCTCCTTGGCGAGGGTGGTGGGCGACAAAGGGCCCGAGCTTCAGCGCCTCTCGCCGCACGTGCGCCGGCACTGCCCGGACCTGGGGCAGACGGCGTTGGAAGCAGGCGAGGTGCGCCGCGATCTCTTCGAAGCGGTGGCCTCGGTCTTTCGGGCCCTGGCGGAGGTAAGGCCCTTAGCGCTGATGATCGACGATTTGCATTGGGCCCAGCTTCCGACCGTCGCCCTCCTCGAGCACGTAGTCCAGAGCTGTTCGGAATCCCCGGTGCTGGTCGTGGCCGCTTTCCGGGACACCGCCCCCGACCGTTCCGATGAGTTGGCCGCCCGGGTCGCCGAACTGCACCGTCTGGAAGGCGTCAGCCGCCTCAATCTGAACGGCCTGGGGACCGAGGCCGTCGCCGAGTACCTGAGCGTCAGGGCTGGGCTTTCTCTGAGCGAAGCGCGGGCACCCGCCGCCTTGCTCCGGGATAGGACGGGCGGCAACCCGTTCTTCCTGCGGGAGCTCTGGGCCGACCTCGAGCGCCAGGGCGGGGTGGCTGCCCTGCGCACACCACAACGCGTGCCGGCATCCATCGGCGACACGCTGACCGCTCGGCTATCAAGCCTCGGTGAGGAGGCGCGAGCGGTCGTTCAACTGGCAGCCGTGCTGGGGTCTACCTTCGATTTGGCCACCCTTGTCGCCGCCAGCGAGGCTGGGCAGGCTTCGACGCTGGCCCTGCTCGACGTCGCTATCGAAGTCGGTCTGGTCGAGACCGACGCGGCGGCCGCTGACAGCTACTCGTTCGTGCACGCCCTGGCCCGCGAGGCCGTGCTGGACCGCATGCCCGCATCTCGGCGCATGCTTTTGCACGCCCGGGCGGCCGAGGCCCTCGAGCGCCAACCCGCCCACGCCTTTCTTGTGCCTCTGTTGGCCCACCACTACCTGGCTTCGCACGTCTTGGGTTTCCATGAGCGCGCTTACCACTACAGCCGTGAAGCGGGACGGTTGGCCGAGCGGAGCTTGGCGTTCGAGGATGCCGCCCTGTGGTTCGAGCGGGCCGCCGAGCTGCCCCAGTGCGATCCAGCGGCGCGCTCGGAGCTGCTGATCATGGCGGCAGCGGACTACGTGCGGGCCTGCCACTTCCCCCAAGCCCGCGACATCTATGAACGGCTCTACATGGTCGCCAATGGGCCCGCCCGCCTTGCTGCCGCCATCGGCTACGACGATGCCACCTCGAGACCCGGGCTGGTCGGTGTTCGGTCCGCTGATCTTCTGTCGGCGGCGCTGGCCGAGTGCGGCCTCGAGGACCGGGACCCTCTTTACGTACGCGGTCTCGGCTGCTTGGGGCGCGCCTTGGCCCTGGCCGGTGAGACCGGACGGGCCCGCCAGGTGACCGCCCGGGCCACTGAGCTGGCTCGTCGCATCGGCGGCGACTCGGAACTCCTGCACGTCTTGACCACTGGTATGTGGCACGGGACCACGCCCGATGTGGCCGCAGAGCAACTCGAACGCACCACCACGGCCCGCAAGCTGGCCTGGGAAAAACTCGACTACGAGCAGCTCGGGGTGGTCGCCGCCTTCTCTGCCGCGGTCAACTACCTGGTCGGCCGGCCGGACGGGCTGCGCGAGGCCGTACAGGATGCCGACCGGGCGGTCCGCGCTACCGGCCAACCGTACTACCGCCTGACCTACTGCTACCTGGCCTATGCCGGCGCGTTCTTGCAGGGCGACTTCGAGGGGGCCAGGCACTGGGCCGACGAAACGCTGAAGCAGAACGACGTCTTCGGTGACGACCTGATGGAGGGGCCGCACGGCGTCCAGATGTTCATGCTCGGCCGGGAAACAGGCACCCTCGACCGCTTCCGCCGCTACCTCGACGGCCACGAGACCTTCGCCGGTCGGTGGGTTCCCGGTCTTCTGGCTCTCTACACCGAGCTCGGCGTGGTCGCGGGCGCCCACCGAGCGCTGCGCCACCTGGTGGCCAAGGGTCTTGGCGCCCGCAACCACGAAGCACAGTGGCCGATGGAGCTGGTGTTCTTGACCGAGGCCGCCCTCGCTCTGGGCGATCACGACGCCCTTCTTGCGCTGCGCCCTCTATTGCACCAGTACTCAGGGATGAACCTGGTCTGTAGCACGATGATCGGCGTCTTCGGCAGCACCGAGCGTTATCTGGCCAGGGTGGCGGCATCCGTTGGGGACCGGGCCGAAGCTGAGCGGTATTTCGCCGCCGCGCTCGAGATGGACCGCCGTATGGGATCCGTGGTCCACACGGGTGAGACTCTGGCCCATTACGCCGCGTTCGCGGCGGCCACTGGCCGGTCGGGGCTGGCCCAGCATCTCGTTGCTGAGGCACGGCAACTCGCCGAGCCGAGGGGCCATGTGCGGGTTCTCCGACTACTTAACACAATGGCTCACCCTGGGGCGCCCGACGGTCTGACCGACCGGGAGATCGAGGTGCTCCGTCTGCTCGCCGGCGGCCTTAGCAACCGGGAGATCGGGGCGCGGCTGCACATCAGCTCGAACACCGCGGCGAACCACGTACGGAGCATCCTGATGAAGACGGGCGCGGCCAACCGCACTCAAGCGGCCATGTACGCCGCCCGGCACGAGGTCGTCTGACGCCCGCGTAGTCAGATTCTGATCAGTGGCGGTGTCGGCGAAAAAGATCAGCTCCGGTCATGGCCAGCCCCGTCTTTTTCTTTATCTTTTCGATGAGGCCGATGTTGCGACCCAACAAAGGCCCGCGAATGAAGAAGGAGAGCCTGTCCGTGACCGACCTGGCCGAACTGCCCCACCAGACCACCAAGGGAGTGTTCCGCCGCCAAGACTCGGACGCCACCGAAGCCCGCAGTGCGCACGAGGCCACTATCGTCCGCCTTTCCACCACCGTGGTCGCCCGAGGGGAGCCAGTGCCCGGTGTCCAGGCCCCTCTCGTCGTCGCTGTACCGGGTAGGTCCGACGACCTGCTCGAGCGAGCGGGCCAGTTAGCCGTGCTCGAGGAGGCGCTGGCCTCGGTGGGACGCGATCGACGGGGCGCGGTGGCCCTGATTTGTGGTGAAGCGGGAGTGGGCAAGACGGCCCTCGCTTCGTTCGTTTGGTGACCGGAGCAGCCCGGCCGCAACGGGTGCTGTGGGGCACCTGCGACCCTCTCTTTACGCCGCGTCCTTTCGGGCCGCTGTTGGCCATCGCCGAGGGTACCGGGGGCGAGCTCGGGGCCGCCTTGAGCGCAGGGCGCAAACCCGCACCAGGTGGCCCTGGCCTTAGCCCGAGAGCTCGGTTCGCCAGCGCCGGCGTTGTTGGTGCTGGAGGACCTCCACTGGGCCGATGAAGCGACCCTCGACGTTTTCATGCTGCTCGTCCGCCGGGCGGAGGCGGCGCCGGCCCTGGTGGTCGGGACATACCGCGACGACGCCCTCGAGAACGCCCACCCACTGCGCAGGGTCCTCGGTGAGCTCGCTACGACCACCGCCGTCCGACGGCTGAAATTGGCGCCTCTGTCACCCGACGCCGTAGGCCAGCTGGCGGCGCCGCACGGCGTCGACGGCCGAGAACTGTACGAGAAGACCGGGGGCAACCCGTTCTTCGTGGTAGAAGTCCTGGCCGGCGAGAGCGAAGAGATCCCGGCGACGGTGAAGGACGCCGTGCTGGCCCGCGCCATGCGGCTCAGCCCTAGTGCACGCCAGCTCCTCGAGGCGGCGGCGGTCGTACCCCAACGAGCCGAGCTGTGGCTGCTCCAAGCCCTGGCGGGCAGCGCGGTCGAGGCCGTGGACGAGTGCGTCACCGCCGGCATGCTCGTGGCCGAGGGCGACGGGGTGGTGTTCCGGCACGAGCTCGCCCGTCTCAGCCTGGAGAGCTCGGTCGGCCCCGCGCAGTAAAGCTCACTTGCACCGTCAAGCTCTTGCCGCCATCTCCGGTCGGCCAGGCCACGCTTTGGACTTCGCCCGCCTGGCCCACCACGCCGAGGCGGCCGGGGACACCGACGCTGTCGTCCGCTTCGCCCTCCCCGCCGCGGAGCGAGCCAGCTCGATGGGCGCCCACCGCGAGGCCGCGGCCCAGTACGCCCGCGTCCTCAGGTTCGGGGCCGGGCTGCCGCTCGAGCAGCGCGCCGACGTGCTCGAGCGACGTTCGCACGAGTGCTACCTGACCGACCAGAGCGACGAGGCGATAGCCGCCCTCGAGGAGGCGCTCGAGTGCCGTCGTGCGCTCGGCGACAGGCTCGGGGAAGGACGCTCGTTGACCCGACTTGGGGAGATCCTCTGGTGCCCGGGACGGGCGGAGGAGTCGAGGCGGGCCGCTCGCGAAGCTGTCGCCGTGCTCGAGCCGCTCCCGGCCAGTCGCGAGCTGGCAAAGGCGTACGCGAGCTTGGCGACGGAGCATCGCCGACACCGATGGGTGGGGGGCCGGTGCCGGATGGGGGAAACGCGCCCTGCAGCTGGCTGAGGACCTCGGGGACACCGAGACAGCCCTCGAGGCCAGGAGGATCGTCGCGTGCGGGCTCCCCGACGGTGGGTTGGAGGCGATGGAGCAGATCCTCGAGGACGCGCAGCGGGCCGGCTTGGTTGAACAGGTAGGGGGCACGTACCTGTGGCTCGTCGGTGCTGCTCTGGGTGTGCGGCGCTACGACGTGGCCGCAGACCGACTGGCCAAGGGGCTCGAGTACTGCAGCGACCACGGCCTCGAACTGTTCCGCCTCTACCTGCTTTCGTACCGGGCGCGCCTTTACCTCGCACCAGGGCCGCTGGGCGCAGGCGGCCGAGACGGCTGACGTGGTCTTGCGGATCCCCCGGACGTCGATAAGCCCGCGCATCACCGCCCTGACGGTCCTCGGGCTCGTCCGGGCCAGGCGGGGGGACCCCGGTCATCGGGCTCTGCTCGACGAGGCGTGGGACTTGGCCCGACCGACAGGTGAGGTCGATCGGCTTGGCCCCGTGGCGGCAGCCCGCGCAGAAGCCGCTTGGCTCGGGTGCGATCCTGATGGCGTTGCTTCGGTGACAGAGCTGGCGTTGGCGCTGGCGTTGAGATGCTCACCGAGCATGCCTGGCCGACGAGCTTGGTGTATGGCGGCGCCGTGCCGGCCTGGGCGCGGCGAAGCCGACCGTGCCAGGTTCGCCCCATGGTCTCCAGCTCGCCGGCTGCTGGGATGCGGCCCGGGTCATGTGGGTCGAGGCCGGGTGCCCCTACGAGGCCGCTCTCTGCCTGGCCGATGCCGACGACGAGGCGCGGCTGCGACTAGCGCTGGAGGAGCTGCTGGCGCTCGAAGCCCGCCCTGCTGCAGCGATCGTTGCGAAACGCCTGCGCGACCGAGGGGTAATGTCGTTGCCGCGCGGCCCCCGCGCCACGACCCGCCAGAACCAGTACGGGCTCACTGCCCGCGAGGTGGAGGTCCTGGCGTTATTGAACGAGGGCTTGCAGAACAGCCAGATTGCCGGCCGGCTCGTGGTCTCCGTGAAGACAGTCGAGCACCACGTCGAAGCTATCCTCCGCAAGCTAGGGGCAAGGACCCGCGCCGACGCGCGGGCCACCGCCACCTCGCTCGGGAAAGCTGTCGCCGCAACCTGAGCTGGGGGCGGACTGGAAAGGGGTGCTCCCCTGGGTAACTGCTGGCGACCCGAGCCCGCTGCGGAGCGGCAGCCGCCCACGAGCGCGTCAGGAACTCGGTTTCGGCCAGCGCGAACCAAGCGCAACGACGGTGTGTAATCCCACTTGGAATGAATCAACACACGGCCCGGTAATCGTCGGGCCAATTATGAAAGGGGATGCCCGAGGAACCTGCGACACCGGGCCAAAGCCGCTCATTGTGAAAGGTTGAGGTCGAGGATGACAGCACGCACGAATTCTTCGCCTGTACCGCGCCAAGCTCCGACCACCAAGGATCGGCCGCACGAGTCGTGGGCGGGGGGGGACGCTGTGCTACATCGCCTCTCTTCAGCAGTGGTGGATCACCTGTGCAACAGCGCTTCTGGGACCGCACGGGGCATTTGTGACCACGTTGTGAGCGGCGGGCCTCCCGGCCGCGCTCGCCCCGGGGCTTCGGTGACCACGTCGAAGCGCGGTGGCATCAGTCATCGCGTCCAGTGGCTCGTGACCGCTGACCGCGCTGAAGAACACGCTCCGGAACTAACATCCGGTGGGTTCGTGAGGCTTATTTTCGCTCGGGTCAACTCCTTGTCCTCTTGGTGCGTCATTCGCCCTCCGCGGCGAGTTCGTAGGCCCTCTCGGGTGATGGAGCAGGTGACGTGGCGGTCTCGACCACGGCCACGAACCAGGGACGGGGAGTTTCTGATAGTGCATAGCCAGAAGGAGGGTTGGGCACACCGGCTAGCGTCACTGGCTTAGCCCCCGCGATCAGCGTATAAGCGGGGTAAGGCGCAGACAGGTAGCCAATTTCCTCGAAACTGCGCTCGTTTTGTACTTGCCAAGTCGACGGGACCTGGTAAGAGATCAGCTCTCTCCCATAAGAATACTGGCTCCACGAGCCGTGGGCGTGGGCGCGCTAATCGCTGATAGCGCTGCCGCCCATATCGCGAGGGTCAAACTTTTCACTAAGTGTGTCACAGAGCTGTCGATGTCCCCACCCTCACACTGTTCGGTGTCAGTACCACCGTAAAACGGCAGAGGAGCGGAGACAACGGTAAGGAGTCCCTATATTGGCTGACGAGGCAACCTATATTTGTGGTGGCTGGCTGTTGTCGAAGCTGATCTTGAAGGGAAGTCCAGTGAATAAATCCCGAGGGGCAGCGGTGCCATTGGGACATCGTGGCGGTTTCGTCCAAAGGTCTTCCAATTAGTGAGCGCTCTGGTTCGCGACGAACCAGCCTGAAGCCGTCGCCTTCTACCAGGCGCTCGAGTACCGAGAAGTCGGACGAGAGAGCCGACTGGAGTGGTCCTGGACCCTTGTCTACTTCACCAGGGACTTCCGACTGCTGAGTTACCGCGCCACAGCTCGCGACGGCCACACATAACGACGACTTCAGCGCACTCTTCCGGGGATACATAGTCGGCGATCAGCGAAAGCTGGTCTAAAGCAACGTTTTCTGGCATCCGGCTCCATAACGACCAAAGGCCCGGGCGCGATCGCCACAATATTATGTGCGGATGTTTCAGGCGAATTCACGGAACCTGACCGAGCCAGAGCCGTCGTTCTGGCCCCGATTCTCCTTGGAAAGCAAGGGTTTCTGGGTAGAGCATAATAGATAATCGGCTCGCTCCGACGCCCCGGGCAGCCAGCTCTACGAGCTGATTGAGCGCACGGTCTGAGTCCCGACGCGCAGCCGTCTCGTGGGGGCGTCTGCCTGTTGTTCGCGCCCGTTTGGCTACGGGGAGCTGGGTAGCGATGACGCCCAGGATTGGCCGCTCCAGCCGCCGCCGCGCCGGCACCTGAGCAGCCTTTACACCGCGCTGAGGTGCCTGCCTCAGTGCCACGGCAGTCCGACCTCAGGCCCTGGGCGCACGCTGTTGGCAACACCGAAGCATCGACGAAAGGAAGACCAATGATCAAGGCAAGGCATCTCACTAAGCGCAATGGCAAGACCGTGGCGGTCGACCAACCCGTACCGGCCCAAAGACCACGGGCATTCACCTGGGCACGGATCGCTGGCCTGCTGGTGACCATCGTCCTATTGACGGGACTTACCTACCTGGGCGCCTCGTCCAGCCCGGGAACGGCCTCGGTCCCCCACGGGGCGCACGCCGGCCAGCTGACCATGCACCCGTGCACCTATCCCACCGAGGCCGGCGCCTACCGCGCCGACTGCGGGACGCTCTACGTGCCCGAGGACCGGGCAGACCCCCGGTCCCGTCTGATCGCGCTGCCCGTGACCCGGGTCCTGGCTCGCTCATCCCACCCGCTGGCGCCGATCTTCCGGCTCAACGGCGGCCCGGGGGTGACCAACATGACGTTCCCCGATGCGAGCCGCCTGGCCGCCCAGCACGATGTCGTCATGGTCGGCTACCGCGGCGTCGACGGCTCTTCGGTGCTGAACTGCCCCGAGGTGACGGCGGCGCTGGAGAACTCCGGAGATTACCTCCTCGCCAAAGCGTCGCTGAGCGCGTACTCCCAGGCCTTCGCCGCGTGTGCGAAGCGGCTTGAGCGATCCGGCGTAGACCTGGCCGGCTACACGATGGAGGAGCAGGCCGCCGACATCGACGCCGCTCGCGTCGCGCTCGGCTACCAGCGCATCGACCTGGTCAGCGAGAGCGCCGGGACCCGTCTCGCCATGACCTACTCGTGGACGTACCCGAACAGTGTCGACCGCTCGGCCATGATCGGGGTCAACCCGCCCGGGAACTTCGTGTACAGCGGGGCCGAGACCGACCAGGGGATCCAGCGGTACTCGGCGCTGTGCGCCCAGGACCCGGCCTGCCGGGCCCGCACCGCCAACCTCGCCGCCAGCATGCAGCACACGGCGGCGCACATGCCGAGCCGGTGGTACTTCCTGCCGATCAAGCCGGGCAACGTGCTGGTCGGGACGTTCCTCGGGCTCAACGACGAGACCTACGGAGGCGGTGGCGTACTGGCCGGGCCGAACACCCTCGACTCGTGGATCTCCGCCGCCCATGGCGACCCGAGCGGCTTTTGGCTGCTATCGGAGATGGCCGGTCTCATCCTCCCCTCGTCGTTCGTCTGGGGCGAGTTTGCCAGCATCGGGATGGCCGACGCCCAGCCCGTCGAGCGCTACTACAGCTCCGGCGCGGACCGGGGCTCGATCATCGGCAATCCCCTGGCGGACTTCTTGTGGGGGGCAGGAGGCCTGGTGCACGCCTGGCCGGCCAACCCGGGCGAGGACCAGTACACCAGCGTGCCGGACTCGAACGTCCCGACGCTGCTCATCGGTGGCACGCTCGACTTCCAAACGCCGGCCCAGAACGCCACCAAGGAGCTGCTGCCGCACCTGCCCAACGGGCACCAGGTCATCCTGTCCGGGCTCGGGCACGCGGAAGACTTCTGGTCCTACGAGCCGAGCGCCAGCACGCAGCTGCTGACCACGTTCTACGCCACCGGCCAGGTCGACACGTCCCGCTACACCCCGAACAAGGTCAGCTTCACCACATCGTCCAGGCAGACAGCGGTGGCCGAGGACATCCTCGGGACAGTGATCGGCTTCGTCGTCCTGGCTGCCCTGTCGCTGCTCTGGGTGGCGCTCCGGGTACGCAAGCACGGTTCCGCAGGGCGCAAGACCAGCGTCGTGGCCCGCACCATCGTCCCGCTCGTGCTCGGGCTCGGCGGCTTCTTCGGAGCCGCCCTAGTCGTCCTGACGCTCTGGCCCGCGCTGGCCCTGAGCAGCGAACTGCTCCGGATCCTCGCCCCCAGCGGGCTGATCGCGCTGGGCCTCTACCTGGCCTGGGCTCACCGCGACTGGGACCGTGCCACCAAATCACTCGGGCTCCTGGCCGCCACCGCCGGCGCGTTGCTCGGAGGGTGGCTCGGGTTCACCGCGGCATCCGGGCTGTTCGCGCTCGTCACCACCACGATCGGGGCTGCCGCAGGGGGCAACCTTGCCCTGATCGCCGTTAGCCTCTTCCGCGACCGGTCCGCCCGCGCGGCCATGGCAACGCTTCCGCCCAACAGCGCGACCCCGACCGACAGCGATGACGTGGCGCCCGACCTGGCCGGAGCCGTGTACCAGGCCCTGGAGAAAGAAGGTGCCGTCCACGCAAGCTGAACGGCTCGCCAAATACCGCCCATACCGGTCGCGCCTGTGCAGCGCGGCCGGTATTCGCAACCTGACCGCCCACCGAGCTGTTGCAGGTTCGGTTGTGCCTTCGGTATGGCGTCTGGATGGGTAAGTCGTGTTTTGGGATGATTTCGACGTGGCGTTCCGGGTGATCTGCGCGGGGACGTCACGGGCCCACAGGCTAACGAGTCGTCAGCCACAGAAGCGGGCGATCTGGGCATGGTCGACATCCGCTCATTTCCCTAACCAGTAGCTGCATATTCGGCGATATCGGAATTCAAGGCCGCATAACCGCTATCGCTTGACGCGGGCAGAGAACGCCCGGCGCGTTCGGATAGTACGCACGCTGGATCTGCGTTGTAGATGAACCGAAGTTGACCCAAGTCATAGCGCCCATAGCTGATGTCATGAAGGAGCGCTTCGCAGCTCCCGCGTGACGGGCCCTCCCCGGGCCGGCGCCGTAACGGGAGCCAAGCCCGGTGGGAAATGGGAGCGGAAAGCAAAAGGGCACCTCGCCCTGCCGTGAGAGCCCGAGTGTTGGACACTAGGGGGTAGCAAACCAAAACCCTCACGACAGAGGAGGAAAGCCCCAATGCAACAACAAGTATCGCGCCAGTTCGTGGGCATCGACCGGCACCGCCGGCGCTCGGTGATCGTACGCCTGGACCAAGCCGGCAAAGTGCTCGGCACGGTGCGGGTGGGCAACGACCCCGTCGAGTTCGCCCTGGCCATGGCCGAGGCCGGAGAAGGCCCCGAAGTGGCTTTGGAAGCGACGTACGGGTACGTCCGCCACGAGGCGCCATATGACCGGGTGGGCCGTAAAGGCCCACCTGCGACCTGTCGCAGCAGGCCGCTGAAGTCGACATACTAGTCGGGGATCTTCATGCCAGCGCTCAGTATCCGGTGCCCGAAGCGAGCCAAAGCGTGCGCTGTGAGCGTCAAGGCACATCAGCGGCAGGGATCGAACGCTAGGAGTTCTGGGGGGGTTACCCCAGTTGCAACGCACTCAGCCAGCAGCGCCCCGGTTAGAGGCCCGAGCGTCACACCCCACATCCCATGACCGCCGGCCACGAAAACGCCGGACGTACGCGTCGCTCCAACCAGGGGCAGGCCGTCGGGCGTCAATGGGCGGGCGCCCATCCAGTCATCATCGCGTCCCGCCCAGTCCAGACCTTGCAGAAGCGGGCGCACAGAGCGCACCATGGTCTCGATGCGCTCCCTCCTGGGAGCGGCGTCCGGCGAACCGAACTCCATGATCCCCGCCAATCGGGCCCAGTCACCCTGCGGTGTGACGGCGACTCGTGCGGTTGGAAAGTAGGTTGGCGCCTTGAAGCCTTCAGTGCACGGCACAGTGAAGCTATAACCACGGCCGCCGCTGACGGGAGCTCGCACCCCGTGCTTCGAAGCCAGCGAGCTCAGCCAAGCACCAGTCGCCAGCACCACCGCTTCCGCCTCGAGGTCGACGTCGGGGGCGTGGGCCACGAGGGCACCGTCGCGCCGCTCAACAGCATTAATTGGGGTGTTGTCGAGGATCTCCCCACCCCGGGCACGCACGCTGCGGGCGAGTGCACCCACGTAGTGGGACGGAGTTAGGTACTGCTGGCCCTTAACCAGTACCCCAACCCCGACCCTGTCGGAGAGGTGCGGCTCGTGCTGACGAGCCTCATCTCCGGTCAAGTATTCGACTTTGACGTCCTGACCGCTATGGATTATCCCCTGGACCTCGTGCAAGAAGGCTTTCCTCCCGGCTTCGTCGGCAAAACAGGCCAGGACGTCGCCGGACGCCAAATCGGTCTCGACACCGCCGGCACATTGCCGCTCGTACGACTGAGCCACCTGTTCGTTGAGAGGACGGTAGGCGGCCATGCCGCGGCGCCATTGGGCGGCGGTGCAATGAAGCGCCAATCGGGCCATGAAGGATATGAGACGGGGGTCGCTCCGCCACAGGACCTGAACGGGTGATCTCGGGCTCAAGACCGCCCGAACACCGTAGCGAAGTATGGCCGGCTCCGGTAAGGGAGCGCTGAGGGCGGGCGATACGAAGCCGGCATTCTGCCACGAAGCGCCAGCCCCGGGGTGGGCGCGATCGACGACGCGGACCTCGACCCCGTGGTCCTGAAGCGACCAGGCACACGACAGGCCCACGATGCCGGCCCCCACCACAAGGACGCGTTTGGGGCGAGGGTAAGAAGTCAAGGAGCTTCGATAGGTAAGATCAACCGGGATGGGTGGTCGCCCCCGTGAAAGACCCGGTTGAGGGCGGTACGGGGATCTGCAAGTTCGCACGGGGCGCCGAAGCGGTTGAGGTTGCGGGCGAACCACGGGAAGTCGCTGCTGGTTACGGTCAGGCGGATGCGGTGGCCGGGGAGGAACACGTGATGAGTGGGCCAGAATTCCACCGAAAAGTCGTAGATCTCGCCGGGTACAAGGGGCTTCGGCTCCTCCAGGGAGTCCCGGCACCCGGCGCGCAGGCACCCCTGGGTTACCCTGAACGACCGTCCCTCAGCATTAACATCGGTTACTTTCACGTGCCAGTCCGTATCTTCTCCGTCGGAGCAGGCAAAGAGTTCCAGCCTGGCCCAGCCCGAAATAGTGACCGCCGCAGTGAGAGGGCCGCCTGTAAAAACCAGGACGTCATCCCGTTTTTCATTTGTGGTTTGTTCCATCGGGACGTCCTCGAACGGGTATTTGCGCACGTCCATCCCCATAGTGCTGGGGTTGAGCGGGTCGTACCGGAACTCGTCCGATGAGGGCATTTCCGGTGGCTCGAGGACGAGAGACCCAGGGGCCAAGTACAGCGAGAGGGCCGAGTTGCTGAGCGGCCACGATGCCGCTCCTCGCCAGACATTGCGGCCCGGTTCGAACACCCGGACCCGGTCGAGATCCTGGACGCCTGTGCCTATGCCCTTCAGCCAGTAGTCGAACCAGCGCAAATGCTCGGCGTCCATGTCGTAGGCCGCCTCCGGGCCGAAATCGAGGCCGCCGCACTCGCGGTCCGGGTACCGGCTCTTTACGTGGCTCCACGGCCCGACGAGCAAATATTGTGCGTCCCGGGCCGGTGACATCTCGCGCATGTGCTCGTAATGGTGGAACGCACCAAGGAGGTCTTCGAGGTCGTACCACCCCGTTACGTGCAGGCACGGCACATCGATCTGGTCGTAACGGTCGTCATACCGCAGAGCCCGCCAAAACTCATCGAGGGTGTCGTGCCCGCTCACAAGGTCCCAGTTAGGCCCAGTCCCGTCTATGACATCGCCGATGGCCTTCACCGGTAGGGTCCGGAGGACCTCGTCCCAATCCGTATGTTCGAGTGCGTAGGACTCCTCGATCCTTCGCCGCGTGGCAAAGCACCACCACGCGAAATAGAGCTGAAAGACGCCGTTCGTATAGGGGATCTCCTGCTGCCAGCGCCCGGCAGCCGACGTTGAGACCATGGCCCGAAGGTGCGGTGGTCGCTCGGAGGCTCCGGCCCACTGCACCCAACCCATGTAGCTGAGGCCCGTGGTCCCGACGTTGCCGTTGCACCACGGCTGGGTGGCCACCCACTCGATGACATCGCAGGTGTCTTTGGCGTCGTTGGCAAATGCGACCCATTCACCCTCGGACTTACCCCGTCCCCGGACGTCGACGGCGACGAACACATAGCCATTGTTTTGGTACAGCGTCGCGTCATCCGACATGAGCGCGACGTTGTCCTTCCCGTACGGGGTCAGTTCGACGATGGCGGGTGCGCCGTCCGTCCCCAGGTCCACCGGGAGATAAACATCTGCTGACAACTCGAGGCCATCGCGCATGGGGATACCGGACTCGACGACCCGCCGGTCGCCCAGCCGCTCAACCCGGTCGATCCAGCCTCTGAACGCCGATCTTCCCGTTACTGTCGCCCTCTCGCCCTCCGGCATCAGTCGTAGCTATAGGGAAGAGCGGCGACCGAGGCGGCCAGGGCCAGGAGCACCCGCAGGAGACGGTAGATCTCAGGGTAGTTGTTCGAGGTGTACTCGATATCTCGAGACGCGACGCGTTTGATGCCGGGGAGGTTCTCGCACAGGGCGGCGGTGGAAGTGGAGTTCCAACTGACCCGCAGGGTGGTGGGCGACTCCACACGATACGGGTGCAACTGACCCAGCCGGCCCAGGGCACGCTGCGCCCCCTCTTTGATCAACTCCTGAGCGCGCGAGGGGTGCAGCGAGGCGGCGGTGTACTTGTCGATCGCCTCCTTCACCTCCACCGCCTCCACGTCTCCCAGGCAATCTCGGCCCTCTTCGCAGAGGACGTCATCGCCGGTGATCAGGGCGACCGGGACCCCGAACCAACCGGCCAGGGCGGCATTGAGGCGCAACTCACCCGCCGGTTCCTCATTGAGGAACACCCCGAGGACGTCGCGGCTGCGCATCGTGTGGTTCAGCACTCCGTCACCGTGGCCGGCGGCCGCGTGGTAGCCGACGAACATAGTGGCCTGTGTCTTGTCGTCTATTCCCTGCATCATCCCGAAGGACTTGGGCCGCCCACGGATGACCCTCACCCGCGGGTCGAGTTGCTCCTGTAGCAGGTTGAGCATCGTCCCATGCGAATCGTTCACCAGCACGTCGGTGGCCCCGGCCTCGAAGCACCCGGCAATGGCGGCGTTGCATTCCGCCGTCATCAAGCGTCTGCAATACTCATAATGTGGCGCGCCGAGCATCGTGTCGGCGGCATCTGCGACGCCGGAGATCCCTTCCATATCAACAGAAATGTGTACTTTCACCAGTAAGCCCTTTCATTTCGGCGAAGCCCATTGGGTAGGTCTCTTCAGAGGCTCGCCCCCCGTTGCGCTAACCGCACCTCCAGCGTGTCCCTGACGGCATCGCCAAGAAGGTTGAAGGCAACCACGGTAAGGACGATGCACAAGCCGGCGGGATAGATTTGCCACCAGTAATTACTGAAAATATAGTCCAGCCCCGATGTCAACATTTCGCCCCAGTTGACGGCGGGCGGCGGCGGGCCGAGCCCTAAGAAGCTCAAGGCGGCCAGGAGCAGGATGGCATTGGCCACCTCGAACGTCGATTGCACCGCAACCGTCCCGACCACGTTGCGGACGAGGTGGCGGTAGACGATCTTGATCGGCCGTTCACCGATCATCTCGGCCGCCTTCACGTAGTCGAGGGTTCGGAGCACGAGCACCTCGCTGCGGACTAGACGGGCGGTGATCAGCCACGAGACGAAGCCGAGGATCAAGATCAACGTGGCCACGCTGGGGGTGACGATGGTCGCTAGGAGGAGCACGAGCAGCACGGTCGGGATGGCGACGAAGCCGTCCACGATGCGCATCATGCCCGCGTCCAGCCAACCTCCGACGAAGCCGGCAATGGCGCCCCAGAGCGTCCCGAAGATGGCGGCGATGGCGGCGGCCGCCAGCCCGACCTCGAGCGACGGCCGCCCGGCCACCATTAGCCGGCCGAGGATGTTGTAACCCAGGGGGTCGGTACCGACGGGGAACTGCGAGCTCGGGGGCAGGTTGATCTGTAAAAGGTTGGTACTGGACTGGTTGGTGGGATAGATGAGCGGGCCCACGAAGCTGAACAGTGCCATGAGAACGATGATGACCAGCCCCACCACTCCCAGGCGATGGTGCAGGAAGTCCTGGACCGTCAGCCGCCACGAGCTGGACCGCCGACGCCCCGCCGTCGTCACGGTAACCTCAGCCATGCGCTTATTACCGTCACCTGACTGCGAGACGCCGACGGATGGGTTTGCGTTTTCTTCAATCATTCCGTGAATACCTGATCCGGGGGTCCAAAATGGCGTAGGCAACGTCGGCCAGCAGGTTGCCAAGTACTGTGGCGATACCCACGACGACGGTGAACCCCATCAGCACGGAATAGTCGCGGGCACCGGCGGCGCTCCAGAACAGCCACCCCATCCCGGGGTAGTTGAAGACGGCCTCGACGACGACGGCGCCCGATATCACGGCAGGCAAACTGAGGCCGATCAAGGTGATGATGGGGAGGAGGCTGTTGCGCAGGAGGTGGCGCGTTACCAGTCGTCGTTGCGACGCGCCTTTGGCCCTGGCCGTGCGGATGTAATCCTGCAGCAGGTTGTCGATCGCCGACGAGCGCATAAACCGGCTGAACTGCGCCACGGTGACGATTGTGAGTGTGGCGACCGGCAGCACCAGTCCCTGTGGATCCCCGAACGCGGCCCCGACGCCGGCTCCCTGTGGCCCTTCGGAGGGGAACATATGGAGATGGACCGAGAAGGCGATAATTAGAAGCATGCTCAGCCAGAACGTTGGCATCGAGTAACCCACGAAAGAGACCGTCGTAAAAGTGTGGTCGAGCAACTGGTTGCGCCGGAGCGCCTGGATGAGACCGACGGGGATGGCGATGATCAATGCGAACACGTAGGAAATGCCCACGAGCAGGGCCGTCTTCGGCAAGTCGAGCGCCAGCAGGGACCTGACCGACTGGTCGAAATGATAAGAGAAGCCCAGGTTGCCGTGAACAAGGCGGTCGAGGTAGAGCAAATATTGCGTAGGCAGTGAACGGTTGTAACCGTTCGCTTCGTCGAAGGCCCGTATGGCGCCCGGCGTGGCGTGGATCCCGAGCAACGCCCGCGCCGGGCTACCTGGCAGGAAATGCAGCATGGCGAACACGATCAATGTAACGACCAGGACCACGACGATGGCCTGGGCTGTACGCCTCACAAGGTACTGGGTCACATCGCCCCCAACTGGTCCCCGCTAAGGTTAAATCCCTCTAAGGCTTCAGGAACCAGGACGAGGGGTAGATGTGAGCGGTCGAATCCTGGGCCGCCACACCGCCCAGTTTGGGCGAGATGGCCGAGATCTGGTAAGCGGCGTTGGGGAACCAGAGCACCGGGAGCTGTTTGGCCACTAACGCCTGGTACTTGTAAAAGGTCTGGATCGAGGCTGCATTGTTTTCGGTCATGAGCCCGTCGATCAACTGCTGCACCTGTTTATTGCAGTAGTTACCAGCGTTTGTGGCCCCCCCACAGCCGAACAGGCTGTCGCCGTCGGGGTAATAAATGGGGACGTAGGTGTACACCGGCGACGACAGGAGACTTAGGGCGGTCGAGCTGGCAGGGCACTTTGCGGTGGTTTCGCCGATGCAGGCGTAGCCGTCGGCCAGCACCGTGTTATAGGGCGCCTGGGACAGGGCCAGCTGGATCCCGTCCGAGCCGAAGGATGAGCGCATGACCGCCACCTCGTCGTCGAGAGGCGGCATGCCGCTCGAGTACAGGAGCGGGATCCTGAGCTTGGTACCGGCCGCGATGTCTGCGCCGCACTCGCCGTGGCCTGTGCCTGCCTTGGTGCACGTAGCTGCGCCCGATGACGGTACCGACCAGCCATTTTCCTCTAGGAGCTTTTTAGCTGCCCCGGGGTTGTAGGGGTAGGGGTTGGTCTTCGCCGCCGGGCTGAGGAAGTTCGTGACCGGGAACGTGGGGACGGGGCTGTACGTAGGGGTCCCGTAACCGCCCAGGATCGCCCGGATGTACGCCGGCTGGTCGATGAGGGTCTGCATCGCCGCCCGGATATAGAGCTGGTTCTCCAGGGCGGCGTACTTCGGGTTGCTGAAATTGAACACGATGAACGTGATGCCCCACTCGTACCAGGGCTCGACCGAGAAACCCTTGGACTTGAGGGAGCCGAACGCCCCCACGTCGGTGGCGGGGACGTAGCCGTAATCGACGCTGCCGGACTCGAGGGCGTTGAACTCAGCCGTGGCGCTGGTAAAAGGCAGTTCCTCGAACTCGCTTATTCTCGGCTTGTCGGGGCCGGAGTATTTGTCGTTCGGGACCAAGATTGTCTGCCCGGTGACCTGGAAGCCCGATTTCGGCTCGAGGTGCCACGGCCCGTCCACCACCTGCCAGAGCGGGTTGGTGTCCCAGGTCGACAATGACAGCGACGCGCTGTTGAGGTAGGCGTAGACCTTTTTCGCCCCCGCCGCCGTTGCGTCGTAATTGCCCACCGCACCGGTGGCGGACGTCTTGTCCCAGACCGATTGCGGGATAGGCGTGAGCGTGGCCAGCCCGTTGTAGAGCAGGTACGTCGGGTTGTAGGTCTGGGTCAGTTTCAGTACGAAAGTGCTGGGCGAAGGAGCCGAATAGCTGGCCACATGGTCCATCCAGCCGCCAGGCACGTAGGCGGCGTCCTGGTTCTTCTCGTTCTCGACGAGGTTCATCCAGAACACCAGGTCCCGGGCCGTGACCGGTGCCCCATCCGACCATTCGTACTTTCTGAGGGTCATGGTGACAGTCTTGTCGTCATTCGAGAAGACCGGAGGATCCGCCATCGACAGGGGGTAGTTGACCGTCGCAGCCGGGCTGTTGCTGTGGCCGAACCAATAAAGCGGCAGCCACATCAAGGGTTGCAGGTAGGTGATGTTGTTATTCCCGGAATTAGCGCCGTCATAGAGCGGGAAGATGTAAGTCGGAGGTGAACCCGGCTGTTCGGCAAAAGTTACCGTCCGCCCCGACACCGAACGGCCCGGGGACGCCCCGCTGGCCGTGGTGCTTACGCCGAGTAAGCCGAGCGTGAGCACCGCCCCGGCCACCGAAGAAGCGAGCGCCCGATAGCGACCCTTCATGTCTACCTACCTCCCCTGCAGGCTCGGCCCCGGCACAGCGCCTGGAGCCCTGGACGAAGCGTAATGCAGCACACGCCACCCGTGGCGATCACACTCTCGATCGGCCCGACCGGGTGCCGTCGCGCCGGGTTGGCTCTCTCTACGACCATTTGAGAGTAGGTTCCCGGTATTTCCGAACCATTTCGACAAGGTAAACGGCGAGTTGCCCGCCCGTTGTCGTTATTGCCGGCGCACTACATTTTCGGGTGTGCCGAGCGTCCTCGAAGTGACGGACCTACGTACGCGGTTCACCCTTCGCACCGGGAACGTTGTGGCCGTCGATGGGGTCTCGCTCTCAGTGGACGAGGGCGAGTCAATCGGGATCGTCGGTGAATCTGGGTGCGGCAAGACAACCCTGGGCCTGTCTATCATGCGCCTGCTGCCAGGCAACGGCCGTATCGCATCGGGCCGGGTCCAGCTTGGAGGGAGGGACCTGGCCACTCTGGACGAGCGCGAGATGCGAGCGGTCCGGGGCAATGAGGTGGCCCTCATCCCTCAGAACCCGATGACCTCGCTCAACCCCACCAAGACCATCGGCTGGCAGATCGTGGAGGCGGTCCGTCTGCACCGGGATGTGAGCACTAGGCAAGCTCGCCGACGAGCCCTCGACGTCCTCACCCTGGTCGAGATGCCGCGGCCGGCCGAGCGCGTCGACCAGTACCCCCACGAGCTATCGGGTGGGTTGCGTCAGCGGGTGATGATCGCCATGGCACTGGCCTGCGAGCCCAAGCTCCTCATCGCCGACGAACCTACGACCGCTCTCGACGTTACGATCCAGGCCCAGATCCTTGACCTGATCGACGGCTTGCGCGAACGCCTCCGGATGGCCGTGATCCTGATCACTCACGATATGGGCGTCATAGCCGGCCGTACCGACAACGTGGCCGTCATGTACGCGGGCAAGGTGGTCGAGAGGACGAAGACCGAGACGCTCTTCACCCGGATGAGGCACCCCTATTCGGACGCGCTCCTGGCGTCTGTGCCGAAGATCAGCCCGAACCAGGCTGACCGCCTCGTAAGTATCCCCGGCCTCCCGCCTGACCTTTCGATGGTCCACACGAACTGCCGCTTCAACCCCCGGTGCACATATGCGACAAACCGCTGCCGCGATGAAGAGCCACCCCTCACGCCGGTGACCGGCGACGATGCCCCCGGCACCGAGGCACATGAGTTCGCTTGTTTTCACCCAGTCAATGTCGAGCACCGCTCGCGGGCCGCCGAGACGGAGGAGCGCGACGAAGGCGCCGCGGCCCGGCGCGCCGCGGAGCTCGACGGGCGCCCCGAGATGCTCGGTATCGAGCACCTGGTGAAGGAGTTCCCGGTGATGAAGGGAGGCGTGTTCCGCCGGCAGGCGGGAACAGTCAAGGCTGTCTCGGACGTCTCGTTCAGCATCCGCACCGGAGAGGCGTTCGGCCTCGTGGGTGAGTCTGGGTGCGGCAAGACGACCGTGGGTTCGCTGGCGGTGGCGCTGCAGAAGGCCAACAGCGGCAAACTTCGCATCGAGGGACAAGATGTGCAGGCGCTCGACGGGAGCGAGCTGCGCCGCCTGCGGGCCGACGTGCAGCTCATGTTCCAGGACCCGTACTCGTCGCTGAACCCGCGCATGCGTGTCGGGGCCATCGTGGGCGAGCCCCTGAAGGTCCACGAGAGAGGATCGCCCGCCGAACAACGGGCCCGGGTGTACGAGCTGCTGGACGAGGTCGGGCTCAGCCCGGTCGCGATCGACCGGTACCCGCACGAGTTCTCCGGAGGGCAGCGCCAGCGCATCGGGTTGGCCCGGGCGCTGGCCCTCAACCCCAAGCTCATCGTCGCTGACGAACCCGTGTCCGCTCTGGACGTCTCGATCCAGGCTCAGATCCTCAACCTGATGAAAGACCTTCAGGCTCGGCACCATCTGACCTTCGTCCTCATCTCCCACGACCTGGCCGTCGTTCGGTACATGGTCGACACAATCGGGGTCATGTACCTGGGCAAGCTCGTCGAACTGGGGCCGGCGCACGAGGTCTACGAGCACCCGGCCCACCCCTACACACGCGGGCTCTTGGACTCCGTGCCGGAACCCAACCCCATTGCGGCTCGCCAGAAGTTGGCAGTAGCCGCCGTCCGGGGCGAGCTGCCTTCGGCTGTTCACCCCCCGTCCGGGTGCCGTTTCCGCACCCGTTGTCCCCGTGCAGAAGAACGTTGCGCGCTGGAGGAGCCGCCTCTGGTCAGTTTTGGTGCGGGCCACGTTGCTGCCTGCCACTTCCCACTCGAGACGCCGATCACGCTCTCCGCATCATCTTCAGCCGTCACATCTGCACCAGACGTGACGGGCGGGCGTACGGTCCCGTCAGTCGATTAATAACGATGGACGAACGCCGTACACGGCGCGTGTGGGACGAGTGGATGCGCTATCGCACTCAAGGCCAGCACGGCCATGGGGTGGCGTGGCAGGCGGGAAGGCGACCGGCGATGTCATCGAGGTCGCCGCTGTTGCCGACGGAGCATCTGAGGTGAGCGACGATACGGAAGGCGAGGGGGTCACAGCCCACGCTGGCGAGGTGTTCGCGCAGCAGGTCTAAGGCCCGGTCGACATCGCCGGTCGACGCGGTACCAACCACTTCTACGTGGTGGCGTTCCCAGCTCATCTGCTGGCTTTCGGGAGGGGCGCTCGGCGCCTGGGTCACGGCGGCGAGATCTGCAACCGCCACGCCAAAGGCGGCGTCGGCGGCCACTGCCAACCGCAACGCCACGACGGCGTTGCCCCAGTCGGCGGCGCGCTCGAGCTTCGCGGTAACAGGCCGCCGCTTGTTGGTTGGTGGTTATTACGCGGCCATGGACCTCGACGGCGGGTTCCGGGCCGGCCTGGTGGACGGGGTGGGCGGGGGTACCGCCTGGTGTCGTCTGCATGAGGGCCAGGGTGCTTGCGCTGCCTGAGGTGGCACTGACGTGGTGCTGAGGTCAACTCGGGGCGAACACTACCGCCCCGGTCGCCGGCTTCTATTGGCTCGGCGGGGACGCCACAGGACTAAGAGCAGGTCGACCCCTCAGGAACTCGTCACGTCCAGGCGGGCGACGAGGGCGGCTAGATCGGGCCCATCGGTAAGAGAGCCGTATGCGGTCGCCTGAGCTCGCCTCGTCGCCAGAGCAACGATCGTGCCGATGTTGTCGGGCGTCGGCTGGACGGTCGCCTGGACTGCGGCCACGGCGGTCTCGGCGAGGACAAGCGTGGCCGGGTCCCCGCTCGCCGATGCACCTTGGGCAGCGCGGGCGGCGAAGACAGCGGCGTCGTCTGGTTGGCCGGAGGCGAGCGCCCACCATGCGAGGCCGGCGAGGACGCGGGGCGGCCCGGCGTGGAAGTCGATATAGGGGTAGTGGCGCCCGGCTTCGTCGAGCAAGGACCGGGCTCGGACCAGGTCTCCGAGACGACGGGCAACCGCGGCCTGGCCTACCATGGCGTCGGACGATAGCCAGGGGTTGAAGCAGCAGCCGATCGCCTCCGCGTAAAGGCCGTCGGCCGCCTCGTCGTCGCCTTGCCTGGCCCGCAGTGTCGCCGAAGCCACCAGGATGAACGGCACCTCAAGGGCCTGTCCGGTGGCCCGGCACCGCTCGATGACCGCTTCGTACGCCACTGAAGCGCCGTGGAGGTCACCTCGGGCCTCGGCGATTCTGGCGAGGACGTTTAGCGGAGAGACGACCAAAAGCACCTCTCCTTCTTGGTCAAATCGTTCGAGGCTCGAGCGGGCGGCCGGCTCAGCGTCGTCCAGTCGGCCCAGGTACAGCAGGACCCAAGCGACGACCAGGTCGTGCGTCGCCAGGAGCCAACCGTTTTCGAGCTTGTCGAGCACTTCCTTCGCCTCGTGCAGGGCTTGGAGTGAATGATCGAAGTGGTTGCTGAAAGCGAGGACGGCGGCCCACAGCTCCAGCGCTTCTGCCAACCGGAGCGGGTCGGCCGCGGGCCTCAAGGCGGCGACAGCCTCTTCGCACTCAAGGACGCCTGCCGCAGGGCCCGAGGACATGCCTAGGCAATAGCCATGCCAGGCCTTTGCCGTCGCCGCGACTTGGGGTCGCCGGTCGCCTTCAGCGCGCAGGGCGTCACCCAGCCAGCGGGCCCCTTCGGCGAAGTTGCCGTTGATGAACCACAGCCAGGCGATCCCCGACGCCAACGACAACGCCGCATCGGCGTCACCCGCTGCTATGTACCAGTCAAGCGCCGCCCTCAAGTTGCGGGACTCCGAGCTCAAGCGGTCCCGCCATACCGGGCCGGTGTTACCTCGCAGGCGTTGATAGGCCTCGACGGCCATTTGCAGGTAGTAAGTAGCGTGGATGGCGCGAACAGCGTCAGTTTCGTGGGATTCCTCGAGGCGGTCCCGGCCGTACTCCCACAGGGTTTGGAGCTGGGTGAACCGGGCGTCGTCACCAACGGGGGCAGTGACGAGGGACTTGTCGACCAGTCGGCTCATGACGTCGAGGACCTCACCAGTCGGTACCCGATCATCGGCACAAACGGCCTCGACGGCGGTGAGCTCGCACCCGCCCACGAAGACCGAGAGTCGAGCAAACAGACGGCGTTCGTCCTCGAAGAGCAGCTCGTAGCTCCAGTCCACCACTGCCCGCAGGGTCTGTTGACGGGGCGGGGCGGTACGGGCACCCCGGGTGAGGAGCCGGAAGCGGTCGTCGAGGCGTTCCGCGACGGTGGCGAGGGTCAACGCCCGCAGACGGCTGGCGGCCAGCTCAACGGCCAGGGGCAGCCCGTCTAACCGGCGACAAATATCCTCCACGAGCAGGGTGTCGCGGTCGTCGGGTGCGAACCCAGGTCGGACCGCCCGGGCGTGATCGATGAACAGCTCGACGGCAGCTGGCAGCGGCAATGCACCTACCGGCACCAACACCTCGCCGGGGACGCCCAGCGCCTCACGGCTGGTGGTGATGAGCCGGAGGCCGCGAACCTCTCCGACCAGGGCGTCGGCCAGGGCCGCCGCCGCGTCGACCACCTGCTCGCAGTTGTCGATGACAACTACCAGGGACCGGCCGGCCAATTGTCGCGCCACGACCTCGGACGGTGACCCTGGCAGCAGAGGCCACCCGGGGACGGACGGGGACGCACCCAGGGCGGCAGCCGCCGCCGGGGCCACGCCGGCGGGATCTGTGACCCCGGCGAGCTCAACCAACCAAGCGCCGTCCCTGTGCTCTTCGGCTAGGACGGCGGCCGCCTCGACCGCCAGCCGGGTCTTGCCGGCCCCGCCAGGCCCCGTCAAAGTGACGAGCCGGCAGGCCCGGACGGCCTCGCACACCTGCTCGACCTCGGTGCCCCGGCCGATGAAGCGGCCCATCGGGGCCCTTAGGTTGCCCGCTGCCCTAGGCGTTGTAGCCTCGCGCACGGGTGCCGGGCTGGCGAGCGCGAGCGAGGGGTCCTGGCCCAAGACCCGGGCTTCAAGCTCTCGCAAGGCTGGTCCCGGCTCGAGCCCCAGTTCGTTAATCAAGTGGGCGCGGGCGTCGCTGTAGGCGCGCAATGCCTCGGCCTGACGTCCGGCCCGGTACAGGGCGAGAATAAGCAGCTCCCACAGGTGCTCGCGCAGCGGGTGCTGGCGGCACAGCGCCTCCAGCTCGTCGACGAGCTCCCCGTGGCGGCCCAGCGCCAGGTCGGCTTCGGCCCGGGCCTCGATGGCCACCAGGGTGAGCTCCGCGAGATGTGCTCGTTCTCCATTCGCGAAGTCGGCGTAGGCAAACTCGGCCAGCGGCTCCCCCCGCCGCAGCCGGAGCGCTTCACCCAGAGCGCATGACGCGAGGCCCGTCTCCCCCTCCGCTAGCAGGCGCCTTCCCTCGGCTACCAACTGCTCGAAGCGGGCTGCGTCGAGGTCATCCGGGGCAATGCCGAGGGCATATCCGGCCTCGGAGGTGACGATCGCCTTCGCGCCGAGGGTGCGACGCAGCTGGCCGATTTGGGCCTGCAGGGCGTTGGCCGGGTTGGCCGCCTCTCCGTCACCCCAGAGCACGTCGATGAGCCGGTCGGCGCTCACCGGCTGGCCTCGTTGGAGAGCGAGGATCGTCAG
Source organism: uncultured Acidimicrobiaceae bacterium (assembly GCA_963750465.1). Lineage (GTDB taxonomy): Bacteria > Actinomycetota > Acidimicrobiia > Acidimicrobiales > Palsa-688 > Fen-671. The sequence goes on from CAVVRE010000009.1 coordinate 66,876, forward strand.
CAGAGCCCGCTGCTTGGCGCCGCGGACCGGGAGTACTGCGTCCCCTTCGACGGCTTCGAGCGGGCCTAGCAGCCGGACTTCCACGACCTCCACCGTACGACCCTTATGACCTGGCTGCCCCGAAAGGCGCTGGTCCCCACCGCTGATATGCGCCGGCGTGCGCACCTCAGCGCCACGGCAGTCCCACCTCCGTGCCAGAGATAACCTCGCTCGATGGAACGCTGTCCGTGCAGTGGCCCGGGCTGTGCCCTGACCTCGTGCCGCCCAACCTATTTTCTTTTTGTTCGGTCCATGATGAGCTCTGGTGTCGGCATGGTTGATGCGACCACCTCTCGGAGGACCCGCCCGGACCCTGGCAATACATAAGTGGGGGATCTGCGCACTTATCGTGTTAAGTCATGAGCTTGCTTGACAAATGCAGATTCGTTCGGGAACACTTTCTGGAACCCACCCGTGGCCGCCGGCCACGACCATAATGTCTGGCGCTTCCTTCGTAACGCAGGCCGAGATTATGCGTCCGCCGGAACGCTGCCGCGAGTCAGCGGTGGGCCACGCCGAACGCCGACTCGGAAACTCGCTTCCCCGATGGTCAGATAACGAGATGCGCTCACGTTCTGGCGTGGCACAAGGACCTTCGTGAGGCGTGTGGCCGCCTCTAAGGGAAGTGGCGCGCCTGACAGTCCATCTTGCTCCTCGTCGCTGGCCGTGGCGACACGGTTGCGTCGCGCCTATCGTCCGCAGATGGCCGAACAGCTGCAGCTAACCGCGACGGCCATTGCCTCAGATGGCCTGGCGGTCTCTCGCCACCCGTCTGGGCAAGTGGTGTTCTTGGAAGGTGCCCTCCCAGGCGAGGAGGTGCTCGCCACGGTCGTGGATGAGCGCCGGCACTACCTGACCGCCCGGGTGACCCGAGTGGTGACGGCGTCTGCGGCACGCCTCGAACCTCGCTGTGGGCACGTCCCAGAGGGCTGCGGAGGCTGCCAGTGGCAGCACGTCGGCATCGACGCCCAGGTGGAGTTCAAGCGGCAGATCCTGATCGACACCATCAGGCGGATCGGTCGGATCGAATGCCCTGAGCTTTCGGAAACGGTCGGGTTGGAGCCCTGGAGCTTCCGCACGTCGCTTCGCGCCACCGTCGTGGACGGTCGGGCCGCTCTGCGTCGCGCTCGTTCGAACGAAGGCATACCCGTGCCCGGCTGCCTGGTGGTGCACCCGCTCCTGGCCGAGTTGCTGGACGGACGTCGTTACCGGGGAGCGGAAGAGGTTCGTCTCCGGTGTGGGGCCCGTACCGGGGAGCGGCTGGTGTCGGTCCGGCCCCGCCGCATTGTCGCGGACGTCCCAGGCGATGTCAGGTCCGACTGGGTGCACGAGCTGGCAGCTGGGCGAACGTGGCGCGTGTCGGCCGCATCGTTCTTCCAGTCCCGACCTGATGGAGTCGACGCCTTGGCCGACCTGGTGGTCGCCGCGGCGAGCGACGTCGAACCTACCGTTGCGGTCGACCTGTACAGCGGGGTCGGGGTCTTCGCCGGCGTGTTGGCCGCTCGCGGTTGGTCGGTGACCGCGGTGGAAGGTTCGGCTAGAGCGGTTCGCGATGCCGAGGCCAACCTGGCCGGCCTAGGGGTACGGGTAGTGCGGGCCGACGTGACCAGATGGCACCCGGAGCAGGCGGCCCTGGTCGTGGCCGACCCCAGCCGGGCTGGGCTGGGGAGCCAGGGCGTCTCGGCGGTGACTGGGACGGGAGCGGTCCGGGTCGTATTGATCAGCTGCGATGCGGCCAGCCTGGCCAGGGACGCATCCCTGCTTCGATCCGACGGTTACTCCCTGAGCTCCGTCACGCCCGTCGACCTGTTCCCCCACACCTTTCGCGTCGAGGTGGTGAGTGTCTTCGACCGGAACTGAGCGGACCCGATCGTCGCCGGGCGGGGGGCCGCATCGCACCCCGCCCGCTACGACCTGGAGCCAGGCCGGATGCGAAGAACTGGTGGCCCGCTCGAATCAGGCCTGGCGCGCCATCCGACCCCGCACCCGCCGGCGCAGAGTGCCGATTCTGGCGCTGCCGCCTGAGGCGGCCTCTTTGGTCCGCGTCGTTGTTCTGGGCGTGTCCCCTCCCCGGTGCCAGGCGCTTGGGTGGTGGGGGAGGGGGCACGGTTGGATGTCGGAAATTGCGCGTGCTTCCGGGGTGGGACCAAAGGCCATAGCGGGGTTTCGGAGGCCTTTGTAGGGTTCCTGTGAGTTGCTGTCTCTCTTCGTTCGCGTCCGCTACGGCTCCTGGAGCCGAACCTGTGCCTGACTCGGATAAGCGCAACGCCTTGGACCATGTGGTGGTGGTGCTGTTTGAGAACCGATCCTTCGACAATGTCCTAGTGATGCGTCGCCGAAATGGCAAGGGTAGCTGGTGAGTCCCGAGCCCCCCTGCCGCCGTTGCCGATCACGAGCCGACCGTCCCTGAGGATCAAGGGTCGTGGTACGAGCTGTCTGTCGGGATCAGGCGGCATCGGAGACCGAAGAGCGGAGCCGGCGCTTGGCTAAGCGGGAGCAACCCAGAGCCGGATCGCCAAGCCGATTCCGGCGAGAGCGACGAGCGCTCGGAGCACATTTCCGGGCACCAGCCGAGTCAGGGAAGGCCCGACCCTGCTTCCGACCAGCAACCCGAGCGCCAACGGCGCGGCGGCCGTCCAGTCGACGGGGCCGAACACGGCAAACCCGACCGCAGCGACGAGGTCGGTCACACCGAGGAGCATGTTTTTGAGGGCATTGGCCCGTGCCAGGTGCTGGTCGACGGTCACGAGCAGTAAGACGAGCGTGATGACGCCCGCACCAGCACCGAAGTACCCGTTGTAGAGCGACACAGCGAATAGCCCGCAGGGGAGCAACCTGCCGCCGCTGGGGAACCTGCGCCTGTGCCATGCGGTCACCCGCGGCTGGAAGAGCATTGCGCACGACGCGAGCACCAAGAGGTACGGGACTACGTACTCGAAGACCTGTGCCGGTGCGCAGAGGAGGAGCGCGACACCGGTAGCCGCACCGACTGCGATGAGCAGCGCCCAGCGCCGGAGAAAGGAAGCCTTTCCTCGCAGTTCCCAGCGCGAGCCCAGCGCCGACCCGGGCCAGCTCGCCACGACGGCAACTGCTTGCGTGACGTTCGCCGGCAGCGGCGCGAGCCCCACGGTAAGCAGCGCCGGGAAGGAGATCAGCGAGGTAATTCCACCAGCGGACCCGACCGTTCCGGCAAGGACTCCAGCCCCCAAGAGGAGGGCAGCCTCGGCATATGGAGACACGATTCGCTTAACCCCGCTCAGCACCGGATGTTGGTGACCGCTGAGGCTCCAAAGCGCTGAAGTATCTGCGAGCGCACCTCACCCATGGCGTAGCTGTAGCTGTAGGTATAGCCCATTATCCCGCCAGGCTATTTCCCCGACGGATGACAAGTGCCGTCTCATATGGCGAGTTTCTAACAGTGAGCCTTGGGGGTCAACCCGTCCGAGCACCGCATGGCCTCCGGGGAAGTGGAGAACGACAACGCTGTCATTCTCCCAAACCCGAGGTCAGGCCACGCGGATCCCGCAAACTTTCTGCCCGCTCACCTAGGCCGCCTGTATAGACCCGGGGATGGCAAGACCTTCGACGGCGTTGTGGGCAAGGACCTCTCGAGCCCGATTCCCGAGTGGGCCGAATAGGATGGCGCTGAGGAACCATTGATAGTGGAAGTCAGCCAGCTCTCGAAGCTGCCGGACCGGGTGGACCACCATTAGAGCCGAACCAGGGCCGGGCTCGCCGACGGTGGCAGGCATCCTGTTCAGCGAACCCCACTAGCGATTGCTAGTGGTGCCATCGCGTCTATTTTGCCTACCTCATCAATTGCCTGTGCCCCCTTCCCAGGGCAGCCTCGACCCGGGAGGCGTGGATACGCTCCCCCGGTCAGCGACGCCTCTCTGCTGAGGTACGTTGCCTGCCACGCCCAGGGAGATCCGTCGAGGCCCCTCGATTTAGGCGACGCGCTCGCCCATGCACACCAAGGCACGCACAGCAAATAACTGGTCGTATTGTGCGGCATTCAAGAATCTTGTCAAGGATGCTCACCCGAATACCGAATCGGCAACTTGATGATTGGTCACTCGCCATTTCCAAGGCCTACATAATCTCGCACAGAATAACGGCGCGACGCCTCCTCGAGATCACGCGGGCAACAGTTGCCATGGAGGGAAATGCTTGGCACGCGCCACGCCGAGCTGCTCGTCGCCGCCCTGGAAGCCCGGGGGACTAAACGACGTACCGCACAGGGTTCCGATGCCGATTTGTGCGCCTGGGGCCGCAAGCGCCCAGGCTAAGGAACCCGGATGCCAGCCAGTCCCCGAGTCGCCTACCCCTAAAGCCCTTGACTCCAAGCCAAAGCGCTCAGCCGACCTAGCCCAGATCGCAGGTTCGCGTGGCACATAATGACGCCGCGCGCACGGCCACGCAAGCGCGCATAATCGATCCGCGGCGACCGAACTACGAGTTATCGGCGGCGGCCATGGCGCCTCCAACCAAGTCGGCAGCGACCCTCACGACGACCTCGTCTCCGTCCGGCCGACTGGAATCGATAACGGCCACCCCGATCAGAGCCAGGGTCGCGGCCTTGAGCCGTATGGCGGTCTGTTCTTGGCTCTCCCGAGTCATTCTGTTCGTCGTCTTGCTCCCAGGCTTCGGCGGCTCGACAAGCGAGTTCCGGCGAAAGGCTGATCTCCATTGTCGGGACCCCGGCTGAGACGATGTGCGCGCCCACATCGCGGAGGGTGTCGGCGTCTAACCGCCAGCGCCATTGGTTCGCGGTTTCGTCTTACACGTTCTCACAGCAGACATCCACACAGAAGGTGCACTCCATAACGAGGTGACCGCAGGACGCTGCGACAAGAACTGGAGGAGAGAACCGGAGATACCTCAAACCCCAGCAGTATTGGCACTTTCGCGTGCGGAAAACAGAACGCCGAGCTTGGTCTGAACAACATGTACGAGTTTCTGTTCTCGCACAAGCTGAATTAGCCTTGACCCCGAGGTGACAAGGAGAACCGGGGCACGAGGTGAACGTGGTAGTGAAAGACCTCTTGCCAGGCCGCCGAACCGTTCGACTGGATAACGTTCAGGGCAAGAGGCTGAGGTATCTCTCGGAGTTGGGCGGACCAATGTGTGTCCAGGCGTCGCCTGACCGATGTCGAGAAAGGCCACGGCGACCTCGTCCTCATACACGCTCCAGGACGGCGCGGTGCCCTCCGCGATGGAGCAGAAGATGCACTCCATCCCATCATGCTGCTCGATGTCATCTCCCCATGCTCTGAGGCGTTCTTGAGGACGAGCCCCTGATCATAGAAGGGGCTGCAGTTGACGCCGGCGGCGCGAGCGCAGAGAGCTCCGCGAGGCTCTGCCCGCACGCCTCGGCGACCCTCCCAGGGTTACGGCCAATGCCGATTCACCTATTGGGGCCTGTGTGACGAGAACTCGCCCTGCCGTAGCGCCACCACGCTGCGCACGGTGAGCACGAGTACCAGTGTCGTGAGGAGTCCCAGTGTGAGCCATTGCCAGACGAGAGCGCCGGCAGGCTGCTCATGCTCGGTCCACCGCAGCGCAAGCGTGGAGGCCGTAGCGTAAGTGAAGGCGAACGACCAGAACCCGGGATTGAACCACACCCGTCGGTACAACGGGAGCAAGGCGAGCTGAACCGCCCCCATCAGCATCGTCGCCAGGGCCAGCGTGATCGCCGCTGGATCGTACCGGCCGAAAACGACCAGATAGGTGTTGCCTGCCAGCGCTGGTGCCGCGAGTTCCAAGACCAGGGTGGTCTGGAGCGGCGGAGGCAGCTTCGGTCCCCGGACCAGGCGCACGCCCGTGATGGCGCCCAGAACCAGCCATGCGCCGAAGCCGAGCACGAACAGTGCCTGGGGTAGGCCGGTCCAGCCTAGGAGGGTGACGCTTTGCGCGGTGATCATGGTGCCGCCGACCGTCGCCAGGTAGAAGCCGGGGTTGTAGTCACGCAAGGGTAGGCGGCCGAGAATCCAGCCCGCGACGACCGCCAGGCAGAGGATCAGGGTGAGGATCGCGAATACCGCGACCAGTCTGCGGCCCGTGGCCCCGGCAACCGGAATCAGGGTCGCCGACAGGAGCATCGCGGTGAAGGCGGCTACCGGCACCGACGGTCCGACAGCGGGGTCACGCAGCTGGGCCAGCAGGTCATCTTGACGCCGGAGGAGCTGGACCATCCAGGGTATGACCAATGCCAACAACAGGACCGCAGAGATAACGGCGATGATGTCAGCGACCTCCGACAACGAATGGTCGGCCCTGGACGCGGCTCGCCACGCCCCTGACAGGCCTTCGAATCCCAGCGCTATTGCGAACAAGCCGGGCGTGACTTTGACGGCGCCAGCGCCCCGGCGCAGGCGTCCAGCAAGCCGCCGGCTCTCGCGGCTAGCCGGTCCTCCGTCGACGCGCCGAGTCCTAGACGGAGTCTGTTCCGTCATGATCCGGTACCTCCCGGGGGATTCCGCCGCCTGCGCGCTGAGAGGGGTAGCTGGTATGACGCCGGATAGCAGGCAGTACCCGGGATTGGGTCAGGCTCGTGGTTTGTCCGTGTCCAGCGGCACGGACTTGGAGCTGATCACCCCGAACGATGTCGCTTCTGCGGGCGTGGCCGCGTTCTGGGCCCCAAGCGGAGGCCGCGGATTCTGTTACCTGGAACGAAACGTCTCGATGTCAATAATGATCATCCTTGGCTCGTATCCCGAGCGGTTTCGCGTGTCACCTGGAAATGGCTTACTTTGTTCCGCGGGTCGTCTTCCGGGTCTAGGTATTCGAGGCTGATCGGCCCGATCGCTGTCACCTGGGTAACGTAGTCACCAGATTTGGCCCAGTGGAAATGAGGGGTACCATTACCCCGAAAGGGGACGTCGTTAGCGTCGTCGTCAAGACGCGCGCCCGGCACCACCATGTCCCAATTTGCTTGAGCGATGACGATCGTCCCGCCAGGTCGGTCTCTTCGCGCTGCATGCTCAGAGAAGAGGGGTAGCAATGGCCGACAAAGGAAAGTTCGCGGAGGACGAGAGCCGCCTTCGGCCGGGGACCGGCCTCTGCTTAGGGTAGAGCGGCTTGCTGGCGGTTCGAAGAAGGGCGCTTACCGCGTGACGATGGGTGACGGCGGCACCGCGCTCGTCTACGTCTGGGGCGGTTCGGAGGACTACTGGCAGGGCACGCTCCCGGGGGGCGCCGACGACCCGGCCGATCCGTTCTCCCACGCCTCCCGGCTCGTCCTGTTCGAGGCTGCGGCACGCCGGCTGGTATCTGCAGGCCGCGCTCCGTCTTTGCGCTCATACACGGCGAACTCGGGCCGGACCATGTACTGCTCCACCACAGCGGCGAGCTGGTGCTGATCGACATTGAGGGCGCCAAGTACTTCGACATAGAGGCAGAGCATGTCTGGGTGCGCATGAGGTTCGGTAGGCACTACGCGAAGCTGAGCCGCGGCGGCCTTGACGAGGATCGCCTTCGGTTCTACCAGCTGGGCATGCACCTGGACCTGGTGGCGGGACCACTTCAGATCGCGGGCACCGGCCACCCTGAGCGGGAGTGGTTCCGCAGCGTCGCAGAGCACCATCTAGAGCGAGCCCTAAGGTTCCCGGCTTAACGTCTTGCATCTGATGAAGCCGGCCTGGGACGCTTTGAGGGGTTCTTGGTTGACCACGAGTTCATCGGATCCCGATAAGCCGCGCTCGCCATTCGCTTGGACCGATGGGGGAGTCTCGCGTAACGACGGCGATGCGCTCGCCGATGATGGATCCGGTCCGCGACAGAATGTGCCGGGTCAGGTGACCGGCGAGCTACCCTCGGCACGGTTCAGTCGTGGCTGGCTGGGGAGTGCAGTTTCTGCGACCTTGAAGGCCTGCCCGATCCTTGGTCGTCCTCTCAGCCGGTGCGGGTCTTCCAAGCTGCCCACACGGTGCCGGCCGAACACAACGAGGCCGCGAGCGCGCTTGACAGCTCCTTCACAACAGTTAGCATCCAAATTGCTAACATCAACTTCAAACCAGCGACCGGTGCACGAGCCACGCCGGATACTTGCACTTCGGGGGGGGTGACGGCATGATCACGGCGCCAGCGGCGAGGTCCACGCCCGGGACAGTGGCCCGCGTACCTGCCACAACGGTTGTCAGGCGGCGGCGCGTCCCGTGGGGTGCCTACCTGGCTCTCGTCCCCACGCTCGGGTTGCTAGGCTTTTTCAGTTACTACCCGGACGTCAACGGGCTGGTCCACTCCTTTACTAATTGGGAGCCAGGATTCAGTTCACCGTTCGTCGGGTTCGCGAACTACCGCGCCATGTGGCACGACAGCCTATGGTGGCAGTCCTTCGTCCACATCGGCATCATCTTCCTCGTCGCGGTGACCGCGATGTGGGCCATCCCGCTGGGTGCCGCCGAGCTCGTGATCACTCTGTCGAGGCCAAGGTGGCGGTTTTTCTTTCGTGCCCTGCTCATCGCTCCGCTCGCGTTTTCCCCCGTGATCCAGGTGCTCACCTGGCAGTTCATCTACGACCCGAACGTCGGGGTGCTCAACCACTTCCTCGGCAGTATCGGCTTGAGCGGCCTGGAGAAGAACTGGCTCGGCGACCCGAACACCGCGCTCTTTGCCCTCATTTTCATAAATTTCCCGTGGATTGCCAGCTTGCCTTTTTTGATCTTCGGGGCGGGGTTACAAAACATCCCTCAGGACATCTTTGACGCGGCCGCAATCGACGGTGCGGGACGGTGGAAGCGTTTCGTTGTCATCGACCTGCCGCTGCTTTTCCGACAAATCAAGCTGCTGTTCTTCCTGGCCATCGTTTTCGTGCTCCAGTATGGCTTTGCGGCATATATCGCTACCCAGGGAGGCCCTAACAACGCAACAACAGTGCCAGTTCTGCGGATGGTGGGGGTGGCCTTCGACGCCGACGAGTGGGGCTATGCTGCGGCGCTCTCCTCGACGTTGCTCGTCATCATGCTCATCATGAGCGGGCTAACCCTCCTCGTCGGGCGGCGCAGGACAGTAGCGGAGGCAAGGTGATGGCGCTCAGCAAGGGTCTCCAGCCGACCGGGGCTTTGGTGGTGCCGACAGTCGAGCCACACATGAAGGTGCGGGTACGCCCCATCTCGCGGCGACGTCTTGTCGACCTCACGGCGGCAGCCATCCTATTATGCCTGGGCTTCGTCGGCATCTTCCCCTATCTCTTCATGTTGGAAACCTCAGTCAAGTCAAATTCGCAGTTCAACGGCAATGAGGCCACCCCTACCTGGCCATTCCACTTCGGCAACTTCGCCACGGCATGGGGCGACGTCGCTCCTTACCTCCTCAGCTCGTTGATCGTCGCCGCCAGCACCATGGTAGGGTGCATCGCCCTCGGGTCAATTACCGGGTTCGTGCTTTCGCGCTACCGGTTCCCAGGGCGCAACCTCTGCTTTGGCCTCATCGCGATGTTGCTCCTGGTGCCGAACATCGCCAGCCTGATCCCGCTGTTCGTACTTATGCGCAACCTGGGCCTCCTCAACTCCTATCCAGACCTGATCATCCCTCAGCTCACGGCTCAGACCGTCTTCGCCGTGGTGCTTATGAAGACCTATATCGACCAGCTCCCGAACGAGCTTTTCGATGCCGCGCACATCGATGGCGCTTCGGCCGCGAGGACCTATTGGTCAATTACGCTGCCGCTCGCAAAGCCAATCATCGCGACCGTGGCTCTCTTCAGTGTGATCTCCGTCTGGAGCGACTACTTCTGGCCTGAGCTCACGATCGTCACGAACTCACTCCGCACCGTGCCTGTTGGCGTGCAGTTCTTCCAGGGTGAGCTGACGACGTCCTACGGCCCACTGTTCGCCGGCTACTTGATCGCCAGCGTCCCGCTCCTGATCCTGTTCGTTGCGTTTTCCAAAAACTTCCTGGCCGGGATCCAGGGGGGCCTGGCCGTCGACCGTTGACCTTTTGCCAGAGCATGAAAGAGGGGGGAGCCTCTGGTTCGACACAAGACATGGCACAACAGGCACATCGGAGAGGTATGGCCACGCTCCTGGAACACAAAAGCATCGCGTGGTCAGATATCAGTTGGCTTACACGAAAGGGGAACCAAATGAAAAAACGAAATTGCAGGACGGTCGTGGCCGGCCTGCTGTCCGTCAGCGTCCTCGCCGCGCTAAGCGCAGGGACGCCCGTTGGCGCGTCCACCCTCAGCCAGCCGCAGGTTGCCAAGCACTACCTTGGCGGCGTCTCCGGCACGACCATAACCCTCGAGGGCCCCAACCAATGGACCCAGAGCGGTAGCAACTTCGGAGCACCGTGGAGCCAGGTTGTCAACGAGTTCAAGAAGGTAACGGGGGTCACCGTTCGCACAGATGTGCTCCCGCTCTCCACTTTCTTCAGCGTCGAGTCAACCCAGCTCGCCGCCGGGACTGCACCGGACCTGGTTTTCAACCAGGCGACATATCAGCCGTACATGGTCGTCCCGCTAAACAGCTACCTGAACAAACCCAACCCGTTTGTCCCGGGCAACAAGAGCTGGCTTTCAGAGTTCAACCCGTCGGCCTTCTCGGCCAAGGTTGCCTCCGTGCTCGACCCGAAGGGCAATTTCGACTGGGTGCCGTTCAACCTCGTCGGCATCGCCATGTACTACAACGAGACGGCCTTCAAAAAGGCCGGGATTACCGCACCGATCGGGACGTTTTCCCAGCTCATCAGTGACTGTGGCGCGCTGAAGAAGGCTGGCTATACGCCGATGGCAATGGACAACTCCGTTATCGGCACGGCTTTCCCGTACCGCCCCATCCTCGACCAGTTGGTCGAAAAGCAGTTCAATTCGCTCAATCACTTCAACGTGGCCGGGAAACCGGGAACTTCGCCCCAGCTGACATTGGAAGACCTTACGTGGGGGATCGCAACTGGAAAGTTCTCAGCGACCAACCCCTACGAGCAAGAGAGCATCGTGTTGCTCAAGCAGCTGTTCGATAACTGCGCTACGCCGAACTGGTCGGGGATAACCGGCCTTTCGGGCGACGGGGTGGGGCTGCCCCAGTTTGAGTCGGGCAAGGCAGCGACGACCTTCGCTGTCGACTTCGGCTACGGGACGATCGCCGCCAACTCGCACTTCCCGATCGGCAGCATGCCGTTCCCGGAGATCACCACCGCGACGACACCGCTTTCGGCGAACGTACCTGCACAGTCAGGCAACACCGTGGGCGGGACGAGCTACATGATCCCGGCCCATACGAGCGGCAACGCCCTCAAAGCGGCGATCCTGTTTCTCCAGTTCATGACCTCCCCGAAGTACATCTCGAACTGGTTGGCCCAGACTGGGGGGATCTCTTCGGTCAACGGGATAAAGCCACCGGCTTCGACTGCCGCCTATTTCGAGGGTGCGTGGGGCAAGCCTGAAATCGTCAGCCCGTTCGCCAGTTCGGGCTATGACATCGCTCCCGGAGTGCTCCTGACAGCGGCTTACGACGGGTATCTTCTTGGAGCGAAGACGATCAGCCAGGAAGACTCATACCTGGAAGGCCTGTTCCAGCAGGGCGCCGCTTACCTCGTCAAAAACGACGGCTGGAGTAACGAGCCCTGGGCGAAGTCACTACCTACTTCCTAGGTCGCGGGAACACTAATAATTTCAGGGCGTCCCGGGCGCCATGAAAACCGAGAGGTAAAGGTGCAAAAAGGGGTACGAGCCCCGTTGTCGAGCCGAAGTCTGGTCCAGTTCCCTATGTCGTAACGCTCGCTTGGCGCGACTTCTATACGCCAGGCGGGTAGAACTGGACCAGACGCGGAGACGGCGACGACAGGTGGTGCAGTCCCGTCCCTCGGGCCGAGGTCTGGTCCATTTGTCGTCGCGTGGTAGTGGTCCCCACGACGTTCATTGGCTATCCAGGGGATAGCCAATGATGCGCCAGATCGCCTGGCCGCCGGAAAAAGGACACTCAGCGAGGCGGTCCCAAGGTAAGCGGAGGCTTGCTAAGTCGGGCCCGTTTCCCAGTCGAGCAAAAAGGTGACATAACGCTCGGGGTCGCTGTCGATCATGCGATAGACCGAACCCGCCTCCTCCGGGCTGACCTTACCGCTGACCAGTGGCGCCGTTGCGATGGCGCCGGCGGCGAGCCGGTCGAGCGCCCAACGGGTGCACGCCGCCACAGACCGGTCACCGTAGAGGGGGGCCTGCCATTCCCAGCCGCTCCGCAGGGACAGGAACCTTTCGAAAACTCGCGCGACCACCGAGCTCGCGGCCACTTCGGCCTCGGCGCGCCACGGGGCTCCGACGGTCATCACTTCGCCGTGGTGGCCACACATCTCCGTAGCCAGCACTACTGCTCTCGCGCTGCCGGAGCATTCGAGCACAAGCCGCGCCCCCCCAGGGGCAAGGGCCCCGACTGCGTCCTCGGGCGACACTACCGTCTCCAGCCCCGTCATACGGGCGAGCCCCCTGCGCGCCGCCGAGCGCTCGACACCAACGACGCGGTAGCCCGAGGTATTGGCCAGCTGGGCGACGAGGTTGCCGACCGGCCCTAGCCCTACCACTGCGACGGTGTCCCCCGGCCGCGCCGAGGAAAGCTGCAGGCTTATGCCCCCCACCTGGACGAGACGTCCAAATGGGGCGACATCAACGTCGATATCGGCCGGTAGCGGGACGCAGACGCGTTCTCGGTGGTCGAAGCGGGTCAGGGACTGATGAGACGTGTGGGAGAGCACGTTCGTGCCGGCAGCAAGGCCTGTTGCCGTGCCGGCAGCGAGGACCGTCCCGACCATTGCGTAGCCGGGGTAAAAAGGTTCGCCCCGACGTTGGGCGTGGGGGAGCGCCCCCGAGAGGGAATCGCCGCGGTAGTGGGCGACCTCGGTCCCCGGGCTGATGACGCTGCGCCGGGCCTGCACGACTACCTCGTACGCCCCCAGGTCGTCGACGTCGACCTCGATCTGTTGCAAGTCGACTTTGCGCGGCTCCGGGAACACGAGCCGCTTGGCGGCACGCTGAGACTTTTTTGTCGAGGCCATTGGTTACACATTCTGTCGTGTTCGGGGCGCCTGACGTGGCCGGGTGGCTGTCGTGCTTCACGCTCACCGTAGCGACTGGCACCGCTGCCACCATCGCCGTGCTCGGGTACGTCTGGAGCCACTTGGGTTGGCAGCGTTTCACTGCCGACCCCGACGCGGACAACACCCGCAGTGTCGAGTTCTGGACGAAAGTCGGGCTCAAAACCGGTGAGACTGATCGAGGGTGACGAAGGACGCAAGCCCCACTGGCTCATGGAATGGCCATGTTGCCCTACAAATGTGCCTGACTCGGCAGACAGCACAATGCGTGCCGTTTGGCCTGGGTTCGTCAGGATTGCCAGTGGGGGCCGCTAGCCCTCAGCTTCGCCATCTGCGCTTCGTGACGACGCCTCGGCGATGCGTTCTTCGATTTCGAGCTGGCTCAGCTCGTGGCTACCTCGCTCGTGGCGCTTCGATCGCGGCTTGAGGACGTTGACGAACACCAGGAAGAGCATGAGTGAGCCGAAGGCGACGAAGCCGGCCAACACGGGGTTCACGCATCGAGGGTAGACGCCCTGTGATAGGGCCGCGCCCTACCGGCCGTGGACCCTCCGTTTGCCTCGGGCTAGTTAGAGGAAGCGCCGAATGAAGGCGATGACGGCGCCGATGGTTTTGAAGGTAGAGATGACCAGGCCGACCTTCGCCAGGAAGCGAAGAAACCGGTTGAAGCCGTCCTCAGCAACAGTAGTCAAATAGGGCATTGGTGGGACATTACCAGGCTGGTAACTACCGAAGCGTCATTTTCCGAACATGTGTACGAAGCGCGTAGGGTCGGCGGGCATAAGGGATTACGCAGGAGCCGTGGTAGGCATCCCAGTCGTCGGGGCTGGCGAGCAGCATCTGTACTAGGTCCCGTCCGTAGCTCCGTAGCTCCGTAGCGATGAGACCAGCTCGGGAAGCGACAACCACTCGTCACGGTCGCGGGCGTGGCACGCTCGGGCGAGATCGTCGGTCGCTGGAACGCGCACCCAGTACGGCTCACCGATGAGGACGAGGCCGCCACTGCGGAGCGAGCGGGTCAGCAGGTCGATCGTGCCATAGAGCCCATCACCGATCCAGGTAGCCCCAAGGCATGAAACGACGTCAGCCGGATCAGCGGCGACGTAGCCGACGGCGTCGCCTTGCTCAAACTGGGCCCGGTGGGTGACACTTAACTCGGCGGCCGGCCGCGCCCGGTCGATGAAAGCCGAACTGAGGTCGAGCGTTGTCGACTTCGGTTACGTAGACGGAATAGGTCTGGTCGAAGTAGGAGAAGCGGCTCACGCCCGAGGGGAGGACCAAACGGGAAATGTGCTCTGTTGGCGCACCCTTCTGCATGACGACCTGGTCGATGCGGATCGTACCGGCCTTGGAGCCCAAGGCTGAAGCCTGAGCGATCATGTGTCGGATCTGGGCAGACGACAGGGACGAGCTGGCCGTCACCAGGACCAGAGAGACGGCGACCACCACGAGGGCGGTCGCCACCAGGCTGAGGACCCCCACACGGAGGCGGGGCGGACGCCTCCTCCGCCGAGACGTGACAGCGTGGGGTTGCTCTCGGACCTTACCGGGCGTCAGCGCCCATGGCTGGTTCGCAGCCCACCGGCCCGCATCGGCGATGAGCTCGGCCACCTCGCCTGGCGGCTCAGGAGTTAGTCCGACTGCGGGTGTGCCGATTAGCTACTTATGCGCTCGACGTGCGCCGTGGAGTTGGGGGGCGCCGAAGACCCTGACGCCCGGCTCAGCCGCGGTCGTGGAGGGTCACCTGGTAGCCGTCGGGGTCGGCGAACGTGAAAGTGCGGCCGAACGGCCCGTCTGCGGGCGCTGAGATGATCGTCGTGCCGGCGGCGGCGAGGGCGTCGTGGATGTCCTGCGCGTCGGGGGCGTGCAGCCACAGCGCCATTCCCTGCCCCGGCTGTGCTATCGCGTCCAGGTCGACTCCCGCGACAACGTCGCGGACGGCGAACGCGATCGGCTTGGTGTCGAACACGACGGCGTGCGGCGGTCCTGCGTCGGACCGCTTCAGCCCCAGGTACTGCTCGTAGAAGGCGGCGGAACGCTCCAGGTCGCGCACCTGCAGTGAAATGAAGTCGGGCCCGGTGACGGCCATGGTTCCTGCCTTCTCATTGTATGTCAGTAGTCTGACACACCACAATATATGTCAGACTACTGACATGAGTCAAGGCGAGCCCGGAATCGAGCTGGACACCTCGCTGGGGTACATGCTGAAGGCGGCCGCGAGCGCCCTGCACTCTGCCCTCGAGGCCGTGCTGAGGCCGCTTGGGGTGACGATCACCCACTACGCCTGTCTGGAGCTACTTGCCCAGCGACCGGGCCTGTCCAACTCCGAGCTTGCCCGCGGCGCCTTCGTCACCCGGCAGTCGATGAATGTGCTCCTGCAGGCCCTCGAACACCAAGGGCTCGTTGTCCGCCCGGCACAGGCACCCGTCGGCCGGCCCTGCCGACCGAGCTGACCGCCCGCGGGCGCCGCCAGCTGAAGGTGGCCAGCGCCGCGGTTCGCCGCGTCGAGCAAGACATGCTGGCCAATCTGGATCTCAGCGAACAAGACCAGATGCGGCGCCTGCTCACTGCCTGCATCGCCTCACTGTCTGAACCGCCCGCGTCGACGTCGTTGACGTCTATGAAGCCGTAGACGCCTTTGCCGCCGCCGCAGCCAGTGAGCGGCGCTCAAACAGCCACCCAGTGGCTCGTGGCCCACAAGCAGGTTCCTCGAACAGAACGCTCCATCTTGCGCCCTGGTCAGACCTGCAGACCTCGCCAACGAGGTGAAATAAGCGGCGATCTCGGAATTCTTGCCGAGACAAACCAGATTTGGACTTGTGTCCACATAATGTACGGAGATGAAAAGATAATCTGTTCGCTGGTTATGTGCCAACTCGCCGAGTGAATTGGCCGATGCTAAGCGAGCCCGAGCCGTCGGTATGGGCGGATTTTCCTTACAAAAACTTGATTGTTTGCCGTCACGCATAAACGTAGATCGGCGCCCTTTGAGTGGGGCCGGGCCGATCGGGGCACTGCCACGGTAGGCGGCCGCTGGCACTGCACTTTTGGTCTCCCGAGCCCTGGTGCGGTGCGGACGATGCGCTGACGGGCGAACCGTGATGTTCCCAGTTTGCCCACTTCCCGTCAACGCCCTTGGGGACCTGCCCGAGCCGGCGTAAAGTGAGCCCCCGGGACAATCTTCACAGGGAGGCCCCCATGGCAAGAGTCGTCCATTTCGAGATAACCGCCGACGATGTCGAGCGCGCCCGTAGGTTCTACGAGATCTTCGGTTGGGAGATAACGACCTCAGGCATGCCCGGGGTGGACTACTGGCTGGCCCACACCGGCGACGAAGGCATGGGGATAAACGGCGCGATCATGCCTCGGGCGTACAACCCACAACCCGTGATCAACTGGGTCGGCGTCGGCGACCTGGACGACATGATCCACCAGGTCAAGGCGGCGGGTGGAGAGATCGTCGGCGAGAGACAGACGGTGCCCGGAATTGGCGACACCGTCTACGCTAAGGACACCGAGGGCAACACCTTCGGCATGATCCAGCCTCTCCCCGGTTCCGCGATGCAGCCGTAGTCGCGGCGCGTGCTTCCACCGAAGGCGTCGCCCTTCAGCCAGGTCAACTGCTTTGCGGATTAGTGGGCACTGAGGTCCTTTGGAAGCCTGAGGGCGGGCGGCCTCACCCGGTTCTCGAGGGCAAGGAGTTGCCGTCTGGGCCGATCGGTGCCTCCGCGTTATGGAGCAGGTCAGGGCCAAGTCTTGGACGCACCAGCATCGATATGGGATAAGCAAGCCCGAGCCGTTGACACATCCCGAGCGAATATCCCTTCACACGCCGCCCGGCGGCGTTACACAGCTCCACCAGGCGCAGCAACACCTCGTCCGCACGTGAGCCCGGGACATCGACGGCCTGGCCGAGCAGCCGCAGGTGGTCACGGCCCGAGCGGCCGGGATGGAAATCGGTGGCGTCGAGCACGGCACCGATCCGCAACGCCACATGCGGCAACTCCGCGTACGGATGATCGAGCACCAGTGCTCGTCCACTCGTCGGCGCCGACAGGCCCAGGACCATCCGCAGCGTCGTCGTCGTGCCAGCGCCGTTCGGGCCCGAGAAAGCCCGTGATCGTCCCCGCCTCCAAAGCGAATGACATGTTCGTGACCGCTGGGGCCTCACCAAAGCGCTTGGCCAACGACTCGGCTTTGACGATCGCCGTCATCCACGTGGCTGACCGATGAACGGGACCGCGAAGTCTTGGTAGGTATCCTGCCCCACTTCGCTGGGCAGATAGGTGATCCGCAAACCCAGGTCGGCCATGCCCATGGCGAGGTCTAGGTCGTGCTGCTGCTCGCTCCAAGCCTCCAGCGATCGTGAGACCACTTGCCACTCGGCGCCGTCGACCTGCCCATCGCCCATCTTCACGAACGCCTCCTGGTGGGCGGGCTCGGCCCGCAGGGCCAGCTCCGGGCAGCGGGCGGCGAGCGCTTCCGCCTGGTCTGGTGGGACGGGACGGCACCACTCCATCGGGCCGTCGCTGTCCTCGCTGACCTCACCCCAGAAGATGCAGAAGAACGCGCCGGCGCGCCCCTCGATCTGCGGCAGCTGGTAGTGCCGGAGCAGGGCGATGAACTCCTTGCCGAACGCCCATGCCTGGTCCTGCCCGGCGACGTTGCGCTTCACGCACAGCAGGCTGCGCTCGGGCATCTCCCTCGTGCTGACCTCGTACATGACGGAACTCTTTCCGCTCAGCTCGTCGATCAGGTATGCGGCGAGCGCGCGGCGGGCCGTGTGCCCGGCCTCGGTTGCGGCCCAGATCACGCGGACGCGCTCCGCCGCCTGGGCCGGCTCAAGCGGCAGGACCCCCATGATCTCCGCCAGCGGGACCTGCAGCTGGCGCAGCGCCGCTATCAGGCGTGCCTGCTTGAGCTGGCCGGGCTCGTAGAAGCGGTAGCCAGAGCCCTCGTCCACCCGTGCCGGCGGCAGCAGGCCGAGCTCGTCATAGAGCCGCAGCGCCTTGGCGGACAGCCGTGAGCGTCTGGCGAACTCTCCGATGCCCATCTGGTCCACGTGCTCGCTCCCCATCGACATGACAGTTGCCCTTACAAGTCTGCGGCTTCCCCCAAGGTCAAGGTCAAGCCCTCGCGTTGAGGAAACGTGCGTCAGTACCCCGGCGGGGCTCTCGCGCAACCCTCCTCACACGTTGTATCGAGCGTTCATGAGTGGTCTCGGCTAGATGGTCGTTTCGCCGTCCGGGGCTACTGCTGGCTCGGCTTGGGCGCTGCCAAAGATGAACCAGCGGGTTGCTGCGAGGTGTGCAGCCCAGCCCTCCTTCGCTAGGAGAAGCTCCAGCTCGTCCGGTTCGTACATGACCTTGACGACCTGGTACTCCTTCCCGTCAGACAAGCGTCGCAGGTGAAGGTCGGGACCGTACTGCACGACATAAGGATCATTTGAAGGCATCGTCGGGGCGGGGTCGTCGCGGTTGTCGATGAAGAACACCCGGCCGCCAGGAGCCAGGCACGATCGGACCAGGTCCCAAAACGTCGTGAACCTCGAGCGGGGGACGTGAGACAACCAGAACGAGAAGAAGACCACGTCAAATACCCGGTCGGGCGCCCACGAGAACAAGTCCGCGACGACATATTCGACGTCCGGCCTCCCCACACGCTGGCGGTTCAGCTCCAGGGTCTCGAACGAGGCGTCGACGACAACCAACCGACCGGCGGTCCTCGATAGGCGCTGCGTCCACCAGCCCGTGCCGCCTGCGAGCTCCAAGACATCCCCGGTCGCGCCGAAAGCCTCCAGGGCCTTGTCGACCACCGCGACCTGACGACCCCACTCGGCTGCCATCTCCTCGCCTCGGTCGTAGCGGCCGCGTCTCTGCCACCACTCGTCGTACTCGGGCGCCCGCGCTCTATAGAACGCTCGTTGCTCGGTTAGCAGGTCGTCGTCGTTCACCGGGCCAGGCTCCCAATCGTCGTTAGTCGATCGCTCCCAACCAGTTCTACCTCCGGCTCACCGCGTCACGTCCCGGTTGTGGGGGGTCATCGCTTGAGGGTCTTGGTCAGGGATGTCGATCCCGAAGCTGATAATGCGTTCGGGATGGATGCGAATTAGCGCGCCGTCGAGTCCTTCCTGTGTCTGCCCGGTCGACGTGATGGCTTCGGCGTGGCCTCGGATCTCGAGGCAGCGGACGCGCAACGGGTCGATCGAGGGGACGTCGTCCAGGACAAACGCGGCCCGGCCGTTGGCCGCGACGTTGCGGAATTTCTGACTCGCTGAGAGGCGGAACCCGCCGATGTCGAAGCTGCCGAACTCAGCGTTGTAGGTGAACCCGACTGGGTTGACTTGCAGTGTTCCGTCCGGCTGGACGGTGGCGAGGCGACCGACTACTTGTGACGACAAGAAGGCGAGTTCGGGTTCGGAAAAAGTCATCGTCAGACCACCGTGAGCGTCTGGATGGGCAGCTGGCGGTTTTGGCGGGCGGCGTTCCCTCGAACTCGGCGTATGTTCGAGGCGTAGCGGCGTCGTCCGACGCCCCACCAGGCGAGTCGTGCCACCCGTGGCATCGCGGCGAGCAACGCCGCCCGCTCGTCGGAGGTCGCCTCCTCCAGGACGGCTCCGAGGAAGAGGAGTAACTGGGCTTTGGGAGTGGTAGCAACGAAGTGCTCTACCAGGAGGACGTCCCGACCAGCTACAGGACCGGCGGCCGGAATCAGCGCCCCGAAGCGAAGGGCGTCCCAGATCGCGCTGACCTCATACGGGTGCTAGGCGTCCCAGAGGTGCCGCAAGGGAGACGCCGGCGGCGCTTGACATGCTTAGCATCGAGGCGATCGCCACGCCGGGGAGGTGCGACAAAACGACGGCGCACGGGGGTGACGTTTCCCTCCGTCGTTCGCTGGTCGGCAACCGTTCAGGTGGCTCCCGACGCACCGCCGTGCCCACGGGACCCCGCGACGACACTCTCAGGGCAGCACCACGACCCCGGCCGACTTCACGCTCACTGCCAGCCAGAGCCGGGTCGGGCGAGCCAGAGGTGCTCGCCGCTATCCTCGGCCTGTTGTGACAACCGTCCATCCACTCCTTGAAGCCAAAGTCAAAGCCGCAATTGAGAGTGCAGCATCTCGCCATCTCGGACGAAACTGGGTAAGCAATTCCTTCACCGACCTGAACGACCGGGCATCACATCCGTGCGGCATCCTCCACGGCGAGCCCTTCTCGGTATTCGCGAAGCTTGGTCTCGACCGCAACGCTCGCGAGAAATTCCAGGCCGAGCTGAGCGGCCTGACCCTCCTGCGGGAACGTGCACGAATCGCTACGCCGACGCCGATCGCCGCCGGCCTCGCCGCCATCGATCACGGCTGTCTCTTGATGACCGAGGCGCTATCCGAGCGGCCTCCTCAGCATCGAACACGCGACGACTGGAGATCAATCGGTCACACCCTGGCCACCCTGCATCAAGTGCATGGCGCACGATTCGGGCTCGAACAGTTCAATGGTTTCTTCGGCCCTCTACGCCAAGACAACAACCCCGTCACCTCGAACAGCTGGGTCGACTTCTATACCGAACGGCGTGTCGTTCCGCTTCTCCGGTCTGCCGTTGACTCCGGACACCTGCCGATGAACCTTGCGGCTGACGTCGAGCGGCTCGTGCAGCGACTGCCGTCGGTGTGCGGCCCAGAACCACAACCGACGTTGCTCCACGGCGACGCTCAACAAAACAACTTCGTCACTACCGACACCGGCGCGGTCGTCGCAGACGTTGCGCCGTACTTCGGGCACCCCGAGATCGACTTGGCCCTCGTCGACTACTTCCATCCGGTACCCGACGACGTACTTGATGCCTATCGTGATATTGCACCTATTGAGGCGGGTTTCGCGCAACGCCGTGACCTCTGGCGGGTCTCTGTCGACCTCGCGTGCGTCACAGTTGACGCCACCCCGTTTAGCCGTTACGCACTGGCTCGGCTCGCCGACTCGGTTCGCTGCTACAACTAAAATGCTGGGCGGACGACTCTTCGGCCGTACTGAAGTCGGGGCTTGTGTGCCGCCAACCGAATCGATCTAGACCGGGCTTGGCAGCTCCTGAGAAAATTGTTCGGGAGAGACACAGAACGCCCACTTTGGTCTGAACAATATGTGCGTGGTTTCCATTCGGGCGCAAGATGAATTGTCCTTGAACCGGGGGCGATAAGAACCGGTGACGATATTTGTGTCCGGATTCTGGGCGTCTCTCGATCAGGCGTGTGCCAGGCTGGGCGGTGACTTGTCAGGCTGCTGGCCCGCTTCGTCGATGACTTCGATCACCCGAGTTCGTCATGATGTGTATATGGGCCGAGCATCGGCCCGTCTTGCTACGCAAGGAGACCGCCATGACCCTTCCGAAGATCGCCACCCGAGAGGAGTGGTTGGCCGCCCGCACGGCCCTGCTCGCCAAAGAGAAGGAACTGACCAGGCAGCGGGATGCGCTGAACGCTGAGCGGCGGAACCTCCCAATGGTCGAGATCGAAAAGGACTACACCTTCGACGGCCCGAGCGGCACGGTGGGCCTGCTCGACATTTTCGAGGGCCGTCCACAGCTGATCGTCTACCACTTCATGTTCCACCCTGAATGGGAGGACGGCTGCTCCAGCTGCACCGCTGGCACCGACGAGCTGTCGCGAGGCTTCCTCGATCACCTCCACACACGCGACACAACCTACGCCATGGTGTCGCGGGCGCCGCTGGCCAATCTCGCGCGTTGGCAAGCCAAGAGGGGTTGGGACCTGCCCTGGTACTCCTCCCTCGGGTCCGACTTCAACTACGACTTCGGGGTTACGATCGACGCGTCCCGTGGCTTCGACGAGTACAATTTCCGAACCCTCGACGAATACGCGGCGCTGGGCCAAGAGAGCATGAAGACGGCCGAGCAGCCCTATGACATGCCGGGCCAGAGTTGCTTCCTGCAGGTCGACGGCCGAATCTTTCACACCTACTCGCACTACGCCCGTGGGTTGGAGTCCACTGGGGGCTCGTACTACTTTCTCGACCTCACGGCCCTCGGCCGCCAAGAGGAGTGGGAACAACCGAAGGGGCGCACGGAGTCTGTGAGAATCCGCCACGCCCGACTTCGCGTCCTGACCGCCCGCCGGCCGCCTGGCTACTTGAGGCCCGAGCTGGTCTCGCCTCGGGAAGTGCAGAACGACGTCCAACTGCCAGGACCCGAGCGCGCCGGGTCGGCCATCTCGGAAATCAGGGCGGCAACGCTGCTATCGCTCGGCGCGGGTAAACAACGCCAGGAGGCCTCGGAAGAGTACGGGCTCTAGATCTGCCTTGTAGATCAAGCGAAGTTGGCCGAAGTTAGGAGCGTACGGCAGTCGCAGCGGCCAAGCGCATAGAGCTGCCCGGGGTGTCTCTCGCCACATTACAGTTGCGGGAAGACGGGATTTGAAGCCGCGGCCTCAGCGCCCCGAAGACCACACCCCAGCCTCTGCTCCACTGCGCACAGTGATCATACGTCCCGACTCGGTTGGCGACTTCTCTCGTCGTGTCACAGGCGGAACTCGTGAGGGTGTTTCGGGCCGACCGGATCGGATGCAAGCAACCCCACGGTTTGGGATGCTCGCCCGAGCGACCGGCATGTCCCGATCGGGCCGAATGACCGCGAGATACGTGTGACCCTGTGCGCGTGCTCGTCAATGTGCAACCACTCGGCCAACAGGATCGGTACTTGTTCGCCGCATTAGCGGCCGCCCAGCCGGACCTTGCCGTCGAGGAGTTCCCTCGCAAGGTCGAGATGCCCAGCATGTCGGGCGGTCTCCTCGATCATGTGCAGCACGACCCAACGAACATTTGGTGGCTCGTACGGTCCGTGCCTGCCGCGTGGCGGCACCGAAAGTGGGGTTGCGGCCAGCACTGACTCTGACGCCGCGCACTGGTCGCAGTAGAAAGCCAAGACCTCTGCTGAGGACGCGTCCGACGTGAACACGACCGACATGGGGTCGTAGGGTGCTCGGTCCACATCGAGGTCGCCTGGGAACTCAGGCTGCCTGCCCGCCACGACGCCCTGGAACCAGTGCCACTCGGCCCCGCCCAAGTGCTCCAGCATCCCGGCCGGCGTCCAGCCCGTGGGCACGACCGAGCGGTGCCATGCCTCCTCGCTGAGGCCCTCGACGATGGCCAACACCGATTCGCGCTGCGCCCGTAGGAAGGGCCGCAGCATTTCATCGTTGGCTTCGCCCGCCTGGCCTCGCCCCACGTCCTACCCCTTCGGCCGGAAGAGCCAAAAGCCGGCGCCGGAGGGGTCGGCCACTAGGGCGGTCCGCCCGAGGCCGTGGTCGGCCGCCTCGGTGAGCACCGCTCGGCCAAGCGCGCTTAGTTTCGCGACCGAGGCGTCGACATCGTCGCTTGGCCAGGACACCGACCAGTGCGGCGGTCTTCCGGGCGCCAGCGACTCCAGCTCGCCGATCCCGGCGATCACCGCCTGAACGCCGAGGTCGTCGATGGCCATGTTTGGGAGGTGCACCGTGGCACCGTGCGCAGCGGCGAGCCGGAGGGTGCGCTCCATGTCCTTTGTGGCGAAGAAGGGCCTCCACGTGTTGTCGGCGCCTACCTCGCCCATGGCGCCCATCGCCCCGGCGACCGGGGAGCTGGCCCGGGCGAACATGATGTAGCCGCCGTGACCGGGGCTCGGCTCCGCTGCTTGCCAGCCGGACAGCTCGGCATAGAACGGGCGGCTCCCCTCGACGTCTGAGGTCCATAGGTCGACCCAGCAGGGAGCCTCGCTCGGGGCGACGAGCCGGTTGGTCATCGCTGCTCCTTTAGAGAGATCGCCGTCGTTGCTAGGTAGACGGTAGCCACCTCGGGATCTCATCGCTTTTCGAAAGAGCTCGGATCGCGCGCGGGCGTGGTGTGGACAGGTGCCCGGACATGCCTACCGAGCCGTCTGTTCCGCCCGGCTTCTGCCATGCCGTAGCCGGCGGCACAGATGAGACAGTCGGCGCTGCTGTGCTGGCGCGGCACGCATCGTAGTCTGGTCCGAGGCTCGATGAGCTTGGAAGTCGAGCACCGTCGAACTTCGCAGCGTTCGATCTGCCCAGACGTGCAGTCGAGCAGAGCATGTGCGAGACCGGAAGGAGCGTCAGTCATGTCATTGGACCCCTCGGCCGAACAGCAGGTGCTCCTGCGCGCACTGAACGAGCAGCGCGAGCACGTTCTTGCGGCTGTCGATGGTCTTGGCACAGACGATCTTCGACGGCAGGTTCTTCCTTCGGGCTGGAGCTGCATCGGCCTGGTGAACCACCTCTCGCTCGATGTTGAACGCTTCTGGTTCCAGGCGGTCATAGACGGGGACCAAATCGCAATCGATGAGGTTCTCGCCTCGCCCGACAACGCCTGGAACGTGAGCGACGAGGAGCCCGTCGAGGAAGTACTTCACAGGTACAGGGCCAACATCGATAATGCCGACGGGATCATCGCCGGTCGCTCTCTCGCCGCAGCACCGGCGTGGTGGCCCGACTTCTTCGCCTCCTGGCGGCTCGACAGCCTCCGCGAGATCGTGCTCCACGTCGTGACGGAGACCGCCACCCACGCCGGACACCTTGATGCGGCACGTGAACTGATCGACGGCAAGCTGCATCTTGTCCTCACCAAGTGAGCGAGGCGGATAGATGGCGTAGGTGATGGCTTCTACAGTTGCACCCAAAGAACGACCGGGGGGCGCTGGGCCTGTCAGGGCCCTTATGTCGGCATCGGCATGGGCGAGACCTTCTTTCTGACCACCCCCTACCCACCCACTGAGCTCGACCGTGGCCTGGCAATGTCGCTACGACTTGCCGGCGACAGTGACCTCGAACACCTACCGGTCGGCCTCCCTGGTTCAGTACTCGACACATGTGACCGAGAGCGTGTTCCACCTTCCCACGCCTCCAGACCGAATGAAGCAGCGCCGAGCTGGTCATGACCATCTGCTGTCTCATCGGTATAGCCGCAAGAATGGCAGACGTTAGCTCAGCTCTCGGCGGCAAAGCACCCCTCGTCGGTGAGTACAGGGACCGTAGGGTCAGCGTCTAACGCGGCGGCCATGCGTACGTCCTCCGGATAGCCCCAGGCTGTCAGCTCACGGCCGCCCACGCAGTTCATGAGGGTTTCTGGCAAGTTCTCAAACCGCTGGTAGGCAGCAACGGCCGCCAGCGCCTCGGGAGAGCACTCGTTCGTTGGCAAGGCGGAAAGGACCGCTCCCGCGCCGAGGAGGTCCTCAAGGCACGGCCTTATGCCCGCCGCCGCGCCTGGCCACCGCTCACCTCCGGCGACGACCGCGACCGACCATCCCCGACCGGCGAGGAATCTCCCGACCGCCGAAGCGTTGCGCAGACAACCCGCGACTACCCGAACTCCGGTTCCGGCGAGCGTCCAACAAATCTTGGCCCCGTTCGGAGAACGCAGCACGAGCCGGTCGTTTTGCTGCACGCTCGCGAGCGAGACGGGAGAGAGCGAGAAACCGCCCTCGCCACGGGCGCCGGCGAGGTCGGCGCGCTTTGAGGCTGCGAACTCAGCCGCTCCGTCTTCCCATGGGTAGGGGAAGATGAGCGCGCCTTTTGCGATGGCAACGGAAACGGCAGTCGTGAACGACAACACGTCGACGACGACGACTGCGTCCACGCCGGGCGCGACGGCGTCGGCCCCGTCGGGTCCCCAGTCGAAGCGGACGGCGAAGTCATGCTGGCCGTAGACGCCAGCGTTAGTGGGCGATCGCGGTCCGGTACTTGGCGCCGACATAGGACAATCGTTGCAGGCCGGTCATACGAGCGCCGATCCGGGGCCACGACCGGGCCGACGAAAACCCGCCGCCGGAGCGGCGGGGGGCACTCGGAAGAATACGCGGTACGGTGATAAGCGGGCGGCTCTCGGACCGGCATTGGGTATCCCACGTACCCCGGCCGCATGGGTACCTAGAACCCGCCCGTATCGGGGTCTACCGGGCCGCAGCCTGAGTTCTCGCTATCGGTTCCCTGAACCTCTTGATGGCTTCCTCGGTGACAGGGGTAAAGACATTGACTAGGTTGCCGTCGGGGTCCCGGAACAGGATGGAGCGGTTGCCCCAGGGCATGGTTGTTGGCTCCTGCACCCACTCGGTGACGACGGTCTTGAGTCGTTCGAATTCTTGGTCAACATCATCGACGAGGAACTCGATGATTACGGTGTGGTTGTCTGCTGGGCGGGCCGAGTTGTTGAACAGCTGCGCCGTCTGAGTGTGGCCAAAGGCGATCGTGCAAGACGGCAGGTGTACCTCAGCGAAGACGGGCGCTGGCCAGACGGCAGAGACACCCGTGACCTGCTCGTAGAAGCGGACCAGCGGCTCGAGATCGTCGCTGATCATGCGGATAGAGGCGAAATTCATGTCGCGCTCTCCTTTAGTGTCTGATATGTTGTCGTAGCGCTACGCTACAGTAGCGTAGCTATACAGTCAATACCAGAAGGCGAGGTCTCCATGGCGAAGACAAGCTCCGTTGAAGGCCGAGCGGCGCTCGGCCGCGAAGAAGGCCTCGACCCCCGGGTCCTCGTTTCCCGCGAGCGCGTGCTGACGACAACGCTCGACCTGCTGACCGAGGCCGGGCTGGATGAGCTCACCATCGACGACATCTCCCGACGTTCGGGGGTGGCGAAGACCACCATCTATCGGCACTGGCCGAACCGTTCTGCGTTAGTCATCGACGCCTGCTCGCGGATGACCGACGGTGAGGTACCGCCGCCTGACACCGGTTCGCTCGAAGACGACGTCAGAGCAATCTTGACGAGCATCGCAGAGTTGCTCAGCACCGCACGGTGGTCGTCAATAGTGCCTTCGATCGTCGATGCTGCCGAACACGATCCCACGTTTGCCGGCATCCACAGCAGGATCCAACGCGGACACGCGGCTCCCCTGAGATCGGCCATCGACCGAGCTGCCATTCGAGGGGAGATCACCTCAACTGCTGACCGCGACGCCGTCGCCGCCGCTCTGCTTGGGCCGCTCTTTTACCGCCGCTGGTTCTCACGAGAACAGATCGACGCCAAGTTCCTGGAAATGATCATTCGGAGCACCCTCGGGGGGCTACGCCAGGACACTCGTAGGCCCAAGCAGAGCAGAGGTGATGTCGATAAGCGCCGGTCTTGACCATCGCAGGTTCGGCTAGCCGCCCGGGTATTACCTCCCGCAAATTAGCGATGAGGGCCATCTCCCGGTCAGGGATGACCCGTATCAAGCATTCCCAGGTTCCCAATCGTAGGGAGCCTCCGGCTCGCCGTAAAGGAGTGGTCAATAACGGCCGTTTTTGACGCTGCCTAGATTGGAAGAGGTCGAAGAGTTCTGTCTGTGCCCCAGTGGCCCTGACAGTACCGCGGCTGGCCTGCTCGCGGGCTGTGTGGGTACGATAATACAACGTGAGTTACCATGCGAGTATGACTCAACGGAAAGAGCGGAAAGAGCGGCTCACGGTCACCGTCGACCCTGAACTCGTTGATGCGGGAAATAAGGCGGTGGCTGCCGGCCGTGCCGACTCGCTGAGCGGATGGGTGAATGCCGCGTTGGTTGACCGGGCGGCCCGGGATCGCAGGCTCGAGGCCCTGGCAGCTGCGGTTGCCAACTATGAAACTGAGTTCGGCGACATTACCGGTGAGGAGATCGCCAGCCTCCAGCGAGCTGACCGTGAGAACGCCGTCGTGGTGCGTGGCCGCCGCCCCAGGCCCAAGGGCACGCCGGGCCGGGCCGGCAGAGGTGCAGCTTGACCCTGGTGCTAGACAGCGCTGCGCTCATCTCACTGGACCGCAACGAGCGGGCCATGTGGGTACGTCTGAAGGCCTGTGAGCTGGCCGGTGAACCACCGCTCACCCATGGCGGGGTGGTGGGCCAGGTGTGGCGAGGTGGGCCGCGCCAAGCCCGGCTGGCTCAGGCGATGGCCGGCATCGACGTCCGCCCACTCGACGAGGATCTTGGCCGGGCGGCGGGCATCCTGTTGGGCCGGGTAAGAAGAACAGACGTGATCGACGCGGCCGTCGTGTTGCTGGCGCATGACGGTGACGACATCGTGACCTCAGACCAAGCTGACCTGGAGCCGATGGTCGCAGCGACAGGGAGGCACGTGGAGCTGGTCCCTCCCTGACCGGGACCTCAGGCGGGCTGACGCTGGCGGGTGCTCGTGCGTAAATTAGCAACCGTGGCCTGGTCGCACCCAGGTGGCGGGCGGCCCACCACACCCCGTCACCGGGCCGAACTGCAACCAGCGTGCCATTGACCGGCATCGGCAACGGCGAGCGGCTGCCGACCGGCGGGCCAACGGGGTAGTCGGAGGCCCGGGAGCTGTCTCGCAAGCTGCCTCACTCCGCGCTAGGCCGCCACAGCCCTCTACTGAGAAGGACCTCGTAAATCGTCGCCGCGTTCTCTCTGGGGCCGATCTTTGTGGTGTCAATGTGTACCGTCTCTTCAGGCGGTGGCTGGAAGAGTATTGTCTGGTGCCTGTGCCGGCGGTACCCCTCGGGGTCGGAGCCCTTGAGCCGGGCGACGCGGTCTGGGCTGTCAATACGGCGCACTTGCTCCTCGACCTCGCACTCGAGCATCACCGACAAGAACAACGAGCCGCGACGCTTGGCAAGCGAACGGATGCTGTCGTACTGGCGCACGTCGTCCTCGTCGTCCTTCAGCATGTTCGTGAAGACGTAACTGTTGGACTTCGGTGCTAAGTCCTCGATGGTCCCGAGGACCGCCTCTCGGATAGGCCCGACGCGGTCCCAGAATCTCCATCGGGATCGGGAACTTCCCGTCCCACTTGAACAGTGTGAGAAGAGGTAAGTGAATGAGGGCGTTGTCTACCAGCACGCCGTCGAGAAGCTCGGTCAGGTGCGACCCAACGGTCCGCTTCCCAACACCGGGGTAGCCGAGCAGGAACACGATGCAGGTCTCGGGTCCATCCTCCACCGGGGTCATGTTACGCAGCAACGCCATCCGCTCTTGGGTCATTGCCGGGTGGACTTGACGGCGCTGCCCACCTTGCCGGCCATGACGGTTTCCCGACGCGACCGCCAGCAGTGTCGCCTCACCATCGTTCGGCTTGGGCTTGGCCCGGTTGCAGGCAAGGCCGCGGCTGAGCCACGACAATTGCTCTGCTCTCGGTGCCGACCGCTTCAGCCTTTTAGATGGTAGGAACTAATGGATGCCCCGCGTTTCGCGCGCTTCCTACAGGTCGGCAAATTTGTCGTTCTACGATGCGGCTCGAAAGCGCAGCAGCTTCACCAATTTATGGTCGGTCGCAGTCGCCGGGTTGGCCGTCTGGAGCGCTTCTGCCCCTCAGTTGCCTTACTTCGCTCAGGCTTCGGCCGCAACTTCGCCTCCTGGGCCTTTTACCAGCGTATTCGAGAGCTGGCAAGCCCCGCCCTCGTCCACCGCCTCGGGGAACACCACGCTCCTCGGGAACGCCAAACCCGCCACCGAGCTGGGCGTGACGTTCGGGCTCGCCCTCCAACGGTCTGACCTGCCCGAGCTCGTGCAGTCGCTGAGCACCCCCGGCACCAGTTCGTACCGGCAATACCAAAGCGTCGCCTGGCTCGCTCGTCATACGGGCGCCACGGAGGCGACCAGCGCGGCCGTGCTCGGTTACTTACGTTCTCAGGGGGTCGTCGGCCATCTCGACCCCACGGCGTCGTACGTGGAGGCGGCCGTCAGCGTGGCGCAGGCGGCCAAGCTGTTCGGGACCAGCTTCGGGCGGTACTACGTAAACGGCGCGTCCGGGTTTGATGCATACGTGTCCGGTGTGGTGGTGGCCCCGCGCACACCTCCCCAACTGCCGTCGGCCCTGAAAGGACGAGTGACGCTTGTTTATGGCCTTCAGGCTTACCCGACCGTTACGGTTTACCCGAACTCGGTCCTCCAGGAGGCCCCGACCAGGTCTTCGCTCCTCGGCGGGAGCTTCGGGGGCCTTGGCACCGCTGGTGGCTGCTCAGCTGCCCGCGTAGCCGACCACCTTCCGACGTTCACGCCCAAGCAGTACCTGACGGCCTATGGGGTAGAGGCCTTGCACGGCGAAGGGTGGCGCGGCCACAGCCAGGCGGTTGCCATCATCAGCGAAGAGCCGGCAACGCAGGGCAACCTGGCCTCCTTCACCCGGTGCTTCGGCCTGGCCACTCCGCCCATCAGGGACATACGGGTGGGGACCGGGACCACCACTGCCCTCGATTACCCAAACGCTGGTTGGGAGATTGCCTTGGACACCGAGATGGTGACGGCCATGGCGCCCCGGTTGAGCGACATAGATGTCATCTACGACTCTTACGGTTCGTTGGTGGACAGGCTCGATGCCACCCTCAACCGCTCGCTCATCCAGGGGCCGATGCCAAAGGTCGTTTCCTACAGTGGCGGTTTCTGCGAGCCGGTCGGCACGAGCGCCTATTCGAACGTAGCCCTGCAGTACGCGTTGACCGAGCACATCCTGATGGACATGGCGGCCAACGGGATCAGCTTCGTCGCCGCCGCGGGGGACACGGGGTCGTCTTGCAACCAGGCCAACGCAGCCATTGCCGGGGCGCGCCTGTCGGTCTCGTTCCCGGCATCGTCGCCCTATGCGACCAGCGCCGGTGGGGAGCTAATGGGCCTCAGTGCGGCCGACGAGATCCAGGGCCAACAGGTCTGGGACGACCTCCCGCTCGGCTCCGGCCTGGCCGGGGGCGGGGGCCAGAGCGCGGTGTTCGGCCGTCCCTGGTACCAACAACACCTGACGACGGCCGGGCACGGCAGGCTCGTGCCTGACATGGCGCTTGAAGCGGACACCGATTACCCCATCGCGACCTACTGCACGGCCGGCTGCAATGGTTATGGCTGGGCGGGTGGGGGTGGGACGAGCGCGGCCACGCCTCTGATGGCGGGCGGGATCGCCCTGGCCGACGAACAAGCGTCCAGCGACGGAGAAGGGCCGCTGGGCTTGGTCAACCCGCTCCTCTACCAACTGGGGGAGGCTCACTCTAAGGCCCTGGTCAACATCACCATGGGCAACAACGACGTCTACGGCCTCGGGTGCTGCACCGCCAAGCCCGGTTACAACGACGCCGCCGGCTGGGGGTCGGTAAATTTCCCTCAGTTCGTTTCGGCCGCCGTCAGCGCGGGTCGAAAGTAGACATCGCAGTGACGAGTTCAGGGTGATGCTTGCAAAATGGGGAGGGCACGTTGTGCCCGGCCCTGATGGCGCCAAGCCCGTAACAGGAGACCTTCTAGGCAGCCTTGAGGCCGAGTACGGTCTTAATGGAACAGGTTGAGTTGGTTCTCAGCGTCGTCTACGAAGTAGATGCCTTTGTGGCCGGGCTGCACCGCCAGGCCGAACAATGTCCCTGCTCCTTGTGGCGAGCCACTCGAGTCGAGGAAAATCCAGTTCACCTGCTGCCCCGCCGGTGTCGTCTCTGTGATCTCGCCATCATTGCCATTGGCGGTGAGGATATTGCCGTTGGGGGCAATAGCTAGGCCTAGTGGCGCTTTCAGGAACTCACCCGTTGACACCGTCGACCCCGTGCCATCGGAGGTCGTACGTAGACGGGCGTTGGGGATGGCCGCGACCCGGTTCGCTATCGTGTCGGCGACAAAGAGAGTCCCGTTACGGGCCAACCCCACGCCGGTCGGGCCGAGCACCAGGGCGGCGGCGTTGGTCGCTTCGTCAAAGCCACTGGCAATCACGAGTTCTTGCTTGACCCGGGGGGGAGAGACCGAAAAGTCAAGCGCGACCCGCACGACGGTGCCCTTGGCCACGTCCTTGCCGTTTCCGGCCACGGTCGCGTTCAGGACATTGGTGACGAACAGGTCCCCCGATGTGCCCCCATCGTAGGCGGTCATATCCCAGGGGCCATTGATGTCGCCACCCTTTATTGCCTCTAGGACCTTGCCGGCGCTGTTGATCACATAAAGAGCTCCCGCCGTGGCCGTTTTTGACTTCCCGTTGGTGGTGGGCAGGCTCCCGACGACAACGTCCCCATTGCGGAACACTGACAACGCCGTGGTCAACCCGACCGGCCCTGTGACCTGTGCGCCCACGTTCGAGAAAACGCTGGCCTTCCCAGCCGGGGAGATCTGCATGATCGTGACGCCGGTCCCTTGGTTGTTGGCACCGTCGTTGAAATTGGATACCAGTACGTCGCCCGCTACCAGTTTGCCGCTCGAGGTCGGTACGACCGCAACCCCGTACGGGTTGACGTCGCCGTTCCCTGGGTCTCCCTTCCCGAGCGACGGCACCGTAGAGGCCACCTTAGAGACGGCGCTTAGCCCGCCGATGAACCCGCTCCCGGTGCCGTTGCCCACGGAAGTCGATGCCGTTGCTGCGGTGGCTGTTCCTGCCAGCAACACGGCGGCTAGGAGTGCCCCTGCGACGGCGGGGCGGGATGTCCGGGCAACTATTGACGTCGGTTTACGGACCTTCACTGTGCTTCTCCTCCTGTGTCGACATGCGAACTCGGGTTGTCTGTGAGTAGTTACGGATAGGGGCCGGGGTTACAGGGCAGCAATGGCCCGCCCGGTTGGGCGCGGCCCCCGGTCCGGAAAAACGAGTGCGCCTATTGAGCACCCATCGTCGGGCCCGAAAGGGCCGAGCCGGCACTGGCCCCATTGGCGGCGCGGGCGCCGTTGGCGCTCACCAGGCCGGACAGCATGCTCGTCAGTTCC
Organism: uncultured Acidimicrobiaceae bacterium; assembly: GCA_963750465.1. GTDB lineage: Bacteria > Actinomycetota > Acidimicrobiia > Acidimicrobiales > Palsa-688 > Fen-671. The sequence goes on from CAVVRE010000009.1 coordinate 99,581, forward strand.
ACCGGGACGACGATCTTGGTGGACGGCGAGCTCCCAATTTGTTTCAACGTCTCCAGGTACTGGAGGGTCATCGTCGTCTTGTCTACGCTTCCGGCGACTTCGAGGATGCGTTTGAGGGCCGCGGCGAAGCCTTGGGCACGCAGCTCGGCCGCCTGGCGCTCGCCTTCGGCCTGCAAGATCGCAGATTGTTTTTCACCTTCGGCCACAGTGATGGAAGCTTGCTTTTGTCCCTCCGCCTCGGTAACGAGGGCCCGCCGGGCACGCTCGGCCCCCATTTGGCGGGTCATCGCTTCCAGGACGGCCGGGGGCGGCTTGATCTCTCGTACTTCCACGTTGGTGACTTTTACGCCCCAGCGTTCGGTGACGTCGTCGAGCTTCAACCGGAGCACGCTGTTCATCTGTTCGCGCTTGGACAGGACGTCGTCGAGGATCATGTCACCGACCACCGAACGAAGTGTGGTTGAGGCAATGTTGATGCCGGCCCCTTTGAAGTCCTTCACCGCGAGGACCGTTGTCAGCGGGTCGATGACCTTGTAGAAGATAATGAAGTCAATAGCTATGGCTGCGTTGTCCTGGGTGATCGCCGTCTGGTGAGGGATCTCCAGGTACTGTTCCCTCAAGTCGACAGATGAAATACGGTCCGTGATGGGGTTGATAACTATCAACCCGGGCCCACGTGCGCCACTGGCCCGGCCCAAACGGAACAGGACCACCCGTTGGTATTCCCGCACCACCTTGATGGAAACGGCCGCCAGTACGACTAGCGCCACGAACACGATGCCGAGTACTGCGAGTACGACGGTCATGGCTCCTCCTTTTCTTTGTTTGTAGAACCCAGGGCTTCGTGCCCCGGAACGGCCCCGGCTTCCGACCACACCAGCAGTCGCAGGCCATCCACTCTCACCACGTGGACGGGAGCTCCAGAAGGCAGTGGGCCGCTCAGGGACTGTGCTGTCCAGGTCTCGTTGTTGACCCTCGCTATCCCCCTCGGGGTAAGAGGGCTGAGGGTAGTGCCGCTGGCGCCCACGAGCTTTTCGGTCCCCAGGCGGACGGCGAGGGTAGCGCGCCGGTAAGCGATAGCGGGCAGTACGAAGGCGATCGCCAGAGCCGCGCTCGAGAACGCGAGAGCGGCAAGCGCCGAGGCCGTCGCCGAAGTCCAGCTCCCTTCCGACACCGTGAGCGCCCACGCTCCGGCCAGGACAAGGACGGGTATGGGGACGAACCAGCCGTGGCCGCCCGCATGAAGCCCGAGGACGACCACGCCCGATACGGCCACGGCCAGGATCGTGCCCAGCAACCAGGGCAACGCGCCGCTCGCTAACAGGGACACGACCACAACGGCACCAACCACTAGTCCGAGCGCTGCTGCCGCGGCGACCACGAAGAGGCGCTGCGCCCGCTCGACGTTGTCCCTGTAGACCGATTCCCATTCGAAGTTCTCATTGGCCGTTACGCCGTGTCGGCGACGGAGCCGGTCCTTCTCAGGGCCGGGCTGCACACGACTCTTTCTCAGATAGGGCACAGGACGAGGCGACATACTCAGCACATAGATAGAGCGCGGGGTTACATACGCCGGCGCACCCCGGCGAATGTTGGTCACGACCGCTGTGCGGCGAAGAACGACCTGTCTCGCTCGCTAGTCATGACAGCTTGGCGGTTTGACACGGCAGAGGGGCTTGAAATACGTGAGTAGCTCTACGAGGGGGAGTTTCTTATCAATTAGCTTTTCGTCGAATTAATCTCTAGCCGTTCACATCCGTACCACCGGCGGAGAGGCGTGGTCAGGTGACCGTCACCGACAAGCATGCTCTCATCGCGTCGAGGCCACGCCGCCGGACCGGCAGGGCCGTAACCCGTTCGGTTATTTACTAGCCATGCTGAGCGGTGGTCGTCGACGACGGTCGCTTAGCAATACCACCGTCGACGGAGCGCCCGTGCACGGCGCGCAATTGCCTGGAACGCCCGGCTCGGAGCGGCCAGTCGCCGCTTGGCCGTTAGGGCTCCGGAAGTCTCCTCAACCTCGGATGGGCACAGTCGCGCCAGTAACGGTCGCGCCAGTAACGGTCGCGCCAGTAACGGTCGCGCCAGTAACGGTCGCGCCAGTAACGGTCGCGCCAGTAACGGTCGCGCCAGTAACGGTCGCGCCAGTAACGGTCGCGCCAGTAACGGTCGCGCCAGTAACGGTCGCGGCAGTAACCGGGGGGGCGTCGGGAGGTGTGCTGGCCGGTAGTGCGCCCGACGTGCCCGGTCCGCCCGCCCAAAAAGTTGCCGCACCATGGAGGCGACGGGTGCGGCTCGGGTTGACGGCGGTAGTCGCTGTGGCCGTGGTCGTGCTCCTCGTCAGCGAGCGGGACCTCATCGCGTCGTCGTTCCGGATGGCCGCACACCTCCAGTGGGCCTGGTTTCTGCTGGCGGTGGTAGTCGAATTGTTGTCGTTGGCCAGTTTTGCTCGCATGCAGTGCCGATTGCTGAGGGTGGGCGCACGGAGGGTACGTCTTCTCCCAGTTATGGCCACCGCTTATGCCGGCAACGCCCTGTCGGCCACGTTGCCGTTGGTCGGTCCCCAGCTGAGCACCGTGTTCGTCTTCCGCCGTTTCAAGCAACTGGGAGTGGACGCCACCGTCGCCGGTTGGGCCTTGGTCGTGGCCGGGGTGGTCTCCTCGTTGGCGGCGGGTCTCCTTTTTGTGGTCGGTGCCATCCTGAGCGGCAACGATGTGGTAGCGGCCACCGGCGCGGCCTGTGGGGCGGTGGGGCTTGGGTTTTTTGCGCTGGCGACAGTGGCTATCCGAGGTCCAGGTGTCCTTGCCGCGGTACACCGACCGTCGGGCTGGGTGCTACGACAGACCTGGCGCGTGCTCGGCCGGCCCGCTCAGGACCCAGACGCCGTCCTGGAGGAACTGGTCGCCCGGCTGAGGTCATTGCGCCTTCCACCCTCGGGTTGGCTGACAGTCGTGCTGCTCGCATTTTTGAACTGGCTGGCCGATGCCGGCGTCCTCGCCGCCAGCATCGCCGCCGTCGGTGCCCCGGTGCCCTGGCGGGACCTGCTCTTCGTCTACGCCGTGGGCACGGCGGTGGCCAGTGCCGGGGTGGTGCCCGGCGGGCTCGGTGTGGTGGAAGGAGCCCTGGCTATCACGCTCATGGGCGCCGGTCTTCGCCACCCCGTGGCCCTGGCCGCCGTCCTCATCTACCGCATAGTCAGTTTCTGGATGGTTATTTCGGTTGGTTGGCTGACCTATTTCTTCGGCCCCCGGACGGGCCATAGGGGCAGCCCGAAGAGGGCGGCCCCACGCCTGCCCGAGCTGTCAAGCCCGTTTGGGGGACGTTGACCTCCGGGCGCCCTTGCTCGTGGACTTCCAGCCAGGGAAAGTCTCCGCGAAGGCAGGTTCAACGAGAAAAGAGAACGGCCTAGGCACGAGCCAGCGTCTGGGCCATGCGCGAAGTGGCGCCCTCAGCAGAGGGCCGGGCCCGGGCGGCATCCAAAACGCGCCTCTCGAACCCAGACGGGGGGTCAACCTCGGGAGCCAAGAGGGACAACGTAGTGGCCACCGCTACTAGGTCCTCCAGATGGGCCGCACAGGTGACGCACACAGCCACATGTCCAACCAGCGTGTCTTGCCCTGGGCCGCGAAGCCCGAGGGCCAACTCGGCCAGCCTGGGCCCGAACTGCTCATTTGGGACTGCTTTGGTTTTGCCGTTCGCGACCATCACCTACGTAATAGGCAAGAGGGTTACGGGTCTCGTGGGCGCTCCGTAAGTGCGCTTTGGATCAAGCGAAAGTAGCGGAGCCGACGAGGGAGCCGGACGGAGTGACGAGCCTCGCCCCCCGGAGGCGGCCGAAGTTGACCCGAATGGCCCTGGAGAACTGCCCCACGCCGTCGTGTACCTCGAAGGTGCCGGCGGCCACGGTCGAACCGCTGTCGCTTCGGAGCATGCACACGATCTGGCCTTGGTAGTCCGCGATGTCGACGTTCATGAACACCCACGATGGGTGGCCGCCATAGGCGACGATCTGGCCCAGGGCCCGATGGCTTGGCGTCTCAAATGTCGCTGTGAGCAAGACCTGTCCGTGCGGGGTCGGCACGGCCACCGGGGCCTCTCTTCCTGGGTTGATCGCCTCGGTGGCTGCAGCTGTCCCTGCGACCAGAGCCACGCTGGCTGCCACGGCTACGAGGGCGGCCCGCCCGCGGCTGAACTTGACCGGTCGACCGTTGGGCGCGGGCTGCGTTCTCGCTTGGCTAGCCAGCTCCTCGTACAGGCCGGACACGAACTCTTCGTCGGGTTTGGCGTCGCCCGGTCGCGCCGCTCGAAGGGCGATGGCCGTGCGCAGGACTTCAACGTCGTCAGAGTCGGCCGAGAAGCGGCCAGGACGTCGCCCAGAGACAAGGGCATCTATGAAGGCCGAGAGACGCCGGTTGGTCATTGGCCCAGGTCCTGGGCGACCTTGGCCGCCATGTGCAAGGCCCGGTGTTGGAGGACCTTGGCATTGCTCACGCTGATGTCCATGGTTTTAGCCACCTCTTTGATCGAACACGCCTCGAGGAAGCGGAGCTCGAGGACGCGCCGGTAGCGATCCGGAAGAGCGGCGAGGATGGTGCCGGCCCGCTCGGGTGCGTCGGTGGGTTCGCTCGCCCCCGACGGCTCGGCCAGGTAGGGCATGTCCGCCGCCGGGTCTATGGACGTCACGGCCAGGCCCAGGTGACGCCGCCAGTGCGAAGCCAGGACCGTCCTGGCCGTGACCAGCAGGTACGACCTCACCTCCCCCTTCGATGAGGCCAAGCGCAAAGGGCCGAGGGCGGTCCTGAACACTTCGGAGGTGAGGTCCTCGGCGTCGGGGCGGTTCCCGACCCGGGCGTACATCAGCCGGTAGAGGCGCTCGACGTTGTCCCGGTAGACCGACTCCCAGTCGGTATAGACGTCGGAGTCAACCAGCCGCAGGTAAGCCGCACCACCGTCCGGCGGGGCGGGCTGCTGAGCCTCGGGCCTCGAAGGCCGCTGATGGGCACGGAACATCTCGTTTAGACAATAGGGAGGGGGGTTACAGTCCGGCTCGCCAAGGGACGTGAGCGAGTGCCCTTCTTGGACAACGCCTAGAGCTGGACCGAGAGCTCAAAATCGACCGGTGCCTGGGCGAGACGCACCTGAATTGTCTCGATGCCCGCCTCAGTGCCCACCGTTAGACTGACGACCTGTCCCGGTTTTTTAGCCTCGATCACGTTGGACAAAGCGGCGGTCGTCGCCGTGGCCTGGCCATTGACGGCGGTAATCACGTCACCGCTCTCGATGCCAGCGCGGGCGGCGGGGCTGGCGGGGTCCAGCGCAGCAACAACGACCCCGGGGGTGCGGTTAGCGGTAGAGGTCACTGGCCCAAAGCCGGGGCCAGCGCCGAAGCTGGCACCCCCGGCCGGCGAGCTGTCTACCACATCGGCGCCCAAAAAGGCTTGCCGCCCATATACCAACCCGGCGAGGTCTTTGTGAGCCTCGATCTCGTCGGCGATCGTCAGCACCGTTGTCGAGGGGATGGCAAAGCCGAGGCTCGCCCCCGTGGCACCGGCCGAGGCTCCTGCGGTGTCCATGCCGATCACCTGGCCGGCTGCGTCAACGAGCGGGCCGCCAGAGTTCCCCGGCGCGATCGGGGCGTCGGTCTGCAGCAGCCCGTACAGGGTTTCGGGGTTCGCGCCTGTCCCGTCTGAGGCGGTGATCGTCCGGCCTGTAGCTGAGATGATGCCTTGGGTGACGGTCGGCCTCCCACCGAAGCCAAGCGCGTTGCCGATGGCGACGACGGGGTCCCCAACAATGATCGTCGACGAGTTCCCGAACTGCACCGTCGGGAGGCCGCTCAGACCCGCGACCTTCAGTACCGCAACATCAACAGCTGGGTCCGTGCCAATGACGGCGGCGGCATGGGTCCCGTGGCCCGGGACCACTACGGTGACCGCGTCGGCACCCTGTACTACGTGGTTGTTGGTGACGATCACGCCGTTTGGGGTGACCACCATTCCGGTGCCGGCCGCCGTCCCGCCTCCTTCGAGGCCGTCCAGCACAGTGTTCACGTCGACGACAGCGGGGTCAGTGGCCGCTGCCACCGCCGCCACATCGACCGCTGTGGGGCTGGTCGCTGCGCCCTGGGCCTTCGCCGTACCAGCAGCTTGAGCGCCGGCGGCACCAATAAAGGCTGGCGTCGCGGTGATAAGCGCAACGCCGAGGGAGCTCACGAGAGCCAGTGTCGCCCCCTTGCGCCACTTGGCCGGCCCCGGCCGCTGCCGCGACGGCGCTGCTATGGCTCCGTGGCCGACGAGACGCAGTTGTTGCTCCTCCTCGCCAGTGGCACGTAGCGCGGCGTCACTGGCGTTTATGGGCTGCAAGATTGACATGTACTTCGGTCCCTTTCTGATGATCGAGCCCACGCTAGTCACGGGACGATGAGCGAGGCGGCCGTGGGTCTGACGGAAGAGGCATGCTGGGCACTAGACCATCTGACCTCGACGAACCTGCCACTGAATAGCCGAATTGGTTACACCTCTTCCGTTCCAGAAGTGCGCCCAGCTAGCCCAGCTAGCCAATGATTACCGAGCGGTCGCTCCGTAAATGGACCGTCTGTGGCGCGATGAAACTACGCGGCAGGCATCCCCCACCTCTGGTACGTCACTATCCCAACACCTCTGTGCCCGTTGTCGCTACGAATGAGGCGCAGCGAGTTATGGGGAGCGTGACGAGCGGAAAGAAACGGAGTCGCCTGGGCAACGCCTTTCGGGCACTCAGCACGCCGTTGCTGGACGGTTGACAGGTTATTTAATTTGCCGACTTCTTGACGTAGTCGAAGACGGTGGTGTAACCCTCGACCATATTCCTCGGAGAGGATCAGATTGACACGGGGGCTTAGGCACGCGGCACTGGGCGAGCAACCGGAGGGTTGAGATTTCGTCGGGAGCCGAGATAGCTACGGCGTGACGTAGTAGTGCAGGGCGTCGTGGCCACCCGCTGTCCAAACCAAGGAGAAGCGATAAATGAATAACCGCTTTGGCCGTGCCCTGGCACGGGCCACGATAGTTTCAGCCCTGCTGGCCGGAGGGACGGCCGTGTTCGCTGGCGGTGCCGGTGCCAGCGGCACCACTCCGACGCCCTCGGGGCTGGACAAGGTGCAGCATATAGTCGTCATTTACCTCGAGAACTGGAGCTTCGACAGCCTCTATGGGCTGTTCCCCGGAGCTGATGGCCTGGCCCAGGCGACGTCGGCGCCCCCTCAGGTCAACTTAAACGGACAGCCCTACTCCACCCTTCCCCAGGTCCTTTCGCCCCCTCCCGGGGACGAGGGGACGAACCCCTTCGTGGCGGAGAACTCAACCGTGGCCAAGGCGGCCCCGCCCCTCCCGGTGGACACTCGGTTCCCCGCCGGTCTCCCCAACCGACCGTTCTCGCTGGCGCCGTACGCCCCGGCCACGGCCAAGGTGGCCGACCCCGGGGCCGGCTTCTACCAGGAGCAAGCGGAGATCGATGGTGGGAAAATGGACCGTTTCGTCCTGGATGGTAAATCCGGGGCTTTGCCCCTGGGCTGGTACGACGCCACTCAGTTGCCCCTCGGGCGCCTGACCGCCCAGTACACGCTGTTGGACCACTTTTTCCACGCCGCCTACGGCGGTTCGTTGCTGAACCACTTCTTCCTCATCGGTGCCGCCGCACCCAAGTGGCCCAACGCCCCCGCGGTGGTCCGGGCCAAGCTGGCGCCTGACGGCAAAGTGCTCCAGAACGGGGCGGTCACCCCCGACGGCTACCTGGTCAACACGGCCTACAGCTCGATCGGCCCCCACCCGGCCGCCACCCCCAAAGACGAGCTTGTCCCGCCCTTGACCAACCTGACCATCGGCGACCGGCTGAGCGCTAAAGGGGTCTCGTGGGCCTGGTACTCGGGCGGCTGGGACGCCGCGGTCGCCGGTCACCCGGGGCCATTGTTCGAGTTCAACCATCAGCCCTTCGCCTACTTCGCCAATTACGCCCCGGGGACGCCGGGCTTCAAGCACTTACAGGACGAGACGGCCTTCGACGCCGCCGTGGCCAACGGCACCCTCCCCGCGGTCAGCTTCGTGAAGCCGTACGGGGCTGATAACGAGCACCCCGGCTATACCGACCTATACGAGGGCGACGCCCAGACGGCCGCCCTGGTGGAAAAGATAATGCACAGCCCGGACTGGAAGAGCACGGCGGTCATCGTCACCTACGACGAGAACGGCGGCTTTTGGGACCACGTCGCCCCGCCCAAACTGGACCGGTTCGGGGACGGCACCAGGGTGCCCGCCATCGTGATCTCGCCGTTCGCCCGGCGCCATTACGTCGACCACTCGGTCTACGACACCACGTCGATCCTGGCCTTTATCGAGAAGCGCTTCGGGCTGCAACCCTTGACCAGCCGTGACGCGCACGCCTCCCCACTGCTGGGCGCCTTCAACTTCAACACGGCTGGGTGAAACACGGCTTGGTGAAACACTGCTGGGTGAAAATTGCTGGGTGAACACATTGCTGTCGCCATGGCCGGGCCTTTGTGGCTCGGCTATGGCGGCGCCCAAGGCTCGGCCCGATGTAACCCAGGGACATATCTATGAGATGAAAAAGTCCTCCCGTCCTGGGTAGCCCAGGCGAGGAGGACCTGACTGTGGAGGTAACGAGTGACTGCAAACTCTCGACGGGCTGACGCCGCGCGCACAGCGACGCTGCTCGGTGCCCACAGCCTTCGCATAGGGAAAATAGCTTTCTACCGCGGGGAGCCGTCCTGGGTGTTCATGAACGTCGAGGGCTCGGCATATGACGGTAGAGCAGTTTGCAGGCTCCGCGGGTACAACGGCACAACCCTGGTAAGCGGTACGTTCGAGGTGGAGAATGGCAGCGGCCAATTTGCCCGGGCTCTCCGGTTGGACATCGACAGGCTTGGCCGAGCGGAGATCATCACCCCGACGGGCGCTGCCGTGGCGACTGCGTGTTTTGCTGACCACTACGACCGGCGAAGTGCCTAACTAACCATTCTTAACGCCGAGAGGCCGGTGGCATCCCAGCGTGTAAACAATAAAGCTCTATTACCCGGCAACAAATAGTTGGAGGTAAATTGTGCGCAACGCAAAAACGATAGTCGTTGTCCTGGCACTTTGTGCGGCCGGTGCCGGAGGGGGCGTGGCGGCGGCGGCCGCGAAACCACGAGCCGACGGTCCTCTCGCCCGGCTGTCGGCGCCGCTCCGCCCAAAAACGGCTCAGGGAACTGGGCGAGGGCCGAGAGCGAATGGGGCCGCGGTGGTAGGCACGCCTGGCCATGACTCGGCCCACGGCGCCCGTAGCCAACCGGCGGTTGCCGATGGCTCTCGAGGCCACCCAAAGGGCCGAAACCCACAAGATCTCGGCAGGAACAACCCGTCGGCCACCTCCAAGACATCGGTGATTGTCGCCTCCGCGCCTACCACGGTCTTCCTCCCCAGCGACTACTGGTATTGAACCGCCCCTGCCCACGGGCGATCGGGCCGCCGTGCGGCGTGGGCCAACTCGAGCCTGTGGGTGAAATTCGAAGCCGTGCGGCTTCCTCTTCAGACTGCTGATTTCAGCATCTCGTGCATTACCATCGAAAGTGCTCCCAACTCCGTGGCATAATCGGCCTAGGCGACCTAGGTACCACACCGCAGGCCGGCGAGGTCTCCAGTGCCATCTCTGCCGAGCTGTCGGGCAAGCGCGCACAACGATCGTGAGCTCGCCACCCGGTCATCACCATCGCCTCGGAATGTCCCGAGGCGCTGACCGGACGACAGGACAACGGCGGCCGCAAGTACCTGCGAAAAAGTTACGCGGGCGAGGCCCCGAAGGAGCGTACGGCTCGCTCGACTTCGGGGCCTCGGGACTTGAGGTTTTCAGTAGCGGTAGCTTCCCGATGGCGTGGCGGTCATGGCCTGGGGCGCCTCCGCCGTGCCGATGGCCTTCAGGCTCGGAGTGGCAATGAAGAAATCCTGCACCCCTTGGCCGTTGACCTGTCCAGGGCCGTCGTCAGCGAACGTATAGAGGAAATGACCGTTGTAGGCGACTTGGGGGCCACTCGCGTCCTTCACGACGGTAAGCCTGCCCGTCGCCCGTGTCTCGGTGGGTCGCGCCGCCAACAATGGCGGCCAGAGCCGGGCAAGTTCTCCCGTCACCAAGGATTTTTTGGCCGTGTCTAGCTGGTAGTAGTAAAGGGGGAGACCGCGGGCATTGACGAGGACCGTTTCTGATCTTCCGTTCACCTTCGTCGTGGCCGTGTGCAGAGTGGCCACCTTGGTGGCGCTCTCGGCTCGGCCGGCCCGTTGCCCGCTGGTTAAATGGGCTGCGGCTTCGTTATGTGTGGCCGCGGCGGCGGAGCCGACACCGACAGCGGAAAGGGCCATAGTTCCCGTAATAATTGCAATTGTGACGCGATGACGAGCCATTATTTTCACCTTTCACCGGTTTTTGAATTGATGGCGGGTTGTTGTTGCTTTTTCATTAGCTAATACGACGACCAGTTACAGAGGGTCCAGGAGGGGCTTGACAGGCCGGGTCAGGATGCCCGACAACGTCCCAATTGGGAGCCCGCCGATCGACCGGCGGCCCGGCGTGGTTCGACGTCGCTCAGGGCCCGGTGCGAGTGTAACGATGAGTCCTATATATAGGGGAGATGACAACGACCCTCAGCTGCTGGCGCTCCCGGCCCGAGACCGACGCGGGCGAGGGGCCCTGCGCCAGGTTCGCTCCGCGTTACAAAGCAAGTACCGCCGCGTCCACGAGCTCTGGCTCCTGGCCGGCCACTCCATCGAGGAGGCGGCCCACGTCATGGCTGTCAGCGTGAGCAATGTCAAGGTCATACAGCGCGGCGCCCTGCGGGTGACCGCCCGCCGGCCGCAGGAGGCGGCCCGATGACCAAACACCGCGTCGAGGCTTTCGTTGACGCCATACTGGCCGACCGGCCTCCAAAGACGTTCTTGGCCACCCCCGACGACGCCGACCTACTCCGCCTCGCCATCGAGCTCCACGTCAGCCGATCTGAGCAGATCGGCCCGACCCCCAGTTCGTCCGAGAACTCGGCGGCCAACTGGCGGCCGCAGTCCCCGGGGACGGCCGCATCATCCCCCTTCGCACCGGGCCCCAAGCGGGCGGGTGTGAGAGGGCACCCGTGGTGCCCGGTTTACGGCCGTCGCCGGGCCGGGCTACCCGTCGACGCGTCAACGCCATCGGTACCGCGGCGGCCGCCTTGGTCCTGGTGGCGGGCACGTTCGCCGCCGCCCATCTGGTAGAGGCCCCGTCGCCAGCTCCCGGGGCGCTTCAAGGTCCCACAGCCACCGCCACGGAACGCTCGGGCACGCTGTTGACCAGCGCAGGCCTCCCCGTGGGTCACGCCTATGCCTACAGCGGGGACCCGTCATGGGTCATGATGGACGTGGTTGCTCCCGGTTTCACGGGCGTTTTCCACTGCGAGCTCCAGTTGGCGGGCGGCGCCATCGTGACCGCCGGGAACGTGGCGGTGCACAATGGGACCGGTCAATGGGCCCGGTTCGTCAGGGCCCAGGGGGACCAACTGCGCCGAGCAGTGCTCGTAACCTCCACCGGTGTCCCCGTGGCCACGGCAACTTTCTCCTGACCGCTCCGCCACGTGGCCAACCTTGTCGGGTGTTGGGCCCCAGGCTGGCGGTGTCTCGTCTGTGCTTCCTGGTTTGGGCCTAGTCGTCGCGGGACGGAGACCTGGCCGGCCGCCCGGGCCCTTCCCCGCCCGGTGAGGCGATGAACTCCCGTATGGGACGGGGAAGGCGGAGCCAGATCGAAGGCGACCACCACTGATGCTGCTCTAGCACCAGCCACCCGCTGGTGAGCCGGACGCGCTTGACCCGGGTATCGGCACTCACGACCACGTAGATATAGCTGGCGACACTGGGCTCGCCTGACCCCGGGACGGTGCCCCGGAGCCCGAATGCGCAAAGAGAGAGGGCGACCTCACGGGCCGTCCCGCCCAGTTCACCGAGCAAGCAGGCCGCGTCCTCGCGGAGGGCCGCCCTTTGCGCCAGAACTCGCATCTTGGGTCTCTCCTTTCTGGTCCGGAGCAGGCCAGAGGTTCGACGCCCCCGGGGCCACAATTCTCGGAAAATGGGCGCCTTTTGCCGTCGCCTCGTCGAGGAGATATAGCGGACCGAGTTACGAGGCGTCGGCCGTGCTGCGGGGCCCGTGACTTGAGCTGGTAATAGCGGCCCGTAACTCAAGGACATATCCATCCCCAAAAGAACAACTAGGAGGAGAGCCCCGATGATGAAGTTGCTCGATGTCTCTATCGTCAAGCACGTAGCATCCCCGCGCCACAGAAAGGTCCATTTGCGCCATGACCCGTGGGAGGTGTTCGCGCTGTCCCTCCGGCTCGTGGCCGTGGGCCTGTTGAGCTGGGACGGCTGGGCGCACTGGCATTTGTGGCAGGACGGTTATCGTCATATCCCGACCATCGGGCCGCTGTTCCTGGTCGGGGCCGTCAGCGCCCTGGTTGTCGCCGCCGGCCTGTTGCTGAGGCCGAGCCGGCTGCTTGGCCTGGCCGGGGCCGGAGTGGAAATAGGCATTTTGGCCGGTTTGATCGTTAGCGTCAATTTCGGATTGTTCGGGTTCAAGGAATCACTCTCCGCCCCATTTGCCGTCGAGTCGGTCCTGGTGGAGACGGCGGCGGTCCTCATTTTGGTGGGCTGGGTAATGGTCGACCTGCTGAAGGACACGCGCCCAGCGACGGTTGCCAATGGTGCCGCTCATGCGCCGTCCGAGGGTAACCGGACCACGGCGAGACTGCACGCCTCTGGTCGGAAATGACTTGCGGCCACCGGGCCAAGTCACCAAATAAATGTAACCCGAGCGGTTATTACTTTGCGGTTGCTTGAGACAGGGGCCCTGCCCCGGCACACCTCTCCGGCAGCTACGGCTGACCTACTCGTTCGTCGGCACTTGACCACCGCCCGCTTTTCACACAGAAAGAGAGACATTACGTGTCCATCCTCCAACCCAAGACCAATTCCGTGATCAAGGGACGCCGGGCAGATGGAGCGTCGGCCGCCCACGCCAACGATGCCGTGTTACGCGCCACCGGGGTCGTGTCCCTGCTGGCCATCGGCGCCGTTCATTTCCTCCAGATCGTCCCCACAACCGAGAGCACACCTCTGCTGGGGGTCTCTTTCCTGTTCCTGATAGCGGCGTGCCTGGCCGTGGCGGCCCGCCTCGCCACCGGCGGCGGCCATCGCACCTGGACGGTGAGCGCCGTAGTATGCGCGGCCGCCATCGGGGGCTACGTTTTTACTCGCACCTTTAGCACGCCCTTGGACGACCAAGATGCCGGCAACTGGTCGTGCATGCTCGGCCTGGCCGCCCTGTTCGTAGAGACAACCCTGTTGGCCTTCAGCGTCTTCGCCGTCCTCGCCCACCGAGCCCGGCGGACGGCCGCGGACCGAGCCCGAGCCGACCTCCAGCCCGCCCGCGTCGTGCCCAGTAGCTCAGGCGTGCCCAGCAGTTCGAGCGCGGCATGACTGTCGACCTCGGGCCGAACCCAGTGCCCCGGGAGCAGACGACATGAGGGACCGGTACCGGAACTGCTCCGACCCCGCCGCGCCGGGCCGCGCCCGGGACGGGGCCGGCTCTTTCCCCCCGCGCCGCCCGGCCCCGTGGCGGACCTGGCTGGTACTCCCCGGGTTGTTGCTCACGCTCTCGCCGTTCCTGAGCCCGGCGCCAACCACGGCGCCCCGGGCCTTCAGCTTCACCAATTTCGTCGCCGCAGTCACCCACAACCAGGTAAAGACGGCCAGCATCAGCCCGGGCGGCCAGGTCAGCGGCCGGCTGGCCACCGGCCAGACGTACACCTCGCAGGTGCCGACCGCCGTTCCCGATGCTCAGTTGGCCGGCCAACTCCTGGGCCACAAGGTCCAGGTAACCAGCACTGCCGATGGCGTCTCCGCTCTGGGCGTGGTCTCTTACCTCCTCCCGCTGGTGTTGCTCCTGGCTTTGGTCGCCTGGATCGGCCGTCGGAACCGCGGCGTGGCCGGCGGCATTACCAGCCTCAACCGCTCCAAGGCCCGCGTTTACGACGTCGCCGACCGTCCGACCACGCGGTTCAAGGACGTGGCCGGCTACGCCGGGGTCAAACAGGAAGTGGCCGAGGTGGTCGATTTCTTGCAGCACCCCGATAAGTACTGCCGGGCGGGGGCCGTCGGGCCCCGAGGCGTGCTGATGGTGGGCCTCTCCGGGCACGGGCAAGACGTTGATGGCCCGAGCCGTGGCCGGGGAGGCCGGGGCCCCGTTCTTGGCCTTGACGGGCTCGAGCTTTGTCGAGATGTTCGTCGGCGTGGGTGCGGCCCGGGTGCGCGACCTGTTCGCCGACGCCCGCAAAAAGGCCCCGGCCATCATTTTCATCGACGAGCTCGACGCCATCGGCGGCCGCCGCGGCACGGCGCTCCTCGGCGGCAACGACGAACGCGAACACACCCTCAACCAGCTGCTAGCCGAGATGGACGGCTTCGACCCCGCCACCGGCGTCGTGGTCATGGCGGCCACCAACCGCCCCGAAAGCCTTGACCCCGCCTTGCTCCGCCCTGGGCGTTTCGACCGGACGGTGCAGGTCCCCCTGCCCAACCAGGCCGAACGCCAAGCGATCTTGGCCGAGCACACTTCGGGCAAGCCATTGGCGGCCGATGTCGACCTGGACGTGGTCGCTCGGGGCACGCCCGGGTTTGCCGGGGCCGACCTGGCCAACCTGGCCAACGAAGCGGCCATCGTGGCCGTACGCCACGACCGGGGCACGGTCACGGCGGCCGATTTCCAAGCGGCCCGGGACCGCATCCTGTTGGGGCGGCGCGACGCGTCCAATGCCCTGCTCCCGGGCGAAAAGCACGCCGTCGCCGTCCACGAGGCCGGCCACAGCCTGGTGGCCGCTCTTTGCCTCCACGCCGACCCGGTGGCCAAGGTCACCATCCTTCCCGTGGGCCAGGCTCTCGGCGTGACCGAGCAGCTCCCCATAGCCGAGCGCCACCTTTACCAGGAGAGCTATCTTTACGACTCGTTGGCCGTCCGCCTGGCCGGCCGAGCGGCGGAAATCCTGGTACTCGGGGAGGCGTCGACCGGGGCGGCCAACGACCTGGCCGGTGCCACCCAATTGGCCGTTCAGATGGTGCGGGACTGGGGCATGAGCCGCGTCCTCGGCCCCGTCGGCCTTTCCAGCCACGGCCCGAGTTTTCTGGGCGTAGAAAGCGCCGGGCCCCGCACCCACGCTGAAGAGACGCAGCGCGAAATCGACAAAGAGGTTTCCCGCTTACTGCGAGAGGCTGAACACCGGGCCACCGATCTTCTCGCCACTCACCGCCATGCTCTGGACCGCCTCGTCTGCCTCCTGGAAGAAAGAGAGACAGTGGACGGGACGGACGTGTACGCCATCCTCGACAGTGACCCGGCGCGCCGACCAGGGATCATTACGACTCCCACCGACGTCCACAATGGTGTCCCGGTGCCCGCGTGACACGGCTGGCCCCTGGGCTCCGACAGTTTCGGTGGCAACGTGTTCGGCGGTTCGGTCGCCATCTCGGGCGCCACCCGTCGCTGGCGCCTCCGGCCTTGAGCCCTCCGTGCCCGCAGCGAGGTCGGTGTTGACAAGCCTGAACACCAAGCCGCGGGTTGACAGCCCTCCGGGCTAGGAAGGAAGATCACCCCGACCGGCTCAAGGGCCCCGAGACCGTCCTCAGCGCGTGGCAACAGGGTGGTCCATGGACCTGGCCAGCGACACGGTCCAGTGTTGTTTGCTGCTAGTGGCATCGTGAGGGCCATGATCGCATTGCCGCTCCGGGGACGTGAGGCCGAGCTGGGAGTGGTGGTCGCCCTCATGGACCGCCTCCAGGGGGGTTGTGGAGGCATGATCCTGGTCGAAGGTTGGCCGGGGATCGGCAAGAGCAGGTTCCTAGCCGAGGCCGGCCAGCTGGGCCTTGACGCCGGAATGCTGCTTGCAGCTGGTCGCGCTGACGAGATCGAGGCCATTGCCCCGCTGGCCCCGCTGCTGTCCGCACTGAGCAGCGGTGAGCGACCAGTCCTCGAGAGGCAACGCCTGAGGGCCCTGGAGCGCCCCGGCGACCAGCGGTTCTGGCTGGTGGAGGAGTTGGCCGAGCTGCTGGAGTTACGCTCGCGGGAGACACCGCTCGTGATCTCGCTCGACGATCTGCAGTGGGCAGACCCGACGACCATCTGGGCCGTACAGGCCCTCTCACAGCGGCTGCTGTCGTCACCAGTAGGGTGGGTACTGGCGGTCCGGCCTGGCCCAATGCCATCAGGGCTGCCCCGGCTCATCAGCGAACTGACCGTCGCTGGGGCGTCCCGTATCGAGCTAGGCCCCCTGTCGGCGTCTGACACGGAGGCTCTGGCCGCATCCGTGCTGGGCGGTCATCCTGACCTCCAGCTGCGGTCACTTCTGATAGGCGTAGGCGGGAACCCCTTCCTCAGTCTGGAACTGCTCCAAGCACTACTTGCCGATGAGTCGATCTCGGTCATCGATGGTGTCGCATCAGTTGTCATGCCTCGGGTCCCCGAACGCTTCCGGGCCAGCGTGCGAGGACGGCTGGTCACGTTGTCGATCGCCGCCCGGCAGTTCCTCCAGGCCGGGTCGGTGTTCGGGCGGTCGTTCAGCGTTACCGACGTCGCCACCGTGTTGGGTAGTTGGCCGGGCGTGCTGGTGCCCGCCGCCGACGAAGCGCGGCACGCCAACGTGCTAACCGATACTGGTACCCGCCTCGAGTTCTGCCACGACCTGATCCGCCAGGCGATCACCGAGGACATGGCCGGCAGCACCCGCGTTGCCCTCCATCGTGCGGCAGCGGCCGCCATACTCGCTCGGGGTGGGCCGCCGAGCGAAGCCGCACCGCACCTGTTGGCGGCGGCAGAACCGGGTGACCAGGAGGCGGTTACGGTCTTGCGGCAAGCAGCCGCCGAGATCGCTGGTCAGGCGCCGCAGGCGGCAGCAGAGCTTTCCCTCCGTGCCATCGACTTGGCGGACCCTGGACAGGCCGGCTGGACCGAGGCTCTGGTCGGCACCGTTCGACTGTCGGCGTGGGCATCCATGTTCTCGGACGCCACGGCATTGGCCCAACGGGCACTCGCTTTGGAACTGGACGCCGATGCCGAGGCAACGGTCCGGCTGGGATTGGCCGACGCCCTGGTACTGAGCGGGCGCCGGCGAGAAGTCGTGGCCCAATGCAGACAAGCGCTGGCACGGTCCGACTTTCCCCCTGGGTTACGATGCCACTTCCTTCACGACCTCGGCTTTTCGCTCGCCATGGAGGGCGAGGTGACCGCGGCCGAAGCCGCCTACAGCGAGGCACTGCAGTGCGCCGGTCCCAACGATGGGGCGCTACTCATCGCGACTCGCATCGTGCTCGCCTACCTCGAGGGTTGTCGTGGCCATCTGACCCGATGGCTGATCATGGCGGAACAGGCGGCGCGCGCCGCCCAGGCGGCCGGCCCGAGGCTCGGCAGCGATTTCCCCAGCCCTCCTTGGCGACCGTGCTGGCCGTCATGGACCGCTTCGAAGACGCCGACTCGGTCTTTGCCGACTACCGGCGAGAGGCAGAGGAGTTTGGCGCGTCCTGGGCGCTGGAGTTCTGTCAGCGCTGCGTGGCTTATGTGCGAATGATGGCCGGGAGGCTCAGCGATGCCGCCATGGAAGCCGAGGCCGCGCTCGCCCTAATCGATGCCTTTGATATGTGGCCAGACTCCGACGTCCCGTTGGGGGTGCTGGCCCTTGTGTCCTTCCACCGCAACGATCTGGAGGCCGCTCACGCCTTCGTCTCCCGCTCCGCCCAATGCACAACGGTCCGCGCCCATTCCCCGCCCCGGTACCTCGACCTGGCTGAAGCCCTGCTTCGGGAGGCCGAAGGAGACTTCCGGGGAGCGGTGCAGGTCCTTCAGGACACCTTCGACCGGCCCGAGGTGCTCACCCAGAACCTGTCCATTGATGCGACCCTGGCCCCTAGGCTCGTGCGACTGGCCGAACGAGCGGGCGAGACCGCCCGGGCCGCCGCCGTTGTCGACAGCGCCGACGGACTAGCCCGGCTCAATCCGACGGTGGCGGCGGTAGCGGGCTCTGCCGCCCATTGCCGGGGCCTTCGCACCGGTGATCGGGGCCAGTTGGTCGAGGCCGCCGAGCTGTTCCGCAACAGCCCCCGGATGATGGCCCGGGCTTCTGTGCTCGAGGACACCGGCCAGGCATTAGTGACCAGTGGCGACCGCGAGGGCGGCGTCCTCTACCTGATCGACGCCCTCGACGTGTACAAGGACGCCGGCGCGGTGCGGGACGAGTCGAGAGTGCGCCGGCGTCTTCGCCGCGCCGGCGTCAAGCAGCGACAGAGCCAACTCAGGCCCATCAGGGCTAGTTTCGGATGGGAGAGCCTCACCAGCGCCGAACTACGGGTCGTGAGCCTCGCCGCCCAAGGTCTCACCAACCGTCAGATCGCCGAGCGCTTGTTCCTGTCGACCTACACGGTGGCCACCCATCTCAAACACGTCTTCGACAAGGTGGGGGTCAGCTCCCGGGTCGAACTCACCCGGCTGGCCATAACACACGTCTCGGCTGTCTGAACCCGGAAATCGCCGGCTGAAGATACCTAACCCGAGCGATGTCAGCCCGGCCGGCGGGCGCGACGCTACTTAATGTGACGCGCCCGCCAGATAACTGGTCGTCCTCCTCGCCCCAGGTCGACGGTGACCGGTATGCCGATTGGGACGAGATCTACTCCGACAATGTCGTGCCCCTCTACCGAATGATGTACACCAAGGTCGGCAACCGTCCCGACGCGGAGGATCTCACCTCCGAAGTGTTCCGAGCCACCCTGCGACCGCTTCGGCTCGGCGCCAGCCGGCCCGAGGTGCGCGCCTATCTGGCCGCCACCGCCCAGTCGACGCTGGCCGCCTACTGGCGTCGCCGTATTGGGGCCGAGGCAACGAGGATCGAACTGGCTGCCGCCTTGCGCTTCTTGGACGACCCGCAGACAAACTCCGACGCCGGTGCCGGGGCCCAGCGGGTGCTCGAGCGTTTGCCTGAGCGGTACCGGCAGATCCTGAAGTTGCGCTTCCTCGATACGCTCAGCGTCAAAGAAGCGGCGGCGACCATGGGGGTCAGCGTGTCCAGCGCCAAGGTTCTCCAATATCGGGCCCTCCGCATGGCGGCCAAGACAAACGCGTCGCCGCCACTGGTCAGCACATGACCTCCCCGCCATGGGACGGCGTCGCGGGCAAACGGGTCGTCCTGACCGGTGGTACTAACGGGATCGGCCTGGCCGCGGCCGAAGCATTGGCGGCGCGAGGCGCTCTGGTGGCCATTGTCGCCCGTGACCAGGCGCGCGGGGAGCAGGCGGCGGGCCGGGCTCGTGCGGCAGCCCCGGGCCCGACGACCACTGTGGACGTCCTGCTAGCCGACCTGACCTCGCAGGCGGAGGTCCGTCGGCTGGCTGCCTCCATCGCAGCCCGGTACCCTGAGGTCGACGTCCTGGTCAACAATGCGGGCGCCATGTTCAACACCCGTCGGGTCACTGCCGATGGCATCGAACAGACTTGGGCCCTCAACCACCTGGCGCCTTTCCTCCTCACCAGCCTATTGCTCGGGAACCTGACGGCTGCTGGCGGTGCCCGCGTGATCACCACGAGTTCCGACGCCGGGAACCGCTCTTGTCTACCTTTCGACGACCTCGACGGGAAACGTGCCTATGAGAGCGGCACGTGGCCCGCCAAAGGGTTCCGTCGCTACGGCGAGACGAAGCTGGCCAATGTCGTGTTCACCATGGAGCTGGCCCGGCGGGCCCACGGAAGCGACGTGAGCGCCTTTTGCTACCATCCCGGCAACGTCGCCACCAATTTCAACCACAACAATGGCGCACTGATGAGCTTGGGCATGGCTCTCACCAAGCCGTTCTCGCGTTCGCCGGCCAAAGGTGCAGAGACACTGGTCTTTTTGGCCGAGTCGCCGGACCTGGCCGAGCAGAGCGGCGGGTATTTCTTCGACATGAAACCGCGGGACGTTCCCCAAGGGGCGAAGGAGCCCGGTGCGGGGACCAGGCTGTGGGAGGTCAGCGAGGCCCAAGTGCAAGCCTGACGGTGGCGGTTCGGGCGACTGGACGGCTCACTTCCCAGTCGACGTGCTGGCCGGTGGGTTCGACGGCGAACGACGACGACCCCCTTGGGTTGGTAGGTGTTCCGGCCCTTGACCGCGGCTCCACTTCGATCGACGCGGCCGGCGCGGTCACCATGGCGCGTCGGCGACACCGGCTCCCAGCGCTGGCTCCTCACCTCTTCGGCTTTTGGCGGGCTCTGAACCGTTTACAAGGAGGGCACGGTCTGGAACACACCTCCGAAAGCGTTGACTCCCGCTCCATTAATGCTGGGGGATTGGCCGATGAGCGGTAGGTACGCGTCCTTGGCAAACATGTACAGGGGGTGACCGTCGAAAGTCACTTGGAGGGTGCCGTCGGGCCGCACGATAATCCCGAGCTGGTGTCGGTCAACTCCGGCCCCGGCCTCTGGGTATATAGAAGTGAGGACCGGCGACCAGAATACGGCACACGTCCCCTGGCACGCGCTCTGGTGGCCACCGTCCAGACTGAACCTCTGGTGGGCCCTGTCCAGACTGAAGGTGTAGACGGGTACGCTCACAGGGCCATCGCCGATCTCGGCCAGGCCGGTGCTCTCGGACGTAGCCAGTACCGTGGCAGAGGTCCCAGTAGAGGTCCCGTTCTGGAAAACAGGCGCCGCCTCCTCCTCAATTAGAGCCTGTCCGGGCGCAGGACGGCCCCGGCTTGGCTCCACCAGGTACCACACGCCCGGGGGGCTGGTCACCGGGTCGAACAGGTTTGCCCCCGTCGTCTGCCCTGGCGCCGTATCAAAGAAGAACTGGTAGAGCGGTAGGCCTCCGTAAGTCACCTGCTGGACCGAGGTGCCGGAAAGCACGTCGGTCCGGGTCACTGTCCCGAGGGCCCTTGGGTTGACCCCGCGTCCGGCGATCGGGGCGCCGTCGGTCAGCAGCGCCGGCCAGAGCACGGTGTCACAAGAAGTGGCAAGAAGATTGGTAGTGGCATCGGTGCATGCGAACGGTGCCCCGCCGGACGTGAGCGTGTGGAGCTGGTCGGACGTGAGCACGTAGAGAGAGCAACCCGAGTTCTCACCGGTGCCGACGACCAGCACCCTGCCAAAGGCGCTCGACGCCGTCGACACGGTGGCAGGGCCGGTGGGGGCGGCGGTCACGGGGGCGGCGCAGGAAGAAGTTTGGGCACTCACGGGCGAACTGAGCTGCGGCATCACGGTCACCAGGGCCAATGTGAGCATCGCGACACCAGTAGGAACTGCAAACACCCGCCTCAACCAAGCCTGAGCCGCGGCCGAGGGTGAGCCCGGCGGCGTCGGTGGTGGATATGAGCCTTCCGGTGATGATGAGAATCTTGGGATTAGGGTTTTTGGTGATCTGCGCATCGTAAACACCTCACATGTAGAAGTAGGGGTCGAGCACCTGTACCCGGGTAATCCGGTCGACCGGCAGCTTGTTGCGGGCGGCGGCCTTTCGGATTGCCTCTGGGCTAGGGGCGTCGTAGACGCAAAACGTGTGCCTTTTGTCGTCGCTCACATACGAGTGCACCCAGGTGACATACTCCTCGGCGTTTCGTTGGGTGACCGTACGGCACAGTTCCGCGCCGTCGGCTCCGACCGGTATGCGCCATCCCTCCGGGAAGTTGCGCTCAACGATGTACCGGGGCATCTTGGGTCCTCCTGGATGACTTCGAACCTGTGAACGTGAGCTACGGTACGAGCGTCCATTGGAAAGTACATCGGCAGTCTCTGCCCATATTGGGACGGGCGCTTACCTATATTGGGCGTTGACGCTGAGTTTGCGGAGGTCGCTGGCACATGGTGGTTTAACGTTTCCTCTGAGGCGATCAGGCGATGGGCAACGCCACCGTTTCGCAAGCCCTGGGCGAGCAGCGCGACTGCGTCGAGCGCCTGAGCGGCAAGACCGGCGGGGTTCGCTCCTGTCCGAAGAGTTTTTCGAGGACTGAGCCGTCAATGGGGACAGCGAGCACCGATCACTCTCAGGTCGCCGCCTGTAGTGGACCCAACTCGCTTGCCCACTCCGCGCAGCGTTTTGAAAGCGTTTCCCCCACAAGTCATGCTATTTCCGGGTCCGAGAGATGGACGTACAAAGCGGTCCGACAGTCCGGCACATAAAGGATTGCGAGCTGGGTATCGAAAAACGGGACGAATACGCACGGACGGCAGTCGTCGGCACTCCCAGTTGAACACGCGGCGTAACGCCTTCCTCTGAGGGCTTCTCAGAGGAAGGGATGGTCGTTGACCGGCGCTAATTTATTGGTTACTGCCTACAGCGGGAGTCGGGGGTCGCTGGCTATGTCGACGCGCCTCACCGCCATTACGCGTCCCGGCGGTCCAGCAACATCCAGGCGATGGCGTACACGATGGCGACGAACAGGCACATGACGCCGAAGCCGGGCCAAGGCTGGAGGGTGTGGGCGGAGTGGTAGACGTTGACGAGCTGGCCCCCCGCCTGGGTGGGCCAGAACTCGGTGACCGGGTGCCGCCACGAGTCCGGCAGGGCCTGAGCGATGCCGGGGAGGACGAACAGCACCGCCACCATGCAGGTGATGGCGGCGGCCGAGTGGCGCAGCAGGGTGCCGACGGCCACTGCCAAGATAGCCAGGGCGGTCAGGTACAAACCGGCCCCGACCACCGCCCGGGCCACGCCGGGATCGCCCAGCGCGGCGCGGGGAGCGTGACCGTTGATCAGCGCCTGCCCTAGGAAGAAGGCTACGAAGCTGATGACCTCACCTACGATGAAGGTGACCGCGGCGTAGACCAACGACTTGGCCGCCAGCACCCGGCCTCGCTGGGGGACGGCGATCAAGCTGGTGTGGATCATCCCGGTCGAATACTCCGAGCTCATGTAGAGCACGCCGAGCACGGCGATGGCGAGCTGGGCGATGGCCAGCCCGGAGGTGCTGACCGAGGTGGGATCCCAGGTGAGCTTGTCGGCGATGCTCTCCTTGGCGTAGCTGTGGGCGGCCGCGGCGCTGATGGCTGCCCCGAGGCCGATGCCCAAGACCACGGCTAGGGTCAGGGCCCAGAAGGTCGACCGTACGGAGCGCAGCTTGGTCCACTCCGAGCGCAGCACGTCCCCGAAGGTGGCGGGGCGAACAGTGGTCCGGGTGCCCAGGCTGGCGGTGGCGATAGAGGTGACGGTCATCGGTTCGCCCCGGTCGCCTGGTATTCCACGCTCTCTCGGGTCAGTTCCATGAATGCCTCCTCCAGTGACGCCCGGATGGGGGTGAGCTCGAACAGGACGATGCCATAGGTGGCGGCCAGCGTTCCCACTGCGTCGCTGTCCATCCCGGTGACCTCGATGACGTCGGGGTCGGTCCCGGCACCCGTGTCGGCCACGGCTGCGGTCGCCACCCGGGAGGTGCTCCCGGCCCGGACTTTGGCACCGGCCTCCCGGCATCGGGCGGCTAACTCGGCCGCCTGGGGGGTGCGGACGTGCACCGACTGCTGGGAACTGGACTGCACGAACGCGTCCACGCTGGTATCGGCGATCAGCTGGCCCTTGCCGATCACCAGCAGGTGGTCGGCGGTTAGGGCCATCTCGCTCATCAGGTGGCTGGAGACCAGCACGGTGCGGCCTTCGGCGGCCAGCGCCCGCATGAGGGTCCGGACCCAGTGGATGCCGTCGGGGTCGAGGCCGTTCACCGGTTCGTCGAAGATGAGCACCGCCGGGTCCCCGAGGAGCGCCGAGGCGATACCGAGCCGCTGACCCATGCCCAGCGAGAAGCCCTTCACCCGACGCTTGGCCACGCCCTCGAGACCGACGCTGCGGAGCACCTCGTCCACCCGGCCGCGGGGGATGCCGTTACTCTGGGCCAGGCATAGGAGGTGGTCGTAGGCCCGACGGCCACCGTGCAGCGCCTTGGCGTCGAGGAGGGCGCCCACCTCCCGCATGGGCGCTGGCAAGTCGCGGTAGCTGCGGCCGCCTACGGTTACCGAGCCTTGCGTCGGAGCGTCGAGGCCCAGGATCATCCGCATGGTGGTGGTCTTCCCGGCGCCGTTTGGGCCGAGAAAGCCGGTGACCATGCCGGGCCGGATGGAGAAAGAGAGGTCGTTGACGGCGATGGTGGAGCCGTAGCGCTTGACCAGGTCCTGGGCTTCGATCATCGCTCTATGCGAAACGGCACGGCGAAGTCGCAGTAGGGGGCGCTCGTCTCCGTGACTGGCTCGGTCGCGAGGTAAGTAATTCGCATGCCGAGATCCTCAGGCTTGACGGTGAGCTCGTCAGGGTTGATGCCGTTCTCCTCCGCCCAGGCACGCAACGCCACCGATGCGAGCTGCCATTGCACGCCTGGGTTCTGGCCCGGGCCGGTCGATAGCGCGTCGTTCGGCAGCGCGACGTACGCCTCGCGGTGTGCGGGTTCGGTCCGCAAGCTCAACTCCGGGTAGTGCGACGCAAGCGCCTTCGCGTCCGAGCCCGGGACCGGCTTGCACATCTCGACCGGGCCGTCGCTGTCGGCGCTCACTTCGCCCCAGTAGATGGTGAACATCGCGCCTGCACGCCCCTCCATCTTCGGCAGCGGTCGCTCGCGCAGGATGGCGATGAACTCCTTGCCGAGGGCCCACGCGCCCTGTTCGTCGACATTGCGCTTCAAGCACAGCAAGCTCCGCTCGGGTATCTCTCGTGTAGCGACTTCGTACATGACAGAACTCTTTCCACTCAGTCGGTTGACGAGGTAGTCGGCGAGCTCGCGGCGCGCGTCGTGCGCGGACTCGACCTCCCGCCAGTGCGCGGCTATCCGCTCTGCGGCATCAACCGGATCGCATGCGAGCAGGTCCCTGATGGCGGCCAGCGGCAACTGCAGCTGACGCAACATCACGACAAGGCGTGCCTCATCGACCTGACCGACGTCGTAGTAGCGGTAGCCAGAGGCCTCGTCGACGCGAGCGGGCACCAGCACACCGAGTTCGTCGTAGAGACGGAGTGCCTTAATCGACAGACGCGACCGCCGTGCGAACTCGCCAATGCTTACTTCTTCCACAACTCATACTCCTCGTCGTCGGGCCGATTCGACCCGACAATATGAGTGTGCGGCCTCCCCCAAGGTGAGAGTCAAGGCCGTCGGTCGCCAGCCATCTCCGAGTAGGGAAGGGGGGTTCTGCAACGGCGGGCACGCGGCGCGCCCAGCGACTTTCGGGACGCTCAACTCACGCTCAGCGGTGGCGAGGTCGAGCTTCGGGTGGGCGAGTGCCCCGGTCATCTCAGGCCAAGAACGCGTTGTCACTTTGTGCTCGACCACGCTCCAGCTGCACGGCTCGAGTGCGTTCCGAGGCCGGATCATGGCGCTCTGGGTCTTCGTCTACCTGGGGACCACACCCATCGGCAGTATCGTCACCGGATGGATCATCTCGGCCGGTGGTCCAAGGGGGGCGGGCGGCGTCCAGGAGCTCTGACCCCGTCTTCAGACCGTCTTGCTGCCGGCAGATGTTGTGGTCCGACCGGTGATAATACGGAGGGGGGCCGATGTCCGCAGAGCCTTCGTTACTGGCAGGCGCTCCGGGGTATGTGAACATCGGTCTCCGTCCTTTCGTGTGGGGGTCGCTGAATAGTCAAGTGGCGAGGAACGGCAGGAACACGGCCGGGTCGGTCCAGTTGACTTCGCGCTGATATAGGGTTTCGGAGAGCTTGTGAAGCACGAGGCCAACGACTACTACGCCGAATTGCGCGTGCTGTTCATCCGCCAGCCGGGCGACGCTGCCTCTGTCGCCCTTGCCTTTGGAACTGAGTGGTCCGACTTCCACAACCTTCTGAGATCGACGGCGAGTGGAAGATCACCAACAAAACGGCCTCCCACAAGAGCCGATGACTACGGCGCTCAAACATGACCTGCTTGTCGTGGTCGAAGAGACCATCCACACGGAATGCCATATCCGAGGGAGACGACCGGATACCGAGCGACGGGACTGGCGTCCAGACGTGCAACTAGGAACAGCGCCAGAATGTCGCCGTAGAGCCCGTACCTTCGGCACTTCTCAGGGTGGGTCGACCCGGTATTGCTGGGTAGTCCACCCTCGCCGCCGGTGGTACCAGGGGATCAACCGGCCATGCAGGATGGGGTGTTTGTTGGCGAGCACCCGGGCCGCCTGCTCGGACGCCTCACCGTCCAGGAGGACAGCCCTTGCCCGCACACCAGGCCCTCGGCTGCGCCCGCGAGTGCTGCAAGGCGCGACTTCGACAGTGGGGGTATGACGGAGCCGCTTGGCCTTGCCCGAGATATCCCAGGTCCGAAAAAAGGCCCTGTCAGCCTCGGCCACGACGTGGACCGGCGTCGCCACCGCCCGCCCATCACGGCGGAACGTCGTCAACAGCATGTACTTGCTGGCCGAGAGGGCGGCGAAGTACCCACTCAGCTCCTTGTGGCCGGCTTTTGTCACTTGGTGCCCTCCTGTCTCGCCGTCGAGGCCTTGGCCCCCCGGCGCTCGGCCAGCGCCACGTTCACGGCGCTGAGCTTGTCGGGGTTGGCCACCACCATGACGGCGTTGACCCAGCCCTCGGCGATGTCGAGGGCGACGGCTGAGACGGCGCTGCCCCGATAGAGGGCGAGCAAGCCAGGCTGCCCGTTCAGGTTCGCCTCGATCACCTCGGTCCCCTCGGGGGTGGCCCGGGCGATGGCGATCAGGAACCTCGCCGCCTTGGCCGCCCCCATGACCGGCTTGGGGCCGGCTTTGGCCTTGCCCCCGCCGTCGGTCCACACCACGACGTCGTCGGCCAGCACGGCCAGGAGGGCCTTCACGTCCCCACCGGCGCAGGCGGCGAGGAACTGCTGTGTCAGTTCCCGAACTCGGGCCTGGTCGGCCTCGAAGCGCCGCCCCCGTGCGGCCACGTGCTGGCGCGCCCGGGCCACTAGTTGTCGGCACGCGGCTTGGTCGCGGCTGAGAGCGGTAGACAGCTCGCCATAGCCGTAGCCGAAGACGTCATGGAGCAGGAACGCGGCCCGTTCCAGCGCGCTCAGCTCCTCCAAGACGACCAAGAAGGCCAGGGACAGCGAGTCCGACAGCTCGCTGGCCTCCGCCGGGCCCAGCTCGTCCACCAGCAACGGCTCAGGCAACCACGGCCCCACGTATACCTCACGCCGGGCGCGCGCACTACCGAGGGCGTCTAGGCAGAGCCTGGTCACCACCGTGATCAGGAAAGCCCGGGGAGAACGGACGCCGTCGCGAGGCTGGGCTCGCCATCGAAGGTACGCCTCGTGCACCACGTCCTCGGCCTCAGCGGCTATAGACAGCATCCGGTAGGCCAGGCCGAACAGCTCGGGCCTTAACTGCTGGAAGACCTCGTCGTCGCTCCTCGGTTGGCCCAGCGCCTCGCTCATGATGTTCGCCTCCTAGAAAAGACAAGACGACAGAGGCCCACCGCCTGTGACATGGCGGCTGCTTTTCACCCCGAAGCCTGCTACCCACCTCTACCGAGCGCGGCCCTTTACCACTCCGAAAAGCCTGCTCGACCGCGGCCGGCGCGGCACCCGCGGCCGCCCAAGCTGGGCCAGACCAGCTCGGGCAGCGGCCAGTTGTCACCGGCGTGATGGCTGTGCGCCTCATCCAGCCAAAGGCAAACGGGCCGCGCTCGGAGACCTCGCTTAGGGGCGGGCTGCTGCGCTCAGCTCGGTCTGGTTGCCGGTCCAGATGTTCCACCCTAGGTGGGTAAAACCGGTCGCTTTGGATCCCGCTGAACGACTTTTTCTATCCAGCCCGCGCCCGGGTGCGGAGCCTAAAGCACACCCACTGCGCGGAATGCAGGTTCGCATTCAGCAGGCCGAAGAGCCGCTGCTCGCCCCGCGCTGCGTGCGAGAAGCGCCAAGCGGCCGCAAGCACGGGGCTGCCAAGGTCTAGCTCGCTTTTTCATCCGACGCATCCCCTCGAAGGTCCGCCCACGAGGCGGGCCTTCAGCAGTCCATTATCCGTGCGGCAGCCGCGGTCCAGACCTGATACGCCTGATACGCATTGTTGGCGTCAGAGGTGGTGTTTATGCCAGTTTGCAAATCGAACTGGACGAGAGCGAGATAGGTCTTGTATATCGCCCAGTCGGTCTGCGCTTTCAATCGTGCCGTCGAGCAGTCGCTCTCGCGAGGGAGCGCCTGCGCCGGGCTGGTTTGGAACAGGACTATTGGTGCTGACAGTGCCGCCAGTGCCGCCACGACGGCCATTCGTGTTGCTACCCGACGTGCTCCCAACATTGTGCTCCTTGATGAGATAGACGGTGTGCTCGCTCAACACAGACGCGGCGAGCTGAGGGCGGATACACATTTCTGGCCGAGGCGCAATCGGCGTGTCGTACGCCGCCTCCAGCCGGACGCTCAATCGTTGGCCCCGGTCGAAGCGGTTCGGGTCTGGGAATAAAGCCTCCACGAGGAACTGGCCCCCCGGCAAAAGGTGGCGAGACACGGCCGCGAAACAGGCAACCGCGCGTCCTGGTCTGGAAACGCAAACAATGTGTTGAAGACCACGAACACAAGGCTGAACCGTTCCGCCAGGCCGAAGTCGGCAATGTTCCCCACCGTGACGGCCACCTGTTCACCGCCCGGTTTCGCCCGCAATGGCCGGAGGACGCGTGGACGAAGGATGAGCTCGCTCCCAATCAGCAGGCCGGCAGCCCAAACTGCTCGGCGCTCGGACCGGCGAGTAAACGTACCGCGACGTAGCAGTTCCGTAATCGCCAAGACGCATTTCCTGTACCCAGAGAGCCTTGAATCACGCCGACGGCAACTGGAGGCCCTTCGCCGACACCGAGGTCATGGCGAGGTAGGTCTCCTGGACGAGCGAGACGGTCGGTGCGGGGCCGAGGAGCTCCTCGAGGTCGGCGGCGAAGCCCTGTTTCGCGGCGTCGTTGAAGCTGAGGTAGGTGGCCCGAGTGCACTCCACTCCGAGGACTGTCCGGTGCGGCAGCTCGAGGGGCTGTTCGTGCGTCCCCTCGACCACAGTTCCGAAGAGGTCGGTATCTCCTAGACGTTCGGCCCATGGCGCTCCCGAGGCCCACGTTGCTTGGCTGGGGTTGTATTTGGCCCACAGCTGCCGCAGGCCTGACCGCAGCGGCTCGTGGTACCGCTCACCCGTAGTGAGGAGCGCAAGCCAACCTGAGGGCCGGAGGAGGCGGGCGGCCTTGGCCAAGCCGAGGTCGGGGTCGACCCAGTGGAACGCGGTGGCTGAGACAATGAGGTCGAAGTCCTGGGATGCCGGGAAGTCCTCGAAGGAGGACACCTGAAAAGCGACTTTCGGGTCAGCGACGTTGCGCATGGCGCCGGTAACCATGGCCGGGCCGATATCGATTGCGGTGATATCCAGGCCTCGCCCGGCCAGTCTTCTGGTCAGTTGACCCGTCCCGCACCCAATTTCGAGTACCGACGACCCCGTCCTCAGCTCAGCCGTCTTCACGATCAATTGCACGATCTCGTTCGGGTAGCTCTGGCGGGTAGCGTCGTACAAGTCAGCAACGTCATCGAACAAAGCCCGCTGATACACCCGTTTCCTTCGGTCTGGTCCGTTCTCGCGTGGCATGCCACAGTTTTGGCCGTTGGCCCCGCCAACCTCCAGTCGTGGATGGCACTCCCCGACAGTACGGTGCCTTCGCCGGCCGGGCCGTCGGCATGTAGTTGGACAATTGAGCCGATCTCACAACGGAGGCATCGACCTTGTGAGATCAGATCTGACGCACCAAGGTCGGCCGAGCGCCGGGTTTGAGGAAACTGGCTACTGACGGTGTTCGCGGCGCCTCTCTCGACAAGACTGTCGTCGTGCGACCGATCGCTACCTTGATGAGTGGTGCCCCCGGTTCGGGGAAGTGAGCGCCCTTTGCCCGAGTAACGTGTGCCCAGGCGTTCACCGAGGGCAACAAGCGCACCGGGCACAAGGTGCCGAAGGCTGAAGGGGCTCAATTGGTTCTGACGGATGTCGCGAACAGAACAGTTGCAGCTGCGCCTAGCAGTCTTGGGCGGCGAGTAGCAGCTTGGCGAGCGGCTCGAGACTGGCCACGAGCTCATCGAGCTCGTCGGGCTCGAGGCTCTCGTAGGGCTTCGCCGCGAGACTGTCGGTGAGCGCCTCGACCCGTTGTCGGACGGCGCGACCCTGTTTGGTGAGCCAACCGTCGTCCCCGATCAGGTCGCGATCGCGCATCCCGTCGACCACGGTGGCGAGCTGCACGGCGGGGAGGTGGTGGATGCGTCCAAAGTTCTCCGCGGGCATGCCCATGTTGAGGGCGAAGAGGACGTGAGCTTCGAGACCGCCGACACCCTCGATCATCAAGGCGGCGATGTGCCCGTCGCCACGGTGCTCGCGCAGCAATGAAGCTGCATGGAAGAGACGGGCCACAACGTCTTCGGGGACCGGGATGGCGCGCAGCGCGGCGTACATGGGCCGACCCTCGTACGATGCGCTGGTCGCCGCCTTGAGCAGCAGCTCAGCGGCGCGTGCGAAGGCGGGGGAGTCGACGTGATCGCCGAGGATCCGCCGCAACGCCTTCACGCAGCCCATCTGACGAGCGGCGATCGCCGCTTCGGGTGTGGTGGTGCGCCACACCTTCGGGATGTGGCGCGCCACCTCGCCGGGAGCGAAGTTGTAGAAGAGCGCGTCGACCACCTCCGCCGGTACGAGGCCCAGGGGCGCCGCCCGCCCGGCGAAGTAGGTGTCCCAGTAGTTGGTGAACCCCAGGGCGAACATCGCCTCGTTAGGTTCGTCGGCTGAGTAGGGGATGACACCAATCGGCTCGACCAGCTCGAACATCCGGCGTGCCATCGAGTTCATGGTCGACTCCTCCTGCTGCAGCTCCGGCGCCCCGTGCGGGCACTCACGACCAGTTGGACGAGTACGCGCCGGGAAACTCATCGGATAGACCGCACCTCGAACGGTCGCGGTCGTTGCTGCCTCACGAGACGACGGAAGCGAGTACTGCTGCCGAGCGCCAACGGTGCCTCGAAAATGCCGTTAGACCACGCCCACAACTGTCGATCCGCGCCTCGACGCCGACACCACGGTCGGGGCCTCGACCGACGCCGGATTCGGCGGTCACGGATTCCTGGCCTGAACAAACGAATTTTTGGCGCGTGCAAACTACCGGAGAAGCTCGCTGAGCTTCTTGCGTTGACCGGTTGAATCGGCCATTTTAGGTGGTCCCATGCCGCTGCCGGCTGACAGGGAAAGGTCGCTCGAGAGCCAGGGTGCTCTTCACCCACAGCGAGATCGGGTGCTGCCAGGTTTGCTTGGCCGTGGGCGGTCGGCCTCCGGTTGGTAGTTGTGAAGACCTCTCACCGTTGACCGCAGCAAAAGCTCGACGCGGAGTCGTATTAACAGCCCCAACGAGTGTGGGCATGATAACCCCCCAATCGTGGCAGCTGCCAGATAAGGAATATTACGAGGTCGGCCAACGGGGTAAAACTCACGGTCTGGGGCCAAAAACATGGCCTCGGAGGCACGTAATAGGACCCAGTTCGCGCTGCCCGCGCCGGCGTGTTGCATTTGTTGTTTGCCTTGCTCGGGATCTGATCTCGGACGTCGCCGTCCAAGTGCTCGAATTCAGCCGCACCATAACGTCGGTAGCAGCGCCATTGCGGTATGCGGCGAGCCTGGCATCGGCAAGTCAGTTCTGATTGAGGCAGCGGCCAATCGCGGGCGCGACCGTGGGCATCTTGTCCTACAGACGACCGGCGTCGACTGTCAAGATAAACCCTTGCCGGACTGATAAGGAGGGGACGACAGACAGATGGACGACACGGATGCTGCTTTCTTTACTGTGATGCACGCCAATCTGATGGACATCTTCGGGCAACGTGATGCGGGCCTGCGGCGAGGAGCCATGCGTGGTGCCTATCCCGAAAGCCATCGCCTTCACTGATCCGGAAGGGACCGTGCAAGGAAACGACAATGACTTCGCTAACGGCGTGGGCCCGGTCAAGGCCCGCATCCTGTACGCGGTGCAGGGACGAGTGTCGGACACGTTGTTCGGCGAAAAGACGACTGAAGCGGCTTGGAGACCAACGCCGTGCTGGTATGCCGTCTCACGCCAGGACCGCACCATCTCGCCGGAGCTCGAGCGCTTCTTGGCCACGCGCATGGACGCCTCGACCATCGAGATCGACGTCGGCGACCTCTTGCTGATCACCCATCCCGATCAGATCGCCAACTTGATCTTGCGTGCCGCTCGAGCCACCAAGGAGCCGGTTGACCGGCCCGACCAAGCCATTCCAAAGCTTAGTTCGGAGAAATAGACCCGCACATCAGGCAGCTGACGAGGGTCGGTTCGCTCGCTAATGGTCCAGCCCGTACGTTCCGTGGACCGTGCGGGACGCTGTCTGGGGCCTCGAGCGTCCGGCTGGCGGTGCGACAAGCACACCTAGGGTACCTACGCATCGAGCGGGAACCAACGCCGCGCTCGTTACGCTAGCCCGAGAAGAGCTTGTACGTTCCCAGACCCGAGAGGAAGCGCAGTGAAGGTCCGCTTCGCGGTTTCGCTCGATGCAGGAAGGGTCCAACCGGACCACCTTGCCTCGCTCGTCACGGGGGCCGAGGAGCGGGGGTTCGACACTCTTTGGTTCGCGGACCTGCCCCTCGTGAACGCGGTCGACCCGACCTTGGCGGTGGCCTTCGCCGCCGGCCTTTCCCGCCGGCTAAGGCTGGGCGTCGACCTCGTGCCGTTTGGCCACGAGAGCTTCGTCGTTGCCCGCCAGCTGGCCCAGCTGGACCAGCTCACCGATGGGCGCCTGCTGGTCACCGTCGTCCCCGGCCTCGACCTACCCGGGGAAAGAGCCGCCCTCGGCATCGCCGGACGCGACCGCGGGCGTCTGCTCGATTCCCTGCTGCCGGAGCTGCGCACGTGGTGGGCGGGGTCGGCGGTGACAGTGGGCCAGGGTGAAGCAACCGCCGAGGTGACGCTCCCGGTTCTTCCCCGACAAGACCCGCTCGAGATTTGGCTGGGCGGGCACGGGCCACAAGCCGTCCGCCGGGCCGGCCGGCTGGCCGACGGGTGGCTTGGCTCGGGCGGTGCGCTCGGGCCCCGCCAGGCGGGCGAGCGGTGCCGGCGCATTAAGGAGGAGGCGGCCGCGGCGGGCCGAGAGATCGACCCGGAGCACTTTGGGTTGAGCATCCGGTACGCCCGAGCCCCCGCCGACCTGAGCGCGCCTGGCAGCCGGTATGTCGCCTCGGCCGCGAACCAGGGTTCGGCACCGGCACCTCCGGTCGGGGCCGGCGCACTGCGCGACTTGGTCGAGGAGCTGGTCGAGGAGGGGATGTCGAAGTTCGTGGTGCGCCGGGCCGCCCCCGTTGCCTCGTGGCCCGACGAGCTGGACTGGCTCGCCGAGGCGGTACTCGACCTACAAACCTGAGCTCAGCGGGCGGCCCACCTCGTTCATGGACCGAACCCCGGCGAGGAGGCGGCGAAGGTGGGGTAACTGGCGACCGCCACCAGAGAAGCTCGACTCTGCCAACTGACGACGCCTTAGGCCCGGACCGCGCTCGTGGGCGCAGCGAGAGCGGCCGGTAGCGCGGTCCTGGCCTTGACATCCAGCTTGTAGAAGACGTGGGTGAGGTGGCCCTCGACCGTCCGAGCCGTGACGAACAAGGATTGGGCGATCTCGCGGTTTGTATGCCCTTCGGCGGCCAGCTCGGCGATACGACGCTCGCTGGCGGTGAGCGCTTCGAGCCCGGTAAGCAGCACTCGGCGCGGTCTGGCCCCCGTCGCCCGAAGCTCGGTCTCGGCCCGTAAGGCCAGCGCTTCAGCGCCGAGGTGGTGGGCGGTGTCGACGGCTTGGCGGAGAAGTTGGCGCGCCTCGACTCGGTGGTTGCTGCGACGCAGGAGGGCACCGAGGTCGGCCCGGGTGCGGGCGTGTTCGAGGCGGGTATCGGGGCCGGCGAGCACCTCGATCGCCTCGCGCAGCAGGGCCTCGCCACGATGGCCGCCGGCCACAAGCCCGGCGGCCCGCAGCGCCACCCCCAGGGCGCGCGGGGCACCGAAGGCGCGGGCCAACTCGAGCTCTTCGTCGCTCAGACGTCGGGCCGTGTCGCGTTCACCGCAGGCCAGAGCGGCCAGGGCGGCGTCGGAACGCCACGATAGGTAGGACGGGCTCAACGTCAGGCCACCGCTGGCGATCTCACCGGCGGCCCGGAAGTCGCCGAGCGCGTCATCGAAGCGACCCTGAGCGAACCGAAGGCGGCCCCGGGCGTGGCGTAGCAGCACCGCGGTCTGCGACGTGCCAGGGAGGTCGACTGCCAGGGGTTCAAGAGTCCGCTCGGCCTCGTCGAGGTCGCCCCGCTCGACCAGCACCTCGACGAGTACGCTTTTGGCGCGGTTGCAAAATAGCCGTGGGGCTGACGGTCCGGGCGCGTCGAGCAGCGCCCGCGCATCGGCCTCGGCTGCGGTGAGGTCACCGCGCCGGGAGGCGAGCCAGGCCCGCTGGGCCAACACGGCGGGAAGGATCATCCCGTTGGCCGAAGCCTGAGCCTCGGCCACGGCCGCGTCGGCCAGGGCCTGAGCGGCGTCGAAGCGCTCCGCCCAGAGCAGCGTGGCCACAGCGCTCGGGTGACGAAACGCACCGCCGGGCAACCAGGGCGGATCGCCTGGCTCGGGCAGTGGTCCTGTGCCGGCGGTGATGGCCCGCAGCGCGAGGTCGGCTACTCGGTCTGACGGCTGGTTGACCAGGGCAGCCACGTACGCGGCCGCCGCCACGCATTGGCGAGGGACCGACCCCTCAGTAGCCCACACGAGCAGTGCGCCGGCTCGCTCGGCTATCAGCGGCGCGGTGGCGGCATCACCTACCCCGCAGGCGACTGCCATGGCCTCCAGCATCAAGCGTCCTTCCACGTCGCTGCCACGGAGGCGGGCGGCCACGCCATCGCACACCTCGATCGCCTCAGCGGCCCGTTCATGCCAACGCAGCGCATTCGCGAAAAGCAGCGCGACTGCGATGCGGGTCGTGTCGTCGCCGGCCGACTTCACCGCGTCTGCGAGCCGGTCGTGCCAGCCCGGCTGGCCGGCGCTGAACTCGGCCAGACCGAGCTCGAGCAACAGGCCCGCCCCCACCACTTGTGATGGCGGTTCCAACAAGGCCCGGCGTAGGTAGGCAACCGCCGATTCCGGCGCACCCCGCGTCGTTGCCTCCCAGGCGGCAGCCTGCAGCTGTTCGACCGTCCAGCTATCGCCTGTCGGGACGGTGGCCAGCAGGTGCTCGGCGACGCGGGCCGGGTTGGCGTGTGCTTCGGCCAGCAGCACGGCGGAGCGCCCGTGCGCCTCGGCCCGGTCGGCCAGCGCCATATCACGGTAGACGGCGCCGCGCAGAAGTGGATGGGCGAAGCAAAGCGGAGCCTCGTCCAGCACGCCCGCCCCGACCAACAGATCGGCGGCCCGGGCGGCGTCGGGGGGTGCGAGCCCGGCCAGCCGGGCGGCCTGATCCAACTCGGCCCGCTCCAAAACGGCCACTGCCCGAGCCAAGCGCGCCGCGTCGGGCCCAGCCGCGCCAGACGCAGCATCGCCCAGCGGCTCAAGTTAACGATGGCGACGTCCTGCACTTTGGGTGCCGAGGCGGTGACCGGCGCGATCTGCTCCTCTCGCAGGGCCTCGACCAGCGTGCGGACCAGGAACGGCGTACCGCCGGTCGCCTCCCAGCAGGCCGCCGCGAACTCAGGTTCGGGCTCGACACCCAAGGCGACCGCCACCAGGGTTGCGACCCCCCTCATGCTGAGGGGCCCCACCGTCGCCACCTCGGTCGCCGGATCCATGGACAGGGCAGCCAACAGCTCCCGGCTCTCTCCGGCCTCGGCCGGCCGAGTTCCGAGGAGCACGGCGGCATGCAACTCCTCCAGGCGGGGAAGCAAAAAAGCCAGAAAGCGAAGCGATGCACCGTCCGCCCAATGGGCGTCATCGACCACCAACGCCAGGGGGCGTTGCAGCGTCAGGTTGGCGCACAACCAGTACAGCCCGTGTAGCACCGCGAACGACGGGTCCGGGGCGATCGGGGCAGCCGTAGCCACGCCGTCACTCAGGCCAGGGAGACCCAACAGCCGTGCCGCCACCCCCGGCGGCCCATCCAATAGCTGGCACCGCTCCTCCGCCGACGCTCCCGCCAGCACCGGCTCGACCAGCTGGCGCACCACCCCGAACGCGAACTCACGCTCCAGCTCCGCCCCACGCGCTCGCAATACCCTGAAACCCTCTGCTTCCGCTGCATCCCGGGCGACCGCCAACAACACGGTCTTGCCGATCCCAGCCGGCCCCTCCACCACCAGCGCTCCTCCACGGCCCTGCCGCGCCCTCTGCAGGCATTCCCCTATCCGCTCCAATTCTCGATCACGCTCAAGCAAGAGACCGTCGCGCTCACCCATGGACGAGATCACAACCCACCGACCCTACGTCGCGCCAATGCGGGTCGCCGCTGGCCTACCGAGACCCCCGCGGCCGGCAATTACATCGCCTCGGACAACGACAGAGTGGAAAGTCAGGGGAGGTGCCAGGGGGGTTCCCCCGGTGCGAATACGAGGGCCGCGGATCGAATATGAACCTGAAACCCTTAAAGGCAGGCTCCTCGATGCCTGCTCCGAACTCATCGCGGTCGTGCCCCCGAATCGGTAGACGTCTCCCCTCAAGTCCCCAAGAAAGGTTGGTGAACCACAATGCCCAACACACTCCTCATAAAGGGTGGCCACGTCGTTACCATGGATCCCGCGCTCGGGGACCGGCCCGGAAGTGACATCCTCGTTCGCGACGGGGTTATCGTCGAGGTCCGACCTGGGCTCGAGACGTC
Organism: uncultured Acidimicrobiaceae bacterium; assembly: GCA_963750465.1. Lineage (GTDB taxonomy): Bacteria > Actinomycetota > Acidimicrobiia > Acidimicrobiales > Palsa-688 > Fen-671. Next base: position 136,417 of record CAVVRE010000009.1, read on the forward strand.
CGCCCCAGGCACCGAAGTGATCGAGGCCAAGGGTCGGCTCGTAATTCCGGGCCTCGTCGACACCCACCGTCACGTGTGGCAGGGAGCGATCGGCGGGTTCACCCCTCAGATAACAGGGGCCGGCTACGGGCCTGCAGTGCTAACCGGGATCGCCCCCAAACACAGCGCAGATGATGTCTACGCCGGGACCCTCTGGGGCGCCCTGCAGGCCTTGGACGCAGGGGTCACCACCGTCGCCGACTGGGCTCACAACCTCCAGTCGGCCGAGCATGCCGACGCGGACCTACGCGGCCTACAAGAGTCCGGCATCCGGGGCTACTTCCTCTACGGTGGCCCCGGACCGGCCAGCGACGATCCGAACCCGCCGCACCCCCTGGACGCTCGCCGACTGCGCGACGAGCAGTTTCCATCCGGGAGCAATGGGCGGCTGCGGATGGGCATGGCGCTGCGCGGGCCGTGCTTCACCACTTTGGAACGTAACGCCGAAGACTTCGCGTTCGCCCGTGACATGGGACTGCCGATCTCGCTGCACGTGGGCATGGCTGGCACCTCCGATGCTGTCACCTCTCTTCGGCGTTACGGACTGCTCGGCGCCGATGTGAACTACGCCCACGGGAACATGCTGACAGAAGAGGAACTCGACCTGATCGCCGCCAGCCACGGGACCTTGTCGATCACCCCGTCCACTGACATGCTGATGCAGTTCGGGACCTTCCCGGGAACCGGCCCCGCGCTCCAACGGGGGATCCTTTCGGGTTTGGGGGTCGACACCATATGCTCGGCCGGCACCGACTTATTCTCCGAGATGCGCTTGGCGCTCGCAGCGGAGCGTTCCCGGGCCAACGCCCCAGCACTGGCCCGGGGAGAGCAGGTTGCGACCGTCGACCTACACCAGCGGGACATGCTCCGACTGGCCACCCTCGACGGCGCGCGCGTGTGGAACCTTGACGACCAGATCGGCAGCCTCACCCCAGGTAAACAAGCCGACATCGCCATCATCGACATGCGTTCCCCCCATCTCGATGGGTTCGGCGACCCCGTGGCGACCATGGTGCTCGGGGCTGGACCAGCTGACGTCGAAACGGTGATCGTCGAAGGGGAGGTCGTCAAGCGAGACGGCACACTGGTCGGTGCCCATGTGGACTGGGCCCGGAAGCTCATGCACGAGACCCGCGACCGCCTGCGCCGCTGAAAAAACATGAATATTTTGGCGACCAAATGGGAAGTCAAGCGAATGGCAGCGACGGCAATTCCGCCGCTCACAGCACCGCTGTTCCGGTGCTAGGCCCGCCACCAGGGCAGGGCCGGGCCGACTGGCGGCTGCCCGCCAAGCTCTGCCGCACCCGCGGGCCCACCCTGGAGCCTCGCCCCCGTCCCGACGCCCCGCCCGCCGGGCCGGCCGTGGTGCCGAAACGACCATGCCACCGCCGACCGGGGCTGACGGCGTCTCCGACCACGTTTTGCTCGGCGGCTTCGCCATCGGTGACACCAACACCAGCGCGGCGTTCGTACGTCGGTTCCAAGGCCGCGTCTACGGCATGGCCATCAACCTTCTCGGCGACCGAGGCCGAGCCGAAGACGTAGCCCAAGAGGCCTTCGTCCGAGCTTGGAAGCACGCCGCCACCTACGACCCCCGGCGCGCCAGCGTCGCCACCTGGCTGCTGGGTATTACCCGCAACCTGGCCATCGACGCCCTCCGCCGTCGTCGGCCGGTGGCGCTCGACCCCCAGATGGTGGCGGCCCTCACCCCGGCCGGGCTAGCTATCACCGTAGAAGACGCCACCGTCACATCAGACCTGACCGCCAAGGTTCGGGCTGCCCTCACCCGCCTGCCTCCCGCGCAAGCCAAGGCCGTCTGGCTGGCCGCCTTCTACGGCCACACCGCCCGACAGATCGCCGTGTCCGAGGGCATCCCCCTCGCGACAGCCAAGAGCCGGATCGGTCGTGGCCTGCGCACCCTCCGAACCGAACTGACCCATCCCGACGCGGTCTGACCTGCGTGGGTACTGTCCGACCGACGAACCGAGAAGTTGTCATGGCGACACCCTCGGTGCACCGTCCTCCATGTCCTTAACAGAAATAGCGATCGTTCCAGTAGTGGTCGTCACCCGGAAACATGGACCGGTACCGCTCATTTCTCGCCCAGCACGAGTGCAACGCAATTAACTGAACAGGGAGACGAGCGTGAGCACTATCAACGACGACCTTATCGAGCGTTCGGTCAATATTCACTGGCCGGACGGCTTCGAACCCGACCGCGGCGACCTGTTCGCCCATAATGCGATTGTCATCAACGCGGCGGCCGATAGGGTCTGGGCGAAACTCATCACAGCTGAAGCCTGGCCCACCTGGTATTCCAACGCGAGCGACGTAGTCGTTAACGAGTCTTCTGGCCAGCTCGGCGAAGATGTCACCTTCAATTGGACAACGTTTGGTCTCGAGATCTCCAGCAAGGTGTCCGAGGTCATCCCGCACTCACGTCTTGGCTGGTTCGGCAACGGAGATCAGTTGCGCGCCTATCACACCTGGCTGCTCATCCCCCGATCCGGCCATAGCACCTACGTCGTCATGGAAGAAATCGGCATGGGCGATGCGGCACAACAGCTCGCCCAAGCCAACCCCGGCCACATGCATCGCGGCCACGATCTGTGGAACATCAGCCTCAAGTTCACATGCGAGGCCTGAGGCGCGGAGTTGAGACTTGTTACTCGATCTGGCAACACGGCGCTCGAACACATGTCAAACCAAGGATTCACAACACTTACGAGCGGGACTGGCGTCGACGGCGCTCCCCGCGGGCTGCGCCATGGTTGATCCGCGGGCTGGGTGTTCGCACCGCGGCGACACCCCCCATACCTCCCCTGATTTTCGACTCTGGGGGCCGCGGGTGGCGGTTTGGATGCTGGCCCGGCCCGGTGGGTCGTTCCTGGGGCGAGTCGGGCGGCCCGCGACGTAGGGTGGGTCGTGATCTCGGCCGAGGGCGAGCGCGGTGGTCTGTTGCTGGAGCGGGACCGCGAGGTAGAGCGGATCGGGGGGTGCCTGGGGCGGGCAGCGCAGCGCCGGGGCGGAGCGCTGGTGGTGGAGGGGCCGGCTGGGATCGGCAAGACGGTGTTGCTGGCGGCCGGCCGCGAGGTGGCGGAGGTTCACGGTTTTCGGGTGTTGCGGGCGCGCGGCGCCGAGCTGGAGCGGGAGTTCGCCCTCGGGGTGGTGCGCCAGATGGTCGAGCCGGTGGTGGCGGCAGCGTCGGAGCAGGAGCGGGCAGGTTTGTTGGACGGGCCGCCGGGGGCGGTCAAGAAACGTCGTCCCAGTGTCGTCGGGCTCCTGGATAAATCCCTGGAGGACGGTGAGAATTCTGTGCGAAGCTGGCCCACCGTGGGCTCTTTGGTGTGGGGACAAGAGATCGCTGAGGCCTACGACACAATCAATGCGCCGCTGGCGCGGGCCGGAGTCGTAGGCCCCATGGTTGACGTATTGGCGGAGCTGGCGGACGGCCCGGCCCTGGAGTTCGCTATCGGCACGGGGCGGGTGGCATTGCCGCTGAGCGCAAGAGGCATCAACGTACAGGGCATCGAACTCTCCCAGCACATGGCGGCGCAGCTGCAGAAGAAGCCGGGTGCCGATGGCGTCGCCGTAACCATCGGGGACATGACAAGCACGCGCGTCCCGGGGTCGTTCCGGCTGGTGTACCTCGTGGCCAACACCATCATGAACGTCACTACTCAGGACGAACAGGTGGCGGTTTTCGTCAACGCCTCAGCACACCTCGCTCTTGGTGGCTGCTTCGTCGTCGAGGTCATCGTGCCTCAGCTTCGCGAGGTGCCGCCCGGAGCCAGGGGCCGCGTCTTCACGCTCGAACCAGACCACGTCGGGATCGAGACCTTCGACGACCTCGTCGGCCAGATCGCATGGTCACATCACTGGGTCGAGGTCAGTGGGCGTTTGGTCCATCACTCTGGCCCCTTTCGGTACGTCTGGCCGTCGGAGCTCGACCTCATGGCCCGGTTGGGCGGCTTTCGATTGCGAGAGCGCTGGGCTGGTTGGGACCGGTCACCGTTCACGTCGGAGAGCCCGAGCCAGGTGGCGGTGTTCGAGAAAGAGGCACCACCTCTCCTGCGGCAAGGACCCTGAAGTCCCGCGTCAGCTCCCTGCCTCTCACGAGAAGCCCGACTTACTCGCCAACCTCTTCACCCTGTCACCGACGACGCCATGTTTTCGGCTTCAGGGCGCCGTAATGGCCGCGTCGACCAGGATGGATGTACAACAATCGCGCAGGGACGTTTTGCTTGGCCACGGCTGGAGTTTCAGGTTATGAATGCTGTCATCCGGATCGAGACAAGCAGTCCAGGCACTTCGACGCCGAGCTTGGCGACGTAGCGAGCCGGTGGCTCGGACGGGAACCACCGAGCGTATTCCTCGTTCAGGCCGGCGAAGTCCGCGGGGTTGGCGAGCAGTACTCCCACCTCGATGACGTCGTCCAGGCCGGCGCCGCCGGCCTGGAGAATGGCCGCGCAATTCGTCAATGCCTGTCGTGTTTGATCTGAGATCGTGTCGCCGACGAGGCTGCCGGTGCTCGGGTCGATGCCGACGATGCCCGAGATGAGCACATGCGGTCCAGCCTTGACTCCCTGGCTGTAGAGCGGCGAACTGGGCGCGTTCGCGGTCGTGATGATCTGACGTGACATGACGGTCCTCCCTGTTTCTACCGCCATCAGTGTGCCACGTCATGATCGCAGGTTTCGTTTCCCAGCGTGTTGATTTGTCGTGCGCAACGCGAGCGCGAGGCCCTCTGGCGCTCTACCGCGTATATCACGCCTGCGGACGCAACTCGTCACAGGAACCGCGCTTTGGACCGATATTGATGTCTATTCCATAAATGGATGTAGGGAGTGGCCTTCTACGATTTTGCCTCTTTCTAACGGGCACCGATTCGGCACCGGAAACCCCAGCCGGATTGCCACTTTCGCGTGCGGGAGAGTCAGAACGCTGACGTTGGTCTGGACAATATGTACGTGGCTTCTGTTCTCGCGCAAGCTGAATTGACCCTGAACCGGAGGCGAGAGAAACGTCGGTCCGTACTGCCTGTCAGTTGCCGATGCTGCCGATGTGGACAGCAGCTTTTACACTTTAGGCCCTCGGTCAAGCCGCCTCTACGACAACTTGCTGGCTGCGGTCATGACGACCTTGAGCACACCGGATCGAGTCGGCTTAGTGCTCGTGAGCCCTGGCGTCTGTCAGGCACATGATCTCGATCCTGGCGCGGGTTTCTACGTGCCGTGGAGCACCCAGACGTTGGGCTCCCGGTAAAGCCCTATCCCGTCCTCGACGCTGAGCGGTGCAAGACCATCCGGGAAGATGTAGTCGCCGTCTTCTGGGAACGTCATCGATGTCCAGGCCTCCCAATTGCCAATTGGGGCAGTGATTTCCATGGAGCGTGGTTCGCAGCGCAGAGTTGTAGCTCCGAGCCGCACGTGAACCCGCAGCCAGGGGTCAAATGGGAGGCCGTCGGCCCTCTTCCATGCGGCATAACGCTCGATGGGCGTTAGCGGGTAGAGGTGCTTGCGGTTAGGCCGGACCGGGGCCACGAGGCGCTCAAACCCCGACGAACGCGCCATGGCTGCCATCACTTTGATGGCGAACCTGCTGAGCCCTGACCCTTGGTAATCGGGTAGGACCTCGGCTGCCAGAGCCGACAGAGTGTCCGCGGCACGGGTCCCATCAACTGCCCGTAGGCCCATGGCGTCGATCCCTTGAGGCAGGTCCGCCAAGGTGCCGTCCCAGGCGAAGGGTAGCGTCCTTGCGCGTCCTGCCAGCCCGCCTGCGCGGCGGTCGAGCAAGAGCGCCTGGAGATGGGCATAACGAGGATAGATAGCGCCAAAGTAGCGGGGGGTGCTGTTGCCGTGGTGGTTGTACTCCGGCCAAACCATGTCGAACGCGCGCTCGTCCCGGGCGCGCTCCCATAGCTCAGGGCGCTCTTCGGCGGTGACGACCTCGAGCCAATCAGGTGCTCCTGGAGGCGACTGCACCAGGCCAAGAGTAGGTGCCGTCAAGCAATGTCGGAGCTCTTTTTGGGGTGAAGACCTCGGCGGGCGCGCACCGCCCAATCTTACTCGGACGAAAAGGCCCGGACTATAAGCGGAATTGGTCTGACCGCCTAGGGTCGGCACCTACCGCACTGGTCCCCGCGGCCGGCGCCTCTCCCCGAGGCGCCGACGATCCCGATGGTCGCACGAGCTCGATAAGGCGGACAGCGTGCCGTTGCCTCGCTCTGGCTAGGGCAGAGAGCATGTGATCTATGCAACTGCCCTACTCGGCACGTTGGAGGCGGGATCTTCCCGACTTGGACCGCTAGCGCGAGGAGTCAAATGGCGCAGTTCTTCTCTGGTCGGAACGCAGATGTTCATGTCGCGGGGCCGCTGGGCGCGTCGCGGGTGGCGACAAGCGGAGCAGGTACGGGGACTTCGAGTGCTTCTAAGAGCAACGCCAGCTTGCGGTCGAGCTCTTCGCCGACCTTTTCCACCTCGGGAATACCAAGGCTCCCGAACTGCGTACTGGGCTGATCCGCGGTGAACCAGGCATGGCCGGCAGGGTCCTCCCAAATGAGAGTCCGCAGTGGGGCGTAGAGCATTGCCCGAGGATCGTGCCGGAACATTTTCTCGGCTATGACATGGTTTCCCATGAGATAGGCAACGCAGTCGGCCGTGTCACCTGCCCTAACCATTACGGAATGCACGTCGTTCTTGAAATAGATGAGGAAGCCGTGCGGAGCGGCGGCGTCAATCATCTCCACCATTGCTGACCAAGGGGCGCCACGGGCTACCAGTTCTTTAACGCGGTCGAGAGGAAGGTTTGGCACCGCCCTCTCGTAGCGAGCTTGGAAGGTCCTTACTCCTGGGATGGGGACGGTAAGGCGTCGCACGCGGAACGAAGTCACAGGCTCGACATTCAGGTCGCTCATCTTGCGGTCCTTCGCTTTCCCCTACGAGTCGGACAGTTGGGTTGGAGACGTTTGTGGCCGTTTGGATCTTCTCGCCGACGATCTGTGTGGCTGTTGTGCGGAGTTCTCATATTCACCTGAAAAGAAGCGCTCCGCTCTTTGGACGCTGGGCTGCCTACAGTGTTCATCGCCAAAAGGCCGACGCGACATCGCCTGACCAGGTGATCCCTTCCTTTGGGTCCGTCGGGCCGATAACCGATAACTCCGCGGAAACGCTGCAGACCTTTTTCGACAACAACCGGTACCCCCCGCTGGGGCGGTCCTGGGCAGAAGCTGGAACTGGGACCGCCCCTCACTCGTCTGCCCCCGCAGTGGTGGGCTGGTTGCTTCCCGGGCCGGGCTGGCCGTGGGTGTTGGCGGCGCTGACCTCTGCGTGGCAGTGCGGGCATGTCATCACCGGGGCGGTGATGTTCCCGCACGTGTCGTGGACAAGCACCACCGGCGGTCCGCCCTCAGTGGGCGCCCACTGGTCGCCCCAGGCCAGCAGGGCCATGGCGACCGGGAATAGGGCCCGGCCCTTTTCTGTCAGGTGGTACTCGTAGCGCGGCGGGTGTTGGGTGTAGGCGCGGCGTTCGAGGACACCGTGGTCGGTGAGTTTTTGCAGACGGGCGGTCAGCACGCTGCGGGCTAAGCCCAGGCTGGCCTGGAAGTCGTCGAAACGGTGGGTGCCCCCGAACGCGTCGCGAAGGATCAGCAGCGTCCACCACTCGCCCACCACGTCCAGGGTCTTGGCGATCGAGCAGTTCCAGTCCGCCAGGCTCGTCAACCTCATCTTCGTAGCTTAACCAGGTTAGTCCCTTGACAAGACTCACTCGTCGTGTGAGGATGGGCCGAGACGTGGCCGGGGCGATATCCAAGCTGGACAAGGCCGCGACCATGGACCTGGGCCTGGCTCAGTATTTTGGCGGCCTTGCCCTGGCCGAGCTACGGCCCGACGGAGGCCGGTCACAACCGCACCCCGCTTGAGATAATGAAGGGATAACAACTCCGATCAGAAACAACACTGAAACCGCGTCCCCGAGTTCTTCCGCGGCCGGCGCTCCGTCTCCCGCTCCGGCCGGCTCGCCCACGGCCCGGGGCTCCGGCAAGAGCTTCCGTTGCACCAGGTTCTGGAACTCTTTGTTGGGGAATGCCAGACGAAGGCATGGAGGAGAAACGTAGTCATGGAAAAGAAGTGGTGGACGCTGTTGGCTGTTTGTATCGGTACGTTCATGCTGCTGCTGGACGTCACGATCGTCGTCGTCGCCATCCCCGACATCCAGCGCGGGCTGCACGCCAGCTTCGGCCAGGTCCAGTGGGTCATAGATGCCTACGCCCTAACGCTGGCATCGCTGCTCCTGACCGCTGGTGTCCTGGCCGACCGGTACGGTCGGAGGCTGCTGTTTGCTCTAGGCCTCATCATCTTCACGCTGGGTTCGCTCCTGTGCGGCCTGGCGCTGGGCCCATTGATGCTGATCCTGTCCCGCAGCGGGCAGGGGGTCGGTGGGGCCATCATGTTCGCCACGTCCTTGGCCCTTCTCGGTCAGAGCTTCCAGGGCAAGGACCGCGGGGTGGCGTTCGGGGTATGGGGCGCTATCACTGGAGTGGCGGTGTCGCTCGGCCCGATACTCGGCGGGGTTATCACTACCTATATCAGCTGGCGGGCTATCTTCTTGGTGAACGTGCCCATAGGTGTGGTGGCGGTCGCCATCACGTGGTGGCGAGTCGACGAGTCGCGTTCCCCCCACCCAGGACGGCCGGACTGGACGGGGTTTGGCCTGCTCACGGCGGGGCTGATCAGCGTTGTGTACGGACTGATCAGGGCGGGCGAAACAAGCTGGGGAGACGCCGCCGTCCTGACCTGCCTGGCACTGGGAGGGATCCTGTTGACCGGCTTCGCCATGGCTGAGGCGCGGGTTACAAACCCGATGTTCGACCTGGCTCTTTTTCGCGTCCCCACGTTCGACGGAGGTCTCATCGCTGCCTTCTGCATGAACGGCTCGCTGTTCGCCATGCTCCTCTACCTTGTGCTTTACCTGCAGTACGCCCTCGGGTACTCCGCCCTCCAGACCGGCCTACGCTTGCTCCTGATAAGCGGCCCGACTCTAGTCACTGCCACGGTGGCGGGACGTCTGAGCGAGCGCGTACCGGTCCGGTGGCTGATCGGCCCCGGCCTGGTCCTGGTCGGGGCCGGGCTTTTGTTCATGACCGGTCTCAGCGGTACCAGCTCGTGGACGCATTTGATCCCTGGCTTCATCATCTCGGGGGCAGGAGCCGGCTTCGTGAACCCGCCCCTGGCATCAACGGCGATCGGTGTGGTCGAACCTCAGCGCGCCGGGATGGCTTCCGGGGTGAACACGACGTTCCGCCAGATTGGCATTGCCGTAAGCATCGCCGCGCTGGGTACGATCTTCAGCTCTTCGCTGAGACATAACCTCGGGCGGCTCTTGGCGCCCGTACCGCAGCTGGGGGCCCACGCCCAACAGATCATCACCGCCGTTCGCCAAGGACAGACCCGTTCGGCCTTCGGCTTCGCCCCCAAGCTGCTTAGGGGGCAACTGGAAGCGGCGGTCAGGTCCAGTTTTGCCAGCGGGATAAACGAGCTCTTGTACATCACAGGGGCGCTGGCGCTGGTCGGTGCTATCTCCTCTTTGCTTCTCATCCGGAGCCGGGATTTCGTCCACCGCCAGCCCGTAGAGGCGCCCGCAAGGACGACCCGTCAACCCGTGCCCGGCCCGGCGTGACGGGACCGCGCCGGGAGATTGTCGTCGAGGTGCTCGGCCCCTGGTCACTCGAGACGAGCACACGGTTCTGGGAGGGGTTTGCGCCTGCCCAGCTGGGCGCCCAGAAACAGGGCGATGCATTGGAAACGGTGTTTCGTGTCGAGCGCGACTGGAGCCTGGCCGAAGTCCACGTGACCCAGCAGGGCAGCACTGCGTCCCTAACCGTGTCGGGTGAGGGTGACCTCGACCAGGCGGCCGCACAAGCATGCCGGTTCCTCTCTGTGGACATCGACGCCCGCGCCTGGCCCGACATCGCTCGGCTCGACCCCGTCATAGCCGATGCCCAACAGCGACTTCCCGGCCTCCGCCCTTGCGGGTTCTATTCGCCATACGAGGCGGCAGCTTGGGCCGTGCTGTCCCAGCGTTTACGCATCGTGCAGGCCGCACGGTTGCGAGACGATCTCGTCCGTCGCCACGGCCATGACGGTGCGTTTCCTGCTCCCAACCTGCTGCGCGTCCTCGATCTCGATCTGCCCGGCCGCAAAACCGAATATCTGCACGCGGTCGCGGATGCCGCCCTAGACGGGCGACTTGATGGCGCCAGGTTGCGCTCGATGGAAGCCGACGATGCCGTGCGCACTGTTCAGGAAGTGAAAGGGCTCGGGCCGTTCGCGGCCGAACTCGTTGTTATCCGCGGCGCCAACTCTCCGGACATCGTTCCTCTGCACGAACTCAGGTTGGAGGACGAGATCACGGTCCGGTACGGTGCCGGCCACAGTCTCGCCGACGTGTCAAAGGTGTGGCGGCCGTTCCGCACCTGGGCCGCCGTTCACCTGCGCATACTTCGCGAACAACGCACCCGCGAAATCGGCGGACATCCAGCGCCCCGTGAGTCTTGACCGACCCGGGTTCGGGTTCGTTTATTTACTCGCCCACCGGTCCAGTCGAGCCCACCGGGCAACAGCTCGAGTGGGAAGTGATCGGCACCTTCAGTTACGACGACGACGGCCGGCTGGCCGAGGAATGGGTGCAGACCGACTACCGCAGCTTCTTGACCAAGCTGGGCGTGACGACCACCGAGACCGCCCCAACAGGCGAGGGCCGCCGATACCCGCCAAGCGAGCGTGGCGCTGGCCGCCCTTCGACCTAATGGGGATCACCCCTGGGAGACGCTTTTAGCGCTCATACCGCGTCGATTGGCCTTTGTCGATTGGCCTTGGGGCGGCGAGGCAACCGGCGCTCTCGAAGGTGGATCTGGCTCTCTTCAGTCTCAGCGCGGGACCGGGACCGTCCGGTGCTCAGTAGCAGACTGCTGGGCGGCAAAAGATAGACAGGTTGCCGCGAAAGCGTCTTGAGCAGGCACAGGCGCAGGTCGGTCTTCGAGTACCGAGGCCACCCAGTCATCGAGCATGTCCCGGTCCATGTCGGCACCGACCGGTTCTTGGTGGAGGAAGCCGTGCTCGTCAACCCGCTCGACTCCGGGGGCAAAAATGTCTGCTCGGGCAGTACCGCGCTCGGCCCAGACTTTCAACGTAAGGTCGAGTGCGCCGGGCATGCCTCGGGGCCGCGACATAGACGGGTCGAGCGAGACTATGAGGCCGCTCGAGCAACGGACGAGGACGGCGGCGGTGTCTTCGACCTCAAGCCCGGGGTAGTGGCGCGTGGCGGCCTCGGCCGTAGCGCTGACGAGCTCGGTACGCCAAATCCAGCGCACGAGATCGGCTACGTGGACCACGTGGTCCAGCAGACAGCCGCCTCCGGCCAAGGACCGGTCGGCGAACCAGCCGCCTGGGAACGAGTTGCGGTTGGTGGCCCACAAAGCGGCAGTTAGGCCCAGGGCCCCCGACTGGACGGCTGCCTTCAGCTTGATAGTGGCGGGGTGGTACCGGACGGGCAATGCCACGCTCACCGGTACCTCTTCGGACAAGCGCAATAGTGCCGTCGCCTCGGCGAAATTGGTACCAAACGGTTTCTCGCACAGGATGGAGAGGCGCCGCTGATGCGGCGGCTTGGACCAATGCGAGCTGGCGGGTCGGCTCAGGACAAACGGCGACGGCACGAGCCTTCTCGACGGCCTCCGCCACCGAGCTGAACGCGAGCGTGCCAAATTCCTCGGACAAATGCCGGGCCGTGCTGGCGGTCTGGTCGTAAATGCCGAGCAGGTCCACGTCGGGGTGGGCCGCCAAGCGGCGCACATAGCCGGGAGCGTGGACATGGGCGGCGCCGAGGACCACGACGGGGAGCTTCGCCATTTACAGTGCCCCTTCCGCCGCCACTTCGCCGGCCGGTAGCGGCTCGCCGCGTACGGCGCTGAGCTGGGCTGTCTCGGCGAGCGCGACCGCCGCTACCGCGTCGAGACCAGTGCTCCTCGGCTCTGGCCCGCCGCCGAACCATGAGAGCGCGTCAGCCACCTCGCGTCGGTAGGGGTCGTCCGCGGAGGGACCGACCAATACCGGCCCGGCCAGCCCGGCGCCCTCGGCCGCCGGCCACAGTTCGGTGAGGTAGGTCAGGGAGCGGCGGCTATCGTGGCGCACCAGCCCCTTTGGGCCGGAGACCTCGACGGTGGTGGCGAAGCCCTCTGGGTCCATCCACGACAGCTCGACCACCGAGATGGCGCCCGGAGACGTGGAACAGCACCACCATTGCAGCCTGCCCGAGGTCGGCCGGGGTCATCAGGGCGGAGACGCGCTCGACCGGCCCGAGGCACCACCGGAGCCAGTCGAAGTCGTGCACCCCCATGTCCAAAAGCAAGCCGCCCGAGCGGGCGGAGTCCCCGTACCACCCGCGCAGCCCGCCTGGCGGGCCCGAGACACGCTGGCATTTTGCTAGGCCGGGCGGCCCGACTTGGCCGGACTTGACCATTTCAGCGATGCGGGCATAGGCGGGGAAATAACGAACCACGTGCCCTACCGACAACTTCACACCCGCCTGTTGGCAGGCCGTCAGGGTGCCACTTGCTTCGGCGGCCGTGCGGGCAAGGGGCTTTTCGCAAAATACGTGGCACCCGGAGCGGGCGGCCTCTGTGACCAGGTGGCTGTGGGTGTCGGTAGGCGTGGCTACCACAATGGCATCGGGGCGACAGGCGCCGAGCAGCCACTCCAGGCTTGTACCAACTGGGACGGCTTGGCTCTCGCACAGCTCGGACACGGCGGGCAACATGTCGAGCGCCGCCACCCCGCAGACCTCGGTGCCGGCCAAGCTCAGGAGGGAGCGCAGGTGTACCTGGGCCATGAGGCCACCTCCCGCTAGCCCCACCCTCATCGTCCGACCTTCATTGGCGGGGGTCAGGGTCGGCTCCCTTGGCCGCCAGGCCAGCTACCACGCTGGTTTCCTCGCCGGCGCTGAGGGTCGCCATCGTGGAGAGGAGCGACTTTCATGACGCTCGCCGGCTGGGTCGGTTTCTCAATATGTGGCCCGGCCGCCCGAAGCGTCAAATACCGCGCCTGTGGAGAAGCTGCACTCCTCCGAACACAACCAGGCTATGAGCGCCGCGACCTCGTCCGCCCTTCCGATACGCCCCATAGGTATGCGCGACGCCATGTACTCCAGGTGCTCTGGCGTCGCCTGAGCATTCATTGGGGTATCGATAACGGCGGGGGCGACACAGTTAATGATGATGCCCGTCGTCGCCGTCTCCTTGCCGACGGACTTGGTGAGGGCAATAACGCCTGCCTTCGAGGCGGAATACGCGGCTGCATTAGGGTTGCCCTCTTTTCCCGCTATCGAGGCCACGTTCACGATCCGTCCTTGGCGGCGCTCCAACATCCCTGGGAGGACGGCCTTGCACATGTAATAGGTCCCGAGAAGGTTGACCGCTAATATCCGCTCGAACTCGCCATCTGGATAATCCCACAAGGGCGCGTTAGCACCGTTGATCCCCGCACTGTTAACGAGTACGTCTGCGTCTCCAACCTGTTGGACAGCCAGCGCGCGATTGTGACTCGTCAGCCACGTCTACTGCGACGACGCCTGGTCCGCCCTCTACGTCGAAAATTACCACCTCGTAACCTACCGCGGCCAGCCGCTTCACCACTGCTGCCCCAATGCCACTGGCGCCTCCAGTGACGATTGCCTTTTGCTGGATCACTATTCGAAATCCTCTCTAATAGAGCGAGCAGACAGTGCCCTTTTTAGCATTTTCGCTCGTCGTGGCGCGGAGCACATGAGCACCGCCTGGCTCGGTCGTCGAACCGGGAACGAAACTCACCTAGCATCGGAGTCGATGGCAGACGGTGTCGATCTGTCAGTTCTAGCGAAATTTGAGCGGTTCACCGCCCGGGCGGCTGCGTGTTGAGGCCCAGGAGTTCGACCTCGGAGGTTTGACCGCCCTCTTACCGTCAACTCTGGCTTTTGGGGGTGCCTCATACCGTCAGCTCTGGTTTTCTGGGCGCGGTAGACGCAATTGGTCGCGTTCCAGAGCAGAAGCTGCGTCGGAACGCAACCGAAACACGGAGACGCGCCCAGAAACGGCCGTGGTGCTCGCCTCTGGCCCCCCGAAACTACTCTGTGCCGCAGGTCGAGCACGCCGGGTGCCGAAAACCGCGGAACAAAGGTTCAGAACGGTCGGCTCGAGCTGGCCTTCCGCCTGACCGACAGGCCTCGAAGCCGGCCAGCCGGCCAGTCCGCCGTTTACGGCGCCCGCTGCGGCTCGTCTGTGGGGTAGCGAGGTGAGGTTCATTTTGGTGAAGACGTTGCTCAAGTGACAACGCGAGCACGTCGGACTAGCGGCCTTGACACGCGGCCAGCAACAATGCGCCATAAGGGGCGGAGGGGATGCAGGTGGTCGGCGAACATCGCTGCCATCAGGGCGTCCAGGTACGTCTCACGCGCCAGCCGGCGGTTGACAGGCTCCAGCCGCCTTGCCGCGTTGAGGACCAGCGAGACTGAGTCGCCGCCCCGCGTCATCGTGAAGAAGAGCTGGGCGGGGAGCAAGCCAACCTGTGCCCGTTGAACCCGGTCGTATGGGCTAGCTTCCGCGAGGTCGAACAGGGCGATTGCCCCGTCAGGGTTACCAGCCCGGTGCGACGCTTGAGCAGCCTCCTCCCGCCGGAGGCCTCGGCCGCCAGCTAGAGCTGAGCCCACCGCGCCGGCGCCAGGGGCAAGGTGACACGCCGGTCCTCACCCGTCTCTGGGCAGGGCGCAACCATTACCTAAGCGAAAGAAATCACCCGCGCAGGTGATGTGCCTCTACGCCACCCGCAGCGACGATCGTAGGGACGACGCTCTAGATGACGAGAGGAGACGAGCGTGGCCACGAGCCCGACCGTTGTCCTGGTCCATGGGGCATTCATGGACGCGTCCGGATACGGCAGGGTCATCCGCAGGTTGCAATCAAAGGGGATCCAGGTCCGAGCCCCGATGAACCCCTTGCGGGGCCTATCGTTCGACGCCGATGCCCTAACACGCTATGCCAACGTCATCGAGGGGCCGGTCCTCCTGGTTGGCCACTGCTACGGCGGAGCGGTTATTTCCCACGCCGCGCCGGCGCTACCGAGGGCGACCGGCCTGGTTTTCCTGTCCGCATTCGCTCTCGACGAGGGCGAAAGTTGCGCCAGTCTCCAGGAACCCTTCCCGTCGTCGCTACTGGTTTCAACAGCAGTGCCGAGCCCTTACGATGCGCCCGGCGCAAGCGGCGGCCCGGACCTGTTCATCAAGATCGAGGAGTTCCACAAGACGCTGTGTGCCGATTTGCCCGACGACTTGGCGGCCGTCATGGCCGTGAGCCAGCGCCCGCTCAGCCTGCGCGCCTTTAGCGAACCAGCCACGCTCGCCGGCTGGAGGTCGTTGCCATCTTGGTACATGGTCTCCGATCACGACAACGTCATCGCGCCGGAGGCCGAGCGGTTTATGGCCAAGCGCATGGGGGCGGAGGTGGAAAACGTCGACGGGTCTCATGCCGCGTTCATCGCCCGGCCTGATGTCGCCACCGCCCTCATCCTCAAGGCGGTGACCGGAGCGTGAGCGCAGCTCCCGGTGCCGAGTTTCGATCAAACCGGAGGGAGAAACCATGCCCATGATCGACGTTTACGCCAGCGAAGGTACGTTCGGCGACACGCGTAAGTTAGCCCAGGACTTGGCGTCCGCCGTGATGCGCTGGGAGCAGGTCCCTAACCTGGCCTTGTTTAGGGACAATACCGTCGCCTTCATCCACGAGATGCCGGGTACAGCGATCTCCACTGTCGCCGGGCGAAGCGACTACATACGGGTGCAGGTACTGACCCCGGTTGGTGCGCTCGACCGGGACAAGCAGCTCGGCGTGGTGAAGGAACTGACAGAGATTGTGGCCGCAGCCGCGGCGGAGCCCTCCGCCACCACTCGCACATGCGTTCTAATTACTGAATCACCCGAGGGCGGCTGGGGCCTCGGCGGTCACGCCAACACAGGTGCGGACATTGCCGAACGGGCGCGCCGAGAGTTGTCAGGGGGCTAGATCGTCGGTCGTAGCCTCTCGTCCCCGACTTGAAGGCGCACTTGCAGCGCTTTGGGCCGACGAGGAGGGCCTGTGCGGGAGGTACCATGCCGGAGGTGATACGCCCTTGAGGAGCAAGGCGTCGCCGCCGTTACGGGGTAGGGACCAAGAGCTGGCCCGTGTGCGCAAGCGTCTTGTGGGCGCGGCCGCGGGCAGGGGAGCGGTCGTCGTGGTCGAGGGTCGCGCCGGGTTGGGCAAGACTGCCCTCCTCGAGGCCTGCGCCTCGATGGCAGCCGGTATGTCCTTCCGGGTAGGCCTCGGGACGGCTGAGCCCGGTCGTAGCGCAGTTGAATTGGAAGCTTTGCTGCAGGCTCTTTTCGATGGTTACGAGCCGCTCTTGGACCCGAGGGACCTGATCAAGTTGCAACCGGCGGCCACCGAGACCTTTTGGCTACTGCAGGACATCCGGGCCCTGGTCCAACGAGCTGCCGATGAAGGCCCGCTGCTCATATGCCTGGACGACCTGCAATGGGCGGGCACCAGCTTCGCCTCGGCCATGCGCCAACTCCCCAAGAGGTTGGAGACGGCCGCGGTGGCGTGGGTCTTGGCCTTCCGCCCCAACCAGGGTCTGCCGCTAGTGCTGGACGCCAAGAACGAATTGCTGGCGGACGGGGCGGAGTACGTGGGCCTGGGGCCACTAGACCGTGGGGCCATCACCGAGATGGCCGCGGATGTGCTTGGCGCGGAGCCCGACCAGGCCCTGCTTGAGAAGGCCGAGCACGTCCATGGAAGCCCCTTCCTGTTGATGGAGTTCTTCCGTGGCCTGAAAGCAGAGGGCCTGGTCGCCATCGAGTCCGGCCGAGCTCGCTTGTTGGAGGACCGGGTCCCCCGACGCGTGAGCGACAGCGTGCAGCGACGGCTGTCGCGCCTGTCCCCCGCGGCCGGGCAGGTGGGCACCCTGGCCGCCTCGTTGGCCAGGAAGTTTTCTCTCGACGAACTGATGGGCATGAGCAACCTGCCCGTCACCGACCTGATGGGGCCGGTGGACGAGCTGATGCGTGAGGACATCGTTGTTGCAGTGGATGACCGCTTGGCCTTTGGCCATGATCTGATCCGGGAAGGCGTTAGGACCAGCGTCGCCTCCCCGATGCGAAGGGCGTTAGACCGCCGGGCGGTCGACGTGCTGTTGTCGCGAGGTGCGTTACCTCTCGAAGTGGCTCACCAACTGGCGGCCAGCGCCGAGCCTGGTGACGAAGTCGCCATAGCCACGCTCATGGATGCGACCGATGCGCTCGTCACCGTCGACCCCGCCGCCGCCGCCGACCTTGCCGGGCGGGCCTTGGAATTGACCACGCCGAGGCACCCCCTCGTCGGCCCTCTGGTATCTAGGCGGGCAACTTCTCTGTTCGCCGCCGGCTCCCCCGACGAAGCAAAGCACTTTGCCGACAGCGCTCTGCGGGCCATGCTGCCGGCCGAAGACGAAGCCCGGGTGCGCTGCGCGATCGCGAACATTTTCCACCTTTCCCCAGATCTGAGGGCGGACAACGCCAGAGCAGCATTGGCGCTCCCCGGGCTCAGCGCCGAGGTCCGGGAGCAATTGTGGGGCGCCCTGTTCCACGCTGTTGTCCTGGCGGTGCGGACCGAGGAAGCACTTCAGCTCAAGTCCAAAGCGCGGGCTGCGATCGTGCCTGGCCCCAGCAAGGGCGGCGGTTTCGCCTTAGAGGTCTCCGAGTCGGTCTTGCAGTACCAGTTGGGCAATTACCGGGGTGCCCTCGAGACGCTCGATATCGCCCAGCGCTCGAGCCCGCCCAGGCCCGAAGACCCAAGACAACGGACGGCCGTCATTTACCGAGCCGCGTGTCTGACGGTACTGGACCGCTTCCCGGAGGCCTTCGAAGTGGTCGAGGCCGCCAAGCTAGCCGCACAACAAGACCGCCAGAGCTGGGCCGTCGAGCTTTTCGAGAAATGGAGAGGACGACCACTCCTGGAGGTCGGCCGATTGGCTGACGCAGCCTCCAGCCTCGAGGGACGGTTCAGCCTGGAAAGAGCGCGAGACATAGTCGGACCGGGAGTCGCCGGCGACGTCGTTGCGTTCGGGAAATTGAAGATCCACGGCGGTGACGACGCGGGTGCCGCTGAAGTGGCCAGGATCGCCAAAGTCATGCTAATGGCGAGCTCCCCAGGGGTTCAGCGCCATGCCGCCTGGTACCTGGCCCTATATTCCATGTACCGGGGCGACTCAGGCCAAGCCCACAATTGGTTGTGCGCCCTCGGCTATGACCGAAGGTTCGGGGCGATCCCCACCTACCCGAGCGAGCCCACCGACGCCCCCCAGCTGACAAGGATCGCAATGGCCGTCGGCGACGGCGACCTGGCAGAGGCCAGCGTGGCCGAAGCCGACGAGCGGTCAAATTTGAACCCCGGCATACTCTCTTTGGCCGCCGCCGCCGCTCATGCCCGAGGCCTCTGGAAATCCTCGCCCGCCGATATTGATACGGCCTCAAAGCTCCTCAGGGACTGCCGTCGACCATTGGCGCTAGCGTCCGCGCTGGAGGACCTGGGAGCCGTCTTGGCCCGGGTAGACGCTGGCGACGAGGGCGCCCCCAGCCTGGACCGGGCGTTGGTGATAAACACCGAGATCGGTGCCAGTTGGGACGCAGCCCGGGCTCGGAGCCGGCTCAGGAAACTTGGAGTTAGGCGGCGTATCACGTCGGTCGCCCATGCCTCGACGGGTTTGTTCTCCCTTACGACGACGGAACAGGCGGTGGCACAACTTGCCGTTGACGGGAGGACAGACAAGGAAATAGCGGACAAGTTGTTCATCTCTCCACACACGGTGCATACGCACCTGCGGCACGTCTACGAGAAGTTAGGTGTCAATTCACGGTTGGCACTGAGCAAGGCCCTTCGGTAGGTCCGTCGCCAGGAAAGCCTGCCTCTCCGGCTCCGGGTTGCGTCGGGTCATCTGCGACCGCGTCGAGCGTGAGCTGTCACCGCAATGCGGTCGTCCGCTCCGACGTCCTCGCAATTGTCCGACATGGACCCGACGGGGCCCAGGCGGAAGAATCACTCGTTCAGGCGATGTGGCGTCGGTCTTGGCCGTGGACACTGTAAAGGCAGCCCAGCGTCTAAACAGCACAGCGTTTCTTCTGTCTCTTGTCGCCATCATCGACGCGACTTGGGCCGTTCTGAGCGCAGAGCTGAGCTGCGGTCCCCACAGGCTACGAACGTCTACATCTTCCTAAGGAGCTGATTATGTCCGCAGTCAAAAGTATCGCCTTCGCTCACGGCATCTGGGCCGACGGTTCGTGTTTTAGCAAGCTGATCCCGCCCCTTCGTAGCGACGGGTACGAGGTGATCACCAGTCAGCATGGTCTCGACGACTTCCAGGCCGACGTCGACTGTTGCATCAGAACGTTCGCCCGGGTTCCGAGCCCAATTCTTCTAGTCGGCCACTCCTACGGCGGCGCCGTCATCACCGCAGCGGGAAACGATGACCGGGTGGCCGGGCTCGTGTACATATCCGCGCTTGCGCCGATGAGGATGAAACCTTCCAGGGCGAGCAGGACAAGTTCCCCAAGACAAACGTGTTCAAGTCAATCGAACTAGCGGACGGCCGCGTCTGGATGCTCCCCGAAGGCATCGAGTACTTCGCCGGGGACCTAAAAGAAGAAGAAAAGCAGGTCGTCTATGCGACCGCCAACCCCCCAGCCGCAACCCTCTTCGGCGCGAAGGTGGCAAGGGCGGCCTGGAGGGACAAGCCGAGCTGGTTCATCGTGGCGCAGAACGACCAAGCCGTACACCCCGACCTTGAGAGAGCCGCCGCCAAGCGTATGAACGCGGCGGTGACCGAGGTAGCGAGCAGCCACGTTCCGATGCTGTCTCACCCGGACGTGGTACTCGACGTGATCAGGACGGCGGCGAAGGGTTCCTAAGGAGTTTCCTGCTGGACACGGTGGTTCACCTGGCGCTGGCCGCCCGTGTTACTTGGTCGGGGTCGGCTCGGTGCCCGGTAGTTATCTGGGCCCTAACGACCTCCCGGCCTGGCGATACAACACGTCGTCAGGCCGGGACCGCGGTCAAAAAGAAGACGTCCAAGACGCCCGGCAAGTCACTCAGCCCGAGAGGTTGGAGAAGGGGATGATCGACCCGGCGGGCGGCGCGCTGCACCCGGACGTGCTCGCCCCACTTGGAGAGAGCCACTATCTCGTTGCTTCCTCCCGAAGCCGTCGCCGTCTCCTGGACCGGCAGCGGGGGGCCAATAGCCGAGAGGGTGAGCGTGTTGGCCAAGGCTGGCGCCGAGCTGGTCGCGGCAGTGTTCCATTTCAGGCTGTACAACTTTTTGGCCGGGGGGGCGGGGGTGTACAGCTTCGTGCCCAAGGCCGCCGGGAGGACGCTGGCGATCGAAGAGACCGTAAGCGAAGCGGCCAGGCCTTTGTACTGGGTCGTGCCGGCTTTGACAGACACCCAGTCCGTGCCGATCTTCTTCACCTGAGCCGAGGTCAGCCCGACGATCTTGGTCAACCCAGAGGAGTTGCCCGATAAGTAGGCGAAGTTGGGGGTCAGTTTGATCATGGCCGCCTCAGTGCCTACCGAGATGGTCTCGACGCCGCTAGTTCTTGCCAGGTCGGCCTCCAGGCGCTCTTCGACCGAGGTCGAATTGGAACTGGACGTCACTACCAGGTGGACGCTGGTCTGCTTTCCAATGGCGCTCTTGGCCGAAGCGAGAACCGAGCTCGTCGTCGGGGTGACGGCAGCGGTTGCCTCAGCCGTGGCCGACAGGGAGACGAGCGTGGCCAGCACGACTGTAAATGCACCGACCAGGCCGGTGGCACGACTGAACACGGAGAACCTCATCTATCTAGCCTAACGCCCGCCCGTTCTCCGCGGGGGGCACCTCCCCGACGAGCCATCGGGGCCTTCCTAAATCCCATCACGCGGTTTTTGTCGGGCCGGGCCTCGGCGGTCGATCGCGACGGGCGAGGCGTGAGCCGGCGCAGTGTGGCCATGCCAACCGACTGTTTCGACGCTGGGGCGCGTGTTCGACCATCACGGAAATGTCGTTGAGGTAGCCCACTTTCGAGGAGGGACGGGCGAGATTACCCCCGTAAAGCCTCGATAACCTGGGTGTCAATTATATACCGGCCATTCTGCGAAAGGCAGTGGGTATAACTTTCGATCTGAGCGGCAAACCACGAGCAACAATAGGTAACCTGCCCGCCCGCTCGGGGAGGCGGCGGGCGGGCCCGGACGGGGGTGCTACCTGATCGGAGGAAGGGCTTCGCCGGTCTCCACGACGGTCTTGAGGTTGCTCAGGATGTAAGACCATCCCTTCACGCTGGCCGCGGTGTTCGGCGAGGCGTCGAGCCGATCGTGGACCAAGGTGAGCTTGGCGAAGCCGCCGGGCTGGGCTTCGATCTCCCAGGTGACCCGGCTCTCCGGTTCGGCTGCCATCTCGGGGTCATAGAGGCTGCGCCAAGTGTGCACTAACCGGTGCGGCGGTTCGCACTCCAGGACGGTGTTGTCCCCCCACGTCGCAGTGCGGTCGGGAGACAGGCTACGCAGGCGCGAGCCGACCTCGTAGGTCGACTCCACCTGCGCTCCGTGAAAGAACTTGGCGACAATCTCGGGGTTGGTAATGGCGTCCCAGACCTGTTCCTGTGTTGCTTTTATGTAGAGCTGGTAAACCTGGGTGGTTGCGCTGGCGTCGGTGGCGGTGGTCATGTCTTTCCCTCCAGATGGCCTTTGATGTCCAAGAGCGCCGTCGCCAGCCGGTCCCGGTACTTGTCGATCCAGCGCTCGTAGATCAGCCGGATCGGTACAGGGTTTAAGAAGTGGTGCTTATGGCGCCCTTGCTTGCGAGTGACGACGAGCCCGGCCCGCTCCAGGACCCCCAGGTGCCTCATGACCCCGAAGCGCGTGAGCTCTGGGACCTCGGCCTCGAGTTCGCTAAGCGTGAGCCCGTCACGCTCAAAGAGCCGGTCGAGGAGCAGCCTGCGGGTGGGGTCGGCCAGGGCCTTGAACACGACGTCGTCGTCGTCCATCAGGTAGACGATAGGTGACTAAATAATCACGTGTCAAGTCAGTCACCTATGTTGGCCGTCTCATTCCAGGTCGGACGGGAGTACCGAGTCCTAGTCTCAGCGCTGTTGTGACCTACTCGCTGCCTGCGCGCGACCGGCGGCGCCGTTCGGTGAGGCGCCTCGCCTTGGCCCCGCTACCGCAGTCCTCCATGGCACACCACCGTCGTGAGCGGTTGCGGGTGTGATCCAGGAACAGCCAGCCACAACCCCCCGCTTCGGCCGGGCAACAACCAAGCCGCGTGACGTCGATCCCGCAGACCAGGTCGACCGCGTCCTGCGTTACACGGTCCGCGACCAACAACGCGGGGGGCGAACCGACAACCCAACGGGCCAGGCCGGGGCCGCCTGTTAAGGGAGTGAGCCGGGCACGCGGCACGGCCGACGCCCAGGCGAATGTTATGTGGTCAAGGTCGTCGCTGGCCGCCGCCGAACCGGCGTGGTGGCCGAGGTGTGCCGCCAGCACTTCGTACAGCGACTCGCGGATCTCCTTGACGGTGGCAAGCGCCCTTCTGCCAGCGGCAGGCGACGCCTCCCAGGCTGCGACTACCTCTGGTACCTCTGCGGCATCGATCAGACCGGTCCGCTGGCTCCAGGTGAGCAAATCTCCCGGTGCCGCCAGACAGTCGTAACGATCGGCGGCCGGCAGCCTCGGGACAACGGTGTTCACCAGGTCGAGGGCGCGGTGCCCCCCGACCAGAGCCAGTTCGTCGATACACGTCGGAGTCACGGTACCAAGGTACCTTAGCTACCGGTCTTAAGTAGTAAGAAGGTAGCCGTCAGGGACTCGTATTCACTGTTTCTCGTATAAAGGGCACTATTATTTGACCACGGCCACCAGTCGTGCTACCGTCAAAATAAATATAGCCAGTAGCAATCGATCTAAGGATGACGATCATGTTCTCACAGTACGGTTACCTGCTTTATCAGGTAGAACGATCCAAAAGCCCCGGCGAGTTGCGCGCCGAGGATGCGTCCAGAGGTGAAGCTGCCGCCTCGCTCTGGAGGCGATGGGCAAAACTGAGCGCGGCGCTCGGCACCCCGTACCACCGGGGGCGGGCCACAACCGCGGACGGTTCCCTACGGGCGTTGTTTTGCCGACCGAAGTGACCCCACCGAGCCGCTCCGTGACGGCACAGCTGGCTGGGACGACGACGAAGTAGTGCTCTTGATTTGCCATTCCACCGTCCAGTCGTCTGCAACGTCTGGCGTATTGCGGCCCAGCGAGGTGACCGCCATATGGCTGCTGGCGGCGCTCGTCGAGGGTGAGCTGGTCGAGGCGGCCGTGCCAGGGTGGGTGGCCGCGTCCGCTGGGTCGAGACCCACGCCCAGGCCAAGACCGAGAGCACTGCTCGCCAAAGCGAGGGTCGCTAGCGGTTTCCTGAGGTTCGTCATTATTTTTCCTTTCACGGTGCGTGCGCTCGTAGGATATTCTCATTTATTTTGCTGTGAATATCCTGGGGATCTGTCACGTCCTGCCTTGGAAAAATCGGCTGCCAAGCGGACCTTCTCGGGCACCGATAATGTCGTGGATAGCTGCGTGCCGCTGACGATCGTCCCCGCCCCCGCGCTCCAGTTGGCCGGGATCTGGCCGACCTGCTTTGACGTTGTCGCTTCACCTTTCACGAAGGGGACGACGTTTGCCGTCGATGTAGCGCTCGAGGCCGGCCTGTAGCCAACGACGACGTGAGTGGCTGTGATGGTCGTTGAGCCGACCGAACCCAGCACGAGGGCCCTTTGGCCCTTTGCAACGGCCTTGGCCGAGGTCGAGCTCGTCCCCTTCTGGTACGTCGTGGAGGACTTTTCGTCGGCCCGCCGTCACCGTGAGGTCCCTCAAGGCCGCATGCGGGTTTCCGAGGACACCCAGGGGCGATCCCCGAGACTCTGCAGCCCGGGGCTCGGCGTTGCCGGTACCGCTGGGAAGGAAAGGAATAGCATGACCGTGTCGTGTCTCTACTGTGGCTAAAACACTTTTCTTGGTGACCCGGACGTTCTCGGCGCAGCCCAGGATCCGGTAGCAGTGGACCTTGCGTCTCCCGACCAGAGCTACCGTCCGCACGACCCAAGGTTCACAGGAGGTGTGGATGCCTTGGACGCGACGCGTCGAGGGTTTCGCCAGGCATGAGTGAGGTCGGCGCACAGGAGGACCGGGGCCGACTTCGAATCGAAGGGTACGCCCTACTGGGTGACAGCCAGACAGCCGCGCTGGTCGGTGAGAACGGGTCGATCGACTGGCTCTGTCTCCCGCGCTTTGATTCGGGAGCCTGCTTCGCCGCTCTATTGGGCACTGAGCAGAACGGGTTCTGGCAAATCGCCCCGGCCGGCCCATACCACCGGGTTAGTCGTCGCTACCGGGGCGAGACCCTCGTGCTCGAGACAGACTTCCACACCGCAGAGGGCATCGTTCGTGTGGTGGACTGCATGCCCCGGCGCTCTGCCCAAGCCAGCGTCGTCCGGGTGGTCGAGGGCATCTCGGGCCGGGTGCCGATGCGCATGGAGCTGGTGGTGCGTTTCGATTACGGCTGGATCGTGCCGTGGGTGCGCATGGTCGGCGAGCACCTCCACGGCGTCGCCGGCCCCGACTTCGTATGCTTGGCCACCCCGGTCGAGACCCGGGGGGAGAACCTCCGCACCATCGCCGAGTTCAGCGTAGGCCCCGGCGATGAAGTTCCCTTCGTGTTCTCGTGGCACTCGCAGTACTCAGATGATGCCTGCGGTGGTAACGCAGCCGAGAAGGTGGCCGAGACCGAAGCTTGGTGGAGGACGTGGAGCGAAAGGTGCACCTATCGGGGACCGTGGCGCGACGCCGTCGTGCGCTCGCTAATTACCTTGAAGACGCTCACGTACGAACCGACAGGCGCTGTCGTCGCCGCGGCCACGACCTCGCTTCCCGAGCGAATAGGCGGCTCGCGCAACTGGGATTACCGCTACTGCTGGCTGCGCGACGCCACGTTCTGCCTGGATGCCTTGATTCGAGCCGGGTACGCGGATGAAGCCGCGGCGTGGCGCGACTGGCTGCTGCGGGTCGTAGCCGGTGACCCGGCCCAACTCCAGATCATGTACGGCCCGGCGGGAGAGCGCCGCCTGACCGAGCTCCAGCTCGATTGGTTGGACGGTTACGAAGGGTCACGCCCGGTCCGGACCGGCAACGCCGCGTCCTCGCAGGTTCAGCTGGATGTCTACGGCGAGGTCTTGGACGCGCTCCAGCGAGCCCGCCATGCGGGGATGCCCTCGGACCCCTCGGCGTGGCCGCTTTTGCTTGCTCTTATCGACCAGGTCGAAGCCCATTGGCAAGAGCCCGACCAGGGTATTTGGGAGGTGCGCTCCGGCCCACAACAGTTCACCCACTCCAAGGTCATGGCCTGGGTGTGCATCGACAGAGCCGTTCGGGGCGTGGAACGCTTCGGGCGCGAGGGCCCGGTCGACCGGTGGCGAAAGCTCAGGACCGAGATCCACAACGACATCTGCCTGCGAGGGACCGATCCCGTTCGCCGTTGCTTCGTCCGCGCCTACGGCTCGAACGAGCTCGACGCCAGCCTGCTCCTCCTCCCGGTCGTGGGGTTCTTGCCGCCGGATGACGAGCGCGTGGTCCGCACCGTCGAGGCCGTACAAACCGAGCTGTCCGAGGACGGCCTGCTTCGTCGCTACCGCACCGATGACGAAGGGGAGGCCGACGGTCTCGCCGGTCACGAGGGGGTCTTCCTCGCCTGCAACTTCTGGCTCGTTGACGCCCTCGCCCTCTTGGGGCGCCATGACGAGGCCGTCCGCCTCTACGAGCGCTTGCTCGGCTTGCGCAACGACGTCGGATTGCTGTCGGAAGAGTACGAGCCGTCCCACGGTCGCCTGGTTGGCAACTTCCCCCAGGCCTTCTCCCACGTCGGGCTGGTCAACTCCGCCTTCAACCTGGCTGCCGCAGAGGCCTCCGCTTCGCCCTCGTTGGCCCGGTGGCGTTCGTGGTCGTGATCGGGGTCATCGAGCCTGTCCGCTTGGGCGGTCGGCCGCCTGGGGTCAGCTTGACATGATCGTGGGCGACCCGAACCCACCGTTTCGGTCGCACGTCGAGCGCATAGTGGAGCGCGCCCTCGACCGCCCGGACGAAATCGTTCTCCAGGACATCAGCCGCCGGGTGAGCGCCGCCCAACTGCTGATCTATGTGGAATCGGCGGCCCGCGCGTTTGTTCAAGCCGGGGTCGCCCCAGGTGCGGTTGTGGCCCTAGCCGCCCCGAACACGGTGGAGGCCGTTGTGGCCCGCTACGCCGCCGGCTTGTTGGGCTGCGCCATCGTTATGTGTCCCCATATCGACTCTGGTGAGCTGCTGGCGGCCTTTATAGCCGCCGTCCAACCTGATTTACTGCTCTACTTTCCGAAGACCTCAGCGGTGGCCGAGGCGATGATGGACCGCAAGATTGTGCCGTCCGGGTTTCTATTCGACGACCTCGCGGTCGGCCGCAGCGCTGGCGATGCAGCGCATACGCCGCTCGACACGGCGGTCAGCGGCTACTCCGCGGTGGCCGAGGCCCTGGCGGTGCTCGTGCCCTCTGGAGGCACGACCGGCAAGTCGAAGGCGAGTTGCCGGACCTTCGCTGAATGGCTGGAAATCACGAAGGGTGCGCCTGATCGGTCGCGCCGCCAACTCATCTGCACCCCCATCGCCTACATCGCCCAGGTGCTCCTTGACCAGACGCTGCTGTGCGGCGCCACCGTTGTGCTGCGAGAACGGTTCGACGCAGGCGAAGTGTTGGCGACCATCGAGAAGGAACGCATAACGCACCTCGGCCTGGTCGAGCCCTGGCTCGTCGAACTCGTCGACCATCCGGATTATCAGCCGCGGGCTCTATCCAGCGTGGCTGCGATCAGCCACATCGGCGCCGATGCGGCGCCGCGCTCAGGCGACGACTGCTCTCCCGCACCGGCCCGGTCCTTGCCCATCCCTATGGCGCCAGCGAGGCCGGTATCGTCAGCGTCATCGGGCCCAGCGAATACGTGGGCCGGCCCGATCTGCTCGGCACGGCAGGCCGTCCCCTGCCCGGGGTCGACGTACGGATCGTCCGCCCGGAAGGCTCACCCGCTCTGGCCGGCGGGGAAGGACGCATCCAGGTCCGCTCGCCATCGATCGCGCACGGCTACCGTCCGACGCCGGCCCGCTCACCATTTGCGGCCGGCTGGTATGACAGCGGTGATCTCGGCTTCTTGGACGCCGACGGGTACCTCCACGTGCGGGGACGGGCCCAGGACGCCCGTTACATAAATGGACGCAGCGTGCTGCCGATCGACATTCAAGAATCGCTGTGCCGTCACCCGAAGGTCCGCTACGCCGTCGCGGTGCCCCTCGAGGAATCGCCCTCCGGATTCGGGGCGATCGTCCAAGTCGCGGCCGGCTCCGATGTCACACCAGCCGAGTTGCAAGCGTTCGTTGAGCAGCAGGGCGCCCATCTCGTGCCCGCACCGCTCGCCATCGTCGTGCGAGTGCCCGTCACCGAGCAGGGAAAACCGGCACGCAATGTGATCACGGCTGACCTCCGGGGCCAGTGACGTGCTTCCGGTAACGCCTTCCACAATCAATCGACTCTCGGCGGAAGGAGAGCACATCATGGTGACCGGGAACTACACGATCAGCGATTACCTGCTCGACCGGCTGGCCGAACTAGGGGTGGGCTCTGTCTTTGGCGTGCCGGGCGACTACACCCTCAGCCTGCTCGATCACGTTGTGGCTCACCCGTCCCTGGAGTGGGTCGGGTGCGCCAACGAACTCAATGCTGGCTACGGCGCGGACGGCTACGGCCGGATGCGAGGAGCCGCCGCGCTCATGACAACGTTCGGCGTCGGTGAACTCAGCGCTATCAATGCCGTCGCGGGAAGCTTCGCCGAGCATGTCGCGGTGGTGCACATCGTCGGCGCACCGTCGAGCGGAACGCAAGCAGCTGGGCGAATCGTGCATCACTCGCTGGGCGACGGCATCTTCACGCAGTTCCTCGAGATGCACGACAAGATCACTTGCGCCCGAGCCGCCATCAGTCCCGAGACGGCCTGTAGCGAGATCGACCGAGTGCTCACGGCGGTGCGCTCCCACCACCTCCCCGGGTACTTGTTGCTGCCGGCCGACGTCGGCGAGCAGCCTGCAGAGCCCGCGGGACGACCGCTGTCACCGCCGAGGACCGTGACGGACCCGAACGCCCTTGGCGCGTTCGCCACGGCGGCAGCCAAATTGCTGGCGGACGCCGAGACCCTGGAGGGCGTTCGGGTGCTGGGCGGCCTGCTCACTCACCGTCTTGGGGCGACCGGCCGCCTGGCCGAACTCGTCTCCGCCGGGAGCCTGGCGTACGCCACGTCATTGTGGGGCAAAAGCCTGCTCGACGAGAGCAACCCGAACTATCTCGGCATATACGCCGGAAGCGCCAGCGACGAGGACGTCCGTACGACCATCGAACAAGCAGACGTATTGATCGTGGCCGGAGTGCAGTTCACGGACCTCAACAGCGGGTTCTTCACTCAGGAACTTCCCCGCGAACGAACGATCGAGCTCGGGGCATCGACCGCCAGCGTTGGGTGGGCCCGGTTCGAACCCGTCAGCCTGCCCGACGCGCTCCACCAGCTAACCGAACTGGTCGCGGGACGCTCCCACGCTGCCAACCCACCAATCCGGCGTCGAAGCGTGACGACCTCCGGCTCCAGCGTCCCACCGCTAGAGGGCACCGCCCCGTTGACCCAGGAAACCCTGTGGCGGCTCGTGCCCGAGCACCTTCGTCCAGGCGACATCGTGCTCGCCGACCAAGGCACGTCGTTCTACGGTGCTGGCGGGCATCGATTGCCTTCCGGGGTGACCTTCCTCGGCCAGCCACTGTGGGCGTCAATCGGCTACAGCTTGCCCGCTATGCTCGGTGCCGGGTTAGCGGAGCCAACCCGCCGCACGGTCCTCCTCATCGGCGACGGCGCCGGGCAGATGACCGTTCAGGAACTGTCCACCATTGCGCGGCACCGCTTGAATGCCGTGGTTGTCGTCGTCGACAACGACGGTTACACCGTCGAACGGGCGATCCACGGCCCTGATCAGCCCTACAACGACATCGCGCATTGGGACTGGACCAAATTGCCGGCCGCGTTCTCAGCCACCACTCCAGTCGCCGCTTTTCGGGCGACAACTCCCGCAGAGTTCGACGCCGCCTGGTCAGGCTCAGGCTCAGGCCTAACGGTGATCCAAGCAGTCGTTCCGAAAATGGACGTACCCGAGCTGCTCCAGGCCATTGCTCACTCCGCCAGCAAAGCCAACGCCCAGTCCGCCGATTGAGCCACATGGAGCCTTTCCGCTCCCGCCCCCGTCCAGCACGAGCAAGTCGAAAGGGCCGTGGGCGGCCAACGCGGGACCAGTCGTCGCTTATCACTGTCGCGTTGGTGTAGTCGGCAAACATGTGCCGTACGGCCTCAGCAAGTTGGCCGTCGCGCTCAACGGTAAAGACCCTGGTTCCCGGGCCAGTGCCGCTCAGCATCCATGCCAAGCCCACGCCACACCCCGTGCCCGTCTCGCCAATTACCCCGCCCGCTCGACCGCGGGCCAGGACTTGCAGGAGACCACCCTGTTCTGGTCGGCATGAGAACTCGAAGGACAGCCTGCGGGCCAGGTCGACCGCCCGGGCGACAAGAGGTGGCAGCCCCATCGGTGAGCTGGTAGAGGCTGGTTCCTCCCGAGGTCATGCTCTACGCTGCCAAACCTAGGGTAAGGGCCGCAATGCCCTCACGCGGCGGTCTGGCTGCTGTCGCCGGGCTCTCACAATCAGGAAGAAGGGGGCTATTCGGGTATCTGCCACCTCGGGGTGCGCCTGAGCGGTGGCCTCGTCCGCGTGCGGTTCGTCGAATGCCTCGAGGACCAGGCCGGCTGCGACGACATCGTTGAGCCAACCCGAAACCGTCTTGCGGGCGTAGCGAACCCGGAACGGCTGGTGTTTGCGTCGTAACTGCTCGGGCGCCGCTCCGAAGCTCCACGTCTCCTCCAATGAGCCCTTCTCGAAGTAGCCCCCGATGGCCAGGGCGGCCCGCTCTCCCGTGGCCTCGTCATTTACCCAGCGGCGAATGGGGACTGTCATTGCGGGGTGCAACATGGAGAATTGGAGGAAACCGCCCGGCCGAAGGACGCGCTGCGCCTCATGGAGGACGCGAGGAGGGTCGGCCATGTCCATAAGGGACATGAACCCGGTGGCGAAGTCCATCGAGGCGTCCCGCACGGGCAGCTGGAGCCCACTGGCGAGTAGATAGCGGATCCGACCCGAGGCCTCGGCCTCCTCGCTCTGGGCGGCCCGGACAAAGGTTGGGCTTGTGTCTATGCCGATCACTCGCGCTCCCCGGTCGCGGACAAGGCGAGTGTTGTGCCCCTCCCCGCATCCGAGGTCGATGCCGACCAGCCCGGCTACGTCGGGCAACATGGCCAGGAAGGCCGGGGTGTTGACCAGGTCGCGGTACACGTCGTACCCAGCCCGGGATAATTCCACCCACGCAGCCGCGTTGTGCTCCCACATCGCCGAAACCTCGTCGTCGCCCACCGGAGGATCTTGACAGTCTTTGGTGACAGATTTGCGCGCGGCGGAGTGCTTTCGGGTGTCGTCCAACTCAGGAACCTTTCCCCTGGAGGCGAAGTTGGCCCCGCTTGCTCACACGGGCGAGCTAGATGTCGCCGACGACTTCTCCGACGCGGCGCCGCTTACGGGCACTACGTTTAGAGCCAGCCGAGCCTCTCGAGCAAGAGTGCAGCGGCCTCGCGCGGGTCGCCGTTATTCGAGATGACGATGGAATCGAGCCCGGACGCGTCTAGGGCAGCCGCGAGTTCCGGCGCTCGATCAAGGTGCCAGGCGAGGCCGTCAGCGTCCCAATACTCGTGACGCTTTTGCAGTCGGGCGGCAATCGATTCAAGCGAGGCTGTGACCCGGACTACCGTTAGCGGGCATCCGCCGATCGCCAGGCGATATTCCTCGACGCCCTTTGCCGTCTCAACTGCCCCGCTCATCACGAGAGTTCGCGCGCCTGCCGCAGCGAAGTTCCGCGTGATGGCGGCGAGGTTAGCAAGGACCAGTCGTCCATTGAACCGGTCGTCCTCCGGTGCCGGCCAAAACTCCGAGAGCCGGTCGAGATCGATGAAGGCGTGCGGCTCGTCCCGGTCTTTGAGCAACTCGGCGAGTTCTTCGCCGACGGTGGTCTTACCCGCTCCAACGGTGCCCGACAGTAACGTGGCGCGCTCAATCACCTAAGAGATCCTGCTACGTGAAGCCCGGAGTCGGGCACTTGGCTCGACACGCATGAATTGTCCAAGCCGATGGCCATACGTTGCTCGACCAAACGAGGCCGAGCCGCCGATCGGCTCGCGGTGGTGAGCCGTGGACGTGAGAGAGCTACCACCGCAGACCAGCAATTCGGGGAGGCTGGGCCAGGTACGCAGCCAACCAGCTAGCTGTCGAGCAGCGTCCCACAGGCCCCGCGATGAGGGCGACCGTGTCGCGGTGGAAAGGTTTGCGGTTATGGGGCAGGTGCCTAGGTGGTTCAGCTGCGGGCGGTGACGAGCCTGTAGCCGACATCGAGTTCTTGCAGGTGGCGCAGATGTCCATGTCGCCGGTCCCATTCTCCGGATTGGAGGTCGGCGGCCAGCGCGCCCGCTCCTCTGGCTCGGGCGTCGGCTGAGAGTTGCGCGAGCCAGGACATTCCTTGTTGGACGTCGGGATCGAGGTAGGCCTCTGGCCGCCCCCAGAAGGCTGCGCCGAACCCGTCGGTGCAGTCGATGGGGACTGGGACGGCCTCCACGTTGGTGAGGTCGAGCACGGATGCTACGTCTTCGGGCCCGATGGCGTCCCGCTCCGAGGGCAACTGGAACGCCTCCGGCCAGTAACTGCTATCCGCCGCCCAGAAGTGCTTGATCATGGCCGGCTCGAACAAGAAGAGCACTTGTTTGGCGGCGACCCGGCGCATCTCGGTGAGCCCCTGTTGCCAGTCGCTCCAGTGGTGAACTGTGAGCACAGCCATGGCGGCATCGAAACAACGACCGGGGAAAGGGAGAATCCTCGGCAGCTGCTCTCACCGTCGGTGCGAGATCCGGAGCACGTTTCCTGATCATCTCCGTTGACGGTTCGACCGCGATGACCTGTCGATCGAGTGGTTCATAGTTCCCCGTCCCGGCGCCCACATTTAGCACCGTTCGGGCATCACTCAGGGCGGCGTGAATGTGGCGTGCTATACGGGGGTCCGCCCGTCGGGTCGAGGTGTAGCTGGAGGAGATCGTGTCGTACAGCCGCAGGTCCTTCACCGCCGACACCACCTGGCGAATAACAGCACGCCCTTGGACTCAACGACCGTTGTTGTGACCTGTTCAGCGAGGACGGTGGCGACGGCCTCGTAGTCGAACCGGCACTGGGGGCAGACAGCCATGTCATCACTGTGTCATGAGAGGGCCTGGTGGCGCGCTTATTGGGCGATCTCGGAAATCAAGGCCGCAAGGGCGGAAGTTGGGGACGTCGGACTTTGTCAGGGCCCGGCTAACCAATCGGAGTTCCTCCGAGCGCAGGGGGCAGCAAGTGCTGGCATTGTTCCACGTCGTGATTGATCCGCGGCGAATGCCAGTAACTCCGGTCGGTGCCGGGCACGTTGGATAGAGGGAACTCAGGGCGGCCCTCGGAATCGGTGGTGGGGTCGGGCCAGTTCGGCACCCCGTCGGAGCGCATGCACTGACTGAACGTCAGCATGCCGGTCAGCAGCTGCTGCACCTCCCCCGAAGGGAACACGTCGTCCGTGCCGGCCGGGAGCAGGTCCTGGCAGGCTCTCTCGGCCACATTGAACTGGGAGCTGCTGACCCCGAGTTCCTGCGGGCTGACCTTAGGGAGAGCGCCGTTGCCGCTGGGGTCGGGGAAGTCCGGCACGCGGTGGGAGCGCATGCAGTGGGAAAAGCCGACGGCTGACGGGGAGTTCGTTGACTGGGAGCTCGTTGTCGCTCGCGCGTTCGATGAGCCGCCGGGACCGGTGGACGATGGGCTGGCGATGCCGGCCTTGGTCGAGCCGCAGGCGGCCGTGGCCAGGGCGAGGCCGATGAGCGCGGGGGTGACGAAGAGCAGCCGCCGGCAGGGCCGCCCACGACCAGTGCCCCCGGCGCCAGGGCGCCAGCGTCGCCTTCCTGGCTCGCGATGAAGCCGAGCCCGAGGTTGGTCCATAGAACGGACGGTACGACAAGGCCGATAACACCGGGATAACACCATCCCCGGTGCCGGGCCGTCGAGACGTGGCTGGCCCCGAAAGGGTTTGAGGTGCTCACCGGGCGCGTCCGCCAAGCGCTCGGACAATCAGGAGCGATCATCGACGACCTTCTGACCCTGGTTGGCGGAGGCACCGGACGACTGCCCAAGCTACGTCGTCTGGGCGATGCTAGATCAGCTAGGGGGCCGCCAGGGGAGGAGGTAGGCGCGGTAGGTGCTGACCTGGTCCGGGAACTCGGCGTTGAACAGCAGCTTCCCGGACGGGCTGAACTCGGAGATGTAGGGCAGCGCGCCCCAGCCGACGACCAGGTCGCCGCCCCGGGTGGTTTGCGCGTTCCCCATGAGCTGCGCGACCTTGCCTTCTGGTTGGTCGTCCGAGTGGACAAGAGTGGCGACCTGGTTGGCGAGGTCGAGCCGCACCGTGACCACCCGGCTGGAACCGAGCAGGTTGCCGCCCGACTCGTCGTCGAAGAACGTGTACTCGCCGCTGCCGATGGCCTCCGGGTCGTGCTGCCAGGCGAAGATCTCCCCGTCGCGGTCCAGGGCCTGGCCGCGGGCGGCGCGCAGGGTGAACGAACTGTGCTTGCCGCCGAGCTGCCAGATGATCTGGCCGGTGTGCCGGTCCACCTTGAACACGGTCCAGGTGTTCCGGGAGCTCACCAGCAGGTTGCCGTCGGTATCGAGATGGACGGCATTGATGTGGAACCAGTCCCAGGGCGTGCTCGGCGAGGACGGCCGCGCCACGTAACTGTCGGCGTAGGGGACGTGGCCGGCGCTGTCCCACTGGAACAGCACCCGGCCCGTGCTGATGTCGACCTCCTGGACGAGGCCGTCGATGACCCGCTGGTCGGCAGGGCCGCCGATGGAAGTCAGGTTGGCGGTCGTTACGGTATCGGCCGTGATCAGCGCCGTGTTCGACGGCGTGATAAGGAACTCGTGGAAGTTGGTCGCGTCCCCGTTGCCCGCCCGGACCGTGGCGATCTGCTGGTAACGGTCGTTGTAGATGTAGTCGGTTCCGCTGGGGCCGTCCGGGCTGGCTTGAACGCCCGCCCCTCCTGGCCCCCCTTGTGCTCCTAGTCCCTGGGGTTGGCGCGTGGGCGCTGGCGGCGGGGTTGACTGGAACCAGGTCAGGACCGGCTGGCCCAGGTAGGTCTGAGTGCGGAAGTCGGTGGCAACTTCACCGGCGGGTAGCCGGTGGAACCAGACCACCTTCCCGGAGGTGGTGACGATCTCGGGGCCCGCCGGGTAGCCGCCTCCGGCCGGGGCGATGAAGATGTCCCCGTTGCTTTCGCCGGTGTCGCGGGTCAGCACGGTGAGGGGCGGCGGCGAGGTGCCGATGGTCCTGTCGGCGCCCCGGGCGGGGGAGCCGCCTCCGCAGGCCGCCGTGGCAACGACGAGCCCAATGACGGCGGGGACAATGAGCATCACCCGCCGGCAACCAGAGCCGCCCGAAGGTGCAGTCACAGATCAAGGTCTACCGCGTCTGCGGTGGCGTCAACTCAGCAGCCCTCGCTGATGCTCCTACTCCTGATGATGCCCACTGGGTTGCTTAGTCGAGGGCGTCGTGTCATTGAAGACTTTGGGTCTACCAGCCTCAGTTCCAGAACGTCCCTGGCGCATCCACTGCCTGGAGTATCGAGATCACTGGGTCAGAAGACAGCCCAGCCCCAGAGAGGAGCTCCTGCATCCGTGGGGCCCCGGAGAAGAACGTTTGGAAGCTCTCCTCGTTCGGCCACTCGTCGATCACCACCAACTCCTTCTCACCGAGCACGATTCGGTGACCGATCTGGCCGAGGCTCCGCCCATGGGCCGTGATCTCCTCTGGGATGTCCGAGTGTGCCCGTGCCCACTCCAGCGCCTTGCCGGGATCATCGATGGGAAAGCGGGCTACGAACAACGCTCACGCGATGTCCTCAAACAACTCGATGCCCGGGTCCCCGACGACGCCGGCGCGCGCCATCGCCGAGTGCAACTCCGGGTCAGCGGTGAAGGCTTCCGCCTGCTCCACCGTCGGGAACTGGTGGGTGATGAACACCAGGTTGTGATCCTTCGGGGAGCGGAGTACCGACTGACCGGTGCATCCGTGGCGGGCACGGATGGTGCCTGCCTCGTCGTACACCTTTCTCCAGGCTTTGTAATCCGATACATTCTGACGTGCGATCAATGTTACGGACATTGGTTCTGCCTCTCTTTTGAGGTACTGCGATGGCTGTACCAGAGTGAGGCAATGCTCCCGCCAGGGCGCTGTCAGGCTCTTTGACGACACTATAGCAACGAAAAGACAGCGGTACCGGCGAGACCCGCTAGACCCAGAGTGTTCCTTGCTGCGGGGCCGCCGACCTCAACCTGACCGCCTCAGCGGAAATGCATACTCGGCGATCACGGATCCCTGGCCTAACGCTACGCGTTTTTGGTCTCCCCGCATATAGTGACGGCGAGTTCGCCGACCATTGAGGCGTAATTATGTAACGCCTTTCAGGCGAATTCACCGGACCTGGCCGTCCCGAGCCGTCTGATTGCACAATGCCTGTTGGCGCTGCGGTGCTGCCGAAGCGTCGAGAGGTCCGATGGGCCAGCTCTCGAACCGTCTGCCCACCGTTTGTAGTTTGGCTTTAGAACGAGGTACCGGTTACTTACTACGACCGCGGGCTAAAAGAAGGCAAGACCCATAAAAAAGCGCTGCGTTGCCTGAAGTCGCACATCGGTGACGCCATTTTCGCCCACCTGGTCTTCGGCGCCAAAGCTCAAAGTGACCAGTGGGCCGGGAGGGCAAAGGGGAACGGCTCTGTCTCCAGCGTGGCCGGCTCACACCCCGAGCGCCAGCTCCTCGGACAGCCCACTCCCAGGCCCGTCTTCAGCGCACGACCTCAGCCAACCCATTGGGTACCCCGCTGTGGCCCCAAAACGGGCTGAGAAGAAATCCCGCAAAGTGTCTTGACACAAACAGATCTCCTTCTGGGCGACTGAAAGTTGTTTGAAAGGCCATCTTCTGGGTGGCTGGTGTTGCCGGGACCACTGAAGGTGGTGTCGTGCCGATCGTTGGTAGTCGCTAAGCGACCGATGCGGTGAGACGTCGCAGAGAGGCGAGCGCTGGCGGGCCCCAGGTGGGTTTCCCACCGGGGCGACCGCGAAGGCCGGCGTCGGCGATGAGGAGGCTGCCGAGAGCCCGCCACACCGCCCAGCCGCGGGCACGGCGCCACGTGGCGGGGTCCGAGGCCAGCCGGTATGCCCTCTGGAAACGGTCGATCGCCTCGTCGTCGGGGAGGAGTATCCAGCAGGAGGCCACGTCGCAGGCCGGATCGCCTGCGCACAGGTCGCCGAAGTCGACCACGCCGCAGAAGTTGCCATCTTTGGTGAGAACATTGGCTGGGTGCAGGTCCCCGTGCAGCCAGAGCGACGGCCCTGCCCAGCCGGGCGCGGCTAACGCGTCATCCCAGATGGCTCGGACGTCGTCCGGGTCGGGAACCAACCCCAACGCAGTCCCGGCCACTGCCGTACAAAGGTCCATCATTGCTGCGCCGAGCTGGCTTTCGACACCTTCCGCAACCTGCGCCAGCGCTCCTCCTCTACCCCGCCCGTCGGGTGCCCCGGCGGGGGCGGGCCGGTGCAGGGCGGCCAGGAACGCTGCGAGCGCATCGGCCGCGCCGCTGCACCTGGCGGGAGCACGGTCGGCGGGCGTACCTGGGACCCAGGTTGTGACGGTCCATGGATGCGGGTATCGCTCCGAGGGTTGACCGAGGCGCTGGGGGACAGGGACTGGCAGGGGTAAGAGCGGAGCCAGGACGGGGACCCAGGTGTTCTCCTTGAGCAGCAGCGCGTCTGCTCTCTCCGTCGCCCACGGCAGCCGCACGGCGAGGTCGGCGCCGAGCCGCCACAGCTGGTTGTCCCAACCACGTGCGCCGAGCGAGATGGGACGGTCGGCCAGATCCGGTTGCTGGTCCCGCAACAGCTCTCGGACCAGATCGGCAGTCAGTTCTATCTCGGTGTGCGCCACGCAGGCGACCGTAACTGGCCGCCGCATCGAGTCGGCGTATTTGGCCTGGACGGGGGCCTTGGCTGGCGGTCTAACCTCGTGTGATGGCGGAGCTGACGTTGGACGCCGCGCTCGAGATCGGAATGACCTCCCGAGTCAGGGACTGACCGGTGCGAAAGATCATCTGGACGATCTCGGTGTCGGTCGACGGCTACATGGAAGGGCCGAACCACGAGATCGACTGGCACATGGTCGACGACGAGCTGCATCGCCACATGAACGGCTGGCTAGCCGCCGCCGGCGGCTTCCTCGAGGGTCGGGTCACGTACGAGCTGATGGCTGACTTCTGGCCGACTGCCGACCAAGGCCCAGCCGCCACGCCGACGGTCGTCGAGTTCGCGCGGATCTGGCGGGACATGCCGAAGGTCGTCTACTCGCGCACTCTGGAGCGAGCCGAGTGGAACGCGACGGTCGTACCCGATGTGGTGCCGGCCGAGGTCCTCGCCCTCAAAGCCCAGCCTGGCGGAGACCTCGTCATCGGGGGCGCCGACCTGGCCGCGGAGTTCGCCCGTCACGACCTGATCGACGAGTACCGCCTCTACGTCCACCCCATGGTGATCGGGCGCGGCACGCCGATGCTCCGGCCGTCCGACGCGAAGTTCCCGTTGGGGCTGATCGAGACGCACACTTTCGGCAACGGGGTCGTCATGTTGCGGTACGAGCGGAATGCTCTCGGCCCCAACGGCGGGTGATCCTCGTGGGCCCGCTGGCGGCACAGGCGTGACGGGGCGCATAACAACATCGTCTAACTCGCGTCGCCAGCCGGAGGTAAGCGCTGCGAAACACCACACGGCGCTGCTATGCGCGTTGGGTCGCTCAGCGCAGAGGCGACCCTCTTGGCAAAATAAGAGCGCGCCCGACCAGGCGCCCCCAGCTCGACATTGCTCAACCATAGCCAGATAAGGAATACCACGAGGCCGGCCAACGGGCTAAAACTCACGGTCTGGGGCCAAAAACATGCCTCGGAGGCACGTAATAGGACCCAGTTGGCGCTGCCGGCGCCGGCGTGTGCACTTGTTGTTTGCCTTGCTCGGGATCTGATCTCGGACGTCGCCGTCCCAGTGCTCGAATTCAGCCGCACCATAACGGGTTTTCTGTAGGTGCCGGCCTCTTGGCACGGCGCGTTAATAGAGCCGCCCTTTAGGACAACATCGCCTAAATGTAACTTGGCTTTTGTGGCCATGCCGCCGCTTAACAGTTCTTCACGATCACAGACCCGGGCGCCGTCGTGGTCAGCGACCGCCTCGGCCTGTTCGCCCAGCTGGGTTGGGATTAGCCAACATGACACTCTCAACCATCGTCTGATTTGGCGGCCGAGAGTTCGGCGATCTGTGCTCTCGCCGCGCCCACCAACTCCTCATTCGTGTTCGCATGGCCCCCAAGGCCCCAACCTCCGTTGACCGCTTCGGTGAGCAGAACCCACGTCCTCTGCGAGAGGGTGGGGTCTCCAGCGGCCTTCGCCACGAGGTCGGTGAACTGACTGACCACGGCGAGCTGCTTACCGCGGTCGAGAGCGCCAGCGTTGGTCAGCACCTGGACCCGCACATACCTACTGTCGCCATCCACGTTGGAAATGCACGGACCATCAATTTCGTGGACGAAGCCCGCCGTGTTCTGTCGGAACATCGGGATGTCGGGGACACCCTCAATCGTCATCAGCGTCCGAGCCAGGTCAGAGGCGAGCTGATGGGGATCCCGGAACGTGCCGGCGGCGGCGTAGACGTCGATCATCGGCACAGGGCTCTCCTACCTATCCATGTCGTCATTTTGCTTCTCCACGCGGTGAGTCTTACTAGAGCGATCGCTCCAGCAGTTCTAGACCATTCGCTCCAGTAATGTCAAGGGGTGGTCCGCGGCCGCGACGCCCGGGCGGAACTGGTGCAGACGATGGCCCGGCTGCTGCGCGATCAGGGGTACACGGCCACCGGGCGGGCGCAGCTGTTGGCAGAAAGCGGTGTGTCCAACGGGTCGCTCTAACACCACTTCCCTGGGGGTATGGAAGAACTCGCCAAGGCCGCCCTCGAGGCCTCTGGGCAAGCCGTCGCTGATGCCCTCAGACAAGCACCTGAATGGGGCGCCTAACGCAGCTCATGGCCTAACTCGCTTCCTCGACATGGCCGCGGGCGTACTTAGCGATGATGCCGATGCCCTGGCGGGCAATGGTAGTGGCGAAGTGCTTGTTGCGCTCTATTAGTACGTCGATATTGGCCATATTAAGTGTCTCCGTGGTCTAGTGCGGATTTTCCAGCCCTCGCCACCGTATTGAGTACGACGCCTGTGGCCGCTCCGGGAGGAGATATCGGTTACACGTGCGGGGGTTTATCTCGCTTCGTCGTTACCTTTAGATTCGAGTGAATCGGGCTCGGCTGGTCACCTTGCGTCGGCAAACTCGTCGTGGCGCCGAATCCAGGTGGGATCGGCCGGCTCGCCCTCATCACGACCGTGCGGCACGCGGTCGAGGATTCCGTAATAGACCATTACTGGCTCCAGACCCCTTGCCGTCGTCGAATAGGTCAAAAAGACGTCTCCATCGGAGAGCGTGAACACGCTCAGGCCGGGGCCCTCTGACATGTAGCCGATCGCGTCGGTCCCGCATTCGGCTGCCAGCTGCGCCGGCACAACGAAACCGGCTGGGCCATGGCGGCCATCGGCCGGCCCGCCTTCCGAAAGTTGACCACTATCGGCCGGCGGCTCGTCCGGGAACCAGCTGGCGACGGTCTCCCTGCTCACGGACCGCTCGAAGTCGAAGTTGAAGTCGCTCTCATAGCTCGAAACCCAATTCAAGTTCCAGCCCATCCGTTCGCGATAGGCCAAGAGCTTCTCGATCGGGGCGCGCGATACGCAGATCATCGTGACGTCGCGAGCCCTGAGGTGCTCGATGACCCCGTCGAAACTGTCAGCGATCGAGGAGCACACCGGGCAGCCGGCGTCGTAGTCCGGCCCGAACATGAAGTTGTAGATCACAAGCTGCGATCGCTCGTCGAACAGCTCGGTGAGCGTACGAGGACCCGCTGGAGTCTGGAGCGTGTACTCCTTCTCTACGCGGGCCCACGGCAACTGCTGTCTCAGTTGGGCCAACTCGTCGCTACGCCTGGTGTGTTCCTTCTCCAGGGCCAACAGCTCGTTCCGCGCTATGGTCCACTCGTCTCGGGTGACAATCTTGTGCTCGGTCATTTGGTTCTTCTCCTTTGGTTGTTGGTTGTTGGTTGAGTCGTGAGCTCACATCGGTGAGATGACGCTAGGCAGCGCGGACGGGACCGCTAGAACGGCGATTCCAAGAGCGACGATGGCGATCGCTACGGGGACGTCGACCGCGGCTCGCGGTCGGGAGAGCTTCTGCAACAGGACGACCGCTGAAATCACTGCCATCCACGTCACGCTCATGACGCCTAGCGCCAAGAGCATGAGCATGAGCCCCAGGCTCGAGCCGGCGCAGCAGAACGCCAGTTCCAGTCCGGACGACGACATCCGGTGGTACTGGTACTTCTCCCGGAAGCGTCGCTTCATCGGAGTGAGCTCGTAGGCTCCCGCGGCCACGGTCAACGCGCCGGCCGCGGCCGTCCCATGCGGGCGGTACGCCGCGTACACGGCGACGCCGAGGACGGCCCAGATGCCGAGGTACCCGGCGAGACAACGAGAAATGTCCCCTACCCGACCACCGGTCCCGATCATCCTCTTGACCAGTGGAGCGGTGCCCGGCAGCATCATCGCCGCCATCATCGCTATCCAGACCGACAGGAAGTTCGACAGAGACCCGAGGCGAGTCGCTGCGCCCATGTCCATGCCGTGCATTCGCTCGAGCGACACGATCCAGCCGGCGGCACCGAGCCCGAGCGTCGCGCTCGAAGACCAAGGCAGCCAAGCTCGTTCTGTGGCTGTCACCACCAGAACGCGTGCTTCGGCTCTTGGCCGCCGGAACTCCTGCCGCTCGCACAGCATTCTGCATGTCGTCGTCCTCCTCCCGATGTGCAACCATTAGTAGCACGTACCGGCGGGATATGCAACCAAGAGTTGCAGATCAGGGGTGGGCAGAGCTACCATGGGTCGCAGGCATCAACCGGGAAGGGATTGAAAACTGATGGCAGGCCTAGCAATCGAGCAGGAAATTCTGATCGAGGCACCGGCGGAGGTGGTATGGCGAATCATCACAGAGCCCGACCAGATCACCCGTTGGTTCGCCGATCGGGTGGAGCTAGTGGCGGAACCCGGCGCCCATGGGTACATGGGTTTCGGTGACCAGGGCGGACCGGTCGTCGTGGAGACGGTCGAGCCACCGACTCGGTTCTCCTTCCGCTGGAACCATCCAGAAGGCGAGGAACCGGTGGTCGGAAACTCGATGCTCGTCGAGTTCACGTTGACTCCCGAGGGTCCCGAGCGGACCCGGCTTCGGGTGTCTGAGAGCGGCCACGAGTTGCGTTACTGGCCCGACGCCGAGAAAAAGCGTTATGCCGACGAGCATCAGGGCGGCTGGGCCAAGTACCTGGACCGCCTCGCCAAAGCCGTACCGGAGCGGCGGTCGGGATGACCCCCGAGGCCGATGACGACTTGTGGTCGGCCATCGCCGACCCGTCTCGTCGCCGCGTCCTCGACCTCATCGTCAGCAACGGTGGGGTCAGCGCCAGCTGGTTGGCCGGACGAGTGCCGTTCTCCCGCCAAGCGGTCACCAAGCATCTGGTCGTCCTGGAGGAGGCCGGCTTGGTCAGCCGGCGCAAACAGGGTCGAGAGGTCTTATACCAGGTTGAAGCCAACCGCCTGGACCAGGCCACTCGGGCCATGGCCGACCTTGCCGCGCAATGGGACCGGCGGCTCGGCGCGATCAAACGGCTCGGCGAGGCCGCGCATGCAGAGGCGAAGAAGAAGCGGAGGCTCTAACCGCCATCACCTATTTCTGCGCCGCGCAGCAGACCTCTCGTTTCCATTCCGTCGCTGCTCTCACGAGCGCGGGGCCCGAGACCTCATTTTTCAATGTAGAACGCCCGGCTCGGCGCGTCGGAATCCCTCCCTGGCCTGGTCCCGACAACAGTCGCGGGTGCCGGGCCGGGCGGGGGACCGGTACTGTGGGCCCCGTGGGTAAGGCACCAGTCAGCCGATAGGACGCTTGTGGCTGCTACCAAACTTGAGCCGCAGCAGGCGGGGATGAGGCCATCGATCCTGTACGCTGCTGGCGCTGACAACCCGCCCCTGCCGCTGGCAGATCACCGGTTCGCCATCGACCTGAACCTCGACCAGATCTTCGCTGCCGTCAACGCCGGGCGCGAACAACTCGATCTCGCTTCTGTTTTCTACGCTCCTCTGGGCCAGCTCGACGACGTGACCTACCGT
The DNA here is from genome assembly GCA_963750465.1 of uncultured Acidimicrobiaceae bacterium. Taxonomy (GTDB): domain Bacteria; phylum Actinomycetota; class Acidimicrobiia; order Acidimicrobiales; family Palsa-688; genus Fen-671. The sequence continues at coordinate 179,176 of CAVVRE010000009.1, forward strand.
CATGAAGTGCTGGCGGACCTGGAGCGCCCCCCGGTCCGAGCCGAAGTGAAAGAGTTCGGCCGAGGGATGCGCCAGTCCCGTCAGATCCTGGCCCAGGCCCGGTCCCTGCGCAGCCACTGGCAGGAGGAACGCCTCTTTGTCGACGCGGTTTCTGCCTATTGCGGCGCCGTGATCTCGTTGGCCACCGCCCTGTCGGAGCTCCGACCGTGCTCGCGCGGAATGCGCGCGTTTGCGGAGTATCTCTCTGCCTACCGCTCCTCGCGGGATTTCACGGCGCTGGCGGACGACGCCGGCGAGGTGGTGACCAAACTGGGCACCGTAAGGTACGCGCTGAACATCAAAGACACCCGGGTGACCGTTGCCGGTTACCGCGACGAGCCTGATTACGCCACGGAAATAGAGACGTTCTTCGCCAAGTTCGGCACAGGGCCGGCGACCGCGCACTCGGCCCCGCTCCCAAACCGGCTGAACATGAACGAGGTGGAGGCCGAGATCCTCGAGCTTGTTGCCCGCCTCAACCCCGGGCCGTTCCAGGCGTTGGACGAATATTTCCGCCGTCACCAGGGCTTCCTGGACGCCGCAGTTTCCGCCTTCTACCGAGACTCGCAGTTCTACCTTGCCTATCTCGACTACATCGAGCCCCTGCGGCAAGCCGGCCTGCCGTTCTGCTATCCAAATCTGTCTGTTTCGCCCGGACGCGTGCGGGCCAGTGACGCCTTCGACCTCGCCCTGGCCGCCAAGGTGGCGTTGCGGGCCTCACCCATCGTGACGAACGACTTCGACCTTGGCCCGGACAAGCGCGTAATGGTAATCACTGGGCCCAACAATGGTGGCAAGACCACCTTCGCCCGGGCCTTCGGCCAGCTCCATTACTTGGCCAGCCTGGGCCTGCCCGTGCCGGCCCGGGAAGCCAACCTGGTGCTCGCTGATGTGGTACTGGCTTCGTTCGCCCAGGCCGAACGGCTCGGCACGGGCAGGAGCCACCTTGAAGAGGAGCTCGTGCACCTCCATGGCGTCATCGGACAGGCTTCTCCGCGCAGCGTCATCGTCCTGAACGAGAGCTTCTCGTCGACCACCCTGCAAGATGCTGCCCTCCTCGGCCGAGCGGTGCTGGCCCAGCTAGTGGCCCGAGGTTCGCTCTGTGCGTTCGTGACCTTCGTTGACGAGCTCGCCGCCGCGAACGACGCCACCATCAGCATGGTCGCCGCTGTCCACCCTGATGACCCGGCGCGGCGCACGTACAAAATTGTTCCGAAGCCACCCGGCGGGCTCGCCTACGCCGCTGCGCTGGCTGAGCGCTATGGGCTCTCCTACCGGGCCGTAAGCGAACAGGTGGCCAAGGAAAATCGCCCAGCGGAGGGTGAGGATAAAGGCGAGGGGTTGAAAGTCCTGCTCATGCACCCGAGCGAGGATTTCAAGTTGGACCGCGAGCTGCCGCCGGAAAGCGACGGCCTGGTCGAGGACCTCGGCCTTTCCACGCTGTTCGAGGCCATGGCCAGGGGCGACAAGTTCCTAATGGCTGTAGGCAAGGCGGCTGTGCTTTCGCCGCTGGTCCAGCCGGACGAGATCGTTTACCGCCAAGCGGTCCTCACGGACTGCCTCGCCCACCCGGAGTTCGCGAAACAGCTGTACTCGTTGGCCACTGAGGCCGTTGAAAGCCACAAGAAGGTCATGTCCTGGGGCCTCACCCCTACCCCGGAGAGCCTCCATTACATCTCGCTGCACGCGTTGGAGCTCCTGTTGGGCTACCTCGTGCGCTTGCGACGCGTGACAGCCGAACAGGGGTCTGAGATGGCTTCTTCGGCCTTCGTCCGCCTCCGCTCGTTGGTCTTGAGCGAGTTCGACGACGCCTACTTGAAACTGCTCAAAGCCCATCTGGACGAGCTCAGGCCGCAACCCAGCCTCTGGATGAGCGCCCAGCTCGGTCGCGCCAACAAGGGCACCGGTTACCTGCTCCAAAGGCCGCCAGTGCGGGGACGGCGGGAGCGGCTGTCCCGGCGCGGCCAGGTCGGTTTTAGCTTCACCGTCCGCGACGACGACGACAAGCGTCTGAGGGCGCTGGACGAGCTAAAGGCAAGAGGGATAATCGTGGTGGCCAACACCATCGCCCAATCTGTCGAGAACGTCGTTACCTTTTTCAGTTCTCTCCGCTCCGAGCTGGCTTTTTATATCGGGTGCCTCAATCTGGAGTCTGCCTTGGCCTCGAAGGGGGAGCCGATCTGCACTCCAGTACCAAAGCCCGCCGACAGCCCCTGGTTCCGGGCGACCGGCCTCTACGATCCTGGCCTCAGTCTCCGTACGGACGGGCGTACCGTGGGCAACGAGTTGAGCGCCGACAGCAAGGCTCTCATCGTGGTGACGGGGGCCAACCGTGGGGGCAAGACCACGTTCTTGCGTAGCGTCGGCCTGGCCCATCTCATGATGCAATGCGGCATGTTCGTGGCCGCGAGGTCGTTTGGTGCTGGCGTCCGCCGGCGCGTGTTTACCCATTTCAGACGGGACGAAGACCGCTCTATGGCTGGGGGCAAGTTGGACGAGGAGCTGGCGAGGATGAGCACCGTCATTTCCTATATATCGCCCGGGTGCTTATTGCTGTGCAATGAGCCGTTCGCTTCGACGAACGAGCGGGAAGGCTCGCACATCGCCCGCCAAGTCTTCCTCCCGTTGGCGAGCGCGGGAGTATCGGTCGTCGTGGTTACCCACCTCGTCAATTTGGCGGAAAGCCTTTATGAAGACCGTCTCGGCTATGTCCTTTTCCTGCGCGCCCCAAGGCAAACCCAGGCGCAACAATTCAAGCTCCTGGAGGGTGCGCCCGAACCGACTGCTTACGGTGAGGACGTCTACAAGCAGATTTTCGGGGAGTTCCCTGACGACGCACTTGGCGCCCCGTCGGGCGCCAATGGCCACGATTAGGATGCCGACCGGTCGTCACTGTCGCCGTTGGGCTCTACCAGCGACGCTGGTTCTCGCGCCCGCACCCTGGCCGTAAGTGGTGGCGTCGCCCGGCTACGCCTGGTAACCGGCAGGCCACTGCTGCAGCGCCCACATGTTTCCGTCCGGATCGTTGAAATACGAGTAGAGGACCCCTCCCATGTCATCGACGTCGCTTAGCTCGACGCCGCGCTCCGTCAGGGCCGCCCGGGTCGCGGCCATGTCGTCGACGACCAGGTGGAGGCCCTTGACCGAACCGGGCGTCATATCGGTGATCGGGCCCATCCCAGTGCCGAAGACGATGGCGCAGCTCGACCCCGGTGGGGTGAGCTGCACGACTCGCATGGTGTCGGTGACCTGAGTGTCGTGCAAGTTCCCGAAGCCAACCTGCTCATAGAACGCCTTCGCCCGGTCGACGTTGGATACAGGGACCGGGACCAGTTCCAACCGCATGTCCGGGGCAGCGCGGGTATCTGCCATTGAGCCGACCTCCTCGACGATCGGGTTACGTCGCTCGCTTTCGAGCTCCGCGGTCTCCATATTGCCTCCCTCGTTCGGTATCGAGACGCCGTAGAGAGGGAAGGCCATCTACCAGGCCACGCACTCATCGTTTGCTCACAACGGTTCCTCTTTGGTGTCAGGCTGGAACATTGGATGCTGGTTTGGACTCGCCACTGGGCAGGAGGACGGCTGCGCCCAGACCGATGAGCCCGATGGCCGCCAAGACGACCATGGCGACACCGTAGGACCGTTTCGGGTCGGCGAGGCCGGACACCAGGATGGTGCCACCGATCGCCACCCCGAGCGTCGACCCCAAGTTGGACACGCTGCGCGACAGGCCGGAAATCTCCCCTTGAAGATTTTCGGGGAAGGCCGACTGCACGACGTTGACCGACGGAGTGAGCATGACGCCCAGGCCCACTCCGATGAGGAACAGTCCCGGGGCGAAGTACCAGGCGCCAGGATGGCCCTTCACCATCGCCACCAGGACAACGATGCCAGGGATGGCGATCGCAAATCCGGTGAGGATCAGGCTCCGCTGCTGGAACCTTTTGGCCAGGCGGCCGGCGGCTAGCGATGACAACAAGATGCCCACGGTGGCGGCGGTAAAGATCACGCCCGTCTGGATGGCGTTGTAGTGCCGCACGACCTGCAGGTAGGCGGACACCACAAAGGATGTCCCGAGGAGTACCAGCCACTGGACGTTCTGGGTGACCAGGGCCAGGTTCGAAGTACGGTTGCGGAAGAGAGACGTTGAGAGTAGGGCTTCTTTCCCGGCACGCTCCCGGCTGCGGATCCAGGCGAAGAAGCCGGCCAGGATCAGCGCCCCCACGACGAGCAGGATGAACATGAGCCCGACATTGGTGTCGGCGGCCATGATGCCCCCGACAAAGACCACCAGTCCGACGGCGGACAAGACCGCCCCCACCGTGTCGAAGGGGCGGGTCGGGTCGGCGGGCAGCGGATCGGTGATGCTGCGCCCTAGTAGCAGGATGATCCCGACGATGATGGCCTGGAATACGAAGGCGGCTCGCCAGGAGATGGTCGTGGTGATCAGGCCTCCGATCAACGGCCCGGTGGCCGCACCGACCCCGCCCATGCCGCTGATCACCCCGAAGGCCCAGGCGCGGGACTTCAAATCTGTAAAGAGCAAGGTAGTGAGGATGTAGACGGGCGGGATCAACAAAGCCGTGCCGACTCCCTCGAAAATAGAGTTACCCAGGATCAGGGCCCCGAGCCCGGGTGACGCGGCGCTGAGTACCGCCCCCACCCCGTAGATGGACAACCCCATCAGGAAACACCGTTTGCGGCCCAGACGGTCGGTCAGCTTGCCACAGGGGATCATCAGGGCGGCCATGACCAGTAGGAACAGCGTGATACAGACCTGCACGCCCTGCACGGTGGTGTTCAGGTCGTGGCTGATGTCGGTGATCATGACGTTCATGTTCGAGCCGGCGAAGCTACAGATGAACTGAGCCAAGGCCAGCGGGACCAGCATCCTCCGCAAGGCCGGAGTCGAGGTCGGTGAGTTAGCAATGGAAGTCATGACGCGCTCTCTCGCTCAGGGGTAACCGTCGTCAGACTGTCCTCGGTTGACTTCCGTTGAATGTCTGTGATGGGAGCCTCCTCGCCTGATCTTGGAGACAGTAGACCATGTCGTAAAGGCACCGTAAGCTTCTGCGATGACCGAGCGACAACGACCCGTGGCCACGACGATCGTGGACGTCGCCCGGGCCGCCAAGGTGTCCCGCGCCACCGCGTCGCGCGCTCTAGCTGGGTACGGACGGGTGCGGCCGGCAACACGCGAGAAGGTTCTCGCACTGGCGGTCGAACTCGATTACCGCCCCAACACTTTGGCCCGGGCCGTGCGGGCGGGCCGGTCGGCTGCGATCGGCCTGATCGTGACCGATATCGCCAATCCGTTTCTGGCCCAGCTCACCAAGGCGGTGGCCGGTACGGCGGTCGAGTTGGGATATGACCTGTTGATCGCGGAGACCAACGAGGACCAGGAGGCCGAGCGCCGCGCCACTCGGGTATTTGTTGAAAAGCGGGTCGATGGCCTGATCGTCGTACCCGCTGCCGGGCACTCGCACGATCACCTTCTATGGGCCAGCAGCCACGGCGCCCCGTTGGTACTGCTCGACAGAAGCCCCCGCCGGAGCGGGCTCACGAGTGTTACCAGTGACGACTACCGCTCCGCCGGCGAAGCCGTCGATCTTCTGGTGGGAAAGGGCCACACCCGTATCGCCACGATCACAGCTACGTGGATGGGAGAGGGCTTTACCAGGCGTCGACCGGCCGCGCTGTTCTCGAGTGCCGCCGGCCGGGTCGACGGGTTCAGAGCCGGGATGAAGCGGGCGGGGCTGGTCCCCAGGCCGGAATGGATCCTGTACGCCTCTGTCGCGGACCCCTCGGCACTCCGGGCGGCCGCCGCGTCTCTCCTGAGCGGCGCCAGCCGCCCCACCGCGCTCCTCACAAACAACAGCGACGTGGCTTTGGCGGTTGTCACCGCGTGCCGGGACGCCCGCCTCAGAATCGGGGGCGACATCTCGCTCGTTACCTTCGATGACGCGGACTGGACACAAGCTTTCGATCCTCCCATTTCCATCGTCTCTCGCCCGGTCGCCCGGATGGGGGAAATGGCAGTTAGAGAACTCGTCTATCAGATCGCCGGGCACCCACCCTCGGCTCCCATTGTGCTTCCGAACACTCTGGTGGACCGGCGGTCGGTGGTCCCACCGCCATCTCTGTCCGCCAGTCCCCGCCGGTTCTCCGCCGTTCCCTGACGGCTCGACCCCCGGGGAACGCGTGCCTCAAGGGGGGTTCACACGTAGGCCGCGCCTACAATCTCTAGGGCGTTTTCACCTGCGGCCGTACTTGACGCCCGTCGTCCGGACAACTACGATCTTGCCGGGGAGAGATCGTTCTCGCATCGACAACGGTCGGAATAGTGATTAAGTTAGCGCTCATCGGGCGGACCAACGTCTGGCCCCGCGCCGGGTGCGGCGAAGGGGCGTAAGCGGAGAAGACCCAGGGGAGCAGGTGAGGATGAGCGAGACTGAGACCGCAGCCAGGCAAGCCGGCGAACTGATGGCGATCGCCAAATTCGTCGAAGAAGGCAGTTCGCCGACGGTCGCGGTCCCCAAGTACGACCGTTCGGCGCTCAGGGCGGGGATGGCGCACATTGGCGTCGGGAACTTCCACAGGGTGCACCAGGCGACGTACCTCGACGATCTCCTGCACATGCGGGCCGACCAGTCGGAATGGGGAATTTTGGGCATCGAACTGCTTGACGACGCCCTCGCCATGAGCCGGGCGCGTGCTTTCCTCAGCCAAGACAATCTCTATAGTTTCACGGCGTTCAGCCCGGAAGGTGAGCGGGAGTCACGCGTGAACGGCTCGATGGTTGATTACCTGCACGCGCCTAGGAACCCGGCTGGCGTGGTGAAAGCCTTGATCGACCCGGCCATTCGTGTTGTGACGATGACAATCACGGAGGGTGGTTACAACCTGGACGAGGAGACAGGCGAGTTCGATGTCAGCGCGCCGGAGATCGTTGCAGATCTGGTGGCGAGCCATCCGGGGACGACGTTTGGCATCTTGACCGCGGCGCTGAGAACCAGGCGTAGTGCCGGCGTCGCCCCCTTTACCATCGTGTCCTGCGACAACTTGAGGTCGAACGGCCACACCGCCCGCACCGCGACCGTGGGGTTCGCCGCGGCTTCGGACCCGGCCTTTGGCAGGTGGATCGAAGACAACGTGGCTTTTCCCAACTCGATGGTCGATCGGATAGCGCCGACGGTGGACCCGGCGGTGCAGGGGTGGTTGAACGGGATAACGGGGATTGCAGACGGCGCCCCGGTCACCAGCGAGAGTTTCAAGCAGTGGGTCTTGGAGGACATCTTCCCCACGGGCCGCCCCGCGTGGGAGGAAGTCGGTGTCGAGCTGAGGGGTGACGTCGCTGCCTTCGAGGCCATAAAGGGACGGCTCATAAATGCTTCGCACATGCTGATGTCTTACCCGGCCGCACTTGTCGGCTATGAGCGCGTGTCCGAGGCTGCGAGCGACCCTCTCATTGCCGAGCTGCTCGACAACTTTACGGCCGTTGACGCCGCGCCCTTGGTCACGGCGCCGCGCGACGTGTCGCTCGAGGGCTACCGAAAGCAGATAGTCCCTCGTTTCGCCAACCCGAACGTCCCGGACACGGTGCTTCGGGTGGCCCACGACGGCGCCGCAAAGCTGCCTATATTCCACCGGGCAACGGCGGAGGGCCTAATCGCGCTCGGCCGGGACGTGCGGCGGGAGGCGCTGCTCTTGGCCGCGTTCCGTCAGTACGTTGGTGGCGTCGACGAGAAGGGTGCCTCGTTCGAAGTGAAGGAGCCCCACCTCCAAGAGGAGGACTGGTCCCTCCTGCGGTCCTCGGATGCGTTGGAAGCGCTCAAGGCCAGTCCGTTCTCCGCTTGGGGCCTCGGCGGGAGCGCGGACTTTGTCACCGCCTACACGGCGGCGGTGCGCACGCTGGCATACGACGGCGTTCATGCCGCCATTCGGCAAGCCCTGGGAAAGTGAGGCAGCGACTTCGACAGCGGTACAGCGGGGTCCGGCGGCACGCCGGTGGAAATACTAAACGGGCACCCAGCGAGTGGTAGTTGCCACAGCGCGAAATTGGGCCCGACGTCGACAGCCATTCGTGAGCGAAGTAAAGTTCATGTCCGCGTGTTGGTGCCTCCTATCACACTTGTATTAAGGATGTACTTGGCAAGCACCAGAGCAAACCGTTTTGCTCCATCACCGAAAAATCGGCAACATTACAGGAAAAAGGGGAAAACAGCACAGTCATGACACATCGACGAACCGCACCACTGATCAGCGTGCTCGCCTTGGCCACCGTTGGCGTCGTGAGCTCGGCCGGGGCCTCCGCCAGCGCGGCGACGACCCGTCCATCGCTCGCCGAACACGCCAACGCGTCGTCTGTCCGCACGATCGCCTTGCTCAACGGCAGCAACGAGGACCCGTACTTCTACAGCATATGGGCAGGGGCGCTGGCCGCGGCCAAGCAGTACGGTGTCAAGCTCGTCGAGGAGGCGCCGGCAACCTTCGACTACACCAGCCAGGTACCGCTGTTCGAGGACCTGCTGGCCAAGAAGGTCTCCGGCATCGTCCTCTCCGCTGACGGGTCGGGCAACACCTTCAACTCCGAGCTCACCCAGGCCAAGAACGACCACATCCCGGTCGACATCGTCAACTCGACTGCGGGGGATATGAACAATAACCCGAACGTGGTTTCCTTTATCACCTCATCGAACATCGCACTCTCCGAACTGGCCGGCAAAGAGATCTGCACGCTGCTACATGGCAAGGGCCTTGTCGGGATCCTCAACAGCTCGGTGACGGTGTTGCCCGACCTGCAGCGAGTGACCGGGCTGCAGTCCTACGTGAAGGCAAATTGCCCGAACGTCAAGCTCTTGCCCCAGGACGTGACTCAGGACGAGATCTCGACGGCGGACAGCGATGCCACCGACCTGATCGAGGCGCACCCGAACATATCGCTGCTCTACGGGGTTGACGACTTCAACGCCGTGGGCATCCTCACGGCGCTCAAGGACACGAAGAAGGTCGGGACCATCAAGGAGGTGGCCATCGACGCCGAGCCGCAGGAGGTGGCGGCCGTCAAGGCCGGCCAGATCTCTGCAATTGTCGCCCAGCAGCCCTACAACGTCGGCGTGACCGCGGTGAAGTACCTGTGGGATTCCCTGACGGGCCACAGTTCGGCCGTCGTCCGCAGCGTCACCCCGCCCGGGATCGTACTCACGCCCGCCAACATCAATAGCCCGAAGTACAAGGACATCGCCTACGCCCCGAAAATCCCGTAGGCCGGCAGCAGCGACCGACGCTTCTAGCTGCCGGTCGGTCGCTTGACGGTTCTGCCGGGTGGAAGGTGTTAGCCCGGCCCCGCGAAAAGGCGGGGTCGGGCACGGTTAGGGCGATGCCGGGTGCCGGTCGGGGCGCTTTCCTCGCCTAGGAGGGCGAGGCCGGGTTTTGCGCCCCGCGTCCTCCGAGGTTCGGCGGCCCGGCACGGGAGAAACGAGTCGAGGAGGTCACAAGCAGAGATGTTGTCCGTTCGCAACCTGCGTAAGTCTTTCGCCGGTGTCACGGCGTTGAAGAACGTCAGCATGGACTGTGACCAAGGCCTCACTGCCATCGTTGGTGATAATGGCGCCGGCAAGAGCACGCTCATGAAGATCATTGCCGGCGTGATCAGTGCCGACGAAGGCAGCGTCTTGCTCGACGGCGAGCCCGTCGTCCTGCGCAACCCGACCCAGGCCCGCCACCTGGGGATCGAGTCGCTCTACCAGGATTTGGCGCTGGCCGACACGTTAGATGTCGCGGGCAACATTTTTCTCGGCCGGGAGATCACCAATCACAGGTTCGGGCTGATCAAGACGCTCGACAACCGCGCCATGACGAAGGCGGCGGAGGAGACGCTGCGCCAGGTTGGGATCCGGGTGCCAAACGTCAAGGCCCCGGTGCGGCAGCTTTCAGGCGGCCAGCGGCAAGCCGTCGCCATCGCCCGCGCCATGTACTTCTCCGCCCAGGTGATACTGCTCGACGAGCCCACGGCCGCGCTCGGACCGCGCGAGACGGCGGCGTTCAGCCGGATCGTGAGCGGTCTGGTGGCGCGGAGCGCCACCGTCGTCATGGTGACCCACAACTTGCCCCAGGTCATGGAGATGGCCGATCGTATCGTCGTCATGAGAGCAGGCGCCGTGGTCACCTCCTTCGAACGAGGAGAGGTCACCGAGGAAGCGCTCGTCGGGCTGATGGTGGGCTCGTCGTTCGCGGGCCGGCCCGCGGCGGCGGCCAACTAGGGGAAGGAGAGCGAGGAGGTGACGTCATGACGCTCGAATCACCGGCTATGACGACTGAACCCGCTGGCCCGTTTGGCGCGACCCCGGCGGGGCCGCCGTCGGGACGGGGCGGCACGAGATCGTCCTGGCCGCACAGAGCGCTCCGGGCGGGCCTACAGGGCCGAGTGCCCGTCTTGGTCGTGCTCGTCCTCTTGGTCGTGGTCTTCAGCCTCACGGGCGAGGGCTTCTTCACGTGGATCTCGTTTCAAAACATCATTACGAGCACGTCGCTCTTCTTGCTCATCGGGCTGGGCGAGACCTTCGTCATGATTTCCGGGGGCATCGACATCTCGCTGCCCTCGAACCTCGCCTTCTCGGCGCTGGGGGCCGGGATCTTGATGACGAGGTTCTACAGCGGGCACGGGGAGGGCATCGGGCTGGTCGTCGTGGTCGGCCTGCTTATCTTCGTCGTCGGGGGCCTTATCGGGCTGATAAACGGCCTGATCATCTCGTTCATGAACGTGAGCCCTTTGATCGTGACGCTCGGCACCTGGGGCGCGTTCTACGGCCTGGCCGAGTGGCTGTCGGTGACCTACCCCGTAGGCACCCTGCCGCCAGCGAGCTTCGTCTTCGGCAACGATGGGCCCGGGGTCGACTACGTGGTGTGGATGACGATCGGGTGCGTCCTGATCTTTGCCTTCGTGCTGGCCCGCCTTCGTTTCGGCCGCTACCTGTTCGCCGTTGGTTCCAATCGCGAAGCCACTGTCCGGGCCGGCGTACCGGTTAAGCGCCTCACGGTATCGATCTACGTCATCGCCGGGCTGATGGCGGGCCTAGCCGGGTTCGTGAGCGCCTGCCATTTCCAGACGGCGTCCTCGGGAACCGGCAGCTCCTACCTGCTGACGGCGATCGCCGCAGTGGTGATCGGGGGCACTCCGCTCAGCGGCGGCGAAGGTTCGATCATCGGGACCGTGATCGGCGCCCTCATCATCAGCGTCCTCGACAACGGTTTCGTGATCGCCGGCATCAACACCTTCCTGCAGCTCGTCGCGGTCGGGGCGGCCACGATCCTGGCGGTCTATTTCACCCAGTTCCAGGGCAGGATGCGAATGAAGGCGATTGCCGCGGCGAGCGAAGAGCGGGCCGAATAACGAACATGCCGCCGAACCCCATCGTGCGGCGGCTGTACTTGACGCACGGCGACCGGACCACTAAAATTTGTTGTCCAGTGAGATCGTTCTCGCACGCCCCCCGGACTGGCATTGGAGCTGACGGGCGGCCGCTCGGCGAGCTGTACGTTGGTCCTAGTGCGAAAGGAGCCTGATGCAGGCAGCTCGCGACTACTCATTGCTCGGCGCGGATAGCCGTCGTGCCGTCGAGTCGGGCCTCGCACTGGCGGACTGGTACAGGTCTCCTATCCCGCGCAAAAGAATGAAGGAACTGATGCAACGGCGCGATGGCCCGGCTATCAGGGATACCATTATCTGGCTGGCGTCGATGGTGGTCGTCGGCGGTCTCGCGTGCTATCTCTGGTTTTCCGCTTGGTCCCTTTTGCTATTCGCTATTTACGGGGTCCTCTACTGTGCCGCGTTTTCCCGGTGGCATGAGTGCGGTCACGGTACCGCCTTCAAGACGCGCTGGATGAGCACGGCTGTTTACAACCTGGCCAGCTTCATGGTGATGCGCGACCCGACGATGTGGCGCTGGAGCCACGTACGCCATCACACCGATACAATCATCGTCGGCCGGGATCGCGAGATCGTGGCCATGCGTCCCCCAGTGGTTGCCCGGATCGTGCTCAATCTCTTCGGCTTGGTCGAAGTTCCCACGGAGATCTTCTCGATGTTTGTCCACGCCAGCGGACGGCTGAGTGCTGAGGATGCGTCTTACGTGCCTGAATCTGAACGGGGCAAGATTTACTGGACGGCTCGAGCCTGGTTGCTGATATACGCGGGCGTCATCTCTGCGTGCTTCGCCTTCCGGTCAATCCTGCCCGCTTTGCTCATCGGTCTACCTCTAATGTACGGAAAGTGGCACGAGGCGATCGTGGGCCTGACCCAGCACGCAGGTCTGGCCGAAAACGTTACCGATCACCGCCTAAATACGCGCACCGTGTACATGAACCCGATTACCCGCTTTCTCTACTGGAACATGAATTATCATCTGGAGCACCACATGTTCCCCATGGTCCCTTATCACCGGCTAAGGGACCTGCACGAAGAGATCAAGGCTGACCTGCCCGCGCCGACGCCCAGTATCGCAGCCGCCTATCGGGAGATTATCCCGGTCATGCTCCGCCAGTGGCGTGACCCCGCCTACTTCATAGACCGCCGCCCACTGATCACGTCGGCCCTGTGACGTTGGGCCACGACACGGTGAGCAAGTGGACAAAGGCCTGTAACGCGGATGACGTTGACCAAGAAGATGTGATCCCCGTCGAACTGGATGGGAACCAGTATGCGATCTATCGCTCGTTGGGAGACCAGTACTACGCTACTGACGGCCTTTGCACTCACGAGAGCACGCCGTTGGCCGACGGATTGGTGATGGGTTACGTCATCGAGTGCCCTAAACACAATGGAAGATTTGACTACCGCAGCGGCGAAGGCAAAGGTGCACCGATATGCATCAATTTGGCTACTTACCCGGTAAAGGTCGAAGGCGGCGTCGTGTATGTCGATCTGGCCTGAACGTAGCCAGCGTCTCTCATGACTCGTTCGCCCGGCGAGTGACGGCCCCTGACTGATCAGGTAGTCATCGTTGGAGCGGGTGAGTGCGGGGCCCGTGCCGCCATCGCGTTACGGGAACAGGGGTTCACCGGTTCGTTGGTTCTCGTCGGTGACGAAATATATGCCCCGTACGAGCGTCCCCCGCTCTCCAAGAGCCTACTGACTGCACCAGACAAGCCCTGGCCCACGACCGTTATCGCGCCGGATAAGTTGGCGGCGCTGGGCGTCGATTTCTTGAGTGGCAAACGAGCTCAGACCGTCGACCGTGCCACTCAGCGGGTCGAGCTCAATGACGGCCGGCACCTGCACTACGATCGGCTCCTGTTGGCAACCGGAGCACGAGCCCGTGCCCTACGAACCATCGGGGGAGAGCGAGCTTTGACGTTGCGCACGTTCCCCGAAGCGCTGACGCTGCGTTCTCTGCTGGTTCCGCGAGCCCGCCTGGTCGTGGTCGGCGCTGGCTTCATCGGTCTAGAGCTGGCGGCGAGTGCTTGCCAACGAGGATGCCTGGTCACGGTAATCGAAATGGCGGAAAGGGTTATGAGCCGGGTGGTACCGGCCGGTGTCGCCGAAAGGATCGCTCAACGCCATCGTGCTGCGGGGGTGGAAGTACATTGCGGGGCGGCCATAACCCGGATCGATGGCTCTTCCTCTGAGCACCGGGTGGTCCTCGACTCGGGACAGACTTTCACATGTGACCTGGTGGTGGCCGGAGTTGGCGCAGTTCCCAACGTTGAATTGGCCGCCGCGGCCCGCTTATCGATTGAAAATGGCATCCGGGTCGACGAGACCCTGGCCACTTCCGATCCGGCCATCTACGCAGCCGGCGATTGTTGTTCTTTTCCCCATCCTGCTTACGGGGGGCGCCGCGTCCGGCTCGAGTCCTGGCGCGGCGCTCAAGATCAGGCCATCGCCGTCGCCGGCAACCTACTTGGGCATGGGCGGCCCTGTGACGCCGTCCCATGGTTCTGGTCCGACCAGTACGAGCTCGGCCTTCAGATCGCCGGGTTGCCTGACAGCGCCACCACCGAGGTGGTCCGTCTCCGTGACGACGGCGGTTTGATCCACTTCGGCCTGGACAGCAGCATGGCCTTGGTCGCCGCCAGCGGGATAGCCAAAGGCACGGACATCGCCAGGGATATTCGTCTTTGCCAGATACTTATCTCGCGACGAATTACCCTGAACCCTACGGAGCTGGCCGACCCGACGGTCCAACTTAAGTCGTTGCTGACCACGCCCAGCCCGGCTCGCTGACGGGCAAGTCGCCTGGCTGGGGGTGCGTGCCCGGCCCTGAGCACCGCTAGCGTGCCGCGTGCCGGTCCAGATCACAGCGCCGGCGGCGCAGACTTGAGCGCTCCAGCGAGCGAGGGTGACGGCGGGAGCAGTGGCAGCAGGCAGCTCTGCAGGGCGTGGTAGAGGTCGGGCTTGCCATACCACGGCCCCACCTTGCGGCGGTTGACCGGGTCGAGCTCGGGGTACCAGCCGCCGCGGGCGTGGTCGATCAGGTGGGCCCCGGCAAAGTCCCAGAACCGCCGGTACCAGGCCTCGTATACGGCGTCGCCGGTGAGCTGGGCCAAGAACGCGCTGGCCCCGATGCCTTCGGCCACCGGCCACCAGTAGTGGTCGGGGTTGGCCGGCGAGCCGTCAAAGTCGACGGTGTAGCTGAGGCCACCGTGCTCGTTGTCCCAGCCCACGCCAACCGCCTTATGGAACAGCTCGCCGGCCGCATCGAATACCCATCCGTCGTGGTCCTCGGTGGCCACCCAGGTCGAGCCGAGCAGCCGTGACCACTCGAGCAGGTGCCCGATCGTGACACCGTAGGGCCGGAACGGGTCGTCGAGATGGTCGTGGTTATAACCGAGCCGAGGGTTCCACGCCGGGTCGTAGTGTTCCGGGAGCATCCAGCCGTGCTGGCGAGCGTGGCCGTCAATAAGTAACCGTTGTATTCGTGAAGCGCGCTCGGTGAGCCCTCGGTCGCCGGTCACGTCGGCGGCGGCCAGGAAGGCCTCGCACAGGTGCATGTTGGCGTTGGCGCCGCGGTAGGCCTCGAGCTCATCCCAGTCCGCACCGAAAGACTCGCGGGCGGCCCCGTCCTGCTCGGACCAGAAGTGCTCGTCGATGACCGTACGCACGTCGGCGTAGAGAGACCGGGCGTCGTGGCCGGCGGCGAGCGCGCTGGACGCGGCCAGCAGCACGAACGCATGGCCATACGCGGACTTGGTCGAACCTGCCGGCCCCGTTGGCCCCAGGGTGTCGAGGTAACCACCAGCCTTGGTGTCACGGTGGTCGGCCCAGAGGGCGTTCAGGCCCTGGTCCACGATCAGCCCGCAACCGGGTACGCCGAGAAGCTCGCCCAGAGCGTAGGAGTGCACGGACCGAGCCACCGTCAACAAGTTCTGGGAGACGGCCGAGACGCCACGAGCATTTAGTCGCCGGCCATCGTCGTCGAGCTCGACAAAATGACCTTGCTCGTCTACGGAAGCTCGGAAGAAGTCGAGAAGGCGTTGCGCCTGGCCGAACAGCCAGGCTCGATGAGCAGACGTTCGCAGCCACGACGGCGTATTGCCGGTGCCATTGTCGCCACCGGACGAGTCGGCGTAGGTCATGATGGCGGCGAAGAAGCGCCCGCCGTCCGCCCAGACGGCGTATGAGAGGTCAGTCGCGCCACGGGACGAGGTTCGCGCAACGGCACCGCCGCCGCCAACGGGGCGGGCAGGAAGGCCACTCCTGTGGGCCGCCACTCCTTTGGGCTGCCACTCCTTTGGGCCCATCTCCTGGCCCATGGAGCGGTGTCCGGGAGGCGCGGCCCGGCAGGAAGGGTGAAACGGGGGTGAACGCGCTCGTCACTAGCTGACGGGGTCACGAGGCAGGTAGGCTTCGCCGGAGGGATAGCCCATGTCACAACCTGTTTGCCGTCGCCTTGAAGGAAGGGTGGCGGTTGTCACCGGGGGTGGTGGTGGCATCGGCCTGGCCACGGTGCGCCGCCTGGCGAGCGAGGGCGCGCGCGTCGTCGTAGCGGACATCAACCCCGACGCGGCCAAGTCCGGCGCTCAAGAAGTCGACGGGCTCCCCGTCCTTGCCGACGTAAGCAGCAGTGCCGATGTCGAGCGGTTGTTCAGCGTTGCTCACGAAACGTACGGGCGCATCGACATTGCCTTCAATAACGCCGGCATCTCGCCGCCCGAGGACGACTCAATACTCACGACTGGAATTGACGCCTGGCGACATGTCCAGGACGTTAACCTCACGTCGGTCTACCTTTGTTGCCGTTCCGTGATCCCCTATATGCAGCGTGCCGGACAAGGTTCGATAATCAACACCGCCTCTTTTGTGGCAATGCTCGGGTCGGCCACGTCGCAAATCTCTTACACCGCCTCGAAAGGTGGGGTGCTCGCCATGTCCCGGGAACTGGGAGTGCAGTTCGCCAAGGACGGCATCAGGGTAAATGCCCTTTGCCCGGGCCCGGTCAATACACCCCTTTTGCAAGAACTTTTCGCCAAGGATCCAGAGCGGGCCGCACGACGGTTGGTCCATATCCCGATCGGGCGTTTTGCCCAGCCCGAAGAGATCGCCGCGGCGGTCGCCTTCCTGGCCAGTGACGACGCGTCTTTCGTCACCGCCTCGACGTTCTTGGTCGACGGCGGGATCTCGGGCGCCTACGTGACACCAATATAGGCACCAGGATTTGGCAGCTCGGTTCCGACCTCACAAACGGGGCCTCACTCGTTGGGGGTGGGGCTACTTCGGAAGGGAGGCCAGGGCTGGTGTCTCGGACTGCGCCGCCGCCCTCGGGACGGGCGGGCCGGGGTTCGGGGCCTTGGCAAAGTTGAGTCGAACGTGCACGGTGAGCAGGTCGGCACCGAACACGCGCACGTATATCGCGTTGTAGGCGCGCAGCGGGTGCCAGGCAATTATCTGCCGCTGGCGGGCGAGCGGGTCCTCGTCGGGACACACGGTGGCGATGCCGGGCACCCAGCGGTAGCGCAGCCCGATGCGGAGCCGCACCCGGACATGGGGATCGTGCTGGATGTTACGCACGTAGCCGGCGCGGGTGCCGTGTTCGGCGATGATCCAGAACGAGTCGCCCTTGTGGCCGTTGCCGACAGGGACTCTGCGGGTCTGGCCGGAGGCATGGCCCCTAGTTTCCAGGATCGCCACGCCGAGCGGGTTGATGCCGACGGCGAGCAGCAGCCGCATCAGCGGGTTGATCGTATACCGCTGCACTGTCTTGACGAGCAGCACCTTAATCCGCGGGTTACAGATGGTGAGCAGGAGCAAGCCCAGATAGATGCTGCTCTGCACGAGCGCAGACAGGAGGCTGGCTGCGGGCCCGATGGCATATAGCCCCCACACCACAGCGCCAGCGGCAAGCGTTCCGGCGGCTAGCCCGCGCGGCACGCGGAAGCCGGATCGGGGACGGGCCGTGGTGCTGTTTCGGATTGGCACGGTGCGGTCTCTAAACATGCTGACTCCTTCGAGGTGGGGCTGGCTGGCTCGTCGGTGGGCGGCGTGGACGGGAGAGCCTGAGCCAATGCGACCAGCCTTCTAGCACCCCTATGCTAATACGACCATGCTAGTACGTCAATGCTAAATTGAAGGGGTGCCAAAAGAGGTAGATCACCCTGCTCGCCGACGCGAGCTGGCCGACGCGGCCTGCAGCGTGATCGCCCGTAAGGGGCTGGCCGGGACCACACTTGCCGACGTGGCCGACGAATCGGGCTGGTCGATCGGCTCCATCCGGTATTACTTCCCGAACAAGGACGAGCTGGTCGCCTCGGCCCTGTGGCGGGTAGGGGAACGGGTCGACGACCGGATCCGGCACCATACCGCCGGGGGGATGACGGTGAACGACCTGCGGACCGTCGCCACTGAACTGCTCCCGCTGGACGCTGACCGGCACGAGATGGCGCTGGTCCAGCTGGCCTTCCTGGCGCAGGCCGCGGTCGTGCCCGCCTTGTCTGACGCGGCCGAGGGCGCCGCACAACGGCTCCAGGAGCCACTCGCGGCGCGGATCGCTCACGCGGTGCAGACGGGTGAGTTGCCGGCGCACCTTGACGCCAAGCATGAGGCGGCGCGCCTTCGGGTGTTACTCGACGGGCTGCGCCTCCAGCTCATCACCACCCCCCGGCAGACGTCGGCCAGGTGGGCGCTGGCGGTACTAGACGACCACCTCACCGCGCTGGCCACCTCGCCAGCCCCGACGGCGCGCACACGCTCACCGGGGGCCTTCACTCGTGCTCCTGGGGCGCAGGCCAGGTTATGACCGCGCCCGAGAAGGGTGGGTGACCCGTGAACTCGCCAGGGTCTCCTATCCGGCCGTTGCGTTCAGGGCTGTGGTGATGACGTCGATTGCCGCCTGCTCGGGCTCGCTCACAGCTTGACCGTGCTCGCGGTGGGCGGCTGCGACTTTCTGGGCCAGAGTAACGATGAACCGACGGTACTCGTCTACCTCAACCGGCGTGGCCTTGCGCTGTAGCACCGCGACCGAGTCCCGCAGTTGCTGCAGTCCCTGCTGCTTGAGTTCTTCGGCGGAGTGGTAGTGCGTGTGGTCCCGCTCAGGTTTAGCGGCGACGATCTCATCCAAAAGCTCGCTCTCTCCGTGCTCCTGGCGCGCCTCCACGTAGGCCTTGGCAATAGCGATCGTTTCGCGCAGGGTCCCCCCGCGTTGGGCGGTCACTACGATCATGCCGGCAATTGGTGGCGCTTCCAGGATTTGTCGCCACTCGTCGGTCGAGAAATCGGCTTTAGCAGTCATCGCCTCTCCTTCGTTTGGCACTCGTGGCACACACCGTAGCGAGTGTTACGCGATGGGCATGCAGCCGTCGGTCGCCCGGCTCAACTCGTATCGTGGTGGCAGGTCCTTCCGGGTCGAGTGACCGCGCCATGGGGCGCGGCCGGAAGAACGACGACGGAGGTCGAAAAATGCCGTGGTTCCCGGACTTTGTTGGTGCCGTGGAGCTAGCCCGCCGACAGGATCGGCCCGACGGTCAGGCTGATGCGGTCACGCAGTATTTCTCCGCACTGGAGAAAGGTGACGCAGATGTCCTGGAGGCGACGTGGTCAGGTGAGGTTGTTATCTACGACCCGCGCGCCGGCGAGATTCGCGGTCACGACCAGTTGCACCGGTTCGTCAGCCAAAACCAGACCTGGAGGGCGGAGCATCATGTCAGCATCGAGACCGTGGCCTCGACCTCAGCCAGCGGGCGGTCCGTCGTCGAGCTGCTGGCCCACATAGCCGTGGACGGTAAGGAGGTGCCCTGGCCGATAGCAGTGGTGGCGGAGCCCCTCGAGGACGGGACGGTGGTGTTCCGCACGTACTGTAGCCAGTGGCCGGTCGATGGACGGCGCCACCTCAGGCCACCCATACTCACGCCGGGCCCGACCCGTCCCGGCGACGTGGTCGGGCGATACCTGGCTGCCCTGGAAGCCGGTGACGCCAAAACCATTGTGGGCACGTTCGCGTCGGACGCGTACTTCCGTGAGGCCATAGGGCAGCAGTACTTACACCGTGGCCGCGACGAGCTGACCTCGTTCTTTTCTATGTGCTTCAGCGCCGGCGGGGGGATTAGCCTCCAGGACTGCGCCGTGACCGATGACGGCGTGCGGTGTGCCCTCGAGTACAACTGCGTCCGGTGGGGCCGCTACGACTTGCCAGCCCAAGCCGGCATCGCCGTCTTCGAGCGCGGCGCTGATGGGCTCCTGACCGCAGCTCGGGTCTACGACGACGTTGAGGCCCCCTTCGATCGCTCCTGAAGCGCAGCACGCCCCTCGGGTTTGCACTGCGCCAGCTGACCTATTCCGGCATCGGCTACAAGCCGCTGACGAGCTCGGCCACAATTTCGGCCGCTGGCTGTGCCCTCCTGGTTAGCGCAACACTCTGTCCCGCCCACATCGAAAGCGCCTCGATCTCGCCAGTAGTTCCAACGAGCGGCGCCGCCGGGGAATAACGAACGATGGGTTCACCTGAAGCAAAGGATGCGATCACCTCGCCCTCTTGTGGGCGACGTCCCGGTGGGGGCCGGCCGGCGGCCTCCCACATCTCGGCCGTTGAGTTGTGCAACGCACGGTGGGGAGAACCCGGCGGCCAGCCGACGTTGTAGAGGTCGGCGTACCAATGCGGACCAGTCTCCGCGGCGCTTATCAGGCGACGCCGGTACTCCTCGTGGACCGGCATTTCCTCGGCCATTAGGAACCGTGTACCCAGCCACGCAGCTTGCGCACCCAGGGCCAGTACCGCCGCCACCCCCCGGGCGTCACCGATGCCTCCAGCGGCAATCACCGGTACCGGCGCTACCGCGTCCACTACAGCCGGCACCAACGGCAGTGTCGCCACCTCCCCCCGCACGTGCCCGCCCGCCTCCCAGCCCTGCGCCACGACCACGTCCACTCCATCCTCGACCGCCCGCCTCGCCTCTTCGGCACTGCTGACCGTGCGCATAACCAGCCCGCCGGCGTCATGGACAGGCCCGACGTAACCGGCCAAATCTCCCCACATAAACGAAGCGATCCGCAATCCATTGTCGAGGGCCTGACCGAGCCGGCGGTGGTGGTCCGAGGTGAGAATGAAATTACCGCCAAACGGCCGATCGGTGAGCGCCGCCGTCGCCCGGACCACCTCTCCGGCGTCATCGGACCACGTCAGCGCCACCATGCCGAGGCCGCCCGCGTTGGAGACGGCCGCGGCCAGTCGAGGAACGGCAGACATCGGTGCCTGAACGATGGGCTGTTCAATCCCGAGCAATTCGCATACCGGGGTGCGCACAGGCCGAGCTTACAGTGGCCGAAATCGCGGGACGAAAGGTCGTGGCACCGGCGTTACGAGTGGCGTGGTCGCATGCGGCAACATCCGCTGCCCAACTACGTATATGAGGTCGGTGTCGACTCGGGGGCCCGTTTGTCCCAACCGTGGAAGAACGAGTAGTCGCCCGCGGCCCACGCTTCGCGCAGCCCCGGCTTGCTCAGGTCCCAGTCCGGCCGGATCTCGCTCGACGCGGCGCGCAGGTCGTGCCACAGGTCGTAGACCGACGGGCGGCCCCAGAACCAGTAACCGTTGTAGATGCTGTGAATGATAAGTCCGGGCTTGAGCACCAGTGTGTGCGGGATCATGGGGTCGTGTTCCGGGTCCGTGTACTCCTGGATGTCGAGGTCCTTTTGGACTATCCGGCCGGGGTCTGACAGGAAGGTCCACTCGGCGCCGACCGAGGCCCGGAACTCCTGCAGAGTGTGGTGGTCATCGGTTGCGATGGTGGCGATCTGGGTGTACGCCACAGCGATTTTGGATTGGAATGCCGCCAGCTCGAGGTGCTGTTGATGCTCTTTAGGGCAGTATTGGCCGCGCGCCAGCGTGAGGATCAGCGGGTCGCGGCCCTGGAGTTCGCTAAGCGACTTGACGGCGCTGGTGTGGTCGGGCAGCGAGTAGTCAGGGAAGACGCCGCCGGGCTTGATGTCGGAACGCACGGGGTGACCGCCTCTCATTTGGTCTCGACAGCGCAATTTGCACGGTGATCACATTCGTTTTGCTACACGGCCCGGTTTTGGGTGCAATCAGCGCTTTCGGTCGCGATCGCGAGCAAGAAGTGCTGGCTTTCGCGACCAGTTGCGCCAGCTGCACCCAGAACGGCTCAAGGGACGCTCGAAAAGTTGTGTGGTTAGCCCGGTTCACCCTAGTGGACAGTCCGGCGCTTGCCACAAATCAGCTAGAACGGCGTCGGGATGTACCGTGGCGCCAGCTTCGGCCGCACGTAGCCACCCGCCGTTTGCCGCTTGGGCAGTTTGATGTCGCCGGGTGCGCGGCGTTTGTACGGCACCTGGCTGAGCAGATGACTGATAATGTTCAGCCGCCCGCGCTTCTTGTCATCGGTGTGAGCGATATACCACGGTGCCCACTCGGTATCGGTGGCGGCAAACATGGCGTCCCTGGCTCGGGCGTAGTCGTACCATCGGCTGTAAGACTGCAGGTCCAGTTGCGATAATTTCCAGATCTTCCGTGGGTCGTGGATGCGGCTCTCGAGGCGCCGGGTTTGTTCGTCAGCGCTGACCTCGAGCCAGTACTTGAGCAGAACTATGCCGGAATCGACCATGGCTTTCTCGACCGCCGGCACCTGCTCGAGGAACCGGTCTGTTTCTTCCGGCGTGCAGAAACCCATTACCCTTTCGACGCCGGCCCGGTTGTACCAACTGCGGTCGAAGATCACGACCTCGCCAGCAGCGGGCAAATGCGGGAGGTAGCGCTGGACGTACATCTGCGACTTCTCGCGCTCGGTCGGGGCGGACAAAGCAACCACCCGGAACACACGGGGGCTCACCCGCTCCGTGATGCGCTTGATGGTGCCCCCCTTGCCAGCCGTGTCGCGACCCTCGAACACTATGCAGATCTTCGTCCCAGACGCCTTGACCCACTCCTGTAAGGCGACGAGCTCGCCTTGGAGGATCGTCATCTCCTTTTCGTATTCCTTGCGTTTCATCTCGGGCGGCGGCTCGGCGCCTGTCTCTGGTGCCCCTCCGGGCGGCTCCTCAGCCTTCCCGGTGTGATGCTTCGGTTCGCCCGTATTCCTCGTGGGCATCTCGTTTTACCTCCGATAGCTGCGGTCAAAATTGACGGAATTCCGGCACGTGCTAAAGGCCAGAGCTCGCTTTCCCGGGCCATGCGGGCAGGTTCTCGCGATGGGAGCTGGTCAACGGGTCCGCCCCCTTACCCGACGGCGACGGTCACGGCATCGGTCCGGCCTCTTCGGCGCGCCACCCACTTACCGATCTCCCAGCCGATCAGCAGCAAAACGGCCATAGAAAGCGCCAGGCCCCCTTGCTGGGCTGTCAACGGGGTCGTCCCGAGCAGGCGGCGCAAGAAGTCAGCCTGGGTGATAAGGAACGCACCGGCGAGCTCGGCCACCGCGATCATGTTCATCCTGGAACTGTTGAAAGTACCCGCGGTAAACACGGTCTCTGTCTCGCTGCGGGCTTCGAAGGCGGCGACCACTAGCATCAGCGTGAAGCCAACGAGCGCTATCGACTGGCCCGTCGCCACGCTGCCGTAGTGGTCCTTCCCAATGGCGATCAGCCCCAAGTTGGCCACGGCGATGAACAGGCCCACCAGGCCACAGGTGATCATCACCCCGGTTGTCAGTATGGACTCCCCCCGCGGCCGAGGGTGGCGGTCCATCAGGCCGGGCGACTCCTCGTCGAAGCCGAGAGCGACGCCGAAGGGAGCGTTGACGAGGAAGTTGACCCATAGGATCTGGGCCGGCGTAAACGGCTGGCCGGAGGCCAGGTTAAGCAAAGTGGCCCCCAGGAACGTAAGGACAAAGGCGACGAGCTCGAGCAAGACGAAGCGGATGTACTTGTTGAGGTTGTCGTACAGCTTGCGGCCCTGCTCCACCGCGAAAACAATTGTGGCGAAGTTGTCGTCGGACAGGATCATGCGACCGGCGTTTTTGGCCACCTCGGTGCCGCTGCCCATGGCTACGCCTATGTCGGCGGCCTTGATGGCGGGCGCGTCGTTGACGCCGTCGCCGGTCATGGCGACGACATCGCCCTTTTTCTTGAGCGTCTCGGCCAGCAGCACCTTGTGCTCCGGCGCGACCCGGCCCACCACGCCGATGTAGTCGATCCGTTCGAGGCGTTCCGGTTCAGACAGGGCGGCGAAATCAGCTCCGAGGATGGCTTCGCCCGGTATATCGAGTTGCTTGGCGATAGCGGCCCCGGTGACGACGTCGTCGCCAGTAACCATGCGCACCCGGATGTGAGCCTGATGGGCGCTGGCCACCGCCGCCCTCGACTCCTCCCGGGGTGGGTCGACCATGCCGACGAGGCTCGTCATCTGCACGTCCCTCACCAAGGCGAGCAGGTCTCCCGTTGGGTCAAAGCCGGCCGCGTCTAGATCGCGGACCGCTCCGGCCATGACGCGGAGGCCAGCCTCGCCCATGCGCAGGACGTTCTCCTCTGCTCGCCGTCTGAGCGCATCGTCCCAAGGGACGCTGGTGCCGTTGGACTGGGCGGTCGAGGCCAGCCCCATCACCGCCGGCGCCGCCCCTTTCACGAAACAGCGCACGATATCGCGGCCGGAGGCGTCCTTGGCCCGGTTGAACGTGGCCATCAGCTTGTAGGTGGGGTCAAACGGAAGTGTCGCCAGGCGCGGCAACTGCTCACGGGTGTCGTCTATAGCGATCCCGGCTTTGTATGCCAGCACGAGCAACGCGCCCTCGGTGGGGTCCCCGACCACCTTGCCGTCAACGAGCTTGGCGTCGCTGGCTATGACGTACGGCAGAATGGCGGCGTCGATGGTCTCGGTGGTTCCGGCGGCGTGGCTGATCTTGCCCTCCAGGCCGTAACCGCTGCCTGTGATCTCATAGCGGTTGGCCGGGTCGACCACCTCGACCGCCGTCATCTGGTTCATTGTCAGCGTCCCCGTTTTGTCCGAGTTGATCGCTGATGTGAACCCGAGCGTCTCGACCGATGGGAGGTCCTTGACGATCGCCTTTTGCTTCGCCAACTCTACGCTGCCCAGGGAAAGGACGACCTGGACGACCATCGGCAGGGCCAGTGGGATTGCCGCGATGGCCAGCGCCACCGCCGTGTCGAAAAGCATCTTCCAGGGCTGCCCACGGTAGGCGCCCAGGGCGAACATTACGATCATGGTGACCCCGGCGGCGGCGACGATCCACAGCGTCAGCGTGTTCATCTGCTTCGTGAGAGGGGTCTCCTCTTTCGCCGTGGTTGTGAGCATGTGGGCGATCTTGCCTACCTGCGTGCCGCTACCAGTGGCGGTAACCACGACGACCCCGCTCCCGTGCGTTACCGGAGTGTGCATGAACGCCATGTTCGACTGTTCTCCAGGCCCCACCTCGCCGCCGGTCAGCTTCGAGGCGTCCTTCGTCGCCGGGACGCTCTCGCCCGTGAGCGCCGATTCGTCGATCTCGAGCGCGCTCGAGGACACGATGCGCCCATCCGCCGGCACTTCGTCGCCCGCCGTGACCAGCACGACATCCCCGACCACGAGCTGTTCGGCCGGGATCTCGGCCTCAACTCCGTCGCGCCGTACCCGCGCCGTGGCCTTCATCATCGATTGGAGGGCGTTCATGGCGCTCTCGGCCTTGCCTTCCTGGCGCAGCCCGACCAGGGCGTTGAAAAGCGTGATCACGATCAGGACTATGGCGGTGGTCCACTGTTTGATCACGAGTGAGACGATCGCCGCGCCGACCAGGATGATCTGCATGTAGCTCGTGTATTGCGCGAGGAACCGATGAAGCGGCGACGGGGGCTGCTCCACCGGGAGTTGGTTCGGCCCGTCCTTTTTCAGCCTCCCGGCGGCGTCACCAGCCGACAGCCCGGAGCCCACAACCACCCCGAGCTGGCCGATGACGTCCGCCGGGTCCAGGGCATACCAGGGCTCCCCGGTAGACGGTGAACTCTGGTGGGCCGCCTCTGCAGTAGCCATCAGCACTTCCTCTCCAGGTCGCAGTCGTGTTATCCCGCATATGCTCGCACATGCTTGCATCGTTAGGAGTGGTGCCCGAGTCCGTGGTCACAGGCGCTTCATCGGGGGGCCTGGTGGGATGAGCGACGCGACCGCCTCCACGACCGGTCGAGCCCTGCTCGGCGAAGGTCTGCGCTGGGACGCTCGTCGCGCTGAGGTATTGGCGCTGGACATACTTGCCGGTCGGGTCTTCCGGGGCCTGGTCGCAGATGACGGTGGCCTCAGCCTGGTTCGCGAGTACCGGGTGCCCGGCACCGTGGGCGCCATCGTGCCCGTGGAGGGCGACGAGGGTTGGGTCCTGGCCGCCGGTCGGGCCTTCGTCCACCTTTCCCTCGACGGTTCGCTGCGTCCCCTCGCTCAGGTCGCCCCACCAGGGACGCGCATGAACGACGGCGCCTGCGATCCCCAAGGTCGCCTCTGGGCCGGCACTCTCGCCGACGACTTCCATGAAGGAGGCGGTGGGCTCTATCGCCTCGATGGCAACGGACGCGTTGAGCTGATGCTCGACGATCTGACTATCTCCAACGGATTGGGCTGGAGCCCCGACGGCGCCACCATGTACCTCGCGGACAGCGGCCCGCGGGTCGTCCATGCGTTCAGCTTTGACGCCGAAGGGGGCACCATCTCCGATGGCCGGGTGCTGGTCGCAGTCGGAGAAGATGTCGGGGCACCGGACGGTCTGACCGTCGACGCCGACGGCGACCTGTGGGTGGCCATCTATGGGGGCGGTCAGGTCCAGCGCTATTCCCCCGACGGCGCGCTGCGTCAGATACTGATGGTCCCGGCGGCGCAGAGCACCTCTTGCGCGTTCGCCGGACCGGGCCTCAACCGGCTCTACGTCACCACCGCCACTGAGGGCTGGAGCGACGAGGAGCGTCTCGCCGAACCAGCGGCGGGGCTCATCTACCGCTTCGACACGGATGCCACCGGCCGTTCGGCTGAGCCGTTCCGTCCCGACCCGACCTGGTGGGCGGAGGTGATGTCCGGTACCTAATGGGGCGCTCACGAGGCGTGGTCAGTGCCTCCGCTAGGGTCCGGGAGGTAGCCCCTGCAGAGGTGGAGATATCACCGAGCTTCCTCCTGGAACACCAGGTCGTCCTCATAGAACACCAGGGCCCGCTGAGAGTTCGAGCTCGCACAGTCGCGGGCGTCGGCGAGCAGCGGGCATCTACGGGACGGTCGTGACTGCCGCCGTCATCGCCGCCGGCGGTGGCCAGCTCCGTACCATTGCCCTGGCGGTCACGGTCGTGGTCACCCTAGTGGTGTACTGGTTGGCCGAGGAATATGCCGAGCTCCTCGGCGAGCACACCCGGGCCGGCCACCTCCCTAGCGTCAACGTTGTTCGGTCGTCGTTGGCCGCGGCATGGCCAATGGTCACGGCTTCCTTCCTGCCCTTGGCCGCGCTTCTGGTGGCTCGACTGCTGGGAGCCTCGTCAGCAGACGCGGCCTGGATTGCGCTAAGTATTGCGGTAGCCCTGCTCGTGCTCCACGGCTATGGCGCGGCCAAAGCGGCGGACCTGGGCGGTATTCGCTTGGTCGCAGTCACCGCTACCGCGGGATTGCTCGGTGTGGCGATGGTCGTACTCAAGGCTCTTTTACAGCACCACCACAATTGACCACCACAATTGACCACCACAATTGACCACCACAATTGACCGCCACGGTTGACTGGGGGCTGTTCTCGGCGCTTATTGTTCCTGAGGTTCCGGTATGTCACGGCCGGGCCACGGGGCGTCCCACTGCGGTTAGAACGAGGCTGCCGATGGTCGAGCTGGTCAGCGGCACCGCCGTTGCCGCCGGGGCCAACCCGAGAGCGTGCTTGGGGATCCGCACCCGCAGGGCGCCCGGCAGAGACTCGAAGACCAGCGGCGGTTCCATGAGAAGTGCCTCGCCGTCGATGCCGATCTCTATGGGTGCGGACGATTCGACGCTGAAGCGTGGTGTGTCCCATTCGAGCCACCCCCGAAAGCTCCGGACCCGGCCGGCCGCCTCCAGAGCTGTGAAGGTCACCGCCTCTGCCGGACTGGCGATCCGAGCGGCAACCACACCGAGGGTACCGAGGTCCATCCGCTTGCGAGTGCCGCGGCCAGCGAGATGGTCCAGCTGGTAGGGGTTGTTCGACACCAGCAACAGGTGCGCGCTCGGGCATTCGGTGCCATCGGGCCCGACGAAACGCAGGTCAAAGGGGAGGGCGTCGGGGCCGATCATGTCGGGTAGCACGTCGGCGGCCGTTTTCAGCTTCGCGTCCCGGTACGCCGGCGATTGCACGATTTTGGCGTACAGCCCCATTGAGGCGTTATTGACGAAGACTCGTCCGTTGACCCGGGCCAGGTCGACGCGGCGCTCCACCCCGTCCTGGAAGGCGTCGAGGGCGCCAACGACGTCGTCCCGGTCGATGCCGAGGTCCAGGGCGAAGTGGTTGCGGGTGCCGGCCGGCACGCACACGTGCGGGATACCGTGCTCCGACGCCACCGTCGCCACCAGGGCTTGAGAGCCGTCGCCCCCGGCCATGCCGATCACGTCCGCGCCTCGGGCGATGGCATCGGCGGCCAACTCCAAGAGGTCGTCGCCGCGTTGGAGCACGATCGGTTCGATCCCGCGAGCGCGGCACTCATCGACCAAGTGGTACCGCTCGGCCTTGCCTCCACCCGACTTCGGGTTCATGATCAAGACGGGATGACGGGCGCGTCCCACCACCGTGCCCGGCACCGCAGTGGCGCGCAGGGTCGGCGGGTCACGGCCCAGCGAGTACCGCGCCGCGGAGGCGGAGACTAGGACCAGGGCCAGGGCCACGACGAATGGGAGGACCCCATAGTCGGCCGTCACGGTGACGAGGACCACGGTCAGGAGGCCGGCACCGGCGACGGCTGCCCCCAACCAGCTGGCTGCCCCGCGGCGCGACAACGCGTACCACAGACCCACCACCGCGCCCATCACGGCCACCAGGACCAGCGGCAGCCTCCACGCGTCGCCACGGACGATGGCGAAGCCTACGGCGACCAGCGCGCCCACTAGGCACGCCATGGCCAACAGGGCCGCGAGGCGGCGGGCGAGGGCCGGCTTCTCACCTTTCACCGGGGCCATCCCATCTCATCTCTATATACCAAGGATCTCCTTCGGCTCCGGCGCCTTTATCCAGCGCGCCTCGTAGGCTACTCGGGGCTAAAGGAGCCACGTACCAAACGCTCAGCGCATAAAGGGGGTCGTGCCGTCAATTCGATGGCAGGGCCCAATAGGCCCACCGCGGTGCTCGGCACGACCAGCCTGAACGGACTTTGAGCAAGCCCCGGCGGGTCTAATGGCCGAATTTGGGCGCAGAAATGCAAACTGGCCGCGCGACGTCAGTCATTGGTTGAAGCCCATAACAACCTTGATGTCGTCGGGCTCCCGCTCCAGGCCCTGGGCGGCTTGGTCCGGCGACACGCGTCGCGTTATCAACTGCTCGAGCCAAGAACGCTGGGCGGCGGCGAGCACCTTGGCCGCCCGGTAGTAGTGGCGTCGGTTGGCGTTCACGGTGCCAAACATGACCAGGTTCTTCAGTACGGCCTGCGTCGCCAGTCCTGCGGCCGAGGAAGTGCCCGAGGCATTCGGGTCACCGACTCCGGTCAGGCAGACGATTCCACCAGGAGAAGCCGACTCGGCCGATTGACGGACAAGGTCCGGCACACCGGTGCACTCGACCACGATGTCCGGGCTCACCCCGATGTCCGCGATGGCCCCGGTGTGGTAGGTGGCACCGAGTTCCCTGACGAGGGCCGGTTTAGGCCCTGCGGTAGCCCGGTCCAAAACGTGTACCTCCGCACCGTGCTGAACCCCGATGAGCGCGGCCAGCAGCCCGATGGGCCCGGCGCCGACGACAAGGACTGTGCTCGGATCCCAGAACGTCCGCTGCCCGATGGCCGCGATCTGCTCCCAGGCCTTGGCCACCACGGTCGTCGGTTCCAGGAGCACACCGAGGATCCCCAGGTCCTTGTCTACCCGGACGGCGTAATCGGGCTCGATGCGCCACTGCTCGGACATGAAGCCGTCGGCCTGTTTGATGCCCCGTTCTGTGTAGCCGCCATTGGAGCACATGTCCCATTCGCCGACAGCGCAGTTGGGGCAGGGTAAGGGATCGGGCCGGCGCACGATCCCAACGACGTGGTCGCCGGCGGCGAAGCCGCTGGGGCCAGGGTCTACCACCCGTCCCAGGGATTCGTGGCCAAGCACTAGCCGTTCCCGGCCGGGAGGGGCCCAACCATAGGAACCGCTGGCTATTTCCGCGTCGGTGCCGCAGATGCCAACTGCGATGGTTTCGACCAATACGGCCCCAAGGGCGGGATCGGGTGGGTCAATATCTTCGAGCCGCACGGATCCCGGGGTTCCGGGCCTTACTGTGACTGCAAGCATAAAGCCTCCGATGTCGAGCTAGCCCTAACGTCGGGCAAGCACAGTAGCCTAACCGCCCGGCCACGCCGCTTTTTCCGCACCTACGACCGCCATCTCATCAGGACAAAACGCGAAAGCATTGGCCCCGCCGTTCACCGGGCGTTCAATAAGCAGAATTCGATTGGCCTCGCTGACACTTCCGTCTCCGGAAAATGTGCCCGTGGTGATCTGCCGCCCGCCCTAGCTGTCGGCGCCCAGCTCTACCCTGGTGGCGGCCACGAACGCATCCTGGGCCGTGACGATGTCATCGACAAGCAACGCCCACCGGTTGGCGTCCCGGGGAGTGGTGGTCGTGTATTCAGCCGCAGCCGCCAGGTGTCGGAGGTAGAGAGTGTTTGCCGCATCCTGGACACTCTCGCTGGCCACGAGCGAAAGTTTCCAGGCGATGAGTTCAAATTCTCGCAATTCTTGCCCGGCGGCGGTGTTCCGCGGCCGGGAATAGGTAGCCGTGGGGCGCAAAAGGGCATCGGCGGATATCCGGTGTTTGTGGCCGGCGGCGAGAAACTCTGAAACGAGTGTCAGAAATTCCTGTCTCTGCCATTTCTGCAATTCGCCGGCCTCGGAAAGTTGTGCGGCTAGCCTCGTGGTGTTCGTCGAAGCGCTGGCCGCCAGGCGGGCAGCAACAATGGCGCCCGTGGCAGCAATGCCCGCCATGATAAGGGTTGCGATACCGAGGGCTGTGTTCACGGCTGTGCCATCCTAACAACGGCAAGCTGATCGACTCGGCCCCGAAGGCCCACAAAAGTACACTCTCGCTGGTGAAACTGGTCCTCAACGTCGCCGATGTCGGCCTCACCGCGATTGTCACTGCGCCTCACGTTGGCCGGGTGGTGGTAGGCATCTTTGCCTGCGATAAGCACTTCTGGGATAAACAACGGCCCGCTGGCCCCGTCTGGCTGTGGTCAACGGCTCAGTCCCTCGGTTTCTTCGTCAGACACGGCGAGCAATCGCCGGTAGCGGGCCCGAATATCTTCCAGATCGTCTGCATCGCTCACTGATTCCTCGGCTGCCCGGAGGATCATGTCCGCCTGGCGCAACAAGATGTGGCGCTGCCCGGCTGACGTGGTCTGTTCCGTCACGACCGCGAGAGAGTGGAGCATCCGGATGATCACGGCGGGCATCCCCCTCGCCGCCCGGCGGACCTTGTCGAAGGCGCGATTGACCATTTTCGCATAGGACGGGTCGGACTCGATGAGCCGCACGCGGCCGAAGCCGTCCCGGTAGAAGGCTTCCACGAGCGTCCGTCCAGAAAGCCTGCTGAGCCCGGCAGAGAGCCAATCGATGCACGTAAGTGCGGTGAAGGTATCGTTCACGGCCGGCGACAGGGCCCGGATGGCGATCTCCACCAGTTGATCGATGGCGAAGACGGGATCCTGCATGAGCGTCCGGTGGGGCCCGGTCACGTGGGCCTTGGCCAGGGCCAACTTGACCTGCTCGGCCGCCCCACGGGGCCACACCGTCGCCAGGGGCCCTCCGGCCACGACGAAGTGCCCAGGCCGATGGTCGAGCCGGATGACCGCGTCTGTCCGTGATGCGATATCCACGAGCTGGGCGTAGCCAACGAACTGGAGGTACCCGCTCGAGTTGGCGGTGACGGTACCACCCCGTTCGTCCAGGAGCTTGATCAGCTCGGGCACGGACTTCTCGTTGCCGGACGACACCAATAGGTTCTCGCCGGCGTCCTGGGCGGGGAACTCGGCGTCGATCGCACGGATCAGGTCTCGGGCGATACTGGCGATGACTTCGGGCAACTGGATCGACTTGGCGATGTGATGGATGAAGTAGATGAGGACAGCCAGGTCCACCAGCAGGAGGGCTTCGGCCACAGTGACTGACAGGTGCGGTACGAAGGCGGGGTGGTGCGGGATGCTGGTGATCGAGACCAAGGCCAGCACCGAGTACACGAAGGTGGCCACGAAGACGGCCAGCGTGACCTGGTTGCCGACATCGCGGACGAAATTGCGCATCATCCGCGGACCGAACTGTTGTGAGGCCAAAGTCAGGGCCAGGATGGTGATGGAGAACACGACACCGACCACGGTGAGGACGGCGGCGGCGATGGCGATGAGCACCTGACGGGCGGCGTCCGCACTCCCGGACTCGATCCAGAACGGCAGATGCAGGTGACGGTGGTATGCCGCCCAATCGATCTCGAAGGTTACGAGGAAAAGCAGGCCCGCGACGACCACCAAAATGGTCGGCATGAGCCAGAAGGTTGTCCTCAGGGCCTCCCAGCGCCAATTGGGTAGCTTCCTTTGGCCGTCCCGCCCTCTGGCTCTCGCCTCCGCCTCGCCGGCCCGTTGACCCTCTGTCACGGCGACATCCGTACGAGGACGAGCGTCATCGGGCCATCCAAGACGTGGCGTCAGGCATCATCCGGGTCACCGGCCCCGGTGGCCAGCGGGTACCAGAGGACCCAGGTCGTCGTGAAGTTGGTCATAGGTGCGGTCCCTTTATCGCCGACCAGGCTTCCCGGCACACCTGGTGTAAGAGGGTAGCCGGTCGGGGAGTGAGCCTTCCCCTTTTTAACCGTGGGCCCGGCGTGCTTGTGGTGGCCGCCCTGGACGTCTCCGGCGGTCACGCCCATCAATTCCGGCGGCGGGCTCGCCCAGCTTCTCGACGCGCCGGCGTCGGGGGAAATGGTCGCACCGCGCTCTAAACACGACCTCAAAATCTGGCCCCTCGTCGTTAATAATTCCTGAATGCTCGGACATCGGCCCTCCCGTGCGTTTTTAATGAAAGGGTGCTCTCCATCTCTTGGAGCACCTTTGGCTGGGTGCGTCAATTCCGCTTCGCGGTGATTGCGTCCCCCGTTGCCGTCGCTGGCTCGCTTTCAGTCACCGCCGTACGAACGCAGGCTTCATGGGCCTCCTAGTCTCGAACACCTCCCCAGCTCACACGGATTCGGCAGTGAATACAGTCCTGGTTGTGGTGGGGACACTTTTGGTCGTAGCGGCAACTCTTTTCTTATCAGTTAAGGTTGCCGACTGGCGCTCCAAGCGGCACCCAAAAAAGCGCGTCGACCAACGTCGGGGTCGCTCCGGACAACGATGACGAGCGACCGGCAAACCAGCAGCAGAGAGGCGCCGACAATGCGGCCGACGATACAAAAGGGATATCGACATAAGCATGTGCCCATTCCGTTGAGGGCCTCACATGAGTGATGTGATTTTCGTCGCCGTGATCATGCTGTTCTTCGTAGGGGCCGTCCTCTTCCTCGCCCACACCGTGATCTCCATGCAGGCAGAGGCGCACGGGAACGGCCTGTTGCCGGTGAGCGTCTCCCAGCTCGCGGCCGCTGACAACCCGGGCGGCAATTTGGAGGGTAAGGAGCTGCGCTTCGGCGCAGACGGGTCCGCCCTGATGACCGTGAGGACGATGGGCAACACGGCAGGCGCTACCGACTCGGCCCTCGACAGTTATACGCCGGTCGGAGGGACGGGAGCGTTCGTCGCCTTCTTGCTCGGCGTGATCGTGATCGTGGGTGGATTGATCTATTTGCCCATGCTCATCTTGGGCCCGATAGGCGAACGCATCGTGGGATGACGTCAGTTAGATTGCTGACGGCACCGACGACCACTCCGGAAGGTCACTGCTTTGTCCCAACAGCGGGCACTCCCAGTACGCGAGGTGCTGCGGGGAAGCAGCCTGTCCTGGGTGGACCTGGTCGTCGGGGCGGGGATCATTGCCCTCCTGTACGCGGTAGTGAGGCTGGGCCAGTCGATGGCTGTCAACTTCACCCCCGGTCGTACCCCCGTCGTCATATCGACCGACATCGCCAATGTCCCCTACTATGCGGCCCGGTCGCTGCTCCGAATGTTCATTGCTCTCGGCCTGTCGACGGTCTTCACCCTCGTGTACGGCACGGCCGCGGCCCGATTGCGTCGCGCCGAGAAGGTGCTCGTCCCGGTCCTGGATATCTTGCAGTCCGTCCCGATCTTGGTTTTCCTGCCCATCGCACTGACGTTTTTCATCAAGGTCTTCCCCAACAACTTGCTCGGCCTCGAGGCGGCTTCCATCTTCGTGATATTTACTTCTCAGGCCTGGAACATGACCTTCAGCTTCTACCACTCGCTCATCTCCCAGCCCACCGAGTTGGACGAGGCGGCGCGGATGTACCGGCTCACCAAGTGGCAGCGGTTCTGGAAGCTCGACGTCCCCAGTTCCATGATCGGGCTGGTCTGGAACATGATGATGTCGATGGGAGGTGGCTGGTTCTTCTTGACCGCGTCAGAGGCGGTCACGGTGTTCATCAAGGGCAAAGGGATCTTGGAGAGCCTGCCCGGCATGGGCAGCTACATGGCCGCGGCCATAGCCCACGGCTCCTACGTCGAGGTCGCTATCGCCATCGCCGTGATGGTGGTCCTTGTCGTCGGGACCAACTTCTTTGTCTTCCGTCCCCTAGTGGCCTGGTCCGACAAGTTCCGCCTGGAGACCTCCGAGGCGACCGATAAACCCAAGAGCGTGGTCCTCGACCTCCTGCGTAGTTCGTTCGTCCCCCGGTTGGCCGGCCGTGCCGGCCGCCCGATCGGACGGGCCCTCGACCGGATCACGCGGCCGTTTGGGCTGGCCGAGTACCCGCTGCGTACGGCTCCCCGTAAGCGCCACGTCGGCGACGTCGTCTTCTGGTCGGTGATCCTCGGCACCGCGGCGGCGGTGGCCGTTATCGGGCTCATTTACCTCAATAGCCACCTGGGCTTCGCCCGTTTCCCCAGCCTTATCGGGTTCGGCTTCGCCACCTTCGCCAGGGTGGTCGTGCTGCTCGCCATCTCTACGGTCATCTGGGTACCAGTCGGGGTGAAGATCGGCATGAGCCCCAAGTTGGCCCGTTACGCCCAGCCGGTGGTCCAGGTCCTGGCCAGCTTCCCGGCCATCCTCCTTTTCCCGTTCGCCACCTTGATCTTCATCGCTCTGGGCATACCGCTGAACTACGGGGCCATCTTGTTGATGATGCTGGGGGCGCAGTGGTACATCCTGTTCAACGTCATCGCGGGAGCGAGTTCCATCCCTAACGACCTGCGCGAGATGATGGTCACCATGCGCCTGACCCGGCGTCAACGCTGGCGCCAGGTCATCCTCCCCGCCATTTTTCCTGCGTACGTTACCGGTGGGGTCACGGCCGCCGGGGGCGCCTGGAACGCCTCGATCGTGGCCGAGCTGGTCAGCTGGAACCATCACACTCTCCACGCCTACGGTCTCGGCAATTACATCGCCACCGCGTCGGTCCAGGGAAAGTTTGCCCTACTCATCGCCGGCGGTATCGTGATGAGCGCGTTCGTGGTTATCGTCAACCGATTGTTCTGGCGGCGGCTGTACCACCTGGCCGAGAGCAGGTACACGCTTTGAACGAGCGGGTGTTGACCTCTCCCTTCCCACAGATCGGCCACTTGTGACCACAACCACCAGCGTGGCAACGGGCGAAGCGGGCACGGGCCCGGCCGCCATCATCGAGGTCTCCCACGTGACCAAGACGTTCGTCTCGCCCGACGGGAGCCCGCTCCCGGTGCTCGACGACATCTCGCTTGACCTTAGAGAGGGAGAGATAGTGGCCCTTCTCGGGCGCTCCGGCTCAGGGAAGAGCACGCTCCTGCGCTGCATCGCCGGGTT
Source organism: uncultured Acidimicrobiaceae bacterium (assembly GCA_963750465.1). GTDB lineage: Bacteria > Actinomycetota > Acidimicrobiia > Acidimicrobiales > Palsa-688 > Fen-671. The sequence continues at coordinate 214,692 of CAVVRE010000009.1, forward strand.
GATATCGCCTACTTCAGGCCAGGTCAAGTACCGAGGCGTCGTCCTCAACGGGGCCAACCCCGGGGTGGCGATGGTGTTCCAGAGCTTCGCCCTGCTGCCCTGGTTGACGGTGCGCCAGAACGTGGAGCTAGGCCTCGAGGCGCTCGGGGTGGGAGCGAGCGAGCGGCGACAGCGGGCTGAGCGGGCCATCGACGCCATCGGCCTCGATGGATTCGAATCGGCCTACCCTAAGGAGCTTTCCGGCGGGATGCGCCAACGGGTGGGATTTGCCCGAGCCTTAGTGGTCGAACCCGATGCGCTATTGATGGACGAACCATTTTCGGCACTCGACGTCTTGACGGCCCAGAACCTGCGGGCTGAGCTGCTCCGGCTCTGGCGGGAGAAGGACTTCCCCACCAAGGCCATGCTGATCGTGACCCACAACATCGAAGAAGCGGTGGTACTGGCAGACCGGATCTTCGTGCTCGGGGCCAATCCCGGCCGCATCCGCACAGAGATCGCCAACGGTTTCCCACAACCTCGTAATCGTCACGACGAGAGTTTCCAGGCCCTTGTCGACCAGATCTATGGCCTGATGACCGGTCGCGATACCCGCCCACCCGCCCACATATGGACTGTGGCGGCCCCCGGTGAAGGGTCTCCGACCGACACTCCGCTGCCCAGTGCCAGCGTCGGCGGTATGTCCGGCTTGCTCGAGATCCTGGTCGCCCGGGGCGGACGCGATGACCTGCCGCAGTTGGCCCACGAGCTCACGTTCGAGGTCGATGACCTCCTCCCTCTGGTGGACGCCGCCCAGCTCTTGGGCCTGGCCGAGGTAGACAACGCCGACCTCCAGGTCACCGCCGAAGGACGGCGCTTCGTCGCCGCCGACATCCTGGCGTCCAAGCAGATCTTTGCCCGGGAGGCCCGGGAAAAGGCCCCCTGGTGCGGGCCATCTGCAAAGCATTGGGGTCGACGAAAGACGGCAACCTGGGTGAAGGGTTTTTCCTCGACCTCCTGCGCCGGGGGTTCTCCGAAGATGAGGCCCGCCAACAGCTAAAGATCGCCATTGATTGGGGGCGGTACGGCGAGCTCTTCGACTTCGACGCCAACACGGGCCAGTTCACTTTGGAGAGGCCACACCACCTCGAGGGTCGCTGAGCCGGCTCACAGTTGGGCGACATGGGCCTCTTGAGCTGTCAGGCCCCTGAGGTCGGGCCCTCTGGCTCTCCCCGACGGCTATCCCCGAAATCTCTCAGCGGCGGCCCGACGAAGTAGTACTGAGCCAGGCGCAGAACCTGCGCTTCATCCAGTTGGTCGATGTCGACGCGGACGTCCGCCACTACCTTGGCGGCAACGTCCTTTCGGTGCTCCTCAACATAGGCCACCCAATGGTGAGACGCATTTGCCTTGCCTTTGCCGTGCCCTAACAGGAGGATGGCGCCGGCGGGAGACAAGGCCTCTGTTAGCTGGCGCCAGTACTCAGGGGCGTCGTCCTCGTAGGTGCCCTTGGGGTTCCCAGCCTGATGGTGGACCTTGTGGAAGCGGCCGCGCGGGTCGGTGGCCACGATCCTCTCAGGCCGTTGGCCGGGTGAGGCGTCCGTGGGGTAGATGATGGCATCGCGAAAGTCGATGACTGCGACAACGCTCTTGTCCCGCATGTTCTCGATGTCGTCGGCCAAAATCAAACTCTCCTGCCTTTCGCTGTCAGCTCCTCGATCACCGAAGGAACGAGGACGTCACTACGACGGCTGTCGAGGCGGTCAGGCTCTGAGCTTGACGACATGGCACCCCCCGTCTCGCCAATACTAAAGGAGAGGGCCTGGGGAGCGTAACCCGCAAATGGTGCCGGCGAGCGGGAAGGACGAGCCGCAGCTGCCGGTCAACCTCCTTCTCGCGGCCTTGATGCCCACGACGCACCGGCTGTCGCAGATGGGCGGGCTACACGGGTCGTAGCGTGCAGGCCATGCCGTCGCATACGGGTTCCGCATCGTTCGTCGTGGTTGCCAACCGCCTGCCCCTCGACCGGGTTACCCAGCCGGACGGTTCGGTGGATTGGCGCCCTAGCCCTGGGGGGCTAGTCACCGCCTTGGAGCCCGTCATGCAGCGCACCCGGGGCACCTGGGTGGGCTGGTCAGGGGCACCGGACGCAAAGCTGGCCCCCTTCGACGCCGAAGGCATGCAATTGGTGCCGGTAACGCTCACGGCCGAGGAAGTGAGCGACTATTACGAAGGCTTTTCCAATGCCACGCTTTGGCCGCTGTACCACGATTTGACGGCGGTCCCCCAGTTCGAGCGCCGCTGGTGGGAGGCCTACCGGGAAGTGAACCGCCGCTTCGCTGACATCGTGGCGGATGCGGCGGGGGAGAGGGCGGTGGTGTGGGTCCACGATTACCAGCTCCAACTCGTCCCCGGGCTGCTCCGGGCCCGTCGGCCGGACCTGCGGATCGGCTTTTTCAACCACATACCCTTCCCCGGTTACGAGCTCTATTCTCAGCTCCCGTGGCGACGCCAAGTTGTCGAGGGTTTGCTCGGTGCCGACCTGCTCGGTTTTCAGCGCCGCGACGACGCCAGCAACTTCCTCCGCGCTTGCAGAAGGTTGACCAGAGCGAGCACCCGCGGTTCGGTCATAGAGCTGCCGTCCAAGCCTGAGGGCGGGGCCGAGGGGCGTCAGCTGCGCGCCGGGTCTTTTCCTATCTCCATCGACTCCACCGGCCTAGAAGCGCTGGCTCGCCGGGACGATACCCAGGCCCGGGCCCGAGAGTTGCGGAGCGAGCTCGGTGACCCGCAGGTGGTGCTTCTAGGGGTGGACCGCCTCGATTACACCAAGGGCATCTTGCACCGGTTGCGAGCCTACGGGGAGCTCCTCGACGAGGGTGAGCTCGACCCCAGGTATGCCGTGCTGGTCCAGGTGGCCAGCCCCAGCCGGGAGCGGGTCGAGGAATACCAGCGTCTCCGAGACGAGGTTGAGGGCATTGTGGGCCGGATCAACGGCGACCATTCGTCCGTGGGCAGGACCGCCATCCATTACCTCCACCAGTCCTTTTCCAAAGAGGAGATGGCGGCGTTGTACCTGGCTGCCGACGTGATGCTCGTGACCCCACTGCGAGACGGCATGAACCTGGTGGCCAAGGAGTACGTCGCCTGCCATTTCGACCTGCGAGGGGCGCTGGTCCTGTCGGAGTTCACCGGTGCGGCTGACGAGCTGCGGCGCGCATTTCTCATCAACCCGTACGACATCGACGGGACCAAGGCCGCCATCTTGCAGGCGGTCCGGGTGTCACCGAAAGAGGCAGCCCGGCGCATGCAGCCCCTACGCCGCCGCGTCATCGAATTCGACGTCCAACACTGGGCGAACACTTTCCTCGGTGCTCTTGATATGGTCACCGAGATGCTTGGGCCGTCGTGAACCATCGCGCCGCCGCCACGCCCCGAGCGGTCGCCGAGCAGCTCCGTCCCCTGACGAGCGATCCCGCGCACGCCGCGGTGTTTTGCGACATCGACGGGACGCTGGCGCCGATCGTCGAGCGGCCAGTCGACGCCCGGCTACCCGAGGACGTTTCCCGCCTGCTCGGCACCCTCGGCCAACGTTACGCCTGTGTAGCTTGCGTTTCTGGCCGGCCGGCGCTGCAGGCGCGACGGCTGGTCGGAGAGCCGAGCATTACCTACGCCGGCCTCCACGGCGCCGAACTGCTCGTCCCGGGCGAAGAAGAGCCCAGGCTGATCGCCGGCCTCGCCAGCTGGCAGGCTGCGGTGCAGGGCTTCACCGCAGCGCGTTCGAACGAACTGCGGCCACTCGGGGTCCGGATCGAAGACAAAGGCCCGATTGCGGCCTTTCACTGGCGGGGCGTGGCAGACGAGGAGATGGCGCTGGCGCAGCTCCGGCGCGTCGCCCAAGGCGCCGCGGAAGCCGGTTTGAGCGCGCGCTGGGGTCGGAAGGTGCTCGAAGTGTGGCCGCCGGTACCTATGGGCAAGGGCCGGGCCGTGTCGGAGCTAGTCGGAGGGAGCGGGGCGCGGGCGGCACTGTACGGCGGCGACGACGCCACCGACCTGGACGCCTTCGGGGCGCTCGACGCACTGGTCGCCGACGGCCGCCTCGACACAGCTGTGCGGGTGGGAGTGCGCTCCGATGAGGGGCCCCTGACATCGTTGCTGGCGCAGACATCGTGGTCGACGGTGTCCAGGGTTTCAGGCGCGTGCTGGAGCTGCTGCTTGGATAGGCCTGGTCCGAAATGGGTCGAAAGGCGGGTCTGAGCACTCGGGTCTGAACACTGCGGTGACCAGCAACAGCAACCGGCCGCAGCGCCTTGTTCGGGAGCATTTGTCTTCATAGGATGAGGACGTGACGCCCTTCCATCGGGTGCCCAACTTGGGCCGAAGTTGGCTTGTCGGCCTCGGGGTGGTCCTGGGTGCTGCCGCACTTGCACCCTTGGCCCAGCCCGCTCCCGCCCTGGCCACTCCGGCCGGCACGCCGGTGGGCGCGAACTCCTGCCGTTCCGACGTCCAGTACAGCCCTCTCCCCGCCTGGGCCCGCAGTGGGTTCAACCCACCAGGGCAGCCGGAGTCGCATGTGCTCGGTGTTCGCGACGACATCGCGGCCATCCTGTGGGCCCGGCATGACCCATTGGTCTCTCCCGCCCTTTCTGACCGCAACAACAAGATCCTCTGGGTGTCCCGAGTGGCCCTCAATAGTGTGGCGAACCTCCAGATTAAGGCGCGCCGCATGGTGGGCTCCCAACCGGTCGGTCCTGTGCAAAGGAGAGAGGTGCTCGGCGGGCCAGGCCCGTCGAGCATAAACATGCCGTCGCCTGGCTGCTGGCTTTTCCAGTTGACCTGGGCCGGCCACCGCGACAGCGTCGCCCTCGAGTATTCGCCGCGCCCTTAACCGGTCTCAGCCCTTGTCGGTTGTCGAGGAGCCAAGGGGGCGGTATTGGCGGCAGTTCGCCAAGCCGAAATTGCACAGGAAACAGTGGCAATATCACGTTCGTGCCCGCTGCCGCCACGCGGTGGAAATGGCGGGTGCCGTCCGGGGTGCTCCACTTTCCTTGCTCGAGGGTGCCCAAGCACGGTTGGCGCAAAAACCTTATATCCAGGTGGGGTTGCCCGCATATACGAAAACCTGGCCCACGCCGTGGCGCCCCGAAAACAGCGACGCCTGTTGAATAGGCCCTTGGCCGGCCACCGGGCGCAGTGCGGATCCTCCGCTGCGGGTACCAAGGCTCACAAGTGCCCCGAGCGCCAACGCGAGGACGAGGGCGCCGGCCGGAACGATGCGCCGAGTTTGGGCCGCCATGCCCGCCAGGGCCGCCATGCCCGCCAGTACCGCCCGCCTCGCCTGGTTTGCGCGGGGCCGAGGCGCTCGAAGACGGCGGCTTCGAAGCCCAGAGGGGGTTCCGCGGTTGGCGCCAAGTGGAGCAACTGGTCTGCGGCCGTAGACAGCGTTTCGAGCTCTGCAGAGCAACGGGTGCAGGTCTCCAAGTGCGCCAGCGCGGCGGCTCTTGGCCTGCCCGTGAGCATCCCGAGAGCGAGTTCTCCGAGTTCGCCGGTCATTTCCTCGCACGGGGCGGGGAGGTCGCCGCCCATGGCGCCTGGTTCGTCCCCCATGTCCCCGGTCACTGGCCCGCACCTCGGCTTATCAAGTCGTGGGACGATGTCCGGCTGCGCAACTTGACCAGCCCGCTGCGGATATCGACCTTGGTGGTAGGGCCAAGGGGGATGGCCTCCACGCCAGCCCACTCGTCGCCGATGGCACCACCGGCGAGGAGCGCTTCGTCAGAGAGGGTCGAGTCTCCAGTGGAGTTTCGACGCATAAATAGAGTACGTACTTGCAGGTCAAGTAGATTGCGCGCCGCCTCGGTGGACCCGAGGGCCACCGGCGGCCGAGGTGCCCGGTCACCCCGCGTATTTTGACCACGGCGGTGTTCCTTATGTTCGGGCGGTCCCTGGAGCGTGCCGGTTACCCGGCTGGCCGGCGGCCTCAAGCCTTTCCACCTCACCTTTCTCGCGTACGTCGTGGCCGGCTGGGATACGGGCGATCGGGAACTGCACGTTGACAGGGGCGACGATAATCGACTATCGTTTTTCGCGTTTCTAGTAGCCAGGAACCAGTCGTAGGGCGCCACTGAGGGGAGTGGTTACGGGTGCCCGCTACGTATCCAATGACGATCACTCTGCGGTCGAATCCATTGAAACAGTCTTAAATCATATGGGAGAAGGCGAATGGCAATAGCTAGTCGTGACAACCAATTTGCGCATCGACGGGGACCTTTTCGCGTTGGCGTTTCGTGCGCGGCGGCAGTACTACTGTTCACAGTGGGCTCCGTTGCCACCTCGGGCGCGGCAGGAGCCAGTTCCACGATCAAGCTTTCGTACTTGACTCACTTCAACACGGCCCCGGGCACGACCATCGACGGCTCGATCATTAAAAAGTTCGAGCAGGAACACCCCGGCGTCGTCGTACAGCAGATCGAGGAGCAAAGCGGCACGGAGCAAGCGAAATTCGAGGCCATGTCCGCTGCGGGTCAGCCCCCCAACGTGTACGACATGAACTCCACAGACGCCGGATCCATAATTGACACCGGAGATGCGTCGCCCGTCGACTACGCCGCCGTAGGTTACAAGTCGCAAGCTGCTCTGCTTAATACGTATGTGTCCGGGGCCGCCGGTGCGTACCAGTTGAACGGCAAGTTGTATGGGATACCCGAGGAGCTGTCGAATTACGGGAACTGGGTCATCCCCGGCGACTTCAAGGCGGCCGGCCTGCCAGTGCCGACCACCTGGAGCCAGGTTTGTGCCGACGGCCCGAAAATGCTGAAGACCACGGGCGGGAAGGTCGTGCAGGAGGAGGTTGCGCTCCCGACCAACCTAGCGGAGGCGCAGGCGATCTTTTTTGATGCCGTCAGCCGGGAGTACGGTAGCTCGGACTTCAACCTTGTCGGGACGAAATCGTACCTGACTTCGAAACCGGCGATTGCAGCAGCCACCATGTTGCAGAACCTCGTCTACAAATGCCACGCCGCGGTGCCTTCGCTGAATAGTAGCCAACAAGGTGCTGACAGGTACGTCTACTGGAATGGCAACGCGGCGATGATGCTGACCGCTGGCACTTGGGAAGTAGGTCCGGCGGATACGACCTACCCGAAGGTCAAATCGGAGCAGGCTTACCCGTACCCCGCGGGCCCGGACGGCACTGCTGATGACCTGTACGGGCTGGCCTACGTGGTACCGAAGGGCGCCTCAAACCAGACGCTATCGTGGCAACTGGCGGCAGCGCTGGCTGGACCTGGCACGACCTGGCTAAAGCAGTTCGGCCTGTTCACCGGGACCAAGGCTGTCGCCAATTCTGCGGCGGCGCAGGCGATCCCCCAGTGGAGCAAGGTCTGGGAGCCGCTGTATGCCAAAGGTAAATACCTCGAGAACCTCGATCACGGCGACCAGATCGACAGCATCATCTCCAGCGCCCTCGATTCGATCCTGCTGAGCGACTCCAATGTCAAGTCCGCACTGGCGACGGCAAACGCGCAGATTGTTCCTCTTCTGAACCAGTAGGGCTGACCGGGAAAACGTGACCAAAGCAGCGTGCTCGACACGGCGGAGGGCATAGGTTTTAGGTATGGCACAGCCGATCACGATGGCAGATGCCGCTACGCTGGCGCCGCGGCGGGATGAGGGCCTGTCCGCGACCCGGGACCGCAGGCGGAACTACGGTAAGGCGGCGTTTGGGCTCGCGATGCTGGCGCCTGCGTTCGTGTTTTTCGTCATGTGGGTATTCCTTCCGCTTGCCTATGGCATTTACCTGAGTTTCACCAACTCGACCCTCACCAACACCCCACAGCTGGTGGGCTTGTCGAATTACCGGACCCTTTGGCATGACCCGTTGTGGTGGTCGAGCCTGACCAGGACCTTCGACTATGTCGGGGAGGTGGTTGTACCGACTTTGGTGCTTGCCTTCGTCATGGCCAGGTTGGCCATCAATTGCCGCCGGGGTCGCGCGTTGCTGATGTCGATCTATTTCCTTCCGTACGTCATCCCAGGAGTCGTGGCGGCGTTGATCTTCAGTTCCCTGTTTCAGCCATACGGTCTCATCAATACGGTGTTGAAAGTGCAAATCTCCTGGCTGAGCAACCCGAAGACGGCGATGTACGCAATGAGCATTGTGACTATCTGGTCATTGGTCGGGTTCTATGTCGTAATCTTCATGGCCGGGTTCCAGCAGATCTCACGCGAGTACGTCGAAGCGGCGCGCATGGACGGTGCCACGACGTTGCAGCTCATCCGCCGTGTCGAGCTCCCACTCCTGCGCCCGACGCTGATCTTCTCGGCGGTGACCGCCATCGCGTTCGTCATGACGAACTTCGGCACCCCCTACGTGCTCACCGACGGCGGGCCGGCGAACGCCACGACGACGCTGCCTTTGTTGATCTATAACGAGACCTTCAATTATTCAAATGCGGGGGTTGGTTCGGCGATGGCCGTTGTACTTGTGTTGCTGAGCGTCATCCTGACAGTGATCATGCTCCGGGTCGTGTTTGCCCGCGGAGGACGGGTTCGAACCGTGACAAAGGCATGACGGCCTTCTGGAGGCGCGCCCGGTTCTGGAGCGTAGTCCGTTACGGCTCAGCCGGGCTGTTCGCGCTGGTGCTGCTGGTGCCGCTTATCTGGGCTGTCAGCGGCTCGTTCCACACCAACGCCACGCTGTTTAGTGATCCCTATGAGTGGTTGCCAAAGATGGCGCACTGGGAGAACTACACTTCGAGTTGGGGCGCGGTCTCGTTCGGGCGGGACATGCTCAACAGCTTTGGTATCGCTCTGGTACTGGCGACGTTTGGCGTTTTCCTCGGGCTCATGGCTGGGTATGCCCTCGGCAAGTGCAAGTTCTTGGGTCGAGACGCCGTTTTCTGGGCGATCGTGAGCACCCTGCTGTTGCCCTTCCCGGCGATTCTCATTCCCGTTTTTATCATTGCCACGAAGCTCGGCATTGTGAACACCTACCTCGGGGTCATCGTCCCTGGCCTACTGACGGCCCAGGTCATCTTTTTTATGAGGCAGTATGTGCTCGGGATCCCGGACGAGCTGCTCGAAAGCGCTCGCATCGACGGTGCCAGCGAACTGAAAGTGTACCTCAGGGTGGTATTGCCTCTTTGCTGGCCGGTATTCGCGGCGATGGGCGTGTTGGTGTTCGTCGGCAGCTGGAACAACCTGCTCTGGCCCCTGGTTGTGATCGACAGCTCCAACCTATATACCGTCCCCCTGGGACTGACCCACTTCAGCAGCGAGTACCTGACCAATTACGTCGGCACTCTGGCCATGTCCGTGGTCGGGGCTCTGCCCGTACTTGTGGTCTTCCTCCTGCTCCGAAAGCGGATCCTTGATTCAGTAATGGTCTCAGGCGGCGCCGTAAAGGGCTGAACAGAGGCCAAGACCATCTCGAAGTCGCTGAAGCGATGGCTTAGAGGAAAGGAGGTGCGAAAAGTGCTGGCTGGTGTCGGTAAGGTTGGGATTACGCCCGCAGTTGGTACCCCGCTGTCTGGCTTCGCGGGCCGGGGAGTAGCCACGCACGTGCACGACGAGCTGACGGCGACCGCAGTGGCTTTCGCCAATGACGGAGAAATAAGCGGTGTGGTCGGGCACGAGGTTGCGCTGGTGCTCGTGGCCTGCGACCTGCTGTCGCTGGGGGAAGACGAGGTCGGGCGCATCCGGCAGGCGGTGCATGAGGTCACGGGCGTCAGCGGTGACCGAGTGTGGATTTCCAGCTCTCACACCCACTATGGGCCGCCGACGGACCGTACGGGCAGGAGCCTCACGGTCGAAGGCCCGGTGCCAGAAAGAGTTGTCGACTACCTCGACAACCTCAGATGGGCGATTGCTGGCGCGGTGAGCGAAGCAGTAGCAGGTCTCCGACCCGCGGTCGTACGCTGGGGAGTCGGGTCCACCGCCATCGGTATCAATCGACGGGAGCGGTTGGCGGACGGTCGTATTATCCTCGGTCGCAACCCGGCCGGCCCCTTCGACCCGAGGGTAGCAGTGCTCCGAGTCGATGGGCAGGACGGCGGCCCGATCGTGGCGCTGGTCAATTACGCCTGCCACGGCGTGTCGTTGGGCGCGGGTTGCCGGGAGGTGACGGCGGACTTCATCGGCGTCACCAGGAGGGTCGTTGAGCAAGAGACGGGGACCAGGTGCCTTTATGTCCAAGGCGCGGCAGGAAATATCAACCCAATTGCGATGTCGAACACGTGGGCCAACCCGGAGAGCTTGGGCCTGCAGCTGGCCGCCGAGGTCCTCAAGACATTCTGGGGCTTGGAGCGCGGTTGCCAGAGCGACGACGGTGAGGTGGGCGTGGTTACTATGCAGCGGGAGCTCAGACTGCCCGGGCTGGTCTCGAGCGCTTCGTTTGAAGATGCCAAGGATCGCTTGGCTAAACGCGAGCTCGAGGTTCTGCGTCACGAATCCGACGGCGATGCGGGCGCTCTGTACTGGGCGAAAAAACGGCTCGAACGAGCCGAACTGGATTTGAAGGTCCTGTCGGGCGAGGCGCCTTTACCTGTCGTGGGTACCGAGATCTCTGCGGCTCGTCTCGGGCGCAGGGTAGGGCTGGTTAGCGCGCCGGGCGAGGTGTTCACGGAAATCGGCCGCTCCATCGTGGAGAGGTCTCCGTTCGACTTGACGTTTTACTGTGGTTATACGAACGGGTCCATCCATTATGTGCCGACCCGTTCCGCCTACGCCGAGGGTGGTTATGAGGTCGAAAACGCGTGCATAGTTGCACCGGAGGCCGGCGAGCAACTTGAGGAGGAGTCGGTCTCCCTCCTGGCCGAAATCGCCACATCGTCGTAAGTACCCTCGGCATAGCGGCCGACCCAAGACCAGATCGTAGACTCGTCACCTGAGTAGACGCGGAGGCTCCGAATGCCGTCGACAAGCGGGCTTCACGACAAAGCTTGGCGGGCCAGCACCTGGCCCGCCCGCGCTCCGGTGTGTAAACCGCGGTCGACGGTGAGGCTCCCGTTCACGATGACGGCTTCGATGCCCTCCGGATAGACGCCCGGATGCTCGAAGGTCGACCTACTGCTAATGACCTCCGGGTTCAGCACCACGAGGTCGGCGAACCAGCCCTCACGCACGACACCGCGCTGTCGCAAACCGAAGCGCTGGGCGGGCTTGCCTGACATCTTGTGGATGGCCTCCTCTAGGCTCAGCGTGTGCTGCTCTCGCACGTGATGGGCCAGGTACTCGACATGGCCCCGGTATGACAGCGGGCTATTTGTGATCTGGGCTAGGGGCCCTGCGATCGAGCTGGTCATGGCGTCGACACCTAGACTGAACAGCGGGTGGGCGATGATTTCGGCGAGGTGCTCATCGGTGAACAGCTGGCCGACCATGCGCAGGGTGCCCATGGTCGGGCCGGCCGCGGCGAGGATGTCGAAGTAGCATTCCCATTCGTCCTTGCCGGCCAGCGCGGCGATCTCCGGGAACGTCAGCCCTGCCCATTCAGGGAACTGGGGGCTCGACTGCAGTCGCACGCGGTTCCACTGACCCTTGTGGACGAATCGCCAGTACCGGTCGCAATCACCTCGTAGCCGATCACGTACGGCCCGGTCCGAGACGAGTAGCGCGGCCGCGTCCAGGCCTTCGCTCAGCAACCATTCCGGAAGCAACCCGATCATCAGGCCGAGACCCTCTCGGAACGGTGTCGCATCAGCCTCCACGTCGAGCCCAGCCTGGCGAGCCCTCGCCGTCAGCTCGACCGCCTCCCGCCAGGCTCCGAGAGGGGCACCGGTGTCGTGGCGAACGTTCAGATGCGACACCTGGCCAGCGCAGCCGCTCGCCCGTACGATCTCGAGAAATTCATTGACCGAGCCGACCAGCCGGGCGTCCCGGTTGCGAATGTGGCTCGCGTACCATCCGCCGTGGTGACCGACAACCTTGGCGAGCTCGACGAGTTCGCCGGTATCGGCGTAGCGACCGGCACTGTACTCCAAGCCCGTTGACAGCCCGAGCGCTCCGGCGTCAAGCGCTTCTTCCAGGTAAGTGGTCATCTGGAGGATCTCGTCCTCGGTGGCAGGCGTGGGCCCCACGCCAACGGCCTCTCGCACGGCGCTGTGGCCGACGAAGAAGGCGAGGTTCTGGGACGTGCCCTCCGAGGCGACCTGCTCGAGGTACTGGTGGAAACTGCGCCAGGTGGGCGGGTGTGGATAGCCGCACGATGCCAACCTGAACCGTACGCTGGCCTCCGAGCGTTCGCTGACGGGAGCGTTGGAGATCCCGCAGTTGCCGACGATCTCCGTGGTCACGCCTTGGCGGATCGTGCTGTCCGCGCCACGGTTCGCCTGTAAGGTCCAGTCACTGTGGCTGTGCGGATCGACGAAGCCGGGGGCCACAGCCTGGCCGCGGGCGTCGATTAGACGCTTCGTTTCGATGCCCTGAAGGTCGCGCAAAGCGACGATCCTACCGTCCTCGATCCCGATGTCGCACCGCTGGCCGGGCCGACCGGTCCCGTCTATTACGAGGCCGCCGTGGACGATCAAATCGAACACTATTGCCTCCTCCTGTGAGCGCTCAGCCTATTCAAAGCCGACACTTGCGGCCGTCGCTGTCGACGAGAAGAGGGTGGTGGGAGCTAAGCAAACCGGAGCTGACCTCGCTTGACAGTAATACTGGGGCGGCTAAACTTATCGATAATCGTCTGTAGGGAGAGACAGACTCGCCGTGTGGGGACGGCGGAGTAGCTGATATTCGACGAGAGGACGGGAGGCGATGAGCGTCTCAACAGGTTCGACTGCGGATCAGTTAGCTTTGTACGGCGGTGTCCCGGCGGTGCGGGGGATGCTGCCGCCGATGTACCCGGGTGGTATGCGTATCGGGGTCGAAGAGGAGGCCGCGGTCCTAGAGGTCCTCCGCTCCAAGCGGCTGTTCCGCTATTACGGGCCCGAGGAGGGCGACTCCAAGGTCGGCCTGCTCGAGGACGCCGTCTCCGCCAAATTCGGTGTCCGCCACACGCTCGCCGTCTCGTCGGGGTGCGCTGCGCTGGCCTGCGCTCTGGCCGCCCTCGGTGTGGGGCCTGGCGACGAGGTCATCGTCCCGGCGTACACCTGGATCGCGAGTGCCGCGGCCGTGCTGATGGTCGGTGCCGTGCCTGTGATCGCCGAGGTCGATGACACGTTAACGCTCGACGCGACCGATGCCGAAGAGCGCATCACAAGCCGCACCGTCGCCCTCGTACCCGTGCACATGCGCGGCGCTCCATGCAATATGGACGCGTTGCTGGAGCTCGCCGCTCGACGGGGACTGCGAGTGCTCGAGGACAGTGCGCAGGCGGTCGGGGCCAGCTACCGCGGGCGGCGGCTGGGAACGCTCGGCGACCTCGGGGCGTTTAGCCTGCAGTTCAACAAGAATCCTCACCTCCGGCGAGGGTGGCCTCCTCACGACCGACGACTCGATGCTTTATCGAGCGCGCGCTCATGTTCCATGACGTCGCGGCAATAAAGCGCGACGACCTCGTCGTCCCGGAGACGTTCATCGGCACGACGTGTCGGATGTCGGAGCTGCAAGGCGCCGTGGCACTCGCCCAGCTCGGCAAGCTCGACGGCATCCTCGCCGACATGCGGGCCAAGTTCGCCTCCATCAGGCACCAGGTGTCCGAGCTCGCGGCAGCTAAGGGCATCGTCTGGCGGCGTCAGTGGGACGAAGCTGGTGATGCGTGCATCGCGCTCATCGCCTACCTCAGCGACGCCGGGCAGGCTGGCGAGGTTGCTAGAGCGCTGACCGCCGAGGGGCTCGCCGCACGCGTCCTCTTCGACCCGGACGAGGTGGACCTCCACATTGCCTACCACTGGGCCCCGCTCGGGTCCGGCCGGGGATGGTCGGCGCGCACGCCCTGGGACCAAGACAGCGACCGGGCCGGCCTCGACCTCGCAAGTTGTCCGCGAACCTATGAGCTTCTGGGACGCGCTATTCACGTCGACGTCAGCCCTGAACTCACGGCGGAGGAGGTGGATCAGGTGTCTCTAGCTTTCCAGAAGGTGTTCGCCGCCCTGCCAGACCCTTGATGTGCCCAAGTCGAGCGTCGGGCGCACGGGTCAACGGGAAGGCCCTCGAGCAATTGGCCAACTGCCGCGAGAGAGCCCGGTACTCGCGGCGAGACGGCGTACTGTGCCGCCGCTCAGCCTGGGTTCAGCGCCCGGTGTGATGAGCGGTGCCGTCAGCCTTGTCGAGCAGAACTCGGTTCGTGCCGATGATGTGCTCCTTGATGAGCCGGCTGAGTTGGCGCTGGCTGCCGCTCCGGATCGCCGCGAGCAGCTCCTCGTGCTCCACGGCGATCTCCTCAAGCCGCCGATGCCGCGGTGCCATCCAGTAGATCTGGGCGCGGATGCGCGGTTGGACGCTGCGCCAGAGCTGCAACGCCTGGGCAGAGCCCGATGCTTGGACGGTGATCTCGTGGAAGCGGATGTCGAGTTCGTTGATGACGGCCAGCTCGCCCTTCTTGGCCGAGGCGTCCATGGCATCTACGATCGCGTCAAGTTCGGCGAAGTCCTCGCTCGTAAAGCGCTTGATTGGCTTGGTCAATGCATGGCGCTCGATCATCAGCCGTACCGGAAGGAGCAGCTCGAAGACATCGTCGGTGGTGATCTCGGCTACGAAGACGCCTCGGTTCGGGATGTGTGTGACGAGCCCCTCGCTTTCGAGCTCACGCAAGGCTTCGCGCACTGGGGCTGGACTGAGGTCGAACTCGCGGCACAACACGTCCTGTTTAAGCTGCTCGCCGACGCCGATCTGGCCCGCGATGATCTCGTCGCGTAGCAGTTCGACAAGTTGTTTGCCACGAGACGCAGCCGTCGGTAGGACTCGCCGCGTCGAGCTGTGTCTGGCGGCGCGCACCGCCCGGCCGCTCGCCTGCCGCGTATTGTGGTGAGCCGGTGCAACCATGCCCTCGACGACACCTCCGCAAGATTTCCTTTTCCCCAAAAAGCCTAACTGTCAGGATAGAGGGGAGAGATTGGCCGGTCAACGATGGCGACCACGACGGTCCTGGGGGTCAAACTCTTTCGTATCCCTACGTGGGTGGAGGACGGCGACGTGAGAGTTAGACAAATCCGTGTAGCGGGGTTGAGGGGTGCAACCCCCCCTGGGGGCTGGAGCGACGATCTCAAGCCTGATGATGTCGTGCACACACTGATAGCGGTGCACACCGACGAAGGGGTGGTCGGGGTCGGGAGCGTGTTTACCTCAGAGTCCTTGGTCCGAGCTTCCTTGGAAGTTCTGAGCCCGCTTGTAGTTGGTGAGAACGCTCTCGAGCCGGAGCGAGTCAGCGAAAAGCTCCACAGGGCAACGTTTTGGTTGGGTCGTGGCGGGGCAATTACCCACACGATTGGTGGGCTAGACCTGGCCTTGTGGGACATCCTCGGAAAGGTGACGGTGCAACCAGTAGGCCGACTACTGGGTGGGCGTTGGCGCGAACGTGTTACCGCGTATGCGTCCTTGCTTATGGACGACCCCCCTAAACTTCGCGGCACCTTGTCGTCGGCGGCTGAGAGAGGCTTCAAAGCGTTCAAAATCGGGTGGGGGCCGTTTGGACGGGTAGATGCTCGACTGGATGAGGACATAGTGGACGCGGCTCGGGACACGATCGGCCCGGCAGCCGCCCTCATGGTAGATGCCGGCGGCAGCGATGGCCTTTGGGCCAATGACCTCAAATGGGCGCGGCGTAGCGCTGACATGCTGGCCGGGTACGGCGTGGGCTGGTTTGAAGAACCATTACGACCCGATGCCTTGGAGGATTACGCCACCTTACGGGGTGTGTCGCCCGTGCCGATAGCGGGGGGCGAGGTATTCACCCGGCGGCAGTCGTTCGCTCCCTGGATCCAAGCCCGCGCCTTTGACATTGTGCAACCTGATGTGACGAAGGTCGGGGGGCTGAGCGAGCAACGCAGGATAGCTTGGATGGCCGACGATCACAACTTGAGACTGATCCCACATGGATGGAACACGGCGGTTGGCCTTGCCTCCGACCTACAGTTCGCATCGGCCATGCCCGCCACCGACTTGGTTGAATATCTTGACGGTTCTCCGTATATCGATGATCTGGCAGTAACGCCATGGAAGTTGGATGGGGAGGGCATGCTGGCCATTCCCGACGCCCCTGGGCTGGGGTTGCAGCTTGATGAGGAAGCCGTTCGCAGGTATACCGGCGGGGCTTCGCTATTACGACCTTAGGCTCACGCGTGCCATGGGCGCGGCCCACCGCTGCGGCTTGGGTCGGTTTGCGTGCCTTCTCGAGGCACGCAAATTGGCCCAACTCGCCGATGCCGCTGACGGCACCTCTCATCCCGTCAGTTTTTCTTCTTTAAAAAGGGCTCGACCTCGGCGTGGGCACCCATAACGGAGGCGACGGGGACAATGTTCAGGACCAAGCACCTGCCCGAGGAGCGAGACGTGGTGGCGCCCGATGGCTCCGACGTTCGAGTGCTCCTCGAGTTGTCTGGTGGCGGGCTGGCGCACTTCACTTTGGCGGCTGGCGAGACGTCCATTGCCGTGTACCACAGGACTGTCGAGGAGATTTGGTACGTCATCTCCGGGCAAGCACAAATGTGGCGACAACTTGGTCACGAGGAGGAGACGGTCGAACTTGCGCCGGCGGACTGCCTCACGATCCCGGTCGGCACCCGTTTCCAGGTCCGCACTTTGGGTGGCGATGCGTTTGTGGCCATCGGGGTGACTATGCCCCCTTGGCCCGGCGCCGGAGAGGCGGTTGAGTGCGAAGGCCGTTGGGGACCGACAGTGGCCGCTGGGCCAGGAATTTCATAGGACGACCAGCACCGAGGGGGAGGGAGCCGCCGCCGATGGCGTCGTCTGTCCCCGTGAAGCGCAAAGAGTTCGTGTCCTCTACATTTGCGCCATGCGCGTAGACACCGACATGATCGGCTCGGCCGTAGCGGGCGCCGTGGCCGCCGCCGCCGTGATTGGGACCTGGCACGTACAGAAGTTGCTGGCCATTCTGCTGGGGTTGGTCGTCGTCGCCGCCATCCTCATCGTCTGGCGGCGTCACCGCAGCTTTCACGAACCGCTGCGGGCCGTGGCGCGGCAAGCCCTGATCGAGCTCGTGGTCCTGGCCGCTATCGCCGTCGCCCTGGACCTGGTTCTCGTCGACGCGACCAATCGTCCACTGTTCTCCGGGCTCGTAAGTGCAGCAGCCGTTGGCCTGTTGAGCGCGCACCGCATCGCTGAGCGGTGGTGGCGGGTCCCGATCGAGCGGGTGCCCAATCCCGAGCCGGGGGAAGTCTGGTGGGCCACCGTCCCCTTCGAGGAGAAGCGGGGGAGCAAAGACCGCCCTTGTCTCGTGCTATCCCAATCGCGCCGCCATGCCGACGTCCTCATGTTCACAAGCCAGGACAAGTCCGCTCGGCGCGGCTATGTAGCCGTGCCGGCCACGATGTGGCACGAAGAGCGGAGCAGTTTTTTGAAGACCGACCGCGTAATATCCGTGAGGCGCGAGAAGTTCCGACGGCGGGAATCGGCAAAGGCGCCGCAGACGGTCCTCGAGGTTGTGTCGCGGGAGAACCCGCGCGCCGCCCGCTTTTTGCCGCAATAAGCCCGTCCCAACCACAGTGCGTCGCGGGCCAGCTCTGCCCTAATATCGCGACGATCCTCGACGTGACTGCGGTCGCCGCCCATGGCATCCCTGCGGTTGTGGTCGACAACCGGAAGGGAGATCTCTATTGGGCGCCGACCGAGCCTCTGCTGGCCAACCTCTACCGGGTTACAGACCTAACGGTGTCCGTGAGCTCGCCCTCGGTGTTTACCAGCTCCCTACGGACTACCCCGAGGTCTGCAATGCACCCCTGTGGACGTACCTGCTGGCCGATGGCGACCAGTTCGGGTTGATCGACCCGGGGGTCCGCAGCACCCGGGCGGCGACCCTGGAGCAGGCCGTGCGCGAAACGGGGTTCGACCCGTCGAAGGCGGATCTGCTGGTCGCCACCCACGGACACCCAGACCACTCCGGGGGTCAGAGCTCCTGGGCGGGCACCGCTCCGCGAGCCCGCATCGCCGCGCCGCTGGCGGACACGCCGTGGATAGAGTCCTTCGACCACCAGTGGACGCGCTTTTGGGACGACTACCCCGGGACGCTTGACGTAGCGGATCAGCGGGATTTCCTGGCTAGCCTATGCGTCCCTGAGCCGGACGTGGGCGTCCTCCTTCGGGACGGCGACACGGTGACGATCGGGGACCGGGTGCTGGATGTCATCGAAACGCGCGGCCACACATGGGGCCACTGTGCTTTTTTCGACAGGACGAGCAGGGGGCTCTTCACTGGTGATGCTGTGCAAGGCAAGGGCGTTCTTAGCAGTGACGGCCGGTCGGTGTTCGCCCCCCTGTACATCAACGTGGGCGATACCCGGTGGGGACTGCGCCGGCTGCTCGACGTCCCGTTTGATTTACTTTGCCCCGCCCACGTCCCGGCCATGGAGAGACAAGAGGGCCTGGCCTTTCTTCGGGCCAGCCTCGAATTCGTCGACGCCGCCGACGCCATTGCTCGCGAAGTAGTGGGCCGGGCCGGGCCGGGACCGGTAACTACCCGCCAGCTGGCCGCCAGTCTCGGCGAGGTGGTCGGGACCAAGCCACCCGTTTCCCCTCAGACGGTCGCCACCGCTCGCGCCCACATGTACGACCTGGCCCGTGAGGGACTCCTCGAGGCGGCCTGGCTACCTGTGAGGTAGCACAGGGACCTACGGTGTGGCCGCCGGCCCGTTAGGTTCTCGGCGGCGGTAAGCCCGGGGTACCCGGCCCAGACTGTGAGGTCTCTCCCCGGACCAGCCGAGGAGAGCTGGTCCTGCGCTGGCTACCCGTATTACGGTACGTTCTGGCGAACCATCTCGATGAAGGAGCTGAGGAGGTGAGCTTTACATGAGCTTCCTGACTTTCTGGGCGGGGCCATGACGGTTGAGGGTGCGGGCGGCCTGCTGCACGGCTCGGTGTCCGTTGTCGCCGGGGGCAGCTCCGGCATCGGTCGCGCCGTCGTCGAGCGCTTTGTCGAACACGGATTTGCCGTCGAGTTCGCGGCCAACGACCCTGTCGGTGTAGCGGATCTCGAGCAACAACTTCGCGCCAGGGGCGCCGATGTCCGTGGCTCGGTGCTGGACGCTTCCGATCCCGAGAAAGTGGCCGCGTTCATGGACGAAGTGGCCCGCCGCCACGGCCGACTTAACGCTTTGGTCAACTCCGTCGGCATCCAGCGCTACGGCACGGTCGAGTCCACCTCACCTGAAACCTGGGACGAGGTCTTGGCTGTAAATGTGAAAAGCATGTTCCTGATGGCCAAGCACGCAGTGCCGTTGATGCGGAGGAACGGCTCGGGCGCCATCGTCAATATCTCCTCGGGCCAGGCGGTCGCCAGTCAGCGTAACGTCGTCGCCTATACGGCCAGCAAGGGTGCCATAGTGGCGATGACGCGAGCTATGGCCGTGGACCACGCCCACGAGGGCATCCGTGTCAACAGCATTTGCCCGGGTTCGATCGACACGCCCATGCTGAGGGCGGCGGCACACGAGGTTTCCCCCGAGGACCCTGACCGCGTAATCGAGGAGTGGGGCTCGATGTACCCCATGCGTCGCGTGGGGCTAGCAGGAGAAGTCGCCGACGCTGTCCTTTACCTTGTTAGCCCCCTCGCCTCTTTCGTTACCGGCGCCGACTTGCGCGTCGATGGCGGGCTACTTGCCGGGGTGGCGCTCGTCGCTCCGGCCGAGACCGGCGATGGGCCATAACCACGCAAGGAGCGGGACTTGCTGACCATTACCGAATTACTCGAGCCGACGCCCACGCCGTTGTGGCGGATTATCAAGCAGGCAGGGGTCGACCAGGTGGTTAGCCTCCTTGACGGGGCCGAGCAGCAATGGCGATGGCCCAAGGTCGGGGCTCAGCACCTCGTGCCGGGCGGCTACGTCGCGCCGCCAAAGGGCGAGCGTCCCTGGGAGCGGGCCGCCATCGAGAGGCTTCAGCAGCAGTACCGCGAGTACGGGCTCGAGCTGTCCGTCATTGAGGACACGGCCCCAATGGACGACGTGCGCCTGGGTCGGCCGGGCCGAGACGAACAGATCGAATGGTTCTGTACGCAGCTAAAAGCCATGGGTGAGCTGGGCATACCGACGCTTTGCTACAACTGGGTGGCTATAACCAGCTGGGCCCGCACGACCATTTCGGTGCCGCTGAGGGGCGGCGCCCTTTCCAGTGGCTATGACGATGAAGTAATGCGCCAATCCCGCCCGCTCATCGAACCGGGCAGCATCACTCACGAACAGCTCTGGGAGGCGTACGAGTACTTTTCGCGGGCCGTCGTCCCCGTAGCCGAGGAAACCGGGGTACGGATCGGCCTTCACCCCGACGACCCGCCGATCAGCGAAGTCCGCGGGGTCCCTCGCATCATGGGTTCGCCTGAGGCCTTCGAGCGGGCCTTGGCCCTGGTACCGAGCGCGTACAGCGGGGTGACTTTTTGCCAGGGAAATTTCACGTTGATGACCGACGACCTGCCGGCGCTTATCCGCCGCCTGGGCCGAGACGGGCGCATTTTCTTCTCGCACTTCAGGGATGTCGAGGGCGACGCCCACAAGTTTGTCGAGGTCTTTCATGACGAGGGCCCGACTGACATGTTCGAATGCATGCGCGCTTACTTCGACATAGGGTTCGACGGCCCCATGCGTCCCGACCATGTCCCCGCGTTCGAGGGCGAATCGAACGACACCTTTGGGTATTCCGTATTAGGACGTTTGTTCGCCATCGGGTACATAACCGGCCTCCGCGAGGCCGTCGCCAAGCTCAATAGCGGCCTCTCAACTGGAGGGCCCAAACCGGAACGAGGGTGACTGACATGACCGTTCGCCACCTCCCTGCGTTCACGGTCGGCCGGCGGAGATGTAGGACGTCCGCCACGGCCGCCAAGTGACTGGCCCTGACGTGATCGGCGATAACTATGAAGAACTGGACGCCGACAATGTCGTCGCCTACCTCTGCGCCCGGGGCCTCCAGCCTGCTGTGGGGGCAAGGGCCAGGCCACTGGGAGGCGGAGTGTCCAACATCGTGCTCGCCGTTGGCGAAGGTCCGGGTTCGATGGTGGTGAAGCAAGCTTTGGCTCGTCTGCGGGTCGCCGACCCGTGGTGGGCTCCCCGGGAGAGGGCACTGGCTGAGGCAGAGGCGCTGGACCTGGCGGGCCGATTGACGCCTGACGCCGTCCCCCACGTGCTCGACCGCGATCCCGAACGCTGCGTAGTCGTCGTCGAGCGTGCGCCTGAGGGTTGGCAGGAGTGGAAATCGATGTTGTTGGCCGGGGTAGTCGATGAGGAAGTGGCCGTCCGGCTGGGTTCTGTCCTGTCACTGTGGCACAGCGCCACACTCCACGGGCGCATGCTCTCCGCTCGCTTCTATCAGAAAGAGCCCTTCGAGGCTCTTCGCGTCGAGCCCTACTACCGCACGGTTGCTCAACGTGTACCACGTATGTCTGCCTCTGTGCTTGGGTACATGGACAAAATGTTGGCCCGCAGGTTGTGCTTGGTCCACGGCGATTTTTCGCCGAAGAACGTTTTGGTCGGCCCGAGCCAAAGCTGTGGGTCATCGACTTCGAGGTGGCCCATCTGGGCGACCCTGCCTTCGACTTGGCCTTCCTTCTTTGCCACCTCATGTTGAAGTCCGTGCACCGGCCGGCACTGGCCCCCGCGTACGACCGGTGCGCCGTCATGTTTGCATCTACTTACGAAGCGGGCGTGCCGGATGAGCTTTCGCCGCCATGGGACTATGTGCTCGGGCACGTGGGGTGTCTTTTGCTAGCGCGCGTAGACGGAAAATCGCCGGCCGAGTACCTGACCGCCGAGGGCCGGGCTCGTGTCCGACGGCTCGGGGAGCTCCTGGTCTCGGCCCCTCCGGCCACACCCGAGAAGCTCGCCGAAGCTCGCCGCTTGGCCAGCACATGAACGACACCCGGGTCGTTGACGTGTTTGCCTGGGAGGCGCTCGATTCACGGGGGCGACCCACGGTTGCCTGCCGGGCCCGCCTCCACGGTGGCGCTGAGGGTCGTGCCGTTGTACCGTCGGGAGCTTCGACGGGCGGGCACGAGGCCATTGAGTTGCGGGACGGCGCCGACCGCTTCGGCGGGTTCGGGGTGAGGGGGGCCGTTCGTAACTTGAACGAGATCCTGGGGCCAGCGGCGCTCGGGATGGACGCGCTTGACCGAGCCGGTATCGATGCCGTCATGGAAGAGCTGGACGGCACCGCCGACCTCGGCCGTCTCGGCGCAAACGCCGTGTTGGCACTGTCCGTGGCCGTGACCGTGGCCGGCGCACAGGGGCTGAGGCGCCCCCTCTGGCAGGTATTGGACGGGGGAGACGAGCCGCTCCTGCCGATGCCGATGGTCAACGTCGTGTCCGGCGGGGCGCACGCCGGCCGGGCCATCGACATCCAGGATGTGCTCGTCGTCCCGGTGGGCGCTGGCAGTTTCGCGCAAGCCATCGAGTGGGCCTGGAGCGTTCGCTCGGCCAGCGCTGAGCTCCTCGACGAAAAGGGTGGGTCCTCGGCACTGGTGGCCGACGAGGGTGGTCTGGCCGGTGACCTCGGCACTAACGAGGCGGCCTTAGGCTTGGTCACGCAGGGAATGGTGCGGGCTGGGCTCGCCCCCGGGGAGCAGGTGGCGTTGGCGATCGACGTAGCCGCTAACCAGATCTTCGACGGCCGCAACTATCGGCTAGATGCCGAAGGCCGCTCGCTCAGCCGCAGTGCTTGGCTCTCCGAGCTGGCCAGCTGGTGCCAGCGGTACCCCATCGTCTCGCTGGAAGACGTGCTTGCCGAGGACGACTGGGCTGGTTGGCGGGACGCCGGGGCCCTGATGGACCACGGCCGCCAACTGGTGGGTGACGACCTGTTCGCCACCCGGATGGAGCGACTGAGACATGGGATCTCGGATGGCGTCGCCAACGCCGTCCTGGTCAAGCCGAACCAGGCGGGCACGGTCACTCGGGCGGAGAGTGTCCTCCGGGCGGCCCAGGACGCCGGCTGGGCCGGCGTAGTATCCGCCCGGTCGGGCGATACTGAGGACAGCTGGCTCGCCGATCTGGCGGTGGGTTGGCGTGCTGGCCAGATCAAGGTGGGTTCCACTACCCGGTCCGAGCGCACGGCCAAATGGAACCGGCTTCTAGAGATCGAGGCGACAGCAGGCGGCCGGGCTCAATTTGCTGGACGGGATGCTCTTTCAAGACGGCGTCCGACGCGGCCCGAGGATGATCGGGCATAGCCACCGCATCAACTGAGGCTGTTGGACGTTACGTCTAAAATGCCGGCATCGGATCCCCCGTTGGGCAGGGCAATGGTCAGCTGGCGGAGACCGGTCACCGGAACCTGGATCCGGACCGAACCTTGGGCCCCGACCTTGACCGCAATTACCGTCCGGCTGTTGGCATTGAACTTGATCGGCACATTGCCCGAACGGAACGCCAGCTGCAATGGGCCGGAATCGGCGGCGTCCAGTTCCACCGTTGCTTTGAAGGTGGAATAGCCGCCGTTTAGCTTCCATGTGAAGAAGGCGTTGCAGTTTGTCCCCGTGAGTGATATCCCCGAAGACCATTTCTTGCCGGAAATGGTGGTCATCGGTGAACCGGGCTTGGCCACTCGGTACGACCCACCTTTGCAATTGGCCGTTACGGTCGGCTTTCCTATCGTCTGCAGGGTTGCGGGCTTCGTGGCCGCCAGGGCCGGGCTGGCGAGAGTTACGCCAATCCCCACCGCGCACAGGAATACTGCACTTGCACCAAGAGCACGCTGTGCTCGCGGCGCCCGGGCTGTGACGTCAGGTCGCGCACTGGGCCTCGTGTTATTGGGCCTCGCGTTATTGGGCCTCGCGTTATTGGGCGTCGGGTTATCGGGCCTCGGGTTATTGGCTTCGGGAAGCGTGGTCATTTTGGGACTCCTTTTTCTCGTATCGTCCGGCTGCGTTGGCTACTAAGACCAGTGTGCCCGTCGACCGGCCGTCGGGCATTAGGCCGGCAAGTGGACGGGCCGGAGGAATATCATGTCCCCCGATCGGAGGATGGCCTTTCGATAGGGCCCCGCTCCGCGCTTATTGCGACGGCGGGCCGATGTTTGGATTACGTCTGTGAGGCCAGGCGACCCAGCACTCGGGCGGTCGGTTCGTGAGTGGCGTGGCGGACGCCGGCACCGGCCCAAAGGTTTATCCTTTCGGCGTCGCCAGCGGCCGCGGCGGCCCGCCGGACGGGCGCCGTCAGGTGGTGCACAGCCGGGTAGCCCGATGGCGCGAGGTCGTGGTAGCGATCGGTCCACAAGTTGCGCAGTGCCCGCGCCGGTCGGCCAGTGAACGAACGGGTCACGATAGTCCCCGCGCCACCCCGCTCGGCCAGAGCTTTCTTGTAAATGGCTGAAGCGCCGCTTTCGTCGCAGCGGAGCAGGACGGTCCCGACCATCACCGCGTTTGCTCCGGCGCCCAATATGGCGGCCACTTCCTCAGCCGTGGCCAGTCCCCCGGCGGCCACGATGGGTAGCTCGACCGAGTGGCGGACGCCTTCGACGAGGTCGGTCAAAGGGACATGTTCTGGGAGACGCTCCGGGGTCAGTGTCCCGGAGTGGGCGCCGGCCTGAAACCCCTGAACGACCAGAGCATCGACGTTGCCGTCGGTGGCCTGGCGCGCTTCGTACACCGAGGTGACGGTCTGTAGCACGACCGTCCCCGCTCGGTGCAGTGCGGCGATAGTGGCGCGGTCGGGTATGCCGAAAGTGAAGCTGACGACAGGTACCGGATCGTCCACGAGGATGTCGATCTTGGCCTGCCAAGAGTCGTCGTCCTCGAACGGCGATGAGCTGGCCAGGTCCAGCCCGTACAGATCTCCCTCGGGCTGGATGGCGCGGGCGTATCGGTGGAAGTCGTCTCGATCAACCCGCACCGGGTTGGGTGCGAACAGGTTTACCCCAAATCGGTCACACTGCGCCCGAGCGCTCTTGACCTGCCCGACAAGCTCTTCGGGCGACCTGTAGCCGCCGGCCAGGAAACCGAGGCTCCCGGCCCCAGCGGCGGCGCCGACCAAGGCGGGCGTGCTCGGCCCTCCGGCCATGGGCGCGGCCAGCACCGGGTTGGTGAGACCGAGAGCGGTGAATGGACCTTGCCATCTGCTCATAAAGGTCAGACTTACCTAGCTTTGGACAACGATATCGGTGCTTGGACAACGATATCGGTGCGTGAACCTTGACACTGCCCGGAAAAAGTGATATCACTTTGATAGGTGCACGGCACAGCCGGCGCCGGAGGCGAGAGGAGGTACCCAGATGAAGGCACCAAGCGAAAACGTAGTTCCTGCACAGCACATGATCGTCACTACCACCGAGAACATCCCCAACACCACGGTGGTCAGCACCATTGGCCAGGTATTTGGCCTAACTGTCCGGTCGAGGAGCATTGGGGGCAACATCGCCGCCCTCCTCAAAAGCCTCGTCGGGGGCGAGATCCGGTCGTACGTCAAACTCAACGAGGATTCTCGGCGCCAAGCGCTCGACCGTATGGTGCAAAACGCCGCCGCCATGGGGGCCAACGCCGTCACCATGATGCGCTTCGACTCCACCGACATGGGCGCCGGTATGACCGAGATCGTGGCGTACGGCACGGCCCGGGTACTCGACTGGGTGCCGGCACCCGCCCCGGAATGAGACGGCAGGAATGAGTCGGCACGAATGAGTCGGCAGGAATCAGGAGGCGAGCGTGGGAGTCGGCGACTGGATATTCATCGCAATAGTGGTCGTGGGGATCGTCATTGCTCTCTTCGGCTGGGACCGTTACCGGGGTAACCGGAAGAGGGGCCCAAACGGCTCCGGTTCCCAGCCGACCAACGAGGTGTTCATCGACCCTACGACGGGCCAGCGGATGCGTGTGTGGTACAACTCCAAGACAGGGGAGCGGGACTACCGCGCCGACTAACGTGTCGCGTCGCGGTTATGAAAAGGCGCTGATACCGGTCAGGGCACGGCCGATGGCTAGTTGGTGGATCTCGGATGTGCCTTCGTATGTGAGCACGGATTCGAGGTTGGCGGCGTGCCGAATGACCGGGTAGGCAAGGGTCACGCCGTTGGCGCCGAGGATGGTGCGGGCAGCGCGAGCGATCTTCAATGCCTCACGGGTGCTGTTGAGCTTGGCCACGCTGACCTGATTGGAGGTGAGCTGGCCGGCCTCCTTGAGCCGCCCCAGGTGGTAGGCGAGCAGCAAACCCTTTTCGAGTTCGACCGCCATATCGACGAGTTTGGCCTGCGTCAGCTGGAAGGCAGCTATCGCTTTTCCGAACTGCACGCGCTGAAGGGCAAACGAGAGGGCCGCCTCATAACACGCCCGGGCTGCGCCGAGCGCTCCCCAGGCGATGCCGAAGCGTGCTTCGTCGAGGCAGGATAGTGGTCCCCGCAGCCCGCGGGCGCCCGGCAGGACGGCATCATCGGGGAGCCGGCACGAGTCGAGAACGGCTTCGCTCGAGACGCTGGCTCGAAGCGACATCTTCCCCGGGATATCGGTAGTAGAAAAGCCCGGAGTTTCGCTCGGCACGAGAAAGCCCCGGATCCCTTCGTCAGTTTGTGCCCATATCACCGCTACATTGGCGATGGAGCCGTTGGTGAGCCACCTTTTTTGGCCATCAAGCACCCAGTCCCGCCCGTCTCGTCTCGCTGTCGTCCGCATAGACGCCGGGTCGCTGCCCACTTCGGGTTCAGTCAGGCCGAAACAACCAACCAACTGACCCGCGGCCATGGCCGGGAGGTAGTGCTGCTTTTGCTCCTCGCTCCCGTATTTCCAAATAGGGAACATCGCCAGCGAGCTCTGGACCGACACAAACGAGCGAAAAGCGCTGTCGCCCGCTTCGAGCTCGAAGCAAGCCAACCCGTACGTGACTGCCCCCCTGTCGACGCAACCGTACCCGTTGAGGTGCATCCCGAGCACCCCGAGTTGGCCCAGCTCGGCGACGAGGTGGCGCGGAAACACCGCCCGTTCAAACCAATCCTCGACCGAGGGCAACACTCGGTCCCGTACAAAGCCGCGCACCAATTGTTGCCAGCGACGCTCCTCGTCATTTAGAGCCGCGCCCAGGGCGGTCAGATCGGCGGGGTCAACCCTTACGGTGGCTGAGGCCATGTGATAATCGTAACTCGGGCGGAAATGCGGCACCCAGGTGTGGCTCCGGCGTGGCGGACGGTTCATTGAAAATGACTGTCGCTCCCCTCAGGCCCTTACCAAAATGTCAGGACCGAGATCATCGTCGGCAAATACCGGAACTGAGAAATTAGGCGGCTCGAACGAGGGGCCGGCCGGACGAGCTCCCGGGCGCGTCCATGCGAACACTGTCGTCGAACCCCCAAAAGCGTCCAACCCTAGAGGGAGGTCGCCGGCAGGGGTCGTCGTCCGCGCTAACGCGGGGAGTGCGAGCCTTGGCGGCTGCCGAGCCGCCGCTCCGCCCCCGTCCTACCCCCTCCGTTGTTGTGCGCCCGACAGCGCAAAACAGGCCGTCAACCGCCGATGAGAGGCGAAACCCCAGCTCACAAGCATATTTACGTCCGCGTCGACTTTTTTCTTCGCGCGCGGAAAGTAATGGCGTTACTATTCCGCGTACTCAAGGCTATCTCTCGGTGATCGCACGGGGATAGGAGGGCCACGATGCGGGTTTTGCGGAAGTACCCGTTGTACGGTGTCGGAGCCGTGCTTGCCGTAGCGGCGGTGATCGCGTCGAGCTACGGCGCCATCGTCGATGTCAGCTCGACCGTGGGCGCCAACGCGTGCAGCACAGGCACAGCTCAGTGCGCCACGGTCTTCGCCCCGATCGCGACGGACGTCACCACCATGCCGCTGACTGCGACCACGACCACCATGCCGCTGACGTCCACCACGACCACGATGCCGCTGACGTCGACTACGACTACGTTGACGACGACGTCTACGACGGTGCCGTTCGTACCGCCCTCGCCTACCACGTCGTCGACGACCACGACGACGGCTCCGCCGTCGTCAAAGCCGTTCCCTGACGCTAATGTCAGCTACCCCAATGGGGCGCTAATCACGTTCGGGAGCACCACCTATGTTTTCGCCGGCGGTCGGGCTTTCCAGATCTCGTCGGCGAGCGACCTGGCTGCAGTGCAGAAGGTAGATCCGGCCAAGGTGTTGGCCGCCCCCGGGGGCGCTAGCCCACCGACCGGGACGGTTCCCCGGTCCGGTGTCCTCGTGTTCACCAAGCCGGTAAACGGCAATGACACCATTTACGTGGTCGGCACCGACGGCGAGCTGCACGGCTTCGCCACTCCGGCTCAGTTTGGAAATGACGGCTATAGCGGGTCTTTGGTCGTCACCGTCCCGAGCCTGGGCGGCCTCACGGTCGGCTCAACGGCCGGTACGAGCCTGACCTCCCTGGCCACGAAGGCCGACGGCGCCATGGTTAATTCGTCCGGTACCTACTACACCTTCGCCGGGGGCAAGGCGTTCGGCATACCGACTCCGGCTGCTCTGGTGGCGGTCCAGAAAGTCAATCATGCCGAGACCATTCAGGGTTCACTGCCGTCGGGGGCCACGACCGCCGCCATCGCCAGCGGTGTGCTGCTCAGCGTGGCCGGCCCTGTTTACGTCAGCTACCAGGGCCAGGTGTACCCCTTCAAGACCATGGCTCAGCTGGCCAACGCCGGGTACGGCGGCACCGCCGCTGTGCAGACGCCTCACACCGGGGGGCTGACCGTCGTCTTCCCATACTCAGGCTCTTAGGCCCGGGCACCAGTTCCGTTAGCGGAAGAACAAGCGCCTCAGAAAGTGGGGTGGGTCTACTACCTGGAGCTGGCTCCACGGCAGGCTGGCGATGACTTGCCATTCTTGTTCGTAGGTACCCGAGCTGGTAACAAAGGCGTCTTCAAGAGGACCACCTCCGCCGGCGAAGATGCAGCAACCGCCGATGGGGTTGTCTTGCCAGGACCCGACCGGCCCGGGGTTGCCCTCATCGGTCCAGCTCGCGGTCGCGTAGTCGGCTTCGATGGCGTCTGATCCCCCATGGTCGACGACAACGAAGCCCCATTGCTGGCCGGCCAGGCATACCTCGTTCTCAAATGGCGTGGCGTCGTAGTTGGCGCAATTGACGCTCGTAGCGAAGCGGAACCATTGACCCTCGGCCGGGTCACCGGCGTGGGTGCCGCAGTCGGCGCGGTTGGCGGGGAAGATGTCGCTCGAACAGTTGACGATCTGGAGCCCAATGGCGTGGTTGATCGAACCCGACTGGATGTCGGCCTCGGTCACCTCGGTGGCTAGGTTGGATATCCCGCTGGCAGTTTCCCCGTAGGGGGCAGGGAAAACTCCAGAGAACGTACGCATGAAGGCCTTGCCCGCCCAACAGGCACTCCACCCCTGGTTACCGGTGGAGCCGGGCCCGGTGCCGCCGGAGGCCCCCGCGGCGACC
Source organism: uncultured Acidimicrobiaceae bacterium (assembly GCA_963750465.1). Lineage (GTDB taxonomy): Bacteria > Actinomycetota > Acidimicrobiia > Acidimicrobiales > Palsa-688 > Fen-671. The sequence continues at coordinate 244,109 of CAVVRE010000009.1, forward strand.
TGATGGGCTTGCCAGAGCTCCCAGACCGTGCTGCTGCTCGGTTGGTAAATAGTGAGGACATCATCCGCCGGACCGCTAGTGGGTGCCCACGACGGAATGGGAACCGACCCGCCAGTATCGAGGAGGAAGTTGGCGTTGCAGCCGGGTTCGGCCGTCAGCGGCACCAGCGGCTGGTCGGCCGGCACCCAGATGACGGGACGACCGTTCACCCCGACGTTGCCGTAGTTGGTTTGCCAGTCGTTGGTGAACTCGCCAACGAGGGAGGCGCTGTTGGGATCGACTGGCCAGGAGGTTACGTTCTGGTTGAAGAGGCTGTTGGGCATCAAGGTTGCCGGTGGGACCGTATCGTCAGCGGAAGCGGTCGAGCAAGAAATTATCGCCGGGTTGGCCAAGCACGATGGCACCGCAGCGTTGGGCCCGGCCAACGGCAACGGAGGGAACGCCAACGGCGAGCAAGGCGGCAAACGAGGTGGCAGCGAGCACCTTCGGCACTCTAGCCGGGTTCCCGCCAGTTTGCGCGGGTAGCGGCCGGTTAGCCACTCACCGTGTCTAGTACGAGTGGCGCCAGACTGCGGTTACCACCCGTGCGCCCGACCAAATCACCAGGTCCAGGCGCCTCCTGACCGCGGCCCATAGCCCGGGCTCCAGGTCACTTTGAGTGGGCGGGAATTTCGTCGACCCGCGCATAAACCATTGTTCAAGCATCGAGCCGTACTACCAGGGGGAATTCCGGCCGTGACCAGGCGCGCGTGTACTCGACCGGGGTGGCAGAGTCCTGGTAGGTCAGTCGGGTCGTGGCAATGAGGGGACTTGCCGAGCGATCAGCAGCCATCCTGCTTGCTCAGCTGTTGCCGCGGCCGCCGATATCTCTTGTTCTATCTCTTGTTCGGCCCGGGAAAGCCGAGCCATTTCACCACTACGTTCCGGACGAGGATTTGGGTGCAGGACAGACTTTCGGTCGCGTTCAAACGCAAATATTTCGTCCAAACGCGACCAACTCCCCGGAACACGCCCAAAAACACCTTTCCACTAGCGACCTTCGCCAGATAAACGCGCGACGCGTAGTGAGACAAGCACTCAAGGGGCGGCGGGGCAGGGTAACAGGGTCATTATTCCTGCTGGTGAAGGTAAGTGAACGTGGGTACATTCACTTGCGCTCTCCATACGGGGGCTTAAACCAAATTATGCCCCACCTGGTGCAAGACATATCCGTGGCGCCTTCACACGTCCACCACAGAGTGTTCATGGTGGGGGCACATCTAGAGGGAAACGATCGAAGTACTGGGCATCGCCGGCCGCATCAGCCGTCCGCCCCGCCCGGATCCACGCTAGAGGAGGCGAGGCAATGAGCAATCAGCTCGACTCGGAAAAAGCGATCTCCGTCAGAATGGGAACTTCCTGGATGGGATTGGCGCGCTGCCGCGACGTCGACCCGCAGGTCTTTTTCCCAAGCGACGGGCCGGGCGTGGAGGCTGCGCTGCGGTACTGTGCCGAGTGCTTCGTGAGGGGGTCGTGCCTGGAGTATGCGCTCGAAAACCACATCCAGCATGGCGTTTGGGGAGGCACATCTGAGCGCGGCCGGCGCAAGATCGCTCGGAAACGTCGCCTCGCTACGGCGCGGGGTGGCGCGAAGCCCCGTTTGCCATGAGTACCTCGATATGAGGCTGCATAACACGGTCGAAACCGACGTAGCGGACCGGGCCGACCATGTGCAGTGCGAGCACGGAGCGTATGTCTGCACTGGAGGCGCCCACCCTTAGCTCGACTTCGCCGGGGTCGACGCGCCGGTACTCGGACGTTCCCGCGTACGACGAAAGGTCCGCATGCAGTTTCATGACAACTCTGCAACTGGCGCCGGGCTGCAGTTCCACCCGCTGGGCCGCTATGAGCTGCTGCGTCGGCCGAGCGACCTCGGCCACGCGATCGTGGAGATAGACCTGGACGACTTCAGTGCTAACGAGTGAACTGTCGTTGCGCAATGCGACTTGTATTTGTGTCTCGCCGTCGGTCGGCCATGTCCCATCAGAGACGCTGCTGACGCCCAACCAAGTGAGCGGAGCGTAGGTGAGACCGTGACCGAAGGCGAACGCCGGCGTCGGGTCGACGCTGCTCACGTCGCTCCGCTGCCCCAGGGCGGGCGCCAGGTAGGTGGCCGGCTGGCTGGCCCCCCGCCCCGGAAAGCTAATGGGGAGACGGCCCGATGGGTTTACCCGCCCGGAAATGACGTCGGCGATGGCGCCCCCGCCCTCCTCGCCCAGGAAGAAACCGCACAATACGGCGGCCAAGCGTTTCACCTGCCGGGATATGTCGTACGGTCGCCCTACGAGCAAGACCAGTACAGTCGGCGTACCGGTGCGCAGTAGGCCCTCCAACAGCTCTTCTTGCCGACCGGGAAGGCGCAGGTCGGCCGCATCGCAGCCTTCGCCGGAGGTCCCGGCGCCGAACAAGCCCGCTTGGTCCCCCAGCACGGCGATGCAGATGTCTGCCGTCTTGGCCGCTTCGACCGCGGCGGCAATGCCTTCGTTTGTCCCTTCCAAGACGGGGCAACCCTCTTCGAAGGCGATGTCGTACCCGGCTGGGTCGTCGCGGAGGGCTTCCAGCAACGTCGGTACCGAGACTCCCATTGGTTTCTCGGGGTGGCGGCTGCCGACGTGGACCGGGAACGAATAACAGCCCAGCATCGAGGTCGCATGGGCGGCCCGGGGGCCCACGAGGGCCACGCGCTGCCCTGGGCGCAGCGGGAGCACACCTCCGTTGGCCAACATTACGATCGAACGCCGAGCGAGCCGGCGGGCCAGCCCCCGGCTGTCCCCATCGTCAAGATCCACCACCTCCCCGTTGAGCACGGGCGGTTCTGGTCGCCATCCGCCGTCAAGGAGACCAAGCTCACATTTCTGGGCAAGGACCCGCCGCACGGCGCGGTCCACAAGGTCGGCTTCGACGTGGCCCTGCTGCACGGCGTCTTCCAAGTCGTCGGCGAAGCACGCCACGGTCGGAAGCTCGACATCTATACCCGCGCTCAAGGCTTTGACGGCCGCCTCGCCGGGTGCTTCGGCCACCGCGTGCAGGGAGTGGAGGAAAGATACCGAAAAATAGTCGGAAACGACCGTGCCGGAGAAGCCATAATCACGGCGCAACAGGTCGGTCAGAATGGCCGGGTCAGCGGCGACCGGAAGCCCGTCGATGTCCGTATATGCGTTCATGACGGAGCGAGCACCGGCTCGCAGTGCCATTTCGAAGGGCGGAAGTAGCACATCCCGGAGCTCTCGACCCCCGATGGACACAGGAGCGAAGTTCCGGCCGGCTCGCGAGCTTGAATAACCCACGAAGTGCTTGAGCGTCGAGACCACGCCCGCCGCCTCCAGCCCTCGGACAAAGGCGCTGCCTATCGTGCCGACGAGGTACGGGTCCTCGCCGATGGTTTCCTCCACCCGTCCCCAGCGCAGGTCACGGGCCACATCCAAGACAGGCGCCAACCCCTGGTGGATGCCCAGCCGGCGCATGCTTCGCCCGATCTGCGCGCCCATCTCTTCGATTATCCCGGGGTCGAAACCTGCGCCCCAGCACAGAGGAGATGGGTATATGGTCGCCTGCCACACGCTCAGGCCCGTCAGGCACTCCTCATGGACCATCGCAGGGATTCCAAACCTTCCCTCCTGCATAATCCGGCGCTGGAACAATGCCAGCCGCTTTGCGCCACTAACCGGGTCGACCGGTGTTGTGCCGTAGGGCCTGGTTAGCTGACCCAACCCGAAGACTGCGATTTCCTCCCATTTTGGCGGCGTAGACGCGAAATCCTGTTGATGTGGGGCCACTTGCCCTCCGTCGTCGATGCCGACCCAGAGAGCGTATAACTGGCCGAGCTTTTCGCGTAACGTCATCCGGCTCAGGAGGTCGGTGACCCTGTCGTCGGTACTCGCAGTCGGGTCGCGCCAGAGTTCGAAATCGTCGGCTGAGCCCGTTTGGACAGGTCGTGTCGTAGTCATTCCGCTTGGAGGCGCTAAATGGCCCTGAGTTCCTCGGTGTTCCAATGTACAAGCGCGCCGGTGCTGGGAGCGACGCCCTGGCGACTAGGAGCCGAAATGTCCCGAACGGCGGCGTGCGGCTGGCTGAGCACGAAACAACCGTAGCATACGCCGAAAGCTTTAGAAATCGGCCTCCTCATGATTGACAGGACGCTGACCAGGTTCTATTATCGGCCTGCCGCGGGGCATGGTCCCCGACAGGAAGCGCAAGAAGGGGATGAATTAGATGCGAAACCTCCGAAACTTTCGAAAGGTTGGCCGACTAGCCGTAGCGAGCGTGACGTGCGCGACGCTGGTGGCTGCCGGGTCGGGTTCTGCACTTGCCGCACCACACTCGGTTAAGGCCAACGCAGGCAAGACCGTGACGTTGACCTGGTGGAACAATGCCACCTCGGGCGTGCTGCTCAAAGTGTGGCAGAACGCCGTCAAGTCGTTCGAAGCGACGCACCCGGACGTCAAGATCCAGAACGTGCCCATCCAGAACGAAGTGCTGCAGAACACCAAGATCCCGGTGGCGTTGGAGTCTGGTAGCCCTCCTGACATCTTTCAGCAATGGGGTGGGGGGAGTGAAGCCACCCAGGTGTCGTCCGGGGAGCTCATGAACATGACCAATGCCACTTCCGGTTGGATAAAGACGGTCGGTGCCGTCGCGGACGGCTGGCAAGTGACCGGAAAACAGTACGGGATCCCGTATGACCTGCACGTCGTCGGGTTCTGGTACCGGAAAGATCTCTTCGCCAAGGCTGGTATAGGCTCGCCTCCGGCGACTCTGAGCCAGTTGGACAGCGACGTTACGAAGCTGAAGGCGGCCGGCATCGCGCCTGTCTCGGTCGGTAGTAAGGACAAGTGGCCAGATGCTTTTTGGTGGGAGTACTTCGCTCTCCGGGAATGCTCGACGAGCGTGCTGCAAGGCGCGATCAAAGGCATCAACCTGAGCAACTCGTGCTTCCTCAAGGCCGGCAACGACATGACGACGTTCATGAAGACGCAACCGTTCCAGAGCGGCTTCCTGGCCACGCCGGCTCAGACAGGTGCGGGTAGCTCGGCCGGGCTGGTCGCAAATGGCCAGGCAGCTATGGAGCTCCAGGGCGACTGGGACCCGGGAGTGATCGACTCTCTGACCACCAGCAAGACCATTAATTCCGACCTCGGCTGGTTCCCGTTCCCGTCCATCCCGGGAGGAGCGGGCAACCCGCACGCAGTCCTCGGCGGTGGGGACGGCTTCTCCTGCTCGAAGAGCGCCGGACCGGCTTGTGTGTCCTTCCTCGAGTACCTGGACAGCGCCGCCGTCCAGAAACAGGTGGCAGGGGCGTCAACTGGTCTCCCGGCCAACCCGGCCGCGGCACCAGCCCTAACGCTGCCGGCTCTGAAGAACGTCCTCAGCTATTACAAGGCGACGCCGTTCCTGCAGACCTATTTCGACATCGCCTTCCCGACCAATGTTGGTCAGGCCCTCGACGCCGCCATAGCCGACTACTTTGCCGGTCAGGGTACGCCGCAATCCATCATCCAGGCCGTAGCCCAAGCCGCAAAAACGAAGTAGCAATACAGTTACGTAAATATGGCCAGGTTGTTGGTCGCCAGCGCCGATAAGCAGGCGCCCTCGCAACTAGCCTCCCCGACGCCTGCCGGCCGCAGTATCCCGCGGCCGGCACGGCGGCGGACGAGCTGGCGCACGCGGCTGGAGCTGGTCATCCTCATCGGCCCCGCCCTTTTGCTCTTCGTGGGCTTTGTCCTCGTCCCGATCGGCATTGCCGGGCAGTACAGCCTCTACAACTGGAGCGGTTTCGGCCCGCTCTCGAACTTCGTAGGCCTCCACAACTATCGGGTGGCGCTCGACGACCCTGTCTTCAGGGGCGCCATCTACCACAACCTCATCCTGGCGGGTTTGGCTCTGGTGTTTCAGCTACCGCTGGCGATGGGGACAGCGCTCCTGCTCAACCGCAAGTTGCGGGGCCAGGCCTTCTTGCGCTTGGTCGCCTTTGCTCCATATGTCTTGTCCGAAGCAACGACCGCAGTGATATGGCTCCTGCTCCTCGAACCGGGCGGGTTCGTTGACCAACTGATGAAGTCCGTCGGGCTTGGGAGCCTCGTCCAGCTGTGGTTGGCCAATATCCACCTCGTCCTATATACGCTTTTCGTTGTCATCACATGGAAATATGTGGGTTTCGGGATCATTTTGTTCCTGGCCGGCTTGCAGGGGATACCGTCGGAATTGAAGGAAGCCGTCCTGCTCGACGGAGCCTCACCACGCCAGTCGTTCCGCCACCTGACTCTACCCCTGCTCGGGCCGACGATCCGGATATGGGTGTTCCTCGCTGTAATCGGTTCCTTCCAGCTGTTCGACCTGGTCTGGATTATGACTGAAGGCGGCCCCGCCAACGCCTCGAACACAATGGTCACGTACCTCATTTACAACGGTTTCGACAGCACCGAGTTCGGTTTTGGCAGCGCGGTCGCCGTTCTGCTCTTCATCTTCTGCTTCATTTTTGCCCTGCTGTACCAGCGCTTTGCTCTGCGCCGTGATATTGCCGGCGCGGTAACCCGGGCGGTGGGCTAAACGATGGCGCTCCACGTCGCGGCTCTGAAGACGAAACCCTCCCGGCCCCATCCGCTGGGCCTTTCGTTGAGTTACCTGGCGGCTGTGTTCGTCGTGGGTGTAACCCTGGTCCCAATGCTCTACGTTATTATCGGCGGGTTCCGTACGACGGCGCAGATCAACTCGGCCCCGGCCGGGCTGCCTCACCCGTGGGTGTTCAGCAACTACACCTCCATCCTTAGTTCTTCGTCGTTCTGGCATTTCGTCGGTAATAGCTTGTTCATTGCCGTCGTTGCCACCGGAGCCGCGGTGTTGTTCGGGTCGATGGCCGCGTTCGCGCTGTCGCGCTACTCGTTCAGGGGCCGTGACGCCCTGTTCGGCCTATTTATGGTCGGGTTGCTGTTCCCGTCGAGCGTGGCCAGCCTGCCGCTGTACCTGCTCTTGCGCAAGATCGGTCTCCTGGAAAACCTGATGGGCGTCGCCATTCCTGAGGCCGCGTTCGCCCTCCCGATAACCATTTTTATATTGCGGCCGTTCTTGCGGGCCGTCCCCGCCGAACTTGAGGACGCAGCCGTGGTCGACGGCGCCAGCCGGCTCACCTTCTTCCGCAAGGTCCTGCTTCCATTGTCGAGGCCGGCGGTAACGACGGTGGCGGTATTGGCGTTCATCACGAGCTGGAACGCCTATCTACTTCCGCTCCTCGTTTTTAACGAGCAGCAGCATTACACGCTCCCGCTGGGAGTCGCCTCTTTCGAATCGACTTATTCCTCGAACACAGCCAGCATCTTGGCCTTCGCCGCTTTGTCCATGATCCCCGCCCTGACCTTCTTCGTGTTGGCCGAACGGCGGATTGTGAGCGGGTTGACGGGCGCCATCAAAGGCTGAATTCAGGGCCGCCGGCTGGCGGCAACATCGCCATCGGCGACGCACTAATGACGCTAAGGCCACGAGGCAGGGTGGGCGGGGAGCAGGGGAGCGGGGAGGCGGGAAGCAGTTAGTCAGGGATGGCGGCGCCGGGTACCGGCCCCATGTTGCCACCGTGCCGGGGACGGTGGCGGTCCTCGCTACCCGTAAAGTCGGTATAGGTGTACGGGTTAGGAATGCGGCCCGATGGTGGCAGTTCGGGTGCCATGGCCTCCTGCCACGCCTGGTCGCCCATGGTCGAGCGGGCGTACTCGACCGTCCTTGCCACTGCCTCCTTGGCGGCGGGCAGGTTGGCGCCGACAAGTTTGTGCTCATGCTTGACGACCCGGCCGTTGACCAAGACCGTATGCACATCGCCCCGGCCCGCCTGGAATACCAGGGTGCCATAGGGGTGCACGATCGGGAAAAGGGCCGGTGACTCGTCGTTCATTATCAATACCAGGTCGGCTTTCTTTCCTACGGTAACCGTGCCGATCTTGTCGTCCAAACCCAGGGCGGCGGCGCCCCCAATGGTGGCCCAATGCGCGACTTCCTCAGCCCGGAGCCGGTTATGGACCACCGTTTCTCCTTTGGAGTGGGCCTCCAGGTGCTCACGGGACCGGTCGGCGGAGAGCGTCGCCCGCATGGCAGAGAAGAGGTCGGAGCTCCACCAGACGCTCGTGTCCATCGACAGCGAGACCGGGATCCCGTGCTTGCGCAGTTCCCACGTGGGTGGGTAGCCCTGGCCCGCGTTTTGCTCGCTCTCAGTGGCGACTGACACGCTGCCTCCGCTGGCCGCGATCCGTTGATAGGAGCCCTCCCGCAGAGTGGCGGCATGCACGTAGGTAACGTCGGGTGTCATAAAGCCGTGGTCCCACATCAGCCGGATACTGTCGTCGTTCGTGGCGCCCCACACGCCGGCGTGGGTGGTGACAGCCAACCCGAGCTCGCGGGCGGCCTCAAACGCGCCGCTCTCGGGGAAGGCCGGGTCACCGGTCACATCGAAGGCGAGCTGGAGGCCGAGCATCTCGTCCGGGCCGACGCGCGAGACGAAGTCCCTGAATTCTTGGCTGTTGGCCCACTCCCAGGGGGCGCCGAGAAGGTTCCCGTAGGCGAGCACGAAACGGCCGGGAGACCCCCTCAACGCGTCGAGGGCCGCCTCGCCGTGCTCGATCGTTTGCAGGCCGTGTGACCAGTCCACTGTGGTCGTGACCCCGGCGTCGACCGCCTCGAGGGCGGACAACCGGTCGCCGGCGGCGATGTCTTCGGGTCTGAATATCTTGCCCCACGACAAGTAGTAGAAAACGAAATACTGCGTCAGGGTCCAGTCCGCGCCCAGCCCACGCTGGCGCTGTCTGCCACATATGACGATGCGTGTCCACCATCCCCGGCATGAGTATGCCGCCCGTAGCGTCAATTTCTACCGCTTGGTCGGGCACGTCGAGACGGTGACCGACGGCGGCAATGCTGTCGCCGGTTACGAGCACGTCGCCTTGTTCGACAATGCCGGCCTCGTCCATGGTCAGGACCGTTGCATTTCGGAACAAAATCGGCCGCCCTCCGTTTACCGCGGCCACCTCGTCAGCGTTCATCGGGCCCACCCCTCGTAGCAGAGTTCTGTACCCTCTCCGAAGCACTCGTGGCACTTACATGGAAAGCACATGTGACCCTTTCCTCCGTTGCGCACGGGCCGGGGAAAACTGTAAAGAAATACGTTACGCTGGGCCCTTCGGCCCTGTCAAACAGATCGTTACCCAGGTTGTACAGCAATGCAGTGCCCCTCGGCCTGTGCAGCCGCGCCGGCCGGGGACGCATAGGGCTCTTACGCAGGTAGTGGTGTGACCCGGAACATCAGGGCCAGAACACCAGTGCCCGAACATCAGGGCCGAATATCAGGACCGGAATAGCAGCGAAGGGGAACGAGATGTACTTTGCCACCAAGTGGAGCTGGTCGTTCAGCGATGATGGGACTCACGACTACGGGGCCCACGCCAGTGGTTATGCCCGCCTCCGTCTGCTGGGTCGCGAGACCGGGGCTGTCCACACGGAACTTGGCCTCAGCCGGCTCGCCGGCGGTGGGTGGGTAGACCGCCATGTGCACTCCTTCGAGCAGTGCGCATATGTTCTCGGTGGTGAACCTGTGGTGGAGGTCGGCTCGCAAAGGTTCCGGCTGCGCACCGGTGACTATGTCCTATTTCCCGTGGCGATGGCGCATGGTTGGCAAAACCCGGGAGATGCTGAGGCCCGATGGTTGGAGCTGAGCACTCCCCAGGGGCTGGCTCCGGCCAGCGCCTGGCGAGACACATATTTCCTCCCCGCGTCTGAGCCGAGCGCCGTCGAGGTCCCTGATCTCCTGGATCCGACCGTGCGCTACCTGGGTCACGATCCCGGTTTACCTCCTCAGCCCGTTACCCGGCAAGGCTCGGCCCGGGGCCGTGAGCCTGCCGGCATGAATACCGCCCGTCTCGCCTACAGCGGGATTTCCGTGAAAATGCTGGTTGACTCCAACCTCGGTGCCGAGCTGATGACACTGTTCACCGTCGATTACGAGCCGGGTGGTGCCGCCCAGGTCCACGATCACCCGTTCGAAGAGGCGTACTTCTTCCTGGAAGGACAGATCGAAGCCGAGGTGGACGGCGACAAAACCGGTTTTCAGGCGGGAGACCTCCTGTTTTGCGGGGTGGGGGTGCTGCATGGCTTTTTCAATACGAGTTCGGAGGGCGTTCGCTGGCTGGAAACCCAGGCCCCTCAGCCGCCCCGCCGCCATTCGTACCGCTGGCCCGCCCATTGGGAGCGGTTGGGAGCGCAGTGGCAACAGCGGGGCACACAGTGACGCTTTAGTCGGGAGTCCTCGACCATGCGAATATGGGAGTGCTCGAGGACCGACGTATAGGAAGAAGCCGTGGACAACGACGCCAGCGCCGACGGGAAGGTCATAATCATCACCGGCGCCAGCTCAGGGATTGGACGGGCCGTAGCCAGGCGGTTCGCCGGTCGAGGGGCCAAGCTGGTACTGGCGGGAAGGTCGAGGGAGCGGCTGGCCGGCCTGGCGGCCGAGCTGGGGGCGGACGCCTGCGCGGTGAGCGGGGACCTGACCGAGCCTGGTGAGGCGGCCCGTCTGGTCCAGACCGCCATGGAGACGTTCTCCCGGGTCGACATCCTGTTCGCCAATGCCGGTATTTACATTGCTGGCCCGGTGGCGGAGGGGGACCTCGACGCGTGGTCTCACCTTGTGGACACCAACGTCACCGCTGTTTTTCGGCTGGTGCACGCCGCCCTTGCGCCCATGATGGGGCAACGGTCGGGCGACATCGTTGTCACCAGTTCGATCTCCGGCCATCAGGCTATTCCGTGGGAACCGGTGTACAGCGCGTCCAAACATGCGGTGCAAGCATTCGTGCACGGCGTCCGGCGCCAGGTGGCCGAGTACGGAATACGGGTAGCCAGTTTGGCGCCCGGCCGAGTGGTCAACGAGTTATGGGGCATATATTCGAGCCAAGAGATCGAAGCCGAGGTGGCTAGCGGTACAGGGTTGCGGTCTGAGGACGTCGCCGAGGCGTTCGAGTTCATGGTCACGAGGCCCCGCCACGTAACCGTTCGCGACCTGGTGATGCTGCCCCGCTGTCAAGATCTGTGACGGCCGGCAGGAGCACCAGGCTTTTGTCCAAAGGGCCAACCGACCGGAAGAACAACGACCTAAGCGGCGCCTTCGCCGAGGTACGCCCGGCGGACGCGATCGTCATCGAGCAACTTGGCGGCCTGGTCCGACATCACGACCGCGCCGTTTTCAAGCACGTAACCGCGGTCAGCGACCTGCAAGGCCTGGGCGGCGTTTTGTTCTACCAGGAGTATGGTCGCGCCGGCCACACGGATCTCTTCGATGATGTCGAAGATGGCCTCAACAATAAGCGGGGCCAACCCCATGGAGGGCTCGTCGAGGAGAAGCAGGCGAGGGTGGCTCATAAGGGCACGGCCGATCGCCAACATCTGTTGCTCGCCTCCGGACAGCGTGCCGCCGTCCTGGCGTCGGCGCTGCTCCAGGATCGGGAACATGGCGAAGATCCGGTCGAAGTCGTCGTTCAACTTTCCCCGGCGCCGGTAGGCGCCCATTTCCAGGTTCTCTATAACACTCAAGCGCGGGAATATCCGTCGGCCTTCGGGAACGTGCCCGATGCCGAGGGCCACCACCTCGTGCGGGGGGAGCTGGTCTATCGTCCGCCCCTCGAAGCGAATTGTCCCGCTGGAGGGATGGACCAAGCCGGAAATGGTACGCAAGGTGGTGGTCTTACCGGCCCCATTGGCCCCGAGCAGGGCCACGATCTCGCCTTCTTCCACGTATATGTCGACCTGGCGGAGGGCGGGGATGGTGCCGTACCTGACGTATAGGTCTGACAGCTCGAGAAGGGCCATTTATGCCTCCTCGACCCTCGGCGACACTGCTGTACCGCTGTCCGGGGCGTCGGCTTCGTCGGTCTGGTCCAGCACCGCATGGCGCTGGCGGGCTTTGCCGAGGTAGGCCTCGATAACCGCCGGATCTCTTTGCACTTCTGACGGGCTCCCGGCGGCAATGATCTTGCCGAAGCTGAGCACTACCACGCGTTCGGCAATTGACATAACGAGGCCCATATCGTGCTCGATGAGCAGCACGCTGATGCCCAGGTCGCCGTTCACCCGGCGGATTACCCGGGCTAGCTCGTGTTTCTCCGACGGGTTTGTGCCCGCTGCCGGTTCGTCGAGCAGCAGCAGCTGTGGCCGGGTGCCAAGGGCTCGGGCTATCTCCAGGCGGCGCCGGTCGCCGTAGGGGAGCGAACTGGCCAGGTCATTGGCTCGCTGGCGCAGGCCGACAAAGTCGAGCAGATCGAGCACTCTGCTGTCGCTCTCGCGTTCCTCGCGACGGGCACGCGGTAAGTGGAGCATGGCCCCGATGGGACCGGTGTGCTGACGAGACTCGACACCTATCTTTACGTTTTCGAACGTGGTGAGGGCGTTGAACAGGCGGCTGGTCTGGAATGTGCGGGCGATGCCGGCGTGGTTCACCTGGTGGGGCTTGCGGCCGACGACCATGGTCTTGTGCCCACCGGCTCCGTGGAACACGATCCACCCCTGCTGAGGCTTATAGACACCCGTAAGGCAGTTGAACAGCGAGGTTTTGCCAGCTCCGTTCGGGCCAATGACAGAAAGGATCTCGCCCCGCCGCTGGTTGAGGCTGACATCCGACAAACTGGTGACACCGCCGAAACTGAGGGTGACGTTGCCGACCTCGACGATGACGTCGCCCTCGACAGAGGCCCCGCCGGCGATGCTCACACGACCTGCCCGACCGGGTCGCTCATGGCATCCGCCGTCCCTACCCCGTGCTCGGCCAGCCCGATTTCTCGCTTGCGCCGCCGGGAGGGAATTATGCCTTCGGGCCTGAATATCATCATTACCACTAGTAGAGCTCCAAGGTACATGTACAGGTCCTGGGGTTGGTACCCGAACAGGGGGTGGACCTGCAGGAACCATTGGAACCACTCAATTACGGCGGCCCCGACCAACGCCCCCCAGATGGACCCCATACCGCCAAAGATGACCAATACGAGGATGAGGATGGACACCTGGACGGTAAAGTCGCCAGGGTTGATATAGCTTATCTGGCTGGCCGTGAGGAGGCCGGCAAAACCGGCGGTTGAAGCCCCGATGGCGAAGGCCATGACCTTGTACTTGAGGATGTTGATGCCACTGGCCTCCGCCGCCACTTCGTCCTCGCGTATGGCTGACCACGTCCGGCCCACCCGGGAATTATCCAAAGACCAGAAGGCGATCATGCTCAGGACGACGAAGCCCAGGAGCAGGTAGTAGTAGGGCAGGTCCGCAATGCCCCAGATGTAATGGAGGCCGAGCAGGTTGAAACGAAAGTGCGGGATCCCGAGCGCTCCTTGCGCCCCGCCTGTGAACCCGCCCAGGTTCGTGGCCACGATCTCTATGATTTCGCCAAAGCCCAGGGTCACGATGGCGAGGTAGTCACCGCGTAAACGCAGTGTCGGCGTACCCAGGACCACCCCGGCCAGCATGGCCGCCAGGACGGCGAACGGGATGATCCAGAACATGTTCAGAGTAATAGGAGGATGCACCGGTAGCGCGCCCGACCAATATGCCGCGGTATAAGCGCCAATGGCGTAAAAGGCGACGTAGCCGAGGTCGAGCAGGCCGGCGAAACCTACGACGACGTTCAACCCCAATGCCAACAGCACGTATATGCCGATTTGCTGGACGAGCACACCCTGCCAATAGCCGGATATGTGCATCGGGATAACTATGGCGAGAACGAGGGCGGCGACGTAGAAGCCGTAGCGCGCCCTGGGGTCCGGGAGCAGACGTCTGGGGGCCGAGGTGATGCTGTCGCTGACTTGGCGAATGCGCCCGCCGTAGCGGGCCTGGGCCGCCATCACCAGTGCCAGCGCGACGCCCAGGCCGACAAAAATGAGGACACGGGGCGTGAACAACGAGCCGGTCAAGCCGGAGAGCGGTGCCGTCGCACTCCCCTCCGGGCCCAGCATGACGGCCAATACCAGGAAGGCGATCATGCAGCCAAACGCCCGGCGGAAGTTGCGGCTCGCCTTCAGGCGTTGCCACCGCGACGGGCGACCGAGATGCGGCGCGGTTCCCTCGGGTCTGCCGGCGAGAGGCGGGGCCCCGGAGCCGAGCGGCCGTTTTCCCTCTTGAGCGGTCACGCCGACCGCCCGAGACGTTCACCGAGCAAGCCTGTGGGCCGGACCAATAGCACAAGCACAAGGATGCCGAAGGCGACGACGTCGCGCCAGGACGCGCCCACGCAGGCGCTGGGCAGGTTTTCGGCTACGCCCAGGGTCAGGCCACCCAGGACCGCGCCCCGGATGTTGCCGATGCCCCCGAGTACCGCGGCGGTAAAGGCCTTGAGGGCCGGGGTAAAGCCCATGGTGTACACGACACCAGCACTGATGCCGAACATGAAGCCGGCCGCCCCCCCGAGCAGACCTCCCAGGACAAAGGCCTGGGAGATGACGCGGTCGATGTCGACGCCCATCAAGCTGGCCGTTTCCGCATCCTCAGCTACCGCCCGGATCCCACGGCCCAGCTTGGTAAGAGCCACGATCCGGTCCAGGAAGACGAACATCGTGATCGCCGACACCGCGATCAGGACGTAGTAGCTCTGGACCTGAGCACCGAAGATCGTAAAAAGAGTCCCGGTGAAGGTGACCGGGACCTCGACTGCGTCGCGCCCGAACTCCTTGCCTGCCAGGTTGAAAAGGAAGTACGAGGCGCCGATGGCGCTGATGAGGAAGGCCAGCCTGGGAGCTCTACGCCGGCGCAGCGGCCTGTACGCCACCCGCTCGAGCAGGAACGCCACGAGGCCCCCGGCCAGAGCGCCGCCCAGTATGCCCAAGAGGGCGAAGGCCACTTCACTGGCGCCTTGTGGTTGGCGGTTGCCCACCATGGCCTCCAGAATGAAATAGCCGGCGAACCCGCCGGCCATAAAGACTTCGCTATGTGCGAAATTAATTAGCCGCAGTACCCCGTAGACAAGGGTGTAGCCGATGGCGATAAGTGCATAGAGGCAACCGTTGGCCAGACCTCCAATAAACAGGCTCCAGAAGTTCTGGGTGAAGCACATTGGCGATTATCTCCAGTGGCCCGTCGTCCAGTGGCCAGTACAAGCAATGGCGACCGGGACGTCACGCCTACGTGCATCCCGGTCGCCCGGTTACTTGTCTTGCTTATTTGGCCAGTGTTAGGGGGCCAAGCCTACGACGCCGATCTTGCCGTTCTTGACCTTATAAATGTAGACGGCCTTCCCGGCGATGTTGCCGTCAGCCTGGAAATGCACCGTCTTCGTTAGGCCCATGTATGTTGCCTTGTGGAGCCCGCTGACGATCCCGGCCCGGCTGACGTTAGTCCCCAACGACTTCATCACCTGGATGATGACATTGGTGGCATCATAAGCTTCCGCTGAGTAAGTGCCGACGGGGAACTTGGCCAGCTTCTTGAACGCCTTGGCAAACGGGGTGGCCGCCGCCTCCGAGGTGAGGTCTGCGCAGGCGCAGCTGATGTACGTCCCGTTGGCTACCTTGGCGCCGGCCTCGCTCACGTAATGAGGGTCGAGGCTGCCGTCGTCAGAGAGCAACCTGCCCGTGTAGCCGGCGGTCCGCAGCGCCTTGGCCAACAGCGCGAAGTCGCAATAATAGCCCGCATAAAACGTGACGGGGGCCTTGCTCGACTTGATCGTGGTGGCCAACGCAGGGTACTGGTCGACGTTACCGGTATTACCGGTTCCGCATTGGCTGGTGGCTAGGGCGGTTTGGTGGGTTAGTTTCAAGCCGCGCTGTTTAGCCTGGCTGTCGAAAACGGTCACAAGCCCTTGCGCATAGGCGCTGCCGTCGTCGACGCTGTAAACGGACTTGTAACCAAGTGACTTGACGAACTGAGCGTCAGCCGTGCCCTGGGCAATGTCGTCGCCCACGACCCGGAAGAAGTTGTGCCATCCCTTTTGGGCCAGGATGGGCGCAGTGGCCGACGGGCTGACGGTAGCCAGGTTGGCCGACGAGAACGTCGGCTCGGCCGCCTCGGTGGCCCCCGAGAAAGCGGGGCCGACTACAGCTACTACCTGGGAGTTACTGACCAGTTCCTGAGCTGTGGTGGGCGAGACGGTGGCCGAACCCTGGTCGTCGGCCGACTTGAATTGAAGGGTGTAGGGGAGCTTGCCGGTCGCATTAGCGTTGTTGATGGCCAGTTCGACCGAATACTCCATGTTGAGCCCGAGCTGGGCGTTGCCCCCAGAGAGCGGCCCCTCGTAGGCGATGATGTAGGTAGGTTTCGTGCCGCTGGCGCTAGCGGGGACGGCCGTCGCAGAAAGCGATAAGGCCGACACCGCGACGGCCAAGGCAGGCGCGAGCGCCTTTTTCCAGGTTCCGTGCATGTATCTCCTCTCGTGCGCGCGTGCCTGCCGACGAAGCAACCTTCGGCCGCTGGCGTATGAGCGCGGTGGTTTTGGAAGGTCCGTCGGCAGGTCAATGCCTGTCAGGGTCAGGCGGTGACCGATCGGACTAGCTTTGTCTGCGCGAAGCATTGGGGGGAGTATAGAGGCGTTCTGCTGGCGCTTTGTTGCGCGGCCCGGCTTTACCGTCGCGGTGAATCCTGCACTACGCGGCACACTTACCACTCTCCGTGGCAGATCCGACGGCACCACCGGCAAGCCGGCCCGGCCGCCGGCCCGGGGCCGGGGGCCGGGGCCACCCCCCTTTACGGGCCCGCGGCATGACGGCGCACCCGAGGCCGACCATCAATCGCTATTGGCCGGCGCTGACGAAGCGCGGGCGGCCTTCGGCCTTCATCGCACGGTGGCAACGGCGACGACCGTGGCCGATGTGACCTGCACGAGCTCCCGGGGATCTATCGGGAAGACAGCTCGAGGGGTGCCGGCGGCGGCCCACACGACGTCATGGTCAAGCAGGTGCTCGTCCAGATAAGTGTCGAGCGGCTCGTTATGGCCGACCGGGGGTACTCCTCCAATAGCGAACCCGGTGCGAGCGCGGACAAATTTGGCCGTAGCCTGCTCGACCGGGCCGACTATCTCCGCCAGGCGAACTTCGTCGACGCGGTCCACGCCCGAGGCGAGGACGAGCACCGGTTCATCGCGGTCGACGGCCCGGAACACGAGCGATTTCACTATTTGCGAAATATCGCAGCCAATGGCGGCGGCCGCTTCTGCGGCGGAACGGGTACTTTCCGGCACCTCGACGACATTGCTGGAGACTCCCCGTCGGCGCAGTTCTTCGGCTAACCGGGTGGCGGTGCTACTGAGTTCGTCCATGAAGGTTGTTTTATCTCATAACTCCGCCTGGCCGGCGGCCCTCCGGCGGTGAGGATTGGCGGCTGCAATTGGACCGGGGCCGTGCCCTGCGGAAAAGCCGCGGCCCGGCTGGCGGGCCCAGGGCCCGTGACTGGCGGTAACGGCCGCACCCGGCAACGGTCGTACTACCGGTTGAGGCGCCGAGCGCCCCCTGGTGGGCCGCCGTTGCTCGCGGCGAGAGGCTCGCCATTTGAAGAAACCTCGACACCCGAGTTGATCGCCCGAGCGGCTTCTGTCTGGGCGGCGAATGTCGGCTGATCACCGCGACGCGTGCAAAAGTCGCTATTAGCCCGTCCTTTGAGTGCCGGGCTTTGTCCATTATTCGACGGCCATTGCCCGCTGGATCCTACTTTTACCCGTAATTCGAATATAAGTGGTCACAGCGCGGGCCTTAGCTGGGGAGTAGGTGTGTGCGTGGCCACCGGGTCGAAGTTCTGGAGGCCGCCCGGCACCGCTGGAACGGGCCGCCCCGGTCCGCCCCCTGCCGCCCCGGTCCGCGCCGTGCCGCGCCGGACGCCATCGCGTCGTAGACCGAGGACCATCAGCCGCGGCCGTAGCATGGGTTCCATGGCAGAACTGGGTGCTTCGGCGCCGTCCACGGTGGGAAGCACGGACGCGGTGACTGGCGCGGAGGGCGAACATCGGGGCCCCGGCCGCCGCCGGCTAGTGACGTGGGAAGATCCTCAGCCAGGGGCGGCCCTTTCCCTGCAGCTCAGCGGTCTCGACTACCTGCACCGGATAATCGGGGGACAGGTGCCGCCCCCGCCCGTCCTGGTGCTGCTCGGGATGAGCATCGTAGATGCCGGACATGGTTGGGCGACCTTCAGCCTCGACGTCGGAGAGCACCTGTACAACCCGATCGGGTCGGTCCACGGAGGGGTCTTCTGTACATTGCTCGATTCGGCGATGGGGTGCGCCGTGCACACGACCTTGCCGGCCGGGAGGGCGTACACGACCCTGGAACTCAAGGTCAACCTGGTCAAGGCGCTTACGCTGCGTACCCCAAACGTCCGCTGCGAGGGAAAGGTGCTCAGCTCCGGCCGGCGGGTCGCCACCGCTTCCAGCCAGATCCTCGGGCCGGACGGGACCTTGTTTGCGCACGCCACCACGACCTGCCTCATTTTCGACGTCCCGCCAGCACGCGACGACGAGGAGAATGCGGTTAGATGAGTGGGGGAATAACGCTCATCATTTCCACGCCGGGCCTGGCTAGGAGCGTAAATTGACTACACCGCATGCTGGGGTGCCTAACTCTTCTGCTGAGAGTGGGGTGGGCGATAACGGATCCGAGCGGAGCGCGGATGGGTGGCACGCGCCGCTGGTCCGAATTGGCGCGGACGAGGTCGTGGCCGACACCGCTCAATCGCCGGGCATGCAGCGCCTGGAGGCCATCTCGGGCAAACGCGTCGGCGCAGAGCACATCTGGATGGGCCGCACCCACGTCGCCCCGGGCGCCCGGTCGGCGGACCACCATCACGGCGGTTCCGAGACCGGTATCCATGTGGTTTCCGGCCACCCGGTATTCGTCTTCTGGCGCGACGGCGGTGAAGTGCGTGTCGAAACTCAGCCCGGCGATTTCGTGTGGGTCCCGCCCTTCACTCCGCACCGCGAGGAGAACCCGGACCCCGACAACGAGGCCGTCGTCGTGATCGCTCGCAGCACGCAGGAGGCAATTGTGGTCAACCTGCCGGGTCTCGGGCCCTGATACCCGTTGCTATAACTTTGGCCACCTCGTCGGCGGCGCCCAGACTTCTTCGCCCACTGACGACGAGAAAAGGTTCTACGAGGACAATGTTTCGTAGTCATCGACCAGTACCTGAGACCCGGTGAAGTAGAGGCTGGGCGCCACGCCACGGTCAACACAATGTCTTCCCGCCCGAGTACCTGAAGAAGCTGGCTACCGGGGATCTGCTCGACAACGAGAAGCAGAACCCGCTTGTGTACTGTCGGGACGCGGCGGCGTAGCTGGTTGTAAATGACGGGCTCTGGCCGTAGGTCAGGGGAGCAGGTCGAGGGCGCCCAGGATTTCGTATCGGCCGTGCCGACTTCGTCATTCAGCCGGCGGGGTGGTCGGCGGGCGGGATGGTCAGCGGGGCCCGCCACTCGAAGCGAGTCCCCCCGCCATTGGCCGCCGCCAGTTCGAGGTGGCCACCCAGGAGCTCGGCCCTCGCCCTGGCGTTGGCGATCCCGCTCAGGCGGTCCGGTTGTCCGATCCCGATCCCGTTGTCGACCACGAGGACGCTGAGTTCGTCGTCAACCGTGATGTGCACCTCGACGCGGCTGGCGTGTGCATGGCGAGCCGAGTTGGAGAGAGCCTCTCGAAGAACGGCCGCCGCTTCGAGCTGTACCTGTAGGGATACCTCGCGGTCGACCAGTCCGTGGAACGACACGGCCGGTTTGAACCCGAGCGCTCCCGTAACATCTGCCACTTCTTCGAGCACCCTGGCTCGAAGGCTTTGACGCGGGGCCGACTCGAGGGCGAATATCGCCTCTCTGATCTCTTTGATGGTGGCGTCGAGGTCATCGATGGTGGACGAGACCCGGCTCGACGCGGTGTCATTGTCTATTAGGGCGAGGGCGCCCTGGAGACGCAAGCCCGCCCCGAACAATCGTTGGATCACCAGGTCGTGGAGGTCTCGGGCAATACGCTCGCGGTCGGCCGATATAAGCAGCAAGTCACGCTCAGACCGCACATTTGCAAGCTCGAAGGCCAGGACGGCTTGGCTCGCCAATGACGCAAGTAACTCGTCAGTCCCTGGCTCGGGCACCACCCCCTCTGTGCCGATCACCACCAGCGCTGCCGTTTTGGCGGTGTTGCCTTCAGGCATAGAAAATCGGAAGGCGCTGGCGGTCAGGCCGGCACCGACGTCTATCGTCATGGTGCTAGACAGGGCGCCGGCGGCATTGACCCCTAGCGCCAGGCGGGCTACCACCTTGCCGTCGCCTGCTACGGCGGCCAGGTCACGACGCCCTGAGTCGTCAACGACGAGGGCGGCGGCCTGGGCGTTCGATAGCTCCAGGGCCCACGTACAAACCAGCGTCAGAGATCTGTCGAGCGACCCTTCGGACAGCAGGCTCAGCCGGATTTCGGCCGCGGCCGTCTGCCAACGAGCCTGGCGCTCTAGTTGGGCCTCCGCCGATTTGCGTACCCGGATGTCCCGGGCGAGAACGGAATAGCCGGCGTCTTCACCGCCGTCCAGGTGCGAGACCGAGATGGCGACGTCGACGGGCCTGCCGTCATCGGTCAGCCAGCGAGTGTCGCGCGGCGGGGCCGTGCGTCCTGACCGAGCGGCATCGAGCAGCTCTTCGAGGACGGGGTCATTGGGGAAGAACTGGCTGACATGGTGCCCGATCACATCTTCGCGTCGGTGGCCGAACATTGTTTCGGCCGCCTGGTTCCAGCTCGTCATGAGGCCACCGGAAGTCATCGAGAAAATGCCATCGGTGGATGAGCGCACGATAGCGGCCAGCTGAGCCTGAGCCGATTGAGACGCCTTCCTCTCGGTAATGTCCCGCACCGCGGCGACCACCAGCGAGCCTTCCTTCTCCCCGATGGGAGCCAGGCTGATGTCCACGGGGAACTCGGTGCCGTCTCGGCGGCGAGCGTACAGGTCGAGGCCGGCCCCCATCGGGCGGGCATGAGGGTCCGACGAGAACTCGGCTCGGTCTCGGCGGTGAGCGTGGCGGAAACGCTCGGGGACGAGGACTTCGATTGGGTTGCCTTCGAGCTCGTTCGCCGAGTACCCGAAGAAACTCTCGGTGCGGACGTTGACGGCGACGATGATGCCGTTGCGGTCCACGGCCACGGCTGCGTCAGGCATGAGGGACAGGAACGTCTCGAGCGTGCCAGCCCCGTGCGCCAAGGGTGGAGGCTGTTCATCCTTCCCGTTGACGTCAGTGCCCGAACCCATCCCACGTAAATCTAACCCGGCTCACATAGCGCCCCCCGGCCGCCCGTTCGGGCCATTCGGCTCCCGCCGGTGCCTCACGCACAAAGAATTAGCCTGGGCGAGAAGCGGAAGCGAGCTGCACGTTGAGCACAGCGCCAAGGAGGACGACGAAAACAGCCAGGTAAAGACCGACCATGCCAATGACGGCGCCGGCGAAGATCCCGTACACGGCCGTGTAATGCGTTGACGAAGCGACGTAAGTGCTGAAGCCGGCGAGCACGGCGACGACGCCGAACGATGATGCGATCGCTCCAGGGAGCAGTTCCCGGCCCGGGACGCTTTGGCCCACCGAGAAGCGGTATAGCCCGGCGGCAGCGGCAGCGATGACCACTAACACGAACGGGACGGCGGCCCCGAGGACCAGCGTGGCGGGAAAATGACCAACAGCGGCCGAGATGGCAATCGCACCCAGACCTACCAAGATGACGATGGCCAGGGCCCGGCCAAGGCGCGGCCCCGAGCCTCCAAATACCGCTGCGGTGGCAGGCCGTAAGCGACGCGAATAGCCCGGTTCAAATTGTAGACCCCGGCCGAGCCACTCCAAATAGCAAACAGGACCGACGCGGCCAAGCCGAGCGACAAGCCGGCATGATCGCTGGCCGCCACCCGGCGCAGCTGTTCGGTCACCAATGAGCCGAGCGAGGCCGGTGCCCCGGTGGCCAGGTTCCCAAGGTCAGTCGCCACCCGATCGGGGCTTACCACCAGCCCGAACAAGCTAACTGCCGCGATCGCGGTCGGGAAGGCCGAAATGACCAACCAAAATGTGGCTCCCGAGGCGGCCAGGCCCACCGTCTCTACCGACTGCTCGTGCAGGACAGCACGGCCGATGCGAAGAACGCCCGATATGCGTGGGTGACCGCGCAGAACCCTGCCCGCCGTCGCCTCGGCGTCTTCCTGCGCCACCTCTAGTTCCTGCCGACCCTCGCGGGCCAACTTCTCCGGCAGCTGATCAGGGGTTGGCGTCCGCCTGCTCATGGCTGCGTTCCCTCAAACGGCATTGCGGTCCATCAATCCGGACTAGGCCTTTGCCCATCCTTTGAGCGCGTGGCGTAGACGGCCGCTTCCGTCCTGCGGGAAAAGCCCATTTTCTGTAACAGGCTAGAGACGTAGTTTTTCACCGTCTTTTCGGCCAGGAACATTTCGGTCCCGATCTGGCGGTTGGTCTTGCCTTCTGCGATCAGGTCGAGGATCCGTCGCTCCTGCGGGGATAATTTGGCCATGCGCTCATCTTCTTGCTTTCCGCGCAGGCGGTCCATCACCCCCGCCATCAACGCCGGGTCGATGAGAGATTGCCCCTCCGCCACTTGCCTGACGGCCGAGACGAGACCGGTTCCGCGGATCTGCTTGAGGAGGTAACCGCTGGCGCCGGCGAGCACGGCCGAGAAGAGGGCGTCGTCGTCAGCGAACGAAGTAAGCATCAAACATTTCAGGTCCGGCATGGTGGCGCGGAGGTCGCGGCAGACCTCGATACCGCTGGTGCCGGGCAAGCGCACGTCGAGGACGGCTACGTCCGGACGGGTTGGAGGCACCCTGGTCATCGCTTCTTCGGCGTCGGCCGCTTCTCCGACGACCTCGAAGTCCGCTTGGCCCTCGAACAGTTCGCGCAGCCCCCGACGCACGATTTCGTGGTCGTCGAGCAGAAAGAATCCTTACGGTCACAGGTTCCTCCGATGGCCCTCAGGCCCAGGTTAGTTCCGATGTCGCTCAGGGCAGACATGCGCCCGTCGCGGGCAGAAACGTCTTTATTAGGCGCCCTTTCCGTGTGGCTACTTCGTCTACAAGCCATGATGGGCCGGAGCACTCGAGGTCCCTTACGGCCGAAGGTCCTGACCTGGCCCCCCCGAAGTCGCTCCGACCGTGGGCCGCGAGGCACCGGGAACGGCCTCATCCATGAACAGTCCGAACGCGTGCTGGGACCGAGCCCAATTGCGGAGCTTCGTACTGTCGGCCCTCTCCGAGAGCGACCCGGGTCAATGGCGAGCGACGACCACCGTGCACTTGGCGTGCGTCGCCACGTACTCGCTCACGGAGCCGATCAGCAACCCGGTGAGTTCCCCGTGCCCTCGTGCCCCCACCACCAGGAGGCTGGCGCCCAACGCCTGCGCGATGTCAACCAGCGTGCGACTGGCCAGCCCCTCTTCGACGTGGGTGTGGACGACCAGCCCGCCATATTCGTCGCCCAACGACCGTCTAGCTTCCTTGAGCGCGGATTCGGCCGGCTCGATCGGGTCGAAATTCTCCGGTAGTGGGACCGACCACCCGAGCATCGTGGGCATACTCCACACCACCACGATGTGCAGTTCCAGGGATTCGCGGTTGGCCTGAGCGGCGGCCCAATGAAGGGCGGCCAGCGACGGGGGCGAGCCGTCGATGCCGACAACGATAGGCCCAACGGTTTCTGTCGCCGTCACTTATCCTCCCGTAGCCAGTCGGCCTGGTAGTTATTCGATCGGTTAATTGTGCACTTTAGTTCGACGACGCTCACCGGCCTGGGCCGGCTGTGGCTTCGAGGACTCGTCCGGCCGTTCTCGGGCCGGTCTCGTGGCTTCAGGTCTTGCCCATCTCGTCTTCGAACCCATCTCGACTTCGAACCCATCGCGACTTCGAACCCATCTCGACTTCGAACTGGGCGAAGGCGTCGGCCTGCGCTCATGACAAATGTCATGGGGGAGTTGTGAGCGATCGCACTACCGGGCCGGGGCGCTCGAAGTCACCATGTCGTTATGGGTGCCCGCGAAGTGGGCGCCGTCAGGACGGAGAGGAAATATGACGATCATGTGTGAGACACCGGCGGAGGACGTGCAGATCTCACCAGCGGCCCAGGCCGTAGGCCTGAGCAAGATCTATGGGGCCGGGCCGGCGGCGGTGCGCGCCCTGGACGGGGTCAACGTGACTTTCGAGCGCGGCTGGTTCACCGCCGTGATGGGCCCATCGGGGTCGGGCAAGTCCACCCTCATGCACTGCATGGCCGGGCTCGACCGCCAGACTTCGGGCCAGTCGTTCGTAGGGGGCCTGGACATCGGCAGTCTCGATGACCCCAAGCTCACCCAACTCCGGCGCGACCGGATGGGGTTCGTTTTCCAGTCTTTCAACCTCGTCCCTACGCTGACGGCGGCCGAGAACATCACGCTGCCCGCCGACCTGGCCGGTACCAAGGTCGACAAGGAATGGTTCGACTACCTGGTCGGCAGGGTCGGTATTGAAGGGCGGCTCTCACACCGCCCCTCCGAGCTGTCTGGTGGGCAGCAGCAGCGGGTGGCGTGCGCACGGGCGTTGATCAACAAGCCCGACCTCGTCTTTGCCGACGAGCCGACGGGCAACCTCGACTCGAACGCCTCAGCCGCCCTGCTCGCCTTCCTGCGTTGGTCGGTTACGGAGCTGGGCCAGTCCATCGTCATGGTGACCCACGACCCGCACGGCGCGGCCTATGCCGACCGGGTCGTGTTCCTGGCCGACGGCAAGGTGGTGGGCCAGCTCGAGGACCCGACCGCCACTACGGTCCTGCAGCAGATGCAGGCCCTCGGGGAACTGGGCGCCTGACATGAAGAACGTGACCATCAAGGGCCTCCTGGCCCACAAGCTGCGTTTGGCGCTCACGGCGCTGGCCATCGTGCTCGGCGTGACCTTTATCGCCGGGACGTTCGTTCTCACCGACACGCTGCACAACACGTTTTCCAGCTTGTTCGGGAACATTTACCAAAAGGTGGACTTCGAGGTCCGCGGCGTGGCCCAGTTCTCCGGGAACAGCGCCGACGCGGTGCGCAACCCGATCCCGGAGTCTCTCCTCACCACCGTCCGCCAGGTCCCCGGAGTGGGGGCAGCCTATGGAGAGGTCGAGGGTTACGCCCAGTTCGTCGGCCACGATGGCCAGGCCATCTCGACCGGTTCCGCCGCCACCCTCGCCATCGATTTTGACCCGGACCGTCAGATCTCCGAGCTGCGCCTTATCGAAGGAAAGGCGCCCACAACCTCGGGCGACGTCGTGATGGACGCGGGCACGGCAAACAAGTACCACTTCAAGGTGGGCCAACCCGTCCGCGTACTCTCTGCTGGGCCGCCCCTGACCTACACCATCACCGGCATCGCCCAGTTCGGCAACGCCCCCAACCTGGCCGGCGCCACCATCGCCGCCTTCACCCTCCCGACCGCTCAGGCCGTGGTCGGGGAAGTGGGCCAGCTCGATGACATCAACATCGTGACCAAACCGGGGGCCGATAAAGCCGCCGTCCAGCGTGATATCGCCCGCGCCCTGCCGCGTGGGGTCGAGGTCGTTACCGGTCAGACCGTCGTGGCGGAGGACACGTCAGCCGTCGACCAGGCGCTGTCGTTCTTCTCCACCGCGTTGCTGGTGTTCGCGTTCATCTCGCTGTTCGTGGGCGCCTTTACCATCTTCAACACGTTCTCGATAACGGTGGGCCAACGGACCCGTGAGCTGGCCCTGCTGCGGGTGGTCGGCGCCAGCCGCCGCCAGGTGTTCCGCTCGGTCCTGGCCGAAGCCGCCATTGTGGGGTTCATTTCTTCGCTGATCGGTATCGGGCTGGGCGTCCTGGCCGCCTTCGGCCTCAAGGAGCTCTTGAGCGCCTTCGGCATTTCACTTCCGTCGGGGGCGCTGGTATTCGAGGCCCGGACCGTAATCGTGTCGCTGGTGGTCGGCGTCGGCGTGACCGTCATCGCCTCGATCGGCCCCGCCCGGCGGGCCGTGCGCATCCCTCCGGTAGCGGCGCTCAGCGACCGCCAGTCCGAGACGGACGTCTCGCCCCGGCGCCGGTTCGCGTGGGGCACGGCGGTGGCCGCCATTGGCGCGGTCATGCTGGCTGTCGGCCTGACCGAGCCCGCCATCGCCCTCGTCGGGCTGGGTGCGGTGTGCATTTTTGTCGGCGTCGCCATGCTGGCCCCGGCGGTGGCCCGCCCGCTGTCGGGGGTGATCGGCCGTCCGCTGGCCGGCGCCTTGGGCGAGGCAGGAAAGCTGGGCCGGCAGAACTCGATGCGCAGCCCCCGGCGCACGGCGCAAACCGCCTCGGCCCTCATGGTGGGCATCGCCCTGGTCTCGGCCATCGCCGTGTTCGGGGCGTCGGTGTCCACGTCGGCCACCGCCAGCGTGAAAGACGCCATCAGCGCCGACCTTCTCATCAGCGCCTCCTCGGGTGGCCTGGCCGACTCGGTGCCGGCCCGAGCCTCGGCCGTGCCTGGTGTTACCACGACGGCCACCATTTACCGGGACCAGTTCGAGTTCAACGGCTCGCTCGAAACTCTCACCTCGGCTCCCCCGGACCACCTGTCAGACACCGTCATCTTGCGCATGAAGTCGGGCAGCGAGGACGCTCTGGCCAGCGGCGACATCCTCATCGACTCGACCACGGCTCGCTCGGACCACCTCTCCGTCGGCGACCTGGTCCCGGTCAAGTTCGCCGCCACCGGCCCGACCAAGGTCCGTATCGGCGGTGTCTACGAGGCGAACACCTTGATCGGTAGCTACTTGGTCAGTAACGGCTACTTCCTGGCCCATTTCGTGAACGAGCAGCCGGGGGCCGTACTCCTGCGTACGAACGGCTCGAGTGGCGTCGACCAGGCCGTCCAGAACTCGTTGGCGCGCTACCCGAACGTTAAGGTCCAGACCCGGGCTCAGTTCGAGCAGACCCAGATCAACGCCATCAATCAGCTGCTGGGCCTGATCTACGCCCTTCTCGCCCTGGCCGTGTTGATCGCCCTGATAGGGATCGTCAACACACTGATGCTGTCCGTGTTCGAGCGCACCCGGGAAATCGGGCTGCTGCGGGCGGTGGGCATGAAGCGCCGCCAGATCCGGACCATGGTCCGGTCGGAATCGGTGATCCTGGCTATATTCGGGGCCATCATCGGCATCGTGATCGGGACCGGGATGGGTATCGCCCTGGTGGCCTCGCTGAAGCAGCAAGGCATCACCGACACGGTGGTGCCGGGCACGGACCTCGTGGTCTTCTTCGTGCTGTCGGCCGTGCTCGGCCTCGTGGCCGCCAGCTGGCCCGCCCGCCGGGCGGCGAAGCTAGACATATTGGCCGCCATTGCGACTAACTAGAAGGCCAGAAATGAGGGGGTCGGCGCCGGTGTGGCCGACCCCTGTACTTTGGAAAAACGTGGGCCCCGGTCCCGAGCCGGTCAAGTCGGCGGAAAAGAAAAAGAAGTGGCACGCCGGCGTGTTCAGCTCGCCAGGGGGATGGCCCCGGTACATCCTGTCCGGGACCCTTCTCTTGTATTCCCTGTACGTGGTCAAGGCCGTTTACGACTACTCGAGCGGAGCCAAGGTCGTGGCCGGGTACACCATTGTCGCCGTCTTCGCCGTCTGCTACCTGCTCGCCCTGCCGCGAATTGAAAAGGCCGGTCGGTGGGAGTTCTGGGCGCTGTTCGCTTTCCTGGTCGCGCTCCTTATTGCGGAGCTGCCGTTCGCGCAAGCCGAGGCGTTCGAACTGGGCGTCTACATCACGATCTTCGCCGTCGCCCGTCTGGGCGCGCAGTCGTGGCCGGTCGTCGTCGTCCTCACCCTTGGTGCCATCCTCCTCCCGGCCTCGTACCCACCGTGGCACGACAGCCTCTTTACGGGCTTCGACAACGCCCTTGCCATCGGCATCCCGATCGTCGCCCTCACCACTTTCGGCATCCTGCGCTGGCAGCAGGGTACTCGTGCCCTCACCGAGGCGAGAGCGGAGCTGGCCCGCCTGGACGAGCGCACCCGCATTGCCCGCGACCTTCACGACCTGCTCGGCCACTCGCTCACGACGATAACGGTCAAGGCCGGTTTGGCCCGACGCCTCGGTGCGCTCGACCCGCCGCGGGCCTTCCAGGAGATGGCCGAGGTGGAGGCCATCGCCCGCGGCTCGCTGGCCGACGTACGGGCGGCCGTTTCGAATTATCACGTGACGTTGGCGGGGGAGCTGGCCTCGGGGCGCGAGCTGCTGCGGGCCGCCGGGATCAGCGCCGACCTCCCCGGGGCGGTCGACGTGGTCGACCCGGCCCACCAGGAGCTGTTCGGTTGGGTGGTGCGCGAGGGGCTCACCAACATCGTCCGCCACGCCCACGCCACCTCGTGCGCGGTCCGGCTGTCGGCGTCCTCGGTCGAGGTCGTGGACGACGGGGTCGGCGGCGCCGGCAGGCCCGGGAACGGGCTTTCAGGGCTGCGCGACCGCGTCTCGGCCGCGGGTGGCGTGGTCTCTGCCGGGCCCCGGGAACCGAAGGGATGGCGTCTGCAGGTCTCATTGGCGCCGCAGGCAGGTGCGTGACAATCCGCCTCCTGCTGGCCGATGACCAGGAACTGGTCCGCAGCGCCCTGGCCGCCCTGCTCGCCCTCGAGGACGACTTCGAGGTCGTAGCCACGGTCGGGCGGGGCGATGAGGTGGTAGCGGCGGCCAAGGCTCACCGTCCCGACGTGGCCCTCCTCGACATAGAAATGCCGGGGATCGACGGCCTGGCCGCGGCGGGCGTGCTGGCCCAGGAGGTGCCGGAGTGCCGCTCGCTCATCCTCACCACGTTCGGGCGGCCCGGTTATTTGCGTCGGGCGATGGAGTCAGGCGCGTCCGGGTTCGTGGTCAAAGATGTGCCGGCGGAGCAGCTGGCCGACGCCATCCGGCGAGTGGTCGCCGGCGAGCGGGTGGTCGACCCCGCCCTGGCCGCGGAGACGCTGGCCAGCGGGACGTCCCCGCTGACCGCTCGGGAGCGCGACGTGCTCGTCGCCGCCCGGCCCGGAGCGACAGTGTCCCAGATTGCCGAGAAGCTCTTTCTGTCCGAAGGGACCGTACGCAATTACCTCTCGGTGGCCATGGCCAAAATTGGCGCCCGTAACCGGGCCGAAGCGGTCAGGACGGCCGATGAAAGAGGTTGGTTATAGCCCGTATTTTCTGGTTCAGCAGGCTCACCACCACTTACGCTCGAGGGCGCGGTCGGTGCCCCCGGTCTGGTCTTTGGCGTCAAGCTCGGCCATGTCCTGGTCCGACAGGTCGAAATCGAATATCCGGGCGTTTTCCTCGAATGCGTTCGCGGTGAGTGGACTTCGGGATGACAGGGACACCGTGCTGGAGGCACCAGCGCAACAGCACCTGAGCGGGAGTACGCCCCAGGCGTTGCGCCATCCGCTTCACGCCGCGGTCCGACAAGTACTTGGCCGTCCCGAGCGGGCTGTAGGCCTCGAGGACGACGGCGCGTTGTTGGGCCGCCTCCAGCAGCCGGCGCCGGTACTTGAACGGGCTGAACTGGACCTGGTTGACGGCCGGCGGGATGGTGGCGGAGGCCAGGACGGCCTGCAACTCGGCCACATTGAAATTCGATACACCGATCGACCGGGTGTAGCCCAGCTGGTGGGCGTGTTGCATACCCGGCCAGGCCCGGATGGGGCCGCCTTGGGGCCAGTGCACAAGGTAGAGGTCGACGTGGTCGACCCCGAGCCGCTCAAGGCTGCGGGCGGCTTCGTCGGCGGGGTCACTATGGCCCGGATAGAACTTCGTCGTGATGTACACCTCGTCACGGGGCACCCCGCTTTCGCGTAGCCCCCGTCCGACGCTGTCCTCGTTGCCGTAGGCCTGGGCCGTGTCGATGTGCCGGTACCCGAGCTCGAGCGCCCAGCGCACGGCGTTGACGCACTCCGGCCCGTCCGGCACCTGCCAGACGCCCAGACCGAGCATGGGCATGTGGTTGCCGTCCGCCAGGACGTGGGCACGCCCGTCGGGGGTGACCGAGGTGGTTGCCATTGGTCCTCCTTCTGATCAGGGGGGTGACGCCAGTTCCGGGGCCCGCCCGTCGGCGGTACACCACCCCTAAAGCTAGGGACTCTTCGCTGGGGGCGCTATACCACACCCAGCCGGGCGCTCATACACTGGCGGAAGCCTGCCGAGGTTACAGCCGAGGCTTGTGGCCGAGGCGTGTGGCCGAGGCGTGTGGCCGAGGTGTGTGGAAGGCCGAGAATGTCCCTCGAAAGCTTTGCCCTGAACACGGCGCGCCAGCGCCCGGTGTCAACGCCCGCCTTCCGCTTCGAAGGCGTCAGCCACCGGTACGGCGCGCGACTGGCGGTCGAGGACCTCTGCCTAGAAGTGGCGCCGGGGGAAACAGTCGCCCTCCTGGGGCCGAACGGGGCCGGCAAGTCGACGACCATATCCCTTCTCCTCGGCCTCCTTCGGGCCCAGACCGGGAGCGTCGAGGTCCTGGGCACCAGCCCGAGAAAGGCCGTCGCCCAGGGCCGGGTGGGGGCGATGCTCCAGACCGGTTCGGGGAGCGGGCTGCCACCCGGGGTGCGGGTTGGGGCCACGTTGCAGCTGGCCCGCCGGCTCTACCCGCATCCGGCGCCCGTCGAGGTGACCGTGGAACGGGCGGGCATAGGTGACCTGCTCGACCAGCAAACCCAGCGCCTGTCCGGGGGCCAGGTCCAGAGCGTTCGTTTCGCCATTACTATCGCCGGCGACCCTGAGCTCGTCTTCCTCGACGAGCCGACGGCAGCGATGGACGTGGCCGCCAGGCGTTCGTTCTGGCGGATGATCCGCCAGTTCGGCCGGGAGGGCCGGACCGTCCTGTTCGCCACTCACCACCTGCATGAAGCCGACCAGATCGCCGACCGGGTCGTGGTCGTCAACCACGGCCGGGTGGTGGCCGACGGCCCGGGGGCGACGCTGAAAGCGTCCGTAGCCACCAGGCGGGTGAGGTTCGTGTGCGAGCAACCCGACCTGGGCCAGCTCGACGGGCTCGAAGGCGTCACGGACGTCGAGATCCACGGGACAGGGGTCACGCTCGGTTCCCTCGACGCCGACGCCACGGTGAGGGCGTTGGTCGGCCAGCGCATCGCTTTCAGCGACCTGGAAGTCACCGGGGCCGGGCTCGAGGACGCCTTCGTTGCTCTCACCGAGGGCGACGCCATGCCGAGAAGCGCCTGATTACCGCGCTGCTGGCCTTCGGCCGCTTCGAGGTGGGCCGGCTGCTGCGCAGCTGGAGGTTCCTCCTGATAACAGTGGGTTTCCCCGTCAGCTTCTATTTGCTTTTCCTGGGCAATCAGAGCGCCGGCGGCGTGGTCGACGGCACGGTCCCCTGGCCCATGTACTTGATGGTGACGATGTGCTCGTTCGGGGCACTGGTGGCGGGGTTGACGGCGGGAGGAGCCCGGCTGTCCGCCGAACGGGCGTCGGGGTGGGCGCGCCAGTTGCGGGTGACCCCCATACCGGCGTGGTCCTACGTGGCGACCAAGGTGGCGGCCAGCATGTTCGTGGTCCTTCCCGTCATTGTGCTGGTCAATGTGGTCGGGGCCGCCTTCGGCGGCGTGGATCTTTCGATCGGCCGCTGGCTCGGGCTTACGGCGGTGTTGTGGGTGAGCGCCCTGCCCTTTGCGCTGCTAGGGGTGTTCCTCGGCTTCATGGTCAATGCCGAGACGGCTTTCCCGGTAGTCATCGCCCTCATGTTCGTGCTCGGCTATTTCGGTGGGCTGTTCGCCCCCCTGGAGGACATGCCGGCCGCCCTGCAGACCGTAGGACGCGCCCTGCCGAGTTTCCACAACGCCGCCCTGGGGCTTGCTTTCCTGGACGGCCGCGGCTTGGGGTTCGAGCATTGGCTGGTGCTCGCTGGCTATGCCGCCGTCTTTAGCCTGGCCATCCTGGCCAAGCACCGGGTAGAGGAATCGCGGGGCCTGGCTTAGGGGCACGGCGCTGCGATTTCTCCCGTGAAGCAGGCCAGGTGCGGAGTTGGGGCCAAAAACGTGGCCTGGAACGGATGTAAAGCGCCCCAGGTCGACCAGCGGGTGCTGCGATCGCCTGCATGATGACGGCGTGGGGCCGAGTTGGGGCCAAAAACGTGCCTTCGGGGAGGGATGGAAATCGGCCCAGTTCGGCCGGCAGGCCGCGCAAATCAGCCGCCGGGGCGGGTCGGCCACCGCTCGTGCCGCTCCACGGCCATCGTCTGGTAGGACGGGCGACATGAGCAACCTGCCCTCCACCACTCTGGGCCGTACCGGTCTTACCGTCACCAAGTTGGGCTACGGGGCCATGGAGCTCCGCGGCCCCGGTGGTCGCCGGGCGGCCCCCGCCATCGACGATGCCGACGCGGCGGCGCTCCTCAACCACGTTCTCGACTCGGGCATCAACTGGGTCGACACCTCGCCGGACTACGGCGTGTCCGAGGAACTGATCGGGCGGCACCTGGCCTCCCGCCGGGACGAGTACTTCCTCGCCTCGAAGTGCGGCTGCGCCGTGAGCCCTGACGGCTCCCCGCCTGCGTCCGGCGAGCACACCTTCACCCGGGCCAACGTGCGCGCCGGGGTGGAGCAGAGCCTGCGGCGTATGAAGACCGACCATCTGGACCTGGTCCAGTTCCACGCCAGCCCGTCCCGGGAAACGCTCGAGGAAAACAACTCGGTCGCCGAGCTGGTCGCCCTGAGAGACGACGGCAAGGTCCGCTTTATCGGGATGTCAGGGACGCTGCCCAACATCGACGGCCAGATCGACATGGGCGTCTTCGACGCCTTCCAAATCCCCTACTCCGCCGTCGAGCGCGAACATGAGGGAGTCATCAGCCGGGCCGCCGCGGCGGGGGCAGGCACGGTCATCCGGGGCGGGGTGGCCCGGGGCGTCCCGGTTTCCGGTGGGGAAGCCCTGGAGCGCATACCCGAAGACTTCCGGGGTGTCTATCAGGCCCGGCGGGACCGGTTCGGCGAAGCTGGGCTCGACGACCTCCTCGACGGCATGTCGGCCATGGAGTTCCTGCTGCGCTTTACCATCAGCCATCCGGACATGAACACGACGATCGTCGGCACTTCGAACCCGGAGCACCTGGCCGCCAATCTCAGCGCGGCGGCCAAGGGCCCTCTTCCGCCCGACCTCTACGAGGAGGCCAAGCGTCGGCTGCCGCCCCCGCCAGGTGCTTGAGCTAAGCGGCTCGCGCTCGAGCCCGGCGGCCAAGGCCGGGCCGCTTTACCACAGGGTGTAGCCGCCGTCGGCCACCAGGGTGGCGCCGGTTACGAAACTGGCCTCATTGGAGGCGAGGAAGGCCACGGCCGAAGCGATCTCTTCGGGCGTGCCCATCCGCCCGAGGGGTGTACCCGCCAGCCAGTAGTCGCGCATGGCGTCGGTCCCGACGAAGCTTTTAGTGAGGCTCGTGCCGATATAGCCGGGGGCCACCGCGTTGACCCTCACCCCGTGCGGGCCCATTCCGCGGCGAGAGATTTGGTCAGCATGATCACGCCGGCCTTGGAGACGTTGTACGCCACTTGCGGCTGTGGTCGGTTCACGATCAAGCCGGACATGGAGGCGATGCTGACGATGCAGCCTGAGCCGTCCTGGATCATCGGAGCAGCGAACACCTGGCTGCAGTAGAAAACCCCCGATAGGTTGATCTGCAGCATCCGGTCCCATTCCTCGACGCTCATCTCTTCCGCCGGGGCGTTATAAGCAATCCCCGCGTTGTTCACGAGGGTGTCGGCGTGGGCGCCCCAACGGGCCTCAACCGCGAGGCGAGCGGCCGCGACCTCGTCGTAGGACGAAACATCGCAGATCTCGCTCAGGATCTCGGCATTGTCGAGCTCGTCCCGGAGCTCCGAGGCTGCCTGCTCAGGGTGGGCCCCTCCAGGTCGAGTATGGCCACGGCCGCTCCTGAAGCGGCGGCCAGCCGGGCAATGGCGTACCCAATCCCGCGGGCGGCGCCGGTGACCACAAACCTGCGTCCGTCGAAACGAAAAATACCGTTGCTGTTGGCCACTCACGTCTCCTTGGTGTCCAGCGGACCTACCCCGGCCGGTCGTCCCGGCCAGGTCAGCAACAGACCCTAGGCCACCGGGACCGCCGGGTGCGACGACCTCGTGCAAACGACGAGCTCGGCAAATGGCGGCCTCAGTACGGGGAGGGCTGGTTGAAGATCACGGCCAGGCTGACGATCTTGTTGTCACGAACGCTGAAATAGTTCGACATGACCAGCTCGTCCGGAAGATTGGTCTTGTCGTAATCGCCGTCGTAGCGGGCCCGCACGATGGTGTCGCCGTAATGGTCCACGACCTCCCGAACCTCCAGCGTCACCTTGTCGCCTACGATCTCCGTTTCCACCCACGCTCGTATGGCAGCGAGGCCCGTGATCTCGCGACGGGCATCATTTACGTAGGCGTCAGGGGCGAAGGTGGCGACGATGGCGTCGGTATCGAAGGCATTGACGGCGGCGATGTGGTCGGCGATTACGCCTGTTAGCTGGCTAGCCATTGGTGGGTTCTCCTCTCCGTGGGCCGGGCCGTCCGGCCGTTACGTCCAAGGTTGCCGTGTCCTCTAGGAGGAAGGTCAAGGCCCCTTTCCTTCCTGGAGCCTCCCCTAAGGGGAGATCCCATACTGGGGGAGGTGACCTCGTCCCTCGCCATCGGCGACTTTTCTCGTGCCACTCACCTGAGCATCAAGACGCTGCGGCATTACCATCGCGTGGGCCTGCTCGAGCCGGCCGAGATCGACCGGCAGTCGGGATATCGCCGCTACGCCATCGAGCAGATCCCGACGGCCCAGGTCATCCGGCGCTTCCGCGACCTCGATATGCCCCTGGACGGGATCCAGGCCGTTCTCAGCGCTCCTGACGTCGTCCGCCGCAACGAACTGATTTCTGCCCACCTGGCCCGCATGGAGCGCGACCTCGCTCGCACCCAGGGCGCGGTGGCCGCTCTGCGCCAGCTTTTGGACGGCCCGCCGGCGGCCTCAACCATCTCCCACAGGAGCGTCGGCCCAGAGCAAGCGGTGGCCATCGTCGAGGTGGTCGACGCCCGCGACCTCTTGCCATGGTTCGAGGGCGCGCTGGGGGAGTTGTATGCCACCTTGGGGGCGCAAAACGTGGTCCCGGTCGGGCCGTCGGGCGGGGTCTTTTCTAATGACTTGTTCACGGAGGAACGAGGCCAGGCGACGATTTTCGTGCCCGGCCCGGGTCCTGTCCGTCCTCTGGGGCGGGTTCGGGGAGCGGTGGTCCCGGGCGTCGACCTGGCCACTATCCTTCACTCCGGGCCGCACACCGACATCGACCGTGCGTACGGCACTTTGGCGTCCTACGTGGCTGAGCACGCCCTGGCCATCGATGGGCCGATCCGGGAGTACTACCTTGTCGGTCGGCACGATACGGCGGACCAATCGGCGTGGCGCACCGAGATCGGCTGGCCCATTTTCCCCACTGCGGCGCCGAAGTGAAAGGGGCCGAAGTGAAAGGGGCGGAAGTGAAAGGGGCGGCCACCAACAAGTTCGACGCCGGCGCCTAGTTTGGCCTCATAATGGGCGAACCCCTAGTTCCTCTATCAGTGCTCGATCTGTGCCCGGTTCCGACCGGAGTGCCCACGGCCGAAGCGTTGCGGCGCACTGTCGACCTGGCCCGCTATGCCGAAGGCTGGGGGTACGGGCGGTACTGGGTGGCCGAACACCACAACATGCCCGGCATCGCCAGCTCGGCGCCGGCCGTCCTCATCGGGCAGGTGGCGTCGGCCACGTCGACGATCCGGGTCGGGTCGGGCGGGGTCATGCTGCCGAACCATGTGCCGCTGGTGGTGGCCGAGCAGTTCGGGATGCTGGAGGCGATCTACCCCGGGCGGATCGACCTTGGCATCGGCCGGGCGCCCGGAACGGACCGGGTGACGGCGATGGCCCTGCGGCGCAATATCGACGCATTGTCGGACGAGGACTTCCCGCAACAACTGGCCGAATTGCGGGACTATTTCACAGATCCCGTTGCTGACGGCCACTTTGCTGACGGCCGGCGCGTCCGGGCCATCCCGGCCGAGGGCAATCGACCGTCGGTGTGGTTGCTCGGCTCGAGTGGCTACAGCGCCCAGCTGGCGGGCTTGCTGGGATTGCCCTTCGCTTTCGCCCACCATTTCAGTGCGGCAAATACCCTGCCGGCTCTGGCCTTGTACGGCCAGACGTTCAGGCCGTCGGCGGTACTGGCCGAGCCCTACTGCCTGATCAGTGTCTCGGTCGTCTGCGCGGAGGACGGCGACCGGGCGCAGTGGTTGCACGGCTCATCGCGCATGTCGATGCTGCGCTTGCGGACCGGTCGGCCGTCGACCTTGCCCAGCCCGGAGGAGGCGGCCAGGTACTCCTACACGGATGCCGAGCGGGCGGTGATGGCCGAGGCCACGGTTTCGCATGTCGTGGGCGACCCGACGACGGTCGTTGGATCTCTCCGCCAGCTGGCGGAACGGACCGGTGTCGACGAGCTCATGGTCACTACGAGCACTTACGCTCACGAGGACCGCTTGGAGAGTTACCGGCTGCTGGCCGAGGCGGTTGCCGCAGTGCCCAGTGAAGGCGGCAGAGCCAAGTAACGGCCGCAGAGCCAAGTAACGGCCGCAGAGCCAAGTAACGGCCGCAGAGCCAAGTGAAGGCCGCAGTGCCGACTGAAGGCCGCAGTGCCGACTGAAGAACGCCCCGCCGGGCCGACGCTCTAGTCTCTCTCGGCCAATTGACCGTGGTAACGACGGTTCAGGTCGGTCATCCCAGCGGTGCCGCTCAACCCCGGGACGGCGCCGGACCGGTGAGGCCCGGGCCGGAGGTGTACTGGCGCCGGGGACACTGATTGGACGCTGTCGGCCGCGCACATCTCGGCAGGGTCGAACTCGGCCGTGCCCAAGAGCACCTGCAGCAGTGACTCGGACGGCGGGCTGATGACCGGGCCGATCACATCGGAGCTGGTCGGGATGGCCGTGGGCGGCACGGCGAACGCAGCCGGGACCGGTTCGCGGAGCAGGAGCTCCTGGAGGTTGCGGGCGTACTTGTCCCGGGCAGTGAGCGGCTTCAGGCCGAAGGTCGACTCGATGAGGGCCAGGCTCGAGCAGTGTTGGAACGGGCCCGAGTGCACGACCCGGCCCGGGCGCACCAGGTTGGACACCACAATGGCCGGGACGCGGAAGCCGAGCTGCCTGTAGTTCGGGACCGGTTGACCGTCTGTCGGAGTCGTACTGTCGCCCGCGTGCATGATGTTGGCCGGGTTCGTGTCGTCGACGACCATCGGGGGCGGGACATGGTCATAAAACCACCCCACTCGTCGAAGGTTATGACCAGGACCGTGTCGTCGAGGTAGCCGTTGTCGGCCAGTGCGTGGTAGGCGTCGGCGATGAAGCGCTCGCCCAGCCGAGTGTCAGACAGAGGGTGGTCGTCCCCCGAAGTCCCCGAGCCGCCGCTGTCGAAGGGCGGGTCGACGAAGCTGACGTTAGGGAGGGTGCCCGCCGCGCAGGCGTCGATGAACGACGTGCCAGTCGAAAGCGCCGCCGAGTCCCCGTCGGCGAAGGGATGAAAGAAGGCCTGGTACTTGAACGTGGCGCCCGGTTCGATCGCCGGGCTGGCCCAGAGGGCGAGGAACGGGATGTCCCTGTAGTAGTAGCCGCCAGTAGGGATCCCGACACCAGTGTGACACCCGGAAAACCGCCAGGAGTGGTCGGTCGCCGCAAGAAACCGTCCATCCGGCCGTAGTTGTGCTGGACCAGGAAGCCTTCCCAACTGTGGTCCGGGTCGCTGTACCCGCAGCCCTGGAAGTCTGGAGCGAGGGCGTAGTTGGGGTAGGTGTTGCCGTCGACCGCAGAAACAAACCTCAGGTTGTGACGGCCGTCCGCCCCGGGGAGCCAGCCGAGGAAATGGTCGAAGGAGCGGTTCTCCATCATGAGCACCACGATGTGGCGCACGCCCCGCGACCCGCGGCGGGTGAGGGCGGGGCTGGCGCTGGCCACCGCCCTGGAAAGGAGCTCGGTACCGGTGACGGCGACTCCGGCAGAAGCGGCCACTATCTGAAGGAACTCTCGACGGGTGAGCACGGCGTGGGATCCTAACTCGCGGGTTTGAACTCAAGGCTCGCGGTACGGAGACGGGGGTTGAAATCTTGGGGACATTTCGGTGGAGCCGTAAACTTCGCCGTGATGGACGAGCCTCGAGCACCGAAAGGACAAGGTGGCGGGATGGCCAAAGGTATGACCCTGATGGCCGTCCACGCCCACCCCGACGACGAAGTGATCGGTACCGGCGGGGTGCTGGCCCGCTACGCGGTAGACGGGGCGCAAACCGTGGTGGTGACGTGCACCAACGGCGAGCAAGGCGATGGCCCGGGCGGGGTCAAGCCGGGCGAAGAGGGTCACCACCCACAGGAGGTGGCCGCCGTGCGGCTGGCCGAGCTGCGCACGGCTGTGGCCCTGCTCGGAGTCGACCACCTGGAGCTGCTCAACTACCGCGACTCAGGCATGGAGGGATGGTCGGCCAACAAAGACCCCGACGTATTTTGCAACGTACCGCTGGACCAGATCGCCGCCCGTCTGGCGGAATTGATGCGCCACTACCGGCCCCAGGTGGTCGTCACATACGACGAGAACGGCAATTACGGGCACCCGGACCACATCCAGGCTCACCGCGCCGCCGTCGCGGCGGCAGAATTGACGGGTATCCCGGCTAAGTTTTACTACTCCGCCATCCCCAGGTCTGGTTTCCTGCAAATGCGCCAATTGCTGCAAGCCTCCGGGATAAGCACAGACGACTTTGATATTCCCGCCGATTTTGGGGTGCCGGACGAAATGATAACCACGGTGGTCGACGTTTCTGCCTACGTGAACCAAAAACGAGAAGCGCTGGCCGCCCACGCCAGCCAGGTCCAGAACTTCCTGTTCGACCGCGTACCCGACGACGTCCTCGCGGTTTTGCTTTCACGTGAGTACTTCACGCTACGCTCGGCCCCAGACGGCCTGGCCCGCGAAGACGACCTTTTCGCCGGCCTATGAAGGGAGACGACTAGCGGTGCCCGAAGAACCCGATCGCCCGGAGCTGAGCAGCAACCACCGCGATACGCTGGCACAGATATTTGAGCACCCCGTGAGCCACAACATCGAGTGGCGGGCGGTTCTTTCGCTCCTGGGACAGGTCGGCACCGTTAAGCAAGAGCACGACGGTTCCTACCATGTGACGCTGGGAGACGAAACCGAGACCTTCCATCGGCCCGGGAACAAGGACGTCGACGCTCAGCAGGTCGTCGACCTGCGCCGGATGCTGAAAAATGCGGGCTACGGGCCGGAGGACGCCAAAAAGAAATCCTGATGGCCGCCCTCGAGCTCGCCCGCCCGGCGCCCTGTTCACCAGCGCGGCGTTACCACACGGTAGCCGGGGTCGATCTCGCGCATGTAAGCGCTGTCGTCACGAGTACGGATCTGGCCGCGCTGGTACTGTTCGGCCAGTCGGGCCAGAGCGTCACGGTCCAGCTCCACACCGAGCCCGGGACCGGTCGGGACGGCGACGGAACCATCCCGGAAGGTAAGCACACCGGTCTCGATCACGTCCTCGCCGGTCCGCTTCCACGGCCAATGGGTGTCACAGGCATAAGTCAGTTCCGGGGTGGCGGCGGCCAACTGGGTCATGGCGGCCAAGCTGATCCCGAGGTGCGAGTTGGAGTGCATCGATAGGCCGAGCCCGAACGTGGCGCAGATCCGGGCTAGCTCGGCCGAGCGCCTGAGGCCGCCCCAATAGTGGAG
Source organism: uncultured Acidimicrobiaceae bacterium (assembly GCA_963750465.1). Lineage (GTDB taxonomy): Bacteria > Actinomycetota > Acidimicrobiia > Acidimicrobiales > Palsa-688 > Fen-671. The sequence continues at coordinate 283,839 of CAVVRE010000009.1, forward strand.
GTCAGAAAGGATGATCGACACCGCCCCTTCGGCCACGGCCGGGGCCACGTGCTCGAAATCGACCACGCACATGTTGGTGGCCAGGGGCATCGGGACTTCCCTGGCCACTCGGGCCATGCCCGGGATGCCGATGGTGGGGTCCTCCAGGTACTCCAGCACGCCGGCCAGTTCCTGGCCAACCTTTATGGACGTTTCGGGTGTCCAGGCGCCGTTCGGGTCGAGCCGCAACGGCAGGGACGGGAACTCCAGCCGTAAGGCTTGAATAACTTCGATGTCCGTGCCCGGCGGGAAGACCCCACCCTTCAGCTTGACGGCAGAGAAGCCGTATTCAGCGATCATGCGCCGGGCTTGGGCCACGATCCCTTCGGCGTCGAGCGCTTGGCCCCATTCATCGGGGACAGCGCCAGGATGTCCGGCCCATTTGTAGAAAAGATAGGCGCTATATGGCACGCGGTCTCGCACCGCCCCGCCCAGGAGGTCGCTGACCGGCCGGCTCAACGCCCGCCCGGCGACGTCCAGGCAGGCCACTTCGAAGGGGGCGAAAACTCTGTCGATCGTGCCGCCCGAGGTGACGACGCCCGTTAGCCCGTGCGCGTCCCCGCCCACCGCGCCCGACAGGGACCGGGCCACCCGGGTGCGCACCTGGTGGTGGGCGAACACGTCCGCACCGACGATGGCATCGGCCGCCGTCTGCAAACGGCTCAGATGGTCTGCGTCGCCGTACGTTTCGCCGAGACCAGTTAACCCCGACCCCGTCTCCACCTCGATCACGGCCCGCAGGGCCAAGGGTTGGTGAACGCCGACCTGGTTCAGCAGCGGGGGGTCGGAAAAAGCGACAGGCGTGATCTTAATACCGGTAATTTGCAGGCCTTTATAGCCGAGCTCGCTCAAGTCCACGCCAAAATAGTACGCGCTCGTGGCCCGGATACCGCCCTGGCCGCAGCCAGGCTCAACCGGCGCCCCTCCTCGGGCGCCCGCCCGCCGTTCTCCGTCACAAGCTGGCCGTCCTCGGGCACAAGCGGGCGGTCATCGAGCACAACCCGGCCTTGAGCAGCCCAGAGGAGGCTAAGCTGGGGCCGTGGCCTCCACGAAGCCGAGCACGACCCGCCGTCGGTCAGCACGCAAGTGGGACGCAAAGACCTGGACGCGCATCGCTGTCGGCGTTGTCGTCCTCGTTTATGTGATCCTTTTCATAGTCCTCAACTCGACCAGCGTAAAAATCGATTTCGTGTTCTTCAGCGTTAGGTCTCAACTGTGGGTGGGTTTCCTGGTTTGTTTGATCCTGGGCGTCCTGTTGGGCGTGGCCATTACCGCCTATCGAGGCAAGTCATCCAAGTCGAACAAACCGCCCGCCGCCTGACTTAATCCGGTCTCGGTCCTCAGCGCGACGTGAACGGGGAAGCCGCTTTGAGGGGGCACATCGTGGCCATGGGCGGGGCGCGGTCGACCATGGACCGACGTAACGACCCATTGCATGACTATGTCCTCGAACTCACCGGGAAAAGCAACCCGGCTGTCCTTTTCCTCGGCACGGCGACGGGTGATGACCCGGGGTATATCGTCTCTTTTTACGAGACATTCAACTCGGCCCGTTGTCGCCCTCGGCACCTGAGCCTGTTCAACCGGGAGCACGACGACATCACGGAGCTGATGGTCGGCGCCGACGTAGTCCATGTGGGTGGGGGCAACACGGCCAACATGCTCGATGTGTGGAAGCGCCAGGGGGTCGACCTCCTCCTCCACCAGGCTCTCGCTCGAGGGGCGGTGCTGACCGGTGGGAGCGCAGGCGGCATCTGCTGGTTCGAGGGCGGTACTACCGATTCTTATGGGCCGACCCTCCAGGCGCTCAGCGAGGGGCTCGGCATGGTAAAGGGCAGCTTCTGCCCACACTACGACTCAGGACAGCAGCGCCGCCCCTTGTTCCATGCTGCTCTGCTTGATGGGGCGCTCCCCGATGGCTATGCGGCCTGGGACCGGGCCGCCATCCGGTTCGACGCCGGTGGCGGTCTGGTGGAGGCGGTGACCGCGCAACAGGGGGCCAGTGCTCTGAAAGTGTTCGTAAGCGGCGGCCTCGTCGTCGAGGAGGAACTGCCTTCTCGCTACCTCCCGGAGAAGCCGGTCACGGTGGCCTTCTCCGGCTGGTAGCCCTCAGTTCAGAGCACCGCGCCCAGCTGCCACGGCGTGAACTCTTCGTCCCCGAAGCCGAGGTCCTCGCTCTTGCTGCGTTGACCCGACGCCACCGCCACGACGAGTTCGTATATCTCCCGGCCGCAGGCTTCAACCGAGGTTGTCCCGTCGACTATGGCGCCGCAGTTGACGTCCATGTCCTCAGCCATCCGGGTGTAAGTGTCGCTGTTGGTCGCCAGTTTTAGGCAGGGCGCTGGTTTGGAGCCGAACACCGAGCCCCGCCCGGTGGTGAAACAGACGACGTTGGCGCCCCCCGCTACCATCCCCGTGACCGAAACGGGGTCGTAGCCGGGAGTGTCCATGAAAACAAAGCCTTTTGCCGTCACCGGCTCGGCGTACTCGTAAACGGCGGCCAGGTCCTCGCTGCCGCCCTTGGCCACGGCGCCGAGCGACTTCTCCAGGATGGTCGTCAGGCCGCCCTCCTTGTTGCCGGGGGACGGGTTGTTGTCCAGGCTGGCGCCACAGCGCTTCACGTACTCCTCCCACCAGCGGATCCGCTCGACGAGGCGCTCGCCCACGTCCCGGCTCGCCGCCCGCCGGGTCAGCAGGTGCTCGGCCCCGTAGATCTCGGGCGTCTCACCCAGGACGGCGGTACCGCCCGCCTGTACCAGGAGGTCGGCGGCCACCCCCAGAGCGGGGTTGGCCGTAATGCCCGAATAGCCGTCCGAACCGCCGCACTCCAACCCGAGGACCAGTTCGCTTACGGGCACCGGGGAACGCTCGGCCTTGTTGGCTTCCACGGCCAGGTTCGCGAAGACGGGCCGTAGCCTCGCGTACCGTAGCCCGGGTGCCCCCCATCTCCTGGATGGTCATGGACAGGACGGGCGTGGTCGACGGCAGGTCGAAGCCGTCGGCGAGGGACCGGACCTGGTTGACCTCGCACCCGAGGCCGAGAACGAGCAACCCGGCCAGGTTCGGGTGCCGGGCGTAGCCGCTCAACGTGCGGCGCAGGAGGTCGAACCCCTCGCCGGAGCCGGCCATCCCGCACCCGGAACCATGGGTCAGGGCCACCACCCCGTCCAGGTGGGGGAAGGCGGCCATCAGCTCCGAACCTTCCTGGAACTGGCCGGCGATCATCCGGGCCACCGTGGCCGAGCAGTTGACTGAGGTCAGGATGCCCAGGTAGTTGCGGGTGGCGATCTGCCCGTCGGCCCTGACGATGCCGTTGAAGGTGGCGGGCGGCCCGGCCGGGGCGCCCGGGTGCCCTTTGGCGTCCAGGCCGAAGGCGTAGTCCCGCTCAAAGTCGGCGAAGGCCAGGTTGTGGGTATGGACGTGGTCTCCGGCGGCTATCGGCCCGGTGGCGACGCCAATAACCTGTCCGTACTTACGCACCTGCCCGCCGGCCGGGATGTCTCGCAGCGCCACCTTGTGGCCGGCGGGAACGTCGTCGCGCAGCCGGACGCGGACGTCGCCGGCGAGGATGTCCGTGCCCGCCGCCAACGCCCGGGTCATAAGGCCGACACTGTCGTCGGGTCGCAGGAGCAGGCATCGTTCGGGAGCACTCGTGTTCACAACAGCCATAGCTCCTTTCTAGCGTGCCGCTCCGGGGTTGCGCCCGAAGGCGACGGTGCCGGCTACGAAATCCTTTCTGCCAGGTAAGCCAGGGACAGCGGGTAGCGGTACTCGATGCGGCCGTGGGTGCCGTCGAACAGTTCGAAATGGACGTCGTTGACGCCGACCCGGGCCAGGGCGGCGCAAAAGGCCTGGCCGCCCACGTCCAGGTACCATTCGTCCCTCGTCCCGCCGTCGACCCAGATGGCCCGCATCCCCCCGAGGGCGTCAGCGTACTTAGGCACCATCCGCACCGGGTCCCAGTCCAGCCATCGTTGCCATGCCTCCGGGCGGAGCAGCCCGGAGGCGGGGTCGAACGGTAGCTCCGGCGTACCGTCCTCCCCGGCCGAGAAGCACGCAGAAACCCCGAGGAGCATCAGTAACGTGTCGTCGGCCGCTTTGGTAAAGGCGACTCGGCCTCGAAAGTCGTCCCACCACTTTTCTATCGAGCCGTCGTATTCGCGCAAAGCTCGCACCGATTTGGCGAACTCGGGAAAATACAACAGCTCGTAATAGGCGTCGCCCGAGTGGGTGGCCATACCACCGAACAGGTCGGGCCGGAGCATCGGGGTGATCATGGCGCCGAACCCGCCGCTCGACTTCCCCTGGACGCCGCGGTGCCGGGCCTCGGCCAGCGTGCGGTAGTGGGAATCGACGAAGGGCACCACCTCGTCGCAGAGGTACGTGTGGTACCGGCCGGTCCCGGAGGAGTCGACGAACTGCGAACCACCGTACGCCGTCCAGGCATCGACGAAGGCCACGATGCAGGGGGGAGCGCCGCCCCGAGCGAACAACTCGTCTGCGGCCTCGGGGAACGGCAGGCGGTAGGCGCTCCGGTTGGCCCACATGGAGACGTGACCGGTGTAACCCTGGAGCACATAGACGGATGGGTAGCGCCGGGCGGGGTCGTCGTCGTAGCCGGGGGGAAGGTACACCCACAGCGGGCGTTCCGTGGGGTCCCCGAGCGGGTTGCCCTCGAGCGCGGTCGAGGAAATGGTGGAGCGGTCGATTCGGCCGGCGAGTTCTTTTTCCCAAGGCAGGGGCATGAAGGGCACGATAGGCGCTACTTAGTCCATGGCGCCGAGCCCGGCCTCGCGTGCGAGGATCATGGCGTGGGCTCGGTCTTCTACGTTGAGTTTGGTAAAGATCATTGAAAGATGGTTGGCCACCGTCTTTGTGCTAATGCCTAGTGCTGTGGCGATGGAGTGATTGCGAGCCCCCTTTGCCAGCAATACCAGAATCTCTCGTTCCCGGCCCGTGAGTTCGGGCAGGGTGCGGACCAGCGCGGCCGTTGTCGGTTTGGTTTCGTGAAGCTGGCCTAGTACATGATCAGCAATAACGGCCGAAAACAGCGCACCCCCATTGGCAACGGTATGGACGGCCCGGATGATCTCGTGTTGACTTGCGCCTTTCAGCAGGTAACCGCGTGCGCCGGCGCGCACTGCCTCGGCAATCGATTCGCTGTCTTCTGACATGGTGAGAACGAGCACCTTGCACTCCGGGTAGTGTTGTGCGATCGCCCGCGTGGCTTCGATCCCGGAACCATCAGGCATGTTCAAGTCCATGAGGACCACATCGGGCCTGTAGGCCGAGGCCTTGGACACCGCGTCGGGACCGTTGGACGACTGCGCGATAACGGACATACCGTCGACGGTTTCGATCAGGCTGGAAAGCCCTTCCCTGACCACAGGATGGTCGTCGACGATGAGGATGGTCGTCAAGCGTTTGCCCCAACTTGCGCCACCGGGAAGGTGGCAACAACGCGGCCCCCATCGGGTGTCGGCCCTGCACTGAGCGAGCCGCCACAGTCGGCCGCTCGCTTCGCCATGCTGTCCGTCCCGAACCCCCCGGGCCAACTAGTGCTCGATGACGTGCCGTCGTCGGCGATCTCGAGCCTCAAAGTCTCGTCGACCCGGATCATAACCCGCGCGCTCGAAGCATTGGAGTGGCGAGCCACGTTGGTGAGCGCCTCAGTGGTTATGCGGTAAGCGGTTACAACCACGTCGTCAGCCAGAGGTGGGAGCGAGGTCGGGAGATCGACGGACACCACCAGAGGGTGCCCGTCCAGCCGGCTGGTGAACCGGGTGGCCTCGAACGAAACGGCCGCCAGCATGCCGTACTTGTCCAGAGTGGGAGGGCGCAGCCCATGGGCGATGCGCCTGACGTCGCCTACCGCGGCGCGCGCCTCGCTGCCGATCTGGTCGAGCAGCTCCCGGGCACGGCCCGGATCGTTGGCCACGATGTTGCCGGCCGCGTCCGCTTTCAGCGCCACCGCCGTCAGAGCGGGCCCCAGGCCGTCGTGGAGGTCCCGGTGCAGACGGCGCCGTTCGAGGTCCCGCGCCGCCAGAAGTTCCTCCCGCGACTCCTGGAGCTGGTCATTTAGCTGCACGGAATGAACTGCGCTCGCCAGAGGCCCGGCTACGACGCGGAGGGCGGTCCTGTCGCTGGCGTCGAGTTGCCGTTGGCCTCGTCTGGGCCACACCAGCAGATCCCCGACGGGCTGGCTGCGGTAACGAAGCGGAAAAGCCTCCGGCGCGGAGCCGGGGTCGACGGTACCAATAACTCGCTCCTCGATTACGACGGCCAGGTGAGGGAGCCGCAGTGACTGACGCAGCGCCTGGAGCGCCGCCGATAACTCATCGTCCACCGAGCTTTCCAGGCTCGCAGTCAGAGTGGAAAGGGTCTGCGCCGCGTCCCCGCGGGTGCCGAACATAAACCTGTCCACTAGCTGCTGCACTACGGCCCGGCAGGGGACGAATACCGCCGCCACCAGGGCCGCCGCCACCAGAGAACCCCCGAACTGGGCGCCGCGCCCGACGGTGGCCCGGGCCAGCTCCACGACGCCTAGGTAGATGGCGAGCAAGCCACCGGACAGCGCGAGATAGACAAGTGTTCGGTTGACCACGAGGTCGATATCGAACAGCCGGTAACGGACCAGCGCGATCGTGCAAGCCACACAGAACAGGGGAACTCCAACGAGCATCGACGTCGCCCAGTAGCTCGTGACTCCCCAAGCGGTGGGGAGGAATAAGCCAACCGCGATGATCGACCCGGCCAGTAGCCAGAGGAGCTGGTCATGCACCCGGCCAGTAGAGCGGCGCCAACGGTGAGTTAGGGCCACCACGCTGATTATGAACACGGCGAGTAGGCCGAAATTTGTGACGGTCTCGGTCCGCGAAATGAAATTGGCCCATGAAGGGCCCATATGGACTAGCGGCGCCGTTTCCATGAGGGTCCAGGCCGCCATCCAGATGACCCCATCGGCTAGGAAAAGAGCCACCAACCAGCGCCAGCTGGGCGTAGCGAGACGGCCGTCCGGGAACAACAAGAGAATAAGGGGGAAGCAGACCGCGACGGCGATCGTCCACGTGTTGCTCAGCAAGACAACACCGACGCTCAGGTGCGCCTCGCGTCCGGCTAACAGAACCGGGGTCGTAAGGGCGATCCCGTACGCGGAGACGCCGTAAAGGACGCCAAAGGCAGCAAAGAGCCAACCGATTGGCACCTCGGGGCGCTTGTACGCGACATAGGCCCCGAATGGCGCGAAGCTGGCCCCGAGCCAGGCATTGGTGATGCCGTAGGACAGGAGCAATTGCCCTAACGAGAGCCCGGTGGCCGCCAGCTTGAACACGGCTAGGCCAACGACCACCTCGGTCGCCGCCAGGATGACCAGAGGGAGGAACCGGGGCCAACGACGAGGCGTGCTGGTTTCCAGGGCGGGGCCCTTCGCGGCGACGACCGTCTGCACTGTCCCTAATCATGCCAGCTAGCTACCAGCCGCGGGAAGGGAGGATGTTCCCGGTCGTCCCGGGAGGATCTCCCGGTTGAGGCGGGAACTCCGTCACTTCCCCATTCGGCCTCGTATTGAGAAGCTGCGATCTGGAGACAGTGGGCACACCGCCGCACTGTCGACGACAGCGAAAGGAACGAAATGCACAGTTTCATTGCGAAAGCGGCGGTGCTGACCGCCGTGGCGACGTCAATGAGCAGCGGTGTGGCCGCCGCTCAACCAGTTATAAGCGCAAAACATATTTTGTTCTACGAGAAGAACTCGAGCCTCGTGTATACCTCGCCAAACGGCAAGGTGGCAACCCTCCACGCCCAGCCGGCGCCCGGCAGCCAGATCGAGTTCACCGACCTTGATTATTCGGGGACCCAGGCTCACCACTCCAACGTGTTGGGCGCCAGCGACCACTTTGTCTGCACCTTCTCCGCCAGCGGCAACCCGACCTGCAATGGCGAAGTTGCTATGGGCAATTCGATGTTGATTGCCAAGGGTGCGGGCGGCCAGGGGAACTTCTCTATCCCTATTGTTAGCGGGACAGGCTCGTTCCTCGGCTATACCGGGACGCTGAACGTGGCCGATATTGGCACTACGCTAAACGCGAATCTGGAGATCGTCATGTCCAAGTAGTCCATGAGGCGTACGCCGACCGGTGACAAGACCGCTCTGGCGGTGGACGACATCGCCAGTCGGGTCACTCATACTTACCATTAGCGGCAAACGGCCGTGGCTTTACGACCCAGAAACAGGCAACTCGCCTTCAATTAGCCCGAGGACAGTCTCGGGCCGAGCGGATCAAACCTGAGGCGGTTGGCGTCCAGCGCCGGCTGCCCTTTACCACTACGCCCGACCAGGGAAAGGAATAGTCATGCAACTGTATTCGACACGCCAAAGGAACACGTTCTTCGGCCTGTCACCGACCGAGGTTATCGTCCTCGGCCGCGACGGGAACCTGTGGTTGGAGAAGGGCGCCTGGGGCGCCAACCCTCCGGCCAGGACGCAGATCGATGGTGACGTGGCCGCCTTTCGGCCCATCAGCGACAGTGAGGTGTACGTGCTCGGCCACGACGGCAAGCTGTGGTTCGAGACCGGCCCGTTTGGCCCCGTGCCTCCGGCCCGTCAGCAAGTCGATGGCAACGTCGTCGCCTTCGAGCCTCTGGACGACCACCAGTGCCTGGTCCTCGGATCAGACGGCAACCTGTGGTACGAGAACGGGCCTTGGGGCAAGAGCGTCCCGCCGGCGCGCCAGTGGGTCGACGGCAACGTCGCCGACTTCCAGTCGAACGGCTCCAGCGAGGTGTTCGTGCTCGGCAATAACGGGAACCTGTGGAACGAACCCGGTCCCTTCGGTACCCGCAACCCCATCCGCCGTGCCCTGGTGGACAGCGACGTCAGCGCGTTCCAGGTCATAGACAGCACCCACGTCGTCGTACAGACGAACTCGGAAGCTACGTACCTCGACAACGGCCCTTGGCCGATGGCGGCGGGGAGCCGTCAACAGGTCCTGGCCGACACGGCCACGTTCCAGCTGCTCTCAGGCGGCCAGTTGTTCGCCACCACCCACCAGGAGAGGATGTACGAGATCGCCGACCCGAGGGGCGGGCTCATCACGGACATCCTGCAAAAGGAGGTCGACGCCAACGTGTACGGGTTCCAGATGCTGGGCGAGGAGCAAGGTTATGTCCTGGGAAGCGACGGCACGCTTTGGTTGGAGTCCGGGCCCTGGGGGACTGCGCCTCCCTCCCGGCAGAGAGTGGACGGCAACGTCGGCTACCTCCCCCACTTCGCGCCGCTGCCCATCTTCTTCCCGCCGGCACCCCTCTCGCTTACCTTCTACCCTAACCTCGACGGCCTGAACGGGAATGTCACGCTGACCCTGAGCTCCTCGGGGGCGTGCGAATTCGAAGGTTCTTTTTCGCCCAGCAACGCCGTCACCGGTATTCTCAGTTACGACGTGAGCGTGGCCGTAATCGTGCGTGACAGGACCGGAGTAGGTTACGGTTTCACGGCTCAGGGCACGGTCGGCTCGGAGTCGAGCTACAACTGGGACCAGTCGGCCACCAACGAGATCGTCGCCAAGAACTGGTCGAACATTGTCCCCGGGTACTCGTGGCACTGGGACGCCAACGCCAACGTGGATCTCCAGGTCACCATAAACTCGATCGTGAGCGCTTATCAGCAAATCGACCAGGTCATCGGCGAGGTCGTCGAAGTCATCGGCCCCCTGGTGGCAGCCGCCTAAAGGGTCCGACCGCGCCGGTCCCGGGTTGGTGAGCCGCCGGTGGCGCAAGAGCAGTCCCGGGAGCCGGTAGGCGCTCGAGTACCCGGCTCCCGTGGCACAAGAGGTTCTACCCCTCTGCGATGTGGACGCAACTCAGATGGGGTCACAGGCGACGCTCTCGCCCGGTCAAGAGAACCATCACCTGCGGTAGTTTGAGTGCGTCTACGAACCGATCATGGAGGTTGCCAGATGGCACGGGTCCTTATCCTGACCGGCGATGCCGCCGAGTCCCTCGAAGTGATGTACCCCTACCAGCGCCTTCTGGAAGAGGGCTATGAGGTAGATATCGCGGCACCGACAAAAAAGAAATTGCAGTTCGTGGTGCACGATTTCGAGGACGGCTTTGATACCTACACCGAAAAGCCGGGCTACTCCTGGCCCGCCGACCTCGCTTTCGCCGATGTCGACCCGGCCAACTACGTCGCCGTTGTCATCCCGGGTGGCCGGGCACCCGAGTACATCCGCAACGACCCTGACTTCACGCGCATCGTGAGCCATTTCTTCGACGCCGACAAACCCGTGGCCCAGATATGCCACGCCCCCCTCGCCCTGGCCACGGCCGGGGTCCTGGCCGGGCGAAAGACGGCCGCCTACCCAGCGCTGGCATCCGACGTGGAGCGGGCCGGGGCCGTGTTCGTTGACGGCGCCGCCGTGGTGGACGGCCTCATGGTGTCCGCTCGGGCGTGGCCGGACCACCCTTCCTGGATGCGGGCCTTTGTCGAAATCCTGCGGGCCAAGGCGCCGGCGAGCACGCCCGCCTAACCGTCTGGAGACGCGGACTGGGGCCAAAAACATGCCTGGGAGGCACGTTTTTGGCCCCAGTTCTGGCAAAAAGCAGTCTGCGCCGGCGACCATGGCTGCCTAACGCCGGCGACCCTGCCGCCTAACGCCCGCCTAACGCCCGATATACGCGGCCACCCCGGCCGGCTACCAGCCCGCGGCGGCGATGATGGGAGCGGACAGGGGCTTCCCGACCACGCCCCCCACGTTTGGCGCGTCCCCGAACGCCTGGACGGTACCGTTCGCATCTACGACCCAGACCCCACGGCCGTCGCTGGTCGGCACGAGCGCCACCGCGGGGTCACCCGCCGTGGCCGCTTTGGCGGTGGGCGGGGGACCGAGGGACTTGGCGTTGCCCTCGGCGTATACGTTGCCGTTTTTGAGGAGCACCCAGTACCCGTTCCCGGCTGGAGTGCGGGCGGCCGCCGTCGCCACCACTTTGTTGGCATGGGCGAAGTTCTGACAGTTACCATCCGGGATCTTGGCGGCGTCGCCGAACGCCACCATTTGACAGTTGGAGAGCAGCAGCCAGTAACCCTTGCCGGTGGCATCAGGCACCACGGCCACGACAGGGGCCGGGCAGCCACCGATGCTGGCGCACGAGCCGAAGAAATGCGCGTCCCCGAAGGCGAACACGCCGCCGTCACTGGCCACCATGAAGTAGCCCTTGCCGTCGGGTGTGGGGACGACGCCGACTATCGGTGCCGAAAGGTGGTGGGGCATTTTGGAACCAACCGGGCCGATCCCGCTGGCCGGCACCGAACCCACGTAGGCGGCGTCACCGAACGTGAACAACCCCCCGTCAGACGCCACCATCCAGTAGCCACCATGGTCGGCGGTCGGCGCGATCCCGGCTATCGGTCGTTGCAGTGGGATACTTCCTGTCGACCCGTGGAATTGGGCCGTGCCAAAGGCGAAAATCCCGCCGTCCTTGCCGGCCAGCCATAGACCTTGCCCTCCCAACGCGGCCGGAGTGGTCGTCGTGGTCGTTGACGTGCCCGGCGATGTGGTCGGCCCGATCGGCGCGCCGACCTGGCCGGACGGGGGCGACTTGAGGGTGCCATAAACGACGCTGAACGAATCGGTGAACGGGGCGTACTGGGTCGGGTAGGCAATTATTTTGGAATGCGCGACCATATATATGGGAGAGCCGGTGGCCGAAGCGGTGCCTGGCCCACCCACGGCCATATTCGAGAACTCCACCGTCCCAAAATCAGCCAGCGCTTCGATGGAATTGTCAAAGGACGACGTCGGAGCTTCTTCAACCCACTCGGCGGTCGTACCGGGCGCGCTGTAGGGGACCGATTGCGCCCAGTCGACGTGCTGAGTCACGTCATCTACGGAAATTGTCCAGTTCCCAGGCCGAGTCTCGTCGATTTTGGCCGTGATGTGGTCACCCGGGAAGACGGTGCCCAGTTCGACTGACCCCTCCGGTAGGAGCTCGTACCAGGCGTAATAGACGGGGCCGGCGGCCGACCAGCTCTGGTCGGTACCCGTCTGGACCAGGTCGGCGTGGCTGGTAATGCCGTCAATGCCGATCCAGGTGCTCGAATCCCCGTACGTGTTCTCGCTCACGGTGGGGACGACCCAACTGGCCGTCACCTCGGTGAACTGCGCCCCCGCGCCGCTGTCTTCATAGCCGGCCCAGTTTGCAGACGGCAGAGAGCCGACGAGCGAGGACGGGAGATGGGTGTCTGCGTGGGCCAAGGCGGCCGAATGAGCCAGTGATCGAGGGAGAGGCTGGCCGGCGCCGACGCCAGGAGTGCCGGCGCTAGGCGTGCCGGCGCTAGGCGTGCCGGCGCTAGGCGTGCCGGCGCTAGGCGTGCCGGCGCTAGGCGTGCCGGCGCTAGGCGTGCCGGCTCCAGCGGTACCGGCGTCGGCGCCGACCCCGATCGTGCAGACGCCAATCGTGACAGCCGTGATCGTGATAACTGTCAAGGCTCGCTGATGGCGCCTAACCGAGATCCCCCCCAGCCGCCCCACTCCACGTATCCTATCGAGGTCCGCCAAACGGCTTCGGTTATATGAGAGCACCGGCTGATAGTGGCGCAATGCGTTTATCAGCGCCGAGCCTGGGCGAAAGGCAGGTTCGGCCGTCCCTCTGGCCGGCGTTTTGTAGCGTCAACCGAGCGGCGTACCTCGCGCCCGGCGACATCGGTGTCTCCGCCGATAGGTGCTGCGTCGGGGCCCGGGCTGTGGTAAGCATGTCCTCGACATCGACAGCGGGACCAAGGTCCCCGGCGAGGTCCCGCCTCCCGCTCAGGGGAGTGAAGGCCCATCAGGCCGGGGGTTGCGGCCCGGCGCTGGTAACTCGGTATTGCGGAGGTGGCAGGAACAGGATGCTCAAGTTCACGAGGGGCTTCTCCGGACGGAGTAAGGCCGCTCGCGACCCGCGTTTGCCGCCAGGGCAGTACGACGTGGGCGCAGACTGGCCCGTTCTTACGGCTGAGGTGACACCGAAACTCGACGTGTCGTCCTGGACGTTCAAGGTCGAGGGCCTGGTGGCCAAGCCGATGACGTGGAGCTGGGAAGAAATCAAAGCCCTCGAGGGCTCCTCGTTCAACGGGGATATCCACTGCGTAACGACCTGGTCCAAGCTCGGGGTGAACTTCAGCGGCGTCTCGGTCGACACCCTTCTGGGAGCGGCCGAGCCGTTGCCGGCGGCCACGTACGTGCTGGCTTTCTCGCATAGCGGCTATACGACGAACCTGCCCTTGGCCGACGTCAGCGGCGGTCAGGCCTGGGTGGTGTGGGACTTCGGGGGCCAGCCTCTGCCCACCGCCCATGGGGGGCCGGCTCGCCTCCTCGTGCCCCACCTCTATTTCTGGAAGAGCGCCAAATGGGTGGCCGGTCTTCGGTTGCTCGACCATGACGAACCCGGGTTCTGGGAGCGTAACGGCTACCACGACAGGGGCGACCCCTGGCTCGAGCAGCGCTACCAGGGCGACTGAGAGCGCTCATGGACGCACCTCAGACGGACGAGGAAACCGAGCTCGAGGAAACCGAGCTCGCCACTCAACGCACCCCGTGGCAAACGGCGACGGTGGTCGAGATCCGGCCGGAGACGGCCCGGGCCAAGACCTTCCGCTTTGCCCTGACGGATCCGGCGGAGCGCTTGGCCGGGCAACACTACGTCCTCCGGTTGACGGCGCCCGACGGTTACACCGCGCAGCGGTCGTACTCGGTGGCGTCGCCTCCCGATGGTTCCAACGAGATCGAGCTGACCGTCGAGCGCCTCGAGGGCGGGGAGGTGTCGATGTTCCTCCACGACGACGTCGTCGTCGGCGACGAGCTGGAAATGCGCGGTCCTATCGGACGTTGGTTCGTGTGGGAGGGCAAGACCCCCGCCGTGCTGGTCGGAGGTGGGTCCGGGGTGGTGCCTCTTATGGCCATGCTCCGCCTGGCCCGCCAGCTCGGGCAGCCGGATCTCGTACGGCTAGTCGTTTCCGTGCGTACTCCGGACGACCTGTATTACTCACACGAGCTGCCGGGGCCGCAGAGCACGGTCGTGTACACCCGTGCCGCTCCTCCGGGCGCACAGAGGCCGGCCGGACGGCTCACGCCGGCCGACCTAAAGCCCAACATCCGGCCTGACGAAACCGCCTATATCTGTGGGTCGGCCGGTTTCGCCGACGCCGCCAGCTACATGCTCGTCGACCTCGGCGTGCCCACCGTAAAGGTCCGGGTAGAGCGGTTCGGCCCCACCAGCTGATGCGACGAGTTTCGGCCCATAGGGCCGCGCCTAGCTGACCGGCACGCCCATTTCGGCCAGGGCCTTTAGTTCCTTCTTCAGGTCAGCGACCTCGTCGCGCAGCCGGGCGGCGTACTCGAAGCGCAGGTCCGCCGACGCGTCGCGCATTTCTTCTTCGAGAGCGGAGATGAGCCGCGAAAGGTCCGCCTTCGGCATACCCGCCAGGTCCGAACGGGCCCGGTCGCGCCGGCGGCTGCGGCGGTCGACGCCGGGCATAGGCGCTGTGCCGGCCGGCACCCCCGAACTGTCCCTCCGGCCGAGCATGACCAGGATGTCGCTCACCGCCCGGCGGACGGTCTGAGGGTTGATGCCGTGCTCGGCGTTGTACTCCGTCTGCAACTGACGGCGGCGGTGGGTCTCCGAGATGGCCCGGCGCATGGAGTCGGTCATCTCGTCGGCGTACATGATCACCGCACCGTCGACGTTGCGGGCGGCGCGCCCGATCGTCTGGATGAGGGAGGTCTCCGAGCGAAGGAACCCCTCCTTGTCCGCGTCCAGGATCAGCACCAGCGAGACTTCAGGCAGGTCGAGGCCCTCCCGGAGCAGGTTGATCCCCACGAGCACGTCGAACTCGCCCAGACGGAGGTCTCTCAAGATCTCGATCCGCTCCAGTGTTTCCACGTTGGAGTGCAGGTAGCGCACCTTGAGGCCCTGTTCGAGCAGGTAGTCGGTCAGGTCTTCGGCCATCTTCTTGGTCAAGGTGGTCACCAGTACTCTGTCCCCGGCAGCCGTCCGTTTGCTCACTTCGGCGATGAGGTCATCGATCTGGCCCTTGGTCGGCCGGACCACTACCTCGGGGTCGATCAGCCCCGTGGGCCGCACGATTTGTTCGACGACCTGGTTGGAGACCGATATTTCGTAGGCCGCGGGCGTCGCCGACATGAAAATGCACTGGTTGATCCGTTCCATCAGCTCCTCGTAACGCAGCGGCCGGTTGTCGGCCGCGGAGGGCAGACGGAAACCATGCTCGATGAGCGTCTCCTTGCGGGAGCGGTCCCCGTGGTACTGGCCGTGAAGTTGCGGTATAGCCACGTGCGACTCGTCCACAACCAGCAGGTAGTCCTTGGGGAAGAAGTCGATCAAAGTGTGAGGGGCCTGGCCGGCGGCGCGCCCGTCGATGTGACGGCTGTAGTTTTCTATGCCCGAGCAGCTGCCCACTTCGGCCAGCATTTCGAGGTCATAAGTGGTCCGCATGCGTAAACGCTGAGCTTCCAGCAACTTGCCATTTTTCTCAAAGTAATCAAGGCGTTCCTGGAGCTCGACTTCGATCCCCTCGATGGCCCGTCGCATCTTCTCCGTCCCGGCGACATAGTGGGTAGCCGGGAAAACGACGACGTCGTCGACCTCGTCCAGAACCTCACCGGTAACGGGGTCGACGCGCGAGATCCGTTCGATTTCGTCGCCGAAAAGCTCCACCCGCAAAATGTGCTCTTCGTAAGCAGGGTGGACCTCGATCGTGTCCCCGCGGACCCGGAACTTGCCCCGGACCAAGTTTTGATCGTTGCGCTCGTACTGCATGTCGACCAACCGGCCGAGGATGGCCCGCTGGTCGTAGTCGTGGCCCACGGTCAGGGCCAGGATCTGCTGGGAGTATTCCTCCGGCGAACCGAGGCCATAGATACAGGAGACAGAAGCCACGACAATTACGTCCCGCCGGGTGAGCAATGCAGAGGTAGCCGAGTGCCGGAGCCGGTCGATCTCGTCATTTATCGAACTGTCTTTTTCGATATAGGTGTCGCTGGAGGGGAGATAGGCCTCGGGTTGGTAGTAGTCGTAGTAACTGACGAAGTACTCGACCCTGTTTTCGGGGAACACCTCCCGCATCTCATTGGCGATCTGGGCGGCGAGCGACTTGTTGGGCTCGATGACAAGAGTGGGGCGTTGCACCTGCTCGATAGTCCAGGCGATGGTGGCGCTCTTACCGCTCCCCGTAATGCCGAGGAGCGTTTGAAAGCGGTCGCCTCTCTCCACCCCCTCGGCCAGGCCTTTGATGGCGCTGGGCTGGTCGCCGGCCGGGGACCACTCTGAGACAACTTTGAAAGGAGGCACTGCGGTAATGGTACCGGCGAGGTGTGACATCGGCCGGTGGTGGGTGGCTGTCGCCGCCTCCGGGCGGCCAGGCAAGAGCCCCGCGCCTGACGGCGGCGGCCGCATGCCCCGGGCGCAGAGTCCCACGGGGCGTAGGGCCCGTCCCGACGCAGGCCCGTCCGGGCGCTAGGCACCGTCCTGAGGGATGGACGGGGGGGCGCCGTCCAGTGGCACCAGGGGTGGACGGGCGGGGCGTCGACCCTGCGCCCGGGCCAATCGGACGAGGGCGCGCCAGTGGTCGGGCCCATGTTTGCGGAGTAAGCCGAGCGGGGTAAGGCAAGCGCAGCAACGCAAATAGCCACGCCCGCCACGATCGCCGGTGGTCCCGGTTGGCTCCGAAGAACCGGGCGGTGGGAGCCCGCGATCGTGGTCGTGTGGAACCCTCTACGGGGTAGCGCCAGAATCGGGCTGGCACAGCGAAAGTGGCCCACACCACGACCTGAAAGGAGCCCACGGCATGAGCGAAATGAAGACCAGTCGCCCTTACACGACTACGGACTCGGGTATCCCGGCGGCCAGCGACGAGCACTCCCTCACCGTCGGCCCCAACGGTCCCGTCCTGCTCCAGGACCATTACCTGGTCCAGAAGATGCAAGCCTTCAACCGGGAACGCGTGCCCGAGCGAGTGGTGCACGCCAAGGGTGGTGGCGCCTACGGGTTTTTCGAGACCACCGAGGACGTCTCACAGTTCACAAGAGCGCTGCCGTTCCAGAAGGGAAAGCGGACGGAGTTGTTCATCCGTTTCTCGACGGTGGCCGGCGAACGGGGGTACGCCGACACGAGCCGTGACCCGCGGGGCTTCGCCATCAAGTTCTATACGGAACTGGGCAACTACGACATGGTCGGCAACAACACGCCTGTCTTCTTCATCCGCGACCCGCAAAAGTTCCAGGACTTCATCCACTCTCAGAAGCGGCGGGCGGACAACCATTTGCGGGACAACAACATGCAATGGGACTTCTGGACGCTGTCACCCGAGTCGGCCCACCAGGTCACCTACCTCATGGGCGACCGGGGCCTACCCAAGAGCTGGCGCCATATGAACGGCTATTCGAGCCACACGTACATGTGGCTCAACGCCGGCGGCGAGAAGTCGTGGGTCAAGTACCACTTCAAGAGCGACCTGGGGGTGGAGTACTTGACCCAGGCCCAAGCGAACGAGCTCGCCGGCCAGAACCCCGACTACCACTTGCAGGACCTTTACGAATCCATCAGGTTCGGAGACCATCCCTCGTGGACGTTGTACATGCAGGTGATGCCGTTCGAAGAGGCGGCCGATTACCGCTTCAACCCGTTCGACTTGACGAAGGTGTGGCCCCACGGCGACTACCCGCTGATCAAGGTGGGCCGCATGGTGCTCGACCGCAACCCGGAGAACTACTTCGCCGAGGTCGAGCAGGCCGCCTTCGAGCCCAACAACATGGTCCCAGGGATCGGGCCTAGCCCAGACAAGATGCTCCTGGCCAGGCTGTTCAGCTACCACGACACCCACCTCCATCGCATCGGGCCTAACGCCATGCAACTGCCGGTCAACTCGCCCAAGGGGGCGCCGGTCAACTCGTACAACAGGGACGGTTCGATGCGCTACCACAACCCGCCCGACCCGGTTTACGCCCCGAACTCGTTCGGGGGCCCGGTGGCCGCGCCCGAACTGTTCGGCGAAGATCCGTCCTGGCAGGTCACGGGGGAGATCATCCGGGCCGCCTACACGCTGCACAAGGAGGACGACGACTTCGGCCAGGCCCACGCCATGGTCAACAAGGCCATGGACGAGGGCGGCCGGGACCGGCTCGTGTCGAATGTGGTCGGCCACATCCAGGGCGGCGTGCACGAGCCAGTGTTGTCCCGGGTGCTCGAATACTGGCGCAGCATCGACAAGACGATCGGGGACCGCATCGCTTCGGCCGTGGGGGGCTGAACGACGGGCCGGCCCGCTCCGGACCGGTTGACCGCTGGCTAACCGGAGATTCGATGTCGCCTGGCCTCGAGCCACTCCCACAGCTCGTCGACCGCTCGCTCGAGCTGCGCCTCGTCGCCGTCGTTGGCCAGGATCCAATCGGCGCCGGCGCGGCGGTCGGCGTCCGTCGGTTGGGCCGCCAGGCGGGCGCGCACATCCTGTTCGGTCATGCCTCGGGCCACCGCCCGCTTGATGGCCAGGTCCTCGGGGGTAGAGACCAGGACCACGGCGTCCAGGTCGTACTCGGGCCGGCGACTCCCGCCAAACAGGGGCAGCTCGAGCACGACAACGGGGGACCGGGCCGACGAGAGCTCCCGGGCGATTTCCTCGTGGACCAGAGGGTGGGTGATGGTCTCCAGGGCCAACCGCTCCCCGGGGTCGGCGAACACAATGGCGGCCAGGGCCGTGCGGTCGAGGTGGCCGTCGGGGCCGCTCACGCCGGGACCGAAGTGGGCGAGGACGGCCTGCTCGCCGGCGCTCCCCGGTTCGATGACGCGCCGAGCCACCTGGTCGGCGTCGATCACGGTCGCCCCCCGGGCGGCCAGGGCTTTGCCGACCGTGCTTTTACCTGAGCCGAGACCGCCAGTGAGGGCGACGCGCATCAAGGCCGCAACCTAGGCGGTGATCGGTCGGTTCTCTGCCGTTCTGGGCGCGTTCGGCGCTTTCGGGCGTGCTCACAGGCATCTTTCGCGCTGGATCGCCACCAGTTTTGCCTGGTGCACCCAAAAACGGTCCCAACGGCCCGAAAAAGGGCTCACGGCACCGAAAACGGGGACTTCCCGCCGTTCGGCCACCGCGGCGACCGACGAGAGGACGGGAAAAGGGCCTCGGCGGGGCCACGGGGGAGAGCCCGAGCCTCGTCCGCCGGGCCGGCTCGCTTCCGCCCCGCCGTCCATAGTGCCAGCGCCCGGCCCTCGACGGTCCAACCAGGCCCCCTTCGTTACGCTGGGACCATGCCGCTCGACCCCCAACAACTCCAGGAGGGCGCCAAGCGCCATCTCTGGATGCACTTCACCCGCATGGCGGCCTACGCCACCCAGGACGTGCCCGTGATCGTGAGGGGGGAGGGCCCTGGGTATGGGACTCTTCGGGCAAGCGGTACCTGGACGCGCTGTCGGGGCTGTTTGTGGTTCAGGTTGGCCATGGACGTCGAGAGCTGGCCGAGGCCGGTGCCCGCCAGGCCGCCCAACTGGCCTACTTCCCCGTCTGGGGGTACGCCCACCCGACGGCCATTGAGCTGGCCGAGCGCCTGTCGGAGCTGGCACCCGGGGACATAAACAGGGTCTTCTTCACCGGCGGCGGTAGTGAGGCTGTCGAGTCGGCGTGGAAGCTGGCCCGCCAGTACTTCAAGGTCATCGGCCAACCGCAGCGGACCAAAGCCATATCGCGGCAGATCTCTTATCACGGCACCACCATGGGGGCACTTTCCATAACCGGTTTAGAGGCCATCAAGAAGCCCTTCGAACCGTTGGTCCCGGGTACTTCCACGGTCCCCAACACGGACTTCTTCCGCGCCCCCGTCCACGGCGACGACCTCGAGGCGTTCGGCCTATGGGCCGCCGACCAGATCGCCGAGCGCATCGAAGCGGAGGGGCCTGAAACGGTGGCGGCCGTGTTCCTCGAACCCGTCCAGAACGCCGGCGGCTGCCTCGTCCCCCCTCCCGGTTACTTCGCTCGTGTCCGCCAGATCTGCGACCGCTACGGCGTGTTGCTGGTCTCCGACGAGGTCATATGTGCTTTCGGGCGCCTCGGCCACTGGTTCGGGTCCGAGCGCTATGGCTACCAGCCCGACATGATCACTGTGGCCAAAGGGTTGACGTCGGGATATGCGCCCATGGGTGCCCTCCTGGCCAGCGACCGCCTCATCGAGCCCTTCTTGCATGGGAAGACGTCATTTGCCCACGGGATCACGTTCGGCGGCCACCCCGTGTCCGCGGCCGTCGCCATGGCCAACATGGACATCTTCGAAGACGAAAAGCTCCTGGCCCATGTGCGGGCCAACGAGGACGCGTTCCGCTCTTCGCTGCGCACGCTCGAGGACCTGCCCATAGTCGGCGACGTCCGCGGCGACGGGTACTTCTTCGGGGTCGAGCTGGTGAAGGACAAGGCCACGAAGGGCACCTTCAATGACGAAGAGGCCGAGCGGCTCCTGCGCGGGTACCTGTCCCCGGCCCTGTTCGACGCCGGCCTTGTCTGTCGCGCCGACGATCGCGGCGACCCGGTGGTGCAGTTCGCGCCCCCGCTCATATGCGAACAGGAGCACTTCGACATCATTGTGCAGGTGCTGGGTGACGTGCTCAGCCGGGCCGCGGCTCTTATCTGAGCCGCTGGCCTCGGCTAACTAGCGGGGGCGGCCTCAGGCTCTTCCTGGCCGCCCGGCTCTCCCGTAGAAATACCCGTCTCGCTGGGGGGCGTCCCAGCGGGCTCCCCATCAGCTTGATGTAGGCCAGCGTCGTCCAGGCCGGCCTGCTGTTCGTCAGTACCTGTCAGCTCAGTCCCGGCATCGGCGCCTGAGGATCCGAAGTCCTCGGTCGGAGCGGCGCCCGGTTCCTGGGACTGGGCTTGCTCCTCCAGGTAGCCCGCCCATGCCGCCTGCGCTTCGGACTCCGGTTCGAAGGCGGTGAAGCCGGCGCCTATGTAGTTGCCGTGCTCGTCGTAAGCATGCTCGCCGAAGGCCTCGCGGTACTCGGCCGCCACTTCTCCGCCCTCTGCGGCCTGCTTGATCGAAAGGCTGATGCGTCGCCGGCCCAGGTCGATGTCGATGATCTTGACCCACAGCTCCTCGCCGGGGGTCACCACTTGCTCGGGCTGGTCGACGTGGTGGACAGCCATCTCCGAGATGTGGACCAGGCCCTCGATCCCGTCGCCCACCTGGACGAAAGCGCCGAACGGTACCAGCTTCGTGACCCGTCCGTACACGAGCTCGCCCACCCGGTGGGCGTTGGCGAACTCCTGCCACGGGTCGGCCTGGGTCGCCTTCAGCGAGAGGCTGATGCGCTCCCGGTCGAGGTCGACGTCGAGGACCCGCACGGTTACCTGGTCGCCTACCGCCACGACCTGGCCCGGGTGGTCAACGTGCTTCCACGACAGCTCAGAAACGTGGATCAACCCGTCCATGCCGCCGAGGTCGACGAAGGCGCCAAAGTTGACCACAGATGAAACGACACCTTTGCGAACCTCGCCCGGCTTCAGGTTGGTCAAGAACTCGTCACGCTGCGAACGCTGCGCCTCCTCGAGGTAGGCACGGCGGGACAGCACGACGTTGTTACGGTTCTTGTCGAGCTCGATGATCTTGGCTTCCAGCTCCCGGCCGACGTAAGGCTGCAGGTCGCGGACCCGGCGCAGTTCGACGAGGGAGGCGGGGAGGAACCCGCGCAGGCCGATGTCCAGTATCAGCCCGCCCTTCACCACCTCGATGACAGGGCCGCGCACGGTCCCGTTGCGCTCCTTGACCGACTCGATCGTGCCCCAGGCGCGCTCGTACTGCGCCCGCTTCTTGGACAGGACGAGGCGGCCTTCCTTGTCCTCCTTCTGCAAGACGAGGGCCTCGATCTTGTCGCCCACCTGGACCACCTCGTGGGGGTCCACGTCGTGGCGGATCGACAGTTCCCGGGCCGGGATCACGCCTTCTGACTTGAACCCAATGTCGAGCAGGACCTCGTCCTTGTCGACTTTGACCACCGTGCCGGAAACGATGTCGCCGTCGTCGAACTCGACGATCGTGCCGGCAATGGCATCTTCGAAGGAGGTACCGCCCAGGTCGTCCGAAACGACCTGGCGAGGCGTGTAAGCACCGGACTCGTCGAAAGTGCCCATCTGGGCCGCTAGGCCCTGTTCGGCTTCAGCGGTGGCATAGGCCCCGGTCGACGGGGTGAGGTCGGACATAGGTTCAGGACTTTCCTTGGCATTCGGTTGTCGTCGGGTGCGGCCGGGCGTGGCTCGCGCATCGCATGCTACACCTAGTCACGGCTTTGCTAGTCGCGCCCCCAAATAGCCTCTGGCCAGGGACTTCGCTCTAGTAGAAGACTTCGCCGAGAGCGCCGGTGGCCCTCACGCCGTCCCGGGCGGCCCACCGACAGCGCCGGCGCCGGGGGCCGGTCCACCACGGAACCCCCATAGGTGCCCTAGCGTTATGAGGGCAGTGAAGAGCAAGAAGTCCGTTTATTGGCCGGCAGCATTGCTGTCGGCGGGAGTCCTGGCGGCGGGTTGCGGGGGGGGCGGTAACAACGCGTCCCAGGGCATCGCCCCCACGACGACCGCGCCGGCCGCCGCCACTACGGTCGCGACCTCTGCGACCAGCGCCCCACCGGCGACAAGTACCGCGAGCACCGGCGCCAGCACGGGCTCGACGACGGCGGCGCCCACCACCGCTCCGTCGACCTCAGTGCCGACAACCGCAGCGGTGCCGGAAAGCACGGTGGCCGGGTCGCCACCCGCTGGCGGGCCGGTCCCGTCCGGCTTCGACCCGGTTTCGTTCACAGCCATATCGGCGGGCCAGTACTGGCTGCTCGGCGACGCGCCTTGTAGCAACCCGGTTTGCACGTCGGTCGTGAGGACCACGGACGGCGGTTCCCGGTTCGTCGGGCTGCCTGCCCCTACTGCGGCTATCACCACGACAGGCGGCGGTATCAACACCCTGCGCTTCGCTGACAACCTGGACGGTTATGCCTTCGCCACCGGTCCGGGGGGGAGTTCTGGGACACCCACGACGGCGGCGAGCAGTGGGCACAGCAGGGGTTCCTGTCCGGGCGGGAACTGTTAGCCTTCGGCACCGGCGGTGGGTACGTCTTTGCCCTCGTAGGCTCGTGCCAGCAAGGGACCTGCTCCAGCGTCGTACTCGACCGCTCGCCCGTGGGGTCCGACCAGTGGAGCGCCCTAACCGTCCCCGGGGTGTCGGGCGGGGTCGACCAGCTGGCGACCATGACGGTCCACGGGACGAACCTCTGGTTTTCATTGACCAGTTCGCTCAACCAGGCCCACCAGGTCCTGGTGGCCGTCACCGGTTCTGGCAGCAGCTTCGCGACCTACGCCAGCCCGTGTTTCTCGGGGCTGGGTGGCAACATCCAAGCGTCCTCGTCGGGCGTCCTCTGGGCGGTGTGCCCGACCGGTATGGAGGCGCAGGCCTTCCGGTCTATCGACGGTGGCGCCAAATGGAGCACCTTGAACGTAGGCGAACTGGAGAACTCGGCGCTGTTGGCCCCGGCCAGCGACACCTCGGCCGTCCTCGAACCGAGCGCCCAGGGGCAGTTCCTCCGGACCGACGACGGCGGAGCCAGCTGGCACTCGGTATACCCTTCGAGCAGCGGGGACTTCTGGTGGAGCTGGGCCGGTTTCACCGACAGCAATACGGGCTCCGCGCTGCGGACCGAGAGCAACCCGCCGGCCGGCTGGCCGTTCCCGAACGGCCCCTCTCCTCAGCAGCTCTGGCGCAGTTCAGATGGCGGGATGACCTGGTCCGGGCCGGTCGTCATCGGCTAAAACCCAGCCTGGGCCAAGGGTTGGAGGCGACCCCGCCACGGTCGGCGGCTGGATCTGCAGACCGTTGCCCAAACGTGCGTTCGACTGGTAAGTTGGGAGATATGTCTGACCGCCTCGTGGTGAGGGGAGCGCGCGAGCACAACTTGCGGGATGTCTCCCTTGACCTGCCCAGGGACGGTTTGATTGTGTTTACCGGGCTTTCTGGGTCCGGGAAGAGCAGCCTCGCCTTCGATACGATCTACGCCGAGGGCCAGCGGCGCTACGTCGAGTCGCTATCGGCGTACGCCCGCCAGTTCCTGGGCCAGATGGACAAGCCCGACGTCGACTTCATCGAGGGGCTGTCGCCGGCGATCTCGATCGATCAGAAGTCGGCCTCCCGTAACCCCCGCAGCACGGTCGGCACGATCACCGAGATCTACGATTATTTGCGACTTCTTTATGCCCGGGTGGGTATCCCGCACTGCCCCCAGGACGGCAGCGTGGTGTCCCGCCAGACGCCCCAGCAGATCGTCGACCGGGTGTTGTTGCTCCCGGAGGGCACCCGTTTCCAGGTGCTGGCGCCCGTGGTCCGGGGCCGGAAGGGCGAGTACGAGAGCCTTTTTGAGGAACTGGCCGGCCAGGGCTTTGCCCGGGCCAGGGTGGACGGCGAGGTGTACGAGCTTTCGGACATCCCCAAGCTGGCCCGCTACGAGGCGCACACGATCGAAGTGGTCGTCGACCGCCTCGTCCAGCGCCCGGGCATTGAGCGGCGGCTCACCGATTCGCTGGAGACGGCGTTGAAATTGGCAGACGGGGTGGCCGAAATTCAGGTCGTCCCCCGTGAGCCGGCCCAGGGCGAGGCCCAGGGCGAGGAGGAGACGGCCGAAGGTGAAACGCTGATCTTTTCACAGCACCTGGCCTGCCCGGTGTGCGGCACGTCGTACGACGAGTTGGCGCCCCGCAATTTCTCTTTCAATTCTCCTTATGGTGCCTGCCCGAGTTGCGACGGCCTCGGGACGCGGTACGAGGTCGACCCCGAGCTTGTCGTCCC
Organism: uncultured Acidimicrobiaceae bacterium; assembly: GCA_963750465.1. Lineage (GTDB taxonomy): Bacteria > Actinomycetota > Acidimicrobiia > Acidimicrobiales > Palsa-688 > Fen-671. Next base: position 308,726 of record CAVVRE010000009.1, read on the forward strand.
CGACCCGGATCTGGCCATCGACGAGGGAGCGGTGGCCCCGTGGGCCGGGGCCGCAACGAGTATTTCGGGCGCCTGCTCCAGGGCGTGGCCGAGACCTTCGGGATTCCCACCTCGGTCCCGTGGCGGAAGCTCAAAAAGCAGGACCAAAAGGTAGTTCTTTACGGGTCGGGTACCTCCCAGGTCCACCTGCATTACAAGAACCGCTACGGCCGGACGCGCTCGTACTACACGACCTATGAGGGCGTCGTCAAGTACCTGCAGCGCCGCCACGCCGAGGCCGAGTCCGACAATATGCGGGAACAAATCGAAGGCTATATGCGGGAAGTCCCGTGCAGTGAGTGTGGTGGGGCCCGGCTCAAGCCGGAGAGCCTGGCTGTCACTGTGGGGGGCCGGAGCATATTCGAGCTATGCGACCTTTCGATCCGCGATGCGACGAAAACCGTTGAAGTCCTCACCCTTTCCGAACGCGACCATCTGATCGCTGACCGGGTGTTGAGAGAGGTCAAGGCCCGCCTGCATTTCCTGGTGGACGTCGGGCTCGACTATCTTTCCCTGAACCGCAACGCCGGCACCCTGGCCGGCGGGGAGGCTCAACGTATCCGACTGGCCTCACAGATCGGTAGCGGTTTGGTCGGTGTTCTGTACGTCCTGGACGAGCCGTCCATCGGGCTGCACCAGCGTGACAACCGCAAATTGATCGACACCCTGCTGCGCCTGAGGGACATCGGCAACACCGTCATCGTGGTCGAGCACGACGAGGAGACCATCCGCACCGCCGACTATGTCGTCGATATCGGGCCCGGAGCCGGGGAGCACGGAGGCCAGATCGTCGTCGCCGGCTCGGTCACCGACCTGTTGCGCAGCAAGACATCCCTCACCGGTCAGTACCTGTCGGGCAAGAGGTTCATCCCGCTGCCGCCGCGCCGCCGCGAGCCCAAGGGTTGGCTAGTTGTAAGGGGCGCCCGGGAACACAACCTGCGGAACATCGACGTGGAGTTCCCGTCCGGGTGCCTTGTCGTCGTGACCGGCGTGTCGGGCTCAGGTAAGTCCACCCTGGTGAACGACATACTGCTGCGGGCGATGATGCAGCGCATTTACAAGTCGAAGGAGGTCCCCGGCCGGCACCGCAAGGTCGAGGGTATGGACGCCTTCGACAAGGTGGTCGACGTCGACCAGTCGCCGATCGGGCGGACACCGCGCAGCAACCCGGCCACGTATACAGGTGTTTTCGACCACATACGGCGGCTTTTCGCCACCACCACGGAAGCCAAGGTGCGGGGTTACCAGCCGGGCCGGTTCTCGTTCAATGTGGCCGGCGGGCGGTGCGACGCCTGCGCCGGCGACGGGACGATCAAGATCGAAATGCACTTCATGCCGGACGTGTACGTGCCCTGCGAGGTGTGCAAGGGCGCGCGCTACAACCGGGACACGCTGGACATCATGTTCAAAGGCAAAAACATCGCCGAGGTCCTCGACATGTCTTGCGAGGAGGCGGCTGACTACTTCTCCAACCAGCCCGTCATTTCCCGGCACATGCAGACCCTGGTCGACGTGGGCCTCGGGTACGTAAAACTGGGCCAGCCGGCGCCCACTCTGTCGGGCGGCGAGGCGCAGCGGATAAAACTGGCCTCGGAGCTTTCGAAGCGGTCGACGGGGCGGACGTTGTACATACTCGACGAACCGACGACCGGGTTGCATTTCGAGGACGTCCGCAAACTCCTAGGTGTCCTCTCTCGTCTGGTCGACCAGGGCAACACGGTTATCGTCATCGAGCACAACCTCGACGTGATCAAGACCGCCGACTGGTTGATCGACCTCGGGCCTGAGGGGGGAGACGGGGGTGGCCTGGTCCTGACGGCGGGTACACCGGAGGACGTGGTCAAGTGCCCGGACAGCTACACGGGCCAGTTCCTCGAGCCGCTTCTAAAGAGCCGCTGACGCGACCTTGCCCCCGAGCCTCCAGGCACCACGCTGTGCCTGGAGCCGGAGCCCGGGGGCAAAACCTTGGGACCTACCGGTCCCACTTTGATCTACAGACCTTGACCCGTCGTCCATGTCCCGAGCTCGGGCACTTCCGGCCTGGGGCAACCGGGCCAAAGGACCTTCCCGTGCATGAGGCGGGGCCAGGCGGCCGCCGCCGCGGCCGCCTGGCGGGCGCAACCCGCCGCCCTGGACTAGTGGTTGCCGTGACCGCCGTGGTGATGCCGCTGGAGGTACCGGACGGCTTCGGCCAGGTCCCTCTCGGACGTCCCGACAGCCCGGGAGGCGATGAGCATATTGGCCGTGGGACCGTTCAGCAGGCCGTGGTTAGCGTTCCACTGTGCGGGGGTGAAGGAGATCAACTCGGCCGACAACCCGTTGAGCTCGTTCGCCGCCGCCTGGTCTTGGGCCTGCATGTTGGCGACGAGCGGTGCGATAACGCCCTGGTTGGACGAGTTCTCCCGGCTCTGTAGGTAGGCGATCTCCTTGGCCAGGTAGGGCAGGGTGATGTTGGTCATGCGGTCGATGCGGATGACGTCGGCCACCACCGGCTGCACGAGGCCGTAGACCCGGAACTCATTGAAGATGAGCGCCGTATCGGCGAGCACCTGTGGCACGGTGGCGTCGCCCTGGATCTTGTTGCCCAGTGCTTCCAACCCGCTGAGGTCGGACTGCATATTGTTGACGAGCGTCGTGCCGTCGGTCCCGAGCCAGGGCCTGTCCTGGACGCCCTTGATGGCGCCGGCCAGTTCACGCACCCGCCCGTCGATGTCCTGGGCCGCCCGCTCCTTGAGCCGGCGCAGTTCGTTGGCGTTCCCCGCAGTCGTGGTGGTAGTGGGCGGGACGGTGGTCGTCGTGGTGGAAGTGGTGGTGGTGGGGGCCACCGTAGTCGTCGTGGTCGGCGGGGCCCGGCGCCGTAGAGGTAGAACTCGTCGATCGACCACCAGTAGGAGCTGTTTGACGCGGTCAGGACAACCTCGACATATTGAGCTGTTTGGGTGGGGAAGCTGACCACCTCGGGCGTACCAATGCCGGTGCAACTGGCCACCGTCGTCCACGAGGTGCCGTTGGTGGAGACCTCCACGTTGTAACCCCTGGCGAAGTCGTGGGGCGAATTGGGGTCTACCATGCGCAGCTCGTTAAAGGACTGAGAGGAGCCCAGGTTCACCTCGAAGTACAGGCCGGGAGCCTGGTGTTCGTCGGTGCTGAAGCGGGTGCTCAGCCGACCGTCGATGGCATGGGCGGGGGCATCGGACTTGCTGAAAGGAGCATTGCTGCCCGCCACCCAGCCCTTGCGGCTGAGGTAGTACCCGCCAACAGGAGCAGCACAGTTGGTCCCGGGCAGAGTCGTGCTGGTAGTGGTGGTGGGTGTAGTCGTGGTCGTCGACGAGGTGGTCGTCGTGGGCGCGGCCGTGGTCGTCGTGGTGGTGGGGTGCGAACGAAGGTACTTGTTGGCCCGGGCCAGGTCGACGTTGGCGTAATTGACGGCTTTTCCGGCGGTCTGGATAGCCGTTTGGGCCGTCGAGAACAACCTGTGGTTGGAGTCCCACTCAGCCGGGGTGTAGGCCAAAAGGTCAGCCACGAGGCCGGTTGTCGCACCCGTCGCGACCTGGATCTCGGACTGCATGCCGGAGATGAGCGGGCCGATGAACGGTTGGTTGGAAGAGTTCTCTTCGCCCTGGAGCGTGGTGACGTCCTTGCTCAGGGCGGGGACGTCCACATTGACGATGTGGTCGATCTTGGTCACGTCGCGGACGACGGGGAGCATTACGTAATAAACGCGGAACTCGGTGAAAATCATGTCAGCATCGGCGATCGCCTGCGCCACGGTTGTGTCAGCGGCGATCTTCGTCCCGAGCGCTCCGAGCCCGGTTATGTCGGACTGCATATCGTTCACGAGGGTGGTGGCGTCCGAGCCCAGGAAGGTATCGCTCTGGACCGTCTTGATAGCCGCCTGCAGGGCGCTGAGCCGGATCGAAATGGCCGCCGCAGCCTGGGCCTGGACCTCGGCCAGGGTCTTGCCCCAGTTGGGCAAGGAGTCGGTGGCGGCCGCGGTCGTGGTGGTGGTGCTAGCGAACGCCGATGAGGCGGTCGATGTCAGGGAGCCGGCGACTGTCGATAGCGTCGCCAACAGCGCGACGCCGGCGGCAGCATGCCAACGTTTCCCCCATCGCTTTTGGTAGGTCATCAGAGTCCTCCTCTTTCGTGACCGGTTTCCTGTGACTTGACTGCATTGACAGTCCCTCGGTTTTATGACGTGCCTTTGGCCGCTATGTGATGGTCTTGTGAAGCCTGACGAGCGGCGTCAGCGCGGAGGAGGGGGCGGAGCCAACCAGGACGCGCCTTGGGGACCGGTTGAGCCAAACTGGGAACGATGCTCGAACGACCTTCTGGTGGCGCGATCCCGGACTCGCCCGGGTCGTACCAGTTCCGGGACAAAGACGGTCGGGTCATATACGTAGGCAAAGCGAAGTCGCTCCGCCAGCGTCTTTCCAACTATTTCCAGAGCCCGAGCGCCTTGCCCCCCCGTACCGCTCAGATGGTCGCGTCCGCTGAGAGCGTCGAGTGGATCCAGGTCCGCAACGACGTCGAGGCGCTCATGCTCGAGTACAGCCTCATAAAGCAACACAAGCCCCGCTTCAACGTGCGGCTCCGTGATGACAAGAGCTACCCGTTCCTCGTCCTCACGAAAGCGGACGAGTGGCCGCGGGCGACGGTCCGCCGGGGCCGGCCGAGCGGGCGCACCGAAAACCGTTACTTCGGCCCGTTCGCCCATGCCTACGCCATCCGGGAGACGCTCGACCTTTTGTTGCGCACCTTCCCGGTCCGTAGCTGCAGCGACTCGAAGTTCACTCGCCACGAGCGGGTGGGACGCCCGTGCCTGATGTACCACATCGAGCGCTGCGCCGGGCCCTGCGCCGGCCTGGTCGACCACGAGCAGTACTCCCGTCTGGTCGACGAGCTCAGCGCCTTCCTGGAAGGTGACACGGCCCCGGTGGTCCGCAAACTGGAGGGCCAGATGAGGGAAGCGGCGGCCAACCTCGAGTTCGAGCTGGCCGCCCGGGTGCGCGACCGGCTGGCCGCGGTCCGTAAGGCGGTGGAGAAGCAACAGATGGTCACCGAGCGAGCAGAGGACCTCGACTGCTTTGCGCTGGCGGAGGATGAACTGGAGGCGGCCGTCCAGGTCTTCTACGTGAGGCGCGGCCGTGTCGTCGGGCGCAAGGGCTTCATAGTCGACAAGGTCGAGGACCTCACTCCGGCCCAGCTCCTGGCCGACGTGCTGGAGCAGCACTACGCCGATGCCGTCAATGGCGTCCCCCCGCTGGTCCTGGTGCCGGGCGAGGTGGACGAACTCGACGTGATCGAGGAGTGGCTCTCCGGGCTGAGGGCCGAAGCGGTTTTAAGGCGCAACGCGGCCCAGCCATGCGGTCGGGACAGAAGCGGGCGGGACAGAAGACAGGCCACACGGCCCAAACCCAGCCGACGGACCAGAAGGACCAGAAGGACTAGAAGGGACGGCAGAAGGACCAGAAGGAACACAGCCAACAGGGGCAGAGGCCAGTTTGAAAGAGAGCGCCGATGCCCCGGTCCCGGAGGCCAGCTGGAAAGAGTGGTGGGCGGCCAGCGGGCGGCGCCGGCCCGAGCGCAGCGTCAACCCGAGATCGGCCGGGACGAGCCGCGCCCGCCTCCACGTGCCCCACCGGGGTGAGAAAAAGGCGTTGCTGGAGATGGTCTCGAAGAACGCCAAGGAAGAGCTGATGAGGCACAGGCTGAGGCGTTCCACGGACCACAACGCCCGCGCCCGGGCACTCAATGCTTTGCAGGACGCCCTCGACCTGCCGGAGGCACCTCTGCGCATCGAGTGCTACGACATGAGCCACCTGCAGGGGACCGACTACGTCGGTTCGATGGTGGTCATGGAGGACGGGTTGCCCAGGCCCGGCGAGTACAAACGGTTCAAGGTCCGCAACGTGCCCGGCAACGACGACTACGCCGCCATGGAAGAGGTCTTGACCCGCCGTCTCACCGCCTACCTGGAGGAGAAGGAGCTCCCTGTCGGAGATCGCAAGCGCCGCTTTGCCTACCCCCCTCAGCTCCTGCTCGTCGACGGGGGTAAGGGGCAGCTCAACGTGGCCATCCGGGTCCTCGAGGACCTCGGGCCTCGAGGACGAGATCCCGGTAGCCGCGCTGGCCAAGCAGTTCGAGGAGGTCTATCTGCCAGGTATGGCCGACCCGGTCCGTATACCCCGAGGCTCCGAGGCCCTGTACCTGCTGCAGCAGGTGCGGGACGAGGCGCACCGGTTCGCCATCACGTACCACCGCAAGCTGCGCGACAAGCGGATGACGGTCTCCGCGCTCGACGGGATCCCGGGGCTCGGCCCGGCCCGGCGCAAGCGTCTGCTGCGCGAGCTGGGCAGCCTCAAGGCCGTCCGGGAAGCCACGAAGGAAAGCCTGGAAGCCCTGCCCTGGCTCCCCCAAACAGTGGTGGAGGCCCTCTGGGAGAAGTTGCACGGGCGCGGCCAGGGCGGGCGGACCGAGGCCTGGCGGACCGAGGCCTGGCGGACAGAGGCCTGGCGGACAGAGGCCGGGCCGATAGCCGCCGGCGCCGCCAGCAGGCTGCGGGTGGAAAGGGCGGCCGAGGAAAGGGCGGCGGAGGAATCGGCGGCGGGAGAAACAGAAGCACCGGAGGATGCAAAAGCCTTGGAGGAAGCAGAAGCTTTGGACGACCCAGAAGCCTCGGACGAAGGAGGAGTGCCCGAGGACGCAGCCAGCTTGGCGCCGGTCGGAGCGGCAAGGGTGGGGCAAGGGGTGCCCTCATGAGCGGTCCGGTTCTGCCGCACGACCCGCGCCAACCTTTGCCCGTCGAGGCGGAGCAGTTGTGGGAGGTCAACTCTGAATGGTGGCAACGGTCTTTTACTGAGGGCGCCGACCCGGAGTACAAGGAGCAAATAGTCCCGCTCTTGAGCGAACTTTTGGCCCAAGCGGGGCCGGCGGCGGTCCTCGACATCGGCTGCGGGGAGGGCCAGCTCTCCCGCGTGTCGGCCACGCTGCCGGGCGTACAGCGCGTGGTCGGGATAGACCCGACGCGTTCGCAGTTGGAGGCGGCCCTCCGGCGCCAGGCACGAACGGGGGACAAGCAGGCACCAGCGGGGGACAATGGAGCCGGCCAAGATGCAGCCGGCCAAGATGCAGCCGGCCTCGTCACCGTCGAGTACGCCAGGGCGACCGCGACGGCACTTCCGTTTCCCGACCATAGTTTTGACGCCGCCTTCGCCTGTCTCGTGTTCGAGCACATAGAAGGCACCGTCCAGGCAATCGCCGAAGTGGGCCGGGTGGTCCGGCCCGGGGGTATTTTCCTCCTGTTCATGAACCACCCGCTCCTGCAGGTGCCCGGCAGCGGATGGGTCGACGACGACATACTCGGCGAGCAGTACTGGCGAATTGGCCCGTACCTGGCGGAGAACCACGCCGTGGAGGAAGTGGACAAGAACGTCTGGATCCCCTTTGTCCACCGGCCGCTTTCGGTCTACGTCAACGCCCTGGTGGCCGCCGGCCTGTATGTCACGAAAATGATCGAGCCGGCCCCACCGCCCGGGTTCCTCGATAAAGCAGAGGAATACCGCCAAGCGGCCGCCTTCCCCCGGCTGTTGGTCCTGCGGGCTCAAAAAATAGCGTTCGCTTAGTCAGCATTTTGGGGTCAGTTGCTGGCACAATGAACTGTGGCCGAGTTCCTCGTCGTGACCGGGCTCTCCGGGGCGGGGCGGTCTCAGGCGGGTGCCACTCTGGAGGACATCGGGTGGTACGTGATGGACAACATCCCGACCGCCCTTATCAACAAGGTGGCGGAACTCGTTTCGGGGCCGGCCCCTGAGACCCAGCGCCTGGCCTTGGTGGTCGGCCGCCACGCCGGTCAGCTGGGCGAGCTGCAAGCCGCCATAGATCAGTTGAAGGCATCGGGCGAGCTGGTGAGGGTGCTCTTTCTCGACTCCTCCGACGAGGTGCTCGTGCGCCGGTTCGAGGGCACTCGCCGGCGCCATCCGTTCGGGGAGGAGGGCGTAGTAGAAGCGATCGCCGACGAGCGCCGGCGTCTCGAAGGCATCAAGGAAATGGCCGACGTCGTGGTCGACACCAGCGACCTCAACGTCAACCAGCTCCGGGAACGCCTGGCCGAGCTGTTCAGCAACGGCGAGACCATCGCCATGCAGATCCTCGTGCTCAGCTTCGGTTTCAAGCACGGCGTGCCCCTCGACGTCGACAATGTGCTCGATGTTCGTTTTCTGCCCAACCCGCACTGGGTGGAGGCGATGCGGCCGCTGACAGGGCTCGACGAGCCGGTCCGGCGCTACGTCCTGGCCCAGCCGGAGGCGAAGGAGTTCCTCGACAGGGTCGAGCACTTGCTGCAGTTCCTCGTGCCTGCGTACGTCAATGAGGGAAAGTCGTACCTGACGATTGCCATCGGCTGCACCGGAGGCCGTCACCGCAGCGTGGTGCTGGCCGAGGAGATTGCTGACAGCCTGCGCCGGCTGGGCTACAACCCGAGCACGACCCATCGGGACGTCGAGCGCTGAGCCGTCCGCCCCGCCGGGCCGGGAGACGCCCGGGCGGGAGACGCCGGGCCGGAAGATGCCGGGCCGGAAGATGCCGGGCCGGAAGATGAGCGCAAAAAACGGCAGCAGATGGGCGCCGACCAGGCGCGGACTGCCGAACTGACGGCTTCGCCTAGGATGTCCGGCGCCGGACAAGCGATCAAGGAGTAGAAGTCATGGCTGTCAGGGTTGGCATAAACGGGTTCGGCCGGATCGGGCGCAACTTCCTACGGGCCGTGCTGGCCAGCGGCGCCGAAGTCGAGATCGTGGCGGCCAATGACTTGGCGCCGCCCGAGACGCAACGCTCACTTGCTCAAGTACGACTCGACCTTCGGGCGCCTGTCCCAGGAGGTAAAGGTGTCCGAGGACACGATCGCGGTCGGTCCCCACAGCTTCAAGGTGTTCTCCGAGAAGGACCCCAAGGCCCTCCCATGGGGCGACGTGGGCGCCGACGTCGTCATCGAGTCGACGGGCCGGTTCACCGACGGCGAAAAGGCGGCCGCCCACATCGAAGCGGGAGCGAAGCGGGTCATCATTTCGACAGCGGCCACCAACGTCGACGCCACGTTCGTGGTGGGCGTCAACGACGACACCTTCGACCCTGCGGTTCACCGGGTCATCTCCAACGCCAGCTGCACGACGAACTGCTTCGTGCCCATGATCAAGGTCCTCGACGACGCCTTCGGGGTCGAGAAGGGCTTGATGACGACGGTGCACGCCTACACCAACGACCAGAACCTGCTCGACCTCGTGCACAAGGACCACCGGCGGGCCAGGGCGGCGGCCAACAACATCGTGCCGTCGAGCACGGGCGCGGCCCGGGCCACCAGCCTGGTGCTCACCGGTATGAAAGGCCGTCTCGACGGGTCCTCCCTGCGGGTGCCGGTCCAGGACGGCTCGATCACCGACTTCACTGGCATCCTGGCCCGCGACGTCACGCCTGAGGAGGTGAACGAGGCCTTCAAGGCGGCGGCCACCAAGGGCCGGCTGGCCAAGGTGCTCGATTACACAGACGAGCCGATCGTCAGCTCAGACATCGTCGGGTCGCCGGCGAGCTGCACCTTCGACTCCAAGCTCACCATGGCCATGGGTTCGCTGGTCAAGGTGTTCGGCTGGTACGACAACGAGTGGGGTTACTCCAACCGGCTGGTCGACCTGGCCCAGATCGTCGGCCGCGCCTGAACCGCATGCAGCTGCCACAACTCGAGGACCTGCGGCCCCGTCGAGGGGAAGCGGGTGCTGGTCCGCTGCGACTTCAACGTGCCGATGGCGGGCGACGGTGATCACCGACGACCTGCGCATCCGCCTCCCGGTTGAGACGCTGACGTGGCTGCTCGACCAGGGGGCCGAGAAGCTGACGGTGTGCAGCCACCTCGGCCGGCCGAAGGGCAAGCCCGACCCCAAGTACGCCATCGCCCCCGTCCGCCGGCGCCTGTACGAGCTGCTGGAGGACCAGGGGCGCCAGTACACGAGCGGGTCGAGCTGCTCGAGAACCTGCGCTACCACCCGGGCGAAGAGGCCAACGACCCCGCCTTCGTCGCGTCACTGGTAGAAAATCAGGACCTCTACGTAGACGACGCCTTTGGCGCCGCCCACAGGGCGCACGCCTCCATCGTCGGTCCACCGGCCTTCCTACCCTCGGCGGCCGGGCGCGTCCTGGCCCGCGAGGTCGAGGTCCTCGACGGCCTCCTGCAGAAGCCCAAACGGCCCTTCGTCGCCGTCCTCGGGCGGGGCGAAGGTGTCCGACAAGCTCGGCGTGATCGAAGCCCTGCTGGACAAGGTCGACGCCCTCCTGGTCGGGGGGGGCATGTGCTTTACGTTCCTGGCCGCCCAGGGCCACGACCCGGGCGGCTCCCTGCTCGAGCATGGCCAGGTCGACAACTGCGCCCGCCTCCTCGCTGCGGCTCAGGAAGCGGGAAAGCGGATCGTGGTGCCGACCGACATCGTCGTCCTCTCGCCTGATGGGGTGTTCGGGAAGGGGCGAGCACCCGAAGGCGAGATGGCCATCGTCGGGCCGGACGTTCAGGAGGAGTGGCTGGGCCTGGACATCGGCCCCGGTACGGCGGCCGCCTTCGCTGACGAGATCGCGGCGGCGGGGACGGTCTTCTGGAACGGCCCCATGGGTGTGTTCGAGGACCCGCGCTTCGCGGCCGGGACAGAGGTCGGTCGCCGACGCGGTAGCTACGACGGAGGGCTTTTCGGTGGTCGGTGGCGGTGACAGCGCCAGCGCCCTCAAGGAGTTCGGCCTGGACGACCAGGTCGACCACCTCTCGACCGGGGGCGGGGCCTCCCTCGAGTTCATAGAGAAGGGCGACCTTCCCGGGCTGGCCGCCCTGCGCGAGTCAGCCGCCCGGACGGGCCAACCAACGGGCGCCACATCGTCTGGCCCCCAATCGTCTGGGACCAAATCGTCTGGGACCAAATCGTCTGGGACCAGTGGCTGAGCGCAAGCCGCTCATCAGCGGCAACTGGAAGATGAACCACACCCATCTGGAAGCGATTGCCATCGTCCAGAAGCTGGCCTACAGCCTGTTGCCGGCAGATTTCGACCGGGCCGACGTTTCTATCCACCCGCCGTTCACGGCCCTGCGTTCCGTCCAGACGCTGTTCGACGCGGACGACATCCCGATCGCCCTCGGGGCGCAAAATGTCTACCCGGCGGAGTCGGGCGCCTTCACCGGCGAAGTCAGCCCGGTAATGCTGGCCAAGCTCAACGTCCGCTACGTGATCGTGGGCCATTCCGAGCGTCGGGAGCTTTTCGGAGAGGATCGATTCCTTTGTCAACGAGAAACTGCTGGCGGTACTGAGGCACCAAATGGTCCCGATTCTTTGCGTCGGCGAGACTCTTGCCGAACGTGAGGCCGGGACCACGGAGAGTAAGGTGATCGGGCCAGCTCAGGCCGGGTTCCAGGGCGTTTCAGCGCAGGCCGCCGCCACGGTGGTTATCGCCTACGAGCCCATATGGGCCATCGGGACCGGCCAGACGGCGACCGCGGCCGACGCGCAGGAAATGTGCAAGGCGGTGCGTTCCTGGCTGGCGGCCACACTACAGCGCTGACCTGGCCGCGACGGGTGCGGGTACAGTACGGCGGTTCGGTCACCCCGTCCAACATCGCCGAGCTGATGGCGGAGGACGATATTGACGGGGCCCTCGTGGGGGGGGCCAGCCTCGGATGCCGAGCGGTTCAGCCAGATTGTCCGTTTCGGGCACTGAAGCGGCTGGTAGAGCCGCCCGAGGCCGCCACCGAGGGCGCGTAGTGCGTCGCCCGCGCTGGTGGTATCTTTCATGTTCGATCCGGCCATTGGCTGGCCGGGGCCCGAGGTAAAACACCAAAATACCGGTAGGAGGTGCCAGCTAAGTGGCGATCACGTGGATGGTCGATCGCGATCCAGATTGTGCTGTGCGTAGCCCTGGTCATTTCGATCCTGCTCCACAGCGGGAAAGGCGGAGGCCTTTCAGAGATGTTCGGGGGCGGGATCGGTTCGGCCGCGGCGTCTTCCAGCGTCGTCGAACGCAATCTGGACCGTTTTACGGTCATCACGGCGATCGCTTTCGGCTTTAACACGCTGATCCTGGTCGATCCGGCTCGGATAATTGGGGGGCGCGGTAGGCCGAGGCCGACCGCGGCGTCCCTACGAGCACAACCAGGCTTAGAGGGCACGTCAGTCCGATCACGAAAGGCAAATAATGAAGTTTTTGAAAGTTTTTGGAGCCGGTCCGAGGGTCATAGGGGCCGTCGTCATCGCCGGCGCCATGGTCCTGACCTCAACCGACATGGCCGGCGCCCAAGGTGCCACCACTAACTACGGCCCGACCGGCGCCGTGAAGGCCACCGGTACGAAGATCCAGGGGGGCACCGCCTACTTCCAGGAGGGGCCGGCCGCCCCTCCGACCTACATTTTCCCGTTCATCAGCCCTCAGGTCTGTTCGACCATGAACTTCGGCCAGTTCACGTACCTGATGTACCGGCCGCTTTACTGGTTCGGCAATAACAACAGCCCGTCGGTCGATTACAACTACAGCGTCGGCAATGCGCCGGTATGGAGCAATGGCGACAAAACCGTCAAGATCACACTGAAAAACTGGAAATGGTCCAACGGCGAGCAGGTCTCCAGCCGTGACGTCCAGTTCTGGATGAACATGATGTTCGTTGAGGCGCCGAAGTTCAATTGGTGCGATTACACCCCGGGTTATTTCCCGGACAACATCGCCTCGGCCGACTACCCCAACGCTGACACGGTGGTGTTCCACCTGAAGACGTCGCTCAACCCGACGTGGTTCCTATACAACGAGCTGTCCCAGATCACACCTATGCCGATCGCCTGGGACCGCACCTCTGCCTCCGGGCCGACGCCGACCGCCAGCACCCCGAACCTGCCGGATACGACAAAGGCGGGGGTGGCCAAGGTCTACGACTACCTCAACACCCAGGCCACCAACGTGGCCAGCTACGCCTCGAGCCCGCTCTGGTCAGTGGTAGACGGGCCGTGGAAGCTGCAGAGCTTTACCACCACGGGTGAGGTCACGTACGTGCCCAACCCGAGCTACGGCGGCTCGCCCAAACCGACGCTGTCGAAGTTCGTGGAGGTCCCATTCACGTCGGACCAGGCCATCCTCAACGAGATCAAGTCCGGCGGCCCGAAGGCCCTTTCGATGGCCGAACTGCCCGACGAGTACCTGCCCCAACTCAAGTCCGTCGAGGGGGAGGGCTACAACGCCGTCAACTTCACTGACTACAGCATTTCGTACTTCCCGCTCAACCTGGGCAACCCGACGTACGGGCCGGTCTTCTCGCAGCTCTACTTCCGGCAGGCCTTCCAACACCTGGTCGACGGGCCGGGTTGGCTCGAAAAGATCCTGGGCGGCTACGCCGTGCCGACCTACGGCCCGGTGCCAACGGCGCCGTTCAGCCCGTGGGTCGACAACTTCGAGCGCAACAACCCGTACAAGTTCAGTACCTCCGACGCCGCCAACATCCTTAAGGCGCACGGCTGGTCCAATGTCGGCCCGGGTCAGGTCGCCGTCTGCGCCAAGCCGGGCTCCGGACCGGGCGAGTGCGGGGCTAACGTCCCCAAGGGCCTCCAGCTCAAGTTCAACCTCCTTTACCAGAGCGGCTCTGTGGTCACAGCCGAAGAGACGGCGGACCTGAAGTCGCAGGCCTCCCAGGCCGGGATCGACATCGAGCTGACGACTGCTCCCTTTGCCCAGGTCGTGGGCAAGGCGATCAACTGCGGCCCGCACGGTGCGGCCCCCTCCACCTCGGCCAAGTGTTCCTGGACGGCTCTCGACTGGGGTGCCGGCTGGGTGTACGCCCCTGACTTCCTGCCCACGGGAGAGACGCTGTACACGACCGGCGCCGGCGCCAACTTCTCCGGCTACAGCAACGCTGAGGCGGACAAGCTGATCACGGCCACGACTGACGGCCCGAACAGCCAGACGATCCCCAACATGGACGCCTTCGAGAACTACATCGCCAAGCAGGTGCCCGTGGTCTACTTCCCGACGGCTACCGGCAACCCGACGTCCGCGGCGATCGACCTGATCTCGAAGCACCTCGGTGGGTTCGTCAACAACGTCTACACCAGCATGACCCCGGAGAACTGGTACCTGACCAAGTAAATTCGGGCCTAAATTAAAGGGATGAGGCGCTCCAATTGACCGGGTACATACTCCGGCGCATCCTGCAGGCCGTCATAGTCATCCTCGGGGTGACCCTGATCGCCTTCTTTTTGGAGCACCTCATCCCCGGCGGGATAGGGCGGGCCATACTCGGCCCGCGCGCTACCCCCGCCTCGATCGCGGCGTGGAACAAGCAGAACGGTTACGACAGCCCGCTGTGGTACCAGTACTGGATTTTCCTCGACCACCTCTTGCACGGCAACCTGGGTTTTAGTTACAAGCTCAACCGCAGCGTCGACAGCATCATCGCCTCGGACCTCCCTCGCGACATACTGCTCGTGGGAACGTCGCTCGTACTGGCGGTCATCATTGCCATCCCGGTTGGGATCCTCCAGGCCGTGAAGCGCAATCGGGGCTGGGATTACGCCGGTACCGCCACCGCTTTCGTGCTGTACTCGATGCCGTCGTACGCCCTGGGGCTCATCTTGATCGCCTTTTTCGCCATTACCATCAAGGCGTTGCCGGCCGAAGCGCCCCAGGGCACCACGGTGGGCTCCATGCTCGCTCACCCTCGGGGCTCGTGCTGCCGGTGGCCACGCTTACCCTGGTGACCTTTGCCCTCTTTTCCCGCTACATGCGCTCGTCCGCCATCGACGGCCTGGCCCAGGAGTACATAAAGACCGCTCGGGCCAAGGGATTGTCGGAAAAGGCCGTCCTGTGGCGCCATTTGTTGCGCAACTCGCTCGTCCCCGTGGTCACGCTCGTCGGCCTGTCCATACCCGCCATCCTCACGGCCGGGCTCGTCCTCGAGTACCTTTTCAACTTCCAGGGGCTCGGCCTCGAGTACTTCAACGCCGCCACCAGCGACGACTTCCCAGTCATGCTGGGGATCACGGTGCTGGTGGGGCTGGCCACGGTGGTCGGTAATCTGCTGGCCGACATCATGTATGCCGTGCTCGACCCCAGGGTGCGGTACTGAGATGGCGCTCATCCCGCCATCAGCCCTGGTTGAACAGGAGCTGCAGCACGACGCTGTCGTCGATGCCGAGGGCGGTGACGTCTACAAGCAGGGCAGTGTCTTCCAACTCGTCGTGCGCACCTTCACGAAGAACAAGCTGGCCGTGGCGGGCATGGCCATCGTGGTCCTGATGGTGCTGTTCTGCTTTGTGGGGCCGCTCTTTTACCACACCGACCAGGTGAACACGAACATAATCCAGAGCAACGACGCGCCGTCGGCCAGCCACGTGCTCGGGACCGACAACAACGGGTACGACATCCTGGGCCGGCTTATGGCGGGCGGGCAGATCTCGATCGAGATCGGGTTGGCCGTTGCCGTTATCGCCACTTTCCTGGGAGTCGTATGGGGTGCCATATCCGG
Source organism: uncultured Acidimicrobiaceae bacterium (assembly GCA_963750465.1). Taxonomy (GTDB): domain Bacteria; phylum Actinomycetota; class Acidimicrobiia; order Acidimicrobiales; family Palsa-688; genus Fen-671. The sequence goes on from CAVVRE010000009.1 coordinate 324,291, forward strand.
GTATTTCGGCAAGCGCCGTGGACGCCGTGATGATGCGCATCGTGGATATCTTGCTGGCCATCCCGGTCGTCTTCCTGTTCATTTTTATCTCGACCATCATCCCTACCAATACCACTCCTCTCCAATACCGCCTGTTGCTGATCGCAGTGCTGGCCGGATTGTCTTGGCTGGCCCCGGCCCGGCTGGTCCGGGGCGAGACCTTGTCGCTGCGGACGCGCGAGTACGTACAGGCCGTCCGGGTGATGGGCGGCAATTCCCGGCGTGTCGTTTTCCGCCACATAATCCCGAACGCCGTCGGCACCATAATCGTCAACGCCACGTTCCAGGTGGCCGACGCCATCCTGGTCCTGGCCGTTTTGCAATACCTCGGTTTTGCCCTCCCGCCGCCCACCGCCACCTGGGGCGGCATGCTGTCCCAGGGCAGCAGCTTCCTTTCGGACGGGTACTGGTGGGAGGTCTACCCCGCCCTGGTCGCCATCATCCTTATTGTCGTGGCCTTCAACTTTATTGGTGATGCCCTCCGCGACAGTTTCGAAGTCCGCCTTCAGGAGCGCTGAGCCAAAATGAGCCTCCTGGAGATAAACGACCTCCGCACCTACATTCAGCTGCGGACCCGCGTCGTGAAAGCGGTCGACGGTGTCAGTTTGAACATCGGGGCCGGGCGAAACCGTTGGCCTGGTGGGTGAATCCGGATGCGGCAAATCCATGACCGCATCTACCGTTATGCGCCTTCTGCCATCCGGGGGCCGGGTCGTCTCGGGCTCCATCCGCCTGGACGGCAAGGAGCTGACCACCATGTCGGACCCGGAGATCCGAGCCGTTCGGGGCAACGAGATCGGCATGGTCTTCCAGGACCCGCTGACTTCGCTCAACCCGACGATGAACATCGGCCGCCAGATTGCGGAAAGCGTGGTCCTGCACAGAGGTGTTTCGAAAGAGCAGGGCCTGGCCAGGGCGGCCGAAGTGCTCGGCCTCGTCGGTATGCCCAACCCGCAGGAACGCATCCACGATTACCCGCACCAGCTCTCGGGAGGCCTGCGCCAGCGGGTCATGATCGCCATGGCGCTCGCCTGCGAGCCCAAGCTGCTGATCGCCGACGAGCCTACGACGGCGCTGGACGTGACCATCCAGGCCCAGATCCTGGCCCTGCTCGACGACCTGAAGCGCCGGCTGGGTATGGCCGTCTTGCTGATCACCCACGACATGGGTGTCATAGCCGGCCACGCCGACCGCACGATGGTCATGTACGCGGGCAAGATCGTCGAAGCGGCGGCCACGGACCGCCTCTTCGAGGACGTCCACCACCCCTACACCGAGGCGCTGCTCGCGTCCATACCCCAGCTGGACCAGGACAAGACGCAGCGCCTGTACGCCATCCCGGGCCTGCCGCCTGACCTCTCTCGTCCGCTGAAGGCGTGCCGGTTCGCCCCCCGGTGCCGCTACGCCACCGAGGTCTGCCGCACCGAGGAACCGCCCCTGGCGGGCGACGACGCCGGTCACCCTTACGCTTGCTTCCACCCCGTCGACCGGGCCGTGGACGAGATCGCCGGCGCCGGCGACCTGCTCGGCGCGGGGGCTGAAGCGGCGCCTCTGGTCGAGGTCGGGGCCGTCTCGGTGGCTTTGGCCGGCGGGGCGCCTACCAATGGTGGGGCGCCGGCCAACGGCCACCTGGCTCACGGGGGCAACGGGCACAGGGGCGACGGGCGCCAGAGCAACTCGCAGTTGACCCCGCTCGGGCCAGTCGCAGTCGCCGGAGCGGGCGACCCGGGCGGCGAAGGTAGCCCGAGCACACCGACCGAAGCGGCCCCGGTCATCCTCGAACTGCGGGGAGTGCGCAAGGAGTACCCGGTTACGGCCGGGGCCGTCATGCAGCGCAAGGTGGGGGCCGTTCAGGCCGTGCGGGGGGTCGACCTGGACCTCCGTCAGGGCGAGACCCTGGGCGTGGTGGGTGAGTCCGGTTGCGGCAAGTCGACGCTCGGGCGGTTGATCGTGGGCCTCGAACGGCCTACCTCCGGTTCCGTGCTCGTGGACGGGACGGACCTCACCCGGCTCAAGGGGGCGGAGCTGCGCCGGCGCCACCGCGACCTCCAGCTCATGTTCCAGGACCCGTACTCATCGCTTGACCCCCGCATGCGGGTGGGCTCGATCATCCGGGAGCCGCTGGTGGTCCAGGGCATCGGCTCTGCCGCCGAGCAGCGCGAGCGGGTGGCGGCGCTGTTGCGCGAGGTGGGCCTGCCCCCTCACGCGGTCGAGCTGTACCCGCACGAGTTCTCCGGTGGCCAGCGCCAGCGCATCGGCCTGGCTCGGGCTTTGGCCCTCAACCCCCGGCTGATCGTCACCGACGAGCCGGTGTCCGCCCTGGACGTGTCGATCCGCTCGCAGATCCTCAACCTGATGAAGCGGCTCCAGGTAAACCACGGACTGAGTTACGTATTCATCTCGCACGACCTGTCCGTGGTCCGTTACCTGGCCGACCGCATTGCTGTCATGTACTTGGGCAAGCTGGTCGAGATCGGTACCGGTGACGACATCTACTCTCGGGCCGCTCATCCGTACACGGCCGGCCTGATCAGTTCCATCCCGGTGCCGAAACCATCGGTGCAGCGGGCCCGGACCTCCATCCCGATCAGAGGCGAACTGCCGTCGCCGCTCAACCCGCCGTCGGGTTGCCCGTTCCGGACCCGGTGCCCGAGGGCGCAGGCCCGCTGCGCGGAGGAGGAGCCGGCGCTGAGCTCGTTCGGTGTGGAGCACTATGCGGCGTGCTACTTCCCGCTCCAGGAACCGGTGAAGGCCCCCAGCGCCGTCACTCCCGCCGCCTGACGGGGGCGCCCCGGAGCGTCCCGCCGCCTCACGGGCCGAAGTGGTTTTATCGGGGAACAGAGGGTAGGCCGGCCACCTAATCTGGGGGAATGCCGCCGGAACCTACCCAGTGACGCGTCGCGGGTGGGCACTGTTCCTGGCGGTCGGGGTCATCTGGGGCCTGCCCTACCTTCTCATACGGGTCTCGATGCGGGAGGTAACCCCGGCCTTCCTCGTCTTTGTGAGGACGGCCGGAGGGGCGCTGCTGCTGGCCCCGTTCGTGGTCAGACGGGGCGCCCTGGCCCCGCTGCTGTCGCGCTGGAAGGCAATCGTCGCTTTGACGGTCGTCGAGCTGGCCGTGCCCTGGTGGGTCCTCTTCAACGCCGAAAAGAAGATCGCCAGTTCGCTGGCCGGCCTCTTGGTGGCCGCCGTCCCGATCGCCGGCGCCCTGATAGCCCGCGTCACCGGGACCGACCACCTGGACAGGCGGAGGGTGGCCGGCCTCGTCCTCGGCGTCGCCGGGGTGGCGGCGCTGGTCGGCTTTGACGTGGGGGGCTCGGACCTTTGGGCGGCCAGCTCGGTGGTGTTCGTGGTCATCGGCTACGCCCTCGGGCCATGGATCCTGGCCCGGTACCTCTCGGATCTCCCCGGCCCCAGCGTGATAACGGCGTCGTTGGGGCTCTGCGCCCTCCTTTACGTGCCGGTCGCCATCCTTCAGCGTCCCCAACACGGGCTGTCGGCGTCCGTGTTGGCTTCGATGGCCACCCTGATGGTCGTGTGCACAGCCGTCGCCTTCGTGGCCTTCTTCGCGCTGATCGGCGAGGTGGGGCCGATGCGGGCCACGGTCGTCACCTACCTGAACCCGGCCGTAGCCGTCGTGCTCGGTGTGACGGTGCTCGGCGAGTCCTTCGGCGTCGCCACCGGCGTCGGTTTCGTGCTGGTCCTGGCCGGGTCGTTCCTGGCCACTCGTCCTCTTCGGCAGGCTCCCGAGGCGGGCCCGGTGGCAGCGGGGGCGCCGGACGTGCTGGTCATGCCGGCGGTGCCTGCACCGGCACCGTTCAGTGCCCGGTCCGCCACTGAACCCTCGGCCACGTAAAGCTCGGGTAGTCTCAGGGCGCGGTGCGTGCTTCGACCCCTCGCCAGCAGCAGTTCCGTCAGCAGCAGGTCCGTCAGCAGCAGACGCGGGGAGAAGAGCCCGCTTTGGGGCGTTGGGACTGGCGGGCACGCTGGCCGCCTCCCTCGCCGGGTGCAGCGCCGGGGGCGTGCCGAGCGCTCCTGCCGCTCCGACGACGACAGCGGTTACCACCACAACTACGGTGCCGACGACGGTGGCGCCCTCAGCGACGACCCAGGCCGATATCGCCTACGACACCAACGCCGGGGCTTCGTACGCCGTCGGGCCCCAGCCGGCCAACTGGGACATCCACTCGGCCGGTGCGTCGGCGTGGTACCTGACCCTGGAACAGGTGTTGGCCCAGGTCTGGCCGTCCGCGTTTACTGTCGGCACCAACGGCACCCCCTCGCTCAACACGTCCTTGCTCACTTCCGCCACGGAGGTCAGCACCAGCCCCCAGCGGGTCGTGTACCAGGTCAACCCGCTGGCGGTGTGGTCGAACGGCGTCCCTATCACGTACCGCGACTTCGTCTACAACTGGCAGGCCCAGTCGGGCCACGCCGCCTTCAGGGACGTCGGCGGCGCCCGTTTCACACCGGTGGACGAGAGCGGCTACGCAGACATTTCCAGTGTCACAGGGACGACCGCCGAACCGCGGCACCGTGACGGTCACCTTTTCCTCCCCGGACCCCGACTGGCGGTCGCTCTTCTCGTACCTGATGCCGGCTCAGGTGGGCCGGTCGGTCGGGTTCGACTCCGGGTTCAAGGACCCCGTCGCCGACCTGCTCTCGGGAGGGCCTTATCTGGTCTCCGAGCTGCAGAACGGTTTCTCGCTCGAGCTCGTGCGCAACGCCCGCTACTGGGGCAGCCCGGCCAACCTGTCCGCCATTACTTATTACTTCACCAGCGGCACGGCCGAGACCGTGAACGCCCTCAGCGCCGGTGAAGTCGACCTCGCCACGGTGCAGGCAGAACCTGGCGCGTTCAAGCAATTGCAAGCGGCGTCGGGGCTTTCTGTGCGGGCGACGGCCAGCAATTTCTACGAGGACCTCGACATGAACGAGGTCGGGGGCCTGCTTTCGGCCCCGCTGTTGCGCCGGGCCATCATGATGGCCCTCGACCGGGCCACCATGGCCACGGAGCTGCTGACGCCGTACGGTATCGCGGCCACCCCGGTAGAGAACCGGGTGTTCCTCCCAGGCAGCCCGGGCTACACAGACGACGGCCCCGGCTATGACCAGCCGGCGCCGGCCGCCGCCATCCGTTTGCTGACTGCTAACGGCTACACGCTCTCGGCCGGAGCCCTGGACAGCCCGAGCGGTGGGCCCGTCAACCTGTCCCTGCTGGTCGAAGCGGCCGACCCGGTGGCTCAGCAGCTGGCCGACGAGGTCGTCAGCGCGTGTGCGGCCATCGGGGTTACTGTCACCATCGTCCAGACCGGCGCGCCCGGGAGCGACCTGCTCGAGGCGGCCACGGCGCCGTCGTTGCCGGCCAAATGGCAGCTGGCGATCGAGCTACGCCAGGTCCCGACGTTCCCGTCCGGGATCGCCAGCCGCTACGCCAGCGGCGGCGGAGCCAACCAGGACGGCTATTCCAACGCCACCATGAACGCCCTCCTGGGCCAGATGACCACGGCCCCGCCGGACCGGCTCCCGGCCCTGTATGGAGAGGTGGACGAGCTGGCGTGGAAAGACTACGTAGACCTCCCGCTCGTCCCGTTGCCGGTCGTCGTGGCGGCCAACTCGAAATTGCTAAATTTGACCGTGGGGCCTTATCTCGGCGATATCGCCTGGAACGAGGAGGACTGGGGGTTCCTGGCATCGTGACAGGCCCGCGATACTGTCCCGTCACCCGACGTTAAACTTGGCGCGCTAGCGTCCGGGCACCTCAGCTGAGGACAACGGCCGGGAAATCGACGATGGAGCTCAGGATATGGGTATGGGGTGCTTTTTCTAGCTCGGCCCGGTCATGGCTGCCTGTCAGGACGCCGGCCACGACCGACGCCCCCGCCCGGTACCCGCTCCACAGGTCGTTGGAAGTGTCGCCGACGACGGCAATTTCCCGCACGTCGTCAACGGGGGACCGAAGGGCGGCGCTCAGGACCATGTCAGGGTACGGCCGGCCGCGGACCGTCAGGCCTGGAGCCAGGAAAAAATCGGTGACATCGGCCCAACCCAGGTGGTCGATCACGGCCCGCTGTACCTCGTCCGTGAAGCCGGTCGTGAGGCACACCTTGACCCCGCCGGCGCGCAAGGCGGCCATAGCTGCCCGCGCCCCCGGGATCTCCCATACCCGGCCATCCTTTATCGCCCCCTTGACCGAGGCGTCGAAGGCGGTCACGGCCTGGGCCACGGACTCATCGTCGTCGAGCAAGCCTTTGAAAACCACGGCTTTTGAAAGCCCCATCGTGTCCCGGGCATACTTCATGGCATCTTCGAAGCGGTCTTCGGCCACGCCTACGGCTTCCAGAGCCGACCGGAAGGCGTCCATGACGATCCCGCCGTCGTTCATGACCGTCCCCGCCATGTCGATACAGGCGAGACGGACCGGTGGGGAGGCAAACGACGGCGCTGGGTTCATGGGTGCCGATGGTAGCGGCCGCAACCACTGGCGCGGCGAAGGGCGAGGCGCATCAAGGTGGCCCCAGCAACGAGGGCACGACTAAGCGAGGAAAGCTTTGGCACGCAATGTTTTGTTCATAACGGTGGACCAGTGGCGGGGCGACGGCCTTTCGTGCATGGGGCACCCCGTGGTCGAGACCCCAAATATCGACGCGTTGGCGGCCAGTGGCGTGCTTTTCGCCAACCACTGGGCCAACGCCGCTCCGTGCGGGCCCAGTCGGGCTTGCCTGTACACCGGGATGTACATGCAGAACCACCGTTCCGTAATGAACGGCACCCCGCTCGACGCCCGGTTCACGAATATCGCCCTGGAAGCGAGGCGAGCGGGCTACGATCCCGTGCTTTTTGGCTACACCGATACCAGCGTTGACCCCCGGACGGTACCCGCCGGGGACCCCCGGACCTTTACCTACGAAGGGGTGCTGCCTGGGTTCCGGCCGATCGTGAACGACCCCTGGGAGCAAGGCGGCATCGAGTGGGGCAAGTGGCTGGCCCAGCACGGCATCGACGTACCCTCGTCGCCGCTGGCGCTGTACCAGCCGGACATGTCGTACCCGGGCGCCGACGAGCACGCCTATACCTGGGCACCGACCATGTTCCCGGCGGAACTGTCGGAGACGGCGTTTATGACCGAGCAGGCCACGGAGTGGCTATCGCGCCACGGCGAAGCGCCGTTCTTTATGCACATTTCTTATGTGCGGCCTCACCCTCCGAGGCGCAACCCGGCGGGCTACCACGACCTCTACGGTGAGGAGCAGGTCGGGCCGTTTACCGGCTGGGGCGACCCCGAAGCCGAGGCCGCCTTCCACCCCCTCAATTCTCTGCTGGTCGGGTTCCCGCTGACGGCCGCACCCCACGAAGAACGTGAACGCCGCCAGCTGCGGGCTACGTATTACGGTGCCCAAAAAGAGGTCGATGACCACTTGGGCCGTTTGTTCGCCTTCCTGGACCGCGAGGGCCTGGCGTCGGACACTCTCGTGGTGTTGACGAGCGACCACGGCGAGATGGGTGGCGACCATTGGCTGGTGGAAAAATGCGGTTATTGGGACGAAAGCTTCCATATCCCGCTCGTCGTGCGGGACCCGACGACACCGGCCGACGCCACTCGCGGGCTCGTGGTGCGCGAGCCCACCGAATCGGTGGACGTGGCCGCCACCGTCCTGGACTGGCTCGGGCTGGAAATCCCCGTCCAGGTCGACGGATGGCCGCTCACGCCGTTCTTGAGCGCGGGGGCGGCACCGCCGCACTGGAGGCAGGCCGCCCATTGGGAGTGGGACTTCCGGTACCGGCAGTTCCGACTGGCGGAGCATTTAGGCATCCCCGGCGAGCATTGCTCGCTGGCCGTAATTCGCACCGACGACGCCAAGTACGTCCAGTTCGCCGCCGATGCTGAGGCCCTACCGCCGTTGCTGTTCGACCTTCGCGCCGACCCCGGGCAGCTGGTGAACCTGGCTCCGGCGCCATCGACGGAGGCTCGCCTGTCGGGCCGTGCCGGCCTGTCGGGCCGTGCCGGCCGGCGCGGGCCACAAGTCGGCGGCGAGGGCGCCCCCCTCGCCTTTGAAATGGCCCAGGACATGTTGCGATGGAGGATGCGCAACCGGGAGCGCACCTTCACGGGCTGCTACCTCACCCCCGGGGTCGGGCGCCGGGCCCGGGACGAATGGCGGTGAGTTGTACGAGACGAATGGCGGTGATTTGTACGAATGGCGAATGGCGATGAGTTGTACGAATGGCGGTGAGCTAGTGGCCAAAGTGGCCACACGGACTAGCGTGAGTGTGCGGTGACGGACACTTCGAACTCACCGTGGCAGGGCGATTTCCGCGAATTACGCGGCGTGTTGTCCAGCATGAAAGGGTTCTTCGACGGGGAAGAGGGGGTCGACGAGCTCGACCACGCGCTGCAGTGCGCCACGCACGCCCTCCATGGGGGGGCCGCCCCCGAGCTGGTGGCCGCCGCCCTGGTCCACGATGTCGGCCGCGCCCCCGCCGTTTCCGGTTCCTACCCGTCGATACCGCACGAGCGAGCGGGCGCGTTGTGGCTCGAAGGGCGCACCTCTAACAAGGTCGCGTGGCTGGTAGAGGCGCACGTCCCGGCCAAGGTCTTTCTCGTCAGTTCGGACCCCGCCTATCTCGAGGCGTTGTCTCCGGCCAGCGTCTCGAGCCTCGGGTACCAGCGTGTCGATGAGCCAGACCTGTCGCCCTGGGCCTCGCACCGCTGGTGGCCCGAGGCCCTGCAGCTGCGGCGCTGGGACGACGCGGCCAAGGTCCCGGGCGCGGTTACGGCCGGCGTCGACGAGGTTTTGCGGGCGCTGGGCGCAGCCTGAGCGCCGTCGTCGGGCGGACGTGGCCCGCGGGCGGGGCGAAGGGGCGGCTGGGCCGGATTTGGGGGCGAAACGGCAGGTTACTGGGACCGTAGCGGCCGATTTGGGCGCGCCCGCTGCTTTTGGTCGCGCTTGGGAGCAAAGTCGTCAGGCGAACGCGCCCAAAATCGCCGACCGCGCCCAGAAACCGGTCGGAGGCCGGCGCGTTGCAAGCCACAAGCCACAAGCCCACAAGCCAAGCCAAGCCCAAGCCAAGCCAAATAGCCAATCCGGATGTGTTCGGCCCGTTACTTTAGGCGCAACTGGCTCCGAGCGGAGACAGAACACCAAATGTTCACCCTCCCGTTACCGCCGCGTCACTTTGTCTTCAATTATCCCGCGTATCTTCCGGAAGAGTAGCGATGTAAGCTAGCCGCCGCCTAGGCCAACATGAAAAAGATGTGCGCGCCAATGTGGCGCGCTCTGAACTTGAGGAGAGATAATTAGTGACATCAGATAAGAGCCACCGCCCGAGCACTCGGGCAATCTCCGCCGCAGCCGCGCTGGCTTGCTGCGCAGCCGTGGTGACTGCGGCAGGCCCAGCAAGTGCATCCACTTCGCCCAACTATTCCAAAGCTACTTCAATTGCCGCCTTCGGGGGTATGAGCGGGCTCGTCAAAGCGGCAAAGGCAGAAGGCGCGCTCAATGTGATCACCCTCCCCAGTAACTGGTGCAATTACGGCGCCGTCATAAACAGTTTTTCCAAGAAATACGGCATTAGCATCAACAGCGAGAACCCCGACGGTTCCAGCCAGGACGAGATCAACGCCATGGTGCAATTGAAGGGCCAGAGCCGCGAGCCTGACGTGCTGGATATGGGTACGCCGTTCGCCATCAAGGCGGACCAAATGCACCTGCTTACCCCCTACAAAGTTAGTAGTTGGAGCAATATCCCGGCCAGCGCCAGAGCCACGGACGCCACCTGGTGGTCCGACTACGGCGGCTACGTGGCTATCGGCTACAACTCGGCCGTCGTAAAGACGCCGCCAACTTCGTTCAAATCCCTCCTCAACCCGATTTACAAGCACATGGTCGGCATAAATAACAGCCCGACCGAAGCCGGTGCCGCCTTCGCCGCCGTGTACGCGGCCGCTCTGGCCAACGGGGGTTCGCTGGGTAATATTGGGCCAGGGATCAGCTATTTCCAGAAGCTCAATCAGGAAGGCAACTTCGTCCCCGTGGTTTCCGGGCCGTCGACGGTCCAGAGCGGGGCCACCCCCATCGTCATCTGGTGGGACTACTTGCAGGCGTCCGAGATCAAGCCTGAGGTACCCACGTGGAAAGTGATCATCCCCAGCGACGGGGTTTACGCTTCCTTCTACGACCAGGCCGTATCGGCCAACGCTCCTCACCCCGCCGCCGCCCGGTTGTGGGAGGAGTACCTGTACTCGACCGCTGGGCAGAACCAATGGCTCCAGGGCTTTTGCCGTCCGATCGAGCTGCCGACGATGGTGAAAAACGGCACCGTCAACCAAACGGCCTACAAGGCGCTGCCTCCCGTGCCCGCCGGCTTCAAGGGCTACCCGACCAACGCTCAGGTGACTGCGGCTGAGAACCTGGTCGCCAAGGAGTGGTCAATAAAGGTCACCAGCTAGAGTCTGTAGCTGCGGTGAGCTCCGTAGTCATCCCTAAAAAACCATCGACCTGGGCCCGGGCCGGCAAGGCCTGGGCCCGGTCGTGCCTTTCGCCGCCTGGGTGGTGGTGTTCCTGGGCATACCCGCCGTGGCCGTGGTGATCGGAGCTTTTCAGAAGCCGGGCGGAGGCTTCACGATGTTCAATATCAATGCCGCCACCCAGGGCGTGTACCTGACCGGCTTCCAAAACTCGATCAAAATGGCATTGCTGACGGCGGTTATCCCGGCTGTTACGGGGACGTTCCTGGCCTACGCCATCCACACCTCCCGGGGGACCTTTCTGCGCAGGGTGTGCGTGACGGCCTCAGGGGTCTTCGCCAACTTTGGCGGCGTCCCCCTGGCGTTCATGTTCATCGCCACTCTCGGGCTGACCGGGATCGGCACGCAGTGGCTCAACGACTTGAGCATCAACCTCTACGACCACGGCTTCACCCTCTATTCGTTCGAGGGTGTCGCACTGGTCTATATGTACTTCCAGATCCCTCTGATGGTGCTGGTGACGTTGCCGGCGCTCGAGGGGCTGAAATCGTCTTGGCGGGAAGCGGCGGCGAACCTCGGGGCCCACTCCTGGCAGTACTGGCGCCATGTGGGTATCCCGGTGCTGACGCCTGCCATCCTCGGCTCGACTTTGCTCGTTTTCGGCTTTGGCTTGTCTGCCTACGCCACCGCCGACGCGTTGACGGCCGGGACGATCGCGCTGACCCCGATCCAGATCGGGAGCTTCCTCAACGGCAACGTCCTGGCCGGGCAGGAAAACGTCGGCAAAGCGCTCGCCCTCGGGCTCATTGTGATAAGCGCCGTGGCTATGTCCCTTTACGTCGTCTTGCAGCGCCGGGCGTCGCGGTGGTTGCGTTGACAGTGGCACCGTTTTTAGGTTCCGAGGGACACCAGCGATGGCGGTAAGTGCCGGCGCCGCGGGCGTGAGCTCGGTGGGCGAGCTCGTCGTCCCCGGGGAGGCCGCCCAAAGCGTGGGCCGGGAGCAAACCGGTCACGGGCGCTCCCGGTGGAGGTCCGTGCGGGCTTGGCGCTTTGTCGTCCTCGTCATTGCCGGCGCCTATTTCCTCATCCCGTTGTGGGCCGCCTTCCGCTATAGCGTCTGGACCGGGGAGGGCCGAGGCTGGACAGGGACGGCGTACACACAGCTCGTGCACTCGCAGGGCTTTGGTGCCGCGTTCTGGCTATCCATACAGCTGGCCCTCATAACCACGGGCTTCACGCTGGCGTTGATGGTGCCTACGACGATTTATGTCCACTGGAGGTTGCCGCGTATGCGCCGGGTAATGGACTTCGTGACGGTCCTGCCCATCGTCATCCCGCCCGTCGTCCTCATCCTCGGTGTCCTGCAGGTGGCGCCGGCGCGCCTAAAAGCCACCCCGTTCTTGTTGGCGCTCATATATGTCGTCCTGGCCATGCCGTTCGCCTACATCTCGCTTTCGGCCGGTTTGCGCGCCATCGACCTCCATACGCTGGTGGACGCATCGCGATCGCTCGGCGGAGGGTGGTGGACGACGCTGCGCAGGGTGCTGTTGCCGAACATGCGCGTCGCCGTCCTGTCGGCTACGGTCCTCACGGTCGCCCTCGTCTTGGGCGAGTACACCATGGCCAGCCTCGACCAGTACCAGACGTTCCCGGTCTGGATCGTCACTTTCGAGCAGGACAATTCCCACGTCTCGGTGGCCGCGTCACTGCTGTCTTTGTTCGTCACCTGGCTCGTGCTCATGGGTATTTCTTTCTTCGGCCGGCCCGTAGAGGGGCTGGAGGTGCAACATGACGGCTGTGGGGCGTCCTGACGAGCTTCTGACCGGCGCCGGCACCGGCGCCAGTGGGAGCTGGAGTGGTGACCCGGGCCGGGGACGTCGAAGGGCGGGACGTCGGTGGCCCTGCGAGAGTTGTGTTGCCGGTTCGGCAATGTCCAGGCGCTGGACCGATTTTCACTGGACATAGGCCCGGGCGAGTTCGTGGCCCTGCTGGGGCCTTCGGGTTGCGGCAAGACCACCGCACTGCGGATCCTGGCCGGGTTCGAAAATGCGACCTCTGGTGACGTGCTGGTCGACGGCCAGGACATACAGGCGGTCCCCGCCCAGCGACGGGGCATGGGGATGGTGTTCCAGAGCTACAGCCTCTTCCCGAACATGACGGCGCTCGGGAACGTCGCCTTCGGCCTGCGCTTGCGCAAGGTCAACAGCACCGAGCGCAAGGCCAAGGCCATGTCCCTGCTGGAAATGGTCGAGCTGAAGGACAGGGCCAACCGGTACCCGCACCAGCTCTCGGGAGGCCAGCAGCAGCGGGTGGCGCTGGCCCGGGCGCTGGCCATCGAACCGCGGGTCCTTCTCCTGGACGAACCCCTTTCCGCCCTCGACGCCAAGGTCAGGGTGCAACTTCGCGACCAGAATCCGCGCCCTGCAGCGGCGGCTCGCCATTACCACCGTTTTCGTGACCCATGACCAGGACGAGGCCCTGTCGATGGCCGACCGGGTGGCCGTCATGCGCCAGGGCCAGCTCGAACAGGTGGCGCCGCCGGCCGAACTGTACTCCGACCCTCAGACCGCGTTCGTGGCCGAGTTCGTGGGGACTATGAACCGCTTGCCGGCCAGGGTCGTAAGCACCGGCAAGGTGGCGGTGCTCGGTCGGGAGCTGACGGCACGGGGCCCGGCGGCGAGCCAGGCCGGTGCGGACGTCGATGCGCTCGTTCGCCCCGAAAGCCTGGCCGTATTACCGGTCCCGGGGGCCAATGGGATCGTTACGGCCGTCACTTTTCGCGGGGCCCAGTCCCGGGTCGACGTACTGCTGTGGGCGGACGTCTCGGTGAAAGTCGACATGCCCAGCACCGAGGCGATAGGGATGACCGTCGGTTCGTCGGTCGATGTCAGGCTCCTGACCGACGATGTCCTGGTCGACGCCAGCAGCGGAGGCCCCACGGTGCAGGAGGAGGGTTGACCGGCGAGGGCGCCGCCGTAGTCGTCGTCGGTGGGGGGATCATCGGCACGACCCACGCGCTGTGGGCGCTCGACAACGGCTTCCGCGTGGTCCACCTGGAAAGCGACCTGGCGGCGCGGAGCGCCAGCGTCCGCAATTTCGGGCTGGTATGGGTAGGTGGCCGGGCCGGAGGCCCCGAGCTCGAGCCTCGCGCTACGGGCGCGCCAACTGTGGGAGGAGCTGGCGTACAAGGTGCCGGAAATCGGTTTTCGCCCGGCCGGCTCGCTCACTATCGCCTCGGACGAGCGCGAGCTGGCGCTCATGGAGGAGGCCTTCGAACGCGACGACGCGGCGGAGCGCCAATGGGAACTGCTCGACCCGGCCGACACCCAGGAAATGAACCCCGAGGTTTCGAGCGCCGTTCTGGGGGCGCTTTACTGCGGCACTGACGCCATTGTCGAACCTCGCGCCGCCACGCAGGCGCTACAGGGGTACATGGCCGAGATGCCGGGCTACAGCTGGCTGCCGGGGCGGACGGCCGTAGAGTTAGCCAACGGCGCCGTGCGCGACAACAGCGGGGCCTGGCACCGGGGCGATTGGGTGTTCGTCTGTACGGGTGCCCGCCGCACCGGGCTGATCGAGCAGTACGTCGAGCGACCTCCGGCTCGCCGGGTGAGGTTGCAGATGCTCGAAACGGCGCCCTATCCGGGCCGTTTGACGACGGCACTGGCGGACGGCGACTCGATGCGCTACTACCCGGCATTTGCTTTGCGCGGGCGGGCTTTGTTGGCGCCGCAGGACGAAATTGCGGCCCGGACGCACGCCCAATTGCTAGTGGCTCAGCGCCTCGACGGCGGGCTCACCATCGGGGACACCCACGACTACGACGAGCCCTTTGCCTTCGACCTCGACGAGGCGGCCTATGGTCATCTTTTGGCCAAGGCGGCGAAAGTGTTGCGCCAGCCTCTCCCGCCGGTCCGGCGGCGGTGGGCCGGCGTCTACTCGGAAATGGTTGACAAGGAGAGGTACCTTTATTGGCGGGAAGAAATATTGCCCGGGGTCGAAGTGGTGAACGGGCCGGGGGGAGGGGGATGACGTGCTCGCCTGCTATTGCCGAAGCATCCCTCAAGTCGCTCGCCGCCAGAGCCGGCGCCTGAGGCCCCGGATATGACGACGATGGCGTTCGACGAGCTCCTGGCCAGCCAGACGCCCGGCTACACCCTGTCTCAGGCGCTCCACCTCGACCCCGAGGTCTACCGGTCCGAGCTCGAGCGGATCTGGCGCACGGGTTGGCTTTTTGCCGCCCACACGGCCGAGCTGCCCCATGCCGGCGACCGTACTGTGTTCGACGTCGGGGACGATTCGGCCCTGATCGTCAGGGGAGAGGACGGCGAACTGAGAGCTTTTCACAACGTCTGCCGCCACCGTGGATCGCGCTTGGTCGACGCCGCCATCGCCTCATTTGCCGGCGCTCCGGCTGACCCATTTATCCGTTGCCCTTATCATCAATGGGCCTACCGCCTGGACGGATCTTTGGCCGCCTGCGGGGGTATGGACCGGATGGAGGGCTTCGAGACGT
The DNA here is from genome assembly GCA_963750465.1 of uncultured Acidimicrobiaceae bacterium. Classification (GTDB taxonomy): domain Bacteria; phylum Actinomycetota; class Acidimicrobiia; order Acidimicrobiales; family Palsa-688; genus Fen-671. The sequence goes on from CAVVRE010000009.1 coordinate 339,314, forward strand.
CGGCGCACGGGCTCGGCCCGGTCGAATGCGCCGAGGTGGGCGGGCTGGTTTTCGTCCGTTTCGAGGCGCCGCCGCCGACGGGCACCGATGGGCCGCAACCCGACGTCTATGAGTTGGCCGAGCCCCTTTTGCCTCAGGGCCTCCAACGGGCCAAAGTGGCGCACTCCGAGACCTATATGGTCGGCGCCGGCTGGAAAGTCGTGTGGGAGAACAACCGCGAGTGCTGGCATTGTCACGTCGGACACCCGGAGTACATAAAGTCTCATTTCGACACGGCTAACACCGCCTCAGCGGAAGTGCAGGAGCGGATAGCGGCCCGCACGGCCACGATGGTCGAAGCGCTGTCCGGGCTCGAAGTGGGCGATGTGTACGAAGGGGGAGGGCTGGCCGAGTTCCCGTCGCCCGGGAGAGCGTGGTCGGCGCACAGGACACCTCTCGTCGACGGCTTCGCCACTGAGTCGCTCGATGGAGCGCCGATCGCTCCTCTGATGGGTGACTATGAGAGTTACGAAGTGGGCGTGTTGAGGCTGCGGGCCTTGCCGAACTTCTGGTGCCATGCCAGCGCCGACCACGCCGTGACGACCCGACTGGCCCCGGCCGGCCTGGAACAGACCGAAATAGTGGTCACATGGCTGGTCGACGAGGAGGCGGTGGAAGGTCGTGACTATTCCCTGGACCGGCTCTTGCCCGTCTGGGGGCGTACGAGCGAGCAGGACTGGCAGCTGTGCGAGCGCAACCAGCGCGGTATCCGGAGCAGCGGCTACCGCCCCGGCCCGCTGTCGGACCGCCACGAAGCCAACGTGACCGCCTTTCACAACTGGTACCTGGAGGCAATGGAGGACCGCAGACCCGCCGCTTCGTGACCCTCACCCTTCGTTGTGGGGGCAGGCCCAGGTGTTGTCAGCGCCGGGCAAATGGGTCCCAGCGGTGACCGGCGCCTAGTCTCTGAGCGTGGCCAACGAGACTTCCGTTTCAGAACTGTTCGACCCGACGGCGTGGCGTGCCGTCGACGGTTTCGAGCTCATTGACGTGACGTACCACCGGGCCCTCGCGCACGGGACGGTCAGAGTGGCGATCAACCGCCCGGAGGTGCGCAACGCCTTCCGCCCCCGAACCGTGGACGAGCTGTACGTGTGCCTGGACCACGCCCGTCGATCGCCCGACGTGGGTTGCGTGCTCCTCACCGGGAATGGGCCCTCACCAAGGGACGGGGGTTGGGCGTTCAGCTCGGGCGGCGACCAACGGGTGCGGGGGGCTGCCGGTTACGAATACGAAGATGAGGGGCCCGTGCTGAGCCCGACACTGCGGTCGGGGTAGCAGAGCGGGCTCAGTTCGGCCGGCTCCACATACTCGAGGTCCAGCGCCTGATCCGCTTCATGCCGAAAGTGGTCATCGCTGTTGTCCCGGGCTGGGCGGCGGGCGGGGGGCACAGCCTCCACGTGGTGTGCGACCTGTCGATCGCCAGCGCAGAACATGCTCGTTTCCGCCAGACCGACGCGGACGTGGCCAGTTTCGACGGCGGCTTCGGCTCCGCCTATTTGGCCCGGCAGGTGGGGCAAAAACGGGCGCGCGAGGTCTTCTTCCTCGGCAAGACGTACGACGCCGACGAGGCTTACCGAATGGGCATGGTCAACGCGGTGGTGCCCCATTCCCATTTGGAAGACGTCGCCCTCGGGTGGGCGGCCGAGGTGAACGAAAAAAGTCCGATGTCGGTGCGGATGATCAAGTACGCGTTCAACCTCGTGGATGATGGGCTCGTTGGCCAGCAGCTCTTCGCCGGCGAGGCGACCCGGTTGGCTTACATGACCGAGGAGGCAGCCGAGGGTCGGGGGGCGTTCGTCGACAAGCGCCCGCCGGACTGGTCTCGGTTCCCCTGGTACTACTGAGGTGAAGGCTCGCGTGCGTTGAGCGCGTCTCGAGGCCCACCCATGGTGACGTTTGAGGTGACGGCGGAGCCTATATCGGTGTCGAAGCGTCCGTGGTCGACCCGAATGAGGCAAGCTGCCAGAAGCACGCGTGCAAATTTGTGAGCCGACTGGTCCCTGCTCGGGGCTTGGCGGCGCACGTGTACTTGCAACGCCTTCCGCTATCTGAAGAGGAGAAACAATGGGGAACATAGACACCCTGCGCCGCATGTTCGAATGTGTAGGTGCCGGCGACGTCGACGGCTTCGTAAGCCACTTGTCTGATGATTTTGTCGAGCATGAGGTCGCTCCAGGGACAGAGCCGACCAAAGCTGGTACGAAGCAACTTTTCGCGATGTTGATGGCCGGTTTCCCGGATCTGCGTTTCGACGCCGAAGATGTGCTCGAGAGCGGGGACAAGGTCGTGACCCGGGCACGCGTCACTGGTACCAACAAAGGTGACTTTATGGGGATACCTGCGAGCGGTAAAAGCATCGACATCCAGGCCATCGACATCGTTCGCTTTGGCGACGACGGTCTCGCGCACGAACATTGGGGTGTAATGGACATAATGGCAATGATGCAGCAAATCGGGGCCATACCTTCGGGGCCACCGGCATAAACCTCTGCTGTCAGGCCCTTTGCGGGGCAGGGCTCGGATGCCGGCCACCGACAATTTGCAATCGCGACTTGGGCCGGATGGCAACCGAACCGGTGGGATGGGGGCGCTTGGTGTTCGTCAAACCTCGAAAGCCGTGGCATCAGCACTGGTTCTCAATGTGAGCGTGGCGTGGGTGGCGCGGGTCGTCGGGAGGCACGAGGGCTCTCTTGCCGCGTCCGTGCACCAGCGCCCACCCTTGGTACGTCTTCTGGCTGTGGTGGAACTTGCATAATCGGTCCAGTAATTCAAGTACTGTGAAATGGCTCTTCGACCAATCGAGGCGGTGGTCCGTCTCGAGGTAAGTTGCCCTGGTCCCACAGCCTTCAGCGGCACATGTCGGGAAGAGCCAGTCGAGCGCGGTCCGCTGGTGCGCCTTGGGTCGTCGGCCCAGGTGGGTTACGTTGACGACGTCTTTGCCTTTGGTCACCACCGCCTTCAGAATGGGATCGCCACAGTCCATCAGGTCGACGACGGCCTGGGCGCTTACGGGCCCGAAGCCAGCGATTTCGCACACCTCGCCATTGACGGGGTACCCGCGGATCATGGCCGGTAGGTCGACCCGATAAATTATCTCGGTCCTCGGCGCCTCACTGCCACCAGACGTTGCTAATGCGATGAGGCCGTCAAAAGCATAAGCTTCGGGACGTTCCCGACGGCCCTCTTTCCTGGCCTGCTCGAAAGCTTTGTCAGCAGACGGCCGAATTGCCGCCATTACCTGGGCACCCTCCTCAGGCGTACCCTTGGCATGCAAGTGCCACGTGCCGGATGCGTCGGTGTACGGGCGCAGGCTCCTAGCCAGATGAATCGCCTCTCGGCGCGCTTCGAGGTCCTGGTTGGCGGACCGGGCCCGGGCCGACTCATCACTCAGCTCTTGAAGGGAACCAGTTCTGGCCAGGGCGAGCAGCTGCGGTGCGGCACCGGCGTTGACGGCTACGGCACCAGCCACAAGCGCGAGCTGGTGGCGGGAGAGCTCGCCCGCCCGGGCCGCCGAAGCGACGTCGGGCTGAGCCTCGAGTTGTCGGCTGGCCTCAAGCGCCTTGGTCGCCTCGAATAGCGACGTACCCGAAGCGTGTGCCAGCTCTCGGACGGCCTGGCGGGCTGCGGTCGTGCCAGGCCCGGAGGCGGCCATGCGGGCGGCGGTCAAGGACGCCAGGGCTGCCATCATCTTTTCAATGGCACCGGCATCTCGCACCACTTGCGCCAGACGGTCAGGCGCCACCAGTGCCGGGTCGAAGCGCTCTGCCAGGCGCGCAACAGTATGTCGCAGCTCTGCGAGCGTTTGGCACATGGACGAGCTCCTGACTGTATGACCTCGGTCTCACAGGCCAGCCCGAAGCTAGCGAAACATACCGCCCCCCTTTTTGTAAGGGGAACATGCATTCGATGATAGTAGGGGGGTGTGACGGGATCGAGCTGACGTCGCAGAGGGGTCATCTAGTACGGGTCGCGAGGGGTATGCTTGCAGGCTGCCGGGGCAAGCCGGCGCCACGTCGGAGTGGCGGAATAGGTATACGCGCTAGCTTGAGGTGCTAGTGGGAGCAATCCCGTGGGGGTTCAAGTCCCCCCTCCGACAC